>NZ_CP192051.1:4800000-7542796 GCF_050942445.1 Kribbella sp. CA-247076 | reverse complement strand
CCGGGTCCATGCGTCACCGAGATCCATCACCGGGCTCGGCGCTTCCACGCGAGGCTCCGCGGTGCCGGCGTCCGCATGGTCGGGCCGGTCTGCGCTCTGTGGGCTCTCCGCGGCGTGGGCACTGTCCGCACTGCGTGGGTCCGCACTGCGTGGGTCCGCACTTCGCGGGTCCGCACTGTAGGGCGCCGCACTGTGGGGGTTGTCTGCACGTCTTTCACCCCCGGACTCGTACCCCGTCGGCTGTGGCTCGTTGCTGTACTGAGGGGCGTCGGCACTCTGCTGATACGCCGGCTGCTGCTCCCCGCCGTACTGAGAGGGGGGCTGCTCCTCCTGGCCGGAGGACGCCTGCGGCCCGAAGCGCTCCGCCCGGGGGAGGTCGACCGAGTACTTGTCGTTCTGGACATCGGCGTACCGGAGGTTGTCGCCGACGGCCGGGGCGGTCCCGAAGTACGGCGTACCGGCCGGGGGCGTCGTACCGGGGAGGCCGGTGGCGGCGCGCTCGAGCTCGGAGCGGTAGGAGCCGGGGATCGACGGATAGCCGAGACCGTCCGGCGGGGCCGCGGCCGGGACCGGGCGAGTGCCGGCGGGGTCCGCCGGGTGCACGGGAGCCGCCGGGGTCACCGGAGGCGGCTCTGGAGAGCTTGCCGGCCCGTACTCCGGTCCGGCGTTCCCACTGAATTCCGCACTGGCGGAATGGTCCTCGACCACGCGTTGCTCCCCGAATCCATCGCTGCGGTGGCCGGCGCCGTCCGGTGACCCGGGCCGCGCGACCGTTAGACCCGACACCGTGCGCCCGCTGCGTCGCCGGTGCTGCCGGCTGGGTGCGACTGCGTTGTTCCGCCGCCGGCCGCCGTACTGTCCACACGGTTGTCCACAGTTGTGAACGACGCGTGGAGCAGGTTGGTTACCGATTGCGGGGTGTGGGACCTCTGGTGTGAGGGGCTGACGCTAACAAGTCCGCCCACGCTGCTTCAAGCCGTCATCCACAGGCTATGAACCCAAAATTGGGGGCAACTTGCGGCGTGTCGGGTAGACGCCGGAGCGTAGTCGTGGTGACTGCGCGGTCGGTGACGGCCACCTGACCGATCGTGTGCCGACTATTCTGTCCACAAGTCTGTGGATAACCCTGGGGACGACTGGTTTGACCTGTCCACAGGCGGCCACGTACCGTGGATCGGTCGGTGTTGAGCCGGCCGTTTCGTGCTGCGCTCCCTGCGAGACCCTTCCCGTGGTTCCTCGACGGTGTGCAGGACTGCACCAGCGGCAGATCTATCAGTGGATTTGTCGACAATCGTGATCTCGAGTAACCGGAGTCATTCCAGTGAGCAAGCGGACGTTCCAGCCGAACAACCGTCGCCGGCACAAGAAGCACGGCTTCCGTCTTCGGATGCGTACCCGTGCGGGTCGCGCGATCATCGCCGCCCGCCGTGGCAAGGGTCGTCAGCGCCTCGCGGCCTGAGCGACTCCGCTGACGGTGACCACCTCGTGTTGCCCGCGTCGAACCGGTTGCGCCGGTCCGACGACTTCCGTCGCGCCGTCCGGTCCGGACGGCGGGCGGGGCGGCGCGCCGTGGTGGTCCATCTGCTCCGGCGGGACGAGGCTCCGGCCGACCCCGCCCGCGTCGGATTCGTGGTGAACAAGGCGGTGGGCAACGCGGTTCTGCGGAACCGGGTCCACCGCCGTCTGCGTGCGGTGATGACCGCACGCCTCCCAGAGCTGCCGGCCGGCAGTCTGACCGTGGTCCGTGCGCTCCCGTCGTCCGCCTCGGCGTCGTACGACGAGCTGGTCGCGGACGTGGACGGTGCGCTGTCCCGGCTGCTGGGGCCACGATGAGGATCAACCCCGTCAAGTACGGGATCATCGGTTTCCTGAAGCTCTACCGGACCTTCGTCAGCCCGATGTACGGGCAGGTGTGCAGGTTCTACCCGAGTTGCTCGGCGTACGCCCTGGAGGCGGTCGAACGCCACGGCGCGGTGCGCGGTTGCTGGCTGGCGGCGAGAAGGCTCGTCCGCTGCCACCCGTGGAACCCCGGCGGCTACGACCCCGTTCCCCCTAAAGATGTCGACCAGCGCGGAGACCCGGTCTCCGCCAACCAGCCCGGACCGTCCGCCGACGCCGGGCCTGTGCAGCGAGGTGCTTGAGTGACTCTTCTGGCCATCCCCGGACTCGCGTTGTGGGACGGGATCGTAGACATCTTCAACGCGATCATGACGCCGCTGTACCACGCGGTGGCGGCGCTGTTGGTGGGGTGGCACTGGCTGCTGTCGCAGGTGCTGGACCCGAACGGCGGGTGGGCCTGGGCACTCTCGATCGCCGGCCTGACCATCGTCATCCGGACCCTGCTGATCCCGCTGTTCGTGCGGCAGATCCGCTCCAGCCGGAACATGCAGCTGCTGCAGCCGAAGATGAAGGAGCTGCAGAAGAAGTACGGCCACGACCGGGAGAAGCTCGGTCAGGAAATGATGAAGCTGTACAAGGAGACGGGCACCAACCCGTTCTCCTCGTGCCTGCCGCTGCTGCTCCAGTCGCCGGTCTTCCTGGCCCTGTTCCGGGTGCTCGACGGTGCCTCGAAGGGTGAGAGCCACAGCAGCATCATCACGCCGCACGTCGAGTCGCTGCGGCACGCCACGATCTTCGGCGCCGAGATCTCGCAGACCTTCCTGCGGGCCAACGGTGACGGCGCCACCAACGTCAAGATCGTCGCGGTCGTCCTGATCATCCTGATGACCACGACGATGTTCATCACCCAGCTGCAGCTGATGCGCAAGAACATGCCGAAGGAGGCCCTCGAGGGCCAGGCGGCGCAGATGCAGAAGATCATGCTGTACGTCTTCCCGATCTTCTTCCTGATCGGTGGCTTCAACTTCCCGATCGGTGTGCTCATCTACTGGTTCGTCTCGAACGTGTGGACGATGGGCCAGCAGTTCTACGTGATCCGCCGCAACCCGGCGCCCGGCACCCCGGCGTACGACGCGATGGAGGCCCGCAAGCGCGAGCACAACCTGCGCAAGGGCCGGCCGGCCGAGGACGGTCTGGCGACGGCCGAGGGTACGACGGAGACGACCACGGACCGGCGTCCGGCGCAGCGGCAGCAGCCGAAGCGGCAGTCCCGCAGCGACCGCAAGGGCGGCGGCGCGGCCCCGTCGGCGGCCACCGGCTCCGATTCCAGCGCCGGTTCGAGCGCCGGTTCGAGCGCCACCAGCAACGGCCAGGCGTCCTCGAACACCAAGCCGGAGGCGGCCAAGAAGACTCAGGCCGGTGCTGCCAAGAAGCAGCCGGCCGGCAAGAAGGGTTCGACGGCGAAGCGCCAGCCCGCGGCCAAGTCGGCCGCGCAGAAGAAGGCGGCGCAGAAGAAGTCCGGCGGTTCCCGCTGACCGGTAGGTGCCGGTAACCCTGCCTGCTTGTACACCCGGGTCCCCGTGGGGCGGATCTCGACATTGCGAAGGAGTTGGCCGTGAGCGACGGCATGCAGAACACCGAGGCCGCGGAGGAGTCGGCGGCCAAGACGACCACCGCGGGCGAGCGCCTGAAGGCACTCGAGGCGGAGAGCGACATCGCTGCCGACTACCTCGAGGAACTGCTGGACATCGCCGATCTCGACGGCGACATCGACATGGACGTCGACGGTGACCGGGCCGCGGTCTCGATCGTCGGCGCCGAGCTGAACAACCTGGTCGGCGAGAACGGCAAGGTGCTGGAGGCGCTCCAGGAGCTCACCCGGCTGGCGGTGTACCGCGAGACCGGTGAGCGTTCCCGGCTGATGCTGGACGTGTCGAACTACCGGGCGAACCGCAAGGCCGAGCTCGAGGAGGTCGGACGCAAGGCGGTCGAGGAGGCGAAGGCCACCGGCACCGCGGTGCGGCTCGACCCGATGACGCCGTTCGAGCGCAAGGTCGTCCACGACGTCGTCGCGGCCGCGGGCCTGACCAGTGAGTCCGAGGGCGAGGAGCCCCGGCGCCGCGTCGTCGTCCAGCCGTCGTGATCCGCCGTCCGGTTCGAGCGTTCACCGGACTCGACTGGTGACCGAACCTGTTTCACGTGAAACGCCGCCGCTCGTGGAGAAGCTGTATCCACGGGCGGCGGTCCGGCTTGCGGCGTACGCCGAACTGCTCGCGACCGAGGGCACGGTCCGCGGCTTGATCGGTCCGCGGGAGGTGCCGCGGCTGTGGGACCGGCACCTGCTGAACTGCGCCGTACTCGAGCGACTGATCCCGTCCGAGTCGACGGTCGCCGATGTCGGCACCGGCGCTGGTCTGCCGGGTGTCGTGCTGGCCCTGGTTCGTCCGGACCTTGAGGTCGCGCTCGTCGAGCCGCTGCTCCGGCGTACGACGTTCCTGCAGGAGGCGGTCGATCAGCTCGGGCTCGGCAACGCCACCGTGGTCCGATCGCGGGCCGAGGATCTTCCGCCGGCGTCGTACGACGTGGTGACTTCTCGTGCCGTCGCTCCCTTGGGCAAACTGGCCCGGTGGTGTCTGCCACTGTGCGCCGAAGGGGGTCTCATGCTGGCGATGAAGGGGTCGTCCGCGGAGGAGGAACTGGACGCCTCCGAACGCGAACTCGAGTCCCTCGGGGCCGAGCTGTGGCACATTCATCAACTCGGTGTGGATGAACTGGCCCAGCCGACGACTGTCGTGAGTATTGTGGCCGGACGTGCTGCAGGGGGACCCCGGCACGGAAGACGCGGGAGGTGAGCGGGTTGGTGAGTCGTGCCCTCGGATGGCCGGAGAAGAGCACGGGTGAACCGAAGACGACCCAAGGCATCGGCTGGCCGACAGACCCCCAGACCGCCATCCGTCTGATCACCACCGACCCCACCACAGACATCGCCCACCCCACCCCGGCGCCATCAGACCGAGAGCCTGCCGCGCCCTCTGCCCCCGGTCCCGCCGCGCGGTTCGGTCCCGGCCACGAGCCTGCCGCGCCCTCCGGCGCCGAGCCCTCGGGCGCCGAGCCCGGCGTGCCGTCCGGCCACGCCCCCGCGCCGTCCGGTGCCGGACCTGCCGCGTCCTCGGCCGCGGACGACACCGAGACCCTCGCGCCTATCCCCACCGACTCTGACCTCGTCGCACCTGGGCCCCCCACCGCCGAGCCGGCCGACGGGCCGGCCTCCGGTGGTTCCACAACCTCCCTGAACCCGGTCAACGGCGCCGCCCTCCACGCCGCGGCGTCCGCCGGTCTGGACCCTGTCCCGTCGACCGACGCGCCCGTTTCACGTGAAACGGAGCAGCCGCGAGAAGATGGTGACGAGGGCGAATCGGCGTCCCTCGTGGACGCCGACCACGACTTCGACGAGTCTCCACGACCTGTGGATGACGACCCCCTGAAACTGCCCCCGCACACGGGAATTCGTCCACAGAGACCTGTGGACGAAGCGGTGGGCAGACCCGCCCCGACCCCCACTGACATCCTCTTCGGGCCAAGTCCCGCACCAATTGGAATGGGCGCTATGACTGCCGCACAGATCGCCGCGCGGGCCACGTCGGACGAGCTTCAGCGACGACTTCTCGAGACTCCGATCGCCGCCGCCACCGAACGGACCCTGCTGGTGAATGAAGGACGCACGATGGGCCGGGAGTTTCCGCTGCCCGCCGAAACCCGAGTCTTCGTGGTCGCCAACCAGAAGGGCGGCGTCGGCAAGACGACGACGACCGTGAACGTCGCCGCCGGCCTCGCCCTGTACGGCGCCCGGATCCTCGTCATCGACCTGGACCCCCAGGGCAACGCGTCGACAGCCCTCGGCATCGACCACTCGGAAGGCACGCCCGGTGTCTACGAGGCGATCATCGAAGGCGAGTCCCTCAGCAAGCTCCTCCAGCCCTGCGCCGAGCACCCTGGCATCCAGGTCATCCCCGCGACCATCGACCTGGCCGGCGCCGAGATCGAACTCGTCAGCATCGTCGCCCGCGAGAGCCGACTGAAGCGCGCTCTCGACGCGCACCTGGCCGAGACCGAAGCTGGCGGCGAGAAGTACGACTACGTCTTCATCGACTGCCCGCCGTCCCTCGGCCTCCTCACGGTCAACGCCCTCACGGCGGCCCGGGAGGTCCTGGTCCCGATCCAGAGCGAGTACTACGCCCTGGAGGGCCTCTCCCAGCTTCTCCGCCACATCGACATGGTGAAGTCCCACCTGAACCCGGGCCTGGACGTCTCCACGATCCTCCTCACCATGTACGACGCCCGCACCAAACTGGCCGGCGAAGTCGCCGCCGAGGTCCGCGGCCACTTCCGCGACGCCGTCCTCCGCACCGCCGTACCCCGCTCGGTCCGCATCTCCGAGGCCCCGAGCCACGGCCAAACGGTCCTCGCCTACGACCCAGCCTCCGCCGGAGCCCTCTCCTACCTGGAAGCCTCCCGAGAGATCGCCATGCGCAACAACGCCTGACCCGCACCACCCCCAGCGCCGGCCGCCCCGCGGCCGGCGCTTCGCATTCCTCTCCGGCCCACAGCCGTCACCCCGCGAACTACCGGTCGGCGCGTTCCTCGAACGCGCCAGGATCCACGAGCCCGGTTCTGCTGCACATCACTTCGCCTCCAGCCGCGACCGCCGAATTCAGCCGCGACGCCGAGCTCAGTCGCGACGCCGAGCTCAGTCGCGACGCCCGAGCTCAACCGCGACGCCCGAGCTCAACCGCGACCGCCGAAGCAGCGGTCCCGCAGGATGCCCGCCGTACGCCGCTCGACCAGCGACCACCGGCCGCTCTACGACGGCGCGCAAGGTAGACGTCGGCAGCCCGCGGCAAACACCTCGTCTGGGCCCCCGCTGCCAGCCGCCCGGCGAGACCTGCGCTGCCGGCCACCCGGCGGGACCGCGCGGCCACAGCGGGAGTCGCCCGGATCTCGCCACGGTGCGGACCTGGGCCGGGCGGACCTGGCCTGCGGAATGATCCGGGCACCACGCCGCTCGCCTCGTGGGCGGCCGGGGCTCTGTCGCCGCCCGATGCTGCCTCGGGCGTGCGAGGTTTCACGTGAAACGAGATTGATCGGCGCGATGGGGGTCAAACCCAGCGCGGCCCGCGGTGCTCGTGTTTCACGTGAAACGGACGGTCTGTGCTGGTTCGGGGTGGGTGGGCGTGGTTGTGGTGGGGTGACCAGTTACGGTTGCTCAGGCAGGTTCTGGTCGCGGGGTGAGCGACCCGCGTTTCACGTGAAACGAGGCCCGCCTCGGGATTAGTGGTGCAGGCAGTACTTCAGTAGGTCGAACTCTAGGAGCGCGATGAACACCCGACTCGGACGTGGACTTGGTGCGCTGATTCCCAGCACACCCGCTCCCGGTAGCAGTACGACGCTCGGCAGCAAGTCCAGTTCGATCCCGG
Source organism: Kribbella sp. CA-247076 (assembly GCF_050942445.1). Taxonomy (NCBI): domain Bacteria; kingdom Bacillati; phylum Actinomycetota; class Actinomycetes; order Propionibacteriales; family Kribbellaceae; genus Kribbella; species Kribbella sp. CA-247076. The sequence goes on along the minus strand of NZ_CP192051.1, from coordinate 7,535,483 downwards.
GGGCGCCGCCGGTGGAGAAGGTGGAGCCGGAGCTGGCCGCCGTACCGGGGGCGTCGTTCGCGGAGATCGAGGTCGACAAGATCACCCCGAACCCGAAGCAGCCGCGGACCGTCTTCGACGAGGAGGCGATGGAGGAGCTGGTCCACTCGGTGAAGGAGATCGGCTTGCTGCAGCCGATCGTCGTACGCCGGCTGGAGCAGGACAAGTACGAGCTGGTGATGGGGGAGCGTCGCTGGCGTGCGACCCAGCAGGCCGGCCTGACGACGATCCCGGCGATCGTTCGCGACACGTCGGACGACGTGATGCTGCGGGACGCGCTGTTGGAGAACCTGCATCGGAGCCAGCTGAATCCGCTCGAGGAGGCGGCGGCGTACCAGCAGATGCTCGACGACTTCGGCTGCACGCAGGAAGTCCTGGCGACCCGGATCGGGCGGTCGCGGCCGCAGATTTCGAACACCCTGCGGCTGCTCAAGTTGCCGGCGTCGGTGCAGCGGCGCGTTGCGGTCGGCGTTCTATCGGCCGGTCATGCCCGCGCGCTTCTGGGGTTGCCGAGTGGGGACGCTATCGAGCGGCTGGCTCAGCGGATTGTCGCCGAGGGATTGTCGGTCCGCACCGTCGAGGAGATCGTCGCACTCGGCGACATGAACTCCGAGGACGCACCCGCCACCCAGCGGCGCCGCAACAAGCCGGTGGCCCCGCGGCTCGTCGACCTGGCTGATCGGCTGTCCGACCGGTTCGAGACCCGCGTCAAGGTCGACCTGGGCAAGACCAAGGGGAGGATCACCGTCGAGTTCGCCTCCCTCGACGACCTCGAACGCATCGTGACCCTCATGGACCCGAACAAGCCGAATCCCTAACCCACAAGCAGCAGCACGCCCCCGGCCCTCCACAGGTCCGGGGGCGTTCTCGTACGTCGAACACTCAAGTGTCGATCGCCGGCTCGAACGCGGTCGGCACGTCGGGAGGACGCGTACAACCGGGAACGCGAGGTCGGGAATGTCGGGTCCGGAGCGTCGAGTCGACCACCGGGTCACCCACGGAGAGCCGGTTCGGCAAGTTCGAGCAGGCTCGGCCAGCCGCTCTGGTTGGGTCCGCAAAGTCGCGCCTGGCGGGGCCGGAGGAGAGCGCCTGCACGAGACTGGGCCGCCGAGGTGCGGCCGGCGAGATGAGGTTCGCCGAGGCCGCAGCTGCTGAACGCGGCTGACGTGGCGCACGGAGTGAGCCCGGTGCTGCCGCGGGTTTTGCAGGGGCGTGGGCCCGGGCTCTGGCCGGCGAGGTGGCGTTGGAGACCTCGGCCGGGGGTCTGGCCGGCGAGCTGACGTGGAAGACGTGGGGCGGGGATGTGGGCGGAGAACCTGGGCGGGGCTATTGGGCCGGGAGGTGGAGCCGTCGTGGGCGGGGGACGTGGGGCGGGAGACGTGAGCAGGGGGATGTGGGTGATGTGGGGCCGGGGGATGTGAGGTGGGAGACGTGGGCCTGTGGGGGACGTGCGGCGGGGAGGTAGGGCCCGGGACGGGCGGGGCTATTGGGCCGGGAGGTGGGAGGTGGGAGGTGGGAACGGAAGGTGGGAACGGGGGGTCGCCGAGGTGGAGCGGACGAGGGTCGGGCTGGGTGCTCAGGTGCTGCTCCTGAGCGAGCGCAGGACCAGGTGGGTGTGGTTTGGCGGGAGTGTGCTTGGGTGAGGCGGGAGCGGTCGGGCAGCGAACTGATCGCGGATGGGGAACGTAGCCGGCGCACTCGACGTACGCGAGGTCCTGGTGGTGGTCAGGCGAACGCGACTGACCTACGGGCTGGGAGCCGAGGTGGCCTGGACTGGCGGATTGCTCGGTGCAGGCGGCCGAGCGACAGCGGGCTTTGGGGGTCCGGCGCGCTGAGAGGCCGGAGATGTGCGAGTGGGCGTTGGCGGTCGCCGTCGTGCGCGCGGTGCCGTGGTGGACGCCGGCGTCGGTGGCTAGATCGCCGCGGTGAGCAAGTGGGCGGCGACCTACGGCGCGGCGGTCGGTGACGTCCGGGCATCAGGACCTGCACCTGCGCGAGCAGGGCGGGTGCGACGAACGAGGGATGGGCAGCTCCTCGGCGACCGGATTGTGCCCGCAGGCGGGGTCGGAGCGCGTGCTCGGAGTCCCCCCTGAGGTGTGCGGCGGAGCGGGCACACTGACGTTGCGGCGAAGTGGTCGCTCTGACCTGTTGCAGCGAAGTGGTCACTCTGACCTATCGCGCAGAGTGGGATTCGGGCCGTGCGGCGCCTGAGTAGTGGCGAGGGCGGATGGCGGGAAGACCGGGTGGCTGAGGGCGGGGTGGGCGGAGGTCAGGTGGGCCGAGGGTTCGGCGTCGTGAAGCCGAGTGGGCTGAGGATGCGTTTGTCAGAGGAATTCGAGGAGTCCGACGCCGCGCGGGATTTGTCGACAAATCTATTTGGCGATTTGCGGTCCGTTTCACGTGAAACGTGGGGCTAGGAGTGGGTTAGGTCGTGGGTGGCTTTGCGTTCGGCGTAGAAGGAGAGGAAGGGGATGGTGCCGGCGAGGGCGGTGAGGACGAGGCGGGTGAAGGACCAGCGGACCCGGCGGGAGAGATCGAAGGTGGCCAGGAGGTAGACCACGTAGAGGAAGCCGTGCATGGGGCCGATGATGTTCATGACGCTCGGGTCGTCGGCCAGGTACTTCAGCGGCATCGCCAGGAAAAGCAGCAGGAGGAGCATCACGCCGACGACGTACGCGATCACGCGGTAGCGGGTGAGGGCGCCGCGGATGGCCGGGGTGAGCGGCTGCGGGGTGGCGGAGGTGGCGGGGTCGGCTGGTGAGGTCACGCTGAAACGGTACCGCTTGACTCCACAGGCTCAGCTGCCCGGTCAGGGTCTCCGCCTGCCGGGTTGTCGTCGTCCGCGAGGTCGGGCTCGGGACGGCGGGCGTCCTGGACCATGCGGGTCCACATCCAGAGGGTGAAGGCGGCGAAGATCCACCACTGGAAGGCGTACGCGACGTTCCGGAGGCCGGCGTGATCGGTTGGGGGAGCAGGCGGGGGTACGACGGCCGGCGCCGGGTCAGGTGATGCGCCGGAGTCGATCGAGGACTGGACGACGAAGGCGTCGTAGATGCGGTAGTCGACCAGGTCGACGATGGTCGGGATGCGGAGGGACTGCAGGACCCGGCCGGCCGCCGCGTCGCCGGAGGCGTCCTGGGCTTCGGAGGCGGCGACTGCGCCAGTCAGCTGCACGGGGCCGGACGGGGCGCGCGCTGCTGGGTCCGAGGTAGAGGAGACCCAGCCACGAACCACCATCACCGCGCCGGCGGCAGCAGAACGGTCGGCGGCCATCGCGTCGCCCGGAGTCGCAGAGGAGTCGGGGGTCGCGGTGGCGCCGGGAGTCGTGGAGGAACCGGGGGTCGCGGTGGCGCCGGGAGTCGTGGAGGAACCGGGGGTCGCGGTGGAACCGGGAGTCGTGGCGGAGCCGGGAGTGGCGGCGGTAGGGGTGGTGGAGGCGTTGGGAGCGGGGACGGTAGGGGTGCCAGGGGTTGAGGGTGGACCTGCAGCGGTGTCGACCAGGAGGAGAGGGGTGACGACCCAGAGGCCGGTCGTTTCCCCGTGGCGGCGGTCGGTGATGAAGAGTTGGTCGGACGCGGGTCCCCAGGTGCCGTTCACGGTGACGCGTCGGCCGACGGCCTGGGCGGGGAGGCCTTCGTCGATGGAGAAGAGCGACTGCAACTGCACCGGCTCACCCTCGGCCCGCTTGGCCGTAGCGGCAGCCGTCTTCGACTGGTAGACCTCCAGTTGCCAGACGCCCATCACCGACATCACCGAGGCAAGCCCGAGCGCCAGCACCAGCAAGGCCAGCCAGCGCGGCTCCAGCGCCACCCGCCAGAACGGCCGAGCTTCCCCTGCGGACATCAAGACCTCAACGAGCCGCAGCGGCAGCCAGCAGGTCGCGGCAGAGCACACCCAGCTCGATCCCGGCGGCCTCGGCGGCCAGCGGCACCAGCGACGTCTCCGTCATCCCGGGCGCCACGTTCACCTCGAGGAACCACGGCACGCCGTCGGCATCGATCACGAGGTCCGACCGCGACAGGTCCCGCAGCCCGAGCGCCCGGTGCGCCGTCACGGCAGCCTCAGCGCACGCCGCGGCGACGTCAGGGCCAACCCGAGCCGGTACGACGAACTGCGTGGCGCCGGCGGTGTACCGCGCCTCGTAGTCGTAGAACCCGGAGTCCGGCCGGATCTCCACCGCCGGCAGCGCCCGCGGCCCGTCGCCGGTGTCGACCACCGTGACGGCGACCTCGGTCCCGTCGACGTACTGCTCGATCAACGCGACCGGTCCGTACGCGTAGCAGTTGACCATCGCCGCCGGCAGCTCGTCGACCGAGCGCACGATCGACGCGCCCAGCGCCGAACCGCCGCGGGCCGGCTTCACCACCAGTGGCAGGCCGACCTGAGCGATCACCGCCTCCATCAGCACGTTGGCGCCGAGCTCGCGGAAGGTGTCGTGCCCGAGCACGACCGACGCCGGCGTCCGCAGCCCGGCGGCCGACACCATCGTGGACGCGACCGGCTTGTCGAAGGCTGTGCGGCACGCGTCCGCGGCGGCGCCGACGTACGGCACGCCGTACAGGTCGAGGACCTGGCGGAGGGCGCCGTCCTCGCCGGTGACGCCGTGCAGGACGGGGAAGACCGCGTCCGGCGGATCGTCGCGGAGGCGCTCGACCAGGTTGGCGTCGACGTCGCGCTGCTCGACTTCCACGCCGACGCTGCGCAGGGCGTCGGCGACCCGCCGGCCGGACCGGAGCGAGACGTCCCGCTCGTGTGACAGTCCGCCGGCCAGTACCAGCACTCGACCCAGATCACTCATCACAAAATTCCCGATCACTCGTGGGCGACTCCGGCACGGTCGCCGGTCCCGAGGCCCACTGGAACGGTACCGCTACCGCGTCAAAGACCTCCGGCCGCCCGCAGATCCATTGCGCAACCTTTGCGCAGCGGGCTCAGCTCAGCTCCGGCCCCGGAGCGTCGTAGTCGCGCCCCGGCCCGGGCGTCAGCGGCCCGAACGTCTGCCGCAGCTCGAGCTCCTCGTTGATCACCGCGGCCAGCCGGCCGACCCCTTCGACGATCCGCGCCGGGGTCGGGTGACAGTACGACAGCCGCATGCACTGCGAGCCGAAACCGTCGGCGAAGAAGGCGGTTCCGGGCACGTAGGCCACCCGCGCGGTGACCGCCCGCGGCAGCATCGCCTTCGCGTCCAGACCGTCCGGCAGGGTGAGCCAGACGTAGAACCCGCCGCCCGGCCTGGTCCAGGTCGTTGCCGCGGGCATCTTCTCGGTCAGCGCCGACAACATCGCGTCCCGGCGTTCCCGGTACATCTCCTGGAACTGCTTCACCTGCCCGAGCCAGTCGTGCCGGCCCAGGTACGACGAGATCGCGAGCTGACTGAAGACCGGCGGGCACAGCGTCGCCGACTCCTGCGCCAGCACGAGCTTCTCCCGGACCGCGTGCGGCGCCACCGCCCACCCGACCCGAAACCCGGGCGCGAACGTCTTCGAGAACGACCCGAGGTAGATCACGCCCTCGCGGTCGTCGGCCCGCAGCGCGCGGTACGGATCGCCGTCGAACCCGAGCAGCCCGTACGGGTTGTCCTCCAGCACCAGCAGGTCGGCCCGCTGACAGATCTCCAGCACCCGCTGCCGCCGCTCGGCCGACAGGGAGACACCGGCCGGATTGTGGAAGTTGGGGATCGTGTAGAAGAACTTGATCCGCTTCCCGGCCGCGCGCACCGCCGCGATCGCCTGCTCGAGCGCCTCGGGTACGACGCCGTCGTCGTCCATCGCGACGTGCACGACCTCACACTGGTAGGCCCGGAACACGCCCAGCGCACCCACGTACGACGGGGCCTCGCAAATCACCACGTCGCCTGGGTCGCAGAACACCCGAGTCACCAGGTCCACCGCCTGCTGACTGCCCACCGTGACGACGACGTCGTCGGGGTGGGCGTCGATCCCCTCCAGCCGCATCACGTCACAGATCTGGTCCCGCAGGACCGGGTCGCCCTGGCCGGAGCCGTACTGCATCGCGGTCGGGCCGCTGTCGATCACCAGGTCGCGGACCGCGCTGCCGACGACGTCCAGCGGCAGGCCGCCGATGTTCGGCATGCCACCGGCGAGCGAGACCACCTCGGGGCGGCTGGCGACCGCGAACAGCGCCCGGATCTCCGACGCCGTCATGCCCTTCGTCCGTGCTGCGTACCGGTCGACGTAGTTGTCGAGACGGGTCTGCCGGACATCGGGCAGGTCAGCACTCACGAAGCCACTCCAACAGGTGATCGAGGGGGAAGTCACCAGGTTACGCCGGTGAACCCAAGCGTGCCTGGGCTGTGGAACGGCGCGACCTCTCACTACCATGCCTTATAGGGGCAGGTTCGACCATGCCGTGATCTGGCTGCTGAGACGGCCGGACGGCGCGGTACGGCCTGAGAGGTGGATGCGGAAGGCGGATCGGATGAGCGTGGGCAAGACAGCCGGCTGGACGCTCGGTGGACTGCTCCTGGGCGTGCTGGCCGGGTTCGCCGGCGAGCTGTTCCGGCGGCAACCCGCCGCGAAGATACAGCAGCGGTACGTCGCCCCGGAGGCGGCGGAGACCCCGGACGCGCGGAAGCCGGCGCCGGCAGCCGCGCCGGCGGCCCGATGAGCGGCACGATGAGCGACCCGACGACTCCCTGGGCACTCACCGTGACGCACCTGACCTCCGACTCCCGGCGGACCCGAGACCGCTGATGGCCCGACGGCTGGAACCGCTGACGCTCGCCAACCTCGACGAGCTCCCGGTGCCGTGCCGTGACTGCGTGTTCTGGGAGCTGGATCCGGTCGCCGCCAAGCAGGCCGCCCGGACCGGCGGCACCGGGCTGGAGAAGGAGGCCTGGCTGTCGCAGCTGCTGCTGGACTGGGGCAGCGCGGGCGTCGTCCTGTTCGTCGACGACGAGCCGGCCGGGTTCGCGGTGTACGCCCCGGCGGCGTACCTGCCCCGGACCCAGGCGTTCCCGACCGCGCCGGTCAGCCCGGACGCCGTCGTCCTCGCGACCGGGCGGATCCTGCCGCGGTACCTCGGGCTCGGACTGGGCAAGATCCTCGTCCAGGCGGTGGCGAAGGACGTACTCAAACGCGGTTTTCGCGCGGTCGAGGCGTTCGGCGACTCCCGCTGGGACGGACCGGGCTGCGTCTGGCCGACCGAGTTCCTGCGGGCGGTCGGCTTCGGCGTCGTCCGGGACCACCCGCGCAACCCGCGGCTGCGGCTGGACCTGCGGTCGGCGGTCACCTGGCGAAGTGAGATGGAGGCGGCGGTGGAGCGACTGATGGGTGCGATCCGGCCTGAACACACCCCACCCGCACCGGTGACGGTCCGGGACGCGCTGACCCGTACGCCGTCATGATCTGGCGCCTGCTCGCGGACGCGATGTTCGTCCTGCACGCCGCCTTCCTGCTGTTCTTCGTGTTCGGTGCCTTCCTGGCCTGGAAGTGGCGCAAGCTGATCTGGGTCCACCTCGGCATCGTCATCTGGAGCCTCGCGATCGTGGTCATCGACTACGACTGCCCGTTCACCGGCATCGAGAAGTACTTCCTCCGCAGGGGCGGGGAGAGTGTGTACGAGGCCGGCTACATCAACCACTACCTGGACGGCACGATCTGGCCGGAGGGCGCGACCCCGACCGCCGAGAAGGTCGGCTTCGCGCTGGTGGTGATCGGGTACGTCGGCTTCTTCGTGATCCGGCACCGCCGGCGCAAGGCCGCCGCCCAGGCGGATGTCAGGGGAGACTCAGTGGGACCCCGGACGTGATCCGGACCGGCCGTCCCGATACTGGAAGCTGTGTCCAGCCGTGCAAGCACCGTCGACGAGTACCTGACCGGCCTGAGCCGTGCTCTGCCCGGCCCGCGTCGGCGTAAGGCCGACCTGCTCGCCGAGGCGCGGGACCACCTGGCCGATGCCACCGAAGCCCTCGAGGCCGATGGTCTGGACCGGGCCGCCGCCGAGCGCGCGGCGGTCGCCGACTTCGGTGCGCTCGACGAGATCGTGCCGGGCTACCGCGCGGAGCTGGCCGTCAGCCAGAGCCGCCGGACCGCGACGATGCTGTTCCTGGTGCTGATCATCCAGCCGATCGTCTGGCAGGAAGGCGCCTGGAGCTGGAACCGGGACCCCGACGCCGGCGGCCCGTTGAACGACGTCCTCCAGGCGCTGGTCCAGGGCATCGGGATGGTCGCGATGGCCGGCGCGGTGCTGGCGGTGATCGCCGGCGGCGTCGGTCTGCGCTACCCGGTCGTCCGCGACCACGTCAGCCGGTTCACCGGCCTGTTCGCGATCGGTTGCTCCGCCGCCATCAGCCTGATCGGGGTCGGGATGGCGACGACCGGCCCGGGCCCGGGGAACCTGCTCGACTACGGGATCGTGACGGGATTCGTCGTACTGCCGCTGCTCGGGGTCGGCCTGCAGGCCGGGCGGACGCTACGCCTGGCCCGGGCGTAGCACCCCTTCCACGACCGCGCGGAAGGTCAGCCACTCCTGCTTGCCTGAGGCAAGCATCTTCTGGCCGGCCGAGGTGAGCTGGTAGGTCCGGCGTTTGCGCCCGCCGACCGTGCTCCACTCGCTAGCCAGGTAACCGGCCCGCTCGAGCCGCCGCAGCGCCGGGTACAGCGTGCCGGTCGGCAGGTCCAGCTCACCGCCGCTGCGCTCCAGCAACGCCTCCATGATCGCGTAGCCGTGCAGCGGCTCGTGCTCGACGACGGCCAGGATCATCGGGTCGAGGTGTCCACGCAACGCATCCGCCTTCATGTAGCCAGTCTACTCATATGTCTGTTACTGTCGAGAGGCAACATGTAGCGAATCTACTTATTGAAGGAGGCGCAAGCCATGACCGTGGACACTCCCGTACGCCGACCGCCCGGGAAGGAGGGTGGACGACCAGGGCTGCTGCACCGGGTGTCCGGCTGGTCGATGCGGCACGCCGGCGTGGCGGTGCTGCTCTGGTTGGCCGCCCTGGTCGCCGTCACCGCGGCCTCGACGCTGATCGGCGACAACTACCGCAACGACAACTCACTGCCCGGGACCGACTCCCAGCGGGTGACCGACATCTTCCGCGAGCACCAACCGCAGGGCGACGCCGCGTCCGTGCAGCTCGTCCTGCACGCGGACGGCGGACTCCAGGCGGAGAAGCAGCGGATCGCGTCGATGCTCACCGTCGTCGCCGACCTGCCGCACGTGGCCTCGGTCGCGGACCCGTTCACCTCGCCCGGATCGCTCTCCCAGGACGGACGTACGGCGTACTCCACCGTCGGACTGGACACCACGGTCGAGGACATGCCGGTCGAGGACGTCCGGACGATCATCGAGCGGGCCCAGGACTTCGCCCGGCCCGGCCTGCAGGTCGAGGTCGGCGGCGACCTGGCCCGTGCAGCCGCCGAGAGCGAAGGCGGTGCGGCCGAAGGCGCCGGCATGCTGGCCGCGCTGGTGATCCTCGTGTTCCTCTTCGGGTCGTTGCTGGCGGCAACCCTTCCGCTGCTGACCGCCGTGTTCGCCGTCGGCGGGACCCTCGGCCTGCTGGTGCTGGCCTCGCACCTGTTCACGGTGCCGGACTACACCGCGCCGGTGATGATGCTGGTCGGTCTGGGTGTCGGCATCGACTACGCCCTGCTGATCTTCTCCCGCTACCGCAGCGAGTTGCTCAAGGACGGCACCGATCGCGCGACCGCCTCGATGGTTGCCCTCGACACCGCCGGACGCTCGGTGATGTTCGCGGGCTGCACTGTGGTGATCGCTCTGCTCGGGCTGCTCGCGCTCGGCCTCGGTTCGCTGCAGGGCGTTGCGCTCGGAGTCACGCTGACCGTGCTGATCACGATGCTGGCCGCGGTGAGCCTGCTGCCGGCTCTGCTCACGCTGTTCGGGAAGCGGATCGAGAAGAGTGTCCGCAAGCACGCGGCGAAGAAGCGTCGTACGCCGGGAGACGGCTGGCGGAAGCTGGCGGCCGTCGTCCAGCGTGGTCCGTGGGTGCCGCTGGTGTTCGGGACGATCGCGCTGGTCGCGTTGTCTCTGCCGGCGTTGGACATGCGGCTCGGGTTCGCGGACGCGGGGACGGACGACCCGGCGAAGACCAGCCGGAAGGCGTACGACCTGCTCGCGCAGGGGTTCGGGCCGGGGTTCAACGGTCCGCTGGTGGTCGTCTCCGAAGGTGACCAGGCGGCGGCGCAGGCCCTCGGCCAGGCGCTGCAACGGGATCCGAACGTCGCGGCCGTGACGCCACCACAGGTGACGCCCGACGGCGAGGTCGCCACGGTGCTGGCGTTCCCGAAGAGCGCACCGCAGGACGCGGCGACCAGCGAGCTGGTGGAGCGACTCCGGGACGACACGCTGCCAGCGCTCGAGACGCAGACCGGGGCGAACTACCTGGTCGGCGGTGCGACCGCGGCGGCCGACGACTTCTCCTCCGCGGTGAGCAACCGGCTGCCGATCTTCGTACTGGTCGTCGTCGGCCTGTCCGCGCTGCTGCTGATGGCGGTGTTCCGGTCGATCCTGATCCCGCTGAAGGCCGCCGTACTCAACCTGCTCAGCATCGGTGCCTCGCTCGGTGTGATCACGCTGGTGTTCCAGCAGGGCTGGTTCGGCGCGCAGCCCGGTCCGATCGAGGCGTTCGTCCCGGTGATGATCTTCGCCATCGTGTTCGGGCTGTCGATGGACTACGAGGTCTTCCTGGTCTCGCGGATCCATGAGGAGTGGCGGCGGACGAAGGATGCGAAGGAGGCCGTGCGGGAAGGGTTGGCGAACACCGGCAGCGTGATCACCGCGGCCGCGGCGATCATGATCGTGGTGTTCGGCGCCTTCCTGCTCAGCCCGGACCGGATGCTGAAGCAGTTCGGTCTCGGCCTGGCGACCGCGGTGCTGATCGACGCCGTCCTGATCCGGTGCGTGCTCGTGCCGGCGATCATGCGGCTCTTCGGGAACCGCGCCTGGTGGCTGCCCCGCGGCCTCGACCGAGTGCTGCCGAAGATCGCCCTCGAGAAGGACTATTCGTAGCGAGAGCTCCAGACGCGGGCCTTGTAGATCTCGGCGCCCGGCAAGGTCCGCGTCGCGGCCGGTACGGCGAAGTCGACCGTGTCGGTGCACCAGCTGGTCCGGCAACCGCTCTTCGGAGTGGTCCGGACCTGCTGTGCGTTCGGCATGCTGCTGACGCTCTTGATCTTCGGCAGGTCGAACGCGGCGACGACTCTCCCGGCCGACTTGCTGAACCGGTACACCTTCGTGCCGGTGGAGACCCAGAGCAGGTCGCGGTTCTCGAGGGCCGGCGCGAGGTCATGGCCGCCGCCGGTCGGAAGGGTGAAGACCTTGGACTCCTCGACTATCGGAGCGGCCGGGGTGCCGACGATCCTGAGCGCCGCGAGCTTGTCGCCGCCGAGTGCCCAGAGCACCTTGCGTGCCGGGTCCCAGTGCACGCCGTGCGCGTCGTGCAGCGGGTAGGTGACCGAGGTGGTCGATCCCGATCCCTGGGAGGCGGTGTAGATCCGGACGAAGCCGCCGGTGCTCGCGGCGACCGCGACGTTGCCGTCCGGCAGGAGCTCGACGCTGTGCGGGTTGTTCGGCGCGCCGACGTCCGCGGCCCACAATCGCCGACCGCCGGGGTAGGTGATCAGTCCGGCGAGGCCACGGGAGTCCGACACGAGGGCGACGTACGCGCCGGCCTTCCTCCGCAGTTTCACGTCCGTCGGGAGCCCCCACGCGGACGTGAGTCCACCGAACCCGTTCGCCGAGGTAGGGTGCCAGGTCCACTTCTGCGCGGCCGGGGCGCTCCAGTTCGCGACCCGCGGATCCATCAGGCGGATCCGCGCGGCCGACGCGTTGTCGTAGTCCTGATCGGTGATCGCCACCAACCGGCCGGCCTCGGCCGGCGGCGGCGCGGATGGCTCGGCCTGCGCTGGTCCGGTGGCAGTGAAGACAGTGGCGAGCAGTACGGCGAGCGTCCGGAACATGACCCACATCCCCAGGTGGTTTGTCACCACCAAGGGTAGTCAGTCCGTGACTGAGTTACTAGACCGTCAGCTGGCCGAAGCGGAGCATGCCGGTGGCGGCGTCCTGGTCCGGGGGCAGGTAGACGCGCTGGATCGCCACCACGATCGCCTCGGCGACCACGTCCCGGAAAGCGGGGTCGGCGAGGCGGGCGGAGTCGTGCGGGTTGGTGACGTACCCGATCTCCAGCCGGACGGCAGGCATCTTGGTCCGCCGCAGCAGGTCCCAGGTCTTGGCGTGGGTGCGGCAGTTCAGCAGGTCGGTGCGGGCGACGATCTCGCGCTGCACCAGCCCGGCGAACTGCTCGCCCACGCTGGACGAGGCACCGTGCAGGTCGTTGCCGTAGTAGTACGTCGCGACGCCCTGGGCCTCCGGGTTCATCGACCCGTCGGTGTGCAGCGACACGCACAGGTTGGCGTCGGTCTCGTTCGCGAACGCGGCCCGGGCCAGCTCGTCCGGCCCCTGGTCCCGCCCGCGCGACAGGTACGCCCGTACGCCGGTCGCGCCGAGCCGGCCCTCGATCCGGGCGGCCAGGTCGTACGCGACGTCGGACTCGCGCAGGCCGAAGCCCTCCCAGCCGTAGTCGAAGCCGCCGTGGCCCGGGTCGATGACCACGGTCTTGCCGGACAGCCGCGGACCCGCGGCCCGGACCGCCTCGGACGCGCGCAGGGCGTCCGGCCGGCCACCGGTCGCCATCGGCTTGATCCGTTGCAGCGCCTTGAACGTCGACGGGCCGCACGTGCCGTCGGCCGGCAGGCCCATGTTGCGCTGGAACTCGGTCACCGCGCGCTGGGTGTCCGCGCCGAAGATGCCGTCGATCCGGGCGACCGCGAACCCGAGCTCCTGCAGCTTCGCCTGCAGCGCCAGTACGTCGTCACCGGTCAACGGGTGCGAGACGACGTACGTCAGCAGCCGGTCGCCCAGCCGCCAGCGCGCGTCGTCGATCGCCCGGTACGTCTGCGGGCCGACGATCCCGTCGATCATCAGCCCGCGTTCCTGCTGGAATCCCCGGACGGCATGCGCGGTCGCCTCGTCGTACACGTCGTGGCCGCTGTCCAGCAGCCCGAGCCGCTGGAGCTTGCCGATGATCTCGGCGACCGCCTCACCGCTGTCGCCGATCCGGTACACGCCGTGCGGGCCGCTCAGGGGGGTCCCAGCCATCAACTGCTCCTTGCCGTGTGGCGGACGGGTGGTCCGGACCTCAGTCGTCAGGAGGTCCGGTACCTACTGGGTGAAGGCGGCCAGTTCCTTCAGCAGCGCCGCCTTCGGCTTCGCGCCGACGATGGACTTGGCCAGTTCACCGTTCACGTAGACGTTGATCGTAGGGATACCGGTGACACGGTAGTTGCTCGGGGTGACCGGGTTCTCGTCCACGTTCATCTTCAGGAAGGTGATCTTGTCCCCGTGGTCCTGGTTCAGCTCCTCCAGGATCGGGGAGACCTGGCGGCACGGTCCACACCACTCGGCCCAGAAGTCCACCAGCACCGGCTTGTCGCTCTTCAGCACGGTCTGCTCGAACTCGGCGTCGGTGACGGCGTTCATCTTCTCGCCCACGGGCGTATCTCCTTCAGTGGTTGTGAGGTTCAGACGGTGACGGGCTCGGTGGCCGCTGCCGCGGCCGCGGTCGCCTCGTGCTCCAGGGTGGCCAGGAAGCGCTCGGCGTCCAGGGCGGCCGCACAGCCGGTGCCGGCGGCGGTGATCGCCTGCCGGTAGGTGTGGTCCACCAGGTCGCCGGCGGCGAAGACGCCGGGCAGGTTGGTCTCGGTGCTGCCCTCACGGACCAGGACGTAGCCCTCTTCGTCCAGGCGCACCTGACCCTTGACCAGCTCCGAGCGCGGGTCGTGCCCGATCGCGATGAACAGCCCGGTGGCCGGCAGCTCCCGGGTCTCGCCGGTCACGGTGTCGCGCAGGACGACGCCGGTCAGCTTGTCCGCGCCCTGGATCTCGGCGACCTCGGAGTTCCACGCGAACTCGATCTTGTCGTTCGCGAACGCCCGGTCGGCCATGATCTTCGAGGCCCGCAGCTCGTCGCGGCGGTGCACCAGCGTGACCTTCTTCGCGAACCGGGTCAGGAAGGTGGCCTCCTCGACGGCCGAGTCGCCGCCGCCGACCACCGCGATCTCCTGCTCGCGGAAGAAGAACCCGTCACAGGTCGCACACCAGGACACGCCGTGGCCGGACATCCGGTCCTCGTTCGGCAGCCCGAGCTTGCGGTAGCCGGAGCCCATCGCCAGGATGACGGCCTTCGCCCGGTGCTCGGTGCCGGCGGAGTCGGTGACCGACTTGATCTCGCCGGTCAGGTCCATCGCGACGATGTCGTCCGCCACCAGCTCGGCGCCGAAGCGCTCGGCCTGGCTGCGCATCTCGTCCATCAGCGCCGGGCCCATGATGCCCTCGCTGAAGCCGGGGTAGTTCTCCACCTCGGTGGTGTTCATCAGCGCGCCGCCGGCCGTGACGGAGCCCTCGAACACCAGCGGCTCGAGGCGGGCACGCGCGGCGTACACGGCGGCCGTGTAACCGGCCGGACCGGAGCCGACGATGATGACGTTGCGGACTGCGGAGTCGCTCATGCAGGCGTTCCTCGTGTCGTCGAGACATTGGTACGTCGTACTCAACGGATCCTAGAGGCCGACCATTCCCACGGTACCCAGGACCGGGCCGGTGCCGTGCAGCGGTGTCTCAGCGATTGCGCAGTGTCACGTTCGTGTCGTAGAACGGGCTGGCGACACCACCTGGATCGTCACAGCCGGTGACCGCGAAGATCTGGATGTCCCGGGGCGACCCGCCCTGCAGGCCGATCAGGAGCGCCCGCTTGCCGTCCACCTTGGCGGGCTGCACCAGCCGGACCTGCGGGTTCGGCCGGCCGGAGGCGAAGACGCGGGCACAGGCCTGCTCGGTCGCGGTGCCGTTGAGCAACGGGCCGTTGGTGCTCTCGAGCCATTGCTGGGCGTCCGGCCCGACATCCTTCGTCGTCAGTGACGGTACGCCGCTGGGCAGCACGGACGGACCGATCCCGGCGGCGCTGTCGGCGGCCTGGTCCTTGGTGGCGATCACCACACCGACGCCGATGCCCGCGACCACGACGACCGCCGCGGCGGCGGTGAGCAGTTTCGGAATGTGCCGGTGCGGCTCCTCGCGGATCTGGACCAGCGAGTGCACGCCCACGGTGGACGAGCGCAGCACCGACTCCGACACGATCACCTGGTCGAGGTGCTCGGCGATGTCGGTCGGCATCGGGATGTCCTCCCGGCCCTCCTCGGCGAGGTCCTCGGACAGTTGCACGAGCGCGTCGTACGTCTGCTGGCAGTCGGGGCAGGCCTTCACATGCTCACGAGCCCGGTGGGCCTCCTGAGCGGGCAGCAGGTTCTCGATCAGGTCGGCGATCGTGTCCGTGTCCAGGTGCTCGAGGTGCTCACTGGTCGGCAGACCGGAATCGGTCATCGGGAACTCGCCCCCTCGGAGGAGGTGCCCTCACAAGGGCGCAGAGTGATCATCGGAGTACTCCGGGTCGAGGCATGAAGGTCGGGTCGCAGGTAGGCGACTCCGCTTCGACGGGGTACCCGCTCATTCGGTTCCCACCGCTTCGGCGGCGGTTTTGTCCGGTACGTCGGACTGCTCCGAGCTGCCCCTGGTCGTCTGCCAGTGCCGCAGCAGCGGCAGCAGCCGGGCCCGGCCGCGGGCGCAGCGGCTCTTCACCGTACCCGGCGCACAGCCCAGGATCGCGGCCGCTTCCTCGATGGAGTAGCCCTCCATGTCGACCAGCACGAGCGCGCTGCGCTGGTCGGAGTTGATCTGCTTGAGCGCGTTCAGCACGTCCAGCCGGCGCTCGCGGACCTCGGCCGGGTCGTCCTCGGCCGGGCCGGCCAGCTCGGCCGCGCGGTCCTCGTCCTCCGGCAGCGGGTCGGCGGCGCGGACCTGGCGGCGGCGGATCCGGTCCAGGCAGGCGTTCACCACGATCCGGTGCAGCCAGGTGGTCACCTTGGCGTCGCCGCGGAACGAGTCGGCCCGCCGGAACGCCGAGATGAACGCCTCCTGCAGCGCGTCCGCGGCCTCCTCCGGCTCACCCAGCGTCCGGATCGCGACCGCCCACATCCGGTCCCGGTGCCGCCGGACCAGGACCCCGAACGTGTCCGGGTTGCCGGCCACATGCAGCCGGAGCAGCTCGTGGTCGTCCAGCTGGTCGTAGCTCACCGGCCCAGCATGCCCCTCCTGCTGGGCTACGGGCTCTGCCGCGCCGATCCGGGTGATATCCGACGAGGTCATCTCTGGATTGCGACCTCCGAGATCTCTCCCCGGTACTTGCTGCCGCTCTCCTTCGGCAGCCTGGTGAGCCAGACCAGGACGTAGCGCGTCTCGGTCGGCTTCGACAACGTCAGGGATGCCGTACCTTCCGGCTGCTCCTCTTCCTCCGCCACCGGGGTCCACCCGCTGGTGGCGGTCGGCGACTTGCTGGTGTCGCCCTTCGGCACCATCACCTGCAGGCTGGTGCCGTCACCGACGAGCGCGACGTCCACCTTGGAGACGGTGGTCGGCGCGCCGAGGTCGTAGACGATGCCCACGCCGTCCTTCAGGCCGCCGAGGTTCGGCTTGTTCCGGTACGACATGGTCGTCCAGGTCGTCGCGACCTTGCCGTCGTAGGTGTTCGCGACGTCGTCCGGGTGCTCCTCGCCGTCGCCGTCCGGCTCCGGGTCGAAGCTCTTGGCACCGGTGATCTTGGCCGGCCCAGTCGTGGCCGACGGCGGGCCGCTGGTCTGCGGGGCGGTGGTCGTCCCGCCGTCTCCGGTGCCGCTGCCCTGCTCGTTGTTCAGGCCGCCCTTGAGCAGGAACTGGGCCATCGCGATCACCGACAGCAGCGCCAGGACGGCGAGCAGGATCAGGATCCGGCCGCCCCACGAGCCCTTCGGCTTCGGCTCGTCGGCCCGGCGGCGGTGTCCGTTGCCGTTCGACGGTGGAGGCGTTTGGCGGCGTACCGGCCGGGTCTGGGGGGCGGTGGCGTACGCCGCCTGCGGCTGGTCGTGCCCGTTGGACTCGTACGCCGGAGGCGTCGGGTCGAGCGCGGGCGGCGTCGGCGGGACGACCTGGGTGGCGTCGTCGATGCTGCCGTTCTGCCGGGCGATCGCGACGGTCTCGTCCATCTGGCTGGGCGGCTCGTGTGAGCTGCCGACGACCCCGGACAGCGCGGCGGACAGGCCGGCCGCACTCGTGATCGGCGGCGCGTGGTGCCGCGGCGGGTTGCTCAGCAGGCGGTCGCTGATGTCGTCCAGCGAGCGCGGCACCCCGGCGCGCACCTGGCGCGGGCTCAGGAGCCGGCCGTGCTCCACCGGAGCCGGCTGCAGACCCCAAGCCGGAGCCGGGCCGGGCCAGCGGCCGGTGAGCGAGGCATAGAGGAGCTCACCGAGTGCGCGGACGTCCTGCTCGGGCGAACCCGGGCCGGTCGAGCGCAGGGCGGCCTCGGTGGCGAGGCCGACGACCTTGATGGCGCCGGCGTCGGTGACGACCACGGTGGCCGGGCTGATCGAGCCGTGGGCGTGGCCGGTGCGGTGCAGGTTCTCCAGTGCTTCGGAGACCTCGCGGGCCAGCCAGCCGGCCTGCTGCCCGGTGAGCGGGCCACTGCCGAGCATCCGCTCGAGCGGACGGCCGCCGGCCCACTCACGCACGCAGTACGTGACGCCGTCGTGCATGTCGCAGTCGAGCACGCGGAGGAAGCGCGGGTCGGCCGCCGCGGCGGCCCTCCGGGCGGCGTCGAAGAGCAGGTTGGTCCGCGGGTCGCCGACCGGCAGGACATCCACGACGACGGCCCGGCTGAGCACCTCGTCCACTGCTCGCCACACCCGCGCACCGTCGATCTCCGCAAGCAACTCGGCGATCCGGTAGCGGCCGGCAAGCAGGGCACCAGGACTGACAGTCTGGTTCGACACGGTGTCTCTCGCCCTCCTCGATGCACTGGTCGGCCTGCGTCTGGCGCTCCGGACCGGTTGGCGGGGTCCGGTGCGATCAGCCGGGCGGCCCGATCGCAGCCCCCATGCTAGTGCCCAAGTCAGCAATCATCGTTCTCACGAGTGCACAAGGGGATCGGTTCAGCGGCGGCCGGGCAATCTGGATGTGACCAGGGACACCACGTCGTTGACCTCGTGGATCCGGAGGACCCGCGCGATCCCGGCGTACACAGGGAGCATCACGAGCGCGGCGACGGCGAGCTGGAGGATCGCGCCGAGCGGTCCGGACCAGTCCACGGCCCGGTCGAGCAGCCAGAGCGCGGCCCGGCCGACGCCGACCGCGAGCACCGCGGCGATCACCATCGCGAGCAGCGGCAGCCCGATCCCGGCGCCGTGCACCCGCGGGACCTTCCGCCGCAGGACCGGGCGGGACAGCAGTACGGCGACCAGGTAGGCCAGCGCGTACGCCGCACCGAGCACGACACCGCTGAACCGGAGATGCTCCTCGTCGAGCAGCACCCGGACTCCGATCAGCGCCGCGGCGATGTTGGTCGCGGCGATCACGCACTGCAGGAAGAACGGCGTCCGGGTGTCCTCGAACGCGTAGAACGTCCGCAGCTGGAAGTACTGAATGGTGAACGGCACGATCCCGAGCGCCAGCGTGACCAGCGTGTACGACATCAGGGTCAGGTTGTTCCGGCCGGAGCCGTAACCGGCGATCACGGTGACGATCGGATAGGCGAACGCGACCATCGCGGCCGCCGCCGGGACGACGACCGCGAGCGCCTGCCGGGTCGACCGGGCCGACAACCGGGCCACCTCGGTGACGTCCCCGTCGGCGGCGAGCGACGACATCTGCGGCAGCGCGGCCGTCGCCAGTGACACGGTGACGATGCCGTGCGGCACCAGGATGATCAGCATCGCCGTGCTGTACGCGAACAGACCGGCCTTCGCGCCCGGGTCCTCCGAGGCGCTTCCCGCGATCGCGAGCTGGGTGACGACCACCAGCGTCACCTGGTTGACCGCGACGAACAGCATCGTCCAGATCCCGAGCCGCGCGGTGTGCCCGAGCCCGGTCCCGCGCAGTCCGAACTTCGGCCGGTAGCTGTGCCCGCTCGCCGTCAGATACGGCAGCAGCACCAGCAGTTGTACGGCGATGCCGACCGTGTGCCCGAGTCCGAGCAGCAACTCCTCGCCCTGGCTGTACGTCGGCGGGTCGTCGCCGGTCCGGTAGACCAGCAGGAACACCACGATCGACGCGCAGGCGACGATGTTGTTCGCGATCGGCGCCCACATCATCGGACCGAACCGGCGCCGGGCGTTCAGCACCTGGCCGACCAGCACGAACGCGCCGTAGAAGAAGATCTGCGGCAGGCAGAGCCGGACGAACATGACCATGTTCGCCTTCTCGGCCGCCCGGGACGGGTCCTGCAGCTCCTTCGGCAGGTACAGCTCGGCGATCGCCGGCGCCAGCAGCACGCAGCCCACGGTCACCACGGCGAGGACGACGAAGCCGAAGGTGAGCACGCGGTTCGTGAAGTCCCGGCCGCCGTCGGTGTGGTTCTTGATCGCCCGGACGAGCTGCGGCACCAGCACGGTGTTGAACACCCCGCCGGCCAGCAGGATGTACAGACTGTTCGGGATCGTGTTCGCGGCGGTGAAGATGTCGCCGCGAAGCGCGGTGCCGATGGCGGCCGCGAGCAGGGCGATCCGGACGAATCCGAGCAGGCGTGACAGCACCGTTCCGGCTGCCATCACCGCCGCGGAGCGCAGGGTGCGGTCAGCCATCCTTCGAACCGACTCCTTCTTTCAGCGACACGTCGGCCGGCCCGTCGGAGGCCGGGGCGCCGGACTGTGGAGCACCGGGCTGTGGAGCGCCGGGCGTCGGCTTGCCGGGGTCGGGGTCGATCGGGGCGGGGTGCAGCGGGTCGGTCGCCGGCTCGGCGGCCGCGGCCGACTCGGGGCTGCGGCCCTCGCTCCGGATCCGCCGGTAGATGCGGACGAACGACGTACCGAAGAGCAGGGCGCAGGCGGCACCGACCAGGATCCAGCCGACGCTGCCGTACTGCGCGGCCTCGATCACCAGCTCCTGGGGGCGGCCGACCGGACGACCCGAGGCGGTGATCACCTGGGCGTTCGCCTTGATCAGACCGTTCTGCTCGGCACTCGCCTCGATCAGGTACGTCGCCTTGCCCCGCGGCGGCAGCACCCTCGCCTGCAGCGGCTTGATCCGCAGGTCGGTCCGGTTGGCCGCGGTGACCGAGATGCGGACCCGGATCGACTCGTCCAGCTCGTTCGAGATCGTCAGCGGGAACGTGCCCTTGCTGCCGGCCAGGTTCACCTTGATCACGCCGTGCTCGCCCTGCTCGACGTTCGAGTTGACCAGCGTCACCTTGCTCAGCTGCTGGTTCACCGAGCCGGTCTCGATCGCGGTGAACCGCCGGGCCTCGTCGGCGTACCCGCGCCAGCCGTTGGAGGTCGACCGCAGCAGGGCGCGCTCGATGTTCTCGTCCAGGTTCTCCGACGCGGTCAGCAGGTTCCGGAAGGTCTGGGTGGCGTTGTCGAGCTCCTCGACGGCGTCCATCTGGTCGGCGGTGAGCGCCGGGTTCGGCCGGGCGGCGTTCGGCGCCTTGGCCGTCGGCGGCCGCTTCGCCGCGCTGACGACCTGGTTGACGTCGGTGGGTGTGATCCACGGCAGCGACAGATCGCCGGCGATCGCCGCGGTCGCGTTGCCCTCGGGATCCCAGCCGCGCGGCGGCAGCGCGACCACGGACACCGGCGTCCTCCCGCCGGAGGCCAGCAGGGCGGTCTCGGCGGCGAACCGCTGCCGGACCTGCAAGGGGTTCTCGGCGGTGTCCGGGTCCGGGCCGCCGGTGGTGAGCGCCGAGTTCGCGATCACGGCGCGGACCTGGGTCTTCGGGCCCTCGGGGGTGAGCAGGTTGTAGACCGGCGAACTGTTCAGGTCCGGGCGTTCGGCGGTCGACCAGGACGAGCTGCCGATCAGGGTGAGGTCGTCGTCGGTCGAGCCGGGGAAGCCGGAGGAGGCGGCGGCGAGGTAGCGGCTGCGGGCGGCGCCGTTCTCCAGCCAGAGCCCGTTGGTGAACGCCGGCGGAACCGAGGAGCCGGGCGCGAGGAGGTAGCCCTCGCTGGTGGTCCGCGCGGCACCGACGATCTTGCTCACCGGGTCGCCGGCGTCGACCAGGCTGGCCACGTCCGGGTCGCCGTACGGGAGCAGGACGACCTGGTTGCCCCGGCTGCGGCTCTCGTCGAACTCGTTCAGCCAGGCGGTGACCACCTTCTGCCCGGTGCCCGGTGTCTGGCCGCCGTCGCCGGTGACGACGTACCCGTCCTTGCTGTCCTTGATCCGGCGGGCCTCGTCGAGCATCGCCGGGTCGACCAGCCAGGTGACCTTGCGGGTCCGGCCGAGCGCGAGCAGTCGGCCGAGCGGGCCGTTCGGCGCCATCGACTGGGCGAGCGAGTCGTTCGCGAAGTTGCGGCCGCCGAGTTGGGTCGGCCGGTGGCGCAGCGGGACCACGAGCGCCGTGTTCACCTTCCGGGTCAGCGGCTCGCTGCCGATCACCGGCATCAGCGTGCGGGCACGACCCGCGGTGACCCGCGCCGGGTCGTCCTCGTCGGGCTGCCCGCGGAACACGACGCCGACCACGTACGCCCCGGTGGCCTTGCTGATCTGCCACTCCGACCACGGCACGGTCAGCGTGAACTGGACCGTTGCCTTCGGCGCCAGTGGCGCCCCGAACTGCTGGAACGTCCCGGTCTCGAACCGGACCAGCCGTTCGCAACTGACCCGGTCGTTCATCGGCACGTCCTGCTCGGCGGAGACGGCGGCGATGTCCGCGCCGGTGGCCAGCCGCTTCCGGTCGATGCACGCCAGCGCCTGCGGGTCGCGGAAGGTCAGGTCGGTGGTGTTCGTCACCCGGCCCTTGATCTCCACCGGTTCACCGGGCTTCGGCGCGACCGGGGTGAAGGAGTCGATGGTGACGTCGACGACCGGGTCCTCGACCGGAGCCGCGGATGTCGGCCCCGTCCCGAGAACCGCTGCCGACGCAGCGATCAGCAGGCCCACGACCGCCGCAGCGGAGAGCCTCAGTCGCCGTCTCAACACGCCGTCACCGTAACCTAGTTTCCCGTGTCACCTTTCGCCGACCAGTCAGCCTCCGCCGGATCGTTGTCCGCCGTGCAGCGGCGGGCGGTCCAGACTCTGCTGCAGATCGCTCCGGTGGTCGACGAGCTCGGTGCCCGCTTCGCCGGGGCCGGGCACGAGATCGCGCTGGTCGGGGGTCCCGTCCGGGACATTCTGCTCGGACGGGGGAGCACGGACCTCGACTTCGCCACCTCAGCACACCCCGATGTGATCGAGCGGTTGCTGTCCGGCTGGGCGGACCACGTGTGGGACATCGGTAAGGCCTTCGGCACGATCGGTTGTCGCAAGGGCGAGTGGGTGCTCGAGATCACGACGTACAGGTCGGAGTCCTACGATCCCACCTCGCGCAAGCCGGAGGTGGCCTACGGCGACAGCCTCGAGGGCGACCTGGCCCGGCGCGACTTCGCGATGAACGCGATGGCGGTCCGGCTGCCCGGCCGCGCGTTCGTCGACCCGTACGGCGGGATCGAGGACGTCGCCGCCGGCCGGATCCGCACGCCGGGCACGCCGGAGGACTCGTTCTCCGACGACCCGCTGCGGATGATGCGGGCGGCCCGGTTCGCCGCGCAGCTCGGCTTCACGCCGGACCCCGCGGTGGTGGCCGCGATGACCGCGATGGCCGAGCGGATCACGATCGTGTCGGCCGAGCGGGTCCGCGACGAGCTGGTCAAACTGGTCTGCTCCGACCACCCGCGGATCGGGCTGGACCTGCTGGTGTCCACCGGCCTGGCCGACCACGTGCTGCCCGAGCTGCCCGCGCTCCGGCTCGAGCTCGACGAGCACCACCGGCACAAGGACGTCTACCAGCACTCCCTCACCGTCCTCGATCAGGCCATCGATCTGGAATCGCGGCTGTCTCTTCCGACGCCGGATTTCGTCGTTCGGTTCGCCGCGCTGATCCACGACATCGGCAAGCCGAAGACCCGCCGGTTCGAGGGCGCCGGCAAGGTGACGTTCCACCACCACGACGTGGTCGGCGCGAAGCTGGCGCGCAAGCGGATGAAGGCGCTGCGGTTCAGCAACGAGCAGATCGACCAGGTCGGCACGCTGATCGAGCTGCACCTGCGGTTCCACGGCTACGGCACCGGAGAGTGGACCGACTCCGCCGTACGCCGCTACGTCCGCGACGCCGGCGACCAGCTCGAGCGCCTGCACGTACTGACCCGGGCCGACTGCACCACCCGGAACAAGCGGAAGGCCGAGGCACTCCGGTCCGCGTACGACGACCTCGAGGCCCGGATCGAGCGGCTCCAGGAGCAGGAGGAGCTCGACGCGCTGCGGCCCGACCTCGATGGCAACCAGATCATGGAGATCCTCGGCATCACCCCCGGCCGCGAGGTGGGACAGGCGTACAAGTTCCTGATGGAACTCCGGCTCGACCAGGGTCCGCTCGGCGAGGACCGCGCCCGCGAGGAGCTCCTCCGCTGGTGGGGCGAGCGCTCCTAGATCGCCTGTGGCTCCACAGCCGCGTAGGCCTTGGCGATCACGTCGGCCGACGGCGGGTGGACGTCGTACGTCGTGGTGCCGGCGTCCGTGGTGATCGACGCGACCGGGAGCGCCGGGTCGATCGAGTTCGTCAGGTAGGCGGCGTCGTACGACGGGAGCTCGGCGAGCGTGATCCGTGTCGTCGTGTGGGTGCCGAGGCCGCGCTGGAGGACCTGCTGGCGGATGCCGGGGAGGATCGGGGCGTCCGGGAAGACGATGTCGGTGCCGCGGGCGAAGCAGAGGTTCCAGATGGAGGCTTCGGAGATCTCGCCGGTGGCGGTGTGGAAGACGGCGTCGTCGTACCCGGCCTGTTCGGCGAGTTTCCCGTAGTACACGAGGTCGAAGGTGCCGGTGTGCTTGAGGTGCGGGACGGCGCGCTGGTGCTGGAAGGCACGTAGTCGGAGCGGCCGTACGCCGGGATCGATCGGCGGGTCGACGTGGATGAGCAGGTGTACGTCGGTGGTGGCGAAGACGGCGGCTCGGAGCGAGACGTCGCCGGAGCCGGCGTGGTCGAGGGCCGCCCGCAGGTCGGACCGGACCCGATCGGCCGGCAGTGGCCGGCCGAAGACCTCGCGGGTACTGCGATCCAGGCGGTCGAGGTGCAGGTCGAGACCGTCGACGCGGCCGGCGCGGACCTGCATCGAGCTGAAATGGCCGAAGCTCGTTGCGCGCAGCAACGCCGGATCGACCGTTCGTCGGGGGGTGCCGTCGAGCAGCAGCAGGGAATCAGTCACAGGCCTTAGTGTGCGTCTGTGGACGTCTTGAGCATCATCGGGTGGGGCGGTTCCGCACTCGTCGTACTGTCGCTGCTGCAGACCCGGATCCTCCGGCTGCGCCTGCTGAACCTCGTCGGCTGCGTGATCCTGATCGGCTTCAACGCGGCGATCGCGGTCTGGCCGATGGTCGGGATGAACGCGGTCCTGGCCGTCATCAACCTGGTCCACCTCTGGCGGCTGCTCTGGCACCGGCACGACCAGACGGAGTACGCCGTCCTCCAGGTCAACGGGGACGACGCCTACCTCGGCCACGTGCTCGCGCAGCACCACAAGGACATCAGCCGGTTCAACCCCGGCTTCACCGCGAGCGGCAGCCCGTACGCGTTCCTGGTCCAGCACGGCGACCGCACCGTGGGCGTCGTCCTCGCCCACGACGCCGGCGACGGCCGCGCCCAGATCGACCTCGACTACGTCGTACCGAAGTACCGCGACTTCACCCCCGGCGAGTTCGTCTACCGCCGCAGCGACGTCTTCACCGACCACGGCTTCCACCAGGTCCTCGCCCCACCCCGCATGCGCGACTCCACCCCCTACCTCACCAAACTCGGCTTCCACCCCGAAGGCAACACCCTCGTCCTCGACCTCCCGCGCACCTAGAGGATCTTGGCGAAGCAGCGGGAGGCTGGTTCGTGTTCGAAGGGTGGGTACGGCGGGGTGGGGAGGTAGCCGTGGTTGGTGTAGAGGGCCAGGGCTGCGTGTTGTTGGGGGCCGGTCTCGAGGCGGAGGCGGGTGAGGCCGGTGGCGCGGGCGTGGGACTCGACGGCGTCCAGGAGGACCCGGGACAGACCCCAGCCGCGGGCGGACGGGTCGACGTACATGCGCTTGATCTCGCCGAGGCCCGGGGCGACCGGCTGCAGGCCGACGCAGCCGACCGGGGTGCCGTCGAGCAGCAGCAGGGTGAAGGAGATGTCCGGGTGGAGGGCGATCAGCGGCTGGTCCTCGCCGTACATCGCCGCGAGCTCCGCCTGCTGCGCGGTCGTCAGCGCCACCACGGCCGGGTCGGTGCCGGGGACCGCGCGCAGTTCCACGCCGTCGATCTGTTCCACCGTCATGCGGCCAGACGGTAGCAATCAGGCATGACGCTGCTGTTTCACAGATCTCTCGCGCCGAGTGGACAGCAGTGAGGCAACCGAGCGCAACCAACTCGTCGCTCTGGGCTCTTCCACAATTCATCATTACCGCTCAGTATTTCGGCATGACGCTGACCCGCAGAACCGTCCTCGGCAGTCTCGGAGCAGTCGGAGCAGCGGCCGCGGTGCCGCTCCAGGCGCACGCCGGTACGCCGGTCCTGCGCCGGGCCGCCGACGCCTCGGCTACTCTCGTCACTGGCGCCACGTTCCCGGAGGGGATCATGGCCGGCGTCCCGCGGACCGACGGCGCCACGTTGTGGACCAGGGTCCCGCGGGGCGTCTTCGAGGGCGACGCCGAGCTGGGCGTCGTCGTCTCGAAGAACCGGGACCTGAGCAGCCCGGTGATCGTCGAGACGGCGATCGCGGAGAAGCAGTGGGACGGCTGCATTCACTTCCCGGCGACCGGGCTGGCGCCGGGGTCGGAGTACTTCTACCAGTTCCGCGGGAAGGACACGGTCTCCCCGGTCGGCCGGTTCCGGACCCTGCGGCCGGCGGACTCCAACGAGCCGGTGCGGATCGGCTTCTTCACCTGCCAGGGCTTCACCGAGGGGTACTACGCCACCCACCGGCATCTCGCCGAGGAGGACCTCGACCTGGTCGTGTGCCTCGGCGACTACGTGTACGAGGCGAGCGTGCCGGGGGTCCGCGGGATCGACCTGAACCTCTATCCACAGGTGCTGGCGACGATGCGGGCGAAGTACACCTTCTACCGCAGCGACGCGAACCTGCGGGCGATGCACGCGCAGCACGCGTTTCTGCCGTTGTGGGACGACCACGAGTTCCGCAACAACTACAGCAAGGACAACTGGACGCTGCCCGAACTGTTCTTCAAGGAGAAGCGCAGCGCCGCCTGGCACACCTGGTTCGAGCGGATGCCGGTGCCGAGGTACGGCGGCGACATCACCCGGACGTACCGTTCGCTGCGGCTCGGCCGGACCGTCGAGTTGTTCGCCATCGACAACCGTCAGTACAAGGACGACCAGCCGTGCGACGACGGCGGGAACCTCGTGTGCGAGGCCGCGGACGCTTCCGGCCGGAGCATGCTCGGTCCGGCGCAGAAGACCTGGCTGACCGAGGGACTGCGGAGCTCCGGTGCGCGATGGAAGGTGCTGGCCAACCCGAACATGATGATGGGCATGGTCACCGGCGCCGCCGGCGAGCGCGCCTTCATGGACACCTGGGACGGGTACGGCGCCGAGCGGACCGAGTTGCTGTCGCTGGCCGCCGACCGGGTCCCAGATCTCGTGGTCGTCACCGGCGACGACCACGACACGTTCGCCGGCGAGCTGTGGAACACCGGCTTCGCCCCGGGCAGCCCGGGCAGCCCGGGCAACCCGGCGGGCACGAAGCGGTCCGGCGTGGAGTTCGTCGTACCGTCGGTGTCGTCGACCAACACCGGCGACCTGAAGGGTGCGGCCGGTGCACGGGCCGAGGAGCAGAAGCGGCTGCAGTACAACCCGCACCTGAAGCTGATCGACATGCGGCAGCACGGGTACGGCGTGCTCGAGGTGACCGGCGACGAGGCGAAGCTGTCCTACCGCGCGGTGGACAAGCTCCGCCCCGACGCTCCCGTGGCCACCAGCTACGAGGCCCGGACGGCTCGCGGCAGCTCCCGGATCGAGGTCTGAGTCAGCGATACAGGCGTACGTCGGCGAGACTCCACCAGTGGTCGCTCGTGGCCGTCGAGGTGACCCGCAGGTACCTCGCCTTGGTCGGCCTGAGCTCCACAGTGGTGAGCTGCCCGGTGGACCGGCCGGTCACGGGCTTCGACCAGTGCACGCCGTCGTTGCTCGTGGCAACTTGCCAGCCATTGACGTAATCCCCGAGCTGACCGCCACTGTCGAGTGCGACCTTGCGGAAGTACCGCGGCGACCCGAGGTCCACCTGCAACCACTGACCGGGTGTCTGCGCCTGCTTGCTCTGCCAGACGGTCGATCCGTCGGCATCGATCGCAAGGCCTGCCTCGGCCGGGTTCACCGAGGCGGTCGCGGTCGCGCCGTCCAGTGACACCGGGTCGGGCGTGTGCGGGTTACGGTCCCAGGTGAAGGTCGCGATCGCGCCGCCCGGCAGCTCGTACTCGAAGGTGCGATCGCCGACGGCTACCGCGAACGACCGCGGGTCGTCGTTCTCATTGTGGACCAGCAATGCGGTCGAGCCGTCGGGGTTACGGAAGGCGACGGACATCAGCTGGCCGTTCCAGCCGGTCGTGCCGTACGACGTACTGCCGATCCGGACCGCCCCCGGCTTCACGAACTTCGACAGGTGGCCGATGGTGAAGTACTCAGCGTCCTTGCTGACCGTCCCGTCCGGGTGCAGCGTGACCAGGCCGGTGCAGGTGTCGCAGCCGCCGAGGTGCGGGCCGCTGGTGGAGTCGAGCGCGATGTTCCAGTTCACGATCGACTTCGCCCAGTTGCGGGTGGTGCCGATCATCAGCGTGCGGGCGTGCCAGGTGAGCGTGCCGCGGAAGATCTGCGGTGGGGTGTCGTCCGGGCCGTGGGAGCCGGAGCACTCGGTGAACCAGATGCCCTTCGACGGGAACGCCTCGTGCAGGTCGGTCTGCTTCGACGGATCACCGGAGTAGCAGTGGTACGCCGTACCCGCGAGCCAGCGTGCGGCCGGGGACCGCAGGAGCTTGTATGGGTAGTCGGTCTCAGGGTCCTCGCCGGGCGGGGTGGAGGCGATGTCGGCAGGGTGCGTCGTCCAGTTGTGGTCGTAGCCGAGGATCTTCGTCCGCGGGCTCACCTTCCGCAGCAGCGGGCCGAGCCGCTCTATCACCGCGACCGCCTGCCGGACCGGCAGGTCCGTGCCGGGGTACCCGCTCGGGTTGCGGTTCTGCGGCTCGTTCTGGATCGAGAGGAAGTCGATCGGAACGCCGGCCCGGGTGTAGGCCTGCACGAACTTCACCAGGTAGCGCGCGTAGGCGTCGTACACGGCCGGGTCGTCCTTCAGCCGGCCGCCGACCAGCGAGTCGCCGGTCTTCATCCACGCCGGCGGGCTCCACGGCGTCGCCATCACCTTCAGCGCGGGGTTGAGCTGCTTGGCGCGCCGCAGCAGCGGGAGGATCTGCCGCTCGTCATGCGCGATGGAGAAGTGCCTCAGCCCGAAGTCGGTCTGCCCGGCCGGTACGTCGTTGTACGTGTAGTGCTCGGTCTCGGCGGTGAAGTCCGACGAGCCGACCGGCTGACGCAGGAAGCTCACGCCGATGCCGTGCCGCGGGTCGAACAACGCCCGCATCGTCTTGTCCCGCTCGGCCGGGCTGAGCCGGTAGAACACGTTCGCCGACGAGTCGGTGATCGAGGCGCCGAATCCGTCGACGCTCTGGTACGACGTCCGCGGGTCGACCGTGATCGTGGTGAGGTCGCTCGCCCCGCGCCGGAACGTCACGGGCGCGCGCTCGTGCAGCAGCTCGGCGCGGTCGGGGGTGGTGACCCAGACGCGGGCCGTGGAGGTCGGCGGATGGGCCTGGGCGGGACCGGTGAGCGAGGTCACGGCCAGTGCCAGGGCGACTGCGACTGCCTGTGTTCTCATCGCACTCCTCGAAGGAAAGCAAACGGCCACAGGAAACGCCCGGCTGTCAACACTGTCAAGGCGTCCCGAGGCACGGCCTGCTGAAAGTCACGCACCTCGCACCCGCAAGTGCGGGTGCGAGGTGCGCGGGGAGGGGTGGGATGTGGTCTGGGGTTACAACTTGCGGAGCGACTCCAACGCTGTGATGGCGTGGTCGACGAGCTCCTCGTCCGTGGTAGGGCGGTCGGCCTCGGGCAGGCCGGACCACTCGATGGCCAGGTCCTCGACGTACGCGAACCAGGCGTGCACCGTCATCCGCTCCGCGGTGGACGCGTCGGGGCAGCCGATCAGGTCGAGCACGCGGTTGGTGAGCGCTGTCCGGGTGTCGGCGTACACCTCGACGACGTAGTTGTCGCCGCCGGCGGCACCGCGGACGAAGGAGATGTAGGCGTCTCGCCGACGGGTGATGAAGGCAACGAAGGCGAGCAGCATCTGCCGCAGCTGCACCGGCGGCGGCAGCGACTCGTCCGGCTTGGTGACCCGCAGCAGCCGGCGGCCGGCGGCCGAGATGACCGCGACGTAGTAGTCCCGCTTGCTCGGGAAGTAGTGGAACAGCAGCCCGCGCGAGATCCCGGCCTGGCCCGCGACCGCGTCGATCGACAGTTCGTGGATCGGTTGCGTGCGCAGCATCATCAGGCCGATCCGGACCAGTTGCTTGCGGCGATCATCCGCAGTCCAGCGCTGACTCACGCTATTGAGCATTGCTTAGACGCTGCGCTACGGTCAAGAAAACCGAGGGGAGTCTGATGGAGTTCGAACATTCCGCCCGTGCGAACGACCTCGTCGGCCGGGTCGGGGAGTTCCTCCGGACCGAGATCGAACCGGTCGAGGCGGAGCTGCACGCCGCGACCAGGACCGCCGCCGACCCGTGGCTCCCGCAGCCGGTGTTCAAGGACCTGCAGGCGAAAGCCCGCGCCCAAGGACTCTGGAACCTGTTCCTCCCGGTCGCCGAGCCGGGCAACGAGCAGTACGGCGAAGGCCTGCCGAACGTCGACTACGCCCCGATCGCCGAGATCACCGGCCGCTCCTTCCTCGCGCCGTACGTCTTCAACTGCAACGCCCCGGACACCGGCAACATGGAGGTCCTGCTCCGCTACGGCACGCCCGAGCAGAAGAAGCAGTGGCTCGAGCCGTTGCTGGACGGCGCGATCCGGTCCGCGTTCTGCATGACCGAGCCGGACGTCGCCTCCTCGGACGCGACCAACATGTCCGCGACCGCGATCCCCGACGGCGACGACGTGGTGATCAACGGCCGGAAGTGGTGGAGCACCGGCATCGGCCACCCGGACTGCGAGCTGCTCGTCTTCATGGGCCTGACCGACCCCGACGCCGACCGGTACGCACGGCACACGATGGTGCTCGTGCCTCGCAGCACACCCGGCGTGAAGGTGGAGCGCCTGCTGCCGACGATGCACCAGTACGACGAGCCGTACGGCCACGGCGAGGTGTCGTTCACCGACGTCCGGGTGCCGGCGAGCAACATCCTGGTCGGGCCCGGCCGCGCGTTCGAGATCGCGCAGGGCCGGCTCGGGCCCGGGCGCGTGCACCACTGCATGCGGCTGATCGGGCTGGCCGAGAAGGCGCTCGAGCTCGCCCTCGAGCGGGGCAGCGGCCGGACCGCGTTCGGCAAACCGCTGGTGAACCTCGGCGGCAACCGCGAGCGGATCGCGGACGCCCGGATCGCGATCAACCAGGCACGGTTGCTCGTGCTGCAGACGGCGTACCTGCTGGACACCAAGGGGCTGGCGGGGGCGTTGAGCGAGGTCAGCCAGATCAAGGTCGCCGTACCGCGGATGGCGCAGGACGTGATCGACATGGCGATCCAGCTGCACGGCGGTGGCGGGCTGTCCGACGACTTCCCGTTGGCGGCCGCGTGGACGAGCGCCCGGGCGCTGCGGCTGGCGGACGGTCCCGACGAGGTCCATCGCAACGTGGTCGCCAAGCTGGAGTTGGCTCCGTATCTGGCCCAGGCTCAGGAGGCCCGATGAGCCGTGTCCTCGTCACCGGAGGCGCCAGTGGACTCGGCGCCGCCCTGGTCGCCCGGTTCGTTGCCGAAGGCCACCAGGTGCTCAGCACCGACGTGTCGGCCGCCGAGCCGGACGGTTCGGACGACGGCGCGTCGTACCTGAAGCTGGACGTCCGGAGCCCGGAGGACTGGGCCGCGGCGGTCCAGTGGTGCGAGCAGCACTGGGGCGGGCTCGACATCCTGGTCAACAACGCCGGGATCGCGACCGGCGGGCGGATCGACGTCGAGTCGCTGGACGAGTGGGACCGGGTCGTCGACATCAACCTGATGGGGGTCGTCCGCGGCTGCCGCGCGTTCACGCCGGTGTTCAAGCGCCAGCGGTCGGGCCACATCGTGAACACCGCCTCCGCGGCCGGGCTCGTCCACCCGCCGATGATGAGCTCCTACAACACCGTCAAGGCCGGCGTCGTCGCGCTGTCCGAGACGCTGTCGCACGAGCTGCACCCGTACGACGTGACCGTTTCGGTGGTCTGCCCGTCGTTCTTCCGGACGAACCTCGGCGACTCGATCCAGGGCGCCGACACCGCGATGGGGGCGACCGCGCGGCAGCTGATCGAGAAGTCGCCGCGGTCGGCCGACGACGTCGCCGCCGGGGTGATCGCCGGGATCGCCAAGAAGCAGTTCCTGATCATTCCCGATCGGCCGGCGCTGATGGCCTGGCGGACCAAGCGGTTCGCCCGTCCGCTCTACGACCGCCAGATGCGCAAGATCGCCGCCCGGGCCCGGGAGCGGGCCGAGTCCGGCAATGGGTGATGGCGCGCGGGCGGTCCGGGACGAGGACGCCTTCGACGTGCCGGCGATGGACGGCTGGCTCCGGCAGCACACCGAGTTGCCGGCCGGCCTGCCGGAGGTCAAGCAGTTCGCCGGCGGCGCCTCCAACCTCACCTACCTGCTGCAGTACGACGGCCACGCGCTGATCCTCCGCCGTCCGCCGGCCGGCACCAAGGCCAAGGGCGCACACGACATGGCCCGCGAGTACCGGATCCAGGCCGGCCTGAAGCCGGTCTTCCCGTACGTCCCCGAGATGGTTGCCCACTGCAATGACACGGCGGTGATCGGCTCCGAGTTCTACGTGATGGAGCGGATCGCCGGCACCATCCCGCGACGTCAGGAGCTCGGTGTCGACCTGACACCGGCGCAGACCCGGCAACTGTGCTTCACGATGATCGACACGCTGGTCGACCTGCACCAGGTGGACGCGGACCAGGCCGGTCTGACCGACCTCGGCCGCGGCGACGGGTACGTCGAGCGCCAGGTCACCGGCTGGACCGCGCGCTACCGCAAGGCCAAGACCTGGAACGTGCCGAGCTACGAGCGCGTGATGAGCTGGCTCGCCGCCAATCAGCCCGCGGACGTCGGCACCTGCGTCATCCACAACGACTTCCGGCTCGACAACCTCGTGCTCGCGCCGGACGATCCGTTGACGGTGGCCGGCGTACTCGACTGGGAGCTGGCCACGCTCGGCGATCCGTTGATGGACCTCGGCAGCGCGCTCGCGTACTGGGTGCAGGCCGACGACGACTGGGCATTCCGGCGGTTCCGGCTGCAGCCGTCGGACGCGCCCGGGATGCCGTCGCGGGACGAGATCGTGCAGTACTACGCCGAGCGGTCCGGGCTGAAGCCGGAGAACTGGGCGTTCTACGAGGTGTTCGGCTTGTTCCGGCTGGCGGTGATCGCGCAGCAGATCTACTACCGCTACCACCACAAGCAGACCCGGAACCCGCGGTTCAAGGGTCTCTGGGTGCCGGTCAACCTGCTCGAGCGGCGGTGCCGCCGGATCATGAGGGCCTGATGCCGACCGTCTACCTGATCCGGCACGCGCAGGCGTCGTTCGGCAAGAGCGACTACGACCGGCTCTCGCCGTCGGGCGAGCAGCAGGCGGTCCTGCTCGGGAAGGCGCTGGTCGCTCGCGGGGTGACGCCGGCGCTGGTGGTGTCGGGCGCGATGCGACGGCACGCGCAGACCGCGACGCTCGCCGGCTTCACGCCGGAGGTCGACCAGGGGTTCGACGAGTTCGACCACGAAGAGGTGATCGTCGCGCACAAGCCGGCGTACCGGCGGCGGGCGGTGATGCTGGCCGACCTCGCGAGGACCGGTCGTCCGGGCCGCGCCTTCCAGGAGATGTTCACGGCCGCGACCGAGCGGTGGGCGCGGGGTGGTGACGGCTACACGGAGAGCTTCACCGACTTCTGCGAACGGTCCGAGGCAGCGGTACGTCGTACCGCGGAACGACTCGGCAAAGGGGAGACCGCGCTCGTGTTCACGTCGGGCGGACCGATCGCGGCAGTCGTGAGTCGGTTGCTGTCCGGCGGCGACGAGCTGTGGCCGAGCCTGAACCCGGTCACGATCAACACCGCGATCACGAAGGTCGTGTCCGGTCGCAGCGGCCTGACTGTGGTGAGCTACAACGAACACGCCCACCTCGACGGCACCGGACTGCTCTCCTACAGATAGGACCAGTGATGCGACGCAACCTCCTGATCACCGGCGCGAGCTCGGGCCTGGGCGAGGAGATGGCCCGGCAGTTCGCCGCCAAGGGGCACAACCTGGTGCTGACCGCGCGACGGTCGGACCGGCTCGAGGCTCTGCGCGCCGAGCTGACCGAGCGGCATCCGGGGCTGACCGTGATCGTGCACACCCTCGACGTCAACGACCACGACCAGGTGTTCGAGGTCTTCCGCAAGGCCGACGCCGAGTTGACGCTGGACCGGGTGGTCGTGAACGCCGGTCTCGGCAAGGGCGCACCGCTCGGGACCGGCCGCTTCGACGCCAACCTGGAGACCGCGATGACGAACTTCGTCGGCGCGCTCGCCCAGGCCGAGGCCGCGCTCGAACTCTTCCGTGCCCGGAACGCCGGCCACCTGGTCTTCATCGCCTCGATCTCCGCGCTGCGCGGGCTGCCGAAGACGGTGACGACGTACGCCGCGACCAAGGCCGGGCTGGCGTCGCTGGCCGAAGGGTTGCGGATGGAGTTGCTGAACAAGCCGATCGCGGTCAGCACGATCTACCCCGGCTACATCCGGTCGGAGATGAACGACCGGGTCGCGAACACGCCGCTGATCGTCGACACCGTTCCCGGCGTACGGGCGATCGTCGCGGCGATCGAGGCCGAGAAGGCGACGGCGTACGTGCCGCCGTGGCCGTGGGTCCCGCTGGCACGGGTGATGAAGTACGCGCCGCTGCCGTTGCTGAAGAGGATGATCTGATGCGCTGGGGGCTGACCGTTCCGCTGACCGGCGTACCGCTGCGGGAGCACCGGGCGTTGATCTCCGAGCTGTCTTCCCTGGGCTACACCGATCTGTGGTCGGCGGAGGTGGCCGGCGCGGACGCGTTCACGCCGCTCGTGCTGGCGTCGGAGTGGGACGAGCGGTTGCGGCTGGGGACGGCCGTCGTACCCGTGCACACGCGCGGGCCGGCCGCGCTGGCGATGAGCGCGGCCACGTTGGCGGACCTCGCGCCGGGGCGGTTCGTGCTCGGGATCGGGGCGTCGTCGGAGACGATCGTGACCGGGTGGAACGGGATCGCCTACGACCCGCCGCTGGCGCGGACGCGGGACGTGCTGCGGTTCCTGCGGCAGGCGTTCGCCGGGGAGAAGGTGGACGGCGAGTTCGACAGCTTCACGATCCGGCGGTTCCGGCTGGAGAAGGCGCCGGACGTGCCGCCGGCGATCATGCTCGCGGCGCTGCGGCCGCAGATGCTCCGGCTGGCGGCCCGGGAGGCCGACGGCGCGATCACGAACTGGCTGTCCGCGGACGACGTCCGGCAGGTCCGCGCCGAGCTCGGGCCGGACAAGGAGCTGGCGGCGAGGATCTTCGTCTGCGTCACCGAGGACGCCGAAATGGCGCGCAACATCGGGCGCTTCCTGATCGCGACGTACCTGACCGTGCCCGGGTACGCCGCCTTCCACGACTGGCTGGGACGCGGCGCCGCGATGAAGGAGCTCCGCGAGGCGTGGGCCGCCGGCGACCGCAACGCCGCGATGGCCGCCGTACCCGTCGACGTCATCGACGACCTCATCGTCCACGGCACCCCCGCCCAGTGCCGCGCCCGCATCAACCAGTACGTCACCAACGGCCTCGACACCCCCATCATCGCCACCCTCCCCACCGGCACCAACCCCCTACAAACCGCCCGAGCCCTAGCCCCCAGCTAAAGGACACCGCTCCGCGGCCCGGGCTTAGGGGAAGCGGTCCGTGGCGTGTACGCTGTGTACACAGTAGGAGGATGGAGGCGATCGTGAGCTCGCAGGTCGAGTACCGCAGTGCGCGTGAGGCGCGTGAGCATTTCAAGGACATCCTGGATGCTGCCGACGACGGTCGCCCGGCGACGGTCACCCGGGACGCGCGCCGGGTCGCGGCCGTCGACGCGGACCGCCTGGTTCACTTCCTCACCAGTCTCCGGCCCTCCGGCGCTCAGGTAGTCGCCGAGAACGACGGCTGGTCGCTCTTCATCCCCGGGCTTCCGGTCGCCGCCGACGGGCCCACGCTCGACGACGCGGTAGCCGAGATGATCGACGCGCTCCGCGACTACGCCGAGGAATGGGCCGACCACCTGCGCCTGGCGCCCAACCACGCCGAGAACTGGGGTCTGGTGCAGATCGTGGCCCTCTCCTCGGATGAGCAGTTGCGCGACTGGCTGCTCGCCTGACGCGCGTGGGAAGCGAGCATCGCCGGCCGGCCACCCGGACGGACCATCAGAGATTCTGCGTCATCGAAGGCTGGACCGAGCGCAAACGCGCGACGGGTGCGCGAGGAACCCACCATGTGAACTACGAGTTCGCGCTGCCCGACGGACGCATCCTGTACACGCGGATCAGCCACCCGGTCGATCGCACCGACTACGGGCCGTCCATCTGGTCACACATCCTCCGTGACCAGCTCGCCGTGACCGCCGGAGAGTTCTGGGCCTGCGTCGAGGACAAGGTCCTGCCGGATCGACAGGGACCACCAAAGGCTCCGGCAGAGACCATTCCGGCGGGAGTCGTCCGAGCACTCGTGGCCGAGGCACACATCCCGGAAGCGGAGGTGCGGGCCATGACGAAGGTGGAGGCGGTTCAACGACTCGCGACGTTCTATGCGACCGGTCGCTAACGCTGGAGGCGGTGTTCCTTCAGCCAGGTGGTGGCTCGGCGGGTGGAGGCTCGGGAGAGCCAGGCGTCTTGGATTACTTCGGTGAGTTCTTGTTTGGTGAGTTCGCCGAGGTGGCTGGCGCGGACGAGGACGGAGGGGTGGCCGTCGAAGTGGGGGGTGGTGAAGAACGGGGTGGAGTCGTCCGACACCAGGGCGAGCTTCTCCTCGTCGGACTCCACCCAGATCATGATCACGTCGTCGTACCGCTCGCCGGTGTCCGGGTCGACGGCGTCCGGCCGCGCGGTCCGGAAGAACACGAACGACTTCCCGCCGACCTGGTAGACCGGCCGGTTCGTTCCGTCGTCCCGCTCCCAGACGGTGACGTGCGGCATTCCCCGCGCGATCTCGTGCACGTCCGCGACGCGCGCCTTCCTGGCTGCCACACCCGCGAGGTTAACCAGCCGGGATCCAGATCGTGAAGGTGGACCCGGCGCCGAGGCGGCTGGTGACGGTGATCCGGCCGCCGTGTGCCTCGGCCAGGTGCTTGGTGATCGCCAGGCCGAGTCCGCTGCCGCCGGTCGTCCGGCTCCGCGACTGCTCGGCGCGGTAGAAGCGGTCGAACAGGTGCGGCAGGTGCTCGTCCGCGATGCCGGTCCCGTTGTCGGTCACGGTCAGGTTGTAGCCGTCGGCAACACGCCGTACGCCGAGCACGACGCGACCGCCGGACGGCGTGAAGCGGATCGCGTTCGACACGAGGTTCCCGAGCGCCTGGCGGATCCGGGCGCTGTCGACGGACGCCGTCGCCGGCCCTTGTACGTCGGCCGTCAGCGACACCCCCGCCGACTCGGCCGCCGGTCGATGCGCAGACACCACCTGCTGCGCGACCTCGGCCAGGTCCCGCGGACCCGGGTGCAGCCGGAGCATGCCGGCGTCCGCGAGCGCCAGGTCCTGCAGGTCGGCGACCAGGTGCTCCAGCAGCCCGGTCTCCTCCAGCAAGGAGTTCACAAGATCACGATCCAGCGGTACGACGCCGTCCTCGGACGCGACCAGGTAGCCCTTGATGTTGGCCAGCGGGGTCCGCAACTCGTGCGCGACGTCGCTCACCATCGCCTTCCGCTGGTGGTCGTGCCGCTGGATCGACTCGGCCATCGCGTTGAACGCGTGCCCGAGCCGGGCCACCTCGTCCTTCCCGGTCACCGGGACCCGGGCCGCGTGGTCGCCGTTCCGCATCCGCTGGGCCGCCCCGGTCAGCGCGACGATCGGCCGGACCAGCCGCCGCCCGGCGAACACCATCACGAGCGCGGCGATCAACAGCACCCCCAGCGCAGTCGCCGCGGTCCGCAGCAGGCCTTCGCCCGAGAACACGTTGAACGTGCTCTTCGCGCCCAGATAGAGCTTCGCCGCCGGAGCGACGTACGGCGTCAGCGCCTGCGACCGCGCTTCCGACGTACAGGCGACGAAGGTGTCGGACGGCAGTTTGGCCTTCGGCTCGACGTACTGCAGGCCGTCGAGGTCGGTGAGGCTGTAGAGCTCGCCGGCGTCTTTCAGGCAGGCGGTCGCCCGGCGGACCTCGTCGTCGTTCACGATCTTGGCCTTGGCGCTCGGCGCCCGCAGCCCGGGTGACGCGCACTTGTCGGCGTCGGC
The DNA here is from genome assembly GCF_050942445.1 of Kribbella sp. CA-247076. Classification (NCBI taxonomy): domain Bacteria; kingdom Bacillati; phylum Actinomycetota; class Actinomycetes; order Propionibacteriales; family Kribbellaceae; genus Kribbella; species Kribbella sp. CA-247076. Next base: position 7,497,667 of record NZ_CP192051.1, on the reverse strand, counting down.
GGCGGTCGGCTTGGAGACCTCCATCACCGTCGTGCCGTTCAGCGTTCGGCCGTTCTCGACCACGACCTGCGGAATGCTGCGGCCGCCGCTCGTGACCGTCGCGGTCCGGCCGAGCGCGCGGTAGCAGTCGGCGGCCTGCTCGGCCAGCTTCTCGCGCTGGCGGAGTTCCTCGTCCGTGAAGCCCCAGTCCGGGTAGGCGGGGTACGGCGGCACGAGCGCCGACATCATCACCGAGTCGTTCGCCTTGGCGGAGATGGTCGCCTTGCGCGCGGCGAACGCGCTGACGGCCCCGGCGAACTTCCCCACCCCGTCGTTCCGTGCGTCGATCGTTGCTGCCGGCACCGACGGGAGCTCGGGCCCGGCGCCGAGCATCCGGGCCGAGTCGGCGATCACGCTGCCGTCCGGTTCGGTCAGGGCGATCCGGCGGCCGAGATCGTCGGCCAGCTGGTGGACCAGGTTGTCCACCCCCGACCAGGATCTGTGGTCGGCGGCGTACTTGGACAGCTCGGCGTAGATCCGGCCGTCGACCTGGAGCTGACCCGTGTTCGCGTCGATCTCGCCCTGGAGCTGCTCCGACGTGCTGTACGTCGCGATCACCGCGGTCGCGATCACCGCGCCGAGGGCCACCGCGAGGGACAGCCCGAGGAACCGGACGAGCACGCTACGACGCATCGGAGGCCACCACCTTGTCGGCCAGCTTGTAGCCCACGCCGTACACGGTCTTCAAGTACGCCGGACTGCCCGGGGACGGCTCGATCTTCTTCCGGAGGTTCATCACGTGGACGTCGACGGTCCGGTCGAAGACGTAGTGGTCGAACCCGAACGCGTGCTCGAGCAGCTGCTGCCGGGAGAACGCCCGCCCGGGTGAGGCCGCCAGGCAGGCCAGGATCTTGAACTCGGCCGGGGTCACCTCGACCAGGCGGCCGGCCAGCCGGACCTCGTGCCGGACCGGGTCGATCTCGAGCTCGCCGACCCGGTACACCTCGCCCTCGGCCCGGCTCCGGGTCCGGCGCAGCACGGTCCGGACCCGGGCGACCAGCTCCCGCGGGTTGTAGGGCTTGGTCAGGTAGTCGTCGGCGCCGAGGTCGAGGCCGAGCAGCAGATCGTCCTCGGTGGACCGGGCCGTCAGCATGATGATGGGCACGTCGGCGCCGGTGTCACGGTCGGCCCGCAGCACCCGGCACACGTCCAGCCCGTCGACCTTGGGCATCATCACGTCGAGCACCAGCAGGTCCGGGCTGCGCCGGCGGGCCTCGTCGATCGCGGCCCGGCCGTCGTGCACGACGACGGTCAGGTGCCCCTCCCGCTCGAGGTACCGCCGGATCAGCTCCGCCTGCTTCAGATCGTCTTCGGCGACGAGAATCCGGGCTGGCATACCGATCAATGTCGCCGAAGATCTTGAGAATCCGATGAAGATCGGCTGAGAGCATCGGGTGCAAACGGCTCCTTCACACGTTCTTCATCGCCGCGGCGGCACGCTCCACAGCCATGAAGACCTCACGAACAGCACTTGCCGTGGTCGCCGTCCTCGCGCTGGCCGGGTGTGGAAACTCCAATGACCCGGGCGCGGCGACGGGTGATCAGAAAAGTGACAAGAGCCCGCTCGCGGAGTACATGGGCGACGGGTTCGTCAGTTCGCCCGGTGGCGGGATGCGGATGGCGGTCCGGGCCGGCGGCGCGGGGTCGTCCGAGGAGGAGCTCGCCAAGCAGCGCAAGGTCGAGGACGCGACCGCGGCCTGCATGAAGGAGGCCGGCTTCGAGTACGTCCCGGTGCCGCCGGAGTCGCAGCCGAAGAGCAAGTTCAACGAGGCGTTCAACCTCCCGCCGGACAAGTTCGCCGAGCAGTACGGCTACGGGATCAGCACGATCGACTGGTCCAAAGCCGGCGCCGGCGACGAGAGCAACCCGAACACCGCGATCCGGAACGCGCTCTCGCCGGCCGCGCAGAAGGCGTACGACAAGGCGCTGAACGGCCCGAACGCGACCGCGAACGGCGCGGTCGTGGTGGCCCCGAAGGAGGGCGAGGGCCCGAAGAACAGCGGCAAGGTGGATCTCGGCTGCCGGGGCAAGGCCGCGGAGGAGGTCTACGGCAAGGGCGAGGACCGCCAGGCCGAGTTCAAGAAGTACGAGAACCTGTTCAAGGACATCCAGGCGCTGGCGAAGCGGATCCAGGACGACCAGCGCGTGGTCGACGCGACCACCGCCTGGGCCGACTGCCTCGCCGAGGCCGGGCAGGCGGGGTACCAGAAGATCGACGAGCCGCGGGAGAAGGTCAACCAGAAGCTCAATGAGCTGACCGGCAACCAGCAGAACGGCACCAGCCCGGGCAAGACCGTGATGGGCCCGCCGTCGTTCGACAAGGTGGACGCGGCCAAGCTCGCCGAGCTGCGGAAGTTCGAGATCGACCTCGCGGTGGCCGACCAGAAGTGCCGGGCCAAGGGGTACGACGAGGCCTACAAGACCGTCCAGTGGGAGCAGGAGAAGGAGTTCGTCGAGCAGCACAAGGCCGAGCTCGAGGCGTACCGCGACGGAATGGCGAACCGGTGACCGCTTCGCCCAGATCCCGCCGGCGGGTGCTGGTCGGGGTGTCCGCGGTCGCGGCGGTCTCGCTCGGCGTGGGCGTGGCCGCCGGCAGCCGGATCACCTCGCCGGAGGACGCGGCCGCCAAGACCGCGGCGCCGCAGGCCTCCCAGATCACCGTACCGGTGGAGAAGAAGGCGCTGTCGAGCAAGGTGGTCGGCCGCGGCGACGCGTCCTTCGACGGCGCGGTGAACATCCGGGTCGAGACCAGCGGCCTGAACACGCCGGCGATCGTGACCGGCAAGGTCCCGGCCGTCGGCTCGACGCTCACCGAGGGCAAGGCCCTGCTGGAGATCACCGGACGACCGGTCATCGGGCTGGCCGGCGTACTCCCGATGTACCGGACGCTGTCGCCGGGCAGCCAGGGACCTGACGTGCTCCAGCTCGAGCAGACGCTGGACCGGCTCGGGCTGGACCCGGGCGAGGTCGACGACGAGTACGACACCGACACCGCGCAGGCGGTCGAGCGGCTCTACGAGAAGGCCGGGTACGACGCGCCGGAGCCGCCCGAACAGCTGACACAGGCCGTCGAGCAGGCGGACAAGACCGTCGACCAGCTGAAGAACGCGCTCCGGCAGGCCGAGTCGCAGCTGAAGCAGGCGCAGCAGGCTAAAGCCGCGGACGTCTCGGTCCAGCAAGGCGCGGTCGACGACGCCGAGGAGAACCTGGCGGACGCGCAGGAGGCGCTGAACGAGGCCGAGTTCAAGGCCGGTACGCCGCTCCCGGTCTCGGAGGTCGCCTACGTGAAGACGCTTCCGCGCCGGGTCGACGACGTGAAGGTCGAGCGCGGCGGCACCGTGAACGGCGTGGTCATGTCCGCCAGCGGCGCCTCGCTCGTGGTCACGGTCAAGGTCGACGCCCAGACCGCCGAACGGCTCAAGGCCGGCATGGCCGCGACCCTGGACCTCGGTGAGGGTACCGCGGCCGCCGGCAAGGTCCGCCGGATCACCAAGAACGGCGACCAGTACGACGTCGTCGTGGCTCCGAACAAGCTGACCGCGCAGCAGTTGGCGCTGTTTCGCGAGGCGAACGTCCGGGTGACGATCCCGGTCAAGAGCACGGCCGGCAAGGTGCTTGCCGTACCGGTGGCCGCGCTGTCGTCCGGGTCGGACGGCGGGTCGCGGGTCGAGGTTCTGCGCGACGGCAAGGTCGAGCTGATCCCGGTCACGGTCGGGCTGTCCGCCGACGGGTTCGCCCAGGTCACGCCGGCCGGCGACGCCAAGCTGGCCGAGGGCGACCAGGTGGTGGTCGGGCGATGACCGAGCGAAGCGAGGCCATCATCAAGCACTGCGCGCTCGTGCCTCATCCGCGCCCGGAGCGAAGCGAGGACGTGGATGAGTGAGACCGCGGTCGCGCTGCCGGCGCCGGTGGTGGAGATGATCGGCGTACGGCGGTTCTTCCCCGGGCCGCCCGAAGTCCGGGCGATCCGGGAGGTCGACCTGATCATCGGGCAGGGGGAGTACCTGTCGATCGTGGGGCCGTCCGGGTCCGGGAAGTCCACGCTGCTGCACCTGCTCGGGTTGCTCGACAACCCGACCGGCGGCGTCTACCGGCTCGACGGGGTGGACACGATGAGTCTGCGTGAACGGCGTCGCGCCGTACTGCGGGGTGAGCGGATCGGGTTCGTCTTCCAGTCGTTCCACCTGCTCGACCACCGGACCGTGCTGGAGAACGTCGCGCTCTCGATGGTGTACGTCGGGGTGCCGCGACGCGAGCGGATGGCGCGGGCACGGGTGGCGCTCGAGCGGGTCGGGCTCGCGCATCGGATGGACTTCGCGCCGACCACGTTGTCCGGCGGTGAGCGGCAGCGGGTCGCGATCGCGCGGGCGTTGGTCGCGGAGCCGAGCCTGCTGCTCGCGGACGAACCGACCGGCAACCTGGACAGTGCCAACGCGGAGGCGATCCTCGAAGTGTTCGACGAGTTGCACCACGAGGGGATGACGCTGGCCGTCATCACCCACGACGACCACGTCAGTAGCCGGGCCCAGCGCCAGGTCCGCATCGTCGACGGAACCCTCCAGTGGTAACCCCAGCAGGCCCCCCGGATCCCGCCGGCGGGCCGTCCACCTCCCGCCGCGCCCGCCGGCGCCTCAGAAGCAGACCTGCGGTTCGGGATCTGCTCGACGAGGCGCTGGCCGGTGTGGCGGCGCGGCCTACGCGGCTGATACTGACCACGCTGGGGACCGTGCTCGGGATCGCGGCGCTGGTGGGGACGGTGGGGCTCGGGCAGACCGCGGCGGGGCAGATCACCCAGCGGTTCGACCTGGCGGCGGCGACGCGGGTCGTCGTCCAGCCGGAGGAGAAGGGTGGGCAGGAAGGCGAGGCGGCGACCCAGCTCCCGTGGGACGCCCCGGACCGGATCCAGCGGCTGAACGGCGTCGACGCCGCCGGCACCGTGAGCACGCTGGACGTCGGCGACGACCTGGTCCGCAGTGTCGCGGGGCTGGACGGCCAGAAGAACGGGCACGCGCTGAAGGTGATGGCGGGCTCGGCCGGGCTGTTCGACGCGGTGCGCGCGGTACTGCGGACCGGCCGGTTCTTCGACGCCGGTCACGACCGGCGCGCCGACAAGGTGGTTGTCCTCGGCAAGCATGCCGCCGACCGTCTCGGCATCAACCGGGTCGACTCCCAGCCCGCGGTGTTCATCGGCGACGAGCCCTACACGGTGATCGGTATCCTCGACTCCGTCTCCGGCCGGGCCGAGCTGAACGACGCCGTGATCATGCCGAACGGTACGGCGAAGACGGCGTACGACCTGGAGTCACCGGACGCCGTCGAGATCCGCACCCAGGTCGGCGCGGCCCAGCTGATCGCCGGTCAGGCCCCGATCGCGATCCAGCCGAACGACCCGAGCACTCTGAACGTCGACGCCCCGCCGAAGCAGGGCGCCGTCCGCACGGGCGTCGAGTCCGATTTGAACGCGCTGTTCCTGCTCCTCGGCGCGGTTGCACTCCTCGTCGGCGGTCTCGGCATCGCGAACGTGACCCTGCTGTCGGTGCTCGAGCGCATCTCCGAGATCGGCCTGCGCCGGGCGCTCGGCGCGGCCCGAAGACATGTCGCGATCCAGTTCCTGGTGGAGAGCGTGATCGTCGGCTTCCTCGGCGGGTTGCTCGGTACGGCGGTCGGCGTACTGCTCACCGTGGGCGTGTCCTGGGTGCGGGACTGGACCCCGATCCTGGACAACCGGCTCGCGTTCGGGTCACCCCTGCTGGGTGCGTTCATCGGCCTGGTCGCCGGCACGTACCCCGCGTGGAAGGCCTCCGCCATCCAGCCGATCACCGCGCTCCGCGGCACCTGACCCGTCGCGGCTGAGCCGCGCGTACACGACCGCGGTGGCCAGGAAGCCGAGGACGACGAAGGCGAGCACCGGGTACGACTTCCCGTCGTCGGGCAGGATCAACGCGCCGAGCGCGGCCGCGGAGACCTGCCCGACGTTGAAGATCATGTCGTAGAGCGAGAACACCCGGCCGCGATAGACGTCGTCGACACCCGTCTGGACGAGGGTGTCGACGCTGATCTTCACGCCCTGGGCGCAGAAGCCGGTGAGGAAGCCGGCCGCGATCAGCGCGGGCTGGGTGTAGAGGCCGCCGGGCATCGCGGTCACCACCGCGGCGGCGACGAACAGCAGCGTGATCCACTGCCGCAGCGTCATCACCCGGGTCGCCCACGGGGTGACCAGCGCGGCCAGGAACAGGCCGGCGCCGACCGCGCCGGTCGCGACGGCCAGCGCACCGAAGGCCTCGTCCAGGCGGTCGGGGCCGTAGAAGTAGTTGCGGTACAGCAGGATCATCGCGACCGTGACGAGGCCGAACAGGAACCGCAGCGAACCGATCGCGGCCAGCCCGAGCGCGGGCTGCTTGCGCTGCCGCAGGTGTCGGCCGCCGTCGACGAGGCCCTTCGCGATCGTCCCGATCGCTTCGAAGAAGCCTGGCTCGTCGCCGTTCAGGTCCGGCCCGAGCTGGTGGCGACCGAGCCGGAGGGCGAGCAGGGCGGCGGTCGTGTAGACGACGACGGTCAGCCCGAGGACGACCAGGTCGGAGTCGGCCAGGAGCTTCACCCCGGCGCCGACCCCGCCGCCGACGAGGAAGAGCGCCGTACCCGAGGTCGGGGTGACCGCGTTCGCCATCACCAGCTCGTCCCGCTCGACCACGTGCGGGAGGCCGGCGGACAGGCCGGACAGCAGGAACCGGTTGACCCCGAGCGTCAGCAGTACGGCGAGGTAGAACGGAACCCCCGCGTTGCCGATCGCAACGATCGTGCCGACCCCGACGACCAGGGCGGCCCGGGTCAGGTTGGCCGCGAACAGGATCTGCCGCCGCGACCACCGGTCCAGCAGCACGCCGGTGAACGGCCCGAGGATCGAGTACGGCAGCAGCGCCACCGCGAACAGCCCCGCGATCGCCGCCGCGTCCGGCGCCCGCTCCGGCGAGAACAGCACGTACGACGCCAACGCGACCTGGAACACCCCGTCACCGAACTGCGACGTCAACCGCACGGCGAACAGCCGCCGAAAATCCCCCCGCCGCAACAACGTCACCAGATCCCGGATGAACCGCACGCGAGCACTGTAGCCCCCTGTCGAGAACAGGCGGTCCGCTCCGACGTACCGGCATGAACGATGACAAGCACCCGGCCTGGATCGACATCGCCGCCACCGACGCCGACGCGTCACGCAGGTTCTACGCAGAGTTGTTCGGCTGGCGACTCCGGTCGGTCGAAGCGCTTGACTACGCACTGATCGAACCCGGCCCGGGCACGCTGCCGGGCGGTATCGGACCGGCCGACGAGACTCGTCCTGCCGGCGTCACCACGTACTTCTCTGTGGCGGACGTCGAGGCGACGATCAGCCGCGCCGAACAGCTGGGAGCGCGAGTCGCGACTCCACCGTGGACAGTGCCGGGCCTCGGCACGATGGCGGTCCTGCTCGATCCGGACGGCAACCGCATCGGCCTCTGGCAGGACTAACCACTCGTCAGGTAGTCCGTCAGGGGGAGTGGGTGGCCGAGCATGGGGAAGTGGGCGCCGGGGAGTTCGTCGGGGATGATGCCGAGGCGGTCGTGGGTCATCCGGCGCATGAAGTCAGGGGTGAACAGGAGGTCGTCGCGGGCGATCACCGCCCGGGTCGGGACGTCCGGCCACTGTTCAATCGGGCAGGGATCGTCCATCGGGCCGTCGGACTGTTCGCGCAACTGTGCCCGGGCCTTCGCGGCGAAGTCCGCCGGGAGGTCGTGGAAGAACGTGTCGCGGCCGTCGTCGACCGAGGTGTAGCCGGTGTTGTCCCACCACTCGTGGATCCGCTCGCCCGGCGCAGGCACCATGCCCGCCACCAGCACGAGCTCCCGCACCGGCAGCCGCTCACAGACCATCGCCCCAGTGAACCCGCCCAGCGAGTGCGCCGCCACCACGACCGGCTCTCCCTCGGGTACGGCGTCCAGCACGGCGTCGACGTACTCCGGCAGTCCTGCCGACGGATCGTCGCACGGGAGGTCGACCGCGATCACCTCGTGGCCTCGGCGGCGGAGCTCGTCGGTCACCGGATGCCAGTGCCACGACGTACACCCCGCGCCCGGAATCAGGACATACCTCATGCGGATCACCTTATGGTGGGCCGATGGACAGGAGCTCCTTCCCGCACTTCCTGGGGATCACGCTGCGGTGGAAGGACAACGACGTCTACGGGCACGTGAACAACGTGGAGTACTACAGCTTCTTCGACACCGTGATCAACGACTTCCTGATCCGGGCCGGCGGGCTCGACATCCACCGCGGCGACGTGATCGGGCTCTGCGTCGAGTCGCAGTGCACGTTCAAGGAGTCGCTGGAGTTCCCGGGCACGGTCGACGCGGGTCTGCGGGCCGGCCGGTTGGGGAACTCGAGTGTCCGCTACGAGATCGGCCTGTTCCGCGAGGGCTCGGACCAGCCCGCGGCGACCGGCCGGTTCGTGCACGTGTTCGTCGGCCGGGAGGACCGCCGCCCGGTTCCGCTCCCGGACCGCATCCGCCAGGCACTCGAAGGGATCACCGGATGATCGTGCGCGGCGCCGTACTGCGGGAGATGGGTCTACCCGGCCCGTACGCCGAATCGCGTCCACTGCGGATCGAAGAGGTCGAGCTGGCACCGCCCGGACCGGGTGAGCTGCTGGTCCGGATCCGCGCCGCCGGGCTGTGTCACTCCGACCTGTCCGTCATCGACGGCTCGCGGCCGCGGGTGATGCCGATGCTCCTCGGCCACGAGGCCACGGGTGAGGTGGTCACGTCGGAAGCGCCGGGGTTCGCGCCGGGCGACACGGTGGCGTTCGCCTTCGTGCCCGCGTGTGGCGACTGCGGTCCGTGCGCCGAGGGGCGGGCCGCGTTGTGCGAGCCGGGTGCGGCCGCCAATACGGCCGGCACCTTGCTGAACGGCGTACGTCGGCTCGACGGCGTACACCACCATCTCGGCGTGTCCGGGTTCGCCGACCACGCGGTGGTGTCGGCGCGGTCCGCGGTCAAGATCGATGGGGAGTTGCCGCCGGAGATCGCGGCGCTGTTCGGGTGTGCGGTGATGACCGGGGTCGGTGCGGTGGTGAACACGGCGCAGGTCCGGGCCGCTCGGAGCGCGGTGATCTTCGGCCTCGGCGGGGTTGGGCTGTCGGCGCTGCTCGGGGCGGTGCTGGTCGGCGCGCATCCGGTGGTCGCCGTCGACGTCGTACCGGAGAAGCTGGCGCTTGCCCGGTCGCTCGGCGCCACCCATGGTGTCGATGCCCGGGGCGAGGCCGCGGTGGCGGAGATCCGGGAGGCGACCTCAGGCGGGGCCGACTACGCGTTCGAGACGGTGGGCAGCGCGAAGGTTCTCGAGCAGGCGTACGCCGCCACCCGGCGCGGCGGCACCACGGTGACCGTCGGCCTGCCGCATCCGGAGCAGACGTTCAGCGTGCCCGCGGTCAGCCTGGTCGCCGAGGAGCGCACGGTGAAAGGGTCGTACCTGGGCTCGTCGGTCCCGAGTCGCGACATCCCGCGCTACCTCGCGCTCTACCGCGCCGGCCGGCTCCCGGTCGACCGCCTGCTGACCTCGACCGTCACCCTCGACGACCTCAACGAGGCCTTCGACCGGCTGGCTTCCGGGACGTCGATCCGTCAGGTGCTGCTGTTCTGAAGGTTCTCGGCCGCCTTGGCCAAGGTCTGCGCCTCGCGGGCGCGTGCCTCGGGGGTGAACTCGTCCCCGAAGTCGTCCGCGGCCGCGACCTGCCGGATCTCCAGCCGCCCGGTGTTGCCGTCGTCGGCGGCCAGGCAGCGCCAGCCCCACTCCATCGCCTCCTCACGGGAGGCGACCTCGATCAGGCAGAACCCGGCGATCAGTTCCTTGGTCTCGGCGAACGGCCCGTCGACGACCCGCTGCTTGCCACTGCTGAGCTCCATCCGGAAGCCCTTCGAGCTCGGCAGCAGGCCCTCACCGGCGAGCAGGACACCCTTCTCCGCCATCTCCGACATCACCAACGTCATCTCGGTCAGGCTCTTCTCGCTCGGCTGCTCCCAGGCCTCGGACTGGTCGCTGGCCATGAACATCATCATGAACCGCATCGGATCTCCCCTCGTCGCGTCGGGCCCATCATGGCCCGGCGGCGGGCCGCAGACGACTGTTAATTCGGCGGAAAGCTATTCCCAGCCGCGCAACCATCGGGCAGGCTACGCACAGTGCGGATCCGCCCACCGCACGTGAGGCATGTCACAAGTGAGGCGTAGGAGTCCCTGAGGAGGACCCCCTAATGCACACCCGTTTCCGCCGCATCGGTGCCCTGGCCGGCGCCGGTGCCGTCGTCTTCGGCGCGCTGGCCGTGGCCACCACAGCCGCCGGCGACCAGGCCGACGCCCAGCAGGCCGTCCCCACCCCGATCGACCAGCTCCTGGGTCAGGAGCTCCAGGGCAAGAGCGCGCTCGGCCGGGTCCAGTCCCGGCTCGCCGAGGTGTCCGAGCGCAACGGCCTCCCGGCCGCGCAGCTCCAGCGCATCCTGGCCACCGACAAGACCAGCTGGCTGGACAAGGACGGCCGGCTCTTCTACCGCGAGCCGGTCTCCGGCACCAAGCAGGCCGCGGCGCCGTCCCCGCGCTGGGCCACCAAGGCGGTCGCCGCCGCGACCGGACCCGCGTTCGAGCTGCACAGCAAGCCGGGCTCCAATCGGGTCATCTACCTGGACTTCACCGGCCACACGATCACCGGTACGGCGTGGAACACCAACGGCAAGCCGGCCACCGTGAACGTGACGCCGTACGACACCAACGGCAACACCAGCACGTGGAGCACGGCCGAGCAGGACGTCGTCCGCGACGTGTGGACCCGGGTGGCCGAGGACTACGCGCCGTTTGACGTGGACGTCACCACCCAGGAGCCGCCGGCCGCGGCGATCACCCGGTCGGGCTCGTCCGACCAGCAGTACGGCACCCGGGTGCTGATCGACCCGACCACCTGGTACCAGTCCGGCTGTGGCTGCGGCGGTGTCGCGTACGTCGGTGTGTACGACAACACCAGCAACCACTCGTACTACCAGCCGGCCCTGGTCTTCACGAAGGGCGTCGGCACCGGCGCGAAGAACATCGCCGAGGCCGCGTCGCACGAGGCCGGCCACAACATCGGCCTGAGCCACGACGGTACGGCGTCGGTCGGGTACTACCAGGGCCACGGCGCCTGGGCCCCGATCATGGGCGTCGGCTACTCCAAGGCGATCAGCCAGTGGAGCAAGGGTGAGTACTCCGGCGCGAACAACAAGGAGGACGACTTCGCGGTGGCCGGCCAGAACGGTCTGGCGCTGCGGGCCGACGAGCACGGTGACACCACCGGCAACGCGACCGCGCTCACCCTCGGCACCAGCGTGAGCGGTGTCTACGCGAGCGACTCGGACGTCGACATGTTCCGGATCGACCTCTCGGCCGGCACCTTCACGTTCGCGGCGAACGCGGCCGCGTCCGGCGCCGACCTCGATATCAAGCTCCAGCTGCTGAACTCGGCCGGCACCGTCCTGGCCACCGCCGACCCGGCCGCCGGCCAGTCGAACTCGGCCACGCCGACCGGCCTGAGCGCGAGCCTCAGCCGCCAGGTCACCGCCGGGCGGTACTACCTCCGGGTCGAGAACACCGGCTACGGCAACCCGCTGAACACCGGCTACTCCACCTACGGCAGCCGCGGCGGCTACACGGTCCGCGTCAGCTGACCAGGCGTGTCAGACACGCCCTAGTTCCCGGGGCCGCCGATCCCACCGAGACCGACGGCCCCGGGTTACCCGCGCGTGAGCCGGGTACGTAGTACATCGGCACACCGCCCTGCTGAACCCTGCGGCTGGCCGGCCTCTGGCGGGCCGACCAGCCGCAGGCCCCACCTCACCTCAGGCCCGAGCTCACCTCAGGCCCGAGCTCGCCGCAGACGCCGGTCAGATCAGGCGCCGGTCAGGTCAGGTGGTGGACGGCCAGCGACGCGAGCGCAGCTGCCTGATCACCCAGGACGGCGTCGTCGAAGCGCACCACGCTCGAGTGGTTGGACGGACCGTCCTCTCCGACGTCGTCCGGCCGCGCTCCCAGCATCAAGAACGTGCCGGGCACCTCGGCCAGCACCATCGAGAAGTCCTCCGACCCCATCAGCGGGTCGTCCAACGGCGTCACTCGCTCGGCACCGAACACCTCGGTCAGTCGCGCTGAGGTCCCCGCCGTACGCCCCGCGTCGTTGATCGTCACCGGGTACTGCTTGGCGAAGGTTGCCTCGACCGTGCAGCCGTGCGCGGCCGCGATCCCCCGCGCTAGCGCCGGCAGCTCCCGCGACAACTGGTCGAAGGTCTCGTTCGAGAGCGTACGCACGGTCGCGCCGAGGCGGGCCGTGTTCGGGATGACGTTGACCGCGATCCCGGCCTCGAGCTGAGTCACCGTGATCACGACGGGGTCGAACACGTTCACCCTGCGGGTCGCGTACGTCTGCAACGCCAGCACCAGCTCGGCCACGACTGGCACGGGATCCACGCTCATGTACGGCGACGAGCCGTGCCCGCCCTTGCCGTGCACCGTGACGTGCAACTGGTTCGAGCCGGCCATCACCGTGCCCGGCCGGGTCTGGAACAGTCCCTTGGCGGCCATCGACCAGACGTGGATCGCGTACGCGGCGATCGGTTTGTCGCCAGTTGCCTGCAGCAACCCCTCCCTGAGCATGTAGCCCGCGCCGCCCAGACCTTCCTCGCCGGGCTGGAACATGAAGAGCACGTTGCCCCGAAGCTCCTCGCGATGTGCGCTCAGCAGCCGGGCCGCACCGACGAGCCCGGCCGTGTGCAGGTCGTGGCCGCAGGCATGCATGTTCCCGTTGGTGGACGCGTATTCGAGCTCGGTCTCCTCGACCACCGGCAGCGCGTCCATGTCACCCCGGAGCAGCACCGTCGGCCCTGGCTGACCACCACGCAGTACACCGACGACCGACGTCAGCTCCTTGCCGGTGGTGATCTCCAGCGGAAGTCCAGCCAGCGCGTCGAGCACCATCGCTTGCGTCTTCGGCAACTGCAGCCCGACCTCGGGCTCCCGATGCAACTCCCGCCGCAGCTCGGCCAACTCGGGTGCGACGGCGGCGGCTTCCTCGACCAGGTTCATCCACAGCTCCCTCGACGGCGACGTCCCGCCACCGTACCCGGCGTACTCAGTTGCCCTCACGGCTCGTCGCGACTGGCGGTGATCCGTAGAGATTCCTGCAGCATCGACAGCGACTCGTTCAGATCGAGGATGCGGCCCTGCTCGGCCGGGTCGGCCGAATCAGCGATCCGGCCGATCTCCTCGATGGCAGCCCCGAGTTGCGCGATCCGCTCGTCTGCTGTGCCCGGCGACGTACGTGCTGCGCGATGCACCGTGAGGGCGGCAGCCATGGCATCGGACAGCGGCGGCTGCTCGACGCTCAAGGCGCTGTCCAGCGACAGCATCAGCATCCGCGCGGCCTCCTGCTCCGCGGGAGGCTGAACAGTCTCCACCAGCGTTCGCAGCCGCTCGACCTCGATCGCGAGCGAGGCCGCATCCAGTGACCTGGCGGCTGCCAGGACCCGCCCGTACTCCGCATCGAATCCGTCGTAGTCCATGCCTCAGTATCGCGGGCAGGGTGGCAGGGGTCAGCGGCTCAGGGCCTGGGACGGGCTGCGAACGCGCCCCGCTGGGACGGCCGATCCGTGGATCGGGGAGACCGCGGTCGGTGGTGCCAGGCCGGAGAAGGCGGCGTCGACAGGAGAGGGGACGAGGCGCGCCGAGGACCTCGCGTCCGGTCCAGCACGAGCCGTGGGAGTCGGAAGGCGCGGCGCAGGCAGGGCGCAGGCGGTGGGGTGGGGGTGGTGGGCGGACTCGGCGGAGGTGAGATGAGCTTGGACGCGGGTGAGGAGCTCGCCGGTGAGGGAGCGGGAGCGTGCGGCGGCGAAGCCGGGTGGGTGGTGTTGGTAGGCGTCCAGGCGGGCCAGGCCGTCGCGGAGGAGAGCTTCGAGGTGGGTGCGGTTGGCGGCGGCCTGCTCGGCTGAGTCGAGGTCCGGGAGGCGGGTGGAGTTGTACAGGAGGGCCACCAGCGTGGGGAGCTGGCCTTCGGCGGTTTGGCGGTTGAGGGTGTTGAGGACGTCGCCGCGGTTGAGGTTGGTGCGCTTCTCCAGGTCGGTCGTCAGAATGCGGGCGGCGGGCACGAACGCCGGGTAGTAACCGTCGGCGTGGACGTCTTCGATGCCGGGGGCAACTTTGTCGACGCCGAGGTGGGTGAGGAAGTCGTTCAGGTGGTCGCGCGCCCAGGCTTCGGTGATGCCCTCTTCGAGCTGGCGGCCGCCGGGCTGGATGAAGGCGCCCCGAGCCGCCTCCTGGTCAGCGTCGGCCGGACCGAGGAAGTGGGCGTGCTCGTGCAGGATCGTCGCGAGGGACTCCCGGTAGCGGACGAGGTCCGCGGTCGGTTGGCGCTCGCCGGATCGTGCGTACATCTGGCGGAGCGGGTCGAGGATCCGCTCGCCGAGGTACAGCGTGCCGTCCCAGTGGGCGAGGCCGAGACTCTCGCCGGTCGCCTCGACGATCTCGCCGCTCCACGCCGACTGCTCCGCGCCGGAGATCATGACCGCCGCCGGCCCACTGCGGGCGAGCAGCTCCTCCAACGAGCCGGCTGCGTCCACAGTCAGAGGCGAGCTGGGCGAGGCGGTCACGGCTGGTACGCCGCGGCCAGGCGGAGGAGGGAGTCCGCGGAGCGTAGGAGGTTGGCTTCTTCGTGCGGATCGTTGCAGATCGCCGCGCGGCGGCGGAACTCGGCGGCGAGCCACTCCGCGCGGGCCTTCCGCTCCGCGGGCGTGGAGCGCTCAGCCGCTGCCTGAGCATCGGCGACGGTGGTGGTTGCTTGTGGGGCGAAGGTTTCGTACGACATGGCTGTTCTCCCGAGGTTGGTCTCGGCGGAGAACATATGGAGATTCGCCCGTCCTCGGACGACGAACTTTCCGGCTGTGGAAAACCCCTAGAAGAGCGTCGGTGGCTCGGGGTCGAGCGGGGTGGGGAGCGGTTCGAGGTCCGGGAGGACGGCTCCGACGGCGGCGTGGAAGCGGCGGGCGAGGTTGAGCGACTCGGCGTTGTCGGGAGTGTGGAGGAAGATCGTCGGTGAGCGGCCTTCGAACAGCCACTGCACGGTCAGGTCGACGAGGTAGGCCCAGCCTTCGACGGTCTCGGTGACGGAGTCGCGGCCGATGTACCGGACGATCGGGTGACCGGTGAGCGCGCGGGTACGACGGACCACGCGGGGCTTCTTCATCCACGCGTCGCGTTCGGCGAAGCTGGTCGGGCGCCGGGCGAACAGCGTGCCGGTGTCGAACGGGATCCATTCGGCGTCGACGCGGGCGAGGACGCGCTCCAGCAGCTCGGCGGTCCGGGCGTCGGAGAAGAACAGTGGATGGCGGACCTCGACGGCGTACCGGTGGTCGCGTGGGGCCTGGTGCAGGAAGGCGGCCAGCGTGCCGAGGTCGTTCGGGGAGAACGAGGGCGGCAGCTGGATCCAGACGACGTGGGTGCGAGAGCCGAGCGGCTCGATCGCGTTCAGGAAGGCGCGCAGCTCGACCTCGACACCTGAGAGCCGGCGTTCGTGGGTGATGAGCTGCGGGAGCTTGACCACGAAGCGGAAGTCAGGCGGTGTCTGGTCGGCCCAGGAGGAGACGGACGAGCGGGACGGCGTCGCGTAGAAGGTCGTGTTGCTCTCGACCGCGTTGCACCAGGTGGCGTACGCCCGGAGCTTGTCCCGGGAGGGTTGCGGCCACGCGGGATGTGTCCACTGGGCACATCCCACGTGAAGCCGCACACCTACAACCTAGCGAGCAACCCAGCGAGACCTCAGCGCTCGACCTCGCCGCGGATGAACTTCTCCACCAGCTCGCGGCAGACGTCGTCGGCGTACTGCTCCGGCGGCGACTTCATGAAGTACGACGACGCCGACAGGATCGGCCCGCCGACGCCGCGGTCCTTGGCGATCTTCGCCGCCCGGATCGCGTCGATGATGATGCCGGCCGAGTTCGGCGAGTCCCAGACCTCGAGCTTGTACTCCAGCGACAGCGGGACGTCGCCGAAGTTGCGGCCCTCCAGCCGGATGAACGCCCACTTGCGGTCGTCCAGCCAGGCCACGTAGTCGGACGGGCCGATGTGCACGTTGCGGTCGTCGATCTCGTCCCGCAGCTGGGAGGTGACCGACTGGGTCTTGCTGATCTTCTTGGACTCCAGCCGCTCGCGCTCGAGCATGTTCTTGAAGTCCATGTTGCCGCCGACGTTCAGCTGGTACGTGCGGTCGACGGTGACGCCGCGGTCCTCGAACAGCTTGGTCAGCACGCGGTGGGTGATGGTCGCGCCGATCTGCGACTTGATGTCGTCGCCGACGATCGGGACGCCGGCCGCGGTGAACTTGTCCGCCCACTCCTTGGTGCCGGCGATGAACACCGGCAGCGCGTTCACGAACGCGACACCCGCGTCGATCGCGCACTGCGCGTAGAACTTCGCCGCCTGCTCCGAGCCGACCGGGAGGTAGCAGACCAGTACGTCGACCTGCGCCTCACGCAGCGCGGCGACCACGTCGACCGGCTGGGCGTCGGACTCGGTGATGGTCTCGCGGTAGTACTTGCCGAGGCCGTCGAGGGTGTGACCGCGCTGCACCGTCACGCCGGTCGGCGGGACGTCGCAGATCTTGATCGTGTTGTTCTCGCTGGCGCCGATGGCGTCGGCGAGGTCCAGGCCGACCTTCTTGCCGTCGACGTCGAAGGCGGCGACGAACTGCACGTCCTTGACGTGGTAGTCGCCGAACACGACGTGCATCAGGCCGGGTACGCGTTCCTCGGGCTTCGCGTCCCGGTAGTAGTGCACGCCCTGGACGAGCGAGCTGGCGCAGTTGCCGACGCCGACGATCGCTACGCGGATCGAGGTCATCTGGGATCTCCTTGGGTAGGCGGTTGGTGCTGGTCAGGGGGCCGCTGTTGCCGCCGCTCGCCGTCGATCAGTTCGTTCAGCCAGCGGACCTCGCGCTCGGCCGACTCCAGGCCGTGCCGTTGCAGCTCGAGGGTGTAGGCGTCCATCCGCTCCGCGGTCCGGCTCATCGCTGCCCGGAAGTTGGCCAGCCGCTCCTCCATCCGGGCTCGCCGGCCCTCGAGGATGCGCAACCGGGTGGCCGGATCGGTCCGGCCGAAGAACGAGAACCGGACGCCGAACGTGTCGTCCTCCCACGCCGACGGACCCGCGTCGTGCATCGCGTGCGCGAAGTGGTCCTTGCCGTCGGCGGTGATCGTGTAGACGATCTTGGGCCTGCGACCGGACTCCGGCGTACCGGAGTCGGCCGTGATCAGGCCGTTGCGGAGCATCGCCTTCAGGCACGGGTAGAGCGATCCGAACGACAGCACGCGTCCCCAGCCGAACTGTGCGTTGACGCGCTTGCGGAGCTCGTAACCGTGCATCGGCGCTTCGTGCAGCAGACCGAGTACGGCGAGCTCCAGGACCCCACTGCGGTTTCCCATGAGCCACCTCCCTCGGTCCGGTTTGTCATGACCTGATGTATCGACTCGATACATCGTGGCGCCACTGTAAACAGACCGGTGACCTGTGGACAAGACCTGACAAAGTCCGGGTATGTCAGCCGGTGACCGCACACACGCCGGAAACCTGTTACGTCAGCCGCCGAGCCGCGTTAAATCGGTGACACACAGAGTCGTGGTCCAGCAGCGGAGGGTCACCTGCATGGCTGACAGCCAGGGGAAGCACGTCAAGGACGTCGAGCGGGAGGGGCCGCTGGCCCGGGTGGCGCTGCGGTTCACCGCGTTCACCGAGAAGTGGTTGCCGGACGCGTTCGGGTTCGTCCTGGTCGGCACCTTCGTCGTGCTGCTCTTCGGTCTCGTCACCGGTGAACCGCTGCTGAAGCGCCCGGACGACCCGGCCGCGACCAAGGGCTTCGGCCTGGTCGACGCCTGGGGGATCGGGTTCTGGTCGCTGATCACCTTCACCCTGCAGATGGCGATGATCATCATCGGCGGGTACGCCGTCGCGACGAGCGGACCGGTCGCCCGGTTGATCACCCGCCTGGCGAGGGTCCCGAAAACGCCGCGGACCGCGGTCGCGTTCGTGGCCGCGGTCGCCATGCTCGCGTCGTACCTGAACTGGGCGTTCAGCCTGATCTTCGCGGCGATCCTGGCGCGTGAGGTGGCCCGCAACGTGCCGAAGGCCGACTACCGCGCCCTCGGCGCGATGGCGTTCCTCGGCCTCGGCACGGTCTGGGCGCAAGGCCTGTCGGGCTCGGCGGCGCTCCAGGTCGCCAGTGCGAGCAGCAGCCCGGCGCCCGTGCAGGAGGTGATCAAGGCCGGCGGCCGCGAGAGCGGTCTGATCCCGCTCAGCGACACCATCTTCACCTGGCAGGCGCTCGCCGCGACGCTCCTGGTGTACGTCGTCGGCGTGGCGATGGCGTGGTTCATCGCACCGGGCGAGGACAACTCGCGGACCGCCGAACACCTCGGGATCGAGCTCAGACCGCTCGTCGGCCGCGGCTCGGCGTACAACGGCCGGCGTGAGGAGAGTGAGCAGCGCAGGCCGGGCGACTGGCTGGAGCACTCGCCGCTGTTCAGTCTGCTCGTCGTCCTGCTCGGTGTGGTCTACCTGGTCCGCTACTTCAGCGGGAAGAACTTCTTCAGCGCGCTCGACCTGAACACGGTCAACCTGAACCTGATCCTGCTCGCGCTGCTGTTGCACTGGCGGCCGTGGCGGATGGCCCGGGCGGTGCGTGACGGTGCTCCGGCGGCGGCCGGCGTACTGCTGCAGTTCCCGCTGTACGGCGGCATCTTCGGGATGATCGCGTACACCGGGATCTCCGCCCGGCTGGCCGGTTGGTTGGTGCAGGCAAGCAACCAGTTCCTGTTCCCGCCGCTGGTGGCGATCTATTCCTGCATCCTCGGGATCTTCGTGCCGAGCGGTGGCAGCAAGTGGGTGATCGAGGCGCCGTACGTGCTGGAGGCCGCGAACGAGCTGCAGGTGGATGCGGGCTGGATGGTCGTCGTGTACGACCTGGGCGAGGCGAGCGCGAACCTGCTGCAACCGTTCTGGATGCTGCCGACGCTGGCAATCCTCGGCCTGAAGGCGCGCGACATCATGGGGTACACGTTCACGATGTTCCTGGCCTGCTTCCCGGCCGCCCTGATCGCCGTGACGTTGCTCGCACCGCACGTCACCGGGTAACCGCTTGCTGACGCGTCCGCAAGATCTGGGTAAGGCACACCCCGGCGGCGTCGCGGGTGAGCGCGGCGCTTGTTAGCATCCGGAGCGGATTCGGGGCCGTTACCACACCCACCGTAGTCTGTGGGGCAATGACTTCCGCGAGATCGTCGAGGATTGCACTGTGAGTGAAGCTCGTAGAAAGGCCGTACCCGTCCGGCGCAAGAGGCACTGGGCGCTCCGGATCCTCGGCTGGCTCCTCGCGATCTTCTTCGTCGGCATCATCGGCGCGGTCGCGACGTTCTTCATCGTCTACCAGACGACGAAGATCCCGGACCCGAACAAGGAGTTCGCCACCAACACCACCACGGTGACCTACGCCGACAAGACGAACCCACTGGGGTCGTTCTACGACCAGAACCGGCACACGGTCCCGCTGGCGCAGATTCCGAAGCACGTCCAGGACGCGGTGATCGCGGCCGAGGACCGGACCTTCTGGACGAACCCCGGCATCTCTCCGTCGGGGATGGCCCGCGCGGCCTTCAAGATCGCGCAGGGTGAACAGCTCCAGGGCGGATCGACGATCACCCAGCAGTACGTCAAGATCATGTACCTGACCCAGGAGCGGACGGTCTCCCGGAAGTTCCAGGAACTGTTCATCGCGACGAAGCTCAGCCGGCAGCAGGACAAGAGCAAGACGCTCGAGGGGTACCTGAACACCATCTACTTCGGGGAGGGTGCCTACGGCATCTCCGCCGCGGGTGAGGCGTACTTCAAGGAACCGGATCCGAAGAAGCTGAGCGTGCCGGAGGCCGCGTTCCTGGCGACCGTGCTGAACAATCCGACGGTCTTCGACATCGACGACAAGGACCCGCGGACCCAGAAGCGGATCATCACCCGGTACCAGTACGTCATCGACGGCATGCGGCAGATGGGCACGATCACCGACGCCCAGGCCGCGCAGTACAGCAACAAGCTGCCGGACATCGACAAGAAGTCACGAAACGATCGCTACCGGGGCCCGAAGGGCTTCCTGCTCGACATGGCACGCAAGGAACTGATCCGGCTGGGGTTCGACGAGGACCAGATCAGCGGCGGCGGCCTCAAGGTCACCACGACGTTCAACTACGGTCAGCAGAGGAAGATCGTCGAAGCAGCGACCAAGGAGCTGCCGGAGAAGCGGGACAACCTGCACGTCGGCATGGCCACCGTCCAGCCGGGCACCGGCGCGCTGCTGGCGATGTACGGCGGGCCGGACTACCTCAAGAGCCAGCTGAACTGGGCGACGCTCAAGGCCCGGCCGGGTTCGTCGTTCAAGCCGTTCGCGGTGGCCGCCGCGTTGCAGGACGGGACGTCCATCTACGACACGTTCCAGGGCGACAGCCCGATCGAGGTCCAGGGCAAGAAGCTGAACAACGAGTTCGACCGCGACTACGGCGACGTCAACCTGCTCTACGCGACCCAGGAGTCGGTCAACACCGCCTTCTACGACCTCGTCGACCAGCAGATGGAGGACGGCCCGAACAAGCTCGTCGACGCGGCCGAGGCCGCCGGCATCCCGAAGACGAAGGCGCTCGAGGTCGGCCGGGACAATCCGTCCACGGTGCTCGGCCCGGACCCTTACGCCTCGCCGGTCGACATGGCGAACGCCTACGCGACCTTCGCGGCCGACGGCAAGTACGCCCCGGTGCACACCATCAAGGAGGTCGTCGGCCCGGACGGCAAGGTGTTGTGGTCGGAGGCGAGCCTGAAGAAGCAGGAGAAGCAGGCCTTCGAGCCGAACATCGCCCGGATGGTCAACTACGTCCTCCAGGACGTGGTCCAGAAGGGCACCGGCCGGGACGCCAAGGAGCTCGACCGCGCGGTCGCCGGCAAGACCGGTACGGCGGGTGGTGTAGGCGTCGAGCACCGCAAGGAGAACGCGGAGTGCGGCGGCTGCAAGGACGGCGCGGACACGCTGACGTCGTGGTGGACGGCGTACACGCCGCAGCTGTCGACCTCGGTGCTCTACCGCGCCGGCAAGACCGGTGAGTCCGACCTCGACCCGTACTCCGACGAGAAGGCGTTCTTCGGTGGTGGCTGGCCGTTGAAGA
The DNA here is from genome assembly GCF_050942445.1 of Kribbella sp. CA-247076. Classification (NCBI taxonomy): domain Bacteria; kingdom Bacillati; phylum Actinomycetota; class Actinomycetes; order Propionibacteriales; family Kribbellaceae; genus Kribbella; species Kribbella sp. CA-247076. Next base: position 7,476,336 of record NZ_CP192051.1, on the reverse strand, counting down.
CGTGGCTGGCGTACATGGAGGCGGCGCACGAGGGTCTGCCGAAGGAAGAGTTCGCCGAGCCGGACGAGGACGAGATCAAGGACAGCCCGACGCCGACGCCCACGCCGTCGAAGACGCCGCCGAGCACGCCTCCCAGCGTGCCGCCGAGCACGCCTCCGCCCAGCAAGCCCTCGGACAAGCCGACCGACAAGCCGACGAACACACCGCCCACGAAGACCAAGCCGACCAGGCCGACGCCGAGCTGGCCGTCGTTGCCGACCGGGCCGACCACGGAGCCCAGTCAGACTCCGGACAGACCCGGGAGACCTGGCGGAGACCAGTAGCCCTGACCGGCGGCACCCCTCGGGTGCCGCCGGTTGCTTCTAGCATGGGGTGGTGAGTCGGGCTCGGGTGGTTCTCGCGGGGTGCGTCTGTGTTTGAGCGGACGGCTGGTGAGCCGCGACCCGAGAAACCTGGGCGAGCGCGCCGCGCCCGGGTCGACGGGGTGCGGTGGCAGCGGTGGATGCCGACCGCGATGGCCCGGGAGGTGCTCGGATGGTGGCTGGTCACCCGGGCCGGTCTGTTCCTGCTGTCGATCTCCGCGCCGTTGCTGTTCAACCGCGGGACCGACTACCCGAACGTCTGGCGCGCGTGGCTGCAGTGGGACGTCTGGCACCTGAAGGCGGTCGCGGAGTTCGGGTACGCGAACGGCGAACCGTCGGGTGCACCGCTGGCGGCGTTCTTCCCCGGCTTCCCGGCGCTCGTCCGGCTCGTCAGCTTCATCGGCGTCGGATACGTTGCCGCAGGCATCATCGTGTCCGCGGTCGCGAGTGCGGTCGCGGGCGTGTACCTGGCGCGACTGGCGCAGTACGAGTTCCCGCAGCTGAAGAACCTCGGCCCGAACGCGGCGGTCGTCTGGTTCGCCGCGCCGGTCGGGGTCTTCCTCGCGGCCGGCTACACCGAGGCGTTGTTCTGCGCGTTCGCCTTCCCGGCCTGGCTGGCGGCGCGGCAGGGCCGCTGGGCCCGGGCCGCGCTCCTGGTCGCGATGGCGTCGACCGTCCGGGTGTCCGGGATCTTCCTCGCGTTCGCTCTCGTGGTCGAGTTCGTCACCTCGAAGAAGCGGGACTGGCTGTCGCTGCCGTGGCTGGCGTTGCCGGCCGTCCCGGTGCTCGGTTTCATGGCGTACCTGAAGCAGATCCACGGCTCGTGGTTCGCCTGGCAGGACGCACAGGAGAAGGGCTGGGCCCGTGAGTTCACCTGGCCATGGACCTCGATCACGCACACGCTCGAGGCTGCCACGAAGGGCCACTTCGCCGCCGACCGCAGCGACTGGACCTGGATGTTCCGGGCCGAGTTGGTCACCCTCGCCATCGGTCTGCTGCTGCTCGCCTGGTTGCTCTGGCGCCGCTCCTGGGGCGAGGCCGCTTGGATCGCGGCCACGGTCGGCGCCTTCTGTACGTCGTTCTGGATCTACTCGCTCACCCGCGCGACCCTGCTCTGGTGGCCGCTCTGGATCGGCCTCGCGGTCCTCGTCCAGCGAAAACCCTGGCTCGGCCGCTTCTACCTCGCGCTGGCGATACCCCTGGCCGCGATCTGGGCCGCCGCGTTCTTCACCGGCCGCTGGTCCGGTTGAGTAGTTCTGCTCAGGTACGCCGTCCGCCCAGCCGCCTAGCGTGATCGCATGGACACCCGGCCGTTCGGAAAGAGTCTGCTGCAGGCGGCGCTGACAGGGGTGGTGGCGGCGCTCGCGTACGAGGTGATGGTCCGGAGCGGCGCGCCGCTGTGCGCCCCGTCCGCGCGGCACTGTGTGGCCGACCTGCTCGGGGTGCTGTTCACCGTGCAGGTCTTCGGGCTCGCCCTGGCGCTCGCACTGCCCGTCTACGCCCGCCGAGCCGGGCTCGGCTGGCTGCCCACGGTGGCGTCCGCGGCGGCCGCGATCGGACTGAATCTGGCCTGGTTCGCGGTCGCGACCGCCTGAACCTGTCCGGCATGTGGACTCTTCGGCACTCAGGCAACCCTACGGACGGTTCGGACGTCGTTAAGGGTGAAGGGGTGGCAGTCCGGGCGGGGACCGCCACCCCTCCTCACTCGTCCGGCGGAACCTTTCAGGGGCAGGCTCCGCCGGAGAATCGTCACAGCAGGGGCGGTGGCTCACAGCCACCGCCCCGCTGACGTGTCAGCCGTAGTTTCGGTCGATCGACTGCGACGGCGTCGGGCTCGGCTTGGTCTCGGCCACCCGCTTCTCGCTCGGGTGCGTCCCGGCCTCGACCCCCTTCAGCGTCCCGAGCAACTCGAACTCGGACAGCGTGACCCCACCGGTCGCACCCGTCAGCACCAGCCGGTACTGCGTGTACGACTTCGGCGAGGCGACGCTGAAGGACCGGGTGTACGACGCCCAGGCCCACTTCTCGCCCGTGCGGCGGTCCACCGGCGACCACGTCGTACCGTCGTTCGAACCCTCGAGGACCCATCCGGACGGTGCCGCACCGGTGGCGCCGCTGGTCAGCGTGTACATCCCGACCGGGCGGCCCTGCGGCAGCGCGACCGTGATCGCCGGGTTCGCCCCGGTCAGCGTGACCTGGGTCTTCGCGTCGTTGTCGGTCAGCGCGGTGACGTCCAGGCCGCCGGCCCCGACCACCGCACCCTCGTCCGAGGTGGAGTCCCGCCAGGTCTTCGGGTCCTCGCCCGGGGTGGTGATCGACGGCGGCGCGTCGTTCCGGCCGGTGCCCCACCGCGTCGGCTTGTCGGTCAGCTCGAACTCGATCTTGCCGCCGTTCGCGATCAGGTCGTGCGGCAGCGCCGTCGAGGTCCACTTCTTCCCGTTCACCCGGACGCCCTTGACGTAGACGTTGCGCGCGTCGTTCCCGGGTGCGCTGACGACCAGCTTCTTGCCGCCCGGCAGCCGGACCGTCGCCTTGGTGAACAGCGGCGACCCGATCGCGTACGTCGGCGAGCCCATCTGCAACGGGTAGAACCCGAGCATGCTGAACAGGTACCACGCGGACATCTCACCGTTGTCCTCGTCCCCCGGGTATCCCTGCCCGATCTCGGACCCGAGGTAGAGCCGCGACAGCACCTCGCGCACCTTCTCCTGCGTCTTCCACGGCTGGCCCGCGAAGTCGTACATGTACGCGATGTGGTGCGACGGCTGGTTGCTGTGACCGTACTGACCCATCCGTACGTCGCGCGCCTCGAGCATCTCGTGGATCGTGCCGCCGTACCCGCCGGGGTGCAGGGCGTCCTCCGGCGTGCTGAAGAACTCGTCCAGCTTCTTCGCCAGCCCGTCGCGGCCGCCGTAGATCGCGGCCAGGCCGGCGCCGTCCTGCGGAGTCGAGAACGCCATGTTCCACGCGTTCGTCTCGGTGTAGTCGTGACCCCAGTCGCGCGGGTCGAACGTGGTCGGCGAGTGTCCCCAGACGCCGTCCGGGCCCTTGCCCTGGAAGAACCCGATCGCCGGGTCGAACAACGTAACGTAGTTGCGGGCCCGGTTCAGGTAGTACTTGTAGTTGTCCAGGTACTCCTGCTTGCGGGTGTCGCTCTTCTTCGCGGTGTCGTACAGGTGCTTCGACAGGTTCGCGATGCCGAAGTCGTTGATGTAGCCGTCCATCGACCAGCTGAAGCCTTCACCGGTCGTGTTGGCCGTGTAGCCGTTGAAGGTGGACAGGTCGAGACCCTTGCGGCCGACGTTCTGCGACGGCGGGACCACGGCCGCGTTCTTGAGGGCGGCGTCGTACATCGCCTGGACGTCGATCCCCTTGACGCCCTTGAGGTAGGCGTCGGCGAAGGCGACGTCGGAGCTGGTGCCGACCATCAGGTTCGCGTACCCCGGTGACGACCAGCGGGAGATCCAGCCGCCGTCCTTGTACTGCTGGACGAACCCGTTCACCAGGTCGGCGGCCGAGTCCTGGGCGAACAGCGCGTACGCCGGCCACACCGTCCGGTAGGTGTCCCAGAAACCGTTGTTCACGTACGTCTGGCCGGCCACGATCTTCGAGCCGGTCGTGGTCGGGGTGTCGGTGCCGATCTTCGGCGAGGTCGGCGACGCGTACTTGATCACCGGGTCCTTGCGGGTGCCGGTGTTCTCCGAGCCGTTGTTCGGATAGAGGAACAGCCGGTAGAGGTTCGAGTAGAGCGTGGTCAGCTGGTCGGCCGTCGCGCCCTCGACCTCGATCGTGCGCAGCTTCGCGTCCCACTGCGCCTGCGCGGCGTCCTTCACCTTGCCGAACTTCGACCCGGCCGGCAGTTCCAGCTCGAGGTTCTTCTTCGCTTGGGCCGTGCCGATCAGCGAGGTCGCGATCCGCAGCTCCACCTGGGTCGTCTTCGCCCCGAACCTGAAGTAGCCGCCGACGTTCGCCCCGCCGCCGTCCGACAGCTTGCCGGAGGCAATCACCTTCTCGTCCACCACGCCGTACACGAACAGCCGGCCGGCGCCGGTGGACAGGCCACTCTTGACGTCGCTGAAGCCGGTGACCACCCCGGTCGCGGGGTCGAGCGTCAGGCCGCCGTTGTTGTTGACGTTGTCGAAGATCAGCGACGCCTTGCCCGCCGGGAAGCTGAACCGCAGCATCGCCGCGTGGTCGGTGGGCGCGATCTCGGCCGCGTTGCCGTTGTCGAAGGTGACGCCGTAGTAGTACGGCCGGGCGATCTCGTTGTCGTGGCTGAACGACCAGGCCCGCGCCTTGCGGTCCGCGGTCGGTGTGGCGGCCGTCGACGGCATCACCTGGAAGGTCTGCCGGTCACCCATCCACGGGCTCGGCTCGTGGCTGATCGACAGCGCCTGGATGGTCGGCTTGTTGGCCTCGTTGTTGCCCTTGGCGTAGTCGTACAGCCAGGACGTCGAGCCCGCGTTCGTCACCGGCGTCCAGAAGTTGAAGCCGTGCGGTACGGCGGTCGCCGGGAAGTTGTTGCCGCGCGAGAAGCCCCCGGTCGAGTTCGTCCCGCGGGTGGTGATCGCCAGGTCCGACGGGTGTTTGGCCGCGGTCTTCTGGGCGGCCCGGTCGGGGTTGATCGCGGCGGCGATCCGGATGTCGTCGATCCAGCCGCGGAACTCGGCCGGCCCGGAGGGCTTGTCGTAGCCGACCAGGATCCGGGTCACGGTCTTGCCGGCGGCCACCTTGCCGAGATCGGCCTCGACGTTGTTCCACTGGTTCGTGGACAGGCCCTTGGCGTCACCCTGACCGCGCGGGCTCAGCTCGAAGCCGTGGTGGTCCTTGGCGCGCAGGTCGCTCAGGTACGTCCCGTCGGAGAACGCCAGGTCGAGCGCGGCGAACGTGCTCGGGTAGCTGAGGTCGCCCTCGGTGTGCTCGGGGAAGATCTTGTACGACAGCCGGGTGTCCCGGCCGATCTTCAGGTCGACGTCGGCGATCCGGTTCCAGGTGTAGCCGCGGCCCTCGGCGGTCTGGTGGCCGGCGTACCGGAACGACTTGACGCCGGTGTAGCCCACGCGGGCGCGGGCGTTGTAGGCGCTGGTCGGGCCGGAGTCCAGCCGCGACTCCGCGACCGGGCCGGGTGGCGGGAGCGGGGCGCCGTTCGAGAGGTACCAGTCGGCGAGCTGGACGATGTTCTCGCCGTGGTTCAGCGTGATGTCCAGCTTGAAGAACTTGTACGGCGCTTCGTTGGTGAAGCTGTACTCCTTGGTCTGGAACCGGGTCTCGAAGCTCTCGCCGGTCCGGGTGTCCAGCGTGGTCCAGGTGGTCCCGTCGTTCGAGCCGGACACGGTCCAGTTCTGCGGGTCGCGGCCGTCGGCGTCGTTCGCCGAGGTGAGCGCGTACTTGCGGATCACCACCGGGACCGAGGTCTCGTAGACCAGCCAGCCGGTCGGCTCGAACACCAGCCACTTGGTGAACTTGTCACCGTCGGCCGCGTTGGTGGCGATCTCGCCGCCGCCGGTGTTCTCGCCGTTCGCGGTCACCTTGGTGACCTTGTCCATCTCGCTGCCGCCGATCCCGGTCGGCGTCGGACCGCGGACGCCGTCGGTGCGCGGCTTCCCGTCCGGGCCGGTCTCGACCGTGTCGGCGGGTCCGGGCTGCGGCTGCCCGGACTCGAACGAGGTGAAGAAGGAGGACCCGGTGACCACCGGACGGTCCTCCGACGTGGGTGAGACAGCATTCGCTGGCGTCATGACAGTCGACATTGTCACAACGAGTCCGAGAGACGCGACGAGCCCCAGTGGGCGGCGGAGATTCATCAACGCGCTCCTTGCACGGCCGGCCGGCACCACGGGACCCCCGTCCGCCGGTGTGGGTTGCGCGGCCCCGATGACAAGCTTGTCAGCCCGCGCCCGGGGTGATCCTGCCCAGCATCGTCACCCCTGGTCAATAGTTCGTAGCGCACTGTCGACCCGTGACCAGGGATCGACACTCCGGCGGTAGGTTGAGGGCATGGACGAACGTGTGCTCGTGACCGGCGCCGCAGGGTTCATCGGGCGGGCTGTGGTGGCGGCGCTGCGACAGCGCGGAGTGCTGGTGACGGCGGTCGACCGTGAGCCCCCGGACGTCTCCTGGGACGACGGCGTGCACGTGGTGACCGGGGACCTGGCGGACCAGGAGGTGTGCGTCGGCGCGTTCGAGACCCGGCCGACGTCCGTGGTCCACCTCGCCGCGCTCACCTCGGTGCTGAAGTCGGTCGACGCGCCCATGCAGACGTTCGCACAGAACGTGACCATCACCCAGGTCCTGCTCGAGCTGTCCCGCGGCAGCGGTGTCGACCGGTTCGTGCTCGCGTCGACCAACGCCGTCGTCGGCAACGTCGGGACGTCGACCATCACCGCGGACCTCCCGCTCAGGCCGCTCACGCCGTACGGCGCGACCAAGGCGGCCTGCGAGATGCTGCTGTCGGCGTACTCCGGCAGCTACGGGATGACGACCGCCGCGCTGCGGTTCACCAACGTCTACGGGCCGGGGATGTCGCACAAGGACAGCTTCGTGCCGCGGATGATGAAGGCGGCCCTGAACGACGAGGGCGTCCGGATCTACGGTGACGGCAAACAGCGGCGCGACCTCGTCTACATCGACGACGTCGTCGCGGGCGTGCTGCTCGCGCTCGACAAGGGGTACGACGGCCGGGCGATCATCGGCTCGGGCCGGTCGGTCTCGGTGTTGGAGCTGGTCGAGACGGTCCGAGCGGTCACCGGCCGCCCGGTCCCCGCCGAGCACGTCGAGGCGCCGGCCGGGGAGATGCCGGCGGTCGTCGTCGACATCACCAACGACCTCGGCTACTCGCCGACGGTGTCGCTGGACGACGGGCTCGCGCGCACGTGGCAGTACTTCCGCTCCACGTGAAACCCCAAGGACCCCGCCCCCTCGCTGCCCTCGCGGGCGGGGTGTTGAGGAAGCACTGGCTGCTCGCCGCCTTCCTGGCGGTGGGCGCTGTACTGCGCGTGCTCGCGACCGTCGCCTACCGGCCGGCGATCATCTACACCGACTCGGTGCAGTACCTGAACAACATGAAGGCGCTGAAGCCGGACGCGCTGAACCCGATCGGCTACGAGTTCGTCCTGCGTCCACTGCAGGCCCTAGGCGGCGTCACCACCGTCGTGATCGTGCAGCACCTGGTCGGACTGCTCCTCGGCATCGCGATCTACGCACTGGCCCGTCGGCTCAACGTGTACCGCTGGCTGGCCGCGGTCGCCGCCGCACCGCTCCTGCTCGACGCCTACCAGGTGCAGATCGAGCAGAACATCATGGCCGAGACGACGTTCGACGTACTGCTGGTCGCCATGCTCTGGCTGCTGCTCGGCTGGGGGACACCGGGCTGGAAGCGTGCACTCGGGGCAGGCCTGCTGATCGGGGCTGCGTTCGCGGTCCGGGCGATCGGCATGACTCTGCTGATCGCGGTCGTGCTCTACCTGGTGGTCGTGGGCAATGCCTGGCGTCACCGTCGCCTCGAGGTGGTACGGCGTACGGCGGCAGCCATAGCCGGATTCGCGGTGGTGTTCGGCGCCTATGCGACGTACTTCCACGCGGAGACGGGCCGGTGGGGATTCACCGGCGCGGAGAACCAGGTGCTGTACGGCCGGACCGCCGTGGTGGCCGACTGCGCGAAGCTGCCGCTGAACGAGGGCACCAGGCTGTTCTGTCCCAAGGAGCCGCTCGGTGAACGCCTCGGAGTGGACAAGTACGCGCACAACCACTACGGCGACCCCAACTGGCCGGGACCGCTGCCACCCGGCACCACCAAGCAGGAGCTCGCCTCGGAGTTCGCGCGGCTGGTGATCCGGCACCAGCCGCTGGACGTCACCTGGGCGGCGCTGAAGGACTTCTTCAAGGGGTTCGCGCCGACGCGGACCACGTCGCCGAACGACGTACCGCTGGAGCGCTGGCAGTTCCAGACGACGTACCCGAACCTGGAGGACCCGAACACCGCCAAGGCCGCGGTGAAATGGGGTGGGTCCGAGCCGCACGTGGCGCACGGGCCGGCCGTCATCCTGCGCGCGTACCAACTGAACGGCGGCTACACGTCCGGCCTGGTGCTCGGACTCTGCGTGCTGATCGCACTCGCTGCTGTGGCCGGGCTCGGCCGGGCCAAGACGTCCGGCCTCAGGTCCGCCGCCCTCCTTCCTGCGGCCGCCGGTCTCATCCTGCTCCTGGGCTCGGCCGCCTTCGAGTTCTCGTGGCGCTACCAGTTGCCCGCGCTCGTGTTCTTCCCGCTGGCCGGCGCGATCGGGCTGCGCGCTTTGCTGGGCAAGGACCAGGCGCGCCCGGCGATGGCGGACTACCCGGACGAGGTGGACTCGCTCGCGGTGAAGGACTTCGGTACGCCGTCGTTCGCGCCGATCGTCGTGGTCATTGCCGCGTACAACGAGGCGGCCGGGATCGGGCCGGTGCTGACCGACATGCCGCGGACGTGCGCCGGACTCCCGGTCGACGTACTGGTCGTGGTCGACGGCGCGACCGACGACACCGCCGAGGTCGCTAAGAAGCACGGCGCGTACGTCTGCGTTGCCCCGAGCAACCGCGGCCAGGGCGCCGCGCTGCGGCTCGGCTACCACCTCGCGGCCGAGGGCGGAGCGCAGTACGTCGTGACGACGGACGCGGACGGGCAATACGACAACGACGAGCTCGACGTACTGCTCGAGCCGATCCTGCTCGACCGGGCCGACTTCGTCACCGGGTCCCGGCGGCTCGGGGCGGAGGACGCCGACAGCCGGCTTCGGTGGGTCGGAGTCCGGGTGTTCGCGGTCCTGGCGTCGGTGCTGACCCGGCGGAAGCTCACCGACACGTCCTTCGGGTTCCGTGCGGTGCGGGCGGACCTCGCGACCGCGGTGACGTTGCGTGAGCCGCAGTACCAGTCCTCGGAACTGTTGCTCGGGGCCCTCGCCCTCGGCGCGCGCGTGGTCGAGCTGCCGATGACGATGCGCCGGCGCGGCGACGGGACCAGCAAGAAGGGTCCCGGGCTGGTGTACGGCGCGAACTACGCGCGGGTGATGACGACTACGTGGCTACGGGAGTACGTTCTCCGGCGGGTTCGGCGGCGTCCGGCGCGGGCTTCCTGGCGAACACGTACCGGTCGAACAGCACGAACTTCAGGATGAACAGCACGCCGTACGTGCCGAGGTAGGAGCCGCTGACGATCACCGTCTGCCAGGCGTGCGAGACGGTCCAGTCCTGGACCAGGCGGTCGGTGACCGTGGTGACGATCGCCGCCAGCACCGCGGACGTCACCACGATGATTGCGTACGGCAACAGGTCACGGCCGGCCGGGCCGCGGTGACCCCACGTCCACCGCCGGTTCATCAGGTAGCTCGGCACCGTCCCGGTCACCCAGGCGACCAGGGACGCCACCAGCGCCGCCGTACCGAACCAGTAACAGAGCGCGAACGCCGCTTGGCTGAGCACGGTGGCGACCACCGAGGAGGCCGAGTACTTCGCCCAGAGCAACAAACGGGTCCGGCTCGGGCCGGATCCGTTCGACAGCTTGGTCAGAATCCCCATCGGGCCTATTGTGCACCTCCAGCGTGAACTGAGCCCGTCGCGCCGGATTCACAGCCAATTGCCAGCTTCCGAGTGGGGCCGGTCACGTTAGGAGACCGGGTACTCGGGATAGGAAGGACTGTGAAGGCGACAGACCCACAGGAAGGCGGCCGAGCCGTGCGCGTACTCGTTCTGGGCGGTGACGGTTACCTAGGGTGGCCGACAGCCCTGCATCTGTCGGACCGCGGCCACGAGACGGCCGTCCTCGACAACTTCGCCCGCCGGGGCTACGACCGCGAGCTGGGGGTGCAGAGCCTGGTCCCGATCCAGGAGCTGGAGACCCGGGTCGCGGCCTGGGAGGAAGTCTCCGGCAAGACCATGCCGGCGTACGTCGGCGACCTGCTGGACGCCGACTTCGTCTACCGGGTGCTGCGGGAGTTCCAGCCGGACGCGATCGTGCACTTCGCCGAGCAGCGGGCGGCGCCGTACTCGATGATCGACCGGGAGCACGCGGTCTACACCCAGCACAACAACGTGGTCGGCACGCTGAACCTGATGTACGCCGTCGCCGAGACCAACCCGGAGGTCCACCTGGTCAAGCTCGGCACGATGGGCGAGTACGGCACGCCGAACATCGACATCGAGGAAGGCTGGCTGGAGGTCGAGCACAACGGCCGCAAGGACCGGATGCTCTACCCGAAGAAGCCGGGCTCGTTCTACCACCTGAGCAAGGTGCACGACTCGCACAACCTGGAGTTCGGCTGCCGGATCTGGGGAATGCGGGTCACCGACCTCAACCAGGGCGTGGTCTACGGGCAGGAGACCGAGCAGACCGTGCGGGACAGCCGGCTGGCGACCCGGTTCGACTACGACGCCGTCTTCGGCACCGTGCTCAACCGGTTCGTCATCCAGGCCGTGCTCGGTGAGCCGCTGACCGTCTACGGCACCGGCGGTCAGACCCGCGGCTTCCTGGACATCCGGGACACCGTCGAGTGCATCCGGCTCGCGGTCGAGAACCCGGCCGACGCCGGCGAGTTCCGGGTGTTCAACCAGATGACCGAGAGCTACTCGGTCTCCCAGCTCGCCGACAAGGTCGCGGAGTGCTTCCCCGGCCCGGTCCAGGTCGAGCACCTGGAGAACCCGCGGGTCGAGCAGGCCGAGCACTACTACAACGTGAAGCACACCGGCCTGGTCGGCCTCGGGCTCGAGCCGCACCTGCTGTCGGACACGCTGATCGACTCGATGTTCGACATCGTCTCCGCGAACAAGGACCGCGTCGACCCCGCGGCCCTGCTCCCGACGGTCCGGTGGAAGGGCCACCTGAAGCAGGGTTAGACGAAGAAGCAGAAGATGTGGCCGACCGGGTCGGCGTACACCCGGACGTCGGGTTGCGGCTGGAAGTCCTGCAGCCGGGCGCCGAGAGAGGTCGCGTGCTCGTGCGCGGCCTCCAGGTCGTCCACCTTGAAGTCGAGGTGGAGCTGCATCTGCTGCTCGCGCGCGTCGCTCGGCCACGTCGGCGTGCGGTACGCCGGCTCCGACTGGAACGACAGCTTGGTGTCGTTCGGACCGGTGGCGGTCGCCCAGGTCTCGTCGTCGTCACCGAGCTTCCAGCCGAGCAGGTCGCAGTAGAACCGCGCGAGCTGCCGCGGGTCCGGCGCGTCCAGCACTACTCCCTTGAGTGGAATCATTCTCCGCACGCTAACGGCGCCCACCGACAAGAAGTGTCGGAAGAACGGCAAGGAATCGGTCCTGCCGCCCACGGTCGGCCTGCTCCGCCAGCCACCCGTCCGCGTCGTCCGGCGTGATCAGCGCCTTCTCGACCGCGGCGGCCGCCGCCAGCTCGAGCTGCCGCGTCAGCACACCGTGGTCGGTCACCACGTCGGTGTGGACGACGACCTCGACGTCGTGGAACCCGGCGTCGAGCAGCAGGTCGCGCAGACTCCGGGCTGCCCGCGGAGCCGGAGACCGGGACTCGAGGCCGAGCAGCACGACGTCGGTCAGGTCCTGGTCCGAGCTGTCGACCAGCACGAACCCGTAGTCGTGTCCGCCGAGCACGATGCGTCCACCCGGCCGGATCACCCGGCGCGCCTCGGCCACGGTCGGAACCGGGTCGTCGAGCAGGTGGAACAGCCGGACAGCCCGGTACCCGTCGACCGACGCGTCCTCCAGCGGGAGGTCGTCGGAATGTGCCACGTGAAACATCGCCTCGGGCACCCGCGTCCGGGCAGCCTCGATCGCGGCCGGATCCGCGTCCACCCCGACGACCTTCAGCCCGTCCGCCGCCAGGTCGGCGACCGCGTGCCCGGCGCCGCAGCCGACGTCGACGACGGTCGCGCCGCGGCCCAGGCCCAGCAACCGGTACGACGCCGCCCGCAGCTCCGCCGCCCTGGGCCGCTCCTCGATCCGTTCCAGAACGCTCATGGATCCAGGCTGAAACTTCAGGTCCACCTGAAGTCAACCTGTCACACTTCCCGGCCGGCATCCGTCAGGCTGGGTGGCGGGACGGTCCTGCCACCACCTCGAAACCGGGAGACCAGTGATGAAGTTCGCGAAGACCATCGTCTACGTCGAGGACGCCAAGGCGTCGATCGAGTTCTTCGAGCGCGCCTTCGGCTTCAAGGGCACGTACTGGGACAACGGCGCCGGCATGGTCGACGCCGGCGGCACACAGCTCCACTTCGCCACCTACGAGCTCGGCCAGGGGCACCTGCCCGAGATCGGCAAACCCGGCGCGGTCGCCTTCGAGATCTCGCTGACCAGCGAGGACGTCGAGGCCGACTTCCGGCGAGCGGTCGACGCCGGCGCGCAGCCGGTCAAGGAGCCGGAGAAGTCGCCGTGGGGGCAGACCACGTCGTACCTGCGCTGCCCCGACGGCACCGTCGTCGACCTCGCCTCGCCGGCCTGAGGGCCGGCAGTGGCGCCCTAGTCCATCGACACCTTGTCGAAGCTGGTGGTGGTGAAGCGGACGTCGACGCCGACCTCGTCGCCGACCGCGGGGGGCGCCACCGCCGACGGCAGGAACAGCATGCTGGCCTGCATGTGCGGCGGCTCGGCGAACCAGCGCTGCTTGCCCTCGATCGTGAACGGCGACAGCGCCATCCCGGCCGCGTCCAGGCTGCCCTTGGCCATCGCGATCGCGCGCTGGCGCACGGACGCGGCCGCGGTCGGCGCCTCCAGGCCGACGCCGTGCGCCGTCCCGCCGGACACCACCAGGATGTGGCCGTCACCGTTGACCCGGCGCTGCCGGTAGCCGACCCGCTCGCCGCGCCGGACGGAGTGCACGTCGAGCACGGTGGCCCGCACGGTCAGCGCGCCGCGGTCGCCGAGCCAGAGACCGGTGCCCATCCGCAACCGGACGTCGTCGCCGATGTCGGCCAGCTTCTGCGCCGGGACGTGCGACACCCAGAGCGGTCCCCGGCGGACGTCCTGGGCGGCCTTGCCCAGCTCCGTGGCCTCCCGCAGGTTGGCCGACGTACCGCCGGCACCCATCGGGAAGTGCAGCGACCAGCCCTCGAAGCGGATCCGGTCGAGCGCGTTCAACAGCATCGTGTGCCGCAGTTCGCGGGCGCCGATGCCGTGCCGCCGCATGGACGTCTGCACCTCGATCAGCACCCGGCTGCCGGCCGGGATCGACACCAGGTCGGCCAGCCGGCTGACGGTGTGGATCACGTTCTTGCTCTGCGGGATCTCGTGGAACGGCCGCCACGGCGACAGGACGACGACGTCCTCGCGCGGGTCCGGCGGCACCTCGAAGTACGTGCCGACCGCGACCGTGCGCGCGCCCATCGCGCGGGCCTCGGCCAGCAGCCGGTGGTTGCCGAAGCCGTACCCGTTGCCTTTGGCGACCGGGACGATGTCAGGGTTCCACGTGGAACGCAGATGTTCGCGCCATCGATCGGAATCGACGTGCAGGACTAGGGGCATGGTGTCAACGCCGTCTCATGTAGAGGTCGAATGCGGTGTAGAGCGCCTTGTTCAACGGCAGGTCCCACTCACCGACGTACTCGACGGCCTCGCCGCCGGTGCCGACCTTGAACTGGATCAGCCCGACGTGCGGGTCGTTCGGGTCCAAGGTGTCGGTGATGCCCCGTAGGTCGTACACGGACGCGCCCGCCGCGAGCGCGTCCGACATCATGCGCCACTGGATCGCGTTCGATCCGCGCACGTCCCGCTTGGCGGTCGAGCTGGCACCGTAGGAGTACCAGGAGTGACCGCCGACCCGGACCCAGATGGTCGAAGCGACCAGATCGCCTTCGTGGTAGGCGTTGTAGATCCGGAAGTCACAGCAGTCGGCGGGCTGGTTCGCCATCGCCGCATGCATCTTCTCGAAGTACGGCAGCGGCCGCGGCGTGAAGTGGTCCCGCTCCGCGGTCTCGACGTACAACTGGTGGAAGGCCTTGAGGTCCTCGGCGCCGCCCTGGGTCACCTCGACGCCGGCCTTCTCGGCCTTCTTGATGTTGCGCCGCCAGAGCTGGTTCATCCCCTTGAGCAGGTCGTCCTCGCCGCGGCCGGCCAGAGGGACCTGGAAGACGTACTGCGGCTGCCCGGCGGCGAACCCCTCGCCGGTCCGCGGCGCCTTCCAGCCGAGCGCGCGCAGCTGGGTGGTCACGATCGCGCCGGACGGCTCGATCACGTCCGCCCGGACGTCACCGAGCTTCGGCTGCTGACCGCCGGCGATCGCGTCCTTGATCGTCTTCGCGCTCCAGCGGCGGGTGGCCACCGGGGGGCCCATCCGGACGCCGAACGCGCCGCGCTCCTGCAGGTGCGCCGCGAGCGGGCGCAGGTACTTCGCGAGGTCGATCGCGTCCCAGTCGATCACCGGGCCCTCGGGGAGGTACGCCAGGTACCGCTTCACCTTGGGCATCTGCCGGTAGAGCACCAGGCCGACGCCGACCAGGTCGGCCGGGTTCGCCGGGTCGAACCAGCCGAGTGACTCCGCCTTCCACTCACTCTTCACCGCCGCCCACCCGGGGGTCTGCAGGAAGCTCGCCGACGGCTGCGTCGCGATGTAGGCGGCGTGCTCGTCGGCCGAGATGGTCCGGATGCTCAAGTCACTCACGGTCGGTCAGGTTACCGGCCCGGCGCTGTGAACCGTAGCCGAGCCGGTTTCCCTGGGGACTACCGCGCGAGCAGGTCCTCCGAGACCTCCCACAAGCGAGTGGCCGACTCCGGATCGAGCGCGTACGCCGCGACGCCGCTGTACTCGCTGTCGCCGCGGGGCAGGGCCTCGTTGTTGTCCTCGAAGTACCGGCCGGTGACGCCGTCGACGAGCGGGGACGCGGCCAGCAGGACCGAGGTCGACGCACCCTGCTCGGGGGTCTTCCACGGGAAGTCCTTCCAGGCGTCCAGTTGCTCGGCCTCGAGGTGCCGCTGGAGCGCCGTCCGGATCCCGCCCGGCATCAGCGCGTTGGTGACGATCCCGTCACTCGCCCAGCGCTTGGCTGCCTCGACGGCGAACAGCACGTTGGCGGTCTTGGACTGCCCGTACGCCAGCCACGGGTCGTACGCGCGCCGCTCGAAGTGGAGGTCGTCGAGGTGCACGTCCGAACGCAGGTGTGCGCTCGAGCTCACCGAAACCACCCGGGCGCTGCCCGCCTGCGCAAGAGCGCTGTGTAGTCCGGTGGCCAGACCGAAGTGGCCCAGATGGTTGGTGGCGAACTGGTGCTCCCAGCCCTCGGGCGTGCGGTTGAGCGGCTCAGCCATCACCCCGGCGTTGTTCACCAGGATGTGCAGCGGGCCGTCCCAGTTCTCCGCGAACGCCCGGACGGACGCGCGGTCGGCGAGCTCGAGCGGTGCGACGAAGACGTGGTTGTTGCCGGTGGTCTCGATGATGTCGGCCGCGGTGCGCTCACCGGCGGCGGTGTTGCGGACGGCCAGGGTGACCTCGGCGCCGGCCGCGGCCAGGGCGCGGGCGGTCTCGACGCCGATCCCGGACGCGCCGCCGGTGACGACCGCGCGACGGCCGGAGAGGTCGACGCCGGCGATCACCTGCGCGGCGGTCGCGTCGGCGCCGAAGGGGGTGGTGATTCTGCTCATCAGGTGGGTCCTGTTCTGCGAGCTAGGATTAACCGGAGGATCCTCCGGTAGGAGTTCCAGTTAACTGGAGGGTCCTCCGGTAATCAAGTCCGATAGGTTCTGAGGGCGGAAGGGAGGGGAGATGGGCACTGGCGAGCGCCCCCTGCGGGCGGACGCGCAGCGGAACCGGGACCAGATTCTGGCCGCGGCCGCGCGGGCGTTCTCGACGTGCGGCCTCGAGGCGACGCTCGAGGGGATCGCGAAGGACGCCGGTGTCGGCATCGGCACCCTCTACCGGCACTTCCCGACGCGTGAGCTGCTGATCGAGGCGGCGTACCGGAACGAGCTGGCGGCCATCTGCGACGCCGCACCCGAGTTGCTCGACTCGATGCCGCCCGCGGCGGCGCTGCGGGCGTGGATGGACCGCTACATGGACTACATGACGCGGAAGCTCGGCATGGCCGACGCACTGCGCGCGGTGATCGCATCCGGCGCCAACCCGTATGCGCAGAGCTTCGAGCTGCTGGTCGGCGCGATCAAGCCGTTGCTGGCGGCCGGCGCCGCGGCCGGAGACCTGCGCTCGGACGTCTCGGCCGACGACGTCCTCGTCAGCATCAGCGGGGTGGCCCTGGCCGCCGGGAAGAACCGCGACCAGGCGGACCGGGCCCTCAACCTGTTGATCGACGGCCTGCGCTACCAGGGTTCGTGACGTGCGCACAGTCGCGTTGGTGACCGGGTCGGCGTCCGGGATCGGCGCAGCGACCGCCCGTCGGCTGGCCGCGGACGGGATGACCGTCGCGGTCCACTCACGATCGAGCCGGGACGCAGGGATCGCGCTGGCGAACGAGCTCGGCGGCAGCTATCACCAGGCCGATCTGGCCGACGACGTGGCGGCCTCGGATCTTGTCCCGGCGGTGCTGGCCGAGCACGGGCGGCTCGACGTCCTCGTGAACAACGCCGGGATCAGTTGGCCGGTGCCGCACGCGGAGCTGGACGCGTTGACCGCGGACGACTGGCGCCGGCTCCTGGACGTGAACCTGATCGCGCCCTGGCTGTTGTGTACGGCGGCCTTGCCCGCCCTGCGCGAGTCCGAGGGCTGCATCGTGAACGTCACCAGCCACGCCGGCGTCCGGCCGAAGGGAAGCTCGGTCGCGTACGCCGCCTCGAAGGCCGCGCTGAATCACGTGACGAAACTGCTGGCCGCCGCACTCGGACCGTCGGTCCGCGTCAACGCGGTGGCGCCCGGTCTCGTCGACACCCCGCTCACGGCGTCCTGGACGGCGGCCCAGGAGCTGTGGAAAAGCTCGAGTCCGATGGGGCGCGCGGCGCAGCCCGCCGACGTCGCCGACCTGATCTCGGCGGTCGTCCACAACTCCTACCTCACCGGCGAGGTGATCCTGCTCGACGGCGGGCTGAATCTCCGCTGAGTTCTGTCGGTGCGGCCCCCTACGATCGCGGCCGTGTCCTTGGGTCGAGACTTCCGGCGGCTGTGGGTCGCGTTCACCGTCAGCGCCGTCGGATCGGCGGTCGGCCTCGGGGCGTTGCCGC
The DNA here is from genome assembly GCF_050942445.1 of Kribbella sp. CA-247076. Classification (NCBI taxonomy): domain Bacteria; kingdom Bacillati; phylum Actinomycetota; class Actinomycetes; order Propionibacteriales; family Kribbellaceae; genus Kribbella; species Kribbella sp. CA-247076. The sequence goes on along the minus strand of NZ_CP192051.1, from coordinate 7,458,883 downwards.
TGATCGCCGTACTCGCGCTGGACTCCACCACCTTCCAGGTGTCCATGCTGGCGGCGTTGTCCGCGGTCGCCGGGGCCGCGCTCGCGTTGCCGCTGGGCGACGTCATCGAGCAGCGGCGGAAGCGGCCGGTGATGATCGCGGCCGATCTGGTGCGGTTCGCGGTGCTGGTGAGTGTGCCGGTCGCGGCGGCGTTCGGCGTACTGACCTACGCGCAGCTGTGTGTGGTCGGTGTCGTCCAGGCGGCGGCGACGATCGCGTTCCAGGCCGCGAGCGGTGCGCACCTGAAGGCGTTGATCCCGGCCGAGGGGCGGGCCGAGGCGAACAGCCGGTTCGAGCAGACCAACTGGATCTCGCTGAGCGTCGGCCCGGCGATCGGCGGCGCGCTCGTCAGCCTGGTCGGCGCGACGATCACGCTGGCGGTGGACGCGGTGTCGTTCCTCGGATCGGCGCTCGGCATCCGGCGGATCCGGCAGCCCGAGCCTGAGCCGGTACGACGGGTCGGGCGGGCGGACCTGACGGCCGGGTGGCGGTACATCTTCGGTCATCGCGGGCTGCGCGCGCTGTTCTGGAACTCGCAACTGTTCGGCGGTCCGGTGATGATGACGTCACCGCTGCTGACGGTCTTCATGCTGCGCGATCTCGGGCTCCCTGCGTGGAACTACGGCGTCTCACTCGGGGTGTGCTGTCTGGGCGGCGTGCTGGGCGCCCGGCTCGCGCCCCGGCTCACCCGGCGGTACGGACTCCACACGATGCTGCTGCTGTTCGGCGTACTGCGGGCGCCGTGGTTGCTGCTGTTGCCGCTGGCGCCGAACGGTTGGGGCGGATTCGTCGTGATCACCGCCGCCGAGACCGGGCTGCTCGTGGCCGCCGGGGCGTTCAACCCGTCGTTCGCGACGTACCGGATGGACGTGACCGAGGACGGGTTCATGGCGCGGGTGGTGGGCTCGTGGGCGATCACCTCGCGGTGCGTTCAACCGGCGTTCATGGCGCTGGGTGGGGTGCTGGCCGCGCTGATCGGGCTTCGCGGTGCCCTGTGGGTCGCTGGTGCGTGCTGTCTGACCAGCGCCTTCGTGCTGCCGTGGAAGGCGGCTAGACCAGCCCCATTGCCAGAGCCAGTCTGACCACGTTGCCCATGATCCCGTCGGGCTGCTTGTCCAGGTAGGCGATCGCCTTGTCCGGCGGGAGCACCAGCACCTCGATCACCTGCTCGCCGTCGTCCGGGTTGGTCGGCTCCTGCTCGATCACGACGTCCGCGACCACGTTGGCCCAGTACGAGACCGGGTGCGGCAGGTGCGGGCGGTACGGCTCGGGCCGGCGGTGCTCGGCGCGGTGCGCACCGAGCCAGGTCATCGGCCCGGCCGGCCGGGCGCCGGCCTCCTCGAGCAGCTCGCGTTCGACGGTCCGCTCGATCGTCTCGCCCGGCTCCCGGGTGCCGCCGGGGAGGAACCGCCAGCCGAGGTCGTTGCCGCAGACAACGATCCCACCGGCGGTCCGGCCGAGGACGTGCACGTTGCTGATCAGCTCGTCCGGCGGCTCCTCGGTCTGGAACCGGACGTCGAGCTCACCCCAGGCCCAGTAGTCCGGCGCGAAGAGCTCGGGAAACCGCTCGGGCCAGGTCTGCATGCCGAGCATTGTCCCGCGCTGCGCTACCGTCCCCCCATGGCGGCCCCATCACCGGACCCATCCCAGGACCCTGCGCCCGATCCGACCCCGGACCCTGCGCCTGACCCTGTGCGTGAGCCCACCCCGGACGCCGACCCGAAGCCGGACGGGCCCGACGTCGAGGACGCACGTCGTACCACCGGGCGCCTGCTCGCGGGCTGCGCGGCGCTGACCGGGTTGGTCGGCGTCTTCCAGCTCGGCGAGATCATCGACGGTGCCGACGAGTACGGCGCCGCCGCGTGGGCCGGCGTGATCGTCGGCTTCCTCGCCCTCCTCGGCATGATCGCCCTGTACGGCGCCTGCGCGCTGGACCGGGCCACGCTGCGGACCCGGCTGATCGGCCGGCTGGACGTGTTCCGGCTCGCGACCGTGCTGCTCCTGGTCGCCGTCGCCGCCGGCGTCCTGATCCCGACCCGCAACACCACCGCCCTCGCGTTGCTGCTGCCGTGGGGCATCAGCTACTGGGTGCACGGGCTGGAGACACCTACTTCAGATGAGCCCTGAGGTAGTCGATGTCAGCCTTCTGACCGTGGTCGGCGTTCGGCGTCTCGACCACCACCGGCGCGCCCGCGGCCTGCACGACCGCGACGATGTCGGCCGGGTCGATATGGCCTTCCTCGAAGTTGCTGTGCCGGTCCGCGCCGGAGCCGAACTCGTCCCGTGAGCCGTTGGCGTGCACCAGGTCGATCCGGCCGGTGATCGCCATGACCTTCTCCACGATCGTCGGCAGCTCCTCACCGGCCGCGTGGAAGTGGCAGGTGTCCAGGCAGAAGCCGACGTTCTCCAGCCGGTCGTTCCCGGACGACTGCACCGCGTCCCACAGCCGGGCGATCCGGTCCAGCTGGCGGGCCATCGCGTTCTCCCCGCCGGCCGTGTTCTCGATCAGCAGCGGCACCGGCAGCTCGGCGCGCTCGATGCACTTGCGCCAGTTGTCGAATCCGGCCTCCGGGTCGTCCTCGTCGCCGACGTGCCCGCCGTGCACGATCACGCCCTTGACCGCGATCTCGGCCGCCTTGTCCAGGGTCTGCTGGAGCAGCTTGCGGCTCGGGATCCGGATCCGGTTGTTCGTGTTCGCCACGTTCAGCCGGTACGGCGCGTGCACGTACAGGTCGACGCCCGCGGCGGCCGCCCGCTCCTTCAGCGCCTCCTCGCCGTCGGCGTACGCGAGCTTCGGCGCCTTGTAGTCCTGCGGGTTGCCCAGGAAGAACTGGACCAGGTCGGCTCCCCGGTCGGCCGCCTCGGCCAGCGGGTCCTGCTGATCCACGTGCGCACCCAGCTTCAACGTCATGGACCCACCCTAAGACCGGCGACCGACAGTTCAGGAACCCCAGCCGACCGACCGCGTCACCGGACGGGAATCGTGTGCCGGAGGCTGGACCGGACGGCCTTCGAACTCGGTCGACAGCACCACGTGCGTGTTCATCTCGCCGTGTTCGCCGAGCCGTTCGAAGAGGCCTTCGAGGTGTCGCATCGACGTCACGCGGACCCGCAGCATCGAGCAGGAGTTGCCGCTGAGCTTGTGGATCTCGAGCACCTCGGGGAAGTCCTCGGCCCGCGTGGTCTTGAGCAGGCAGCGCCCGGTCGTGCAGCGCATCTGGACGAAGGCGGACAGTGGCTGGCCGGCGCGAGCCGGGTCCACCTGGGCCCGGTAGCCGACGATCACGCCGGAGTCCTCCAGCCGCCGTACCCGGTCCGCGACGGCGGGTGGCGACAGGTTGACCCGCTTGCCCAACTGGTTGAAGGACAGCCGACCGTCGGCCTGCAATTCGGCCAGGATCTGCCAGTCGGTTGCGTCCAGCTCACGCTCCTGAAAGGTCATGTCCCCAGAACACCTTCGGTTTTGCAACCACACAAGCCCGAACGCCTTACGTCAGCTCTTCAGCATCGGTAGCCGGCTTTCTAACGTGGTACGTATGTTGATCCCCGTCGTGCTGGCCGCAGCGCTGATGAACGCTGCCATGGTCGCTGCCAGCGCGATGAGCACCATCCTGGTCGCCGACAGGCTGAGCCCGGGCCTGGCCGGGCTGCCGAACACCGCCGGCGTCCTGGGGACCGCAGCCGGTGCACTCGCCGTCGGACGCTGGACCGCGCATCAAGGCCGCGCTCAGGCCCTGCGGATCGGGTACGGCGTCGGCGTGTCCGGCGGAGCGTTGTGCGTCCTGACCGCGGTGGGTGCTCACCTGTCGTTGCTCTTCGCCGGCATGTTCCTGATCGGAGTCGGCAACGCCGCGAGCCTGCTGTCGCGGTACGCCGCCGCGGACGCCGTACCGGCCGCTCGACGCGCTTCGGCCATGAGCACGGTCGTCTGGGCGAGTACGGCCGGCGCAGTCGGCGGACCGTTCCTGATGGCGCCGTCCCAGTCCTTCGCCAGGTCGCTCGGCCTGCCTGCGCAGGCTGGGCCGTTCCTGCTCGCACTGGCCACCGTGTTCGGCGCGCTCGTGGCTTCGGTCTACATCCGGGCGAGCCGGGTGAGTGACGAGCCCCCACTGGAGCAGCGGGCGCGGATGGCGGGCGCCGGTCGTACGCCGCTCTTCCTTGCGGCCGGGGTGATGATCGTCGGCCACCTGGTGATGGTTGCGCTGATGAGTTCCGTCCCTGTGCACACGCATCTGCACGGCGAGGGGCTCGGGGTGCTGGGAGTGATGCTGTCGGCGCACACGCTCGGCATGTTCGCCCTGTCTCCGTTGACGGGCTGGTGGATCGACCGCTCCGGCGCGCGACCGGTGATGATCTCCGGCCTGGTGCTGTTGATCGCTTCCGCCGTACTGGCGACGCAGACCGGTCTGGTGTTCACACCGGCGCTCTTCCTGCTCGGCTACGCCTGGAACCTGTGTTACCTCGGCGGCAGTGCGCATCTGGTGTCGGCCGCGCAGGAGAGCAGAGTGGAGTCGTCCATCTGGGCAGTCGCCGCGCTGGCCTCGGGTACGTCGCCCTGGCTCTTCACGCTCGGCGGATTCCCACTGCTCGCCGGCCTGGCCTCACTGCTGGCCGTCCCGCTCCTACTCCTGACTGTGCGGCGCGCTTCTCCGCGAGTGCGGCTCTAACCTTGGCTCGTGATCAGTCCTGAGAACTTCCGGGCCCTCCGTCCCGGTCCTGTCGAGGTCGACCGGCGGACGTGGACGCTGACCGTTCACGAGCTCGGTGTCCTGCGGGTCCCGAGTGGCCGGCTCGAGGCCTGCGATCCGTTCGTCACCCTGGGCGCGGCGCCGGTGTTCGACGTACCGCCGGGCGACTATCCGGTGCACGTCACCGTCGCGGACGTGTCAGAGGCGCAGGACGGCAGTCATCTCCGTGAGGCGTTCCTGTCGCTCCACTTGGCGGACGGCGAGGTCGCTCGCGTGGAGGCGGCGACCAGTCCCGACGAGGCGCTGGGCGAGGACGAGTTCTGGATGGTCGGCGTGGACGCGGGCACGGTCGCCTTCGTGGACGCGGAGGCTGTCCGGACCGGGATGCCGGCGGGCGACTGGTACGAAGACGTGTTCGACAACGGCCGGGACGACAGCTGGTTCGCGCTGATGGACTCGCCCGACCACGTCCGCGAGGGCTGCGCGAACATTGTGCTGCCGCTGGCGACCCAGGGTGAGAACGTCGTCCTCGCGCACTCGGGCTGGGGTGACGGTGCGTATCCGGTGGTCCGGACCGTCGACGCCGACGGCCGGACGCTCGGCGTACACATCGATCTGCTCGTGGTCGGACCGGAGAGTGACGACTGACCAACACCTGGTGACCGCGTGGTGACTGCCTGGTGGCCGAATCGCCGGGAACTGGCCTGTGGATATGGTCAAGAGGGCGTCCGGACGCTGGTATTCTCTTGGATGTGGCCCGGTCCATCGACCGGGCTCATTGCTTGGCGTCGGCGGCAAGTGCCGGCGTGAAGCCCATCGCATCGCCCTCCTGCCACGGAGAGACCGTGGCCGCCAAGTCCGAAGGAGGTGGAGTTCGCGCATGCGTCGTTACGAAGTCATGGTGATCCTCGACCCTGAGCTCGATGAGCGCACCGTGGAGCCGTCCATCGACCAGTACCTGAACATCGTCCGCAAGGAAGGTGGCTCGGTCGAGAAGCTCGACATCTGGGGTCGTCGCAAGCTTGCCTATGACGTGAAGAAGAAGGCCGAAGGCATCTACGCCGTCATCGACCTGACCGCCGAGCCGGCGGTGGTGAAGGAGCTCGACCGTCAGCTCACGCTGAACGAGTCGATCCTCCGCACCAAGGTCATCCGGCCGGACCAGCACTGAACCTCAGGCGTCAGGTGGTCTGGCGTCACACCACCCATCGTCTGCAGTACAGGAGGAAGATGTCATGGCCGGTGAACCACCCATCACGCTGATCGGAAACCTGACAGGTGATCCCGAGCTGCGGTTCACGCCGTCCGGGGCCGCGGTTGCGAACTTCACGGTCGCCTGTACGCCGCGGACGCTGGACCGGCAGAGCAACGAGTGGAAAGACGGCGAGACGCTCTTCATCTCGTGCTCGGTGTGGCGGCAGGTCGCCGAGAACGTCGCCGAGTCCCTGACCCGGGGCTCCCGGGTCGTCGTGCACGGTCGCCTCAAGGCGAGAAGCTACGACGACCGCGACGGGAACAAGCGCACCGTCTTCGAGTGTGACGTCGAGGAGATCGGCGCGAGCATGCGCTACGCGACGCTGAAGATCTCCAAGACCTCGCGCTCCGACGGCGGTGGCTTCGGTGGTGGCGGTGCCGGCGGTGGCCAGGGTGGCGGGTTCGGCGGTGGCAACCAGGGCGGCGGCTACGGCGGCGGCCAGGGTGGCGCCCCGCAGAACGACCCCTGGGCAACCCCCCAGCAACAAGGCGGCGGCGGCCAGTCCGCCTCGCAGAACGACCCCTGGGCCAGCCAGGGCGGCGGCTCGATGGAGGAGCCCCCGTTCTGATCCGGTCCGGGTCGTGACCAACAGACAAGAGTGACCATTCCGGCACCTGTGCCGGGCTCTGGAAGGAAGAGAGCACCACAATGGCCAAGATCATTCGGAAGCCGAAGAAGAAGGTCTGCGGCTTCTGCAAGGACAAGGCGACGTACGTCGATTACAAGGACACCGCGCTGCTGCGGAAGTTCATCTCGGACCGCGGCAAGATCCGCGCCCGCCGGGTGACCGGGAACTGCGTGCAGCACCAGCGCGACGTGGCCACCGCTATCAAGAACGCTCGTGAGGTGGCGCTGCTGCCGTACACGAGCACGGCTCGCTGAGGGAGGTCCGGCACATGAAGCTCATCCTGCAGCAGGAGGTCGAGGGCCTCGGGGCTCCCGGCGACATCGTCGAGGTGAAGGGCGGCTACGGCCGCAACTACCTGGTCCCGCGTGGCCTGGCCATCGGCTGGACCCGCGGCGCCGAGAAGCAGATCCAGTCGATCAAGCGGGCGCGCGACGCCCGGGCGATCCAGGGCAAGGAGCACGCGAGCGAGGTCAAGAACCAGCTCGAGCAGCTCGTCGTCACGCTGGACGTCAAGGCGGGTGACACCGGCCGGCTGTTCGGCTCGGTCACCCCGGCCGACATCGCCGGTGCGATCAAGTCCGCCGGCGGTCCGCTGGTCGAGAAGCGCGCGATCGCGATCGCGTCGCCGATCAAGACCACCGGCAAGCACCAGGTCTCGGTCCAGCTGCACCCCGAGGTGGCCGCCACGGTCCGCCTCGAGGTAGCCGCCGGCTGACCTCAGCACCACCCCACGAAGGCCCGCACTCCACGGAGCGCGGGCCTTCGTCATGCCCGCACTCCACCGGAGCGAGCGGGGTTTCGTGCATGCGCGGGAGCGTGAGCCCCGCACCCGGCGAGGCGCGGGCCGGGTGTTCGAGGGCTTGCTCGACGTACTCGGGCTACTCCGGCTGGGGGGCCGGCCAGGACTCGGGTTGGGGGTCGGTGCCGGTGCCTGTGCTGCCCTCGGGCGGCTCCACGGGCGGCCAGTCGGTCGGTGCCGGGTCGGCCGCACCGCCGGTCGCGGCCGGTACCTCGATCGTCGGCCACTGCACCGGATCCGGATCGTCCGCAGCAACCGCCACCCCCGACGGCACCACCAACAACACCCCCAGCAAACCCACCACCCGCAAAACCCGCCACCGCCTGGTCAGGCCGACCGTCCGAGCAGCTCTCCGCCGGCGAGGGGTCATGGTTTGTCCAGGGCGTAGAGGACCGAGTTGTGGACAACGATGGCGTGGCTTCCGGCGAGGCCCCAGGGACGGGCGGAGTTCTTCGGGAGGGCGTGCGCCGGGCGGCCGGGGGCGGTGGCGACCAGTTCCTGGTTGTTGGTGCCGTAGATGACCGTCCCGGTGATCGACAGCGGCTCGAAGCCCGGGCTGCTGAACGTCGTCCCGGCGGTGAAGTCGATCAGGCACTCACCCCAGGCCGCGACCTTGCGGGACGTGTCCGGGACCCATCGCCACCGGTCGGCCGCGTTCTTCTTGGTCGGCTTGCAGACGGCGACGACCGAGCCGTCGGCGCTCGAGTGCACGACCGGGCTGACGATGTCCGCGGTCTTGGTCTTCCACAGCGCGAGCGCGAAGTCCGGGCTCGCGGCCACCACGTGGTCGATCTCCTTCAGGCCGGTCGGCGGCTTGAGTGCCAGCTCCTGCCGTTCCTTGCCCGGCTGGCTCCAGTAGAGCGGCCCGGCGTACCGCGCCATCAGCGCCCGCTCGCCGTCCGCGAGCAGGATGGTCGACAACCGCGGCTGATCCGGCACGGCCTTGAGCTCACCGCCGGACACGACGGCCGCGCCGCCCTCGGTGCCCAGCTGGACCAGCGGCGACTTGCCGAAGAACTGTACGTCGGCCGAGTTCGGCAGCTCGACCTCTTCCGGCAGCGCGCCGTCCCCGGCCCAGTAGTACAAGGTGTCCGGCGTCGCGACCGCGAGCACCGGCTTGGAGTCGATCGTGGTGTACACCGGGCTCTTGGAGTCCTTCGGCACCTTGTCCTGCCACAGCACCTTGCCGTTGCTGTCAAACACCGCGAGTTTCTGGTCCGGCGTCAGTACGGCGACCTCGGTCCCGTCCGGCTTCACCGCCGGCTTGGTGTTCTCGGCGATGTCGACCGTCCAGCTCGCCTGGGTGGACCAGCCCGGCGGGGCGGGGCGGGCGGGGAACTGGTCCGGCCCGACGCTCGGCTCCGGCAACGCCGGCAGCTTCGGTGACTCGGTCGCCTTGGGTACGCCGTCTCCGAGCTTGCTGAACACGGCGACGTACAGCACGGTCCCGATGATCAGCACACAGGCGACGATCGCGGCCAGGACGATCGGCCAGATCGGCTTGGCGCCCGAGCCGGAGCGGCCCTTGCTGTCCACCTCGACGGCCTCGACCCGGCCGTCCGGGTGGATGATCAGCGGCCAGGAGGCGCCGTCGGACTCGACCGCGGTCGCCTTCACCGCCCGGCCGAGCTGCCCGGCCCGCTCGCTGACCAGCGCGATCGCCGCCTGTCGCGGATCGTGATGGTTGACCGGGTGACTGCGCCCGGCGATCTTCACCTCGGCGTTGTGGTCGTCGTACAGCCGGATCGTCACCTTGGGCCAGGACGGGATCTTGTCAGCCACGCCGCCCTCTCATTCCCGCCACTCGACTCCTCATTCATTCGCTCCGGTCACACCGGCCGTAGTGGTCCAGACCGCTGTGTCGCCGAGCCACCGCCCGAGTCACCGGCAAAGTAGACCATTAGCATGTCCACCGCACCAATGGCATGCCGGTAGTCCTGGCAGGCCCGACGACGCGAGCCTGCGGCTCGACTGACCCCGACAAGGGGGTAGAAACATCCTCGCCTGTGGATGGGTCACGAAAGTACACCCGGAAAGCGAGAGAATACTGTGGGCGACAGCCTGTGACGCAGCGCGAGAGGAGGGGCCATGACGCAGAACCCGTGGACTCGGCAGCAATCGCCGACCCCGGGTCCGCAGCAGGCCCCGCCGCAGCCTGCGGACCGGATGCCGCGCGGCCCGTCCGCGCCGCAGCACGGTGTTCCCGCGCCCGCCGAGGACCAGCGACTCCCGAAGTTCGCCATCCCGGCGGCGGACACGCTCTGGTGGGTCGGCGTCCACGGCGGCTCCGGCGAGTCGACGATGGCGCAACTGCTGCCCGGCACCCGGGCGGCCAACCATCGCTGGCCGATCCCGCCGCCACCGGTGCCGACACCGGTGATCCTGGTCGCCCGGACGAGTGGTTCGGGTCTGCGGGCCGCCCAGCGGGCCGCGATCGAGTGGGCATCGGGAGTGGTCCAGGGCGTCGCCGTACTCGGCCTGGTGCTGATCGCGGACGCGCCCGGCCGGCTGCCCCGCGTCCTCGACGACTTCGCCGACATCGTCGGCGGTGGCGTGCCGAGGGTGTGGGACGTCCCGTGGATCGAGGAGTGGCGCCGAGGGGAGGCACCCACCCCTGACAACACCCCTGACGAGGTTTTCGAAGTCCTTGAATCCATCTACGCTCTTCGCGCGTCAAACCCAGCGGACTACCCCGCCCCGTACTGAAAGGCATATACCGCGATGATGTTGGCACATCTGATCTCGGAGGCCGCGAGCCTGCTTCCGCTCGTCGACGACCCGGGCACCGGCCAGGCGCCTCCCGGTTCGGACCAGTTCAACAAGGTGATCGGCTGGGTGACCTGGATCGCCTTCAGCATCTGCCTGCTCGGCATCGTGATCGCCGGCGCGATGATGGCCGTCGGCCAGCGTCGCGGTGAGGGTGGCGAGCACGCGGCCCGGCTCGGCTGGGTCCTCGCGGCCTGCATCGTGATCGGCTCGGCCTCGATGCTCGTGAACGGCCTGACGTGATCCGAGGCTGTTGCGACCGCCCCGAGACTCGCGCAGCCGGAGCCTGATCGCCCGTGGGTCTGTTCAGCAGGGACTCCGGTTCCACCGACGACGACGCCGGGGGTGAGGCGCCCGGCTTCTGGCAGGAGCGAGGTTTCGTCGCCTCGGCGATCGTCGTCGGAGCCGTGGTCGTCTGCCTGCTGGTCTGGTTCTTCGCCCGGGACCCGGGGACGCCGGCCACCCAGCCGACAACCTCGCCGAGCGTGGTCGAGCCGACCGAACAGCCCACCGGCGAACCGACCGTGCCGCCCGCCACGCCCACGGCCGAACCGACCTCCTCGTCCACCCCGTCCGGGCCGCCCGCGTCCGGCCGCGGTGGCTGCTACACCAAGAACCCGGACCAGGCACGCCCGCGGGTGGCTCCGTCGGCGGTGACCTGGCAGTTCGAGGCCAACATGCTCATTCCGCTCCAGCAGGAAGGTGGTCCGGCCGTCATGGACGCTGCCGGTGTGCGCTCCTGCTTCGCCCACTCGCCGACCGGCGCCGTGCTGGCGGCGATGGTCACCCTCGGCCAGATTCGCAACCCGGAGTTGACCGACCGCGTGCTGGCCACCCGGATCGCGCCCGGGCCGGGCCGCGAGCGCGCCATCAGCGAGGCCCGGGTCACCCGGACGCCGCGCAACGAGGGCGACGCCTCGCAGTTCACCGGCTTCAAGGTGATCGACTACACGACCAACCGTGCCATCGTGTACGTCGCCGTCCGGCTGGAGTCCACCAAGATCGCGTCCCTGCCGGTGACGCTGATCTGGTCCAAGGGTGACTGGCGGGTCGTGCTGCAGGACGACGGCAGCTTCAACGGCAGCGTGCAGCCGGACGTGCTGCAGTCGCTGGACGGCTACATCCGTTTCAGGGGGGCGTGATGATCGCCCTCGGCTGTTCGTGGGCGCCCTGGGACTGGGACGACTGCGTCGAGCAGTTCCTCGGCGACGCGGTCGAAGCGGCCTTCGGCACGTTCTTCGACGTCATCTTCGACGCCATCCGGGCGGTCGTGGTCGCGGCCGTCGAGGCCGTGATGGAGGCGGTCGGCTTCCTCTGGATCCAGATCGACACCCCGGACGTGGCCAACAACGGGGCGGTCGGCTTCGTCCAGGTGCACACCAACTACATCCTCGGGACCATCGCCGCCATCGCGGTGATCGTCGGCGGCATCCACATGGCCGTGTCGCACCGCGGCGAGCCGTTGCGCGACATCCTCAAGTCGCTGCTCATCATGGTGGTCGTCTCCAGCGCCGGCGCGGTCTTCGCCGCCACGCTGATCCAGGCCGCGGACGAGTTCTCCTCCTGGATCATCAGCGAGGCGCTGGACGCCGACGAGCACGGTTTCGCGGGCAAGCTGGCCGACCTGATGATCGATCCGCTCAAGGATCCGGCCGAGGTTCTCGGCGTGGCATTGGTGATCTTCGTCGGCATCCTGATGGTGATCACCGCGATCATCCAGCTGGGCCTGATGATCGTCCGGTACGGGATGCTCGTGCTGCTGGTCGGCGTACTCCCGCTGACGGCCGCGGCGACCAACACCGAGATGGGCATGATGTGGTTCAAGCGGGCGGTGGCCTGGCTGGCCGGGTTCATCATCTACAAACCGGTGGCGGCGCTGATCTACGCCACCGCGATCAAGCTGATGGCGAGTCCGCCGACGCCCGAGGGCGCACCGGAGGGTACGCCGCAGACGCTCAAGGTCGTCATGGGCGTGACCATGATGATCATCGCGGTGGTCTCGCTCCCCGCCATTCTCCGGTTCGTCTCACCGAGGACGTCCTGACATGATCGCGCTCGGATGCAGCGACGGCTGGCTCGAATGCCTCACGTCCATCGTCAGCGCGGCCCTCGCACCAGTGGTCGAAGGACTGATCGAGTTGATCTTCGAACCGATTCTCGAGGCCGTCTTCAAGGCCGTGACACTCGTGATGGGCACCATCGGCACCTTCTGGGTGTACGTCGACACCCCCGACGTCGGCAGCATGGCGACCGGCCGGCCGGCGAACGACACCGTCGGCTGGGTCTGGGAGCACACGCAGTACATCGCCGCGTTCATCGCCATGATCGGCCTGCTGGTCGGCGGGATGCACATGGCCTGGAACCACCGCGGTGAGGCGGCCCGGGACATCCTCCGCTCGTTGCTCACGCTGGCGATCGCGTCCCTGCTGTCGGTCGCGGTCGCGCAGGCGCTGATCGAGTTCGGCGACAAGTTCTCCGACTGCATCGTGACCACCGCACTGACCGACTCCGGCGAAGGCTGGCAGTGCGGCATGGGGAGCGACGTCGGGACCAGCTTCGGCGAGACGATGGCCGCGATGATCGGGTTGTCCGCGGTGGCGGGGCCGATCGGAATCGGCCTGGCCATCACGATCGGCATCCTGACGATCATCGCCGGGGTGATCCAGATCGTGCTGATGATCGTCCGCAGCGCGATGCTGATCCTGCTGCTCGGTGTCCTGCCGATCGCGGCCGCGGCCACCAACACCGAGATGGGCCGGACCTGGTTCAAGCGGATCATCGCCTGGCTGTTCGCCTTCATCCTCTACAAACCGGTGGCCGCGATCGTCTACGCGACCGCCATCAGGCTGACCTCGAACAACGGCGAGGGTCTCAACTTCGGGAGCTCCGAAGAGTCCGTCGGGGTCCAGGTGATGAACATGGTCACCGGTCTCACCATGCTGGTGCTCGCGCTGTTCGCGCTGCCGGCGTTGATGCGCTTCATCGTCCCGATGGTCGCCGCGACCGCCGGCGGCGCGGGGGCGGGCATGCTCGCCGCCAAGATGACCGGGATGGACAAGCTGGCCGACAAGGTGCAGCAGGGAGCCGACCAGGGTGGGGCCGACAACAGCGGTGGCCAGGGCCCGAGCGGCGCGCGCAACGTCGGCCGTGCCAGCCAGCAGAGCCCGAGTGGTTCCGGCTCCGGTGGCGGCGGTGGCCAAGCCGGTGCGGGCGGCGGGGGCGGTCAGGCCGGCGCAGCAGGCGGTGGTGGTGGTGGTGGCGGCGCGGCAGCCGCTGGTGGGGGCGGCGGTGGCGGTGCTGCTGCCGCGGGTGGTGCCGGTGGCGGTGGAGCCGCGGCCGGTGGAGGCGCAGCGGCGGCCGGTGGTGGTGCCGCAGCCGCGGCCGGGCCGGCGGCGGCTGCCGTGGTCGCGGTCAAGATGGGTGTCGACAAGACCAAGGAAGCCGGCCAGATGGCCGCCTCCGAGTCCTTCGACAACGACGCCATGGACGACGGCGGAGGTGGCGGGGGCGGCGGAGGTGGCGGCGGTGGCGGTGGCGGTGGCGACGGCCGCGGGGGCGGCGGCCCGTCGGGCAGCGGCGGTTCGGCCCGTGACATGAGCCGCGACAACGACCGGGCCCGAGCCCAGCAGCAGCAGAACCTCCGCTGGCAGGACGACCAGTCCCGCCGCGACGCACAACGAGACTCGGACGGACCACGTGGCAGCGGCTGACAACGTGCGCGCCCCGCGCACCTACGGAAACTGGCGGCAACCCGCCTCGGCGGGAATCGCCGGGCTGGGCACGCTCGGCACCGCCCTGATGATGGGCGGCCTGATCGCGACGATCCTGGCGATGATGGCGGGCGGCGTGATCGCCGCGGTCATCACGCTGCTGATCCTCGCGGTCTGTCTGCTGATGCTGATGACCAAGGACAAGCACGGCCTGTCCGCGTTGCAACGGCTCTCGACCCGCATTGGATGGCAGCGAGCAAAGATGGCGAAGCACAACCTCTACCGTTCCGGTCCGCTCGGGCGGACCGCGTGGGGCAAGTTCCAGCTCCCCGGTCTGGCCGCCGCGTCGCAGCTGAGCGAGTTCAAGGACTCCTACGGCCGGCCGTTCGCGCTGCTGTTCTATCCGAGCACGCGGCACTTCACCGTCATCATCAACGCCGAGCCCGACGGTGCGTCGCTGGTCGACGAGGAGCAGGTCGACGTCTGGGTCGCGCACTGGGGCCAGTGGTTGGCGTCGCTCGGCCACGAGCCGGGCATCGTGGCCGCGTCGGTGACCGTGGAGAGCGCGCCCGACACCGGCATCCGGCTGCGCCGTGAGGTCGGCAACAACATGATGGACGGTACGCCGGCGATCGCCCGGGCGATGCTGACCGAGGTCGTGCAGACCTACCCGGAGGGCTCGGCGCTGGTGTCCGCGCGGGTCGCGCTGACCTTCAAGGGCACCGACCGCAACGGCAAGCGCCGCAAGGAAGACGACATGGGCCGCGAGCTGGCGTCCCGCCTGCCGGCGCTCACCCAGAGCCTGAACGCGACCGGCGCGGGTGCCGCCCGTCCGGTCACCGCCCAGGAGCTGTGCGAGGCCGTGCGGATCGCGTACGACCCGGCGGCCGCGGTCCTGATAGACGAGGCCCGCGGTCAGGGGATGGCGCCGGAGCTGCAGTGGACCGACGTCGGTCCGGCCGGTGCGCAGGCGTTCTGGGACAAGTACCGGCACGACTCGGCCTGGTCGGTGACCTGGCAGATGACCCAGGCGCCGCGCGGTGAGGTGTTCTCCTCGGTGCTGTCGCAGCTGGTCGCGCCGCACGCCGACATCGACCGCAAGCGCGTCACCCTGCTCTACCGTCCGCTGGACGCGGCCACCGCGGCCCGGATGGTCGAGGCGGACAAGCGCAACGCGTCCTTCCGGGCGACCACGTCGAGCCGGCCCACGGCCCGGACGATCGCCGAGGCCCGGGCCGCCGACCGGACCGCCCAGGAGGAGGCCCGCGGCGCCGGCCTGGTCAACTTCGGCATGGTGGTGACCGGGACCGTGATGACGGCCGAGCAGATCCCGGACATGATCGCGGCGATCGACAACCTCGGCGCGACCGCGCGCATCCTGCTGCGTCCGGCGTACGGGTCGCAGGACTCCGCGTTCGTGGCCGGGCTGCCGCTCGGCGTCGTCCTGCAGAGCCACCTGTCGGTGCCGGCCGGGCTGCGGGAAGCTCTATGACCGCTGGGGAGTCCGTATGAGCAAGAAGACGAAGAAGCCGGTCGACCCGTCGCGTGGCGGCAAGCGGCCGATGCCGCGCGGCTGGCCGGGGGCGGGCGGCGGCTACTCGACGTACCTGCAGGCGCCGGCCGAGTGGCGCGGTACGACGGTCCAGGTGTGCGGACTGTGGCCGTTCGCGGCCGGCACCGGCAGCCCGATGGTCGGCGTACCGATCGGGCGGAACATCCTGTCCGGGGCGACCATGTGCTGCGACCCGATCAGCTGGTTCATGCGCGCCAAGCTGATCTCGAACCCGTCGATGTTCGTGCTCGGCAAGCCCGGTCTGGGCAAGTCGACGATCACCCGCCGGATGGCGCTCGGCCTGGCCGGGTACGGCATCCAGCCGCTGGTGCTCGGCGACCTCAAGCCCGACTACAAGGACCTGATCGAGGCCCTCGGCGGCCAGGTCATCCAGCTCGGCCGCGGCCGCGGGCACCTGAACGTGCTCGATCCGGGCGAGTCCCGCCAGGCCGCGCTCCGGCTGACCGGCAAGGCCCGCGAGGCGATCCAGGCGGACGCGCACGGCCGCCGGCAGACGATGGTGTCCGCGCTGATCTCGATCATGCGCTCGGCCCCGCCGTCGGACCGCGAGGAGACCATCATCGACGAGGCCCTCAAGGTCCTCGACGAGAGGCATCAGGGTACGCCGCTGCTGCGCGACCTGCTCCGGGTCATCCAGGACGCGCCCGACCGGGTCCGCAACGTGGCCCTGGACCGCGGGAGCCTGGACCGGTACCGGCAGATCACCGAAGGGCTCGAGGCCTCGCTGATCGGTCTGGTCGGTGGCGGCCGGCTCGGTGAGATCTTCTCCGAGCAGACCGACAACCCGATGCAGATGGACCGTCCGGTGGTGTTCGACGTGTCCAACATCGACGACTCAGAGACCAGCCTGCAGGCCGCCGTACTGCTGGCCTGCTGGTCCTACGGGTTCGGCGCGGTCGCGGTCTCGCAGGCGCTCGCGGAGGCGGGGCTCGAGCCGCGGCGGCACTACTTCGTCATCCTCGACGAGCTGTGGCGCGTGCTGCGGGCCGGTCGCGGCCTGGTCGACCGGGTGGACGCGCTGACCCGGCTGAACCGGCAGCGCGGTGTCGGGATGGCGATGATCTCGCACACCATGTCCGACTTGCTCGCGCTCGAGCACCCCGAGGACCGGATGAAGGCGAAGGGTTTCGTCGAGCGGTCCGGGATGGTCATCTGCGGCGGTCTGCCGCGGGCCGAGATGGAGAACCTGACCGAGGTCGTGCCGATGTCCGAGGAGGAGCAGAACATGCTCATCGGCTGGCAGGACCCGCCCGCGTGGGACCCGGCCACCGGTGAGGAGGCGGCGCCTCCCGGCCGAGGCAACTTCCTGGTCAAGGTCGGTGGCCGCCCGGGCATCCCGGTGCACGTCGGGCTGACCTCGGTCGAGCGCGAGATCAACGACACCAACAAGCTGTGGAGGACCGGCGCCGACGGCAAGCCACTGAAGGTGGAGGTGGCCGCCGACGGGTCGGAGGAGGTCCTCGAGGAGTACAGCCTCGACGACCCGACCATGCTGCCGCCGCCCGACCCGACCACCCGCGTGGTCGCCCGAACGGGAGTTGACGAGTAATGGCCCAGGGCAGGAAGAGCACCGGACCCGGCGGACTGTCCGTCGAGTCGATCATCGTCTTCATCGGCATCGGCCTGTTCGCCGTCGTCGTCGGCGGGATCTGGGGCGCGCTGAAGGTCGCGGCCGCGATCAACGACACCCGCGCCGTCGGCAACCCGCTGGCCACGATGACCGACCTGATCGAGGGCCGGCTGCGCTGGTCGGCGGTGGCGACCGGGGTGTTCATCCTCGAGCTCGTCGTGCTGGTGCTGCTCGCGGGCGGCGGCTACCTGCTGGTCCGCAAGCGGGAGAAGTCGATCGGCCGGGTGGACCGGCAGGCGCACCTGATGTCGAAGCGCTCGGAGATCTACAAGCTCACCCGGGAGGGTGCGCAGGGGATCGCCGACCGGCTCGGCGCCGGGCACGCCGGTCCCGGCATCCTGATCGGCCGGACGGTCCGCGACGACCTGGAGGTGTTCGGGTCCTGGGAGGACATGCACGTCGACATCTGGGGTCCCCGGACCGGTAAGACGACGTCGCGCGCGGTCCCGGCGATCCTGGACGCGCCCGGCGCGGTGATCGCGACCTCGAACAAGCGCGACATCGTCGACGCCACCCGCGGGCCGCGGCTGGAGAAGGGCCCGGTCTGGGTCTTCGACCCGCAGGAGGTTTGCGAGGAGCCGCCGAACTGGTGGTGGAACCCGCTGACCTACATCACCGACGAGACCAAGGCGCGCGAGCTGGCCGAGCACTTCGTCGCCTCGCAGCGCAAGGACCGCAACGCCCAGACCGACGCGTTCTTCGATGCCGCCGGCACCGACCTGCTGGCCGGCCTGCTGCTCGCGGCCGCGGTCGCGAAGCGGCCGATCACGCAGGTCTACAGCTGGCTCGCGGACCAGCGCAACGACGAGCCGGAGCGGATCCTGCGCAACACCCCCGGCCTGCACCTGTCCGCCGACGCGCTCGCCGGCGTCATCAACGCGCCGGACAAGCAGCGCGCCGGTGTGTACGGCACGGCCCAGCAGAGCGCGCAGTTCCTGGTCAACCGCAAGGTCACCCGCTGGGTCATCCCGCAGGGGCCGAACGACACCCGCCCGCAGTTCAACCCGCACGAGTTCGTCCGCAAGGGCGGCACGCTCTACAGCCTCTCCAAGGAAGGCGCCGGTACGGCGGGACCGCTGGTCACCGCGTTGACGGTGGCGGTCGTGGAGGCGGCCGAGGAGTTCGCCAAGGGCAACCCGATGGGCCGGATGCCGAACCCGCTGGTCGGCGTCCTGGACGAGGCGGCGAACGTCTGCCGCTGGAAGAACCTGCCCGACCTCTACAGCCACTTCGGGTCCCGCGGCATCGTGCTGATGACGATCCTGCAGTCCTGGCCGCAGGGCGTGGAGTGCTGGGGCGCGGAGGGGATGGAGAAGCTCTGGTCGTCGGCGAACGTCCGGGTGTACGGCGGTGGCGCGTCGGACGCGAACTTCCTGGAGAAGCTGAGCAAGCTGATCGGCGACTACGACATCATTTCCAGCTCGGTCTCGTACAACAAGGGTGAGCGCGGCACCAGCCGGCAGACGCAGCGGCACCACATCCTCGAGGTGTCCGACCTGGCGTCGATGCCACCCGGCCGGGCCGTGGTGTTCCCGTCCGGGATCCCGGCCACGATGGTGAAGACGGTGCCGTGGTTCACCCGGCCGGACGCGGGTGCGGTGAAGGCGTCGCTGGCGAAGTACGATCCGGGCACCGGTGCGCCGCAGAGCGCGAACCCGTGGGTCGCGGCCGGCAGCCGGCCGCCGTCGGCACCGCCCGCGATGCCCACCGGCGTGCCGGTCTGGGAGCAGAGTGAGGAGCAGCGCCGTGGATGGTGAACAGGAACTCTTCTATCCGCACGTGGCGGCGTTCGTCGAGGACCGGCTGGTCTACCTGTACACGCGCCGGATCGGGCAGCAGTACGTCTGGTGCCCGGAGTGGTACCGGCACGCCGAGGCGCTCAGTCGGCTGGACTCGATCTGGCGCGCCTGGGAGCACCTCCGGCTCGACCCGGCCACCGGGATGTCGGTCTGGTGGCGCGATCACGCGGACCCGCACATGATGGCGCTGCTCGACCCCGACGGCCCGTTCGCGGCCTGCCGCGGCGCGCACACCGACTACCCGATCCCGCCGCTGCCGGTGGAGGAGCCGCCCGCCGGCCTGTTCTTCGACCAGCGCCAGCCGAACCTGCGCGGTATCTGAAGCAGGTCAGGCTGGTTGCCCTGGGCATCTTTGACCCCTGACGCCGGTCAGTCGCCGAGGCCGATGTCCTTGAGCTCACCGGGGTGGGTCTTCCGCTTCTGCTTGAGGTTCTTCCGGCGCTGGACGAACTTACGTGCCTTCGGCGTCTCCGACGGTGGGTTGCGGACCGCGTCCGCGGCGGGCGGTTGCCCGGGTTGCTGGGCGGCTTCGCTACGCCGGTCGCGCGCTTCGGCGTCGTAGCGGTCCGCTGCGCCCTCGTCGTACCTCGCGCCACGCTCTTCGCGGTCAGCGGCGCGCTCGTAGCGCCGGCCCGCGGCCGCGGTCGCATCCGCGCCGGGCTCGTCGGGCCGGGCGGCGGCTTCGTCACGCAGGTGCCGGCCGTGCGCACGGTCGCTGCGGCCCTGGCGGCGCTGAGCGGCTGCGTCGTCGCGGAGACGGTCGCGCTTCTGCTCGGCGACATCGGCCAGGCGCATCGCCTCGGTGGTCTCGGCGGCGGCGTCGAGCGCCTCGCGCCGGTAGCGGAGCTCCTCCAACTCGCGCTCGTCCGTCGCGATCTCGATCTCTTCCTCGCGGATCCGCTCCTCGAGCTCCTCCTGGTCACGGCGGCTCTCGTTCTCCAACGACCGGACCGCGGCCGCGCGCACCCACTTGCCCGCGCCGCGCCGCTCACTCAGCGCCTCGGGGCTGTCGTCGTCCCCCTGCTCGCGCTGCTCGGGCTCGAGCGCAACCGTCTGCTCGTCGTCGGTGTCGGCCATGCCGCTCCTTTCGGTCCACCCACACGATGCCGCACCGGCAGGGTCAGCGGGTAGCTCCGGTCACCAGCCAGGCGTCGCGGCGTTCCCGCGTGACCAGAGTGAGCAGTCGCAGCAGCATGAATCCACCGAACGCCCACCACAGCGCGACGATGTCCCCGCCGAACCACTGCACGCTCAACGCCAGCGGTGCGTACAGCACGAGGGCGATCACTCCGGCCACCGCGAGGTACGGGCCGTCACCCGCTCCGATCAGTACGCCGTCCAGCACGAACACCACGCCGTTCACGGGCTGCCATAGCGCGGCCACCAGGATCACGGCGGCCAGAGTGCGACGTACTTCGGGATCAGCGGTGAACCACGGCACGTAGACGTCCCGGAGCCCCCAGAGCGCCAGGCCGCCGAGCAGACCGGAGAACAGGCCCCACCACATCATCCGGCGGGTGATGGCCCGGGTTCCGGCGACGTCGCCCGCGCCCAGGGAACGGCCGGTCAGCGCCTGCGCGGCGATCGCGATCGCGTCGAGAGCCAGGGCCAGGAACGACCACAGCGTGAAGGCGACCTGGTGGGCCGCGACGGACGTTGTCCCCAGCGCGGTGGCGACGAACGTCAGCAGGATGATTGCCACTCGCAACGTCAGGGTGCGGACGATCAGCGGCACGCCCATCTGCGCGGACGCGAGGATGCCGGGGCGGTCGGGCCGGAGCTTGGCGCCGTCCCGTCGGGCGCCCCGGACCACGACGACGACCAGTGCGACCCCGGCGGCCGTCTGGGCGAGCGCCGTACCCATGGCCGAGCCCGCGATGTCCAGGTCGAAGCCGTAGACGAACAGGAAGTTGAGGCCGATGTTGACCAGGTTCGCGCTGATCGCGACCACCATCGGGGTCTTGGTGTCCTGCAGGCCGCGCAGTACGCCGGTCGCCGCCAGCAGCAGGAGCATCGACGGTATGCCGAAGCAGGAGATCCGCAGATAGGTGACCGCGTGGTCGGCGACGTCCGGCGACGGGTCGAACGCCGCGATCGCGGCCGGCGCGAAGATCAGCCCGGCCACGGCCAGTACGACGCCGAGCAGCAACGCCAGCCACAGTCCGTCGATGCCCTGGGCCAGCGCGCCGCGGTGGTCGCCGGCCCCGATCCGGCGGGCGACCGCCGACGTGGTGCCGTAGGCGAGGAAGACGCAGACGCCGACCAGGGTCTGCAGGATCGTGCCGGCGACCCCGAGGGCGGCGAGTTGCGGCGTACCGAGGTGCCCGACGATGGCCGAGTCGGCGAGCAGCATGAGTGGCTCGGACACCAGCGCGAAGAACGCGGGGATCGCGAGCCGCAGGATCTCCCGGTCCTGCTCACCGACGAGCCGGCGCAGCCTCGACCTCACCGGTCCGATCGACCTGTCATGAGCATGGGCTTCATTGTGCCTGACCCAGGCTGTGTACAACCGATCGGACCCAGGAGTCCGGAAAGTGGGACCCGACTTTTTCTTCTCCACAGTTGTGCACTGGTGAAACCGCAGGTCAGAGGCGGGTTCTGGGAGGTTGTCCCCAGATATCCACAGGAATATGCCCAACCTGTGCACACCTCGTCACGGGGTTTCCCACAGTTCGTCCACAGGGGGTGTGGACAGCGAACTACCACCCGGCGACCCGACCGGCGTACGGTCGCGGGACTGACGCCGTCCGCCCGCAGTCTCGGGGGCGAGTCCGCCTGCGGATGGCGCCGGCGAGGGCCTGTCCGACCGGCGTGGTGGGGCAGTGGAAACTGTCGGCGGGTTCGGATACGGTTCGAACGGTTGTTCGATTGGCGCCGTTGTGGTTCGGCCGGGTGTGGGCCCGGTGGGACGAGGAGGTCGGGCGAAGTGAGTGTGGCGGAGTTCCGCGGGGGGCAGGGCGGCGGCCAGGAGGAGCGCAACCCGGAGATGGGCTTCGACCGCACGCCGCCGCAGGACCTGGCGGCCGAGCAGTGCGTGCTCGGCGCGATGATGCTGAGCAAGGACGCGATCGCCGACGTGATCGAGACCCTGCGCGGCACCGACTTCTACCGCCCGGCCCACGAGATCGTCTTCGACGCCGTCACCGATCTGTACGCGCGCGGTGAGCCGGCCGACGCGATCACGGTCGCGGCCGAGCTGACCCGCCGGGGCGAGATGACCCGGATCGGCGGCGCGCCGTACGTGCACACCCTGGTCGCCTCCGTCCCGCTCGCCGCGAACGCCGGGTACTACGCGCACATCGTCCGGGAGAAGGCGATCCTGCGCCGCCTGGTCGAGGCCGGCACCAAGATCGTCCAGCTCGGGTACGCCGGTGAGGGCGAGGTCGACGACGTCGTCGACGAGGCCCAGGCGGAGATCTACTCGGTCACCGAGAAGCGGACCGCCGAGGACTACGCACCGCTGAAGGACATCATGGAGGGCGCCCTCGACGAGATCGAGGCGATCGACTCCCGCGGTGACGCGATGGTCGGCGTACCGACCGGGTTCACCGACCTGGACGAGCTGACCAACGGGCTGCACCCGGGCCAGATGATCATCGTCGCCGCCCGGCCCGCGATGGGGAAGGCGCTCGCGCTGGACACCCCGCTGCCGACGCCGACCGGCTGGACCACGATGGCCGAGGTCGCGGTCGGCGACCAGCTGCTGGACGCCGACGGCCGGCCGACCACGGTGGTCGCGGCGACCGAGGTGATGGTCGACCGGCCGTGTTTCCGGCTGTTCTTCTCCGACGGCAGCACGATCGTCGCCGACGCCGAGCACCAGTGGCGGGTCGAGGACGGCGGCCGCCCGGTGGTCTGCACGACCGCCGACCTGTTCACGGCGATGTCCGCGAGTCCCGGGCTGACACCGCCGATCCCCGGGTCGGCGCCGCGTCGGATCACCGGGCATGGTTTTCCGGCCGCACTGGCCGGTGAGGGTGAGCGCCGGGTCGAGTGGCTCGAGCAGGTCGAGAGCGTGCCGGTGCGCTGCGTCGAGGTCGACAACCCCGACCACCTGTACCTGGCCGGCAAGACGATGATCCCGACCCACAACTCCACCCTCGGGCTGGACTTCGCCCGCTCGGCGTCGATCAGGCACGGCCTCACCTCGTGCATCTTCTCGCTGGAGATGAGCCGCAACGAGATCACCATGCGGCTGCTCTCGGCCGAGGCGAAGGTGCCGCTGCACCACATGCGCAACGGCAAGATGACCGACGAGGACTGGGCCCGGCTGGCCCGCAAGATGGGCGAGGTCTCCGAGGCCCCGCTGTTCATCGACGACTCGCCCAACCTGACCATGATGGAGATCCGCGCCAAGGCCCGCCGGCTCAAGCAGCGCCACGACCTGCGGCTGATCGTGATCGACTACCTGCAGCTGATGACGTCCGGCAAGAAGGTCGAGTCCCGCCAGCTCGAGGTCTCCGAGTTCTCCCGCTCGATCAAGCTCCTCGCCAAGGAGCTCGAGCTCCCCGTCGTCGCCATCTGCCAGCTCAACCGAGGCTCCGAACAACGCTCCGACAAACGCCCCATGGCCTCCGACCTCCGCGAATCGGGCTGCCTGACCGCGGACACCCGGCTGCTGCGGGCGGACACCGGCGCCGAGATCTCGCTCGGCGAGCTGCTGGCGACGGGCGCGCGGGACGTCCCGGTCTGGTCGCTCGACGACCGGCTGAAGCTGGTGCCGCGGACGTTGACGCACGCCTTCCCCAGCGGTGTGAAGGAAGTCTTCCGGCTGAAGCTCGCCTCCGGCCGGGAGATCAAGGCGACGGCCAACCACCCGTTCCTCACGTACGACGGCTGGAAGCCGCTGGGCGACCTGGTCCCGGGAGCACGGGTGGGCTCGCTCCGGCACGTTCCGCCGCCGCTCGAGCTGAAGCCCTGGGACGACGACGAGATCACGCTGCTCGCGCACCTGCTCGGCGACGGTTCGTTCGTCAGGCGTCAGCCGATCCGCTACGCCAGCATCGACGAGGCCAACCTGACCGCGGTCACCGAGGCGGCTCACCGGCGCTTCGGCATCACGGCGATCCGTGACGAGCACGCCGCCGCCCGGGTGACGAGCCTGCGCCTCCCAGCGCCGTACCGACTGGCGCGCGGCAAGCGCAACCCGATCGCGGCGTGGCTCGACGGTCTCGGTCTCTTCGGCCTTCGAAGCCACGAGAAGTTCATCCCCGCCGGCGTCTTCGCACTCCCGAAGGAGCACGTCGCGCAGTTCGTCCGGCACCTCTGGGCCACCGACGGATCGGTCCGCTGGGACGCGAAGGCCGGCCAGGGCCGCATCTACTACGCGTCCACCAGCCGCCGGCTCGTCGACGACCTGGCCCGACTCCTGCTCCGCCACAACATCTTCACCCGCATCAAGACCGCCAAGAAACCCGGCTACCGCGACAGCTACCACCTGCACATCTACGGCGCCGAGAACCAGTTGCGCTTCTGTGACGAGATCGGCGTGCACGGGCTCCGCGGACTCAAGGTCCTGGAGGTCGCCACGGCCCTGCGCGGCATCCGGAGCAACACCAACCTCGACACCGTTCCCAAGGACGTCTGGACGCGCGTTCGCGAGGTGCTCGCCGACCGGAAGGTCACCCACCGAGAGTTCGCCTCGGCCATGGGCACGCAGTTCTCCGGATCGACGATGTGGAAGCACGCCCCGAGCCGGCAGCGCCTCGCCAAGGTGGCCGACATCCTCGACGACGCCGACCTCGAAGTCCTCGCCACCAACGACATCTTCTGGGACACCATCACCTCGATCGAGTCGCTCGGCGAGCAGGAGGTCTACGACGCCACCGTCCTGGGCACCCACAACTTCGTTGCCGAAGGCATCGCTACCCACAACTCACTGGAACAGGACGCCGACGTCGTGATCCTGCTTCATCGGGAGGATGCGTACGAGCGGGAATCCACCCGACCGGGCGAAGCGGACTTCATCGTCGCCAAACACCGCAACGGGCCTACGGCTGATGTGGTGGTGGCGTTCCAGGGGCATTACTCGCGGTTCGTGGACATGGCGCACGACGGGTGATCAGCGCTTCTTCCAGCGGTTGGCCGAGATGGATTCCTGGGCCAGCAGACGGAGGGAGGAGATGAGGGTCTCGCCGAGGATGGTGCCGATGACGACCGACTCGGCGAGTTGGTCCCGGGTGGGGTTGGTGGAGACGGCGTCGATCTCGAGCTCGGTGAAGCGTTCGACGGCTTCGGCGTACGCGTCCAGGAAGGTGACCAGGTTGTCCTGGCCGAGGGTGCGGAAGGCGGCGACGGTCTCGACGAGGGTGGCGAGGGCGGGGGCCTCGGGCTCGACGGACCAGCCGCGGCGGGCGATCAGGTCCGTCACCTGAGCGGTGGCCGCCTCGCGGGCCTCGTCGGAGGCGGTCGGTTTGCGGCGCGGGGTGAGGGCTCGGTGGGCGCGGCCGATCTGCTCGTGCAGGGGTACGTCGTCGGAGTCGAGCGACTCGAGGATGTCCTTCACCTGCGCGACCGGCACCTGCGCGATCTCGACCAGGGCCCGGATCAACCGCAGCCGGCGGACGTGCGCCTCGCCGTACGACGCCTGGTTCGGGCTGGTCAGCTCACCCTGCGGGAGCAGGCCCTCCCGCAGGTAGTACTTGATAGTCGGCACCGGTACGCCGGTGGCCCGGCTCAGCTCCCCGATTCGCATCACGCTTGCCTTCCTCGCGGTCGTGATGGATAGTAGCAGTATCCATAAGCGGATAGTGCAACTATCCATAGGAAGGAGGTCAGATGATTCCCGCAGTTCTGGTCCTCGCGACGCTGGCATTCCGGGCGCTGGGTGCGCTCGGTGTACGGCGGTTCGCGAGCTGGCCGGTCAGCGCGGCGCACGGGATGGCGGTGATGCTGCTGTTCACCGCGAGCGCGCATTTCGTGCCGGCGAGCGTGACGGTGATGCCGAACCACGCCGACCTGGCCCGGATGGTGCCGCCGTTCCTGCCGTTCGCGGACGCGCTGGTGTACGTCACCGGCGTCCTCGAGTTCCTCGGCGCGGCCGGGCTGGTCCTGACCGCGACCCGCTGGCCGGCCTCGATCGGGTTGGCGGCGCTGTTCGTGACGTTGCTCCCGGCAAACATCTACGCGGCGACCGGGGACGTCGCCTTCGCCAACGGCGAGCCGGCGACCCCGTTGTGGCAGCGCATTCCCGAGCAGCTGCTCTACCTCGCGGTCGCGCTGTGGATCGCCCGCGCGGCGGACAGTACGCCGACGCGCGAACTGTTCACCCGGCGCGAGAAGGAGAGCGTGCCCTCATGACCGACGAGTCACGGATCATCGCCGGAGTCGTCCTGCTCACGATCGTGACGATCCAGTTCGGCGGCTACTTCATGACCAGGATCGTCCGCGGCCAGGTGCCGATGACGGACTTCCAGAAGTCGTTCGCCCGAGCCGGTCACGCGCACGCCGGCGTACTGGTGATTCTCAGCCTCGTCGGTCTGCTGTACGTCGACCAGACCGGGCTGACCGGGTTCTGGCTGTGGGTGGCGCGGCTGGCGATCCCTGTCGCGGCGATCCTGATGTCCGGTGGGTTCTTCGCCTCGTCCGCGGGCAAGGACCGCACGCAGCCGAACCAGTTCCTGTGGGTTCTCTGGCTCGGCGCCGCGTCGCTCGCGGTCGGCGTACTGACCCTCGGCGTCGGGCTGATCGTCGCCTGACCGATCAGCGGGCCGCGGTCACGTCGATCTCGACGAGCTGACCGGGAAAGCCGAGTTGGGCGACCCCGAGCAGGGTGCTGGCAGAGGTGAAGGCCGGGGCGAGGGCTGAGTCGTTGAGTTGCGTCCACACCGCGGCGAGCTCGTCCCGGTCCGCGCTGGCGACGTAGATGACCGTGCGTACGACGTCGTCCGGCGTGGCGCCCGCGGCGTCGAGGGCGACGAGGATGTTCTCGATGACCTGGGCAGTCTGACCGACCAGCCCGCCTTCGGCCAGCACGCCGGACGGGTCGAGCGGGCACTGGCCCGCGAGGTAGATGAGAGTGTCGGCCTGGACCCGCGTCACGTGGTGGTAGCCCGGGGTCGGGTGGAGGCCGTCAGGGTTGGTGCGCTCGATCGTCACGCACCCGAGCCAACGCCACGCCTAGCCTTCAGGTCAACGGGATTACGCCCCGCCAAGCCACCAAGCCACCAAGCCGCCATGCAATCGCGAGCGTCCGCGGCGCGGAGCCGTGAGGTTATCGGTCGAAGCGGCGTACGTAGCGCTTCTGCCAGGGGGTTTCGACGGCACGCCGGTCGTAGTGCTCCCGGACGTACGCGACGGCCCGGTCAGCAGATACTCCGTCCAGGACAGCCAGGCAGGCGAGCGCGGTACCCGTCCGGCCACGCCCTCCGCCACAGGCGAACTCGACGCGGTCGGACCCAGTCCGCTCCAGCGCGTCCTCGAACACCGAGCGCGCCTCGGCGCGGTCGGCAGGCAGCCGGAAGTCGGGCCAGCGCAGCCAGCGCGACTCCCACTCGGTCGGCGGAGGTTGCTCGCCGAGGAGATACACGCCGTACGTCGGCGGATGTCCCGCCGGCGGGCCGGCGCGTAGACCGCGTCCGCGCACCGTCCGTCCCGACGGCAGGACCATCACACCGGCTTCGTCTTTGCCCCAGGTCGTCACCCGGCCACCTTAGGCCGAGCCACCAGCCGGGCCCTAGTTCAGGCGCTCCTCGGTGGAGGAGGAGAAGAGGTGCAGCTTCTCCGGGTCCGGGGCGAGGTGGACGATCGTGCCCTTGTCGTTGTGCAGGCGGGTGCCGATGCGGGCGATGATCTGCTGGCTCGTCGCGGTGTGCTCGGCGGTGCCGTAAAGAAACGCGTCCGAGCCGAGCTCCTCGATCACCGCGACCTTCACCGGCAGGCCCTCGTCGGCGAAGTGGAACGCCTCCGGCCGGATGCCCAGCGTCAGCGTCTTGTCGTCACCGGCCTTGGCCAGCAGGGTGCGGTCGATCGGGACCACGTAGTCGCCGATCTTCGCGCCACCGTCGACGATCTCGGCCTCGATCAGGTTCATCGCCGGCGACCCGATGAAGCCGGCCACGAACTTGTTCTTCGGGTGGTCGTACAGGTTCAGCGGGGTGTCGACCTGCTGCAGTACGCCGTCCTTCAGGACGGCGACCCGGTCGCCCATCGTCATGGCCTCGACCTGGTCGTGGGTCACGTACACCGTGGTCACGCCGAGCCGGTGCTGGAGCTCCGCGATCTGCGTGCGGGTCTGGACGCGGAGCTTGGCGTCGAGGTTCGACAGCGGCTCGTCCATCAGGAAGACCTGCGGATTACGGACGATCGCGCGGCCCATGGCAACGCGCTGGCGCTGGCCACCGGACAGAGCCTTCGGCTTGCGGTCGAGGAACTCCTCGAGGCCGAGCAGCTTGGCCGCCTCGGCGACCCGCCGGATCCGGTCGTCCTTGTGGACGCCCTGCATCTTGAGCGCGAAACCCATGTTGTCCGCGACCGTCATGTGCGGGTAGAGCGCGTAGTTCTGGAACACCATCGCGATGTCCCGGTCCTTCGGCGGGGCGTTGGTCACGTCGCGGTCGCCGATGTAGATGGAGCCCTCGTTGACTTCTTCGAGGCCGGCCAGCATCCGCAGAGCGGTGGACTTCCCTGAGCCCGACGGCCCGACCAGAACCATGAACTCGCCGTCCTGGATGTCCAGGTCGAGCTCGTCCACGGCGGGGATGTCGGTTCCCGGGTAGACCCGGGTGGCTCCCTTGAACGACACAGTTGCCATGTCGCGTTTCCTTCCTTCGCCGGCAGGAACGTGCCGGACGGTCCGTAGCAAAGGCCCCCAGGTGTGTGGGGTGTCTACTTCGATGACGTATCACCAAAGCATCTGGTCCAACGCTGCGGCGGCAACTTACATTCCTTCCTGATACATGCGGGCTCAGAAGTAGCCGGGACGGACGGAGGTGGACATCAGGTCGAGCAGGGCGGTCACCGCACGGGTCGGTTGCCGGCCGCTGACCGTGATCACCGACAGCGTCCAGCTCAGGTCGTTTCCGGCGATCGGCAGCTGAGCCACGCCTGGAGCGGACGCAGGCTCCAGCTGAGGTACGACGGCCACGCCGAGGCCGACCCGGACGTAGTCGGGGATGGTGGTCAGCTCGGGCACCTCGACCTGGATCCGGCGCGGCATGCCCGCGGTGTCGAAGGCCCGGTCGACCATGCTGCGATTCCCGAACCCCCGCGGCATGTCGACGAATCGCTCGCCCCGGAGCTCGTCGAGCCGGATCGACGGCCGGTCGGCCAGCGGATGCGACGACGGCAGCAGGACGACGAACGGGACGGTCGCGAGATCGCGGACCTCCAACCCGTGCAACTCCGATCGCGCCAACCCCACCAGCGCCACGTCGAGCCGCCCGTGCCGGACGTCGTCGGCCAAACCACTCGACCCGGTCGGCGACGTCGTCACCTGTACGTCGACCAGCGGATACGTCCGGTGGAACGCGCCGAGCAGCTCGGCGAGGTTGACCAGGCCGAGCCGGGCCAACGTGCCGATCCGGATGTTGCCGCGCAGACCCGCCGACGCCTCCTCGACCGCGGCCCGGGCCCGGTCCAGCGCCTCCAACGCGGCCTTGGCCTCCGGCAGCAGGGCGGCGCCGGCCGCGGACAGTGTCACCCGCCGGGTCGATCGGTCGAACAGGGTCGTCTTGAGGTCGGTCTCGAGCGCCCGGACAGCGGCCGACACCGTGGACTGGACGGTGAACAGTCGCTGCGCCGCGCGGGTGAAGCTCAACTCCTCGGCGACGGCGACGAAGTACTCCAACTGGCGACTGTCCATGGCGGCAATTATCGGAAGCCGCGATAAGAGCATGCAAGAACTTTCGTTGGACTCGATAGATCGGCCGGGCGATCCTGAAGACATGTCCGCTCTGACCAGTACCAGTCCGCGCTCCGTCGACTCCCGGAGGATCGCCCACGGACCCGGGTTCTGGGTGATCGCCGCGGCGTTCCTGACCACAATGGCGTTCTCGACCGTCCCGACCCCGCTCTACGCGATCTACCAGCACCGCGACGGCTTCCCGACGTACGTCATCACGATCATCTTCGCGAGCTATGCGGTCGGGGTGATGGCCGCGCTGTACCTGGCCGGTCACGTCAGCGACTGGCTCGGGCGCCGGCGGATCGCGCTGCTCGCCGTCCTGGCGGAGGCGTTGTCGGCGGTCGTGTTCCTGGTCTGGCAGGACGTGCCGGGGTTGCTGCTGGCGCGTTTCATCTGCGGTGTCGGAGTCGGCGTGCTGACCGCGACCGCCACCGCGCATCTGTCCGAGTTGCGGCAGGTCGCGCGTCCGGGGGAGGACCCGAGCCGGTCTGCGCTGGTCTCCAGCATGGTGAACATGGGCGGCCTGGCGCTCGGTCCGCTGGTGGGTGGGGTTTTGGCGCAGTACGTGTCGTCACCGCTCGAGCGCCCGTACGAGGTCTTCCTGGTGTTGTTGCTGGTCAGTGCGCTGGGGATCGCGCTGGTGCCGGAGACGGTGCAGCGGCTGGAGGAGCGGCCGGCGTACCGGCCACAGCGAATCGCGCTGCCCTCGTCGGCGAAGCCGCTGTTCTTCGCGTCCGCGGCCGGAGCGTTCGCGGCGTTCGCGATCCTGGGGTTGTTCACCTCGCTGGCGCCGACGTTCCTGGCGGGGACGCTGCACCACACCTCGCGGGTGCTCGCCGGTGGGGTGACGTTCCTGGTGTTCATCGCGGGTGCGGTGAGTCAGGCGGCCTTCGTGCGGGTGACTCGCCCCGGCCAGTTGAGGCTCGGCCTGGTCTTCATGTCGCTCGGTCTGATCGGGGTCGCCGTCGGCGGTCTGCTGCCCAGCCTGTGGGTCTTCGTCGCCGGCGGTGTCGTCGCGGGTGCCGGCGCCGGTCTGGTCTTCCGCGGTGCCGTCGCCACTGCCGCCTCCCTGGCCGACACTCGCGCGCGCGGCGAGGTCCTGGCCGCCCTCTTCCTGATCGCGTACGCCGGCCTCGCCCTCCCGGTGCTCGCCATCGGCGCCGGCATCGCCGTACTCCCGGCCCAACTCGCCTTGCTGGTCTTCTCCGCGATCATCCTGCTGCTGGTGAACGTCGCCGTACTCCGGATGCTGGCGGCGCAAGGAGACCGTCCGCGCTCGTAGGATTCGGCCTATGGGTGTGAAGGTGCGGGCGGGGGAGCAGGACGCTTATCTGGCGCGGGTGGGGCGGGCGGGCATGTTGTTGCTGCCGATGATCACCGGGGTCGGTGAGCAGGTTCGGGAGTGGGCGGACGAGTTGGCCGGTGAGGGGATCACCGCGCTGGTGTGGGATCCGTTCAAGGGGCGCAGTACCGACAACGCCTCCCGGGAAGAGCTCGGGACGTTGGCGCGGAAGCTGGACGACGACCAGGCGCTGGCCGAGCAGGGCGAGTTGCTGGATTACCTGCTGGGCGAGCTGGGCTGCAACCGGGTCGGGGTGATCGGGTGGTGCCTCGGCGGGCGCTTCGCTTTGTTGCTCGCGGCAAGGGATCGGCGGGTCACCAACGTGGTCGCGTTCCATCCGACGGTGCCGTCGGACCGGCCGTCACATCACACGTACGACGCCATCGCCGAGGCCGGCGCGATCACGGCGCCGGTGCTGGTCAGCTACCCGGGTGCGGACACCGCCGTACCGAAGGCCGACTTCGAAGCTCTTCAGACCGCGCTCCAGGCCCGGCCCACGGGCGCCACCTTCACCCAGTACTTCCCCGGCGCCGACCACGGCTTCTCCGACAAGGCCCGGCACACCAACCCGGTCAACGCCGATGCGTTCCGCCTCGCCTGGCCGCAAGCCCTGGCCTTCATGAGAACCACCACGCACTAGGCCGCGGTGGCCGTCCGGCGGTGGGCGGTGGGGGTGGTACCTCGTACGCGTTTGAAGGCGACGCTGAGCGCGAAGGCGTTGGCGTAGCCGACGCGGCGGGCGATGGTTTCGACGGTGTCGCGGGTGGACCGGAGGAGGTCGGCGGCCAGGGTGATGCGCCAGCCGGTCAGGTACGTCATCGGGGCCTCGCCGACGAGGGCGGTGAAGCGGCGGGCGAGGCTGGCCCGGGAGACGCCGACGCGGTCGGCCAGCTCGGTGACGCTCCAGGGGTGCGCGGGCTCCTCGTGGATCAGCCGCAACGCCAACCCGGCTACGGGATCGCTCTGCGCCTGGTACCACCCCGGCGCATGCGACTCCGGACGGGCGAACCACGCCCGCAACGTGGTGATCAACGCCAGATCGAGCCACCGGTCCAGCACGCTCTGCTGACCGGGCTCGTCCCGCTGGATCTCACCCAGCACCATGTCCATCACCGATCCGGCCACGTCGGCCGCCGGTACGACGAGGACCGACGGCAACGCGGCGAGCAGCCGCTGACTGACGTCTCCGGCCAGCTGATAGGTGCCGCTGGCAATCATCGCCTCGCCCTCGGCGCGCCCGCCGTACGTCCGGACCCCCAGCCGGGCGCTGTAGTCGACCGGAGCGCCCGGCAACGGTTCGCACACGCCGCCCGGATGAATGCGGAGCTGCGGGGCGGTCGCCAGGGCGTCGCCCACGAAGTACGGCTGCGTGCCGGTGAAGACCGCGACGTCGCCCTGCTCCATCCGCATCGGCTCGATCCCGTCCCGCCGTACCCAGGCCGAACCGCGGACCAGCGTCGCCAGCGACAGCGCCGCCTGGTCCCGGATCTCGAGCGCCCAGGGCGGATCCAAGATCGTCAGGTTGAACACGCCGCCGCGCGCACGGGTCCCGGCCAGCAGATCGTCGAGCACGTCCATATGCCCACCCTACGCCACCGTGAGCGCTTCAGACATCGAATTGCGCAGAACAACCATGGTTCAGCTCACCGAACCGCGATGAACTTGAGCCATGACAACGACACCGATTCTGATCCTGAGTGGTAAAGGCAAGACCGGCCGCCGCGTCGTCGAGCAACTCGAGGCCCGTGGGGTGCCCTACCGGCTCGCCTCCCGGTCGAGCGAGCAGCGCTTCGACTGGTACGACGACAGCACCTGGTCCGCGACGATCGCCGGCGCCGACACGGCGTACCTGGCGCCGCCGGTCGGGCCGACCGGGCTGGCCCAGGCCGGCCGGTTCATCAAGCAGGCCGCGGCCGAAGGTCTCCGCCGGGTCGTGCTGCTGTCCGGCCGCGGCGTGGGCAGCCCCGGCCGCGACTTCGCCGTGTACGACGGGTCGGTGGCACTCGAGGACGCGGTCAAGGCGAGCGGTGCGGACTGGACGATCGTGCAGCCGGCGTGGTTCGCGCAGGGGTTCAGCGAGGACTTCCTGCGCTACCACGTGCTCGCCGGTGAGATCCGGGTGTCCGCCGGCGACGGTGGCGAGGCCTGGATCGACACCGACGACGTCGGCGACGTGATGACCGCCGTACTCCTGGACGAGACGCACACCGGCGCGACGTACCCGATCTCCGGACCGCGCTACCTGACCATGACCGAGGTCGCCGCGGAGATCTCCCAAGCCACCGGCCGACCGCTCAGCTACGTCGATCTCGAGCCGGAGGCGCACGTCGCCGAGCTGGTCGAGCAGGGGCTCGACCAGGAGGATGCCGAGGCCGTCCGCGACCTGTTCGCGGTGATCCGCAACCACCGCTCGGAGTTCGTCTCCGACGGCGTGCAGCAGGTCCTCGGCCGGGCCCCGCGAGACTTCACCGACTGGGCCGAGGCGACCGCGAAGACCGGGATCTGGGGGTAGAGCAGGCTCCACCCCCACTGGGCAGTCCGCGGGATGGGGAGCGGCAGCCGGCCGGGACAGGGTTGAAGCAACCACCAAGGAGGCTTCGATGAAGAGAATCCCGGCCGCTGTCGCCCTGCTCGCCGCAGTCGCCCTGCCGGCGTCCACAGCGACCGCAACACCGTCCACAGCGACCGCACCACCGTCCACCCGGCAAGCGACCAGCCCGATCCCGGCGCTGACCCGCGCCGCCCACCCGCTCGTGAGCACCGAACCCTCGGGCAACGCCTGGGACCTGCGCCCGCTGACCAGGATGGTCGGTACGGCGAAGGTCGTCGGCGTCGGCGAGGCGACGCACAGCTCGCACGAGTTCTTCACCCTCAAGCACCGCATCTTCCGGACCCTGGTCGAGCAGAAGGGATTCAGCGCCTTCGTCCTCGAGGCGAGCTGGAGCACCGGCCTCGAGCTCGACCGGTACGTCGTCACCGGCGTCGGCGACCCGCGCGAGATCATGCGCCGCGAGTTCCAGGACGCGTACAAGTTCTGGAACACCCAGGAGTACCTGGACCTGATCGAGTGGATGCGCTCGTACAACCGCACGCACGCCCGCAAGCTCCGCTTCGTCGGCGACGACGTCGGCTACGCGAGCCCGTCGCTGATCGACCGGGTCGCCCAGGGCGATCCGCGCCTCGTCCGCCTGTACGCCGGGATCCGTTCGACCGCGGAGTACAAGGACTGGAGTACGGCGTACTTCGCCAAGTCGCTGGGCGAACGCCAGGCGATCGAAAGGTCGACCCGCGCCGCCCTGCGACTCGTGCAGCGGACCGGGGACCGCTGGGCGATCCAGCACGCGCGGGCGATCTGGCAGACGTCGAAGCTGTACTCGTTCGACGTCGAGAACCCGAAGGAGTTGCCGAAGGCAATGTTGTTCCGCGACCAGGCGATGGCGGACAACACGGCCTGGTGGACCCGGACCACCGGTGACAAGGCGGTTCTGTCCGCGCACAACGGCCACGTCGGGTACGACTCGTCGATGCCGTCGCAGTACCCGAAGATCCAGGGCGCGTTCCTGCGCGAGCAGCTCGGCCGGGACTACGTGAACGTCGGCTTCAGTTTCGACAGCGGCTCGTTCAACGCCAACGACACCGAGGACCCGCAGGGCACCCTGCGCACCTTCACCGTCCCGCCCGCACCGGCCGGCAACAACGAGCACACCCTCGACCAGGTCCCGTACCGCGACTACCTGGTCGATCTCCGCAC
Organism: Kribbella sp. CA-247076; assembly: GCF_050942445.1. Lineage (NCBI taxonomy): Bacteria > Bacillati > Actinomycetota > Actinomycetes > Propionibacteriales > Kribbellaceae > Kribbella > Kribbella sp. CA-247076. Next base: position 7,424,060 of record NZ_CP192051.1, on the reverse strand, counting down.
GCTGCCGAAGAAGACCCGCGACTGGCTGGAGGTCGCCCGGCCGACCCGCGACATCGGTACGGCGTACCCGTGGCCGGACCTCCCGGTGAAGCTGGGCGCGACGTACGACGTCCTGATCCACCTGCACCGGGTCACCGCGGCGCACCTGCGCTGACAACTACGGACCGCCAGCACTCCACAATCGTGGTCGCGCGGACGATCGCACGCTCAGGCGATCGCCGCCGGCTCGATTGTGGAGTACTGGCGGTTCGGTGTCAGCGGTGGCTGTGCTGGAGCTCGACGTACTCGGAGTGCGTCATCTCCCGCAGCTCGGACGGGGCGGTCTTGGCCTGGACGTTCGCGCCCTGGCCGACGGCGCCGCCGCCGAAGACGAGGTTCGCCCAGTTGTTCTGCGCGGTCAGCGTCGAGGTGGCGTTGTCGTCGTTGATGTCCGCCGCGGTGGTGTCGGTGGCATCACCGTCGCAGTTCCAGTCGATCGGGCTGCTGGCCGCGCCGCTGGTCGTGCGGGTGGTGCCGTTCGGGCACTTCCACTTCGTCCGGAACCCGGAGGCGGAGCTGCCGAGACCGACGGACTCGCGCAGGCTCGCCTCGTTCAGCGCCGCCGGGGCGACGTTCGAGTAACCCCAGTAGAGGGTGCCGTTGGCCCGGATCACGCCGCCGAGCTGGAAGAAGTAGTTCATCACGCTCAGGTAGTTCGGCTTGTAGTTGCCGTGGTCGGTGCCGCCGTGCCGCAGGCCCAGGTTGTGCCCGAGCTCGTGGATGAAGGTGCCGACCTCCTGGTCGTCGGTGCCGGCCCAGCCGCACTTCGGGCCGACGGTGACGATGAAGGTGTCGTTCGGGATCGCGAACGCCTGGCCGCTGCTGCAGCCGCCGTCGTAGCTGTCGGCCCAGAGCATGTAGTGGAAGACGGCCCGGCGCGCACTGGCGAAGTTCGCGTTCTTGATCGCGGTGGTCTGCGAGCCGGACGGCTGCAGGTTGTCGTCGTACGCGACCTGGTTGCCACCGCCGAGGTTGTACGCCGATCCGCCGGCCGCACCGGCGTCGAGGTGGATCCTGATCCCCGTGGTGCCGTCGGGGTTGCTGACCGGCGCGCTCGCGAACACCTGGACGATCCGGTCGAGCCCGGCGGTGCTCGTGAGCCGGCCGGACATGTAGTCCATCTCGACGAACAGGTCCTTCTTCGTCGGCGACGCACCCATCGCGGGCAGGTTGACGTCGATGGAGCCGTCACCGTTGGCGTCGTACCCGTTGGTCTCCCAGGTGTCGGGCAACGAGTCGCCGTCGGTGTCGGTGGCCAGGGGTGCGGCGACGGCGCGGGCGGGCTCGTCGGCCGACGGGGGGACGGCGGCCACCGCGCTCGTGGCGGCGAGCGCGGCGGCGGCCAGGGAACCGAGCATGGTGAGCAGGGCGGGGCGGGGCCTCATCAGATCTCCTTGTGGGCGGTGGGTGATCTGTCCGCCACCGTAGGTGATCTGGCTCACTCAGGGCGGCTCAGGAGAGCCAGTGGCCCGATTGGGTCAGTTCGCCGAGCGCAGCATCGCCCGGATGCCGACGGTCAGTCCGAGGACCGCCGTCACGATCGCGGCGACCCAACCCCAGAGCGCGGCACTCGAGAACACGTCCCCGGAGAACAGCGTCCGCTCGGCGTCGACGACGTACGACAGCGGGTTGAACTTCGCCGCGACCTTCATCCAGCCCGGCCCGGTCTCCAGCGGGAGCAGCATCCCGGACAGGATCATCAGCGGAAACAGGAACGTCTGCTGCACCACCCAGAACATCCAGTCCTGCTTCCGCACCGCGATCGCCAGCGCGTAGCTGAAGGCACCCAGGCCGATCCCGAACACGGCGAGCAGCGCGAGTCCGACCAACGCGCCGCCGAGATGCAGGTCGAACGCGAACGGCGTCATCACCGCGATCACGATCACCGCCTGGCCGAACAGCGGCACCATCTCCTTCAGCGCCCGGCCGACCAGCAGCGACGACCGCGACAGCGGCGTCACCAGCATCCGCTCGTGCGCACCGGTCTGGAACTCGAACAGCAGGTTCGCCCCGGTGGTCGACGTCCCGAACAGCGTGGTCATCACCAGGATCGACGGCACGAACCACTGCCAGACGCCGTCGCCGAAGGTGCCGCCCATCGACCCGGACAGCAGGGGCCCGAACAGGGCGAGGAACACCAGCGGCTGGATCATCCCGAACAGCAGCGAGAACGGGTCCCGCAGCACCGGCTTGAGCTCCCGGGTCATCACGATCCGGACGTCGCGGAAGAAGTTCCGCTGCGGCTCGGCCGCGATGTCGACCGGCGTGGAGGCGAGGGTCAGGGTGGTCATCAGGCTGCCTTTCCGTTGGAGTCGGCCTCGCGGAGGCTGCGGCCGGTGAGGTTGAGGAACACGTCGTCGAGGGTCGGGCGGTGCACCTGCGCGGCCGCGACCGGAAGGCCCCGCTCCTGGGCGGCGGCGATCAGGGCCGGCAGCGCCGCCGGGCCGTCCGCGACCCGCACGCTGAGCTCGTCGCCGGCGGCAACCACTTCGCGGGCTCCCGGCAACTTCCCGGCCAGCTCCGCGATCGCGGACAGGTTGCCCGGTGCCACCGTGACGGCGAGCCGGTCGCCGGCCAGCTTGGTCTTCAGCGCCTCGGCGGTGTCGTCGGCGATCACCTCGCCGTGGTCCACCACGACGACCCGCTCGGCCATCGAGTCGGCCTCGTCCAGGTAGTGCGTGGTCAGCACGATCGTCATCGCGTACTGCTCGCGCATCCGCAGGATGTGGTCCCACAGGTTCGCGCGGTTCTGCGGGTCGAGACCGGTGGACGGCTCGTCCAGGAACAGCAGCTTCGGCGCGTGCACGAGGCCCATCGCTACGTCCAGCCGCCGGCGCTGGCCGCCGGACAGTTCGGACACCTTCCGCCCGGCCAGTTCGGTGAGCTCGAGCGCCTCCAGCAGTTCGCCGGTACGACGCTTGGCCGTCCGCCGGTCGAGTCCGTAGATGACGCCCTGGCCGACCAGTTCGTCGCCGGCCCGCTGGTTGTGGCCGGCCCCGTTGCCCTGGCCGACGTACCCGATCTTCCGGCGGACCTGGCTGGGATGCGTGGTCACGTCGTACCCGGCGACGGTCGCGGTGCCGGAGGTGGGGGCGATCAGGGTGGTGAGCATCCGCAGGGTGGTGGTCTTCCCGGCGCCGTTCGGGCCGAGGACGGCGACCAGCTCGCCGGGTTCGACGTCGAGGCTGATGCCGCGGACGGCGTGCACGGTCTCGGTGCGGCTCACCACGAAGTCGCGGGTGAGCTCTCGGGTGCTGATCACGATGTCTCCTTCGGTCTTGATCCGTTGAGGAGGACATTTCCAGCAGTAGAGGACAGGTTCTGGCCGTTACTCGTGGCAATCTGAGGACATGTCCGAAACCTCGGCCCGACTTCTCTCGCTGCTGTCCTTGCTGCAGGCCCGCCGCGACTGGCCGGGCGCGCTGTTGGCCGAACGACTCGAGGTCAGCCCGCGTACCGTCCGCCGCGACGTGGATCGGCTGCGCGACCTCGGCTACCCCGTGCGCGCGACCAAGGGACCGGACGGCGGCTACCGCCTCGACGCCGGCGCGGACCTCCCGCCGCTGCTGTTCGACGACGACCAGGCGATCGCGGTCGCGGTCGCCCTGCAGACCGCGACCACCACGGTCACCGGGATCGAGGAGGGTGCGCTCCGCGCGCTCGCCACCGTCCGCCAGGTGATGCCGGCCCGGCTCCGGCAGCGGGTCGACGCCCTGCAGGTCACCACGGTCGACCGGTACGCCGACTCGCGCCGTACGAAGGTGGACTCCGACCAACTGATCGCGATCGGTATGGCGGTCCGCGCCCGGGAGGTACTGCGGTTCGACTACGCGTCACCTAGATCCGCGGACGAGGAGTGGCAACCGCCGCGGAAGGTGGAGCCGCATCACCTGGTGACGTGGGGCGGCCGGTGGTACCTGGTCGGCTGGGATCTCGACCGGAAGGACTGGCGGACGTTCCGGGTGGACCGGATGACGCCGAAGACGCCGACCGGTCCGCGGTTCACCCCGCGGGAGTTGCCGGCGCCGGACGTGGCGACCTACATCTCCAGCCGGTTCCGGACGCAGGAGCAGTGGCCATGCCGGGGCGAGGCGATCCTGCAGGCGAAGGCGTCCGACGTCGTCCAGTGGGCCGGCCGGTACGCGATCGTCGAGGAGATCACCCCGACCAGTTGCCGCCTGATCCTGTCCGCCTGGTCCTGGACCGGCCTGGCCGCCAGCTTCGGCATGTTCGAGTGCGACCTCGAGTTCGTCGGCCCGCAGGAACTGAAGGACGCGGCCACGCAACTCGCCGCCCGCTACCACGTGGCCGCCTCATGACCGTCGAGCTGATCGTCGCCGACGTGGATGCGTGGCACGCCTGGCTGAGCGAAGAGCACGAAGTGAACGACGGCATCTGGCTGGTGCTCGCCAAGAAGAACGTCACGGACCCGACCAGCCTCACCTACGACCAGGCGCTCGACGAAGCGTTGTGCCACGGCTGGATCGACGGGCAGCGCAAGGGCCGCGACGACCGGACCTTCGTCCAGCGGTTCACCCCGCGGCGGGCGCGCAGCCTGTGGTCGAAGCGGAACGTGGGCATCGTCGCGCGGCTGGAACGCGAGGGCCGGATGGTCGACGCCGGGCGCGAGCAGGTGGAGCGCGCCAAGGCCGACGGCCGGTGGGAGCAGGCGTACGGCGGCTCCAGCGACCTCGAGGTGCCGGCCGACCTGGCCGAGGCGCTGGCCGCCGTACCGCGGGCGCAGGCGATGTTCGAGATCCTGACCAAGGGCAACCGGTTCGCGGTCGTGTACCAGGTCAGCTCGGCCAAGCGCGCGGAGACGCGGGCCCGGCGGATCGCGCAGTTCGTCGAGCAGCTCGCGCGCGGCGAGACGATCTATCCGCAGAAGCGGACGCTTTGATCAGTACAGGACCGGGTTGAGGGGTGAGGAGACCTGGTCGCCGGGCTTGTTGCCCGGCATCCACGAGGCCAGGTCGGCCTCCTGGTAGCGGTTCGACGGTGTCGCGATCTCCATGGCGGCATCGACGTAGATGATCGTCATCACCCGCCGAGGTACGTCGGACCGGTTCGGCGGCGCGTGGTGGAAGGTCCAGCCGAGGTGGTAGCTGACCTCGCCGAGCTCGTACGGCTCCGAGATCTCCGGGAAGTCCTGCTCGGCCAGCGCCGCCTGGAGCACCCGCTCGGACTCGTCGCTGATCGGCAGGTCGCGGCCGTGCTCGAAGACGTGACTGCCGGCCGCGAACGACAGCGGGCCCATCTCCATCGGCGTCTCCTGCAACGGCACCCACACCGTCACGCACCGGTCGGTCGCGAACGGCCAGTAGTACTGGTCCGCGTGCCACGGCGTGACTCCGCCGCCGGACTCTTTGTACAGCGCCTGGTCGTGGTACAGCCGGACCGACGGCACCCCGAGCAGTTGCGCCGCGATCCGCGCCAGCCGCGGCGACGAGACGAACTCGAGCACCTGCTCGCTGTCCTGCCACAGATTCGTCACCTGCAGGAACGCCTTCCCGTAGGTGTCGCGCTCCTCCAGCGGCAGGTGCTGGGTGTTCAGCTCGATCACCTTGCCGGTGATCTCCGGTTCGTACGCCGCGATCGTCTCCGGACTGAGCACGTTCTTCAGCTTCACGAAACCGTGCTCGGCGAACTGCGCGATGGACGACCGGCTGAGGGCGTAGTCGGCCACGAGCTCTGGGCGGGTCGACCGGGGCGGTGGGGTGGGCGAGGTATCCAGCGCTGACATGGGACCTTAGGGTTCACGGCCGATGCATCGCTGTAAAGATCAGTGATCAAATCTTTGCGGTTTGTGCGAACCGGTTCAGTGCCGCCAGGATCAGCTCCCTCGTCGTGGTCCCGCCCGATCCGTGACCTTCCTGCTCGACCAGGTGCAACTCGGCGTCCGGCCAGGCCTGAGCCATCCGCCAGGCGATGTCGGGTGGGCTGCTGATGTCCAGCCGGCTGTGGATCAGCACGCCCGGGATCCCGGCCAGCTTGCCCGCCTCGCGTTCCAGGATGCCCTCCTCCAACCACGCCGCGTGACCCCAGTAGTGCGTGACGAGCCGGGCGAGCCGCAGCCGGAAGACCGGGTCGTCGTACCGCGGGTCCGGCTTCCAGCCCGGATGGGTCCGGACGTGCGTGTCCTCCCAGTCGCACCAGTCCCGCGCGGCCTGTTCGCGGACGGCTGGATCCGGGTCGTGCAGCAACCGGCTGTACGCCAGCGCCAGATTCCCCTCCCGCTGATTGGCCGGTACGCCGTCGCGGAACCGGGCCCACTCCTCCGGGAAGATCCGGCCCATCTCCCGGGTGATCCACTCGACCTCGCGCCGGGTCGTGTTGGTGACGCTGAACAGCACGATCTCCGAGACCGCCTCCGGATGCCGCTCGGCGTACGCGAAGCCGAGCGTCGCACCCCAGGACGCGCCCAGGATCAGCCACTTCTCGATGCCGAGCAGGGTGCGGAGCTGCTCGAAGTCCGCGATCAGGTGGGCGGTCGTGTTCGTGCTCAGGTCCACGTCCGGCTCGGCGGCGTCCGGCGTACTGCGGCCGCAGTTCCGCTGGTCGACCAGGGCCACCTTGTACGCCGAGGGGTCGAAGTACCGTCGCCACCAGGCACTCGCCCCGGAACCTGGCCCGCCGTGGATCACCACGGCCGGCTTGCCGTCGGGGTTGCCGCAGACCTCCCAGTAGACGCGGTGGCCGTCACCGACGTCGAGCAGGCCGTGGTCGTAAGGCTCGATCTCGGGGTACATGCAACTCCTAACAGTGCTGTTACATCTAATGTAACAGTGCTGTTAGATCGACACCACTCCGGTGTACGTCAGCGCGAAGGTGCCGCAGGGGAAGAGGAACAGGGAGGCCAGCACGATCACGCCGCGGAACGTCTGCCCCGGCCCGATCAGCCGCCGGTAGGCGACGATCAGCACCGGCACCATCACCACCTCGAGCACCAGCATCCCGCGCGGGATGATCGTGTCCGTCGCGGCCAGGAGCACCGACAATGCCGCCGCCGCGATCCAGGCGCCGTACCCGATCCGGTACGTCGTCCGCGCGCCGAACCGGACCGCGATCGTGTGGTACCCGGCGGCCCGGTCGGCCTCGAGGTCGGCGAGGGTCGTCGGCAGATACAGCCCGACCGCGGCCAGCGTCCCCTGCAGACCCATCAGCCACGGGAAGTCGCTGAGGTCGGGATTCACGGCCGCCCACCCGGCCAGCGGTCCGAAGGCTCCGAGGGCGAGCGCGTTGACCGCGACGTCGAAGCCGGCCCGGGTCTTCAGTCGTACGGGCGGCACGCTGTAGGCGTATCCGAGGAGCACGGCCAGCAGCACCCCGAGGGCGAACACGACGCCGACGTGCAGGCTGATCCCGACCGCGGCGACCGCCGCTGCGAACGCGATCCGCTTGACCGCTCGCAACGTGATCCGGCCGTCGAGCAGCGGGGACTTCGACTTGCGCGGGTTGAGGCGGTCACTCGGCAGGTCGTACGCGTCGTTGATCGCCAGCACCGCGAGCCAGACCAGCGGGCCCATCACGACGGCGCCGACGATGAGCCGCGGCCAATCCTCGAGCGGTGGGACGAGCCTCCGGGTCGCGAGCAGGATGCCGACGTAGTACGGCACGATCGACACCACCCAGAACGCCGGCCGGCCGACCGCGAGCACGTCCCGCACCCGGGGTGCCGCTGTCCGAAGTCCCACGGTCGTGGTCACACAGCCACTGTGCTCCCGTCCGCAGGGCGCGGTCCTCCGTCCGGAGAGTGAACCCGCTCACTCTCACGGTTGAATGTGAGCAACGGAACCCCGCTCGAGCGCGACCCAGACCGAGCCGTCGGTGTCGAGCGCCAGACCGTGCGGCTCGGAGCCCGTACCCAGGCCGATCTGCTCGATGACGTTGCCTGCAGCATCCAACCGGGCGAGGGCGGCGGCACCCCAAAGGGTGATCCAGCAACCGCCGTCGTCTGTCGCCACCACGGCGTGCGGCTTCGACCCGGCCGGCAGCGGGAACTCCTCGATCGTGCCGTCGGCCGTGATTCGCCCGGCCTGGCCGGCGAGGATCTCCACGAACCACACACCGCCGGCGCCCGCGCTGATCCCGACCGGTCCGGCCGCGTCGGTCGGCAACGGGTACGTCGTCACCTCGCCGCTCGTGGTCATCCGCCCGATCGCATTGCCCTGGTTCAGCGTGAACCACAGGTCGTCCGCCGCGGTGATCATCGACGGGAACGCGCCACTCGTTCCGATCGGGTACGTCGTCAGCTCGCCGTCGACCGTGATCCGTCCGAGGTGGTCGGTGTCCATCAGCGTGAACCACACCGCGTCGTCGGGTCCCGCACAGATCCCGTACGGCGATCCGGGCACCTCGAAGGACTGCTTCGGGGTTCCGACCCGGTTGTCACCGCTGCGGGTGAACCACGGAACGCCGTCCGGTCCGGGCACGATCACGCAAGGCCGAGCGTTCGCAGCCTCCAGGTCGATGCGCTCGCCGGACAGCCGCGCGACCACGCCGGCGTGAACGAGCGTCGTCCACACCTCGCCCCCGACGACGGCAACGCCGTACGGACCTTCGTTCGGTCCGCCGACCGTGAATTCGGTGACAGCCATGACTGACCTCCTCGAGGTTGTGGCACCGTGGTCTTGATTAATGCGACGGATGTTGCGTTAAGATGATGTCATGAGCGACGGGCAGCGTGCAAGCAGGCCGGGTGGGCGGACTGCTCGGGTCCGGGCCGAGGTGCTCGGGGCGGTCGAGGCCGAGCTGGCCGAGCACGGGTACGACGGGTTGACGATCGACGGGGTCGCGGCGCGGTCCGGCGTACACCGGACTACCGTCTATCGCCGGTGGAAGACTGTGGCCGGGTTGCTCGTCGACCTGTTGCGGGCCGGGCTCGACGACGCGTGGGAGCCGGCCGACACCGGGACGCTCGAAGGCGACCTCATCCGGCTGAACCGTGAGGTGCATGCGGCGCTGACCGAGGAACCGTCCGTCACGCGGGCGGTGATCGCCGCGTCCTTCCGTACGCCGGAGGCCGCCGAGGCGCTGACCGCGTTCTGGGCGGACCGGTACCGGCGGTCGGCGGTCGTCGTACGGCGGGCCGTCGACCGTGGGGAGGTGGCCGCATCGGTCGACCCGCACGAGGTCGTCGTGGCGGCGACCGCACCGCTCTACCACCAACTCGTCCTCCTCCGGCAGCCACTGTCCCGGGCCGCCGCCGACCGCTACGCGAGAGCGGCCGCGGTTGCCGCCCGGTCGGGATTAGGGTCGTCTCACGCCTAGCTTGAGGAGACTGCGTTGACTGGACGTCTGACGAACGAGGTCGTGCTGGTGACCGGGGCCGCGCGCGGGATCGGGCGGGCGGTGGCGGCCAAGGCCGCGGAGGAAGGCGCGGCCGTCGCGCTGGTCGACGTACTGGCCGACCAGTTGACCGCGACCACCGCGGAGCTCCAGGAGACCGGCGCGAAGGTCGCGGCCGCGGTCGGCGACATCACCGACGAGACCTCCGTCCGCCAGGCCGTCGACAAGCTGACCGACGACCTGGGTGCGCCGGTTACGGTGCTGGTCAACAACGCCGGCAAGAACGCGTACGCCGACGCGACGAAGATGACCGTGGCCGAGTGGGACAGCGTCTTCGACGTCGACCTCAAGGGCGCCTGGCTGATGGCCCGGCAGGTGCTGCCGTCGATGATCGAGAACCGGCACGGCTCGATCGTGAACATCGCGTCCATCCACTCGAGCCTGACCACGGCCGGCATGTTCCCGTACGCCGCGGCCAAGTCCGGGCTGGTCGGCATGACCCGCAGCCTCGCCCTTGACGTCGCCCCGCACCAGGTCCGCGTGAACGCGGTCAGCCCCGGCTACATCGGCACCGACCTGCTCGAGGAGTTCTTCGACACCATCCCCGGCGAACGCGAGAAGGCCCTCGGCGTCCATCCCCTCGGCCGCATCGGCACCCCCGAGAACGTCGCCGAGGTCGTCTGCTTCCTCGCCTCCCCCGCCGCAGCCTTCGTCACCGGCGCCAACTGGTCCGTAGACGGAGGCCTCGGCATCCGCTACGCCTGAACCACGCCGCTCACAGAACATCCTCGAGCAGACCAACGGCCTCCTCCATGCCGTACCGCTCACGCAGCACGAGCAGAAGATCGTCGACAGACTCAGGCGGACACCGCCGGCGCGCAGACATCGAGGCAATAGCCTTCAATGCTCGCGGCGGATGAACCGCGACAGCATCGGCGGCGAAGTCGCGGGCGGCCAGCACCTGGATGCCGCGGGGCAGGCATGTCGGTGGGAAGTGTTTGAGGTTCTCGGTGACGATCGCGCCCGCGCCGCCGGCTAGTGCCGCAGCCAGGACGTGCTCATCGGCGAAGTCGGGTAGGCCGAACGTCCCTTCGTACGGCTCCCAGTGGGTGACCTCGGCGTCGTCGAACGCCGTACGCATCTGTTCGATGAGCCGCGCCGAATGTGCTTCGGCCTGAGCCGTCGGGACAGACCGCGCCAACTGCTTGCGCACGTTGGTGTAGCGCAACTCCTCCAGGATTGCGCTGCTCCACAGGGGCCGGTACAGGTTCTCCACCGCGAGCGACAGCAGGAAGTCGCGTTGGGTGCTGGGCCAGAGGACCGAGGTGTCGAGGACTGCGCTGAACACGCCGGCGCTCAGGTGGTGCGGCGGCGGTCGGCGAGCTCCTTGCGGATCGCTCTCAGTTGTTCCTGTACGGCGACCGGATCGTCCTCCGCGTCGAGGTCGACACCCGTTGCGGCGATGGCGTCGTACTGACGCTGCCGTCGCCGATCGCGGTACTCGAGGAGCTCGCGCAACAGGACCTTCCGGCGAGTGCCGATCCGCTCGGCCGGGAGGTCCCCCTGGTCGATGAGCCGCACCACCGTCGGCCGGCTGACCCCGAGCAGATCGGCCGCCTGTTGCGTGGTCAGCTTCGAGCTCTGCGGGGCGACCGTGACCGCGTGGCCGGCCTTCAAGGCCTCCACCACCTGCAGAAGAACCATGTGCAGCGCCTCCGGGACTTCGACCTGATCGCCCTCCTGTGAGCCGGCCAGGAAGTACCGCGGCTCGGGCGCCGTCCCCCGTCGACTCTGGTGTGCTGCGAGGAAGCTGGCCACCGTGGCCAACTGCTCCGGCTGCTCCGGCAGGTACGTCTGCTGCTCGAGGGCCTCGGCGGTCATCACCCCTCCAACGAACGAAAGGAACGTGGTTTCGAAACATTCGAATAGTACGCCGGTCCGGTGGCTTCCGACAACTCGCCGGCTACCTGGGGTTGTAGGCGCAGTCTTGGGTGAGGTCGGCGGGTGGGGATGGGGGTGGGGTGGTGGGCGGCTTGGTGGTGGGCTTGGTTGGGGTGCGGCGGGTGGGGGTGGGGCGCGGTTTGGGGGTGGGGTTGAGGGTGGTGCGGATGATGGTGCGCATGGCGGCGTAGTCGGGGTTCTGGCCGGTGGGGTAGTTGCGTTTCTTGTCGAGGTCGATGGTGGTGATCTTGGCGGTCTTGACCTTCTTCCCGAGGGGCAGCAGGTGCGGGAGGAGCTTCTCCGGGATGTCGGTGCGGATGAGTTGTTCGCCGGCCGCGGCGATCGACTGGTAGTTGGCGAGGATGTTCTGCGGGGTGGCGCGTTCGACGATCGCCTTGATCGTGCAGCGCTGGCGGGCCTGGCGGGCGACGTCCGCGCCGGGCACGCGGTACCGGCCGCGGGCGAACCAGAGGGCGTCCTTGCCGTTCAGCTTCCGGTTCGGACCCGGCTCGAGGTAGCGGTTGGGCGGGATGTTCTTGTCGTCGTTGCCGCCGACCGGGACCGGGTAGTTGATGTTCACGGTGATCCCGCCGAGCGCCTCGACCAGCTGCTCGAACCCGGCCAGGTTGATCTGCACGTAGTAGTGCAGCTTCAGCCCGAGCGCCTCGCCGGCCGCCAGTTTGAGGACGTCGGCGCCTTCGTTGTCGGACGGCCCGAGGACGCCGGGATGCAGTTCGGGCACCATCCGGTACATCGCGTCCAGGTAGAAGCTCGACTGCTCGGGCGGGCCGTCCGGGTCCCAGAAGCCGGTCGGGTACAGCTCGTGCAGCGGCGAGTCCTTCGGGAACGGCATCCGCATCCAGTTCCGCGCCAGCGAGATCAGCGCGGTGTCACCGGTCTTGGTGTCGATACTCGCGATCATGACGGTGTCGGTGCGGGTGTTGTCCCGGCCTTCGCCGTCGTCCGCGCCGAGCAGCAGCACGTTCAGCCGTGGGAACTGCGCCCACACGTCCCCGGTGTTCGCGACCGTCGGCCGCGTCTGACTCTTCGACTCGTCGCCCGAGAACACCTTCCGCACCAGGCTGCGCTGCGCCATCAACGTCTGCGTTCCGAGCGCCGTACTCGACGCCATCGCGAAGCACACCAGCCCGATCACCACCGCGCCGAACAGCCGCGACGCCGGCCGGGTCGTGAGCGGCCGCAGCATCTTGTACGACGTCACGAGTACGACGACCCAGCAGAGCGCGACCGCGGTCAGTCCGCCGACCATCCACAGCAGCAGGTCCGGGTCGAGTGCCCACGCGATCACGTCGTCCCGCCGCATCAGGCCGACGTACGCGGCCACGCCGTACGCCGCGAGGCTGAGCGCCGTCACCACGCCGCCGAGCCGGAACCGGCGCGCGACCAGGTACGCCGTCCCGGGCACGAGCGCCCCGAGGACCGCGAGCACGAGCGCGCCGACAGCGGACCGCTGCCTCGGCCTGGACCGCCGAGCCCGGCCGGAACGGGCGCGGCGGGCTCTGCTGCTCGGGGTCACGGCGCTCCCCCCACTCGGCGACAGGACGAAGTGGACGCGTCCCCGGTGCACGTCCACTTCCTTCGATTCCCTGACCCGGAAAAAAGTTCGCCAGACTGTGGTCGTGACCGAAGTCCAGGTACGACGGGCCAAGCCGGACGACGCGGACGCCCTGGTGCGGCTCCGCGCCCTGATGCTCGCCGCGATGGGCGCCGAGGTCGGCGGCTCCGACGCTCCTTGGCGGACGATCGCGCGGCAGTGGTTCGCCGAGCAACTCACGTCTCCCGACACCTTCGCGGCGTACGTCGTCGACGACCCGGCCGTCGGCGTGGTCGCAGGAGCCGTGGGCACCGTCCACGTGCACCCGCCGGGCCCGCGGGACCAGAGCACCGTGCGTGGTCACCTGTACAACGTCAGCACCGAGCCGGACTTCCGCCGGCGCGGCCTCGCGCGGTCCTGTGTGGTCGCGCTGCTCGACTGGTTCCGCGACGAGACCGCTGTCGGCCTGATTGAGCTGCATGCCACGCAGGACGGGATCGACCTCTACCGCGCCCTCGGATTCATCGAGGCGAACTTCCCGACGCTGCGGCTGCGCCTCACCTGACCCGCTCCGCGCGTGGATCGAGAAGCGTTCCTGGGCACACGGGCAAGAAGAGAGTGAGAATGCGCCTAGAGGGGCGCTGTGAGGAGCTCGCCGAATGCGCCGTTGGAGTGTCGTCAGGATGACCGGGTCGGCGGCCGTGGTGGTGGTCGCGGTCGCGGGGCTGTACCAGTTACCCGCCGGCCCGTCGGGCGGCCACGGCTACCCGGCCCGCCCGGCCGCCGACGTCGTGGAGCCAGACGCCGAGGTGCCGGTCAGGCCGGTGGAGCCGGGGGACCGGTCGGCTTCGGCGCCCGCGCGCTCTCGGCCCGCGATCACCTATCCCGCGCGCGGCACCGGCTCGTACGGCGTCCTGCCCGGGAACCCAGCCGTCATCGGCCGCTCCGGACGGCTGTACACGTACCAGCTCGCGATCGAGGGCGGGATCAACGGGATCGACCGGACCGCGCTCGCGCAGTTCGTCCGGGCGACGTACGGCGCTCCGCAGGGGTGGGCGTCCGGCGGGAAGTTCCGCTTCCGTCAGGTCGGTCCGGGGGAGGACGCCGACTTCACCGTGATGCTCGTGACTCCGGCGACGCGGGACGCCGTCTGCCGCGACGGGTACGACCGCTACACCAGTTGCCGGATCGGCGATCGCGTCGTCCTCAACGTGGCGCGCTGGGTGCACGGCGTACCGCAGTACGGCGCCTCGCTGTCGGCGTACCGGCAGTACATGATCAACCACGAGACCGGTCACCGGCTCGGCCGCGGCCACGAGCTGTGCCCGGGGCGCGGCCGGCCGGCGCCGGTCATGCAGCAGCAGACGCTGGGGATGCACGGTTGTACGCCGTACTCCTGGCCCTACCGTGACGGGGTCCGCTACCAGGGCCGGCCGGGTCAGTACGACGACCCTATTCCTCGATGATCGACAGCACGTTGCCCGCCGGGTCCTTGAACCAGGCGATCGGCGGGCCGTCGCCGCGGTGGACGCCGTCCGCGTCGTGCTTGTCGTCGTACCGCTCGAAGGTGATGCCGCGGCCGGCCAACTCGCGGGCGGTCGCGGTGATGTCGTCGACCGGGAAGTTCAGCACGGTGAACTCGGCCGGGACGTGGTTGTCCTTCGGATAGACCAGGACCTGCGCGCCGCCGGCGAGGTTCAGCTGCAGCATCCCGTGGTCCTCGGTCACGTCGAGCCCGAGCGTGCTGCCGTAGAACTCCTTGGCCACGCCGGTGTCGTCGACCGAGAAGCCGCTGTACGCCTTCGTGTCCTTGAACATCACGTACCTCCCTGGTTGGGGTGCTTTCACCAGGTACGTCGGTGCCGGCCGGGCGACCTCGACACCGAGTGGTCAGTTGTGCAGCGCGACCTGCGGGAGCGCCTGCGTGACCGCGGACGAGCCGGCCGCGGACTCCAGACCGTCGGCCACGGTGTGCAGCAGGCGGATCAGGTGGGCGGCGTCGGTCGGGCCGAGGATGCCGGTGACCACGTCGAGGACACGGACGGTGAGCGCGTCGAGCTGGGAGAGGCGGGCCTGGCCCAGCGAGGTGACGGCCAGGCGCGGTCCGGTCCGGACCATGCCGAGCGCCTCGAGCTCGGCGATCGCCAGCTCGGCCTCACCCACGGTCGTGCCGACCTGCTCCGCGACCTCGTCGGCGGTGGCGCGGCCGTTGGCGATCGCGCTCAGGGTGAGGGCCGCCGGCATCTTCATCCCGACCGCGTCCTGGAGACCGAGGACGAGTGGATGGGCGTGGCCACGCACGCGTTCGACCGCGTCGAGCAACCGGAGAGCGTCCCCGACATCACCGATCAACTGCTCAGTCTGAACGGCGGCCAAGCCGTTCGGTTGGACCCGCTCGGGTGCCTCCACGACCCCACCGGCCACCAGTTCCGGCACCGCCAGGGACTTCGTTCCAGCGTCTTCGATGGTCACGTCGTCCAGCGTACGGAGTCGTTCTGACAGCTCGGCGTGTCGTTCCTGAGGAAACCCTGTGAATGTCGTTGCCGTGATCATCTATGGTCGCGGACATGCGACTCACCGGTAAGCGTGCACTCGTCATCGGGGGAGGGGGCGCCGGGATCGGGCGCGCCGTCACCAACGCGTTCGGGGCCGAGGGAGCGGCCGTCACGATCGCGGACATCTCCGCCGAGCGGGCAGCCGAAGCGGCCGAGGCGGTCCGGCTCGCCGGCGGTACGGCGTACCCGGTGTCCGGCGACGTGCGGGCGCCCGCCGACATCGAGGCCATGGTCGACAGTGCGGTCGAGCAGTTGGGCGGGCTGGACGTGCTCGTCACCGTCGTCGGCGGGCAGGTGGCGTTCGTGCCCGCGGTCAAGCTGCACGAGATGACCGACGAGGACTGGGACACGATCTACGAGGTCAACCTCCGGTACGTGATGCGCGCGGTCCGCGCGGCCGTGCGGGTCTTCCTCGACCAGGGGTCCGGCGGCACGATCGTCAGCGTCGGCTCGGTGACCGGCCTGATGGCCGCGCCGAAGCAGGCGGCGTACGGCGTGATGAAGGCCGGCCTGGTCAGCCTGGCCCGGACGGTGTCGGCCGAGTACGCCGCCGACGGGATCCGGATGAACGTCGCGGCCGGTGGTGCGATCGCGACCGCGGTGGCGAACGAGCACACGGACACCGCGGGCGAATGGGTGGACGAGATCCCGGTCGGCCGGCTCGGCCGGTCGGAGGAGATGGCCGAGGCGGTCATCTACCTCGCCTCGGACGCGTCCGGCTACGTCGCCGGCCAGCAGCTCGTCGTCGACGGCGGCGTCTCGACCAGAGGGCCTTTCGGCTGAGAACCGTTCAGCTGCAGAAACAATCGAACAAAGGATCGAAGAAATCGGCCCTGGCTGGTCTCGAAAAACCGTTCCGAATTCTGATCGAGGCGTGACTTCGGGTCGGCGTCCTCCGTTGGATCTGACGTGACGGTGAACACACGGCGCACCGGCACCGCGCTCGCTCCGCGTTCCCAGGCCGACCACACCTCGAGCAACAGCCAGGAGGACCAGTGACAACCGCCACCGCCACCCAGACCGCTGAGCGCCGACGCGTCCGTGTCTGGTTCGGTGAGCACGTGATCGCCGACTACAACGCCGAGCCGGCGTTGGCCGAGCGGTACGCACACGCCATGAGCCGTCGGTTCGCCGGTCTTCGGGTCACCAACGACCCGATGCCCGCCGTCGACCGGCTCCCCGACCCCCTGCCCGGCGAGCGCATGTGGGACGTAGCACCCCGCTGAGAAGCACCCGGCATCATCACGCGTTTCCGTTTCTCACCAGACAACCCACCCGGACACGCGACCCGGTCGAGCACCTCACCTCGATCAACCGACGATGCCGTTGGGCGGCAAGCGGGCGCTGGCGCTCTGCCCCCCGCTTGCCGCCGTTCTTCCCGACAGACAAATGCGCCTGACAACAGTTGACCCCGTCCGCACCGGTTCCCCAAGGCCGGTGCGGACGTTGTCGTGGGCTCAGCGGTTCGCGTAGTACTCCGGCTTCATCTGGATGAGCTGGACGTAGTTGCCGTCCGGGTCGACCAGGGTGGCGAACCACCCGATCCCGCGGTCCTCCGGGTGCACCAGCCACTCGACGTCGAGGGCGCGCAGGTGGGCGGCCGCCGCCTCGATGTCGTCGACCGCGAAGTTTACGATGAACCGGCCGGGTTCGGCGGCCTTGGCGGCGACGTCGTCGCGCTGCTCGATCACCAGGCCGAAGCCGCCGAGGTCCAGGTTGCCGTAGCCGTCGACCTCGGCCCGGAAACCCTCGCGGTACCAGGCCTTCAGCCGCTCCGCGTCGGTGCTGCCGAGCAACATGCTGTTCAGAACGGGCTGTCCCATGCGTCGATCCTTCGTCCGGAGAGCTGCCGATCAGCTCACCCGTCCGGTACGTCGGAGCCGCCGCCGTCAGCTCGACACGGCGACGAACCGTTCCACGATCGGGCCGAGGACGTCGGGCTCGACGTCGTGCGGATGACCGTCCATGGTCAGCCGCGAACCCTCCGGGAGCAGGTCCGCGACCACCTGCGCGGTGTTGCGGCGCCAGTCCCGGCTCTCGCCGCCGTCGATCACCAGCGTCGGCACGGTGATCGCGGTCGCCCAGTGGTCCGGGATCGTGAAGTCGCCCATCACCAGGACGTCGTACGCCAACGTCGGCGCGAGCGCTTCCAGGTCCTTCCAGAGCGGTGCCGAGCGCATCGGCGCGAGTACCTCGGCCGGCATCTCCACGGCATGCACGAGGAACAGCTCGACCGCGTCGCCGTACCGATCCTGCTCCACGAGCTCGCGCAGCCGGGCCGGGAAGTCGGGCCCGAGCCGCGGCCGGGTGTCGTCGATGATGAACGGCGGTTCGATCAGCACCAGCCCGAGAATCGGTACGCCGTGCGCCGCCGCCTCGGCCGCGAACACCGCACCGGACGAGACACCGAGCGCGTACGCCGTCCCGCCGGCGGCGTCGACCACCGCGGCCAAGTCCTCGATCTCCCGCTCGACTGCCCACGGCAGCACCTCGCCGCTGTCGCCGCGACCACGCCGGTCGTAGGTGACCACGGTGAACTGGCCGGCGAGCCGCTTGGCCAGGGGGACGAAGGTCCGCCGGTCGTTCAGTGCTCCGCCGACGAGCACGATCGCCGGGCCGCCGTCGCCGTACCGCTCCAGCACGATCGGGGTGCCATCGGCGGATGTGACAGTCGTTGTCTTCGGCAACATCGCCGGCGGCCCGGAGGCGCGCGGCGTGGCGTCGCCGTACAGGCCGCCGAGGTAGGCGAACAGGTCGCTGTGCCCGTACAACCGGGGCTCGGTATGGGCGGCGAGTCCTTCGAAGTAGCGCTCGTACCGTCTGCGGGTGGTCTCGACCTCGTCCGCTTCCGCGAGCCGTTGCAGGCAGAACGCCCGTACGGTCTCCAGCAGGCGGTATCGCGAGCCGGACGTGCCGTCGACGCGGACGACGAGTGACCGATCGACCAGGTGACTCAGCAGTTCGGCGACCTCGGCCACGGGTACGTCGTCGCCCGCACACACCGCCTCGGCCGCGGCCAGCGTGCAGCCGCCGGGATGGGGTGCGAGCCGTCTGAGCACCGCTCGTTCAGGTTCGTTGAGCAGGTCCCAGCTCCACTCGACCATGGCCGACAGGGTCTGCTGCCGATCGGGCAGCCCCCGGCCGCGATAGCGGTCGTCGAAGCGCTCGGCCAGGTCGCGGACGTCCATCGCGGAAACACGGCTCGCGGCCAGTTCCAGAGCGAGCGGAAGGCCGTCGAGCCGGCGGCACAGCGCGACCACCGCCGCAGTGTTGTCGGCGGTCAGCTGGAACCGCGGATCCGCCGCCGATGCCCGTGTGACGAAGAGCTGAACCGCCGGACTCGCGGCCGCATCCGCCTCGGCTGACGGCAGGTCGAGCGGCGGCACAGGCCGGCGATGCTCACCGGCGACCGCGAGCGGCTCCCGGCTCGTCGCCAAAATCCGCAGGTCTGGGGACTCGCGCAGCAGTCGCACGGCAACCTCAGCGGCCGCGTCGATCACATGCTCACAGTTGTCCAGGACCAGCAGGCCACTCGTGGTCTCGACCAACGCCGCGACGTCGGTGGCTTCGGCGCCCGGGGCCAGCGCGGCGAGCTCGACCAGGTAAGCCTCGTCGCCAGTACGGCGAGCGGCGGTCAACGCCAGGCTGGTCTTCCCGACGCCACCGGCACCAGTCAAGGTCACCAGCCGCGCCGTCGTCAGCAATCCGACCACCTCGTCGACTGCGGCCTCCCGGCCGATCAGCTCGACCTCGGCGGGCAGATTGGTCCGCACCGGCTCGCGGGCCGCCGGCTCCTTGGTGAGGATCTCCTGGTGGAGCGCGACCAGCTCCGGTCCGGGATCGAGCCCGAGCTCGTCGGCCAGCCGTTGCCGAAGGTCGGCATAGCTCGCCAACGCGTCCGCCTGACGACCCGCGTGGTACAGGGCCTTCAGCTGTACGGCGCGCAGCCGTTGACGTAACGGGTTCCGCGCGACAAGTTCGGTCAGTTCGGCGACCAGTTCGTCGTACTCACCGAGCACCAGCCGCGCCTCAGCGTACGCCTCCTGCACCGCCAGCCGTTCCTCGTCGAGCCGGTCGATCGTCGCCCGCGCGAACGCGTCCTGCGCGACATCGGCGTACGCCGGACCTCGCCAGAGCGTGAGCGCGTCGGCCAGGGTCGCGGCCCGCATGCGGGCGCTGCCGGTCTGCCGGGCCCGGGCGGCGAGTGAGCGGAAACGGCCCGAGTCGACCGCCTCCGCGGCGACGCTGATCAGGTAACCGGCCGGCGTCGTCCGGACGAGGTCCCGGGCGCCCGACTCGGCGTCGTCGAGTGCCTTGCGCAGCTGCGAGACCCTCGTCTGCAGCGTCGCGGTCGGGTTGACGGGCAGCTCGTCGCCCCAGAGGTCGTCGATGATCGCGGACGCCGCGACCGGACGGCCCGCGTGCAGCAGGAGGTCCGCCAGCAGGGCCCGGACCTTACGGTCGGGGATCCGCACAGCCCGGCCGTCGTCGGTCCACGCGGTCACCGGCCCCAACACACCGAATCGCATGCGCGCAGCCTAGGACTTCAAAAGTCTTTCTGAAGGTGTTCGGCCCAGGCTGAACCGCATGACACGACCACTGCTCCTCGCCGGCGCCCTCGCCGGACCCCTGTACGTCGGAATCGGCACGGTCGAGGCGATCGTCCGCGACGGATTCGACATCCGCAAGCACTCCCTGAGCCTGCTCGCCAACGGGACGAACGGCTGGATCCACTCGGCCATGCTCGTCGGCACCGGCCTGCTCGCCGTCGCCGGCGCGATCGGCCTGAGCCGGTCCTTCCCGCCCGGTCAGCGGTCGCGCTGGGCGGTCGGCGGGCTGCTCGTGTACGGCGCCGGTGTCGCCGCGGCCGGGTTGATGCGTGCCGATCCGGCGCTCGGCTTCCCGCCGGGCACGCCGGACGAGCTGCCGGAGACGATCAGCTGGCACGGGTTCGGCCATGTCATCGCCGGGTCCGTCGGATTCATCGGGCTGATCGTCGCGTGCTTCGTGCTCAGCCGGTGGTTCGGCCGGCGGCGCTCGACCGGCTGGTCCCGGTTCTCGCTGGTGACCGGGATCGTCTACTTCCTCGCCCTGGTCGGCCTCGGCGCCGGCAGCGGCACCGCCGTCGTCAACCTCGGGTTCACGGTCGCTGTCATCCTGGGTTGGACCTGGATCACCATGCTGATGCTGCGCGCCCGCGCAGAGGGGAGTCTCCGATGAAGTTCACGGCCGAGCTCGAGTCCACCGGCAAGACCACGGCCGGCTTCGAGGTCCCCGCCGAGGTGGTGGAGACACTCGGCGGAGGCGCGCACCCGAAGGTCAAGGTGACCGTCCAGGGGTACACGTTCCGGACCTCGATCGCCCGGATGGGCGGCCGGTACCTGCTCGGCGTCAGCGCGGAGCGTCGTACCGAGGCGGGCGTCTCGGCCGGGGACGTGCTGGAGGTCGACGTCGAGCTCGACACCGCTCCGCGCGAGGTCGACGTACCCGAGGAGCTGGCCGCGGCGCTGGCGGCGGACGCCAAGGCCCAGGAGTTCTGGGAGACGCTGAGCTACAGCAAGCAGCAGTGGCACGTGCTGCAGGTGACGTCGGCGAAGACCGACGAGACCAGGACCCGCCGGATCGAGAAGTCGATCGGGATGCTGCGCGAAGGGCGGGCCCGCTGATGCGCTTCATCGCCGTCCTGCGGACGTCGGAGGCCCACGGCTTCCCGCCGCCCGAGCTGCACGAAGGCATGGCCGCGCTCGGTGCGGAGGCCGCCCGCAGCGGAGTCCTCGTCGACTCGGCCGGCCTGCTCCCGATCGCGACCGCCACCCGCGTCGGCGTCTCCGCCGGCCGGCTGACCGTCGCCGACGGCCCGTTCGAGGACCCGAACCCCCTCGGTGCATATGCCGTGTACGACGCCTCCCGCGACGAGGTCATCCACTGGACCAAGCGATTCATGGACCTCCACCGCCGGGCCTGGCCCGGCTGGGAGGGCGAGTCCGAAATCCGCCAGATCTTCGGGCCCGAGCAGTAGCTCGGCCGCTCGGGTCCTCGCAGTAGCCCGGGTGCTCGTTCGGGTCCGCGTAGTCGCGCCGGCTGCTCGTTCGGGTCCGCGTAGTCGCGCCGGCTGCTCGCTCGGACGACGGAGGTCGCTCGCCGGCCTCCGTCGTGGGAGTGAGGTTCGGGGTGGGCGGCTGGGTCAGACTGGGCAGATGGTGGCTCCGCGGGTGGTGGACGGCGCGGTCGTGCTCGCGGTGGCGATCGCGACCTCGGTGCCGTTCATCGACCCGGCGCCGGGGTCGGTCACCTGGCTGGGGGTGCTATTCAACCTGGGGACGGTCGTGCCGCTGCTCTGGCGTCGGCGGTGGCCGTTCGGGGTGATGGTCGTTGTCGGCACGGCCGCGACCCTGGTCTCGCTGCACCACCACCCCGGGCAGAACCTGCAGTACGGCGGCCTGGTCGCGATCTACACGCTGGCCGGTCTCGGCCGGAAGCGGTGGCAGCGGATCGGGGTGCTGGTCGTCATCCTGGTGACGTTCCCGCCGGCGTCGTTGCTGCTGAAGGACAACGACCTGGACGAGTTCATGTTCACGTTCCTGCTCCCGGTCGCCGCCTGGCTGCTCGGGTCGCTGGAACGCAGCCACCGCGAGCACGCCGCGGTCCTGCGGGAACGTGCGGACCAGTTGGAGCGCGAACGAGTCGCCGAGGCTGCCCGCGCGGCCGCGGAGGAGCGTGCCCGGGTCGCCCGCGACATGCACGACATCCTCGCGCACGCGGTCAGCCTGATGGTCGTCCAGGCCGAGGCCGGGCCGGTCGTCGTACGCACCGATCCGGACCGGGCCGAACGGGCCTTCGACGCGATCGCCGACGCGGGCCGGGACGCGATGGTGCAGTTGCGGCGGCTGCTCGGCGTACTGAAGGCCGGCGAGGACCGGGCACCGCAGCCGACGCTGGCCGACCTGCCGGCGCTCGTGCGCGGGACGTCTTTCGAGGAGAGCGGCGTACGGCGGCCGTTGCCGGCGGACACGGAGGTCGCGGTCTACCGGATCGTCCAGGAGGCGCTGACGAACACGGTCAAGCACGCCGGCGCGACGCGGGTCGCCGTACGGCTCGACTGGTCCGCGGATGCGGTCGAATTGGTTGTCACCGACAACGGAGTCGGAGGTCCGCCGGCGAGTGGTGGGCACGGGTTGGTCGGGATCCGCGAGCGGGCGGCCGCGTGCGGTGGTGTGGCGACGGCCGGGCCGCTGCCGGGTGGTGGGTTCGAGGTACGGGCCAGACTTCCTTGTCCAGAAGGGGTTTCATGATCCGCGTGGTGCTGGCCGACGACCAGGAACTGGTCCGCAGCGGGTTCGCGATGATCCTCGACGCGCAGCCCGACATCGAGGTCGTCGGCGAGGCGGCCGACGGCGCGGAGGCGGTCGCGCTGGTCCGCTCGCTGGCGCCGGACGTCGCGTTGCTCGACGTACGCATGCCGCGCGTCGACGGTCTCGCGGCCGCGCGGACGATCTGCGCGAGCACTGCGACGAAGGTGGTGATGCTGACGACCTTCGACTCCGACGACTATGTGTACGACGCCCTGTACGCCGGCGCGAGCGGGTTCCTGCTGAAGGACGTCCGCCGGGACGACCTCGTGCACGCCGTCCGGGTCGTGGTCGCCGGCGACTCGTTGCTCGCCCCGAGCGTCACCCGCCGGCTGATCGCCGACCTCACCCGCAACCGCCCGCGATCCGGCCCGCCCGCCGCCCTCGACGTACTCACCGCCCGCGAACGCGAAACCCTCGTCCTGCTCGCCCGCGGCCTCACCAACGCCGAGATCGCCGCCGCCCTGACCGTCAGCGAACACACCGTCAAAACCCACGTCAGCAACACCCTCACCAAACTCAACCTCCGCGACCGAGCCCAAGCCGTCATCACCGCCTACGAATCCGGCCTCATCACCCCCACGAACCAGTAGGTCGAGAAATCTCGCTCTAGGCGGTGATGTTCGGGCGGGGCGGGGTGGTGAGGATCGGGGGATGAAGACGATTGGTTTGGTTGCGGCGGGGTTGTTGGTTGCTTATGGCATTGTTCGGCTGGCGGACGGGGTTGATGGGCAGCACGGGCCGGGGGTGGCTTGGACGGTGGGGCATCTGTTGATTCTCGTGGGGTTCGTGTTGTACGGCGTACTGCTCGTGCGGGCTCGGCAGGTGCTGACTCGGCGGCGGGCTGTGGGTACGGCGGCTGTCGTGGTGGGGATGGTCGGGGTGGCGGCGTTCGTACGGGTGATCGTGGTCGATCTGATCGTCGGATTCCGGGCTGATAACCATGCGGAGAAGTCGCGGATCGGGGATCTGTACGAGCGGTGGCCGGGCGATCTGGGGATCTACGAGCCGCTGTACACCGTGGGGCCGTTGCTGTTCCTGGCCGGACTGCTGACTCTGGCGGTGCTGCTCGTGGTCGAGCGGCAGCTGCCGGCGTGGTCGCCGGTGCTGCTGTTGGCCGGCTTCGTGGTGATCTCGGCGAACCTCGACCTGATGCCGCTCGGTGGAGCGTTGCTCGGGCTCGCGTTCGTCAGCAGTACGACCGGCAGCCGCGATCGACGCCGTACACCCGCCGCGCTTTAGCCACCGCGGCGACCGGGGACAGTTGCCGGCCTTCTCGCCACGCCTTGAGATAGGGCTGCGGCGACACGGCGCCGCGGCGGATCCACCACCTGCCCGGCGGGGTCGGCCAACTGATCCCGAAGTGCAGGTGAGGCGGCGTCGGGCGGGCGCTTCCGGTGTTCCCGATCAACCCGAGCGTCTGCCCGCCGCGGACCTGCACTCCCGGTCTGATCCCGGCCGCGATCGCCGCCAGGTGCGACCCGTAGTACCGAACACCGTCGATCCCGACCACCGACACCGACAACCCACCCCGGTCCCGCCCGACGTTGCTTCCCGGCTCCCACGCATCCACCCGAACCACCTCGTCCACCCGCCCCGCCACCGGCGCGACGAACCGGCACCCCTTCCCCGCAAAGATGTCCGACGCCGGATAATCATGATGACTCTCCGAAGCAGCCCCCACACACCCACCCACCGGAAACACGTAGCTAACCCTTGCTGCTGGCAACGGCGTCGTACGGGGTGGAGAACTGCTCGGAGGTGGTGCCGGCGCGGGGCTCTCGGACGCTGTGTCGCCGCAGGCCGGCAGCGCGATCAGACCACCGGCCGCGAACACAGTCGCCGCGGCCGCTCGGAGCCTCGCTCGGCGAGTCGTCATCCCGGGTTATTGAAGTGGTGGAGCGCCGGATTGTCCACCGCGGGTGTTCACCGGGGTGTCAGGTGGTGGTCATGGGGAGGGGTGATGATCGCGGCGGATTCCGCCTCCGAGAGGACAGCTGATGGGGCACTCGCACGACCACGCGCACCCGCACGACCACGGCCGGGCCCCGGCACACGGGATCGACCACGCGCACAGCCACGATCACGGTCACAGCCACGACCACGGACACAGCCACGCGCACGATCACGGGCACGGGCACGATCACCATCATCCGAACACCGAACTGGACTCGGCGACGTTGGTGGCGTTGGACGAGTCGGTGCCGGACAGTGACCTGTCGCCGAGTGAGGTGTCGCGGCGGGCGCTGCTGCGGTCGGCCGGGATCCTCGGCGGTACGGCGGCGCTCGCGGTCACCGGGGCGCAGGTGGCCGCGGCCACGTCCGCAGACCGGGACGGCTGGATCTTCAAGCCGGGCGGCCGCCCGAACGTCTGGCTGGCCGGTGACCACCACATCCACACCCAGCTGAGCTCCGACGGCCTGTACCGGGTGATCGACCAGGCCCGGCACGCGGCGGCGTACGGGCTGGACTGGCTCGTCATCACCGACCACGGCGGCGCGACGCACGCGCGGATCGGCGTCGACCTGGTCAACCCGCAGATCAAGGCGGCCCGCTCGGAGCTGCGGAACACGCTGATCTTCCAGGGCCTGGAGTGGAACATCCCGGCCGCCGAGCACGGCACGGTCTTCGTCGCCCCGGGCAGCCGCGAGGTCGACGTACTCAAGCAGTTCGAGAACTCGTACGACGGCAGCGTGCGCGGCGCCGGGGCGAACACGCCGGCCAACGAGGCGCTCGCGGTGTCCGGCATCCAGTGGCTCGGTCAGCAGGTGGACCGCCGCCGGGTCGCGGACGCGCTGTTCCTGGCCAACCACCCGGCCCGCAACGGCATCGACAGCCCGCACGAGATCCGCAACTGGCGGGACGCGGACCCGCGGATCGCGGTCGGCTTCGAGGGCGCGCCGGGGCACCAGGCGGCCGGCCTGCCGGAGGGGATCGGCGGCGCGAGCGCCCGCGGCTTCTACGGCAACTCGCCGAACCCGAACTCGTTCCCCGGCTACCCGGCCGAGAGCTACCGGACCTGGGGCGGGTTCGACTGGATGACGGCGACCGTCGGCGGTCTGTGGGACAGCCTGCTCGCCGAGGGCAAGCCGTGGTGGATCAGCGCGAACTCCGACTCGCACGTGAACTGGAACGAGACCGCCCGCCGCCCCGACGGCTCGAGCCAGGCGCAGTTCGACCGCGACGGCCGGTACATGGACCCGGTGTACGGCAACACTGTCAACCGGACCGCGGGCGACTTCTGGCCCGGGTTCTACAGCCGCACGCACGTCGGCGCGGACCGGCGCGACTACCTCGCGGTGATGGAGGGGCTGCGCAACGGCCGCGTCTGGGTCGACCACGGCGCGCTGGTCAAGGGCGTCGAGGTCGAGGTCCGTGAGGTCGGCAAACGGTCTGGCGAACCACTTGGCGGGGCCCTGATCACGCGCAAGGGCCGGGCGCTCGAGCTGGTCGTCCGGATCACCGCGCAGACGATGCCGAACTGGGCGAACTTCGTCCCGGCGCTCAACCGGGTCGACGTCATCCAGGGCGCCGTCACCGGGCCGGTCACCGACCGCGACACGTTCACCGCGCCGAAGACCAAGGTCGTCCGGCAGTGGGACACGTCGGGCAAGCGCGGCACGTTCGAGCTGGTGTACCCGCTGGGACGGGCGGAGGCGCCGTTCTACGTCCGCGTCCGCGGCACCGACGGGAACCGCAGCCGGCCCGGCTATCACGGCGCCGCGATCGACCCGGCCGGGCCGCAGCTCGACGTGGTCGGCGACGCGGACCCGTGGGTCGACCTGTGGTTCTACACCAACCCGATCTGGGTCCTGCCCCGGTAGCCGAAGGAGGACAGTGATCATCGCGATCGACGCGGACAGTAGGGACACGGCCGAGGCCGACCACCTGCTGTACGACCTGTTCGGCGTCGTCGACCAACCGGTCGTCGCCTGCACCCACATGGTGTCGGGCGGCGACCGGCCGCACGTCGCCGTCTCGCTGATGAGCGCGGCCGACCTGGCCGACGCCGTCCGCGCGCACTTCGCCGATCGCCGCGTCGGCCTGGCGATCACCCGGCCGGGCGCGTCCGAGCCGGAGCTGTCCGGCCCGAGTCAGCTCGTCCGGGGCGCGTACGTCGCCGCCGTCGAAGCCGCCCTGGGGACGGCGGGTCGCGCGGTCCGCTGGCCCGGACACGAACAGGCGCACGGCATCCTGCCGGCCGCGGAGCTCCGCACCCGCTGCGGGATCGACCACCTCGAAGCCGTCGGCGGCGTACCCGTCACCGACGACACCCTGATCGACACCCGCGACTTCCTCCGCCCCCTCCGCCGGGCCGGCCGCCTCACCCTCCAGCTCCAGCCGGCCGCCGGCAACCTCCTCATCCCCTTCGAATCCCAGCACCAGCAGCAGTGCTGCGCCGATCACTAACGCCGGTCGTCCCAAGCGGTGGAAGACCGCAGTACGTCGGGAAGAGGGCCGACCACCCCGAGGCGTTGGGTGCAGCGGGTGAGGGCGACGTACAGGTCGCGGAGACCGCGCGGGGACTCGACCAGGATGCCGTCGGGGTCGACGACCAGGACGGAGTCGAACTCGAGGCCCTTGGCGCCGGCCGCGCTCAGGACCGTCACCTCGCTCAGGTGGGCGACCGCCTCCTGCACCAGCTCGAGCCGGCTGCGTGACGTGATCACACCGACCTTCCCGTGCTGCGTCTCCTCCGCGGCGACCTTCTGCACGTACGCCGCCTGATCCGCGGCCGCGATGTCCGCGTGCCACGGCTTGACCCCGGTCGACCGCACCGATCGCGGCGCCTCGACCGAGGGATCGACCTCGCGCAGTACGTCGCCCGCCAGCTCCATCACCTCCGCCGGCGTCCGGTAGTTCAGCGTGAGCTCGGCCAGCCGCCACCGGTCGCCGAACGTGGACCCGAGCGCACCCTGCCAGCTCGTCCCGCCGCCGACCGCACCGGTCTGCGCGACGTCACCGACCACGGTCATCGACCGCAACGGACACCGGCGTGCGATCGCCCGCCACGCCATCGGCGTGAGCTCCTGCGCCTCGTCGACGATCACGTGCCCATACGTCCACCGCCGGTCGGACCCGGCGCGGTCGGCCAGCGTCCGGTCGTCCTCGGCCTCGTACCGTTCCGCGAGCATCTCGGCGTCCAGGATGTCCTTCGCGGTCAGCACCTCCGACTCGTCCTCGTCGTCGAAGTCGGTCGACGCCGACCCGGTCAGCACGTCCAGCGACCCTTGTGCGTAAGCGATCCGGCGGGCCCGGGCCGCCCGCTCCCGAGCCGCTTCCTGCCCGTCGTCACCGAGCAGCTCGGCGGCCTCGTCGAGCAGTGGTACGTCGGACGGGCTCCAGTCGGCGCCGTACCGGAGGAGGTGTTCGCGGTCGAGCACGCTCAACTGTGGTGCGGCCAGGGCCAGCCGATCCTCGTCGCCGTACAGGTCCTCGAGGAGTTGCTGCGGGCTGAGCAGCGGCCAGAGGCGGTCGAGCAGCGCCTGCACGGCCGGCTCGGCGAGCACCTCCTTGCGCAGCTCGGCCAGGTCGTACTCGTCCAGCAGGTTCTCGCCGCCGAGCGGGTCCGCACCGATCAGCTCGGCGTACTGGTTCGTCAGGTAGTCGACGATCTCGGTCAGGAAGAACGGCCGGGCCTGGTTGTGCGTCAGGTGCCGCTCGCGCACCCGGTCCCGGAGGTCCGCGCAGTACGACGGGTCGAGCCGGAGCACCGTGCGGTCGACGGTCACCCGGATCGGCCGCTCGGGCACCCACTGCCGGTCGGCGACCGCCTTGGCGATCACCTCGGCCATCACCGGACGGCCCTTCACCTCGGCGCTCTCCGCGTCCTCGGGCCGGGTCGCGGTCAGGCCCGGGATCAGCTCGGCGACCGTGACCAGCCGGACGCCGTCCTCACCGAGGGACGGCAACACCTCGCCGATGAATCGGAGGAACGCCGGATTCGGCCCGACGACGAGAATTCCGCGCTTTTCCAGTTGTTCACGGTGGGTGTACAGCAAATACGCGGCGCGGTGCAGCGCGATCGCGGTTTTCCCGGTGCCCGGTCCGCCCTGCACGACCAGGATTCCAGGCAGTTCGGAGCGGATGATCCGGTCCTGGTCGGCCTGGATCGTCTGCACGATCGACTCCATCCGGCCGGTCCGCCGGGCGTCGAGGGCCGCGAGCAGGACCGCTTCGCCCATCACCCCGGTGCCCGGCTTGGACGCGTCCGGCGCGGCCCGGTCGAGGTCGAGCTGCTCGTCCTGGACGTCGACCACCGTGCGCAGCCGGGTCTTGATGTGCCGGCGGCGGACCACTCCTTCGTTCGCGACCGCGGTCGCGATGTAGAACGGCCGGGCGGCGGGAGCGCGCCAGTCGACCAGCAGCGGCTCGTAGTCGGCGTCGTGCAGCCCGATCCGGCCGACGTGCAGGGTCTCGCCGTCGGCGTCGTCCAGCCGGCCGAAGCACAGGCCTTCCTCCGCGGAGTTCAGCCGGGCCAGCCGGACGTTCAGCTCACGGATCCGGCCGTCACGCTGGTGCAGCGCCTGCGCGTTGCGGGTCTGGACCAGTTGCTCGTCCTGCTTGCGGGCCTCGGCGCGCTCGCGCTCGGCGTCGAGCGCGGCGTAGAAGGTCGTCAGGTGACGCTGCTCGGCCTGGACCGGATTCGGCAATTCAAACCCCTCGTGATAAAATGCCACCCGTTGGTTCCCGAAGGACATTTCCGCATTTCCTCCGGTGGTATCCACAAATCCTTGATGTTATCCCGGATGGCGCATTTTCTGTACTGCCGGTCCGAAGCGTGGGGACGTTCGTGACTCACTGGCTGTATCCCGCCAACGCGGTGGCGACGCTGGTGACGGCAGCCGCCGCGATCGTCCAGCCGGTCGCGATCCTGCACGCGCCGTGCGGCCCCCGGTGCGACCCGCACGGGTACGTCGCGATCTTCAGCGTCCTGCCGGTCGCCGTCGTCGTCGGGATCTCGCTGATCGCGTTGACCCTGCTGATCGGCCGGCGGAAGTCCGGGTTCGGGACCGCTCTCGCTGCCGCCTGTTGCTGTGCCGGCCTCGCCGTCCTGGTCGGCCGCCTGCTGCCCGGGCTGGTCCTGTGGTCGATCGTCGGCGCACTCTTGCTGGTCGCCGCGCTCGCGCTCGCGGGGCTGCGCGTCGTCCCGTCGAGGCTGCCGGAACCGCCGCACCCGCCGCTCGACCGCCGCTGAGACGAGCTTGACCTCAAGCGTTGTTGAGGTACTACGGTCGCCGGCGTGACCGTTCATCCGCTGCGGCTGGCCCTGCTCAGCCGCACCGTCGACGCCGGCCGCTTCGGCACCGTGGTCACCCGGTGGTTCGCCCGCGAGGTCGAGCGGTCCGACGACTTCAAACTCGATCTGATCGACCTGAGCGCCGTACCGCTGGACGCTCTGCCGGCCAGGATCGACGAGGCCGATGCCGCGGTGATCGTGACCGCCGAGTACAACCACGCCTACCCGGGCGACCTCAAGACCGCGATCGACGCGGTCCGCCGGCCCTGGTACGGCAAACCGATCGCCTTCGTCGTGTACGGCGGCCGCTCGGGCGGACTGCGGGCCGCCGAGCAGCTCCGGCTGGTCTTCGGCGAGCTGCACGCGGTCACGATCCGGGACACCCTCGGCTTCCCCGAGAACGCGTTCACCCCGGACGGCGACCCGGTCGACCCGACGACGCCGGCGGCCGCGACGGCGCTGCTCGACCAGCTCGCGTGGTGGGCCCGGCCACTCCGGGACGCCCGCGCCCAGACGCCGTACCCGGGATAGCGGACCTCCAGCACTCCACAATCGCGGCGACTCGACCGCCGGCCCGCTGAGAACCGGCCGAGGCGGACGAATGTGATGGCCTGGCGGTCCGCGTCCTGGAATAGGGCCCGGCGCCGAGGGGTTGGAGGTTGAACGTGACTGCCGAACCGCTGCCGCTGTCCGTGCTCGACCTCTCGCCGGTCCCGACCGGAACGCGACCGTCCGAGGCCTTGCACGAGACGCTGGAGCTGGCGCGGACCGCCGAAGCCGCCGGGTACCACCGCTTCTGGCTGGCGGAGCACCACAACATCCCGAGCGTGGCCAGCTCGACCCCCGAGGTGATGATCGCGGCCGTCGCCGCCTCCACCTCGCGGATCCGGGTCGGCTCCGGCGGCATCATGCTGCCGAACCACTCGCCGCTCAAGGTCGCCGAGACGTTCCGCGTGCTGGCTGGCCTGCATCCCGGCCGGATCGACCTCGGCATCGGCCGCGCGCCCGGCACCGACCAGCGGACCGCGCTCGCCCTGCGTCGCAGCCGCGAGGCGCTCGGCGCGGACGACTTCCCCGAGCAGTACGCCGAGCTCCGCGCGTACGCCGAGGGCTTCCCGACGGGTCACCCGTTCGCGCCGATCTCCGCGCAACCGGACGACGTACCGCTGCCGCCGGTGTGGATCCTGGGCTCGAGCACGTACGGCGGTCAGGCCGCGGCCGCTCTGGGGACGGGCTTCGCGTACGCCGGCCACTTCGGCACGCTCGACCCGGCCGGCGTGATCGCGTCGTACCGGGAGAACTTCCAGCCGTCGGACCACCAGACCGAGCCGCACGTCATCCTGGCGCTGGCCGCGATCGTCGCCGAGTCCGAGGAACGCGCGCAGCAGCTCGCGGACGCCAACGCTCTGTCCATGCTCCGTCTGCGCTCCGGCCGCCCCGGCCCGCTGCCGTCACCCGAGGAGGCTGCGGCCTATCCGTGGAGCGAGACCGAACGCGCTGCGGTCGAGGAGTGGTCCGGCCTGGTCTCCGTCGGTACGCCGGCCCAGGTGGCCGCCGACCTGTCCCGCCGGGCGTCCGCCGCCGGCGCGGACGAACTCATCATCACCACGAACATCCACAACCCGGCCGAGCGCCGCGCGTCCTTCACCCACCTCGCGTCCGCCTGGAGTCTCAAGCCCCGGTAGTGCCACCGCGGACGTGCTCGAAGATCAGGCTCGTCTCGGCATGAGCGACCGCCGGATCGGCGGTCAGGTGGTCGAGCACGAACTCGCGGAGCGCGTCCGGCGACGCCGCCGACACGTGCAGCAGATAGTCGTTCGCCCCGCTGACGTGGAACAGCGACAGCACACCCGGTAGGCCCGGCACCTTCGTCCGGAACCGGTTGATCTCGTCCCGCGAGTGCGCGCCGATGCGCACCGCGACCAGCGCCTGCAGCGGCTGCCCGAGCGCGCCCAGGTCCACGTCGGCGTGGAACCCGCGGATCACGCCGCGGTCCCGCAGCGACCGCACCCGCATCAGGCAGGTCGACGGTGCGATCCCGGCCGCCTCGGCGAGCGCGTTGTTCGGCATCCGGCCGTCGGCCGCCAGCAGCCGGACCAGCTCCCGGTCGACCTCGTCGACCCCGCCGGGGGCCGCGCGCGGAGCGGGACCGGGGGCCCGACGATCCTTCGGCATGCCACCACTGTAGGACTCCTCCACAGAATCCACAGCGTGTGGATGAGCCTGTGGATGAATTTTCTTCGGAACCCTTGCGTCTCATCTGCAGAAGATTCCATTCTCGTTGCGTTACCCACAGAGCCGCGAGGAGGCACGCATGGCCCAGTTCGACACCCGGTCGGTGCACGCCGGCCGCGACGACCTGACCGCGCTGGGCGTCCACGTCCCGCCGATCGACCTGTCCACGACGTACCCGCTGCCCGGGGTGGCGGCGGGCGGAACGTCGTACGACGCGCTCGCCCAGGGCGACGGCCCGGACGGCGGGAGCCTCGTCTACCAGCGCTTGTGGAATCCGACCGTCGCCCGCTTCGAGGAGGCGCTCGCGGAGCTCGAGCACACCGACGGCGCGGTCGCCTTCGGCTCGGGCATGGCCGCGCTCACCGCCTGCCTGCTCGCCACCGTCGCCGCCGACCGTCCGCACGTGGTCGCCGTCCGGCCGTTGTACGGCGGGTCGGACCACCTGTTGTCCACAGGCCTCCTGGGTACGACGGTCAGCTACACGTCGGCCGCGTCCGTCGCGGCGGAGCTCCGGCCGGACACGGGGCTGGTGATCGTCGAGACGCCGGCGAACCCGACCGTGGAGCTGGTCGACCTGGCCGCGGTGAAGCGGCAGGCGGGCGACGTGCCGGTGCTCGTGGACAACACGTTCGCGACACCGGTCCTGCAGCAACCGGCTCGTCACGGGGCGAGCCTGGTGCTGCACTCGGCAACCAAGTACCTCGGCGGCCACGGAGACGTCATGGGCGGCGTCGTCGCGGCCGACGCGGAATGGATCGCCCGGTTGCGCCAGATCCGGGCGGTCACCGGCGGCCTGCTGCACCCGTTGGCGGCGTACGAACTGCACAGGGGACTGCAGACGTTGCCGGTGCGAGTGCGGGCGCAGCAGGCGACTGCCGGGAAGGTGGCGGACTGGCTGTCCGCGCAGCCGGCGGTCTCGGAGGTGTTCTACCCCGGGCTGTCCGACCCGCAGGCGCTGATCGGCCGGCAGCAGTCCGGGCCCGGTGCGGTCCTGGCCTTCACCGTTGCCGGCGGCTACGAGGCCGCCGCCCGGGTCGCCGGCAGTCTGAAGCTCATCACCCACGCGGTCTCACTCGGCGGCGTGGACACCCTCATCCAGCATCCCGCCGCGCTCACCCACCGCCTGGTCACGCCCGAGGCCAAACCGTCCGAAAGCCTCCTCCGCCTCAGCCTCGGCCTCGAAGACCCCGAAGACCTCACCGCCGACCTGGCCCAAGCCCTCCCCCAACCCTGAGCCGCCCGCACCCCGCCCCGACCGTCCGCACCGTGCCGAGCCGCTCCGGCCGCCCGTCCCCGACCGAGCGCCCGCGGCTCCTCCTTCTCCTCCCCCCGGTGCCGGCCGTCAGGCCGGCACCGGGGTGGGTCGCGTGAGGACGCGGTCGATGATCCCGTAGTCGCGGGCCGCGTCCGGCGTGAACCAGCGGTCCCGGTCGAAGTCCGTCTCGATCCGGTCCAGCGGCTGCCCGGTGCGGTCGGAGATCAAGCGAGCCAGGTCCTCGCGGGCCTTGATCGCCTGCTCCGCCTGGGTCTTGATGTCGGACGCCGTACCACCCATCCCGCCGGTCGGCTGGTGCATCATGATCCGCGCGTGCGGCAGCGCGTACCGCTTCCCGGGCGTCCCGCAGGTGAGCAGCACCTGACCCATCGACGCGACCAGTCCCATCGCGTACGTCGCCACGTCGTTGCTGATGAAGTTCATCGTGTCGTGGATCGCCAGCCCGGCCGACACCGAGCCGCCGGGGGAGTTGATGTAGAGCGAGATGTCCGCCTTCGGGTCCTCGGCGTTCAGCAGGATCAGCTGGGCGCACAGCGCGTTGGCGTTCTCGTCCTTGATCTCGTCGCCGAGGACGAGGATCCGCTGCCACAGCAGCCGCTGGTAGATATGGGTGTCGAGGGTGTTCGGTAGCTCCATGCCTCCAGCCTGGGCACGGACCGCCCGGAACGGCCCGGGAATCTGCCCGTGGCAGATCTGCCCACCGCAGACCTGGCCGGGATGGCACACTCGGTACAGGACATCGCACGCGAGGAGGCCAGACGTGTTGCTACGCCAGGTGATCGGGAACGTCTTCCGCCGGTTGCGGCGC
This sequence comes from Kribbella sp. CA-247076, assembly GCF_050942445.1. Classification (NCBI taxonomy): domain Bacteria; kingdom Bacillati; phylum Actinomycetota; class Actinomycetes; order Propionibacteriales; family Kribbellaceae; genus Kribbella; species Kribbella sp. CA-247076. Next base: position 7,389,774 of record NZ_CP192051.1, on the reverse strand, counting down.
GAGCGCGGGATCACCCTGCGCGAGCTCGCCGAGCTGGCGCAGGTGTCGGTGCCGTACCTGTCCGAGATCGAGCGCGGCCGCAAGGAGCCGTCGTCCGAGATCCTGGCCGCGATCTGCCGGGCGCTGGACCTCGAGCTGACCGACCTGCTGGCGGAGGTGCAGTTCGACCTGACCACCGCCGTCCGGTCGACCCTGCCGGTCCGGCTGCAGACCGCCGCGATCCGGGTCCAGGAGTCGGCCCCGCGCCGGATCACCTCCTCCCCGCGTGTTTACTCCGGTTCTGCCGACGCGTTCTGCCTGGTCGCCTAGCTGGTGCGTCGGTACGACAACCCGGCCGCGCAGGCCTGGCGGACGACCCCTGCGCCGGCCGAGGTGCTCGCCTTCCACCAGACGCTCCCGGGCCACCGCCCGACTCCGCTGACCTCCGTTCCGTCCCTGGCCGCGGAGCTGGGTGTCGGCCAGGTGCTGGTGAAGGACGAGTCGCAGCGCCTCGGCCTGCCCGCGTTCAAGGCCCTCGGCGCGTGGTGGGCGATCCACCGCGTGCTGCAGGACCACCCCGGCCCGGTCGAGCTGGTCACCGCGACCGACGGCAACCACGGTCGCGCGGTCGCCCGCCGGGCCGCGATGCTCGGTCTGCCGGCCCACGTGTTCGTGCCGGACGTCGTGAGTGACGCGGCGATCGACGCCATCCGCTCGGAGGGTGCGACCGTGACCGTCGTACCGGACTCGTACGACGCCGCGGTCGCCGAGGCAGCCTCGTACGCGGTGGACGACCGGCTGCTGATCCAGGACTCCGCCTGGCCTGGGTACGACGTGGTGCCGCAGCACATCGTCGACGGCTACTCGACGCTGTTCCGCGAGCTCGACGTACAGCCCGACCTGGTCGTGGTGCCGATGGGTGTGGGGTCGATCGCGCAAGCGGCCGTCACCCACTACCGCAGCGGCTCGTCCACCCCGGCCGTGCTCGGTGTCGAGCCCGCCAGCGCCTCCTGCGTCACCACGAGCCTGCTGGCCGGTGAGCTGATGACTGTCCCGACCGGCAAGACGGTGATGGCCGGTCTGAACTGCGGTACGCCGTCCAGCCTCGCCTGGCCCGTACTGCGGTCAGGCCTCGACCACGCGGTCACGGTCGACGACGACTCAGCCCTGCAGGCCGTGGCCGACCTGGCCGCGGCCGGCATCTCCTCCGGCCCCAGCGGAGCCGCAACCCTCGCAGGTGTCCGCGCGGCGCGAGAACACCTCGCCCTGACCGCGGACAGCACGGTGGTCCTCGTCAGCACCGAAGCAGCCCACAACTGAAGCAGGTGGTGTTCCGTCATGTCCGTCGAGCTTGTGGTGCGGTTTCCGGTCGACGACAGGGAGCTGTCGACGCTGCACGGGATCGCGTTCGGTTGCGAGGTGACGATGCAGCCGTGGCGGGAGCGGCTGGAGCGCTGGGCGCTGACCTGGGTGGGTGCCTTCAGCAACGATGAGCTGATCGGATTCGTCCAGGTGTGTTGGGACGGCGGTGGGCACGCGTTCGTCCTGGACACAGCCGTCCATCCCGACCACGGGCGGCAGGGGATCGGGAAGCGGCTGGTGCTGGCCGCGGCGGATGAGGCGCAGGCCGCCGGGTGCGAGTGGTTGCACGTGGACTTCGAGCCGCACCTGACCGCCTTCTACCTCGAGGCCTGCGGTTTCCGGCCCACCGACGCGGGCCTGCTCAAGCTGAGATAGCGGTAAGCCGCTCGGTCGAGATGCAGGACGTCAGGCACCGCTCTTTCGCGTCGCCCAGCAGATCGGCGGTCCAGGTGGTGAAACCGCCGTCCCCGAGCCCGGCACCACCGGCCGCGATGCCCAGCGCCGTACCCGAGTAGTAGTTCGCGCCTGTGGTCCGCTCGGTGTCCTCGACGAGGTCGGTCTTCAGCGCCGGGCGGACGGTGTCGTCGATGCGCTCCCGGACGGCCGACGGCGTGAACGTGGTGAAGGTCAGCTCGGCGGAATCACCCAGTACGTCGCGCCAGAACCGCAGGTGGTCGATCAGCATCTCCGCCTCGGTCCGGCCCGAGCCGGTGTCCCGCGCACTCGACACCAGCGCGAACAGCTGGAAGTGCGCGAACATCCCCGGCCCCTCGACCGCCTGCGCCCGGACGACCCGCTGACACGCGGCCAGATCCACCCGCGCCTGCCCGGCCCGACGCCGTACAGCGGCCTCCAGCGCGAGCTCGTTGGTCGGATCGCTGGCGACCTCTGTACTGCGCATCGTGGTGAGCACCTGGTGCTGGTTGATGGTGGCGATCGCCGAGCACGTGCCGAGCGGTGTCACCGGCGAGAGCTCGACCCCGGCGAACCGCTCGGGCAGCAGCTCCCACAGCCGCTGCTGGGTCTGCACGAGCCGCCGCGGATCCGTCTCGGACGGCTGTACGAACCGGTCCTGCTGCCAACGCTGCAGCAGTCGTGCCGGCGTCACCTTCGCCGCCCGCTCCCGGCTCACGTCCAGCAGCACCGACTGCAGGTCGGACTGACTGAGTCCGTCGACCAGCACGTCCCGGGCGCCCTCGGGCAGCCTTGCCCAGACCCGCTCACTCACAGCTCCCATCACCCCACTCTGACCGAGCACGGGCCGAAAGCGCTCCTCATTTACCTCTGTACCTACTAGTATGTTGGATCTCATGGATGCGATGGAGTACGAGATCACGTTGCCGGCGGACTACGACCTGGGGATCATCCGGCGGCGGGTGGAGACGACCGGGCATCGGCTGGACGACTTCGAGGGCCTGGGGATCAAGGCGTACCTGATCCAGGACCGGGCGAACGGCGCGATGGTCAACCAGTACGCGCCGTTCTACCTCTGGAACGACCCGGCCGGGATGAGCCGGTTCCTCTGGGGCGGCGGCTTCTTCACCGCGATCTGCACGTCGTTCGGCCGGCCCCCGGTGCGGCACTGGACCGGCGTGGAGGCGTTGCCCGGGCCGGACGTCGATCTGCCCGCGTTGAGCGCAACCAAGCACGTGGAGACGCTGGCAAGCGATGTGGACCCGGCGGATCCGGTCGCCGAGGCGCTCGAGACGCTGCGGCGGACCGCGGCGCGCGACGATGTCCACTCGGCCGCGCTGGCGGTGGATCCGACGCGTTGGGAGTTGGTGCACTTCACCCTGTGGAGCTCGGCGGAGCCGGGCGTGGTGCCCGGCACGCGGTACCAGGTGCTGCACTTGTCCACACCCGGCAGAAAGGACCTGCTCGGGCGGTGATTTCGCCGTATCTTTCCAGACATGAAGTACACGAGCCCGCACCTTTGACGCCCTGACCGCCTACCGAAGAGCCTGTCCGCCCGCATCGTCGCGTTCGAGGCGCTGCAGGACTTCATCCCGCTGTATCCGCTGTACCAGCTGCTGTTCGCCGACCACGGGTTGTCGCCCGCCCAGATCTCGCTGCTGTTCGTCATCTGGTCGACGACCGCCTTCGTCCTCGAGGTGCCGTCGGGCGCCTGGGCGGACACGTACTCGCGACGCAAGCTGCTGATCCTCGGCGCGCTGATCAGCGGGCTGGGGTACGCCGCCTGGATCGCGGTGCCCTCGTTCGCCGGTTTCGCGCTCGGCTTCGTCCTGTGGGGGATGTCGTCCGCGCTGATCTCCGGCACGTTCGAGGCCTTCGTGTACGACGAGCTGGCCGCACGCGACCGCACCGACAGGTACGCCGGACTGCTCGGCCGGGCCCGGTCGGCCGCCCTCGCCCTGAACCTGGCCGCGACCGCGTTGGCCGCGCCGTTGTTCGACCTCGGTGGCTACGTGCTGGCCGGTGTCGTCAGCGTGCTCAGTTGTCTCGCCCAGGCGGTCGTGGCGTGGTCGCTCCCGGAGGCACCCCGGGCCACCTCGGCCGAGGAGCCGGGGGATCCCGAGGCCGAGCCGGAGCCGACCACGACCCGGGCGGCCCTGGCGGAGTACTGGTCCACGCTGAAGGCCGGTGTGACCGAGGCGCTGACCAGTCGTCCGGTGCGGAGGGCGGTGGCGCTGGTGGCCTTGCTCGGCGGCTTCCTGGCATTTGACGAGTACTTCCCGTTGCTCGCCCGGGACGCCGGCGCGTCCACGACGATCGTGCCGCTCCTGATCGCGGGCACCGTGGCCGCCCAGGCGATCGGCGGTGCGCTCGCGGGACCGGCGTATAAGTTGCCTGCAGCAACCTTCGCCGTCGGTCTCGGCGCGACCGCGGGACTGATCGCCTGGGGAGCACTGAGCGGGTCGGCCTGGGGCTTCGCGCCGATCGCGCTCGGGTACGGCGTGATGCAGCTGGTGATCGTGATCGCGGAGGCGCGACTGCAGGACTCGATCACCGGTCGGGCGCGGGCGACCGTGACCTCGGTGTCCGGGTTCTTCGCCGAGGTCTTCGCGGTCGCGGTGTACGCCGGCTTCGCCCTCGGCTCGCTGTGGTTCAGCCTGGCGGTCCTGGTGGCCGCGTTGACGGTCCCCGTGCTGCTCACGGCGGCCGTCGTACCCTTCGCGCTCCCACCGGCGAAGAATTCGGTGCCCGCCGAACTATCGGACACCTAGCCTGGCAAGCATGAAGAAGGAGGCAGTGCTGGCGGCTGGTGCCGCGGCGGTGACGGTGGTGCTGTGGGCGTCGGCTTTCGTGGCCATCCGTCACGTCGGGCACGAGTTCTCGGCCGGTGCGCTGTCGTTGGGCCGGTTGCTGGTGGGCAGCGTGCTGCTGGGCGTGTTCGCGTTCACCCGCCCACGCCGCTGGCCGGCCCGAGGTGACTGGAAGTTCCTGCTCGTCTGCGGCCTGCTGTGGTTCGGCGTTTACAACCTGGCTCTGAACGAGGCGGAGCAACGCCTCGACGCCGGCACGACCGCGATGCTGGTGAACATCGGCCCGCTGCTGATCGCCTTGCTGGCCGGCGTGCTCCTGCACGAGGGATTTCCGCGCCAACTGGTGCTCGGAAGCATCGCCGCGTTCGGCGGGGTCGTCCTGATCGGGTTGTCCTCGTCGGAAGGCCGGGCCGAGACCTGGGGTGTGGTGCTCTGCCTCGTCGCGGCGGCGGCGTACGCGATCGGGGTCGTCTCGCAGAAACCGTTGCTGGCCAGACTGCCGGCACTCGAGGTCACCTGGCTGGCGTGCGTGATCGGTACGGTGAGTTGCCTGCCCTTCACGCCCGCGCTGGTCCGGGAGACGGCTGACGCACGACCGTCGACCATCTGGTGGGTCGTGTTCCTCGGTGCGTTCCCGACTGCGATCGCCTTCACGACCTGGGCGTACGCGCTGGCCCGGACGACGGCGGGGCGGATGGGCGCGACGACGTACCTGGTCCCGCCGTTGACGATCCTCCTCGGCTGGCTGCTGCTCGACGAGAGCCCGGCACCGCTGGCCTACCTCGGCGGCGCGCTCTGCCTGATCGGCGTCGCGGTCTCGCGTTACCGGGCGCGGCGGGGGACGGCGGCGAAGCCGGTGGTGAGGACGGTCAGGCCGGACTCGAAGCCGCTGTCGAAGTCGTAGGCGAGACCCTCCGGGCCGAGCTCGCCGACGATCCGCGCGAGCGTCGGCGCCTTGCCCGCGGGCAGGCTCCGCACCCGGGTGAGCAGGTCCGGCGCCAGCTCGAAGGTCTCGGCGCGCACCGCGGCCTCGCCGAGGGTGAAGCCGTGGATGAAGTCGACGAGCGTGTTCACCGACTCGAAGATCTGGCGCGGTGACAAGCCGGCGCGGTCGAGCGCGCGGTAGAACGGCTCGACGGTCACGACGACCACGTCCGACACCGCGGCCGGGTCGGACAGCACCTGCAGGGCGAGGTTCGGATGCGCCTGGAGCGCGCTCCGGTAGGTCCGGGCCGCGTCCTTCAGTTGGTCCTGCCACGGCACCGCGTCGCCCGGATCGGGCTGCTCCAGGTCGGCGAACACCAGCTCCGCCAGGCCGGCCAGGACGGCGGCCTTGTTCGGCAGGTGGTGGTAGAGCGACATCGGGTTGACCCCGAGGGTCGCGGCGAGCCGGCGCATGGTGAGCGCCTCGATGCCCTCGTCGTCGACGAGCCGTAGCGCCGCCGCCAGGATCGCCTCCCGGCTCAGCCGCTCCTCGCCGGCCCGGGGCCGTCCAGACCGCTTGCCAGCATTAACCATACGCCGTATGGTACATAACCATACAACGTATGGAAAAGGAGTGGGCGATGAAGCCGTTGGCGGGGAAGGTGGCGTTGGTGACCGGGGCGACCCGGGCGGCCGGGCGCGGGATCGCGGTCCAGCTCGGGGCCGCCGGCGCGACCGTCTACGTGACCGGGCGCAGTACGCAGGGGAGGCGGTCGGAGATGAACCGGCCGGAGACGATCGAGGAGACCGCCGAGCTGGTCGACCGGGCCGGCGGCCACGGCATCGCCGTACCGACCGACCATCTGGACCCGGAGCAGGTCCGCGCACTGGTCGACCGGATCGAGCGCGAGCAGGGCGCGCTGCACCTGTTGGTGAACGACATCTGGGGTCAGTTCGGTGAGCCCGAGTGGGACAAGACCGTCTGGGAGAGCGACCTCGACGCCGGTCTCCGGCTGCTCCGGCTCGGTGTCGACACGCACGTGATCACCAGCCACTTCGCGTTGCCGTTGCTGATCAAGTCACCGGGCGGCCTGGTCGTCGAGATGACCGACGGGACCAACGAGTACAACGCGGACAACTACCGGGTCTCGTTCTTCTACGACGTCGCCAAGGGCGCGGTCAGCCGGATCGCGTTCGCCCTCGCGCACGAGCTCGACAAGTACGACGCCACCGCCGTCCTGCTGACCCCGGGCTGGCTGCGGTCCGAGGCGATGCTCGAGGGCTTCGGCGTGACCGAGGACACCTGGCGGGACGCGACCGAGCGGATCCCGCACTTCGCCATCTCCGAGAGCCCGTCGTACGTCGGCCGCGCGGTGGCCGCCCTGGCCGCGGATCCCGACGTACGCCGCTGGAACGGCAAGTCCACGTCGAGCGGCGAGCTCGCCCGGCTGTACGGCTTCACCGATCTCGACGGCAGCTGCCCGGACGCCTGGCGCTACATGGTCGAGGTCCAGGGCCCGGGCAAGCCGGCCGACACCACCGGCTACCGCTAAAGCCTGTACGGCGGGCACACCTCGACGCCGGCCGTCGGTGTCGACAGTGGACGGACGTCACCGGACAGGGCCGCATGCGGATGCGCGGCCGCGATCGGGATCCCCGATGCGGCCGCCACCGCGAGCACCTCTCGCCGCGAGGTGATCGCCCTGGCGGGATCACGCTCGTACACGTAGGTGAGCTCGGGCCACCGGGCCTGCGCCGGGTGCACCCACACGTCACCGCCGAGCACTGCCCGTTCAGTCACGACCGACTGGTGCCCGGGTGTGTGCCCCGGCGTCGGCAGCAGCCGCATCCCGGGCAACGCGGTCTCGCCGTCCACAACCCGCAGTTGACCGGCTTCGACGATCGGCCGGATCATCCGCTCGTACGTCGTCCCGCCGCGCACGTGCTCGATCTCGTCGCGCTGGACGACGTACTCCGCGTTGGTGAACCGTGGACGCTCACCTTCGGCACTCCACCCCACGTGATCCAGATGGACATGCGTCAGCACGACGGTGTCGATGTCGGACTCCTGGACGCCCACCTTCGCGAGCAGCGCCGGCAACCGGCCGCTCACCCCGAGCCACGTCGCCGCCTCGCCACCCGCGGGCCCGATGCCCGCGTCGACCAGGACGACGCCGGCCTCGCCGGTCAGCAGGTAGCTGTGGAAGTGCAGCCACCACCCGCTGCCCTGGACGTTGCCCGGCATCACCTCGGCCGTCCACTCCGCGTGCGTCGGCGTCCAGCCGGGTAACGCCTCGTCGATCGGCTCCGGGAACACCGCCACCGCGTCACACAACACTGTCACGTCCACGGAGTCAGTGTGGGTCAGGGAAGGAGCATCCACGTGGCCAGACCGGCCATCACCACCCCGATCCCCGAGTCGAGGATCTGCCAGGCGCGCGGCCGGGCGAACAGCGGCGTCAGCCTGCGCGCGAAGAAGCCGAGCGCGAAGAACCAACTGAACGACGCGGTCACCGCGCCCAGGCCGTAGATCCACCGTCCGTCCGCGCCGCGCTGGTTGGCGAGCGAGCCGAGCAGGACGACGGTGTCGAGATAGACGTGTGGGTTGAGGTAGGTGAACCCGAGACAGGTGAGCAGGACGCTACGCAACGCGGCGGGCGCGTGGTCGGCCGGGCTGATCGCGCCCGGCTTCAGTGCACGTTTGAAGGCGAAGGCGGCGTACGCGTAGAGGAAGGCGGCGCCGCCGTACTTCGCGATGCCGAGAGCGACCTCGCTGCGGGTCAACAGAGCGCCGAGACCGGCGATGCCGCTGGAGATCAGCAGCGCGTCGGACAGCGAGCAGACCAGCACGACCGGCAGGACGTGCTCGCGGCGCAGGCCCTGCCGCAGAACGAACGCGTTCTGCGCTCCGATCGCGACGATTAGGGACAACGTCGTGGCAAAGCCGGCGAGGAGGGGCATGTCGTCGACGTTAGGCATCCGACGCTCGGTCACACCAGCTAAAGATTCTGCAGCGGCATTAGCATGGCTTCATCATGCAGATCGACTCAGCACAGCTCGACACGTTCGCGGCCGTGGTCGACGAAGGCAGCTTCGACGCGGCGGCTCGGCGCTTGAGCATCACGCCCTCGGCCGTGAGCCAGCGCATCAAAGCGCTGGAGGGCAGGCTCGGCCAGGTGGTGGTGATGCGTGGCAAGCCGGCGCGACCGACCGAGGCGGGAGAGGCGCTGCTGCGGCTCGCCCGGCAGGTCTCGCTGCTGGAGCTCGAGGCGATCGCCGCCGTCCGCGGCCGGGCCGACACGCTCCGGCTGCCGATCGCGGTGAACGCGGACTCGCTCAACAACTGGTTCCTGCCCGCCATGCTCGACCTGTCCGAGCAGCACGCGGCCCGGTTCGTGGTGCACCAGGAGGACGAGGAGCACTCCGCCGAGTTCCTGCGCAACGGCACGGTGCTCGCCGCGGTCACCGCCGATCCACGGCCGGTCCAGGGCTGTCGCGTCGTACCGCTGGGGAAGATGCGCTACCTCGCGGTCGCGACGCCGGAGTACGCCGACCGGTGGCTGGCCGGGAAGCCGTTGGCCGACGCGCTCGCCGAGGCACCGATGATGGTCTTCAACACCAAGGACCTGCTGCAGCACCGGCTGCTCCGCAAGGTCACCCGCCGCAAGCTCGATCCCCCGACGCACGCGGTGCCCGCGCCTGGTGCCTTCCACCAGGCGGTCCGGATCGGTCTCGGCTGGGGCATGATCGAGGACGAGGTCGCCCAGCCGGAGCTGGCGGCCGGCCGATTGGTGAATGTTGCTCCTGGCAAGTACATCGAGGTCCCGCTCTACTGGCAGCACTGGAAACTCCAGTCCGGGCTCCTGGACGCCTTGACCGCTGCCGTACTGCGGGCGGCGTCGGCGGGACTGCGCTGATCAGAGCGAGCGGTGCATGACGTGCAGGCCGACGTACCCGTGCTTGGGGTGGTCGAAGGCCTCCGGGACCGTGCCGATGACGGCGAAGCCGAGCTCCTGCCAGAGGTGGACGGCCGGCTCGTTCGTCTCGACCACCGCGTTGAACTGGATCGCCCGGAAGCCTTCGCGGCCCGCCCAGGCGATCATGTCCTCGCACAGCAGTCGCCCGACACCCTTCCCGCGCGCCGCCGCGTCGACCATGAAGCTGGCGCTGGCGACGTGCGACCCGGGCCCCGGCCGGTTCGGGTACATGTTCGCGCTGCCCAGGACGGTGCCGTCGGCATCGACCGCCACCGTGGTCCGGCTGAGCGGATCCGCCGAGGGCGACATCCACAGCGCCCGCCCCTGCTCCTCGGTCAGGTCCGGGTCATACGCGTAGGTCTCACGCGCGGTGACGATGTCGCGGAAGAACGGCCAGATCGCCGGCCAGTCGTTGTCGACCGCATCTCTGATTCGTACTGACATGATGCGAGAAGCATCACCTGCCAGGCGGAGGTTGCCAAGCGGTTATCGCGCGAGCGCATAGGATTGCTGAGGATGACAAACACGGTGGTCCATGGGTTGCCGCGCTGGAGTCTGGCCGTGCCCCCGCTCGCATTCGTCGTCCTGCTGCTGTCCTGGGGCCGCGACCTGGGCGCGATCCTGCTGATCCTGGTCTGCGCGGGTCTCGGGACCGCGGTGATCGCCGCCGTCCACCACGCCGAAGTGGTCGCCCACCGAGTCGGCGAACCGTTCGGCACGCTGATCCTGGCCCTCGCGGTGACGGTGATCGAGGTCGCGCTGATCGTCACGCTGATGGCGTCTGGCGGCGACAAGGCGGCGTCACTGGCCCGGGACACCGTGTTCGCCGCGGTGATGATCACCTGCAACGGCATCCTCGGTCTGTCACTGGTCGTCGGCTCGCTGCGCCACCACGTGCAGGAGTTCCGCGTGCGCGCGTCCAACAGCGCGTTGGCCGTCATGACCGCTCTGGTCACGCTCAGCCTCGTGCTGCCGACGTTCACCACCAGCGCGCCGGGGCCGCAGTTCAGCGCCGCGCAGCTCGCGTTCGCCGGGGTCGTCTCACTGGTGATGTACGGCGTCTTCGTCTTCGTGCAGACCGTCCGCCACCGCGACTACTTCCTCCCCGTCTCGTCCGGTACGCCGGACGTCCAGCGGCACCGCGACGTCGAAGAGCTGGCCGTCGCCGTCGACGAGGACAACGACGAGCACGCCGTCGCGCCGAGCGGCAAGATCGCGCTGATCAGCCTGGGACTGCTGTTCGTCTGCCTGGTCTCGGTCGTCGGACTGGCCAAGACGGTGTCGCCGAAGCTGGAGGCCGCGGTGGAGTCGGCCGGCGCGCCGCTGGCCGTGGTCGGCGTTCTCATCGCCTTGCTGGTGCTGCTGCCGGAGACGGTTGCGGCAGTCCGCGCCGCCCTGCGCAACCGCCTCCAGACCAGCGTCAACCTCGCCCTCGGCTCGGCGCTGGCCAGCATCGGCCTGACCATCCCGGCCATCGCGATCGCGTCCATCTGGCTCAGCGGACCGCTCGTGCTCGGCCTGGGTGGCAAGGAGATGGTGCTGTTCGCGCTGACCGTGGTGACCAGCATGCTGACGCTGGCCACCGGTCGGGCGACGTTGCTGCAAGGCGCCGTACACCTGATGGTGTTCAGCGCGTTCCTGTTCCTCGCGGTAAGCCCCTGAGGTAGTCGGCCACCTCCTGCTGGTGGTTGTGCTCGGCCCAGCTCAGCGCGTCCCCGCCGTACATCGTGTCCCGAACGGTCGGGTCCGCGCCCAGCTCGATCAGCTTCTTGACGGTGTCGAGGTGCCCGTTGAGCGCGGGCCGGTGGATGGGCGTGGTGCCCCGGTTGACGTTGAGGTCGAACCCCAGATCCTGCAGCGGTTGCAGGGCTTCGGTCCGGCCGATCTCGGCCGCCCGGATCGGCAGATACGGGTTGCGAGCGATGGCCCGGGCGGCGAGCTCGGGGCTGATGTCCGGGGTCTCACCACGCATGATCGCGGCGTACACCTCGTGGACGTCGTCCAGCGGCGCGGCGCCGTGTGCGCGGAGCAATGCGGCGACCTCGGTGTGGCCCTGGATCGCGGCCAGTTCGTAGGGACGGTGTCCGTGGTAGGCCGGGTGTTCGGTGCCCTTGCCTTCGGGATCGGTGCCCTGCGCAAGAACCAGCTCGGCGCGGCGGAGCTGTCCTTGGTAGGCCGCGAAGACGAGCTCGTCCTCGAGCAGTTGCTGTGGCGTCGGGTGCGCCGCGGTCAGCCGCTTGTGCCACGGGCCGCCGTCGCCGCGTCCGAGGCCGTACTCGAGCAGGAGCTCCAGGTGGACCTCGTCGTACGGCGGGGGAGACCCCGGGCCGCAGTTGTACATGGTCTGGCTGTCGTTCGGGTCGGCGCCGGCGTCGAGGAGCAGGCGGGCCAGCTCGAGCCGGTCGCGATGCGGTGGCTGATCACCTTCCCCGCGGCCGAAGACGCCGGTCAGCGCGGTGAACGGTGACGGCAGCCCCTGCCACAGGTAGCCGGCGTTCGGATCCGCGCCGTGCTCGAGCAGCAGGCGGGCGATTTCCACCTGATGGGGTGCATCGAGGCGGCTGTAGGTCAGGTAGAGCAGCGGCTCCCAGCGGTACGGCCCGCCTTCCTCCCGGGCCCACTGGGGCAGCTCGTCCCGGACGGCGTCCAGCTCACCGGCCACCACCTTCGTGTAGATGTTGCTGAAGGCAATCTCCGGGTAGCGGTCGAGCAGCTGCCGCGCGGACCGTTGCCGGGCGGGATCGTCCTCGCCGTAGTGCAAGGTCGCGAGCCGGAGGAACTCGTCGGCGCGCTGCTCGGGCGTGTCGAGCGGACCGCCGACCTGCTGGCGGTGTGGCGCCCGGCTGTACCGGTCGACCAACTCGAGATGCCGCACGATCCGCGGCCAGCTGGGAAATCCGTAGCTCCGCGCGATCACCAGTTGTGCGTCGGCCAGCGTCCGCACGGGATGGAACTCGTCCGCCAGCGCACGGGCCGCGGGATCGTCGGCGCGGACCTGCTTGAGCAAGGCCTTGGCCTGCTTGCGCAGATGGTCCAGGTGCGGGTCGTTCGGGAGATTCCGGGTCGGCATACCGACCTCCTCTCTACGAGCCTGCTGTCCGCGTCGTCAGGCGAGAAAGGAGGTGAACACGTGCCGCACAGCTGCGTGATCCAGGTGGGCTGAGCCCTTCCCGCGGACCGGTGGCACCCTGAGCGCCTACCCGGAAGGCTAGCTCACGCGGGCTTCTCCATCCACCACTCGACGAACTCGTACGCGCGGTCCTTGTCCAGCCGGATCACCCACAGGTTGCTGAACTCGGCCGGCGGCTGGGTCCGGTACGTCGTCCACCCGCGGACGAACCCGACGCCGTCACCGAACCCGAGCACCTCGTACTCGAAGGTCGTCTCGCCCGGCGCGTCCGCGACCTCCAGCCAGGCGGACACGATCGCGTCCCGGCCGAGCACCGGCTCCTCGTCGGGCCGCCGGTACCAGGCCGCGTCCTCGGTCCACAGCGCCGCGACGTCGGCCGGGTCGTTGGTCTCCCACGCCTTCCGGTACTTCGCCACCCACCGGTCGAGCTGCTTCTCCCGCACGAGCCACATCCTGCCCGACGAGGAGACCCAGCTCACGTCACGACGTACTTGAACATGTTCAAAAACTCGGCCTAGAGTCGGGCTCAACAGGTTTTGAACGTGTTCAAATAGTGAGGACGTGGTGAGCATGACCGTGGTGACCTACCTGCTGTACCTGGCGATCGCGGTGCCGCTGACGATCTGGGTGGCGCGGACCCTGAGCCACAACGGCCGGATCTTCCTGGTCGACGTGTTCCACGGGAACGAGGACTTCGCCGACGCGGTGAACCGGCTGCTGGTGGTCGGGTTCTACCTGGTGAACCTCGGGTTCGTGACGCTCTTCCTGCGCGCCGACAAGGTGGTCGTCGACGCCCGGGGTGTGTTCGAGCAGCTCAGCGTCAAGCTCGGGATCGTGATGCTGGTGCTCGGCGGCCTGCACCTGACGAACGTCTGGGTCTTCAACAAGATCCGCAACCGCAGCCAATTGCGGGAGATGACGAGCCCGCCCGTCCCGCCGAACGAAGTTCTCCCGGCGGGCTACTGACCATGCGGGAGCTGACCGTCCTGTACGACGCGGAGTGCGGACTGTGCCGCCGGTTCAGGTCCTGGCTGGCGGCGCAGCGGCCGGCGCCGGACGGGCAGGGCGGGGTCCTGCGCCTGAGGTTCGTCGCGGCGGGGTCGGCGGACGCCAGGGCGCTCTTGCCCGGTCTGGACCACGCGGCGACGCTGCGCGAGGTGACGGTGGTCGCCGACGACGGGTCCGTGTACGTCGGCGACCGGGCGTGGATCGTGTGCCTGTGGACCACGTGGGAGCACCGGCACACGGCCGTACGGCTGTCGGGTCCGGCGATGCGGCCGGTGGCGCGGGCGATGGTTCAGGCCGCCGCCGGTCTGCGTAGCCTGACCAAGGGTGGTGACTACGCTGACGGATGTGACGGAAAGTGCGACGTCCAAGGGTGAGCAGACCCGGGAGCTGATCCTGTCGACCGCGCTGCGGCTGTTCCGCGAGCAGGGGTACGGCAAGACCACGATGCGCGCGATCGCCACCGAGGCCGGTGTCTCGGTGGGCAACGCGTACTACTACTACAGCTCCAAAGAGCACCTGATGCAGGCGTACTACGACCACCTGCTGGAGCAGCACCGGGACGCGGTGGAGTCGGTTCTCACCACCGAGAAGGCGTTCGTTCCGCGGCTGGCCGGCGTACTGCGGGCGTGGCTCGACGTCTCGGCGCCGTACCACGAGTTCGCCGGGACGTTCTTCAAGACGGCAGCCGAGCCGACCAGCCCGTTGTCGCCGTTCAGCGACGAGTCGCGGCCGGCCCGGGAGGCCAGCGTGGAGATCTTCCGCCGGGTCGTCGATGGCTCCGACCTCAAGCTGCCGGCCGACCTCAAGGCGGAGTTGCCCGAGCTGCTGTGGCTGATGCAGATGGGGATCGTGCTGTTCTGGGTGCATGACAAGAGCGCGGACGTACGCCGCACCAGGGCGCTGGTCGACCGGTCGGTGCCGCTGGTCGACCGCCTGCTGCGGCTGACCCGCATCCCGGGTGTGCGCGGGGTGACGAACGACATCGTCGGCCTCATCCGCTCGATCAAGCCGTAGCTACTCGCCGGTGAGGCCGTCGATCCGCTCGCGAAGGAAGTCGGCGTGGCCGTTGTGCCGGGCGTACTCCTCGATCAGGTGCAGGTAGAGGTAGCGCAGCGAGTAGTCGCCCGGGTGGCCCGGCCGGGCGAACGTGTCGTCGAGCTGGAACCGGGCGGCGAGCTCGTCGGAGGTCCTGACGATCTCCCGGAAGTCTTGGAGATCCTGCTCGGCCCGCGCCGGGTCGGCGAGATCGAAATCGCCGTCGGGGTGTTCGTCGGTCCAGAACTTCGGCTCCGACGGCGCCTGCGCGAGCGCGCGGTGGAACCAGTACTTCTCGACTTCGGACAGGTGCCGGACCAGGCCGATCAGCGACATGCTGGACGGCTCGACGCTGCGCTGAACGAGCTGCTCTCCGGTGAGTCCGGAGACCTTCCACAGCAACGTGCTGCGATGGAAGTCGAGGAAGCCCTGCAGGAGCTCGCGTTCACCGGCGGCGGTGGGCGGATCCACCCGGAACTCAGTCGTCACAGGGCATGAACCTAGCCGGTGTGACGTGGCTCCGGTGAACAACCCGCTGGTTCGTGGCCCTCGGTGCCGTAGACTGTCGGGGACGGCCCGCCCAGTTCTGCCTCGGGCCGGTGAGCGCAAACACACTGCGCCAGCAGTCGACTACCACGCGCCGCGGCCGGAGCCGCGCCGGGCAGGACGACCCCCCGACAGCTTTGGAGTACCACATGGCGGCCCGCCGCCCCACGTCCACATCCCCCCAGAACCGATCCACCAACCCCTCGCAGGACTCCGCCGGTGCGCGGCGTCCGCGCCGACGCCGCCGGTCCGGTGCCGCACGCAACAATTCGGTTGCTCAGAGCAACGAGATGGTCGCGGCGTACGACGAGGTCGCGCCGATGGTCGTTCCGGACGACCTCACGTTCGCCGATCTCGGCGTACCCGCTCCGCTGGTGACCGCGCTGTCTGCGACCGGCGTGTCCAGGCCGTTCCCGATCCAGGCGGCGACGCTGCCGGACTCGCTGGCCGGCAAGGACGTCCTCGGCCGTGGCCGGACCGGCTCCGGCAAGACGTACGCGTTCGTGCTGCCGGTGCTCGCCCGCCTGGCCGCGAGCCGGGCGAAGAGCCGGCCCAACCATCCGCGCGCGCTGATCCTCGCGCCGACCCGCGAGCTCGCGACCCAGATCCAGGCCTCGATCACCCCGCTGGCCGACGCGCTCGGCCTGCGCACGATGACGATCTTCGGCGGCGTCGGCCACGGTCCGCAGATCACCGGTCTGCGCAAGGGCGCCGACATCGTGGTGGCCTGCCCGGGCCGGCTCGAGGACCACCTCCAGGCCGGGCACGCGAAACTCGACGCGGTCGAGATCACCGTGCTCGACGAGGCCGACCACATGGCCGACCTCGGCTTCCTCCCCGCCGTACGCCGGATCCTCGAGGCGACCCCGGCCGGCGCGCAGCGGCTGCTGTTCTCGGCCACGCTGGACGCCGGCGTCGACGTACTCGTGCAGCGCTTCATGACCGACCCGGTCACCCACAGCGTGGACTCGGCGCAGTCACCGGTCGCGAAGATGACCCATCACGTGCTGCACGTCCAGGCCGACACCCGCCTGCCGGTGCTGGTCGACCTGACCGCGGCGCCCGGCCGGTCGCTCGTCTTCACGCGGACGAAGTACGGCGCGAAGGCGCTGACGAAGAAGCTGATCGCCCAGGGCGTCCCGGCCGTCGAGCTGCACGGCAACCTCTCCCAGGGCGCCCGCACGCGGAACCTGGAGGCGTTCGGCAACGGTATGGCGAAGACGTTGGTAGCCACCGACATCGCGGCCCGCGGGATCCACGTCGACGACGTCGCGCTGGTGATCCACGCGGACCCGCCGATCGAGCACAAGGCGTACCTGCACCGCAGCGGCCGCACCGCCCGGGCCGGCGCCGAGGGCACGGTCGTCACGTTGATGACCGACGACCAGGTCCGCGACGTCCGTGATCTCACCCGGAAGGCGGGGATCGCGCCGACGGTC
This sequence comes from Kribbella sp. CA-247076, assembly GCF_050942445.1. Classification (NCBI taxonomy): domain Bacteria; kingdom Bacillati; phylum Actinomycetota; class Actinomycetes; order Propionibacteriales; family Kribbellaceae; genus Kribbella; species Kribbella sp. CA-247076. The sequence continues at coordinate 7,373,150 of NZ_CP192051.1, read as the reverse complement.
ACCAAGCTGTCCACCGGCGATCCACTGCTGTCCGAGCTGGCTCCGGGCGAACGCACCTTCGTCGAGCCGCCCGCCAGGACGGAGTCCGCCCCGACGCCACGCGGCACGGGCCGGGGAACCGGCCGGAGCAACCGCCGGCGCCGCGGCGCCCAGCCGTCGGCCGAGCAGCGGCCGGGGGACCAGCTGCCGACCGGTCAGGGCCCGGGCAACCGACGGTCCGGTGGCCGCGGCCGCGGACGTGCCAAGGCCGCGAGCACGCCGAAGACCTACAGCACCAGCACGCCAGGAGCCAGCACCCGCACGGCGGGCGCCGCAGCCTTCTCCGCCGGCACCCGAGCAGGCAGCACCCGCCGCGGCCGCTGACCGACTGTCGGCGTTCGCCGCGGTCGCTGACCGACTGTCGGCGTTCGCCGCGGTCGCTGACACCGCCGGCGTTCGCCGCGGTCGTGGAGTTGACTTCAAGTCGACTTGATGTCCGAGGGTTCTCGGCATGACGACAACTGTCGAGCCCTCGGCTCATCGCGGCACGCCGGCCGGTGGCGTGCTCTCGCCGCAGTACCGGGCGCTGACCATCGGCATGGTCGCCCTGATCACCCTGGTCGCGTTCGAGTCACTGGCCGTGACGACCGCGATGCCGACCGTCGCCCAGGCGCTCGACGGGCTGTACCTGTACGCGCTAGCCTTCGGCGGACCACTCGCATCCGCCGTGGTCGCGATGGTGATCTCCGGCACCTGGAGTGACTTGAAGGGCCCGACCCGCCCGCTCTGGCACGGGACCGCCTGGTTCCTGGCCGGCCTGATCATCGCCGGCCTGGCCCCGACGATGGAGGTGCTGGTCGCCGGCCGCATCATCCAGGGCTTCGGGTCCGGCCTGCTCACGGTCGCCCTGTACGTCGTCGTCGGCCGGCTGTACCCGGCCAGGCTCCGGCCGCGCATCTTCGCCGCCTTCGCCACCGGCTGGGTGGTGCCGTCGCTGGTCGGTCCCGCGATCGCCGGGCTGATCGTCGAGCACGCCAACTGGCGGATCGTGTTCCTGGCCGTACCCGCGATCGCGATCCCGGCGGCGCTGGTGATGCGGCCCGGCCTCGCCCGCGGCGACGCCCACGAGGCGCGCGAGGGTCGGTTGTGGGACCACCGAGCGCTCTGGGCGGTTGCGGCCGCGATCGGTGTCGGCCTGCTCCACTACGGCGGCCATCAGCACGGCGTACTCCAGTTCGGCCTGCTCGCCGTCGGCCTGGCCGGCGTGGTCGCGTTCGCTCCGCGGCTGCTGCCCAGCGGGACCTTCACGTTCCGGGCAGGTCTGCCGTCCGTGGTCGCGTTGCGCGGCCTGGTCGCTGCCGCCGGGTTCGGCGCCGAGGTGTTCCTGCCGTTGATGCTCACCCGGGAGCGCGGCCTGTCGCCGGCGCTGGCCGGTCTGGTGCTGACCGTCAGCGCGCTGAGCTGGACGGCGGCCTCCTGGTACCGCGGTCGGCCCGAGCAGCCGTTCTCGCACGCGGTCTTCCTCCAGGCCGGCATGGTCGCGATCCTGCTCGGCATCGTCACCGCGGCCCTGACCCTGAACGACAACGTCCCGGTCGCCATCGGCATCCTCGGCTGGGGCCTGACTGGGCTCGGCATGGGGACGGTCTTCCCGACCCTGTCGGTGCTGGTGCTCGAGTACTCCGAGCGGGACGAGCAGGGCGCCAACAGTTCCGCGCTGCAGCTCAGCGATTCGTTGTCCACCGCAACGGTCCTGGCCGTCGGCGGCTCACTCTTCGCCGTCCTGGAGCCGCACTCCGCGACAACCGCCTACCTGGTCGCCTTCGGACTCCCGGCGCTGCTCGCGCTTCTCGGCGTACTGGCAGGCCGGAGGACTACTCCTTCGATCCCGTGACCGCGATGCTCGCACCCAGGCCGATGATCATCAGGCCGCCAGTGCCGCCGACCAGCTCGAGCCGGCGCGGCGAGCGGGCGAACCACTCGCGCGCCGTACCGGCCACCAGGGCCCACACGCTGTCCGAGACGAGTGCGATCAGGATGAAGATCAGGCCGAGCATGAGGATCTGCAACCACGCCGGGCTGCTCGCGCCCGGGTCGACGAACTGCGGCAGCGCGGCCGCGAAGAAGACCGCGGTCTTGGCGTTGGTGACCCCAACCAGGAAGCCCTGACGCATCGTTTTGCGGCTGTTGCCCGGCTGCACGCCACTCGTCATCGCCGCCACCAGCGACTTGCGGCTGCGGAACGCCTGCACCCCGAGGTAGATCAGGTACGCCGCACCCGCGAGCTTCACCGCGGTCAGGGCGATCGCGCTGGCGGCGATCAGCGTGCCGAGGCCGAGGGCGACCGCGACCAGCATGACCGCGGCGCCGACGGTGTTGCCGAGCATCGTCAGCACCGCCTCCCGGCGGCCGACGGCGAGGGCGCGACCGACGATGAACAGCACGCTCGGACCGGGCACGACGATGATGATGAACGCGGTGATCGCGAACGCGACCAGGTGGTGAGCGGACGGCATGCCCTCAGAGTAAGTACCGGGCGCCCGCCGCGCACCGGTGATTTCGCCGCGTGGGACGGCGGGTGGGATAGGTCACCGCCACGCCGCCATCCGTTGACCGCCGTCCTTGCCGGGGCCTACGGTGCGTGGGACAACCTGCGGTGCCAGGAGGGAAGCCGGTGAGAGTCCGGCACGGCCGCGCCACTGTGAGCGAGCACTGCTCGTGAGTCAGGACGCTCGGGCACCAGCAGCCTTTCGAAGGGGACGCGCACTTCCCCAGGAGGTTCAGATGGCAGCTCCTGCCCGCTCGGTCGCCGTACCGGCTGTTTCACCCCGTCTGCTCGCCGTGGCGCTGCTCAGCGTCGGCCTGCTGCTCCTGCTCGGCTATCTGGTCGCCTTCGACCAGGGGGCCGTGTCGCAGTCGGGCATGTACCTGCACGAGCTGATGCACGACGGGCGCCACCTGCTCGGCGTGCCCTGCCACTAGCGACATGCGCACCTTCGGATCGCTCCTGGTGCGCGGCCTGATCGTCGGAGTCCTCGCCGGCCTGCTGGCCGGAGCCTTCGCGTACTCGATGGGCGAACCGCACATCGACTCCGCGATCGCGATCGAGGAAGCCGCCGGCGCGCACACTCACGACGACGGCGGGGACGCTGCTGCCTCCTCACAGGAGGAGGAAGAGCCACTCGTCACCCGGGACGGCCAACGGGCCGGCCTGTTCCTGGCCACCGCCCTGTACGGCGTCGTCCTCGGCGGCATCTTCGCGGTCGCCTTCACGCTGCTCCGGCGCCGGCTGCGGACCGGCAACGACGCGTACGCCGCCCTCGGCCTGGCCGCCGCCGGGTTCGTCGGGATCGTGCTCGTGCCGTTCCTGAAGTATCCGCCCAACCCGCCCGCGGTCGGCGACCCCGAGACCATCACCAAGCGGACGCTCACCTACTTGCTGACCGTGGTCATCGGCCTGCTCGCCGTGTGGGCGGGGGTCGCGGCCTCCCGCTGGGCCGCTCGCTTCGGCGACCTGGCCCGGCTGGGTGCGGGGGTCGCGGCGTTCCTCGCGACGATCGTGGCGGCGTACCTGATCCTGCCCACGATCAACGAGGTTCCGGGCGAGTTCCCCGCTACGCTGCTGTGGCAGTTCCGGCTCGCCTCACTCGGTACGCAGGCGACGCTGTGGCTCCTGATCGGTTTCGGGTACGCCGCCGCGGTGGACCGCCGGCTGTCCCGAGAGAAAGTGGTCGCCGCTTGAGCACACTGACGCTGGTCGCGCACGCCCTGACACCCGCGCTGCGCGGCCTCGTCCTCGGGGGAGACGCCGATCCGGACCTGGCGAGCCTGGCGGCGGCCCGCGAGTTGAAGCTCGCCGCCGACACGGTGTACGCCGGCCCGGAGCGCGCCGCCGTACGCACGGCCGAGGCGCTCGGCCTCACCGCGGTCGTCGAGCCGGCGCTGCGCGACCGCGAGTACGGCGAATGGGCCGGACGCGACCTGGAGGAGTTGCTGGCCGCCGAGCCGGACCGGGCAGCCGCCTGGCTCGAGCGGCCGCACACCGCGACACCGGGTGGTGAGACCGAGAACGACGTACTCACCAGGGTCGCGGACTGGCTCGGCGACCTGGTTCCGCAGGAGGACGAGCGCCGTACGGTCGTGGCCGTCGTCCACCCGTCGGTCGTCCGGGCGACCGTCCTGTACGTCCTCGACGCCCCGCCGGAGTCGCTGCGGCACGTCGACGTCCGGCCGCTCGCCACGGTCACACTTTCCCTGCACGCCGGCTCCTGGTCACTCGCCTTCCACTGACCCACCCACTACGGTTAACCGTCGACCGCTTGTCTTGAACGACTCCTGGGGACAAGGAAGGGTCATGATCGAGCTCGACCAACTGATCCTTCGCACGCAGCGTCTGCCGGACGAGGTGGCGGTCCGGGAGGTGAACGACTTCTTCCGGTCGTTGCCTGAGGCCACTGCCCGGGCGCTGGCGGAGAGCCGGCCGGAGCAGGTCGGCCCGCTGGAAGGGGCACCGCCGCAGCTGCGGTACCGCGCCAACCACCTGATCCTGGTCGCCGCCCAGCAGCGGCTTCATGCCTTGGTTGAGAGCCGGCAGGCGACTCCGGAGCAACGCCGGCGGTTGGTCACGCTGACGGAGATGCTGAAGCCGATCTCGACCCGCCTGGACGTCGATGCCGACGGCAACCGCATCGAGGTGCCCGAGCCCCGTCAGTTCCTGCTGGTCGACCCGGAAGGCCAGGGCCGGATGATCGAGGTGCAGGGCGACCTCGAGCGGGCCGAGAACGTGGCCGTCCTGGTCCCCGGGATGAACAACGACCTCGAGCGGGTCCGCTCGCAGTCGGTCCGCGCCAAGGAGCTCCGCGAGCAGGCGAATCCGCGGAAGACCGCGACCGTCGTCTGGCTCGGGTACCACGCGCCGATCGGGCTGACCGCCGGCCGGTCGACCGAGAGCTCCCGGGCGGCCGCTCCGCAGCTGTGCCGGTTCCAGGCGGGGCTGGACGTGGTCAAGGCGCCGTACTCGAAGAGCACGCTGATCGGCAACAGTTACGGCGCCCAGGTCGTCGGCCGGGCGATGATGGCCGGCGTCCGCGCGGACCGGGTGATCCTGACCGGCAGCCCGGGCGTGGACCCGAGCATCCATTCGGCCGCCCAGCTGACCCCGCCCGGCACCCTGCTCTTCGTCGCCCGCACCCGGGGCGACTACGTCTCGTACGCCGAGCAGCATGGCCCGGACCCGGCCGGCTTCGCGGACGTGTTCCGCTTCGAGACCGACAACGAGTCCGTCTCGATCACCGGGCACATGAGCTACTTCGAGAAGAACAGCGAGTCGATGATCAACATCGGCCGGATCATCCGCGGCGACCTCGACGCGGTCACCCGGGCCGCGAACACCACCCCCGAGCAGGAGAGCCGGGTCTTGGGCGTGTCCTGGGCCGGCCCGCTGCGCACCCTGGCGCACTCCGATGCGGCGGCGCCGATCTCCAAGGTGTTCGATGGTCTCGCGACGCTGCGCACGATCAGTACGACGCCGTCCCGGAGCCAGGCGCTCGACGGCGCCCGGCAGCGCCGCGACGGCAGCACCACCGCACGCACACCGGAAGGACCCGCACGATGACGCTGACCGAGGCCCGGGACTTCCTCCGCGCCGAACTCCTCGCGGTCGCGGCGGCCGCCGTCCCCGGGTACGACGGGGTCGTCACCAGCGACGTTGGCCCGGTGAACCCCGACGTACTCTCCGACGGCGCCGGCCCGGACACGGTCTGCTCCATCACCGTCGAGAACGGCGACCCCGCGGTGACCGACCCCGCCGGCGAGGTCGCTGCTGCGGTCGCGGCCTTGACGGAGCGCGGCTGGTCCGCCGAGGTGGCGCCGGTCGAGAGCGGCCACCACCGAGCCACCGCCCGCCGAGACGGCTTCGAGGTCACCGTCCACGCCTGGGACAACGACTGGCGCCTAACCGTGTCCGGCGAAACCCCACGCATCGGATAGATCTTCCCCACGCGTGCTGCGCGGTGGCTCCTTCGTCGCAACCGCTCCGCGCGCTCCCGCCCACCCTGTCTTCTTGGCGGGCTGCCGCCCGCGGTCGAGTGCACGGGGTCGGCGTGATGCCGGGAGCCGACTGCGGTTCCGGCCGCGGGTATCGGCACTCGTTTCAGGCAGCGGCCAGCGCGGGGAAGTTCTCGCCGCGCTGTGCATCGTTTGTCAGCACGGCCTCGGCCCGGCTAAGATCTTTCTATACCGCCCGTCTCCTTCGTGGGACGGGTTTACTTTTGCCTCCAGCATGGTGACGAGGCTGCCCGTGGGGTCACCACGGAGCCGGCTTCTTGAGATTCCCCACCGTGGTGGGCAACTGGGATCCGAAGAGGTCCGCAGGGGTCAATTGGTACCACCAGTGCCCGCCGACACCGTCGCTGGGCGCGCCGTTCAGTGCGCCTGCGGTATAGCCCTTGGTCGGGTTGACCGTGCCGACCGGCACGCGATCGCGAGCCTGACGGACGGGGAACTCAAGGTCACTGTCGTTGCTGATGACAACCGCGGCGTCGACGTCGTGCTGGAGGACGTCCAGAAGCAGGTGCGCGGCGACGTTCACGTCACTGCCCTTCTCTTCCCTGCGGGCCACCGATGCCATGAAGGTTGCGTCGGGAATGTCTGTGGAGCAGGTGCCGTCCTTGATCATCACGGGCCAACCGGGGCGGGCGAGCGTCGGACGACCACGGCGATTGGCGGTGGCCAGGGGCGCGGTCGCGACGCGGCTGACGTAGGTGCCGTACGTGATCTCGTCGACGGATTTCGACGCGGCCAGGGCGCGCAGGTAGACGTCTTGTTCGCGCGGGCCGGCCGCGCCGGGGTTGTTCGCGTCGGCTCGGATCCTGGCGGTGCAGTAGACGACGCGCATCGCGGTAGCCGGAGCCCAGCCCGAGTTCGCGGCGATGATCTTGGCGGCCAACCCGCGTAGGTCGAGCCAGCGCCACCCCGGCAGGCCGCCGCCGCCCACGAGGAACTTGCCGCCGTAGTAGAGGTTGAACCCGTCGATGTAGACCCCAACGCGCATGCTGGTCACCTTCCGGTCCGGTGGCTGGGGTGGACCGCGGACGCGGCCTGGAGTTGGTCGCGGACCGGGTCATCGACACGGGGGTATTGGTCGCTATGAGAACTCCCGTGCGTGTTTCGCATGCCGAAACGTATTACGTACTGCGGGGGTCTATCAAAGCGAGCCGCCGATCGCGTCTTCCAGCCGCCGCAGGCGGGCTCGCGAGCGTCCGGAACACGCCCGGACCAGCGCGTGGATGAATCGTGTCAACCACGGGTCTCCAGCGCAGGTGTCCGGTGCGGTGGCCGATGCGTCCGGCGGCGGCAGCAACACGTACCCGCGCCGCATCGCCGACCCGGCGCGGCAGCGCCGATTCCGCGCGGCAGCGCGGCGTGCGGGCGGTAGCCCGCTGACTCAACTGGGTGGGCGGGAGCGCGCGGAGCGGTTGCGAGAAGGAGCCACCGCGCAGCACGCGTGGGAAGACTCATCCCCCGCGCAGAACGCAGGGGACAGCTTCACCCCCGCTCGGCGGCGCTTCGTAGTACGCAGAACTCGTTGCCTTCGGGGTCGTGCATGACGACCCAGCCGGTGCCGTCGGGTTCTCGGCGGTCGTGGGCGATGGTGGCGCCCAGGGTGAGGAGCCATTCGACTTCCTCGTCGCGGGGGCCGTCGGGTTCGAGGTCGAGGTGGACGCGGTTCTTGACGGCCTTCTCGTCGTCGTTCTGCTCGAAGAGCAGGGTGACGGAGTCGGTGACGACGGCGGCGTACGGGTCGCCGGGGTGGTCGTCGTCGGGGCGGGGAGCCTTCAGGACCTGCAGCCAGAAGCCGGCCAGTTCGTAGGGGTTGTGGCTGTCGAAGGTCACGGTACGCACGCGCGAGGTCATGCGCCGACCCTACTTTCGGAAGCACACCCGGTCGTCGGAGATTACCGGATCCGGGTACGGCGTGAAGCCGGCGGCGACCGCGAGGTCGGTGAGCGCGGCCGCGGTCCACCGGTGCACGTGGACGTTCATCGGATGACCGCCGTACCCGGAGGTCTTGTGGGTCGACTCCTCGCCGACGTGGAAGCCGGCCAGCAGCACCCCGCCGGGGGCGAGCACGCGGTGGAATTCGGCGAACGCCTGCGGTACGACGTCGCGCGGCAGGTGGATGATCGACCACCAGGCGACCACGCCGCCGACCGATGAGTCCGGGAGGTCGAGCGCGGTCATCGAGCCGACGCGGAAGTCCAGGTCGGGGTGGTCGCGGCGGGCGATCTCGATCATGCCGGGCGAGAGGTCGATGCCGATCACCTGGAGACCGCGCGCGTGCAGGTGACCGGCGAGCCGGCCCGGTCCGCAGCCGGCGTCCAGCACCGGCCCGGCGACGGCCAACGACGCGAACAGGTCGAGGCACTCCGGCTCGCCGGGCGCCGGATCCCGCACGAGGTCGGCGTACGACGAGGCGACGGTGTCGTAGGAGGTGCGGATGTCGTCCAGGAAGTCGGTCACCCGGCCGACCCTACGGCCGACCGGGGACACTACGGCGTCAGGCTTTGCCGAGGGTCTGCTTCTGCTTGCCGAGGCCCTGGATCTCCAGCTCCATGGTGTCGCCGGGCGCCAGGTACGGGAAGCGGCCGGACAGCGCGACGCCTTCCGGGGTGCCGGTGTTGACGATGTCCCCCGGGCTCAGCGTCATGTACTGCGACAGGTCGCGGATCAGCGCCGCGACGGTGAAGATCATGTCCCGGGTGTTCGAGGCCTGCCGCGGCTCGCCGTTCACGAACGACTTCAGCTCGAGGTTCTGTACGTCGTCGACCTCGTCGGCGGGCACGAGCGCCGGACCGAGCGGGTTGAACGTCTCGCAGCACTTGCCCTTCGACCACTGCCCGCCGGACTGCTCGATCTGGAAGGCGCGCTCGGACACGTCGTTGGAGACCGCGTACCCGGCGATGCAGGCCAGCGCCTCCTCGTCGGTCTCGACGTACCGGGCTTCCTTGCCGATGACGACGGCGAGCTCGACCTCCCAGTCGGTCTTGGTCGCGCCGCGCGGCACGAGGACGTCGTCGTACGGCCCGACGACCGTGTTCGGGTGCTTGAAGAAGACGATCGGCTGCTTCGGCGGCTCGGCGCCGGACTCGGCCGCGTGGGCGGCGTAGTTCTGGCCGATGCAGACCACCGCTGGCGGCCGGGCGATCGGCGCGCCGACCCGCAGGCCCTCGACGTCGGCCACCGGGAGCTCACCGGCCTCAAGTGCGGCGCGGGTCCGCGCGATGCCGTCCGCGGCGAGGAACGCGCCGTCGATGTCGCCGCCGGTGTCACGGGTGAGCGGGCTCAGGTCGTGAACGGTGCCGTCGGCGGCGCGCACGTACGGGCGCTCCTCGCCGACCGCGCCGAGGCGCAGCAGTTCCACAGGATTCTCCCTGGATGAGGACGGATCACTCTCGGTCGAACATCGGCCGCAACCGGGCCCGGGAGGCCTCGATGTGCGCCCGCATCGCGGCGGACGCCTCCGCGGGGTCGCCCTTGCGGACCGCGGTCACCACCGCCTTGTGCTCACGCAACGCCTTTGTCGCGATGCCGCCACCGTAGTACAGCCGGAAGAGGTGCAGGTGGCAGTGTGTCCGCGCAAAGGACAGCCGGGCGGTCTCGTTGCCGGACAGCTCCAGCACGAGGTCGTGGAAGCGCTGGTCGTGCGCGGCCATCGCCCGGTAGCTCTCGTACGCCGGCCGGTCCGGTACGTCGGTGTAGCTCAGCATCTCGGCCTTGAGCCGGGTCAGGTCGTCGGCGGCGGCCCGCTCGGCGGCCCGGCCGGCGGCCCACGGCTCGATCAGCAGCCGGTACTCGAACAGGTCCTCGAACTCGGCCAGCGTCAGCCGGGAGGACACCCGGTAACCGCGCAGCGGCTCCTTGATCACCAGGCCGTCGGACTCCAGCCGCGCCAGCGACTCCCGGATCGGGGTCTGGGAGATGCCCAGCTCGCGGGTCAGCGCGTCGATGTTCAGCCGGGTGCCCGGCTCGACCACGCTGTCCATGATCAGGCCCTTGACCGTCTCGTAGACGTCGTCGCTCAGTACCTGTCGCTGGGGCAGGCGCGTGAGCTGCCCCGCCAGACCCACATGCGCATCCGTCACCGTCACTCCTCCCAGAGGCTCTCATTCTGCCCCACACTTGACGGCTCCAGTGTGAAGCGGCACCATCAGGTTGGCAATATCCTATAGGATCGTGGAGGCCAACCGGTGAGTACGCCGATCGTCCGGGCGGAGGCGTTCCTGGTCGACCTCGAGGTCGAGACGGTCCGTACCGACGCGGTCCAGTCGTTCCTGAAGCAGGAGACCATCTTCGTCGAGCTGGAGACCGCCGACGGGCTCACCGGGCTCGGGTACTCCTACACGATCGGCACCGGCGGCACCGCCGTACTGGCGCTGCTCCGTGACCACCTGCTGCCGCGACTGAAGGGACAGGACGCCCGGAACGTCGAGGCGCTGTGGTCGGACCTGTTCTGGTCGACACATGCGACCACGGTCGGTGCGATCACCTCGCTGGCGCTCGCGGCGGTCGACACCGCGCTGTGGGACCTGCGGTGCCTGCGGGCGGGCGAGCCGTTGTGGCGGTTGGCCGGCGGCTACCGGCAGCGCGTCCCGCTGTACGACACCGAGGGCGGCTGGTTGCACCTGACAACCGACGAGTTGGTCGCCGGCGCGCTGGCGTCGCAGAAGGCCGGCTGGCCCGGGGTCAAGCTCAAGGTCGGCAAGCCGCGGGTGCACGAGGACATCGAGCGGCTGCAGGCCGTCCGGGACGCGGTCGGGCCGTCGATGGACCTGATGGTCGACGCGAACCAGTCGATGACGTACGCCGAGGCGAAACGACGGGCCGCCGCGTTCGAGGCCGTGGACCTGTCGTGGTTCGAGGAGCCGCTCCCGGCCGACGACCTCACCGGGCACGTCCGGCTGGCCGCGTCGACCTCGATCCCGATCGCGGTCGGCGAGTCGCTGTACTCGGTCTCGCAGTTCCGCGAGTACGTCGCCGCCGGCGGAGCCGGGATCGTCCAGGCCGACGTCGCCCGGATCGGCGGGATCACCCCGTGGCTGAAGGTCGCCCACCTGGCCGAGACCTTCAACCTCGAGGTCTGTCCACACTTCCTGATGGAGCTCCACGTCAGCCTGACGGCCGCCGTACCGAACGGGCGGTACGTCGAGCACATCCCGCAGTTGCGGGCGATCACCCGGTCCGAGATGGTGGTCGACGACGGTCACGCGGTCGCCCCGGACACGCCCGGGCTCGGGATCGACTGGGACCGGGACGCGATCGACGACCGCCGGGTCGGATGATCGCGAGCGCCAGTGTTCAGGGATGACCGGAATCGCCGGTGTTGAGAGGAGCCGCATGAGCAGGGTCGACGCCCACCACCATGTCTGGGACCTGTCCGTCCGCGAGCAGAGCTGGATGATCGGCCCGGAACTGGACCCCATCCGGCGGAGCTTCTCGATCGACGACCTGGCCCCGCAGGCCGCGGCCGCGGGCGTGACCGCGACCGTGCTGGTGCAGACGGTCGGTGTGGTCGACGAGACCGTCGAGTTCCTCGAGGTTGCTGCTGGCAACGACCTGGTCGCGGGCGTGGTCGGCTGGGTCGACCTGACCGCCACCGACGTCGCCGACCAGCTGGCCGGGTTGCAGGCCCGGCCGGACGGCGCGTACCTGAAAGGAATCCGGCACCAGGTCCACGACGAGCCGGACACCGACTGGCTGGTGCGACCGGACGTCCACCACGGCCTGCGCGCGGTGGCCGAAGCGGGTCTGGTCTACGACCTGCTCACCAAGACGCCGCACCTTCCGGCCGCCATCGAGACCGCCCGCTCCTTCCCGGAACTGACGTTCGTGGTCGACCACATCTCCAAGCCGGTCATCGGCGAACCCCTCGATCCTTGGGCCGCCGACCTTCGCGAGTTGGCCGCCCTCCCCAACGTGACCTGCAAGCTCTCCGGCATGGTCACCGAGGCGTCCTGGACCGACTGGAAACCCGCCGACCTCCAGCCGTACGCCGACGTCGTCCTCGACGCGTTCGGGCCCGACCGGGTCATGTTCGGCTCCGACTGGCCCGTCTGCCTGCTCGCCGCCACCTACGCCGAGGTCGTCGAAACGGCCGAAGCCCTGACCGCCGACCTCACCCCGAGCGAACGCACGGCAGTCTTCGCCGACACCGCGACCCGCACCTACAAGCTCTAGCCGGCGTCGGCCGGGGCCTGGGCGAACTCCACCCGGACGCCGAGCAGGCGTACCGGGCGGTTCAGGTCGAACTTCTCCAGCACCTCGAGTGCCGCGGCCGCGACCACCTCGGGATCCTGGGTGACCTCCGGGAGCTTCCGGCTCTTGATCGGGGTGTAGAAGTTCCTGAACCGGACCTTGACCGCGATCCGCTGGATCGTGCGGCCCTCGGCGACGACGTCCCGGGTGACCTCGACGGCGATCCGGCGTACCTGATCGACGATCTCACCACGCTCGGCCAGATCCTGGGGAAAGGTCTCCTCCCGGCTGCGGGACACCGGCTCCCGCGGTACGTCGGTCACCTCGGTGTCGCCGAGACCGCGGCCGAGGGCGGCGTACCAGGCACCCATCTTCGGGCCGAAGCGCTTGCGGAGGACGTCGAGGTCGGCGGCGGCGAGGTCGGCCACGGTCACGATCCCGAGCTCGTTGAGGTTGCGTTCCATCCGGCTGCCGATTCCCCACAGCTCGCGCACGGCGCGGTGGTCCATCACCTCGCGCCAATTGTCGCCGGTCAGCCGGTAGACGCCCTCGACCTCGCGCCGGCCGGCCTCCTCGAACGGTCCGGCGTGCGACCGCGGCTGCTTGGCGAACGTGGTCGCCAGCTTGGCCCGGAGCTTGTTGTCACCGATCCCGATCGAGCAGGTGAGCGTCGTCCGCTCGACCACCGCCGCGCGCAGCTCGGCCGCGAGCCGCTCGGGGTCGTCGGTCCGCGCGCCGACGAAGCACTCGTCCCAGCCCCAGACCTCGACCACCACCGGGAACGACCGCAGCGTGTCCATCGCCTCGGTCGACGCGGCTTCGTACGCGGCCGGGTCCGACGGCAGGAAGACCGCCTGCGGGCACCGTTTGTACGCCGCCCGCACCGGCATCCCCGAGTGCACCCCGAACTCGCGGGCCTCGTACGACGCGGTGGCGACCACCTGCCGTGGCTGCGTCGGGTCCCCGGACCCGCCGACGACGACCGGCAAACCCTTCAGCTCCGGCCGGCGCCGGATCTCCACCGCCGCGATGAACTGGTCCATGTCCACGTGCAGGAGCCACCAGTCCGGCGCGCGCGACATCAGAGCTCTTTGCGCATCTGCTGGGAGGTGACCGTGTAACCCAGCGACGTGTAGAGGTTGATCGCGGTGGCATTGTTGCCGAACACGTTCAGGTCGAGCTGGCGGTGGCCGAGGCGGCGGCACTCCTCCTCGCCGGCCAGCATGATCGAACGCCCGTACCCCTTGCCGCGGTGCTTCTCGTCCACCTCGAGACCGTAGACGAACGGGATCCGCGGTTTGGTGGTGATCCACAGGCTGCCGACCGGCTCGTCGCCGTCGCAGGCCATCCAGATCACGTGCTTGTCGGTGTCCCGGCCGTCCGGCAGCAGCTTCTCCACCTCGCGGTGCGCGACCTCGATCGCCTCTTCCGGGCCCAGCCCGCGGGCCGGACCCATGCCGGCCGCGAACGACTCGGCGTTGCGGTGCTTCCAGGCCTCGAACTCGGTCTCGGTCATCGGACGGAGCGTGACGGGCGGCGTGGGCGGCGTAGGTGGCCTGGGCGGCGGAGGCGGCACGGTCATGGGGCGACCATAGCTCCGGGGTTTGCCCTGCGGGTACCAGAACACGTGATCAGGTCGCACGTGAGGAGCCCGTCATGAGACGGCGCAAACCGCCCGCCGGGGCAGTCGCGAAAGCACCCGTCGGCCTGCCGTACCCGCTGATGGACAACTGGGCATGGCAGGACCGCGCCGCCTGTCGCGACGTCGACCCCGAGCTGTTCTTCGCCGCCGAGTCCGAGCGCGGGCTGCGCAAACATGCCCGCGAGGTGCTCGCGAAGTCACTCTGCGGCACTTGCCCGGTACGGCGCGAGTGCCGCGAGCACGCGCTGGTCGTCGGCGAGGCGTACGGCGTCTGGGGCGGGACCACCGAGGAGGAGCGCGAACCCGCGCTGCACGCCCGTCAGCACTGAGCTGAAGAGCTACCCGCTGGTTAACCTGGGGGCATGGAGCTGACCCCGGACGTCGCCGAGAAGGTTCTGGCCGAGCAGCCGTTCAGTGTGTTGCTGGGAGCCCGGTTGACCGCCTTCGGCGACGGCGGTGCGACGCTGGAGCTCGACATCCGCCCGGAGCTGCTGCAGCAGAACGGCTTCCTGCACGGCGGCGTGCTCGGGTACGCCGCGGACAATGCGATCACGTTCGCCGCCGGCACCGCCCTGGGACCCGAGGTGCTGACGGGCGGCTTCACGATCAGCTACTTGCGACCCGCCCGAGGGGTCCGGTTGCGGGCCGAGGCGAAGGTCGCCCACGCCGGCAGTCGACAGGCCACGTGTACCTGTGAGCTGTCGACCGTCGACGAGGCAGGCTCCGCCCGGGTGTGCGCGATCGCCCAGGGGACGGTGCTCGCGGTCCGCCGGTAGCGGGTGGGGTCAGTCGAAGAGTTCCTCCAGGAACGACTTCTTCTTCTTGCGCGGGTACTGCTGGTTGCCGTACCGCGGGTCGTAGCGGCGATCGTCGTCGTACCGCCGGCGGTCGTCGTCGTAGCGGCGGTCGTCGCGCCGGTCGTCGTACCGCTTCTCCTCGTAGCGAGGTTGCTGCTGGGCCGGTGCGTTGTACTTCAGCTCGGCGTCGACGAGCCGCTCCAGCTCACCGCGGTCGAGGAAGATCCCGCGGCACTCGGTGCACTGGTCGACGGTCACGCCGCTGCGTTCGTAGGTACGCATCGCGCCACGGCACTTGGGACAGGTCAGGCTCTCCATCCAGCCACCCTAAGTGAGAATTTCCCCGAAATGCCGCCACCTCAGGGAACTCTCAGGTGAATCCAGGGCAGAGGTGGTTGGCCCGCGCAACCGGTCGCCGCGTCAGGGGACGGAGAGCCGGTCGACGGACGCGGCTTCCCGGTCGACCAGATGCTCCCGCCCGGCCGGCGGTTCGTACGGCTCCGGCCAGAAGTCCGTCACCGTGGCGACCAGCCCGTCCCGGACCTCGAGGAAGACCAGGCCGACCAGGTCCTGCTCACCCACCCGGAAGTTCATCGACCCCGCCGCGGTCGCCCCGTCCACGATCAGCCGTGTCAGCGTGAGCTCCCAGTCTCCCGGATACTCCCGGTTGAAGGCGACGTACTTCGCCTTGCCCGAGATCACCTCGCGGGTCTGCGGCAGCTCGTACCGGACGTCGTCCGCCAGCACCTCCCCGAACGCGTCCCAGTCCCGTCTGCGCATCGTCTCGAAGTACCGCTCCACCACGTCCCGTGTGCTCATCCCCGCACGGTAGACCGTGCCGCCGACATTTCCGTGGGGTGACCCAGGTCATATCCCGGTGGTCTCACATCTGGGTCGCCGCTCTCGTCAGTGGGGTGTAGAGAACCGGATCGGCAGTGAGGGATGACGTGATGAGTTCAGCGCTTGAGGAGCTGCGCCGAGGGTTCGGCGGAGACGTGATCGAACCGGGGGCGGCGGAGTACGACGCGGCCGCTCGGTCGGTGCTGGTGGTGGGGAGCCCGGCCTGTGTACTGCGGCCGGGGAGTATCGAGGACGTGCAGGCAGCGGTGAAGTTCGCGGCCGGGTCCGGGCTCGCGCTCGCCGTACGCGGCGGCGGGCACGCCTTCCCTGGCTTCGGGACCAATGACGGCGGCGTCGTCATCGACCTCGGAAAGCTGGCGGGCGTGGAGGTCGTGGACGCCGACCGTCACCTCGTCCGGATCGGCGGCGGTGCCACCTGGGGAGCGGTCGCGGCCGCTCTCGCCCCGCACGGGCTGGCGATCTCCTCCGGCGACACCAAGAGCGTCGGCGTCGGCGGCCTGACACTGTCGGGCGGCATCGGCTGGAAGGTCAGGAAGTACGGCCTGGCCCTGGACAACCTGGTCGCCGCGGAGGTGGTCACCGCCGACGGATCCGTCGTCCGGGCCAGTACGACGGAGAACGCGGAGCTGTTCTGGGCCCTCCGGGGTGGTGGCGGCAACTTCGGGATCGTGACCGCGTTCGAGTTCACCGCGCACCCGACGACGGACATCTTCTTCGGCCGGATCACGTTCCCCGCGGCCGAGGCGGCCACGGTGCTCCAGGGCTGGGCGGAGTACCAGCGGACCGCACCCGAGGAGCTGACCGCGATCGCGAACTGTGCGAACCCGTTCGCCGGCGGTCCGGAGGCGCCGGTCGAGCTCCACGTCGCGTTCGACGGCGACGACCCGGACGCCGCCGCGGCCGCGATCGACCCGATCCGCCGGCTCGGCACGGTGCTCGAGGACGCGGTCACCTTGCGGCCGGCGGCGGAGATCCTCGAGGACGGCATGGTCCCGCCGCCCGGAATCCGGATCCTCACCCGCAGCGGGTTCGTCGACAAGGAGTCCGTGGCCGAGGCGCTGCGGATCCTCGCCGAGGTGGGGACGTCCGAGCGCCCGCCGTTCATCGCCGTCCGCAGCGTCGGCGGGGCGGTCGCCCGGGTGCCGGCCGACGCCACCGCCTACGCGCACCGGCAGGCGGAGCTGATGATCGTCACCACCGTCGTGGGTCCGGAGCCGGTGGTCGAGGGCGCCAGAGCCGGTTTGGACGCGATCTGGGCGCGGCTCGCACCGCACGTCAGCGGCGCGTACGCGAACTTCCTGACCACCGCCACCGACCAGGACGTCGAGGCCGTCTACCCGGCGGCGACGTACCAGCGGCTCGCGGCGGTCAAGCGCCAGTACGACCCGGGCAACCTGTTCGCCGGCAACCACAACGTCCGGCCGTAGACAGTGGAACGGCGGCCCCTGCCAAGGGGCCGCCGGTTCTACTTGAACCGTCCGAGGAAGTTCTTCAGGATCGGTCCGGCCGCCTTGCTGCCGGACTCACCACCCTCGACGATGACCGCGAAGGCCACGTCGCCGCGGTAGCCGACCATCCAGCCGTTGGTGACGACCTTGCCGTTCTGCACCACCTCGGCGGTGCCGGTCTTCGCGGCCACGGCGCCGTTCGCCGCCAGGACGTTCGCCGTACCGCCGGTGACCGTCGTCCGCATGAACGTCCGCAGCGCCGCAACAGTTGCTGCAGGCAACGGAGACGCGGCCGGGCCGGCGGCGTCCTTCTCCGGGACCAGCACCGGCTTCATCGCCGTCCCGTGCTTGACCGCCGCACCGATCATCGCGACCCCGAGCGGGCTCGCGGTCACCGTCCCCTGGCCGATCATCGACGCCGCCTCGGCGACGTCGTCCTTGGGCGCCGGCACCTCGCCGCCGTACGCCGGGATCGACAGCTTCAGCTCCGGGCCGATGCCGAACATCGCCGCCGCCTTGGTCATCCCGTCCTTCGGCAGCCGGCCGTGCTGGGAGATGAACGCGGTGTTGCAGGACTCGTTGAACGCCTTCTGCATGGTCCCCGCGCCGTACGCCGCCAGGCCGTCGTAGTTCTTGAACGACTTGCCGAACACGGTGATCGTGTTCGAGCACGGGAGCGAGGTCGCCGCGGTCTGACCGCTGCCGAGCAGGGCCGCGGAGGTGACGATCTTGAACGTCGACCCGGGCGCGTAGTGCCCCTGGAACGCGCGGTTGTAGTTGGTCGCGGTCGGCCCGTTCGCGGCGGCCAGGATCTGGCCGGTCGAGGCCTGGACGGCGACCAGGGACGCGGGCAGCTTGCTGGTCGCCAGCGCGGCCTCGGCGGCGTTCTGCAGGCCCAGGTCGAGGGTGGTCTTGACCGGCTTGCCGACGGTGCCCTTCTGGTCGTGGACCACCTTGATCGTCAGCTTGGTCTTGCCGTCCCGCAGGGTGACCGTGCCGCCCGGCGTCCCGGCGAGTTGCTGCTGGAAGGCGTACTGCAGACCGGTGGTGCCGACCTGGTCCTGCGCGGACGCGGTCGGGCCGGCGTTCTTCAGGGTCTCCTCGGTCGCGGTCTTCATCGTGCCGATCACGGACCGGGCGAACGTCGAGGTCGGCGGCAGCGACTGCGTGCCGCCCATCGTCAGCACGCCGGGCAGCTTGCCCATCGTCGGCCGCAGCTTCTGCCACTCCTCGGCCCGGATGGTGATCGCGTCGACGAACTGACCGGCCGGTGCCGCCTTCGCCCGGGCGGCGAGCTTGGCGCCGTCCACGTCGAGGTTCTTGGTGAACGCGGCGTACGTCGCGGCCGTGGCCACGGAGCCGGAGGCGACGCCGACGATCACGACCGGCCGGTTCGCCGTCAGCGCGGCGCCGTTGCGGTCCAGGATCGACGCCCGGGCCGGCAGCGCGCGGACCCGCTTCAGGTAGTTCGCGTCCCCGAGCCCCGGGTAGATCGTGTCGCCGGCGGCCTTGATCTTCCAGGCGTCGCCGACCTTGGTCGCGGTCGCCGTACTCGTCCACCTCATCGGGCCGATGCCGCGCAGCTCGGCCTCGACCGCCAGGTCCTGCGTGCAGTTGGTGTCGTCGGCACACTCGGGCTCGCCCTGGGGCTCCACCTTCACGGTGCTCGCGACCAGGGCGGAGTCGACGTCGTCCAGCCGCTTGGCGAACACTGTCGGGTTGTCGGTCAGCGCGCCGGCCGCGTCGGGCTTGCCGTCCGGTGCCCAGGCGGCGATCCAGGCGGCGGCGAACTGCTTCACCACCTCGGCGGACGCCTGCTTCTCGTCGTTCGGATCCGGTGCACCGTCGCTGCCAGAGGTGCTGTCGGAACAACCGGCGGTGATCAGCAGACTACTCAGACAGACGATCGCAGTGGTTCGCTTCACGTTCCCAACTCTCGCACGACGACGGATGGAGGCCTGACACAGTCTTCGGCGTGTGGCTCCGGCCCACGAGGGCGAAACTACTCAAGCCACTCAAGTACGACGCACGGTCCGCGGCCGGAGTTGGCACCGATCCGCGCAAACACCTGATCCGGCAGGGAGTGATCGCCACCGCGAATCAGTGGCAAGAGGCAGGACGAATCACCCGAGGTGGATGACCGCGAACGGCGCGGCCTCGGCGTCGCGCAGGATCGCCATCCGGCCGAAGTCGGTGGCGAACGGCGCGCAGACCACGTCACCGCCCCGCGCGCACACCTGGTCCACGGCCGCGTCCGTCGCGTCGGTCGCGAAGATCGGCAACCACTGCGGCGGCAGCGCTCCGGCCGGCAGGTCCGGGTGCAACTCCGCGACCCCGGCGACCGGCCGGCCACCGGCGTACAGCGCGGCGTACCGAGGCCCGTCGCCGCCGATCTCCTCGGCCTCGTAGCCGAACACCGCGAGATAGAACGCCTTCGCGGCCTCGAAGTCGCGGCTCAGCGCCTCACTCCACACCAGCGATCCGGGATCGGTACGGCGCTCGGTGCCGATGTGCTCGCCCGCCTGCCACAGCCCGAAGACCGCGCCGTCGGGATCGGCCGCGAGCGCCAGCCGCCCGTGCTCGTCGAGGTCGCGCGGCCCGGCCACCACCCGGCCGCCGTGCGCGACCACCGCGTCGAGCGTCCGGTCGACCTGGTCGGTCGCCAGGTACGTCGTCCACCGGCTCGGCGCGTCCCCGGTCCGCTTCGCGCCGATCCCGCCGACGTCCCGGCCGTCCAGCGACGACACCCAGTACTCCTGCGCGCCCCGGCGTACACACTTCCAGCCGAAGAGGTCGGAGTACGACGCCGTCGCCGCCGACGGATCGTCGGCCGACAGGTCGACCCAGTTCGGCGTACCAGCCGGCCACGGCCGGGTCCGCTCGCCCATCAGCCCTCCGGGAACGCGTTGTCCGATGAGCCCCCAAACCTGCCAGTGACCGGGGCGTCACGTCGAGACGAACAGACCAACTGGCTGCGTAACGGTTCGGTCACCCCTGCCGGGGCCCGGCGTATCCTGCTCCCTTGTGACGACCCGCCTAGCTCTCCACAGCCGCCTGATCCCCGGGACCGAAGAGGCCTACGAGCTCGAGCACGCCCGCGTCTGGCCGGAACTGATCACCGTGATGCGCGCCGCCGGCATCGACGACTGGTCTATCTGGCGCAGCGGCCGCGACCTGTTCCACCTGGTCGTGTGCGCCGACTTCGAGGCCGCTGTCGCCCGGCTCAAGGACGACCCGGTCGACCAGCGCTGGCAGCAGCACATGAGCCAGTTCGTCGAGGGCTTCGCGCAGAACCCGGAAGGCGTGGCCGGCCAGGCCCTACGGCACGTCTGGACCATGAGCGAGCAGCGGGACTAGTACATCTCCCACACGAGCAGCTCGGCGCCGTCCGGTCCCGCGGTGACGCGTGGCCCGTCGACTCCGGTCAGCCGGACGGCGTCCGCCGTACCCAGGTCGCCCGCGCCCTCCAGGCCCATGGTGCCTTGGGCAACGAAGAGGTGGACGTACGGCGCCGACGGCAGGTCCACGTGGTCACCCGGACCCAGCCGGGCGACCGACATTCCGGCGGACCGCTGGTTGAGGTGGATCGCGGCCGTGCTCGCGTGCTTCGGCAGGCCGGACGCGATCGGCACCAACTCGCCGGTGCCGAGCTCGACCTCGGCCTGGTCGTAGGACGGGGTCAGGTCCAGCTCCTCCGGGCGGACCCACATCTGCACGTAGTGCACGGGCTCACCGCCGTCGTTCCACTCGGAGTGCTGAATACCCGAGCCGGCGCTCATCCGCTGCGCCAGGCCGGGATGCACGACCCCGCTGTTGCCTTGCGAATCCCGGTGGGCCAGCGTGCCCCGCAGTACCCAGGTGACGATCTCCAGATCCTGGTGCGGGTGCGTGCCGAAACCGGTGCCGGGGGCAACGATCTCGTCGTTGTGGGCGACCAGGAAGCCGAAGCCGACGTTCGCCGGGTCGTAGTGCGGACCGAACGAGAACGAGTGCCGCGAGTCCAGCCACTCGTTCACGGTCCGGAACCGCTCGTCCGCCCGCCGGATCTCCATGGGGTCTAGTAATACCCCTTCTGGCCGTCGAGGAGCTCGCGCATGGTGTCCAGGTGACCGACGTGGCGGGCGGTCTCCTCGACCATGTGGATCAGCATCCAGCGCAGCGTCGCCTGGGCCGAACCGAAGTCCGGGTGCTTGCCGACGTCGTCGAGCGAGTGCGCCGCGACGATCTCGTTCGACCGGTGGCACTGGGCCTCGTACTCGTCCAGCAGCTGCGCGAGCGGTACGCCGTCGACCATCATGTCAGCGTCCTCGGGCTCCTCCTGGAACCCCGGGTTGCCCTCGGAGGACTCACCCAGGAACAGCACGTTGAACCAGCAGTGCTCGACCCAGCGCAGGTGCGAGACCAGCCCGGCGGGCGTCATCAATGGCGACGTCGGCAGCACCGCCCGGTGCTCGTCGGCCTCGGCCAGGCCCTCCAGCTTCCAGCGCACCAGCGCCCGCTGCATGTCCAGCCAGCCCACCAACTGGGTCCGTTCATCGGCCACGAACGGCGGCCGCTCCCGCGAGAAAGTCATGGCCGGACCGTAGCCTGCCGGCCCCCGCCGCGCACCGGATTAACACAAGGGACTGCGGCCGCTCGGTGGGCGGCCGCAGTCCCGACCAGGGAGGGATGACTGGGGGTCAGCCGGTGGGGTTGCCGTTGTCGGAGCCGAGGGTGGCGGTCACCGTCTGGGTCTTGCCGCCCCGGATGACGGTGAGCTTCACCTCGTCGCCCGGGCGGTGCGAACGGACCGCGGCGACCAGCGCGTCCCCTGACGCGATCGCCTTGCCGTCCACAGCGGTGACCACATCACCCGACTGCAGACCGGCCTTGTCCGCCGCACCGCCGGACGTCACCTCGCCGAGGCGTGCTCCGTTCGAGAGCCCGTCGGAGGACTGCGCGTCGCCGACCGTCACTCCGAGCCGCGCATGCGTGGCCTTGCCCTTGGCCACCAGCTCGTCGATGATCGGCTTGGCCTGGTCGATCGGGATCGCGAAGCCCAGGCCGATGTTGCCGCCTTCGGACTGTCCCGATCCGCCGGCGGTCTTGATCGCGCTGTTGATTCCGACCACCTGGCCGGCGAGGTCGATCAGGGCGCCACCGGAGTTCCCCGGGTTGATGGCGGCGTCCGTCTGTACTGCGGGGAAGACCGTCGTACTGCCCGGATCGTCGTCGCCCGAGGTCACCGGCCGGTCCAGGGCGGAGACGATGCCGCTGGTCACGGTCGCCTCCAGGCCGAACGGCGAACCGATCGCGACCACACCCTGGCCGACGGCGAGCTTGCCGCTGCTGCCGAGGGTGGCCGGGGTCAGGTCGGTCGCGTCCGCCTTGATCACCGCCAGGTCGGTCAGCGGGTCGGTGCCCTTGATGGTGGCCGGGACGGTCCGGCCGTCATTCAGGATCACCGAGATCCGGCCGCCGTCGCCGGCTCCCGCGACCACGTGGTTGTTGGTGACGATCAGGCCGTCCTTGCTGATCACGATGCCCGACCCGCCCGCGGAGCCCCGCGAGGTCGCGACCGCGATCTTCACCGTGCTCGGCAGGACCTTGGCGGCCGCGGCCTGCACCGAGCCGTCCGGTGCCGAGGCCGGCGCGGCCTGGTTGCCGTTCAGCGGTGCGGTCACCGACGGGCTGTTGGTGGCGGAGTCATTGGTCGCGGAGTAGACGGCCGCGCCGCCCACCCCGCCCGCGGTGCCGACCAGCAGCGCCGTCGCGGCCACCAGGGCCAGGCCCATCCGCTTCGGCTTGGCCGGCGCCGCCGCCGCGCTCTGCGCGGGCTGCGGACCGAAGGGCCAGTTCGGGCCCGGAGACGCCCCCTGATGCGGCCCCGGGGCACCGAACTGTGGGTAAGCACTCCCGCCCGATGGGTGCTGACCCGGCCGCGGCTGCCCAGCGCCCGGCGCGAACTGCTGCTGGTGGTGGCCGTAGCCGCCCATCGGCAACTGCTGCGTCCGCTCAGGCATCTGCTGCGTCCGCTCCGGTTGCTGCGGGTCGTGACCCGGCTGGTTCTGCGGCTGCTGCGGCTGGTTCTCGGTCATGACGAGTACTTTGTCGGCCCGACCTGAGAAGCCCCTGAAGATCCCGTCAGAGCTACCGAAGAACTCCATGAAGATCCCCTGAAGGACCTGTCAGCCCCTCTTCAGACAGCTCAGCGGGTCTGGGTGGCGGCGTGGGGGAGCCAGAGGGTGAACTGGGCGCCGGCTCCGGGGAGGTTGCGGGCGTAGATCATGCCGCCGTGCTGCTCGGCCGCGTGCTTCACGATCGCCAGGCCGAGGCCGGAGCCGGGGCGGCTGCGCGCCTCGCTGGAGCGGTAGAAGCGCTCGAACACGTGCGGCAGGTCCGCCTCGGCGATGCCCGGACCGGAGTCAGTCACCGTCAGTACGCCGTCCAGCAGTCGCACCGTGACGTGGCCGACCGGCTGCCCGTCGGGACGCGTGGAGGCGTCCTCGGGAGTGCTGTACTTCGCGGCGTTGTCGAGTAGGTTCGTCACCGCCCGTCCCAGCAGGCGCTCGTCGCCCCAGACCGGGAACGGCGCGAGCTGCACGTCCCACTCCAGCCCGGGCGCGCGGCGTCGTACCTTGATGACGGCGTCCTCGACCACGTTGGCGAGCTCGATCAGCTCGGCGTTGCGGACCTGCGGGGTGTCGCGGGCCAGCTCGGTCAGGTCGCCGATCAGCGTGGTCAGCTCGTCCATCTGCGCGCGTACGTCGTCCAGCAGTTGCTGCCGGTCCTCCGGGCGGAGGCCGCCGCGCTTGTCGGCCTGGGCGAGCAGGTCGAGGTTGGTCCGGATGCTGGTGAGCGGCGTCCGCAACTCGTGGCCGGCATCCCCGACCAGCCGCCGCTGCCGGTCCTGCGACCGCGCCAGCGCGGCCAGCATCGCGTTGAACGCCTGCGCCAGCCGGGAGATCTCGTCCGTCCCGGTCACCGGGATCGGCTGCAGATCCTCCGTCCGGGCCACATGCTCCGCCGCCCCCGTCAACCGAGCCAACGGCCGCAACCCGGAAGCAGCCACCGCATTCCCGGCAATCGCGGCCCCGATCACCCCGAGCAACCCAACAGCCCACAACACAATCCCGAGGTTGTGCAGGGTTCGGTCAATGGGCGCGAGGGACTGGGCGACCACGAGGGCTGCCGGTTCGAGCTCCTCGGGGGAGCCGCACGGGCTGTTGGTCGGTGTGCAGAGCTTCGCCGGGACCGCGACGACCCGGAAGTGCGCGCCGTTGCGCACGCCGACAGTCCGGATGCTCGATTCCTCCTGCTGCTGGGCAACGGCGAGCTCGAGCTCGCCCATCGGCGGGATGTAGCTCTCGGTCGCCCCGAACCGTTGCCCGTCAGCGGTGAGCACGCCCAGCTGGATGTCGCTCAGCCCGAGTGCGTCCGACGGGATCCGCTCCAGATTGCGGAGATCGGTCAGCACCCCCTTGTTCGCGGCCTGAGTCGCCCGGTCGGTCAGGCTCTCGTCCAGGTTCCGGTACATCTGCTGGCGGACCGTGAGGTAGGCCGCCGCGCTGACGAACGCGACCGCCAGGCCGACGGCGACCGCGGCCAGCAGCGTGACCCGAGCATGCAGACTCAGCCGGTGCAGCTTCTGCTGCGCCCAGGTCTGGGTCCGGGCGGCGGTCGCCGCCACCCGATTTCCATTGCTGTTGGCAACAGGTTGTTCGCCGGCCGGTGAGGGGTTCCGGCCGGGGTGCTGGGGTTCGGGGTGGTTGGTGTAGGACGGGAAGTCGGGGTTGGTGGGGGTCACGGTGGGGTGTCTCTCAGGACGTAGCCGATGCCGCGGACGGTGTGGATCAGCCGCGGCAGGTTGTTCACCTCGGTCTTGCGGCGCAGGTAGCCGATGTAGACCTCGAGGGAGTTGGCGGTGGTCGGGAAGTCGTAACCCCAGACGGCGTCCAGGATCACCGCGCGTTCGAGCACCCGGCGCGGGTTGCGGATCAGCAGCTCGAGCAGCGAGAACTCGGTCCGGGTGAGCGGGATCGGGATGTCGCCGCGGTGCACCTCGTGCGCGTCCACGTCGACCACGAGGTCGGCGTACTGCAGCACCTCGCCACGCTGGCCGCCCTCGCCGGGCACGGTGCTGCGGCGGAGCAGGGCGCGCAGCCGGGCGAGCAGCTCCTCCAGGGCGAACGGCTTGGTCAGGTAGTCGTCGCCGCCGGCGTCCAGGCCGTCGACCCGGTCGGCGACCGCGTCCCGGGCGGTCAGCACCAGGATCGGCACGTTGTTGCCCGCGGCCCGCAGGGCCTTGGTGGTCTCCAGCCCGTCCAGCCGCGGCATCATCACGTCCATCACCACGACGTCCGGCTCGACGTTGCCGATCACCGCGAGCGCCTCGGCGCCGTCGGCCGCGGTCACCACCTCGAAGTCGTTGAACTCCAGCGAACGGCGCAGCGAGTCCCGGACCGCCCGGTCGTCGTCCACCACCAGTACCCGCATGATCCTGCCCCGCTCCGCTCGAAAGTTGCCTTTCCGCGAGCGTAGGCCGTCTGTTTGAGAAACGCCTGAGAACCCGCTGGTTCACGCCGCGCGGCGGGAGATGGCGACACCGGCGAGGCAGAGCGCGCCGCCGACGAAGGCCAGGGCGGCGGGGGTCTCGCCGAGGAAGAGCCAGCCGAGGATGATGGCGACGACGGGAACGGCGTACACGGTGATGCCCATCCGGCCGGCGCTCGTACGCCGGAGGGCGAAAGCCCACGTGGTGAACCCGAGCGCCGTGGGGAAGGCGGCCAGGTAGACGACCCACCAGATCGTGGTCGCGTCGGCGGTCCGCAGTTCGTCGAGCAGCGCCGGGGCGAACGGAAGGCAGACGACCGCGCCGATGGTGCAGGCGAGCCAGGTCACCTCCGCGGCCGGGAGGCGACTGAGGAGCGGCTTCTGGGTGACCACGCCGACGGCGTACGAGACGGCCGCGATCACGCAGAGGACGACGCCCCACAACTCGGCGCGGCCGTCGGAGCTCGACGTACCGATGACGACGATGCCGGCGAACGCGACCAGGCCGCCGATGACCAGGTTCCGCGGGAAGCCCTCGCCGAGACCGAAGCCGGCCAGTACGGCGATCAGCAGCGGGGCGATGTGGACGAGCATGGCAGCGGTGCCCGCGTCGAGTCGGCGCTCGGCGTCGTTCAGGGCGAGGTTGTAGACGCCGAACCACAGCACGCCACAGGCGAGCAGGGGTGCCCAGTCACGCTTGGCCGGCCACCGCCGAACGGCGGCCTCCGGGCGGGGACGGGTGAAGAGGAGAGCACCGAGGAGGATGCTGCCGAGCCCGAGCCGTGCCAGCGAGAGCGCGCCGGCCGAGAACTCGGTGCCGGCGTGCCGGATGGCGACGAAGGACGAGGCCCAGAGGACGACGGTCACGGCCGCCGCCGCGGTCGCGTGCGTGGAACGGGCAGGGGCCTCGGCGCGGGTCGTCACGCTGACTATCGTAGGAACTGGATCCGCTGGTTCCCATGGCGGATCGGAGGCTGGGAGGCTGCTTTGCTTACCGAAACGAGAAGTCAGCTGCTGGATGAGCTCAACATCCGGATCCTGGAGGAGCTGACCGCCGACCCCCGGTCGCGGACCACCGAGCTGGCCCGGCGGCTGGGGGTGTCCACGCCGACCGTGCGCGAACGCGTCGCCCGGCTCGAGGAGTCCGGGGTGATCCGCGGCTACCGGCTCGACGTGGATCCGGGCGCGCTCGGCCGCCCGGTCGCGGCCTGGGTGCGACTACGCCCCGGGCCCGGGCAGATCCCGAAGATCATCGAGCTGGCCGAGCGGACGGCGGAGGTCGTCGAGTGCCACCGGATCTCGGGGGAGGACTGCTTCCTGATGCGCGTCCAGGTCGCCGAGATCGCCGCGCTGGAGGACGTGCTGGACAAGTTCATCGTGCACGGCCAGACCACCAGCTCGTTCGTCGTCTCCACCCCGATCCCACCCCGCCCGGTCCCGCTGGTCTGACCCGGACCGCCAGGCCATCACAATCGCGCCGACCGACCCGCCTCCGGCTCAGCCGCCCGCGCCGCCGCACGTTGTGATGGCCTGCCGGTCCGAAAGCTGGGCCGAACCACCGCCGAAGGTGGTCTACCTCACTAGTCTGGTGGCGACTTCAGTGACCTGCATGGACCTTCGGAAGGACCCTGACCCATGGCTGCCGACAAGCCTGTCCGCAGAGTTGCCCTGCTCACCGCCGGCGGGCTCGCGCCCTGCCTGTCGTCCGCCGTCGGCGGGCTGATCGAGCGCTACACCGAGGTGGCGCCCGACGTGGAGATCATCGCCTACCTGAACGGCTACCACGGTCTGCTCAGCGGCCGGCACGTCGAGGTCACCCCGGACGTCCGGGCGAAGGCCGCGGTGCTGCACAGGTTCGGCGGCAGCCCGATCGGGAACAGCCGGGTCAAGCTGACCAACACCGCCGACCTGGTCAAGCGTGGCCTGATCGCCGACGGCCAGAACGCGCTCCAGGTCGCGGCCGAGCGGCTGGTGGCCGACGGGGTCGACGTCCTGCACACCATCGGCGGTGACGACACCAACACCACGGCCGCCGACCTGGCGGCGTACCTGCACGAGCACGACTACGACCTGACCGTGGTCGGCCTGCCGAAGACGATCGACAACGACGTGGTCCCGATCCGGCAGAGCCTGGGGGCCTGGACGGCGGCCGAGCAGGGCGCGAACTACGCCCGCAACATCATCGCCGAGCACTCGTCGAACCCGCGGATGCTGATCGTCCACGAGGTGATGGGCCGCAACTGCGGATGGTTGACCGCGGCAACAACCAAGGCGTACCGGGACTGGTGGGCCGAGCAGGAGTGGAACCCGGGGATCGGCCTGTCGGCCGGCCGCTGGGACGTCGACGCGGTGTACGTGCCGGAGGAGTCGATCGACCTGGACGCCGAGGCGGAGCGGCTCAAGGCGGTGATGGACCGCGAGGACTGTGTGAACATCTTCCTGTCCGAGGGCGCCGGCGTACCGGCGATCGTGGCGGAGCTCGAAGCTCGTGGTGAGACGGTCGCCCGGGACCCGTTCGGCCACGTGAAGCTGGACACCATCAATCCGGGGGCCTGGTTCGCCAAGCAGTTCGCCGAGCGGATCGGCGCCGAGAAGACGATGGTGCAGAAGAGCGGCTACTTCAGCCGCTCGGCCGCGGCCAACGACCGCGACCTCGCGCTGATCAAGGAGTGCACCGACTTCGCCGTCGACGCCGCGCTGCGGGGTGAGAGCGGCGTGGTCGGCCACGACGAAGAGCGCGGGGACGAACTGCGGGCGATTGAGTTCCCGCGGATCGCCGGCGGCAAGGAGTTCGACCCCGGCGTCGACTGGTTCGTCGCCCTGAAGGCCGAGATCGAGCAGCCCTAGGACGGAGTGCGGAGGCGGCCGACCCAGATGTCGGCCGCCTTCTCGATCTGGTCGAGGACCTCGTCGAACCCGTCGTCCTCGCCGTAGTACGGATCCGGTACGTCGATCTCGGCGAACAGCTGGACCGTCCCGCCGCGCCGCGTCAGCTCCGAGTGGTGCCCGGAGTCCATCACCAGCACGAGATCCCGGTCGCCGAACCAGTCGGCCCGGAACTGCTGCGCCCGGTGCGCGCTCCCGTCGTACCCACGCCGGCGCAGCGCCGCCGCGGCCCGCGGGTCCATCGGGTCGCCGGTGTGCCACCCGCCGGTCCCCGAACTGGTGACGACCACGTCGTCGATCCCGGCCTCGGCCAGCTTCGCCCGCAGCACCACCTCCCCGATCGGCGACCGGCAGATGTTGCCCGAGCAGACGACCTCTACCTTCCGCATCGTCAGCGGATCTCCGCCTTGTCCGGGAGTACGGCGTTCAGCAGCAGGCCGACGACCGTGATGACCAGGGCGCCGAGCAGCGCGGACGGCCAGAAGTCGGCCACGTGGAACTGGACGTCCAGCTTCCCGGTGATCCACGAGGTCAGCAGCAGCATCGCGGCGTTGATGACGAAGATCAGCAGCCCCAGCGTCAGGATGATGAACGGCAGCGACAGCAGCTTGACGATCGGCTTCACGATCGCGTTCACCAGGCCGAAGATCGCCGCGACGATCAGCAGCGTCAGGATCCGCCGGCCGGTGGTCGCGCCCTGGATGGTGATCCCGCTGATGAGCCAGGCCGCGATCGCCAGCGCGACCGCGTTGGCGAGCAACTTGATGATCAAGTTCTTCATGCGGTCGATCCTCCCACCCCACCGGTAGCGCCAAGCCCCGTACGCGCCCTGAGTCGACCCTGACTCTTGACACGCTAATGACCAAGTGATCTGATCATTTTCACTCGTGAGGTGAACAGATGCCGGAGGGGATCAGCGTGAGAGCCAACAAGTCACGAAGACTGGGCGTAGCTGCGGCTGCCCTCGCGCTGGTCGCGACCGGCATCCCGACCGCGCAGGCCGCCGAGCCCGACGCCACTGGCCCGTCGGAGTGCGACGCGGTCCGGACCGACTGGACCGCGCGGGCGACACCACAGGCCGACCCCGAGCGCCTGCTCAACGCCTACAGCAACACCGGCAAGGGCTGGACCGGTGGCGACAGCACGTACTCGGTGAAGCTCTCCGGCGGCCGGACCGTCTGGATCTTCTCCGACACGTTCCTCGGCCCGGTGAACCCCGACGGCAGCCGCCCGACCACGGCGCCGTTCATCAACAACTCGTTCGTCGTGCAACGCGGCGACTCGCTGAAGACCGTCACCGGAGGTACGCCGGCCAACCCGACAGCGCTCGTGAAGCCGCCGGCCAACGGCTGGTACTGGTTCGGCGCGGCCCAGACCAGCAATGCCGGCCGCAACCTCGACGTCGTCGCCCTGCGGTTCGAGAGGACCGGGCCGGGGCAGTGGGACTGGCGCTGGCACAGCAACTACCTCGCCCGGTTCGACAGCAAGACGCTGAAGCTCCGCAAACTCGCCCCGATCCCGTCGGCGGCCAACGTGCAGTGGTCGGCGTGGCTGCAGCGTGAGGGCGCGTACACCTACATCTACGGCGTCGAGGACCTGGGCGGCTCGAAGTACCAGCACGTCGCGAGGGTCCGCGGCACCGATCTCCTCGCGAAGCCGTGGGAGTACTGGACCGGTAACGGCTGGTCGGCGGACGAGTCCGCGTCGGCCCGGGTGCTGGAGGGCGTCGCCAACGAGCACAGCGTGACCCGCTGGCGGGACGGCTACCTGCTGGTCACGCACGACACCACCGAGCTGTTCAGCAAGCGGGTCCTCGGGTACTTCTCCTGCTCGCCGACCGGCCCGTGGGTGAAGCCGGTCGAGCTCTACCAGACCCCCGAGACCGGCGCGGACGGCAGCTACGGCAACGCCAACATCATCACCTACAACTCGCACGACCACCCCGACCGGCGCCGCGGGAACCGTCTCCTGGTCAGCTACAACGTCAACAGCCTGGACGCCAACACCGACCTGTACGCCGACGTGAGCATCTACCGCCCGCGGTTCGTCGAGGTCGCCCTGGAAGCGGCCCGATGAGTACGTCGGGAGGCGTCGTACGCCGGAGTCTGCTCGACGACCTGGCGACGTCGATGCTCGCGCTGATCGCGGACCGCAAGCTGGCCGCGGGCGACCAGTTCGAGTCCGTCCGGTCGCTGGCCGACCGGTTCAAGGTCGCCGTACCGACGGTCCGGGAGGCGCTGCGCCGGCTCGAGGCCACCGGAGCGGTCGAGCTCCGGCACGGCTCCGGGGTGTACGTCGGACCGCACATCGGCCGGCTGGTGCTGCCGAACCCGCTGGCGCCGACCCCGTCGTCCGACCGGCTGGTCGAGCTGCTGCAGGCGCGCGCCCTGATCGAGCCGCCGGTGGCAGCCCTGGCCGCCCGGGTCCGGACCGAGGCCGCGCTGGACCGGATGGACAAGGACCTGACCGCGGCCGCGGAGTTGATCGCGGCCGGCGACCACGCCCGGCTGGCCGAGATCAACATGGACTTCCACCGCTCGCTCGCGCAGGCGTCCGGGAACGCGACGCTGGCCGAGGTGGTCGAGTCCGTCACCGTCGTCAACGTTCGCGAGCAGCTGGAGATCCTGCACATCCACGGCGACCGGCAGGCCGACCTGGACGAGCACCGGGCGATCTACGAGGCCGTGCTGGCCGGCGACCCGGACCTGGCCGAGCTGCTCACCCGTGAACACCTCGACGGCGTCCTGGCCGTCATCAACCACCGCCTTCAGACCCCCTGAAGCTGAGAGGACGCACCATGCAACGCATCACCAACCGGAAGGCACTGACCGCTCTGGCGGTGGCCGGTGCGCTCGTGCTGTCCGCCTGTGGGGGCGACGGCGGGTCGGAGGCCGCCAAGGGCGAGGACAAGCCGGTCGACTCGCTGAAGTTCTACAACGACAAGGGCGGCTGGAAGGACGCGTTCGTCCAGGTCGGCGCGGCCAGCAAGAAGGACATCGGCGTCGGGATGGAGCCGGTCGGGTACTCCGACTCCAACACCTACACCGCGTTCATCCGGTCGTCGTTCCGGACCAAGGAGAAGGCCGACCTGTTCACCTGGCACACCGGCAAGGAGCTGGAGGACCTGGTCGACCAGAAGCTGGTCGCCGAGACCACCGAGCAGTGGGACAAGGCGGTTGCTGACGGCAACATCCCGGAGCAGCTCAAGCAGTACTTCACCTACGACGGCAAGCAGTACTGCGTCCCGCTGAACGCCGGCTACTGGGTGATGTACTACAACAAGGCCGTCTTCAAGAAGGCGGGCATCACCCAGACCCCGAAGACCTGGCCGGAGCTCCTGGCGGTCGCCGACAAGGTCAAGGCGGCCGGCGTGAAGCCGTTCTACCAGACCAACATCCTGTTCAGCTTCGTCTGGTTCGAGACCCTGCTGGCCGGCAAGGACCCGGACCTGTACGACGCCCTCGCGGCCGGCAAGGCGAAGTACACCGACGCCGGTGTGGTCGAGGTGATGAACGACTGGAAGAAGATGATCGAGGCCGGCTACTTCAGCGACCCGGGCTCGAAGACCGAGCCGCAGGCGCAGCTGAAGAACGGCGACGTGGCGATGATCAACTTCGGCACCTGGTTCAGCGGCAACCTGAACTCGCTGAAGATGAAGGCCGGCACCGACTACGACTTCTTCGTCATCCCGAACGTGAACGCGTCCCTGCCGAAGACCTCGATGATCTTCGAGACCGGCCCGGTCTGCTCGGCCGCTCAGAGCGAGCACACCGGCACGGTGAAGAAGTGGACCGACTGGTGGGTCACGCCGCAGGCGCAGACCGCCTGGGCGAACTCCCGTGGCGACCTGTCCTTCAACCCGAAGGCCGAGGTCAAGGACCCGAGCCTGGCGGCGCTGAACAAGGACGTCGGCGGCGACGGGTACCGGCTGATCAACCGCTGGTTCGAGGCGACGCCGGTCCCGGTCGCGAACAAGGCGCTCGAGGTGTTCGGCGCCTTCGTCACCAAGCCGGGTGACCCGATGCCGGGCCTGCAGAAGATCCAGGCCGAGGCGGACGCGTACTGGGCCAAGCAGAAGTGAGTTCCTCGACCCTGCAGCGACCGGCGCCGGTGAAGCCGACGCCGGTCCGCGCCCGCCCGTTGCGGCACGGCGGCCGGTCTGCGCCACTGTTCGGCGTACCGGCGGTGGCCGTGGTCGCCCTGCTGCTGTACCTGCCGTTCCTGTGGACGACGTACGTCAGCTTCACCGAGTACGACGGCCTGGCCTCGCCGGTGTGGACCGGCCTGGCCAACTACCAGGCGATGTTCAGCGACCCGGACCTGATCGGGTCGCTGGTGAACACGCTGCTGTGGGTCGTCGGCATGATCACGCTCCCGGTGGTGCTCGGGCTGCTGGTCGCCGTACTGACGTACGGGCACAAGTGGGGCACGTGGCTGCGGTTGCCGTTCCTGCTGCCGTACGCGATCTCCGGCGTGGCCGTCGGTGTCATCTGGGGATTCGTGCTGCAGCCGGACGGCGCGCTCGGGCAGGCGCTCGGGTTCTTCGGGCTGCCGGGTGAGCACACCGGCTGGCTGCAGGCCGGTCCGGGCAACACGCTGATGATGATCGTGGCGGTGACCTGGCAGGCGGCGGGCGTGAACGCACTGCTGTTCGTGGTCGGGTTGCAGTCCATCCCGGCCGAGCCGCTCGAGGCCGCCCGACTCGACGGCGCGGAGGGCTTCAGCCTGTTCCTGCACCACCTGTGGCCACAGCTCCGGCCGATCACCACGGTCGTCATCGGCCTGTCGATCGTCGGCAGCCTGAAGACCTTCGACGTCGTCTGGGTGATGACCCAGGGCGGTCCCGGGACGTCGTCGGAGACGCTCGCGCTCTCGATGTACAAGGAGACGTTCGTGCTGAACGACTACGGCCAAGGGTCCGCGATCGCGTTGTTCCTCAGCCTGGTCACGTTCGCCGCCTCGATCCTGTACCTGCGCTACCAGTTGGGGGAGTCGAAGTGAACAAGACCTCCTCCGGCCCGGTCCGGACGGCCGTGCTCGTCGTCCTCGGCCTGATCTGGCTCGCGCCGCTCTACCTGCTGATCGTGAACGCGTCCAAGTCCGTCGACTCCTACGACGCCGCGACAGTCTGGAAACCGTCCGGGTTCTCGCTGTTCGGCAACGTCGCCGAGGCGTGGGAGAAGGCCGCCCTCAGTGACACGCTGGTGGCGACGACGATCTACAGCGTGGTCTCGCCGATCCTCGCGGTCCTGATCGGCGCGGCCGCCGGGTACGCGATCGTCGTACTCCGGCTGCGCTACGGCTTCCTGTGGTTCATCGTGATCTTCGGCGGCACGATCTTCCCGCTGCAGATGGTGCTGATGCCGCTGTTCTCCGGGTACGCCGACACCGGGCTCTACGACACCCGGACCGGCATGGTCATCGTGTACACCGCGATCAGCGTGCCGTTCTCGGCGTTCGTGATGCGCAACTTCTTCACCGGGATCGCCCGCAGCGTCTTCGAGGCGGCGATCGTGGACGGCGGCGGGATGTTCCGGATCTTCCGCAGCATCTACCTGCCGATGGCCGGGTCGGCGCTGGCCGCGATCTTCATCCTGCAGGCCACCTTCGTCTGGAACGACCTGCTGCTCGGCCTGACCCTGAGCCAGTCCGAGTCGGTCCGCCCGATCATGCCGGCCCTCACCGGCCTGCAGAGCACGTACGGCGGCGCCGCGCTGCCGACCGTGCTCGCGGGCGGCCTGCTGGTCTCGCTGCCCACGGTCGTGCTCTTCCTGGCCGCCCAGCGCTTCTTCTCCCGAGGCCTCGCCCTCGGCCAGTTCTGATCTCTCGGAGGATTCATGCAGCAGCTATGGACCGCCAGCCCATCACAATCGCCCGATGGCGGCCGCGGTGAGCGTCGGCCGGCCGGGAACGGGGATTCGTGATGGCCCTGGCGTCCGGCACTCGCACAGTCGTCGTGACCGGCGGGGCCGCCGGGATCGGGCGGGGTGCTGTGGAGCGCTTCGTCGCCGCCGGTGACAGCGTCGTCGTCCTGGATCGGGACGCGGATGCGCTGACGGCGCTCGAGAAGGAACTCGGCGTCCGTGGTCTCGTCGTCGACGTCGGTGACCGGTCCGCGCTCGCCGCCGCGGCCGCGGAGCTCGACCGGGTGGACGTGCTCGTCTGCGCGGCCGGCGTCCAGCGGTACGGGACGGTCGTGGACACTCCGCCGGAGGTGTTCGACGAGGTGATGGCGGTCAACGTCGGCGGGGTGTTCTTCGCCTGCCAGGCGTTCGTGCCGAAGCTCCCGCGGGGTGGGAGTGTCGTGGTCGTCGCCTCGGTGCAGGCGTATGCGGCGCAGAAGAGTGTGGCGGCGTACTCGATGGGCAAGGGTGCGTTGCTGTCCCTGGTCCGGGCGATGGCCGTGGACCACGCCGCCGACGGGATCCGGGTGAACGCGGTCTGCCCGGGCTCCGTGGACACGCCGATGTTGCGGACCTCGGCCGCCCAGTTCGGTGGCGGGCGTTCGACCGACGACGTGGTCGCGGAGTGGGGCCGGTCGCATCCGCTCGGCCGGGTCGCGACCCCGGGAGAAGTTGCCGAAGTCATCCATTTCCTGGCGTCCCCGGCCGCGGCCTTCGTCACCGGCGCCGACGTCAAGGTCGACGGCGGGCTGACCGCCGGGCTGGCCGTCGTACTGCCGGAGGACCAGAAGTGAAGCCAGACCGGGGTGGTGGGGTGGGGAAAGCCATGAGAATCGTCGACATCCGCGCCACGACCGTGACGATGCCGCTCG
Organism: Kribbella sp. CA-247076; assembly: GCF_050942445.1. Taxonomy (NCBI): domain Bacteria; kingdom Bacillati; phylum Actinomycetota; class Actinomycetes; order Propionibacteriales; family Kribbellaceae; genus Kribbella; species Kribbella sp. CA-247076. The sequence continues at coordinate 7,337,978 of NZ_CP192051.1, read as the reverse complement.
AGGCGCCGCTGCGGCACAGCAACGGCGCGCACTGGGGCCGCTTCGTGCGGACCGTGGTCGAGGTCGAGGCCGACAACGGATTGATCGGTCTCGGCGAGATGGGCGGTGGCGGGCAGAGTGCCGAGGCCGCAGTGACCGGCCTGAAGCCATACCTGGTCGGCCACGATCCCGCACGCACCGAGGCGTTGCGCTGGATGCTCGCCAACCCGACCGCGAGCCTCTACAACAACCGCACGCAACTGCTGGCGGCGATCGAGTTCGCCTGTCTCGACCTGCAGGGCAAGGCCCTCGGTGTCCCGGTGCACGAGCTGCTCGGCGGCAAGGTCCGCGAGAAGGTGCCGTTCGCCAGCTACCTGTTCTTCCGGCATCCGGCCGACGACGGCACCGGGGAGATCCGGACCGCCGAGCAGCTGGTCAAGCACGCCCGGGAGCTCGTCGACGAGCACGGCTTCAGCGTGCACAAGCTGAAGGGCGGCGTCTTCCCGCCGGACTACGAGCGCGAGTGCTTCCGCGCGCTCGCCGAGGCGTTCCCCGGGCACCGGGTGCGGTTCGACCCGAACGGCGCCTTCGGCGTCGAGGAGGCGATCCGGTTCGCCCGCGGTATCGAGGACCTCGACAACGACTACCTCGAGGACCCGACCTGGGGCCTGAACGGGATGCGCCGCGTCCGCGAGAAGACCTCGATCCCGCTCGCCACCAACACCGTGGTGGTGAACTTCGAGCAGCTCGCCGCCAACGTCCTCGACCCCGCGGTCGACGTGATCCTGCTGGACACCACGTTCTGGGGCGGCATCCGGCCGTGCATCAAGGCCGCCGGCGTCTGCGAGACGTTCCAGCTCGGCGTCGCCGTGCACTCCTCGGGTGAGCTCGGCATCCAGCTGGCCACCATGCTGCACCTCGGCGCGGTCGTCCCGAACCTCTCGTTCGCCGCCGACGCGCACTACCACCACCTGCGCGACGACATCATTGCCGGCGGCAAGCTTCCGTACGCCGGCGGCGCGATCGCCGTACCCGACGGGCCCGGACTCGGGGTCGAGCTCGACCGCGACAAGCTCGCCGAGTACGCCGAGCTCTTCCGCGAGCTCGGCCCCTACCCGTACGACCGTGACCCGGCACGCCCGGACTGGTACCCCCTGCTTCCGAACACCGATTGGGCCGACCCCTCATGACGATCCCCACCAGCGCCGACCTGGCGAGCGACGTCCTCACGCACACCTACGACGACATGTTCAACCCGCCCGGGCTGACCAACTTCCTGGGCACCGCCCAGGTCGACCTGGACGTGTTCGCGATCCGCTCGGTCAACTTCCCGCCGTACTCCCACGGCGACTGCATCACCGGCCAGTTGTACGTCGACGGCCGGCTGGCCCGCTCGTACGGCGGCACCGTGGAGGTCCTGTGGCGGCCGGACTGCGTGGTCCGGTCGACCGTCGTCGACGGGCTCAAGCTGCGGTCGGTCACGGCCTGCGCACCCGGTCGTCCGGCTGTCGTCGTCCGCCTCGACGTGGAGGGCGCACCGGGTCGGACCGTCCGGCTCGGCTTCGCCCTGGACAGTACGGCGACCCGCTCGCCGAGCGGGTGGTTGAAGCCGGAGCCACCGTCGGAGCCGAACACACTGACCGCGGTCGACGGCCGTGTCGTCGGGACAGGGGAGTCCGGCTCCGCGGTGAGCCTCCAGGGCCTCGACGTACCGAGCTCGGCGGACCGGTCGATGCTCGAGACAACGGTCGAGCTGGACGCCGCCGGGCGTGGACGGGTCGGGTACGTGCACGTGCTGGCCGGTGACCTGGCCGAGGCCACGGACCACTTCGACGCCTGCGTGGCCGACGTACCGGCGGTGTTCGCGGCGTCGGAGGCCGCCTGGGACAAGGCGCTGGCGGACGCCTTCGACCCTGAGGGTGACGGGTTCAGCGGGTCGTTGCCGGTCCTGGAGACCTCGAACGAGGCGCTGCGGAAGCTGTACTGGTGGGGCGTGCTCGGGGTGATCTGGTTCCGGCGCGACAACCCGGCCAGCGTGCTCGGGCGGACGTACGACACGTTGATGCCGCGGTACTGGCAGACGACGACGTTCATCTGGGACTACAGCCTCTCGTCGTTGACCCACGCCTTGCTCGACCCGGAGCCGATGCGCAAGCACATCGAGCACTGGGTCGACCTCGACATCCACAAGCATTTCGGCACCGAGTGGCTGACCGGTGGGCCGGTCGGTTACTGGTACTCGGTCAACGACTTCGCCATGACGCGGCTGGTGCGCGACTACGTCCGGTTCACCGGGGACGCCGGGTTCCTGGACGCGTCGGTGGGCGACAAGCCGATGGCCGAGCACCTGCACGACTGGGCGACGGCGTGGCGCGGCCTGCGTGGCGAGCACGCGCTGGCGGACTACGGCGGCATCGACAACCTCCTGGAGTGCGTCAGCAGTTACGTGCACGAGGTGGCCAGCTTCAACGCGGCCAACGTCTGGTGCCTCCGCGTGGCCGCCGAGGTCGCCGCCCGCGCCGGGGACGACGACCGCGCCACCCTCCTGCTGAAGGAGGCCGACGAGCAGGCCGGCCACGTCAGCGAGCTGTACATCGAGGGCGAGGGCTTCTGGCACGCCCGCCAGCCGGACGGCTCACTGGTCCCGGTCCGGCACTGCTACGACTTCAACATCGTGGGTACGACGATCGCCGCGGACCTCTCGCCGTCGCAGCGGACCGAGATGGTGTCGTTCTTCCAGCGGGAGCTGCAGACGCCGACGTGGATGCGCGCGTTGTCGCCGTACGACGCGGACGCCGCGTTCAGCCTGCGGCCGGACCACCAGTGGAACGGCGCGTACCCGGCCTGGCCGGCCGACGCGGGGCGGGCGTTGTTCGCGCTCGGGCGGGGCGACGTCGTCCTCGACTGGCTGCCCGGGCTGGCGCGCTCGGCGAACCAGGGGCCGTGCGGTCAGGCCCACTTCGTCGAGGAGGCCGAGCCGGCGATGGCGGGCGGGGCGCGGAAGTCGCCGCCGCAGTACCCGTACCTGATCGACTGGTCCTGCTCGTCGTCCGGCTCCTGGGTCAGCCTGATCCTGGAGGGCGTCTTCGGCGTCGAGGTCGCCCTGGACGGCACGGTCACCGCGAAACCGCAGGTCAGCGCCCTGGACCCGAACGCCCGCCTCACCGGCCTCCGGGTCGGCTCCGCGGTCTACGACGTCACCGCGTCCGGCCTCACCCCAGCGGGCTGACGCGCTCAGCGGGGGTCAGGGGTGGCGATGGCCTCGAGCAGGGATTCCTGGGCGCCGGCGAGGTGACGGCGGAGCTCCTCGACGCACTCGTCGAGCTCGCCGCGTTCCAGGAGGCGGACCAGCTTGCGGTGCGAGGCGACCTGCTGGCGGGCGTCCTGGCGCAGGGCGTCGACCCGCGCCAGCGCCAGCCGGGCCTCGCCGGTGACCGAGTCGGCGGTCGCGATCAGCCGCTCGCTGCCGGTCAGCGCGACCAGGCTGCGGTGGATGGCCAGGTGCGTCTCGGTCATCGCCTCCGGGTCGGCGCCGTCCTTCGCGGTCGCGGCGAAGACCCGCATCGCCTCCCGGACCCGCTCCCGCGCGGGCTCGTCGGCGTCGAACCAGGCCCGGATCCCGGCCGACTCCAGCACGAACCGGGCCCGGCAGATGTCCGCGACCGCGTCCGGGTGCAGGATCGCCACGCTGACGCCCTTGTTCGGCTCCCGGATCGCCAGCCCCTCGGTGACCAGCATCGTCATCGCCTCGCGAACGGTGCTCCGGGCAACTCCCAGCGCCTCCGCGAGCGGTTGTTCGCGCAACGGCGTACCCGGCTCGAGATCACCGGCGAACAGGGCGGCGCGGAGCGCGTCGACCACCCGGTCCACCGTGGTCGATCGGTCCACCCGCAGCCGTTCGTACATGGGAAGATTCTCGTCCAGTCCAGGTCCGTTGTCGCGCGCGACCCGGTCCGCGGGCACGGTTGACGGCGTACCTGATGCTCCTATAGAGCGCCGGGTGTCAAGTTCGGGGTGAGGGCTTGGGTGATGAGGGGTAGGAGTTCTCGGCACAGGGCGCGTTTGAGACAGCGCATGATTTCTTTGGTGGTTTTGCCTTCGGCGCGTCGTCGGGTGACGTAGGCGCGGGTGGGTTCGTGGTGGCGCATGCGGACCAAGACGATGGTGTGCAGGGCTGAGTTGGCGTGGCGGTCGCCGCCGCGGTTGAGGCGGACGCGGTGGGTGCGGCCGGAGGCGACGGCAACGGGGGAGGTTCCGCAGAGCGCGGCGAAGGCGGCGTTGCTGTGGAGGCGGTGGGGGTTGTCGCCGGCGGTGGTCAGCAGCTGGCCGGCGGTTTCGGGGCCGACGCCGCAGCGCTCGAGCAGCGCGGGTGCGGTGTGGCGGGTCAGGGCGCGGAGTTGGGTGTCGGCGTCGGTGATTTCCTCGGTGAGGTGCTGGCAGCGGCGGGCGAGGCGGCGCAGTGCGGTCTTGGTGGCCTGGACCGGGTCGGCCGGATCGGTCGCCGGGCGGAGCGCGATGGCGTGCTCGAGGAGTTGGTCGGTGGGCAGGCTGGCGAGTTGGCTGCGCAGCGGCTCGGGGGCGGTGACGACCAGGTGCTTGAGCGTGTTGGTCGCGGCGGTTCTGGCCTTGACCGCGCCGGAGCGCGTGGCCCGCAGGACGCGGATGGATTCCACCACACCGGTGCGGGTCTTCGGCGCGCCGGTCGCGGTGCCGGCCAAGACCGCGCGGGCCGCGGCCTCGGCGTCGATCGGGTCGGACTTGCCGCGCTGGCGGCGGGTCTGCCGGTTCGGCCGCGACACCTCCACCACCTGCACGTGTTCGGCGGTCAGCAGCCGCGCCAGTGAGGCGCCGTAGCTGCCGGTGCCCTCCACCCCCACCGCAGCTAGCTCGCCATGGCCGCCCAACCAGGCCAGCAGCCGCTTCTCTCCGGCGGTGGTGGCCGGGAACTGGGCATGGGCCAGCAGCCGGCCGAGATGATCCACACACGCCGCGGTGTGGGTATCCAGGTGGGTGTCGACCCCGCCGACAACCTGACCTGGCCCCGCGATGTCGGTGACGGCGAAGTGGGTAGTGCTGATCGGGTCTGTCATCGTAGAGACAGCCGTCCTTTCCATCTGCGAACCGGTACGGACGGCACGCACCGCCGGCTGGGCGGACAGCACATGGACGGGCCTCTGAGACAGGCTCCTATCAGGTCACGTTCCGTCCGGCCGGTGCGTGCAGCTCGCCGGCCAAAGACAGATCAGGCAAAAGTCAACCCCGCTCGGGGTGACGGTGGATAACTGGGTCACCCGGCCGGCAAGCACATCATCCATGTGGATAACTCTCGACATGATGACCTGGTTTTGGGGCAGCATTTTCCCAGTGGCCGCCCCTCTCCACCGCCGGCGTGGAGGGCCACTGAGCCAGCGAGGAGCCGATCGTGGGTGACAGCAAAGCACTGCCGATCGCCGGCGGCGTCCTGCTGGTGCTGTTCCTGCCGTTGCTGATCGTGATCGCGCTGATCCTCGGCGGCCTGGCCGGGATGGCGAGCGCGGAGGCGTGCACGCCCACCCAGACCGAGGGCAAGGCCTTCGGCTGGCCGACCGACCGGCAGGAGATCGACCAGGGCTGGTCGGAGGGGACGGGCGAGGGCGAGAGCCCGCACCGCGGCATCGACTTCGACGTCGACGCGGGCAGCAAGGTCTACGCGGCCGAGGACGGCACCGTCGTCTCGATCGCGGACAACCAGATCCGGATCCGGCACGACGAGGGCGTCGAGACCCGGTACAAGTACTTCGAGAACATCTCCGTCCGGGTCGACCAGGAGGTCAAGCGCGGCGACCAGATCGGCACCTCCGGTTCGGGTGACGAGGCGGCCCCGGGGCTGACCGGCGAGCACCTGCACTTCGAGCTGTGGGTGCAGAAGGACGAGGGCGGCGAGCTCGAGGCGGTCGACCCGGATCCGGACGGCGACACGTTCGGCGAGGACACCGGGGAGACGGAGTCCGGCTGCGGCTGCAGCACCCTGGTCGGGTCGAACAACCAGCAGAAGGCGTTCAACTACTTCACCTCGAACGGGTACTCCAAGGAGCAGGCCGCCGGCATCGTCGGCAACATGATCCACGAGTCGGGCGTCGAGCCCGGCCGGCTGCAGAACACCCCGCCCGGCCAGGTCACCAACCCGGCCGACGCGATCGACAGCCCGCTCGGCTGGGGCATCGTGCAATGGACCCCGGCCGGCAAGATGATCCGGCCGTCCCGGGGCGCCGGTGTCGACGACGCGGTCATCGGCTCCCTCGAGTACCAGCTGGAGTTCCTCAAGAAGCAGCTGGACGGCGAGACCGCGATCCCGGAGGCGAACGCCGGCCAGATGCTGAAGCGGACGAACACCGCGGAGGACGCGGCCGTCGCCTTCGGCCGGTACTACGAACGGTTCGCCGGCTCCGATGACCTCAGCAACCCGCGCTACACCCAGCGCAAGACCGCCGCCCGGGAGGTGCTGTCCACCTTCGGCGGGGCCGCGCCGGGCGAGGGTGGCGCCAGCTGCGGCGCCGGGAACGGCGACATCGTCCGGACCGCGCTCCAGCTGGCTTGGGACACTCCGGGCCACGGCCACTCGCCCAAGCCGATCAACCCCACCTACGAGCAGGCCGTGCAGGAGCACAACGGATCCTCCGGCGAGGACGTGCTGACCGACTGCGGCGTGTTCGTGGCGACCGTGATGCGGATGAGCGGGGCCGACCCGGAGTACGCCGTCCGCGGGACGAGCGTCCAGATCGACTACCTGCGCAGTTCGGGCAAGTACGACATCCTCGAGAACCTGAACAACGAGGGTCAGCTGAAACCCGGCGACATCTTCATCATCGACGGTCACACCTACCTGTACACCGGGAACTACGAAGGCGGCGACGGGAGGACGTACAACGCGGCGTCGGCGTCGTTGTACGGTCACGTGCCGGAGGCCTCGCACGTGTACTTCTCCGACTACCGCGGCCACTACACGGTGGCCCGGCTCAAGCAATCGGGAGCTTCGGCTGATGGATGAGAACCGGCGGCTGTTCCTGCTCAGCGGCACGGTGGTCGTGGTCGCGCTCGTCGTGCTCGGCGGGTTCCTCGCGTTCCGCGGCAACCCCGAGCACACGCTGTCCGTGCGCTCGGTCCCGAGCGACCTGACGCTCACGCTGGACGGCAAGGAGATCCCGGCCAACGGCGAGGTCACGGTGAAGGAGGGCACCCACACGCTGACCGGCGAGCGGCGCGGTTTCCAGAGCTACACCCAGACCGTGCAGGTCACCGAGGACTCACGGTTCAAGATGTACCTGTTCTCGAACAGCGCCGAGGGCCGCGCCCGGGAGAAGTCGCACCCGGGGGAGACGCTCGAGGCCGAGTCCGAGGCCGGCCGCCGCTTCGACGAGCTGAACGACCGGCTCCGGGCGAAGTACCCGATCCTCGAGGAGCTCCCGTACATCGGCCCCGGCTTCACCGTGAACCAGGGCATCTCCCAGGCGCACCCCGGTGACCCCGAGTACCTCGCCTTCTACATCAAGGTCACCGACTCCGAAGGCCGCAAGAAGGCCCTCGAGTGGCTCACCGGCCACGGGTACAAGCCCGAGACCCTCGAGCTCATCTGGACGACGTAGTCAGGCCGGGAGGACGAGCTCACCGCCGGGGGTGGTGATGGCGGTGAGTGGGAAGTCCAAGGGGTTGGTGAGGCAGCGAGCCGACCCGCCGCCCTTGTGGAACTCGGTGAGGTCGAGCACGACCACGCGGAGGCCGAGGCCGGTGAGGATCTCGCGCAGGCGCGGGGAGCAGGCCGGCATGATGATCGTCTCGTTCACCACGATCGAGTTGGCGCTGAACGCGAACGCCTCCTCGTCGGTCAGCACGATCGGGTCCGGCACGATCCCGAACAGCTCCGCCTGGCTCTCCGCGTCGAACGCCGGCGGGTAGACCATCGCGTGCGTGCTGTCGACCGGGCAGAACGGCAGGTCGAGGTGGTACATGCCCTCGTGCATGATCCGCAGCCCACGCACCCGGACGCCCCACTCGGTCGCCAGGTGCTTGAGCGCCTCACCTTCGGTGCGCGGCCCGTACCCGACAACCAGGCTGTCGCCGAACACGAACGCGTCCCCGGACTCGAAGTGCGGCCCGACCCCGTCCGACCCGGTCCGCGCGAGCGCGAACCCGTGCCCGGTGAACCAGTCGGCCGCGGTGAGCGACTCCTTCCGCCGCGGCGCGAACCGCATGTGCGAGAGCATCGCCCGTCCGTCCGCGGTCGCCAGCCCGAGGTTCATCGCGTACACCATGTCCGGCGAGTCCGGCCGCTGCGCGAGCACCTCGACCTCACCGCCGGCGTCGACGATCGCCTGCCGCAGCGAGTCCCACTGCTTCAGCGTCAGCTCGGGGTCCGGCTGGTCGTGCGTGGACATGTACGGGTTGATCACGTAGTCGATCCGGAAATGGTCCGGGCGGACCATCAGATACCGGCGACCCCACCCCAGCGACTCACCCATGACCACTCCCTCGGCTCTTGACACCGGCGTCGCGATGCCTTCGACGGCTTTGCCAGATCCTCTGATTGTCCGACAATCAGTCAGTGTGCAGCCTGGTCGGTTCGCGCGCAACACCGCCGCCGGATGTGATCAAGCCAGGCTGGTCCGGGGGTGAGGTAAGGACTAACCTGCGGGCATGACCCCTGACAACGAGGTTCGCTTCCGCGGTTGTCTGGACGATGTGGCGGCTTACAAGCCCGGTCGTCCGCCCGCGCGCACCGACGGCCGGCCGACGTACAAGTTGTCCAGCAACGAGAACCCGTACCCGCCGCTGCCGGGTGTGCTCTCCGCCGCGACCGAGGCCGCTGCGCAGATGAACCGCTACCCCGACATGGGTGCGGTCGACCTGCTCGAGGCCCTGTCGGCGCGGTTCGGCGTACCGACGAGCGACCTCGCCGTCGCGACCGGGTCGGTCGCCCTGCTGTACCACCTGCTGCAGGCGTCGTGCACCGACGGTGACGAGGTCGTCTACGCGTGGCGCTCGTTCGAGGCGTACCCGATCGCGGTCCAGCTCACCGGCGCGACCTCGGTGCAGGTGCCGCTGACCGAGGACGCCCGGCACGACTTCAAGGCGATGGAGGCCGCGCTCACCGAGCGGACGAAGGTCGTGCTGGTGTGTACGCCGAACAACCCGACCGGACCGGTGGTACGCCGCGACGAGTTGCTCGCGTTCCTGGACGTCGTACCGTCGAACGTGCTGGTCGTGATCGACGAGGCGTACCGCGAGTTCGTCCGCGAACCCGAGGTGGTCGACGGCATCGACGTCTACCGCGACCGGCCGAACGTCGTCGTACTGCGGACCTTTTCCAAGGCGTACGGCCTGGCCGGCTTCCGGGTCGGGTACGCCGTCGCGCATGCGCCGGTCGTCGCCGCGATCCGCAAGTGCGCGCTCCCGTTCGGCGTCAGCCACGTCGCGCAGGCGGCCGCGATCGCGTCGCTGGCCGCGGAGGAGGAGTTGCTCGAGCGAGTCGAGGCGTTGGTGACGGAGCGGACGCGAGTGGTCGACGAGCTGCGCGCCGCCGGCTGGGACGTGCCGGAGACGCACGCGAACTTCGTCTGGATGCCACTCGGCGACGACACCGTCGCCTTCGCGGAGGCGGTGCAGGCGGAAGGTGTGTCGGTCCGTCCGTTCCCGGGTGACGGTGCCCGGGTGAGCATCGGTGAACGTGAGGCCAACGACCTGTTCCTGACCGTCGCCCGCGCCTGGCGCCAGTGAGCTCGCTCGTCTGGATCTCCGGCGCCTCGGCCGGCATCGGCGCGGCGCTGGCGGCGTCGGTCCCGTACGCCGACGCCCGGGTGATCGACGTGTCGCGCAGCGGCGGCTCGGCCGAACACTTCAAGGCCGACCTGTCGGACCCGGCCGACTGGGCACGGGTCGAGGCACACTTCCGCGAGGAGCTCGCCGGGTACGACGGTGAGCGCGTCGTGTTCATCCACAACGCCGGGACGATCACGCCGATCGGGCCGGCCGCCGAGGCCGACCGCGAGGACTACACCCGCGCGGTCCTGCTGAACTCCGCCGCACCCCAGATCCTCGGCCGAGCCTTCCTGGCCGCAACCGCACCGCTGACCTGCGAGCGCCACCTGGTCATGCTCTCGTCCGGCGCGGCGAAGACGGCGTACGCCGGCTGGTCGTCCTACAACGCCGGCAAAGCCGCCGTCGAGCACTGGGTCCGGACGGTCGGCGCCGAACAGGGCCCGGGCGGCTGCCGAGTCATCGCCGTAGCCCCCGGCGTGGTCGACACCGCCATGCAGTCCGAGATCCGCGCCACCTCCGCCGAGAACTTCCCCACGGTCGGCCGCTTCCACGAACTCAAGAACACCGGCGCCCTCTCCACCCCCGCCGCCGCAGCCACCGGCATCTGGTCCCTCCTCACCCGCAACCTCCCCAACGGCACCTGCGTGGACCTGCGAAACCTCTAGCCAGCCGCTGCCGGCTCTCGGGGGAGGCATCACCCGACGGTGCTCGTGAACAGGTTATTTCGGGTGGTCTGCCACCAATTCCTGTTCAAGCCCCCGGGCTGGTCATCACTCCGCGCGCCGTACGCCCGCGCACAAGAAACGCCCGGCCGCGCTGGGACGGGCCGGGCGTGGGGCGGCGCCGGGAGGAGTGAGGCTTTCTCCCGGCGCCGCCGTTTGGTGCTACCGAATCAGTCACCCCACCGAGGTGACTCCTTCGGGTCCTGCATCACTGACCAGGGAGGGGTCAGTTGTCCTGCTCGGAGTCCAGCTCGCAGGTCTTGAGCACGTCGACGGAGTTGCCGTCGTTGCCCAGGCCCAGGATGCCGGCCAGGTCGCTGACCGGGACCTGCCCACCTACGGCGTTCACCGGAACGTCGTTGTGGCAGACCTGGAACGGACCGACGTTGTTGCGGCTGACCGACACGAGGCCGTCGTCACCGACGCGGTACCACTTGCCGTTGTTCTGCTCCGAGTCCAGCTCGCAGGTCTTGACGGCGGTCGCGCTGTTGCCGTCGTTGCTCAGACCGACGATCCCGGTGATGTCGGTGACGGGCACCTGGCCGCCGACCGCGTTGACCGGAATGAAGTTGTGGCAGGCCTGGAACGGGCCGACGTTGTTCTGGTCGACGGAGACGAGCGAGCCGTCACCCTTCACCCAGTACCAGTGCTTGCCGCCCTTGCCGTAGCCCTTGCTGGCCAGGGACGCCGCGTCGGCCAGGCCGGTGTTGCTCTTGGCGTCGTCGATCATGTTCGCGCTCACGACGGTGGCCAGGCCCAGGGTGGCGACGGTCGCCACGGCCGCGGCAGCGGCGATCTTGCGAGTTACCTGCATTATGCCAGGTTTCCTTTCGGGTTTGACGGATTCGTCTTAGTGGTAACGACACCTGGCGGGGCCGGTTACAAACTTTTTCGTCAACTATTTGGTCCACCTCGGCGCCCATAGGCGCGACGTGATGAGTTGGTTGACGGCGCAACGAAGTCCGCGCTGACCAGGCAACTTGCAGGTAGTGGCCGGGTTTTGAAGCACGGCTCACTTTTCCTCGACGGCGGCCCGTAACCGATGCCGGGGTCCGTCGTTGAGTGTGCGCGGGTGACGGATGAAACCCGGTGATTCGGAAGATTGTTCTCGGTGGGCTCGGTGGTCGCCGAATTGGCAATACCATGATGAATCGGAATATCGTTGGAACCATTGCCGGAGTTTCGCGCCGTGTTTTTTCGGGGCACAGCGCCGGCCGGCAACCAGGTCCCGCTGCCGCGCGCATCGGCAGCGGTGGGAGACCCGGGTCCTCAGGGGCCCGGGTTCTTCCTTGTCAGGACGACCGGCCGTCGTCCGGTTCGGTGCGGACGGCCGTGGTCCGTGGCCGGCGTTCGGCCGACACCACGAGCGCGACCCCGAGGATGATCACCGCGCCGCCGAAGAGGATCTGCCAGGTCACGTGCTCGTCCAGGATCAGCCAGCCGAGCAGGACGGCGACCGCCGGGTTCACGTACGCGTAGGTCCCGATCAGCGAGATCGGCGCGTTCGCCAGCAGATAGCTGTACGCCGTGTACGCGAGCAGCGACCCGAACACGATCAGGTACGCCAGCGCGATCCACCCCGACGTGTCGATCCGGTCGAGGTGGATCCGTCCGGGCTCTCCCCGCAGTACGCCGATCAGCACCATCGCCGTACCGCCGAAGAGCATCTCGTAGAGCGCCGCCACCAACGGGTCCCGGGGGAGGCCGAGCCGGGGTGAGAAGCGGGAGCCGATCGCCCACGAGATCGTGCCGACGACCAGGATCGCCACCGACAGCGGTTTCGCGCTCGTGTCGCCGCCGGACAGCGCGAGCAGCGCGACCCCGCCGAAGCCGACCAGTACGCCGACCCACGTCAGCGCACGCGGCCGGTCGCCACCGCCGACGCGCAGCAGGATGAGCCACAGCGGGATCGCGGCCACCAGCAGCGCGGCCAGCCCGGACGGCACGGTCTGCTCCGCGACCGCGACCGCACCGTTGCCGAAGGCAAGGAGCAGGAGCCCGACCACGGCGGCGCCGAGCGCCTCCTGCCGGGTGATCCGCAGTCGCCGCCACCCCGACTTCAGGCTCAGGAACGCGGCCAGCAGGACGCCGGCCACCAGGAATCGCGCCGACATCCCGAGCATCGGCGGGATCTCCGCCTCGACGACCACCCGGATCCCGAGGTACGTCGAACCCCAGACGACGTACACCACCGCGAGCGCGGACCAGATCATCGCGGTGGACGCCTGGCGGCCACCGGCGTCGGGCAGAACGGCGGAAGAAGCGGCGGCCATCCTCGTCCTCACTGTCAGGGGTGTAGTGCAAGAACAGTCATTACGCTAAGTCTCCGATCGGACCGGCGCAAGGCAGTTTCCGGTCGGCAATCCGCTGTTTCCCGCCACGCCATCAGGACCCGGCAGGGTGCCGAGTGCCTAACAGTGAGGAGAGTGCGATGCGGATCGCCGGAGTCGTGGTGGGTGCGCTGGTCGTGACGCTGGGAGTCCAGCCGGCGTACGCGGGTGAGCTGCCGGGGGTGACCGCCTCCGCCGAGACCGCGCCGAACTGGGACGACGACGCGGGCGGCAACGCCAACGCGGACGACCCGGCCATCTGGATCGACACCAGGCACCCCGAGCGCAGCGTCGTCCTGGGCACGCTGAAGAACGGCGGACTGACCGTCTTCGACCTCACCGGCAAGGAGGTGCAGCGGTTCGACACCCCACCGCCACCCGCCCCGGGACAGGAGCCAGGCCGCTTCAACAACGTCGACCTGGTCGGCAACCTCGCGGTCGTCACGGACCGCGGCCGGGACCAACTCCGGACGTACGCCGTGAAGTCCGGCCGGCTGACCGATGTCACCAGTGCCGACGCCCCACTGGTGTTCAGCAAGGACACCGAGGAGGTCCAGGAACAGCGAACCGCGTACGGCCTGGCCGCGACCACGCTCCACGGGCAGCCGATCGTCGCGGTGACGCGGCGCAGTGAGACCCGCGTCGGCTTCTTCAAGCTGGTCCCGGACGGCAAGGGCAAGGTCACCTACCGCCCGATCGGCAAGGTCGATCTCCCCAGCAGCTTCACCCTGTCCGACGGCAGCACCTGGACCCCGTGCGAGGAGCCGGGTGACCGCCCGCAGCTCGAGGGCATGGTGTTCGACCGCACCACGAACGACCTGTACGCCGCCCAGGAGGACGTCGGCGTCTGGCGTATCCCGCTGCACGGCAAGCCCCAGTTGCTCGAGAAGGTGCGCGAGTTCGGCCAGCCGGCCGCGTACGACGAGGAGACCGAGGAGTGCGCGCCGACCGGGCCGGTCAGCCCGGACGCGGGCAAGCACCTGAGTGCTGACGCCGAAGGGCTGACGATTGCCTACAAGCACGGCGTACGCACGTTGTACGCCTCGAGCCAGGGTGACTCGATGTTCGCGAGCTACCGGATCACCGGGCACCGGTTGTCGTACCGCTCCGGCTTCCGCGTGACGGACGGGTCGCGGACGGACGGCGTACAGCACAGTGACGGGGCCGCGGTGACGACTCAGCCGCTCGGACCGCTGTTCCCGCACGGGCTGTTCGCTGTGCATGACGGCGAGAACACGCCTGGTGACGGTGATCGCGAGGGCACGAACTTCAAGCTCGTCCGGCTGGAGAAGCTGCCGTAATCGGTACTCAGTTGTGACACTCGTCGCACGATGCGACGAATCCTGTCACACGAGCGGGAAGATATGACCACTTGATGGACTGGTGTCTCAGCCGAGGACCGGTTTCGGTACCCCGGTACCCGCGAGCGTCCAGACAGTTAGCGGATCAGGCACCTGCTGGGTACGGTGTCCGGCAAGTAATGCAGCCAGTGAGGCCGGTGAGGAGGTCTACTGGGTGTAGAGACAGTGCATCAACCCCTGGATCCACGCGGTCCTGCCTGCGAAGCCTCACCCGGCTGAAGGGCCGGCCCCCGTGCAACGTTGCGGTCGCGGCGATCCCGCGCTCGAACCCGAGGAGTGCATGTGAGTGAGTCGGTGCCGGGAATTGCCCCGGAAGTGTTCGCGCCCGTCGAGGCGCCGGTCAGTCCGCCCCAGGCCTCCGAGGAGGTCGAGTTCGTCCAGCTGCTGACGCCCGAGGGCGAGCGCGTCGAGCACCCGGACTACTCCTTCGACCTGGACGACGAGGCGGTGAAGGGCTTCTACCGGGACATGGTCCTGGTCCGCCGGATCGACACCGAGGCGACCGCCCTGCAGCGCCAGGGTGAGCTCGGGATCTGGGCGTCGCTGCTCGGCCAGGAGGCCGCGCAGATCGGCTCCGGCCGCGCCCTCAACAGCAAGGACATGGTCTTCCCGACCTACCGCGAGCACGGCGTCGCCTGGTGCCAGGGCGTCGACCCGCTGCGGCTGCTCGGCCTGTTCCGCGGCGTCGACCAGGGTGCCTGGGACCCGCGCGACAACAACTTCCACCTGTACACGATCGTGATCGGCGCACAGACGCTGCACGCCACCGGGTACGCGATGGGCCAGCAGCGCGACCACGCCATCGGCGACTCCGAGAACGGCGAGGCCACGATCGCGTACTTCGGCGACGGCGCCAGCAGCCAGGGTGACGTCAACGAGGCCTTCATCTGGGCCTCGGTGTTCAACGCGCCGGTCGTGTTCTTCTGCCAGAACAACCAGTGGGCCATCTCCGAGCCGATCGACCGGCAGACCCGGATCCCGCTGTACCAGCGCGCGGCCGGCTTCGGCTTCCCCGGCGTCCGGGTCGACGGCAACGACGTCCTCGCGACGTACGCCGTCAGCCAGCAGGCGCTCAAGCGGGCCCGCGAGGGCAGCGGGCCGACCCTGGTCGAGGCGTACACGTACCGGATGGGCGCGCACACCACCTCCGACGACCCGACGAAGTACCGGCTGAACGAGGACCTCGAGCACTGGAAGCTCAAGGACCCGATCGCCCGCGTCCGCGCGTACCTGACCCGCTCGGCCGGCGTCGACGCCGACTGGTTCGACCAGATCGACTCCGACGCGGACAAGATCGCCGCCGAGCTCCGGGCCGGCTGCCTGTCCATGCCGGACCCGTCGCTGACCGACTTCTTCGACCACGTGTACGTCGAGCAGACCGCACAGCTGACCGAGCAGAAGCAGCAGTACGCCGCGTACGCCGCCTCGTTCGAAGGTGAGGGTCACTGATGGCGAAGATCAGCCTCGGCAAGGGCATCAACATGGGTCTGCGGGCGGCGATGGAGGCCGACCCGAAGGTCGTCGTGATGGGCGAGGACATCGGCAAGCTCGGCGGCGTCTTCCGGGTCACCGAGGGCCTGCAGAAGGACTTCGGCGAGGACCGGGTGATCGACACCCCGCTGGCCGAGTCCGGCATCATCGGCACCGCGGTCGGCCTGGCGCTGCGCGGCTACCGGCCGGTCTGTGAGATCCAGTTCGACGGGTTCGTCTTCCCGGCGTACGACCAGATCATCAACCAGGTCGCCAAGATGCACTACCGGTCGCTCGGCAAGATCAGGATGCCGGTCGTCATCCGGATCCCGTTCGGCGGCGGCATCGGCGCGGTCGAGCACCACTCGGAGTCGCCGGAGTCGCTGTTCGCGCACGTGGCCGGCCTCAAGGTGGTCTCCTGCGGCGACCCGGTGGACGCGTACTGGATGATCCAGCAGGCGATCGCCTCCGACGACCCGGTGGTGTTCTTCGAGCCGAAGCGGCGCTACCACGAGAAGGCCGAGCTGGACGAGGCCGTCCCGCCGGCGCTCCCACTGCACCAGTCGAAGGTCGTCCGCGAGGGCACCGACGCGACGCTGTTCTGCTGGGGCCCGATGGTGAAGACCTGCGTACAGGCCGCCGACGCCGCGGTCGAGGACGGTCGGCAGCTCGAGGTCGTCGACCTGCGGACGATCTCGCCGCTGGACCTGCCGGCGATCTTCGCGTCGGTGAAGAAGACCCGGCGGGCGGTCGTCGTACACGAGGCGCCGTACACGCTCGGCCCGGGTGCCGAGCTCGCGGCCCGGATCACCGAGGAGTGCTTCTACCACCTCGAGGCGCCGGTCCTGCGGGTCGCCGGGTTCGACACCCCCTATCCGCCGTCGCGGATGGAGGAGGAGTACCTGCCCGACCTGGACCGGGTGCTCGACGGCGTCGACCGGGTGATGGAGTACTGATGGGCATCCAGCAGTTCCGGCTCCCCGATGTCGGTGAGGGCCTGGTCGAGGCCGAGATCGTCAGCTGGAAGGTCAAGCCCGGCGACACGGTCAAGCTGAACGACACCGTGGTCGAGATCGAGACCGCGAAGTCGCTGGTCGAGCTGCCGGTGCCGTTCGCCGGCACCGTCACCGAGCTCCTGGTGCCGGAGGGCGAGACGGTCCCGGTCGGTACGCCGATCATCGCCGTCCAGACCGAGTCCGTCGCCGGCGACGAGGGCCAGCTCGCCGACGACATGGTCCCGGCCATCCCCGACGAGCCCGAGGCCGGCACGATCGGCGGCGAGGCCCCCGGCGGCCGCACCGCCGTCCTGGTCGGCTACGGCCCTCGCACCACCGAAGCCAAACGCCGCCCCCGCAAGGGCGCACCCGCCTCGGCTCCGGCTGCTGTTCAGGTGCCTGAGCCGGTAGCTGCTCCGGTGCCCGAGCCGGTAGTTGCCAAGAGCAATGAGCCTGCGGGGTCCGTGCATGTGCTGGCCAAGCCGCCGGTGCGGAAGTTGGCGAAGGACCTGGGGATCGACCTGTCGGCCGTGACTCCGACTGGCGACGGCGGGATCATCACCCGGGGTGACGTCGAGGCGCATGCTTCGGGTGCGGTGGCTCCTGAGGAGGCACCCGTCGAGGCTGGTCCGGTGGTGTCCGGACAGGGTGACACCCGGGTGCCGGTCAAGGGTGTGCAGAAGGTGATGGCGCAGGCGATGGTGGCCAGCGCGTTCACAGCCCCGCACGTGACCGAGTGGATCACCGTCGACGTCACCGAGACGATGGCGCTGGTCGACCGGCTGAAGGGCGACAAGGCGTTCCGGGACCTCAAGGTCTCGCCACTGCTGATCGTCGCGAAGGCGGTCACCCTGGCGGCCCGCCGTACGCCGATCGTCAACGCGGCCTGGGACGAGCAAGCGCAGGAGATCGTCTACAAGGGCTCGATGAACCTCGGCATCGCCGCGGCGACCCCGCGCGGGCTGATCGTGCCGAACATCAAGCGCGCCGACTCGCTCACGCTGCCCGACCTCTGCGCGGCGCTGAACGACCTGGTCGCGACCGCCCGCGAGGGCAAGACCCAGCCGGCCGACCAGGCGGGCGGCTCGTTCACGATCACCAACGTGGGCGTGTTCGGGGTCGACGCCGGGACACCGATCATCAACCCGGGCGAGGCCGCGATCCTCGCGTTCGGCGCGGTCCGCAAGCAGCCGTGGGTGGTGGACGACGAGATCGTCCCGCGCTGGATCACCACGCTCGCGCTGTCCTTCGACCACCGCCTGATCGACGGCGAGAAGGGCTCCACCTTCCTCGCCGACGTCGCCGGCATCCTCGAGGACCCCGCCCGAGCCCTGATGTTCTAGCAGTACGACGTACGACGGTCGGCCCGGGCGCAGCAGTAGCGCCCGGGCCTTCGTCTGCTCGTCGGAAATCTGTCTGACCGGTGCGTGCCTCGGTGAGAGGGTGTAGCGGTGGTGGTGTTGATGGTGGTGCTCGGTGCGGCGGTGTTGCATGCGGTGTGGAACGCCATGGCGCACGGGGTGCCGGACCGGCTGGCTGGGTTCGCGCTGCTCGGGTTGTCGACGGGAGTCATCGGGCTCGTCGCGGTGCTGATCGTCGGTCTGCCACCGGCGGGCACCTGGCCGTACATCGTCGCCTCGGTCGTGCTGCACTGCGTGTACTACTTCGGCCTGCTCGCGTCGTACGAGCTGGGGCAGTTCAGCCAGATGTACCCACTGGCCCGCGGTACGTCGCCGTGGGTGGTGGCCGTGGTGTCGATCGTCGTACTGCACCACAGCCTGGCCGTGGCCGAGTTGGCCGGCGTACTGCTCATCTCGGCCGGGCTGATCGCTTTGGTGTTCGTCGGCCGGACCGCGGGACGCGCACAGACCGGCGCGCTGCTGGCCGCAATCGGTACGGGTCTCGCGATCGCGGCCTACACGGTGGTCGACGGGATCGCGGTCCACAAGATGCCGGTGATCACGTACATGGGCTGGGTGTTCATGATCCAGGGCTTCCTGGTCCCGATCGTCAGCCTGTGCGTCCGCGGTCCGAGCGTCTTCCGCCAGTCTCGATCCGCCGTCCTCACCGGTCTCGGCGGTGGCGTGGTCTCGATGACGGCGTACGGCCTCGTCCTCTGGGCCCAGACCCGCGGCACCCTGGCCGCCATCGCCGCCCTCCGCGAGACCAGCATCATCTTCGGCGCCATCATCGGCGCCCTCTTCTTCCACGAACGCTTCGGCCCCCGCCGAGCCGTCGCCGCCGCGGTCGTTGTCGCCGGCATCATCCTCATCAGCACCGCCGACTGACGGCATCAGCTGTCAGGTTTGCTGCAGGGCCTTTCCGAGGACGGTGCGGATGTGGACCGGGTCGGCTTCGTCGTTGTCGAGCAGGATCGCTGTGCACAGGCCGTCGGACAGGGCGACGAAGGCTTCGATCGCATCGGGATCCTCGGTTTGCGTCCGCGCCAGCTCCCTGACGTTGTCGCGCCAGCGTCGTGCTGCTGGTCGTAGGGCGGGCCGCCGGGCCGCGAGCGTCGACAGCTCCCGTTCGGCGAGCGCGCGGGCCCGCCCTGAGCCGGCGGACTCGGCGATGAGCTGAGCGAGACCCTCGACCGGATCCTCGTCGGACTCGATGAGTTGGCGGATGCGATCGGTGTACTCGTCGGTGACGGTGGTCACGGCGGCGACCAGCAGGTCGTCCAAGGTCGCGAAGTAGTAGAGGGTCAGGCTGGTCGTGATGCCCGCTTCCTTCGCGACGGTGCGGTGGGTGACTCCCGTGGCGCCGTCACGCCGAACGATCGCGAGCGTCGCCTCGATGATCTGGGCCCGGCGCCGCTGACCGCGGAGTTTGCGCCCATCGACAGTCTCGTGTTCAGCCGCCATCACTCGCTCACCCGTTGTCGCTCACCCGTTGTCGCCGCCGCTCCTGCTCGTCGAGGTTATCGGCTCCGCCTCCGGGTCGGGGTGGCCGAGGGGCCGGAGATGTCGCAGTGTCGTGAAGCAGACCAGCGCTGCCGCCGCTACGGCGACGCCCGCCACCACGGCGGCCGTGTTCAGTCCGCTGGTGAACGCGATCCGCGCCCGGTCGAGAGCCTCGACCGGCAGTTCGTCGGTCAGTGCGGAGGCTCCGGACAGACTGCCGGTGTACGCGTCCGCCGCGGAGGGTGACAGTCCGGACGGTGCTTCGATCTTGCTGCGGTAGATCACCGTGGTGAGGCTTCCGAGCAGCGCGACTCCTGCCGCGATGCCGAGCTCCTGAACGGTCTCGGAGAGCGCCGCCGCCGATCCGGACTTCTCGGCCGGTGCCGCACCCACGACGATGTCGGTACCGAGCGCGGCGATCACCCCGAGCCCGAGATAGACGGACGTGAATCCGGCGACCACGCTCAGTCTGCTGTCCACGCCGGCGACGGCGAGTACGGCGTACCCGGAGAGCGACAGCGCCAACGTCCCGGACATGACGGCACCGGGTGATACGCGGCCGGCCAGAAGCGGGGCTCCCACGGCGCCGACGAGCATGGCCAGCGCGGGCGGGCCCATCCACAGGCCCGCCGTCGTGGGCGAGAGGCCTTCGACGAGTTGCAGGTACTGCGTGACCAGGAACATCACCCCGCCGAAGCCGACCAGACCGATCAGCAGCACGGACAGAGCTGCGGAGAACGCCCGGTCGGTGAAGAGCTTCAGGTCCAGCAGCGGTTCGCGGAGACGCAGTTGACGACGTACGAAACCGACTGCGCCGGCACTCCCGACCAGGACCGCGGCCAACGCCTGGAGGTCGAGACCGTGAGCGGCCGCATGCTTGATCGTGTAGATGATCGGCAGCATCGCGACCAGAGACAACCCGACGCTCAGCAGGTCGATCGGACCGGCCGGGCTTCGGTACTCCGGCAACAGCATCGGCGCCAAGGCCAGCACGAGTACGGCGATCGGTACGGCGATCAGGAAGACGGCACCCCACCAGAAGCCGGCGACCAGCGCCCCGCCCGCGACCGGGCCGGCCGCCATCCCCAGGGCGAACATCGTCGCCCACAGGCCGATCGCCAGCGCTCGTTGCCGGACGTCGCCGAACATGTTGCTGATCAGGGACAGAGTCGAGGGCATGAGCGTCGCGCCCGCGACCCCCAGCAGCGCCCGCGCCACGATCAGCCAAAGGGCGCTGGGAGCGAACGCCGCGAGCACCGAGGTCGCAGCAAAGGCCGCCATCCCGATCATCAACAGCCGCCGCCGCCCGATCCGGTCGCCCAGGGTCCCCATCGTGATCAGGAAGCCCGCGATCAGGAACCCGTAGGCGTCCATGATCCAGAGCGTCTCGGTAGCGGTCGGGTTCAGGCTCGCGGACAAGTTCGGCACAACGAGGTAGAGCGCCGTGACATCAAGCCCGAGCACCATCGTGGGCAACGCCAACAACCCCAACCCACCCCACTCCCGCCACCCAGCCCGCACCGCCTGCATCCGCACCACACCTCGCGATAGTTGAACTTACGTACTACTTGTACCATAGTTCAACTAGATGCAGGCAAGGGTGGATGATGGTGCGATGAAGTTGGTCCGGCGCCGACGGAGAGTCGCGCGTAGCGGCGCGTGGGTGACCCCGGGGGTGGGAGGAGAGGGGGTCCCGGGCGGGGGACCCCCTCTCAGTCAGCGGCGGACTGCGTCTAGGGAGTCCGCGAGGCCTTCGCCGTAGAAGGCGTTGTTGGCGGTGGTGCCGGTGCAGCGGGTGTCGACCGGGGCGGTCGGGCAGGCCCGGTCGTCGGCCTGCTTGCGGAGGGCGAACTCGAGCAGCCGGGGGCCCCACCACGGGTGGGCCGACTTCATCAGGGCCGCGACGCCGGCGACGTGC
Organism: Kribbella sp. CA-247076; assembly: GCF_050942445.1. Taxonomy (NCBI): domain Bacteria; kingdom Bacillati; phylum Actinomycetota; class Actinomycetes; order Propionibacteriales; family Kribbellaceae; genus Kribbella; species Kribbella sp. CA-247076. Next base: position 7,316,508 of record NZ_CP192051.1, on the reverse strand, counting down.
GGCGACGCCATCGACGTACCGCTCATGTTTCCGTAGCCGCCGCCGGGCAGCGTGGACAGGATCGAGCTACCGGGGGCGGCGACGTCGATCTTGCGGAGCCCGAAGTTCGAGAAGCCGCTGCGGACGCCGGCCTGTGTGGTCGAGGCGACGGTGACGACACCGGGGAGCTCGGTCGGCATGTCCAGGCAGTCGTTGGTGATCGGGCGGGTGACCGGGGTGGTGTCGTTCGGGCTCGTGGTGTCGGTGGTCTTGTTGGCCAGGTCGTAGTTCGCGTTGCCGGCCGCCGCGACGGACAGTACGCCCCGACCCGTCGCGTAGTCGACCGCACGCCGTACGGCCTCCTGGACCGCGCCCTGGTCACCGTCGTCGTCGCACCAGAACATGTACGGGTCGATGAAGTAGCTGTGGTTGGTGATGTCCATGTGGCGCTGGGCGGCCCAGACGAAACCGCAGATCGCGTACTCCGGGTAGATGAAGCCGTCGTCGTTGACGACCTTGACCGAGGCGATCCGGACGCCCGGCGCGACCCCGACGATGCCGACGCCGTTGCGGGCGGCCGCGACCGTGCCGGCGACGTGCGTGCCGTGCGCGCTGGTGGTCGGCCGCCAGGCGCCCTCGGTCCGGTCCGGTACGCCGTTGTCCACACAGCTGACCGAGTCGGCCTTGGAGAAGTTCGGCGCGAGGTCCGGGTGGGCGTCGTCGACCCCGCTGTCGTTGATGCCGACGAGGACCCGGCGGGAGCCGTCGGTGACCGCGTGCGCCTGGTCCGCCTTGATCTGGACCATGTCCCACTGCTCGCCCTCACGCGGATCCGGCACCGGCGCCGCCTCCACCTCGCCGAGCGACTTCAGTCCGGACGTGGCCGGTCCCTCGCTGACCGCTGCGGTGCGGGTGGCGCCGACGGACTGCACCTCACGCCCGTACTTGCCCGCGCGGACGGCCGCCTTGAAGTCCGGGTTGGTGGACTGCGCGACCACCACGCCGAGCTGGCTGTACGCCTGCAGCACCGTGCCGCCGGCCGCCTCCACGGCCTTCTCGACCTTGCGGACGTGCCCCGGCGAGGCCTTGGTGTTGACGACGTAGTTCATCAGCGGCCCAGGCGCGGCCGCCGCGGCCTGCTCGGCAACAGCCGTGGGTACGGCGTTCGCCGTGGTGGCACCGAGGGTGGTCAGCGCCAGGGCGGCGGCTGCCAGGCCGGCGGTCAGCCGGTGGGAGCGGGAGCTTCGGGTCACGCGGACTCCTCCAGGGCGGGGGCCGGTGAGGCCCCAAGAGCTTGGTAACCCGAGACTCTAGGCCGGTTTGCCGGACGGCGGAGTTCTTCCTCCACAACGCAGGGGAAACCCTCCACCCGCACCCCACGGTCACTACTCACGGTCCGATTGTTCACAGCGAGTTGCCCACATCTGTGGATTTGCCTGTGGATAACTGGTGGACAAGCTGGGGAACAACGGTGGACGACTCATCGTTGGTAGGATAGATACAACAGAGATACGAGTCGTATGGGTGAAGGAGTTCAGTGGTAGGCGGGGAGCCGGAGCACGAGCCGGCGCTGGCAAGGGTCCAGACCGGGACCGACGTACATCTCGGGGACGAGACCGCGGAGATCGCGCGGGTGGTGGTCGAAGAGGCGCCGGGGGTGGAGAAGATCCCCGCGGCCGAGCGCGTGTACGCGTTCGTGAAGGCCGCCATCCTCGACCGGGCGTACCCGGGCGGAGTGCTGCTCACCGAGGGTGAGCTGGCCACCGCGGTCGGGGTGTCCCGCACCCCGGTGCGGGAGGCGCTGCTCAGGCTGGAGGAGTCCGGCCTGGTGAAGCTGTACCCGAAGAAGGGTGCGCTCGTGCAGCCGGTGCTGCCGAAGGAGATCGACGACGTCCTCGAGGCTCGCGAGCTGATCGAGACGCACGCGGCCGCCAAGGTCTGGCCGCGGCGCCGGGAGCTGATCGCGACCCTGTCCGAGCGCGTCGAGGAGATGCGCACGCATCGCCATGCCGGCGACGCGAAGAGCTTCCTCGAGGGGGACCGCGCGTTCCACGAGGCGATCGTCGGTGCCGCCGGCAACGAGATCCTCGCCAAGCTCTACAACAGCCTGCGCGACCGCCAGGTCCGGATGGGCGTGCCCGGAATCGAGATGCAGCCCGCCCGGATGGACAAGTCGATCACCGCGCACCAGGAGATGATCGCCGCGCTCGACGGCAACAGCGTCGAGCGGTTCCGAGAGTTGGTCGTCACGCACATCAACGAGGCCGCGACCGACCTGCGGAGCACCCGTTGAGCGAACTACTCTTCCCCCTGGGCGGACGTCGCGCCTGGGCGGTGTGGGCCACTGCTGTCCTCACCTACCTGGTGACCGTGCTGCACCGCGGCTCGATGAGCGTCGCCGGCCTGCAGGCCGCCGAACGCTTCGACATCTCCGCGTCCGCACTGGCCAGCTTCACCGTCGTACAGCTCACTGTGTACGCCGCCATGCAGGTGCCGGTGGGCATCCTGCTGGACCGGTACGGGTCCAAGCGGCTGCTGATCACCGCGTCGGTTCTGCTGTTCGCGGCACAGTCCGCGTTCAGCCTGGTCGACTCCTACCCGGCCGCGCTCGCCGCCCGCGCCGTACTGGGTGTCGGCGACGCACTGGTGTTCATCAGCGTGCTGCGCGTGGTGATGTCGTGGTTCCCGGCGCTGCGCCAGCCGGTGATGTCGCAGGCCACCGGGATGCTCGGTGGTGTCGGTGCGATCGTGTCGACGGTGCCGATGGCCACCGCGTTTTACGCCTTCGGCTGGACGACCACGTTCGCGGCTGCCAGCGTCCTCAGTCTGCTGACCGGTCTCGGCGTACTGCTCCTGATCAAGGACACGCCGTACGACGAGCCGCTGCGTCGAGCCAAGCAGTCGCTGACCGAAGTACGGGGCAACCTGCGCCGGGCGTGGAAGGAGCCGGGCACGCGCCTGGGCCTGTGGACGCACTTCACCACCAGCTTCTCCGGTGGCACGTTCGGTCTGCTGTGGGGCTACCCGTTCCTCGTGCAGGGCCAAGGGGTCGCTCCGACCACCGCTGCCGCGATGCTCATCCTTCCGGTGCTGGCGAGCCTGTTCTACGGGCCTCTGGTCGGCAGGTACGCCGCTCGGTTCCCGTTCTACCGGTCCTGGATCGTGCTGGCCGTCATCGGCGGCTCGGTGCTGATGTGGACCGTCGTCCTGCTGTGGCCCGGCCGCGCGCCGATGCCCGTACTCCTGATGCTGATCGTCGTCCAGGCCGCGGGCGGACCGGGGTCGATGCTCGGGCTGGACTACGCCCGGACGTTCAACCCGGCGACGCGGTTCGGTGCGGCCAACGGGATGGTCAACACCGGCGGCTTCATCGCCATGCTGATCACCATCGGCATGGTCGGCATCCTGCTGGACGTGTCGTCGGGCGGTGCACCGCAGACGATCGACGACTTCAAGTGGGCGTTCGCGTTCCAATACGTGCTGTGGGCGATCGGCACCCGGCAGATCATCAAGTACCGCCGCAAGGCGCGCGGCAACCTCGCGCGCTACAACCCGGAGGCGTACCAGGCGCTGCTGGCCAACCGGGTCATGCCCCTCAAGGGCTGAGACAGCGGCCTGACAGCGGAGTGCCAGGGCGGTGCCAGGCCGCCCCGGCACGGTGGTCCCAGTCAAGTGAGCAGACTGGGAGGACCCGATGACCACAACGAACCAGGTCGCCATCGAGGCGGTCGGCTTGGTCAAGAGATATGGCAACACCACCGCCCTGGCCGGTGTCGACCTGAGCGTGCCCACCGGCACGGTGCTCGGCGTCCTCGGCCCGAACGGCGCCGGCAAGACCACCGCGGTCCGCATCCTCGGGACCCTGCTGCAGCCCGACGGGGGGCACGCCACGGTCGGCGGGTACGACGTCGTCCGGGACGCCGGCCGGGTCCGCGAGATCATCGGCCTGACCGGGCAGTACGCCTCGGTCGACGAGGACATGTCCGGCCGCCGGAACCTGATCATGATCGGCCGACTGCTCGGCCACTCGCGGGCACAGGCCCGGGCGAAGGCGGATCAGCTGCTCGAGCGGTTCGAGCTCACCGATGCCGGCGACCGGATCGCCAAGACGTACTCCGGCGGGATGCGCCGGCGTCTCGACCTGGCCGCCAGCCTGGTCGGCGACCCGAGCATCCTTTACCTCGACGAGCCCACCACCGGCCTCGACCCGCACGCCCGCAACGGCGTCTGGGAGACGGTCCGCAACCTGGTCCTCGACGGGACCACGGTGCTGCTCACCACGCAGTACCTGGAGGAGGCGGACGCGCTGGCCGACTCGATCATGGTGTTCGACAAGGGCCGGGTGGTCGCCTCCGGGCGGCCGGCCGAGCTCAAGGCGCAGGCCGGCAAGCAGTCCCTGGACGTCCGTCCGGCCGAGCCCGCGCACCTCGAGCGGGTCGCCGCGATCGTCGCCGAGTCGGTCGGCGTCCGGCCGAGCGTCGACGTGGTGAACGCGCTCGTGAGCGCCCCGGTCAGCGACGGTACGCCGATGCCCGTGGTGGTACGCCGCCTCGACGAGGAGGGCATCGCGGTCACCGAGCTGGCGCTGCGGCTGCCCAGCCTGGACGAGGTGTTCCTCGCGCTGACCGGTCACACCGCCGAGGAGAAGACGTCGGACGTCGTTCTGGAAGGAGTGGGCCGATGACCACCGCAACCCTCGAAGCCCCGGCACATGCCGGCCGCCGGGTCAGGCCGTTCGCCTGGGTCGAGCAGAGCCTGACGCTTGCCTGGCGCAACATCGTCCGGATCCGGCAGAACCCGGAGGCGCTGGCGGACGTGACGTTCCAGCCGATCATCTTCCTGGTGCTGTTCCTGTTCGTCTTCGGCGGCGCGATCGCCCAGGGCGGCACCTGGCGGGACTACCTGCCGTTCCTGCTGCCGGGCCTGCTCGTGCAGACCGTGGTCTTCTCGACGATGGGCACCGGGGTCGGGCTGAACGACGACTTCGCCAAGGGAGTGTTCGACCGGTTCCGCAGCCTGCCGATCGCCCGGGTGGCGCCGCTGATCGGCGCCGTCCTCGGCGACGCGGTCCGGTACACGCTGTCGATCGTGATCCTGATGGGCACCGGGTTCGCCCTCGGCTTCCGGTTCCAGAACGGGGTCGGCTACGGCCTGCTCGCACTCGTGGTCGTGCTGCTGTTCGCGCTGTCGATGTGCTGGATCTGGGTCTGGCTCGGGCTGAAGCTCAAGACCGCGCAAGGGGTCCAGGGCATCGCGTTCCTGGTGATGTTCCCGCTGACCTTCGGCAGCAACGTGTTCGTCCAGACCGACACCCTGCCGGGATTCCTGCAGGCGTTCGTGAACGTGAACCCGGTCAAGTACTTGGTCGACGCGATGCGCGGGATGATGCTCGGCGGCGAGATCCAGCAGCCGCTGCTGATCACGCTCGCCTGGATGGTCGGCCTGGTCGCGGTCTTCGCCCCACTCGCGATCCGCGCCTACCGCCGCCGTACCTGATCGGAAGAGGGCCGGAGAGTTGTCTCCGGCCCTTCGCGCGGCGACATCGCGCCCAGCGATCAAGTCGATCGCAGATCGTCGCTTTTCCACAACGGGAGTCGAACCTACTGTCGTGGAGATGGAGCCGAAGCCCGAGCAAGTGTCCAGCCCGCCCGGTACGCCGCTGACAACGCTCGACTGGGCAGACGTGCAGACGCGCACAGCCCAGGCGGACGACTACCTGCTCGCCACTACCGACGCGGACGGGCGGCCGCACGTCGTGCCGGTGCTGGCGGTATCGCTCGAAGGAACGGTCTGCTTCGTCACCTTCCGGCGATCCCGCAAGACCCGCAACCTCGAGCGCAACAAAGGCTGCGCGGTCACCGTGCCCGGTGGCGATGTCGACCTGGTGATCGAAGGAACCGCCGATCGTGTTCGGGACGAAGCCCGGCTCCAGGGTGTGGCGGACCTGTTCCCGGCCAAGTATCCGTGGTGGCATCCGATCGTCAGGGACGGCGAGTTCTACGATCCGGCCGATGACGAGCCCCGGCATGTCTACGCGGTGCTGCCGGCGCAGGTGTTCGCGTTCGGCAAGGAGCACGGGTTCAGCGCCACCCGCTGGCGCTTCTCGAACGAAAGGGGATCGACGGAATGCCGACGATGACCACGAGCGAATGGCGGTCCTTCGTCACGACGGGCACCAGACTGGCGCACATCGCTCTCACCCGCGCCGACGGGCGACCGCACGTCACTCCGGTCTGCTTCGTGCTCGACGGCGACGAACTGGCCTTTGTCCTCTCACCTGGCAGCGTGAAGGGCAAGAGCCTGGCGCGTGACCGGCGCGTGGCCGTCTGCATCAGCGACGACCAGCAGCCCTACAGTTTCGTCACCATCGAAGGTGACGCCCGGGTCTCCGCGGAGCCGGGCCAGGTCAGACACGTCGGCGCCGGCATCGCCGGCCGTTACTACCCCGACCAGCCCGCCGCCGAGGTCGCTGAAGCCTTCCTGCACGAAGGCTTCAGCGCGGTCCACATCACCGTCACCAATGTCATCGCACGCTCCGGCCTCGGCTGATGACTCAGCGCAGGTGTTCGCCGAAGGCCAGGGGGTCACGGGTGCAGAGGTACGTTGCCCAGTGCAACTTGACCGGGATGCCGCCGGCGTCGCGGGTGATGCGCAGGAGCTCGCCGGTCTCGCGGCCGGAGACGGTCCGGTAGACATCGTCGGCGATCCGCTCGAAGACGGCCGGGGCGAGGTGCTCGGCGGCGGCCGGTGACTTCGCCTGCAACTGCCCACTCTTGACCGAGAACACGTACGGCGTGCCCTCGGAGAACCAGGTCCCGAGGACGCCGGCCAGGTCGTCGGGGATCGTCGTCCCGGGGACCCACGGCTCGGACGGCAGCGGGTCGTCCTCGAGGACCTTGATGATCAGGTCCGTGGCCAGGGCGCTCGGCGCCGGCGCGGAGGTGGAGCTCTGCAGCGCGATCCCCGCCGTTCCCGAAGGCCGGTGGACGAACGTCGAGGTGATGTGACCGGGCATGCCGCCGTCGTGGCCGACGAAGACCCGGTCGCCGCGGCGCAGCAGCATGAAGCCGAGGCCGAAGGCGAGCTGCCAACGGTCCAGGTCGGCCATGATCTGCACCTGGCACATCTCGTCCAGGGTGTCCTTCGCGAGCACCTCGTCGACCGGGTCCGCGATGAACATGGCCCACTTGGCCAGGTCCTCCGCCGTACTCGCGAGGCCGCCGCAGGCGTCCATCGAGCCGATGTCGAGCAACTGCTCCTTGACCGGTACGTCGGAGAACGGCGGCACGTAGTACCCGACCGCGGCCGGTCCGCCGTCCATGCCGACGGTCGTCCGGCGCATCTCCAGCGGATCCAGGATCCGGGCCTTGATCGCGTCGTACCAGGACCGGCCGTCGAGCCGGGCGACGATCTCGCCGAGCATCGAGTACACCAGGTTCGAGTAGTGGAACCGGTGGTGCGGCTTGCCGACCCGCTCCGCCTCGTTCCAGCCGGCGACCAGCTCGGCGCGGTCCGGGAACCTCATCAGGTCCCAGACGTCGCCGACCGGCTCGCGCTGCATGCCGCTGGCGTGGCTGAGCATCTGCCGGACGGTGACGCCCTCGTGTTTGCTCTCCGGGATCAGCTTCTCGACCGTGTCGTCCAGGCTGAGCCTGCCCTCGTCGCGCAGCGCCATGATCGCGACCGCGGTCAGCGTCTTGCTCTGGGACGCGATCAGGAACTGCGAGTCCGCGGTCGGCGGTGTGCCCGGGGCGTCCAGGTCGGCCGACCCGGCTCCGTGCGACCAGGCCAACGCGCCGGCGCGGGCGACGGCGCCCACCACTCCGGGGACGCGGCCCTTGGTCTGACGGTCGGCGACGAGGCGGGTGAGCGCGGTCTGCGTGGGCGCGGCGATAGCTGTCACGACTGCCGACCCTATGGGAACCCTGTGACAAAAGGCAGGGGTTTTGGTCGGACCGATGTGCGAGGCTGGACGCGTGCGCATAGCGGTGCTTGGGCCTCTCGCGATGTGGGCGGCCGACGGGACTCCGCTCGACGTCCGCGGCGTCCGGCTGCGCGGACTGCTAGCCAGGCTCGCCCTGAGCGCGGGCAAGCCGGTCAGCGTCGAGACGCTCGTGGACGGCCTGTGGGGCAGCGAGGCGCCCAGTGCGAACGCGCTGCAGTCCCTCGTCTCCCGTCTGCGCGCCGGACTGCCCGCGACCGAGTCGAGCATCTCCGTCCAGTCCGGACCGGCCGGCTACACGCTGACCATCCCGCCGGACTGTGTCGACGTACTCCAGTTCGAGGAGCTGGTACGTCGGGGCCGCACGCTGATCGCCTCGGACCCGGAGAAGGCGTGGACCCTGCTGACCCAGGCCGACAAGCTGTGGCGTGGTGACGCGCTCGCCGACCTCCGCGACCTCCCGTTCGCCGCGATCGAGGCCGACCGGCTGGCCGAGCTGCGGCTGGCCGCGACCGAGCACCTCGCCGAGGCAGCCGTCGGCTGCGGTCATGCCCGTGAGTTGATCGCCGAGCTCGAGCGCCTGACCACCGCGCATCCACTCCGCGAGCGCCTGCACGAGTTGCTGATCCGGGCCCTGTACGCCGACGGCCGCCAGGCGGAGGCGCTGGCGGCGTACGAGCGGGTCCGGGAGACGCTCGCCGACGAGCTCGGTGCGGACCCGGGTTCCAGGCTGCGTGACCTGCACGTCGCCGTACTGCGAGGAGACTCGATCGACCCGCCCGCCACCGCGACCGTCGTACCCGCGCCGGCCAAGCCCGCGCCCCGCAGCAACCTGCGCGCGCCGCTGACCAGCTTCGTCGGGCGCCGCGAGGACGTGACCGAGCTGGCGCGACTGCTGAGCAACGGCACGCGGTTGGTGACGATGGTCGGCCCGGGCGGAGCGGGGAAGACCCGGCTCGCGACCGAGACCGGACGGACGCTGGTCGAGCAGAGCGGCGACGGGATCTGGTTCGTCGAGCTCGCTCCCCTGGGCGACGCGGCCGACGTCGCGCCGACGGTGTTGTCCGCGCTCGGCGCGACCGAGTACGTCGACGAGCTGCGGACGACGCTCGCGCCCAAACAGTTCCCGACCAGCCGGGCGGCGACCGCGCGCCTGGTCGAGGTGATCGCCGACCGCCGGATCCTGCTCGTGCTCGACAACTGCGAGCACCTGGTCCAGGAGGTCGCCGGCCTGGTCGACTCCTTGCTGGCGGCCTGTCCGAGGCTCCGCGTTCTCACCACCAGCCGCGAGCCGTTGAGCATCCCGGGCGAACACCTGCATCCGGTCGGGCCGCTGGGGTTGCCGCCCGAGGACGACACCGCCGCCGACGAGTACCCGGCGCTGCAGCTGTTCGTCGACCGGGCGCGCGCCGTACGGCCGGACTTCGTCCTCACCGACACCAACCGCGGCGCCGTGGCGGAGATCTGCCGGCGGCTCGACGGGATGCCGCTGGCGATCGAGCTCGCGGCCGCGCGGCTCCGGGCGTTGACGCCGCTGCAGATCGTCGACCGGCTGGCGGACCGGTTCCGCCTGCTGACCAGCGGGTCGCGGACCGCGATGCCGCGGCACCAGACGCTGCGCGCCGTCGTGGAGTGGAGCTGGGAGCTGCTGGACCCGGAGGAGCAGGCGGTCGCGCGGCGGCTGTCGCTGTTCTCCGGCGGCGCCACCCTCGAGGCGGCCGAGCAGGTGTGCAGCGACGACGAGCTGCCGTCCGAGTCGGTGCTCGGCGTGCTGGCCTCGCTGGTCGACAAGTCGCTCGTCGAGGCCGCGGCCGACGACAGATCGGTGCGCTACCGCATGCTCGAGACCGTCCGGGCGTACGGCGCCGAGCAGCTGAAGGACTCCGGTGAGTACGGCCGCTTCCGGCACGCGCACACGTCGTACTTCAGCCGGCTGCTGCGGCAGGCCCGGCCGAAACTGCGGACCGCCGAGCAGACCCAGTGGATCGCCCGGCTGACCGCCGAGAACGAGAACCTGCTGGATGCCCTGCGGGCCGCGATCGACACCGGATCGGCGCGGACCGCGGTCCAACTCGTCTCGGTGCTCGGCGAGTACTGGAACATGTGCGGCCGGCCGTCCGAGAGCGTCACGTGGTTGCGCGCGGCCCTCGACGTACCCGGTCCGAGCTCACCGATCGACCGGGCGGCGGCGCTGATGCTGTACTCGCTCGGCACGATCTCCAGGAGCGACGACCCGGCGGGCGCGTTCCCGCACGCGCTGCGCGGGCTGGCCGAAGTACGCCTGCTGAGCCGGCGGCACGCCGCCGTCGCGGCGTCCGGCATCGGCCTGTTCGCCAACGCGATCTGGGCGATGATCCGGTGGGACAAGGCCGGCTGCTTCCGTGAGCTGGAGAAGGCCCGGGAGCACAACGATCCGTGGACCCGGAACATGGGCGTGATGATGACCGCGATGTTCCGCGAGAACGAGGGCGAGGTCGACCAGATGGCCGCCGACCTGACCCTCGCGCTCGACGGGTTCCGGTCGCTCGGCGACCGGTTCGGCATCTCGCTCGCCCTGCGCGGCCTGTCCAGCTACCAGGGCAACAAGGGCGATCACGCCGGCGCGGTCGCGTCGCTGGAGGAGGCGCTCAGCCTGCTGCAGGAGCTCGGCACCACCGACGGCGTGACCCAGATCCTCGGGCAGAGCGCGGTCAGCCGGATCGAGCTGGGCGACCTCGACGGCGCCCGCGACGACCTGCGGCGCGCCATGCAGCTCGCCGAGGAGACCGGTTCGCGCAGCGGCCAGGGGATGGCGTACGCCGGGATGTCGCGGATCGCCCTGCGGGCCGGTCGCCTGGACGAGGCCCAGGAGCTGGCCGAACGCGCGTACTCGATGCTCGACCTCGAGGCCGAGCGGATGGCGCCGCACGGCCAGGCGATGATGCTGGCGCAGCTGAGCCGGGTGAGTGTCGCGCGCGGTGAGCTCGAGCAGGCGGTCGACTACAACCGCCAGGCGATGGAGCTCGGTCTCGGCACCGGCGACATGCCGGTGGCGGCGGCTGTCGCCGAAGGGGCCGCGGCCGTCGACATCCTGGCCGGCGACCACGAGCTGGCGGCCCGGACCCTCGGGCTCGCGGCGGCCATGCGCGGTATGCGCAGCATCGCGGACGCCGACGTCCGGGCCGGCTTCGACCGGCTGACCGACGTACTCGGTGCGGAGGCGTTCGAGGCGGCGTACGGCGCCGGCGCGGCGCTGGCCCGGGACGACGCCATCGCCGAGTTGCGCAAGCGGTTCAGCTCGTCATGAGCTGCACGGCCAGCTCGCGCAGGGCCTGCTGCACCGTCTGCTCCGGCGGCCGCGGATCGGCCAGCATCCAGTCGTAGACGACCGTGTTCACCGCGCCGAAGAAGCACAGCCCGAGGAACCGGAAGTCCTTGTCCTTGATCTCACCGCGGCCGACCGCGGTGTCGCCGAGGTCCTGCACGCTTTTGATCAGCAACTCGCGGAACGCGATCCGCTGCTCCTCGACCGCCGGACTGGTCCCGACCACTTCGACGTACGAGATCCGGGCCCGGCGCAGGTCCGCCATCACCGTGCGCAGGTAGCTGTCGACGGCCTCCTCGATCCGCTCCCGCACCGGCCGGCCGGCGGTCCGGCGCAGCGCGTCGCCGGTGCTGCGGACCGCGAGCTCGATCACCTGCGCGTGCACCGCGAGCAGCACGGCTTCCTTGTTCTGGAACTCGTGGTAGAAGTGCCGGGTGGACACTTTCGCCTGTGTACACAGGCGTTCCACGGACGTCGCCGGATACCCCTCGGTCCCGAACAGTTCCAGCGCGGCGGCCAGCAACCGCTCGCGCCGCGCAGCCTTCCACTCCTCGACTGACCGCCCGGAATAACGGCGTACGGAGGGTTCCCTCATCACACCTCTTGTCGCTACCCCGTGCCAGATGCCGGACATCCTATCCACCCCTCAGCGCACTGTCGCCAGGTGCGCGGGGGCACCTGGCGACAGTCCGGGGTCAGGCCTCGGTCGCGGTCATCGCGGTGTACCCGGTGGCGCCGTCGAGGAGCTCCCGGAGGATGTCGAGATGGCCGACGTGGCGGGCCGTCTCCTCGATCATGTGACACAGGATGTAGCGCAGGGACGCGGCCTTCTCCGCGGGCAGGCCCTTCTCCACGGCGTCGAGCGGCAGGTCGGCGATGGCCGCGTTCGAGCGCGCGCACTCGGCGTCGTACTCGTCGAGGAGTTGCCCGAGCGGTACGTCGTCGACGAACATCTCGGCGTCGGGATGGCCGTCCTCGGTCCACGGGGTCTGGCCGGTGTCGGGAACACCGAGCAGACCGAGGTGGAACCACGAGTACTCCACCCAGCGCAGGTGCGCCACCAGGCCCGCCACCGTGGTCAGCGGCGAGGTCGGCAGAAGCTTGCGGTGGGCATCTTCTTCGGACAGTCCCTCGCACTTCATCCGCACGAAGGAACGTTGCAGGTCGAGCCATCCGGTCAGCTGTGCGCGCTCGTCGGCGGTCAGCGGGGGACGGGACACTTCGGTCATTCTGTTCAGCTCCTGTTGCTGGAGCCACCCGTTCTCAACCGTGGGTACGGCGGACGGGCGGCACGACGGTCGGACGACATCGCGCTCACCTCCTCTCCGCTGGTGCCTGCACCCTATCGGCGCGACGGCCGGACCGGAACCGGGTTTCTGGCAGTCTTGTCCGGGACAGCGCTGCGCACCGTACGGCGCTGTGCCGACAGCGCCCGCACCGCGCGAAGAGGTGAGACGTGGACCCACGGTTCGACCTGCCGCTGTACACCCGCGCCGACGTCGCCCTCCACCTGGGCCTGCCCGCCACCACCCTCGGCGACTGGCTCCGCTCCGGCGCCCTGGAGTCGACCACCGCCGGCCGGGGCGAGCCGACCATCACCTTCGCCGGACTGGTGGAGACGCACATGCTCCGCCATCTCCGTCACTCCGGCCTCTCCCTCCAGGCGATCGGGGAAGCCGCCGTCGCCCTGAGGTCCCGAGCCGGCCGCCGCTACCCACTGGCCTGGTCCGGTCTCGCCCACGACGGCCGCGACCTCCTCGTCGAGATCGCCGCCGAAGGCCGCGACCAAGGCTGGGAACGCATCCGCGACGCCCAAGGCGGCCTCCCCGGCGTACTCCGCCGAGGCTCCGCCGCCATCACCTGGTCCGACGACGGGTATGCCGCCACGCTGCGCCTGGTCACCTACCACGACATCGACGTCCTCGTAGACCCCACCCGAGCCGCCGGCCAACCCCTGGTGGCCGACACCGACATCCTCGTCGAAGACGTCATCCACCAAGCCCGCACCGGCACCCCGAACCGGGACCTCGCCACCAAGTACTCCCTCGAAGACTTCGAAATAGAAGCCCTCATCCGCCCCCACATCCGCCCACCCACCCCCCGCCGCCCCCGCCACCCCACCCCAACCCCAAACCCCCTACTCTGACCGTCCGCCGGGCCTAGAAGCCGCGGTTGTCTTTGATGCGTTTGGCTTTGCCTAGGGAGCGTTCGAGGGTGTGGGGTGGGAGGACTTCGACGGTGGCGGTGACGCCTACCCGGTCCTTGATGCGGTGGGCCAGGTGCTTGGCGGCGGTGGTGTGGTCGGGGAGGTCGGGGGCGGCTTCGACCTGGACGGTGAGTTCGTCGAGGCGGCCGGGGCGGGTGAGGATGCAGAGGTAGTGCGGGGTGAGGCCTTCGACCAGGAGGATCTGTTCCTCGATCTGGGTGGGGAACACGTTGACGCCACGGACGATCATCATGTCGTCGGTGCGGCCGGTGATCTTCTCCATCCGGCGCATTCCGGGGCGGGCGGTGCCGGGGAGCAGCCGGGTCAGGTCGCGGGTGCGGTAGCGCAGTACCGGGAAGGCTTCCTTGGTCAATGTCGTGAAGACGAGTTCGCCGATCGAGCCGTCGGGAAGGACCTCGCCGGTGACCGGGTCGATGATCTCCGGGTAGAAGTGGTCCTCCCAGATGTGCAGCCCGTCCTTGGTCTCGACGCATTCCTGCGCGACGCCCGGGCCCATCACCTCGGACAGCCCGTAGATGTCGACCGCGTGCATGCCGGTGCGCTGTTCAACCTCGGCGCGCATCTGCTCGGTCCACGGCTCGGCGCCGAAGATCCCGATCTGCAGCGAGGTGTCGCGCGGGTCGAGCCCGCGAGCCTCCATCTCGTCGACGATCGCGAGGAAGTACGACGGCGTGACCATGATGATCCGGGCGCCGAAGTCACGGATCAGGTCGACCTGCCGCTCGGTCATCCCGCCGGACACGGGTACGACGGTGCACCCGAGCCGCTCGGCTCCGTAGTGTGCCCCCAGCCCGCCGGTGAACAACCCGTAGCCGTAGGCAACATGACACACGTCGCCCGGCCGACCGCCCGCGGCCCGGATCGACCGCGCCATCAGGTCCGCCCAGTTGTCCAGGTCCGTCCGCGTGTATCCGACCACCGTCGGCCGCCCGGTCGTCCCCGACGACGCGTGCACCCGGACCACCTCGGACCGCGGTACGGCGAACATCCCGAACGGATAGTTGTCCCGCAGCTCCGCCTTCCCGGTGAACGGCAGCCGACTGAGATCGGACAGCTCCCGAAGATCACCGGGAACGAACCCCACGCCGTCCAACGCAGCCCGGTAGTGCGGCACCCGCTCGTACGCCGACGCAATCGTTGACCGCAGCAACGACAACTGCCGCGACCGGAGCTCGTCGACGGACAGCCGCTCACCGTCGTCCCGAAGGTCCTGCGGGCACGCTGGGCCGAGCATCACCACACCTCCCGATCAGGGCCGGGCCAGCAGGGTCGCGATGCCCTGCCCGACGCCGATGCACATCGTGGCCAGCGCGTACCCGGCGTCCCGGTGCCGCAACTCCAGCGCTGCGCTCAAGGCCAACCGCGCCCCCGACATGCCGAGCGGGTGGCCGAGGGCGATCGCGCCGCCGTTCGGGTTCACGTGCTCGGCGTCGTCCGGCAGCCCGAGCTCACGCAGGACCGCCAGCGACTGCGAGGCGAACGCCTCGTTCAGCTCGATCACGCCGACCTCGGACAGGCCGACCCCACACCGGTCGAGCAGCTTCCGGGTGGCCGGCGCCGGCCCGATGCCCATGATCCGCGGTGGTACGCCGGCCGCCGCCGTACCGACGATCCGGGCGAGCGGCGTGACACCCAGGCGCTCGACCGCCGCATCGCTCATCACCAGCAGCGCGGCCGCGCCGTCGTTGACCCCCGACGCGTTGCCGGCCGTGACCGTGCCCGGTGACCGGAACGGCGTCTTCAGCGCCGCGAGAGCCTCCAGCGACGTCTCTCGCGGATGCTCGTCGGTGTCCACCACCGTCACCGCGCCCCGCTTGCCAGGGACCTCGACGGCGACGATCTCCCCGGCCAGCCGCCCGTTCGCCTGCGCCTTGGCCGCGCGCTGCTGACTGCGCAACGCGAACAGGTCCTGGTCCGCGCGCGAGATCCCGTAGTCCTCGGCGACGTTCTCGGCCGTCTCCGGCATCGAGTCGATCCCGTACTGCTCCTGCAGCACCGGATTCACGAACCGCCAGCCGATCGTCGTGTCGAAGATCTCCGCCTGCCGGGAGAACGCGGTGGTCGCCTTCGGCATGACGAACGGCGCCCGCGACATCGACTCCACCCCGCCGGCGACGACGATGTCGTGATCCCCGGCGATGATCGACCGGGCCGCGGAGGCGACCGCGTCCAGACCCGATCCGCACAGCCGGTTGATCGTCGTCCCGGGCACCGACGCGGGCAGCCCGGCCAGCAGCACGGCCATCCGGGCGACGTTCCGGTTGTCCTCGCCGGCCTGGTTGGCGCACCCCAGGATCACGTCGTCGATCCGCTCGGCGTCCAGCCCCCTGTGCCGGGCCAGCAGAGACGAGACCGCGTGGGCGGCCAGGTCGTCGGGGCGGACCGCGGCGAGCGCACCGCCGTACCGACCGATCGGCGTCCGGACGCCGTCCACCAGGTACGCCGCTCGGGTCATGACTCCTCCGGATCCGATGAGGGAATGATCGTGCCGGACAGCTGCCGGCTGCGGCCGCGGAACTCGGCGATCACCTCGTCGCCGCGGCGCACGGTCACGTCGTAGATCGCGTTCCGGCCGAAGGCGGTCCGCTCCCGAGCCTCGGCGACCAGCAGGTCACCACGCTTGGCCGGGGCGACGAAGACGATGTCGCAGGTCTGCGCGACCGTGACCTGGTTGCGCGAGTTGCACGCGAACGCGAACGCGGAGTCGGCCAGACAGAACACGAATCCACCATGCGCGATACCGTGCCCGTTGACCATGTCCTCGCGCACTGGCATCTCGATCCGGGCGAACCCGTCGGCGACCTCGACCAGTCGCATCCCGAGGCCGGCGCTGGCGGTGTCGTCCGCCCACATCGCCGCGGCCACCCGGGCCGCCAGGTCGTCAGCCATCCGCACGCCCTCTCGAGACGAAGGGTTGTGACACTCTATCCCCGGTCGCGCCAACGACTGTAACATCACAGACGCAGACCCCGAGCTTGGAGGATCCATGACCGACTGGCTGGCGACCCACCGCGAGCGCCTTCACGACGCGCTGACGGCGATCCACGGCCGCGGCTACCACTCCGCCTTCCCGGAGTCGCCCAGCCCGCGGGTGTACGGCGAGACCGCGGCCGCCGACGGCAAGGCGGCCTTCGAGCGCTACTTCGGTACGACGTTCCCGCTGGAGATCCCGGGGTCGCGGGGCGAGGTCGTCACCGAGCACTCGCCGTACGGGATCGCCATGGACATCGCCTACCCGCGGATGGTCGAGGACGGTCTCGACGAGCTGCTCGCGGCCGCGCAGGCCGGGCTCAAGGACTGGCGCAACGCCGGGATCGACGGCCGGACCGGGGTCACCCTGGAGATCCTCGACCGGCTGCACAAGCGCGTCTTCGAGCTGGCGAACGCGGTCCAGCACACCAGCGGCCAGGCGTTCGTGATGGCGTTCCAGGCCGGTGGCGCGCACGCGCTGGACCGGGCACTCGAGGCGGTCGCGTACGCGTACGAGGAGATGAACCGCTACCCGGCCGAGGCGACCTGGGAGAAGCCGGCCAAGGGCGACCCGATCCGGATGGAGAAGACGTTCACCGTCACCGGCCGCGGGGTCGCGCTGGTGATCGGCTGCAACACGTTCCCGACCTGGAACTCCTGGCCCGGCCTGTTCGCGTCGCTGGTCACCGGCAACGCCGTCGTGGTGAAGCCGCACCCGCTGGCCGTGCTGCCGCTGGCGATCACCGTCGAGGTGTGCCGCGAGGTCCTCGCCGAGGCCGGCCTCGACCCGAACCTGGTCACGCTCGCGGCCGAGCGGGCCGGCGACGGCCTGGCCAAGCCGCTGGCGACCCGGCCCGAGGTGAAGCTGATCGACTTCACCGGTGGCAGCGAGTTCGGCGAGTGGCTCGAGCAGAACGCGACCCAGGCGACCGTCTTCACCGAGAAGGCCGGCGTGAACGCGGTCGTGATCGACTCCACCGACTCGTTCAAGGCGATGACCGGCAACCTCGCCTTCACGCTGTCGCTGTACTCGGGCCAGATGTGCACGACCACCCAGAACATCTTCGTCCCGGCCGGCGGGATCGAGACCGACGAGGGCCACAAGTCCTTCGACGAGGTCGGCGCAGGGATCGCCGGCGCGATGAGCAAGCTGCTCGGTGACGACGCCCGCGCGGTCGAGATCCTCGGCGGGATCGTCAACCAGGCCGTGGTCAGCCGGCTCGAGCTCGCCCCGGAGTACGGCGACGTCGTACTGGAGTCGCGGGCGATCCAGCACCCGGCGTTCCCGGACGCGGTCGTCCGGACGCCGCTGCTGGTCGCGATCGACGCCAAGGACGAGGAGGTGTACGGGCGGGAGTGCTTCGGCCCGGTGTCCTTCCTGGTCCGGACCGCGGACACGGCGGAGTCGATCGACGTGTTCCGCAAGACCGTCGTCGACGGCGGGGCGATGACGGCCGGGATCTACTCGACCGACGCCCCGACCCTGGAGGCGGCCCGCGACACCGCGCTGGACGCCGGCGTCGCGTTGTCGGAGAACCTGACCGGCCAGGTCTTCGTGAACCAGTCGGCCGCGTTCAGCGATTTCCACGGGACCGGAGCGAATCCGGCCGCCAACGCGACATACACCGACGGCTCTTACGTTGCGAGTCGCTTCCGCGTCATTCAGTCTAGGCGACATGTCTGACGCCCCGGACCCTGACACCCTGCGCGACGTTCTCTCCTACTACGACAGCTGGCTGGCGTTCAACCAGCGGTACCAGCGGGTGCCCGGCGTCCAGGCCGCGGTGTACGCCGGCGACGGGATCGCCTTCTCGGCGGCGTACGGGCTGGCGGACGTCGAGAACGGCGTACCGCTGAACGAGCAGCACCTGTTCAGGATCGCGTCGCACTCGAAGACGTTCACCGCGACGGCCGTGTTCCAGCTGGTCGAGCAGGGCCGGCTGCGACTGGACGACAAGGCCGGGCAGCACGTCACCGAGCTCGTCGGTACGCCGCTGGGCGAGCGGACCGTCCGCGACCTGCTGGCCCACGCCGGCGGGATCACCCGGGACAGCCTGCAGGCCGACTGGTGGCAGCTGGCCGGCAAGTTCCCGGACCGTGACGAGCTGCTCGAGGTCCTGCGGGTCGAGTCGTCCGCCGTGCTGCCCGAGAACGAGCGCTTCAAGTACTCGAACATCGGTTACGGCCTGCTCGGTCTCGTGGTCGAGGCCGCGGCCGGGACGCCGTACAACTCCTACGTGCAGAGCGCGATCGTGGACAAGCTCGGGTTGTCCGGACTCGGCCCGGAGCTGGACCCGGCCCGCGGCCACGAGTACGCCGCCGGCTACAGCGCGCTGGCGTACGCCGACACGCGGATCCCGATCGACCACGTCGACACCCGTGCGCTCGCGTCCGCGACCGGGTTCTTCGGGAACGCCCGCGACCTGGTCACCTACTTCTCCGCCCACCTGCCCGGCGACGACCGGCTGCTGACGGACGCCTCGAAGCGCGAGATGCAGCACCCGCTGTGGCAGACCGCGACCGACGACTGGCCGCGGTACGGGTTGGGGGTGCAGGTCGCGAAGATCGGCGAGCGGCACCTGTTCGGGCACGCCGGCGGCTATCCGGGGCACATCACCAAGTCGATGGTCGACGGGTCGGCCAAGCTCGTCGTCAGCGTGCTGACGAACGCGATCGACGGGCCCGCGCAGCAACTGACCGAGGGGTTCTTCAAGCTGCTCGACCTGGCCGAGTCCAAGGATCGTCCCGGGGACCCGGCCGGACTGAGCCGGTTCACCGGCCGGTACGCGAACCTCTGGGGTGTCAACGACATCGTCGAGCTCGGCGGCCGCCTGTACGCGATCGACCCGGCGTCCCCGGACCCCGGCGCCGAGCCGCAGTCGCTCGAGGTCGAGGGCGACACGTTGCGGGTCACCGGTGGCTCGGGCTACGGCGCGTACGGCGAGTTCTACCGCTTCACCTTCGACGCCGACGACCGGGTCGAGACCCTCCGCGGCTCGAGCGGCCTGCTCTCCCACCCCATCGACCGCTTCACCCTGCCGCCCCGGCTCACCGTGCAGTAAGTACCGTGCCGGGTATGACCATCCATGGCGATCATCCGTTCCTGCCGCCCGAGTCCGAGCGGAGCCCGGTACGGCGGTTGCGCGGGCGGCTGCCGTCCCCGGTCGGGCTGTGGACCACGCAGTACGACGGCAAGCGCGCCGGGCTCACGGTGTCGTCGATGCTCGTGGCCGACGGCGAGCCGGGATCGGTGATCGGGCTGGTCGACCCGGACTCGGACCTCTGGGAGACGTTGCGCCAGGCAAGGACCGCGGTGGTCGCGCTGCTCGGCGAACCGCATCGCCAACTCGCCGACGCGTTCGGCTACGTGGCCCCGGCTCCCGGTGGCCCGTTCAAGCTGATCGACTGGACGGACACCGACTGGGGCCCGGCGCCCGTCGGCGTCAGCACGTGGGCCGGCTGCACCCTCGCCTCCACCGAACCACCGGAGGTCGGCTGGGCCCTGCAGGTCCAGCTCGACATCGCCCACGTCGAGCTCGCCCCAGACGAGCTCCCACCGCTGATCCACCGTCGCGGCCGGTATTTCACGCTCTAGCAGTCACAATCGCGCAAGCTCGGTGCTCAAGGTGCTTGCTGGGCGTAGGATGTGCGCGCTCTCACACCCCGGTCGCAGCGGGGGTCACGTCTGCGCAACGCGGATGCGCGGAACGTTGACACCCAGCGCGCGGCGTGCCCAGAGTTGGGCCGTCAAGGGGGCATCGTTGTCACAGGCGGCTTCCATGAGCTGATCGGAGAGTGAAAACATGCGTGGTGGTCTGAGCAGGACCGTCGCGGTGCTGGGTGCGGCGGGTCTTCTCGCGGTCAGCGCCTGCGGGAACAGCGACGACGGCGGTGGCGGCGGAGGGGACGCGGCGGCGACCAAGGACGTCACCGTCTTCACCTGGTGGGCCGACGGTGGTGAGAAGGCCGGTCTGGACGGCATGGTCTCGGTGTTCAAGACCGAGTGCGGCGACTTCAACTTCGTCAACTCCGCGGTCGCGGGTGGCGCCGGCTCGAACGCGAAGCAGGTGCTGGCCAACGACCTGCAGGCCGGCAAGCCGCCGTCCACGTTCCAGGCGCACGCCGGTGCCGAGCTGAGCGACTACATCAACGCCGGCCAGGTCGACGACGTCAGCAACCTCTACCAGGAGTTCGGCCTGGACAAGGCCTTCCCGCAGAGCCTGATCGACAACCTGACGATCGACGGCAAGATCTACTCGATCCCAGCCAACGTGCACCGCGCGAACGTGACCTGGACGAACCCGGCCGTGCTGAAGAAGGCGGGCCTGGACGCGGCCACGGCGCCGGCGTCGGTGGACGCCTGGATGGCCGACATGGACAAGCTGAAGGCCGCCGGCGTGAAGGCGCCGCTGGCCATCTCCAAGGGCTTCGCCCAGGAGATGCTGGTCGAGGTCGTGCTGCTGGCCGAGCTCGGGCCGGACAAGTTCGGCAGCCTGTGGAAGGGCGAGGGCTGGGAGGGCGCGGACGTGACCGCGGCCCTGGAGAAGTACAAGAAGCTGCTGACCTACACGAACGCCGACCGCGAGGCGATCGACTGGCCGGACGCGCTGCAGTACCTGAACAAGGGCCAGGCGGGCTACTTCGTGATGGGTGACTGGGTCGCCGCCCAGCAGCTGGCCGACAAGGTGCCGGACACGGCGTACACCTACTGGCCCTCCCCCGGCACGGCGGGCAACTTCCAGTACCTGTCGGACTCCTTCACGCTGCCGACCAACGGGCAGAACCCCGACGGTGCGAAGTGCTGGCTGAAGGTCACCGGCTCGGCCGAGGGCCAGAAGGCGTTCAACACCAAGAAGGGCTCGATCCCGGCCCGTTCCGACGCCCAGCCGGGCGACTACCCGAAGTACCAGCAGGCCGCGATGGCGGACTGGAAGAAGGACAAGATCGTTCCGTCCTGCGCGCACGGCGCCGCCTGCACGCTCGGCCAGAACAACGACATCCTGTCCGCGATCAGCCAGTTCAGCGGCAGCCCGGACGTCGCCAAGCTGCAGCAGGCCCTCGGCACCGCGATGAAGAAGAGCTGATGCCGGTCGGGTTGCGGACGAGCGCCGGTTCGGAGGACTGAGCATGCACGGAAGAATCCGCACCTGGGGCCCCGGCGCCCTGGTGCTGCTGCCGACCGTGCTCCTGCTCGGGTACTTCGTCTACGGGTTGATCGCGTGGTCGTTCAACACCTCGCTCACCGACCGGCACACGGCCCGCAGAGGCCCGGCCGACTACGTCGGGTTCGAGAACTACGTGAACCTGTTCGGCGAGGACCGGTTCCTCAACTCGCTGAAGAACCTCGGCGTGCTCACGGTGGCGTTCATCGTGGGCACGCTGATCTTCGGCCTGCTCTGGGCGCTGCTGCTGGAGAAGGGGGTCACCGGCGAGAGCATCTTCCGGTCGATCTACCTGTTCCCGATGGCGATCTCGATGATCGCCTCCGGCGTGGTCTGGAGCTGGTTGCTGAACCCGTCCCAGGGCGAGGATGCGCGCGGCCTGAACCGGCTGTTCTCGATCGTCGGCCTGAACTTCCTGGAGAACTCCTGGTGGACCGCGGGCAGCCGATGGACCACGATGCTGTCCATCGCCCTGCCCGCGATCTGGCAGCTGTCCGGCTACATCATGGCGCTGTTCCTGGCCGGGTTCCGGGGCATCCCGCCGGAGTTGCGGGAGGCCGCCCGGGTGGACGGCGCGAGCGAGTTCAAGCTGTACCGGCACGTGCTGTTCCCGCAGCTGTCGCCGATCGCCTTGTCGGCGCTGATCATCCTCGGGCACATGTCGCTGAAGTTGTTCGACCTGATCTATGCGATCACCGGGCCGAACCAGTTCCGCACCGAGGTGCCGTCGATCTACATGTGGAACACGCTGCTGCGCAGTGACCAGGCCAAGGCGGCCGCGATCGCGATCGTGATGCTCGCGGTGGTCGCCGTACTCGTCATCCCGTACGTCGCCTACACCGTCCGGCAGGAGACTGACGAATGACGGTGTTGAATGCCGCGCTGCCGCGCGGCCGGTCATGGGGCTGTGACTCCCGGCCTTCCCTCGTCGCTCCAGTCGCTGCGCTCCCTCCGCTCCTCAGTCCAGGCCGGGAGGCCCCATGACCGCCGTAGATGCCGCGACCGGCCAGGCTGCCGCGGCGATCAGCCGGAAGCCGCGGCGGAGCCCGATCGCCGACGGGTCGACCCGGCGCAGCCGGACGATCCGCTACCTCCTGCTGCTGTTCTTCCTGCTGTTCGTGCTGACCCCGGTGTACGTCGTCATCATCACCAGCTTCAAGACCGCCAGCGACACCACCGCCGCGGCGCAGTGGTCGCTGCCGGAGACCTGGACGCTGGAGCCGTGGCGCAAGGCGTGGGACGTGTTGCAGCCGTACATGATCCGGTCGCTGAGCCTGGCGATCCCGGCCGCGATCATCTCGTCGATGATCGGCTCCGCGAACGGGTTCGTGCTGGCCCGCTGGCGGTTCCCGGGGGCGAACCTGGTGTTCGCGTTCATCCTGTTCGGGATGTTCATCCCGTACCAGGCGGTGATGCTGCCGTTGCGGACGACGTTCACCGAGCTGGACGTGACCCGGGGCGTGCCGACGCTGATCATCGCGCACGTGATCTACGGTCTGCCGATCTGCACGCTGATCTTCCGCAACTACTACGCCACGATCGTGCCGAACGAGATCATCGAGTCGGCCCGGGTGGACGGCGCCGGGCTGGTCCAGACCTACGTCCGGATCATCCTGCCGATCTCGATCTCCGGGTTCGTGGTGACGCTGATCTGGCAGTTCACCTCGGTCTGGAACGACTTCCTGTTCGCGCTCTTCCTCACCCAGCAGCAGAACGGCCCGGTGACACTCGGGCTGGCGGCGCTGTCGGGCGGCCAGAAGGTCGACTACGCGGCCAGCATGGCGGGCGCGCTGATCACGTCGTTCCCGACGCTGCTGGTCTACATCCTGCTCGGCCGCTGGTTCATCGGCGGCCTGATGGCAGGTGCCCTCAAGGGCTGACCCACCCCCAACCCCCTGGTGATCGTTCGTCGCATTTTGACCCCCTGTGGACAACGGCCGGACAGTCGGCGTCCGAGGGTCAAAATGCGACGAACGATCACTGGTGGGGGTGGGGTGCTTATCCACAGGACGCGCGCACGGGCCTGCGGCGGACCGTTCCCGGCGGGTAATGTCGCGGACGTGACCAAGTCACCACGAGGCCGGGACGGCCGACCAAGCCACTTGCGGCTGGTCGGCTCCACGCCCGGCCCGACCCACCGGCCGACGGCGGGTGTCGACGTCGACACCACGCCGAGCGTCGCCGTGCTGGAAACCCTGCTGGAAACGCTGTCCCTCGACCTGGCCGCCGCACCCCGGTCCCTGCATCCGGTGATCGCCGAGGCCTCGGTGGCACGGTCCGCCGCGATGCTCGCCGACCAGCTGTGGCCGGCCGGGCGCCCCGACGAGATCGGCGAGGTCGAGCGGTTCTTCTGGGCCGACGCCGCCCGGGTGCTCGGCGAACGCCGCGACCCGCAATCCTTCGTGCTGCTGACGAGTCTGGCCCGCACGGTCGGTCCGGCCGGCCGGTTGCCGCTACAGCGCGCGCACCTGTCCCGCCTGCGGACCGAGGCCGAGGTGCCCGAGTGGGTCACCCGGATCGCCGGGTTCCGGCTGACCAGCGCGATCGTGTCCGAGGACATCACCGGCGACGGGCTGAGCGTCATCCTGGACTACGACGACGACCAGCACCCGCACACGGTGGTGGTGTTCATCGACAACAACCTCGGCGCGATCGTCAAGGACGTGTTCGTCGGCCCGCCGGTGGACCGGGTGCTCGAGGCGTACCAACGCGGCGGCCGGGTGACCATCCGGACGGTCCGTCCGTCGACCGCGGCCGGCATCATCCTGCAGGCGCTCGGCGAGACCAACGACTTCGACGATCCACCGGTGAGCGAGGACTTCGAGTTCTTCTCCGGCCTGCTGGTGAACCGGCTGACCCAGTTGCCCGAGCGCCCGGTCCGCCCGCCGATCCGGCCGTTGCTGTCGCCACGGCAGCGCGAGCAACTGGTCGACGAGTTCCTCGAGTCGCGGTACGCCGTGGGGCTGTCCGACGACGCGGCCGACATCGCCCGGCTGTGGATCGACCACGCGGTGGACCACACCGTCGGCGGTCCGCTGCGCGTCAGCGCCGTACTGGTGGAGTTGTTCCTGGCGCACTGGCTGCCGCGCAAGGTCCTTGCCGACAGCACGTACTTCGAGGCCGTGCCGGGCGTGGTGAAGGCCTGGCTCGAGTTCGCGGGGGACCGCACACAGTTGGCGCTGGACGTGATCGACGAGGCGGTCGACGCGGTGGACGTGTGGACTCCGGCGCTCGAGGCCGCGGCGATGATCGACCCGGTCGGCTCCAGGCCGGGCGAGCGCGTCTTCCTGGACGACACCACCAACGACCTCGAGGACGCGTACCGGGCGCTGTCCGGCCTGGGTTCGCCGCCACAACCGGATCTGCAGGGCCTGGACAAGTCGCAGGCGGCGACGCTGTCGGTGCTCGCCCCGCATGCCTGGCTGATGGCCGGCGAGACGCTCGGGACGACGTACGCCGGGGACGCGTTCGACATCGCCGAGCGCCTCGTCCGCGACGCCCCCGACCTGCTCGCCAAGGCCCGCCTCTCCACCTGGCCCCGCGCGATCGTCTGGCTCCTGGCCCACCGCCACCGCCTCGTCGGCCCCGGTGAGTCCCTCACCCCCTACTCCCTGGCCGCCGACCTCTCCTCCTCCCCGGCCACCCTCCGCAAAACCGCCAAACTCCTCACCGACACCCTCGTCCTCCCCCGCTGACCGGGGGCTTGAAGCCCGGCGCAGAATGGGGGCATGCATGTGCGTGCGCCGGAGCTCAGGGGTCGTGGGTGGCTGAACACGGGTGGGCGGGAGTTGGCGCTGGCCGACTTCCGGGGACGCTTTCTGTTGCTGGATTTCTGGGCGTTCTGCTGCATCAACTGTCTGCATGTGCTGGACGAGTTGCGGCCGTTGGAGGAGAAGTACGGCGATGCGCTGGTGATCGTCGGCGTGCATTCGCCGAAGTTCGCGCACGAGGGTGAGGAGGAGGCGGTCCGGGCCGCGGTGGAGCGGTACGAGGTGGGTCATCCGGTGCTGGACGACCCCGAGCTCGTCACCTGGCAGAACTACACCGCCCGCGCCTGGCCGACACTCGTGCTGGTCGACCCGAACGGCTACATCGTCGCGCAGTACTCCGGCGAAGGGCACGCGCACGCTCTCGACGCCCAGCTGGCCGAGCTGATCGCCGAGCACGAGCAGGCGGGTACGCTGACGCGCGGCAAGTCGCCGTACGTCGCTCCGGAGCCGGAGCCCACCGACCTGCGCTTCCCGGCCAAGGTGGTTGCCCTAGACAACGGCCTGCTGGTCGCCGATGCCGGCAACCACAGCATCGTCCAGATCGCCGAGGACGCCACCACCGTCGTACGTCGCTTCGGCACCGGCCGGCGTGGATTCGCCGACGGCGCGGCTGAGCAGGCCGCGTTCTCGGAGCCCAACGGACTCACCCTCCTGCCGACCGACGTGGCCGGCCGACTCGGGTACGACGTCGTCGTCGCCGACACCGTGAACCACGCGCTCCGCGGCATCACCCTGGAGACCGGCCAGGTCACAACGCTCGTCGGGACCGGCAAGCAGTGGATGGACGGCGACGTCACTGACGTCCTGAGCTCACCGTGGGACGTCGCCTGGTGGCAGGACAAGGTGTGGATCGCGATGGCCGGCATTCACCAACTCTGGACGTACGACCCGTTCACCCGGACGACGGAAGTTGCCGCCGGCACCACGAACGAAGGCCTGAAGGACGGTCCTCCCAAGGAAGCCTGGTTCGCCCAGACCAGCGGTCTCGCCGTCGACGGTGATCGACTGTGGCTGGCCGACTCGGAGGTCTCCGCGCTTCGCTGGATCGACACCGAGGTGCACACCGCCGTCGGCACCGGCCTGTTCGACTTCGGTCTGCGCGACGGCAAGGCGGCCGACGCCTTGCTGCAGCATCCGCTCGGCGTCACCGTCCTGCCCGACGGATCGATCGCGATCGCGGACACATACAACGGCGCCGTACGCCGGTACGACCCGCGCACCGAGGTGGTCGAGACGATGGCCACCGGGCTGGCGGAGCCGAGTGGAGCTGTTGTCGTCGGCAACGAGCTGCTCGTGGTCGAGTCGGCCGCGCACCGGCTGACCCGGGTCCCGCTGGGCGCGTCGGCGACCGTGGACGAGTTCAGCACCAGGACACAACGCCCGCCGATGGACGTCGCGGGCGGCGAGCTGACTCTGGACGTGGTGTTCACGCCGCCGCCCGGGCAGAAGCTGGACGACCGCTACGGGCCGTCCACCCGGCTGCTGGTCTCGTCCACACCCGAGTCACTGCTCCGGGAAGGTGCCGGCGACTCCACGGAGCTCAGCCGGCGGCTCGTCGTCGACCAGCGGGTGGGGGACGGGGTGCTGCACGTCGCCGTCCAGGCAGCCTCCTGCGACGACGCGGCCGAGGTCGAGTTCCCGGCCTGTCACATGCACCGGCAGGACTGGGGCGTGCCGATCCGCGTGACGCCCGACGGCGCCACGCGGCTGGAGCTGGTGCTGTCCGGAGCCTCTACTCCTTGACGTCGCGGTGGTGCTCCTCGACCACCCGGTACTCTTCCTCGATCGCCGGGTCGATCGCGTCGGTCTCGACGCGCCGCCGCCGGTTGGTGATGTAGAAGGAGAGCACGATCCCGGCCAGTCCGGCCAGGACCAGGATGTAGCCGACGACGGTCAGGTTGACGGCGTCCCACGAGTCGCGGACGGCGAACGCCAGGATGGCGCCCACGACCATCAGAAAGATCCCCACACCGATGCTCATCCGAAGAGCCTCCTCGTGAAGTCGTCCAACACCCTCGACGCTACTCCGCTCAGGCGGTGTTAGCCATCCGCGACGCATGTCTGTTACACCACCGGACGAGGACTTGGTACCCAGCGACAAACCTCAGCGGGCGTGCAGCTCGATGTCCCCGCTGGTCGTGGTGGCCTGGACGGTGTGCGACCCGTTCGCGTCGTCGCCCAGTGCGTTGTCGACGTCGCCGCTGCGGGTCTCGGTGCTGACGTTCCAGCTGCCGGCCGGCGCGGTCACGTCGATGTCGGAACTGGTGCCCTTGGCCCGTACGTCGTTCGCCTCGGCGAGCTCGAGCTCGAGGTCGCCGGAGGTGGTCTCGACGTTCACCGGACCGCCCTTCAGCCCGGAGGCCTCGACGTCGCCGGACGTCGCGGTCACATCGAGCTTCCCGGTCAGGTCGCGGACCACCACGTCACCCGACGTCAGGTCGATCTTCACGTTCCCGGTCACGTCGCTGACCTCGAACTCCCCGGACCGGGACTTGGCGTCCACCCCGCCGACGCCGGAGATCGAGATGTCCCCGCTGCCGTTCTCGCCGGTCACCGTGGTCCCGCGGGGGACGGTGACCACGAAGTCCGCGCTGCACTGCCAGCCGCAGTCGCCGTCGAGCCGCAGCACCCCGTCGTCGACGGAGTACGCGTCGCCCTTCTTCCACAGCCAGAACCTGCGCTTCTCCTGCACGGTCGTCTTGTCGCCGTCGGAGACCTTGATGGTGACGTCGGCGCTCTTCGCGGCCAGCTCGACCGTGCTGATCCGCTCGCCGATCTCGTGGTCGTCGGAGGAGTCCCGGTCCCCGAACTGCCAGAACGCCAGCGCCGCCCCGGCAATCAGAAGCACCGCCCCGAGCTGCTTGGTCTCCGCCATCGTCCGCCCCTTCTCGACCCATCCTGTCCGCTCGACAGTAGGCCGGGCGGCGGTGGCGAAGGATCCGGCAGATCCCCCGAGCCGCCCCTGAACCCCGCTCAGGGACGCCCCAGCCCAAATCAACCCCGGTCGACCTCGATCAGCCCGGTCAGCCCCGGCCGGGCCGGTCAGCCCCGGTGGTCGCCCCGGGACACCGCGGCAGCCAGGTCGTCGTCGAGCGTGCCGAAGAAGGTCCGCGCCCACAGGTCGTCGCCGTGCCAATAGGGGCCGTCGTCACCGGGCAGGGAGGCCGGGGCCTTGCCGCGCTTGAGCGCCCGCCGGCAGTCCGCGCACAACGGCAGCGCGAGCGTCGTCCCGTCCGCGTCCACCTGCGTCCGCTGCCCGGAAGACCTTCCGTGCAAGGGATTGAAGGCACACAGATCCGGTACGGCGTCCTGCTTCCGGCCGGCCGCGGTCGCGACGGCGGCGTCGTACTCGCGTCGCGCCTTGTCCAGCAGGACCATCGCACCGACCACGTCGACGAGGTCCTCGGACGAGTCCAGCACCTTGCCCGCGGCGTGGTGCGCGTCGAGCGCGGCCTGCTGATGACGCAGCCCAGCACCCTCGGCCGTCGGCAAGGCGGCCAACTTCGAGCCAAGCCTGGTGAGTTCGGCAGTGGTCTCGCCGGCCAGGCGCCGCCGCCGTTCGGCCGCAACGGTCGCGGCCACGTGCGGCGGGATGCTGAACGGCTTCTCCCGGCGCGGCCGATCGTGCTGCCGGGAGCCGGGTCGACGCAGCCCGATCACCAGACCCAGTCCGACGAGGGCCGCGATGCCCAGCCCGACGAGCAGGACGACCGTTCCCGTTGACGACTCCTCGTCCGAGGACTCGCGGGGCGCGCGGGCCGGCCGGGTCGTCTCCGCGGGCGCGGGCATCGCGGGCGCCGCGAGCAGCTCGTACATCCGGGACAGCACCTCGGTCGGACCCGCGTCGTACCCGGTGTCGTCGAGCGCGCGTTCCCGGGCCGCGCGGAGTTTGTCCTCGTTCACCTGCGGTACGTCGTGCGCCTCGTACCACGGGAACCGCCCGCCACCGTCGACCACGACGTACAACCCTGGCCGGTCGAGCGCATCGATGACCAGGGTGAGCACGGTGCTCTCCTTGCCCTGGAAGGCGTCGCTGGGCGTCAGCGGCAGCACGATCGAGTACACCGGATACCCGAGCGCGCCCGCCTTCGCCAGCACGTCCTCCCGCAGTCGGTCCGGCAAGGCCTCGTCGTACGCCGGATCGACGTACAGCGGCTGCTTCGTCAGCGCGGTCGCGATCTCCTTGGCCCGCTCGGCTGGTGTCTTCGCCTGCGCGGGGACGGCGGTCAGCGACACCAGCAGCGTCAGCAGGACGGTCAAGGCCAGCCGGGTCTTCACCGCGTTCCTCCAGATCGTCGGGCGACCATCGCCGCCACTGCGAGGACGACGCCGGCGAGCAGCGCGCCGCCCATCAGGCCGAGCACGCCGCCGCCGAGGCCGTTGCCGATCGCGTCGCGCGTGGTGAAGCGGTCGGGCTCCGACGTGCTCTCCGGGCGCGGCGGCAGCGGCTCGGTCCGGGCCGGCTTGGCCTCGTACCGGTCGTCCACCTTGACGTCGGCCAGGTAGTCCGTGAGTTGGCTGCCCATCGACTGCTTCGCCTCCGCGTAGGAACTGGACGGCGCGTACACCTTGACCTCGTGCTCCACGCCGTACGTCGTACTGCCGTCCATCACGACGTACACGCCGGGCTTGCCGTTCGCGGCGGCCAGCCGGCCCGCGAGCAGGGCGGTGTCGCCCTCCTCCGGGAACCAGTCCCCGGTCGGTACGACGGCGACGTACACCGGCACCTGGACGGACGACATCGCGCGCAGCATCTCCGCGGTCTGCGTCTCGTCGACGAGCGAGGTGTAGTCCGGGTCGACGTACAGCGGCCGGCTCGACCAGGCGGCCGTGGCGGCGGTGATCCGGGAGTCGGGCGGAGTCGCGGCCCAAGCGGTCCCGGACAGCAGCGCAACAGTTGCTGTCAGCAACGACAGGAGACGTCTGGTCACCGGACACCGTCCTCGAGCTGCGCGACCCGCTCGGGCAGGTCGTCGGACAGCGCCCCGAACCCGGTCGCGACCATCACGTTGTCCTCCGGATCCAGCGTCCAGTAGGGCACGTGCTCACGTCCGACGAGTCCCGAGCGGCGCCAGACCCGGAGACCCCGCGGCGTCGTGCCCTTGCCGACGAGCCGTGCGCACGCCTGACAGGCGGGCACCTCGACGTCGTCCGCCCAGGTGACGCTCAACGTCCCGGACCGGTGGGTCGGGTCGAAGAAACACGGCGGGAGGACCTTCGCCCCACTCGCGCCCCGCTCGGCCTGGCGGGCGAGGACGAACGCCCCGGTCACCGACAACAGGTCGTCGGATTCACCGTTGCGCAGCGTGCGGGCCGCGTCGAGGCGGCGGTACGCGTCCTCGCGCTGGTCGAGCACCTCGACCAACTTCCCGCTCCGCTTGTCCAGCCGGTCGATCGCCCGCTGCGCGCGCTCGATCCACTCGTCCGCGCGGACCTGGATCTTGTCGACGTTCATCGGCTCCTCGGCGGCGACCGCGCGCTTCGTCCGCACCGATCCGCTCCGCCGGCTCAGCACGAGCCACAACGTCAACGCGAAGCCGATCAGTGCGCCGATCCCCAGGCCGATGAACGCCGACAGGTCCTCCAGATCGGTCGTCGACCGGCCCCGCTGCGGCCGCTCCGGTTCCAGGTCGCCGGCCGGGATCTGGGGCAGCGCGCGTCCGTCGTACGCCGTCGCCGCCTGCTGGATCGTCCGCACGAGCTGTGGCACCGGCCGGTCGTTGACGATGTCCCGGTGCTGGTCGTCGTCGAGCTGGACGCGGGTGAGGCTCCGGCCCTTCAGCCCGGCCGGACGGTACAGCTCCTCGGTCCCGGACCAGTAGCCGTCGGACACCACGGCCACGACGTACAACCCCGGCTCTCCGACCCGCGCCTGCAGCAGCGTGACCAGGTCGCCCACCTTCTCCCGCGTGTACGGCGTCCGCGGCACGAGCGCGACGTACACGGCGAAGTCGACGCCGGCGGCCTCCGCGCGGAGCCGGTCCAGCTCCGGGATCGGGCGGAGCCGCTCGTCGACGTAGATCTTGTCCGACCGCCACGCGGCCGCGATCCGGTCCGGCAGCTCCGGCGTCGCGGCCCGCGCGGGCAGGACCGGGACAAGCGCCAGGACGGCGAGCAGGGCGGCGAGGCGGCACAGGCGGACGAACATCGCGCACAGCGTACGACGAGCTGACGCCGACCCCGACCTGGACACAGCAGCACGGACGCATCCTGCGGAGGACAGGTTCCCCACCCGGACCCGCTGGAGACGTGGCACGGCCCTGGCTCGGACAGGGGAAGCCGAGCCAGGGTCGTGTGGTTGCCACGGGCAGAAACGTTCCTACGGGCGGTGGTTCCGGACCAGGGCAGATCGTGGGGCAACCTGGGGCAGATCGGGTGCCCCGCTGCTGCCCCGGGCTTGCCGGGCCTCCGGCTCGATCCGCGCAAGTGACCGAGCCGGAGGAGCAGGAAGGGTCAGAACGCGGACTCGGGCAGGTCCATCACGTCCAGGTCGGTCAGCTCGGCCTTGACCCGCTCCGCCCGCACCGACGGCATCGTCGTCCGGACGAACCACTGGGCCGCGGCGACCTTGCCGGTGTAGAAGTCCTGGTCGGCCGGGGAGAGCTCGCCGCCGAGCCTGTTCAGCGCGACCTCGGCCTGCCGCAGCATCAGCCAGGAGCAGACCACGTCACCGAGCACGTACAGCAGGCGGGAGGTGTTCAGGCCCACCTTGTAGATGTTGCGCGGGTCGCCGTTCTCCGCCTGCGGGTTGCTCGCCATCAGCGCCTGCCCCATCACCCCCAGGATCTTCTGGGCGTCCTCCAGGCCCTTCGCCAGCAGCCCGCGCTCCTCCTTGAGCCGGCCGTTGCCGGCCTCGGAGGTGACGAAGCCCTGGATCTGCTCGGCCAGGTGGCCCAGCGCCTTGCCCTGGTCCTTGATGATCTTGCGGAAGAACAGGTCCTGGCCCTGGATCGCGGTCGTGCCCTCGTAGAGCGTGTCGATCTTCGCGTCCCGCACGTACTGCTCGATCGGGTAGTCCTGCAGGAACCCGGAGCCGCCGAACGTCTGCAGCGACTCGGTCCCGAGCAGGGTCCACGACTTCTCCGAGCCGTAGCCCTTGACCAGCGGCAGCAGCAGGTCGTTCACGCCCTCGGCCACGGCGTCGTGCTCACCGGCGTACCGCGCCTGCTCGGCCCGGTCCTGGTACGTCGCGGTGAACAGGACGAGCGCCCGCAGCGCCTCGGCGTACGCCTTCTGGGTCATCAGCGACCGGCGGACGTCGGGGTGGTGGGTGATGGTGACCCGCGGCGCGTCCTTGGCCGGCTGGGTCAGGTCGGCGCCCTGGACCCGCTCCTTGGCGTACTCGAGCGCGTTCAGGTAGCCGGTCGACAGGGTCGCGATCGCCTTGGTGCCGACCATCATCCGCGCGTACTCGATCACCTGGAACATCTGCGCGATGCCGTCGTGCACCTCGCCGAGCAGCCAGCCCTTCGCCGGCGTGCCGTCGCCGAAGGTGATCTCGCAGGTGGTGGACACCTTGATGCCCATCTTCTTCTCGACCCCGGTGACGAAGGCGCCGTTGCGCTCGCCGTTCAGCTCGCCGGTCTCCAGGTCGAAGTGGTACTTCGGGACGACGAATAAGCTCAGGCCCTTCGTCCCCGGACCGCCGACCCCCTCGATGCCCTGCGGGCGGGCCAGCACCAGGTGGACGATGTTCTCGGTCAGGTCGTGCTCGCCGGAGGTGATGAACCGCTTGACGCCCTCGAGGTGCCAGCTGCCGTCCTCCTGCAGCGTGGCCTTGGTCCGGCCGGCGCCGACGTCGGAGCCGGCGTCCGGCTCGGTCAGCACCATGGTCGCGCCCCAACCGCGCTCGATGATGTGGTGGGCGATCTTCTGGTCGCGGTCGGTGCCGTTGCGCCAGAGCACGTGCGCGAAGTTGGGGCCGGCGGCGTACATGTGCACCGGCGGGTTGGCGCCCAGCACCAGCTCGGCGGCCGCCCAGCGCAGCGACGGCGGGGTCGGCTGGCCGCCCAGCTCGGCGGGCAGCTCGAGCTTGAACCACTCGGCGTCCATGTAGGCGTGGTAGCTCTTCTTGAACGCCTCCGGCATCCGCACCTCGTGCGCCTCGGCGTCGAACACCGGTGGGTTGCGGTCGGCCTCGGCGAACGACTCCGCCAGCTCGTGCTTGGCCAGCCGGTCGATCTCGGCCAGGACCTCACGGGCGGTGTCGACGTCCATCTCGGCGTACGGGCCCTGCCCGAGCACCTCGTCCCGGCCCAGGACCTCGAGCAGGTTGAACTCGATGTCCCGCAGATTCGACTTGTAGTGGCTCACGCCTTCACCTCGCTCCGCTCGGCTTCGGCGTGAGCCAGAGGCTGCTGTGCATATTGGTTCGATCGCTTCGCTCTCTCACAGGTTCCCCTACCTCTTCGCAACCGTCTCTTACTCACGAGTAACTTAAGTATATACCCACGGGTAACGAAGGCAAAGGCACTTTGACCAGGACGTGATCCAGGAGACTGTGCGGGTGACGGTCACGCTGATCTACGAGACGCACTCGACCACGCTCGACAACGAGCAGGGGATCGCGACCGGATGGCTGCCCGGCGAGTTGTCCGCGGCCGGTCGGCAGCAGGCGGCAGAGCTGGGTGCGCGGCGCAAGGACGTCGACCTCGTCTTCAGCTCGGACCTGCGGCGGGCGGTGCAGACCGTCGAGTTCTCCGGGCTGACCGCGCCGCACTTCCAGGACTGGCGGCTGCGCGAGTGCAACTACGGCGCCTTGAACGGATCACCACGAGAGGCGCTCGAACCGCGCGCGGAACGAGTGCACAAGCCGTTCCCCGGAGGCCAGAGCTACTGGGAGGTGATGGAGTTGACGCGCTCGTTCCTCGAGGACCTCAAGCGCTGGCACAACGGCAAGGTCGTGCTGGTCGTCGCGCACTCCGCGAACCGCTGGTCCCTCGACCACCTGCTCGACAGTCGCGCGTCGCTCGAGCACCTGGTCGCCGCTCCGTTCGCATGGCGGCCGGGCTGGGTGTACGGGGTCTGAAATTAGCGGGAACCGGCAACGACCTCCTGCCGTCCTAGGATCGCAAAACAGCAAGGGGTCGCGCACGGCCTCCCACCGATTCGCAGCGGAGATGAGAATGGCCTGGGGTAAAGCGAAGGACGATCTGGCGGGCGACAAGGCGCTGGACCAGCAGCGGAAGTTCGGGAAGGTCGTCGACCGGCTCGAGGCGAACGGCCAGACTGCGGCCGCGAGGAACGTCACCAGGGGTGCGGGCCGCGGAGACTCGCCCGAGGAGGTCCGGCGGCGCGTCGACGACGCCGGCAATGACCGCAAGGGCCGCGGTCGCGGGTAGTCGTCAGGATGGCCGGCCACAGTGGCCGGCCATCCTTGTGTTTGCTAGGGCTTGTAGACGGCTGCGCTGCCGTACAGCTTGTCGGTGAAGGCGGAGATGTACGACGCCGTGTTCGCGGACGTGAGGTTGTAGGTGAGGAAGACGCCGTACCCCTCGTCGACCGTGCGCTGGGCGAGACTCGCGGCCGTCGACGAGCTGGTCGCGCTGTAGGACACGGCGGCCGGCGAGAGGCGGGACTTCGCGGACGGGCCGCTCGGGACCATCCACGTGCCGTACCAGGGGTTCCACGCGTAGTCGAAGGTGTTGGCGATGCTGACGCCGTTGTAGGTCAGCCGGTCCGACGCCGGGCCGATGTCGTACAGCGTGATGAGCTTGTTCGGCAGCTTCTGCCGCAGTGCCGAGACGAGGTAGACGAACGAGAAGTCGTTCGGCTGGCCGGTGCCGTTGTTGCCGTAGCCGGCGTACTCGTCGTCGAAGTCGATCCCGTCCAGGCCGTACTGGTTGACCGCGTCGGCGAGCTCCTGCGCGAACGCGTCGGCGGCCTGCTGGGTCGGGAAGTTCGCGAAACCGGCGCCCTGGTGGTTGCCGAGGATCGACAGCAGGACCTTGATGCCCTTCTGCTGCAGCGGCCGGACCTCGGTCGCCACGTTGTCGAGCACGTTCTGCACGTTCTCGTTGAAGTGCAGGTAGGCGTTCGTGCCGTCGTAGTTGATGTTGGCCGCGAAGATGAGCGCGACGTCGAACACCTGCGCGCCGCCCTCGGCGAGCGTGTACTTCGCGACGTTGGTCATGCTCTCGTTGTTGACCTCGACGTACACCACCGAGATCGGTCCGGTCTTCGCCCGCGGGCAGCGTTTCGCGGCGGCCGTGGTGGGGAGCGCGGCGCCGGTGCCGGCCACCACGGACGAGGCCGCGAGGGCCGAGAACAGGGTTCTTCTGCGAATGGGCTGGCTCATCGATCAACTCCAGGTCTGCTGGGCGGGGCAAACTGGTCACCGGTGCTAAACCGGTATAGCAGCCCGATCTTCGGCGGCCGCGGACGCGGTGTCAAGAGGTGTGAGCGTTCGGTGACGGCCTCCGGGTGGTTGCGGCCCGGGTCGCCGGGGTGGGAACTTATGGACGAGGATGTGGTGCGGGGCGGAACAAGTTTTCGGGGGCTGAGCGGGAGAGGACCCGATGAGCACACCAGCCGCTGCACAGGTGGACACGGCCCGGACCAGGCGGTCCCTGGTCGCCGGGACGGTCGGCAACTTCGTCGAGTGGTACGAGTTCGGCGCCTACGGCTTCTTCGCCACCGTGATCGCCGCGAACTTCTTCAGCAGTACGTCGACCAGCGACGCCGAGAGCCTGATCAAGACCTACGCGTCGTTCGCGCTGGCCTTCTTCTTCCGGCCGATCGGGGCCGCCGTGTTCGGCCGGGTCGGTGACCGGATCGGCCGGCGCCCGACGCTGATCCTGGTCCTGCTGCTGATGACGCTGTCGACCACGCTGATCGGTCTGCTGCCGACGTACGCGACCGTGGGTGCGGCCGCGCCGTGGTTGCTGACGCTCGTCCGGGCGCTGCAGGGACTGTCGGCGGGTGGTGAGTTCGGCGGCGCGGTGTCGATCATGACCGAGTTCGCGCCGAAGACGAAGCGCGGTCTGTACGGCGCCTGGCAGTCGTTCACCGTCGCGCTCGGACTGCTCGCGGGCGCCGGGCTGGCGGCGATCCTGGCGACCGTGCTCAGCAAGGAGGCGCTGACCGACTGGGGCTGGCGGGTGCCGTTCCTGCTCGCGTTGCCGCTCGGCCTGGTGGCGTTGTGGTTGCGGCTCCGGCTCGACGAGACGCCGAACTTCGCCCGCGTGCAGCAGCAGGAGGAGCCACGGCCGGCCGGGACGGCGGAGGTGGTGAAGGCCATTGCCCTGGGCATCGGCCGGCTGATGGGCTGGTCGGCCGCCGGTTACACGTTCCTCGTGGTGATGCCGTCGTACCTGCAGGCGACCCTGAACGCGACGTTCCAGCAGGCGCTGGTCGCGACCGTGCTGGCGAACGCCGGGTTCGCCGCGTCGATCATGCCGGCCGGCTGGCTGAGCGACCGGATCGGGCGGCGGCCGGTGATGGTGGCCGGCGCGGCGCTGGTCGTCGTACTCGCGTTCCCGTTGATGAATCTGTTGCAGGACAAGGATGCGGGCAATGCGGCCAAGGGGGCGGCCGTGTTCGTCGCCGGTCTGGTGGTCGGGTTGATGGCAGGTCCCGGGCCGGCCATGCTGGCGGAGATGTTCCCGACCAGGGCGCGGTACACCGGACTCGGGCTCGCGTACTCGCTGTCCAACGCGGTGTTCTCCGGATCCGCCGGGTTGATCATCACCGAGTTGATCAAGCGGACGGACAACGTCGACATCCCGGCGTACTACGTGGTGGTCACGTGCGCGGTCAGCGTGGTCGCCTTGCTGACCCTGCGCGGGGACGACCATCGACGGGAGTTGCGGGACTGACATGCGAGTCATCGGCCTGATGTCCGGGACGTCGTACGACGCGATCGACGCCGCCGCCGCGGACCTGCGGCTCGAGGGCGACCGCCTGGTGCTGACGCCGCTCGGTCTGCTCAGCCAGCCCTACTCGCCGTCGCTGCGGGCGGCAATCGCCGGATCGTTGCCACCGGCAAGTGTGTCGCTGGAGGAGGTGTGCCGGCTCGACACCGGGATCGGGCAGGCGTTCGCCGAGGTGGCCCGGCAGGCGGTCGAGCAGCTCTGTGGCGGGGCGGCCGACCTGGTCGTGTCGCACGGGCAGACGGTGTTCCACTGGGTCGAGGGCGGGGCGGTCCGGGGAACGCTGCAGCTCGGGCAGCCTGCCTGGATTGCGGAGGCGACCGGGACGACGGTGGTCTCCGATCTGCGGGCGCGCGACGTCGCGGCCGGCGGTCAGGGTGCGCCGCTGGTGAGCATCCTCGACGTGCTGTGGTTGCGCGGGCGGCCCGGCGTACCGATCGCGTTGAACCTCGGCGGGATCGCGAACGTCACCGTCGTCCACGGTGAGCCGGTCGCCTTCGACACCGGTCCGGCGAATGCCCTGATCGACGCGGTGGTGCAGGAGCTGACCGGGCAGCCCTTCGACGCCGACGGCGCGATGGCCGGGCGCGGCCGGGTCCACGGGGAGCTGCTCGAGCGGTTGCTGGCCGAGCCGTACTACGGGCGGTCGGCGCCGAAGAGCACCGGCAAGGAGCTGTTCAACCTGGCCTACGTGGCTCGTGCTCTGGAGGGACTGGGCGAGATCCCGCCGGACGACCTGGTCGCGACGGTGACCGCGCTGACCGCTCGGACGGTCGCCGACGCGGTCCGGCGGTACGGCGGGACCGAGGTGATCGCCTCCGGCGGCGGCATCCGGAACCCGGTGCTCATGCATCAGCTGGCGTCGGAGCTCGGCTCGGTGCCGGTCCGCAGTACGGACGAGTTGGGGTTGCCGTCGGCGGCCAAGGAGGCGTACGCGTTCGCCGTACTCGGGTTCCTGACGGTGCACGGGCTGGGCGGGACGGTGCCGAGTTGTACGGGTGCGCGGCACTCGAGTGTGCTCGGGTCGATCACTCCCGGAGCGCGTGGGCTGCCGGTCGCCGGGCGAGACGCGCGACCGCCGGTGAGTCTGACGATCGAGTGACTCACACTATTCCTGTGACAAGGCTCTTCGTGGTGACGGGTGCGCCCGGTTCGGGGAAGTCGACGGTCGTGCCGGAACTGGTGCGGCTGAGCCCGGGGAACATGGTCGTGATGGACATGGACGAGTTGCTGGACGATCACGGACGGTTGCTCGGGATCGACATCGCGGCCCCGACCGCGGCGCCGATCTGGCCGGCGTACAACGCACTG
Organism: Kribbella sp. CA-247076; assembly: GCF_050942445.1. Classification (NCBI taxonomy): domain Bacteria; kingdom Bacillati; phylum Actinomycetota; class Actinomycetes; order Propionibacteriales; family Kribbellaceae; genus Kribbella; species Kribbella sp. CA-247076. The sequence goes on along the minus strand of NZ_CP192051.1, from coordinate 7,277,973 downwards.
TGGCTGCGGATCACCGAGCTGATCCGCCGGTCCGGGATTCCGGTGCTGCTGCTGTCGCCGGTGCTGCCGACGGAGCTGCCGGAGGGGCGGTGGCTGCATCTCGACATCCCGGACGCCGTACGGCGGAAGCGGTTGGCGGCGCGTGGTTGGGCGGAGGCGCAGATCGCCGAGGCGCTCGCGGACGCGGCCGAGATCCGCAAGCACGTGCCGCGCTCGGTCCGCGGCGACGTCTCGCCGGAGCGGTCGGCCAAGGGCATCCTGGAATGGATCCGCGGCGAGCGGCTCGGCAAGACGCTCGGGCTGTGGGGACGGCTGCGGACTTGACCTTCGAGTTGGTGCAGGGCTGAGGGTCGCCCTCATGAGGTTGACGATCAGTGAGTTCGCCCGGCTGGTGGGGCTGGCGCCCAGCGCGCTGCGGTTCTACGACGACTGCGGCGTACTCCCACCCGCCGCGGTCGACGAGACCAACGGCTACCGGTACTACGACCGCGCCCAGGAACCGCGGGCCCGCCTGCTCCGCGACCTCCGCGAGCTCGGCCTGCCCCTCGCCGAGGTGCGCCAGGCCCTCGACGCCACTCCGTCCGACCTGGCCGCGATCGTCCGGGCCCACCTCCAAACCCTGGAAGCCCAGACTGCCGCCGCTCAGACCGCCGCCGACAACCTCCTGACCACCCTCCTCTCCCACCGCACCACCGTCACCTTCGGCGGCCCCGAACTCGCCAGCGCCCTTCGCCAAGTAACCCCCGCCGCCCACCCATCTGCGTCCTCCGGCGCCGAGGAGGTGGGGTTGGGGGTGCTCGAGTGTGTGTTGGTCGAGCTCGGGGCTGATGAGGCGACGTTCGTGGCGACTGATCGGTATCGGCTGGCTCTCCGGACCTTGCAGCCGGTGGAGTTCAGCGGGGCTCGGAGCAACTTGCTGGTGCCTGCGGTCGAGCTCAGCGGGTTGAGCCGGTGGGTCGCCGCGGGTGAGCTGGTCCGACTCGAGACCCGGCCCGAGGGAGCCGTGCTCGTGCGAGACGGCGAGGCGCGCGAGCTCACCGTGATCTCCGGCGACTACCCGGCGTACGACGTGATCCTCGACGGACTGACTCCGCCGAAGTGTCGCGTCGTCGACCGTCTGGCGTTGCGGACCGCGCTGGAGGGTCGCGAGGTCGTTGCCGTCGACCTCGAACCGGGGGAGTTGCGGATCGACGGCGAGGTCAAGCTCGACGTGATCGGATCCGGCTCGACCAGGATCGGCTTCACCGCGCCCCTGCTCGCCGCCGCACTCGACGCCAGCGTCGGCCCCGACGTCCTGCTCGAGATCTGCGCTCCCGACCGCCCGGTCGTCGTACGCTCCGCCGACCAAGGCACCTTCACCACCTTGGTGATGCCCGTCCGGCTCGACAGGTGAACCGCGGCTACTACGGCTGGCTGGCAGGATCCACACTCTCGGCGTTCGGCGACAGCGCGCTGTTCTTCGCGCTCGGCTGGGCGGCCACCGGCATCGCGCCGCACATTGCGGGACTCGTGCTGACCGCGTTCACCCTGCCCCGCGCCGTACTCCTGCTCCTCGGTGGCGTCCTCGGCGACCGCATCGGCCCTCGCCGCATCCTGCTGAGCTGCTCGGCGATCGTCACCGCAGCCTGCCTCGGACTGGCCGCGGCCGTAGCGGTCAACGGGACCTCGGCAACCCTGCTGATCCTGACCGCGGCCGTGATCGGGACGGTCGACGCGTTCGCCCTTCCCGCCGCCGGAGCGCTCCCGCGGCTGTTCGTCACGGACGACGAGTTGCCGCGGGCCATGGCGATGAGTACGTCGGTCACCCAGTTCATCCGCCTCGCCGGCGGCCCGCTCGGCGGCGTACTCGTCGCGGCGATCGGCGTAGCCGGCGCACTCGCAGTCGACGGACTGACATTCGCCGTGCTGTTCGTAGTTTTGTTGACAATCAGACCTTCGTACGACGTCCCGCCGCCGACCGACCGTACGTCGGTGGCCCGGGCCGCCGTGGACGGCATGCGCGTGGCCTGGACCGACCCGGTCCTGCGCGGCGTCCTCCTCGTGGTTGCCTTGGTCGCCGCCTTCGTCCTGCCGGTGACCTCGCTCTGCGTGCCGCTACTGGCCCGAACTCACGCCTGGTCCGCGTCCCAAACCGGCCTGGTCGTAGGCGCCACCGTGGCAGGCAGCCTCGTGATCACGCTCCTGGTCGCCCGCCTCGGCACCTTCCATCGCCCGACCCTCACCGCCGGACTCGGCTGCATCCTCGCAGGTGCAGCCATCGCCACCCTGGCGTTCACCACCTCGCCCGTACCAGCAGCCGCCGCCGCTCTGGTCCAAGGCCTGGGCGTCGGTCTCTTCACCACCCACTTGGCCCCGCTCTACGTCCGCAGCACACCGAGATCCCACCTGACCCGCCTCCAGTCCCTCCTCTCCCTTGCGCAAACGCTCCCCCTCATCCCCGCCACCAACCTCCTGGCCGCCCTACCTCCCCACCAAGCCCTCACCCTCTCCGCCCTCACCACAACCACCGCCGGTCTCACCCTCCTCCGTCTGGACCACCGCAGGCGGACGGCTCTGGTGGTGTAAGACAATTCGTCTTACGCTGGCTGTATGGCCGACACGATCACGATCCGAACCGATGCGGAGACCGAGCACGCGCTCGACGTACTCACCCAGGGTGGTGACTCTCGCTCGGCGGCGATCCGGCATGCGGTGCTGGAGGCCGCGCTGCGGAAGGAGCGAGCCGCGGCGATGCGCCGCGCGGTTCTGCGGATGCCGCTGGGTGAGCCCGACGGCGTCGACGTCGCCGCCGAGATCTCGCGCGCCCGGGAGGACGAGCGCTGATGATCTACCTTGATTCGGCGGCCATCGTGAAGCTGGTGCACGCCGAGTCCGAGTCGCAAGCCTTGCGTGACTGGCTGGACGTGCGGGCCGAGACCGGATGGGCGAGTTCGGTGCTCGCGGAGATCGAGTCGTCGCGAGCGCTGGCCCGGTACGCGCCGGACGCCGTTGTCCGCCTCCATCCTGTGCTCGACCTGATCGACTTGGTCGAGCTTGACGCCGGCATTCGCATCCTGGCGCAGACCGTGAGACCTGCGACCGTGCGCAGTCTGGACGCGATTCATCTGGCGACCGCGCTGCGTCTCCACCCCCAGCTGACTTCCTTCGTCACCTACGACAAGCGCCTTGCCGACGCTGCCCGGGCAGCCGGTCTACCGGTCGACGTGCCTGCCTGACTTCAGTTGGGGTAGGTGATTTCGAAGGTGGGGTAGTCGGGTTGGGGGCAGGGGTTGCCGTGGTGGCCCAGGCGTTCGTAGAAGGGGGCGGCGTCCTGGTGGTGGGCCTGCCATTCGAGGTGGCGGACCCGGGTGGAGGCCCAGTCGGCGACGGACTGCATGAGGGCTCGGCCGATGCCTTCGAGGCGGTGGTCGGGTACGACGTACAGGTCGTGGAGGCGGCCGTGATGGCGGCGGCCGGCGCGCAGGTGGGTGCCGTAGTCCTGGACGACCGCGTAGCCGAGCAGGCCGCGGGCGTCGTCGTACCCGAGGGCGACCCAGCGGGGGTCCTCGACGAGCTCCGCGAAGAGCGACTCGGTCTGTTCCTCGGTGCGGTCGGTGCCGAAGGCCTTGATCAGCGGCCAGAACGCATGCCAGTCGTCGCGGGTGAGCGGGCGGACGGGCATGAACCCAGCGTCCCAGGACTCAGGAGAAGTTGCAGCCGACTTATTGACAACATGTTGTCGTCATGACAGTATGTTGTCTATGAAGACAGCATATGTGGGTGTGTACGAGACGTGGGCGGACTGGGAGATCGGGCATCTGCTGGTCGAGTTGCGGACCGGGCGGTTCACCGGCGAGCAGTGGACGATCGTCACGGTCGGCGAGACGCGGGAGCCGGTGACGACCATGGGTGGGTTGCGGATCGTGCCGGACAAGGTGCTGGCCGAGGTCGAGCCCGAGGACGGCGACCTGCTGGTGCTGGCGGGGTCGGCGCAGTGGGACGAGGGTGGCGGGGACGCGTTCGCGAAGTTGGCGCAGCGGTTCCTCGACGCCGGCGTACCGGTCGCGGCGATCTGCGGTGCGACGGCCGGGCTCGCGCGGGCCGGGCTGCTCGATGACCGCAAGCACACGAGCGCCGTGAGGGAGTACTTGCTGGCAACTGGCTACCAGGGCGGCGACAACTACGTGGACGAGCGCGCGGTGGTCGACGGCGACCTGATCACGGCCGGCCCCGATTCGCCGGTGCAGTTCGCGCGGGCGGCGCTGCAGCGGCTCGGGCTCGCGTCCGACGTGAAGCTGGACGCGTACGAAGGCGTGTTCCACCGCGGCGACCCGTCGGCGTACCCGGCGCTCGTCGGCTGATGACTGTTCCTCCGCGCAAGGACTGGCCGAAGCCGGGTCCGCAGTCGGAAGGTGGTGCGGTTCTGACCGATGTCGTTCTCGCCACCTTCCGGCTGAACGCCCGGCTGATGGAGGCCGCCCAGGACCTCGCGGCCCACGGCGGGCTGACCGCCGCGTGGTGGCAGGTCCTCGGCGGCGTCCTGGACGAGCCGCGGTCGGTCGCCGATGTCGGCCGGATCATGGGTGTCACCCGGCAGGGCGTGCAGCGGATCGCCGACCTGCTGGTCGAGCGCGGCCTGGCCGAGTACCGGCCGAACCCGGCGCACCGTCGCGCCAAACTGCTCGCCTGTACCGAGGCCGGCTACTGGGCGATCCGGCAGATCTCGATCGCCCAGCACCCGTTCGCCGAGAAGCTCAGCGCGAGCGTCGACCTGGACGATCTGAAGACGACGCTCGCCACCATGCAGGCGCTGATCACCAGGCTCGAAGAAGCTTGACCGCGAGGCTCCGTCCGTAGGTGTGGTGAGTGGTGAAGGTCAGCCGGGTCCCGGTCAACGTCCGCACCACCTGGACACCCGGGACCGCAGAGGCAGGTCGCAGGTACTGCGCCCACAGGTTCACCGTGATCGTGTCGCGAGCCGTCGTCGGGTCGGACACGGCCACGGTGAGCGAGCGGTCCTTCTGTCGTTGCAGCAGCAGCGACGCCGGACCGTCGACGGTCAGGCCGGGCAGGTTGTGCCGGCCGGGACCGAAGCTGTTGACGCCGGTCAGCCCGAGACCGAGGTGATGGATCGCCTGCAGCCGCGGAGTGTTCGACAACACGACGACCCGTCCGTGCTGGTAGGAGCGCAGTGCGGACTCCGTTGCATTAGGCACCAATGCGTAGGCCATCGACCGCTTCGATCCGGCCGGCTGCGCGACCGTCAGTCCGAACACCTGCTTCGTCGCCGCCGTGTCCGGGTTCGACGTCCGCACCACCCGCCGGCTCCGCGTCACCTGCTGCAGGTCCACCGACACCTGACTCGGCTGCAGGAAGTAGTACCCGAGCGACACCGCGCCGTTCGCGTACCGCAGCCACCGCGGATCCGTCGTACCCGTCCCGGTCCAGGCCGTGCCGTCCCGCCGTACGCCGGTGATCGCGACGGGATCACCCGGCGCGGCGATCCGGGTGTCGATCGTGGTCGTGACGGCGCGCGTCGAGTCGCCGACACCGGCGGCCAGGACGACGATCTCGTCGTCGAGCAGGAACCACGACTTGGTCGCCTCGGCGTTGCGGTACACGACGAAATCGTCGGGCAGGACGTCGCGGGACGCGTACGCGAAGTCGCTCGACTGCACCCAGCCGGCCGCGCCGTACGCACCGAGGGTCGCGCCGCCGGAGTGCGCGTTCGTGCCGGTCGGGAAGTAGACGTAGGTGTTCTGCGACTCGCTCGACGGCGTGAAGTTCAGCGGGTGGTCCGGGTTGTCGTAGTACGGCGTCCCGTAGAGCTCCGGGATCGACTTCCGGGTCTCGACCGGTGCGGTCACGCCGCCGAGCGCGTACGGCGAGACCGTGGTGAAGTAGTCGATGCCGAAGGCCTGCGTCTGGTCCTGGCCGGACAGGTACAGGTAGTGCGCGCCGTCGCCCTGGAACCACGGCAGCAGGTTCTCGCCGCTCATGTACTCGTACTTGCTGATCCGGTCCGAGTTCCGGGCCAGCGCGAACGCGAACCCGGGCCGCCGGTGCACGGTCCGGTCCATCGCGTTGAACGCCGTCGTACTCGCGGCCGGGTTGAGATCGGCCGGGACGATCGCCGGGTCGGCCACGATGTCGGCGAACCGGGCGATGCTGACCGGCGAGACGAAGGTGTTCGGGTTGATCGTCGGCCGGGCGGTGTACTTCGCGAACGACTTGAGCCGGCCAGCGTCCGTGCCGGTCGCGTAGTCGGCCAGGTCGACGATCGCCTCCACGACGACCGCGACGTCGGCGTACCCGGTGCCGGTCCGGGATACCGCGCGACCCTTGACGATCTCCATCATCCAGCCCTCGAAGATCAGCGGCGCGAACCCGTGCTCGACCCAGCCCTGGACCACCCCGACGAGGTCGTCGCTCTGCGCGTACTCCGTACCCGCGAGCACCTTGATGGTCTGCACGACCCGGCTGAGCAGGCCCTTGCCGTACGAGCCGGTGTACGCGACCGACGAGTGCTGGATGAACGAGCCGTCGGCGTAGTACCCGTCGGTGACTCCGTGCTGGAGGTTGTACGGGTCGATCGTCGCGAACACGGTGAACTGGTCCTGCAGTGCCTTGCGGATCCGGGCGTCGTCGCCCATCAGCGCGCCCTGCAGCACCCGGTTGGCGGTGATGTCGACGAGGTTCGCGCCGGTGTGGAAGCGCGAGTCCAGGTCGACGTCACCGTCCTTGCCGTTGCGCAGGTAGGCGTCCATCGACGGGACGTACCGCGCGATCAGGTCGGCGGGGGCGTCCAGCAGGGCCAGCGTCTTCGACACGTGGGTCGAGATGCCGATCTCCCAGTTGAACCAGTTGCCGTAGTACCCCTTCGACTGGTCGCCGTAGTAGTTGTCGTGCAGCCAGACCAGCTTCTCGGCCACCCGGGCGCGGACCTGCTCGTTGCCCTGCAGGTCCGACGCCGGGCCGGGCCGCTTGGTCGCGAGGGCGATCTCGTAAAGGTGCTGGTACGACGCGTTGAGGTTCGAGTCGCTCGTGCCGAGGGGGAGACCGGCGAACAACTCCCCGGGTCCCGCGCCGTCCATCGCGGTCAGCCAGGTCCGGGCGGTCGCGTCCAGGGCGGTCAGCTTGGCGGCGACCTCGGGGCGGGCGTTCGACTCCGGCGTACCGGCGTAGATCGCGATCGCGTTGGCGAGCAACTGGCTCGGGTCCGCCACCGTACTGCGGGTGGCGGCGCGGGCGCCCGGGGCAGGGTTGACCGCGGTCAGCAGCGCGGTGGCGGGAACGAACGACAGCAGGCGGCGGCGGGTGATGTCCACAGGTACTCCCAGGCGGATGGGAAAATCCTCACCCGGGGAGTCAACCAGCCGGAACTATCCTCCGGCAAGCGCTTGCACGCCGCTGATTTCGGCTCAGGAGCCGCCCGCGCCCACCAGTTGGCCGTCGAGCGACAGGATCCGGATGGGCCCGCCGGACTCCTTCGTCGGGATCACCAGGGCCGCCTGATACAGATAGTCTTGGTGCAAGGTCTGCGTGTACTTGACCATGCTGCTGAACGCGGTCGCCTCGCCGCTGGTCCAGTAGGCGTTCGACCCCGGCTCGACCCGCTGCAGGTACTGCTCGGTCAGCGCTACGAAGACCAGCGCCTCGCCGGTCGACGTGATGAAGGGCAGCGGCTCGCCGGACGCCGCGAAGGTGTCGGCGACACTCGCGATGTACGTCTCCTTGGTGTCCGCGAGTTTCGCCTTCGCCCGGCGCTCGAGCAGGGTCGTCGTCCCGGGCGACGGGGCGAACAGCTTCGCCTCCGACGACTTCGCCCCCTCCGACAGGTACGCCGCGAGCGTCTCGGCGGCCGCGGACGGCCGGGTGAACAGGCCGTCCACGTCGGCCTGCGACGGCGTCCGCAGCCCGTCCATCGACGGGAGCTTGACCGACTTCAGTGGGTAGACCGAGTGCGTCAGCAGCCACGGCGTACCGGCGCTTTCCCGCTGCCAGACACCGAGCTGCCGGCTGCCCGGGGCGTCCGAGACGCCGGAGCTGACCACGAACCGCATCGGGTACGACCCGAACTCGGGTGCGCCGATCTTCGGCTCGGTGAAGCTGAACGGCTTCTCCTTGTCCTTCCCGGCGGCGTCCAGCTTGCGGCCGATCAGGTAACCGGCCCGGGTCTGGGTGAGCGTCGGACCGGCCTCGATCGTCTCGGCCAGCTTCGCATCCCGCGCCTGGTTCGCCTGGTTGTTCAGCTCGTTGTACCGCTTGACGACGTCCTGGGCGTCGGCGACCGTGATCGCCGGGCGGGTGTCCGGCGCGGCCGCGCTGTTCTCGGCCGGGAGCAGCCCGCAGCTCGTTGTCGTCAGCAACATGGCGCCGCTGGCCAGGAGCGCGGCGGTCTTCCGCACCGCCTCGTCGCTGCGCTCGAACTCCGGCGACTCCTCCAGCCGGACGGTCGCCGGCTCCTCGTCGTACTCGGTGATCTCGTAGGAGACCTCCTGGTAGTCCGTTTCGTCGAGCCGGGTCTGGGCTCCCTGGTGCTCGGCGTCGTCGCGGACCGCGCCGACGGAGACCAGGAAGGCGGGCGACTTCGCCTTCGCCACCGCGACCGGTGACATCAGCATGGGGGCGGTGGTGATCGGCTCCCGCCCCTCGGCCGGCCGGCGCACTGGCGCACGGTAGGCCGGGGCTCCGTACGGCGATTGCGACAGAGGCGCGTCGACCGGGCTGTCCGACGGGGTGCCGGAAGGGTTGTCGGACGCGGTGGTTGAGGCCGCGGGGACAGAGGCCGGGGTGACGGTGGTTGTGTCGTCGGCGGACTGCCGGCCGGAGGTTTCGGTGCGCGGGGTGGGAGGTGCTGGTTGGTGGGCGACTGATTGGTCGGTGGCGGTGCGAGAGGAGAGTGCCGCCGACTGAGGAGTGGGCGAGAACGGGGAGAGGGCGGCTGGTCGGGCGGCGCCCGGCTGGGGGTTGGCCAGGGCGGCTGCGTGGGCGGTGTGCGGCTGGCCAGGGGCCCGTCGCGAGGTCAGGGTTGCCGGCAGCGGGGTTGCCGGTTGGAGGGCTGTCGGCTGGGGGATGGCCGGGAGAGGGGTGATGCGGATGTGGGGGGCCGGGGTGGGGCGGCGGCGGAAGGTCAGGGTGAGGCCGATGGCGAGTACGACAGTGCCGGCGCCCAGCACCAGCAGGCAGATCCCGAACGCCCGGTCGACCTCGACGCCGAACGTGACGTCGGCACCCACGGCCGGCGTACCGTCCGCGTTCATCACGACCACGTCGTACCGGCCGTCCTGGATCGGCCAGGCGATCGACTGCCGGCCCGGCCCGCCGGCCTCGGCGACCCACCAGTCGAGCTCACTCGGCGGGGTCAACCGGGTGGTGCGACCGCGCATCTCCTGCGTGCCGAACGTCGCCGGCGGGTCGAACCGGATCAGCCGGCTGTGCGCCGTACCGGACAGGTAGTTCGCGACGTCCAGGTCCTGGCCGACGCCGACGAAGACCGGACGGTCACCGCTCGCGGTGACGTGCAGGGTCGGTCCGTGCCGGTCGAGCAGGTCGGGCGCGGTGATGACGGCCAGGCCCTGGCTGCTGAACGGCCGGCTGCCGGTGGCGATCGTGTTGTCCGGGCCGACCAGCCAGAAGGCGGCGACTGCGCCGGCGAGCGTGACCACCAGGCCGGCCAGCGTGAGCAGCAGGCCCAGGGCGGTGCGGGCGAAACGCATGAAAGGCTCCCGTTGTACGACGAACCCGGCCCGCGGCGGGTGGACCGGGCAACGAGGTCCCCGCGGCGGCGCGATGTTGCACCCCGTAGTTCACCCGTTGCCCTGGATAACTGATCCAACAAGAATCTGTTACGGCCGGCCCGGACCACTTGCCTAACTCAACCGTTTGAACCGAAAACTCCAGTTGTCGGAATTAGGGGCACCAGGCAACAAAAAAGAGCCCGGGCCGGACGGCCTGGGCTCTGACATGTCCTGACAAGTGGAGCGGGTGACGGGAATCGAACCCGCACTGTCAGCTTGGGAAGCTGATGTTCTGCCATTGAACTACACCCGCGCGGCCGGCCGGTGGTCCCGGCAGGCGGAGACGAGCATAGCGGATGGGTGGGGCGCGAGCCACGGTGGGTCCGCGTGCCGCGACGGATCGGGGTGCTCGGGTGGTCTAGAGGGATGCCGATGCCGGGCAGAACGGTCCGCGGGCATCGGGCCGGCGTCGGCGGACGTCGTACTCGCGCCGCCGGAACTGATGCCGAACGCATCGAAAAGTGGCCGCCGGGCGGTTTGCGCGGGGGTTACCTGGGCAGTTTTCCACAAAGGGCACGCCGAGGACTGGGCAGGCCCGGCATCTTCTGGCAGATTAGAGGGCGTTGCCGGGGGCAACATTCGACGCAACGTGAGGATGCGGTCCTCACCTGGACCGGACAAGATGGTTGCGGGGCAACTGGATGAAGGGGTGAATGGTGGCAACAGACACGAGTGACGCGCTGGACAACCTGGAGAAGGAGCTCGTCACACTGGCACGACGGCTGCGCGGTCTGCAGCGGACGCTGTCCGACGAGGCGCATCCGGATCTGGAGCCGGCGCAGTACGCGTTGCTGAACCACGTCGAGGAGCTGGCGCCGGTGCGGATGGCCGACCTGGTGGCGGCGCTCGAGGTGGACAAGGGTCCGGTCAGCCGGGCCTGCGCGCGCCTGGAGGAAGAGGGTCTGCTGAAGCGTGCGGCCGACAAGTCCGACGCCCGCGCGACGCTGCTGACGCTGACCGCGGCGGGCAAGCGCAAGCTCGCGGCGGCCCGGAAGAAGCGGCACCGGGTGATCGAGGACCTGCTCAAGGACTGGTCGCCGGCCCAGGTGAAGACCTTCGCCACCCAGGTGTCGAAGTTCAACCGGCTGGCCAACTGACGTTCGTTGCCTGAGGCCCCTGACTCGCCGGTACGCCGCAACGGTGCCGGACGACGACCGGGGTACGACGGCCGGACGGACGACAACTCGGGGAAGCCCGGAGACGTGGTCACGCCGGGGAGCTGAGGGCTCCGGACGATCGGTCACCGGGCACCGGGATCGCAGGGCCGGACGAGCGCGATGCGTCGCTCGTCCGCAGCAGGTGGAAGGATTCGGGCCGCTGCCGGGGGAGCGGCGGCCGGATCCGGGGGCGGCCAGGAACTGAGCCGACGGGAACAGACCCGACGGGACTGAGCCGACGGGAACAGAACCCACGGGACTGAGCCGACGGGACTGGGCCGACGGGGCGAGGCGCTGCTAGGTTGCCTTCGTGCTGCTCTCCGACCGTGACATCCTGGCCGAGCTCGACGCGAAGCGGGTCCAGCTGGACCCGTTCGACGCTGCGATGGTGCAGCCGTCGAGTGTCGACGTACGGCTGGACCGGTTCTTCCGGGTGTTCGAGAACCACAAGTACCCGCACATCGACCCGGCCGAGGAACAGCCCGACCTGACCCGGATGGTCGAGCCGGAGGGCGACGAGCCGTTCATCCTGCACCCGGGTGAGTTCGTGCTCGGATCGACGTACGAGCTGGTGACGCTGCCCGACGACGTGGCGGCCCGGCTGGAGGGCAAGTCCTCGCTGGGCCGGCTCGGTCTGCTCACCCACTCCACCGCGGGTTTCATCGACCCCGGCTTCTCCGGCCACGTGACGCTGGAGCTGTCCAACGTGGCCACGCTGCCGATCAAGCTCTGGCCCGGGATGAAGATCGGCCAGCTCTGCTTCTTCCGGCTGTCGTCCCCGGCCGAGCACCCGTACGGCTCCAGCAAGTACGGCTCGCGGTACCAGGGCCAGCGGGGCCCCACGCCGTCGCGCTCCTACAAGAACTTCCACCGCACGGACATCTGAACGACGAACGGGCCCCGGTCGACCGGGGCCCGTTCGTTCACGCGGTAGGACTCAGCGCGATGAGCGCGGGCTTGTAGTCGCCTTGCACGTAGACCCCGCCGTACTTGGTGACGGTCTGCGGTGACCGCAGCTTCCCGTCGTACAGCGACATGACCGAACCGTTCGCGTTGGCCGGACCGTTCGTCTGCGAGCCGGAGCCGGGCGACTGCGAGGAACTCGGCGTCCCGCCGTCCGTCGGGCTTGCGCTCTCCGACGGCGCCGGTGTGCTGCCCTTGAGGTCCTCACCGGTGGCGGCGTCCATCAGGACCGGCTGCGCCTCGGTCTGCGCGTAGATGATGCCGTGGAACGCCGCGGTGACGGACGGAACGATCCGGTTCGAGGTCTTCTCGGTGTAGCCCCAGACCTTCTTCCCGGTGCTGTCGTCGATGCCGATGATCTCGTCGTTGCCATCGGTGGCCCGGGCGGTGCAGACCACCGCCGTGGCCTCGTCACCCCGGCAGCCGAAGTTCATCGTGCCGTCCTGCACGAGGCCCTTGATCGGTACGACGGCGCCGGTCGGGAGGTCGACGGAGTACACGGTGTTGTTGTTGTCGGTGTCGCTCCGGCGCGTGGTCCCGCTCAGGTACCCACGCTTCGAGCCGTGGCCGGCGACGTGCAGGACGGCCTGGTTGGTCGGCGTCCGCTTGGTGATCTTGCCGGTGGCCGCGTCGGCGACGAGGATCGTGGCCTCGCCCTGGCCCGCCGCGTTGCCGCCGTTCGCGCCGGCGACGACTCCGTTGAGCACCGCGGCGACGTCGAACGAGGGGATCACCGTGGACTTCTGCGTCTTCGGGTCGGCGTACACGGTGAAGGTCGCGCCGACCTTCTGGCGTCCGGCCGCGCCGGCGGGCTTCAGGCCGATCGCGAGCTGGCCGGTGGCGGCGTCGTACGCCTGGCCGACCAGGTCGTCGGCACCTTCGCCGGGGCCGAGCGTCGCGGAGAGATCGGTGACCACCTCGGCGACCTTCTTGCCGTCGGCGGCGTCGATCCACTGGAACAGCACCTGTCCCTTGGCCTTCTGCGTGCCGTTGCCCTTGTCGTTCTGGACGTAGGCCATCGCGACCACGTCCTCGCCGTCCAGCTGGACGGCCATCGGATCGGTCAGGCGCACGATCTCGGTCGTCGCCGCCTCGGCCGCGGGCACCATCCAGGGCTCTTTCTGCGCAGCGATGTCCCGCCCGGTGAGGCCGGTGGCACTCGCGACCAGCGTGGTCCGGCCGACCATGCCGGTCCGGACGCCGTCCTGGCCTTCGAGCGGGAACGCCGATGCGGCGGCGAAGGACTTGGGTGGGTCGAAGGACGGGACGGGCGGCGCCGAGGGGGTTGTCGCCGAGCTGGCACCACCGGCGTCGGGGGTGGACTCGGAGTTCGGGTCGTCGCTGCCGCCGCAACCGGCGAGCAGGACGACGGCGGCGGTGGCGGTGGCGGTGGCAACTGCCATCGGGCGCAGCATCGTTGGTTACTCTCCCAGGTCGACCGAGAATGATCGCCTGAACGCTAGCAGTGTCCGTGGGTCCCGCCGCGGACTTATCCACAGCCCTTGCACGAACCTGCAGTCCTCAGCCGGTCGGCCGGAGCGCGACCAGGATCGCTTCGTTGTCGTAGCTCGCGGTGCCGGTGGCGGGCTGGAGGTAGACCCCACCGTACGGCGTGACGGCCGTGGGCGACTGTACGGCGTTGTCGAAGAGCTCCAAGGAACTGGACAGCGCCGAGGACGGAGCGCTGGTCGAGAGGTACTTCCCGGTGGAGATGTCCAGCAGCACCGGCTTCGCGCCGTTCTGTGCGTAGACGACGCCGTGGAAGGCCGCCGTGATCCGCGGTACGGCGCCCTGCTGCTCGGTGAAGCCCCAGATCTTCCGGCCGGTCGCGTCGTCGATGCCGAGAATCTCGGTCATCCGGAGATCCTCTGACCCGTTGCAGACGATCCCACCGGCTCGATCGCCCAGGCAAGTGAAGCCCCACGGGCCGATGTGTGGTGACACGATCGGCACGACCGCGCCGGAGACGAGATCCACCGAGAGCAACGTGTCGCGGTACTGGTAGGCCGGCTTGCGGACGATCTCCGAGCCCTGGAAGACCGCGTGCCGTGCGCCGCTGCCGACCGGCCAGACGGATTCGACGCGGGTCGGAAGTCGCTTCGTGATCCGGGCCTTGGCGCCGTTGACCACCACGAGGGCGTTGCCCGGCCCGACCCCCGCGATGACGCTGTTCCGTACGCCGCCCGGGACGACGAACGGGATCACGGACGACTTCCGGGTCGTCGGGTCGACGTACACGGTGAAGTCGCCGGCCCTCGCCTCGGCCGCGTCCGAACCGGGGCTGACACCGATCGCGAGTTGTCCGGTCGAGGCGTCGTACACCTGTCGCAGCACGCGGTTGCCGCGTTGACCGCGGCCGAGGGCGGTGCTGAGGTCGGCGGTCACTTCGGCGACCTTGGTGCCGTCGGCCGGATCGAGCCATTGAAAGAGGACGCGTCCTCGGGACTTGCTGGACTGGACGTACGCGACGGCGGACGACGTCCTTACCCTGCAGCTGGACCGGCATCGGCGTGGACACGTCGTAGGTGGTGATTCCGGCCGCTGCCGCCGGGACGGTCCAGGACTTGCCCTCGGTCACGATGCTGCGGCCGGTGGTCCCGGTGAGTCCGGTGCTCACCGCGGTCTGGCCCACGATGCCGGCGGACACGGTGTCCTTGTTGTCCTTCAGGTTCCGCCGGATGCCGAAGGCAGCCGTAGGGACGAATTGTCTGGGTGGATCGAAGGCGGCCGGCGTACTCGCCGCGGTCGTGCCGGCGTCGTCCGGCCTGACGTCGGCGTCGTTCCCGCTGCAGCCGCCGAGCAGCGCCATGGTGGCAAAGCCGGTGACAACTGCCTGACGCAGCTTCATGCTGTCTTCCCCCACCGCCCTGAATGATCGGGGGAACGCTAGCAGCGTCACCTGGACGTGGTCGTCAGCAGGCCGAGACGGTGCAGCAGGCTGTACAGGGCCGGGGCGTTGTTCGGCCTCATCGGACGACCGAGAGGCCGGGGCGGCGGGCGTGGGCCTGGGGCTCGAGGCGGTCGGCGAGGCGCCGGAGGGCGGTGGCCAGGGTGTGGCGCGGGGCGCTGACCTGGTCGACCTTGAGCGACTCGCGGACCTGCCGGCGGCGGGCCTGGATCTCGGCCTGCCGGACCTTCTCGGCGACCTGGTAGCGGGCGACCTCTTGGTGTTCGGTGATCATCGTTCTGCTCTCCTCACTCTGTCCTGATCTCGGCAGTGCTTCGCCCAGGTCCCGCCGGAGCCGTGGCCGGCGGGACCTGCTGGGTGGTGGTGACTCAGTTGGTGTGACTCAGCTGGTGTGGATCAGACCTTGACGACACTGATGTCGCCGGAGACCGTGCGGGCCCGCAGCATCAGCGCGCGCTCGCCCTCGGCCGGCTTCTCGCCGCGCTCGAGCTCGCACCGGATCCGCCCGGTGACGGTCTTCAGGTCCAGGAACGTCGGGACGCCGTCGGGCACCCCGATCTGGACGTCGCCCCGGGCCGTCTCCGCCTGGACACTCGGTCCGTCGGCGATCTCGACCCGGACGTCACCGGATCCGGAGGTGGCGACCGAGTGGTCCCGGATCCGCTCGATGGTGATGTCACCCGAGCCGACCTTGACGGTGGTCGGGCCGGCCGCGTCGCCGACCCGGACGTCACCGGAACCGGTGCTCAGCCCGAGTGCGTCGCCGGCCTCGTCGATGGTGATCGAGCCGGAGCCGGTGCCCGCGCGGACCATGCCGGCCGCGTGCCCGACCCGGACGTCGCCGCTGCCGGTGTTGATCGCCAGGTCGCCCTCGACCCGCTCGATCCGGACGTCGCCGGAGCCGGTCGACAGCCGGGCGCTGCTCAGCGGCGTCCGCGCGCTGATGTCCCCGGAACCCGTCTTGATCCGGGCCTCCAGCGTGGCCGGGGTGGCGATCCGGACCTGGATGTCGGGGCCGCGGCGGACGTCGCGGGGGCCTTCGACGATCAGCTCGCCGTCGTGCACCTTGAAGACGACGTCCTCCTCGCTGCCGCTGTCGACCTCGAGGGTGACCTCGGTGTCGGTGCCGTCGGCCGGGACGATCTCGACCCGGCCGGAGCCGATCTCGATCCGGACCCGGTCGATCAGGCTCGCGTCCTCGACCAACTGACTGGTGAACCCGCTCACTGGACCCACCCCGTCATCCGCTGGCCCGGCCCGCGGCGCCCGCCGCGGTGGTCCCGGTCCCGGTCCCGCCGGCCCCGGTCACGATCACGGTCGCGGTCCTTCCCGCGCTTGCCGCGCTCGGGTCCGAACACGCCCTCCTCGCCGAACGGTCCGTCCGGGCCGAACACGCCGTCCGGGCCGAACACGCCCTCAGGTCCGAGCGGTCCATTCGGGCCGAGCGGTCCGTCGGGACCGAAGAAGCCGCCGCGCGGCGGACGCGGGGGCCGCGGCGGGCGCGGCTCGCGGCCGCGGCCCCGGCCACGGTCGCTCAGCTCGGTCATCACCGTGCGCATCAGCCACGCGTTCGAGGAGATGCCCTCGGCGGCGGCGGCCTCGTCCACCTTGTTCTTCACCGACATCGGCAGCCGCAGGGTGATCCGCGCGGTCGGCTCGTCGGCCTCCGGGGCGATCGCCTCGGCGGGCTGGTCGTCGGTCTCGTCGTCGATGTCCTCGTCGTCCGTGTCGTCGTGGCCGGTCAGCTGGCTCGGGGCCGGCGTGACCACGAACTCGGGACGGCCGCCGGCCATCCGGAGCTCGACCGATCCGGGGGACAGCTCGCGGCTGATCTCCCCGGCGGCGTCGGACAGGGCTGAAATCAGGGCCAGGCGGCCCGCGTCATCCAGCGTGGCTCCGAGGCGCTGGGCCACGGAGCGAGTCTGGTCGTCGGCCAGGGCGGTCGCGTTCTCGACGCTCCGCCGTACCGACTCGAGATAGTGGTCAAGTTCCATGACAGCAAGCATGACGTCATGATGACGTCACTGTCAACCCCGTCTGATGTCATGACGGCGGCACAGGCAGAATGTCCTGCAGTCGGCGACAGGAGGAGCAGTGTCCAGAGGTGTGCTCGTCACGGGTGCTTCCCGGGGTGTCGGGGCGGAGGTCGCGAAGGTGTTCGCGCGGGCCGGTGACCGCGTCGTGCTGCACTGCCGCGGCGCGGTGGAGCGGGCCGAGCAGGTCCGCGCCGGCCTGCCCGGCGAGGGTCACGGCGTGGTCGCCGCCGACCTCGGCGATCCGGCCGAAATCCCTTCCCTGGTTGAGGAATCGGTCACGATCCTCGGCCGGATCGACGTGCTGGTGAACAACGCGGCGCTGTTCGTGGACGAGCCGGTCGCGGGCTCCCGTCGGCTCGGGCATCCGCTCGCCGAGACGTCGTACGACGACTGGGTGGCGGCCTGGCGCCGTACCCTCGCGGTGAACCTGGAAGGCGCCGCGCACGTGACCTGGTGCGTGGCCCGGCAGATGCTGGACAAGGACCCGGCCGACGGCGTACGGCGGGGCGCGATCGTCAACGTGGGGTCTCGCGGGGCGTACCGCGGTGAGCCGGACGTGCCCGCGTACGGCGCCGCGAAGGCCGGACTGCACTCGCTCGGGCAGTCGTTGGCGGTGTCGCTGGCGCCACATGACATCACCGTGACGTCAATCGCTCCCGGATTCATCGCCACCGACATGGCCGAGGCGGTGCTGTCTGGCCCCGGAGGCGACGCGATCCGGGCGCAGAGCCCGTTCGACCGGGTCGCGACCGCGGAGGAGGTCGCCGAAGCCGTCCTTTGGCTCGCCTCACCCGCGGCCGGCTGGTCCAGCGGCGCCGTCCTCGACTTCAACGGCGCCTCCTACCTGCGCTAGCTCCCGGCGGGTGGTGGCAGGTGGCGAGTGATGGACGGCTGCTGGGGTGGCGGGGGTCAGTTCTCCGCGCGTTTGACTGAGGTCAGGAGGAGTTGGGCTACGTCGGCGATCTCGACGGAGTCGCGGGCGGAGCCGTCGGACTGTTTGGCGGTCAGGCCGTCGGAGAGCATGACGCGGCAGAACGGGCAGCCGGTGGCGATCTTGTCCGCGCCGGTCTCGACCGCCTCGGTGGTCCGGTTCACGTTGATCCGGGTGCCGATCTTCTCCTCCATCCACATCCGCGCGCCGCCCGCGCCGCAGCAGAACGACTTGGTCCGGTTCCGCGGCATCTCGGCGTACTCGGCGCCCGGGATGATGTCGAGCAGCTCGCGCGGGGCGTCGTACACCTGGTTGTGGCGGCCGAGGTAGCACGGGTCGTGGTAGGTGATCTTCTGGCCGTTGAGCGTGCTGTCGGCCGGGGCGACCGGGGTGAGCTTGCCGTCGCGGACGAGCCGGTTGAGCAGCTGGGTGTGGTGGATGACGTCGAGCTCGACACCGAGCTGGGAGTACTCGTTCTTCAGGGTGTTGAAGCAGTGCGCGCAGGTCGCGACGACCTTGCGGACGCCGGTCTCCTTGAAGACCTCGGCGTTCTGCATCGCCAGCTGCTGGAAGACGAACTCGTTGCCGGAGCGCCGGGCCGGGTCACCGGTGCAGGTCTCGCCGTCACCCAGGACGGCGAAGCTGACGCCGGCGATGTTCAGCAGCTCGGCCACCGCCTGCGTGGTCTTTTTCGCGCGGTCCTCGAAGGCACCGGCGCAGCCGACCCAGAACAGGTACTCGACCTCGTCCAGCGACTCGATGTCGGTCCCGACCTGCTTGACCTCGAACGGCAGGTCCTTGGCCCAGTCCATCCGGCCGGACGGGTTCATGTTCCACGGGTTGCCCTTGTTCTCCAGGCCCTTGAACAGCCCGTTCAGCTCGGACGGGAACGAGGACTCGATCAGCACCTGGTAGCGGCGCATGTCCATGATCGCGTCGACGTGCTCGATGTCGACCGGGCACTGCTGCACGCACGCGCCGCACGACGTACACGCCCAGAGCGCGTCCTCGTCGATTACCGCGACGTCCGGCGACCCGACCAGCGGCTTGTCCTGCTCGGCCAGCACCAGCTCCGGCAGCGACTTGCGCTCGTCGTCGGACGACGCGAGCAGGTACGGCGCCTTGGCGTACGCGTGCTCGCGGAGGTTCATCACCACGAGCTTCGGTGACAGCGGCTTCTCGGTGTTCCAGGCCGGGCACTGCGACTGGCAGCGGCCGCACTCGGTGCAGGTGGTGAAGTCGAGCAGGCCCTTCCAGGTGAAGTCCTCGACCTTGCCGACGCCGAGAGCGGCGTCCTCGTCCAGGTCCTCGATGTTCTCGAAGTCGATCGGCGCGCCGCCGACCATGATCGGCTGCAGCGCGCCGAGCGCGTTGCCGCCGTCGGCCTCACGCTTGAACCAGATGTTCGGCCAGGCGGTGAACCGGTGCCAGGCGACCCCCATGGTGGCGTTCAGCGAGATCGTGATCATCCAGGCGAACGAGATCAGGATCTTGATCATCGCGACCAGGTAGACCACGTTCTCCAGCCCGCTCTCGCTCAGTCCGCCGAACAGCTGCTCGCCGATGAAGAACGTGCCCGGGAAGTGGAATTTCGAGCCCGCGCCCAGCTGGTACTCCAGGCCGCGCAGCAGCAGGATGCAGACGAGTACGCCGAGGATCGTGTACTCGACGTAGTACGCCTGCCAGGCGCGCGATCCGAAGAACCGGGAGTACCGGGCCAGGTGCCCCTTCGGGAGGTTGAGCAGCCGGATCACGATCAGGCCGACGATCGAGATCAGCCCGGTCCAGGTGAGGAACTCTGTCACCCACTCGAACACGAACCAGTGCCCGATGACCGGCAGCGCGAAGTGTGCGTCGAACAGCTGCCCGAAGGCGGTGACCAGGCTGAGGAACAGCCCGATGAAGCCGAACGCGACGAACCAGTGCAGTACGCCGATGTGACTCCACTGCAGCATCCGGGTGTGCCCGAGCGTCTCCTTGGCCAGCGTGACGCTGCGCTGCCCGGGACGGTCGGCGCGGCCCGGGGCCGGCTGGCCGAGCTTGATGACGGACACCATGTGCCCGATCGTCTTGCCGAACAACGCGATGCCGACGGCGGCGATCGCGAGCGAGACGACGATGGCGAGGATCTGCATACCAGCGATGTTATTGGTTGGTTACTCGTGAGTCATGTCGATGCGGCCCGCGTCACGTGGGAGATGTGACCTGGAACAACCCGAGGTTACTCGTTCAGCCGGTGCAGCCGGGCCGCCGCGACCGGAAGCCTGGGGTCGGCGGGCAGCAAGGTTGTGACGAGCGTCTCGAAGATCTCTAGGTCCTCGGCACCGGTCGAGGTCTGGGCGAAGCGCCACACCAGGTCGGGATCGGCGGTGTCGAGGACCGCGCGGCGGACGCTCGCGTCGAGCTCGTCGCGCTCGGCGCGCAGCGCGGGCGCGTCGGACCGGGCGAGCAACGGTCCGTTGTACAGGTCGAGGACGGTGGTCAGCTCGCCGTCGCGGAGGGCGGCCTGGACGTCGGTGACGTCGCCGGTGACCTCGGCGATGATCCGGTACGGCTTGGTGTCGAGGACTCCGCCGCCGAGCAGGTTCCGCAGTCGGTGCATCTCCGCGCGCACGGTGGTCGGATTGCCCTCGTCGCCGTACAACTGAAGCATCAGTTGCTCGGCGGTGAGGCCGGCCGGGTGCAGCAGGAGCAGCGCGAGTACTTCGGCGCGCCGCAACGTCAGCGCGATCTCCCGGCCGCCGACGACCGCGATCGGCTGACCGGCCCCGAGCAGCTTCAGCCGGAGTGACGGGCGGGTGCTCCGGCGTACCGGCGTACCGGGCATGCGCAGCAGGTAGCCCTCGTCGAGCGGCTCGATCAGGCCTTCCCGGCCGTCACCGAGGTCGATGCGGTCGGCGCCGGCCGGTACGTCGAGACGGTCGGGCAACCACTCGAGCGGCTGTACGGCGAGGACGCGACCCGTCGGCGTGAGGAGTGCGCCGGGTGCGTCGCCCAGGGCCATCAGGTGGCGCATGTTCCGGGCCCGCAGCATCTCGTCGGCCGCGGCCATCCGGACGCGCAGCTGTCCCTCGGCCAGCTGGGCCGCGGCGGTGACAAGCGCGACCATCGCGGGGTGAACCGTGCGCAGCGGTCCGGAGACGTCGACCGCTCCGAGCAGCTTGCCCGTGTCCGGATCGTGTACGGGCGCAGCCGCGCAGGTCCACTCGTGGATCCGGCGGACCAGGTGCTCGGCGGAGTGGATCTGCACCGGCTTCCCGACCGCGAGCGCCGTACCCATGCCGTTGGTGCCGATCTTGTCCTCGGACCAGATCGCGCCTTCGGACAGGGCGATCCGGTCGGCCTGGCGGCGGACGTCGGCTGCGCCTTCGCGCCAGAGGATCGTGCCGCGGGCGTCGGTGATGATCATGATGTGCGAGGCCTCGTCGGCGATCGACGTCAGCGTCTGCCGCAGGACCGGCAGGACGGCCCGGAGCGGGTGGTTCTCCCGCAGGCCCTCGACCACGCCGGTGTCGACGATCACCGGCGGGGCGTCCAGCTCGGGATCGACGTCGGCGGCCAGTGAGCGTTGCCACGAGGCGGCGACGAGCGGGCGCTGGCTCGGCGGCACCCGGCCGCCGCCGAGCACCTCGTCGTACAGCTCACTCAGCCGGCGGGCCTGCTCCGGTGCGTCCATCCAGCCTCACTCCGAGTTGCAACGTCGATGCAACGTCACGCTGCCTAGGTTCGGTCCACCGTCGAGCGTTCCGTAGGAGGACCTATGACGATCTTCGCAGTTCCCGGCAGTGATGGCAGCCCGGTCGCGTACAAATCGCGCTACGAGCACTACATCGGCGGTGAGTGGGTGCCGCCGGCCAAGGGCGGCTACTTCGAGAATCCGACCCCGGTCACCGGTGAGGTCTTCACCGAGATCGCCCGCGGTACGGCGGACGACGTCGAGCGCGCCCTCGACGCCGCCCACGGTGCCGCACCCGCCTGGGGACGCACGTCACCGACCGAACGCGCAACGATTCTGAACAAGATCGCCGACCGGATCGAGGCCAACCTCGAGGCGCTCGCGGTCGCCGAGACCTGGGACAACGGCAAGGCCGTCCGGGAGACGCTGGCCGCCGACCTGCCGCTGGCGATCGACCACTTCCGGTACTTCGCCGGCGCGCTCCGGGCCCAGGAGGGGTCGGTCTCGGTCATCGACGACGACACCGTCGCGTACCACTTCCACGAGCCGCTCGGCGTGGTCGGGCAGATCATCCCGTGGAACTTTCCGATCCTGATGGCGACCTGGAAGCTGGCGCCCGCGCTGGCGGCCGGGAACGCGGTCGTGCTGAAGCCGGCCGAGCAGACGCCGGCGTCGATCCACGTGCTGCTCGAGCTGATCCACGACCTGCTGCCGCCCGGCGTACTGAACGTGGTGAACGGGTTCGGCGTCGAGGCCGGCAAACCGCTTGCCTCGAGCAACAGAGTGGCCAAGGTCGCGTTCACCGGCGAGACCACGACCGGCCGGCTGATCATGCAGTATGCGTCGGAGAACATCATCCCGGTGACGCTCGAGCTCGGCGGGAAGAGCCCGAACATCTTCTTCGACGACGTGGCCGCGGCGCACGACGACTTCTACGACAAGGCGCTGGAAGGGTTCACGCTGTTCGCGCTGAACCAGGGCGAGGTCTGCACCTGCCCGTCCCGGGCGCTGATCCAGTCGTCGATCTACGACAGCTTCCTGGCCGACGCGACCGCGCGGACGCAGGCGATCAAGCAGAGCAACCCGCTGGACACCGACACGATGATGGGCGCGCAGGCGAGCAACGACCAGTACGAGAAGATCCTCGCCTACATCGGCATCGGCAAGGAGGAAGGCGCTCGCGTCGTCACCGGCGGCGCCCAGGCCGAGCTCGAGGGCGACCTGGCCGGCGGGTACTACATCCAGCCGACCATCTTCGAGGGTGACAACAAGATGCGGATCTTCCAGGAGGAGATCTTCGGCCCGGTGGTCGCGGTGACCAGGTTCGACGACTACGCCGACGCGATGAAGATCGCCAACGACACGCTCTACGGGCTGGGCGCCGGCGTCTGGTCGCGGGACATCAACACGGCGTACCGGGCCGGGCGCGAGATCCAGGCCGGCCGGGTCTGGACCAACTGCTACCACGCCTACCCGGCGCACGCGGCCTTCGGCGGGTACAAGAGCTCCGGCATCGGCCGGGAGAACCACAAGATGATGCTCGACCACTACCAGCAGACGAAGAACCTGTTGGTCAGCTACAGCCCGAACAAGCTCGGGTTCTTCTAGGCCATGGTCGAGAAGGTGCTGCTCACGGACGAGGCGGCGGCGCTGCTCCGCCGCCTCACCGAGATGCACGGTCCGCTGATGTTCCACCAGTCCGGTGGGTGCTGCGACGGCAGTTCGCCGATGTGCTACCCGGACGGGGAGTTCAGGACGGGGTCGGCGGACGTGCAGCTCGGCGATCTGGTGGTCGACGGCCTCGACCGGCCGATCGCGTTCTGGATGTCCGCGAACCAGTACGAGTACTGGAAGCACACCCAGCTGACCGTCGACGTGGTGAGGGGCCGCGGCAGCGGCTTCTCCGTCGAGGCCCCGGAAGGCGTCCGCTTCCTGATCCGCTCCCGCCTCTTCACCGACCAGGAGTCCGCCCAACTAGGACTCCCCTAGAACGAGTGCCGACCGTCCGGTGGCGTTGCCGGACGGCCGGCACTCCTGTCCGTTCCGAGCACGGCAGCGTAGATGTCGGAGCTGCCGAGGTCGGGGCCGGCCGCCTTCAGGCGCAGGATGGTCAGGCGCTGCTCGGCCGTCGCGTCGCGCAGCCTGAGAGCGTCCTCCACGTGCGGGCGGTCGATGATGTGGAGCCAGAAGGTTAGGTCGATTTTCCAGGTGGGGGTGTGGAGGACGGCGTAGAAGCGTTCGTCGGTGATTGCCGGGGTTGGGCGGCGGTCGGCGCGTTCGTCTCGGAGGTCGAGGCTCCGGACGTCGATCCGGCGGGCGACGTGGGTCAGGCCGTCGAGGATCCGGGGCGCGGTGGCGTCGGGGGCGTCGAACATGATGTCGAGGTCGCGGTCGACCATCAGGCCCGACAGGGCGCTGCCGATCAGCTGGGGCCGCCAGGGGAAGGCGGATTCGAGCTGGAGACGGTCGGCGAGCTGCCGGGCCTCGGCCTGGAGTGCCTGTGCTTGGTCGAGCAGCGACATGCTCTCGACGGTAGGCGTCAGCTCCGGTGGATCACCAAGGGTTTTCCGGGGAGGACCGTGGCGTCTACCGGGTGCGGAGTGCTGTCGAGGTGGACGGCTCGGAGCGTCAGCCGGCCGGCGTGGCAGGTCAGGGTGAGGGTGTCGGCGGTGCTCGTCGCCACGCCCCAGCCGGTGGCCGCGACGAAGGGGAGTTGCCAGTGGTCGTCGGTGCGGGCGACGTCCAGGGGTGCGAACGTGACGCTGCCGGACAGGGCGTCGTACCGGAAGCCGGCGAGGGCTTCGAGGACGGTCCAGCCGGCGGCGTTGCGGATGTAGTGGTCGCCGCACTCGATCGGGTTGAAGGGGTTGCGCCGGCTGCCGTCGTACCGGTCCCAGAGGCCCTGGAGGATCTGGAAGCCCTCGTCGACGAGTCCTTCGTAGAGACAGTGCGCGGCCACCTGGTACTCCGAGCCCGTCCACACCTCGTCGCAGTACCGGGTCGGGACGTCCGGGCGACCGCCGTGCGGCCAGGTGCACATCAGCAGCCCGGTGTCGTTGCCATCAGCAAACACTCGGTACGGGTGGTCGAACCCCTCGAAGCCGACCCGGAGGTTGTGCCGTACGACGTTGCGCAGCGCCGTCTTCACGTGGTCGGCCGGGAGCACGTAGCCGAGGTCCAGCTGGTGGGCCCACCACTGGCCGATCAGCTGGTCGGCGAGGCAGCCGTCACCCCACTGGAAGTCGCGGGTCTCCTCCGGCGCGAGGACCTGCCGGTAGTACTCGCCGGTGAACAGGAGCTCGTCGTACGCCTTGCTGCCCGCCTCGAACAGCACGCGGTAGTCCTTGCCGTCCTCACCGAGCAGCAGCGCCATCTCCTCGGCGGCTCGCAGTGCGGCCAGCCAGAGCGTGCCCATGAACGTGTTGACGCCACACAGGTCGATGTCGTGCGTACTGGGCTGGATGCCGCGCAGTACGCCGGTCGCCGACGGATCCCACTTGTCCCGGATGTGCGTGAGCAGTCGCTCGACGTTCGGCCAGCGGTGCCGCAACCACTCGAGTCCCGCACCCTGCCGGACCTCACGGTAGGTCTTGAGTACGGCGCCGAGCATGCCGTCGAGCGCGGGCTCCTCCGGGCCGCCGATCACCACGTCCCACAGCTGCCGGTGGTATGTCGGCGCGATCACCCGGTGCGGGATGTACCCCTCGGGCGCCTGCATCACGTCGTACTCGGTGTCCCGCATGTTCCGCTCCAGCGAGGGAAAGAGCCGGGAGAGCGTCTGCTCGTAGTTCCACACGTGCGTGCAGTTGAGCGGGCAGGAGCCGCCGTACCGGCCGCCCCACATGCCGGTGGACGCGCCGAGCACGCCTTCGAACCCCAGCACGGTGTCGTCGGCGGTCTGGAAGACGGTCGGGCTGCGTACGTCGGCAACCAGCGCAGCGAGCCGTGATCCGGCCTCACCGGGCAGACTGCTCTGCTCGAACGCATCCGCCCAGGCTGCCGTGCCGGACTCCAGGTCTGACCAGGTGGAGATGAACGAGTCCGTCACCGCGACGGCATCCGGCGTACGGCGGGTGTAGGCGTTGCCGAGCCAGAAGCGGCTGTGACCGTAGTCGCGCCGCGGACCGAACTGCTGAAAGTCGACATATCGGTTCGGGAAGTGCCACGCGATCAGGAACCGCTGCTGCACGGTCTCGCCCGGCTGCAGGCGGAAGGGGGCGGCCAGCGCGCCGTTCCACGTCGTCCCGTGCGCGCTGGGACCGTCGGCCGAGTACGGCCGGCGGGTCGGGCGGCCGGCCAGATAGGTGACGAACTGCTCCGGCGTCGACCACTGCGGATAGCTCAAGGCGGCAGTGCTCTCGGTCGAGAGCACCAGTTGCCCGGCGCCCGGGTGATCCAAAGCGAGAGCAGTGTTCTCCATGATGAGCGACGTCCACTGGTCGGACTGCCGCACTCGGTTCGTGTTGCCGCCGTACAGACAGCAGGAGACGCCGTCGATCGGGGTCACGCCGTCCCAGCCGACGGAGTTCTGCAGGGCGCCGGCGAGCAGACCGTGCAGCGGGAAGTCACCGGTGTTGCGCAAGGTGAAGGTGAACGCAACGACCGGCTGCGAGCTCGCGACCGCGTCCGTCGGCACCAGCGGGTTGAACACCTCCATGCTCACGTCCAACGGCAGGTCGGTGTCGTAGTCCACCCGGGCGCGCGGATAGGTTGCCGACACAGTGGCCGAGCCGACCGGATGCAGCAGTTGGTGCAGCCGCCGCTCGCTCTCCGGTACGACATCGTCGGTCACCAGCGGAGTGTGCGTCGGCTGCCGCAACGGGCCCTGGAGCAGGCGGATGTCGTCCAGCGGTGGCTCCACCTGGGACAGCCGGAGCGCGAAGAAGCTGTCCGGTACGAAGGCCTCGTGGTTGCCGATGTTGTGCAGCTGCCACTGCCGCAACGCACCGTTGCCGGCCAGGGCGACAGTGCCGGTCCCCAGTCCGCCGAGCGGTAGTGCGAAGTGCGTCAGCTTGTCACCGCTGTAGTGCATGGTTCTCCGTCCGGTAGACAGTCCAGGTACCGGCCGAGGCGAACAGCGCCACCGGACCGGGTGCGAGCAACAGCAACGAGGCAGTGACCGACGTGCCGAGCAGCAGCGCGACGACGCCCAGCGCAACGATCCCCAGCGGTACGGCAGGTGCGCGAGCGACCAACGCCAGCGACGTGAACCACAGCGCCCGCCCACGCAGTCCGGCTGTCACCCGCAGACTGAACGCACAGCAGGCGGCCAGCACGGCCAGTACCGCCGCACACCCACTGACCGCCATCGGCAGCAGGAACAGCGGACCGCTGTAGAGACTCCAGTTGAGCAAGGCGAGCGCGCCGACGACCGCAGGCACGACGGCGACCTCCACACCGGCCGGGCCGTAGCGTCGAACATTGCGCAGCATCAGCAACACCCCACCACGGCCGTCACGCACGACAGAGTCGGTCGTCGCCACCAGGCCGGCCCACACCGGACCGACCAGCAACGCACTCAGCAACACGCTGCCCGGTGAGACGCCAGGCATCAACAGCACGACGACTGCGGACGCCGTACAGGTCAGGACTCCGGCTGCCGCGAGCAGCGGCAGCTCGTGCCACAACGCACGCAAGGCCGCGGGAAGGTGGTCTGTCATGCGCGCAGTCCGGTGGAGGCGATCGAGGCGATGAACGAGCGCTGGAAGATCAGGAAGAGGACGAGGATCGGCAGAACGACCAGGGTGATCGCCGCGAACAGGACGACCGCCGGGCCACCGCCCATCGCGCCCTGCAAGGACACCAGCCCCACCGGCAGCGTCATCTTCTCCGGTGACGACAGGAAGATGTACGGCCAGAAGAAGTTGTTCCAGGACGCCTCGAAGACGAAGATCCCGAGCGCGGTCAGGCCCGGCCGGGCCAGCGGCAGGATCACCCGGAACAGGATCCAGAAGTGCCCGGCGCCGTCCATGATCGCCGCCTCGTCCAGCTCCCGCGGGATCGACGCGATGTACTGCCGCAGGAAGAAGATCCCGAACACGTTCACCAGCGCCGGCAGCCAGATCGCCACCGTGGTGTCGACCAGGTCCAGCCACCGCATCAGGATGAACACCGGTACGACGGTCAGCTGCACCGGCACGACGAGCGCGGCCAGCAGCACCGAGAAGATCTGGTCCCGTCCGGGGAAGCGCAACCGCGAGAACGCGTACGCCGCCAGCGCACTCGTCAGCAACGCGCCGGCGGTCGTGATCACCGCGATCTGCAGACTGTTCCAGGCCATCTGGGCGAACGGGATCAGGTCCGGCACCTGCCGGAAGTTCTCCAGGCTCGGCGGCCGCGGGATCCACCGCGGCGGCAACTGGAACGCGTCGATCGGCTCCGACAGCGCGGTCACGATCAGCCAGACCAGCGGCGCGATCATCAGTAGTCCGCCGGCCACGAGCACCAGGTCGATCAGCCGGCCGCGCCACCGGTACGCCCCGCCGGTCACTGGTGCACCCACCGGCGACTGAGGCGGAACTGCAGGCCGGTGACCAGCATGATCACCACGAACAGCACCAGCGAGAGGGTGGCGGCGTACCCGACCTCGAAGGACTGGAAGCCCTTCTCGTAGGTGTACATCACGATGCTCCGGGTCGCGCCGTCCGGGCCGCCCTGGGTCATGATCACCATCGGGTCGAAGATCTGGAACGCGCCGATGAACGTGATCACGGTGGCGAAGAAGATCGTCGGCGACATCACCGGGAGGGTGACGCTCCAGAACCGCCACCACGCGTTCGCGCCGTCCACACGGGCGGCCTCGTGCAACTGGGCCGGCACCGTCTGCAGGCCGGCGAGCAGGATGATGAAGGTGTAGCCGATGGTGTGCCACCAGTCGACCACGATCAGCGTCGGCAGCGCCCAGGTCGGTGAGGCCAGCCAGTTCGTGGTCGACGAGAGGTAGAAGTTCGCCAGCCCGAAGGCCGGGTCCAGCACGTACTTCCAGATCAGCGCGACGGCGGCCCACGAGATCAGGAAGGGGAAGAAGAAGGCGGTCCGGACGAAGTACTTCGTCCCGCGCGTCATCGTCCGGTGGACGCCGAGCGCGAGCAGCATGCCGAACCCGATGTGGGTGACCACCGACGAGATCGCGAACACGAACGTGTTGACCACCGCGCGGATCGTCGCGCTGTCGCTCACCAGCTGCCGGAAGTTGTCCAGCCCGGCGAACTCCGGCGGGCTGAGCAAGTCCCAGTGGAACAGGCTCAGCCCGAACGCGGCGACCAGCGGACCGGCGACGAAGACCAGGAAGAGCAGGACCGCGGGACTGATGAACAGGTAGCCCGGCAACCAGTCCCGCCGCTGCGTGGCCGTCGCCTGCTGCACCCGGGCCCGCTCGGCCACGGCGGTCGCCAAGTCAGACCAGCCCCTCGAGCGCGGTCTGCGCCTTGCCGAGCGCGTCGCCCGGGGACGCGTTGCCGGTGAGCACCTGCTTCCAGCCGTCCTCGACGGCCTTCTGGACAGCGGCGCCCTTGTCCGGCGACGGGATCGGCGTCGCGTAGCTGAGCGCCTGGTACAGGTACTCGGTGCCCTTCGGCGCGTCGGTCAGGAACGACTCGCTGTTCGCGATCGACTTGCGGGCCGGCACGATGGTGCCGCCGAGCTGGGCGAAGAACGAGGACCCTTCCTTCGAGATCAGGAACTTGATGAAGGTCCAGGCGTCGTCCTTCTTCTTCGACGCCTTTATGATCGGGTAGCCGTTCCAGCCGACCGGCGAGCCCTGCTCCGCCTTGGCCGGCCAGGGCACGATGCCCATCTTCGCGGTCGCCTTCAGGTTCCGGATGCTGATGATCGGCCACCGGCCGCCGCCGAACATCGCCAGCTTGCCCTGCGCGGCCGCGGTGGTCGCGTCGAACGTGCCGCCGGGTGGCGGCGACAGCTTGTCCGCGACCAGCTTCCGGTTGAACTCGGCCGCCTCGATCACCTTCGGGTCGTCGTACGTCGGCGTCGACCAGTCGTCGCTGAAGCTGCTGGTGCCGTTCGTCAGCAGCCAGGGCATGATCGCGGCGAAGTACTCCGGGCCGGCCGCGTAGCCGAACGCCCCGGTCTTCGCCTTGATCTGCTCGCACGCGGACCGGAAGTCGTCCCAGGTCCAGGTCGCCTTCGGCTCCGGTACGCCGGCCTTCGCGAACAGCTCCTTCGAGTACCACATGCACATCGTGTTGAACTCGCCCGGCAGGTAGTACGTCTTGCCGTCGGTGGAGCTGTACTTCTTGTTCCACTCGATCAGGTTCGGGTCCATGTCGGCGTAGTACTCGTCGATCGTCGCCTTGTCCTTGGCGATGTAGTCGTCGAGCGGCGCGAGCAGGCCCTTCGACGCGAACAGCCGCTGTCCCTCGGTGGCCACCTGGATCACGTCCGGCACCTGGCCGCCGGCCAGCCGGGTGGACAGCTTGTTGAAGAAGTCGCCCCAGTTCGACAGCGGGATGCCCTCGGCCTTGAGCTTGATGTCCGGGTGCTGCTCGCCGAACTTGGCGAACAGCTTGTTCCAGGTGGCCTGCTGCTCGGCCGTGCCCATGTAGACGAACGACAGCTCCTTCGTCGACGAGCCGCCGCCGCTGTCGTCACCCCCACCGCATCCGGCCAGCGCCCCGGCGAGCGCCGTACCGCCCGCTGCCTGCAGAAACGTTCGACGGCTGAGCAGGGACATCAGCGGACCTCCAACGTGGGAAATCGATTTCTCGTCACCTTACGCCCGCAGGCCGAAACCGTGTCAAGGGCGCGGACCCCTAGGGGTAGAGGAAGATCCACCCCGCCGGTGGGGCTGACGCTCCTGCCTCGCGGGCGTCCGCTGCCGAGGATCGGGACATGACCACGATGACCGCGCGGCCGGACGCCGTACCGACTCTTCCGCCCAGACCCGCCCGGCTGCACCGGCCCCTGGTCGCGGTGTCGATCGGCCTGGCCGTGATGACGCTGATCGGGATCGGCGGAGCGCTGCTCGACGACCGGGTGCTGATCGGGCACCCGATCTGGATGAAGCCGCTGAAGTTCGCCATCAGCCTGGGGATCTACTGCGTCACGCTGGCCTGGATGCTGTCGCTGCAGACGAAGGCCCGGCGGCTCGGCTGGTGGATGGGGACGGTCGTCGCGGCCGGCGTCGCGGCCGAGATGGTCCTGATCGCCGGACAGGTCGTGGTCCGCGGGCGGCAGTTGCACTTCAACGTCTCGACCGCGACCGACCAACTGATCCACAACGTCATGGCGACCACGATCTACCTGGTTTGGGCCGCCGTACTCGTGATCGCGATCCAGTTGCTGTTCGACAAGCCGGGAGACCGGGCGCTGCGCTGGAGCATCCGGCTGGCCCTCGGTACGACGCTCGCCGGCATGCTGCTCGGCAACCTGATGTTCCGGTCGACGCCGGCCCAGGAACGCGAGGCCGCCGAGGCCGGGAAGCAACTGCACTTCGGGTCGCACTCGGTCGGCGTCGAGGACGGCGGCGGCGGTCTGCCGGTCACCGGCTGGAGCACGACGGGCGGCGACCTGAGGATCGGTCACTTCCTCGGCGTCCACGCCCTGCAGGCGATCCCGTTGCTTGCCTTGGGCCTCGTTCTGCTCGCGCGCCGCTTCCCGGCTCTGCGTCCGGAGGGTCCCCGGACCGCGCTGGTGGCCGTCGGCGCGGCGTCGTACGCCGGTCTGATCTGGCTGGTCACCTGGCAGGCCCAGCGGGGCGAATCGATCGTCCACCCAGGCGGAGCGACACTCACAGCAACCGGACTGTGGCTGGGTGCAACCGTTCTGCTGTCGCTCCTAGTACTCTTCCGCACACGAAGGACAACCCTCGTCTCCACGCCAATCCGGTGATTTCCCTTCCCCGGGGCCCCCGCCAGGCTTAGGGTCACCCCCGGGACGGGTCGTGGAGGGCGATCCGCGCACACAACTCCATGGAGCGTTTGTGACCACATCACGCAGAGGGCGGGGGCTCCTGGCAGCCACCGCCGTCTCCGCCGCCACTGTGCTGGTCGTGACCGCCGCCGGCGGTGCCACGGCCGCGCAGACCGCCGGCCCGGACCAGGGCAAGGCGGCCCAGGGCGAGCACCTCGGGGGGCGGGAGCAGAAGGGCAACTACGACGCCCGGACCCCCAGCGCCAAGACGACGTACGCCCGGGCCGCGAAGGTGGCCGGCAAGGAGACCGCCGCGTCGGAGAAGTTCCGCAACTCGCTCGGCACCCAGGGTGTCGTCGAGGTGGACCCGAACACCGGCACGCCCGCCCAGGTGACCAAGCTGGACGGCTTCCTGACCGGCAAGAGCGCGAAGAAGGCGCAGGACATCGCGCTGGCCTACGTGAAGGCGCACCCCGAGGTCTTCAAGCTCTCGGCCGACGACCTGGCCACGCTGAAGCTGCGCAAGGACTACGTCGACGACCTCGGCACCCACCACATCTTCTGGACCCAGGTGGTCGACGGCATCGAGGTGTTCGGCAACGGCCTGAAGGCCAACGTCACCAAGAACGGCCAGCTGATCTCGGTCATGGGCTCGCCGGTCGCCGGCCTCACCGCCCAGGCCCAGGGCCGGTCCGCCGCGGCCGCGCCGAAGCTGACCGCGGCGGCCGCTCGCAGCGCCGCCGCCGAGGACATCGGCGGGACGGCGAAGTCCGCGACCGCGAAGACCACCGGCGCCGAGACCAAGTTCAGCAACGGCGACGTCGTCAAGCAGGTGTGGTTCCACACCGCCGACGGGCTGCGCAAGGGCTGGATGACGTACGTCAACACCGGCGGCACGAAGATCTACACGCACGTGATCGACGCCCAGACCGGCGGCCTGCTCTACCGCCGGAACCTGTCCAGCGACGGTGTCGGCGACGCGCTCGTCCAGGACAACTACCCGGGCGCCGCCAAGGGCGGGACGCAGCGGGTCGAGAACCTGATCTACAACAAGTGGCTGCCGAAGAACGCCAAGACCCTGCTCGAGGGTACGTCGGTCGCCGCCTGGGCGGACGTGAACGACAACAACCAGCCGGACGCCGGCGAGACGGTCAAGGTGCCCGGCACCCGGACCACGGCGGAGTACAAGCTGACGCCGTTCACCGCGCCGGGATCGCTGTGCTCGGCGACGTTCGTCTGCTCCTGGGACCCGGCCAAGCCGGACTCCTGGAAGACCAACGTGAACCAGGACGTCACCAACGGCTTCTACCTGGCCAGCAACTTCCACGACTGGCTGGCCAAGCCGCCGATCAGCTTCACCCCGGCGGCCGGCTCGTTCGACGCCGCGGGCGGCGACCCGGTCCTGCTGAACGCGCTGGACGGCGCGGCCACCGCCGCCAACGGCGGACCGGACGCGAACCACGTCAACAACGCGAACATGAACACCCCGCCGGACGGCATCCCGCCGACCATGCAGATGTACCTGTTCGGTACGCCGGGCGACACCACCACCGTGGCGACCAGCTCGTCCAACGCGGCCGACATCCTGTACCACGAGTACGGCCACGGTCTGTCGAACCGCCTGGTCGTCGACGCGACCGGCAACTCGACGCTGAACAGCATCCAGGCCGGCGCGATGGGTGAGGCGTGGAGCGACTTCTACGCGCTCGACTACCTGGTCTCGCACGGCTTGGAGAAGGACACCACCGCGCCGGGCGAGATCCTCGAGGGCAAGTACGTCACCGGTGGCGGCTCGATCCGTACCCAGGCCATCGACTGCCGGGTCCGGGCCAAGGCCGCGGCCTGTGTCGCCGCCGACGGCTCGCAGGGCGGCTACACCTACGGCGACTTCCCGACCATCGGCGGCGCCCCCCAGGTGCACGCCTCGGGTGAGGTCTGGGCGCAGACGCTGTGGGACCTGCGGGAGCGGTTCGGCCGCAGCTACGCGGTCAGCATCATCACCCGCGCGATGGAGCTGGCGCCGAACGACCCGACCATGCTCGACATGCGCAACGCGGTCGTGCAGGCCGACCTGGTCGCCAGCGGCGGCAAGAACGCCGACATCATCTGGACCGTGTTCGCCAACCGCGGCATGGGCTGGTACGCCGGTGTCGTCGACGGCGGGGACGCGTTCCCGGCGGAGGACTTCCACAAGCCGCCGACGGGCGCGACCACCACGCTGACCGGCACGGTGAAGGACAAGGACACCGGTGCTCCGGTGGCCGGTGCGCTGGTCTACGTCGGCGGTCACGCCTCCGGTTTCGCCGGCGACTACGCCGACGCCACCGACGCGAACGGCACGTTCACCATCACCGGTGTTGCCCCGGGCACCTACCCGAAGGTCGTCGTGTCCGCTCCGGGCTACGAGCTGATCGTCCAGCCGGTCACGGTCAAGGCCGGGGCCACCGCCAACTTCGAGCCGCGCCGCAACTGGGCGGCGTCGTCCGGCGGCGGTTCGGTGGTCGACTTCAACGGGCCGGACTACAGCCCGCAGTGCGGTCCGGACTACGCCATCGACAACGCGCAGGGCACCGGCTGGGGCAGCACCACCGGTGACGACAACGCGACGCCGACCAACCAGATGATCCCGAAGCACATCGACATCAAGCTTCCGGAGACGGTCGACATCAGCGCGTTCAACGTCGACCCGTCGAACACCTGTGGTGACCCGGGCAGCTCGTCGACCGGTCAGTACCGGATCGAGACCTCGGCCGACGGCACCACCTGGGCGACCGCGGCGGAAGGCACCTTCACCGCGGAGAACCGGGGCAAGTACAACCTGGTCAACGCGTCCGGCAACGCGACCGGGATCCAGTACGTGCGGTTCTGGATGCTCAGCCCGCAGGTGCCCGACTTCGCCACGAACTGCCCCGACGGCGCCTTCGGCGGCTGCCAGTTCACCGACATGACCGAACTCCAGGTCTTCGGCACCAAGTAGACGCAGTACTCCCGCGAAGGCCGGCCGAGCACCCAGCTCGGCCGGCCTTCCGCATGCTGGACAGCGGTCGGAAAGTGTACTGAGTTAGTCTAGTTTCGCGGGGTGAAGCTTTCCCGGAGGTGCCGCGACCGAGCCGCGTTCGATCAGGGTCGGCGCGACGGTGGTACGGCGGACGCGGCGGTTGGTGTCGACCGCGGACGTGACCCGGGCGACGACGTCGTTCACCAGGTCCTCGAGCGGCCAGTGGAAGGTGGACAGCGGCGGCGTGAGCAGCTGGGACATCGGCTGGTCGTCGTACCCGAGCAGGGACAGGTCGTCCGGGACGCGGAGGCCGAGCTCGCGACTGGCGGCGTACACCCCGAAGGCCATCGAGTCGGCGAGCGCCAGGATGCCGGTCGGGCGCGAGGGGCCGCTGAGCAGGTCGCGGGCGACCTCGGTGGCGCCGGGCAGGTCGTGCGGACAGGTGACGATCCTGATCTTGAGCTTCAGCCCGGCCGCGACCCGCTGCGCGATCTCCTCGGCCGGGCGCTGGGCCTCGAAGCGGTGCGACGGGCTGAGTACGGCCACGGTCCGGTGGCCCGCGCCGGCCAGGGTGCGCAGCGCCGTACTGACGCCGGTCTCGTTGTCGAAGATCACGTCGGATTTCGCCTTCGCCCCCGCGAGGGCGTCGCCGATCGCGATCACCGGCGCCTGCTGGGCGATCCGGGCCCAGCCCTTCGCGGCCGGGTTGACCGGGATCACCACGATCGCGTCCGCGCGGTGGTCGACCAGGTGCTGGGCGAGCTCGAGCTGGCGGTCGGCGTCGCCGGCCGAGTCGATGATCAAGGCGTTCCGGTCCGGCGCCAGCAGCTCCCGGCCGAGCGCGGCCGCGAGCCGCTGCTGCCAGAGGTCCTCGAGGGAGGCGCACAGTACGCCGACCGAGCCGCTCCGGCCGGACGCGAGCGCGCGAGCGACCGGGTCGGCCTGGTAGCCGAGTCGCTCGGCCGCGTCCTGGACCCGCTGCCGGGTCTCCGGCGTCCCGTGCAGGCCACGCAGCGCGTAGGACACGGCCGCCATCGACAGGCCGGTCTCCGCGGCGATGTCCTTGAGGGTTGGCCTCCGGCCGTTTCCGGACATGTGGTGCACCCTAGCCCGTTGCACGGACACAAACTTGACAAGCGAGGTATTGAAGCGCTTCACTCTAGGCAGCTTGAAGCGCTTCAATCTGATCAGGTCCGGGAGGTGAAGCCGTGATCGACGTCCACCAGCACCTGTGGCCGGCGGAGTTCGTCGACCGGCTCCGGGCGCGCCGCACGCCGCCGTACCTCGACGGCTGGACGCTGCACACCGAGACCGAGGCGCCGTACGAGATCGATCCCGCGGCCCACGCCGTCGACAAGCGGGTCGCGCTGGAGCGGGACGCCGGGACGGCGCTGGCAGTGGTGTCGCTGTCGAGTCCGCTGGGGATCGAGCAGTTGGACGACGCGTCGTTGCTCGACGCCTGGCACGTCGGTGCCGCCGGGCTGCCGAGGCCGTTCAAGGCGTGGGCTTCGGTCAGTGTGGTCGATCCGGACGTTCGCGGCCTGGAAACCTTGCTGGGCAAGGGATTCGTCGGACTGCAGCTGCCTGCTCAGGTGCTCGGGACACCGGCCGGATGGAACGCGCACGGCGAGCTCCTCGCGACCGTCGAGCGGTTGAACAAGCCGGTCCTCGTCCACCCCGGCGCCGCCGTACCGGTCGACGAATCGCCCGGTTGGTGGGCGCCGGTCGTCGACTACTCGAGCCAGCTGCAGGCCGCGTGGTGGGCCTGGCACGCGTACGGCGGGCGCCGCGACTTCCCGCGGTTGCGGATCTGCTTCGTCGCCGCGGCCGGCCTCGCGCCTGTCCACCACGAACGGCTGACCGCGCGCGGCGGCCGGCTCGGCACCATCGACCCCAACCTGTACGTCGACACCTCGAGCTACGGCCCGCAGGGGATCGACGCGGTCGCGCGGATCCTCGGCATCGACCAGGTCGTGCACGGCACCGACCGGCCGTACGCCGGGATCACCGACCACCGCCAAGGCGCCGCCGCGACCGCGGTGATCCGCCACGACAACCCACACCGGCTCCTGCACGGGGCCGGGCAACCATCTCCTGAGAGGGGAGTGCAGTGACTGCCCAGCCCATCGACGTACCCGTCGTCCCGGCCCGCCAGGCCAGCCGGCTCGTGGAGCTCAACAACTGTGTGTCGCTGGACGACCTTCCGGGTCGCGACCTCGACCCGGCCGAGTTGTCCGAGCTCGCCGCGTCGATCGCCGCCCAGCCGCACCTGTGGGAGGACAAGGTCGCGTACAGCGACGAGGAGCGCGTCTTCGCCTCCCTGCACCGCGACGCCAACGTCGACGTCTGGCTGATCTGCTGGACCCCGGTCAACGACACCGGCTGGCACGACCACGACATCTCCTCCGGCGCGGTCGCGGTCGCCCGCGGCAAACTGGTCGAGCACAACCTCGCCATCGGCACCGAGTCCGTCGAGACCGTCGTCCAGGCCGGCGACGTCTACGGCTTCGGCCCCGAGCACATCCACCGCCTCACCGGCCTCGACAAAGGCAGCGTCACCGTCCACGCCTACAGCCCGCCCCTGTGGCGCATGGGCCAGTACTCCGTCAAGGAAGGCGTCCTCCGCCGAGTCTCCGTCTCCTACGCCGACGAACTCCGCCCCCTGGACTGACCAGCGGAGCTACACCGAGCGGAAGCCCTGGAAGGTGCGGGGTGGTTGGCGGGCTTCGGCCCAGCGCAGTCGCATCGCGTCGGACAGTTGGTCGAGCCAGCTGCTCAGGTTCGGGTAGACGGCTCGCATGCAGGCTGCTGCTGCGGTCAGTGTGTGGACGATCTGCGTACGGCGTCTCAGTGCCTCGGCCGGGGCCTGGTCGGATGACGCGATCAGGCGGAGGCGGGAGGCGCGGATGATGGCCCAGGCCGCGGAGCCGGTGGCCATCATCCCGTCGTGGGCCGGGTCGCCGGTGGCGGATCGGTAGGTGGCGTCGAGTTGGTTGAGGACCTGGTCGGGGATGGTGGCCCAGTAGCCGTAGTGCGGGAAGGGGAGGCGTAGGCAGGCGGCGTCCAGGCCGGGGTGACGGCGGCCTGCGCCTTCCAGGTCCACCAGGCGGGCTTCGCCGTTGCCCAGTACGACGTTGCCCGGGGTGAAATCGCCGTGCGTGAAGGCGGTCCGGCGTTGGAGATCGTCGGCCAGTCGGCGGAGCTCGACGTCGCCCGGTGGCGGGAAGTCGAGCTCGGCCGCGGCCTCGACGAGGGGCGGCCAGAGGTTCAGGGGCTGGTCGAGGAACTGGATCTCGTGAGCCGCCTCGAAGTCGGGGTCGACCGCGGTGTGCAGTTCGGCGGCGAGCCGGGCCATCGCGAGCAGGCCCTCGGTCGCCGCCTCCGGATCGTCGCCGAACAGCAACTGCTGGACGGTCGGGCCGGGGCCGAGATCAGACAGCACCAGCACCTGGTCGTACTCGTCGGTGCCGACACTGGTGGCCAGCAGTTTCGGTGCAAGGCCGGTGGGCTGGAGGTGTTCGAGCGCTCGGCGTTCGTTGCGCTGGAAGGCGTCGCCGGTTCCCCAGGCGAGGTTGTCCAGGCGGCGGCCCTTCACGATCACAGTGCGGCCGATGCCGTCGTACTCGCGGTCGAGGACGAGGCGGGCGACCGGGGCGAGGTTACTGCTGCCGAGGTCGGCACGGTCGACGACGCGGACTCCCAGGAGGCGTTCGACCGTTCGTTCCACTCGAGGGACCTTAGCTGCGCGGACGTGTCGCTTGGTTGTCGGTTCCTCATCGATGCGGGTCTGCGGTTGGCGGTTCGGGGTCGGCGGGGTAGACATGGTGGGGTATTGGCGCTCGGGGTGGGTCTGGGCGGAGTGGAGGGGATTCATCGATGGCGGAGCTTGCGATCGTGCCGTTGAATCCGGCGATCCTGCCGGCGGCGACGGGCAACTACACGCACGGGGTGCAGGTGGACGGCGCCCAGCGGATGGTGTTCGTCAGCGGTCAGGTGCCGTGGGGCAACGAGCACGGCCGGGTGCCGGAGAGTTTCGAGGCGCAGTGCCGGATGGTCTGGCGGAACGTGCTCGCGGTGCTCGGTGAGGCCGGGATGGGGGTGCTCAACCTGGTGAAGGTGACGACCTACCTGTCGGACCGGCAGTACCGCGCGCTCAACTCGAAGATCCGCGAGGAGGTCCTCGGCCAGCACGCACCCGCGCTCACCGTGATCATCTGCGACATCTACGCCGAGGAATGGCTGCTCGAGATCGAAGCGGTCGCGATGGCCTGAGGCCCCGGGCGGACGGACCGTCCACCCGGGGCTCCGACCTCAGGCCACGGCGTCAGGCCCAAGTCTCCGCGTGGGTGGCGGTGCCGTTGGGGGCGATCAGCTCGGTGACGACGTCCTCGGCGTCGGCGTCCAGCGGCTCGAACGGCGACTCGGGTACGACGTACGCGCGGGCGCCGGCCACCATCTCGATACCGGGCAGCTCGAACCACGCCTCGCCGACCTCGCGGCTGATCTCGTAGATCGCCTGCTCGGCCGAGTCCACCGGCTCCGGCTCGCCGCCCTCGTCCAGCTCGGCCGGGTGCCGCTGCTGCGCGGCCCGGCCGGCCTCGAGCAGCGCGTCCAGGTCGACCACGCGCAGGTCGAACCGGGACACGACGCTGAGCACGTGGTCCTCCTCGACCTCGTCGTCCTCGTCGTCGGCGCCGTCCTCCAGCAGCAGCGGCGCCGTACCGGTGTGCTCGAAGACGGCGTCGTTCCAGCCCTCGACCAGTTCCTCGAGCGCGGCGTTCTGCTCGTAGAGCGCGGCCTGCTCCTCGTCGCCGGTCATCGCGAGCAGGGCGTCGGTGTGGGCCTGGAGACGCTCCGCCAGCCGGCGGCTCGCCTCGGCCAGCGCCTCCCGGGTCTGCGCAGAGAAGAACTGCTCGGTCGGGGCAGCGATGTCCAATTCGGTCACTGGGTGTTCTTTCCTTCGTCTGTGGGCCGTGATTGCCACGCGTAAGTATGCGGACTCCCGGCGTCAGCGCGAAGTCGTGTCCGGAATGAGTGCCCGTGAGAACGCCGTGAGAGCTCGCGCGGCCGGTGTGAGAGGCCTGTGAGAACACTCCTGACCG
This sequence comes from Kribbella sp. CA-247076, assembly GCF_050942445.1. Classification (NCBI taxonomy): domain Bacteria; kingdom Bacillati; phylum Actinomycetota; class Actinomycetes; order Propionibacteriales; family Kribbellaceae; genus Kribbella; species Kribbella sp. CA-247076. Next base: position 7,238,556 of record NZ_CP192051.1, on the reverse strand, counting down.
GGCAGCGAGCGGTGTGCAGTGGGCTCATGAGCACTTCGTCCGTGAGGCAGGACCGTCATGGCTGACGTCATCTACCTCACCGTCACCGTCGTCGTCTTCGCGGCCGTCTGGTTCGCACTGCGTGGAGTGGAGAAGTTGTGAGCGCCGAAAACATCGCCGGCCTGGTCGTGGCGGCGGCGCTGGTCCTCTATCTCGTCGCCGCGCTGATCTTCCCCGAGAGGTTCTGATGTCCGACACCGTCGCCGGCCTGCTCCAGGTCGGCCTCCTGATCGCGCTCCTGGCTGCCGTGTACCTGCCGTTGGGCGGCTACATGGCCCGCGTGTTCACGTCCGGCAAGGACCTGCGGATCGAGCGCGGGGCCTACCGGCTGCTCGGGGTCGACTCGAAGGCCGACCAGACCTGGGCCGTCTACGCCCGGTCGCTGATCGCGTTCTCCGCGGTCGGCCTCGTCCTGCTGTACCTGCTCCAGCGCCTGCAGTCCTCTCTGCCGCTGTCGCTCGGCCTGCCCAACGTCGAGTCCGGCCTGGCCTTCAACACCGCGGCGTCGTTCGTCGCGAACACCAACTGGCAGTCGTACTCGCCCGAGGCGACGATGGGCCACCTGGTCCAGTTCGCCGGCCTCGCGGTGCAGAACTTCCTGTCCGCCGCGGTCGGCATCTCGGTGGCGATCGCGGTCATCCGCGGCTTCGCTCGCTCGAAGACCGACCGGCTGGGCAACTTCTGGGTCGACCTGACCCGTACGACGGTGCGCATCCTGCTGCCGATCGCGATCGTCGGCACCCTGGTGCTGGTCGCGACCGGCGTCGTCCAGAACTTCTCCGGCGGGCACGAGGTCACCTCGGTGGCCGGCCAGACCCAGACGATCCCTGGCGGCCCGGTGGCCAGCCAGGAAGTGATCAAGGAACTGGGCACGAACGGCGGCGGCTTCTACAACGCGAACTCCGCGCACCCGTTCGAGAACCCGAACCCGCTGGCCAACCTCTTCGAGATCTTCCTCCTGCTGCTGATCCCGGTCTGCATCACCCGCACCTTCGGCCTGATGGTCGGCGACAAGCGGCAGGGCTACGCGATCCTCGGCGTGATGGGCACGCTGTGGGCCGCCTTCACCTTCTCCGCCACCTTCTTCGAGACCCAGGGCGCCGGGACGGCGACCCAGGCGGCCGGCGCCGCGATGGAAGGCAAGGAGACCCGCTTCGGCGAATGGGCCTCGGCCCTGTTCGCGTCCTCCACCACCGGTACGTCGACCGGCGCGGTGAACTCGGCGCACGACTCGTTCACCCCCCTCGGCGGCGGTACGGCGCTCTTCCACATGATGCTCGGCGAGGTGACTCCCGGCGGCGTCGGATCCGGTCTGTACGGCATGCTCGTGCTCGCGGTGCTGGCCGTGTTCGTGGCCGGCCTGATGGTCGGCCGGACCCCGGAGTACCTGAAGAAGAAGATCACCGCGCGCGAGATGAAGCTGGTCTCGCTCTACATCCTGACCACGCCGACGCTGGTGCTGGCCGGCGCGTCGATCGCGATGGGCCTGGCAACGGCCCGGGCGTCGATCTTCAACACCGACAGTCCGCACGGCTTCTCCGAGGTGCTGTACGCGTTCACCTCGGCCGGCAACAACAACGGCAGCGCGTTCGGCGGGATCAGCGCGAACATCCCCTTCTACAACACCGCTCTCGGAATCGTGATGCTGCTCGGCCGGTTCGTGCCGATCGTGCTCGTGCTGGCGCTGGCCGGCTCGTTCGCCCGGCAGCAGCCGGTGCCGGTGACCCAGGGCACGCTGCCCACCCACAAGGCCTTGTTCGTGTCGCTGCTGATCGGCGTCGTCCTGATCGTCACCGGCCTGACCTACTTCCCCGCACTCACTCTCGGACCCCTCGCGGAGGGACTGTGACCACGCTGTCGAAGCCGCCCGCACCACAGCAGGCGGCTGTATCCAAGAAGGCCTCCTCGGGTCTGTTCGACCCGAAGATGCTGCTCACCTCGCTCCCGGACGCGCTGCGCAAGCTGGATCCGCGGGTGATGGTGAAGAACCCGGTGATGTTCGTCGTCGAGGTCGGCGCCGTCGCCGCGACGATCCTCGCGATCACCGACTCCAGCGTGTTCGTCTGGTGGATCGTGGTCTGGCTCTGGCTGACCGTCGTGTTCGCCAACCTGGCCGAGGCGGTCGCCGAGGGCCGGGGCAAGGCGCAGGCGGAGACGCTGCGGCGGGCCAAGACCGAGACCACCGCCCGCCGGCTGACCGCCGACGGCGCCGAGGAGGAGGTGCCGGCCACCGCACTGACGCTCGGTGACCTGGTGGTCGTCGAGGCGGGTCAGATCATCCCCGGGGACGGCGACGTCGTCGAGGGCGTGGCCAGCGTCGACGAGTCGGCGATCACCGGCGAGTCCGCGCCGGTCATCCGCGAGTCCGGCGGTGACCGGAGCGCGGTCACCGGCGGCACGAAGGTGCTGTCGGACCGGATCGTCGTGAAGATCACCACCAAGCCCGGCGAGAGCTTCATCGACCGGATGATCGCCCTGGTCGAGGGCGCCTCCCGGCAGAAGACGCCGAACGAGATCGCGCTGAACATCCTGCTGGCCAGCCTGACCATCGTCTTCCTGGTCGCCACGGTGACGTTGCCGACGTTCGCGGCGTACGCGAACACCGACCTGAGCATCGTCGTCCTGGTCGCACTGCTGGTCTGCCTGATCCCGACTACGATCGGCGCGTTGCTATCCGCGATCGGGATCGCCGGTATGGACCGCTTGGTGCAGCGCAACGTGCTGGCGATGTCCGGTCGTGCGGTCGAGGCCGCGGGTGACGTGAACACGCTGCTGCTGGACAAGACCGGCACCATCACGCTGGGGAACCGGCAGGCGGCCGAGTTTGTCCCGGTCGACGGCGTCACGGACACCGAGCTCGCGGACGCGGCGCAGCTGTCCAGCCTGGCCGACGAGACCCCCGAGGGGCGGTCGGTCGTCGTCCTCGCGAAGACCGGGTACGGGTTGCGCGAGCGGACCACCGGAGAGTTGCCGCACGCAACGTTCGTGGAGTTCACCGCGCAGACCCGGATGAGCGGCGTGGACGTGGACGGCCGGCAGATCCGCAAGGGTGCGGCCGGTGCCGTGAACACCTGGATCCAACGGCAGGGCGGAACGGCGGACCCGAAGCTGGGCGAGCTGGTCGACGGCATCTCGGCCTCGGGCGGTACGCCGCTGGTCGTCGCCGAGAGCGTGGACGGCAAGGCCCGGGCACTCGGCGTGGTCCACCTCAAGGACGTGGTCAAGGAAGGCATGCGCGAGCGGTTCGACCACATGCGCGCGATGGGCATCCGGACGGTGATGATCACCGGTGACAACCCGCTGACCGCGAAGGCGATCGCGGACGAGGCCGGGGTCGACGACTTCCTGGCCGAGGCGACGCCCGAGGACAAGATGGCGCTGATCAAGAAGGAGCAGGAGGGCGGCCGCCTGGTCGCGATGACCGGTGACGGCACCAACGACGCGCCCGCGCTCGCGCAGGCCGACGTCGGCGTCGCGATGAACTCCGGGACGTCGGCCGCGAAGGAGGCCGGCAACATGGTCGACCTCGACTCCAACCCGACCAAGCTGATCGAGATCGTCGAGATCGGCAAGCAGTTGCTGATCACCCGCGGCTCGCTGACCACGTTCTCGATCGCGAACGACGTGGCCAAGTACTTCGCGATCCTGCCGGCGTTGTTCGCGGCGGCGTACCCAGGCTTGGACAAGCTGAACATCATGGGACTGCACTCGCCGGAGTCGGCGATCGTGTCGGCCATCGTGTTCAACGCGCTCGTGATCGTGGCGCTGGTCCCGCTGGCGCTGCGCGGAGTGCGGTACAAGCCGTCCTCGGCGTCGGCGATGCTGCGCCGCAACCTGCTGGTGTACGGCGCCGGCGGCCTGATCACCCCGTTCGTCGGGATCAAACTCCTGGACCTGGTGATCTCGCTGATCCCGGGCATCCGCTGAAAGGTAAGTGTCAATGGCAAGCAGTATTCGTCAGTTCGGAGTGGCGGTCCGGGTGCTCGTGCTCTTCACCGCCGTCCTCGGGATCCTCTACCCGCTGACCATGACCGGGGTGGCGCAGGTGCTGTTCCCGGACCAGGCGAACGGCTCCGTCGTCACCGTGCAGGGCAAGGAGGTCGGGTCCAGCCTGATCGGACAGCAGTACGGCGACGAATGGTTCCAGACGCGGCCGTCGGCCGTGGACTACGACGGGAAGGGGAGCGCGGCCTCGCAGTACGGGCCGAACAACCCCGAGCTGGTCAACCTGATCGCGGAGCGTCGCCAGGCGGTGGCGGAGCTGGAGGGCGTCGATCCCGCCCAGGTCCCGCCGGACGCGCTGACGGCCAGTGGCAGCGGCCTCGACCCGCACATCAGCCCGGCGTACGCCGCTCTGCAAGTGAACCGGGTCGCCCGCGCACAGGGCCGACCCGTGGCCGAGGTCCAGCGGCTGGTGCAGGAGAACACCGACGGGCGCACCCTCGGGTTCCTCGGTGAGCCCCGGGTGAACGTGGTCAGCCTGAACGCCGCGCTCGCCGCGCTCTGAGAGCATGGAAGCATGAGCGCGCGCGGGCATCTGCGGATCTACCTGGGTGCCGCGCCCGGCGTCGGGAAGACCTACAAGATGCTGGGCGAGGCGCAGCGACGGCTGGCCCGCGGCACCGACGTGGTGGTCGGATTCGTCGAGACCCACGGGCGGGAGCGGACGGCCGAGATGCTGGCCGGCCTGGAGGTGGTGCCCCGGCGGATCCTCGACTACCGCGGCGCCAGCTTCACCGAGATGGATCTGGACGCCGTCCTGGCCCGCCGGCCCGATGTCGCCCTGGTCGACGAGCTGGCGCACACCAACGTTCCGGGCAGCCGGAACGAGAAGCGCTGGCAGGACATCGAGGAGCTGCTGGCGGCCGGGATCGACGTGATCTCCACGGTCAACGTCCAGCACCTGGAGTCGATCAACGACGTGGTCGAGAAGATCACCGGCGTACCCCAGCAGGAGACCGTGCCGGACCGGGTGGTCCGGGCGGCCGACCAGATCGAGCTCGTCGACATGACCCCGGAGGCGTTGCGCCGCCGGATGGCGCACGGCAACGTGTACGCGGCCGACAAGATCGACGCTGCCCTGGGCAACTACTTCCGGGTCGGCAACCTGTCCGCGCTGCGTGAGCTCGCGCTGCTGTGGCTCGCGGACCGGGTGGACGCCGGTCTGCAGCAGTACCGCGCCCAGCACGACATCGACTCGACCTGGGAGGCCCGCGAGCGGGTGGTCGTCGCGCTCACCGGAGGCCCCGAGGGCGAGACACTGATCCGTCGGGCGGCCCGGATCGCCGCCCGGTCCTCGGGTGGCGACCTGCTCGCCGTTCACGTCGCCCGCTCCGACGGCCTGACCGGTGCCGACCCGACCCGGCTGGCCGAGCAGCGGACCCTGGTCGAGAGCCTCGGCGGCAGCTACCACCAGGTGGTCGGTGACGACGTACCGGCCGCGCTGCTGTCCTTCGCCCGGGCGGAGAACGCGACCCAGCTGGTGCTCGGCGGTTCGCGCCGGTCGCGGCTGTCCTCGATGCTCACCGGCCCCGGGATCGGCTCCACCACGATCCGGGACTCGGGCGACATCGACGTACACATCGTCACCCACGCACAGATGGGCCGCGGCCGGCTGCCCAGGTTGCGCGGCAGCCTGTCCCGGCGGCGCAAGATCCAGGGGTTCGTGCTGGCGGTCGTGCTGCCGCCTCTGCTCGCGCTCCTGCTCGAGGTCGGTGGCGACCATCTGAACTTCACCAGCAACGTGCTCGCGTTCCTGCTGGGTGTGGTCGTGGTGGCCCTCGTCGGAGGGCTCTGGCCGGCGTTGTTGACCGCGGTCGGCGGCACCGTCGTACTGAACTACTTCTTCACTCCGCCGACGCGGACGTTCACGATCGCCGAGATCAACAACGCGCTCGCGTTGGCCATCTTCGTGCTGGTCGCGGCGCTCGTGAGCTCGGTGGTCGACCGGGCGGCCAGACGCACCAGACAGGCGGCCCGGGCGGCCGCGGAGTCGGAGACCCTGGCCACGCTGGCCGGCACGGTCCTGCGTGGCGAGACCGCGCTGCCCGCGCTCCTCGAACGCGTGCGAGAGGCTTTCGGGATGACCGGCGCGGTGCTGATGGAACGGGTCGACGACGACACGATGACCGACGTCTGGCGGCCCCTCGCCTCGGCCGGTACGCCGACCTGCGTCCGGCCCGAGGGCGGCGACGCGGTGATCCCCGGCCGGGACAACCTGGTCCTCGTCCTGCAGGGTCACCAGTTGGCCGCGGACGAGCGCCGGCTGGTCGGGGCGTTCGCGGCGCATGCGGTCGCCCTCGTGGACAAGGCCCGGCTGAGCGAGGCTGCCGCCGAGGCCAAGCCGCTGGCCGAGGCCGACAGGCTGCGGACGGCGTTGCTCCGGGCCGTCGGCCATGATCTCCGGTCGCCGCTGGCGTCGGCGAAGGCGTCGGTCACCAGCCTGCGCAGCGACGACGTGGACTGGAGCGAGTCCGAGCGGGCGGAGCTGCTGGAGACCGCGGACGAGTCGCTCGACCGGTTGTCGCGACTCGTGGACAACCTGCTCGACCTGAGCCGGCTGCAGGCCGGAGTACTGCCCGTCTTCCCCCGGCCGATGGCGGTGGACGAGGTGATCCCCGGCGTACTGGCCGAGCTCGGGGACGACGGCGACCGCGTGAGTGTGGACATCCCGCACACGCTGCCGCTGGTGGAGGCGGACCCGGCGCTGCTGGAGCGGGTGATCGCCAACCTGCTCGCGAACGCGGTCCGATACTCGCCGGCCGAGCGGCCGCCGCTGGTGACCGGGAGCGTGTTGGGCGACACGGTGGAGATCCGGGTGATCGACCGCGGGCCGGGGATCCCGCGCGCAGACCTGGACCGGGTGTTCGCGCCGTTCCAGCGACTCGGGGACACCGACAACACGGTCGGGGTCGGGCTCGGGCTGGCGCTGGCACGCGGTCTGGCCGAGGCGATGAACGGGACGCTGCAGCCGGAGGACACTCCCGGCGGTGGGCTGACGATGGTGGTTGCGCTCCCGGCCTCGCCACTGCGTGCGGCCGACGCACCGGTTCCGGGCGCCAGAGAGCGGTCGGGGGCACAGGGGCTCGAGGCGACGCGGCCGGAGGCGCGGGAGTGACCAGAGTCCTCGTGGTCGACGACGAGCCGCAGATCGTGCGCGCGCTGCAGATCAACCTGCGGGCCCGCGGCTACGAGGTGCATCTGGCCGGGTCCGGGACGGCGGCGTTGAAGGTGGCCGCACAACACCCGCCGGAGCTGGTGATCCTCGACCTCGGCCTGCCGGACTTCGACGGTGTCGACGTGATCCGCGGGCTGCGCGGCTGGACCGAGGCGCCGATCCTGGTGCTGTCGGGGCGGACCGACCAGACCGACAAGGTCGAGGCGCTCGACGCCGGCGCGGACGACTACGTGACCAAACCGTTCGGGATCGACGAGTTGCTCGCCCGGATGCGCGCCGTACTGCGTCGCGCCAGCAGCACCCAGGACCAGCCGGTGGTGACCGTCGGCGGCGCGACCGTCGACCTGGCGGCCAAGCGGGTCACGCTGGCCTCCGGCGAGGACGTCCGGCTCACGCCGACCGAGTGGCACCTGCTCGAAGTACTCGTCCGGCACCCGGGCAAGTTGATGTCGCAACGCCAGTTACTAACTGAGGTGTGGGGCCCCGGCTACGAGAACGCCGGCGGCAACTTGCGCTTCTACATGGGCCAGCTCCGCCGCAAGCTCGAGCCGGACCCGGCCCGCCCCAAGCACCTGCTGACCGAACCAGGGATGGGCTACCGCTTCGAGCCCTGAGCCCGATGTCTGTTTCGTTCAAGACACTGTCGGCGGGGTGCGCCAAGGTGGGGGCATGGACATCTTCAGCGCAGGTCGGGATTTCATGCGGCGGGAGGGGCGGCTGGTGGAGAGCCGGCTGTTCGCCACGGTCTTCGAGGGTGCCGACGCCGGCGGCGTCGTGGACGCGCTCCGCGGCTACCAGAACGCGGACGGTGGCTTCGGCCACGGGCTGGAGCCGGACAAACGCTGCCCGGACAGTCTCCCGCTGGACGTGCAGGTCGCCTTCAACACCCTGCTCGCCGCCGGGGCTCGGGACGACGAGCTGATCCGGCGGGCCGTCGACTGGCTCGACTCGATCGCCACCGCGGACGGTGCGGTCCCGCTGTGCGGCCCCGCGATCGAGGGCTACCCGCGGGCCGAGCACATGAGCGAGTGGACGTACGAGCCCAGCCTCAACCCGACGGCCGGCCTGGTCGGTCAGCTGTACCGCTTCGGCTTCGAGCACCCGTGGCGGGACAAGGCCGCCGCCTGGTGCGCGGCCGAGCTCGCGAAGGGCTTACCGGACGACGCGCACGGCACGCACGTGGCGATGGAGTTCCTCGAGCACACCGACGACGTGGACCTCGACAGGGTCCGCGACTGGCTGCCCAAGCTCAAGTACTTCCGCGCCGACGCGTCCGACCCCGAGTACGGCGTGACGCCGCTGCACCTCGCGCCGACACCGGACAGCTCCTGGCGCCCGCTCTTCGACGACGCCCAGCTCGAGGCACACCTCGACCGCCTGATCGCCGACCAGCAGTCCGACGGCGGCTGGGCGCTCACCTGGGAACCGCCGGGCACCAGCTCGACCCTCGCCTACCGAGGCATCGTCACCGTCGGCGCCCTGCGGACCCTCAAGGCCTACAACCGTCTCTAGCCGGACTCGGCGGGATGCTCGACCTGGCGGTCGCCCCACTGCGTGAGCAGACCGCGGGCGATCTCCAGGTCCTCCCGCAGCGACCGGTCGGTCAGATCGTCCGGCAGTGCGGCCAGCGCGTCGGCGAGCCACGGCCCGACCGCGGCCGGCGCGAGATCGTCCGGTGACAGTCCGGCCAGGCGGATCGCCCGTACTGCGGTGACCAGCTCACTGGCGAGCACCTCACGCAGGGCGTCGAGCAGCTGAGCCGTCAGTACGGCGGCCTGGGGCGCGAAGCTGGCGTGGTGTTCGGCACCGCGGGACAGGGTCGCCGTGCCGAGGGTCGCGGGTTGCGCCGACGAACGGACCGCGGCCAGCGCGTCGTGGGCGACGTACTCGATCATCATCACGCCCGAGCTCGCGGCCGCACCGCTCGCGAGGAACTGGCTCAACCCGGTGTACTCCGAGTCGACCAGGTTCGCGACCCGGGACGTCGACAGGGTGGCCACGCTGTGCAGGCTCAGCCGGAGCGAGTCGAGGGCGAGGGCGATCGGCATCGCGTGCCAGTTGCCGTTGTGCAGCACGGTGTCGCCGGCCACCAGCGGGTTCTCCGCGGAGGCGTTGATGTCGATCCGCAGACTGTTGCCCAGGGCCTCCACATGGTCGACGGCCGGGCCGAGAACCTGCGCGAACGCGCGCAGTCCGAACGGGTCCTGGACCCGGGCCGGCGGGATCGGCAGGTCGTCGAGCAGCCCACGCATCCGGCGCGCGACCCGGACCTGACCCGGCTGCGGACGAGCCTCCTGCACGCGAACGTCGTACACCTCGGCGTTGCCGCGCAGCGCGACGTGCGACAACGCCCCGACGAGTGGTACGACGTTGATCAGCGTGGCGGCCTCGACGTACGCGAGGCAGCACTCGGCCAGGGTGACCGCGTTGCTGGACAGCAACGGCAGCGCACTGGTGCCGTCGATGACGTTGCCGAGGACGAGGCCCAGCTCGGCCAGCGGCCCGAGGTCACCGGTCCCGATGGCTCCGCCGCGGTGCAGGTCGGGCAGGACGTCGTCGTTGAGCAGGGCAACGATCGCGTCGGCGACCTCGGGCGCGAGCCCCGATCCGCCGGCGGCGAGCTGGTTGACCCGGATCAGCAGCCCGAGCCGGACCACGTCCCTCGGGTACGACGTCGTCCCGGTGGTCGAGTGTGATCCGAGCAGCCGGGCGCCGTGCTCGGGGTCCGCGGTCAGGACGTCACGGTTGGCGCCGACCCCGGTCGTCCGCCCGTACACCGGCCGCCGTCGGGCCACCTCGGCCACCACGGCCGCCGACTCGCTCATCCGCTTCCGGGCGTCGTCGCTCAGCCGCACCGCGGTCCGCCGCTGACCCAACGCGACGGCCTCCAGCGGCGTCAGTCCCGCCCCGGAAAGCTCCACCGGTTCCACAGCCATAGTGTGCGACCTCACCCCCACCCCTGGCGCCCCCCGCGCAGCCCTCGCTGTCTCGGATCCCAGACACTCATGCCTACCGGTCCATGTCGGCGATCGGGGCTGTGAACAGCAAATCGGGGCCTGGAACAGGACATAACCTGTTCCAGGCCCCGAGAGCTTGTGGCCGGCCCCGGCGAACTACGACTTGCCGTAGCGCTTCTTGAACTTCTCGACCCGGCCCTGGGTGTCCATCACGCGCTGCTGGCCCGTGTAGAACGGGTGCGTCGCGGACGAGATCTCGACGTCGACGACCGGGTAGGTGTTCCCGTCGTGCCAGACGACGGTCTCGGTGCTCTCGCGCGTCGAACCGGTCAGGAAGCTGAAGTCGCCGGACTTGTCCCGGAACACGACCCGCCGGTAGTCGGGGTGGATGTCCTTCTTCATGCTGCCGTACTTCCTTCCAGATAAGGGGCGAACGGGTCGGTCAGGGGATGAACCGCTTCGTCCGCACGTAGGACACAACCGTCGAGGCGGTCCCGTAATTCCCGCACGTCCAGACCGACCCCGGTGAAGGACAGGTACGACGCCCGGTCGCCGTGCTCGGGGTGCCACTCGAGGGCCGACCGGGCCTGGTGCTGCTGCCCGACCCCGGCCCACCGGTCCGCCGGGAGATCGGCCAGCCACGGCCCGAGGACGCCGACGGTGACGTTGGTCCCGAAGCTGTCCCAGCTGAGCCGGTTGCGGTGCTGGGTCGCGATCCACAGCGTCCCGCGCCCGCGCGCCGTTCCGCTGACCAAGTCCTCCAGGGCGTCGTACAGCCGCTCGGGATGGAACGGGCGGTCCGACTGCCAGACGAGCGTCCGCACCGGCCCGTCCTCGATGGGTGCACTGATCGAGCCGGGCTCTGTCCAGGTCTCGGCCGCGTCCGGGTCGTGCCGTCGTACGCCGAGCAGGCCGGCGGGTGTGGTGCGAACGAGCAGTTGCGGGTTGATCGCCCGGACCAAGGCCCGGACCGTTTCGTCGTCGCCGCTCAGGACGGCCGCGTTCGCGTACTCGAGCTGCCGGGCGACCACCTCGGCGATCGCCCGGCCGTCCTCGGCGGCGGTCGCGATGCCGCGGTCCCTGATCAGTACGTCGCCGGTCAGGTCGTCGACCACGTTGCCGGTGTCGATCGTGGTCACGACCGTGTCGGTGCGCAGCTCCTCGGGTGCCTCGCGGGCGATCTCCTGGGCCAGCGCCTTCGTGTCGCCGGCTCCAGGGACCGAGACGATCGCGGCGTCGTACCGCTCGACGGCGGCGATGCTGACGAGCAGGGCGACCAGCGAACCGCGCATCGCGCAGGACACGCACGGGTGGTCCATCCGGATCACCTCGCGGTCGATCACGCCCTCGGTCGTCCGCGCGATCCGGACGACCGAGCCGTCGGTGAGGCCGCTGACGTCGTACTCGACCAGGACCGCGGCCGGAGCGGCGGCGAGCAGCTCGCCCGCGACGGCGGCGCGGAACGGCTCGTCGACACCGGTCAGCAAGGTCACCGGTAGCATCGGCACTCCCGTTTTATTGAAAATGATTACCAGTACAAGCTACACTCCGGAACGGAATACCGGCCACCCGGCCCGCGTTCTGCTGAGCGAGGGTCACCCGCCAGGTGATCCAGGAAAGGACAGTATGGCCAAGCGCAACGACCTCCGCCCGATCGTCAAGCTCCGCAGTACGGCGGGCACCGGCTTCACCTACATCACCCGGAAGAACCGGCGGAACAACCCCGACCGCCTTCTGATGCGCAAGTACGACCCGGCGATCCGCCAGCACGTGGACTTCCGCGAAGAGCGCTGATGGCGAAGACGTTTCGGCGCGGGCCGTCGTCTGTCTAGCCGTCCAGGGACATCCAGAAGCGGATGCGGTGGTCCTCGACGAAGTTGGTTCGGGTGGTGCCGGTCTGGTTGAGGGACTGGATCGTCCGGTCATGCGGGGTGGTGCGCGGCCACGGAGTGGTGCCGGTCTTCGCGAAGCCGGCCCAGCTAGCGATCAGTTCGTCGGAGTACTGCGGGTGCGGCGGGTCGAACACGGCCAGGTCGAAGAAGTACGCGACATCGCTCAGGTGGTGGGAGCCGACCGGCCAGGCCGGCTTGTCCGCTCCGACGTACCACGGGGCCTCCCCGGCAAACTCGACGGCGTACGTCGGCATGCGCGTGGACAGCAGGCGGTTGGTCCTCGCCGCCGGCGTCGACCACTGCGCGTCGGTCATCACGGTGGCCAGGGCGCGACCGGCCGGGCGTACGTCGGCGTACTCCGTGAGCACGCGGTCGGCGTCCGGGCCGAAGGTCTGACGGACTGTGGTCTCGTACTCGGCCTGGGTGATCGGGGTGCCGGAGAAGACCTCCTGCGCGCCGATGCGGCCGGAGTCTTCGTCGTGGTTGATCGCGTGCAGGACGGGGACGCGGTTCACCATGCGCTCGGCGGGATGGTGCGGGAGCACCGGTCCGCCGAGGACCGGGCCGAACTCGTCCGGCTCGGTCGCCGTGAGCAGCTGGTCCGCGGGGATCGCGCGAAGGCAGGCGGCGCTCGTGCAGTTGAGCCTGGTCGCGAGCTGGCGGCTGTACTCGTAGGCGACCGACCGTGGCCGCGGTGCCGCGTAGTTGGTCTCGCTGTACTTCTGTGCACACGGACCGCTCTGAATGATCGCCCGATCGAACAGGCCTGCCGCCGTCGGTGAGGCCAGGTGGTCGCAGACGCTGTACGCGCCGGCCGACTCACCCATCAGCGTGACGTTCCGCGGATCGCCCCCGAAGGCGGCCGCGTTCTTCCGGACCCAGCGCAGTGCTGCCTGCTGGTCCTCGAGCCCGTAGTTGCCCGAGCCGTGACCGAGCAACGGACTGGCGAGGAACCCGAACGCGCCGAGCCGGTACTGCACCTGTACGACGACCACATCACCCCGGTCCGCGAACCGATTCGGGCCGTACAGACTCGTCGCGCCGTACTTGAAGCTGCCGCCATGGATCCACACGATCACCGGTCGCTTCTTGCCGGCGCGGGCCGGTGTGGTCACGTCCAGGTAGAGGCAGTCCTCGTTGGCCGAGGCCACACCGACCGGGTGTTCGGCCTGCGCACAACTCCCGGCGTACTTCGTCCCATCGCGCACCCCCGACCACTTCCTCGCCGGCTGCGGTGACCGCCAGCGCTCGGGCGGGGCGGCGTACGGGATCCCCCGGAAGGTCCGCACCTCGTCCTGCACCAGCCCCCGCACCAACCCGTTCTCGGTCCGCACGACCGAGTCATCGGCAGCCGCCGGAACCACCCCCACAGCCCCCAGCGCCAACGCCCCCACCACAGCAGCCAACCCACGAACCACGATGCTCCTCCAGAACTCGACGGAGCCTCAACCCTCCCGCCCACCCACCTCCAGAACAGTCACCCCACACCCCCTGTTCCGGTGGTGCTAGGTCCACTCCTGATCAGCCGTGGAGGCGGCGGGTGAGGGCGGTGGCGGCTTGGCGGGTTCGGTGGGCGAGGAGGCGGCGTTCGGGTGGGGGTACGGCGTCGGTGCGGAAGGTGACGCTGATGGCGGCGACCGGATGGCCGGCGTGGTCGACGGCGGCGCTGGCGACGGACGAGACGCCGGGAGTGATGTAGGAGTCCTCGACCGCGAAGCCTTGGCGTTTCTCGTCGGCCAGCAACCGGCGCAGTTGCGTCAACGTCTGCGGTCCGTGGTCGGTCCGCCGTACGAAACTCTCCGGACCCGGAAAGAGTGCCCGCACCTGCGCCGCCGGCAGCTCCGCCAGCAGCGCCCGCCCGGATGCGGTCAGCGTCGCGGGCAGCCGTACGCCGACGTCGGTGACGAGCGTGACCGGCCGCGGCGGCTGCTCCTTCAGCAGGTAGACGAGCTCCCGCCCGTGCAGTACGCCGAGGTGCGCGGTCTGACCCACCTCCGCGACCAACTGGGCGAGCAGCGGCCGGGCGAGCCGCTCCAGCGGATCGTGCCGCAGGTACGCCGACCCGATCTCGAACGCGGCCACCCCGAGCCCGTACCGCTTCTCCTCCGGCAGGTGCACGACGAAGCCCTCGTCGATCATTGCCCGCAGCAAGTGGTACGTCGACGAGCGCGGCAGGCCGACCGCGGAGGCGATGCGCTCCATCGGCACCGGTCCGGGCTGGGTGGCCAGGAACGTCAGTACCCGCAGCGTGCGGGTCGAGGCGGGAACGTTGCCGCTCACAACGGCAGCGTAGCCGCGATATCTCAGATTCCGGACGATTCCCGCGACCGGGCGCGGCCGCGCCGCAACCAGAGCCGGACGCCTTCGCCGGCCAGCGCCACTCCGAACAGTCCGCCGGCCACCAGCCAGTCGACGTCCTGGTCGTCGCCGGACAGCATGATCCCCACGGCCAGCGAGAGCGCCGCGAAGAACGCGAGCGTGAAGAAGAGACGCATCAGAGGGTTTTCTCCGCGGTATAGGCGGCCGACGACACCTGGTAGCCGAGCCATGTGTTGACTGCCAGCATCGGCGCGTTCCCCGCGTCGTTGCCGGTGTACGCGTGCGCGAAGCCCGCGTCCCGGGCGCGTGCGAGAGCGGCCGACTTCACCACCTTCGCAAGCCCGCGGCCGCGGTGTGCCGGGATCGTGCCGGTCAGGTTGGACCAGATCACCCGCCGCTCCGGGTCGGCCGTGGTGATCACGAACGACGCGACCAGGTCACCGTCGAGCACCGCGACGCTGAGGTCGCGCCGCAGGTCCGGGTGACCCCAGTCGGTGGCCAGCCATTCGTCGTACGGCGGCGCGAACGACAACCCACTCGGGTCGCCCTTGGCAACCGCGACGACCGCCTGCCACACCTGCTCGGGATCCACCTGGTCGAAGTCGACGACGCGCAGACCCTCGGGTGGCGCGACCGGCGACGGTACGGCGCTCAGGTCGGCCCGGGAATGGCTCATCCGGCGACCGATCGTGAACCCGCGCCGGGTCGCGAACGCCTTCGACTCGTCGCTGTCCTCGACCACGACCAGCAGACTGGCCGCCCCGGCCTTCACCGCTTCCGCGATGATCGCGTCGGCCAGCGCACCGCCGATGCCGCGCCTGCGCAGCGCGGGCGGCACCTGGACGGAGATCCGCACCCGCGGCGACCGTTCGCCGGGATCGGGCAGGAAGACGTTGCCGTAGCCGACGACCTCGGGACCGTCGACGGCGACGAGCGCGATGCGGCGCGTGCTGTTGCGCAGCTCGGCCTCGATCCCGCGGGCCGTCTTCACCAGTTGCGGCAGCGCGGCGGCCCAGACCCGGGCGATCCCCACCGCGTCCTCCGGCCCCGCCGTCCGGATCTCGAACACCATTCCTGAACCCTAGGTGCACACCGGGCCACGTCTCAGATCCGAGACAGAAAGTGCACGGCGCTGCTGTCGGATCACCGGGCCGCGCGGTGGAATGAACGCGTGGATGAGCAGAACGAGGTGATCGTCGGCATCGGACCGCTGCGTGCGGCCGACGTGGTGGCGGTGGCGCGGCACGGCGCCCGGGTGCGGATCGACGACCGGGCGCTCGAGGAGATCGCGAAGTCGCGGGCCGCGATCGAGGCGCTGGCCCACGCGGACACCCCGCACTACGGCGTCTCGACCGGCTTCGGCGCGCTGGCGACCCGGCACATCGCACCGGAACTGCGCGCCCAGTTGCAGCGCAGCCTGGTCCGGTCGCACGCCGCCGGCTCAGGGCCCGAGGTGGAGACCGAGGTCGTCCGCGCGCTCGCGCTGCTCCGGTTGTCGACCCTCGCGACCGGCCGCACCGGGGTCAAGGTCGAGACGGCCCAGGCGTACGCCGGCCTGCTCAACGCCGACCTGACTCCGGTGGTGCACGAGTACGGCAGCCTCGGCTGCTCCGGTGACCTCGCACCGCTGTCCCACGTCGCGCTCGCGGTGATGGGTGAAGGTTTCGTCCGTGATGCCGACGGCAACCTTCTCGACGCCGGGCAGGCGTTGGCCGACCACGGCCTGACGCCGGTCGTCCTGGCGGAAAAGGAAGGCCTCGCGCTGATCAACGGCACTGACGGCATGCTCGGCATGCTGGTGCTCGCCCTCGCCGACCTCGACCGGCTGTTCAAGACCGCCGACCTGGCGGCCGCGATGAGCGTCGAGGGCCAGTTGGGCACCGACCGGGTCTTCGCCGACGACCTGCAGGCGCTGCGGCCGCATCCGGGTCAGCGTTCTGCCGCCGCCAACCTCCGCGCAATCCTCGCCGACAGCGCGATCGTCGCCAGCCACCGCGGCCCGGAGTGCAACCGGGTCCAGGACGCGTACTCGTTGCGCTGCTCACCGCAGGTCCACGGCGCCGCCCGCGACACCGCCGCGCACGCGGCCACGGTCGCCGAGCACGAGCTGGCGGCCGCGATCGACAACCCGGTCGTGCTCCCCGACGGACGGGTCGAGTCGAACGGCAACTTCCACGGTGCACCGGTCGGCTACGTGCTCGACTTCCTCGCGATCGCTGTCGCGGACGTGGCCTCGATGAGCGAACGCCGTACCGACCGTTTCCTCGACGTCGCCCGGAACCACGGGCTGAACGCGTTCCTGGCCGACGATCCCGGGGTCGACAGTGGTCACATGATCGCGCAGTACACGCAGGCCGCGATCGTGTCCGAGCTCAAGCGGCTCGCCGTACCGGCCAGTGTGGACTCGATCCCGAGCAGCGCGATGCAGGAGGACCACGTCTCGATGGGCTGGTCGGCCGCCCGCAAGCTCCGGAAGGCGATCGACGGGCTGGAACGCGTCCTCGCCGTCGAGATCCTGACCGCCGCGCGGGCGCTCGACCTGCGCGCACCTCTCGCCCCGGCGCCGGCCACCGCCGCCGCCCTCGAGGTACTGCGGGAGCACGTCGAGGGACCGGGCACCGACCGGCACCTCGCCCCCGAGATCGAGCACTCCGTCCAGCTCGTTGCTGACGGCACCTACCTGACCGCTGTCGAGGCCGTCACCGGCCCACTCGCCTGAAAGGCTGGATCACCCATGTCCGGACCCCGTCCCGTGCGCGCACCCCGCGGTACCACCCTGACCGCCCGCGGCTGGCAGCAGGAGGCCGCCCTGCGGATGCTGCAGAACAACCTCGACCCCGAGGTCGCCGAGCACCCCGACGAGCTGGTCGTGTACGGCGGTTCCGGCAAGGCCGCCCGGGACTGGAACTCGTTCGACGCGATGGTCCGGACGCTGACCACCCTGAAGGACGACGAGACCATGCTGGTGCAGTCCGGCCGGCCGGTCGGGGTGCTGCAGACGCACGAGTGGGCGCCGCGGGTGCTGATCGCGAACTCCAACCTGGTCGGCGACTGGGCGACCTGGGAGGAGTTCCGGAAGCTGGAGGCGATGGGGCTGACGATGTACGGCCAGATGACGGCCGGCTCGTGGATCTACATCGGCACCCAGGGCATCCTGCAGGGCACGTACGAGACCTTCGCCGCGGTCGCCGAGAAGAAGTTCGGCGGCTCGCTGGCCGGCACCATCACGCTGACCGCCGGGCTTGGCGGAATGGGTGGTGCGCAACCGCTGGCCGTGACCATGAACGACGGCGTGGCGATCTGCATCGACGTCGACTCCTCCCGGATCGACCGGCGGATCGAGCACCGTTACCTCGACGTCCGCGCGGACTCGCTCGAGGACGCCCTGCGGCAGGCCGAGGAGGCCAAGAAGGCCCGGCGGCCGCTGTCGATCGGTGTCCTCGGCAACGCCGCGGTGATCGTGCCGGAGGTGCTGGAGCTGGGTGCCCCGATCGACATCGTCACCGACCAGACCTCGGCCCACGACCCGCTGATGTACCTGCCGGTCGGGATCGAGTTCGACGACTGGACGACGGCCCGGGAGAAGGACCCGGCCGGGTTCACCGAGCGCGCTCAGGCCTCGATGGCCCGGCACGTGGCCGCGATGGTCGGCTTCCAGGACGCGGGCGCGGAGGTGTTCGACTACGGCAACTCGATCCGCGACGAGGCCCGGAAGGCGGGGTTCAATCGGGCGTTCGAGTTCCCGGGCTTCGTGCCGGCGTACATCCGGCCGTTGTTCTGCGAGGGCAAGGGTCCGTTCCGGTGGGCCGCGCTGTCGGGCAACCCGGCCGACATCGCGAAGACCGACCGGGCGATCCTCGACCTGTTCGGAGACAACGAGCACCTGACCCGGTGGATCCGGATGGCCGGCGAGCGGGTGGCGTACCAGGGGCTGCCGGCAAGGATCTGCTGGCTCGGCCAGGGGGAGCGGGACAAGGCCGGTGTCCGGTTCAACGAGATGGTGGCCTCCGGTGAGCTCGAGGCACCGATCGTGATCGGCCGAGACCACCTGGACACGGGCAGCGTCGCGTCGCCGTACCGGGAGACCGAAGGCATGCTGGACGGCTCGGACGCGATCGCGGACTGGCCGTTGCTGAACGCGATGGTGAACGTGGCCAGCGGCGCGTCCTGGGTGTCGATCCACCACGGCGGCGGCGTCGGCATCGGCCGGTCCCTGCACGCCGGCCAGGTGTCGGTTGCCGATGGCACCGACCTGGCCCGGCGGAAGTTGGAGCGGGTGCTGAGCAACGACCCGGCGACGGGTGTCATCCGGCACGTGGACGCCGGCTACGACCAGGCAGCGGAGGTTGCCGCCGACCGGGGTGTCAGGATTCCGATGCAGGAATCCTGACCACCGAGTGCGACCAGGGAATTCTGTACCGCTATGGTGCACTTTCCCGCGGAGCGAGATATCGGCCGATCGCGTGGCTTCGGTCTCTCGTTCCGCTAGGGTCGATCGGGCGACCGACGACGAGCGCGAAGGGGCGCCATGATCGAGTTCGAGGACGTCACCAAGCGGTATCCGGACGGCACACTCGCCGTCGACTCCCTGTCCCTGCGGATCCCGAGCGGTCAGATCACCGTGTTCGTGGGCCCGTCGGGCTGCGGCAAGACCACCTCGCTGCGGATGATCAACCGCACCATCGAGCGGACCGCCGGGACGATCTCGATCGACGGCGAGGACATCACCAGCAAGGACCCGGTGACGCTGCGCCGCGGGATCGGGTACGTGATCCAGCACGCCGGCCTGTTCCCGCACAAGACTGTGGCCGACAACGTGGCCACCGTGCCGAAGCTGCTGGGCTGGGACAAGCGCAAGACCCGCGACACCGCGATGGAGCTGCTCGAGCGCGTCGGCCTCGACCTCAAGCTGGCCGACCGCTATCCGGCCCAGCTGTCCGGTGGCCAGCAGCAACGAGTCGGGGTGGCCCGCGCGCTGGCGGCCGATCCCGCGATCATGCTGATGGACGAGCCGTTCAGCGCGGTCGACCCGATCGTCCGCCACCAGTTGCAGGAGGAGCTGCTGCGGCTGCAGCGCGACATCGGCAAGACCATCGTGTTCGTCACCCACGACATCGACGAGGCGATCAAGCTCGGCGACAACGTGGCGGTGCTGCGGGTCGGCGGCAAGCTGGCCCAGTTCGCGCCGCCGTCGGAGTTGCTGGCCAACCCGGTCGACGACTTCGTCCGCGGATTCGTCGGCCAGGACCGTGGGTACCGAGCGCTCACGTTCGTCCACCCCGAGGAGCTCCCGATCAAGCCGTTGCCGTCCGAGCTCGTGCTCGACGACTCCGGCGCGCCGGTCGGCTGGCGCGCCGACCACGAGCTGCTGCCGATCGGGGCCGTCTTCAAACAGGGTGACTCGTTGCGCGCCGCGCTGGACGCCGTACTGACCTCGCCCACCGGCTGCGGCATCTGCGTGGACGAGAGCGGCAAGGCCCTCGGCGTGATCGACCAGGCCACGGTCGCAGAGGCACTCCGCTCATGAGCTGGATCGCCGACAACCTCGGGTTGATCTGGGAGCAGTTGCGTGAGCACCTCTACCTGGCGATCCTGCCGGTGGTCCTCGGCCTGCTGATCTCGGTGCCGCTCGGGTACGTCGCCACCCGGTTCTCCTGGCTGGCGAATCCGCTGATCGCGTTTGGCGGCGTCCTGTACTCGCTGCCCTCGATCGCGTTGTTCATCGTGCTGCCGGCGATCCTGGGCACCAAGGTGCTGTCGACGGTGAACATCGTCGTGGCGCTCACCATCTACACGGTCTCGCTGCTGATCCGGAACGTGATCGACGGGCTGCGCTCGGTGCCCGTCGAAGTGCGGCAGTCGGCGGACGCGGTCGGGTACGGCCCGATGCACCGGCTGTTCGCGGTCGACCTGCCGATCGCCGTACCGGTGATCTTCGCCGGGCTCCGCGTCGTCACCGTCGCGAACATCTCGATGGTGAGCGTCGGTGCGGTGATCGGCATCGGTGGCCTGGGAGAGCTGTTCACCCAGGGCTTCCAGAAGGACTTCCTGACCCCGGTCGTCGTCGGCGTGGTGCTGTCACTGCTGCTCGCCCTGCTCGCGGACCTGGTGCTGGTCGGGTTGCAGCGCGTCCTGACACCCTGGGCGCGCGTGGTCTCGACTCCTCCGGTGGAGGTGGCCTGACATGTGGGAGTACCTGACCGACTCGTTCAACTGGTCCGGCCCGGAAGGGATCTGGGCCCGGATCTTGCAGCACATCTGGTACACGTTCGCCGCCCTCGGCATCTCCGCGGCGATCGCGCTGCCGGTCGGCCTGCGGATCGGCCACACCCGGCGCGGAGCCTTCCTGGCGATCAACCTCGGCAACGCGGCCCGCGCCCTGCCGAGCCTCGGGCTGCTGATGCTGGCTGTGCTGCTGACCGACCAGATCGGGTTCCTGCCGGTGCTGATCGCGCTGGTCGCGCTCGGCGTCCCGCCGATCCTGGCCTCGACGTACGCCGGCCTGTCGGGTGTCGATCCGGCCACGATCGACGCCGCCCGGGGGATGGGGATGACCGGACGAGAGATCCTGACGAAGGTGGAGATCCCGATCGCGATGCCGCTGATCATCTCCGGTCTGCGCGGCGCGACCCTGCAGATCGTCTCGACCGCGACGATCGCCGCGCTGGTGTCCCTCGGCGGCCTCGGCCGCTACGTGGTCGACGGACTGAAGCTCCGCGACTTCCCGCAGATGTTCACCGGCGCGCTGCTGGTGGCCCTGCTCGCGATCCTGCTCGACGTCCTGTTCGCCGTCCTCGGCCGGGTCGTCGTCTCGAACGGCCTCAAGGCCGACTGAAGTGTCGGAGCGGCCTGATCTGATGAACCTGACGAACCGCCCCATCGAAACATCCACCGGTAACGGCCGGTGGCTGACCAGACACTGGAGGCTCTCGTGTTGAGATCCACACTCGTCCGTACTGCGATCGCCGGGGTGGCGGTGCTCGGCCTGGCCGGTTGTGGGGGTGGGGACGACCAGCTGGGCGACAGCGACGCGGGCTCCTCGCCCGCGCCCGACAAGGTCACCAGCATCACCGTCGGCTCGGCCGACTTCTCCGAGAGCCAGCTGCTGGCGGAGATCTACGGCCAGGCGCTGGCCGCGAAGGGTGTCGAGGTCACGCAGAAGCCGAACATCGGCAACCGTGAGACCTACATGGCCGCGATCAAGGACGGCTCCGTCCACCTGCTGCCGGAGTACACCGGGGCCGCGCTGCACTACTTCAAGGCCGACGCCACCGAGACCGAGGACCAGGCGACGTACGACGCGCTGAAGTCGTCGCTGCCGTCCGGGCTCGAGGTGCTGGACAAGTCGCCGGCGGCCGACGAGGACACCATCGTGGTGACCAAGGCTACCGCGGACAAGTACAGCCTGAAGACGCTCGCCGACCTGAAGCCGGTCGCCAAGGACATGGCGGCGGGCGGCAGCTCCGAGTTCAAGGTCCGCGACGCCGGGCTGAAGGGGCTGAAGGAGAAGTACGACGTCGAGTTCGGCAAGGAGTACAAGACGCTGGACGCGGGTGGCCCGCTGAGCCTGAAGGCGCTGCTGGACAACCAGATCCAGGTGTCGAACTTCTTCACCACCCAGGCGCTGATCAAGGACAACAACCTGGTCATGCTGGAGGACCCGGAGAACATCCTGCCGCCGAACAACATCGTTCCGCTGATCCGGACCGACCACAAGTCGGACGACGTCTCCTCGGCGCTGAACGCGGTGTCCGCCAAGCTGACCACGGACGCGCTGACCGACATGGTCAAGCGGATCGACGTCGGCAAGGAGTCGCCGAACGCGGTCGCCAAGGACTGGCTGTCGAAGAACCCGCTGTCTTGAGCTTCGAATCCCTCTGGGCGTCCCAGTCCGCCATCGGCCGTGACCCCGACACCGGCGGTTACCGCCGCGGCGGCTGGACGCCCACCGAACGCGAGGCGACGCACTGGTTCACCGACCAGTGCGCCGCCCGCAACCTCACCCTAGAATCCGACGGCATAGGCAACCTCATCGCCTGGTGGAACCCACCCCAGGACCCGGCTTTCCGCCCGGGGATCGTGACCGGAAGTCACCTGGACTCGGTGATCGATGGGGGAGCGTTCGACGGGCCCCTCGGGGTGGTGTCGGCTCTGGCGGCTGTGGATGTGTTGCGGGCCGAGGGGTTCGTGCCTTCCGTGCCCATCGGCATCGGGGCGTTCGTCGAGGAGGAGGGGTCGCGGTTCGGGATGCCTTGTCTGGGGTCCCGGGTGGCGGCGGGGGTGTTGCCACCGGAGAAGGCCTTGGGGTTGACGGACCGCGCCGGGGTGACGTTGGCAGCTGCTTTGGAGGAGGCGGGAATCGACCCGGCGGGCGTCGCCCGCTCGCCGTTGCTCGAGCGGATGGGGACGTTCGTCGAGTTGCACGTGGAGCAAGGCCGCGGGCTGACCGCCCCGGTGGGAGTGGCGAGCTCGATCTGGCCGCACGGGCGGTACCGGTTCACCTTCCGCGGCGAGGCCAACCACGCCGGCACGACGCTGATGGAAGACCGGCACGACCCGATGCTCACCTACGCGATGACCGCACTGGCCGCGAACAAGCAGGCCCGCCTCGCCGGCGCCCGCGCGACCTTCGGCCGGCTCTCCGTCGAGCCCAACGGCACGAACGCGGTCCCGTCCCAGGTGACCGCCTGGCTGGACGCCCGCGCCGCCGACGACGCCACCCTCCAATCGTTGCTGGCAGCAATCACCAAGCAGGCCACCGAGCGCGCCGAACGCGACGGTACGACGCTCGACGTCGTCCCCGAGTCCGTCTCCCCGGTCGTCGACTTCCCCACCGGGTTACGTGACCGCCTGGTCGACGTACTCGACGGTGCGCCCGTTCTGCCGACCGGCGCCGGGCACGACGCCGGCGTGTTCTCGGCGGCTGGGATCCCGACCGCGATGCTGTTCGTCCGCAACCCGACCGGCATCTCGCACTCACCGGCCGAGTTCGCGGAGCCGGACGACTGCCTGGCCGGCGTGGACGCCTTGGCCGCCGTACTGAAGGATCTCGCGACGTGACGTCGTACTGGTGCTCGAGCGCCCTCCTGCCGACCGGGGTCGCCGAGCGGGTGCTGGTGACGATCGCCGACGGGCGGTTCGCCGCGGTCGAGCCGGACGCCGACCCCGGCGACGCGATCCGCCTGCCCGGCCTGGTCGTCCCCGGCCTGGCGAACTGCCACAGCCACGCCTTCCACCGCGCGCTGCGCGGCCGGACGCAGACCGAGCGCGGCACGTTCTGGACGTGGCGCGAGCAGATGTACGCCGTCGCGTCGGCGCTGACCCCGGAGTCGTACTACCAGCTCGCCCGGGCCGTGTACGGCGAGATGGTGCTGACCGGGATCACCGCGGTCGGCGAGTTCCACTACGTGCACCACGCTCCCGGCGGCCGGCGATACGACGACCCGAACGCCATGGGAGCCGCCCTGATCGCGGCCGCCAGGGACGCCGGCATCCGGATCACCCTGCTCGACACCTGCTACCTCGCCGGCGGGATCGACCAGCCGCTCAACTCCGTCCAGGAGCGCTTCAGCGACGGCGACGCCGCGAGCTGGGCCACCCGGGTCGCCGGTCTCACCGGCTCCGACGACGTCGTGATCGGCGCGGCCGCGCATTCCGTCCGCGGTGTGCCCCAGGATCAGCTCGGCGCGGTCGCGTCGGCGTTTCCGGACGCGCCCCTGCACATCCACCTGTCCGAGCAGGTCGGCGAGAACGCGGCCTGTCTCGACGCCTACGGTCGTACGCCGGCTCAGGTGCTCGACGAGACCGGGTTCCTCGGCGGGCGGACGAGTGCCGTCCACGCGACCCATCTCACCGACGTCGACGTGGGTCTGCTCGGCAGCTCGGCGACGTACTCGTGCTTCTGCCCGACGACAGAGCGGGATCTGGCCGACGGCATCGGCCCGTCGGTCGCCCTGCGCGACGCCGGGTCGCCGTTGACGCTCGGGTCGGACAGCCACGCGGTGATCGACCTGTTCGAGGAGATGCGCGCGCTGGAGCTCAACGAGCGGCTCGCTTCCCAGGAGCGCGGCCACTGGTCGGCCGCCGAGCTACACAAGGCCGCGACCGCCGACGGCCACCGGTCGATCGGGTACGCCGACGCGGGCGTGATCGAGGTCGGTGCGCGTGCCGACCTGGTCGCCCTCCGGCTCGACAGCGTGCGTACGGCGGGGACCGGCGCGACCGTGGAGACCGCCGTCTTCGCGGCCTCCGCCGCCGACGTCATCGACGTGGTGGTCGGCGGCCGGCAAGTGGTTGCTGATGGCAATCATGTGAAGCTGGACGTCGCCGCCGAGCTGGCGGCCTCGATCGCGGCGGTGACCGGATGACCTCACTGCTGCTGACGAACATCGGCTCGCTGGTGACCAACGACCCGGCCCGCGGCGACCTGCTCGGGGAGATCCGGGACGCGGCGCTGGTGATGGAAGGCAGCAGGGTCGCCTGGGTCGGCCCGCGGACCGAGGCGCCGGCGGCCGACGGGGCCGTGGACCTCGGTGGCCGGGCGGTGATCCCGGGGTTCGTCGACTCGCACGCGCACCTGGTCTTCGCCGGCGACCGCGCCGAGGAGTTCGCGGCCCGGATGACCGGTACGCCGTACTCCGCGGGCGGGATCCGGACCACGGTGGCGGCGACCCGGCAGGCCACCGACGAGGTGCTGACCGCCAACGTGGGCCGCCTGGTGACCGAGATGCGCCGGCAGGGGACCACCACGGTCGAGATCAAGTCCGGGTACGGGCTGACGGTCGCGGACGAGGCGCGGGCGCTGCGGATCGCGGGACAGTTCACCGACGAGACGACGTACCTGGGGGCGCACGTCGTACCGCCGGAGTACGCCGACGACCCGGCGGCGGACTACGTGTCGCTGGTGACCGGGCCGATGCTCGACGCGGTCGCCGAGCACGCCAGGTGGGTCGACGTCTTCGTCGAGCGGGGTGCCTTCGACGAGGACCAGGCCCGGGCGATCCTGACCGCGGGGCAGGCGAAGGGGCTGGTCGCCCGGGTCCATGCCAACCAGCTCGGCGAGGGTCCCGGCGTCCAGTTGGCCTGCGAGGTCGGGGCGGCCGCCGCCGATCACTGCACCTACCTCACCGACGCCGACGTCGACGCGCTCGCCTCGACCGGGGTGGTCGCGGGGTTGCTGCCCGCGGTCGAGTTCTCGACCCGGTCGCCGTACCCGGACGCCCGCCGCCTGGTCGACGCCGGCGTGACCGTCGCGCTGGCCACCGACTGCAACCCGGGCTCCGGCTACTCGTCCTCCATGCCGCTGTGCATCGCGCTCGCCGTCCGTGAGATGCACCTGACCCCTGCCGAGGCCCTCTGGTCCGCGACCGCGGGCGGCGCCGCCTCCCTCCGCCGTACCGACGTCGGCCACCTCACCCCCGGCGCCCGCGCCGACCTCGCCGTCCTCGACGCCCCCTCCTACCTCCACCTCGCCTACCGCCCCGGCGTCCCCCTCACCACCCAAACCTTCCTAGCCGGCCGCCCGGTCTGACGGCGCGGACCGCCAGGCCATCACAATCCCCGGAGAGCACGCCGGTCGAGCGTCCGGCCCGCCGTTTCATGCGCATTGTGATGGCCTGGCGATCCGGCGATCGCCTGCCGGATCGCCGCCACCACCCAGTCCGGGTCGAACATCACGTCCTCCCAGGAGAACCGCAGCAGCCGCCAGCCCCGGATGGTGAGATTGACCTGGCGACGGCAGTCCCGGGTGAGCGCGGCGCGGGTGCCGTGGTGGGCGAACCCGTCGGCCTCCAGCGCGATCAACAGCTCCGGATGACCCAGGTCGATGCGGGCCGAGAAGTCGTAGTCCCGCACCACGACCTGTGGCTCGAAGCCCTCGATCCCCGCCTCGATCAGCACGGATCGGAGCGCTGACTCCAGCGGCGACTCCGCCCGGCCGTCCGCAGCGGCCGCGACGCGGCGGGCGCGCCGGGAGCCTGGACCGGTCAGCTCGGCGGCGCCGATCCGGAGCTGTGATGGATCCACCGCTCCAAGCCGCAGTGCCGAGTCCGCGACGACGAGAGCCGCGGCGAACGGCAGCGTGCGTGCACAGTCCAGCACCGTCCGGAGCTTCCCGGTGCATCGACCGTCGGACGGGACATCGTCGGCCCAGTGCAGGTCACAGTCGATCGGACTCAGTCGGCGGTGCTGCCCGCGGGGCACGGTGATCTGGGGCTTGTCCGGCAACTCCAGCACAGAGAATCCGTGCAGGATGGCGGCGCTCAGGTGCGACACCACGCCGCCCTGGGAGCGTGCAGCCGCGAGCGGGTCCGCTGCCGGTGGAACGGCGTACACGCCCTTCGCGATGCGCCGGATCGCGCCGTCCGCCAAGGCTGCCCGGATGGCGCGGCCCGAGACGACACCTCGCAGTTCGCCGTACGTCGCCGTTCCGGCGCGGCGCTGGAGTACGTCGAGGACCGCGGACATAGGCCGATGGTGACGGATTTCGGCCCGAGACCGTCGTTCGTTGTCCACAGGCGGACCGCCAGGCCATCACAACGTCGGCGTCAGCGCCGAGCGCACGCCTGGCGCTGACCTCAGCCGTTCGTTGTGATGGCCTGCACGTCCGGTCTAGAGGCGGTGGATGTTGATCAGGGAGCGGAGGGGGAGGTTGTGGCGGAGGTGGGGGTTGGTCAGGGCGTCGACGATGCAGGCGGCGCCGATCCAGTGGGCGCCGGTGGCGTGGACCAGGTCGCGGGCGACCAGGGCGGTCGCGCCGGTGTCCGCCCAGTCGTCGACCATCAGGACTCGGTCACCGGCCTTGAGCAGGTTGTGCCGGAAGCCGAAGACGACGTGCCGGTCCTGGTAGTCCGGGCCGGTGGTCCGGAGGATCCACCGGTCGCTGTCGGTCGCCGGACCGCGGTCCTTGCGGATCTCGACGAAGCCGACGCCCAGCGCGGCCGCGGTCAGGGCGCCGAGCATCGATCCGCGCGAGACCGGACCGACCACGACCGTCGGGGTCACGTCGTACAGGCGTCCGAGGGCCGGGCCCAGGTCGCGCAGTAGCTCGGCGTCGCGCCACCAGCCGGTGACGTCGGCGTAGCTGCTTCAGGCGCCGCGATCCGTCCGCCACACGAAGGTGTCGCGGAGTCGCTCCTGCATCGTCCTGGTCATGCCACCAGGGTGACCGTCCGGCACCGGTCGCGCACGCGATTTAGTCGCTGAGCTCCTTCGAGCACAGGGCCGTGGTGGTGCCGTCGGGGCGGCGGAGTTTGCCGACCTCGACGAAGTCGCGGCCGGCGTGGAAGGCGAGACCGGCCACGTCCGGCGGGTCGGAGCGGATGCCGCAGACCAACCGGTCGAAGGGCTTGGCCGACCGCTCGACCGCGCGGTAGACCGCGGTCGCGATGCCCTGGCGGCGATGGTCCTCGGCGACGACGATCCGGTCCAGGTGCAGGAAGCGGTCGGCGTACGTCTCGCCGAACCACTGGAAGTCGAGGCCGTCGTGCGCGGAGCCGGGCGCGAAGGTGAGGACGAAGGCGGCCACCTCGTCGTCGACCTCGACCACGGCGGCGTGGGCGGCGATCAGGCGGAGCCAGTCCAGCCGGTCGGGGCCGAGGGGCTCGACCAGGCCCTCGGCGGCCGCGTTCAGGGCGAGCACCGCCGCGTCGTCGGCTGAAGTCATGGGGCGGAGCTTCACTTTTACACCATCCCACGGTAAGCGCTTGCCCCGGGAGGGGTCTCCCTGGGTGCACCCTGGCCCCGCCCCGGAAAACCGGGGGTCGCCTTGGGAATGACCGGACCGATGTGCAATGTTGAGCCAAGTGAACTCAAGTTTGTCCGGCCGCAGATTTGAAACCGCGGCGGACGAACGGCAACATTGAGTCTGCATCACTCAAGTTTCCGGGGGTGCGGGGGTCGTCCCCCGGACTCACTCAGTGTGGAGGTAAAGCATGGCCCGCGCGGTCGGTATCGATCTCGGTACGACGAACTCCGTCATCGCCGTACTGGAAGGTGGCGAGCCCACCGTCATCCCCAACGCCGAGGGAGCGCGCACGACGCCCTCGGTGGTGGCCTTCGCCAAGAACGGCGAGGTCCTGGTCGGCGAGGTGGCGAAGCGCCAGGCCACCACGAACGTCGACCGCACCATCCGCTCCGTCAAGCGCCACATGGGCGAGGCCTGGAGCGTGGACATCGACGGCAAGAAGTTCACCCCGCAGCAGATCAGCGCGTTCGTGCTGCAGAAGCTGAAGCGGGACGCCGAGGCGTACCTCGGGGAGCAGGTCACCGACGCGGTCATCACCGTGCCGGCGTACTTCTCCGACGCGCAGCGCCAGGCGACCAAGGAGGCCGGTGAGATCGCCGGCCTGCAGGTGCACCGGATCGTCAACGAGCCGACCGCGGCCGCGCTCGCCTACGGTCTGGACAAGGGCACCGAGCAGACCATCCTGGTCTTCGACCTCGGTGGTGGCACGTTCGACGTGTCGCTGCTGGAGATCGGCGACGGCGTCTTCGAGGTGAAGGCGACCAGCGGTGACAACCACCTCGGTGGTGACGACTGGGACAACCGGATCGTCCAGTGGCTGGTGACCCAGTTCAAGAACAAGAACGGCACCGACCTGTCCGGCGACAAGATGGCCATGCAGCGGCTCACGGAGGCCGCCGAGAAGGCCAAGATCGAGCTGTCCGCCGCGGCCGAGACGACGATCCACCTGCCGTACCTGAGCCTGACCGAGTCCGGCCCGCTGCACCTGGAGGAGAAGCTCTCCCGGGCCGAGTTCCAGAAGATGACCAACGACCTGCTCGAGCGCGCCCGGGCCCCGTTCAAGGCCGTCATCAAGGACGCCGGCATCGACGTCGCGAAGATCGACCACGTGATCCTGGTCGGCGGTTCGACCCGGATGCCCGCGGTGGCCGAGCTGGTCAAGGAGCTGACCGGTGGCAAGGACCCGAACAAGGGTGTGAACCCGGACGAGGTCGTCGCCGTCGGCGCCTCCCTGCAGGCCGGTGTGCTGAAGGGTGAGGTCAAGGACGTCCTGCTGCTCGACGTGACCCCGCTAAGCCTCGGGATCGAGACCAAGGGCGGCGTGTTCACCAAGATCATCGAGCGGAACACCACGATCCCGACCAAGGGCTCGGAGATCTTCACCACGGCCGAGGACAACCAGCCGTCGGTGATGATCCAGGTCTACCAGGGCGAGCGGGAGATGGCCCGGGACAACAAGTCGCTGGGCAACTTCGAGCTGACCGGCCTGCCGCCGGCGCCGCGCAACGTGCCGCAGATCGAGGTCACCTTCGACATCGACGCGAACGGCATCGTGCACGTCAACGCCAAGGACCTGGCCACCGGCAAGGAGCAGCGGATGACGGTCACCGGCGGCTCGGCGCTGCCGAAGGACGACATCGACAAGATGGTCCGCGACGCCGAGCAGTACGCCGAGGAGGACCGCAAGCGCCGCGAGGCCGTCGAGTCCCGCAACCAGGCCGAGGGTCTCGTCTACCAGACCGAGAAGTTCCTGTCGGAGAACGAGGACAAGGTCCCGGACGACGTCAAGACCGAGGTCAAGGACGGCGTGGCCGAGCTGAAGAAGGCGCTCGAGGGTGACGACGCCGACGCGATCAAGGCCGCGTCGGAGAAGCTCGCCCAGTCGAGCCAGAAGATGGGTGCCGCGATGTACGCGAACGCCCAGGCCGCCGGCGGGTCCGCCGACGAGGGCGCGACGTCCTCGGAGGGCTCCACGGCGAACGACGACGACGTGGTCGACGCCGAGATCGTGGACGAGGACCGCCCGCAGGACAAGACGGAGGACAAGTGACGGATCGACCGACGGGCAGCGAGTTCGGCGACGGTGACCCCGTCGTCCGGGACAAGCGCCGGATCGACCCGGACACCGGCGAGCTGCGGGAGACCTCGATGTCGGAGCCTCCCGCGGCCGGCCCGGGATCGGGGCCGGCTCCGGGGATGCCGGGCACCCCGGGCGCGCAGCCGCCGCGGGACCCGTCGGACCTGATCGGCCCGTCCGCACAGGAGGCACTGTTGACCGAGGCGCTGGCCGAGCGTACGGCGGACCTGCAGCGACTGCAGGCCGAGTACGTCAACTACAAGCGCCGGGTGGACCGGGACCGGGAGTCGTCCCGGGAGCTCGTGATCGGCTCGGTGCTCACCGAGCTGCTCGGGATCCTGGACGACATCGGCCGGGCCCGGGAGGCGGGCGAGCTGGAGGGCGCGTTCAAGGCGGTCTCGGAGTCGCTCGAGCGGGTCACCGAGAAGCTCGGTCTGGTGAAGTACGGCGAGAAGGGCGACCCCTTCGACCCGCGGATCCACGAGGCCCTGCTGCACAACTACTCCGACGAGGTGGACGGCCCGACCGCGACCATGGTCATGCAGCCCGGCTACCGCCTCGGCGAGCGGGTCCTGCGGCCGGCCCGGGTGGCCGTGTCGGAACCGACCGAGCAACTGCCGGCCGAGGCTGCGAAGGCCGACGTACCGGTGGAGAGCACTGATGACGACCAGCCCGCAGACAAGTCTGCGGAGTAACAGCGACGGCGGGAGAGGAGGCGTCGGATGAGCACGAAGGACTGGCTCGAGAAGGACTTCTACAAGGTTCTCGGCGTCTCCAAAACCGCCGACTCCGACGAGATCAAGAAGGCCTACCGCAAGCTGGCGCGCAAGTACCACCCGGACTCCAACGCCGGCGACGCGACCGCGGAGGCGAAGTTCAAGGAGGTCTCCGAGGCGTACGACGTCGTCGGCGACCCGAAGAAGCGCAAGGAGTACGACGAGGCCCGGCGGCTGTTCGGCAGCGGTGGCTTCCGGATGCCGGGCAGCGGCGGTGGGCAGGGCGGCTTCAACTTCGACGTCGGTGACCTGTTCAACCGCGGCGGGGCCGGCGGCGCCGGTGGTGGTCTGGGCGACATCCTCGGCGGCATGTTCGGCGGTGGCGGCCGGACCACGACCACCTCGTCGACGGCGCGGCCGCGGCGCGGTGCCGACATCGAGACCGAGGCGACGATCGAGTTCGCCGAGGCCGTGAACGGTGTCACCGTCGCGCTCCGGATGACCAGCGACGAGCCGTGCAAGACGTGTCGTGGCACGGGTGCGAAGTACGGCACGGTCCCCAAGGTCTGCCTCAAGTGCGAGGGCACGGGTATGCAGACCTCGGTCCAGGGCGGCGTGTTCGCCATGACCGAGCCGTGCACCGAGTGCAAGGGGCGCGGTCTGGTCGTCGACGAGCCGTGCGAGACCTGCCACGGCTCCGGCCGCGGCCAGTCGAGCAAGACCATGCAGGTGCGCATCCCGGCGGGTGTGCAGGACAACCAGCGGATCCGGCTCAAGGGCAAGGGCGCGGCCGGCGAACGGGGTGGCCCCGCGGGCGACCTCTACGTCACCGTGCACGTCCGGCCGCACCGGATCTTCGGCCGTCAGGGCGAGCACCTGACGCTGAACGTCCCGGTGAGCTTCACCGAGGCGGCGCTGGGCGCGGAGATCAAGGTGCCGACCCTGGACGGCCTGCCCGTCACGGTCCGGATCCCGGCCGGTACGGCGAACGGCAGCAAGCTGCGCGTCCGCGGCAAGGGGTCGGTCCGCCGGGACGGCACCAAGGGCGATCTGCTGCTCACCATCGAGGTGCAGGTCCCGCACGAGCTGAGCGACGAGCAGCGCGCCAAGCTGCAGGAGTTCAGCACCGCGTCGGACCAGCCGGACCTGCGGGCCGGGTTGTTCGGGAGCTCGTGATGGGCATCCCGTTCAGCCAGGTGCCGACCTGGGACGACCGCACCCCGATCTACGTGATCTCGGTGGCGGCCCAGCTGGCCGGCATGCACCCGCAGACCCTGCGCCAGTACGACCGGCTCGGCCTCGTGGTGCCGAGCCGGGCGTCCGGCCGGGGCCGGCGGTACTCGGCGTACGACGTGGCGAAGCTGAGGTACGTGCAGCATTTGTCACAGGAGGAAGGCATCAACCTCGCGGGAATCCGGCACATCCTCGCGCTACAGTCGGAAGTGGAAGACCTGCGCAAGCGGGTCAACCAACTGCTGGCCGAGGTCCAGCGCGGGGTCGGTGCCTCCCGGCGGAGCGCCGGCAGCCGCGTCTTCTCGGCCGGTCCGGCCGGTGACGTGATCGCCATGGGCCGGCAGCAGACCACCACCCGCTGGATCAGGACCCAGCCCTTGGAGCTCGGTCCCCGCTGACAGCGGCCGGCCTGCGTCCCACCGGACGCAGGCCACCCCTGAACTTGGCTCGGCCGCATCGTGCCGAGCCCATCGACCCGGAGGTGTCCGCCCCCCTCGGACCCTCCGGTGAGTGGAGGCTGTCGTCCCCCCGACGCCTCCACCGCCGAAGGCGCGCCTCCCCCCGGCGCCCTTCGGCCCCCGCAGGGTGGTCCGACCCCAGGACCACCCTGCGGTTCTCGTTGTGGGCCCGTACCCCTGCGGTTCTCGTTGTCGGCCCGTACCCCTGCAGGTCTCGTTGGGCGCCCGGCCTACCCTGGCAGGGTGACGCTGAGCCTGCAGACCGACCGGTTGCTGATCCGCGACTGGGTCGAGGACGACGCTGAAGCCGCGCTGGAGATCTACGGATCCGCCGACGTGGCCCCCTGGCTCTCACCGGCCATGGACAAGGTTTCCGACGTACCGACCATGCGGGCGATCCTGCGCGCCTGGATCGAGGCCCAGCCGAACTTCGTGCCACCGGCCGGCCGGTGGGCGGTCACCCGCCGCGAGGACGGCGAGGTGGTCGGCGGGCTGCTGATCCGGCTGCTCCCGCCGTACGAGGAGGACCTCGAGATCGGCTGGCAGCTGCGGCCGAGCGCCTGGGGCCACGGGTACGCGACCGAGGCGAGCAAGGCGCTGATGCGGTGGGCGTTCAAGGAGGGCGCGATCGACGAACTGTTCGCCGTCGCCCGCCCACACAACGAGCGCGCGATCGCCACGGCTCGCCGCCTGGGCATGGAGTGGGTCGGCGAGACCGACAAGTACTACGACCTGACGCTGCAGGTCTACCGAATCCGACTCCCCGAACTGCAAGCGTGAGCCGACCGGCCCAGCGCCGCCAGTAGGCGGTCCTCCTCGCGGTGCCGAGCGACCAACTGCAACCCGACCGGCAACCCCGACCGCGCAAACCCGGCAGGCAAACTCACGGCCGGATGCCCGCTGAGATTGAACGCCCACGTGAGCGCCACACTCAGCACGTCCCCCGGACCGTCGTGCCCGTGCGGCAGGTTCGGCGTCGTCGGCGTGGCAATGACGTCAACCACGGCGAAGACTTCGCGCAGCCGGTCGTCGTTCGCCTGCCGTACGCCGGTGCCGTCTGCCCTGCCCGCCCGAACAAGCATCCAGGCCGCAGCCGGATCGCGTATCTCGACCGGGACTTCCACGGCCTCGAAGGTGTCGTGGGCCAGCAGTTTCATCAACGCCGTCCGGGCGATCGACGCCACCTCCGGGTCGGTGTCGGCGAAACCGAGGTCAGGGGACCAGGTCACGCGGAGGATTGGCGGTGGTTGGGCGTCGGTGCCGGTCATCACGGACAGGTACAGGCGGAGGTCGTCGAGGTTTCGGGCGATCGCGCCGCCGACCGCGAGGCCGGTCCGGTCGGCGGTCGGGATCGAGCCGTTCGTGGGCTTCAGGCCGGGTACTGCGCACCACGCGGCCGGGATGCGGATCGATCCGGCGCCGTCGGTGCCGGTCGCCAACGGCACCATCGAGGCCGCCACCGCCACGGCTGAGCCGGCCGAGGAACCGCCGGGGACGACATCGCGGTTCCAGGGGTTGAGCGTCGGCCCGCGGTCGGTCTGTCCCCAGGTTTGCCAGGCGGTCCCGGGTCCCGGAGTGGCCGTCGTACCGATCGGGATCGCCCCGGCCGCGACCAGCGGACCGACGTACGCCGTACCTCCATGCTTGACCGCGATCGGCACACCGAGCAGCGGCCGTCCGAGCCGTGCGGTCGGCTCCCGGTCGATCGCAGCCGCAGCCGCCCGCGCCCGCTCCGCCCACACCTGCCGGAACGCCCGGAGCCAGACATCCGCCTCCCGAATCCGCCCCAACGCCGCCTCGATCACCTCCCCAGCCGACACCTCCCGCCGCCCGACCGCCCCAGCCAACTCCGCCGCCGACCACTGCTCATACTCCGCAACCTTCACGCTACCCAGCGTGCCTGGTGGGTGGGGTTGCCCTGAATCTTCCCGGAGAAAATCTCAGAGTTGAGTGGAATGGACTCAAGTTTGGATAGGTTGTGTCCAGTGACTGTTGTTGATTGAGATCGAAAGGCTGGAACCAGATGGACGTTCAGCGGTTGACGACGCTGGCCCGGGAAACCCTGTCGGTCGCGATCCGTCAGACCTCCGCGGCGGGCAACCCGACCGTGGAACCCATTCACCTGCTCTCCGCGCTGCTGGCGCAGCCGGAGGGGACCACGCTGGGTCTCCTCGAGGCCGCCGGCGCCGACGTCGACGCCGTCCGGCGGCGGACCGCGGAGTTTCTCGCCCGCCTGCCCAAGGCGAGCGGCGGGAGCGTGCAGGCGCCGAGCCTGTCCCCGAAGACCAGCGACATACTGAACCAGGCTGAGCAGCGGGCTCTCGGGCTCGGGGACGAGTACGTCTCCACCGAGCACCTGCTGATCTCGCTGGCCACCGTCGAGGGCAACGCGAAGACCGTGCTGGGCGTGACCCCGGACGCGCTGCTGCAGGCGTTCGACCAGCTCCGCGGCAACCGCCGGATCACCTCGCCGGAGGCCGAGGGCACCACCAAGACACTGGAGAAGTACGGCGTCGATCTCACCGAGCGCGCCAAGGACGGCAAGCTCGACCCGGTGATCGGCCGCGACTCGGAGATCCGCCGGGTCGTCCAGGTGCTGTCCCGGCGTACCAAGAACAACCCGGTCCTGATCGGTGAGCCCGGCGTCGGCAAGACCGCCGTCGTGGAGGGCCTGGCCCAGCGGATCGTGGCCGGCGACGTGCCCGAGTCGCTGCGCGGCCGGCGGCTGATCAGCCTCGACCTCGGCGCGATGGTCGCGGGAGCGAAGTACCGCGGTGAGTTCGAGGAGCGGCTCAAGGCGGTGCTGACCGAGATCAAGGAGTCTGACGGCCAGATCATCACGTTCATCGACGAGTTGCACACCGTCGTCGGCGCCGGCGCCACCGGTGACAGCTCGATGGACGCCGGCAACATGCTGAAGCCGATGCTGGCCCGCGGCGAGCTGCGGATGATCGGCGCCACCACCCTGGACGAGTACCGGACCCGGATCGAGAAGGACCCCGCGCTGGAGCGCCGCTTCCAGCAGGTGTTCGTCGGCGAGCCCTCGGTCGAGGACTCGATCGCGATCCTGCGCGGTCTCAAGGAGCGCTACGAGGCGCACCACAAGGTCGCCATCTCCGACAGTGCCCTGGTCGCCGCCGCGACGCTGTCCCACCGCTACATCTCCGGCCGTCAGCTGCCGGACAAGGCGATCGACCTGGTCGACGAGGCCGCGTCCCGGCTGCGGATGGAGATCGACTCGTCCCCGGTCGAGATCGACTCGCTCCGGCGTACCGTCGACCGGCTGAAGATGGAGGAGCTCGCGCTGTCGCGGGAGGACGACCCGTCCAGCCAGGAGCGGCTCGAGCGGCTGCGCGCCGACCTCGCCGACCGCGAGGAGGAGCTGCGCGCGCTGGAGTCCCGCTGGGAGCGGGAGAAGTCCGGCCTGAACCGGGTCGGTGAGGTCAAGGAGCGGATCGACGAGCTCCGCGGCCAGGCCGAACGCGCCCAGCGCGACGGCGACCTGGAGACCGCGTCCCGGCTGCTGTACGGCGAGATCCCGCAGCTCACCAAGGAGCTCGAGGAGGCCGACGCCGAGGAGGAGACCACCGAGGGCCCGGAGGCGATGGTCAACGAGGAGGTCGGCCCGACCGAGATCGCCGAGGTGATCGCGATGTGGACCGGCATCCCGACCGGCCGGCTGCTCGAGGGCGAGACCGGCAAACTGCTCCGGATGGAGGACGAGCTCGGCCGCCGGCTGATCGGTCAGCGCGAGGCGGTCAAGGCCGTGAGCGACGCCGTACGGCGGGCGCGCGCGGGCATCTCCGACCCGGACCGGCCGACCGGCTCGTTCCTGTTCCTCGGTCCGACCGGTGTCGGCAAGACCGAGCTGGCGAAGGCGCTCGCGGACTTCCTGTTCGACGACGAGCGCGCCATGGTCCGGATCGACATGTCGGAGTACAGCGAGAAGCACAGCGTCTCGCGGCTGGTCGGCGCCCCGCCCGGCTACGTCGGGTACGACGAGGGTGGCCAGCTCACCGAGGCCGTCCGCCGGCGCCCGTACTCGGTGATCCTGCTCGACGAGGTGGAGAAGGCGCACCCCGAGGTCTTCGACATCCTGCTGCAGGTGCTGGACGACGGCCGGCTGACCGACGGCCAGGGTCGTACGGTCGACTTCCGCAACGTCATCCTGATCCTGACCAGCAACCTCGGCTCGGCGTACCTGGCCGACGTCACGCTGGACGACAACGTCAAGCGTGACCAGGTGATGGCCGTCGTACGGCAGTCGTTCAAGCCGGAGTTCATCAACCGGCTGGACGAGATCGTGCTGTTCGACGCCCTGGGCAGCGAGGAGCTGACCCAGATCGTCGCCCTGCAGATCACCGCCCTGCAGCGCCGCCTGACCGACCGCCGGATCACACTGGCCGTCGACGAGGGCGCGATGGAGTGGCTCGCGCTGACCGGCTACGACCCGGTGTACGGCGCGCGTCCGCTCCGCCGGCTGGTGCAGTCCGCGATCGGCGACGAGCTGGCCCGTGGACTGCTGGACGGCTCGATCCGCGACGGCGACACCGTGAACGTCACCCTCAACGAGGCCAAGGACGCCCTGGACGTGGCCGCGGCCTGACCTTCAGGAACCGGGCCCCGCGGATCGCGGGGCCCGGACCTTTTACCCTCACCCCTTCATCCTTCGCGGCCGTGCGTACGTCGGATGGGTCCGGGAGAATGGGGAAGTGACGAATCAGCGCGCCGACTGGGTGAACACCACGCACGACTGGGCCGGGACGGTCGACCAGGAGCATCTGGAGCTCGTGCGCTCGGATGCTGAGCGGTTCGCGGCCGGCGGCCTGCTCCACTTGGTGCTGGAAGTCATCGCCTACCCGTCGGACGAGGCCGAATCCGCCGGCCGGCGCGGCACCTGCACGATCACCCTGCACAACGACGGCTCGGTCGCGATCGAGGACGACGGGCGGGGGACCGACACCCGGCTCGACGAACACGGTCAGCCGATTCGCAAGCCGATCATGGCTACCCAAGACCTCCGCTTCTTCGCCGACCCCGCGAGCCCGCTCCTGCCGGACGGTCATCCCCGGCGCGGGATGTCGGTGGTCGCGGCGCTCAGCTCGTGGCTCGTGCACACGAACCGCCGCCGCAACGGTTCCTGGACCCAGCGCTACGAGTACGGCGTCCCGGTCACCGACTTGAAACCGCTCGACCCCACGCCATCGACCGGGACCACGGTCCACTTCCGTCCCGACCCGGCGTACCTGACCGGTGCCAGGCTCTCCGCCGACTCGCTTCGGCCGTTTCTGAACTTTCCCCACCTCGACCTGCGTGTCGTCGGCTGAGGGGTGCGGTTTGGGGGATCTGGCAGGATCGGGGGTGACCTGGTGGAAGGAACCCTGCAGGGCATGACCGAACAACCCGGCAACAACCCCGGCGACGACCGCCCCGCGCCATACCCAGGCACCTTCGGCTCCTCCGGCGGCAGCCCAGGTCCACCCCCGCCCGCCTCCCAACCGCCCAGCTCACCTCAGCCTGGCCCGCACTCGCCCGGCTCGTACGGCGACCCGCGGAATGCGTACGGTGACCCGCGGAACACGTATGCGCCCGGGGCGTACAGCGGCGCGTTCGGCGCCAACCTCCCTGCGGACGCCCCACCGCCCAAGCAGGTGACCGTGGCCGCGGTGATCTCCATCGGACTCGGCGCCCTGTGCCTGCTCCTCGCCGGCCTCGCCCTCACCTCCGCGGGCGAACAGATCGCCGAGATCGTCACCGGCTCCAAGGACGCCCAGGGCACCGTCGTCGCCGTGGTCCTGGCCTGCGCCGCGGCGTACATCCTCCCGGCGATCTACCTGCGCAAGGCCCGCCCCTGGGCGCGCTACATGCTCATCGGCGTCGCCGCGATCGGCATCGCCGGCGGCCTGATGGCCCTCCCCAACAGCATCCTCGGCCTCGCCATCCACGCCACCCTCCTCCTCCTCATGCTCCAACCCCCCACCAAACACTGGTTCCACCCCCGCTGACCCCAGCCTCTCGAACCAACCCCGCCGGCCATCTGCCCCGAGATGCCCCACGCTGCCCCACCGAGCCTGTGGATGGCGCGACGCCCTGCGGTGAGATTTCCTGAACAATCCAGCAGATGTGCCGGAACCCGTCGCCACCCACCACCGACTTCACCTTGTCCGCCTGGGTGGACGAGTCGGTCATCGTCGGCGGCCCGCTGCATGCGGACGGCTGCTACACGTTGGCCGCGGCGGTGACCGACACCGCCGCAGCGGACGGCATGCGCGACGTGTTGCGCGACTTGACGTTGTTCAAGGCAGGACGGCTGCACTGGGTCGACGAGTCGGCCAAGCGTCGCGATCACATCATCGCGTCAGTGGCAGCCCTGGATCTGGCTGCGGTGGTCACCGTCGGATCGCCGGTGCACCGGGCGAAGCAGGAGCGCGCCAGGCGGTGCTGTCTCGAACGGCTGCTTTACGAGTTGGGTCTGATGGGCGTCACCGACGTCTGCCTGGAGTCCCGCACCGCGACGCCGGACCGGCGCGACCTCCGGTTGGTCGACAGTGCGCGGGACAAGGGCCTGATGCCGAAGGGGCTCAAGGTCGGATTCGCTCGCCCGCGGGACGAGCCGATGTTGTGGATCGCGGACGCCGTGGCCGGCGCGGTGACGGCGTCGAGGCTCGGCGAGCCGCGGTGGCTGGTGGTGATGACCGAGATTCTCACCCAGCACGAGGTCGACGTGCGCTAGAAAGCGCGAAAGCTGGGTCCCATCCTCCGGTGGGGGTCCCAGCTTCACTTCTCTCCAAGCAGCGCCTGGGGAGCTAGGGACAGTATGCCACAGGTGTCTGGTGGTGCCGTCAGAGTTTTTGGAGGCGGGTTAGGGCTTCTTGGAGGAGGGTGGGTTGTTTGCAGAAGGCCCAGCGGACCAGGGGGCGGCCGGCTTCGGTGTTGTCGTAGAAGACCTGGTGGGGGATGGCGACGACGCCGGTGCGTTCGGGGAGCATGCGGCAGAACTCGATGCCGTCGGTGTGGCCGAGGGGGCGGATGTCGGTGGTGACGAAGTAGGTGCCTTCGGGCCGGTGGACGCCGAAGCCGAGCTGCTCGAGGCCGTCGCAGAGGAGGTCGCGGCGGGACTGCAGGTCGGCGCGCAGGGCGTCGTAGTAGTCGTTGCCCAGGGCAAGTGCTCCGGCGACGGCCGGCTGGAAGGGGGCGCCGGAGGTGAAGGTGAGGAACTGCTTGGCCGTGGTCACCGCGGTGACGACCTCCGGGGTGCCGGTGACCCAGCCGATCTTCCAGCCGGTGACGGCGAAGGTCTTGCCGGCGCTGCTGATCGAGACGGTGCGTTCGGCCATCCCGTCGTACGACGCCAGCGGGCGGTGCGGGCGTCCGTCGTACGCGAGGTGTTCGTAGACCTCGTCGGTGATGACGACCAGGTCGTGCTCGACGGCGACCGCGCTGATGCCGCGGAGCTCGTCGTCGGTGAGGACGGTGCCGGTCGGGTTGTGCGGGGAGTTGATCAGCAGGACCTTGGTGCGCGGCGTGACCGCGGCGCGGAGCTCGTCGAGGTCGAGGCGGAAGTCCGGGGCGCGCAGGGTGACCGGGACGCGCCGGCCGCCGGCGAAGGCGATGCCGGCCGCGTAGGAGTCGTAGTACGGCTCGAGCGCGATCACCTCGTCGCCGGGCTCGACGTACGCGAGCAGGGCGGCGGCGACAGCCTCGGTGGCGCCGGTGGTGACGAGGACCTCGGTGTCGGGGTCGTACGACAGGTCGTAGAAGCGCTTCTGGTGGTCGGCGATCGCCTGCCGCAGCGCCGGTACGCCGCGACCCGGTGGGTACTGGTTGGCGCCGGCCCGGATCGCGCTGATCGCGTCCTCGAGCAGCGAGTCCGGACCGTCGCGGTCCGGGAAGCCCTGGCCGAGGTTGACCGAGTTGGTCGCCACCGCGCGGGCCGACATCTCGGCGAAGATCGTGGTCCCGAGCCCGGTCAGCCGCTGAGCGTGTTCGCGCATGCCCCCGACCCTAACCCGTCCGGCGGCGGTCCTCGCCCGAACCGCGAACTCGGGCGAGGACCGGTCGCGACGCCTACTCGCGGAGCGGCCTAGGCCTCCGGGTGCAGGTCCGCACCCCTACTTGCGGAAGGTCTTGGCGTGCGCCTTGTCGCAGCCACCCCAGTAGATGACCCGGTTGGCCGGGTTGCTGGCCCACTCGCCCTGGCAGAGGTAGCCCTCGAGCAGCGTGTTCTCGTCGTACTGCGAGAGGTTGCACGTCGTCCCCGGGCCGTCGGCGCCGCCGTGGTCCCAGCAGGCGTAGCCGTTGCTGACGCCCGGGCGGTGCACGAACAGCAGCAGCGACTTGTCGTTGACCTCCTGGTCGTCCACCTTGATCACGTTGCCGGAGTCGGTGTAGCTGGCGGTGCCGATGTTGTTGCCGCCTGCCCGCTCCCACAACCAGGTCACGGCGGCCTGGGCCTGGGTGGTGCCGAGCAGGACCAGGGCCACGGAGCCGGCCAGTACGACGGCGGCACGCTTCATCATTCGCATCACGGTCATCCCTTCACTGAGACTCGCCGGACCCGGGCGGTGGGTCCGGTCGGGCCTCAGCGTCGCCGGGAGGACGACTCGGCCGCGAATCCGTTGCAGGTTCCTGCAACCGGGTCGTCGAGCAGGGCCTGCCTGCGCGCGTACCGGACACCGGCGGCGAACCGGGTGCCGACCTCGAACGCCTCCATCAACCGGGCGACCTCGTAGCGCACCGTCCGGACGCTGAGACCGAGGCGGTCCGCGATCTCGTCGTCGGTCAGACCGTCCTCGAGCTGCTGGGCGATCACGTGCTGGCGGGCGGTGAGGTCGCCGGTGCGGTCGCGGAACTCGCAGGCGCGGACGGCGGTGTCGCGGACGGCCTTCAGGTACTGGCGGGTGGCGTTCACCGCCTCGGTGCCACGCATCAGCATGAGACTCCGCCGGTCCTCCACGAGCGGTCCTTCGACCATCACGCGTTCGCCGTCGAACAGCTTGACCTGCATGGTGCCGCAGGCGAGGTAGTACGGCATGTCGTCGGCGGCGATGATGAAGTGGCGGAGCTGGTTGGAGGAGGCGCTGGCGTCGAAGAAGCTCGTCATCCGGACGCCGCGCTCGACCAGCGACCGGTTGAAGCGGTGGGCGGGTACGAACTGTTCGAGCGTCTGGCCGCGCGTGGTGGTGACGGCGACCAGTTCCTCGCAGCTCTTCAGCTGCGCCTGGATCCAGTCGCGCAGGCTGACCACGTCGGTGCCGAACACGTGCACGTCCGCGGTTCCGCGCCCCGCCGCCCACTCGTCGCAGTGCCGTGCCCGCACCAGCTGGAGCCGGAGCGAGGCGTCCAGGACGACCTGCCGGCTGTGAAAGGTTTCGCGACTCATCCCACCCCCGTGGCGATCAGACCCTGAGGTCGGATCTTCTCATGTACGGCGGGTCACCGCAGCGACACGATCAGCTCCACGGCGACGGGGGTGGCGGGGGTACGACGGGCGGGCGGTCCTCGCACCAGGTCGCGCCGTCCCAGCCGCCGTCGTTGCCGGACAGCAGTCGGACGTCGAACTCCGGCGTACCGTCGAACTGGAACGTGCCGCA
Source organism: Kribbella sp. CA-247076 (assembly GCF_050942445.1). Taxonomy (NCBI): domain Bacteria; kingdom Bacillati; phylum Actinomycetota; class Actinomycetes; order Propionibacteriales; family Kribbellaceae; genus Kribbella; species Kribbella sp. CA-247076. The sequence continues at coordinate 7,196,351 of NZ_CP192051.1, read as the reverse complement.
GTTGTTCACGAACGGCGCGCCGACGTTGCGGGCGTCGACGTTCTCGAACGTCGCCCAGCCGCCGACCCGGGCGTTGACCACGTTGGTTCCGGTGCCGTCGACCTTGATGTTGCTCACAGCAACGTTCTCGATCGCGTACTGGTCCTTGACCGGCCAGTCGACGACGAACAGCAGGGCGTTGTACGTCGAGTCCAGGAACGAGCTGTCGCGGATCTCGATCCGGCCCGACATCGTGGACTGCAACGCGTACAGCCAGATCGCGCCGAGCCCGAGGTTCCAGTTGAGGTCGCGTGGACCGCCGCGGACAGTGGTGTTCCGGGCGAACGTTAGCGTGCCCTCGAACGGGGTGGAGTTGAACCGCGAGCCGGCGTGCAGCGTGCTGCCCTCGCGGATCGGGTCGGCGACCAGGTTGTCGGTGACCGCGTTGTCGCGACCGCCGTAGATGGCGATGTTGTTCGCCAGTACGGGCGTCTGCACGGTGTTGTGGTCGTAGACGTTGTCGTGGTTGACCAGCCCGTCCGGGTTGGTCTCCGACCACATCGCGAGCCCGTCGTCACCGCTGTTGCGGACGAAGTTGTTGGTCGCCCGGACGTTGGAGACGCCGAGGTGCAGGTTCATCCCGTCGGCGATCGCGTCGGTGATGATGTTGTTGCGGATCAGCAGCCCGTCCATCGGGCCGTCCAGCCAGATGCCGACCTTGGTGCGGTGCAGGTAGAGGTTCTCGATGACCGAGCCGCCGCCGATCGCCCCGCCGATCCCGTTCACCTGGTCGGTGTCGATGCGTTCGCGGACGTCGCTCTCGATCGCGAAGTCGGCCAGGTGGACCCGGGTGCTGCCGCCGTCGGCGGCGTACTTGCCGTAGAAGCCGGGAGCGCTGTGGACCGACTTGTCCGGCGCGGGCTCGGGGAGCGGCAGGACCTTGCCCTTGATGATCGTCCACCAGTTGCCGGCGCCGCGGACGGTCACCTGGTCGACGATGATGTGCCGGTTGACCTGATACGTGCCGGGCGGCAGGTAGACCGACCAGCCGAGCTTCTTGGCCGCCGCGATCGTCCGCTCGATCGCCGGCGCCGCATCGCGCCGCCCGGTCGGGTCGGCTCCGAACCACTGCACCGACAGGGACTTCCGCGGTTGCTGCTTCGGCGCCCCGACCAACTCGAAGTCGGCGACGTCCAGCACGTACCAGGCAGCCGGTGTGTGCCGCGGTACGGCGAACCGGACCCGGTCGCCGGCGTGATACGTCCGGCCGAGCAGCAGGCGTTGCTCGTCGTAGAAGTGGTTCGGCCGGAACGGCTTGGCGACCGGGTCCGGCTCGGGCTTCCACCATCCCGGGATCGGGTCGACGTTCGGGTCGTTCGAGAACGGATACATCCCGTAGAGCCAGGCGTACTCCGAGGTCAGCGTCATCGTCCGCCGGTGCTTGCCGTTGACCGTTACGTCGAGCGGAGCCTGGATACCGCCGCCCGCGGGCGCGTCCGGGATGCTGTAGCGCAGGGTCAACGCGTTCGCGGGCTCGGTCAGTGTGAACTCGACGTACTGCTTGGACGTCAGCCGCACGGCGGTTCGTCCGGAAGCCTCGGCGGGAAGCGTGTAGGCCTCGCGACTCGGTCCGATCTTTTCGCCAGTGTGAAAGGCGTTTTCAGCCTCCTGCTCGACGAACGCGACGTCCGCGCCGCGTCCCGCGACCAGGGCGGGGTCGAGGCCGGCGCGGGTGATCCGTGGCGCCGGGCGGGCGGCCTCGGCGGAAAGTGGGAGAACCGTTCCGAGAAGAGCGGTCGTCAGGGCGACGGCAACCAGGCGCTGGGACATTGGCGGATCCCCTCCAGACGAACAACCGGCGCCTGGAGAGTATGCAGCCGAGCATCTGTGCGCAAGATCTCGACAGCGCTGAGAAATTTCTTGTCAGTCCGACGGCGGGTCCACTTGCGGTTCCGGGCGGAGGGCGCGGAGCCAGAGCTCGGTCTGGGCGATGTGGGCGGAGGCGGCGGTCGCCGCGGCGGCCGGGTCGCGGCGGGAGATGGCCGACAGGATGGCGCGGTGGCCGCGGTCGCTGGTCTGTTTGATCGCGTCGAAGTCCGCGCCCGGCTCGAAGATCCGGTAGTGGCCGCCGCGGCCGCGGATCACGCCGGTGAGCGCGGTGACCGTCGGATTCCCGCCCGCCGCACAGATCGCGCCGTGGAACTCGGCGTCCAGGTGCTGGATCTCGGTCGCGTCGGTGGTCGCCTCGAGCCGGTCGAGGATCTCGCTCAGCCGCTTCCCCAGCCCGGGCTCCTGCCGGGCGGCGGCCGCGGCGGTCGCGTGTGCTTCGAGCACCCGGCGTACCTCCATCAACTGGAGCACGCCTTCGAGCGGGATCAGCTCGACCGACAGCGAGAACCGGCTGATGATCTCGGCCGGGTCGAGCGCCGAGACGTACGTGCCGGAACCGTGCCGGGACTCGATCACGCCGAGTGCCGCCAGCGACCGGACCGCCTCCCGCAACGAACTGCGGGACACGCCGAGGTGGTCGCACAGCTCGGGCTCGGGCGGGAACTTCGCTCCCGGCCCGAGCTCGCCGGACGCGATCATCTGCCGCAGGCCGGCCAGCGCGTTGTCCGTGGCTGCCATGTCGCCACCTCCTCCATCTCCCGGCACAGGGTAAGTCCTCAGATGACTTGGCATGAAGACCTTGTCGTTTCCGCACAACGATCGCTAGGGTTCGAGGAACGGTCGACCGATTCATCAGATGTCAGTCCCATGTCATCTGCGCTGTCCCCTGGCTTGCATCCCCTGAGGAGAAGTGCCGTGCCCCACCGACCACGCACGATGTTCGCATCCCTGACCGCGGCCGCCACGGCCGCCGCGCTGCTGCTCACGGCCTGCGGACCCGGCCCGGCCGAGAAGGCCCAGGGCCAGGTCACGCTGCAGATGGTCGAGAGCCTGACCAACCCGACCCGGACCACGCTGCTGAAGAAGCTGATCGCCGACTTCGAGGCGAAGAACTCCGGCGTCAAGGTGCAGCTGATCTCGCCGCCGACCAACCAGGCGGACCAGAAGATCCAGCAGATGCTGCAGTCCGGCAAGGGCGTCGACGTCCTCGAGGTCCGCGACACCACCGTCGGCCCGTTCTCGACCAACAAGTGGATCTACGACATGGCGCCCGACCTGAAGGGCTGGGACGGCTTGCAGGCGCTCACCCCGAACGCGCTGAAGGTCGCCCAGGAGGGCGGCAAGTCGTACATGGTCCCGTACGGCTTCTACGGCCTGTCGTTGTTCTACCGCAAGGACCTGGTCCAGCAGGCCGGCTACAGCGGCCCGCCGAAGAGCTGGACGGAGATGATCGAGCAGGCGAAGAAGATCAACAACCCGTCGAAGAACGTCTACGGCTACTCGTTCCGCGGCGGACTCGGCGGTGGCGGCAACGCGATCGCGATCATCTCCGGCTATGTGATCGACGAGATCAACCGGGACAACGCGTTCAAGCTGACCAACGGCAAGACGATCTTCTCGTCGCCGAAGGCGGTCGACGCGCTCACGCAGTACGTCGACCTGTTCAAGAACGCCTCGCCGCCGTCGTCGGTGAGCTGGGGCTACCCGGAGATGGTGCAGGGCTTCACCTCCGGGACGACCGGCTTCCTGCTGCAGGACCCCGAGGTGATCGCGACCGTCAAGCAGTCCAAGACGATCAAGGAGGACCAGTGGGGCACGGCGCCGCTGCCCGTCGGCCCGACCGGCAAGGCCGCACAGCCGCTCGCGAACGCGGGCTGGGGTGTCGCGCAGGGCAGTGAACACAAGAAGGAGGCGGTGGAACTGGTGAAGTTCCTGACCTCCGGCGACGCCGCGATGACGTTCTCCAAGGAGAACAGCCTGGTCCCGATCCTGAAGTCGGCCGCCGAGGACCCGTTCTTCAAGGACGGCCCGTGGGCGTCGTACGTGGCGATGAACGAGTCGCCCGACACCTACATCGTGGTCACCCAGCCGCGCGGTGTGCCCTGGTCGACGGAGTGGGGCAACAAGTCCGACGCCGACGTCCAGAAGCTGATCACCGGGAAGGCGCAGCCGGCCGAGATCCTGAAGGACTGGGACGCGTACTGGACCAAGAAGTGGGCCGGGAACTGAACAGATGTCCTTGACCACCACTGATCAGGCGAGATCGGCACCGGCCGGAGCGGGGAACCGTCCCCGCCCGGCCGGTGGCCGGCGGCGGTTCACCGGCCGGACGGCGCTGGTGCTGTTCGCCTTCATGCTGCCGGCGCTCGTGTTCGTCGGGCTGTTCACGTACTACCCGCTGCTCAGCGGCATCCAGATGGCCTTCCGGAACTACAATCTGAACGACCTGTCGGACACCTCGTGGGTCGGCCTGGACAACTTCCGCGCCCTGCTGGACGACGAGTTGTTCCGCGGCACGGTGAAGAACTCCGTCGTCTGGGTGGTCGGATCGCTCGTTCCGCAGTTCCTCATCGGCTTCACGATGGCGATGTGGCTGCGCCGGAGGTTCCGCTTCCGCGGGGCCTACCAGGCGCTGGTGTTCTTCCCCTGGGCGGTGTCCGGGTTCCTGATCGGCATCCTGTTCCGCTGGATGTTCAACGGCGAGTTCGGCGTGGTCAACGACCTGCTGATGAAGACGCAGCTGATCGACGCCCCGGTGCCGTGGCTCGCGGACGCGCGGTACGCGATGTTCTCCGTCATCGTCGCGAACGTCTGGTACGGCGTGACGTTCTTCGCGATCATGATCCTCGCCGCCCTGCAGGGCGTCCCGGAGGAGCTGTACGAGTCGGCCGCGATCGACGGCGCCGGCAAGGTCCGGACGCTGTTCAGCATCACCATCCCGTCGATCCGGACGACGCTCGCGCTGACCGTGCTGCTGCGGGTGATCTGGATCTTCAACTCGCCCGAGCTCATCTTCGGCATGACCGGCGGCGGTCCGGCGAACGAGACGCACATCGTCACCTCGCACATGATCCAGGTGACCCAGGAGGGTGACTACGGCCGCGCGTCCGCGATGGGGGTGATGGTCGTGTTCGTGCTGATGCTGTTCGCGGTCTTCTACCTGCTGGCGATCCGACCACGTAAGGGGCTCGCATGATCCGCTCGGAGACCCTGGCCGGCCGGATCGTGAAGTTCGGCGGGCTCGGCCTCTGCCTGGTCTTCACGGTGTTCCCGCTGTACTGGATCCTGATCACGTCCTTCAAGGAGCCGGGCACGATCTTCGCCTATCCGTTGAGGTACTGGCCGGACACCTGGTCGCTGGAGAACTACCGCGGCCTGTTCGACCAGTCGAACTTCGGGGTCTTCGTCGGCAACAGCCTGATCGTGTCCACGGTCGCGGCAGCCCTGGCCACGGTGGTCTCGCTGCTGTCGGCGTACGTGCTGGCGCGGTTCGAGTTCGTCTCCAAGGGCGCGGTGATGGGCGCGTTCCTGGTGACGCAGATGATCCCCGGGTTCATCGCGCTCGGCTCGCTCTACATCCTGATGACCCGGCTCTACCTGGTCGACAACCGCTGGGGCCTGGTCCTGGTGTACGTCGCGATGTCGATCCCGCTGTGCACGGTGATGCTGCGCGGGTTCTTCGAGAACGTGCCGGCCTCGCTCGAGGAGGCCGCGATGGTGGACGGATGCTCGCGGCTGTCCGCGTTGTTCCGCGTGCTGGTGCCGGTGATGACGCCGGGGATCGCGGCGTCGTACATCTTCAACTTCGTCAACTGCTGGAACGAGTTGTTCCTGTCGGTGACGCTGCTGAACAGCGACAGCAACAAGACCATCCCGGCCGCGCTGAACGGCTTCATCAGCAGCTACAACATCGACTGGGGCTCGATGTCGGCCGCCGCCGTCCTCAGCATCGTGCCGACGATGGTCCTGTTCGCGGTCGCCAGCCGCTACATCGTCGAGGGCCTGACCGCCGGCGCTGTCAAGGAGTGAAGGAAGGCGGGCAGGTCCCACACCTGCCACTGCCGGTCGCCGACCTGCTGGTACGGCGTCCCGCCCGGAGCCGACGCCTCCGGCGGGCCGCCGACCAGGACCGTCGCCATCCCGCGGGCGAACGGGACCTCGAGGTTGACCGGCAGGTCGTCAAACATCGCGGCCCGGCCGGGGTCGACGCCGAAGCGGGTGAGGAACGCGTCGAAGCTCTCCTCGTACGGCTTCGGCACCAGGTCGCCGGCGAGGATGTCGAAGATTCCGTCGAAGCACGCGGTCAGTCCGAGCTGCCGGAGCGCCTGCTCGGCGTGGTACGCCGACCCGTTCGTGTAGACGTACCGGCGACCCGGTAAGGCCCGGAGGGCCGCGGCGAGGTCCGGGTTGGGGATCAGCACGGTGTAGTCGATCCGCCGTTCGAAGCTGAGGAACTCGTGCGGGTCGATGTCGCGGGTGGTCATCGCGCCGCGCAGCGACGTCCCGTACTGCGCGACCAGCTCGGCCTGGATCCGGCGGGCGTCGACGACGTCGGTGCCGTACAGCGTGGCCACCGAGGAGAGGATGCCGTGGGTCAGCTGCTCGGCCAGCGCCGAGCCGGCGGGGTAGAGCGTGTTGTCGAGATCCAGCACCCAGGTGTCGATGTCCGCCAGCACGCGTCCAGAGTAGTGACAGACTGGTGCTGTCATCGACGGGAGGACGGGACACGTGGCGACTGCGCTCATCACCGGGCCGGCGACCGGGATCGGACGGGCGTTCGCGGACAAGCTGGCGCTGGAAGGGTACGACCTGGTGCTGGTGTCGCGGGACGAGGCGCGGCTGAAGGAGACGGCCGCCGAGCTCACCCGCCTGCACGGGGTGGCCTGCGAGGTGCTCGTGGCCGACCTGACCGATCCCGACGACCTCGCCCGGGTCGAGGAACGGTTCCGCACCGGGCCGATCGAGGTCCTGGTCAACAACGCCGGCTTCGGTCAGAAGAAGCCGTTCTCGGCGAACCCGGTCGACGTGGAGGAGAAGCAGTTCGACCTGCTCGTGCGCGTCGTGCTGCGGCTGACGCACGCCGCCGTACTGCCGATGATCGAGCGCGGGTCGGGCGCGGTGATCAACGTGTCGTCGATCGCGGGCTTCCTGCACCGCGGCCGGTACAGCGCGCACAAGGCGTGGGTGACCACCTTCTCGGCCGGGCTCGCGATCGAGCTGCACTCCAAGGGCGTCGCGGTGATGGCGCTGTGCCCGGGGCTGGTGCACACCGAGTTCCACGACCGGATGGGGATGGACAAGTCGATCATCCCGTCGTTCCTGTGGCTGGACGCGACCGACCTCGTCGACGCCGCCTGGAAGGACCTGATGCGCGGCAAGTCGATCTCGGTCCCGAGCCTGCGCTACAAGGTCCTCGCCGCCGCCGCGCGCTACACCCCCCGCACACTCCTCGCCCGGGTCTCCACCATCGGCCTCGACGGTCGCCGGCGCGGCTGACGCATCACAGTCCAACCAAATCGCGTGTGCCGGCGTCAAAACGTGCACATCGAGGGGGAAAGGTTGGAGACATGTACGGACGGGGAATGCGGCGGGCGACCGCCGCTGCGGGGCTGATCGTGGCGGCCCTGGGTTTGGTGGCCTGCGGCAACGAGGACGGCGGGACGCCGGCGGGCAACGCGGTGAGCAGCCCCAGTACGACGCCCAGCGCGTCGCCGAGTGTGTTGCCGGGTGAGTCGACCGGTACGTCGGCCGGCCCGACGCCGGAGCGGTCGGTTCCGGAGCCGGTGAAGACGCCGACGATGGCGCCGACACCGACCACGCAGCCGGCGTCGGTGCGACTGCGGACGTCGATGCTGCTGACCGGGAGCGAGGTCGCGAAGGCGGATCCCGGCCGCGGCTGGATCGCCACCACAGCGTCCGCGGACCCGATCTGCGGTCCGTCGTCGACGCGCGGCAACGGGGTCCGCGGCAGCCTGAACCGCAACTTCACCACCGAGCTGGACGCGTCCGGCGGCCAGTGGGTCACCCGGTACGACGACGTCCGCGCGGCCAAGGCGGCGTACGCGAAGATCGTCGCGACCATCAAGTCGTGCAAGGCGCTCGATCCCGCGCCGACGCACGCACGCAAGCTGACGGAGAACCGGACGCTGCCGCTCGGCGACGCGACCGCGATCCTGCGCTGGTACGACTACCCGCTCCCGTCCGATCCGGGCAGCGAGCCGGGTGGCTTCCCGTACGCCGTGACGCGTGAGGGCACCGTGGTCTCGGTGCTCGCGTTCCGCGAGATGGGCGACGGGGTCAAGCCGGCCAACTTCGAGAAGCTCGCCCGCGCCGCGGGCGCTCGGCTGGGCTGAGTCTGCGGCGGAGCCGAGTCAGAGCTTCTCCGCGACCTCGGTCAGGACGGCGAGGGTCGCGGTGACGAGCGGGTGATCGGCCCGGCTCTGGCGGACGGCGGCGTACACGCGGCGGGTGGGCACCGGCTCGGTCAGCGGGCGGGTGACGGCAAGCGCGGGGACGGCGAGGCGGGGGACCAGGGAGACGCCGCCGCCCGCCGCGACCAAGGCGGCGACCGCGTGGAAGTCGTCGGACTGGTGGACGACGCGGGGCTCGAAACCGGCCTGTTCGCAGGCCAGCAGGACGACGTCGCGGATCGGGTTGCCCGGCGACGGCATCACCCAGTCGTCACCGGCCAGCACCGTCAGCTCGATCTGGTCGGCCGCGGCTGCTCCGGTGCTCGCGGTGCTCGGGGTGCTCGCGGTGCCCGGACTGCTCGCGGCCGCCGTGGCGCCGGTGGCGGCCGTTGCGGCCGGGTGGGTCGGCGGGAGGACGGCGACGAACGGCTCGGCGTACAAGGGGATCCGGACCAGGCGATGATCGTCCGGGCGGGGGGAACCGCGGTGCTCGACGGCGATCGCGATGTCGGCGTCGCCGTCGAGCAACTGCGTGATGCCCTGATGGCCCTCGGCGTCGCGGATGACGAGGTCGAGGCCGGGACTCGTCTCCCGGAGCCTGGCCAGGGCGGGGGCGACGAGCAGGCTGATCGCGGTCGAGAAGGCGGTGATCCGGACCTCGCCGACGACGCCGTTCGCGTGCAGCCGCATCGCGTCCTCGGCCCGTTCGACCTCGGTCAGGATCGTGTCGGTGTGGGCGAGCAGCAGGCGGCCGGCCGAGGTGATGGCGACCCGGCGGCCGCGGCGCTCGAGCAGCTCCTGGCCGACCTCGGACTCCAGGGCCGCCAGCTGCTGCGAGACCGCCGAGGGCGTCAGGTGCAGCACCTCGGCGGCCGCGGTCACGGTGCCGTGATCAGCAAGCGCGCGCAGCACCCGCAACCTTCGTACCTCGATCACGGACCTCAGCTTCGCACAGCTCCTGCCCGGCACCGGTCACCAGCGCCAACGCCGGCCGCGCCTCCACCGGAGCGGGCTGCGGTTGCGCGGTCCGGCTGCGGAGCAGACGGCGTACGGCGCGGATCGGGTGGCGGCGGGGGCGGCGCGGCGCCTGCGGGATGATCGGTGCGTTCGGGAAGGCCGAGTGGGTCTCCTCGTGGATGGTCTTGAGCACGTTGTAGGGGACGTAGATCACGGTGTTTCCTTTCGTCCCTTCGACGGTAGGAACTCACCCCGTCATGCGTCCAATGAAAACTTCTCGCAGAGTTGATGTGTTTGGTGCATGATCGAGGGATGGAACTGCGCCAGCTCAGATCGTTCGTCGTGGTCGCCGAGGAGATGAACGTCGGCCGGGCCGCCACCCGGCTGCATCTCACCCAGCCGTCGCTCAGCCGGCAGATCGCCGCCCTCGAGCACGACCTGGGGGTCGAGCTGTTCGCCCGGGTGAAGCGCCGGTTCGTGCTGACCGCCGCCGGGGCGAGCTTCCTCGCCGACGCGCAGGACCTGCTGCGGAGATCGGACGAGGCCGTCCGTACGGCGCAGCGGACGCAGCGCGGTGAGCTCGGCACGCTGCGGTTGCGGTTCGTCCAGTCGGCCACGTTCGAGGTGCTGCCGCGACTGCTCAGCACGTTCCGGCAGGCGTACCCGGAGGTCGTGCTCGACCTGGAGAGCATCACCACCATCCGGCAGACCGAGGCGTTGCGCGACGGCCGGATCGACGTCGGCCTGATGCGCCCGACCACGCCGGAGGGCGCGCGCGCGACGGCCGCCCGCACCGAAGGCCTGCTCACCCGGGTGGTGTCGAACGACCCGCTCGTGGTGGTCCTCCCGGCGCGACACCGGTTGGTACGACGCAAGCGGATCCGGCTCGCGGAGCTGGCCGACGACCCGTTCGTCTTCTACACCCGGGCGAGCGGTCCCGCCGTTCACGACTCGCTCGTCGGCTACTGCCGGGCGGCCGGGTACACGCCCCGGATCGAGCAGGAGGCGGCCGACGTCCAGACGATCGTCTCCCTGGTCGCGGCCGGCCTCGGCGTCTCCCTGCTCATCGGCCCGACCCCGCCGACCAACCCCGACGCGGTCGTCTACCGCGAGTTGTCCGACGACCTACCACCCTGGCAACTCTCCGCAGCCTGGTCCCCCGACAACCGCTCACCAGTGCTGGCCCGCTTCCTGGACCAGCTCTGACCCCCGCTCCGGCTCGGCCTGCGGTCCGAAGGGCGGGTGGGGAGGTGTACGGCGGGTCAACCGAAGATGTCGGGGTCGCCGCCGGTGCGGGTGCCGGTTTCGAGGTCGGCGATCGCGGCCATGTCGTCGTTGTCGAGCTGGAAGTCGAAGACCTCGAAGTTCTCCCGGATCCGGCTCGGCGTCTTGGACTTCGGGATCACCACGTTGCCGAGCTGCAGGTGCCAGCGGATCATCACCTGGGCCGGCGACTTGCCGTACTTCTCGCCGATCCCGGTGAGTACGGCGTTCTCCAGCAGGTGGCCGGACGCCAGCGGGCTCCACGCCTCGGTGACGATGTCGTTCTCGGCGTTGAACGCGCGCAGCTCGTCCTGCGGCAGCTCCGGGTGCAGCTCGATCTGGTTGACCGCCGGGCGGATCGTGCACTCGTCGAACAGCCGCTGCAGGGCCGGCTGGTGGAAGTTCGACACGCCGATCGCGCGGACCCGCTTCTCGTCGTACAGCTTCTCGAACGCCTTCCAGGTGTCGACGTAGAGGTCGCGCTGCAGCGACTGCCAGTGGATCAGATACAGGTCGACGTACTCCAGGCCGAGCTTCGCCAGGCTCCGGTCGAACGCCTTCAGCGTGGAGTCGTACCCCTGGTCGTCGTTCCACACCTTGGTGGTGATGAAGAGGTCGTCACGCGGCAGGCCGGAGGCGGCGATCGCGCGGCCGACGCCGGGCTCGTTGCCGTAGGCGGCGGCGGTGTCGATGTGCCGGTAGCCGGTCTCGAACGCGGCGGTGACGACGTCGGTGACGATCTCGTCCTCGACCTGCCAGACCCCCAGGCCCAGCTGCGGGATCTCGACGCCGTTGTCCAGGGTGATGGTGGGGACTGTGCTCATTCGTCTATTCCACCGGTCCGGACGGGTCCGGCCCAGTCATCCGACGTGTGACAACAACCTCATTAACCGCCCGTAACCACCTCGTAGGTCTTCGCCTCCGGCTCCAGGAACCGCAGCAGCCCCGACCCTTCGCGCTCCAGCTCGGCGGCCGTCTTCTTCGTCGTACGCCCGAACGGCGTGAGCGTGAGAGTGGCCACACCACGCTTCTTCGCCGCCGTCCACAGGCCCGCGACCAGGCCGTCGACCGTGTACGTCGCCTTGACCCGGAGATTCTTGGTGAACACGGCCGGCTTGTGCTCGTCGGCGATGATCCGCTCGCGTTTGGCATGTGCGAGCAGCAGGTTGTCGAACTCCGGCAGGAACCGCACCGGCGCCGGGGTGTCCGGATCCGGCCGGGGCGCGTCCGGTACGTCGTACAGCGTCTTGCCGGCCTCGTCGGTGAACTGCTCGAGCTCGAGCCCGTCGAACACCGGCTTCGCCTTCGGCAGCCCGGACCAGGTCTGGAAATCGGCCGGGGTCGCCGGACCGAACGCGCTGAGGTACCTCGTGACCAGCTCCTCGGCGACGGGCTTGGGGTGCAGCTTGCCGTCGAGCCAGGCCTCGGCCGGAGTGAACTTCGGGTTGGCCGGCCAGCCCCAGCGGGTGCCGGTCGGGTAGATCACCAGCGGCACCATCATCCGGGTGCAGAAGCCGAGCGCCCGCTCGTTCACGTCCGGGAACTCCTGCTGCAGCCCGTCCCGCACGTCGGTGAACGTCAACGGCTCCTTGGCCAGCAGCTTCTCCGCCGCCTTGACGACCTTCGCCGGCTCGAGCCCCTCGGCCCGTTCCTTCAGCATCCGCAGCCCCGCCTCGAGCACCGGCGCCAGGGTGGTCCGGAACCGCAGGTAGTCCGCCGCGGTCACCAGGTGCAACGTCCCCCGGAAGAGCGTGGCCCGGACAACCTCCCGCCCCTCGACCGCCGCATCGAGATCCCCCTCGGCGAACCCGTCCACCCGCGACCACAACCCGACGTACGGATGCTTGGCCTCCTGCCCCTGCATCCCCACCAACCGCCCCACGGCCTCCACCGCGGACACATCCACCCGCCCAACCAACATCTGCCGCACCAACGTCGCCCGATTGACCGCGCGCCCGCTCAAGACCACCATGCAGGCATCCTGCCCGCCCACACCGACAAAGTCAGCCGCGACCAGGCGACTCGACGGCGAGCGAGTTGCGGCGACACGCGTCCGCCAGACGGTCGTCGTAGGTGACGACGACGTCCGCGTCGACCAGGACAGCCGTCGCCAGGTGGAGGCCGTCAAGGCTGCGCAGGACGAGCGGTCCGATCCGACGGGCGACGCTGACGACCTCGGCCGTCAGTTGGTGATCGTCGATCCCCGACAGGGCCGCGTCGATCAGGTCACCGGCGCCGGCCGGAGACTTCACCCGTGCGAGCACCGCCCGGGAAACCTCGACCCAGGCGAGCGACGACGACACCAGCAGGTCGCCCTGCTCCCAGTGCGTGTCCAGGAAGTCCACGACGGCGTCCGACTCGTCCTCGACGACGACTCTCTTGATCAGGGCGCTGCTGTCGAAGTACAGCCGCATCAGAAGCGGTCGTCCCGATCGAGCAACTCGAGGCTGGTGGTGCCCTTCGGCAAGCGGAGGCGAGGCGTGACCCTTCGGTAGGGCACCCGAGCCGGACGTACGGAGTGCGTCGCCCTCGCCCGCTCCCGGTCGTTGGCGCGGTCGTCCTCCTCGATCAGCCGCAGATGGCGGCCGACGGCTTCCCGGACGATCTCCTGCTGGGACCGCCCGGTGCGTTCAGCCTCTGCCTGAAGGGCGGCGGCCGCCTCCGGACTGAGCCTGAGATTCATCGCCATGCACCGATGGTACCGGCAGTGGTGCCACGCCGGTACCGATGCAGTCGTCAGCTCAGGGCGGATCGGGCTTGGGTGAAGGCGGTGATGGCTCGTTCTACGTCTTCGGTGGAGTGGGCGGCGGAGAGTTGGACTCGGATGCGGGCCTTGCCGTGGGGGACGACGGGGTAGGAGAAGCCGATGACGTAGACGCCGAGGTCGAGGAGTTTGTCGGCGAGGCGGCCGGCTTCGGCGGCGTCGCCGATCATGACCGGGGAGATGGGGTGGTCACCCGGCAGTACGTCGAAGCCGGCCTCGGTCATCCTGGTGCGGAAGAGCCGGGTGTTGGCGGCGAGCTTGTCGCGCAGGTCGCTCGAGCCGCCGATCAGCTCGAGGGCCTTCAGCGACGCGGCGGTCACCGACGGCGCGAGGGAGTTGGAGAACAGGTACGGGCGGGAGCGCTGGCGGAGCAGCTCGACGATCTCGCGGCGGCCGGAGACGTAGCCGCCGGAGGCGCCGCCGAGCGCCTTGCCGAGGGTGCCGGTGATCACGTCGACGCGGTCCTTCACGCCGAACAGCGACGGCGTCCCGGCACCGTCCGGGCCGACGAAGCCGACGGCGTGCGAGTCGTCGACCATGACGAGCGCGTCGTACCGCTCGGCCAGGTCACAGATCTCGTCGAGCGGGGCGACGTACCCGTCCATGGAGAAGACGCCGTCGGTGGCGATCAGCCGGTAGCGGGCGTCGGCCGCCTCCTTGAGCTGGGCTTCCAGGTCGGCCATGTCGCGGTTCTTGTAGCGGAAGCGGCGCGCCTTGGACAGCCGGATGCCGTCGATGATGCTGGCGTGGTTGAGCTCGTCGGAGATGACCGCGTCCTCGGCGCCGAGCAGGGTCTCGAACAACCCGCCGTTGGCGTCGAAGCAGGAGCTGTAGAGGATGGTGTCCTCGCTGCCGAGGAAGGTGCTCAGGGCCTCTTCCAGGTCCTTGTGGATCTGCTGGGTCCCGCAGATGAAGCGGACCGAGGCCATCCCGAAGCCCCACTGGTCGAGGGCGGCGCGGGCGGCCGCGATCACGTCGGGGTGGTCGGCCAGACCGAGGTAGTTGTTCGCGCAGAAGTTCAGTACTTCGTTGCCGGTAGCAACCGAGATCAGGGACTGCTGCGGTGAGGTGATCACCCGCTCGGACTTGTACAGCCCGGCGTCCCGGATCTCGCCGATGGTCGCCGTCAGGTCGTCCCGCATCCGCCCGAACATCAGTGCTTCTCCTCCAGGGATTCCGTCGTCCAGTCCATGATCACCTTGCCGCACTGCCCGTTCCGGGCGACGTCGAAGGCGCGCTCGAAGTCGCCGTACCCGAACCGGTGGGTGATCACCGGCGTGAGGTCCAGGCCGCGCTCCAGCATCACCGACATCGAGTACCAGGTCTCGAACATCTCCCGGCCGTAGATGCCCTTGATCGTCAGCATGTTGAGCACCACCGTGCTCCAGTCGATCGCGATCTCGTCCGCCGGCAGCCCGAGCATCGCGATCCGGCCGCCGTGGGTCATGTTCGCGATCATGTCCCGCAGCGCCGCCGGCTGCCCGGACATCTCCATCCCGACGTCGAACCCTTCCCGCATACCGAGACTCTGCTGCGCGTCCGCGATCGACTCCTCGCGGACGTTCACCGCCCGGGTCACGCCGATCTTCCGGGCCAGGTCCAGCCGGTACTCCGAGAGGTCGGTGACCACCACGTTCCGCGCGCCGGCGTGCAACGCGACCGCCGCGGCCATCACCCCGATCGGGCCGGCGCCGGTGATCAGCACGTCCTCGCCGACCAGCGGGAACGACAGCGCGGTGTGGACGGCGTTGCCGAACGGGTCGAAGATCGCAGCCACGTCCAGGTCGACCGGGTCCTTGTGCACCCACGCGTTGCCCGCCGGCAGCGCGACGTACTCCGCGAACGCGCCCGGGACGTGGACGCCGAGGCCGCGGGTCTTGATGCACAGGTGGCGACGGCCGGCCCGGCAGTTGCGGCAGCGGCCGCAGACCAGGTGACCCTCGCCGCTGACCAGGTCACCGACGGCGACGTCGCGGACGCCGACGCCGATCTCGACCACCTCGCCGACGAACTCGTGCCCGGTCACCATCGGGACCGGCACGTTCTTCCGCGCCCACGGGTCCCAGCTCTGGATGTGCAGGTCGGTGCCGCACAACCCGGTCCGGAGCACCTTGACGAGCACCTCGTCGGCCTCGATCTTGGGCTCGGGGACGTCCTGCAACCACAGACCGGGTCTCGCCTCGGCCTTGACGAGCGCCTTCACCGCACACCTCCACCTTCGACGATCGTCCACATCGTCGTCCCGGGCAACCACCCGCGTCCATCGACACGTCGTACACAGCCTTTGCAGCCGATCTGCACACCGGTCCGCCTGCACCGCGCCGTGATCTAAGCTCGACGCCTATGAGCTACGACCGGGACGGGCTGCTGGAGCAGGTGAAGTCGAAGGCCGTCGTGCACGGCCGGGTGACGCTGGCGTCGGGGAAGGAGGCCGACTACTACGTCGACCTGCGGCGGATCACGCTGGACGCGGACGCGGCCCCGCTGATCGGCCCGGCGATGCTCGAGCTGACAGAGGACCTCGAGTACGACGCGGTCGGCGGCCTCACGCTCGGCGCGGACCCGGTCGCGATGTCGATGCTGCACGCGGCCGCCCAGCAGGGCCGGCGGCTGGACGCGTTCGTCGTCCGCAAGGCCGAGAAGACCCACGGTCTGCAGCGGCGGATCGAGGGCCCGGACGTGAAGGGCCGCCGGGTGCTCGCGGTCGAGGACACCTCGACCACCGGCGGCTCGGTGCTGACCGCGGTCGAGGCGCTGCGCGCGGCCGGGGCCGAGGTGGTCGCGGTCGCGGTGATCGTCGACCGGTCGACCGGTGCGCAGGAGAAGGTGGAGTCGGAGGGGCTGGAGTACCGGTCCGTGTTCGGCCTCGAGGAGCTCGGGCTCGGCTGATGGACTTCAACCCGGTCCTGCTGGTCCCGATCGCGTTCGTCGTCGCCCTCGGTGTCTTCTACCTCAACCACCTGGCGGCGAAGAAGCGCCGCGAACTGTTCGCCGGGTTCGCCGCCCAGCAGGGCTGGTCGTACCAGCCGGCCGACGACTCCCTGGCCCACCGCTGGGCGGGTACGCCGTTCCGCACCGGTGACAACTGGCGGGTGAAGAACGTGCTGTCCGGGGCGTTCGACGGCCGGCCGATGGTTGCCTTCGACTACAGCTACCAGACGCACTCGACCAACTCGAAGGGCCGGCGTACGACGACCACGCACAAGTTCGGCGTGGTCGTGCTGCAACTGCCCGGGGCGCTGCCGCACCTCGAGGTCACGCACGAGGGCATCTTCGGCGGAGCGGTGGCGAACGTGTTCGGGTTCGGCGACCTCGAGTTCGAGAGCGACCAGTTCAACCGCACGTTCCGGGTGAAGGCCGACGACGAGCGCTTCGGGCACGCGGTGGTGACGCCCCGGATGATGGAGCTGCTGCTCGCCCGCGGTGAGATCGGCTGGCGGATCGAGGGCAACTCGCTGATCGGCTGGGATCAGGGCGCGCACGAGCCGGCCGAGGTGATGAACCGGCTGTCCCTGCTGCAGCAGGTGGTCGCGCAGGTCCCGCCGTACGTCTGGAAGGACTACGCGGGCGTGGATCCCCGGCTGCAGGGACCCCGGCACCCGTAGAGTCGCACCTGAGCATCGCCAACACTCGGGAGCAGGGGAATGCTGACCTTCGTCGTCATCGCGGTCGTGGCGGTCGTCGTGATCGTGGGAATCGCGCTGATCGTGTCGTACAACAGGTTCGTCAAGCAGCGGAACCTGATCCAGGAGTCCTGGCGGCAGATCGACGTCGAGCTGCACCGGCGCTACGACCTGATCCCGAACCTGGTCGAGACCGTCCGGGCGTACGCCGCGCACGAGCGGCACGTGTTCGAGGAGGTCGCCCGGCTGCGCACCCAGGCGGTGAACGTCCAGGGCGCCCCGCCGGAGCAGCGGGCGGCGGCGGAGACCGAGCTGTCCGGTGCGCTGCGGCAGATGATGATCTCGGTCGAGGCCTACCCGCAGCTGCAGTCGAACCAGAACTTCCTCAACCTGCAGCGCGAGCTGACCGACACCGAGGACCGGATCGCGGCCGGCCGGCGGTTCTTCAACGCGAACGTGGGGGACTACAACACCCGGGTCGAGGCCTTCCCGTCGAACCTGATCGCGAACGGCTTCAAGTTCGAGAAGGCCGGCTACTTCGAGGTGGACGACGAGCAGGTGCGCTCGGTCCCGCAGGTCTCGTTCGGCACGATCGGCTCGGTCGCCGGTGAGCAGGCGCCGCCGCAGATGCAGCCGGGGCCGCACTCGTCCGGTCAGATCCAGCCGCAGCTTCCGGGAGACCAGGGCAACTACCAGGGTCAGCCGCAGTTCCCCGGCTACCAGCAGCAGCCGGGCCAGCCGCCGTACCAGGGCCAGCCGAGCCAGGGGCAGGGCCAGCCGGGTCAGGGGCAGTACCAGGGCGGGCCACCGGTGGGCGGCCCGCCTGCGGGTTCCCCCGGCCCACAGGACGGACAGCCGCCGTTCACCGGTGGCCACTAGGCACCGGTTCCCCGTGATCCGGGGCCCCCGACCCCGAACTCCCGACCAGTGCCAGGCCCGGGCGCGACGGCGGTCAGTCGCCGCTCCCAGGCCTGCCCTCCCCCCAGTACCTGGGTCAACAGTGCCGCAGTGAGATACATCCGGCGTACATCGGCCTTCACGGCGGGTGTAGGGGGATGCCACGATGGGGCCCGGCCGAGAATGAGAGGGCAGGCGTGTGGACAGTCTGAGGTACGAAATCCTCGGACCTCTGCGCCTCGCTCACGTCCAGGGCCAGCCGCTGCGGGCCGCCAAGCCGCGGCAGTTGCTGGCGACGCTCCTGCTGCACCCGAACCGGTTCGTCTCGACCGATCTGATCGCCGATGCGCTCTGGGAGAGCAGCCCGCCACGCTCCGCGACGGCCAACATCCGGACCTACGTCCGGGCGTTGCGCGGCGTACTGCAGGACGCCGGACTACCGGCCCCGATCGACACCTCGGCCGCCGGCTACAGCATCGAGGTCGGCGTCGACGAGCTCGACGCCAGCCTGTTCGAGTCACTGCTCGCCGAAGGTGGTCACCTCCGACACGCGGGTGACAGCCGCCAGGCCATGCAGGTGCTGTCCCGGGCGTACTCGCTCTGGCGTGGGCGCCCGCTCGAGGACCTGACCATCCCGGCCGCCTGGGAAGGCTCGCTCGCCCGGCTGGAGGCACAGCACCGCGGACTGGTCGACACACTTCTCGACCTGCGGCTGGAGCACGGCGACGCGAGTGGTGCGGCCGTTCTGCTCAGTGCGCGCCTCACCGAGGACCCGTACGACGAGCAGCTCTGGCGCCGCCTGGTCGACGCGCTCCTGGCCGCCGGCCGGGTCGGGGAAGCCCGCGCCGCGTACGCCAAGGCCGTGCAGACGCTCGCCGACGAGCTCGACATCAAGCCCGGCCCGGAGCTCGAGGCGGCCGGTGCCCGCGCGGAGAAGGGCCGCTCCGCCAACTGGCCCAACCCGGGCATCCCTTCGGCGCGTACGGCGGAGCGCTCCGGGCAGGACGCCGTACAGCCGGGGCCGATGGCGGCGCCGGAGCTGATGGACCCGCCGCGTCCGCCGAGCCAGTTGCCGCTCGACCTGTCCGACTTCAGCGGCCGCCAGGAGCAGCTGGACCAATTGCGTGATCTGGTCTGCGGCCGCGATCCTGTGCGACCGCCGATCGCAGTCATCTCCGGCGCGCCCGGGACGGGGAAGACGTCGCTGGCGGTCCGGCTGGGACACCTGGTCCGGGAGTCGTTCCCGGACGGTCAGATCTACCTGGACATGCACGGCGCGATCCAGCCGCGCGATCCGGCGGCCGCGCTCACCGATCTGCTGCTCAGCCTGAACCTGCCCGACTACGCGATCCCGACCGATCCCGAGCGGCGGTCGGCGATGCTGCGGTCCGAGCTGGCCAGCCGCCGGGTGCTGATCATCCTGGACGACGTCGCGACGGCGAGTCAGGTGACGCCGCTGATGCCGGGCACGGGCGCGTCCGCGGTCGTCGTCACCAGCCGCAACCGGCTGATGGACCTGGCCGGCGCGGACAGCATGCCGCTGGACACCTTCGACGACGCCGACGCGGCCGCGCTGCTCGAGCAGGTGGCCGGCGCCGGCCGGGTCGACCGGACGTCGTCCGCGGCCGAGGAGATCCTGTCCGCGTGCGGGAACCTGCCGCTGGCGATCCGGATCGTCGGCAGCCGGCTGGCGCAGCGGCCCGACCTGAGCCCGGGCGAGCTGGCCCGGCGGCTGCGGGACGAGACGTCGCGGCTGGACGAGCTGAGCATCGGTGAGCTCGCGGTCCGGACGAGTGCGGACCTCAGCTACGACGCGCTCAGCCCGGAGGAGGCGCGGCTCTACCGGCTGATCGGCCACTTCGCGGTCGGCGTGTTCTCGGCCCGCGCGCTCGAGGCGGTCGCGTCCCCGGCCGCCGTGCGCCGGAGCCTGGACCGGCTGATCGAGGTCAACCTGGTCCGGATCAGCTCGGTCGACCACCGCGGTACGGCGCGCTATCGCGTGCACGACCTGCTCCGGCTGCACGCGATCGGGGTCGGTGACGAGGAGCAGCAGGCGCAGGCGGTCCGGGACGTGACCACCGTGCTGGACGCGATCCTGACCAAGATGCGCCGGGCCAACGCGGCCCTGGCCTTCGAGTACTTCGGCGTGCTCGAGCACACCGGCCCGGTCGCCGGGCCGGATCCGTCGCCGTTCACCGAGACCGATGCGATCGCGTGGTTCGACAGCGAGCGCAGTACGTTCGTGCCGGCGATCCGGGCCGCGGCGCAGAACGGGTTGCACGACCACGCCTGGCGGATCGCGTCGGCATGGGCGCCGTACCTGGACATGCGGGCCGGCTTCGACGACTGGAACAGCTCGCACCAGCAGGGGCTGCTGAGCGCGATGGCGGGTGGCGACCGTCGCGGCGAGGCGATCATGCACCGGAACCTCGGCCAGCTCGCGCTGTACCAGGACGACTGGGACGCCGCCTGGCGGCACCTCGACGCGGCCGCACAGCAGGCCGCCGAGGTCGGCGAGCGCCTCGGCGAGGGCATCGCCGCGGTCGGGCTCGGCACCTGGTTGCGTGAGCGCGGCAAACCCGACGAGGGGCTACGGCAGTACGAGAAGGCGGTCGAGGCGTTCGTCGAGGTCGGCAACGCGAACGCCGAGGCGCTGGCCCGGACCGCGATCGCGAATATCTGGGTGTCGCGCGGCGACACGGCGACGGCCGGCCGCTACCTGGCCGAGGCGTTCCTGCTCGCCGTACGCCGGGCCGACAGCCACCGCGAGGCCAAGGTACGCCGCCGGATCGCGGCACTGCGGTCCGTCCAGGGACGCTACGACCAGGCGGTCCGGCAGCTACGAACGGCGCTGGGGATCTTCATCGGTATGGGCGACGACCACTGTGCGGCGTACACCCGGGCCGACCTCGGGCACACGCTGATGGAGCGCGGCGAGGTCGCGGCGGCCCGGAAGATGCTGCTCGACTCGATCGACATCGGCCACCGCCTCGGCGATCGCAGCATCGAGGGACAGGCCGCGCAGCACCTCGGACAGCTCTACCTGTCCACCGGCAACCTCGACTCGGCCCGCCGTACTCTCGACCGCGCCGCGCGGGTCTGGCAACTGGCCGGGAACGACGTTCGCGCGGCCGAGTGCCGGCGGGCGGTCGCGACCTTCGACACCACCACCGCCGCGGGCTGATTCTCGCCGACCGCGAATGTACGGCGGGTGTATCCCGGTGGGACAGGATCGGTCCCGCCACGGCAACAGGCCTGGCAGTTTCGGGGGAAACGGGGAGAGATTGCCATGGCCTGGGGGGAGGTTGTTGTGGAGCGCCGGATCGCGGCCCGGGTGGCGAACCCGCGCGACACCGAGGCCGCGCTGAACTGGCAACTGGAACGGGTGGGGTCGACGGCGTGGCAGGACTGGCCGCTGAAGTTCCAGCGGATGGCCTTCGGCTACGCCCAGGACAGTGGCTGGAACGACACGGGTGACGCGGTGCGGTGGCTCGACCATCACGCCCTGCTGCAGGAGGGGGCGGCGCCACGGGGGGCGCTGGTCTGGTACCAGGCGGCTGACCGGATCCGGGTGGCGTGCTCACTCGGCTCCGGTCAGGTGGTCGGCCCGTTGCTGCGCGGACCGGTCGAGGTCGCCGTGCTCAGCGACCTCAGCACCGACTGGGTGTGGTCGAACCCGCACTTCCCCTTCGGCCACTGACGCGGCCGCTCCGGGCGAAGGCGCCCGTTCGACAGGTCAGTCGGAGGTGCGCTGGGTGCTGGCCGCGGAGTCGGTCAGGCCGGTGTCCGCCACGGTCAGGCTCTCGGCGGGCGCTTCGGTGACGCCGATGGTGGCGGCCTGCGCCCGGGCGCGGCGCTTCGCCATGATCCACTCGACGAACATCGGCACCACCGAGATCAGGACGATCAGCAGGATCGCCGACTCCAGGTGCTCGTGGATGAACTTCACCTGGCCGAGCGCGTGGCCGAGCAGGGTGAGGCCGGTGGCCCACAGCACCGCGCCGACACCGGTCCAGACGAAGAACTTCCGCGGGTCCATCTTGCCCGCGCCGGCCACCACCGTGATGAACGTGCGGACGATCGGCACGAACCGGGCCAGCACCAGCGCCCGCGGACCGTACTTCTCGAAGAACTCGTGCGTCTGCTCGATGTACTTCGGCTTCAGGAAGCGCGCGTTCGGGTTGGTGAACAGCGTGGTCCCGAGCGCCCGGCCGATGTAGTAGCCGGACACGTTGCCGAGGAACGCCGCCACCGTCAGGATCACGCACGCCTGCCACAGCGGTACGTCGATCGTGCCGTGCGCGATGAACAGGCCGACGGCGAACAGCAGCGAGTCACCGGGCAGGATCGGGAACAGCAGTCCGCACTCGATGAACACGACCGCGGCGGTGCCCCAGAGGGACCAGTCGCCCAGCCAGTTCAGCAGGTATTCCGGGTCCATCCAGTTCGGCATCAGCATCGCGACGAGAGAAAGCACGCGCACAGGGTAGCGTCCCAACCTGTGCAAGAGCTTCCTGGAGACGCAAAGCGGGACCTGATCGGTGCAGACCTGGTCGGTCCGAACGAGGTCGGGGTCGGTCCCTGGGCGGGGGACTGGCCGGACGACCCGCGGTACGACCCGGAACTGCTCGCGACCGGTGATCGACGGAACGTGGTCGACAGATACCGCTACTGGAGGCTCGAGGCGATCGTCGCCGACCTGGACCGGCAGCGGAACCCGTTCCACGTCGCGATCGAGAACTGGCAGCACGACCTGAACATCGGCTCGGTCGTGCGGACCGCGAACGCCTTCCTGGCCGCCGAGGTGCACATCGTCGGCAACCGGAAGTGGAACCGCCGGGGTGCGATGGTCACCGACCGCTACCAGCACGTCCGCCACCACCCCCGCCTCGACGACCTGGCGTCGTACGCCGCCGAGCACGGACTGCCCGTGATCGGGATCGACAACCTGCCCGGCTCGGTTCCGCTGGAGACGTACGACGTACCTGCTGCATGCGTACTCCTGTTCGGGCAGGAAGGGCCGGGCCTGACCGAGGACGCGCACGCGATCTGCACCGATGTCCTGTCGATCGCGCAGTTCGGCTCCACCCGGTCCATCAACGCCAGTGCCGCGGCCGCGATCGCACTGCACGCCTGGATCCGCCGCCACACCTTCGGGCAGAAGCCATGAACATTCAGGACACGATCTGGTGGCAGGTCTATCCGCTCGGCTTCACCGGCGCGGAGCAGACCTCGGGGACGGTCGTCCACCGGCTCGGAAGGTTGGACAACTGGCTCGACTACGCGCTCGAGCTCGGCTGTTCCGGACTGCTGCTCGGGCCGATCTTCGCGTCCGAGACGCACGGCTACGACACCGTGGACCACTTCCGGATCGACCCGCGACTCGGGGACGACGCCGACTTCGACCGGCTCGTCGCGCAGGCGAAGGAGCGCGGGCTGCGGATCGCGCTCGACGGTGTGTTCAACCACGTCGCCCGGTCGTTCGATGCCCCGCCCGAGTGGTTCCGGCGCCGGGCCGACGGGTCGCTCGACACCTTCGAAGGACACGACCAGCTGGTCGCGCTGGACCACGGTCAGCCGGCGGTGGCGGAGAACGTGCGGAAGGTTCTCGCGCACTGGCTCGGTCGCGGGGTCGACGCGTGGCGGCTCGACGTCGCGTACGCCGTACCGCCGGAGTTCTGGCGGGCCGTGGTTCCGCGGGAGGAGTTCCCGGAGGCATGGTTCTTCGGTGAGGTCATCCACGGCGACTACGCCGGCTACGTCGAGGCGAGCGGGCTCGACTCGGTCACGCAGTACGAGCTGTGGAAGGCGATCTGGAGCTCGCTGAACGACGGCAACTTCTACGAGCTCGCGCACGCGCTGGAACGGCATGACGCGCTATTGGACACGTTCGTGCCGCAGACCTTCGTCGGCAACCACGACGTGACCCGGATCGCCACTCGCCTGGACGACGAGCGGCATCTCGGTCATGCGCTGGCGATCCTGTTCGCGGTCGGCGGCGTACCGAGTGTGTACTACGGCGACGAGCAGGCGTTCCGCGGTCTCAAGGAGGACCGGATCGGCGGTGACGACGCCATCCGGCCGGAGTTCCCGGAGACGCCGGCGGAGCTCGCGCCGGACGGATGGCCGACGTACCGGCTGCACCAGCGGCTGATCGACGTACGGCGACGCCACCCGTGGCTGACCCGTGGACGGACCACGATCGAGCACCTGACCAACGAGACGATCGCGCTCCGGACGACCGGCGACGGGGCGCACGTGCGGCTGTTGCTCAACATCTCCGACGAGGCGCAGAGCTTCCCGGACGAACCGGACCCTGTGCCGGCGCACGAGTGGAGATTGCTGACAAGTCCGTAACCTCGGCTGAGCACCGGCGTTGTTCAGCGTGAGGACGTGTGAGGCTTCTCGACCGGAGTCGGACCCCGAAACTGAGGTGGGGCCCGGGTCCGCGCGGGATATGGGGGTAGTTGATGAGTTCTCTGTGGGATGAGTTGGTCTACGAGCTGGGGACCGTGCGCGCCTTGAGCGCGGCGGCTCTGGAGGCGCGCACGGAGACGTCCCGGGTCGCGCTGATCACGCTGCTGGACGCCGAGACCGCCGAGATCTCGGCGATCCTGGACAGGATCCTGCAGGAGGCGCACCAGTCATCAGCGGCCTAGCAACCTGGTCATGGCCTGCTGGAGGGCCTCGGTGGCGTCGTCGGGGAGCTCGAACGACCGGTAGGCGACGTGCGCGTCCGGGCGGACCAGGAGACACCCGTCGTCCGGGATCTCCCGCGCCCGGGCCCAGTCGCCGTACAGGTCGTCGAGCTCGTGACCCGGCCCGATCACGAACGCTTCGACCGGTACGCCGAGGTGCTCCGACACCGCCCGCGCTGCCTTCACCCAGGCCTCGCCGCCGATTCCGGTGAGCAGGGTGAAGCGGCCCTTGCCGACCACGTCGAGCGTGCTCACGGTCTCGGACCCGCGGGTCAGCCAGCAGTGCGGGAGGCGCGCGCCCGGCCAGGTCGTCGGGTGGTAGTAGAGCTCGGGGTCCCGGTCGTACGACGGTTCCGGCGTACCGTCGTCGAGGACGGCGGCCGAGCGGTACCGCTGGCCGAGCTCGACCCCGTGCGCGTTGAACTCGTAGTCCTTCAGCTCGATCGCGGTCCGCAGCTCGGCCCGCTGCGCGGCGCCCTCCGGGCTGTCGTCCTTGCGGGACTCGATCGTCCGCCCGGGCGGCGCGTCCGGCGTCATCCCGAGGGCGCGGAAGATCTGGCCGAACTGGGTGCGGCTCTTGTTCGCCCGCTCGACGATCTGCCGGCCGATCGGCACCCGCTCCTCGTCGTAGGTGTCGAGGAGGCTAGGCGAGGCCTGGCCCTTCAGGACCAGCGACAGCTTCCAGGCCAGGTTGTACGCGTCCTGGATCGACGTGTTCGAGCCGAGGCCGTTGCTCGGCGGGTGCCGGTGGATCGCGTCGCCCATGCAGAAGACCCGGCCGACGGTCGCCTGCTCGGCGTACATGTGGTTGACGCTCCAGACCGACGTACTCTTCAGCTTCACGTCGATCGTGTCGTCACCGACCAGGTTGTGCACGATCTCGGTCGCCATCGCCTCGTCGACCACCGGCGCCGGCTGGGTGATGTCGTACCCCCAGACGATCAGCCACTCGTTCCACGGCCGCACCATCCGGACCAGGCCGGCGCCGATCCCGCCGATCTGGGCGCCGGGTTGCAAGACCCAGTACAGGACGCTCGGGCGATGGGCGACGTACCGGGACAGGTCGGCCTCGAAGACGATGTTCATCGACCCCTCGACGTCCATCGAGCCGGCCATCGGCAGCCCGATGTCCTGGGCCACCTTGCTGCGTCCGCCGTCCGCGCCGATCAGGTACTTCGCCCGGATCTGGTAGGTCGCATCACTCAACCGGTCTCGGACTGTCGCGGTGACCCCATCCTCGTCCTGCTCCAGCGACAGGTACTCGGTGTTGAAGCGAAGACGTGCGCCGCGACCGGCCGCCGTACTGAGGAGGATCGGCTCGAACAGCGTCTGCGGCAGGTCGCAGGGCAGCGTCGGGCTCGCCTCGGTGTAGTCGGCCAGCCGGCGCGGATGCGTGCCCCAGGTGCGGATCCGGCCGATCTCCTCACCCGCGAGGCTGGTGCAGAACGCGGTCTGGCCCATCAGCCCGTGTTCGGTGCCCTGGTCGATCACCTGGTCCTCGATGCCCATGTCCCGCATGAGCTCGACCGTGCGCTGATTGGTGATGTGGGCCCGTGGGGTGTTCGCGGTCCAGCCGTACCTGGTGAGGACGATGTTGTCGACGCCGTACGTCGACAGGAACAGCGAGGCGGCTCCACCGGCCGGGCCGCTGCCCACGATGAGTACGTCGGTGGTGATCACTGGGTCTCCTCGGTGGTGGCGAGCACCAAGTCGTAGTGAACGGTGAAGTAGGTCTCTTCGGGCGTCCTGCCGTCCGGCGCCGGCGTGCCCGCCGGGTGCTCGGTGAACTCGGCGATCAGCGAGTCCTTGACGCCGAAGACCGCGTCGTCGGCCAGGTGCTCGTCACCGGCGGCGAACACGTGCGTGATCAGCCGCGAGTACCCCGCAGCGGTGACCATGAAATGGATGTGGGCCGGCCGCATCGGCCCGCGGCCGCCGGCCCGGAGCAGCTCGCCGACCGGCCCGTCGTCCGGGATCGGGTAGGCGACCGGCTTGACCGCCCAGAACGCATAGTTGCCGTCGGCATCGGTCGTCAGGTGGCCGCGGTTCTGCGGGCCGTCGAGCTCCTTCTGGACGTCGTAGAAGCCCTCCTCGTCGGCCTGCCAGGTCTCGACCAGCGCTCCCGCGATCGGCTCGCCCTTCGTGCTCAGGACGCGCCCACTCACCAGGCAGGGCTGTCCGGGAGCGCCGTTCGCGATGTCGCCGCCGATCTCGACCGCCGGCGATCCCTCGACGAAGAACGGCCCGAACACGGTCGACTGCGTGGCCTCCGGCGGCTTCCGGTTCTCCAGCCCCACGGTCAGCATCGACAGCCCGAGTACGTCGGCCAGCAGCACGAACTCCTGACGCGTGCCGGTGGAGATCTGACCGGTCCGGGTGAGGAAGTCGATCGCGGCGAAGTACTCGTCCTCGGTCAGCTCCACCTCGCGCGCGAACGCGTGCAGATGCCGGACAAGACTTGTCAGCAGAGTCTTGGTGCGCTGGTCCGTGCTGTTGTCGAAACTGGCCACCACGGCCTCGGTGAGGTCGTCTCCCTGCAGATCCATCTGGTTGCTCCTCATGCTTCGATCACCATCGCGAGGCCCTGGCCCACACCGATGCACAGCGTGGCCAGGCCGTAGCCGCCGCCGCGCCGCTTGAGCTCGTGGACGAGGGTGGTGAGAATCCGGCTGCCCGAGCTGCCGAGCGGGTGCCCGAGCGCGATCGCGCCGCCGTTCACGTTCACCTTGGCGCGGTCCAGCTCGGGCCACTGACCGAGACAGGCCAGGCTCTGCGCGGCGTACGCCTCGTTGAGCTCGACCAGCGTCAGGTCGTCCCAGCCGATCCCGGCCTTGCGCAACGCCGTCCGGGACGCCTCGACCGGGCCGATGCCGAAGTACTGCGGATCGACCGCATGGACCGCCCGGCTGACGATCCGGGCCATCGGCTCGATGCCCAGCCGGCCGGCAGCCTGCTCGCCCGCGATCAGTACCGCGGAAGCGCCGTCGTTCAGGGAGGAGGCGTTGCCCGCGGTGACGGTGCCGTCCGGCCTGAAGGCCGGCTTGAGGCGGGCCATGATCTCCGGCGTACCACCGTCGCGGATCGACTCGTCTCTCGTCAGCGGCGGCCCGGCGACGTCGAGGCGTTCCCACGGGACGAGTTCCGCGTCGAACGCACCGGCTGCCCACGCCTTGGCCGCCTTGTCGTGGCTCTCCAGCGCGAACAGGTCCTGCGCCTCACGCGTGATGTGGTGCAGCTCGGCGAGTCGCTCGGTCGCCTCGCCGAGCGAGATCGTCCATTCCCCGGGCATCTTCGGGTTGACGAGCCGCCAGCCGAGCGACGTCGACTCCGCGGCCAGGCTGCCGTGCGGGAAGGCGCGGTCCGGCTTCGGCAGCACCCAGGGTGCGCGGCTCATCGACTCGACGCCGCCGGCCATGACCAGGTCGGCGTCGTTCGTCTCGATCGCCCGGGCCGCCTGGACGGCTGCCTCCAGACCGGACCCGCACAGCCGGTTGACCGTCGTACCGGGCACGCTCGTCGGGAAGCCGGCCAGCAGCGCGGCCATCCGGGCGACGTCGCGGTTCTCCTCGCCGGCGCCGTTCGCGTTGCCGAGGAAGATGTCGTCGAGCTCGGCCGGGTCGAGGCCGGCGCGGGTCGCGAGTTCCTTCAGCGTCGCGGCGGCCAGGTCGTCGGGTCGTGCGGTCGCCAGGACGCCGCCGAGTTTGCCGACCGGTGTCCGGACGGCGTCGAGGATGTAGGCGGATTTCATCGGGTCGCTCCTTCGGGCCTGGTGCCTGCCCAGGCGCGGATCAGGATGTCTTCGGCGTCGAAGACCCGGCCGGCCGCGCGCGCCTGGTCCTCGGTCAGGCCCAGCTCACGGAGACTGGTGGGCAGACCGGTGCTCGCGACCAGGTCGTACAGGCCGGCTGCCAGGTCCGCGGTCTGGAGTGCGTGCTCGAGCCGGGCCTTCGCCCGCGGCACCGCGGTCGACTTAACCCTGGTGACCTGAGGGAGGACTACGGCGTGGGTCTCGGCGTGCGGCAGGTTGTACGTGCCACCGAGGTGATGGCAGATCTTGTGATGCAGGTCCGAGCCGGCACTCGCGAACGCCGAGCCGGCGAGGCAGGCGCCGTACATCAGGTTGCTCCGCGCCTCCAGGCTCGGCTGCTCGAGCACCTGGCGCACTCCGGCGGCGAGCGCACGGGCTCCTTCGACCGCTGTGGTCTCGGTGATCGGATCAGCCTTGGGCGTCCACACCGCCTCGACGCAGTGCGCCAGGGCGTTCGCCACGCTCGCGGCCGTGACCTTCATCGGCAGGTGTTCGGTGAGGACCGGGTCGTAGACGACCGTCTTCGGCAGCACTCTGAGATCGGTCCCGGTGGTCTTCCCGTCCGCGGACGTCTCGCCCCAGACGGGTGTCATCTCCGAGCCTGCGTACGTCGTCGGTACTGCGAGGATCGGGACTCCGGTTGTCAGCGCGACCGCCTTGGCCAGCCCGATCGCGGAGCCGCCTCCGATCGCGATCAGGCCGTCCGCCTCGACCTGGCGCGCCTTGTCGCGGGCGCTTTCCGCGACGTCGGTGGGCACGTGCTGGGTCACCCCGTCGATCCGGCCGGCGAACCGGTCCTTGAGACCGATCTCCACCACGTCCGCTGCGTCCCTGGCTGATCTGGTTGCTATCAGCAACACTCGTCGTACCTCGAGCAGTCCGGCCTCCTCGGCCACGCGGTCGAGCGTCCCGGCGCCGAGCAAGACGCGGCCGGGGAGAGAGGTGTGGACGAATCCGTCCGCCGGCTCAGGCATCGATCGGCTCCCGGTTGCGCAGACTGCGGAGAGCGGTGAGCTCCGTGTCTGTCGGCGGATCGACCTCTTTGATGCTGTCGGCAACCTTCAGTGGCCAGCCGGTCGCCTGCTTCGCCTGGTCGACGGTCACCCCGGGATGCAGCCTGGTGAGTGTGAGCTCGTTGGTCTCCGGATCGGGCTCGAGGACGCCGTGGTCGGTGATCACCAGCGTAGGGCCGGCGCCGCTGGCGTTGCGCTCGCGTCCGGTCGGGCCGTAGCCGACGGAGCTGACGAAGTCGATGTGCTCGACGAACGTCCGCGGCGACTGCTTGACGATGACGATCACCCGGCCGGCCGCGGCCGCGATCTCCGGCGCGCCGCCCGCGCCGGGCAGGCGGACCTTGGGATTGTCGTGGTCGCCGATCACCGTCGTGTTGAGGTTGCCGTACCGGTCGAGCTGGGCGGCGCCGAGGAACCCGACGTCGATCCGGCCCGCGCCGACCCAGTAGTTGAACATCTCCGGCACCGACACCACGGCCGTCGCCGTGGCGGCGAGGTCGTCGTCGCCGATCGACAACGGCAGCCGGCGTGGCTTGGCGTCGATCGCACCCGACTCGTATACGAGCCGGCAGTTCGGCGCGTGCGTCCGCCGAGCCAGGTTGGCCGCCAGGTTGGGCGGGCCGACGCCGACCAGGCAGACGTCCCCGTCGTGCAGCTCCCGCGCAGCCGCCACATTCATCATGTCGGCGCTGTCCCAGGTCTTGGCGGCGCCGTCCCGGGTCGCGGCGCCGTCCCGGGTCGCGGCGCCGTCCTGGGTCTCGGCGCGCTCCCGGGTCGCGGCGCTGTCCGGCGTCTGTGCGCTTGTCGCGGTCTCAGGCATGGGCGCTCACCTCCTCGGCGGCCGGCAGGCCGTTCTCCCGGGCCCACGCGAGGAACGCCGCGCGGTCCCGCGACACCGTGTCCCACCGCTGGTAGAAGTCGTTGTCGCGCACGGAGTACCCGGCCGCGTACGACGGCCACGCCCCACCCGGTACGACGCTCACCGCCGACAGCACCCAGTTCGGCAGGACGACCGCACCGGTCCGCTCCGGGAACTCGTCCACCACCTCTTCGACGGTGACGATCGCCCGCTCCGCCGCCAGCACAGCTTCCCGCTGTACGCCGGTGATGCCCCACAACATGACGTTGCCGTCCCGATCCGCCAGTTGCGCGTGGATCACCGCGACATCCGGATTCACCGCCTTCACCGCGGCCAGCTCCTCACCCGTGAACGGGCAGGTGACCCGGCTGATGATGTCCCGCTGCTCCTCCAGGTCGGTGCCCCGATATCCCCGGAGTACGGCGAACGGGAGCCTGGCGGCACCGGCGACGTACGCGTTGGCGAGGCCGGCGTGGCTGTGCTCGTGGACGACGAGCCGGTGCGGCCAGTGCCGCTCCACGGCGTCGCGGAGCCGGTGGAGCGAGCCGACGCCCGGGTTGCCGCCGTACGAGAACACCAACTCGTCCGCGACCCCGAGCCCGATCAGCTGGTCGTAGACGAGGTCGGGCGTCATCCGGACGAGGGTCAGGTGCCGGCGGCCCTGCCGGGCGATCTCGTGGGCGGCTGCGAACGGGATGAGGTGGGTGAAGCCTTCGAGGGCCACGGTGTCGCCGTCGTGCACGTGCGCCGCGATCGCCTCGCCGAGTGGAACTGGACTGGGCATGCGCTGCTCCGCTAGGATTTCGCTGAGCGAAAAGTTCTTCTTTCAACGAAAAGGCTAGCCGATGGTTGGTGAGGCGTCCACAGGGACGTTCCTGCAGGGGCTCGACCGCGGGCTCGCGGTGATCCGCGCGTTCTCGGCGGACGCGCCGTCGCTGACGCTGAGCGAGGTCGCCCGCGACGTCGGGATCACCCCGGCGACGGCGCGCCGGATCCTGCTCACGCTGTCCGAGCTCGGGTACGTTCGCAGCGACGGCCGTCGGTTCTCCCTCACCCCGCGGGTGCTCGCGCTCGGCTGGGCCTATCTGTCCTCACTGGACTTCGGCGAGATCGCCGGGCCGTTCATGGAGGAGCTGAGCGTGAAGACCCGGGAGTCCTGCTCCATAGCCACCCTCGACCTGCCCGACATCGTGTACGTCGCCCGCGTCCCCACCAGCCGGATCATGACGGTCGCGCTCGGGGTCGGTGCCCGGCTGCCGGCGTACGCCACCTCCATGGGCCGCGTGCTCCTGGCCGGCCTGCCCGACGACGAGCTGACCGACTATCTGTCCACGGTGAAGGCCGAGCCGCTGACCGATCGCACGGTCACCTCCGCGGACGGGCTTCACGAGGTCGTCGATCGTGCCCGCGTGGACGGCTACGCCCTGGTCGACCAGGAGCTCGAGCTCGGCCTCCGCTCCATCGCCGCCCCCATCCGCAACGCCCGGGGCCGGACGATCGCCGCTCTCAACGTCTCCGCCCACGCCTCGCGCTCGACCGCCACCTCGCTGCGCACCGAGGTCCTCCCGCACCTGCAGTCGACCGCCGCCCACATCACCACAGCCCTGACCCACCGCGGCCACCTCTGACCCGCTTCCGGTCGAGCACCACGGGCGGGCGCGGGCCGAGCGAGCGATCCCAGGCAGCGGTCGAGGTGGGCACGACTGAGCACGGGCTCAGTGCTTCAGCTTGGCGAGGATCTCGAGGTAGTGCGGGTTGTTCATGATGCCGATGAGGTTGCCGAAGGGGTCGGCCACCAGGGCGGTGCGGAAGCCGGAGTCGCCGCCGCCGCGTTCGGTGATCGGCTCGATCAGGGTGGCGCCGTGGGCGAGCAGGTGGTCCAGCTCGCCCTCCAGGTCGTCGACGTGCCACTGCATCACCGCGCCCGCCGGGCTGCCGACCGGGTGGGTCGCGTACTGGGCGTCGATGATCCCGAGCTCGCACTCGTAATCGCCGAAGCGCCACTCGAGGTACGCCGGTGCCTCCTTGGTCGGGAACGCGTAGTACGGCTCGAGGCCGAGCACGGTGGTGTACCAGTCCCGCGCGGCGTTCAGGTCGGCGGCGTAGAAGCTGACGGTGGCGAATCCTCGCATCATCTCGGTGGTCCTTCCTCGGTGTTTCCCGGTTGGTGACCACCACGATTCCAGTCAAAGTGCTCACCGAATGAGCACTTTGACCGGCCCGTCGAATCAGTCCGTCTGGGTCACCTTTCGCAGCCCGCGCGGCGCGTCCGGGTCGAGGCCGAGCTTGCGCGCGAGCGACTCGATCGCCCGCTGCGCGGGGATCACCAGGGCCAGTGGCGCCAGGGTCTCCGGCAGGTTCGGGCCGGCCAGGTTCACGTCGCAGCGGCTCGCGAACGTGGCGTCGCCGCCGATGCCGAGAATCTTGCTGCCCTTCTCGCGGACGACACCGGCCAACTCGGTCATCCCGGGCAGCGCGGGCCCCTCGCCGGCTGCGACCAGGATCGTCACCAGGTCCGCGTCGACGACCGCGATCGGCCCGTGCTTCAGGTCGGCGTACGACAGCCCGCGCACCGGCTGCAGGCAGGTCTCCTCCAGCTTCAGCGCGACCTCGAGCGTGGTGCCGAAGGTCAGCCCGCGCCCGCTGGCCAGGACGTCGTGCGCCGCCGCGAGCAGCTCCGCGGCTTCCTCGACCGACCCTTCGAGCATCTGCGACGCCGCATCCGGAACGCGGGCGATGTCGCCGTCCAGCGTCCCCGGCTTCTGCGCGAGCGCGTCGACCGCGACGGTGATCGCCGCGAGCTGGGTCGTGTACGTCTTGGTCGCCGGTACGGCGAGCTCCTGGCCGGCCTGCGTGATCAGCGCGACGTCGGCGGTCGAGGCCAGCGGGCTGTTGCCGTCGTTGGTGATGCCCACGATCGCGGCACCGTTGCGCTTGGCCCACTCCGCGGTGTCGACGATCTCCTGGGTCGCACCGGACTGGCTGACCGCGACGACCAGCGAGTTCGAGAGGTCGAGGTTGGCGCCGTACAGGGTGGCCACCGACGGCGCGGCCAGCGACGCCTGCCGGCCGGCGTGGATCTCGGTCAGGTAGCGGCCGTAGACGCCGGCGTTGTCGGACGACCCGCGGGCCACGAAGATCACGTGCCGGCGCCCCGCCGCCAGCCGGGTGATGTCGTGCCGCAGTGGCAGGACGTGCTCGAACGTGGCCGCCAGCGCGGCCGGCTGCTCGGCGATCTCGCGCGCCATCTGGGTTTCGTCGGCGGGGACAGACACCACTGCGATCACTGGTCCTATCTGGTCTTAACAGGTATGCTGCGCACGATAGCAGTGAGCGACGTCCCGGGGCACCCCCGAGACCCGCCCAGGTCTGGAGGATCGAGATTCGATGGTGGCGACCAAGCGGGCCCAGGTCCGATCGGTGCTGGAACGGCTGATCGATGTCGAGCTGCACCCCGGGGACCCGATCCCCTCCGAGCGCGCGCTGGTGGACAAGTTGAACGTCTCCCGGGTGACCGTCCGGCAGGCGATCAGCGACCTGGTCGAGTCCGGCGCGCTGGAACGCGTGCACGGCAAGGGGACGTTCGTCACCGGTCCACAGGTCGACTCCCAGTTGCACCTGACCTCGTTCTCCCGGGAGATGCGCGCCCGCGGCCTGGAACCCGGCACGGTGGTGCTGTCGGCCACCGAGATCGAGGCCTCCGACGAGACCGCGAAGGGACTCCGGGTCGCCAAGGGCACCAAGGTGATCCGGGTCGAACGGCTCCGCACCGCCGATGCCTCGCCGATGGCGTACGAGGTCGGCTACTACCCGTCCGCGCTCTTCCCCGGCCTGCTCGGCCGCGAGCTCGGCACCCTGTACGACGTCTTCGCCAGCGAGTACGACGTCGTCGTCACCTCCGGGGAGCAGACCGTCCGGGCGGACAACGCCGACGGTCATGTCGCCCGGGTCCTCGGCGTGGCCAGGCGGGCACCCCTGCTGGTCCTCGAGCGCACCACCTTCGCCGGCCGCAAGGTCGTCGAACTGTCCTGGTCGGCCTACCGGGCCGACCGCTACCGGCTGCACATGGCCCTGACCCCGCGCGGCCCGAGGTCCGGCTCGGCCTGAGCCGGGTCCACGGACGTCATCGGGGCGCCACCAACTGGACCGGTCCTGTTCATCAACTGGTCTGCATCCCTGCCGAACACTCCCCGGCCACCTGGCCGGTCCGGCAGGCGGGCCGCCGGGTACGACGAAGTACCCGACGGTGATACTGGAGCTCAACCCACATGAACTGTGTTGTGAGGAGTACCGCGAGACATGCCTATTGCCACCCCTGAGGTCTACGCCGAGATGCTGGACAAGGCCAAGCAGAACCGCTTCGCCTACCCGGCCATCAACGTCAGCTCCTCGCAGACGCTGATCGCCGCGATCCGCGGTTTCGCCGAGGCGGGCTCGGACGGCATCGTCCAGGTCTCCACCGGCGGCGCCGAGTACCTGTCCGGCTCGACGGTGAAGAACATGGTCACCGGTTCGGTCGCGCTGGCGGCGTACGCGCACGAGGTCGCGAAGAACTTCGGTGTGAACATCGCGCTGCACACCGACCACTGCCCGAAGGACAAGCTGGACGGCTTCGTCCGGCCGCTGCTGGAGATCTCCGCCGAGCGGGTCGCCCGCGGCGAGAACCCGCTGTTCCAGTCGCACATGTGGGACGGCTCGGCCGTGCCGCTGGATGAGAACCTGGAGATCGCCAAGGATTTGCTGGCGAAGGCGGCCGCGGCGAAGATCGTGCTCGAGATCGAGGTCGGTGTCGTCGGCGGTGAGGAGGACGGCGTCGCCAACGAGATCAACGAGAAGCTGTACACCACCGTCGAGGACGGTCTGGCCACGGTCGAGGCGCTCGGCACCGGCGAGAACGGCCGCTACATCACCGCGCTGACCTTCGGCAACGTGCACGGCGTCTACAAGCCGGGCGCGGTCAAGCTGCGGCCGGAGATCCTCAAGGAGATCCAGGACCAGGTCGGCGCCAAGGTCGGCAAGGACCGCCCGTTCGACCTGGTCTTCCACGGCGGCTCCGGCTCGACCCTGGAGGAGATCCGGGCGGCGGTCGACAACGGCGTCATCAAGATGAACGTCGACACCGACACGCAGTACGCGTTCACCCGGCCGGCCGCGGCGCACATGTTCACCAACTACGACGGTGTGCTGAAGGTCGACGGCGACGTCGGCAACAAGAAGGCCTACGACCCGCGCGCCTGGGGCAAGCTGGCCGAGGAGGGCATGGCCAAGCGCGTCGCCGAGGCCTGCGAGAGCCTCCGCTCCGCCGGCACCTCCCTGAACGCCTGACGGTCGAAAGCGCACCAGCCGGTCCGGTGATCGACCACCGCGTCGATCACCGGACCGCTGCGTTCGGCGGTACCGCCTGTCAAGCGCTTGGTTAGGCCAGCCTATCCTTAGACGCATGCGCAAACTCCTTGCTGTGACGGTGGCGTGCCTCCTGGCGACGGCGGTCGCCTCCTGCGGATCCGATGCGGGCGCGGAGGCGGACGGCGCGGCGCCGTTCGCGAAGGTGGCGACGAAGTTCGGTGAGGTCTCGGTGCCGGCCGAGCCGAAGCGCGTGGTCGCGCTGGGCTGGGGTGACGCCGAGACCGCTCTCGCGCTCGGCGTACAGCCGGTCGGCGCGAGCGACTGGCTCGCGTTCGGCGGCGAGGGCGTCGGTCCGTGGGCGAAGGGCAAGTACCAGCAGGCACCGCAGTTGATCGGCACGCTGGAACCGGAGTACGAGAAGATCGCCGCGCTGAAGCCGGACCTGATCCTGGACGTGAAGTCCAGCGGCAAGCAGGACCGGTACGACACGCTCACGGCGATCGCGCCGACCATCGGCGTCCCGGAGGGTGGCGACTCGTACAAGATCAGCTGGAAGCAGCAGACCGAGCTGGTCGCCGCGGCGCTCGGCCGGGTGGACCAGGGCCGCGAGCTCATCGCGGCGACCGAGCGCAGGTTCGAGCAGGCGAAGTCCCAGCACCCCGAGTTCGCGGGGAAGACGATCACCCTCGGCGCCCGCACCAGCGAGGGGTACGGCGCGTACGTCAGCGGCACCGGCCGCGTGACCTTCGTCGAACTGCTGGGCTTCCGCAACAACCCGGCGATCCAGGCCAAGGCCACCGAGGACTTCTCCGTGCCGGTCTCGCGGGAGAACCTCGGCCTGCTGAACGCCGACCTCACGGTGATGACGCCGATCGGGGTCCCGGCGCGGCAGATCACCGAGGATCCGCTGTACCGTGCTGTGCCATCGGTGAAGGCCGGCCGCTCGGTCATCTTCGACGACAAGGTGATCAGCTCCGCGTTCGCCACCGACTCGGTCCTGTCCGTCGGCTTCGCGCTGGAGAAGGTCGTGCCCCTGTTCGCCACCGCACTACAGGCCGGCTGATGACGAGCGGAAACACCGCCGGGAAGCCGCCGCCGGACGAGCTCGAGCGGATGCTCGGTGAGCTCCAGCGCGCTGCAGATCTCACCGTCCCCTACGCACTGCGGACAGCGGTGACCCTCGGGCTGGCCGAGGAACTCGCGGCCGGCCCGCGCAAGCTTCCGGAGCTGGCCGAGGCCGTCGGGGCGCAGCAGGCCGGCGTGCACAAGGTCGTCCGGGTGCTCGCGAACGAAGGCTTCTTCGAACTGCAGGACGACACCGTCTCCTTGGCCGCTCGCGGGTGGGTGCTGCTGGAGGGGATCGCGCACGCGCGCCTCGACCACCGTCGGGGCTACTCCCGGATCGACGACGGCTGGCCTGGTCTGCTGCACACCGTCCGCACCGGGAAGTCCGGCTTCGAGCACGTCCGCGGCCGGTCGTTCTGGGCGGAGCTCGCCACCGACGAAACCCTCGTCGCCTCGTTCGACGAGCAGTTGGCGCAGTGGATGGCGCGCTGGGCCGTCGCCTCGGTCGAGGTGTTGCCGATCACCGCAGGCAACGTCGTCGACGTCGGTGGCGGCATCGGCCGGTTGCTGGCTCAGATCCTGCGGGCGAGACCCGAGACCACCGGAACGCTGGTCGACCTGCCGTCGACCGCCGCGCGTGCCGAGCAGTTGTTCGCCGAGCACGGACTGACCGAGCGGACCACGATCGCGGCGCAGAGCTTCTTCGAGCCGCTGCCCAGCGGGGGTGTGCTCTACCTGCTCGCGCAGGTCCTGCACGACTGGCCAGACGCGGAGTCGGTCGCGATTCTGCGAAGGGTCGCCGAGGCGGCCGGTGATGCTCCGATCGTCCTGATCGAACGGTTGACCGGCGACGTCGGCGACCACGTGGCGATCGACTTGTTGATGCACGTGCTCTTCGGCGCCGGCGAACGCAGCGAACAGGAGTTCGCCGCGTTGGCCACTCAGGCCGGTCTGACGCTGGTGTCGACCCGCCCGATCCTCGACGGCCTCTCCGCAATCGAACTCCGGCGGCACCCCGAGCGGTAGGCCCGTCATGGCCGGGCCCGGGCGAGGTCGAAGTGCCTGACCCCGGTACGGCGCGACGCTCGGGCAAAGCTCGCGCGGATCCGGTCGATGACAACCGCAGGCTCGGAGAGCTCGGGCCAGGAGATCCAGCAGGTCTCCAGCGGATCGGGCGCAGCCGGATCGGGGTGGAGCGCCTCGGCTTCCGGCTCCTCGTCGTCGGGCTCGGATTCCTCGCACCAGAAGGGAAAGCGCGGCTCGAACTCGACCACTGTCCGCTCCTCCGGGAACCACAGCGCCGCGATGTCGGGCCTGGTCGGCTCCGAGGGATCGACATCCGGAGGCGGTGCGGTCGACGGCGTGGGCAGGCCGGCCTCGGCGAGCAGTTGCCGGAGGCGGGACTCGGCGACCGAGGCGGACTCCGCGCAGGCTCGGGAGATCGTCGCCACCGCGCGCTCGTTGCCGTGGTCGGACACTGCCCGTTTCAGCGAGCGGTTGGTAACCAAGCCGGCGTACAGGGCCGCGTCGGTCAGCACGCCGGCGGGCGCGGCGGGTGAGGTCGAGGCGACCTCGACCACGGCGCGGGCCGGTGAGACCATCCGCAGCTTGTTCCAGATCTGGATGCCGGGGCCGACTGGGTCGCGGATGTGCCGGTGCACTCCGCCCACGCAGCCGCCCCTGCCTTGCGGCGACGTGACGTGCACGCGCGAGAGGTCGAGACCCCACAGCGGCAAGGCATGCAGCGCTGCCGCCGACTGGTGGCTCGCGAAGACCGCGGAGCCCCCGGTGCGGAGCACGCGGTACACCTTCCGCAGGTGCAGCACTTCATCGGTGACCAGCGTCAGCGCCCGGTGCGCGGCATAGGTGCCCGGCCGGATCCGGCGCCAGGCACCGGTCTCCAGCAACGAATCGATCTCCGGGTCGGGGTAGCCACACGCGCGCGCATCGGCACGGGTGAACACCCCGCCGCGGACAGCAGCCATCACGGCGAGTTGAGGGTTCATGCCCTAGAAAGTGCCGCGATCGGCCCCCCGATCCGAGCCTCACTTCAAAGCTGTGGACAGCCGGACGGAGGCATGAAAAAAGCTCGTCATGTTTGTATGACGAGCTCGGCGCGGGTTGGGACCCAGGGTTGCCAGAGGAGGGGCATGTCGGCCTCGGAGGGGGTGCGGTTGCCCTTCCGCTCGTTACAGGCGGCATGGGCGGCCACGGCGTTCAGCCACTCGGTGCGGCCGCCTCTGGACCTGGGTTGGACGTGGTCCATGGTGTCGGCGTTCTCGAGACCGCAGTACGCGCACCGGAACTTGTCCCGCCGGAGCACACCGTGCTTGCTGTACTTCATCCGGCCGGCCGCGTACCGCCAGTGCGTCACCACGTACCGCACGAGGCGCAGTACGCGCGGAACCGGAAAAGGGCCGATGGTCCGCTCTCCGTGCGCCTCTTCCACCACTGCGACCTCGCGGACCAGCATCCGGATGGCGTGCTGGATCGACACGGTGTGCAGCGGTTCGTACGACGCGTTCAGGACGATGACGCTCATCCGGTGCCTCCTTCCGGCCGTAGCTGGGAACCACGGCGGTTCGACGCAGGGTCTCAAGCATCCGTGGCCGATCGGTGAACGGTCAACGGATTTCGCCAGACGGTCACATGCCGGTTCGGCTGCGTGATCGGCGAAGATGTGCGTATGGAATTGAACAATCTGCTCTCAGGTCCACCCGAGACACTACTCCCCGTCGACCCGGCCGCGGCGGAACTCGCCGCCGGGGCCGCCGCGGTGGACGTCGCGGCCAAGTTCCCGACGTCGTCGCTGGCCTGGAGCGAGCTGGCCGAGGCCGCGCTCGCCGACGGCCGGACGATCGAGGCGTACGCGTTCGCCCGGACGGGCTACCACCGCGGCCTGGACCTGCTCCGCCGCAACGGCTGGAAGGGGCACGGCCCGATCCCGTGGGAGCACGAGCCGAACCGCGGGTTCCTGCGCTGCCTGGCCGTGCTCGGCAAGGCCGCCGCGATCATCGACGAGAAGGACGAGGCCGAGCGCTGCGCGACCTTCCTTCGCGACTCGTCGGCGACCGCCGCGGACGCGTTGAGCTGAAACCGGGTTGCCGGGCCGGTCGCCGGGCGGCATCATCCGTCCGGTGACCAGCCCCTACGCCCAGGACGGTTTCCGGGCCGGCTTCGACTGGGGGCCGGTCGG
Source organism: Kribbella sp. CA-247076 (assembly GCF_050942445.1). NCBI lineage: Bacteria > Bacillati > Actinomycetota > Actinomycetes > Propionibacteriales > Kribbellaceae > Kribbella > Kribbella sp. CA-247076. The sequence goes on along the minus strand of NZ_CP192051.1, from coordinate 7,156,583 downwards.
CGCCGAGGTCGTCGGCGGCGCCATCGGCACCATCGTCGCCGTCGTCGACGTGCTCTCGTTCACGACCGCGGTGACGGTCGCGGCGGACCTGGGGATCGAGGTGTACCCGTACCGCTGGCGCGACGAGACGGCCGTTGCCTACGCCAAGCAGTACGACGCCGCACTCGCCGTCGGCCGGTCCGAGGCAGGCCCGGGCGAGGTCAGCCTGTCGCCGGTGACCATCCGGCAGGCGCACGGGATCGAGCGCCTGGTGCTGCCGTCGCCCAACGGCTCGACGATCGCCCAGCAGTTGAGTGACAGCGGAGCGACTGTCCTAGCAGTGTCGCTGCGCAACCGGCAGGCGGCCGCGGACTGGGTCAACCAGCGTCTCGCCGAGGACCCGGAGCTGAAGGTCGTCGCGATCGCCGCGGGGGAGCGCTGGAAGGACGGCTCGCTCCGGCCGGCGGTAGAGGACCTGTGGGGAGCCGGTGGCTTCCTGAGCGCACTGGACACCGACAGCAGGTCGCCCGAGGCGAGAGCTGCGGCAGCGGCGTACGACGCGGTCGCAGAAGAGCTCCCGCGCCTGCTGCACGACTGCGCCGGCGGACGCGAACTCACGCAGTACGGCTTCTCACAGGATGTGACGATCGCGGCCGAGGTGGACGCGAGCCGCAGCGTGCCGGTGCTGCGAGACGGTAAGCTGATCCCGTCAACCTGAACCACGAGGTTCTGCCCGTTGACAGAGCCGGCAGGCGGCGCGCGTCCCCGCTTCCTGCCCAACATGGACGGTTGTAGGCGGATTTCGACGGACCGGTGAAGCTGGACGCCCACGGTCTGTCCCCGCCCCGACGGGCAGCGGAAGGTCTCACCGTGCCGGCTCTCACCGGACGGATCAACGCGCCCAGGACGAACTACGCAGCGGTACTGCGTACTCCCGGTGCGTGGAAGTTCTACCTGGCGGCCGCACCGGCTCGCATCGGTCTCGCCATGACCAGTCTGGGCATCGTCTGGCTGGTCCACGGCTCTACCGGCTCGTACGCCGTGGCCGGCAGTGTGACCGGTGGCTTTGCGGTCGCGGAGGCGCTCGCGGGTCCACAGGTCGCCCGACTCATCGACCGCTTCGGCCAGACCCGCATGCTGCCGATCACGCTCCTGGCCCATGCGGCTTCTGTCGTGCTGCTGATCGGCGTGACCGTCACTCACGCGCCACTGTGGACCCTTGTCACGGCAGGAGTGCTGGCAGGCGCTTCACTCCCACAGGTCGGCGCACAGACCGGAGCGCGCTGGTCACATGTTCTCCGCGGCAGCCCACTGCTCTCATCAGCCTTCGCCCTGGAGGCGCTCGGGGTCGGCCTTGCCTTCATGGTCGGTCCGGCGCTCATCGGCACAGTCAGCTCGATCACCAGCCCGGTGGTCGGCACCGTGCTGGCGACGAGCCTGGTGCTGGTGGGCGGATTCTCGTTGGCAGTGCAGCGCAGTACGGCGCCACCGCCGGCCAAGCGTGATCACACCAAGCGTCCGGAACGTCTGCTGCGCAAGGCCTTTCTGGCACTGGTCGCCACGAACATCGGGATCGGCATCTTCTTCGGCAGCATGCAGGTCGCGGTCACGGCGTACGCCGTCGAGCGGGGGACTCCGTCGTTGGCCGGACCGCTCTACAGTGTCACGAGTCTGGTCGGCCTGGTCGCCGGATTCGCCTACGGGGCCAGGCGTTGGCGTCTGCCTGCTCGCAGTCAGTTCGTCCTCGCCCTGACGGCGCTCATGGTCAGCACGATCCCGCTGCTGGCTGTCGAAACGCCTCTGGCCATGGGGATCGCGCTGGCGTTGCCGGGGCTGGCCATCGCGCCGATCCAGACGCTGTCAGCAGTCCTGGCGGAGTCGGAGGTCGAATCCAGTGTCCTCACTCAGGCGTTCACCTGGATCAACTCGGGCAGCGCGGCCGGCATCGCGGTAGGAGCAGCTGCAGCGGGCCGAGTGGTTGACACGCACGCGGCCCACTACGGCTTCGCAGTAGCGCTCGCAGCCACGCTGGTCGCTACGGCGGCGGCTGTGGTGGTGAAGGTCAGCGGTAGGTGATCTGGCGTTCCGCGGCGGCGCGGGCGGCGTACTCGGCCGGCGTGAGGCCGATCTGCTGCTTGAACTCCTTGGAGAAGTGCGCCTGGTCGAAGTACCCGAGTGATGCCGACAGCTCGGCCAGCTCGGCAGCTTCGCCCTGCGCGAGCAGCTCGGCGCCGTCGTGGAGGCGGTAGCGACGCAGGACCCATTTCGGGCCGACGCCGACGTACCGCCGGAAGAGCCGTTGCAGTGTGCGGATCGGGACGTCGAAGCGCTCGGTGATCTGGTCGACGCGGGCCACCGAACGGTCCGCCGCCATCGTCGTGACGATCTCCCGGACCAGCTCGTACGACGGGTCCGGCGGCGCGAGGTGGTCGCGCAGGAACGCCTCGAACACCGCGCGACGCCGTACGTCGGACTCCTCCGCGAACATCAGGTCCGCGAGCCGTTCGCCGTCCGGGAACACCGCGGTCAGCGGCAGCACCTGGTCGCTCAACGACGCGACGTCCAGACCGGTGACCGCGCCGAACCCGCCCGCCCAGAACTTCACCCCGAACACCCGCCCCCGACCGACCAGTTCGCGCTCGAACTTGCGCGTGCAGACGCCGTTCACGAACGCGCCGCCCGGCTGCTCGAAGGACACGTTGACGCTCGGGAACGGCAGCACCTCGGCGGTGTACGGCTCGTCCAGGTCCCACTCGACGATCCAGTACCACTCCACGAACCGGCCGACCTCGGGACCGGCGGCAAGGCGGCTCAGCGAACGGTGCCGGGCCTGCTCGCGCGGATGCAGGATGCCCTTCTCGCTGTCGGACGGCGTGGTCACACTGGCTGTCGCTTTCTTACAAGACCGGTACGGCGGCCCGGACGTTGACTGAAGGGCATGACGACGAACACGGACGGAAACACTGTAGTGCGGCCCATCCCCGACGGTTATCACTCACTGACGCCGTACCTCGCCGTACCGGACGGACCGAAGGCGATCGAGTTCTACCAGTCGGTGTTCGGGGCCGAGGTGATCAGCCGGCAGGACCTGCCGGACGGGCGGGTCGGACAGGCGGAGCTGAAGTTCGGGAACTCGATGCTGCAGCTGAGCGACCAGATGCCGCAGATCGGGCTGCGGGCGCCGAACGGCGAGTGGGTGCACTCGTCGCTCGTGCACTACGTGCCGGACGTGGACGCGACCTTCGCGAAGGCGGTCGAGGCGGGCGCGACCCCGGTGGAGGAGGTGCAGACGTTCATGACCGGCGACCGGTACGGCACGGTGATCGACCCGTTCGGGCACCGGTGGGCGATCCTGACGAAGGTCGAGGACGTGTCCCGCGAAGAGGCGGATCGCCGGGTGAAGGAGTGGCTCGCGTCCAACCCCTCGGACCTGCAATAACCCCGCAGGAACGAGGAAGCGGCCCGCCGGAACCGTCCCCTGCGGCAGTTTCGGCGGGCCGCTGACTAAGAGTGTGCACGCGATCACGGAAAATGGCAACCCGTTAGGTGATGAAACCTATACTTCAAGTGAGCGCTTCAGCCCTGTGGACGGTGAGCGGGCCGGTGGACCGGATTCCGGTAGGCTTTGGTCGCAAGAGCTCGGATGCGTCGCCGGATGAATGTCCGGTGAACGTCTCCGGGCTTCACCGTTTCCAGCGTCCGGTCGTCGCGGCATCGTGAGGTCGTCGGCCGGCGCGTGAAGAGGAGGGCTGAGATGCCCGCAATCGTGCTCGTCGGCGCCCAGTGGGGCGATGAGGGCAAAGGCAAGGCGACCGATCTGCTCGGCAACACCGGCGAGGTCATCGACTACGTGGTCAAGTTCAACGGCGGCAACAACGCCGGCCACACGGTCGTGATCGGGTCCGAGAAGTACGCGCTGCACCTGCTGCCGAGCGGCATCCTCACCCCGGGCGTGACGCCGGTGATCGGCAACGGGGTCGTGGTCGACCTCAGTGTGCTGTTCGAGGAGCTGGACGCGCTGCAGGCCCGCGGAGTGGACACGTCCCGGCTCGTCGTCAGCGCGAGCGCTCATCTGATCCCGCCGTACAACCGGACGCTCGACAAGGTGACCGAGCGGTTCCTCGGCAGCCGGAAGATCGGCACCACGGGCCGTGGCATCGGGCCGACGTACGCGGACAAGATGAACCGGATCGGCATCCGGGTGCAGGACCTGTACGACGAGAAGATCCTCGAGCAGAAGGTCACCGGCGCGCTGGAGCAGAAGAACCAGCTGCTGGTGAAGGTGTACAACCGGCGCGCGGTCGAGATCGCCGAGGTGCTGGACGAGCTCCTCGGGTACGCCGACCGCCTCAAGCCGCTGGTGGCCGACACCAGCCTGCTGCTGAACAAGGCGCTGGACGACGGCAAGACCGTGCTGATGGAGGCCGGCCAGGCGACGCTGCTGGATGTGGACCACGGGACGTACCCGTTCGTCACGTCGTCGAATGCGATCTCCGCAGGTGCCTGCACCGGCTCCGGCATCCCGCCGACCCGGATCGACCGCGTGATGGCGGTGGTGAAGGCGTACACCACCCGCGTCGGCGAGGGTCCGTTCCCGACCGAGCTCCTGGACGCGGACGGCGAGTGGCTGCGGCAACAGGGCGCCGAGTTCGGTACGACGACCGGCCGCCCACGCCGGTGCGGTTGGTACGACGCGGTCATCGCCCGGTACGCCGCCCGCGTCAACGGCGTCTCCGACTTCGTCCTCACCAAGCTCGACACGCTGACCGGCCGGGAGAAGATCCCGGTCTGCGTCGCGTACGACGTCGGCGGCGTACGGCACGACGAGATGCCGATGACCCAGACCGACTTCCACCACGCGGTCCCGGTCTACGAGGAGTTCGACGGCTGGTCCGACGACATCTCCGGCTGCCGCACCTTCGAAGACCTCCCCAAGGAGGCCCAGGCCTACGTCCGCGCCGTCGAGTCCCACAGCGGAGCCCGAATCTCCGCCATCGGGGTAGGCCCCGAACGCTCCCAAATAGTCCAACTCTGACAGCGCCGGCTGCCGGCCGCCTCGCGCGGTCGGCAGGGTGTCAGCGGCCGATGAGGGGGAGGTCTCGGATGAAGGGGGCTTCGCGGAGGTCTTCGAGGGTGGGGCGGTTGTTGAGGTCGGGGGTCTGGATAGGGGTGCGGGCCCAGGTGGAGCCGGCGCCCTGGGTGGCGTTGTAGAAGGTCAGGGCGCCGACGGCCAGGAGTACGGCGGCGACGGTGGCCGCCAGCCAGCGCGGGCGGAAGGCGGTGCGGGCGGCGATGTGGGCGCCGCGTCGAAGTGAACTGCCGCCGGGGCCCCACCATGCGAAGAAGAGCGCGGTGAAGGCGGCGCTGCCGAAGCCGACGGCGGACAGCGGGCGCCACTCGAGGCCCTGGGCGGTCGCGGCGAGACCGGTGACGATGCCACCGACGACCACGCCCGAGAGCACCGGGAGGATCAAGCAGGGCAGGGTGATCAGGGATGCGGTGACGAGTTGCAGCGGCGTGGAGGCTGCTGCGACCACACCGTCCGAGCGACCGGCGCGGCCCCGGAGCTGGCGGCGGCGCATCATCGCGGTGCTGGAGCGGTCGACCGTCCGCGCGATCACGAACAGCACGATGGTCACGAGCGAGCCGAGGCCGGGGTAGAGCGCGACGAGGCCGGTCAGCGCGACCATCAGGCCGACGACCACCGCCGTGCGCTTGCCGGTGGCGGCTGGTTTCGCTTGGTACGGCGTACTGTCGCGGCGCTCCTGCTGCTGCGGCGGGCTTGGCTGCCGGTACGGCGCCGGCGGCTGACTCTGGTACGGCGCTTGGCCCTGGTACGGCGCTTGGCCGTGGTACGGCGCCTGATCGTGGTACGGCGCTGGGTTCGAGTACTGCGCCGGCGTTGGCTGACTGTGGTACGGCATCGGCTGGCTCTGGTACGGCGACGTCGATGGGGACGCGTAGCCCGGAGAGCCCTGGTATGGCAGCGGCATCGCGGCAGGCGCGGCCGCATTCGGTGCCGGACTGTAGGTCGCCGGATGCACCCCAGCCACAGCCCCGGCAACCCCACCACCAGCACCACCGACACCAGCACCGCCAAACCCAGCGCCCTGAGCGCCCGCAGCCCCAGCGCCGAAGCCAGCACCAGCGGCACCAGCCCCAGCCCCAGCACCCGCTCCTCCGGCAGCCGCGGCTGCCTTCCGGGTGGCGGCCGCGTCGCGGAGCTTGTCGCGGATCGGCGCAAAGGCGGACAGCGGCGGAATCACCGGAGGCACCAGTTGCGCCACATCCGCCGGCGACGGACCGTGCCCAGCAAGGGCCGGCTCGTCGTCCTCCGGCATGACGCGCGTCATCTGCGCGGTTTGCGCGCTGAGTTGGGCGGTCGGGGGAGCGACCACGAGTGTGGGCTTGTCACGCGGCGGCAGGGCGTCGCGGCCCTCGGCGTACCGGTTGAGGCCGGTCATGATCTCGTCCTGGGTCGGGCGGTCGCCCCGCGCCGGTGAGAGCGCCGCGGCGAGCAGTGGCTTCAGCCGCGGGTCCAGCCCGTCCAGGTCGGCCTGTCCGTTGTGTACTCGCGCCAGCACGGCCTCGAACGGGCCCTTGCCGAACGGTCGCCGTCCGGTCGCCGCGAACGCGACCGTGGCTGCCCAGCCCCACCAGTCCGCGGACTCCGACACCGTCTCGCCCTCGATGAGCTCCGGCGCCAGGTAGCCCGGCGTACCGATCACCAGACCGGTCTGCGTCAGGCGCAGGTCGTCGGCGGCCTGGGCGATGCCGAAGTCGATCATCACCGGCCGGCCGTTGAACATCATCACGTTGCCCGGCTTGAGGTCGCGGTGGATCACTCCGGCTTGGTGGATCGCCTGCAGCGACTCCGCCAGACACCCGGCCACCGGCAGCCACTTGCGCGGGGTCAGCGGTCCGCGCTCGTCGACCTGCTCGTCCAGCGGCCGGCCCGGCACGAACCGGGTCACAAGGTACGGCTGGTCGCCCTCCAGGTCGTGGTCCAGGATGCCGGCCACACCGGGGTGGCTCACTTTCTGCAGTGTGGTCGCTTCACGCTGCAACCGGGCCCGCGCGATGGGGTCGTGAGCGACGTGCGGCCGCAGCACCTTGAGCGCGACCTCCTGGTGCTCGGGCCCCTCGGCCAGGTAGACGACGCCCATGCCGCCCTGACCGAGCCGCCGGATCAACCGGTACGGCCCGACCCGCTCCTCCACCTCCTCCACCGGTGAGGAAGGCGGTCCCCCTGTCACTGACATGCCATCTACGGTACGTCGGCAGCAGACCAATCAACCGTGATGACGTCGGAGGTAATCGTCCGACTTCTCCCCGTGCCCGAGTCTGGAGTCACCCGAACAGAGGAGACCCACTCATGAAGCACTACGCGATCGCCAACCTCCGCAACGTCCGGCTCGGCCCGGGCATCGTCGAGTACCTGGAACGCATCGACGCCACGCTGGCGCCGTACGACGGTCACTTCATCGTGCACGGCGGCGAGCCGGAGTTCATCGAGGGCACGTGGGACGGCGCGCTGATCGTGATCGAGTTCCCCGACTACGACAGCGCGCGTGGCTGGTACGACTCGGCGGCGTACCGCGGGATCCTGCACCTGCGGACGGACAACTCCGACGGGGTCGCGATGATCGTCGAAGGCGTCGACCGGAGGCACAAGGCCACCGACGTACTGGGCTGATCCCGATGGCCAGATCCTTGGGAAAGGCGTCCGGTCAGTCACTGGTGGGCCGGCGCCGCGGACGGTTGGGTTGAGCCATGCGAATCGAGATGCTGGTGTTCGAAGGTCTGGACGAGTTGGACGTGCTCGGGCCGTTCGAGGTGTGGAGTCATGCCGCCAAGCGGACCGAGCTGGAGGTGGCGCTGGTCGGGCTCGACGGTCCGGCCGAGGTGACCGGGCTCCACGGACTGCAGTTCAAGGCGCCCGAAGGACTCGGTACGCCGGACGCGCTGCTCGTGCCCGGTGGCGGCTGGATGAACCGGGCCGAGAAGGGGGCCTGGGCGGAGGCGCGGCGTGGGGTGATGCCGGCGCGGATCGCCGAGCTCGCGCCCCAGCTCCGCTTCGTCAGTGCGGTGTGCACCGGGTCGATGCTGCTGGCCGAGGCCGGGTTGGTGAAGGGGCGGGCGGCGACCACCAACCGCAGCGCCTGGGCCGAGCTGGAGGCGTTCGGCGCCGACCTGAAGACGAACCGGGTCGTCGACGACGGCGACCTGGTCACCGCCGGCGGCATCACCTCCGGGATCGACCTCGCGCTGCACCTGGTCGAGCGCGAGTACTCGGCCGAGATCGCGGACGGGATCGCGGCCACCCTCGAGTACACCCGGGACCGCGATCTCCATCAAGTTGCTGCAGGCAACTGAATCAGCGACGGCGGAGCAGGACGCCCCGACTGCCGCGCTTGCGCAGCAACGCGCCCGACAATTCCTCCAGTCGCGGTGCGACCAGCTCGACCTCGTCCTCGACCGACCACGCGGCCGGCCACGCCTGCCGATCCAGTTCCTCGGCCTCCATCGCGACGAACAGGCGGTCGGTCGGGAATCGGTCGAGCAGGCTCAAGTCCTGGCCGTAGTACAGGACCTCGATCAGCAGGTACGCCGCCCCGGTCAGCCGGGCCGTGGTGGCGAGGTCCTCGAAGCTGTGCCGGTGGATGCGTACGTCGCCGCCCACGCCGGACCGCAGTCGCTCGAGGAATTGCTCGTCCGGTTCGGTCGCGTCGACGGTGTACCCGTCGGCCAGCAGGCGTCGGGTCAAGGCGCCTTCGTGCGCGCCCACCTCGATCACCCGGCCCGCGATCGGATCGAGGTGGCGCCGTACCCACGCGACGGTCGCGTCCAACCGCTCCTGCTCGTACGCCGACACCGAGGCCGCGACCTCGTACGCCGACACCGCGGCCGCGTCCGACGTCGACCCGACCTCGACCGACGTCGACTCGGCCTCGACCGGCGAAACCGCTGACCCGACCGGGGCGGCCTCGGCCGGAGCTGGGACGACCGTGGTCGTGGTGTGCCGGATCGGGCCCTCGAGAACCGTGGTGAGGTCGAGGGCCCAGCGGCCGTGGGTGCTGCGGGTGTCCGACGGGTGGTGGGTCCAGACGGTGAACGGGACGGCGCCCGCCTCGCGGGCGATCGCGGCCGCGGCCGTCGCCGGTGAGAACGGTGTGTCGCCCTCCCGGGAGCGGGACTGCAGCGCCGCGATCGCCGCGAGCCGGGCCTTCAGCGGAACGTCGACAGGCAGCCTGAGGTAGACGCCACGCTCGGCCGCGAGCAGGTGGACCTCACGGCCGTGGGCCGGGTCGAGGACGGACAGGAAATCGGTGACGGCATCTTCCGGACGGAGAACGGCGAGGATGTCGATCATCGCCGGCCATTTTACGCAATGTCTCTGCCGAAACGTGTCGGCCGGATGTCGATCAGTTGACGAGTTGCGGGTAGGCGGCGGTCAGGTCCTGGGCGACCAGGGCCTTGGCGCCGCGGGCGGTGTCGTCGGCGAGCACCTCGTGGGCGCCGGCCTCGATCCCGTCGAGGGCCGACTTGGCGATGTCCTCCGGGCGCGACTTCGGCGCGTCGACCGCGGTCACCATGTCGGTGTCGACGTACCCCATGTGCAGGCCGGTGACGCCGATGCCGCGGCCGAGCAGCTCGAGCCGGATGGCGTTGCTCTGCAGCCAGAACGCCGCCTTCGTCGCGGCGTAGGCGCCGTGTAGGGCGACCCAGGACAGCGCCGAGTGTGCGTTCAGGATGTGGCCGCCGCCGTTGCGCTCGATCACCGGGACGAGCGCCTTCGTCAGGGCGAGCGGGCCGAAGAAGTTCGCCTCGAAGACCGCGCGAACGTCCTCGATCGGGGCGTCGAGGTAGCTGTCCGGTGAGCTGGCGCCGGCGTTGTTGATCAGGACCGTGACGTCCGGGACGGCCGCCACCACCGCGTCGATCGAGGCCTGGTCGGTGATCTCGAGCGGCAGCGGCACCACGCGTGGGTCGGTGCTCGGCTTGGGGTCGCGGGCGGTGGCGTAGACCTTCGCGACGCCACGGTCGAGCAGATTGTCGACAATCGCCTTGCCGATGCCGCGCTGGCCGCCGGTGACCAGGACGACGGCGCCTTCGAGTGTGGTCATGGGGTAACTCCTCAGAGGTTGAAACCGATCTGTTTCGTGAAGAGTAAACCGATCGGTTTCCCGAATCAAATCCAGCCGGTACGCTCGGTGCATGACCACCTCGGCGACACCCCGCGAGCGGCTCCTGGACGCCGCGGGCGAACTCTTCTACCGCGACGGCGTCAACATCGGTGTGGACGCGCTCTGCAAAGCGGCCGGGGTGTCGAAGAAGTCGATGTACCAGCTGTTCCGTTCGAAGGACGAGCTGATCGCGGAAAGTCTGGCCAGTCGCGGCCCGTCGTACCAGGCGCTGCTGCACCCGCCGGCGGAAGCGGACCGGCCGCCCCGGGAGCGGATCCTGGCCGTGTTCGAGCGGCAGGACGAGATGGTGGCTGAGGGCAACTATCTCGGCTGTCCCTTCGTGAGCACGGCGGTCGAGCTGAAGAACCCGGAGCATCCGGGATCCGTGGTCGCGCGGCACTTCAAGCAGCAGCTGACCGACTTCTTCCACCGCGAGCTCGTGAAGGCGGGCGCGGAGGACCCGGGCACCCTGGCGATCCAGCTGACGATGATCTTCGACGGGGCGAGCGCGCGCGCCGTCGTCCGCGCGCAGACGCTCGGCGGCATCGGCGTGACCACCGCCGCCGCGCTCCTGGACGCCGCCGGCGTCCGCACCGGCGAGCTGGCGACCCAAGCAGGCTGACGACTGCCTGGGCCGCCGTCGCCGTCAGTCGGTCAACGCCGCGAGCTCGGCGCCCGCCAGCAGGAAGGCTCCGACGCCGAAGTCGGCCGTGGACTCGTAGGTGACCGGTTGGCTCGACTCGGGCCGGTCGCCGACCTTCTGGACGTAGCCGAGGAAGCCGTCGGGATGGACCGCGGTCGCCACCATCCCGTTCCAGGCTGTCGCCGCCATCGGCAAATAGGTTGTGGTCGGCAACAGCCCGGCGCGGACGGCGTACCCGGCCGCGTACGTGAAGAACGCCGTACCGCTGGTCTCCGGGCCGGGGAGGTGCTGCGGGTCGGTGAGGTTCACGTTCCAGAAGCCGTCCGTGCGCTGGATCGGCCGCAGCGAGGACACCAGCTGGGTCAGGCTGCTCCTGTACTCGGGGACGTCCGACTGGTTCGACGGCAGCGCCTTCAGGGTCTTGACATGACCGGCCGCGACCCAGCCGTCGCCGCGCGACCAGACGACCGGCTTCCCGTTCGGTGACAGGATCCCGTCCGGCCGGAAGCGCTCGTCGCGGTACCACAACCCACTCGACGGGATCCACAGCCGGCGAGTTCGCTTGGTGTGGTTGTACAACTGGTACAGCTTCGTCCAGTACGACGTCTCACCGCGAAGCCGGCCGATCCGGGCGAACGGCGGCATCGCCATGTGCAGCGCGTCGCACCACCACCAGTCGTCGATCTTGCTGCTGTCGACCATCCGCCGCAACGTGTCCGTTGCCGCGGTCAGCTTGTTCGCCGACGGCTCGAGCTCGTACAGGTCGAGATAGGTCTGGATGCAGTTGTGGTTGTCGGCATGCCGGGTGGTGACGCCGCCGGGGATGCCGTAGTTGTGCTTCTCCGCCCAGGCGCGGGCGTAGTTCAGGTAGCGGACCTCACCGGTCGACCGGTGGGCAGCCATCAGGCCACTGAAGAAGGTGGCCCGGGCCCAGCCGTTGTCGCCGGAGTCGGCGTGGGTGGCGATCCAGTGGTCGGCGACCAGCCGGACCACGCGGATGATCTCTCCCCTGGCCGGCAGCGTTGCGGGTGGTAAGGCGGCGGTCGCGGTGGTGGTGACGGAGGGTAGTGCCGGGGCGGCCATGACTGCGGTACCGAGACTCAGGAACCGGCGTCGTTTCATGGGACAACACCTCACTTTGTTCCACGGACGATGGGACTTTCGAGCAGGGAGTTCCACGGTGAAATTCCTGCACGCTGGGATATTGACGTGCTCACCGTCCGTCGTCAAACTTTCGCAAAGACCCTGCGCTAATAGGGGGAAACGCAGTGTCCTACCGCCCCGAAGAACAGGACATCCGCCATGCGAAAGAAGCCTCTGATCCTTGCGGCCGCGTGTGCCGCGCTGGTCGCCGGATCTCTCAGCAGTCCAGCAGTCGCCGCTCCGAAAGCCGAGTCCACCGTCGAATCCATGGCTCCTCAAGCGCCCGCTGTGTTCACCCATCCTGGGGTCGGTGTGAGTCGGGCCCAGCTCGACTTCGTCCGGGCCAAGGTGCAGGCCGGCGCGCAGCCCTGGACGAACGCCTTCAACCAGGCGAAGAACAGCAAGTACGGCTCGCTGACCCGGACGCCGAAACCGCGTGCGGTGGTCGAGTGTGGCTCGTACTCGAACCCGAACTACGGCTGCACCGACGAGCGTGAGGACGCGATCGCGGCGTACACGGACGCGCTGCTGTGGTACATCACCCGCGACGACCGGTACGCGCAGAAGGCGATCCAGCTGATGGACGCCTGGTCGGCCACCATTCGCGACCACACCAACAGCAACGCGCCGCTGCAGACGGCGTGGTCGGCGTCGTCGTGGCCGAAGGCCGCCGAGATCATCAAGCACGCGTACGGCAACTGGCCGAACTCCGGCCGGTTCGCCACGATGCTGCGCAACGTCTACCTGCCCGAGATCATCAACGGCTCGAACTCCAACGGCAACTGGGAGTTGAGCATGACCGAGGCGATCCAGGGCATCGGCGTGTTCCTCGAGGACAGGGCCGTGTACGACAAGGCGATCTCGCTCTACCGGGTCCGGGTGCCGGCGTTCGTCTACCTGGAGTCCGACGGCCCGCTGCCGAAGACGAAGCCGAGCCAGAACCTCAACACCCGCGAGAAGATCATCGCGTACTGGCAGGGGCAGGACACGTTCGTCAACGGGCTGACGCAGGAGACCTGCCGCGACTTCACCCACACCGGGTACGGCATCTCGTCGATCTCGCACGTCCTGGAGACCTCGCGGATCCAGGGCATCGACCTCTACCCGGAGTTCGGCGAGCGGCTGCGGCACGCGCTCGGGTTCCAGTCCCGCTGGGAGCGCAACCTCGAGCCGGTGCCGTCGTGGCTGTGCGACGGCTCGGTGCACCGCGGGCTGGGGCCGATCACCGAGGTCGGGTTCAACGCCCTGCACACCCGGCTGGGGATCGCGATGACGAACACCCAGGCGCTGACGGAGTCCCGCCGGCCGGCCGGCTCCAACAACCTCTTCGTCGCCTGGGAAACCCTCACCCACGCGGAGAACCCGTCCTGACCCGCTGAATCACCGCGGCCGGGGCCTGTCGTCCCCGGCCGCGGTCTTCATATCTGGGCTTCGCCGCGCTTCCAGTAGCCCTGGAAGGAGATCGCGGCCTTCGGCATCCCGACCGCGTTGACCAGGTGGCGCCGTACCGCCTTGATCATCGACGACTCGCCGGCGACCCAGGCGTAGTCGACGTCGTACGGGAGATCGGCCGCTTTGAGGGCCTCGAGCAACGACTTGGGGCCGTCCGGGGCCGGAGTGACCCAGGTGATGTCCGCGGTGCCGGGAGTCGGCAGAGCGCGGATGTCGCGGAGGTCCGGGACCTCGACGAACACGGTCGCGTGGACGTCGGCCGGCAGCTGCTCGAGGATCCCGGCCAGGGCCGGCAGCGCGGTCTCGTCGGCAACGAGCACCCGGCGGACACTGGTCGCCGGCGGGACGTAGTCGACGCCGGAGTGCAGCAGACCCTTGGTGCTGGTGGTGTCGACCGCGAACGGGATGATCAGGCCGAGCTCGTCCCCGACCGCGGCCTCGCTGACCCACGCGGAGGCCGGTCCGTTGACGCCGTGCAGGACGAACTCGATGTCCATCTCGGCGACCTCGGGGCGCAGGGCCCGGATCGTGTAGGTCCGCATGATGAACCGCTCGTCGGCCGGCTGCGCGCACCACTCGGTGTACCAGTCGGGGCCTTGCGGCAGCTTCAGCGCACCCCCGTCGGGCGGGGCGAGGAGCACCTTGATCCGCTGGTCCGGGCCGGCCGTCACCGCGTCCGCGATCCGCGGCGCGACGAAGGTCACCCGGCGCAGGTGCGGGCTGAGGTCGTCGATCGCGGCCACGGTGGCGAGCACCGCGTCGAACACGATCGGCCGCTCGAGCACAGTCGTCATCGCTGGTTTCTCCATAAACTCTGCCAGGGGAGACTCAGATGCGGACCCGCGGACGGCCGGGTTATTCTGAGGCGTCTAGAGGTTAGCCTTACCTAAGAGGATCCCAAAGTCCAATGCCCCCGCCCACTGCTGTGGCCGAAGCCGCAGGTCCCGGTGCCGCCGCGCCGCCGCGTCCCCGCCGGACCCGGCGGGCCACCCTGCTCCTCGGCCTGCTCGGGTGTGTCGCGCTGCTGGCTTTGGTGACCGTGCTGAGCATCGCGGTGGGGTCGAAGCAGATCCCGCTGGCCACCGTGTTCGACGCCCTGCGCCAGTACGACGACACGAACACCGACCATGTGATCATCCACTCACTGCGCGTTCCGCGGACGGTGATCGGACTGCTGGTCGGAGCCGCTCTGGGCCTCTCGGGTGCGCTGATGCAGGGCGTCACCCGGAATCCGCTCGCCGACCCCGGGATCCTCGGTGTCAACGGCGGCGCCGCGCTCTTCGTTGTCGCGGGCATCTACTGGTTCGGGCTGTCGAGCTTGACGGCGTACGTCTGGCTCGCGTTCGCCGGCGCGGCCGCCGCCTCGATCGCGGTGTACCTGCTCGGGTCGCTCGGGCGTGAGGGCGCGACCCCGGTGAAGCTGGCGCTGGCGGGCGCGGCGCTGACGGCGATGCTCGGGTCGCTGACGACCGCGCTGCTGATCGGGGACGTCGACACGTTCGACCAGTTCCGGTTCTGGGCGGTCGGGTCGCTGGCCGGCCGTGGGTCGGACATCGCCGCGCAGGTCGCGCCGTTCATCCTGATCGGGATCGGGTTGGCGCTGGTCTCCGGCCGGGTGCTGAACGCGCTGTCGCTGGGTGACGAGGTCGCGAAGTCGCTCGGGCAGCGGGTCGGACTGGCACGGCTGTTCGTCGCGGTGGTCGTCGTACTGCTGTGCGGTGCCGCCACCGCGGCCGCGGGACCGATCGGTTTCATCGGGCTCACCATTCCGCACGTGGCGCGCCTGGTCACCGGTCCGGACTACCGCTGGATCCTGCCGTACTCGATGCTGCTGGCGCCGATCCTGCTGCTCGGCTCGGACGTCCTCGGCCGGATCGTCGCCCAGCCGGGCGAGTTGCAGGTCGGCATCGTCACCGCGGTCATCGGCGCGCCGTTCTTCATCGCGCTGGTCCGGCGGCGGAAGTTGGCGGACCTGTGACGACCACCGCCGAGGCAGTCCAGATCATCACCCGGGCCCGGGCGGTCCGGCAGGCGCGCACGATCGCGGTCATCGTGGTGCTCGCGGTCCTGGTGTTCGTGACCTTCTGCGTCTCGCTGTCACTCGGCGACTTCAAGATCCCGGTGATCGACGTGGTGAAGACGTTGTTCGGCGGCGGCGACCGGGCGACCGAGTTCATCGTCAACCGGCTTCGGTTGCCCAGGGCGCTCACCGGCCTGATGGTCGGGGCCGCACTCGGCATGTCCGGCGCGATCTTCCAGAGCATCGCCCGCAACCCGCTCGCCAGCCCAGACATCATCGGTGTCACGTACGGCGCCAGCGCGTTCGCCGTGTTCGCCATCGTCACGCTCGGCCTGACCGGGGTCGCGGTGTCCGCGCTGGCGATCGCGGGCGCGGTGCTGACCGCGTTCGTCATGTACGTGCTCGCCTGGCGGCAGGGGGTCTCGAGCTACCGGCTGATCCTGATCGGGATCGGCATCGGGGCGATCGCCACCAGCATCACGTCGTACCTGTTGACCAAGGCAAGGGTCGAGATCGCCCAGCAGGCGCTGATCTGGCTCACCGGCAGCCTGAACGGGCGGGACTGGTCCAACGTCCGGTCGATGGGGATCACGCTGGCCGTGCTGACGCCGCTGATCGTCTACACGGTGCACCGGCTGCGGATCCTGCAGCTCGGCGACGAGACGGCGTACGGGCTGGGGCTGCGGGTGGAGAGCTCGCGGCTCGGGCTGATCGTCATCGGCGTACTGCTCGCCGCGGTCGCGACCGCCGCCGCCGGACCGATCGGCTTCGTGGCCTTCGTCGCGCCGCCGATCGCGCGGCGGCTGACCCGGTCGCCCGGGCCGGCGATGATCGCGTCCGCGCTGCTCGGCGCGCTGGTGGTCGCGGTGTCGGACCTGATCGCGCAGCACGCGTTCGGCGACACCCAGTTGCCGGTCGGTGTCGTCACCGGCGTCGTCGGCGCGCCGTACCTGATGTTCCTGCTGGCCCGGGCCAACCGGGTAGGGAGTGGTGGCTGAGAGATGGAGAACCCTGTGGACCCCTCGCACAGCTTGGCTGCTGACCAGCTCGCGGTCGGGTACGACCAGCGGGAGATCATCCATGACCTGTCGGTACGGATCCCGACCGGGAAGATCACCGTCATCGTCGGCGCCAACGCGTGCGGCAAGTCGACGCTGCTGAAGACGCTGGCCCGGCTGCTCAAGCCGTCGCGCGGCTCGGTGCTGCTGGACGGCAAGAGCATCCAGTCCATCCCGACCCGCGAGGTCGCCACCAAACTCGGCCTGCTGCCGCAGTCGCCGACCGCGCCGGAGGGCATCACCGTCGCCGACCTGGTCGGCCGCGGCCGCTACCCGCGGACCCGGTGGATCCGGCAGTGGACCCGCGCCGACGACGAGGCGGTCGCGGCCGCGATGACGTCGACCGACGTACTCTCGATCGCCGACCGGCCGATCGACGAACTCTCCGGTGGTCAGCGGCAGCGGGTGTGGATCGCGATGGCGCTCGCGCAGGAGACCGACATCCTGCTGCTCGACGAGCCGACGACGTTCCTCGACCTCACCCACCAGTTCGAGGTCCTCGACCTGCTGGTCGACCTGAACAAGCGGGACGAGCGCACGATCGTCCTCGTCCTGCACGACCTCAACCAGGCCTGCCGGTTCGCCGACCACCTGATCGCGATGAAGGACGGCGCCATCGTCTGCGAGGGCGACCCGAACGAGGTCGTCACCGAGGACGTCGTCCACGACATCTTCGGCCTCGCGGTTCGCATCATCCCCGACCCGGTCGCCGGAACCCCGATGGTCGTCCCGCTGGGCCGCCACACCACCCGCACCGACCGTCCGCAGGATCACGTGGACGGTGAAGCGGCCTCGGGCGGAGCGGTGCTGAACCTGGCCGGCGGAAGCTTGGCGGCCCAGGCGCTGTCGGCCAGCTCGGCCGCCAGCGGCATCTGCCGACCGTCCGATCGCTGAGCGCCCAGCTCACCTGCTGAGGCGGGCGCGGGTCTGGTAGATGGTGAGGCCGGCTGTCAGGGCGCCCAGGGTGCCTAGGGCCAGGTCGCCCAGGGTGTCGGTGTACGCCGTTTGGAGCTCGGGGGAGCTGCGGATGAACGCGACGTACTCGCCGAGCTCCCAGACGACTGCTGCGGTTGCGCCGAAGCCGAGGGCGACGAAGGCTGTCAGTCCGCGGGACAGCGTCGGCGGTGCGAACGCGAGCAGCACACCGGCAGTCAGCAGGCCCCACAGGATCAGGTGCATCGCGTCGTCCCACCAGACCACGGTGTCAAACAGGTTGAGCCGGTTGCCGATCAGGTCGATCAGCCACGGTAGCGTGATCAGCAGGTCGGCGCGCCACGGGAAGCTCGGGTGCAGCTTGCTGCGGGTGCGGCCGTACGCCCACCACCACAACGGCAGCACCATCGCGCCGATCGGGTAGACGACCAGGCGGGCGGTCGACGCCTTGCCCTTGATGCCGGAGAGGTCGGGCCAGATCAGGGCCGAGAGCAACAGGCCGAACAGCAGGATCTTCGTGGCCAGGGCGGCGTACCGAACCCAGCTCGGCCGCAGGGCGGGAACCGTGGTGGCAACCATCGTCGTCATGCCTCCCAGTCAAACGAGCCGCTGGGCGTGGCGGATGAGTACAACTACGGACAGCACGTACGCAAAACCCCCGGACGCGCCATTCTGACGCACCCGGGGGCCGTTGTCCCGCGTCTCACCGCAGCCCGCAGGCCGTGTCCCGCAGCCCGCAGGGCCGGGTCCGCAGCGCAGACGGTGTCCGCAGCCCGCAGCGCGCAGGCGGTGTCCGCAGCCGGCAACGCGCAGGCCGTGTCCGCAGATGGCAGCGCGCAGGCCGTGTCCGCAGCCGGGCGGGCCGGCGAGGTCAGCTGACGCTGACGAGGTCCACGACGAAGATGAGGGTTTCGCCGGGCTTGATCGCGCCGCCGGCGCCGCGGTCGCCGTACGCGAGGTGCGGCGGGATGACGAGCCGCCGGCGGCCGCCGACCTTCATACCCTGCACACCGGTGTCCCAGCCCTGGATGACCTGGCCGACGCCGAGCTGGAAGGCCAGCGGCGCGCCCCGGTTGTACGACGCGTCGAACTCCTCGCCGGTCGAGTGGGCGACACCCACGTAGTGCACGTTCACCCGCGACCCGGCCTTGGCCTCGTCACCCTCACCGACGGTGATGTCGGTGATCTCCAGGTCCGCCGGCGGCGGTCCGTCCGGAAAGTCGATCTCTGGCTTCTCAGTCATACCCCCAGCTAACCAGACCCCACCCGACCACGAGCCGCCACCCACCCACCGGTAGGAGCCGACCACGAGCCGCCACCCACCCGCCGGTGGGAGCCGACCACGTGCCGCCAGCCACCCGCCGTGGGAGCCGACCACCAACCATCAGCCACCAGCCGGTGGCTTGAACAGGAAGTGGTGGGCGGCAACCGGCTGTTTCCTGTCCACAGCCCCCAGAAGGTGTTCAGGCCCACCCGTGCAGCCGCGACGTCTCGTCCCGCAGCCGCCGAGAGTCAGCGGGTGAGGACCCCGCGCAGCGGCTAGTACCGTCGCCAGTTGTCTTCGCCGGGTGCGCACTCTCCCCGCCAGGTCCAGCCGGTGACGATCTCGCCCTGGCCGATGCGTGCAGCGGTGGTCCCGCCGGTGCCGAGGTTGAAGTCGGCCGGACCGTAGTGCAGGCAGATCCGCCAGCGGGAGCCGTTGATGCTGGTCGTCAGCGTGATGTGGTCGGCGCCGGGATAGCGCACGCCGTTGTTCCAGACCCAGCCGCCTCGGGGCCCGGGGTGCAGGATCCCGTTCACGTTGCCCGCGGACTTGTACTTGAGCGTGCTGGTGCCGTTGGTGTTCGTCCAGTAGAAGCAGGTGTTCCCGGCGCCGCACGACTCGGCGCTGGCGGGTGGTGCGGTCGCGATCGCGCCGGCGACGGTGATGCCGAGGACGGCGCCCACGGCGGTGAGCGCACGTCTGGTCCGCCCGGTCGATCGACTTCTGGCTGAGCTGAACATGGGTCCTCCCGAATGACAAGCGAGTGGCTCCGAAGAGCTGTCGCCAGCATTCAAGGCGGGCCCACTTTCACCGCCCTTTCAATCGGCCTTCACGAATCTGCCGGAGCGCCGTACCCGGTGGAGTGGAGTACGGCGCCCGACGCGATCGAGCGGCCCGTTGGAGTCAGCGGGGGAGGACCTCGCGGAGCTTGGTGGCGAACTCTTCGGGTTTGCCGGGCATGCCGTACTCGTTGCCGAGGAAGCCGCCGTGGTTGCTCGGGAACAGCACCGGCGTCAGGCTGAGGCGCTCGGCGACGACCAGGCCGCCGCGGTGGGCGAGCTCGCCGGCGGACTCCTCGCCGACCGCGACCACGAGCCGGTCGGCCGACCTGCCGAGGGCGTCGAAGTCGGGCTGGTACGACGTACAGCCGCGGAGGTTCTGCCCGATCAGGGCGTCGCCGCGGGAGCCGTCGTCCTCGGTCGGGAGGCCGAACATCGCCGGGTCGGGCGCCGGCTGCTCGGTGTAGTCGTCGGGGATCTCGCCCTTGAAGCTGGTGATCGCGATGAACTTCGCCATCCCGGCGCCCATCCCGTCGCGCTGGTAGGTCTGGTAGATGTCCTCGACGGCTGCGGTCGCCGCCTTGGCGTCCGGCAGGAGCCCGGCCAGCGGCGGCTCGTGCGCGACCAGCGTGCGGACCAGGTCGGGGCGCTTCGCGAGCAGGGCGAGCGCGTTCACCGCGCCGCCGCTGCTGGCGAAGATGTCGACCGGGCCCGCGTCGAGCGTCTCGATCAGGGTGGCGAGGTCGGCGGCGTGGTCGTCCGGCGACAGCTCGCCCTCACCGTCGCTGCGGGTGCTGCGCTCGACGCCGCGTGGGTCGTAGGTGACGACCGTCCGGTCCTCGAGGTACGACGCCAGGGTCGGAAAGCCGCTCGCCCCCATCGGCGAACCGATCAGCAGCACCACGGGCTGGTTGGCGAGATCACCGCGGACGTCGTACGTCAGCGTGGCTCCGGGCAGGTCGATCGTGCTGGTGACGGGCTCCGGCATGTCAGCTCCTCCTCGAGCGTTTCATCCCCCTCGGCGGGACTCGTGAGCGTGAGCCTAGACCGAGGCACGGGGAACGGACCAGGACCTCAACCTGCACTAATCTGGAACTCCATGCGGATGAAACCACTGTTGCTTGCGGCAACACTCGCGGCACTGCTGCTGACCGCGAACATTCCCGGCACCTCCGCGGTCCCGCGTGCAGAGGCCACCCGAGCCGCCGAGGACTACGGCCAGTACTCGCTCATGTTCGAGAAGGCCGCCGGGCAGTACTGGGCAGGCCAGTCCGCAGCCGGCCAGTGGGCGTGGACGCCGCTCAGCGCCACCGAGTCGGACATCTCCTGGGGCGATCCGACGGCATGGCCGCCGAAGTCCGCTGAGCGCTTCGTCCGCGACGGCGACTGGGTGCTGCTCGACGGCTACAACGACGGCGCCGGCCGGCCGCTGACCCAGATCCAGCGCGTCACGTCGGAACGCATCGGCGACGCGAACTGCGAGAACCTGAAGGACGTCCCGTCAGCCGGCGGCCGCCAGCACTACGTCCGATGGACCATCCCCACGACCGGCTACTGCCTGGACGCGCGAGGCACCATCAAGCCCCCGGACGGCTCCACCACCGTCAACTTCCGGCACCTGCAGAAGTGGCTCCCGCCGCACCCCTGCGCCAACCCGTACCACAGCGGCCAGACCTGCATCACTCAGGTCGAGCAGTGGTGGGACGACAACCAGCACCCGTACGCCCTCCAGCTCTCCCGCACTGTCGAGCTCGCCCGAGGCCTCGGCATGGCCTTCACCAACCACACCACCGTCCCCGTCACCTGGAACGCCAACGGCCGCCACTACTGGCACTACTAGCCCGCACGAATCCCAGCCCAACGTGGAAGGCTGGAGCCTGTGGCTCGCATTGACTATCTGGACGATCCCGATGCGCCGGAGGCGAACAGCCTGGTGCCGTCGGCGAATGTGGTCGTCTGCGACGACCGGGGACGGATCCTGCTGATCCGGCGGACGGACAACGGGAACTGGGCGCTGCCCGGTGGCGGGATGGACCTCGGAGAGACGATCGTCCAGGCGGCCGAGCGGGAGGTGCTCGAGGAGACTGGCGTCCGGTGCCGGGTGACCGGGCTGGTCGGGATCTACACGAATCCGCGGCATGTACTCGAGTACACGAGCAACGGTGAGGTTCGGCAGGAGTTCTCCATCGTGTTCACCGCCGACCGGCTTGCAGGTGAGCCGACGCCCAGCTCGGAGTCGTCGATGGTCGAGTGGGTCGATCCCGCCGACCTCGGCCGGCTCACCATGCATCCCTCGATGAGACAGCGCATCGATCGGTACCTCGCCGGTGCCGACCATCCCTACTTGGGCTGACAAGCGCCTACGGGTAGCCCGCCTTCGGGGTCGAGGTTCGGTGGGTGAGGATGCGGCCGGTGGGGGTGGTGAGAAGGCGGTCGAGGTTGGTGTCGAAGGGCTCGTCCAGGTGCCAGTCGGCGGTGAGCATGTGGAGGGTGCCGTTGCCGAGGGTGCAGGCGAAGCCGGCGTGCTCCAAGGGGACGGTGTCGAGGATGTCGCCGCCTTCGGCGATGCGGAGGCAGGCTGACTCGCCGGACGGGGTCCAGCCGGGCGTCCAGATCGCGCCGGACGCGTCCATGCACATGCCGTCGCCGGGGTGCGGTGCCCAGACGCGCCGGTTCGACAGGCTGCCGTCGTCGGCGACGTCGTACGCCGTGAGGACGCCGCCGAACGACTCCGCGACCACGAGGGTCGAGTTGTCCGGGGTGATCACCATGCCGTTCGGGAAGGCGAGCTCGTCGGCCACCCGGCGTACCGAACCGTCCGGAGTCACCAGCAGGATGAAGCCGGGGCGTTCACCCGGGCCGGGCTGGAAGTCGCAGCCGCCGTTGACGTAGGCGTTGCCGCGCCCGTCGACCACGAGCTCGTTCAGGCCGCCGTACGACGACAGGTCCGCGTGCGTCACCAACTCGCCGGAGGACTCCTGCCGCAGCAGCAGACCCTCAGGACCGGACGTCACCAGCAGGCGGCCGTCCGGGAGCCAGTCGATGGAGAACGGGATCGTCGTCGGCACGCGAGCCATCACCTCGCGCTTCCCGGACGCGTCCACCGCGAGCACCTCCTGCGCTCCCCAGTTGGCGCACCAGAAACGCCCGTCGTGCCAGCGCGCCGACTCCCCGATCACGAGTCCTTCGAGCAGTACCTCGGTCATCACCACTCCTTCCGTCGTCATCCATTACACGAACGGCGAATGTGTGGATCGACAGCCCGGTGCCCTAGGCTGATGGCCCGTGAAGGTCTTGGTGATCGGCTCGGGTGGCCGCGAGCACGCATTGGTCTGGGCGCTGACGCAGGATCCGGAGGTCGAGCAGGTCGTGGCGGCCCCGGGCAACCCCGGTATCGCGGTGCTGCCGCCGGCGTACGACGGCCAAACGGTCGTTTGCCGTCCCGTGGACATCGCCGACCACGATGCGGTCGTCGCATTGGCGACCGAGCTGGGCGCCGACCTGGTGGTGGTCGGTCCGGAGGCGCCGCTGGTGGCCGGGCTGGCCGACCCGCTGCGTGCGGCCGGGATCGCGGTCTTCGGCCCGTCCAAGGACGCCGCGCAGATCGAGGGGTCGAAGGCGTTCGCCAAGGACGTGATGGCCGCCGCGAGCGTGCCGACCGGCCGCGCCTACGTGTGTACGACGCCCGAGGAGGCGGCCGAGGCGATCGACGCGTTCGGCCCGCCGTACGTCGTGAAGGACGACGGGCTCGCGGCCGG
Source organism: Kribbella sp. CA-247076 (assembly GCF_050942445.1). Taxonomy (NCBI): domain Bacteria; kingdom Bacillati; phylum Actinomycetota; class Actinomycetes; order Propionibacteriales; family Kribbellaceae; genus Kribbella; species Kribbella sp. CA-247076. The sequence continues at coordinate 7,133,367 of NZ_CP192051.1, read as the reverse complement.
CAAGGGGGTCGTCGTCACCTCGGACCGGGACGAGGCGCTCGCGCACGCGGCCGGGTGTGAGCAGGTGCTGATCGAGGAGTTCCTGGACGGCCCGGAGGTGTCGCTGTTCGCGATCACCGACGGGACGACGGTGCTGCCGATGCAGCCGGCCCAGGACTTCAAACGCCTTGCGGACGACGACGAGGGGCCCAACACCGGCGGCATGGGCGCCTACACACCGTTGCCCTGGGCACCGGAAGACCTGGTCGAGGAGATCACCGAGAAGGTGCTCCAGCCCACCGTCGACGAGCTGCGCCGCCGCGGTACGCCGTTCAACGGCCTGCTGTACGCCGGTCTCGCGCTGACGTCCCGGGGTGTCCGGGTGATCGAGTTCAACTGCCGGTTCGGCGACCCGGAGACGCAGGCGCTGCTGCCGTTGCTCAAGACCCCGCTCGGCCGGCTCCTGTACGCCGCCGCGACCGGCAAGCTCGCGGATCACGAGTCGCTGAGCTGGAAGAACGCGGCCGCGGTGACGGTCGTGGTCGCGGCGAAGAAGTATCCGGCCAGTCCGCGCAAGGGTGACGTGATCAGCGGCGTCGACCAGGCCGAGGTCGACGACGTCCGCGTCTTCCACGCCGGTACGGCGCTCGAGGACGACGAACTGGTGACGGCGGGCGGCCGCGTACTCGCGGTCAGCGCGACCGGCAAGGACCTCGACGAGGCCCGCCAGCGCGCGTACGCCGCCGTCGGCCAGATCCGCATCAAGGGCTCGCAGCACCGCACCGACATCGCCCTGAAGGCCGCCCGCGGCGAGATCACGGTCTGACGATGGCCTCCTTCGAGGAGCTGGTCGCCGAGGGCGAAGCGGTCCCGACCGAAGGCTGGGACTTCAGCTGGTTCGAGGGCCGGGCCACGGAGGAGCGTCCGTCCTGGGGCTACCAGCGACTGATGGGCGAGCGCATGGCCCGCGCCACGGCGTCGCTGGACATCCAGACCGGCGGGGGTGAAGTGCTGGCCGGCGTACCGACGCGTCCGCCGCTCAGCGTGGCAACCGAGGGCTGGCCGCCGAACGTCGCGAAGGCGACCGCACTGCTGCATCCGCTGGGCACCGTCGTCGTCGCCGACCCCGAGGAACCGCCGCTGCCGTTCGCCGACGGCGCGTTCGATCTTGTGGTCAGCAGGCACCCGGTCAGGGCCTACTTCGACGAGATCGCCCGGGTGCTCCGGCCGGGCGGTACGTACTTCGCGCAGCACATCGGGCCTCGTAGCGTTGCCGAGGTCAGCGAGTACTTCCTGGGTCCGCAGCCCGCGACGAACAACCGGCACCCGGATCTCGAACGCGCGGAAGCCGAGGTGGCCGGGCTCGAGATCGTCGACGTCCGGATGGAACGGCTGCGGATGGAGTTCTACGACATCGCGGCGGTCGTCCATTTCCTCCGCAAGGTGATCTGGATCGTGCCCGGCTTCACGGTCGCGGAGCATCTGCCCCGCCTCCGCGAGCTGCACGATCAGATCGAGTCCGAGGGACCGTTCGTCGCCCACAGCACCCGGAGACTCTTCGAGGCGCGTAAGCCCGGCGGTTGATCCGGTTCCGCCGGGAACCTTCGACGGGACCTTGTATCGCTGGGTCGGCAAGACGAGGCCCGACCCCAAGGACTGTCTCCGGATGATCGCCTGGGACCTCCACCCCGTCCCACGCTGACCAGCACCCCCAACCCGCGCGCGAGTGTGTGGACTGCTGGCTGTCGGGCGGTGAGGTTCTGGGAGAATGGGGAGGTGCCCAGCTCGAGTAAGCCCCGGATTCCCAACGTTCTCGCCTCGCGTTATGCCAGCCTGTCGATGGCTCAGCTGTGGTCGCCGGAGTACAAGATCGTGCTCGAGCGGCAGCTGTGGGTGGCGGTGCTGAAGGCGCAGAAGGAGCTCGGGGTCGCCGTTCCGGACGGGGTCGTCGAGGACTACGAGCGCGTGCTGGAGCAGGTCGACCTGGAGTCGATCGCGGCCCGCGAGCGGGTCACCCGGCACGACGTGAAGGCGCGGATCGAGGAGTTCAGCGCGCTCGCCGGCCACGAGCACATCCACAAGGGCATGACGAGCCGGGACTTGACCGAGAACGTCGAGCAGCTGCAGATCCGGGCCGGCCTCGAGCTCGTCCGCGATCGCGCGGTGGCCACCGCCGTACGTCTGGGACAGAAGGCCGCCGACCACGCGGCGCTGGTGATGACCGGGCGATCGCACAACGTCGCCGCCCAGGCGACCACGCTGGGCAAGCGGTTCGCGTCGGCTGCGGACGAGCTGCTGGTCGCGATCGCCCGGATCGAGGAGCTGATCGAGCGCTACCCGCTGCGCGGCATCAAGGGCCCGGTCGGTACGTCGCAGGACATGCTGGACCTGTTCGGTGGCGATCCGGCCAAGCTGGACCGGCTGGAGAGCGGGATCGCCGAGCACCTGGGATTCAGCCGGACGCTGACGAGCGTCGGCCAGGTGTACCCGCGGTCGCTCGACTACGAGGTCGTCTCGGCGTTGGTGCAACTGGCCGCGGGGCCGTCGAGCCTGGCGACCACGATCCGGCTGATGGCCGGGCACGAGCTGGTCACCGAGGGCTTCAAGGAGGGCCAGGTCGGCTCCTCGGCGATGCCGCACAAGATGAACACCCGCTCGTGTGAACGCGTGAACGGGCTGGCCGTCGTCCTCCGCGGGTACGCGTCGATGGCGGGTGAGCTGGCCGGCAACCAGTGGAACGAGGGCGACGTCTTCTGCTCCGTGGTCCGCCGGGTCGCGCTGCCGGACGCGTTCTTCGCGCTCGACGGGCTGTTCGAGACCTTCCTCACCGTGCTGGACGAGTTCGGCGTGTACCCGGCCGTGGTCGGCCGGGAGCTGGAGCGATACCTGCCGTTCCTGACCACCACCAAGGTGCTGATCGCCGCGGTGAAGAACGGCGTCGGCCGGGAGACCGCGCACGAGGTGATCAAGGAGCACGCGGTCGCGACCGCCCTCGAGCTGCGCCAGGGACTCGCGGCGAACGACCTGTTCCACCGCCTCGGCGCGGACGGCCGGCTCGGCCTGACCGAGGAGCAGATCGTCGGCATCGTCGGCGAGCCGCTGTCGTTCACCGGCGCGGCCGTCGACCAGGTGAACGCGGTGGTTGCGAAGGTCGACGAGCTCGCCAAGCGCCACCCGGAGGCCGCCGCCTACTCGCCGGGCGACATTCTCTGACGCTGCTCACGGTCCGGCGTCCACAGCCGGGACGCGTCCGGCCCACCGGTCAACAGGTCCGTCCGGCGCAGCACCTGGATCCGATAGGGCTCCAGCTTCAGGACCTGGAACGCCGAACTGTCCGGACCACCGGGCCAGTACGGCGCCGGCGGGTAGCCGACGGCTCGCGGTGAGCCCTTCTCGTACAGGTCCCACACGTGCTGCCGCTCGCCGGGATCGTCCGTCCAGGAAGCGATCGCGTCGATCGCGGCCGTCTCCTGGCTCTGGTCCCAGTACGAGAACGTCGTGTGCGGGTTGGCGGCCAGGTGCCGCTCCTTGACCGGGGTCCGGAACGTCGCGAGCCAGCCGATCGGCGACTCCCGGTCCAGCTCCCAGACCGCGATCAGGACCCGCGTCCTCGGTCTGCCTTTCGGGTCGACGGTCGTCATCGTGGCGTAGCGGACCTTGGACAGCACCGCGGCAAGGTCGTCGCGGAGTTCGGGATAGGACACCGTGGTTGTCATCGCAGGACCTCGGTGAGGCTGCTGAGCCCGTCGTCGGCGTGACCGGCGTCGACGGCCCGGGTGATGAGGGTGCGGACCGCGACGGTGAGGTCCGATGCCACGCCGCGATCGGTCGCGGTCGCGATCAGGTGGTCCACCGCGGCGGCGTACACGGCGAGCGAACCGTCATCGTCGGGATACTCCCCGGCGTCGATCTGCCGCCCGTGATCCACCAGCAGCCCGGTGGCGAACGGGAGGTACTGCGTCGCGACCTCGGCGACGTCGAGCGCCGAGCCACCGATGATCGCGACGGCCTGGTAGAACGCGCCGAGTACGCCGAGGTTCAGCCCGAGCAAGGCGGTATCCCACAGGGACGCCGCACCGGGGTCGGTGCCGACCGCCCGGGCGATGCCGAGCGCACGCAGCGCCGGCTCGGCCTCGGCGAAGGTGTCCGCGGCGCCGGCGTAGAGGAACAGGCCGGTGGGATCGCCGACCAGTCGGGTGCCGCTCATGGCGGCGCCGTCGAGGTAGCGGGGACCGACGCGGTCCGCGAGCGCGCGGGTCTGCTCCGGGGTGGTGGACGTGAAGTTGACGACGACGCGGGAGCCGAGGGGGCCGGCGGCGTCTAGGACGGCGGCGACGGCGGTCGCGTCGGCGACTGCGAGGACGACCAGGTCGACGTCCGCGAGGGCGTCCGGCACGGAGGTCGCGGCCCGCAGTTCGGGGATCTCCGCGACCAGGCGGTCGACGCGGGTGGGTGTTCGATTCCAGACCGTGGTGGGGTGCCCGGCGGCGGCGAAGGCCCTGGCGATGACCGCGCCGAGCGAGCCGGCGCCCAGTACGGCGACACGGGAGTGAGCTGTCATGTCCTCGATTCAACCGAGCCGAACGGCACAGAGAAATATCTAAAACTCCACATCAAATACGTCATCGTCTACAGTGACCGATGTGAACGACACGCTGTCCCGATTCCTCGACGACGTCCGGCCGATCGGCGTGGTGGTCGAGAACGCGCGCCTGTCGTCGCCGTGGCAGGTGCAGTGCCCGAACGGCGCCGCCCTCACGGTCGTGGCGATGGTCCAGGGCGCGGCGGTGCTCACGGTCGAGGGGCAGTCGCCGCTTCGGCTGGCGGAAGGCGCGGTCGCGATCATCGTCGGCCCGACGCCGTACGCGCTGTCCGACGGCGAGAGCGCCGTACTCGTGACGGGTGCGTACGACGTCCACAGCGGGGTGTGCGACCGAGTGCTCGGCGGCCTGCCGTCCGTGCTGTACGTCGAGTCCGGGGCCGAGGTCGGTCGTGCGGTCTCCATGCTGGGCCACGAGCTCGACGGCGATCGGGCCGGGCGGAAGGCCTTGCTCGACCGGCTCGTCGACCTCGTGTTGCTGACCGCGCTGCGCGAGTGGCTCGACCGTCCCGATTCCGGTGCACCGCCTTGGTACACGGCGCAGAACGATCCGGCCGTCGGTGCGGCGCTCGCGCTCATCCACGCGGAGCCGGCGCGACGCTGGACCGTCGAGGAGCTGGCCCGCGCCGCGGCGATGTCCCGGGCGGCGTTCTCCCGGCGGTTCCGCGACCTGGTCGGTGAGCCGCCGATGTCGTACCTCACCTGCTGGCGGCTCTGCCTCGCGTCCGACCTCCTCCGGCAGACCGACGACACGCTCGCGACCGTCGCCCGCAAGGTCGGCTACGCGAACGCGTTCGCGCTGAGCGCTGCGTTCACCCGCTTCTACGGCGTCCGCCCGGGCGAGTACCGCGCCGGCCCGGCCGCCGAGGCGCCGACGCGGCCGGACCCGGACGACGTACCGCGTGCGGTGGGTGACATCCTCTAGTCCGTGTTCGAACCGCTCACCTGGGCGCTGGTCGCCCTCTCGCTGGTCGCGATGGTGTTCGCCGTCGTGCTGGCCGCGCGCGACAAGCGGATCAACTGGACCCTGCTGGCGATCCTCGGCGTGATCGAGGTCGGGCTGCTGGTGCAGTTGGTCGTCGGCATCGTCCAGCTGACCGGCACCGACCGGGACGTCTCCGGCCCGTTCTTCGTCGGGTACCTGGTCGGCGGGCTGATCGTGCTGCCGCTCGGTGCGCTCTGGGCACTCGCGGAGAGCAGCCGCTGGGGTGCGGGCGCGCTCGCGTTCGCCTGCCTGGTCATCCCGGTGGTCGAGCAGCGCCTGCACGTCATCTGGACCACCTGACATGACGGACGCTGCCGAGACCAGGCACGGCCCGGGCCGCATCCTGATCCTGGTGTACGGCGTCTTCGCGCTGGCCGCGACCGCCCGGGCCGGCGTCCAGATCGCCACCCAGTTCGACCAGGCACCGCTCGCGTACGTGCTGTCGGCCGTTGCCGCGGTCATCTACTGTGCGGCCACGTTCGCGTTGGCCAAGGCAACCAAGGTCTCGCGCCGGGTGGCCACGATCGCGATCCTGGTCGAGCTGATCGGCGTGATCACGATCGGTGCGCTCAGCTACGCCGTACCGGAGCAGTTCCCGGACGCGACGGTGTGGTCGCACTTCGGCCAGGGGTACGGATTCGTCCCGCTGGTGCTGCCGGTGCTCGGGTTGCTCTGGCTCCGGCGTACCCGGTAGCGGCAGCCACCCTGGCTGATTCCCAGGGAACTGCCAGGCCGGCGCAGGGACCGGCTCAGGTTCGCCGGACAGCATCGGTGCCATGCAGATTCCAGGTCATCCTCGGGTCGAGATCGTCGTACCCGTCAAGAACGAGGAACACGACCTCGGTCCGAACATCAGGCGGCTGCGGGAGTTCCTGGACACCGCCTTCCCGTTCCCGGCCGAGGTCTGCATCGCCGACAACGGCAGCATCGATGCCACCTACGAGATCGGTGTGCTGCTGGCACTCGAGCTCCCCGGAGTACGGGTCGTCCGGCTCGAGCAGTCCGGGCGCGGCCGGGCCCTGAAGCAGGTCTGGTCGGAGAGCACCGCCGACGTGCTCGCCTACATGGACGTCGACCTGTCGACCAACCTGAATGCGTTGCTGCCACTGGTCGCACCGCTCTTCGCCGGCCACAGCGACGTCGCCATCGGCACCCGGTTGTCGAACGGGTCGCGGGTGGTCCGGCGGCCGAAGCGGGAGTTCCTCTCGCGCTCGTACAACCTGTTGCTCCGGGCAACCTTGAGTGCGCACTTCTCCGACGCGCAATGCGGGTTCAAGGCGATCCGGGCGGACGTCGCGCACCAGTTGCTGCCGCTGGTCGAGGACACCAGCTGGTTCTTCGACACCGAGATGCTCGTGCTGGCCGAGAAGGCCGGGCTGCGGATCCACGAAGTACCGGTGGACTGGGTCGACGACCTGGACTCCCGGGTCGCGATCGCGAAGACGGTCGGCGAGGACCTGCGGGGGATCGTGCGGCTGATGCGGACCCTCGGCCGCGGTCAGGTCGAGCTGGAATCGGTGCGGCAGGCGTTCGGCCGGCCGCGGATCCTCGATCCCCGGACAGCGCTGGCCGCGCGTGTCCTCCGATTCTGCGCGGTCGGGGTGCTCAGCACGGCGGCGTACGCACTCCTCTATCTCGTGCTGCGGCAGGGCATGCCGGCTCAGGTGGCGAACGTGCTGGCGCTGCTCATCACTGCGGTCGGTAATACCGCGCTCAATCGGCGGGTGACGTTCGGCGTGCGCGGGGTGGAGAACCGTTGGCGGCATCAGTTGCGCGGACTCGCCACGTTCGGCATCGGCTGGAGTCTGACCGCCTCGTCGCTCTGGCTCCTGCACACCGCGGTCTCCGCGCCGCACCAGGCCGTGGAGATCACAGTCCTCACCCTCGCGAACCTGGCCGCGACCGTGGTCCGGTTCAGCCTCTTCCAGACGTGGGTCTTCAACGACGACGCACCCACCCTGCCCACCTTCGAACCCCCGGCGGTTCTCGACCAGACCCGGAGCAACTGACATGACCACGCTTCTCGATCCCGTCGAGGCGAGCCCCCGGTCCGGACCCCGCGCCCTCGTCGCGTCGTACTCGATCGGCCGCGACAAGCTGCTGTACGGCGGCCTGCTGCTGCTGACCGCGATCGCGTACCTGTGGGGCCTGTCCCGGAACGGCTACGCCAACGAGTACTACGCGGCCGCGGTGCAAGCCGGGTCGACGAGCTGGAAGGCCTGGTTCTTCGGATCGCTCGACGCGTCGAGCTTCATCACGGTGGACAAGACGCCGGCGGCGTTGTGGGTGATGGGACTGTCCGGGCGGATCTTCGGGTTCAGCACCTGGAGCATGCTCGTTCCCGAGGCGCTGATGGGCGTCGCGAGTGTCGGTTTCGTCTACGTGTCCGTCCGCCGGTGGTTCTCGGCGAACGCCGGTCTGCTGGCCGGTGCGATCCTCGCGCTCACGCCGGTCGCCGTCCTGATGTTCCGCTTCAACAACCCGGATGCCCTGCTGATCCTGCTGCTGTGCGCGGGTGCGTGGGCGATTACGCGGGCCATCGACTCGGACAAGTACGCGGTCAGGTGGATGATGCTGGCCGGGGCGCTCGTCGGCTTCGGGTTCCTGACCAAGATGATGCAGGCGTTCCTGATCCTGCCGGCGTTCGGCCTGGCGTACCTGATCGCGGGCAAGCCGGCCCTGGGGAAGCGGATCGTCCACAGTGTGCTGGCGCTGATCTCGCTGATCGTCGGCGCCGGGTGGTGGATCGCGATCGTCGAGTTGATGCCGGCGTCGGCGCGACCGTACATCGGTGGCTCGCAGAACAACAGCATTCTCGAGCTGACACTGGGCTACAACGGTCTCGGCAGGTTGAACGGTAACGAGACCGGCTCGGTCGGCGGAGGGACCGGGCGCGCGGGCTGGGGTGGCGCGACCGGGTTGCAGCGGCTGTTCGGCGGTGAGTTCGGCTCGCAGATCGCCTGGCTGTTGCCTGCCGCGATCCTGGCGACCATCGTGCTGGTCGTTGCCGCGGGCAAGGCCTCGCGGACGGACCGGACGCGGGCGTTCGCGGTGTTGTGGGGCGGCTGGCTGGTCGTCACCGGGCTGACGTTCAGCTACATGCAGGGCATCATCCACAGCTACTACATGATCGCGCTGGCGCCGGCGATCGGTGCGCTGGTCGGTGCGGCGATGTCGGTGCTGTGGCGGCGACGGACCGAGTGGTTGCCACGGGCCACTCTGGCCGGTGGGGTGCTGCTGACCGGTGGGTGGGGCTTCGCGCTGCTGAATCAGACTCCGACCTGGCAGCCGTGGTTGCGGTGGGTCGTGCTGCTGACCGGCGTACTCGGGGCTGGGGCGGTGATGATGCTGCCGGAGTTGAAGCTGGGTCGTACGACGGCTCGGCGGGCCGGTGTGTTCGCCGGTGTGTTGCTGGCGGTGAGTGCGTTGGCCGGGCCGGCGGCGTACTCGGTGGACACGATCAGCTCCGCGCACGCGGGTGCGTTGCCGTCGGCCAGACCGTCGAGCGGTGGCATGGGTGGCGGTCCCGGTGGGATGCGGATGGGTACGCCGCCCGGACAGAACGGGACCGGACAGAACGGGACCGGACAGAACGGGACCGGACAGAACGGGACCGGGCAGAACGGGACGGGGCCGGGCGCGACCGGGGACGGCGCGACCGGGAACGGCTCTGCGGGCCGGAGGACCGGTGGGGGCGGCGGGTTCCTTGGCGGGGGTGGGATCAGCGGGGTGTCGTCCGAGCTGATCACGCTGCTGCAGAACGGGTCCGAGGGCTACACCTGGGCGGCCGCGGCCGTCACCGCGAACGGGGCCGCGCCACTGCAGATCGCGTCCGGCGAGCCGGTGCTGGCGATCGGCGGCTTCAACGGGACCGATCCGGCGCCGTCGCTGGCGGAGTTCAAGGAGCTGGTTGCCCAGGGCAAGATCCACTACTTCGTCGGTGGCGGCGGGGGCATGGGCGGCGGGCGCGGCGGTACGTCGAACGAGATCGCCACCTGGGTCGCCGAGAACTTCCAGGCGCAGACCGTCGGCGGTACGACCGTCTACGACCTCACGACCGACAACTGAGCAGAAACGAGAACAGGAATCATGACGCAGAACCTCAACTCTCCGATTCCCGAGGGGCCGGCGCAGGACGCGGAGCCGACGGGCGACAGGCGTCCGAGCAATCTGGCGCTGGCCGGGGCGGGCTCATTGCTGGCGGTGCTGGCTTTCCTGGGTGGGACGGCGGTGGGACATGCCTGGGACGGCTCGACCACGCAGCAGAACCAGTTCGGCGGACCCGGCGGCGGGCGTCAGTTCCCCGGCCAGCAAGGCCAACAAGGCCAGGTCCCGGGTCAGCAGGGTCAGGCGCCAGGCCAGCAGGGGCAGCCAGGGCAGGGCCAGGACGGCAGCGGCCAGAGCGGCTCGGGACAGAACGGCGGCGGGCAGAACGGGGACGTGCAGAGCGGGGACGGGCAGATGCGATCCGGCTGACCGCGACGTGGTTACTGAGGGTTGTGGGGGTGATGGGTGATTGGGGGTGGGGGTGGGTGGGGTAGGAACGGGGCGTGGAATGGTCGAACGTCACCTGGTTCCTGACCGCCCTCGGAGCCGTCGTCGTCCTGCTGACGCGCGTCCGGCTCGGTGGAACAGTTGTCGACGGCACCGGTCACGGTGCCGGCCGGCACGGGTACTCCGCCGTCCTGCTCCGCCTGCACACACTCGTCGGCGTGCTCACGCTGATCGGCTGGGTCGTTGCCCTGGTCACCGGTCGTCGTGAGATCGCGCTGGTCGTGCTGGCCGGATGGTGGTTGCTGACGATCCTCGGACTGTTGCTCCTGTCCCGTTGGTTGCCCAGCCACGCGAAACACTCCGAGGACACGAAGACCGACGCCTGGGGCTCCGGCGCCGGCCTGTCCGTCCTCGGGCACGTCGGCATGCTGGTCGGCGTCTGCTACTTCACCTTCGTCACGGTCACCGACCGGCTTTGAGCCCCTCCACGAGCGCCGTCACCGACCGCCGTACGCCGGCCTCGAAGTCCTCCGGCGACTGCGTGGCGGCGATTCCGGCGACGCGGTCGCGCATCAGCCCGTCCAGCATCGCGGCGACCGGCCAGGCCGCCGCGGACGGATCCGGGACGCCGAGCCCGGCCAGCACCTGAGCCAGCAGTCCACGCAACTGCCGCGCCCCCTCGTCGATCGCGACCCGGAGCTCCGGCTGCCTGCTCGCCTCGAGCGACAGCTCGTACCGGGCGAGCAGGTCGTCCGGCCGGTCCCGCGCGAGGCCGACCGTCATCGCGATCACCAGCTCCAGCGGTGCGGCGGTCGCCTCGAGGGCCGGCATCAGGTTCACGTCCCGGGCGAGCATCCGGTTCACGCACGCGGTCAGCAGCGCGTTCCGGGTGCGCAGGTAGTACGACGTCGAGCCCGGTGGCAGCCCGGCCTCGGCGTCGACCGCGCGGTGGGTGAGCCCGCGCAGCCCGCGGGTGGCGACCAGGTGGATCGCGGCGTCGGCGATGGCGTCCCGGCGATCCGCGCCGAGCGGAACCTGCTTCGTCACGGCGGTCAGTCTCGCACTTCCCAACAATCCTCTACAAGTGTAGAGTCACCGGCATGAGTACGGCGATCGTGGTGGGAGCGGGAATCGGCGGGGTCACGGCGGCCGTCGCACTGCAGCGGTGCGGCTGGCAGGTCACGGTGCTGGAGCGGGCTCCGGAGCTGGGCGAGGTGGGGGCCGGGATCTCGGTCTGGCCGTCGGCGGTCGCCGTTATGGAGGAGCTCGGGGTGAAGGGCGTCGAGAAGGCGGCGGTGGCGTCCAGGCCGGCCGGGATGCGCCGGCCCGACGGTCGCTGGGTCGTGCGCGCGGCGGATTTCGGGGTCGAGATCCCGGTGATGATCCACCGGGCGCGGTTGCACGACCTGATCACCGGCGAGTTCGGCCCGGGGATCACGGTCCGCACCGGGTACGCCGTCGAGACGATCACCCAGGACGACGCCGGGGTGACGATCAATGACGAGCTGTCCGCCGATCTCGTGGTCGCGGCCGACGGGATCCGCAGTCTCGTCCGGCAGTCGCTGTACCCGGAGTACGCGGGACCGCAGTACGCCGGCTATACGGCGTACCGCGGGATCGCCGACGTACCGGTGGACGACGGCGGCGGCGAGACCTGGGGCCGGGGGCAACGGTTCGGGTTCGCGCGGCTGATCGACGGGCGGATCTACTGGTACGCGACTGGCAACCAGCCCGCCGGACAGGGCGGCGACCACGCGTCCGTGAGCCGGGCGTTCGGCGACTGGCACGACCCGATCCCGGCGATCCTCGCGGGCACGCCGCCGGAAGCCGTTCTGCAGAACGACATCCACGACTTGCCGGTGCCGCTGGTGCCGTTCGTCCGGGGCCGCGTGGTCCTCGTTGGCGACGCCGCGCACGCGATGACGCCGAACCTCGGCCGCGGCGCCTGCTCGGCCATCGAGGACGCCGGGGCGCTCGCCCGGCACCTGACCGGCTCCGGTCCGTTGAGTACGGCGCTGGCGGCGTACGACGCGGAACGCCGGCCCGCGACCACCAAGCTGGTCAAGCTGTCCCGGCGGGTCGGCCGGCTCGGTCAGGTGGAGGGCCGGGTCGGGGGCGCGATCCGCGACGGCCTGCTCGGCGTCGGTGGCAAACTGATGTCCCTGCGGCGGCGGAAGTAGCGGATGGAACAATCGCCGTGTGAGCACCCCTCCTGAGATCCCTGGCGCCAAGCACCTCCACTCCGGCAAGGTCCGGGACCTGTACGAGTTGGAGTCCGGCGAGCTGCTGATGGTCGCGAGTGACCGGCAGAGTGCGTTCGACTGGGTGCTGGAGACACCGATCCCGGACAAGGGGAAGGTGCTCACCGCGATGAGCCTGTGGTGGTTCGAGGTGCTCGACGTGCCGAACCACATCCTGTCCACCGACGTGCCGGCCGAGGTGGCCGGTCGCGCGGTGATCTGCGAGAAGCTCGCGATGTTCCCGGTCGAGTGCGTCGCCCGCGGCTACCTGAGCGGCACCGGCCTGCTCGACTACAACGCCACCGGCGGGGTCTGCGGCATCCCGCTGAAGCCGGGGCTGGTGGAGGGGTCGAGGCTGGACGAGGCGATCTTCACGCCCGCGACCAAGGCCGAGCTCGGCGAGCACGACGAGAACGTGTCGTACGACGCGGTGGTCGCGACCGTCGGCGCGGAGACGGCGGCCGCTCTGCGCGACACCACGCTGGACATCTACCACCGGGCACACGGGATGGCGGCGGACCGCGGGATCATCCTGGCCGACACGAAGTTCGAGTTCGGGGCGCGGGCGGACGGGACGATCGTGCTGGCCGACGAGGTGCTGACCCCGGACTCGAGCCGGTTCTGGCCGGCCGACCAGTGGGAGCCGGGGAAGCCACAGCCGTCGCTGGACAAGCAGATCATCCGCGACTGGCTGCAGTTCGAGTCCGGCTGGGACCGGGCGTCCGGCGAGGCCCCGCCCCCGTTGTCGGACGAGGTGGTCGAGCGCACCCGCGCGGCCTACATCAACGCCTACGAGCAGCTCACCGGTAGGCGGTTCTCCGCCTAGAACAGGCTGACGCCGAGGGCCAGGAGGACGAAGCGGGCGGTGCGGCCGGCCAGGACGGACAGGCTGAAGGTGAGCACGCCCATCCGGGAGGCGCCGCCGATGAGGGCGACGCCGTACAGCGGTGGGATGCCGACCGACGCGCTCAGCAGCGTCACCGGGATGCCCCAGCGGCGGTCGCTCATCGCGTCCAGCAGGCGTTTGCTGACGTCGCGGTTCCACTGCACGAAACGGCCCCGGCGGGTCTCCAGGTCGACCGCCTTCGGCTCCTTGGTCTTGCGGGCGGCGTACCCGGGCCGGTAGCGGACCGCCAGGAACATCGCCACCTTGCCGATCGTCTGCCCGACCGACACCCCGATCGCCGCGACCACCGGGTCCAGCGCGCCGGAGACGCCGACGCCGAGGACGTACGCCTCGGCGTTCATCACCGGGACGACGGCTGACCCGATCCCGAAGCCCACCGCCAGCGCCAGTTGCCACACCCACATGACCTCGAGGCTATGCGCCGTCAGCATCGCTGCCACGCAGCCCACCCCCACTCCCGGGCAGAACCAGGGTCCCGCCCGATCCACTCCCTGGCACCCTTGACGCCAACCCCTACGCCGGTACGGCGGGCCGCCGGCCGCGCAGGATGGTCAGCAGCCGGTAGGTGGACCCGACCTTCACGACCAGGGCGGCGATCGCGACGCCGTACGGGAGCCAGTGCGCGCCGGTGTGGTGGGCGACGATCAGCGAGATCACCACGGCCGCGGTGTTCACCGCCTTGGCCGGCTTGGACCAGTTCCACCGCCAGATCGGCCGGTCGACCCTGTAGAAGTAGTTCGGGCTGAGCGTGCCCGGCCAGAGCAGGAAGGCCAGCGACAGCATCGTGTCCAGTACGCCGAACTGGACCAGGAAGATCGCCAGCGGGCCGATCGTCGCCGGGAACGTCGCCATGAACGCGGCCGCCAGCAGGAACGAACAGGCCCGGTCGCAGACGATGTCGAAGACCGCACCGGCGACCGACTCCTCGTCCCGGTAGCGGGCGACCGCACCGTCGGCCATGTCGCCGATCCAGTAGGCGGCGTACCCGACCACCAGCCAGCTCAGCGCACCGGTCCGGAACGCGATCGCGGCGATCACCATCGCGACCACCGTCCGCACCAGGGTGATCCGGTTCGGCACGCCCAGCAGCAACGCCGGCGGCCCGGCCGAAAGCACTGTGCTCATGCTGCCCTCAGATTCTCGGGGTCGAGTGCGTCCCGGAGTTGGTTGCGGAGGAGGTAGCCGGCGGCGATGCCGCCGAGCTGACCGAGGAACCAGCCCGCGATCGCCAGGCCGGCTGCGAGGAGCAGAGTGCTCAGGTGGAGCGGGTCCGGTCGGCCACCGATCATGCGGCCCAGACCGAGTAGTGGTCCGAGGAGCAGGCCGATCGCGAGCGCCGGTCCGGCGACCGCCGTCAACTGGCGGCGGATGACGCGCCGGAGGAACCGCGCGTCCACGCCCAGTGCGGTCAGGCAGGCGAGTTGGCGGCGGTGGTCCACCAACTGGTCCGCGACACCGACGATGAGGGCGGCCAGACCGGTCGCCACGACCAGCAGCAGCCCGACGACCGCGAGCGCGAAGCCGGTCACGTAGAACACCCGGTCGGCGGCCCGGGCGAAGTCCGCTGTCACTCCGGCGATGCCGCTGACCAGCGTGCCGACGAGGACGCCACAGCACCCGAGCAGGGTCGCCATCCGGCTCGTCGGGCGCGAGTCGGCGACCAGGCGGACGCCGGTGAGCAGGTTGGCCGGATCGCCGGACCGGCTGAGCCGGCGCCCGATGGCGCGGAGCCAGACGGACGAGAGCGCGAAGAACATCAGGCCGGTACCGACGACGAGCACCGTCGAGGCGATGTACCCGACCCAGCGAGCGCCGACCAGGCCGAGCACGACCATGACCGGCCCGGCGATGAGCCCGGTGCGGCGCTGCTCGGCCGGACGCTCCGCGCGAGGTATCAGGTGGTCCCGGTGCATCATGCTGCCGATGAGTGCGCCGGCGGCGGTCATCACCACGACCACCGGGATCCAGACCAGTACGTCGATCAGCTCGGCACCGGGGAGGACCCGGACCATCCGCGGCAGGGCTCCGAGCAGCAGGCTGAGCACCAGATAGATCGGCCCGGCGAGCAGTCCGCCGGCCAGACCCGCGAGTGCTGCGTCGGTCACCGCGAGCCGGCCGACCTGCTTGTCGGACGCACCCGCGAGCCGTAGTGCGGCGAGCCGTCGTTCGCGGGCCGCCGTACCGAGTCTCACGGCCTGTACGGCGAGGCCTGCGGTCAGTGCGGCGAGGATGACGAGGATCGCGATCAGACCGGAGCGCAATCCGCTCTCGGCGACGTAGTTGCTGTAGACGGCCTTGTCCAGGTCGCCGTTGCCGAGTCGCGCGATGCGCAGGGAGCCCAGCAGGAACATCCCGCTGAGCCCGAGCGCCGCAGTGGCCAGCCGGACGCGGCTGCGGTCGGCCGGTGTCCGGGACCGGGCCAGTTGGACCAGAGTCTCGAGCCTCATCAGAGCGCGACCTCGTGCTGGATCACGCCGTCGCGCAGCCTGATCTCCCGGTCCGCCGACGCCGCGACGAGGTTGTCGTGCGTCACCACGACGAGCGCCGCTCCCCGGTGCCGCGACGCTCGCAGCAAGACCTCGAGCAGCTCCTGCCCCGCCCTGCTGTCCAGGCTGCCGGTGGGCTCGTCCGCCAGTACGACGGCCGGTCCGGTGACGAGCGCCCGGGCCACGGCCGCCCGTTGCGTCTGACCGCCGGACAGCTCGGCCGGTACGGCGTCCGCCTCGTCGGCGACGCCCACCTGCCCGAGCCAGTGCATCGCGGTCTCGTGCGCCGCTCCGCGTTCATGACCGTCCAGGAGCAGTGGCAGTGCGACGTTGTCGATCAGTGGCAGGTCCGGGACGAGCTGACCGAACTGCAGCACGATGCCGACCTGCGTACGACGCAAGCGGGCGCGGTCCGCCTCCGGCAGGGCCGCCAGGTCCTGCCCGGCCACTCGCACCGTGCCGGCGTCCGGGGTGAGGATGCCGGCCGCGCAGTGCAGCAGCGTCGACTTCCCGCAGCCGCTCACACCGGTGATCGCGACCACTTCGCCGGCGTTGACCTCAAGCGTCACGCCCTTGAGTGCCGCGTTCCGCCGGTAGGAGTACTCGACGTCGCTCAGCTCCAGGACGGTCATGGGCGCTCCTTCTCTTGGGAGATGTGTTCCAGGGCGCTGTCGAGCCAGCGGAGGTCGGCGTCCAGGTGGGCCACGATGTACTCGCGGACCAGGGGTGAGGTCGGGTCGTCCTCGGCCGGGGTCTCCCGCAGCTCGCGGATACGACGGAGGTGGCTCGCGCGCTGGCGGGCCAGGAAGCCGGCCGCGTCGCCGCCGGTCCGGATGGCCGCGACCAGCTTCCGCAGCACCTCGTCCGCACTGCCCCACGCCGGTGGGACCGGGTCGCTCAGCCAGTCCGCGAGGTGTTTGCGGCCCTTGTCGGTCAGGGCGTAGACCGTCCGGTCCGGACCGCCACCGGAGGTCTTCTCGACCACCTCGACCAGGCCGTCCCGCTCGAGCCGCCCGAGCGTCGTGTACACCTGGCCGAACGCCAGCGGCCGCCCGTCCGGGAACCAGGAGTCGTGGCCCCGCTTCACGTCGTACCCGTGGGCAGGGCCGCGTGACAGCAGTCCCAGCACGAGCTCCGCGGTGGCCATGGCGACGACTATACACCGCGTGTATGTACTGAGTGAATAGTTGGATGCGGGGGTTCTGGGCCCCGGTCGGTAGGATTCAGCCGTCACCCCGGAACCAGACCTGGAGTAAGTCAGTGGCTCGCGTTGTCGTCGACGTCATGCTCAAGCCCGAGATCCTCGACCCGCAGGGCAAGGCGGTGCACGGCGCGTTCGGCCGGCTCGGCTTCGACGGCGTGGCCGACGTCCGCCAGGGCAAGCGGTTCGAGATCACCCTGGACGGCGAGGCGACCGAGGAGCGGGTCGCCGAGATCCGCAAGGCCGCCGACACCCTGCTGGCGAACCCGGTGATCGAGGACTACACCCTGCACGTCGAGGCCGACGCCGCCGGAGAGGGCGCCCGGTGAAGATCGGGGTCGTCACCTTCCCGGGGTCGCTGGACGACGTCGACGCCCGCCGGGCCGCCGCGGTGGCCGGCGCCGAGGCGGTCGCCCTCTGGCACGCCGACGCCGACCTGCGCGGCGTGGACGCGGTCGTCCTGCCGGGCGGGTTCTCGTACGGCGACTACCTGCGCGCCGGCGCGATCTCCCGGTTCGCGCCGGTGATGGAGACGATCGTCGCGAAGGCCGGCCAGGGCCTGCCGGTGCTCGGGATCTGCAACGGCTTCCAGGTGCTGTGCGAGTCGCACCTGCTGCCCGGCGCCCTGATCAAGAACCACCACCGCAAGTTCCTCTGCAAGGACCAGCCGCTGCGGATCGAGAACAACCGCACCGCCTGGACGTCGGACTACGACGCCAACCACGAGATCACCATCGTGCTGAAGAACCAGGACGGTTCGTACGTCGCCGACGAGGCCACCCTGGACCGGCTGGAGGGCGAGGGTCTGGTCGTCGCCCGCTACCTCGGCGAGAACCCGAACGGCTCCTACCGGGACATCGCCGGCATCACCAACGAGCGCGGCAACGTGGTCGGCCTGATGCCGCACCCGGAGCACTGCGTCGAGACCCTCACCGGCCCGACCACCGACGGCCTGGGCTTCTTCACCTCGGTGCTGAAGGCCGTCGTCGCCTCCTGATGAGCTTCACCGGGTTGCGGCGCCTCCTGGTCCGTACCCTCCTCCTCACCCTGGCGGTCGTGTCGGTCACCACCGGTACGGCGGCCGCCCAGCCGAGCAGCCTGCTGGCCAAGGTCGTGGTGATCGGCGTCCCCGGCCTGACCTGGAACGATGTGCAAGCCTCGCCCGAGCTGACCGCCCTGGTGAACCAGTCCCACGTCGGCTCGATCACGGTGAAGACGGCCGGGCCGCACACCTGCCCGGTCGACGGCTGGCTGACGATCAGCGCGGGCACCCGTGCATGGGGCAGCGTGGCCGACCAGCCGTGTGGCGACCTGCCCGCGGTGACCGGCGGTCAGGTCGCGAGCTGGCAGACGTACGTCGACCGCCAGGCCGAGCACCACACCGGCGCACCCATCGGCCGCCTCGGCCAGGCCGGCTACCCGATGTGCGGCTTCGGTCCGGGTGCGGCGATCGCACTGGCCCGCGCCGACGGCTCGGTGACGAACTGGCAGCCAGACTTCGACCCGGCCAGACTGGCGAGCAACGACTGCGGTGACGCGATCGTCGACGCCGGGCCGATGCCGCCGCGCGAGGGCCGGGACGAGGCACGGCGGAAGGTCGCCGACCTGGTCGCGCAGGCCCGCGCGGCCGACGGCTGGGTCCTGCTGGTCGGGATCAGCCAGACCATGGCCAACGAGCACAAGGAGCCGCTGGTCGCGATGCAGCTCCCGCCGGATGACGGTCCGCGCTGGCTGACCAGCGACAGCACCCGCCGGCCCGGTCTCGTCCAGCTGACCGACGTGACTGCGACCATCCTGCGTGGCCGGACCGCTGCCGAGCTAGACCCGGCCGGTGAGGAGAAGGCGGGTCCGCTGGACGGCAACGAGATCCGCGTCACCGGCGATCGCCATACAGACGCGGCAGCGGTGATCGAGGACCGGCTGGACACCAACGAGCGGTTCGAGCAGCCGCGGCCGACGCTGTTCGCGACCGCGCTGACGATTCTCGCGGCGCAGTTGCTCGCACTCGGGTGGTTCGTGAAGACCAGGAGTGCCCGATCGCGGCGTACCTTCGTGTTCACCACGCTCACGCAGGGCGGGTTCTTCGTCGCGGTCTTCCTGTCCACGGTGACGATGTGGTGGCGCTGGCCGTCACCCGGCTTCTCCTTGTACTGCGTGGTTCTCGGCATCAGCGCGGTCCTCGCGGCCGTGGCGCAAGCCGTGCTGAAACGCTGGGCGGCCCTGGGGATCTTCGCGACGGCGTACGTCGTCCTGCTCGTGGACGGTGTGCTCGGGACGCCGTTGCAGTTCGGGAGCATGTTCACCGACGGGCCGTTGATCGGCGGCCGGTTCTACGGGTTCGGCAACTCGACCTTCGCCACGCTGGCCGCGGCCGCTCTCGTGACGGCCGGCTGGGCGGCCCAGCGGCTCATCGACCGGAGCAGGGTGCGGGCCGCCCTCGCCGTACTCGCGATCGGCGGCGCGGCGATTGTCGTGGACGGCAAGCCCGGGTGGGGCACCGACTTCGGCGGCATCCTGGCGCTGACGC
Organism: Kribbella sp. CA-247076; assembly: GCF_050942445.1. Classification (NCBI taxonomy): domain Bacteria; kingdom Bacillati; phylum Actinomycetota; class Actinomycetes; order Propionibacteriales; family Kribbellaceae; genus Kribbella; species Kribbella sp. CA-247076. The sequence continues at coordinate 7,113,948 of NZ_CP192051.1, read as the reverse complement.
CCGCGGTGTTGCTGATGGCCTGGCTGACCTGGCGAGGCAGCATCTCCTGGCGTGCGCTGATCGGTGTGGGCGCCGCGGGCGTGCTGGCCGTGGCTGTGGTGGCCTACCTCGACTATCTGCGGCCCGAGGATCAGCGCAGCCACTTCGGGACGTTCGTGGCCCGGCTGCTCGACGGTGACGTGAACGACGTCCTGATCCGCAAGCTGCAGATGGCCGTGCAGTTCTTCAGCGGTCCGGCCGGCTGGGCCATGCTGCTCGCCGTCGTGCTGGCGATGCTGGCCACGGTTCTGCCGGACCGGGTGCCGTCGGCGTCGTACCGGCGCTTCTACACGAGCCTTCCGATGGTCCGGCCCACACTGCTCGCGCTGTCGGCCTGTGGTCTGGTCGGCATGCTGATCAACGACTCCGGGGTGGCTCTGCCTGCCATCATCACCGGTTTCACCCTCCCACTGCTGGTGGCCCACCTGGTGGCCTCCGAGCAGCCCGCTACCGTTTCACCTGAGTCCCACCTAGTGCAGGAGTCCTGAAGTGTCCGCAGACACAGTTAGCAATGCCGGCCGCACCCCTGACGTCGAGCAGCCCTGGGCCGAGCTCGGGCTGAAGCCGGACGAGTACCAGCGGATCCGCGACATCCTGGACCGCCGGCCGACCAGCTGCGAGCTGGCGATGTACTCGGTGATGTGGAGCGAGCACTGCTCGTACAAGTCGTCGAAGGTGCACCTGCGCCGGTTCGGTGAGATCCCGCAGGAGACACCGGCCGGGAAGATGCTCGCCGGCATCGGTGAGAACGCCGGCGTGATCGACATCGGCGAGGGTTACGCGGTCACGTTCAAGGTGGAGTCGCACAACCACCCGTCGTACATCGAGCCGTACCAGGGTGCGGCGACCGGGGTCGGCGGCATCGTCCGCGACATCCTCGCGATGGGCGCGCGCCCGGTCGCGGTGATGGACCCGCTGCGGTTCGGCCCGCTGGACGCCGGTGACACCAAGCGCGTGCTGCCCGGCGTGGTCTCCGGGATCGGCGGGTACGGCAACAGCCTCGGCCTGCCCAACGTCGGCGGTGAGGTCGTCTTCGACCCGACGTACCTGGGCAACCCGCTGGTGAACGCGCTCTGCGTCGGCGTGATGCGGCACGAGGACCTGCACCTCGCGAACGCGACCGGTGTCGGCAACCAGATCATCCTGTACGGCGCCAAGACCGGGGGCGACGGGATCGGTGGCGTCTCGGTGCTGGCGTCGGAGACCTTCGCCGAGGGCGGTCCGACCAAGCGGCCCGCGGTCCAGGTCGGCGACCCGTTCATGGAGAAGCTGCTGATCGAGTGCACGCTCGAGCTGTTCGCGGCGAACGTCGTCGAGGGCATCCAGGACCTCGGCGGGGCCGGGCTGTCCTGCGCGACCTCGGAGCTCGCGAGTGCGGGGGAGGGCGGGATGTACGTCTCGCTCGACAAGGTGCCGCTGCGGGACGCGTCGCTCGCGCCGGAAGAGATCCTGATGAGCGAGTCGCAGGAACGGATGATGGCGGTCGTCACGCCGGACAACGTCGAGGCGTTCCTGAAGATCTGCGCGAAGTGGGACGTCCAGGCGGACGTGATCGGCGAGGTCACCGGCACCGGCCGGCTGCAGATCGACTGGCACGGTGAGCGGGTGGTCGACGTACCGCCGCGGACGGTCGCGCACGAGGGGCCGGTGTACGAGCGCCCGTACGAGCGCCCGTCCTGGCAGGACGACCTGCAGGCCGACGGTGCGGAGAAGTTGCCGCGAGCAACCACTGGCGAGGAGCTGCGGGACACGCTGCTGACGCTGGTCGCGTCGCCGAACCTTTGTGACAAGTCGTGGGTGACGGACCAGTACGACCGCTACGTGCTCGGCAACTCGGTGCTCGCGCAGCCCGAGGACAGCGGGATGATCCGGGTCGACGAGACCAGCGGCCTCGGCGTCGCGGTGTCGACCGACTGCAACGGCCGGTTCACCAAGCTGGACCCGTACACCGGCGCCAAGCTGGCGCTGGCCGAGTCCTACCGGAACGTCGCGACCACGGGCGCCCGCCCGGCCGCGGTGACCGACTGCCTGAACTTCGGCTCGCCCGAGGACCCGGCGGTGATGTGGCAGTTCGCCGAGGCGATCCGTGGCCTGGTCGACGGTTGCATCGAGCTGGGCATTCCGGTCACGGGCGGCAACGTCTCGTTCTACAACCAGACCGGTGACACCCCGATCCTGCCGACGCCGGTGGTCGGCGTGCTCGGCGTGATCGACGACGTCACCCGCCGTACGCCGATCGGCTTCACCGCCGAGATGGAGGGCCACCAGCTCTACCTGCTCGGGGAGACCGACGAGGAGCTGTCCGGGTCGGAGTGGGCGCACGTCGTCCACGGTCACCTGGGTGGCCGTCCGCCGGCGGTCGACCTGGCCATGGAGCAGCAGTTGGCCGACATCCTGATCAACGCCTCGCGCGACGGCCTGATCGACGCGGCGCACGACGTCAGCGACGGCGGTGTCGCGCAGACCCTGGTCGAGTCGACGCTGCGGGGAGGGGTCGGCGCGCGCGTGTGGGCGCCGGACGGGCTGGACCCGTTCCTGTTCCTGTTCGCGGAGTCGGCCGGCCGCGCGGTGGTCGCCGTACCGCGGACCGAGGAGGTCCGGTTCACCGACATGTGTACGGCGCGGCGCTTCCCGCACGTGAAGATCGGGGTCGTCACCGGGGACTCGCTGGACGTGCAGGACCAGTTCGAGCTGCCGTTGTCCGAGCTGCGGACGGCCTGGACGCAGACCCTCCCGGCCGCGCTCAGCTGACCCCTTGGGCCTGCCGCTTCGTCTGGCACACTCGAAGAGGACGAGTGAGGTGAGACGATGGCGGAGCGGCGGCCGGTCAAGCCGGGCGAGCTGATGGGCCTGGCGGCAGCGGCCGGGCAGGAGGCCCGGCAGGTGGCCGCGCGGCGCCGGCTGGCGAACATCCGGCTGACCGACGAGGAGCGCCGGATCTGCACGGACGACCTGGCCGAGCAGTTCGCCGTCGGGCGGCTCGACCAGGACGAGTTGCACGCCCGCGTCGACCGGCTCAACGACGCCGTCACCCACCGGGACCTGCAGCCGATCTTCGCCGGCCTGCCCGCCCCCTCGCTGTACCGGCCCGCAGACCGCAGGCCGAGCCGCTGGCGCTGGGCCGCATTCGCCGGTGCGGTCTGGCTCGCGCTGCCGTTCGTCCTGACCGGCCTGGTGCTGCTCCTCTTCGGCCGCGAGGCGGCGGCCGCGATCTTCGCCCTCCCCGCCCTCCTCTGGACCTTCGTCACCTACCGTTGGGCGTCCGGAAAGGGCAAACGCCCCCGCCGGCCCTGAAGCCGACGGGAGCGTTCGGACCGGACTACTTCTCCGGCTCGGTGCCGATCCAGAGCACGACGACTCCCGGCGACTCCGGCTGAGCCTCGTGGACATACCAGTCGGCCGGCGCCGGGTCGACTTCCTTGGCGGTGTTGACGCCGTCGATGATCTCGGTCTTCGAGTTCAGATAGCCGCCGATGCTGACGCCGCGGGCCGCGATCAGCTTCTGCACCTCGGACACGCGCTTGTTCTTGTACGACAGGCCCGCCAGTTCCTCCCCAGGAGCGGCGGCGTCGCTCGGGATGTACTGGTACCTCTCCCCGGGCCGGGCGGCCCGGCCGAAGTGGATCTCGGCCTTGCCCTTGAACGTCTTGCCCACCTCCACGCCGTACTGGCAGCCGGGGTCGCTCGCGTTCAGGGTTGCCGGGCAGTTCTCACCCGGCCTGAGCAGCCCGAGCTTCGACCCGTCGCTGCCCTCGTTGTACATGAAGGTCGCATACTTGCCGACGGCCGACGGTGCGACCGGGACCATCTTCACCTTGATGTTCAGCCCGAGCTTCTTGAACTGCTGGTTGTAGGCCCGCGGATCGGCGTTCTGGTCGATCACCCGGACGGTCAGCCAGTCGCCCTGGTCCGTGACGGACATCGCCTGCGGCAGGTCCTGTCCGGGCCGGTTGACCACGGCTGCCGCGACCACGCCGACGACCAGCAGACTTGCGGCGGCGGCGAGCACCAGGCGGGGGCGGCGCCGGCGCGGTGGGGCGAGGGTGAGGGGCGGTGCGTGCTCACTGGTGACGTTCTCGGCGAGCTCGGACCAGGCCGCGTCGGTGATCCGGTCGTCGGTGCGGGTGGAGGCGAGGCCGCGGACGGCGGCGTCGAGGTCAGGCGTCTTCATGGGAGGTCTCCTCTCTGAGGGCGACCAGGTTCCGGTTCGCCAGCGGGGCGGTGAGCAACGTGGCGAACCGCTTCCGGGCGCGGTGCAGCCTGATCCGGACGGCGTTCGTCGAGATGCCGAGCACGGTCGCGATCTGGGCGGTGTCGAGCTCCTCCCAGGCCACCAGTGAGAGCAGCTCGCGGTCCTGCTCCGACAGTGCCCGGAACGCCCTGGCCGCCGGAGTGTCGGCCGGCAGCGCGGTGGCCGTCGCGTCCAGGTCGGTGAGCTCCTGGCGCAGCTTCGTGGCCAGTGCGTGCCGGCGGCCCTCGCCCCGCCGGTGGTTGGCGAGCACTCGGCGCGCCACGCCGTACAGCCAGGGTCTGGTCAGAGTGCCCGGCGGTACGTCGTCCAGCCGTCGCCACGCCACCAGGAACGTGTCCGCGAGCAGGTCGGCGGCGTCGTGACCGCTGTCGGTCCGGCGGCGGAGGTAGCCGAGCACGGCCTCCCGGTGCGCGCCGAACAGGTTCTCGAACCGCTCACGCCGTCGGTCTGGTGGTGGGTCGTGCACGACTACCTCACTCACCAGCCCGGGCCGGGCCTCGATCGGTGTCTGCGTCATACCCGGGAGATGTCCGCCACCCGGCCGATCCATTTCACCGCATGGCTAGCCTATGGGGCGTGGAGGCTGAGTTGCGGCGTGCGGTGCGGGCGGATGGGCCCGCGGTGGCGGCGTTGGGGCGGGCTTCGGTGCGGGAGCTGTTCCCGGCGTACTACGACGCCGCGCAGACGGCCAGTGCCGCCGAGCACATCACCACTCTGGACCAGGCGCTGATCGACGACGGCACCTACTACGTGCACGAGGCCGGTGGCGAGGTGGTCGCGTGCGGCGGCTGGAGCCGGCGGAACAAGCTCTTCAACGCCAGTACGGCGGGCGCTGACGGACGGCTCCTGGACCCGGCGACCGAGCCGGCCCGGATCCGGGCGATGTTCGTCCGCGGTGACTGGACCCGGCGTGGGCTCGGCCGGGCGATCCTGACCGCCTGTGTGGACGCGGCCCGGGCCGAGGGCTTCACCCGGCTCGCGCTGATGGCGACACTGCCCGGCGTACCGCTGTACAAGGCCTTCGGCTTCACCGAGGTCGAGACCGTCGACCTGACCATGCCGGACGGTGTAGTGCTCGGTGGTGTAGCAATGGAACGGCCCATCGACCTCCCGGACAAGGAGCAGCACCCATGACCGCAGGCACCACCGTCGTCGCGCCGGACGGGACCGAGGTCGTCCTCGGGGAGATCGGGACCCGCGTCCTGCTGAAGAACTCCCGCGTCCGCGTCTGGGAGGTCAGACTGGCGCCCGGTGAGGCACAGGCCTGGCACCTGCACCACAACCCGTACGTCGTGCTGTGTCTGTCGACGTCCCCGTGTCACATGGACTGGCTCGACGGCAGCCCGGCCCGGCACCTCAACGAGACCGTGGGCGGCTCGGTCTACCGGCCGGTGTCACCCGTGCACATGCTCACGAACGACGGCGACTCGCTCTATCTCAACCGGTTGATCGAGGTGCTCGACCTCGGTGAGGAGGCGTCCGGCGACCCGTACTTCGGGATCTCCGGCGTGCCGGCCGACGCGGGGTTCGAGCAGGTCGGTGAGATCCCGGCCAAGGTGGTCGTCGACGAGGACGACGTACGCGTGCAGCACGTCACTCCGGACGCGGGGGAGTCCTACACCTGGCACACCGGGGCGTATCCGGCGCTGGTGGTCGACCTCGACCTGGACAGCCCCGACGTGACGTATCTGGAGCCAGGGGAGAGCTACACGCTGCCTGCCAAGACCACGCGCACGTCCGGCTTCAACCTGGTCGAGTTGCTGTACTACCGGCGTACCAGCTGACGCACTTCGGCCGCATCGCGGGCGTTGAGCACGTCCGGCACCTTCGTGAGGTCCGTCCGACGCAGTAGCGCCTTGACCAGGGGGATCTGCGGGCCGACAGCGCTCAGCTCGTGCACACCGAGGGCCGCGAGCAGTACGGCGCTCTGCGGGTCGCTGGCCAGGTCGCCACAGACCGCGACCCGCACACCGGCGGTGCGGACGACGTGATCGATCAGTCGCAGTACGGCGGGATCGAGGCCGTCGGCGAGCGCCGCGACCGCAGAGTTCGTCCGGTCGGCGGCGGTCGTGTACTGCGTGAGGTCGTTGGTGCCGATGCTGACGAAGTCGAGGCCGTCGGCCAGCGTCTCGACCCGGAGCGCGGCGGCCGGCACCTCGACCATGATGCCGACCTGCAGCCCGTCCGGCCGTGGGCCGAGCTCGTCCAGGGCCCACGCGACCTCGTCGGCGGTCGTCACCATCGGGAACATCACGTGCACGGGCGTCTCCGCCGCGACCTGCCGGATCGCCTCGAGTTGGTCGCGGAGCAGCTGCGGCCGCCGCCGGAAGACCCGGAGGCCACGCTCGCCCAGGAACGGGTTGGCCTCGTGGTCCTGCGGCAGGAACGGCAGCGGCTTGTCCCCGCCGATGTCCCACGTCCGGATCGTCATCGGCTTCCCGTGCAGCGCGTCCGCGACCGCCCGGAAGCGCTCCACCTGCTCGGCCACGGTCGGCGCCGTACGCCGGTCGCCGAAGAGCACCTCGGTCCGCACCAGACCCGCGCCGTCCGCTCCGCGCGCATCGGCCGCGTCCTGCACCGAGCCGACGTTGACGAGTACGTCGATCGTCCGGCCGTCGAGCGTGGTCGCCGGCCGATCCGCCTCCGCGGCGGCCTGCTCGCGCTCGGTCCGCCGCTCGGTGATCGTCGCCCGGACGGTCGCCTCGTCCGGCGCGAGCTCGAAGGTTCCGGTCCGCGCGTCGAACGCCACCACCGCACCCGGCGGCACGTCGACATCGCCGATCCCGGTGGTCAACGGGATCCCGCGGGACCGGGCCACGATCACCCCGTGGCCGGTGGTCCCGGCCGCGCGGACGGCGATGCCGGCGATCCGTTCGGCGTCGACCGTGGCCGCGGTGGCGGCGTCCAGCTCCGGTACGACGAGGATGCCGTCGGCCGCTTCCGTGGTCGTGCGCCCGGTGAGGATCCGCAGGACGCGGTCGCGGACGGATCGCACGTCCTGGGCGCGTTCGCGCTGGTAGGCGTCGTCCAGTCCTTCGAACGTCCTCGCCAGCCTGTCGTACGTCTGCTTCCACGCGACCGCGGCCGACTCTCCGGCGGAGATCGCGTCCCGGACGGCGCCCAGCGGCTTCCGGTCCCGCACCATCGCCACCTGCGCAGCGAAGATGCCGCCGTGGTCCGGGCTGCGGTCCCGCAGTTGCTCGAGCTCGCCGGCGGCTGCGGTGACGGCCTCGTCGAGGCGGCCGCGCTCGTCGTCCCCGGGCGTGTAGCCGCTCAGGTCGACCTCGGCGTCCACGACGATCGCCGGCCCGATCGCGACGTCGAGCCCTGACCCTCCGGCGGTGGGCTTTTCCTCGGCAGCGGGTGTGTCACCGAAGTTCTGCGCGGCCAGGTCGGCGATCGCGGCCAACGCCTCGCCGGCTTGTGGACCGCTCGCGCCGACGCTCAGCCGGTGGCCTTGCTGGGCGTTGAGTGTGGCAACCATGCTGAGGCTGCCGGCGTCGACCGGGCCCCGGCCGGTGTCCAGGTCGGTCAGCGTGACGGTCGCGTCGAAGGAGTTGACCACTGCCACGAGCCGCGCGGCCGGGCGGGCGTGCAGGCCGTGTTCGTTGCTCACCACAACTTCAGCGGTCTGCTCGGCTGCGGCCGCGGTGGTCGTCGGTGTTGGTTCGGTGTCACCGAGGTGGTCCTGCTTGCCGACCAGGCCGCGGTTGGCCTCTGCGATGACCGCCTCGAGCGGAGCGCCGGTCGACGCGGTGACGACGGCCGCGACCAGGCCCTCCACCAGGGGTGCGCTGGACAGCTTCACTCGTTCGGCGACCTCGGGATCGACGAACTCCAGCGCCAGCTCGGCACTCAGGATCGCACTGCCCAGGTCGAGCAGCACGAGTACGCCGTCCGGGCTGTCGGCCGCCGTGATCGCCTCGGCGACGGCGGCGGCGTCCGTACCGAACGTCGTCTCGTCCAGCCCGGCCGCCACCGCGATCACCGGCCGCTTGTCCTCGGCAACCATCTCGGACGCGAGCCCGACAGCCGCCGTCGCCAGCGCGTGGCTGTGGGACACGACCACGATCCCGATCACGGTGTCACCACCGCGAAGCCCGAGACGTGGGGGTCGTGTCGCAGCGGGCGAGCACCGTCATGCCAGCGTGCGGGCGGCCGATTCGAGCAGCAGCGTCGTACTGGTGGCACCAGGATCCTGGTGTCCGGCGCTGCGCTCGCCCAGGTAGCTCGCGCGACCCTTCTTCGCGACCAGCGGGACGGTCGCGTCCCGGCCCTTCGCCGCCGCCTCCGCGGCCGCGGTCAGCGCCCCGCCGACCTCGGATCCGCCCGCGACCGCGGCGTCGTACGCGTCCAGGCCCGGCGCCCAAGCGTCGTACATGGTCTTGTCGCCGAGCTCGGCCTTGCCGCGCTGCAGGATCCCGCCGACCCCAGCCCGGAATGCCTCGCCGACCGCCGCCGCGGTGATCGGCGAGACCCCGGCCAGCGCGGTCCCGAACCGCAGGAAGAACGTGCCGTACAGCGGCCCGCTCGCCCCGCCGACCTTGCTGACCAGCGTCATCCCGGCCTTCTTCATCAGCTCGTCGACCGACTCGAACGAGCTCTCGTCCAGCAACGCTACGACTGCCTGGAACCCGCGGTCCATGTTGGCCCCGTGATCCGCGTCCCCGATCGCCGAGTCCAATTCGGTCAGGTACGCCGCGTTGTCGTGCAGGACCCCCGCAGCGTCACGCAGCCAGCTCTCGAAGGTGCCGACGTCCATGCTCACGCGCCCCAGCGGAGGCCGGGGGTGTTGACCGGGGCGTCCCAGAGACGGACCAGTTCGTCGTCCGCCTTGAGGAGGGTGACCGAGCAGCCGGCCATCTCGAGCGAGGTGATGTAGTTGCCGACCAGGGAGCGGGCGACGGTGATGCCGGCCCGGTCGAGCAGTTGGGCGACCTCGTTGTACATCAGGTACAGCTCGATCAGCGGCGTACCGCCCATGCCGTTGACGAACGCGATCACCGAGTCGCCCTGCCGGTACGGCAGGTCGCCGACCACCGGGTCGACCAGCATCGCGGCGATCTCCTTGGCCGGTGCCAGCGGCAACCGTTGCCGGCCGGGCTCGCCGTGGATGCCGATGCCGACCTCCATCTCGTTCTCGGCCAGCTCGAACGTCGGCTTGCCCGCCGCCGGGACGGTGCACGACGTGAGGGCCATCCCCATGCTGCGGCCGTTGTCGTTGACCTTCTTGGCCAGGTCGCCGACCTCCTGCAGCGACCGGCCCTCCTCCGCGGCCGCGCCGACGATCTTCTCCAGCAGCACGGTCACGCCGACGCCGCGGCGGCCGGCCGTGTACAGGCTGTCCTGGACGGCGACGTCGTCGTTCGTCACCACCGACAGCACCTCGGTGCCGGCGTCGGCGGCGGCCAGTTCGGCGGCCATCTCGAAGTTCATCACGTCGCCGGTGTAGTTCTTCACGATGTGCAGTACACCGGCCCCGGCGTCGACCTCCTTGGTCGCCGCCATCATCTGGTCCGGCACCGGCGAGGTGAACACCTCACCGGCACACGCGGCGTCGAGCATCCCGAGCCCGACGAACCCGCCGTGCATCGGCTCGTGCCCCGAGCCGCCCCCGGAGATCAGCCCCACCTTCCCCGGCCTCGGTGCGTCCTTGCGGTACACGATCCGGTTCTCGTGATCCACCCGCAACCGATCCGGATGCGCCGCCGCCATCCCCCGCAGCGCCTCACTCACAACATCACCAGGTTCGTTGATGAGCTTCTTCATGCCCCCATCTGAGCACAACCCGGCGACTCGCGGGAGAGGCGTCCGGTCAGTCCTTCGGCCGCAGGAGCGGGCGGACGACCTCGCGGGCGTCGTGGATGCGGGACTTGACCGTGCCGAGCGGGGCGCCGACTTCGGCGGCGATCTCCTCGTAGGAGAGGCCGTAGACGTCGCGCAGGACCAGCGGGGTGACCATCTGCGGACGGTCGCGCTCGAGGGTCTCGAGGGCTTCGAGGAGGTCCAGGCGGGTGCCGGCGATCACGCTGGTGGTCCGCGGGTCCGGCCGCTCCATCGTCTCCGGGTTGTGCGCCGCCTGCGCGCTCCGCTTCAGCTTCCGGTACGTCGACCGCGCCGAGTTGGCCGCCACCGAGTGGACCCAGGTGGAGAAGCTGCTGCGACCGGAGTACGTGTGGATCTTGGTGGCGATGTTCAGCAGCGCCTCCTGGGCCGCGTCCTCGGCGTCCGCGGAGTACGGCAGCACGCTGCGGCAGATCCGCAGGACCCGCGGATGGACCAGCCGGAGCAGGTCGTCCATCGCGTGCTTGTCCCCGCCCTTGGCGCGCTCTGCCAGGACTCCGAGGTCGTCGGTCGGGCTGCTGCTCTCGCTCATCTGTACCTTTGCTGTCATCGGCCCCGGGCAGGGGACTCCCAGTGATCCATAATGCCCTGTATGGGGGTCCCAAGCAGACTAGGCCGGTACGTCGTGCGACGACGCCTGGGCGCGGGCGGTTTCGCCACGGTATGGCTCGCTCACGACGAGCAACTGGACGCCGAGGTGGCGGTCAAGGTCCTCGCGGACAACTGGGGGCACGACGACTCCGTCCGCCGCCGGTTCCTCGAGGAGGGCCGGTTCCTGCGCCGGGTCGAGTCCGAGCACGTCGTCCAGGTCCACGACGTCGGCGAGCTCGAGGACGGTCGGCCGTTCCTCGTGCTCACGTACGCCGATCGCGGCACGCTCGCCGACCGGCTGAAGAAGGAGCCCCTCCCGCTGGCCGAGGCCGTCGACGTCGTCGTCCAGATCGGCCGCGGCCTGCAGGCTCTGCACCGGCGCGGCCTGCTGCACCGGGACGTGAAACCGGCGAACGTCCTGTTCCGCAGCACGGACGACGGCGAGCGGGCCGTCCTGTCGGACCTCGGCCTGGGAAAGTCGCTCGACGAGGTGTCCCGGATCACCATGCCCGGCGGCACCCCGTCGTACGTCGCTCCCGAACAGGCGATGGGCGAGCGCCTGGACCAGCGCGCCGACCAGTACTCCCTCGGCGCGGTCGCGTACGCCGCGCTGACCGGGCGGTCACCGCATCAGATCGACGGGCTGGGCGCGGCCTCGCGGGTCACCGCGCCGTCGCCGCCGAGCACGCTCGGGTACCTGCTGCCGGAGCAGGTGGACCTGGCGATCGTCCGTGCCCTCGAGCCGGACCGGGAGAAGCGCTGGCCGGACGTCCAGTCGTTCACCAAGGAACTGGTCGGCGCCCTGGACGAGACCACCCGCGGCTTCGTTCCCTCGACGTTCGCGATCCGGGAGACCGTCACGGTCGCGAAATCCGCCGGTCTCGACGAGAACACCGCGCTCAGCGACGAGAACAAGCCGACCGTCGTCAAGACCCCGGCCGAGACCGTCGCCGCGCCCACCGCGCCGTCCACCGCGCAGTCCACCGCGCCGTCCACCGCGCCTTCCGCCGAGGCGTCCACCGAGCCGTCCACCGAGCCGCCGGTCGGTCCACCGTCCGCCGAGTCGGCCGCAGTACCTGCTGAGGCAACCGCAGCAGCGGCCGCGCCGCGAAAGCGCCGACGAGGCCGCTGGGTGGTCGCCGCCGTACTCGCCCTGATCGTCGGTGGCGGGGCCGGATTCCTCGGGCAGCGATATCTCGCCGAGCGGGAGGTGGTGTCCATCTCGAAGGGCGACATCACGGTCAAGATCCAGCGCGGCTGGGCGAAGTCCGTGGCGGAGTCCGAGTGGCAGCCGCCGGGCAGCAGCAAGGCCTACCCGGCGCTGCGGGTGAGCCGCGACAACGACTGGACGCTGGACAGCGTCGGCGTCTTCGTCGGGGCCACCGACGCGGCGGACGTCAAGGTCACGGCCGCGGACGCGGCCAAGTTCGGCTGCGCGCGGACCGAGAAGGCCACGGTCAACCAGGACAACGGTCACCCCACCACGGACCAGTTCTCCACCGACTGTGGCGGGAGCCGCAGTATGCTCCTCCAGCGAGTCGTGGACACGGGGACCACCGGCTCGATGCTCGTCCAGGTGCTGGTGCCGGCGGGGGAGTCCCGCGACCGCGCCCTGGAGATCGCCCGATCGGTTTCCGTCGGCGGCTGACGAGCACCCAGCCAGAACAGCCTGCTCCGAGGAAGTCCCTCATGCGTTTTCCCAGCGAACGGCTCCGGCCGTCGCCTGCCTTCGTCCAGGCCGCCCGGCGGCGCTTCTACCGCCTCCGCTCCAGCATCTTCCGCACCATCTGGCCGGTCGACTGAGTCCGATGCCGACGGCAACGAGCCGCGGCTACCGAGCTTCTTCCGCGAGGTCGACGGCCAGGCCGTAGTGGTCGCTCGGGGTGCCGCCGGGCTGGTCGAAGACGCGCCGGCAGTCGACGATGGGCAGAGTCGGCCGGCCGCGCGGGCCGCAGCGGACCAGGACGTGGTCGATGCCGCGGAACGGCCACTCCTCGTCGACGAAGTGCGGGTTCTCCTCGACGTACGTCTCCAGCCGCTCGTCCGGATGGATCGCCTCCCAGGCGCTGCGGTAGCAGACGCTCAGCTCGTCGATCACGTGCCGTCCGGTCCAGAACCGGAGGCTGTCCGCCGAGTCCTCCGCGTCCAGGTCGCCCGCGACGATGACGTGCCCGGGCAGCTTCTCGAGCTCTCGCGCGACCAGCGCGGTCTGCAGACACCGCTCGCGCTCGTGGTCGACCTGGTAGTCGGGGAAGTGGTTCGCCACCCACACAGTCCCGAACGGCGCCAGCACCTCGGTGACGAGCGCCGTACAGGCGAAGTCGCCCGTCCGGCCGGTCACGTTGAGATCGAGCTCCCGCACCTCACCGATCGGCCACCGGCTCGCCGTCGTGATGCCCTGGCCGTCGGACTCGCGTTCGGACGAGTGCGCCAGGTGGTACCCGTCGCCGAGCATCGCGGTCACCTGGTCGACGTCGTCGGTGAGGATCGTCTCCTGCAGCGTCAGTACGTCGGCGTCCAGTTCCCGGAATCCCTGCTGGAACACGGGCAACCGGGCCTCCCAGTCACCACGCGTCCCCCAGACGTTGAGCGTCACCAGTCGCATGCTTCTCCCCGGGTCGGCCGAGTGCTGAGCGATCCCGGTACCCACGTCCGGCTGACCGAGGCTCAGCTGGGCTGCTCCGACTCGAGCGGGCTGTCGCGCCGTACGACGGTCTCGCTGGCCTTGTCGAGGACGGCCAGCAGCGCCTCCTTGTCCTGCGGAAGGCCGGTCGAGCTCATCTCGACGGCGCACAGGCCGCTGTCGTCGGCGACCCAGCGGACGATCACGTAGCGGAGCGTCGCCACCGGCGCCAGCGCCTTGGGCGGTACGTAGGTGTAGGCCAGCGTGGCGTACTTGCCCTCCACGGTGTTGGCGAGGTACTTGATCATCTGGTCCTTCGGCAGCCGGTTCAGCTCCGCGATCCGCGCGGCCATCGACGCCGCGGGCGCCCGCTGGATGGTGAAGCCGGCCTCGATCCGGAGCCAGCGTTTGCCGGTCGGATCGGTGAACCGGGACGTCCGTGGCGGGTCCGGCTGCGTCTCGTTCCAGTTGGCGGGGACGCGGGCCGAGACCTCCGACCTGTAGACGTCCTGCACGGTGAACCGGCGGGTCTTGTACCGCAGCTCGTCCGCGTCGAGCGGTGCGGACTTGTCGGGCACGACCTTGCGCGGCTTCTCGGTCGGCGTCGCCGCCGGTGACGGTGTCGACGGCCGCACGGTCCCCAACGGGGCCGCCGTACCCACGGCCGCGGCCGACCCGTCGACCGCCGTCAGCAGGCCGACCCCATAGCCGCCCGCCCCACCGAGCGCCGCGATCGCCACCAGCCCCGACCCCAGCAGAGCGCCAACAGTCCCCCGACGAGCCACGCCTGCCTCACCTCCCCAGATTCCCTACTCCGAATGACACCGTAGCCCGCCTCCAGGTTGCACCCCCCGAGTAACAATTCCGTGAAACCGCCGGTCAGCTGGTCTCGCGGACTGTCCGGGTGGCTCTGCGGAGTACTTCGTCCAGGCCCTTCGCGTCCTGGGGAAGGCCGGTGATGCTCATCTCGATCGAGGCCAGGTCGTCGTCGCCGGTCACCACCCAGCGGACTATGACGTAGCGGCGGGTCTGGTTGGGGATGAAGGTGTAGATGAGTGTGGAGACGGAGCGGGGGCGGCCCTCGTCGTCTTCGACTTGTTCGTCGGTTTCGCTGAGGATGCGGAGGTCGTTCTCCGGGGCCTGGCTCTGGCGGAGGCCGACGACGAGCTCCTGGCGGGCGTCCGCGGTGGACTTGGCCGGCTCGACCGCCTCGACGCGGACGCCGCGCTCGTTGCGTGGGTCGAGGAACTTCACTTCGGCCGGAGCCTTCGGGTTCTTGGTCAGCCGCCAGTCGTCCGGCGTCTCGATCGACACCTGCACGGGCTGCTGTCCGGCGGGCCTGACCGTGAAGGCGTGGTCCTGGTAGGACAGGCCGGTCTCGAGCGGGGCGAGATTGTTCGGCACCGGCGTCTTGACCAGCACGGACGGCTCGGACCGCGCGACCTCGCCGAGCGGGACGGCCTCACCCGCGGTGGTAGGTGTGGGCTCGGTCCGGTCGCCGGCGTAGTAGCCGGCGGCGCCGCCGAGAAGCGTGACCACGAGCACGGCGCTGACCAGAATCGGACGTTTCACCCCAGCACCGGCCCCGGCCTCACAAGCCCGATCCCGCCGTACGGCGTGGTGGGGCGCAGCACGGTGGACGACGTGCTGTCCGGGGCGCAGGCGGTCGCGGGCACGGCGTCATTTTGTCAGGCGAGCCGGGCACCCAGACACCGCCTGCGTCCCGCCCGCGACTGAATCCTTTCAACGAAGCCTTGACACCCTCTGAGGCCGTCCGTAGCGTCCCGCGTGAGGAAAGTAACACCGATTCGCGATTACTTCACATCACGCACCGCGATATCCCGCGCAGCGCCGCCCACTCAGGAGGAAAGACATGGCACTCGATCGGTCCGTCAGCCGACGGCGACTCCTGCAGGTGATGGGCGGCGTGGCCGCCGCCGGCACGCTGGCGGCCTGCGGTGGCAACGGCGGCTCGTCGTCCGGTGGACAGGTCAAGGTGATCGGCGCCGGCAGCCAGGAGGCCGGCCTGCGCAAGGCGCTGGACGACTTCAAGAAGGCGAACGCCGACTTCGACTTCAACCTGTCGTTCTCGCCCGCCGACCAGTTGCAGACCGCGCTCCGCGCCCAGCTCGCGGCCGGGAACGCACCCGACCTGCACGCGGTCTACCCGGGCAACGGCAGCGCGATGTCGATGGTCCAGCTGAGCAAGGCGAACCTGCTCGCCGACCTCAGCGACCAGCCCTGGACGCAGAAGATCCCGACCGGGTTCAAGGGCGCCTTCCAGAACGACGGGAAGACGTTCATCTTCTCGCCCGGCACCAGCGTGCTCGGCGCGATCTACAACAAGAAGGCGTTCGCGGCCACGGGCGTCGAGCCGCCGGCGACCTGGACGGAGCTGCTGACCGTCTGCGACAAGCTGAAGAAGAAAGGCATCGTGCCGATCGCGCTCGGCGCGCAGACCCCGTGGGTGACCCAGCTGATCAACTACGCGCTGGTCCCCGCCACTGTCTATGCGAAGACACCGGATTTCGACGACCAGTTGATGGCGGGCAAGACGTCGTTCGCCGACTCCGGCTGGGCCGACGCGATGACAAAGTACCTCGAGTTGCAGAAGAAGGGCTTCTTCAACGACAACCCGAACGGGACGACGTACGAGCAGGCCACCTCGATGGTCGGCACCGGCAAGGCCGCCATGGCCGTGCAGGTCTCCGCGGTCCTGCAGGCGTTCCGCGAGGCCGCGCCGGCGCCTGACGACCTGGGCATGTTCCCGTTCCCGGCCACCGACGTCGCGGCGGACAACTGGATCCCCGGCGGCGTCGTGGTCGGCATCGCGCTCAACGCGAAGAGCAAGAAGGCCGATCAGGTGAAGAAGTTCATCGAGTACTGCGGCCAACCGGCGATCGTGAACGCGTGGGCCGAGGCGGTCGCGTGCGTCCCGCTGTACTCCGACGGCGAGGCGAAGGTTGACCCGGTGCTGAAGCCGTTCCTGCCCTACCTGGAGGAGGACAAGGCCGTTCCGTTCATGGATCAGCGCTGGCCGAACGCCGAAGTACAACCCACCCACTTCGCCGTCGTCCAGGAACTCCTCGGCGGCAAGACGACCGTGCAAGGCGCGTTGAAGAAGATGGACGAGGCCTACCGGAAGACCGCATGACGGCGATCACCACGGCCGTCGGCCGGGAGGCTGCGAAGGCGCCGCGGCGTCGCGGCGGCGGGATCTCGCCGCCGTGGTTCTTCGCGGCACCGGCGCTGATCGTCTACGCGCTGGTGATGCTCTACCCCAGCATCGCCGGCGCGGGCTCGGCCTTCACCGACTGGTCGGGCGTCGGCGACCAGCGGTCGTTCGTCGGGGTGGAGAACTTCAGGCAGTTGGTGAACGACGACCAGGCGCTGGGCGCATTGCGGAACACGCTGCTGCTGACGATCGCGATCGTCGTCGTCCAGAACGGACTCGGGTTGCTGCTCGCGCTCGGCGTACACACCGGGATCAAGAGCCGGATGGCGTTGCGGGTGATCTTCTTCGCGCCGGTTGTGGTGAGTCCGGTGATGGTGTCGTTCCTGTGGAAGTACGTCTACAACCCCGCGCCGGACGCGGGGCTCAACGCGGCGCTGGGCGCGATCGGCCTCGGCGCGCTCCGGCAGGACTGGCTCGGTGATCCGTCGCTGGCGATCTGGTCGGTCGCGTTCACGGTGATCTGGCAGTGCGCCGGGTACTCGATGGTGATCTTCCTGGCCGGGCTGGAAGGCGTACCGCAGGAGTTGCGCGAGTCCGCCATGGTCGACGGTGCCGGGACGTTCGCCCGGTTCCGGCACATCACCTGGCCGCTGCTCGCGCCGGCGACCACGATCAACGTGATGCTGTCGACGGTCGGTGGGCTGACGCTGTTCACGCAGATCATCGCGATGACGAACGGCGGGCCGGGGTACGCGACGGACACGTTGTCGACCGTGCTGTACAAGCAGGCCTTCGTGTACGGGAAGTTCGGCTACAGCACCGCGGTCGCGCTGGTGCTGGCGATCTTCGTGGCGGCGGTGTCGTTCCTCCAACTCGGCTACCTGCGATCGAGGGAGACGACCGCATGAGGACCGGCTACCGTCCCCGCACCCTCGTCCGTGAGGTCGTCATGATCGCGGTCGCGATCGCGTTCCTGTTTCCCGTGTACGCGCTGGTGACGTTGGCGTTCAAGGACCCTGCGCAGATTGTCAACAATCCACTGTCGCTGCCCGATCCGCCGTCCGTCGGAAGCTTCGGCGAGGCGTGGGAGTCGGCGTCGCTCGGATCGGCCCTGCTGAACAGCACGCTGATCACAGTGACCAGCGTCGTCGTCCTGATCGTGCTCGGGTCGCTGGCGGCGTACTTCCTCGCCCGGACCGCGTCCCGGCTGAGCTACAGCCTCTACATCCTCTTCCTGGTCGGCATCATCCTGCCGTTCCAGCTCGGGATGATCCCGCTGTACGGGCTGGTCAACGACCTGGGCCTGCTCGGCACATACCAGGGGATGATCCTGTTCTACACCGGGATCCAGTTGCCGTTCACGGTGTTCCTCTACACCGGGTTCATCCGCTCGCTGCCGGCCGACTACACCAACGCGGCCCTGATCGACGGCGCCTCCCACTTGCAGGCCTTCGGCCACGTGATCTTCCCGCTCCTGCGCCCGATCACCGGCACCGTGCTGATCCTCAACGCCGTCCACATCTGGAACGACTTCTTCACCCCGCTCCTCTACCTCGGCGGCTCCGATCGCGAAACCGTCCCGGTTCGCGTCTTCGCCTTCGTCAACGAGTACACCTCCGACTACGGCCTCGTCGCCGCCGGCCTGGTCCTCGCCGCCCTGCCCATCCTGGTCGTCTTCCTCGTCCTCCAGCGCTACGTCATCCGCGGCTTCACCAGCGGCCTCAAGGGCTGACCTCGGAGCCTTTCGGCAGGCGTTGTAACGTTCGGCCGCCGGACCCGATAGGAGAGCGCGGCAACCTTCCGCCGCTCTGACTCCTGGGAGCTCTCCATGCGCGCCTTCCTGCGCTTCGCTGCGCCGATCGTCCTGTCGGCCGTCGTGCTGACCGCGGCCGTCCCCGCAACCGCGGCGCCCGGTTCCACGACGTCCACCGAGCAGACGACCTCGGTTCCATCGGTGCCAGTCGGTGTGCGGGTGAAGGGTACGTTCACCGGGATAGACCTCGCCTGGAGCCTTCCGGCGGACGAAGGAACCACAGACGGAGTGACCGGCTTCGTCGTACGTCGCGCAGTCAACGGGACCGAGACCGCCTACACCGTGCCGCGTACGGCGGTCACCACGTTCAACTGGCAGGACACCGAGCGGCTGCCCGGCGCGACGTACTCCGTTGCCGCGGTCAACGCCGACGGTGAGGGACCTGCCAGCACTCCAGGCCCGGCGGACACCGTGCCTGGCGCTCCGGTCGCCGCACCGACGGACGCTGTCACCGTGGCTCACACCGTCACGACCGATGGAGTCAGCCGCACCTTCCTCGGCCAGCTCGCGGTGCAGGGGGCGACGCAGGTCATCCCCCTCGCCACCTCCGGACCCACCCAGCAGGTCGACAAGGCCATCGCGGCGTCGGCCGACGGGCGCCAGGTCGTGTTCTCGCAGGGCGGGTCGAGCCTGTGGACGGTCTCGGCGGTCGTCCCGCACGCACAGCCGGTGAAGATCCTCGACGGGGCGACCGGGATCACCACGAAGTCCTGGTCCCCGGACGGCACCCGCATCGCGTTCGCGCGGGAGCAGGCCGGCACCTCCTGTGTCGAGATCATCGGAGCGACCGGCGGTACACCCGTCCGGCTCGGCTGCAACGTGGCCGCGCCGTCCTGGCTGCCCGACAACCAGACGCTGATCGTGAAGGATCAGGTCACCGGCAAGCTGCAGCGCGTCCAGGCGAAGGCGGGTGGTGGCCTGCTGACGGCGTACGCCGGGACCGAGCTGGCGCAGCACCCGGTCGCGTCACCGGACGGTCGATGGGTCGCCTACTTCAAGAACACCTCGGTGAACGTCATCCCGGTCGCCGGAGGTACTCCCGTCCCGGGTTCCCCGCTCGGTACGAGTGGGGAGTCGATCAGCTGGGCCAGTTCCGGCCTCTTGCTCGTCACTCGGCGGACAGAGAACGGGAGCACTCTCCAGCAGG
Organism: Kribbella sp. CA-247076; assembly: GCF_050942445.1. Classification (NCBI taxonomy): domain Bacteria; kingdom Bacillati; phylum Actinomycetota; class Actinomycetes; order Propionibacteriales; family Kribbellaceae; genus Kribbella; species Kribbella sp. CA-247076. Next base: position 7,094,464 of record NZ_CP192051.1, on the reverse strand, counting down.
TGCCCGTCAACGACGGACGTCCGTACGTGAACGCGAAGCTCTTCGACCCGCCGGCCGGGGAACTGGTCGAGTCGGCGGTGTGGCAGGGCCCGCGGATCACGATCAAGCCGACAGCGGCAGTCGTGGGACCGAACGTGTCGGTGCCGTTCGACACCGCCGGTCTGGTCAACCCCTATGTCAGCTGCGAGTTCGACGGAGTGACGACGGCGCCGTGTCCGGCCTCACCCTTCCAGAAAGCCGGTGTCACCGCCGGAGTTCACGTCCTGCGAATCTGGGCCGTCGAGGACGGCGGACGCGGCACCACGGCTGTTCGTTGGCTGAACGTCGACTCCGCCGCGCCGACTGTCCGGGTCACGGGACCGACGTTCGACGTGACGAAGGCCGCCACGGCGACGTTCAACTACGCCGGGACGGACAACACCGGCATCGGTTCGTACGACGTTCGCTGGCGGATCGCGCCCACGGCGGGGGCGTTCGGCGCATACGCTCCGGTCAAGTCTGGTACGACGTCCACCTCGGTGGCGATCGGCGTCGTGGCGGGGTACGAGTACTGCGTGTCGGTCCGGGCGCGTGACCTCGCGGGCAACCTCTCGCCCTGGACCGTCGACAAGTGCTTCTCCCGTCCGTCGGACGACCGTGCGATGGGCGCCGCCAAGGGCTGGGTCAGAGCCGCTCATCGCGCCTACTACCTCGGAACCGCGACCGCGACGTCGGCGAAGGGAATCTCGGTCTCGCGCAGCGTGCAGGCGAAGCGGCTGTTCCTGATCGCGACGAAGTGCGTGACCTGCGGTGGCTTGAACGTCTACTACAACGGCAAGTACGTCGGCGCGGTGAACCTCTACAAGGCGACGACCGAGTACCAGGCCATCGTGCCGCTCCCCGTACCGGCGACCTTCCTGACCGGGTCCGTCCTCCTGACCACCAGGGTGGCCGGCAAGGTCTACCAGATCGACGGTCTCGCCGTCCGTCGTACTTGAGAGAGTCGCCGGTGAGCCTGGCGGAGGTTAGATTCGGGGGCCGGTGAGGTCTGAGGGGGACCGTTGATGGTTAAGGGGAAGTGGGCTGCCGTCGTGGCGGGGCTTGTGGTGGCGGGATTCGCGCTTGTCGGGGGCCCGGCTGAGGCCGCTCCGAGCGCGGACACGCGGGCGGTTGCGGTGTCGGACACGTTGCTGCCGGGGCAGAAGCTCAAGGCCGGGCAGTACATCCGGTCGAAGAACGGCGTCTACACGTTGATCATGCAGCCGGGCGGGGACGCGAAGCTGTTTCAGCGTGGTGTCTCGCTGCCGCTGTGGAGCTCGGGGACCTGGCATGCCAACAACGTTCTGGTGATGGGCATCGACGGGACGCTGCAGATCATCTACGGGCGGACGAAGGTCTGGTCGATGGGGATCAAGAGCGCCGGCGCCAAACTCGTGCTGCCGGACAACGGCAACCTGGCGATCTACAACACCCGCGGTAAGGCGGTGTGGAACCGCCACATGGTGATCGGCACGCTGATGCCGCAGAGCAAGCTGCACGCACCCGATCCGGCCGGGCGCGAGGTGATCATGTACGCCGTCAACCGGGCCTACACGTTGAAGTTCCAGACGAACGGCAACCTGGTGCTGTTCAGAGGCACGACCGCACTGTGGAGCACCGGGGTGAAGGACAACTGGCCGGAGTCGTCCGGCTGGGTCAACCCGACCGGCGCGTTCGCCACGGCGAACCGGGACGGCGACCTCACCTTCTTCTACGAGACCCGTCGTCCGGGCAGCGTCCTGCAACTGCGTGACGACGGCCACCTGGTGATGATCAACGGCCGCACCGTCGTCAAGACGTTCTACTGAGCGGATCAGTAGACCTCGATCCGGTCGAGGCTGATGACGGTGCTTGACGACGCCGGGTTCTTGTCGCCGGTGACGCGGACCTTGAGGGTGTGCGCGCCGGCGGGCAGGGTCGGGCTGACGTACATCAGCTGTTCGCCGACACGGATCGAGCTGTAGTAGTCGATCCGCTGTTCGGGACCGCCGTCGATCGAGATCGCGGCGATGCCGTTGCCGACGTCCGCGACGCTGAGCAGGGCGACCTTGGTGCCGGTGAACCGGATGGTGGCGGAGGCGTCGCGTTGGCCGCTCCAGTGGTCGTTGCCCCAGAAGCACTGATTGCCGCAGCCCGATCCGGAGTTCCAGGTGCCGCTGTACGTGACCGCGGCGTCGAAGTCGTTGATCCAATAGTTCGACGATCCGGGGTCGCCGGACGGCAGCGTCTGGGTGGCGCCGGCGGCCAAAGGACGGCCGAGGTTCGGGGTGCCGTCGGCATTCCAGGTGATCTTCTGCGCGCGGCTGGTGCGGAAGGAATACGTGTAGGTGCTGGTGTTCTTGCCGTGGTACGCGATCCAGTCCTCGGTGCCGTCGGGCGACTTGAAGAACGAGTGGTGCCCCGGTCCCCAGACGCCGGTCGCGTCGTTGCGGGAGAAGATCGGGCCCGGGTGCTGCACCCAGTTCGACGCGACCATCGGGTCGGCGCCGTTCGTGATGCTCTTCATCCACAGCTGGTAGTCCGGCTTCCCGGTGTCACATGAGGAGTACGTGAGGAACACCCGGTTGCCGCGGTAGATCGGTGTCGGTCCCTCGCGTACTTCGCTGCACCCGCCGTCGGCCGGGATCGCGACCCGGCCGCCGGTGACGGTCCACGGGTTGCTCATCCGGACGATGTAGAGCTGCGCCGGACCGCCCTGACCACGGCCCGGTCCCGACCAGACGAAGTACTGCTGCCCGTTCACCGTGATCGGCTCACCGTCGATGCCGTACTCGCCGAAGTCGGCGATCTTCGCCTTGAAGTGGTACGGCCCGAGCGGGTCGGAGCCCTCGGACTCGATCACGTACATCCGGTGGTTCGCGTCCACCCCGTCGGACGCGGTGTAGTAGATGTACCAACGCCCGCCGACCTGCCGGAACGCCGGCGCCCACATCTGCTTGTTCCGGCTCGGGTCCGGATCCCGCCAGACCACCTGCTCCGGCTGGACCAGCAGGGTCGCCAGGCTCGCCGACGACCAGATCCCGATCCGGTCACCGCGGGTGGTCGCGACGTAGTACCGGCCGTTGTGGAACATCAGCGACGGGTCGGCCGACGGGTTCACCGGGTTCCGGAACGTCTGGGACGCCACCACGTTCTCCTGTGGTTCGACGGCGGGCGCGGGGCCGGCGAGGACGCCGGTCAGCAACAGGGCGAGCAGGGCGCAGAGGGCGGGGCGGAAGTACCTCATGGCAGGACCTCTCGAGCCGGAGGGGCGGACCGGTCCCATCGTTTGTACTGCGACTTTGCCAACGTTGTAAACCCTTCACACCAGGATCGAAGGCCGGAACCGGGGTTCGGCGACCGGCGTCCTAGCGCGCATGAAGCTCAAGGTTCGCGTCGTGCACTACCGGCACGACTGCTGGTACGCCGACATCGACGACGCCGACGACCGCCAGCCGGACGACCCGTTCTGGTACGTCGACGGCTGCCGCTCACACGCGGAGGCGCTCGCCCTCGCCTGCGCCCAACTGGCTGCGCTGGACGAAACCGCCGCCGCCCGCCTCAGCGAGACCGACCGGACCACCGCCGGCCGCCTCAGCGAGACCGACTGGAACACCGCCGCCCGCCGCGGCGGGTCAGCGCCGGATCCCGCTGCCCAGCAGCGACGCCGCGTTGGCGCCGGCAAAGCGGTTGCGTAGGGCAAGCATCGAGTCGGTGAGACAGTCCACCCGCGGTCCGATCAGCTCAGCCGTCAGCAGCGACGTCCGGCCGTTGAGCTCGTAGTCGCGCAGACTGTCGCCGATCAGGTCGAGGAGTTCCAGGTTCGCCCGCAGCGTCAGCCGTTGGAGTGCGATCCGGTGCGCGGCGACCCCCTTCAACTCGAGCAGCAGCCGCTCCCCGACGATCACATCCGCCCACGCGTCCGCGAGCTGACCGGACAGCCGTAAGAAGCCGGAGACCGCGCCGTCGAGCTCGTCCCGGAACTGTCGCAACCAAGGCGGTCCGTCCACCGGACCACACCGGAAGACCGCCGGAATGGTGCCGTCGGCCACGATCGTGCGCAGTACGACGAGGTTCTCCCGCGGACTGCCGTCGAAGAGGTCGAGGTCGTACGTCACCAGCAGCCCGAGCTGCCGCAACGTGTGCACGACGACCACCAGTTCACGCAGTCGGGCCGCGTCGCCCGCGATGCCGTCCAGCTCCAGCCGGACGAGGTACAGCCCGCTCTCCCGCAGGTCCCGGAACGCGGCCGCGTCGACGTTTCGCGGCGTACACGCCGTACTCCACAGGACGTGGCCGAGCAGACCCTCCTCGCCGAGCCGGGCGACCACGTTCGCGCCGAACGGCCGGCCCGGTCGGCCGGGGTCGCACTGCAGCGTGAGCAGAGTGGCGCCGTGCAAGCCCTCGCTGAGGCGTCGCAGCACCACAGTGTCCGGATCAGTCTCCATGGTTCCCCCCACCGACCCCGATCGTCCGCTCTCAAGGTCCGCCCGCCGGCCGCGGATGTCAAGGCACTCGCCGGTCCGACTCGCTGCCTGGACCGCCGGACCGGCATCATGGGGCGATGCTCGGGGAATCGGACGGCACCAAGGGCGACGCCACGATCGAGCAGATCGGCCGTCGCCGGACGTTCACCAGGACACTCCAACTCGCCGTCGTCCTCGCCGTGGTCCAGTGGCCGATGCGCGACGCCGTCCACGACGCGGCCGGCTCGCCGCTCGGCTGCGAGGTGCCCGGCCGGTTGTCGCTGCTGGTCGACGCGATGTTCGTGATGGCGTACGTCTACGCGGCGTACCGGGCGTACAAGTACGTCAAGTTCCTGGACCGCCAGTCGTGGAAGCGGGTCGCCGCGATCGGGTCGTGGGTGGTGTTCGTTGCCGCTGTCCTCGATGTCGTCGAGGACGTCCGGCTGTGGAACGACTTCGGCGCGGCTCCCTGCGCCGATCTGTCGACCGGCTGGCTCACCTGGGTGATGCGTGCCACCGGCGCCGTCGGCGCGATCGTCGTCGCGACCGCCTACTTCGCGTCCAGCCGGTACGGGCAGCGGCTGCTGTACGGCGTCCGGCTCGCGCCGCCGGCCACCTTCCGCCGGATCAAGGACGACGACACCGACGACGGCCGGCTCGTGATCACCTGCTCGGGTGGTGGCATCCGGTCGGCGTCGTTCTGTCTCGGTGCCCTGCAACTCCTGCGGGAGAAGGGCTTGTACGACAAAGCCTCGACCGTGATCGGGGTCAGCGGCGGTGGCTACATGGCCGCGGCCTTCCACGTACTCCGGCGGACGTGCGCGGACCCGTTCTCGCCGGGATCCCCCGAGCTCGCGCGGTTGCGACGGCAGACCCGCTACCTGTTGCAGGGTGGCCGGGCGATGTTCCGGGCCGCGTTGTCGGTCCTGTTCGGCCTGGTCGTCAACCTGCTGCTGATCGGGATCACCTTGCGCGCGATCGCGTGGGTGCTCGGCTGGTTCCTCGCCGACCAAGGCGTCATCGTCGCCGGGTTCACCGACCTCCGGGTGGACTGGCGACCGAACGACTCGTGGTCGTTCCTCGTGCTGTCGCTGTTCCTGGTGGCGTTGAGTGCGGCGATGTTCGTGCTGGAGAAGGTGTGGGACCGGTGGGCGCGGATGCCCGACGTGGTCCGGATGGTGCTGACGACGACCGGCAACTTCTCGCTCCGCTTCGGCGTACCGGTTGCCGTCCTGCTGCTCGGCGTACCCGGCGGCCTGTATCTGCTGAACCAACTGCCGGGGGAGGCGACCGACCAGCCGAGCCTGCCGTCCGCACTGCAGGCCCTGGTCGATCCGACCAAGCAGGGATTCGCGTCGTTCAGTGCGCTGGTCGTCGTACTGATCGGGCTCGGCAAGTCGGTGTGGAACGGGCTCGCGGTCGAGGGCAAGGACGCCGGTGGGTTCAGGACCCGGCTGCTCTCGTTCGCCCGGACCAAGCTGGCGCCCTGGCTCGCGACCGCGCTGATCGTGATCGCGGCGGTGGTCGTGCTGCTGCGCTGGACGGGCGGTTATGCGACGGACCCGGAGTACCGGGAGAACTGGACGGTCGCGCTGATCCTGGCCGCGATCGCGGTGGCGATCAAGGTGCTCACCGACGCGAACCGGACGTCGCTGCACTCCTTCTATCGGGAGCGGCTGTCGCGCGCGTTCCTGGTGACGCGGAAGGACAACGGCGCCGCGGTCGCGCTCGACTACCACCTGCGGCTGCGGTACTCGGACTGGGCCAAGCCGGTCGCCGGCGGCCCGCAGCTGGTGATCGCCGGCGTCGCGAACGTGTCCGACGCCGACTTCGTGCCGATCCAGCGCGACTGCGTGCCGTTCGTGTTCGACGCCCAGCAGATCGGGATCGTCGGCGACCGTTCGCTGCCCGACGGCGGCCGCCGGGTCACCGACGACTACGAACGCGAGGCCGACATGCTGAAGCGCGAGGTGACCGTGCCGGCCGCGATGGCGATCAGCGGGGCCGCGTTCAGCCCGCTCACCGGGAGGGTGAACGCCCGGACCAGGCCGGTCCGGCTGCTGCTCGCCGTACTGAACGCGCGGCTGGGCGTCTGGCTGCCGAACCCGTACTGGAACAACCGGTCCGAGCCGTCGTTCCCCGAGGTGACCGGCGCTTTCGCGAAGGTACGCCGGTACGTCGGCAGCGTGATCGACAAACCCGGACCGTACCGGCTGCTGCTGGAGGGGATCGGTCAGCCGTCGATGTACGACCGCCGGATCTACGTCACCGACGGCGGCCACTACGACAACCTCGGCCTGGTCGAGGCGCTCCGCCGTGAGCCCGCCCAGGTGATCGTGATCGACGCGTCGAACGACGCCGAGGACCGGTTCACCGCGCTGGCCGAGGCGATCGCGACCGCCCGGATGGACCACGGCATCCAGGTCGACATCGACCCGTCGCCGATGATCCGCGGGTCCAAGCCGCGGGCCGACCGGGCCTGGGCGTACGGCATCGCCACCCACCCGCTGAAGGAGGGCGAGGAGAAGCCGTACAAGACCGAGATCTTCTTCCTCAAGGCCGTGCTGGCCGGCCACCTCGGCTGGGACCTCGAGCAGTACGCCGTCGGCAACCAGGACTTCCCGCGCCGCACCACCGGCGACCAGTTCTACGACGAGTGGGACTTCGAGGCCTACCGCTCCCTCGGCTACACCCTCGCCGAGTCCCTCACCGAACACCACCGCGTCAAAGCCCGCCTCGACGACCTGTAACACTGCGTCACCATGGCTCGATGTAGCCCCCGGAGGGGGACATCGACATGCAGACATTCAACACACCGCCGGGCTGGCCGGATCCGCCGACTCCGGACTGGCGGCCGCCGCCCGGATGGCGTCCAGACCCTGCCTGGCCGTCGGCGCCTCCGGGGTGGGCCTTCTGGCTCAACTCCCGTGGGTTACGTGCCCGCGGGCCGAATGGACGGTACGGCGCCGAACCGCCGGTGAAGCTGGTCGCCGGATGGGTGGCCGGCGGGATCGCGTTCGTGACGGTCCTGGCCGCGATCGGTGGCAGCGGAAGCGCGTCCTCGTCGCCTGTCCCCGGCGCCACTGCGACGGCGACCGCTACGTCGTCCGCGACCGTGACGGTGCCCGGGCCGACGGCGACGACCCTGGTGACTGTTCCCGGGCCGACGGAGACTGTGACTCCGCCACCGCTACCGGCCCGGACCGTGACGATCCGGCCGGGTGCGGCAACAGTGACCGTGACCGAGCGGGCGCCGCTGACGCGATCGAGCCCCAGCAGCACGGCGAAGAAGACGACGGCTCCACGGACAGCCGTGTACTACGCGAACTGTGCCGCGGTCCGGGCGGCGGGAAAGGCGCCGTTGTACCGCGGGCAACCCGGCTATGCGTCACATCTCGACCGGGATGACGACGGAGTCGCTTGTGAGTAGGCCGAACGTCGATCGTGACGATCCGTCACCGTGACCGGGCCGAGAGCAACGATCGCCGAGGGTGGAGAAGTACTTCGGAAAGGTGGCGGGAGCAACTGCGACCCGTCAACTGGGCATGCGGATGCACGTGCAGTCCGGTGGGTGAGCGGATGGTTGCCTGCTTCCCGGGGCGGTGGTGTGATTGGTGGCCGTGTGCCGGGAAAACTTTACGAAAACTTAGCCGTGACCTTCGGTGCACCAGATCGTTGATCTGTCAGACAGTTCTCGATCAGCGGATCGATGAGGCAGAGATTGCTGGGGAATCTGGCGAAAGGACCGCCCGTGCATCGATTCAACCCACCACCTGAGTGGCCCGAGCCGCCGAGTGACAGCTGGCGTCCGCCGCCGGGCTGGGAGCCCGACCCCGAGTGGCCGGCCCCGCCGGAGGGCTGGGGTTTCTGGGTCAACCGCAACGGTCGTCGCGCCAGTGGGCCTATCGGCGCCTACGGAGCCGTCGACGCCGGCCGGGTGGAGTTCGCCACCGTCGACCCGGCGCTCGTGCTCATGCACTCCTGACCACCCGACTCCTGGTTAGCCGGCTCCGACCGGCCGACTGACCAGCCGACTCCTGGTCGGTCGGCTTTGACCGGCCGACTGCTGACCAGCCGACTTTGACCGTCCCGCCGGTACAGGCGCAACCGGCCGGACTGCCCGGCTCCCGCATGCTTCCGAGCTGCGGGAGCCGTGTCACGTCCTCTTACCGTCCTGAGGTGTTATGTTCTCACCATAGATAGATAACACCAGCGTCGGGAGGCGGGGCGTGGGCTGGATCGGCGTAGACCTCGGCACGCAGAGCGTCCGTGCCGTCCTCGTCGACGCCGACGGCCACGTGCTGGCTCGCGCGTCCCGGCCGCTCGTCAGCCACCGCGACGGCCCCCGCCACGAGCAGGACCCGCAGAGCTGGCTCGACGCGGTCGACGCCGTCCTCGCGGAAGTCGCCGGCCCTGGCGAAGGCCCAGACGTCGAGGGCCTCGCGATCTGCTCCACGTCCGGCACCTTCCTGCTGACCGACGAGCACGGACGCCCGGTCACCCCGGCCCTGATGTACGACGACGCCCGTGCAGCCGACCGGCGTGACCACATCGTGGACGCGGACCCTGAGCGCTGGGCGACCGCGATGCAACCCACCTGGGCACTGCCCAAACTTCACTGGCTGCAACCGACGGCCCGGCACCGGCTCGTCCACAGCGCCGACTTCGTCGCCGCCCACCTCGTCGGCCATCCGGTCGCGACCGACACCAGCCACGCCCTCAAGACCGGCTACGACCTGGTCGCCGACAGTTGGCCGCAGGCCGCATTCGACAAGCTCGGCCTGCCCGCAAGCATCTTCCCGGACGTCGTCCTTCCCGGCACCCAGCTAGGCCGGACTCCGGACGGCGTCCCGGTCCACGCCGGCATGACCGACGGCTGCGCCGCCCAGATCGCCGCCGGCGCACTCACGCCAGGCTCCTGGAACTCGGTCCTCGGTACGACGCTTGTGCTCAAGGGCGTGAGCGAGGACCTCCTGCACGATCCGACCGGCGCGGTCTACAGCCATCGGCACCCGGACGGCGGCTGGCTTCCCGGCGGCGCGTCGAGCACCGGTGCCGGCGTACTCACCGAGTTGCTGCCCAACGCCGACCTGGACGCGCTGGACAAGGCGGCCGCGCCGGTCGACGCCGTGGTCTACCCGCTGACGAAAACCGGTGAGCGGTTCCCGTTCGTCGCGCCGCAGGCAGAGCGTTTCACCCTCGGCAACGCGGGCGATGACGTGGCGACGTACGTCGCGGTACTACAAGGTGTGGCCTTCATCGAGCGACTCGCCTTCGAGCACCTGGTCGGCCTGGGCGCCGACCCGGTCCGATCCGTCTCGCTCACCGGTGGCGCGGTCCGCAGCGGCTACTGGAACCAGTTGCGTGCCGACGTCCTCGGCGTACCCGTCGAGCTGCCGGCTTCGCCGGACCCGGCGTACGGGATGGCCGTGCTGGCGGCGTCGTCCGGCGGCTCGTTGACCGAGACGGCCGGTCGGATGGTCCGGACGGACCGCGTGATCGAGCCGCGCCCGCACGACCTGGAGGAGTTGTACGGCGAGTTCGTGGCCGAGCTGGATCGCCGGGGGTACCGCGGATGAGGACGACGATCGTGCTCGCCCGCCACGGCCGGACCGAGTGGCACCACGGCAACCGCTACACCGGCTCGACGGACCTGCCGATCGACGAGGTCGGTGTACAGCAGGCGCAGCGGCTCGCGGAGTGGGCGGCCGGATACGCGCCCGACGCGTTGTGGTGCTCGCCGATGCTGCGGGCTCGGCAGACGATCGAGCCGGCCGCGGCCGCGCTCGGGCTGGAGCCGACGCTCGACGCCCGGCTGCGCGAGCTCGACTTCGGGTCGGCGGAGGGCAAGATGCTCGGCGAGCTCCCGCCGGCCGTGGCGAAGGCCTTCCAGTTGGACCCCGTTCGCGACCACTTCCCAGGGGGTGAGGATCCGGCCGCGGCAGCGGATCGCGTGCACGAGGTCTTCGACGAGATCGGCCGGGCGCACGCCGGGCAGAAGGTGCTCGTGGTCGCCCACAACACGCTCATCCGGCTGCTCACCTGCCGGGTGCTCGGACTGCCTCTGAACGACTACCGCAGACTGCTCCCTGCGCTCGGCCCCGCGGCGTTGGTGCGTTTCCGCCTGCAGGACGGCACAGTTGGTCTCGAGGCGTACAACGTTCCCGCAGTCCGAATGGAGACCCTGGCATGACATCCGACGTCGACGGTGACACCACCGAACTGAGTCGTCCCGCCCGCCGGCAGGCCGAGATCGCGGCGTACGTCGTCGAGCACGGCTCGGTCTCGGCCAACGAACTGGTCGAGGCGTTCGGCGTGAGCGTGATGACGGTGCACCGCGACCTGGACGAGCTCGAGCGGCAGGGCGTGGTGCGCAAGTACCGCGGCGGGGTCAGTGCGCAGCCGACCAGCGTGTTCGAGAGCAACGTGGCGTACCGGCTGAACACCGCGCAGATCGAGAAGGCCGCGCTCGCCCGGCACGCCCGCGCGATGATCGAGCCGGGGATGTCGGTGATGCTCGACGACTCGACCAGCGCGCTCGCCCTGGTCGACCTGTTCGAGGACATCACGCCGTTGACGGTGGCAACCAACTTCCTGCCCGCGATCACCCGGCTGACGTCGCTGCGCGGGGTCACCCTGCTCGCGCTCGGCGGGATCTACTCCCCGACCCACGACTCGTTCGGCGGGATGCCGTGCGCGGAGGCGGTCGAGGCGCTGCACACCGACCTGTTGTTCTGTTCGGTGTCCGCGGTGTCGCCGACGCACGCCTTCCACCAGGAGGAGGAGATCGTGCTGGTGAAGCGGGCGATGCTGCGGGCGGCGAAGACCAAGGTGCTGCTGGTCGACCACGCCAAGCTGCAGCGCACCGCCCTGCACCGGCTCGCGCCGCTGACCGACTTCGACGTCGTGGTGGTCGACGAGAAGACCCCGAAGGACCTGATCCAACCGCTTCGCGACCACGGCGCGACCGTGGAGGTCGCCACACTCTGAGGGGGACTGCATGGACGTCGGGGTTGACGTCGGCACCACTGTGACCAAGGCGGTCGCGTTCGACGACGGCGGCCGGCCGGTGGCCGAGGCGTCCCGGCCGACCAGACTGGTCCGGCCCGGACCCGGGCGGTTCGAGCACGACACCGCCGAGATCGTTGCTTCGGTCAACGAGGTGGTCGGCGAGCTGGCCGGGACGGTGGGTGACCGCCCCGGCGTGCTGGCGATCACCGCACAGGGCGACGGTCTGTGGCTCCTCGATGCCGACGGTACGGCGGTACGCCCGGCGATCTCCTGGCTGGACGCCCGCAGCAGCGCGATCCTGGAGCGCTGGACGACCGACGGTGTCGCCGACCGTGTCTTCCGCCGATCCGGCAACCGCATGTTCCCCGGCGCCTCCGGTCCGTTGCTGGCCGCCGTACTCGCGGTGGAGCCGGACGTGATCGCTCGGGCGGGGACGGCGGCGTACTGCAAGGACGTGGTGATGCAGGCGCTCACCGGGGTCCGGGCGACGGACGTGTCGGACGCGTCCGCGCCGTTCCTCGATCCGCGGACGAACCAGTACGACGACGAGGCGCTGAAGGCGACCGGTCTCGCGGAGCTCGAGCACCTGCTGGCTCCGGTGGAGCCGACCGGTCCGGTGGGTGAGCTCCGCGACGACTCGACCGGGATGGCCCGCGGGACCAGGGTCTCCTCCGGGCCGTACGACCTCCCGGCCGCAGCCGCCGGAGCCGGCGTGGAAGACGTCGGCGATGCCTTACTTACTGTCGGTACGACGCTCGCCTGCCAAGTCGTCACCCGGGAACTGCCGGTCGACGGCGAGCCGGCCGGGTTGTTCCTCGGCACGTGGACTCCGGGTGTCTGGCTCCGGGCGATGCCCGCGATGGTCGGCACGGCCGCGCTCGACCGGGTGCTGGCACTGGTCGGCGTCGGCACGGATCAACTGCCGTCGTTGCTTGCGGAGAGCCCACCAGGTGCGCAGGGCGTGACTGTCCTTCCTTATCTGTCCGAGGCCGGTGAGCGCGCGCCGTTCGTGGACACCCGAGCCCGCGGGACGATCGACGGGATCTCGCTGTCGACCACGACCGCCGACCTCGTCAAGGCGACGTGTGAAGGGATCGCGTACGCCGCGCGCCACTGCCTGGAGGCGGCCGGCTGGTCCGGACGCGTCACGGTCTGCGGCGGTGGAGCCCGCAGTACCGAGTGGACCCAGATCCTCGCGGACGTGCTCAACGCACCGCTGCACACGGCCGAGGCCGAACAGGTGGCTGCCCGCGGTGCGGTCATCTGCGCGCGGCGGGCCGCCGACCCGGAGAGCGCCGGTCCGGAGTGGATCGCGGAAACCCGCCAGGTCGACCCCGATCCGGATCGCGCCGCCTTCTACGCCGAGGGCTACGACCACTACCTGCGCCGGATCGAGGCAGCCCGCCCGCGCTGGGCCGACCCAGCACCGCTTCCTAGCTCAGGAGTTCGATGAGAACCGTCAAGACATTGCTCGCTGGTGACCACTTCGTGCGCAACGAACTGCTCGCCGCGGCTTTGTCCGCCGTCGACGACGTCAGCTTCGACTTCCGCGAAGTCACCTTGCCGTGGCCGCTGACACCGTACGGCCGGGTGGCGGAAGTGGACGAGGCGAGTGACGCTGAGGGTCAGCTGATCGAGGCGCTGTCCGGGATCGAGATCGCGGTGACCCAGATGGGTCCGTTCACCGAGCGCGTGCTGGACGCCGCGCCCGACCTGAAGCTCCTGGTCGTCTGCCGCGGCGGCCCGGTGAACGTCAACGTGCCCGCCGCCGTCAAGCGCGGAGTTGTCGTCGCCTCGACCCCGGGACGCAACGCGGTCGCTGCCGCCGAGCATGCGGTCGCTCTGATGATGGGGGCCCTGCGCAACCTTCCGCGGCTGCAACGCACGCTCGAGCAGGGGGAGTGGCGCAGCGACCTCTACGCGTACGACGAGTGCGGCCTGGAGCTGGACGGGTCGACGGTCGGACTCGTCGGGTACGGCGCGATCGGGCAACGGGTCGCCCGCGTCCTGCTCGCCTTCGGTGCTCACGTACTCGTCGCGGATCCCTTTGTCGACAAGGCTTCTGACGGGATCGAGCTGGTCGAGCTGGACGACCTGCTGCGGCGGTCGGATGTGGTCAGCCTGCACGCCCGCCTGACCGATCAGACCCGCGGCATGATCGGCACCGACCAGCTCGCGCTGATGCCACGAGGCGCCGTACTCGTGAACACGGCTCGCGGGGGGCTGCTCGACTACGACGCGACCGTGGACGCGCTCGAGTCCGGTCAGCTCGGTGCGGCCGCCTTCGACGTGTTCCCGTCCGAGCCGCTGCCGGAGGGATCACGGTTGCTGACGGCCCCTAATGTGGTGATGACGCCACACCTGGCCGGCGCGACCAAGCAGACCGCACTGCGCGCCGGCTTACTAGCCGCAGAGGCGGTCGCCGCCTACCTGGCCGGACGCGACCCGGTCGGGCTGGTCTCCGCGTGACGTCTCTGCGAGGAGACGTCCTGTGATCATCACCGGGCACCGCGGTGCGCTCGGGACCGAACCGGAGAACACGTTGCGCTCCTTCCGCCGTGCCGTCGCCGACGGCTGCGACGAGATCGAGCTCGATCTCCGGGTCACCGCCGACGACGTCCTGGTGGTGATGCACGACGCGACCGTCGACCGGACCACGTCCGGGACGGGGGCGGTCGCGTCGCTGTCCTACGACGAGCTGCGGTCGCTGGACGCGGGGCTGGGTGAGTTCGTGCCGACGTGGGCGGAGACGGTGGTGGCGATCGACGTACGAATTCAGGCCGAGGTGAAGGCGGCGCGCGCCGTACCCCTGCTGGTGGAGTCGCTGCAGGCGGATCCGTCGCTGGCCGCCCGCACGATGGTCACGTCGTCCGACGCTTCCGTCCTGCTCGCCGTACGCCGCGCGATGCCGTCCGCCACCACCGGCCTGATCTTCGGCCGTACGCCGGCGATCGCCGACGTACTGTCCCTGACCCGAGCCGCCGAGGCAGGTACGGCGCTCTGCGGCATCGCCGGCCTGGACCCGGACGGCGTGAAAGAACTCCAAGCCGCCGGCCTCGACGTCACCGCCTGGCCCGTCCCCGACGCCCCCACCCTCCACCACGCCACCACCCTCAACGTAGACGGCATAACCACCGACAACCCCCACCTCCTCCACCCCCGCCCCTAGCCCCACCCACGCCCCTCCCCGCGGCCCGGTCCCGGTGTCCTGGAGAGCGACTTTGTGCTGCGTTTGAGTACGGCGGCGCCTGGATGCACACGTGGTGCACAAGGTGCGCCGGGTCCGCGGTCGCAGTGGCTTAGGTCACACGATCCGACGTGCGAATTTGTTCTTTCGCGGAAGAAAAATGTGTGATTGCCTTGTCCGCATGGGAATCAGCATCGGTGTAGTCGGCGCGGGACAGTTCGCCCCGTCGTTCCTGCGGTTGTGGTCCGCGCATCCTGACGTCTCGCAAGTCCGGCTCACGGACGTGCTGCCCGAGCGGGCGGCCGCGATGGCCGAGAAGCAGGGCATCACGGTCACGCACTCGTCGTTCGAGGAGATGCTCGCGTCCGACGTGGACGCGGTCGCGATCTTCACCCAGCGGTGGCTGCACGGCGAGATGGCGATCCGCGCGCTGGAGGCCGGCAAGCACGTGTACTCGACCGTGCCGATGGCGATCGAGGCCGACCAGATCGCCCGGATCATCGAGCTGGTCAAGGAGACCGGCCTGACGTACATGATGGGCGAGACCAGCTACTACTACCCGTCCTCGGTGTACTGCCGGCAGAAGCTGGCCGACGGCGAGTTCGGCCGGGTGTTCTACGCCGAGGGCGACTACGTCCACGACATGGACCTCGGGTTCTACGCGGCGTACCAGTACAGCGGTGGCGACGACTGGAAGAAGACCGCCTCGTTCCCGCCCATGCTGTACCCGACGCATGCCGTCGGCAACGTGCTCTCGGTGACCGGGCAGCACGCCACCCACGTGTCCTGCATCGGCGTCCAGGACGACCGCGGCGACGGCGTCTTCGACAAGGAGATCAGCCAGTTCGACAACGACTTCAGCAACGCGACCGCGCTGTTCAAGCTGGCCGACGGCGGCGCGATGCGGACCAACGAGATGCGCCGGGTCGGGTACCCGTCGCACATCCGCGAGTCCCGGCTGCGCGTGTTCGGCACCGAGGGCAGCTTCGAGCAGCTCGCGACGACCACGGTCTGGCAGACCAAGGAAGGCGTGCAGGACATCAGTCAGCTGATGGAGACCAAGCCGAGCGGCTCGCTCGAGGACGAGGACCTGGCGAACGTCGACCCGGCGCTGCGGGACGCGTTCATGTCGGGCCTGTCCCCGGTGCACGACCGCGACCGGCTGCCGGCCGAGTTCGCCGGACTGCACAACGGGCACGAGGGCTCGCACCACTTCCTCGCCGACGACTTCGTCCGCGCGGTCGCCGACAAGACCCTCCCGCCGATCAACGCCTGGGTCGCCGCGCGCTACACGCTGCCCGGCATTTACGCACACCAGTCCGCTCTGCAGGGCGGCGTACAACTGGAAATCCCCGACCACGGAGACGCCCCCGCCTGAGTCTCCCGGCCGACGGCTGCGGCCAGCTATCCCGGGCAGCGGAAGCCGGCCAGATGCCGGGGGATTGCACAACAAATGGTGGGCTTGCACAGGTTATTTCCTGTGCAAGCCCACCGTGGGGTGTCAGGCCCCGAGACTTGGCCGACGGTGACGAGCGCCGCTGGTCAGGCGGCGGTGAGTTCGCGGGCCTTCTGGTGGAGGCGGTTGATGCGGGCCTCCATCGGGGGATGGGTGGAGAACAGGGCGGAGACGCCGCGGCCGCTCAGCGGGTTGGCGATCATCAGGTGGCTCTTGGTGGCCACGCCGGACTCCGCGGGGAGCGGCATGGCTTCCGCGCCGCGGCTGATCTTGGACAGCGCGCTCGCCAGGGCCAGCGGGTCGCCCGTCAGTTCGGCTCCGTCATCGTCGGCGGCGTACTCCCGGCGACGGCTGATCGCCAGCTGGATCACGCCGGCCGCGAACGGGGCGAGCAGCACGGTCAGCAGGGTCACCAGCGGGTTCGGGGCGTCCTCGTCGTCGGACGAGCCGAGCGGGAGGAAGATCGCCAGGTTGGCGAGCGTGGTCACGATCCCAGCCAGGCCGGCCGCGATGCTGGACGTCAGGATGTCGCGGTTGTAGACGTGCGCGAGCTCATGACCGAGTACGGCGCGGAGCTCACGACGACTGAGGATCCGCAGGATCCCTTCGGTCACCGCGACCGCCGCGTGCTCCGGGTTGCGGCCGGTGGCGAACGCGTTCGGCTGGGCGACCGGGCTGACGTAGATCCGTGGCATCGGCTGGCCCGCACGCTGCGCGAGCTCGGCCACCACGGCGTACAGCTCGGGCGCCTGCTGCGGCGTCACCTGACGCGCGGCCATGGAGCGCAGGGCGAGCTTGTCGGAGTTGAAGTACAGGTAGGCGTTGAGGCCCAGGGACAGCGCGGCCGCGATCAGGACACCCGTCGTACCGGCGAGGTAGCCGCCGACGACGATGATCAGAGCGGTCAGCAGACCCAGTAGTGCAGCGGTCCTGACCGCGTTACCCGCGCGCCGAAGACCGGTCATCGTTCATCACTCTCCATCGAGAAAGCTTTTGTTCGCGACAACATCGTTCGGGAGGGCGGTATTCCTGGGCGTGGGTTCTTAGGATGCGGTATGGCGCTTGATCTGTTTGCGGAACTGTCCGTCAGTGACTACCCGGGAGTGCTGGCCTGGTACGAGCGGCTGCTCGGCGGGCCGCCGGTGATGTACCCGAACGACATCGAAGCCGTCTTCGAGCTGGCCGAACACCGGTACCTGGTCGTCGAGCACCGCCCCGACCACGCCGGCCACGGGCAGGTGACGATCTTCGCCGAGGACTTCGACGAACGCATCGAAGCGATCACCGGACGCGGGGTCGAGGCGTCGGAGCGCGAGACGTACGACAACGGCGTACGCAAGGTCATCTACCGAGACCCCGACGGCAACGAAATAGGCTTCGGCGGCGCCCCCGCGGAGTAGCGCTTGCCGGGGACCCAACCTCTAAGGCGTCCACCACCACGTCGGTCCCCTCACTCCAACCCAAGTCCACCGGCCCCACCCGCGGGCGTCAGCGCGCGTGGGCCGACTCTTCCTCCGTGCGCTTACGGTTCGTGGTCGGCGCGGTAGCGGAAGAGGTCGGGGAGGAAGTTCTCCAGGTTGCCGACTTCTTCTATGTGGTGGCGGATCCAGGCGGTCAGCTTGGCCGGTGGGAAGGCCTTCGTGTGGGCGAGGCGGTTGAGGACCAGGCGGCCGGCGGGGGTGTGGTCGCCGATGGTGAGGCGGGTGACGTAGCGGGTTCCGCCGCGGGTTGCGGTGAACTCGTTCTCGAGGCGGACGAGCGCCGTACCGAGCAGGCGGGACGAGATGATCGCGGCCTGGGAGTCGATCTGTTCGACGCCGACCTTGATGTCGATCAGTTGGTCGAGGTTGCGGCCGGGGGCCTCGGTGATGTGCAGGCGGGCGCCTGGTCCGACGGTGCCGTCGGTGCCGGGGCTCGTCACGTCGTACGTGATGTGGTCGAGCGGGTGCCAGACGAGGTAGCGGGGCCACTGCTTCCCGGCGTACCGCATGGTGCCGGGGACGTGGCAGTACCACCACGACAGCATCTCGGGTGTGACGTCGGAGAGCAGGGCATGCCGGATGGTGACCACGGTCCGGCCGTCGCGGGCCGCGGTCCGGACCGCGGCCGAGTCGAGTGGACGGAGTGGCCAGAGAACGGGACGCGGCGCAGGGAGGTCGGGTGCCGTCATCCTCTCCGCGTGCCCGCGCCCGGCAGTCCGAAACAATGACCTACTCGTAGATCTTGCGGAGTCTCAGTGACATCGAGTTGTCGATGTGCTGGTTCATCGCGGCTTCGGCGGCCTCCGGATCGCCGGAGCTGATCGCCTCGACGAGGGCGCGGTGCTCGGTGAGTACTTCGGGGCCGATGTCGCGGTCGTAGTGGAGCCGGAAGATGTGCAGGTGGCAGTGGGTCCGCTCGAACGCGAGCCGGACCTGTTCACTGCCCGACAGCGACGCGATCAGCAGGTGGAACCGGTTGTCGTGCACCGTCAGGGACCGGTAGCCGGCGTAGTCGACCGACGTCGGCTCGACCGCGGTCGCCAGCTCGGCCTGGAGCCGGGCGCGGCCGTCGTCGTCGATCAGCTCGGCCGCCCGCCGGGCCGCCCACGGCTCGAGCAGTCGGCGGAAGCGGTACAGGTCGTCGAACTCGGCGAGGGTGAGCAGCGGCGTCGCGCGATACCCCTTCAGCGGCTCCTTCAGCGCGAGCCCCACCGACTCGAGCCGCGCGAGCGCCTCCCGGACCGGTGTCGACGAGACCTGGAAGTCGCGGGCGAGTCCGTCGATGGAGATCCGGGCACCGGGCCGGATGACGTGGTCCATCAGCATCGCCTTGATCGCCTCGTACACGTCGTCGGCGAGCATCTGCCGCCGTAGCAGCCGCCGGTCCTGCGGCTCCACGGTCCCGGCTGTCGACTCCGTCATCGGCCTCTCCGGATCCTGGTCGCGGCCTTGACCCGGCCGGTCGGGTTCGGCAGGGTGGCACTGGTAATCATGCATCATGCATGATTTGAGGTCCGAGAGCCAGAGAGGCACGGCATGCTGAGGTTCGACGAGGTCGGCGTACTGCCCGAGCCCGAGGACAACGCCGCGATCTGTTCCCGCCGCCTGGACGCGGGTACGTCGATCGACCTCGACGGGACCGTGGTGACGCTGCCGCACACGATTCTCGAGGGCCACCGCTTCGTCGTCCGGCCGGTCCGCGCGGGCGACGCGATCACCTCGTGGAACACGCCGTTCGCCCGTGCCTCCCGGGACCTGGTGCCCGGCGACTACGTGTGTACGCCGACCAGCCTCGCCGCCGTCACCGCCCGCGGGGTGAAGGGTCTGCCGACCGAGCCGTCGGCCACGAACGAGCCGCTCGACCCGTACGAGCTGGACGAGTCCGCGCTGCACTTCGGCGCCCAGGTGACCAGCGTCGAGCAGCCCGGGACGTTCCTCGGCTACCCCCGTGAGCAGGGCGTGGCCGGCACCCGGAACCACGTGGTGGTGATGGCGACCAGCTCGCGCAGCAGCGGGTTCGTCACCGAGCTCGCCCGCCGCTTCGACGGCGCGGCCGCCGGCGACGGCGTCGTACCGGTGGCGCACACCGAGGGCGGCGAGGACGGCGTTCCGAACAACCTGCACTTCCTGCTCGCCACCCTGGCCGGCTTCACGCTGAATCCGAACGTCGGCGCCGTCCTGATCGTCGACACCGAGGACGACGTGGTGTCCGGCCGGGCGATCAAGGACTTCATGGCCGAGCACGGCTACCCGTCGATCAAGGTTCCGCACGCGTACTTCACCCGTCGGGCCGGGTTCGAGCACGACCTGACCACGGCCGGCGCGCTGATCGAGCCGTGGCTGCCGATTGTCGACAATCAGACGCGCGTCGAGGTCCCGCTGAGCAACCTGAGGATTGCGTTGCAGTGCGGCGGGTCCGACGCGTTCTCCGGGATCTCGGCCAACCCGCTCGCGGGCCTGGTCGGGGCGGAGGTGATCAAGCACGGCGGCGCCGCCGTCCTCGCGGAGACGGACGAGCTGATCGGCGCCGAGCCGTACGTGCTGACGAACGTCCGTGATCTCGAGACGGCCCGGCGGTTCCTGGCGACCATCCGCTCGTTCAAGGAGCGCGTCGGCTGGCACGGGCACACCGCGGAGGGCAATCCGTCCGGCGGGAACGTGTACCGCGGTCTCTACAACATCGTGCTGAAGTCGATCGGCGCCGCCCGCAAACTGCCGCGCGAGGTCCGGCTCGACCACGTCATCGAGTACGGCGAGCCGCTCCCGGGCAACGGCTACATCTTCATGGACAGTCCCGGCAACGATCTCGAGTCTGTCGCGGGCGAGGTCGCCAGCGGCTGCAACCTGATCTTCTTCACCACCGGGAACGGCTCGATCACCAACTTCCCGTTCGTCCCCACGCTCAAGTTCGTCACCACGAGCGCCAGGTACGAGCGCCTGCACGCCGAGATGGACGTGGACGCGGGCCGCTACCTCACCGGGACGCCGATGGCCGAGCTGACCGCGGACACGTTCGACCTGACCGTCCGGGTCGCGTCGGGGGAGCCGAGCGCGGGGGAGCGGGCCGGCCACAGCCAGGTGTCGATCTGGCGGAACTGGCGGCAGAGTGGACCGCGCGAGGGCATCTCGATCACCACCGACGGCCGGATGAGCCGGAACCTGACCGACCTCCCCGTCGAGGACCGCGACGCCCCGCTGGACGGCCTTCCGCTGACAGGCCTGGGGACGAACACCCGGACTCCTGTCCGATTGTTGACAGTCGACGATCGACTGGTGCCCGAGTCGGTCGGGCTGATCCTGCCGACGAGCCTGTGCTCCGGTCAGATCGCGCTCCGGCTGGCGGCCCAGGCGGAGCTGGAGAAGTGGGCCGGCGACGCGGTCACCCGGATGGTCGCGCTCCCGCACACCGAGGGCTGCGGCAGCAGCGGCGGCGCCTCCGAGGAGACGTTCGCCCGGACGATGCTCGGCTACCTGATGCACCCGAACACCCGGATGGCGCTCCTGCTCGAGCACGGCTGCGAGAAGACCCACAACGACTACTTCCGCTCCCGCCTGGTCGAGGCCGGCCTGGATCCGGCCCGCTTCGGCTGGGCCAGCATCCAGGCCGACGGCGGGCTCGAGGCCGTCGGCGCCAAGGTGCGCGACTGGTTCAGCGGCTTCGACCTGCTGGCCCCGGTCGAGTACGACGGCACGCTCGGCGACCTCACCGTCGGACTCGAGGCCCGCGGCCCGCTGTCGGACGAGACCGCCGAAGCCATGGCCCTCGTCGGCCGCGAGATCGTGGGCTCCGGCGGCTCCGTCGTACTGTCCTCGCGCGGTGCGCTGCCGGCCCACGAGCTCTTCCGTACGGCGGCCTTCGGATCGCCGGACCGGGTGGAGCCGACGATCGCGCACGGCCAGCGGTTCGCCGAGCCGGGCTGGCACGTGATGCGGATGCCCGGCACCGACTGGATGGAGACCGCGACCGGGTTCGGTGCCGGCGGGGTCCAGCAGATCCTCGCGCACGTGGCCGGCGGCACCCTGTCCGCCCAGCGGTTCGTCCCGGTGGCCGCGATCAGCAACGACTCGGAGACGGTCGCGAAGTACGGCGACGACCTCGACGCGGTCGCCACCGGGGACGCGGCCGAACAGGCCCGGGCCGGCCTCGACACGATCGCGGCGGTCGCGAGTCGTGAGCTCGTCCCCAAGGCGGTTGCCTCTGGCAACGTCGGTTTCCAGATCACCCGCGGTTTGCTCGGCACCTCGATGTGAAAGGCGTACCTATGCATGTGGTCCGTTACCAGTCCTCCGGCGGGCGCCCGGTCGTCGGCGTACGCACCGGCGACACGGTGGCTCCGGTGGAGGGCGTCGGCAGCGTCGCCGAGCTGCTCCGGCTGACCGTCGACGAGCTGCAGACCGCGGTCGGCAAGCTCGGCGAGCCGGTGCCGGCCGACGGCGTCCGGTTCCTGCCCCCGCTCGACGGTCGCGGCGAGGTCTGGTGCGCGGGTGTCACCTACGAGCGGTCGCGGGGTGCGCGGATGGAGGAGAGCACCGAGCAGTCCGTGTACGACAAGGTCTACACCGCGGACCGCCCGGAGCTGTTCCAGAAGGCGCCGGCCTGGCGCGTGGTCGTGGACGGCGAGCCGGTGGGGATCCGGTCCGACTCCGGTCACGACGTACCCGAGCCGGAGCTCGCGGTCGTCGCCAACAGTCACGGCGAGATCGTCGGCTTCATCGTGTGCAACGACATGAGCTCGCGGTCGATCGAGGGCGTCAACCCGCTCTACGTCCCGCAGGCCAAGCTGTTCGCCGGCGGGTGCGCGCTGGCCGCCGGGATCCGGCCGGTCTGGGAGGTCGGGAACCCGAAGGACCTGAGCATCGACCTGGTCATCGAGCGCGCGGGCGACGAGGTGTTCGCGGGTACGACGTCCACCGCGAAGCTGGTGCGGGAGCTCCAGGACCTGATCGACGTACTGTTCCTGCCGAACGACTTCCCGGACGGCGTGATCCTGGCGACGGGGACCGGGATCGTGCCCGAGCTCGGCTTCGCGCTGGCCGAGGGCGACGTCATCACGATCACCGTCGCCGAGGTCGGCACGCTGATGAATACGGTGGCAGTCGGCCGGGAACCCTTCGCGTTCCTGGCGACCGAGAACTTGGAGGCAAAGCGATGACCCCCGACACCACGCCCGCCGAGCTCGAGCAGGCCCTGGCCGACGCGGCGGCGGCCGCACCGGCGCTCGGCGCTTCGGAGCCCGCCGCTCGGGCCGGGTGGATCCGCGCCGTCGCGGACGCGCTGGACGCGGCCGCCGACGAGCTCGTCCCGATCGCGATGCGGGAGTCGTCGCTCCCCGAGGCCCGGCTGCGCGGCGAGGTCGCGCGGAGCAGCGGGCAGCTGCGGATGTTCGCCGACGTACTCGACGAGGGTTCGCTGCTGGACGTGATCATCGATACGGCCGACCCGGACGCCAAGCCGGTGCCACGGCCGGATCTTCGCCGCGTACTCGTCCCGCTCGGGCCGGTGCTGGTGTTCGCGGCCAGCAACTTTCCGTTCGCGTTCAGCGTCTGCGGCGGTGACACCGCGTCCGCGCTGGCCGCCGGCTGCCCAGTGATCGTCAAGGCGCACCCGGGCCACCCCGACCTGTCGGTCCGGACCGCCGAGGTGATGATCGACGCGCTGCGGACCGCGGGCGCGCCGGACGGCACCCTCGGCCTGATCCAGGGCTTCGACGTCGGCGTCACCGCACTCAAGGACCCACGGATCACGGCGGCCGGGTTCACCGGTTCGGTGCCGGCCGGCAAGGCGCTGCACGAGATCGCGGTCACCCGGCCCGAGCCGATCCCGTTCTACGGCGAGCTCGGCAGCCTCAACCCGGTCTTCGTCACCCAGGCCGCGATCGATGCCCGAGGCAAGGACATCGCGACCGGGTACGTCGGTTCCTTCACCCTCGGCGTCGGTCAGTTCTGCACCAAGCCGGGCCTGCTGTTCCTCCCGTCCGGCCACGGCCTGCAGGAGCAGCTGGCCGAGGCGACCGGCGGTGTGGCCGAAGCGAAGATGCTGAACGACAAGATCCAGGAGGGCTTCACCTCCGGCCTCGACCGGCTGCAGAAGGTGGAGGGCATCCGAGTCTGGTCGGCCGGTGCGGCGACGTTGCTGCAGACAACGGTCACCGAGCTGGTCGCCCACCGGGACGAGATCCTCGAGGAGTGCTTCGGCCCGGTCTCGATCGTTGTCGAGTACGACGGAGTCGACGAGCTGAAGGCCGCCGTCGAGACGTTCGAGGGCAACCTGACCGCCACGCTGCACGCCGAGGAGTCCGACACCGAGTTGGCGGCCGAGCTGCTGCCGTTGCTGACGGCAAGGGCCGGACGTGTGCTCTGGAATGGCTGGCCGACGGGCGTGGCGGTGTCCTGGGCGCAGCACCACGGCGGCCCGTACCCCTCGACCGTCGGATCGATCCACACCAGCGTCGGTGTGACGGCCGCCCGCCGGTTCCAGCGTCCGGTGGCCTACCAGGACACGCCCGACGCGGTGCTGCCCGCCGTACTGAAGGACTCGAACCCGGCCGGCATCAGCCGCCGGATCAACGGGGCCGTGACAACAGGTGAGGTGTCTCGATGAGCGATCTTCCCCCGACCAACGACCCGGTGGACTCCGATCCGCGGCTGCCGGGCGACGTACCTGGTGAGCCGACGCCGGAGAAGACCGGTGGCGGTTTCGGCGGTGAGCGGCCGGAGGCGCCGATCGGGCGGCGCAGTTTCGACCACTGGTTCGGCGAGAAGGACCGCAACGGGTTCATCCACCGGTCCTGGATGCGCGCGCAGGGCTTCTCCGACGAGGTGTTCGACGGCCGCCCGGTGATCGGGATCTGCAACACCTGGTCCGAGCTGACCCCGTGCAACGCGCACCTGCGGCGAGTCGCCGACTCGGTGAAGCGCGGCGTCTGGCAGGCCGGCGGGTTCCCGCTGGAGTTCCCGGTGATGTCGCTCGGCGAGACGATGCTGCGGCCGACCGCGATGCTGTTCCGCAACCTGCTCAGCATGGACGTCGAGGAGTCGCTGCGCGGCAACCCGATCGACGGCGCGGTGCTGCTGACCGGCTGCGACAAGACCACGCCGGGCTCGATCATGGGCGCTGCCAGTGTCGACCTGCCGACGATGGTGGTCACCGGCGGACCGATGTTGAACGGTAAATTCCGCGGCTGCGACATCGGCTCGGGCACGGCGGTCTGGCGGTTCACCCAGGACCGCAACGCCGGCCGGATGTCCGAGGAGGACTACGCAGCGGCCGAGTCCGGCATGTCCCGCAGCAACGGGCACTGCATGACGATGGGTACGGCGTCCACGATGGCCTGCATGGCTGAGGCGCTCGGGTTGCAGCTGACCGGGGGCGCGGCGGTCCCCGCGGTCGACTCGCGGCGCTACTCGATCGCCCAGCAGACCGGTCAGCGGATCGTCCAGCTCGTGCGCGAGGACCTCAAGCCGAGCGACATCCTCACCCGGGACGCGTTCGCGAACGCCGTCCGGGCGAACGCGGCGATCGGCGGCTCGACGAACTTCGTCATCCACCTGCTCGCGATCGCCGGCCGGGTCGGTGTCGACGTGACGCTGGACGACATCGACGAGTGGGCCCGCGGGGTGCCGTGGCTGGTCGACCTGCAGCCGTCGGGCAAGTACCTGATGGAGGACTTCTACTACGCCGGCGGCCTGCCCGCGGTGATGAAGGAGATCCTGCCGCTGCTCAAAACCGACGCGATCACCGTCACCGGCAAGACCATCGGAGAGAACGTCGCTCAGGCCGAGCGGACCGTGGACACTGACGTGATCCGTGCTGTCGGCAACCCGTTGGGAAGTGGCGCCGGGACCGCCGTACTGAAGGGCAATCTGGCGCCCGACGGTGCAGTGATCAAGCAGTCGGCGGCATCCGAGCGGTTGCTGCGGCACCGCGGC
Source organism: Kribbella sp. CA-247076 (assembly GCF_050942445.1). Lineage (NCBI taxonomy): Bacteria > Bacillati > Actinomycetota > Actinomycetes > Propionibacteriales > Kribbellaceae > Kribbella > Kribbella sp. CA-247076. The sequence continues at coordinate 7,068,937 of NZ_CP192051.1, read as the reverse complement.
AAGGCACTGGTGTTCACCGCCATCGAGGACTACGACAAGGCGGTCGACGACCCCGACCTGGACGTCGACGAGGACACCGTGCTGGTGCTCCAGAACGCCGGCCCGCGGGGCTACCCGGGGATGCCGGAGGTCGGCAACATGACGATCCCGCGCAAGCTGGCCGAGCAGGGGATCGACGACATGGTGCGGATCTCGGACGCGCGGATGAGCGGTACGGCGTACGGCACCGTCGTACTGCACGTCACGCCGGAAGCGGCCGTCGGCGGACCGTTGGCGCTCGTACGGACGGGGGACTGGATCGAGCTCGACGTCCCGGCGCGGCGGTTGCACCTCGATGTCCCGGAGGAGGAGCTGGAGAAGCGGCGGGCCGACTGGCAGCCGCCGGCGCCGCCGTCGGACCGCGGCTGGGCCCGGTTGTACGTCGACCACGTCACGCAGGCCAACCAGGGGTGCGACCTCGACTTCCTGGTCGGCCGCACCGGCTCCGCCGTCGCCCGCCAGAGCCACTGATGACAACCCCACTCCAGCCCCCAGCCTCCTCCGGGCCCCCCGACACACCCTCCTCCCCGCCGCCCGGCTCCTCCCCATCGGCCGCCTCCTCCCCACCGCCCGTCTCCTCCCCACCGCCGAGCGGAGCGAGGGGTGCTCTTGGGCCTCTCGGGCCGTTCGAGCAGGTCCGCGGGCTGCGGCCGGACGGCGTGATCCCGCAGGTCACGCCCGTCCGGCGACTGCTCCCGGACCTCCCGGCCTCGGCCGATCCGTACGCCGAGGCCCAGGCGGCGCTGGAACCGTTGCGCGAGCGCATCCTCCCGGGCGCGCGGATCGCGGTGACCGCCGGCAGTCGCGGGATCCACGATCTCGTGCCGGTGGTGCGCGCCGCCGTGGACTGGCTCACCGCAGTCGGCGCCGCGCCGTTCGTCGTACCGGCGATGGGCTCGCACGGCGGTGCGACCGCGGACGGTCAGCGGGAGATGCTGGCCGGGCTCGGGATCACTCCGGAGTCGGTCGGCTGCCCGGTCGAGGCAACGATGGAGACGGTCGTCGTCGGCAGTCTCGACGACGGTACGCCGGTCCACCACGACGCGATCGCCGCGAAGGCGGACGGCGTACTCCTGGTGAACCGGATCAAACCGCACACCGACTTCCGCGGGCCGATCGAGAGCGGTCTCGCGAAGATCCTGGCGATCGGGCTCGGCAACCACGCCGGCGCAGCCTCCCTGCACGCCGGCGGAATCCCTTCACTGGGTTCCTCGATCGAGGCGGCCGCCCGGATGGTGGTTGCTCAAGGCAAGATCCTCGGCGGCCTCGGCATCCTGGAGAACGCGCTCGAACGGACCGCGTCGGTGGAGTTCGTCGACGCCGACGGGATCGCCGGACCGGCCGAGAACGCCTTGCTGCAACGGGCCGGCAGCCTGCTCGGGCGGCTGCCGTTCGACGAGCTCGACGTCCTGGTGGTGGACGAGCTCGGCAAGGACAAGTCCGGCGCCGGCATGGACACGAACGTGATCGGCCGGTGCTGGGTGCACGGGATCCCGGAGTTCGAATCGCCGTCGATCGCCGCGATCACCGTGCACTCGCTGTCCCCGGCCTCGCACGGGAACGCCTCGGGACTCGGCCTGGCCGACGTGATCCCGGCGCGCATCCTCGAGCAGATCGACCTGCGGGTGAGTTACGTGAACGCGCTGACCTCGGGCGCCGGCGGTGCCCGCCGGTCGCGGCTGCCGATGGTGATGGAGGACGACGAGGCCGCCGTCCTCGCCGCCGTCACGATGTGCGGCCGGCGCGACTGGTCCGAGCTGCGACTGGCCCGGATCAAGGACACCCTGTCCCCGAACGAGTTGATGGTGACGCCGGCGCTGCTGACGGAGGCAGGTGACCGCTTCGACCTGGAGATCACCGGGACGGCGCGGGACCTGACGTCGGCCGGCCGGCTCGGACCCTGGAGTGACGCATGAACCTTCGCGAGGCACACGCGCTGCTGGCCGACCGCGGTTTCCGCCCCGGCGACACGTCCACGTCGACGTTCCCGGACGGGTCGCCGTACAAGGTGGAGATCCCGTCCTGCGAAGGGCCGGGGGTGATGGCGGCCGTGCTGGAGGAGGCCAAGACCCGCGGGGTGACCATCGACCGCGTGTCGCAGGGCAGCGGCGTGATGATGCTGACCGACGGCGAGATCGAGGAGATGCTGTCGCTCGGTGCGTCCGCGGGCGTCGAGGTCTGCCTGTTCCTCGGGCCGCGGGGCGCGTGGGACATCGGCGGTCAGGCCAAGGTGTCGGCCGCGGTCGGCGGAGTTGCCCGAGGCAACGAGATGGTTGCCGCCTCGCTGTGTGATGCCTTCCGGGCGGTCGAGCTCGGTGTCCGCAGCCTGCTCGTCGGCGACCTCGGCGTCCTGGAGATCCTCGGTGAGCTCAAGGTCGACGGGTCGCTGCCGTCGGACCTCGTGCTGAAGACGTCGGTGCTGATGCCGCTGGCGAACGCGCCGACCGCCCGGCTGTACGAGCGGTTCGGCGCGACCAGTCTGAACGTGTCGACCGACCTGCCGGTGCCGGTGCTCGCCGAGATCCGGTCGGTGACGTCCGTGCCGATCGACATGTACATCGAGGTGCCGGACGACCAGGGCGGGCATGTGCGCTTCTACGACGTCCCGGAGATCGTCCGCGTCGCCGCGCCCGTCTACCTGAAGATGGGGCTGCGGAACGCGCCGAACATCTACCCGGTCGGCGCCCACCTCGCCGGTACGGCGGAAGCCCTCGGCCGCGAACGCGTCCGCCGGGCCGAACTGATCCTGCGTCTCCTGGCCGAGCAGGACGAAGGATGACCGATCCGCTCGTCGCTCGGCTGCGGTCGGCGCTCGGGGACAAGGCTGTCCTCGACGATCCCGACGTACTGGACACTCATCGCAACGACCACGCGACCTTCTGCACGGCCGGCGTACCGCGGGTGCTCGTGCGGCCGTCGTCGACCGCCGAGGTGTCGGAGGTGCTGAAGGCGGCCGGTTCGTTCGGGGTGCCGGTCGTCACGCAGGGGGCGCGGACCGGGCTGTCCGGTGCGGCGAACGCCCTGGACGGCTGCCTGCTGCTGTCGACCGCGCGTCTCGACCAGATCCTGGAGGTCTCGGTCGAGGACCAGGTCGCCGTCGTCCAGCCCGGGGTGGTGAACGCCGAGTTGTCGCGAGCCGTGCTGGACAAGGGGCTGTTCTACCCGCCGGATCCGTCGTCGTGGGAAATGTCCACGGTGGGTGGCAACATCGCCACCAACGCCGGTGGGCTGTGTTGTGTGAAGTACGGCGTGACGTCGGACTTCGTGCGTGGACTGGAGGTGGTGCTGGCGTCGGGTGAGGTCGTCCGGACCGGCCGCCGGTCGGCGAAGGGCGTCGCGGGGTACGACCTGACGCGGTTGATGGTGGGATCCGAAGGGACGCTCGGTGTCGTCACGGAGGCGACACTGGCGCTGCGGCCCGTGCCCGAAGCGGCGTTGACCGCGGCGGCCACGTTCCTGTCCGTCGAGGACGGGATCGCCGCGGCTGCCGCGGTGATGGCGTCCGGGCTGCGGCCGTCGCTGCTGGAGTTCCTGGACGGGCCGACCGCCCGGGCGATCCAGGACTACCGGGACATGGGCCTGCCGGCCGACGTCGGCTCGCTGCTGATCGCGCAGTCCGACCGTGGGCCGCGCGCGGCCGAGGACGTGGCGTTGATCGCCGCGATCTGCTCGGAGCACGGTGCGATCGAGGTCGCGGAGGCCTCGGACGCCGAGGAGTCGCGGATGCTGCTCGAGGCGCGCCGGCTGGTCAACCCCGCGCTCGAGCCGCTCGGGATCACCTTGGTCGACGACGTCGCCGTACCGCGGTCGAAGCTGGTCGCGTTGCTGCGCGGGATCGCGGAGATCGGCACCAAGTACGACGTACTGATCTGTTGCCCTGGGCACGTAGGTGACGGCAACATGCACCCGACCGTCATCTTCGAGCGCAACGACCCGGCCGCCGAGGCGCGGGCGCTCGAGGCCTTCGGCGCGGTGATGGAGCTGGGCCTGTCCCTGGGCGGCACGATCACCGGCGAACACGGCATCGGCAAGCTCAAGCGGCACTGGCTCGCGCAGGAGCTGGGGCCGGTCGGCGTCCGCCTGCAGCGCGAGATCAAGGCGGTCTTCGACCCGGACAATCTGCTCAACCCGGACAAGCTGTTCCTCTGACGTCCCCCTGCCTGGAGTCGAACCAGGGACCCGGCCTTCGGAGAGCCAGGCGTGCATCCGTCACCAGAGGGCGGTGGGGTACGCCGCTTCCGTACGGCGTACCCCGGCTGCCTACTTTCTCGCCGGCCTGGCCGGCCGGTCGGCTGCCTTCGACCGCTTACTCCTCGACCGCTTACTCTTCGACCGCCTACTCTTCGACCGCGACGACGCGGACCCAGTCGGAGCAGTCGGCCTCACACCAGACGTGATCGCCGCGGTGGGCGATCCGGTCGCGCTGGACGTGCCCGCACGCGAGCCGCACCCGGCGCATCGCGTGCCCCTGCCGCACCGGAGCACCGGTCCGTCCGCCGGGCACTCGCTTTCTGTTCCTGAGGTCGGCCATGGCCGGTCCTCCTCTCTGTCGGATTGTCGACAACTGACGTGCAGGAGACAGGATTCGAACCTGCTCAGCCTCGCGGCAACGGGTTTACAGCCCGCCCCACCTCTCCCACGGTGGCGCTCCTACAGATATCGGCGAACTGCGCCGCAGTACTGCCGAAACTCTTCGGGGAACTGCTCGCTCAACCGGCGTTCCTCGGCGAGCACGCCGTGGTGAATCGCCGCGGACGTGAGGGGCAGCGTGGCGAGGATCCATCCGGATCGGGTGGTCAGGCCGATTCCCAGGTGCAGCAGCGTGGTGCCGACGTACATCGGGTTGCGGCTGACGCCGTACACGCCGGTCGTCACCAACGTGTCGGGCTGCGCCAGCGTCGTACGTCCCGCGGCGCTCACCGCGGCCGTGACGATCACGCTGCCCGCGATGACCGCCGACCATCCGGCGGCTTGCCGGCGCTTCAACCGCCACGGGCGAACCTGCTCGAGCGCGCACCCGACCGCGATCCCGGCCAGAACGGCCTCGGGGATCGGGACGTTGGTCAGCTTCGCGATCGTGTGACGTCCACCCGCCATTCCTCGACTGTGTTCCTCCACAGCACCATGTACCCCGGAGAGCGGTGAGAGCGAGATTCGAACTCGCGGACCGGGCGCACCCGGCCGACGGTTTAGCAAACCGCTGCCCCTGCCTTCAGGCGGACCTCACCAACAGGTCCTGCCGTGTCCCCTGACCACGGCAGGACCCGTTCAGCCCTTCACGCAGATGACCTGCTTGAGGTGGGCCACGACCTCGACCAGGTCGGACTGAGCGGCGATCACCGACTCGATGTCCTTGTACGCCGCCGGGATCTCGTCGACCACGCCCGCGTCCTTGCGGGACTCCACGCCGGCGGTCTGGGCGATCAGGTCGTCGACCGTGTACCGGCGCTTCGCCTCGTTGCGGCTCATCCGCCGGCCTGCCCCGTGCGAGGCCGAGTAGAACGACCGCTCCGACCCGAGGCCGCGAACGACGTACGACCCCGTGCCCATCGACCCCGGGATCAGCCCGAGATCCCCGCGCCCGGCCCGGATCGCGCCCTTGCGGGTGACGAGCAGGTCGAGCCCGTCGAGGTGCTCCTCGGCGACGTAGTTGTGGTGGCACGAGATCGGCCGCTCGAACCGGACCTCCTGGACGAACGACTCCCGCACCGCCTGCATCACCAGGGCGAGCATCACTGCGCGGTTGCGCGACGCGTACTCCTGCGCCCAGGTCAGGTCACGCCGGTAGGCGTCCATCTCCGGCGTGCCGGACAGGAAGACCGCGAGGTCACGGTCCGGCAGGTCCGCGTTGTGCGGCAGCGTCCGGGCGATCCGCATGTGCCGCTCGGCGAGCTCCTTGCCGATGTTGCGGCTGCCCGAGTGCAGCATCAGCCACACCCGGTCCTCGTCGTCGAGGCAGACCTCGATGAAGTGGTTGCCGCCACCCAGCGATCCCATCTGCTGCTGCGCCTTCTTCTCCCGGTCCTGCACCCCGTCGTGCAGGCTCGAGAACGAACCCCAGAACCGATCCCACCCGCGGTTGAGCCCGAGCCTGCGCACACTCACCGGGTACTCGTGCGCCCGGAACCCGACCGGTACGGCGGCCTCGATCCGGGACCGGATCGCGGACAGGTCGTCCGGCAGGTCCGCGGCCGTCAGCGAGGTCAGCACGCCTTCCATCCCACAGCCGATGTCGACCCCGACGGCGGCCGGCGACACCGCCTGCTTCATCGCGATCACCGACCCGACGGTCGCCCCCTTGCCGAGGTGGACGTCGGGCATGACCCGGACGCCGTGCACCCACGGCAGCGCCGCGATGTTCCGCAGCTGCTGCAGCGCCTGCACATCCACCTCGTGCTCGTGCGCCCACATGAGCGTGGAGCCCTTGGCCCCACTGAGCTCGACCGGGAACTCCACGTTCATCTCCTCACTCTCCTCGATCGTGTGCATGCGGTGAGACTGGGATTCGAACCCAGACGTCCCGTGAAGGACCGGCCGTTTTCGAGACGGCTGCCGCTAGGCCTGACACTCGGCTTATCTCACCAGGTCACGTACGCCGCGTACGGCGTACAGCTGCCAGGGCAGGGCTCGAACCTGCGGGACCCCGGGTCAGAACCGAGGGTGGGACGCCGTCGCCCACCTGGCATCGCGCTCCGCCGCGGGGGTCGCGTCAGAGCGCTATCTCGGCACGCGAGGGGATCCACGGCTTCCACAGCAGTGGCATGCCGGCCTCCTCGGGCGTGCGCGAGCCCTTCTTCTCGTTGCAGGACGCGTGCGCGGCGACGGCGTTCAGCCACTCGCCACGTCCACCACGGGATCGCGGGATCACGTGGTCCATCGTGGTCGCGCCGGGCTGGCCGCAGTACGCGCAGGTGTGCTTGTCGCGCTTCAGTACGCCGGCCCGCGTGTACTGCAGGCGGCCGGAGGCGTAGCGCCACTTGGTCACGACGTACCGGACCAGGCGGAGCACCCGGGGCCGGGGGAACGGGCCGATGCCGGCGCCGTCGTGCGCTTCCTCGACGACGGCGACCTCGCGGACGAGCATCCGGATGGCGTGCTGGATCGACACGACATGCAGCTGCTCGTACGAGGCGTTGAGCACGATCACACCGCTCATGTGGTCCCTCCTCCCTCCCAGTGCCCGACCCCGCCCCGCGAAGTCGGTGATCTCTGTGTCGGTCGTGTACGTGGTGCGGCTCCAGGGATTCGAACCCTGAACCTCCTGGTTCTAAGCCAGGCGCCTCTCCCAGTTGGGCCAGAGCCGCAGGTTCTTCTCGTACGGCGGCGCGCCGTGGCCGGCCGTCGTACGTCTCGGGTGTCCGGCGGGGCTCGAACCCGCTTCCTCCGGGGTCACGTCCCGGTGCCTCGCCCACTTCAGCCTCGGACACAGCACGCCCGGCAGGACTCGAACCTGCACTCCCCGGCTTCGTAGACCGGTGCTCTCTCCTGTTGAGCCACGGGCGTCCAGCGCCCTGCGCCGGATGTGGTGCGGATTTCCGGCGCAGGGCACGTTCGTGGCGCCCGCTCGGCCGGTAGCTGAGCATCCTGCGGGCGCCTGGTCCAGCTGGAGGGACTCGAACCCCCGTCGTCCTCAACCCAAATGAGGCGGCCTAGCCACTGGCCCACAGCTGGTCGCGTCCCCGGGAGGTGCGTGGGGACGGCCGGCGGCTGTCCCCCGAGGCAGTCCCGGGGACGGTTGCCCGGGACCCGCCCGGGCGTCTTCCCCGGCGCACGGGCGGCGCCGCAGGGAAGGTCCGCCGGACCTCGGCGGCCCGGCGGAAAATGCGATGAATGTCCAGTTGTCAATTGTTCGGGTCGGCATTCGTAAATGCCGAAGAAAGCATCGGTGGAAGGAATCGAACCCTCGCGACGCGGGTTTGGAATCCGGTCGGCAACCAGTGCACACCGACGTGAAATGAAAAGAGCCGCCTGGTTCCGGATACCCGGATCAGACGGCTCCTGGAGAGGATCTCCTGCTGGAGATCAGCCAGGTGGGCCGTCCATGCTCGGGCTCAGCTCGGTGCCGAGCTGGTGATAAAAGGCTTCGCCGCAGACGGATCGGTCGGCGAACCCGGGTCGCGGGCACGCCGGCAAGGCGATGGCAACCCGCCACGCCTCTCTCGCGTTCCACTTCCCGGTCACAGTGATCTCCTCGGTCTGTCGTTCCTTGCGGGCATTAGTCTCACCCATGCGCCACAAAGAAGTCAACGTATTTCGGTGGTGAAATGTTCCGGCGGTATTTCTCGTGCACTCCGACGCGCTCCCGTGCGGCCCGGTTCCGCGGATTCTGGTGTCATGGGTGCATGACTCTTCTGGTGCTCGGCGCAACAGGTTCGACCGGCCGGCGGGTCACCCGGCTCCTCCGCGAGCGGGAGATCGCCGTACGCCCTGTCTCTCGCCACAGTGACCCGCGGTTCGACTGGGCCGACCCGAAGACCTGGGCGCCCGCGCTGGACGGTGTGACCGGCATCTACGTGATGGCGCCGGACGGCGTACCCGTCGAGCCGGCGTTCATCGAGCAGGCCGTCGCGAGCGGCGTACGGCGTCTTGTCCTGTTGTCGACAATGCACGCCGAGGAGATCGACGACCGCCTGTACGCCGCCGAACGCCTCGTCCGCGATGCCGGCGCCGAGTGGACCGTGGTGCGGGCCAACTGGTTCAACCAGAACTTCGACGAGGGCTTCTTCCTGCCGGCGATCCAGGCCGGCGAACTCGTCGTACCGCTCGGCGACCAGCGCCACTCCTTCGTCGACGCCGAGGACATCGCAACCGTCGCCGTCGAAGCCCTCACCGGCTCCGGCCACCACGGCCAGACCTACGAGGTCACCGGCCCCACGATGCACAGCTTCGCCGAAGCCGTCGCCCTCATCGCTGAGGCCGCCGACCGCCCCATCCACTACAAGGGGGCATCGGCCGACTACCGCCAGGCATCCACCGCCCCACCCGACCAGGTCGAAGCCGAGATCGCCTTCTTCACCCACCAGCAATCCTTCGGCGACTCCCACCCCACCCCCACCGTGGAACACCTCACCGGCCGCCCACCCATCCCCTTCCCCACCTACGCCCACTCAGTCAACTGGCCCGCCCTCCTATCCCCCTAACACCTCACGCTGAGCTCCAGCACCCCAAGCCGAGCTCTCCGGCACCCCCACGCCGAGCTCGCCCGCACCCCCACGCCGAGCTCTCCCACACCCCCACGGCTGGCTCCCTGACACCCCCACGGCCCGCCTCCACCCGCGCCGGGATCGAGCCTGCCGACCTATCCGATTCGGAATCTCCCCACCCCTCCCGCTACACTCTTGCCTCGGCCCCCGGGCCACGCCGCCTTAGCTCAGTCGGCAGAGCGTCTCACTCGTAATGAGAAGGTCGTCGGTTCGATTCCGACAGGCGGCTCCACCCGAACCCCCAGGTCAGAGGCAACTTTCTGACTCGGGGGTTTCTTCGTTTAGGCGGTCGTGGTGCGGGACGGTCCTCAGCTGCTTGCGGTTCAGCGGGGTGGTCGGAGTACTGCGAAGGGGTCTGTGACGGTCAGTTCGCGGGCGACGAATTTGTAGACGGTGGCGGGCCGGCCGCCGCTCTGGCCGGGGGAGGCTCGGCGCTCGGTCGGGTCGATGACGTGGCGTCGGGTCAGGACGCGGGTCAGGTTGGTGGCGCCGAGCTCGTACCCCAGGGCGGCGCCGAACAGGTCGCGCAGCGCGGCGATCGTGAACTCCAGGGGAGCCAGCGCGAAGCCGATGTTCGTGTAGGACAGCTTCGCGCGCAGCCGACCGACCGCGGCATCGATGAAGTAGTGATGGTCGAACGCGGTCTGCGGCAGATCGTCGACCGGATGCCAGACCGTGTCGGACGGAAGCACCGGCTGTACGTCGGACGGCACCAGGCCGAGGTACGCCGTCGCCAGGACGCGGGCCCGCGGATCGCGATCGATCGCACTGTGGGTGGCCAGCTGTTCGAGGTGTGCGACGTCGCGGACGGCGACCTTCGTCGCCAGGTGCCCGGTGATGGCTTCCCGGAGCCGCTGTGTGGGCTCGACCCCGCCGCCGGGCAGCGCCCAGCGACCGCGGTACGGGCTCCGTGCGCGCTTCCACAGCAGGACGCACAACCTGCCGTCCCGGACCGACAAGACCACCGACAGCACCTCGTGCGGGTAGCTGGGGAAGTTAACCGGGTCACCTTTCTTGGCTGCGGGCACGACGCCGATGGTAGCGTGAAGCTAGTTATCGCCTCTGAAGCGAAAACACCACGAAGGGTCGGAGCAAGCGATGCAACTGACGACGGAGACGGTCCGGACCGCGGTGACGGCCGCATTGGCCGAGGACCAGACGGTGGACGACGTCACCACGCGATGGAGCGTCCCGGCTGAACTACACGTCGAGGCGACGGTGGTCGCCAAGCAGGCGGGTCGCGTGGCCGGTCTGCCGCTCCTACAGGGTGTGTTCGCCGCGATCGATCCCACCGTTACGGTGCGGCCGGCTGTTGCCGATGGCGATCCGGTCCTCCCTGGACAGCGGCTCGCGTCGATCAGTGGTGCGGCGCGCTCGATCATCACCGGCGAGCGCGTGGCGCTGAACTTCGTCCAAAGGATGTCCGGCATCGCAACCCTTACGGCCGCCTTCGTGGCCGCGATCGGAGCGCGCCCGGTGCGACTCCTCGACACTCGCAAGACGGCGCCCGGCCTTCGGGCCATGGACAAGTACGCCGTCAACTGCGGCGGCGGGACGAATCACCGGCTCGACCTGGCCGCCATGGTCCTGCTCAAGGAGAACCATCTCGCTGCGGCCGGCGGCATCCTTCCCGCCGTACGCCGGGTCCGGGACGGCATGACCGCGGAAGGCAGAGGCCTGGCGATCGAGGTCGAGGTCACCACCGCGGCGGAAGCCCGCGAAGCGCTGGACTGCCAGGTCGAGTGGATCCTGCTGGACAACATGCCGGCCGAGGAGATGGCCCTGATCGTCGAGCGGCGCAACGCCTCCGGGTCCACTTCACAACTCGAGGCCTCCGGCACCATCACGCTCGACACCGTCGCAGACGTCGCCGCCACCGGTGTCGACGCCGTCTCGGTCGGCGCCCTGACCCATTCCCCCACGGCACTCGACATCAGCCTGCTGGTCGCTCGCGATCACGGCGTCAACTGAGGAAGAAGGAACTGTTGTGACCATTGGTCAGCACCCAGCGATCACGTGGCAGGACGAAGTACGCCGCCTCGCCCAGGAGCGCGACGCGGTGATTCTCGCCCACAACTACCAGGAACCGGCGATCCAGGACGTCGCCGACCACGTCGGCGACTCACTCGCACTGTCGCGTATCGCTGCCGACACGGACGCCTCCACCATCGTGTTCTGCGGCGTACATTTCATGGCGGAGACCGCCAAGCTCCTCAGCCCGGACAAGACCGTGCTCATCCCGACTGCTCAGGCGGGTTGCTCGCTGGCTGACACCATCGATGCCGACCAGCTACGGGCGTGGAAGGCCCAGCACCCCGATGCCGCAGTCGTTGCCTACGTCAACACAACCGCGGCGGTGAAGGCCGAGGCCGACGTCTGCTGTACGTCGTCCAACGCGGTGGAGGTGGTGAACTCGATTCCGGCGGATCAGCCGATCCTGTTCCTTCCCGACCAGTTCCTCGGAGCACACGTCCGGCGGCAGACCGGCCGAGACAACATCGAAGTATGGATGGGCGAATGCCACGTGCATGCCGGCATCAGCGCGGCCGACCTGCGCGCGCAGGTGGCGGCCGATCCCGAGGCCGAGGTCCTGGTCCATCCCGAGTGCGGCTGCGCATCGTCCGCGATCTGGCTCGCCGGCGTGGGTGATCTGCCGGCCGAGCGGACCCACATCCTCTCCACCGCCGGCATGCTGGACACCGCCCGCGACCTGACCGCGAAGACGGCCCTGATCGCGACCGAGATCGGCATGCTCCATCAGCTGCGCAAGGTCAACGAGCGAACGAATTTCGTGCCGGTGAACCCGAAGGCCTCGTGCCGGTTCATGAAGATGATCACCCCGGAGCTGCTGGTGCGATGCCTACGCGAAGGCCGCGACGAGATCCACCTGCCGCCCGAGATCATCGAGCGAGCCCAGCGTTCGGTCGAGCGGATGGTTGCCATCGGCAAGCCTGCCGGCGCTCGATGACCCGGCTCCCGCAAGTCACATCCGCTCATCACACTGGAGGTTTCGTGTCCAAGGGCTACTGGGTCAGCGTTTACCGCACCATTTCAGACCCTGAGAAGCTGGCCGCCTACAACGAGTTGGCCCGTCCGGCCGTCCAGGCGTTTGGCGGCCGGACCCTCATCCGTGGCGGTCGGGTCGTCGCCCACGACGCCGGAATCGCCGAACGCACGGTCCTGGTCGAGTTCGACAGCTTCGAGCAGGCCATTGCAGCGCGCGAGAGTGCGGCCTACCACAAAGCGCTCGTCGCCCTGTCCGACGGCGTCGAACGCGACTTCCGCATCGTCGAAGGCCTCGACTGACGATGTCCGGTTAAGCGGATTCGGCCTGAGCGCGTGACACGATCTTGGTATGGACGACGATCGGAGGCGCCCGGCGATCATCGCGCTCACCGCGCTGGCGAACAGCGAGGACTACCACGATCGAGTCGACGCGGGTCGTGCCCTCGCCAGTTTCGCCGACGCTCGAGAAGCACGCGAGTCGCTGCTTCGACTAGTCCTTGATGCCAACGACACGTTCGTCACCTATGCGACCGCAGAGGCGTTGCTCCGGCGCCACGACCTCGCAGGACTCGCAATCATCGCTGAAGCGTTGGCCTCAGCGGATCTTCAACACCGCACGTACGTCGGAGACGCCGTCGCGGCTGTGTTCACGATGTTCGCCTCCGAGAGGGACCGTGCGGTCGAAGCATGCGACGAGCTGTCGCTCGACGCCAGTGCACAGGTTCGTCAGGGATCCGCCGAGCTGCGGGACATGCTCACTGAAATCCGTCCGCTGCTCCACCCACAAGAACCGGCCTGAGCTTCGGAGATACCTACGACCGGACGCTGTCAACAACTGGACCAGCCGCGATCGGTTCCTCCGGCTAGCACAGATCACTGTCGGACCAAGGTCGGGCGTCGACCCCAGGGACTCCGCCCGGTCCGGACCATCCTCTCTACGCGATACAGCCGACCGCCACTCGGTGGGGCTTAAGGGCAACTTCGCCCAGGGAATGCAGCAGTTCGAACTCGGCTGAACGCCGGTGGTCCTTTGCCACGTACTCACCTGCAACCAACCATGCCAACGGATGGTTCTCGATGATGCGCAAGGTCTACCGCACGCTCGCCCTAGTCGCTGCGACCGGACCGGGCTGGCGTTGACCGCCGGCACTGCCGCGGCCACCACGCCCGGGCCCGAGTGGACGCCCGGCTACCTCGGTCCGGAATGGAACCCGGGACAGCTCGGACCGGAATGGAACCCGGGAAGCCTGGGGCCGGAGTGGGATCCGGACAACGCTAAGCCCGGGGTCGCCGACCTCCTCGACGGCTTGGTCGGCCGGCTCTTCTGACCGCGTCAGGTCCGGTCCGGTGCCTCACCGTCAGCAGGCGCCGGACCAGTCCGCGGAATGGTCAGGAGCAGACGTCGGCGATCGCTGCCGGGTCCCAGTAGTACGGCCGGAATTTGGTGATCCGGCCGTCGGTGACCACGTTGACCTGGGCGATGTGGGTCTCGACCGTACGGCCGGTGGCCCGTGCGCAGAAACGTACACGGAGTAGCACGACGACCGTACGCCCATCGACGAGGGCTCGCGCGTCGATCACGTCCATCGACTGCCAGGTCTCGGAGAAGAGGTCGAGGAAGGCCTGAACGCCTCGATGGCCACGCCAGATCCCGGTCCCTGTGAAGGGCAGGCCGGGCGCCTGGTACACCACGACCTCGGGATCGAGGAAGGCAGCGACTTCGGTGAAGTCGGTGCCGATGCCGCGCGCGGCCACATACTTCGCCTCGGCCGCGTAGAACCGGTTCAACACGGCCATCACATCATCCCCGGACAGCGGCGAGCTGCCGTTCCGGAGCGGACTGCCGGTCGGTTCCGGTGTTGCCTTCATGCGTCGCATCCTCTCTTCGTCTGCCGCCACGCTGATACGTGCCGCGAAGGTTGAACGCGATCGCCGAGCCTGATGTGAGTTCGGCTGTGATCAGGGCGCGGCATCGGCGCTTCTTCGCCCAACGCGCATGCCGTCCCGGGTGCACTGCCGGGCGGGACAAGGCGCGAGCCGACAGCGACGAGTTTCCGGCCCTCGTGGAGTCAGGGCGAGGGCGCGCGGGGCTTCCGTCGTCAGTGTGGGTGCTCGTTGGCGGTGAGGATCTGCTCGACCACGAACGAGGCGTCCGCCGGGAGGGCGTTGCCGTCGCGGACTGCTCCGGCGCAGGCGACCAGTGCCTTCCAGAGCGCCCAGCCCTGTCCACGCTCCCAGGTCGCGTCATCCACGTCCAGGCGATCGCGGAACACGGCCCGGCTCTCGCCGTACAGCATGGTCCAGGCGATCGCCAGATCGCAGGCCGGGTCGCCGACGCCGCAGGTGCCGAAATCGATGACGGCCGCGAGCGCACCATCCTTCAGCAGGAGGTTTCCCGAGGCCACGTCACCGTGAAACCAGACCGGCCGGCCGCTCCACGAGGTTCGCAGCGCCCGTTCCCAGACCTCCTCGGCGACCTCGGTCCGGATGACGCCGTCCAAGGTCTTCAGAGCCGCCCGAGCCCATCCGTCGTACGTCGTCAGCGGACCGCCTCGGAACCAATTGTGCAGCCCCGGCCCCGGTCCGGCGGCCGAGTCGATGCGCTGCAGGGAAAGGAGAAACTCGGCGAGTTCGACGGCAAACGCCGTCAGGTTCTCGACGATCGCGCTGTCGGCGGGAACTCCATCGAGCCACCGATACACCGACCAGTTGTGCGGAAAGCCTTCGGCGGGTACGCCTTTGGCCAGTGGAACCGGAATCTCCAACGCCAACGTACGCGCGAAGACCGGCAACCACCGATGTTCCTTCTCCACTGCGAGCGCGTACTCCTCGGCGGTCGGGAATCGCGCGAGCAGTTCATCGCCGAGGCGGAACGTGCGGTTGTCCCACCCTTGCGAATCGACCGGCCGGACTTCGAGGTCGGACCACTGCGGGAACTGCCCCGCGATCAGCCTCCTCGCCACCGCCTCATCGATCGGCTTCCGGTCCGGCAATGGCAACAATTCGGACGTGTCGGTCATCGGCATAGACTGTAGGTCGTCTCTTCGAAACGCCACAAACCGATTTCCCGAGCTCGGTCCCACCAACTCGACACCCTGGCATCGCATTCTCTGGAGAGCCACATGCGCAGCATGAGTCCGGGCGCGTGCCCACTCCGTGCTCATGTCGATCCGCGCCTCTTGCGGTTCAGTGCCGGGGCAACGGCGGCCGTGCTCGCCGTCGTACTGCTCATCGTCGAGGTTGCTCGACCGCTGAGTCTGGGTCTGCTCGCGTCCCAGGTTGCCGTGTTCGGGTTCACCGCGTTCGTGAGTTTCCAGTGGTCGCTCTGGGCGCAGCTCTTCGCTCGCTTCATCTGGCCGCGGCTCGAACCGCCGCCCGGGTTGGAAGACGCTCGACCGCCGAGATTCGCCCAGTTCATCGGCTTCGTACTCACCGCCGTGGCCCTGACCACCTTCATCCTCGGCGCCGACCTCGCCGGCTATAGCCTCACCGCCCTCGCCCTCGTTCTGGCAGCCCTCAACGCGTCCACTGGCCTATGTCTGGGCTGCAAGGCCTACGACCTGGTCCGCAGACCAAGGTCGGCTTGAACCCGGCCGACGCAAACCCCAGCAGCTGGATTTCCCTGGCCGGTCGGCGGCGGCGCACGCTCAGCCCTTTGAGGTCGCGGCCCTCCGGTTGACGGCTATGTGTTTACGTGACCCTTCGGCGATTCCCGCAGAGCGTCCAGGCGCCTGGACATCGTGTCGAGGGTCGGCCAAGGTGGCCCCGCGCGCAGTGCGCGCAGGAACTCCTCTCCGAATCGCCTCCCGTTCGGAAACTGGTCGCGACGCTCCCAACGCCACGCTGCGACCATCGCGAGGACGAGCTGCCGGCAGTCGTCCACCAAGGTCTGGTCAACGCCTGGGTAGTGCTCGCAGACCGCCTCGGGAACATGGGCGAGATCGAACTCGACGGGTCCACGGCAGCACGTCTCGAAGTCGATGAACAACGGGCCGTTCTTCGTGCTGAGCACGTTGCCCGGATGCGGCTCTCCGTGAAGCAGTTGCTCGACGGCGCCGCGGGCCTCGATCGCCCGTCGTACGCGTCCGAGTCTGCTGCTGAGGAACACGCGGTCGGCGTCGGCGAGCTCCGGCGAGAGATCCGGGTTGGCAACGACTTCTTCCGCCTCCGCGACTCGATCCGTGAACCGCGGACTCGCCATATCAACCTGGCGCATGCCGGCGTGAAGTTGCTGCAGCGCCTCGGCGTACTCGATTGGTGAGACCTCAGGTGTCACAGGCTCGTGGTAGATCCACAGCGTCACTGCGAAGCCATCGCGCTGGTAGACAAGCGGGTCCACCGAGGCTCCAAATGAGCTATGGGGCATCCGAGCTCGGTGAGCCGTTGAGCGAGGTCGATTTCGAACTGTGCAACCTCTTGCCCCACAGGTGCGACCCGGGCAAACACGTCGCACGGAATCAGCCGCAGCGCCAGCTTGTTCGAGTTGTGGAGAACGATTGCATCTGTGGCCGGCAGATCGAGCGACGCAGCAACCGACGTTGCAGCCGCAATCGCACGCGCAACCTCGGACATCTCCATGACCAGGTCAGGCTACATTCGTGATCTCACCTTGTCCCTCGTATTTCGGCGGCGGCTGCGGGCGGCCGAGAGTTCTGCGCAAGCGGCAGGTCGGGCGTCGCGCAACCAGTTGGCCGCCTTGACCGCTGGTAGGCCGGGCCGCGAGTCAAGGTCGGGGTGCCGCGCGCTGCCGTAGGGTCGGGCCGTGTCTGAGGCCGACTGCTTGTCCTGTGGCCGGTTGTTGGCCCGTGTGGCCAGGTCCTCACGATCGCCGGCGTCATCGCCTTCGGTCTCGTTGTCGCCGGCGTACTGCACGGCGGCCGGCCCGCGCCGATTACCTGCAGGCAGGTCGGGATCGTCGACGTCTCTACAAATCCTGGTGACCGGGCGAATATGTTGCCTGAGGCAACATGTGGAAGCAGTGCACCCGGCTGGTGGAATGTGCGTGGAGTTAGTGACCGCGCAGGCCTGGGTGAATTTGTCCGGTGAGCCACGTGGTGATCATGTCGTTGAAGAGGGTTTGGTTTTCGATGTTCCAGACGTGATGCATGTTGGGTGCGATGCGGAGTTTTGCATGGGGTAATACGGCGGCCGCTCTGGGCAACGAGCGTCGTACGGCCTTAGTGTCGCGCTCGCCGGCGACGAGGAGCATCGGCCCGTCGTATGCCTCCAGGTCGGCCGGGACGCCGCCGGTCAGGATGTCGTGCAGCATGCGTTCGGCGGTTTCGCGCTGAACCGAGAGGCCGTGGTGCACGTACTGTTCGCGGGCTTGGGGAGGTAGTCGGAGACCAGCCGCGAAGGCCTTCCAGAACCAGGGCGAGCTCCAGAAGGTCAGTTGGAGGCGGGCGAGGAAACGCGAGAAGCCTCTGACCGGGAGGAGCGGGGCGCCCGAGACGAGGACTGATGCCGCGGCGTCGGGGTGGCGGGCGGCGAGGTGGAGGGCTATGGCGCCGCCTAGGGAGAGGCCGATGACGTGGAAGCGTTGGGCGCCGGTGAGTTGCTTGACGCGTCCGGCGACGTCGTCGGCGGCACCGGCGAGGCCGGGCCAGGACTCCGCCGTACGTCGGCCGAAGCCGGGCAGGTCGGGGGTGACGACCGTGCGGTGTGCCAACGCGGGAAGCTGCGGCTCCCACATCCAGCCGGCGACGTTGCCGCCGTGCAGTAGTACGACGGGGAGGTCGTCGAGGGCATCCGCGGACGTACGGGTCGCGGGGTGGAGTTCGGGGAAGGTGGTGGTCATCGGAATTCCTTCTCGAGGTTGTCGAGCCACTCGAGTTCGGTCCGGGTGTGGCGCAGGCCGTGGTCGAGCGTCGCGAGCCGGAGGCGCTCGGCGCGGGAGGCAGACTGGTCAGGCTCGGGGTTGGCGGCGCGGATCGCCTCCAGGGTGGCGAGGGTCGCGAGCGCTGCGTCGCGGCGTCGCTGCAGCAGCCCGGAGACGTCCGCGGGGTCGAGCTCACCCGCGAAGAAGACTCGCGCCAGGAAGGCGTCGCGTTCGGGTTGTCGATCCAGGTCGGAGACAAGCCATTCGCGCAGTACCGCACGTCCGGCGGGCGTGATGCGGTGCTCCTGACGATCGGGACCCGCCGTACCCGGCACCTTCTGCACCTCGACCAGCCCGTCGCTCACCAGCGCTGCCAGGGTCCGATAGATCTGCGCCTTGTCGGCCGACCAGAAGTAGTTGACCGTCGAGTCGAAGTGCCGCTTCAGGTCGTAGCCCGACATCGGCGCGATCGACAGCAGTCCCAGGACGATGCGCTGGAGAATCATGCCAACTAGTAGACATCACATCTAGGTGACTTGTCTACTAGCACACTCAGACGACGCGGAAGCCTCGGGACTCGTAGTTGGGGAGGGCGGCGGGGTGCTCATCGGGAGTGGTGTGCAGGTACACGCGGGTGGTGGGGTCGTTGAGCGTCCAGGCGAGTTGGGCGGTGAGGGTCAGGAAGGCGCTGCCGAAGCCCTTCGACTGATGTTCGGGCAGGAGGCCGAAGACGACGATGCCTACGTCACCGTTGGGTTCTGCGGAGAGTTCGGCGAAGCCGGCCGGTTCGTCGTCGATGACGGCCAGGTGCGTGTGGATGCCCGGCAGTGACAGTTCGGCTGTCCACTCCGCGGTGGTCCAGGCCGTTCGGCCGCTGGGACCGAGGGGTGCCCAGATGCGGTTGTACAGGGCGCGGATCTGGGGTGCGGCGGCCGCGGTGACTTCTTCGAGGGTGAGCGGGGCGGGCGGTGGGTCGCCGGGGATGAGGTGGGCGGGAGACGTCATCTCTAGGCGGATCATGATTGTCGACAATAGTTCCGGAAGGGGAACGTCCGGAACTGGCGTTAGCGTGTCGGCATGGCTGAAATTCCGTGGGAACCTCCGATTGCCGGGACCGATGTGGAGCACTTGGTCGGGGCGCTCGAGCGGTTGCGTACGACGTTCCGGTGGAAAGCCGACGGGCTGGACGCCGACGGGTTGAACACGCGGATCGCGAAGTCGTCGTTGACGCTGGGCGGGTTGCTCAAGCATCTGGCGGCGAACGAGGACTACCTGATCACCGTGAAGTTCCGTGGTGAGCCGATGGGCGGGCCGTGGGAGACGAACGGGTGGACCGACGACAACGACTGGGAGTTCGCGTCCGCGGCCGAGGACACGCCTGAGGAGCTCTACGCGCTGTGGGACGGCGCCGTGGTGCGGTCACGCGAGGCGTTGGCTGCCGCGATCGCCGACGGTGGGCTCGATCAGCCGGCGCACATCTCCTGGCCGGACGGGCAGCATGCCAGTCTGCGGCGGCTGGTCTGCGATCTCATTGAGGAGTACGGGCGTCATACCGGTCACGCCGACCTGCTCCGTGAAGCCGTCGACGGCCGCGTCGGCGAGGACCCGCCGGAGGACTGGCGCCCGGTCGGCGCCCGCACCAGCGCCGCGAACTGAGCCCCGCGCCGGCGGAGGGCTCGAGACACGTCGGCCGCGTCCGCGGGATCGCGTGCCGCAGCGAACTGAGCCCTGCGCCGTCCGGTGAAATGAGCTCCGCGCCGTCCGGGTGGGAGACGCTGCGGCGGGCACCGCGAACCAGGGCAGGCCGAGACGACCGTGCACGCGAAGCAGGTGCATCGGCCGCGCCCCCACGTTCGGACTTGGCCCGGCCTGGTTCGGTCGAGCGGTTTACTTGAGGCGCTTCAGTGTGCCGTCGGGGGAGACGGCGATCGACGTCCGCACTTTGTCGACAATCAGATTGACGATCATCTGATTGTCCTGCTGGGTGGTGGTGTACGCGACCACGGCGTTGGAGCGCGACGGGACGATCAGCGACAGGATCGAGGCCGACCGGCCGGAGCGGGTGAACTTCACCACCGGGGACGGCTTGCGGTCGTCGATGGTGCGGTAGTGCCAGCCCTGCACCGGGTCGGTCTCGCCGGTCGCGACCTTGATCGGCGTCGTCTCCTGCTGGAAGGGGACCTGCACGAGCGTCGTCTTCACCCCGTCGCCAGGCGCTTGAGCCACCGCGGAGTTACCGACGACGCGAACCTTCTGGTCCGACGGCAGGTGCCACAACGTCTGGTACTCCTCGTCCGACCGTGACGTCCCGCGGTCGAGCACCACCATCAGGTCCGGATCCTTCAGCACCAGGACGCTGCGCTTCCGGTCGATGCCCGGACCCAACGAGTCACTGAGCTCGTAGAATTCCGACGTCGCGCCGATCGAGGAGCGGACGAGCTCGGTCTCCGGATGCGACGTTGCCGTGGACAACACCGTCATCTGGTTGTGCGAGAACTGGCTCTTCGCCCAGCTCCGCCAGTCGTCCCACTTGTAGCCGGAGTGACCGCCATCGATCAGGATGTCCCGGCCGCGTGAGGTGTACGTCACCGCCGTGTGGTCCTCGTGACCGTGCAGCTTCCGCGACGGCCCGAACCGGATGCTGTACGTCGACTCCTGCGTGAACGGCCGGCTCTCACCCCACCCGGTCCGGCCGAAGATGTAGCCGGCGTCGAAGATCCCGACCCGCTGGGTCGGCCGGATCCCGCGCTTCCCGAGCGTCCCGGCGTACTCGAGGACCGTGCCCTCGACCGGGTACGTCTTCACCACCTCGGAGTCGCCGAGCTGGTGCAGGTTGCCGAGCGAGTTGGTCGCGAGGGCGAGCCACTTGGCGAGCTCACGCCGGCGCGCCTTGATCGTCGTACCGGGGTCGACGCCGCACTTCTGCAGGACGTCGCTCGCCCGTCCCCAGAGCGAGTAGTTGAACTGCGCGTACGCCGTCGACTGCTCGTTGGTCGATCCCTGGGTGTCGATCGACGTCTTGATCGCGTTCGTCAACCGGTCCGCGGCGATCTTCTTGAGATCGGCCCGACCGAGCGTGCAGCCGATGCCGAACAGCGCGATGCTCTCGTCGGTGCCGTGGTTCCAGTCGCCGCTGTAGTTCTTCTGCAGGAACCACGCGTGCTCCTGCAGCGCCTTGTCCAGCCAGGTGTACGACAGCGGCAGCTTCGCCACCTTCAGGCCCGACAAAGTTGCCTGACGCAAGCAGATCAGCACGTTCGTCCGGTGCATCGTCGCCTCGTAGGCGCCGACGTTCTTCTTCCACGAGTACGGGTTGTCGCGGACCCAGTCGCGAGCGATCGCGCTCACCCGGGCCAGGGCGCGCCGGTCGCCCTTCTCGGCCGCCGCGATGCCCTTCCCCAGCCAGCGCAGCGAGTGCAACCACATGTACCAGCTCGGGTTCTGGTACGGGTTCACGCTCCAGTCGACGTCCCCCTTGCCGTTGCCGACCTGGTACGGCGCCGACGTCCCCCAGGTGAAGGTGTCGCGATAGAGGTTGGTCAAAGGGTTGGCGCGGTCGATCCCGCTGTACGCCGGGCAGGTGTAGACGTCCCGCTTCGTCGCCTGCGTCACGGTCGGCGTCGGCGGCTCCGGAGTCCGGGCGATCGTCGGGTCCGGTGCGGCCTCGGGCGTGGAGTTGTTCCAGGGGATGACCAGAGAGGTCACGACGACGACCGCGCTCAGCAGGACGGCGATGCTGAGCCGCAGGGTCGTGGCGGCCTTGCGACGGTGGTGCGCGGGCATGGTTGATTCCTCACTGCAGCCCCCCACGGGCATGCCTTGTTCCGGACTAGACCTGAATAGGGGCAGACGTGTCCCTGGGTCAGGTCCGTTGGTGTGTCGTCGCGATGCCCGAGGTGGCGGGACTCAGGCTCGAGAAGGTCTGGCGTCTCGATGGAAGCTCTTGCTGGGGTAACACGCCGGCGGGCGCCGATAAGGTTGCATCCGGCATCTGTTGTTATAGATGTCCGGACTCACGGCAAAAGTTGCCCGGACCCCTCACTCCGGTTCCGCGGTGCCCGTCCGGGCAGACTTCACCGGTCCAGAATCGCCTGCAGGATCAGCTCGTTGCGCGCGTTCGTGCCGACCGGGTGGGAGGTGTGGATCCCGTCCCGGAGGTAGCTCGCCGGACCACCCGGCTGACCGGCGAGGAACTCGGCCCAGCGGATGATCCGCAGGTTCGGGTGGCGTACGGCGGCCTGCTCGAGCTGCTGATTGATCCACGCGCTGTTGGACTCGTCGGCGGCCCGGATCTCGGCCGGCTGACGGACCCGGCCGACGTACACGTTCACCCAGAAGACCGTCCGCGTCGGGCCCGCGATCTGGAGCGCCCGCTCGACCTGCGCGGCGAACGCGGGCGGGTCGAAGATGTCGTTCGAGCCCACCGCCATCACGATCCGGCTCGGCAGTCCGAACCGTCGTTCCCAGTCGGCCAGCGCGTCCACGGCCGCCGAGGTGGGCTGACCCGACCAGTCGTGAACGGCGAGGGCCTCGCCGGTGCGGTTCCGGAGGAGGGTCTCCAGGGCGGCACGGTCCTGGACGGCGATGCTGTCGCCGAACATGAAGACGCCGTTGAACGCCAGCGCGTCCTGGATCTCGTCGTCGGACGAGATGTGTTTGAGCAGGTCCTGCCACGGGCCGAGCGTGCCGGAGCCGAAGGCTCCCGGATCGATCGACCGCGCACCGGTGCTCGGCGGGGTGCTGCTCATGGACGTCACGGACGGCCGGGCCGGTTCGAGCAGGACCAGCAAACCGCCTGTGACAGCGAGGATGCCGAGCGTCACCACGATGGCGATCGACGAATCCAGGAAGCCCTCACGGAGTGCCTCTCGATGCCGCACCAGCCCCACACCCTCCCCGGCTACCAGTTTGCCTCTCTACTTCTCTCGACGCGACGGGTGGCCCGTTCGCTGCATCGAAAGGCGTCGCGGCATCACGAACGGCGTCGCGGCATCACGAGAGGCTTCGCTGCATCACGAAGGGCCCGCCGAACGACGGGCCCTCCGGATGTCGGTCGGATTCAAGCAAGCCGGACCAGTGATCCGCCGGCGGTGATTCCGACGGAGGTCTTCACACCGGCAACGGTCAGGTCGACGACGTACGTCGTACCGACCCAGCGGGTGGCGTAGGTGACCGCGCCGGACGCGCGGACCGGGGCGATGAACGACAGGATCGAGGCGGAGTATCCCGAGCGCGCGAACATCAGCGTGGGCGCCGAGTTCCGGGTCCGGATGTTGGGGTAGTGCCAGCCCTGGATCGGCTTCGTCTGGGCCTGCTTGAGCAGGATCGCGCCGGGCGGCAGCGCCTGCCGGTACGGCACCTGGAACAGGATCGTCCGCGTGTTCTCACCGGGCTTCGCCGCGAGGGCGGTCGTCCGCGAGTACACCGACGCCTTCTGGTCCGACGGCAGGTGCCACAACGTCTGGAACTGCTGCGCGGTCTTGGACGATCCGCGGTCGAGCGTGACGACTAGGTCCGGGTCCTTGAGCACGAGGACGCCGCGGACCCGGCTGATCCCGGCCCCGGGTACGTCGGAGAACTCGTAGAAGTCGGAGTTCGTGCCCAGCACGTGCCGGTTGAGCTTCGTAGCCGGCATCGCGTCCGCCGACAGCGGAGTCGTCATCGTGCTGTGCGCGAACGGGCTCTTCGCCCACGTCCGCCAGACGTCGTTCTGGTAGCCGGCGTGACCGCCGTCGATCAGGATGTCCCGACCGCGAGCGACGTACGTGAGCGACATGTGGTCGCTGTGCCCGTGCAGCTGGCGCTTCGGACCGTACCTGATGCTGTACGACGATTGGGCCGCGAACGTCGCGCCCGTGCCCCAGCCGGAGCGGCCGAAGACGAACCCGGCCGAGTAGACGCCGACGCGTTGCGCGGGCGCGGTTCCTTCCGCCCCCTTGGTGCCGGCGAACTGCAGCGGGGTGCCGGCGATCGGTGCGGTCTTCACGACCTCGGAGTCGCCGATCTGGTGGAGGTTGCCGAGCGAGTTCGTGGCCAGCGCGATCCAGTTCGCGAGCAGGGCCCGTCGCTGGGTGATCGTCGTACCCGGGTCGGCGCCGCAGGCCTGCAGTACCTCGACCGCGCGTCCCCAGAGGGAGTAGTTGAACTGCGCGTACGCCGTCGACTGCTCGTTGGTCGACCCCTGCGCGTCGATCGAGGTGGTGATGCCGGACGCGAGGCGCTGCTGGGCGAGGTTCTTGTAGTCGGTCCGGTTCAGCGTGCAGCCGACGCCGAACAGGGCGATGCTCTCGTCCGTGCCGTGGTTCCAGGCGCCGCTCCAGTTGTAGACCAGGAACGCCGCGTGGTCGAGCAGCGCCTTGTCGAGCCACTGGTACTGCGTCGGCAGGGTGGTGACCTTCAGGCCGGTCAGCACGGCCTGCCGGGTGCACATGAGCACGTTGGTGCGATGCATCGTCGACTCCCAGGCGCCGATGTTCGCCTTCCAGGAGTACGGATTGTCGACAACCCAATCGCGGACAATCGTCGTCACGCGGGCCATCGCGGCCGTGTCACCCTGGCCGGCGGCGGTGATGCCCTGCCCCAGCCAGCGCAACGAGTGGAACCACATGTACCAACTGGGGTTCTGGTACGGATTGAGCTTCCAGTTGATGTTGCCGCTGCCGTTGCCGACCTTGTACGCCGCGAACCCGCCCCAGGCGTAGGTGTCCTTCAGGAGGTACGACACCGGGGTCGCGTCGTCGACCGTGCTGAACCCCGGACACGTGTACGTCCCGGCGGCGGCCTGCGCCTCGTTCTTCGACCTGGCCTCGCTCTTGCTCCTGATGTCCTTCGCCGGCGCGGCCGTGGCCGGAATCACATTCGTTGCCCCCGGCACGAACTGCGCCCCCGGCGGCTCCGGCAGCTCGGGCGCGATCGCGATCCCCGGATTCCCCGCGGTCTCCGTCGCCGTCGCCATACCCCCACCGCTCGTCACCCCCGCCGCGACCACAAGCGCGCACGCCAACACCCACCTGACCATCGCATTCCCCAACCCTCGAACCGCGGCCCCCCGGCCGGCGGTGAAATCTCCCTGTCACACGCACGATGGCCATCCCGCCGGAAAAGTTGCGAGGCCTTGCCCTGGGCACCCACCGTGCTCGCGCGATGGCTGTTGGTGGTGGCAACGGCAGAGCGCCGCCACCCGGTCGGGGTGACGGCGCTCGCGGACCTGGTTCGAGTCAGGCGGTGCGTTCGGATTCGCTGCGTTCTATGCAGAACTCGTTGTGTTCGGGGTCGTGGAGGGTGACCCAGCCGCGGCCGTCGGGTTGGCGGTGGTCCTCGTGGATGGTGGCGCCGAGGGAGAGCAGGTGGTCGACCTCCTCGTCGCGGGTGCGCTGGTCGGGGACCCAGTCGATGTGGACGCGGTTCTTGACGGCCTTGGTCTCGGGGACGGCGATGAACAGCAGGCCGGGGACCGGCGCGGGGGCGACCACGAGCACCTCGTCGTCGCCCGGTTCGTCGCCGTCGGCGATCGGCCAGCCGGTGACCGCGCTCCAGAACTTCGCGAGCTCGTACGGGTCGCCGGCGTCGATCGTGACGTGTCGCAGGATCATGCCGAGACCATAGCCGTCCACCCGGCCAGGCGGTGAACGATCGGTCACGGCGCGGGATCGGCGTACGGCCGACGTGGCGCCGGCGCAGGGGGCGGCGCGGGGTTGGCGTTCGCGGGGTCTCGCGGACTGTCGGTGGCCGGGTCTACTGTGCGGGCAAGAGTGGTTTCCGTAGAGGGGGAAGGGCAGTCCGATGGCGTCTCGACTCAACCCGTACATCCAGTTCGACGGCAAGGCGCGGGAGGCGATGGAGTTCTACCAGAGCGTGTTCGGCGGGGAGCTGACCAGCAGCACGTTCGCGGAGTTCGGCGCGAGCAGCGGTCCGGACGACGAGAACCAGCTGATGCACAGCCAGCTCGAGACGCCGAGCGGCTTCACACTGATGGCGTCGGACACGCCTCAGGGCATGTCGTACAACCCGGGGCAGAACATCTCGGTCAGCCTGAGCGGTGACGACGAGGAGCTGCGCGGGTACTACGAGAAGCTCGCCGACGGTGGAGAGGTGACGGCGCCGCTGGAGAAGCAGATGTGGGGCGACGAGTTCGGCATGGTCACCGACAAGTTCGGCATCAACTGGATGGTCAACATCGGCCAGAGCTGAGCACGAACCTGACCACGGAACAGGCCGACGGCGCGGGAGTGGACCCGGCGCTCGGCGTGCCTGGCGCCGACCGCGCTCGTCACGCCGGCGGTGCGGGTCCCGCCGACCGGGCGGAACACGCCGACCGCGAGGGGTCGTGGGGTTGGCCGGATGGGTTGTTGCGGCTGGCGGGTGGGCGGCTCGTGCAGGGGTGGGACGGGGGCTCCGGTGACGGGGTGCCGGTGTTCTTTCTGCATGGGTGTCCGGACACTCGGCATGCGGCGTACGCCGGTGACGCGGCCGCGCGACGTGCCGGCGTACGGCTGATCGCGGTGAACCGGCCGGGCTACGGGCTGTCCGACGCGTGCCCGTCGACGCACCTGACCGTTGCGGACGACGTCGCCGCGGTGGCCGACCTGCTCGGGATCGAGCGGTACGCCGTCCTCGGCATGTCGATCGGCGGCCCGTACGCGCTCGCGTGCGCGGCCGCCCACCCCGACCGGGTGACCGCGGTCGGCGTCGCGGCGAGTCCGGCGATCGTTCCCGAGCTGGACCCGCCGTACCACCGCGATGACCTCCGCCCCGAGCAGCAGGCCTTCTTCACCCGCCTGGCCGGGCTCACCCCGGATGAGGCGGTCGCCCGGATGCGTCCCGACTTCGAGGCGTACGTCGACCACCTCAACCCGGCCGATCCGGACGACGCGGCGCTCGTACGACGGTTCCTCGCCGAGCTCGACCCGCGGGACGCCGAACTGACCACGAGACCCGGACCGACGATCGACGGCCGGACCCTCGGCTCGGCCGGCGCGATCGCGGCCGCCGTACGCGAGGCCCTCGCCAGCCCGGACGGCTACCTCCGCGACGCCGCGATCTCCTTCCGCGCCTGGGACTTCCGCCCCGAGCGGATCACCTGTCCGACCTACCTCTGGTACGGCGACCTGGACGCGAACGCCTCGGTCCGCAACGGCCGCTGGCTCGCCGACCGGATCCCGCACGCGACCCTGGTCGTCCGCGAGCAGACCACGCACCTCGCCGTACTGCACGACCACTGGGACGACATCCTGACCACGCTGGCCAAGGAAAATTGAGTACGGCGTCCGGCGGCCGCGGGGCTACCGTGAAACGCATGGGACTCAACGACGTGCTGTACGACCCCATCCGGCACAACATCTGGGCGACGAAGAGCTTGATCAAGTTCTGCCGCGACCGGAACCTCACCGCCGAACAGCTGGAAGTGACCGGCGTCGGCACGTACGGCGGGATCCTCGCCACCCTCGACCACATCGTCCGGTGCGAGGGCAGCTACGTCCGCCGGGTCGCGGACAGCCCGCTCGCCTTCGTCGACAGCGAGGAGACGGCCGACTTCGACGCGCTCGAGCGATGGAACGACGAGGCGGGCGCGCTCTGGGAGGAGGTGCTGGCCAAGCCGATCGACGTCGAACGCGTGGTGATCATCGACGACAACACCCGCGGCACCCGGCTCGGCATCTTCATCGCCCAGGCGATCAACCACGCCAACCACCACCGCGAGCAGGTGTGCGCGATCCTCACCGGCCTCGGCATCCAGCCGCCCGACATCCAGGCGTGGGAGTATGCCTGGACTCACAGCCGCATCTGGGACCTCCCGGAGGCCGAGCGCCCCACCAGCTGACTCCGGTCAGTCCTGACGCTTCAGCAGTTCGGCCGACTCCGGGACCGGGGTCACCGGAGTGCCGTAACTGAACCAGTTGAGCAGGTTCTCCACGACCAGGCCGCCCATCGCGTCGCGGGTCGGGATCGTGGCCGAGCCGACGTGCGGCAGGAGTACGGCGTTCGGGACCTCGAGGAGACCCGGGTGGACGTTGGGCTCGTCCTCGAAGACGTCCAGACCGGCGCCGAGGATGGTGCCGTCGCGGAGCGCGTCTGCCAGCGCCGGCTCGTCGACCACGGTGCCGCGGGCGACGTTGATCAGGATGCCGTCCGGCCCGAGCGCGCGCAGGACCTCGGCGTCGACCAGGTGCCTGGTGCTGTCGCCACCGGGAATGACGATCATCAGGATGTCGACGTCGTGGGCCATCTCCAGCAGCGTCGGGTAGTAGTGGTACTCGACGTCCTTGCGGTGCCGGTTGTGGTACCCGACGGAGACCCCGAACGGCGCCACCCGGTCGGCGATCGCCTGGCCGATCCGCCCCAGGCCGAGGATGCCCATCCGGCGGCCGCGCAATGTTGCCTTGGTCAACGGATACGCACCGTTCTGCCACTCGCCGGCCCGGAGGTACCGCTCCGCCTGGGGGAGTTGGCGGACCGTCATCAGCAGGAGCCCGAGGGCGGTGTCGGCGACCTCGTCGTCCAGGACGCCCGGGGTGTTCGTCACCACGACACCGCGTTCGGCCGCGGCCGCCGCGTCGATCTGGTCGTAGCCGACGCCGAAGCTCGCGACGATCCGGAGTGCGGGCAGCCTGTCCAGGAACGCGCCGTCGATCGGCGTCCCACCGGTCGCGACCGCGACGATGTCGTCCCGGCGCTCGGCCAGGACCGCGTCGGGATCCGCCTCCTCCCAGAGCCGGATCAGTTCGACCTTCCCGTCCAGTCCCTCCGCGACCACGGGGTTCATCCGGCCCGGCATCAGCACCACTGGCAGTCCCATAGCTCTCCTCACCCGAGTCTCTGGTCCGCTCGAATCCTATTTCCTCTCGGCACTCAGGCCTGCCCGTAGGCCTAGCGGTGGACGTCTCCGGCAAACTCGGCCAGATCCGGCGGAGTAGCGGTCAGAAGCTGGCCGCTACTCCGAGGATGCTGGAGACATGACCGAGAACAGCAGCACCTCAGCCACCCTGCATGCGTACTTCGGCTACCGGGACGCGGTCGGCGCCCTGCGCTGGCTGGAGAAGGCGTTCGGCTTCGAGACCACGATGGAGGTGCCGGACGACAAGGGCGGCATCATGCACGCCGAGATGCGGTACGGCGGCGTCGCCTTCACCCTGTTCACCGACGAGGAAGGCTACGACAAGCCGATCCGCAAGGGTGAGACCGTCGGTCACGGCAGCTACATCGCCTTCGACAGCCAGGACGAGGTCGACGCGATCCACCGGACCGCGGTCGCGGCCGGCGCCGAGTCGATCTGGGAGCCGGCCGCCACCGCCTGGGGCAACTACCGCTGCCGCGTCGCCGACCCCGAAGGCTACGAGTGGACCTTCGGCACCCACCGCCCCGGCCAACCCGCTTCCTGGTAGACACCGTGGGGTGCAACCACGACTGATCGTCATTCGGGGCAACTCGGGGTCCGGTAAGAGCTCGATCGTCGCGGCGATCCGGCAGGTCTATGGCCGCGGGATCGCCTGGATCGAGCAGGACTACGTCCGCCGGATCATCTTCAAGGAACTGGACGAGCCCGACGGCGCCAACATCCAGGCGATCGGGCAGCTCGCCCGGCATGCCCTCGACCGTGGGTACCACGCGGTGGTCGAGGGCATCATGCCGAGAGCCCGGTACGGCGAGATGCTCGCGCAACTGCGGGCGGCGTACGACGGGCCGTCGTACTTCTACTACCTGGACATCCCGTTCGACGAGACGGTCCGGCGGCACGCCAGCCGGGCGAAGGCGAGCGAGTTCTCCGGTGACGACATGGCCGAGTGGTACCAGCCGCAGGACCTGCTCGGCGAGCCGCGCGAGACGGTCATCGACCAGCACAGCTCGCTGGAGACGACCGTCACGCGCATCCTCACCGAGACGGGACTGACACGGATGGCCAGGCCATCACAATCGCGTCCCGCCACGGACGGCTGAGCGGGAGTTCACCGATGGACCGTCATTGTGATGGCCTGGCGGTTCGCAGCTAACGCTGCACCCAGCCGCCGAGTTGAAGGTCGGCGATCGCGATCGGTTGGCCTGACGTCAGGGACTCGTTGGCGGCGATGCCGACCGCGACCGCGCGGACGCCGTCGTGGACGTCGGCCGCGCGGCCGAGCGGATCGTTGCCCGGTCCTTGAAAGAGATCGGCGTACAGCAGCCGGTCGCCGCCACCGTGACCGCCGACCCCGCTGGGGATCTCGACCTCGACCGCCTCGGCCCAGTGCTTCTGCAGGACGAGCCGCTCGCCGTCCGTCCGGACGTCGCCGGCGACGATCCGCTCGGACGGGTAGCTCGGGTCGATCTGGTCGTCGACCACGGCGGCGCGCTCGACGACCTCGAGCTCGGCCCGGCCCTCGGTGCCGTTGACGCAGACCCGGTAGCCCTCCCACGGGGAGTGGGCGTTCAGCGAGTAGCTCAGCCGGGCGCCGTTCGCGTACTCCGCGATCACCGCCATGTTGTCCTCAATCGTGATCCCCGGCCCGAACACGTCCTGGTCGCGCCGGTAGCCGTCGTACTGCTCGCTCTCCAGGTACAACTGCCGGTTGGTCTCGTCGGCGCGCAGGTCGAGCAACCACGGGTCGTTCGCGGAGTCGTCGACCGTCCCGCGCTCTGGTCGTTGCCCGAGGCCACGAGTCGCCGCGTTGTCGGCGCCGTAGAAGGCCAGCCCGCCGGAGGCGAACACGCGCACCGGGGTGGAGGCGATCCACCAGTTCACCAGGTCGAAGTGGTGGGACGCCTTGTGCACGAGCAGTCCGCCGGAGAACCGCTTCTCCCGGTGCCAGCGGCGGAAGTAGTCCGCGCCGTGCCGGGTGTCGAGCACCCACTGGAACTCGACGCTCGTGACCGCGCCGATCTCGCCGTCGGCGATCAGTTGCCGCAGCGCGCTGTTGCGCGGCGAGTAGCGGTAGTTGAACGTGACGACGACCGACCTGCCGGACTCGTTCATCGCGTCCACGATCTGCCGGGTGCCGTCCGCGTCGATGGTCAGCGGCTTCTCGACGATCACGTCCGCGCCGGCCCGCAGGAGCCGGGAGACGACACTCGCGTGGGTGTAGTCCGGGCTGGTGACGACGACCCGGTCGACCGACTGCTCCTTGACCATGCGCTCCAGGTCGTCGGCGCCGTACTGCGGCAGCTCGGGCCCGCCGAGCTCCTTCACCTTGCGGTCGTGGAACGCGAGCCGGCCAGGGTTCGGGTCGAGCAACGCGACCAGTTCGGCCTCCTCCGGGTGCTCCTGGAGGATCGCGCGGACGTAGGCCTGCGCACGCGAACCGGTTCCTGCCACTGCATAGCGTCTGGGCACGACGGGAGCCTTTCTACTCGTGTAGCTGCTCACGCTAGCAACCGCTTTCCAGGACGGTCAACGCCCGTATCATCGGCACATGACCAAGGCGCCGGTGACCCGCAACGACGTCGCGGCGTACGCCGGGGTCAGCACGGCCGTGGTCAGTTACGTGGTGAACGAAGGTCCGCGCCGGGTCTCACCGGAGACGCGTGAGCGGGTGCTCGAGGCGATCCGGGTCCTCGGCTACCGCCCGAACGCGACCGCCCGGGCGCTGCGGATGGGGACGACCCGCACCTTCGGCCTGATCACCCCCGACGGCGGGAACCCGCTGTTCGCCGAGCTCGCGAAGGCGATCGACAAGGAGGCTTCGGCCCACGGGTACGTCGTCCTGCAGACCAGCACCGACGGCGACCCGGCCACGGAGCACGCCAAGATCGCCGAGCTCCTCACCCGCCAGCTCAGCGGCCTGCTGCTGGTCGCGCCGACCGAGGACCCGGATCTCACCGGCGTCGACGTCCCGGTCGTCGCGATCAACCGCGTGCTGGAGCGGGCCACCTCGGTGCGGTCGCAGTACCGCGAAGGTGCCCGCCAAGGCGTCGAACACCTGATCGGCCACGGCCACCGGCGGATCGGTCTGGTGATCGGTGGAGGCGGCCGGGCGGAACGTGAGCTGGGATGGCGGGACGCGCTTCAGGAGGCTGGGCTGGACGAAGGGCCGATCGCGCGGACGACGTTCAGCCGAGCGGGCGGGTACGCGGCCGGCCGGGAGTTGCTCTCGGCAACAAACCGACCGACCGCGGTCTTCGCGAGCTCGGACCTGCAGGCGATCGGCGTCCTCCGAGCCGTTCACGAGGCCGGCCTGCGCGTGCCGGACGACGTCGCCATCGTCTCCTTCGACGGCACCGCCGAGACCGAGTACACCTGGCCGCCGCTGACCGTCGTCCGCCAACCCCTCGAACACCTGGCCCAGCAAGCGGTCGACCGCCTGATCAACCCCCGTCCCGCCGTCGAGTCCCTGACCTGCCCCACCGCCCTCACTCTCCGAACCTCCTGCGGCTGTTAGGTCTCCGCGAGCTACAGGGTGCCGAGGTCCTCGAAGATCAGGGCTGTTCGGGTGGCGAGGACTTCGGGGATGGCCTGGAGCTTTTCCAGGACGACTCGGCGGAGGCCTTCGTTGTCGGCCGCTCGGACGAGGAGGATGGCGTCGAAGTCGCCGCCGACGAGGGCCATGTGCTTGACCTCGGGGATCGCCTGGAGTTGTTCGCGCAAGGTGCGCCAGGAGCTCTGGCGGAGACTGAGAGTGACGTACGCCGACGTCGCGAGACCGAGCTTGAGCGGGTCGACCGTCGCGGTGAAGCCGGTGATCACCCCGGTCGTGGTGAGCCGTTCGACCCGGGCGTAGGCGTTCGCGCGGGAGATGTGCACCTGGTCCGCGAGCGCCCGGATCGACAGCCGTCCGTCCCGGCCGAGCGCCTCGACGATCTGCCGGTCGACCTCGTCCAGCGCCGGAGCCACGACCATCTGTCCAGGACCGGCCGCGCCGATCATCACGTCGTCGGACATCCTGCTCCCAACCAACCATCGCGGTACCAAACGTCTCGGCATTTTCCCAGGTCTGGATCAGATTGGCCAGAAGGACGACGATGAGCCCACCGTCCGTCTCCTGCGCAGGAGGGTCCATGACCACCGTCGAGGAGCAGTTGCTCCCCTCCGCGGAACCCGTCCGGTTGATCGACCAGGACGGCGTACCGCACGACCACCCGTCGTACCGGCTGCCCACCGAGGAAGCTCTGGTCGACGGCTACGTTGAGTTGATCAAGGGGCGCCGGATCAACGACCAGGCCAGTGCGCTCGTCCGGCAGGGCCGGCTCGCCGTCTACCCGTCGTCGCACGGGCAGGAGGCGTGCCAGGTCGCGGCCACGATGGTGCTGCGCGAGGGCGACTGGTTGTTCCCGACGTACCGCGACACCGTCTCGATCGTGAGCCGCGGCGTCGACCCGATCGAGACGCTCACCCTGCTCCGGGGCGACTGGCACTCGGGCTACGACCCGTACGCCCGCAAGGTCGCGCCGCAGGCCACGCCGCTCGCGACCCAGCTCACGCACGCCGTCGGCGTCGCACACGCCGCCCGGCTGCGCGGCGAGGACACGGTGGTGATGGCGCTCTGCGGTGACGGCGCGACCAGCGAGGGCGACTTCCACGAGGCGCTGAACTTCGGCGCCGTCTTCCACGCGCCGGTCGTCTTCTTCGTCCAGAACAACGAGTACGCGATCTCCGTCCCGCTCGCCCGGCAGACCGTCGCGCCGTCGCTGGCCCACAAGGGCATCGGGTACGGCGTTCCCGGCGAACGGGCCGACGGCAACGACCTGGCCGGCCTGCTCGCCGTCCTCGGGCAGGCCGTGGACAAGGCGCGGGCCGGTGAAGGTCCGCAGCTCGTCGAGGCGCACACCTACCGCGTGCAGGCGCACACGAACGCCGACGACGCCACCCGGTACCGCGCCGACGACGAAGTCACGCCGTGGCTGGAGCGCGATCCGATCAAGCGACTGGCGACGTACCTCGAGCAGGCAGGTCTGCTCGACGAGTCCGTGCGTGCACGGGCCGAGGCCGGCGCCCAGGAGGTGGCCGAGCGGCTCCGGGAGGGCCTGATGCCGGAGCCCGACGTGGACCCCGAGGACCTGTTCACGCACCTCTACACCGAGCAGACGCCACAGTTGACCGAACAGGCCGCGTTCCTCCGGGACGAGCTCGTGCGAGAGGAGGCCTGAGCCATGACGCACGTGAAGATCACCATGGCGCAGGCGCTGAACCAGGCGCTGCGGGACGCGATGAAGGCCGACGACAGCGTGCTGATGTTCGGCGAGGACGTCGGCGCGCTCGGCGGCGTCTTCCGGATCACGGACGGGCTGACCGCGGAGTTCGGCGAGGACCGGTGCTTCGACACCCCGTTGGCCGAGTCCGGCATCGTCGGGATGGCGGTCGGGCTGGCGATGAACGGGATGCGGCCGGTCGTCGAGATGCAGTTCGACGCGTTCGGCTACCCGGCGTTCGAGCAGATCGTCAGCCACGTCGCGAAGATGCGGAACCGGACCCGCGGCCGGGTCTCGCTGCCGATGGTCATCCGGATGCCGTACGCCGGCGGGATCGGTGGCGTCGAGCACCACTGCGACTCGTCCGAGAGCTACTACGCGCACACCCCGGGCCTGACCGTGGTCGCGCCGGCCACCGTCGCGGACGCGTACACCTTATTGCGTAAGGCAATCGAGTTCCCCGACCCCGTGGTGTTCATGGAGCCGAAGAAGCTCTACTGGGCCAAGGAGGAGGTGGACCTCACCGAGGACCAGCCCGGCATCGGGACGGCCGTCGTACGGCGGGAGGGCGCCGACGCGACGTTGATCGCGTACGGGCCGACGGTGCCGGTCGCGCTGGAGGCCGCCGAGGTCGCGGCGGCCGAGGGCCGGCAGTTGAGCGTGGTGGACCTGCGGTCGATCGTGCCGTTCGACGACGAGACGGTCTGCGCGGCGGTACGTCGTACCGGCCGGGCGGTCGTGGTCGCGGAGGCGAGCGGATTCGCGAGCGTGTCGTCGGAGATCGTTGCCCGGGTCACCGAACGGTGCTTCCACTCGCTGGCCGCGCCGATCCGGCGGGTGACCGGGTTCGACATCCCGTACCCGCCGCCGAAGCTGGAGAAGTACCAGCTTCCGGGCGTGGACCGGATCCTCGACGCGGTCGACGACCTCCAGTGGGAGGACTCGTGAACACGTTCCTGCTCCCCGATCTCGGTGAGGGCCTGACGGAGGCCGAGATCGTCCGCTGGCTGGTGAAGGTCGGCGACGTGGTGACCGTCGACGCGCCGGTCGCCGAGGTCGAGACCGCGAAGTCGGTGGTCGAGCTCCCGTCGCCGTACGCCGGTGTCGTCGAGGAGCTCCACGGCGAGCCGGGCACCGTCGTCCCGGTCGGCAAGCCGCTGATCACGATCGGGGAGGTCGACGCCGGGACGACGTACCGCGACGAGGAGAAGGGCGGCTCGGGCAACGTGCTCGTCGGCTACGGGACCGGCAGTGGTGCCGCGGGCCGTCGTCGCAAGCCGCGGGGTGCGGTCACGACGACGGTGGCGGTGACTAGCCCGAAGGTGCCGTTGGTGATCTCGCCGCTGGTACGGCGGATGGCGTGGGACGCCGAGGTCGACCTCCGGGAGCTCGCGGGGTCGGGGCCGGACGGGCTGATCGTGCGGCGGGACGTGGAGCTGGCGATCGCACGCCGGCTCGAGGAGCCGGCCGGGCGGGTCGCAGACGGCGAGGGCTGGAGCGTCCAGCCGGCAGGCGAGCCGGCGCGGAGCGAGAGCTCGGCCGACGGGCCCGCGCGGAGCGGGCGCGCGGCCGACGCGCCGGGGTCGAGCGCTCCGGATTCGCGGACGGGGTTGGGAGAGCTTCGGCGGATTCCGATGAGTGGTTTC
Source organism: Kribbella sp. CA-247076 (assembly GCF_050942445.1). NCBI lineage: Bacteria > Bacillati > Actinomycetota > Actinomycetes > Propionibacteriales > Kribbellaceae > Kribbella > Kribbella sp. CA-247076. Next base: position 7,033,130 of record NZ_CP192051.1, on the reverse strand, counting down.
CGGAAGGCGGTGGCGGCGACGTTGAGCCGGAGCCGGGCCGAGATTCCGGAGGCGACCACGTGGGTGGACGTGGATGCCACCGCGCTGGTCGAGCTGCGGGGATCGTTGCGAACGGCAACAGGTGCGGGACCGGGCCTGCTCGCGTTGATGGCGCGGTTCGTGGTCGCCGGGCTGCAGAAGTACCCGGAGCTGAACGGGTTCGTCGACACCGAGCGCGAGGAGCTCGTCCAGTACGACGGCATCAACCTCGGCCTGGCGGCGCAGACCGACCGCGGTCTCGTCGTACCGGCGGTCCCGAACGCGCATCGCCTGACCGCGCGGGCGCTCGACGCCGAGATCAGGCGGCTGACCGAGTCCGCCCGGGCCGGCCGGCTGACGCCGTACGAGCTGGGCAGCGGGACGTTCACGTTGAACAACTACGGCAGCTTCGGCGTGGACGGCAGCGCCGCGATCATCAACCACCCGCAGGTCGCGATCCTCGGCGTCGGCCGGATCATCGACCGCCCGTGGGTGGTGGACGGCGAGCTGGCGATCCGCAAGCTCACCCAGTTGTCGCTCGTGTTCGACCACCGCGTCTGCGACGGCGGGACGGCGGCCGCCTTCCTCCGGTTCGTCGCCGACGCCTTCGAGAACCCGGCCTCGGCCTTCGCGGACCTCTAGGACGCCGACTCTGTGCACCACGTGAGTACGCCGGAAGCCGTGGGGTGCTCACGTGGTGCACAAAGTCAGGAGAGCTGCCGTGGTCGCAGGCCGACCAGGACGGCCCGGAGTCCGCTGGTGAAGCGAGCTTCCGGGCCGGCCAGGTTCTCCCGGCTCAGGTACGCCGCGAGGCTGGCCGCGCCGACTCCGAGTTGCTGACCGGCGGCCGTGGTCCACTCGTGCTCGGTCAGACCACTTCGCCGTACGGTCGCCGTCCAGGCCGCGTCGGTCACGGCGGCACCGATCAGGTAGTGGAAGATCGCCGACACGGCCGCATCCAAGTGCACGCCGCGGAACCCGGCTGAGCTCAGCACGGTCAGGATCCGTTCGGCCAGTGCCTGGTAGTTCGGCCCGAGCCCGGCGTGCGACGCGAGCAGTTGCGGTGCCCAGGGATGCGCCCACAAGGCCTCGTACGCCGCGGTCGCAAGTGCGGTCACCTGGTCACGCCATTCGCCGTCGCCGGTGTCGACCAGAGCCTCACCGAGTACTTCGTCGACGGCGAGCTCGAGCAGGTCGTTCTTGTTCGCGATCCGCCAGTACAGCGCGGACGTCGCGGCGGTCCCGAGCTCGGCCGCCATCCGCCGCATCGAGAAGGTCTCCAGCCCGTCGCGGTCGAGCACCTTCACCGCGGTCCGGACGATGTCGTCCCGGCTCAGCGGCGCCCGGGTCGCGACCGGGTCGGGCCGCAACCAGACCGATCCCAGCACCGTCTTCTCGTCCGCTTCGCGCGCCATCCGGCAGAGCATAGCGAATACGGTGTTTCACGAACTAATACATTGTTTTAGAAGCGAAAGGCAACTAGTTCGGTGCGCATTTTCTGTTGAGCCGTAAGGGATGCGGCGCGTCGTGCGGTCATAACTTGCGCGTCACTTCGCGGTGGCCCCAGAATGCGGAGGCCGAGGTTCCCGCGGGGCAGGCCGGAGGACGCACAGCGCGTCGCCGGCCCGGGATTCGGCCCCACCGGCCGACCGCCGGTTCGACGTAGGGGCAAATCACCGCCTGGCCCGGCCGGAACGTACTCCGGCAGGGCCGCCCGCCGACGTGCCGGTCGCCTGGCCGGCCTCAGACATGGGGAACATCTGTGAACGACACATCGGTTGCGCGCGGGCCCAAGCGTTCGCGTGCGGTCGCGCTGCTCGGCGGTGCCGGAGCGCTCGCGCTCGTACTCGGCGGCGTCACGCTCGCGCTGGCGCCGTCCGCCTCGGCCGGCGGAGCGATCATCGACGGCAACCCGACCTGCGAGAACGTGATCCCGGGATCGACCCCCATCACGTTCGACCCGCCGACGCCGGGCTCGGACACCGCGGACGGCGTCACCGTGACGTGGTCGCAGCGCACCCTGGACTCGGACGACATCGAGCATCCCGGGGACCAGACCGGCGGCCGGGTGGTCGACCTGAGCGCCTCGGGCGGCGTCGTCCTCGCGGTCCTGGTCAAGGGCGGCCCGGCGGCGAACCACTACAACTACCAGCCGGCCGGGACCGTGGCGGACACCGGCCTGCACGCGCCAGTAAACGCGAAGACCGGCAAGTACTACGGCATCAGCCACCTCGACTTCTGCGTCAAGGAGGGGTCGACCGGTACGTCGACGCCGAGTGGGTCACCATCGGAGACCCCGAGCGAAACGCCCAGCGAAACGCCATCGGAAACCCCGAGCGAGACTCCGTCGGAGACGCCGAGCGAGACGCCCAGCGAAACCCCGTCGGAGACGCCGAGCGAGACCCCGTCCGAGACTCCCAACGAGACTCCGTCGGAGACGCCGAGCGAGACCCCGTCCGAGACTCCCGACCAGACGCCGAACGCGTCGCCGAGCGAGACGCCGTCGGCGAGCCCGACGAGCACCCCGACGGTCGCGATCCCGACCGAGATCGACGCGGGTCAGTCCGGTGGGCTGACGAATCTGTCCGCGGTCACCACCAGCCAGGGCGTCGGCGGGCTCGCCCTGCTCATGCTCGGCGGAGTGCTCGTGCTCGCCGGCGTGCTGAAGTCCCGGCAGACGCGCGGTCAGCACGCTGCCTGAGATGCCTGCGAAGCGTCGCCGCCCGGGTCGTGCTCGTTCGTCGTGGTGGACGATCGGGGCCTTGGCGGCCGGCGCAGTACTTCTCCTCACCGGCGGCTACCTGCAGTTCGGACCGAACGCCGGCAAGAACGACCCCGACCGGCAGCAGACCGCCGCGGCCGGCCAGTCCTCGGCCAAGACGGTCACAGACACGACTCCCGGGACGACTGCCGCCCTACAAACACACCCGTCCGCGGCCACCTACAGCAGTCCACCGCCCGAGGCCAGAAGCACGGTTCCGGCGAAACCGGCCAACCCGGTGAAGGTGAGCGTGCCCAGCCTGGGGATCTCGGCGCGCGTCCTCGGCATCCGCGCTCGCGGCGGCACGCTCGTCCCGCCGGCGAACCCCCGCCTCGTGGGCTGGTGGTCCGACGGTGCCGTGCCCGGTGCGGCCAAGGGGTCGGCCATCATCACCGGCCACACGGTGCACGACGGCGGCGGCGCGTTCGACGACCTGGACCAACTGTCCGCCGGCGCCACCGTCTCGGTCACGACCGGCCGCGGCACGGTCGAGTACGTGGTCTCGGCGGTGACCGTCTACCGCAAGAAGACCCTGGCCAAGCGGGCCGCCCGGCTCTTCGACCAGGGTGTCCCGGGCCGGCTGGTCCTGGTGACCTGCGAGGACTGGGACGGTACGGCGTACCTCAGCAACGCCGTCGTGATCGCCGTACCGAAGAAGACGTAGTGGCCGGCCCGGGCGGGGGCCGGCCACCGAGAGGTCAGCTGTTGATCTGGGCCGTCAGGGCCGAGTGGTACGACGCGACCTCGGCGTACACGCCCGGGTTGCCCGCGTCGGCGCACCCGATGCCCCAGGACACGACCCCGAACAACCGGCCGTTCAGCACCAGCGGGCCGCCGGAGTCGCCTTGGCAGGAGTCCTTGCCGCCCTGCTGGTAGCCGGCGCAGATCTCACCGTTGGCGACGTAGTCGTAGCCCGCGTACACGTCACCGCAGTACGCGTCCCCGAGCACCGGCACGACCACCTTCTGGAACCGGTCGTACGGGCCGGTCCCCTCGGTCTCACCCCAGCCGTAGACGGTCGGCTGCGCACCGACCGCGTCCGCCGACCGGCTGGTCTCCAGCGGCAGCGTGGCGACCCCGGTGAACGGCGTGGCCAGCGTGAGTACGGCGACGTCGTGACCGGGCACCCGGCCGTACTGCGGGTCCTTCCAGATCTTGGAGATCTTCGAGGTCCGGCCGGCCGTGGTGTTCAGGTTGTCCCGGCCCTGGATCGCCGTGTAGGTGCTCATCGGCTGGGTGACGCAGTGCGCCGCGGTGACGATCTTGTTCGCCTTGACCAGGGTGGCGCCGCAGTACTGGCCGCTCGGTGACGGCGACCGGCTGTTGTTCAGCGCGATCGCCCAGGGCGTCTGCGCGGTGCTGGCCAGGGTTCCGCCGACGATGTTGGTCGTCGGCGGCGGGGTCTTCGCTTCGGCCGCACCGACGGCGCCGACCGAGGCCGCGGCCACGACGACGGCGGCGAAGGTCGCGCGGGCGAGCTTGAGCTTTCCGGACATGCCTCACACTCCAGAGTTCGTGGACCGCCAGGGCGGTGCGGTCCCATGACTCTGAAGAGTCGCGCGGGCACGTGGAGTAATGCAAGCGATTGCCCGGGCACATCGGTGACGGGACATCCCTGTGTCACCCGACCAAAGTCGCGCCGGCAGGGACCTCGGTACGACGACCTGCCCGGCGGACCGGCGAACACTCGGTGGCATGACCGACACACCACGGATCAACCGCTCCCAATTCCTTCAACGCACCGCCGCCGTGGGCCTGCTCGCCCTCGGGGCGGCGACGACCGGGACCGCGACGGCCGCCGCGGCCCCGCAGTCCGCCGGCCGCCGGAAGCTCGAGTTCAAGGGTGTCGCCTACGACACCGGCACGGGGTTCGTCGGCGACGACAGCCGCGTGCTCTGGCGCAAGTGCATCGTCCGTTCCGAGCTCCGGGCCGTCCGCGACCGGCTGCACGCCAACTGGGTCAGCATCTACGGCAGCGACGTACGACGTCTTGTCGACACCGCGACCGAGGCGCTCGAGCTGGGGCTGCGGGTCTCGATCCAGCCGCGGTCGTTCGACGAGCCGCAGGCCGACGAGCTGGAGAAGCTCCGCAAGGTCGCGGTCCAGGCCGAGCGGCTCCGCCGTCGCTACCGGCAGGAGGTGATCCTGGTGATCGGCTGTGAGTTCATGCTGTTCACTCCCGGCATCATCCCCGGCGCGAACTTCTTCGAGCGGGTCGAGTACCTGCAGCAGGGCGAGTTCGACATGGCCGAGCTGCAGCGGAAGTTCCGCGCCTTCACCGCGCAGATGGTGAAGGTTGCCCGCAGCAACTTCAAGGGCCGGATCACGTACGGCGCCGCGCACGACCTGGAACGGGTCGACTGGTCGCTGTTCGACATCGTCGGGCTGGACTACTACTCGTACCACGAGGACCGGGCCGGCCACACCGAGGAGCTGGCGCCGTTCCGCCGCTGGAACAAGCCGATCATGATCCTGGAGTTCGGCTGCTGCACGTTCACCGGTGCGGCCGAGCGGGGCGGGATGGGCTGGGACATCGTCGACTACAGCGGGGACGTGCCGGTGATCCCACCGCAGTACGTCCGCGACGAGCAGGAGCAGGCCGACCACCTGGCGAACATGCTGGACGTGTTCACCGACGAGGGGTTCCTCGGCGCGTCGCCGTACACCTTCATCTCACCCGACGCGCCGCACCGGCCGCACGACCGCCCGCACGACGAGGACATGGCGGCGTTCAGCCTGTGCAAGGTGATCCGGAAGAACGACGACGACCCGGCCTCGCCGTACCGCTGGGAGCCGAAGAAGTCCTTCCGCTCGGTGTCCCGCTTCTACCTGACCCACTAGGACCTGAGGACCTCGATGAAGGCCGCCGCCAGCGGGTCGGGGGTGGCGCGGGTGTACGCCGTCAGCGTTCGGCGGACCGGGGGATCGGGCCGCAGGACGTGACCCTCGAAGGCCGGGGACAGGATGTTGTCGGGGACCAGCGCCGGTCCGAGTCCGGCGGTGGCGAGGGCCGGCGCGGCGGCGGTCTGTTCGGTGCGGACGGCGACCCGCGGCTCGAAACCGGCTTGCGCGCACGCACGATCCAGGACGTCGCCCAGGCCGTGGCCCGGCGTGTAGTGCACCCAGGCGCGGTCCTCGAGATCCGTGAGCGTGACCGTTTCGCCGACGGCGGCGGGATCATCCGCGGCGAGGACGACGACCAGCTCCTCGGTGCGCACCGGGTACGTCTCGCCCATCCAGCCGGCCGGCTCGGGACCGACGGCCAGGTCCGCCTGGCCCGCGTTCATCGCCTCGACCAGCTCGTCGGTGTGCCGGTGCTCGAAGAGCCGGATGCCCACGTCGGGATACGCCTGCCGCCACCGGCGCAGCGCGGCCGGCAGGACGCCCAGGGTGATCGAGTAGAGGGTCGCGATCTGCAGCTCGCCGACCTCCAGACCCGCGGCCTGACGCGCGGCGCACCGGGCGCGCTCGGCGTCGGCGAGGGCCGCCCGGGCGTGCGGCATCATCGCGCGGCCGGTCGGAGTCAGCCGGACGTTTCGCGGCAGTCGCTCGAGCAGCGGCCCGCCGGCCGACCGCTCCAGCGTCCGGATCTGGTGGGACAGCGCCGGCTGGGTGACGTGCAGGAGCTCGGCGGCCTTGGTGAACGAACCCTGGTCGACGACGGTCACCAGGTACTCCAGCTGCCGGAGAGTTGTCATGAGCTGAGTTTATGGGCCTAGTGAAAACTATGCCTTGGCTTTATTCGCGCAGGTCAGCGAGGCTGTTGAGTATGAACAACGTTGCTTTGGTGGTCGGTGCGCGCGGAGTGATCGGGACGAATCTGGTCGAGCATCTGGCCTCGCTGGGTGATTGGCGGGTGATCGGCCTGTCCCGCCGCGGCGGGCAGGACGGGCCTCGGGTACGGCACGTAGCCGTCGACCTGCTGGACCCGGACGACACCCGGTCGAAGCTGGCCGGCCTCACCGACGTGACCCATGTGTTCTACGTCGCCTACCAGGACCGCCCGACCTGGGCCGAGCTCGTGCCGCCGAACCTCGCCATGCTGGTCAACGTGGTCGAGGCGATCGAGCCGGTCGCCCGCGGGTTGCGGCACGTCAGCCTGATGCAGGGCTACAAGGTGTACGGCGCCCACCTCGGGCCGTTCAAGACGCCGGCGCGCGAGGACGACCCGCCGCACCTGCCGCCGGAGTTCAACGTGGACCAGCAGCAGTTCCTCGAGCAGCGGCAGCAGGGCAAGGCGTGGACCTGGTCGGCGCTGCGCCCGTCGGTCGTCGGTGGTGTTGCCCTCGGCAACCCGATGAACCTCGCGGTCGCGATCGCCGTGTACGCATCGATGTCGAAGGAGCTCGGCGTACCGCTGCGGTTCCCGGGCAAGCCGGGCGCGTACGACGCGCTGCTCGAGCTGACCGACGCCGGGCTGCTGGCCAAGGCGACCGTGTGGGCGGCGACCGCGCCGGCGGCGGCGAACCAGGCGTTCAACATCACGAACGGCGACCTGTTCCGGTGGAGCGAGCTGTGGCCGAAGCTGGCCGACTGGTTCGGCCTCGAGGTCGCGCCGCCGCTGCGGATGTCCTTGCAGGACGTGATGTCCGACAAGGAGCCGCTGTGGAAGGAACTCCAGGCGAAGCACGGTCTCGCGGAGACGTCGTACGCCGAGGTCTCCTCCTGGCCGTTCGCGGACTTCGTCTTCGGCTGGGACTACGACTTCTTCGCCGACTCGTCGAAGGCGCGGCGGGCCGGATTCCACGAGTACGTGGCCACCGACGAGATGTTCTACAGCCTCTTCGCCGAGCTCCGGCGGCGCCGCGTCATCCCCTGAACCACGGGCCCGGTACGACGCCGGCGCCGAAGGCCCGGGCGGCGGATATGGCATGCTCCGGGCTGTGGCGGCGATGGGTGCGGGACGGTTGCTCGGGGCGAACCTGCGGGCGCGGCGGGACGAGCAGGGCATCTCGTTGTCCGAGCTCGCCCGGCGGTCCGGGATCGCCAAGGGCACGCTGTCCCAGCTGGAGTCCGGGACGGGCAACCCGACGATCGAAACGGTGTTCAGTCTGTCGAACGCTCTCGGTGTCCCGGTGTCGGCGCTGCTGAGTGAGGCTCCGGCCGCGGACGTGGTGCTCGTGCGGTCCGCGGACATCGACGTACTGTCCGGCGAGGCGATCGACCTGCGGATGCTGCGGCGGCTCGAGCATCCGGGCGGGCTGTTCGAGATCTACAACCAGGAGGTCCGGGCTGGGGCGGTCCAGCGCTCGGGCGGCCATCCCGGAACCGAGCACCACATCGTCCTGAACGGGCGGCTCCGGGTCACGTCGCGCGGACGGACCGAGGAGCTGGGCGAGGGCGACTATCTCGCCTTCCGGGCCGGCGGACCGCACGAGTACGAGGCGCTGGACGGACCGGTGCGGTCGGTCCTGCTGCTCGAGTACCCGCCGGACGCGCACCCGGTCGCGCCCGGCGGCCCGCATCTCCCGGAGTGACCGCGTTGACCTGGGCCGGATCCCGCCGTACGCTCGAAGTCGTTCATTAAAGTGAACGACGAGGAGACGGTGAGATGCCTGCTGCGGCGACGGCCGACGTGGTGGTCGTGGGCGCCGGCATCGTCGGTGCGGCCTGCGCGGAGGCGCTGACAGCGGCCGGCGTACGGGTCGTCGTGGTCGACCGGGGAGCGGTGGCTTCCGGGACGACGGCCTCCGGTGAGGGCAACGTGCTGGTCTCCGACAAGGAGCCCGGGCCCGAGCTTGAACTGGCGATCGCGTCACGTGCCGAGTGGGGCGCGGTGCTGGCACGGTTGCCCGAGCGGGTGGCGGACGTCGAGTGGGAGGACAAGGGTGGCGTCGTCGTCGCGACGACCGATCCCGGGCCGTTGAAGGCGTTCGCGGCCAAGCAGCGCGCGGCCGGTGTCGACGCGCGGGTGATCACGCCGGCCGAGGCGTTCGAGCTCGAGCCGCTGCTCACCCGAGACGTGACCATCGGCGTCCACTACCCCGACGACGCGCAGCTCCAGCCGGTGCTCGCGGCGACCGCGCTGCTGACCGCCGTACGGGCTCGTGGCAGCGTCGTCCGCTCCGGAGTGGATGCCTTGTCGGTGCGGACCGCCGGGGGTCGCGTCGTAGGCCTCGAGACCTCGGACGGCGAGATCGCTTGTGGTGCCGTGCTGAACGCGTGCGGCCCGTGGTCCGGGGCGTTCGCCGCGGCTGCGGGTGCGCCGATCCAGGTGCTGCCCCGGCGCGGGATGCTGCTCGTCACCGCGCCGCTGCCGGAGTGCGTGCGGCACAAGGTGTACGACGCGGACTACGTCGGCGCGGTCGGGAGTGGCGACGCCGAGTTGCAGACGTCGACGGTGGTGGAGTCGACGCGGGCCGGGACGGTGCTGATCGGGTCCAGCCGGGAGCGGATCGGGTACGACGACTCCCTGCGGGTGAACGTGCTGCGGGAGCTCGCGCGGAAGGCGGTCGGGCTGTTCCCGTTCCTCGGGGACGTGCCGGTGATGCGCACGTACGGCGGGTTCCGGCCGTACGCCCCTGATCATCTGCCGGTCATCGGGCCGGATCCACGGGTCAGCGGGCTCTGGCACGCGACCGGTCACGAAGGTGCTGGCATCGGCCTGGCTGCCTCGACCGGCCGGCTCGTCACCGAATTGTTCCTGGGGCTCACCCCGCACCTCGCCGCGGACCCGTTCCGCGTCGACCGCCCGGCGGTGCTGGCCGGATGAGGATCACCGTGAACGGCGAGCCCATCGAGGCAGCCTCCGGCCAGACGGTCGCCGCCATACTCCTCTCTCATGGCCTCACGTCGTGGCGCACGACCCGTGGCAACGGCCGTCCCCGCGGACTCTTCTGCGGTATCGGCGCCTGCTACGACTGCCTGGTCGTGGTCAACGGCATCCCGGACGTCCGCGCCTGCCAACGCACGGTCCGTCCGGGCGATGCGATCACCACCCAGGACGGTGCCCAGCTGCCGGGCGGCTCGGCAGTCGCCGCTGAGGCGCCACCTACTTCGCAACCTCAGGTTGCTGTGGTGGGTGCCGGGCCGGCTGGGATCGCGGCGGCCTTGGCTGCGGCCGACGGCGGGGCGAGCGTGCTGTTGATCGACAGTGCACGGGCGGTGGGCGGGCAGTTCAATCGGCAGCCGGCCGAGGAGCTCGGCGTACGGCGGCCCGGCCGGATGCAGCACGGGTGGAACGACTTCGTCGCCAAGCGGGATCGGCTGACCGCGCACGAGCGGATCACCCACCGGGCGGAGACATCCGTGTGGGCGCTGGAGCAGGGGAATCGCTTGTGGGTGCAGCGAGGCCCGGCCGACGGTGCCGGGCGCGAGGTCTTCGCGGTGGAGGCGAAGGCGATCGTGCTCGCGACCGGGGCGTACGATCGCGTGCTGCCCTTCCCTGGTTGGGATCTTCCCGGCGTCTACAGCGCCGGTGCCGCGCAGGCGCTGGCGAAGGGTCAGCGGGTCGCGGTCGGGAAACGGGTCCTGGTGGCGGGGACCGGACCGTTCCTGCTGCCGGTGGCGGAGTCCCTGGTCGGAGTCGGTGCCAAGGTCGTCGGGTTGCTCGAGGCAAACTCCCTGCGCACGGTCCGCCGGGGCTGGGCAACCGATCCACTCGTTGCTTCTAGCAAGCTTTCCGAGGCGCTCGGGTACGGCGCTCTGCTGGCACGTCACCGGATTCCGCTGCGGCACGGGTGGACGGTGATCGCGGCGCACGGCACCGAGCAGGTCGAGGCGGTCACGATCGCGCGCGTGCACGCCGACTGGACACCCGTTGCCGGGACCGAGCGGACGGTCGCTGTCGACGCAGTCTGCCTGGGTTTCGGATTCACCGCGCAGCTGGAGCTGGCGGTCGCGGCGCGCTGTGAGCTGACGACCGGACCGGACGGTGGGCCGGCGGTGGTCGTGGACGCGGACCAGCAGACCAGCACGCCGGGGGTGTTCGCCGCCGGTGAGCTCACCGGCATCGGTGGCGCCGACCTCGCCGCGGCCGAAGGGCGAGTCGCCGGTGCCGCCGCCGCTCGCCTAGCAACCCAGGGCGACAGCGGGCAACCAAGGCCCCGGGCAGACGAAGCAAGGCCTCGGGCGAACCGTCAGCAACCAGCCGACGAGGCGGCGCTGCAGAAGGTCGTGAAGGGGCGGCGGTTTGCCAGTGCACTGGCCAGGGCGTACCCGGTGCGGGACGGCTGGCGGAGTTGGAGCCGGCCGGAGACCGTGGTGTGCCGGTGTGAGGAAGTGACCCTGGGCGACATCGAAGGAGCTGTCGCCGAGCGGGAGCTGGCCGACGGGCGGGCGCTGCGTCTTAGCAGTCGCGCCGGCCTCGGGCTGTGTCAGGGACGCGTGTGCGCGCGCACCGTGGCCGCGCTGACCGCCACCGAACAGAACGACGTACCCGAACCATCCATGAAACGACCGATCGCCGTCCCCGTGAGGCTGCGCGATCTGGCCGATGCGCAGGAGGAATCATGAGCGAGAAGCTGGACGGCGTGATCGTCGCCACTGCACTGCCGTACGCCGAGGACGCGACGGCGCCGGCCGGTTTGCGGCCCGACCTGGACAAGTACGCCGAGCACTGCCGCTGGCTGGTCGACAACGGGTGCCGCGGCGTCGGCCCGAACGGCTCGCTGGGGGAGTACTCGTCGCTGACCGACGACGAGCGCCGGGCCGTCGCCCGGACCGCGATCGAGGCCGTCGGCGACGACGGTGTCGTGGTCGTCGGCGTCCACGGCGTCGGCGCGCACCAGGCCCGGGCGTGGGCCGAGAAGGCGGCCGAGGACGGCGCGGACGGCGTACTCTGCCTGCCGCCGACCATGTACCGGGCGAACCGCGGTGAGGTGATCCACCACTTCACCGAGGTCGCCAAGGCCGGCCTGCCGGTGATGGTCTACAACAACCCGCTCGACACCAAGGTCGACCTGACCCCGGACCTGCTCGCCGAGATCGCGCAGCTCGAGAACGTCGTCGCGGTCAAGGAGTTCTCCGGCGACGTCCGCCGGATCCTGGAGATCCGCGAGCTCGCCCCGGACCTGGCCGTCGTCGCCGGCGCGGACGACCTCACCCTGGAGGCGCTGCTGATGGGCGCGACCGGCTGGTTCGCCGGCTTCCCGAACGTGTTCCCGGCGGAGTCGGTGCGGTTGTTCGACCTCGCCGTCCAGGGCAAGCTGGAGGAGGCGCGGGCGCTCTACGAGCCGCTCGTCGCCGCGTTCCGGTGGGACTCGCGGGTCGAGTTCGTCCAGGCGATCAAGTACGGCATGGACTACGTCGGCCGGTACGGCGGCCCGTGCCGCCCGCCGCGGGGCCCGCTGGTCCCCGAGCACGTCGCCCAGCTGGAGCAGGACATGAAGAAGGCCGTGGAGAGCTTGCGATGAGGTCCGTCCGGACGATCACCGCGATCGACTCGCACACCGAGGGGATGCCGACCCGGGTCGTCACCGGCGGCGTCGGCGTCATCCCCGGCACGACGATGGCCGAGCGGCGCGAGTACTTCGTCAAGCACCTGGACGACCTGCGGCTGTTCCTGATGAACGAGCCGCGCGGCCACTCGGCGATGAGCGGCGCGATCCTGCAGCCGCCGACCCGGTCCGACGCCGACTGGGGAGTGCTGTACGTCGAGGTGTCCGGCTGCCTGCCGATGTGCGGTCACGGCACCATCGGCGTCGCCACCGTGCTGGTCGAGTCGGGCATGGTCGAGGTGACCGAGCCGGTCACCACGGTCCGGCTCGACACCCCGGCCGGCCTGGTCGTCGTCGATGTTGCCGTGAGCAACGGACGCGCCGAGCACGTGACGTTGCAGAACGTCCCGGCGTACAGCCACGCGCTGGACGCGTCCGTGGACGTGCCGGGGCTGGGCACGGTCACCTACGACCTGGCGTACGGCGGGAACTTCTACGCGATCCTGCCGCTCGAGCAGCTCGGGATCCCGTTCGACCGGGCCGAGAAGGACCGGATCCTGACGGCGGGCCTGGACATCATGGCCGCGATCAACGCCACCGCCCGCCCGGTGCATCCGCTGGATCCGGGCATCCACAGCTGCAAGCACGTGCAGTTCACCGCGCCCGGGCAGAACGGGAGCCATTCGCGGAACGCGATGGCGATCCACCCGGGCTGGTTCGACCGGTCACCGTGCGGGACCGGGACGTGCGCGCGGATGGCCCAGCTGCACGCCCGCGGCGAGCTCGGCCTCGGTGTGGACTTCGTGAACGAGTCCTTCATCGGTACGTCGTTCACCGGCCGGCTGCTCGCGGAGACCACGGTCGGCGACCGGCCGGGCGTCGTACCGACCGTCCGGGGGCGGGCCTGGATCACCGGCATGGGGCAGTACCTGCTCGACCCCGACGACCCGTTCCCGGCCGGTTTCGTGCTGTAGGCCGCGCGGACCCTCGTGGCAGGGGGTCAGCGGTGGAGCTTGGACTGCCAGTCCTCGGGCACCTTGCCGCCGGGGACCGGCTGGCTCTCGGGGCGGGCGTCCGGTGGGGCGAGGGCCGGGCCGTCGTAGTACTGGGACTCGCCGTAGTGCCAGAACCAGTCCTCGCCCGGCTCGAAGCTCTGCACGATCGGGTGACCGGTGTCCCGCGCGTGCGCGGACGCGTGCTGCGCCGGCGACGAGTCGCAGCACCCGACGTGGCCGCACTGCGCACACCGCCGCAGGTGGAACCACCATCCCCCCATCTGCAGACAATCCTCACATCCGCTCCCGCTCGGCGGAACGGTGCTGTCGATCCCCGGTATCTCCGTCATGCCCGCCATCCTCGCCGCCCCACCACCCACCCGACAAGCAAACTCCGGAAACCCCACGCACAGACCACGGACGCTGCCACGGACTGCCCCCGGGGCTACTCGGGCCAGGACGAGTTCTTGATGACCTCGACGAAGTCACCGCGCCGGAAGTCGGGGACGAAGTGCTCGAGCACGTCGGCCTTGATGTTGCCGAAGGTGGTCTCGGGGCGGTCCTTGATGCCGTCGGTGAAGGCGGCGAGGATGCGGTTCTTGAAGTCCGGGCGGGGGTGGGCGGCAACGACCTGCGCGCGTTGGTCGTCGGTGACGGCGTGGCAGCCGATGCCCAGGACGTCCAGCTCGACGCCGCGGGTGACGAGGGCGATCTCGGGAGCCAGGCGCAGTGGGATCTCCGGGGTGGTGTGCAGGGCGATCGCGGTCCAGACCTGGTCGGCGGCCGTGCCGGTGACGCCGTGGGAGTGCAGGAAGTCGCGCGCCTCGTCGGCGCCGTCGATTTCGAAGCGCTGGTCGGTACGGCGGTAGCGCTCGGTCAGCCCCAGGTCGTGGAACATCGCGCCGACGTACAGCAGCTCGGAATCGAACCGCAGGCCCTCCTGCTGCCCGCGGAGCGATCCGAACAGGAAGACCCGGCGCGAGTGGTCGAACAGCAGCGGTGACGCCGCATCGCGGACGAGCTCGGTCGCTGCCCGGGCGAGCGTGCTGTCCGGGATCTTCACGCCGGCGATCTCTTCGGTCATGTCCGTCCTGCCTTTCTCTTGGTCGTTGGCTCCAGCGTGGTCGGCGCGAGTACGCTGGCGCCATGTCCATCACGCCATCTGAACCACAGATCCGGACACGGCGGATCGGGATCGTGGCCTTCGACGACGTGACGCTGCTCGACGTCAGCGGTCCGCTCGAGGTTCTGCACCAAGCGAACCGGGACGTCCGCCGCTACGAGCCGGTCGTGGTGTCGCCGTCGGGCGGAGCTGTCCGGACCGCGTCCGGCGTGACGTTGGCCGGCACGGTCGCGGCGGCGGACGCCGGATCGTTCGACACCGTGCTGGTGGCGGGCGCCGAGCACCTGGTCGAGCGGGTGCCGGACGAGTTGCGGGCGGCGGTCGGTGGTCTCGCGGATCGGGCCGAGCGGGTGGCGTCGGTCTGTACGGGGGCGTTCGTGCTGGCGGCTCTCGGCGTACTCGACGGGCGGCGGGCGACCACGCACTGGCGGCACGCGCAGGCGCTCGCGCGGCGGTATCCGGCGATCGAGGTCGAGCCCGACGCGCTGCACCTCCAGTCCGGCAAGTACCTGACGTCGGCCGGGATCAGCGCGGGCATCGACCTCACGCTCGCGCTGGTCGAGGCCGACCACGGCGCCGACGTGGCCCGGGAGATCGCGCGGGAGCTGGTCGTCTTCATGCAGCGGCCGGGTGGTCAGTCGCAGTTCTCCGCGGCGATGGCGACGCCGCCGGTCCGCAGTCATCCGCTCCGCGAGGTGACCGCGAGGGTCGTCGCCGATCCGGCCGCCGACCACAGTCTGTCGGCGATGGCGGCGTACGCCGCGCTCAGCCCGCGGCACCTGACCCGGTTGTTCCAGAGCGAGCTGCGGACGACGCCGGCCCGCTGGGTCGAACGCATCCGGCTCGACCGCGCGCAGCAACTGCTCCTCGACGGCCACAGCATCACCACCGCCGCCCGCCTCAGCGGCCTCGGCAGCGACGAGACCCTCCGCCGGGCCTTCGCCCGCCACCTCGACACCACCCCCACCACATACCTCCGCCGCTTCCGCGCCACCGCCTGACGGCCATCCCGGCAGACCTGGCGCCGCTGCGGTCAGCCGGCTGTGAAGCGGAGGGTTTGGCCGGGGCGGAGTTGGGCGCAGAGGTCCACCGCGGCGGTGGTGAGGTAGGCGATGACGGGGTAGCCGCCGGTGACCGGGTGGTCGGTGAGGAAGATGACGGGCAGGCCGGAGGGTGGGATCTGGATGGCACCGAGAGCCATGCCCTCGCTGGGGAGCTCGCCTTCGCGGTCCCGCTCCAGCGGGTCGCCCTCCAGGCGTACGCCGACGCGGTTGCTGTTGGAGCTGACGACGTAGGACTGGGTGGTGAACGACGCCCAGCCGGCGTCGGTGAACCAGTCCCGGCGTGGGCCTGGGGTCACCTGGACGACGACCTCCGCGGACGGGGGATCCGCGACCGGCGCGAGATCCACCCCCGGCATCGGACCGTGGTCGCAGCCGACCGGCACGGTCTGCCCGGCGGTCAACGGTGCGGGGCCGAGCCCGGACAGGAGATCGGTCGACCGGGAGCCGAGGACCGGCGGTACGTCGAGACCGCCGCGGACGGCGACGTACGTGCGGAGGCCGCTCCGCGGTGGACCGAAGCGCAGCACCTCGCCCGCCTTCACTACGGTCGGTGCGTTCAGCGGTACGCCGGTGCAGGGCGCGCCGGTGATCGCGACCACGAGGTCGGTGTCGGCGTGCAGGACGAGACCGCCGAAGGTCACCTCGATCGCGGCCGCCCCGGCCCGGTTGCCGACGAGGCGGTTCGCGAGCGCGTACGACGCCCGGTCGCAGGCGCCGGACAAGGGGATCCCGAGGGCCGCCTGGCCGCGTCGGCCGCCGTCCTGGATTGTTGCCAAGGGCCCCGGTTCGAGGACGGTGAAGCCGGTCATCCTCGGCCCGCGTCGACGAAACGCACCCGGCGGCCCGGGTGGAAGAGCGCGGCCGGCTCGCGGTCCTGGTCGAAGATCCGGACGTCGGTCCGCCCGATCAACTGCCAGCCGCCCGGGGACTCGCGCGGATAGACGCCGCTGAACTCTCCCGCCAGCGCGACCGCCCCGGCGGGCACCTTCGTCCGCGGAGACTCGCGGCGCGGGATCTGCCACTCACCGGGCGAGGTCAGATAGCCGAACCCCGGCGCGAACCCGCAGAAGGCGACGGTCCACTCGTCGCCGGTGTGACGTTCGACCAGCTCCGGCACACTGCAGCCGAGGAGCTCGGCGACGTCCGCCAGGTCTTCGCCGTCGTACACGACCGGAATCTCCAGCAGGTCCTCGGCCACCTGCCCGCGATCCACCGGCTCGACCGCCCGCAGCACCCGCGCCAACTCGTCCAGACCGCCGGCGGTCGACACCATCACCGTCCGCGCCGCCGGCACGATGTCGACCACGTCCGCCGGTGGAGCCGCGGACAGAGCGGCGTAGTAGCCGAGGACCTGGTCGAGGTCGTCGAACTCGACCAGGAGCGCGTGGTCGCCGGACGGCAGGATCCGCATCACCGGCCGAACGGGCTCAGCGTGACGCCCGCTCCCTCCAGCGCGGCTCGCACCCGGCGCGCGATGTCGACCGCGCCCGGGGTGTCGCCGTGCACGCAGATCGAGGCCGGCTCGACGACGAGCGACCCACCGGCGTTGTCCCGGATCGGCTGCCCGGTCGCCATCGCCGTACAGCGGGCCGCGATCTCGTCCGCGTCGTGCAGCACCGACCCGGCCTCCCGGCGCGACACCAACGTCCCCTCCGGGGTGTACGCACGGTCCGCGAAGGCTTCGTGGACGACGGTCAGCCCGGCGTCGGCCGCGAGCCGGAGCCAGGCCGAGCCGGGCAGACCGAGCACCGGAAGGGTCCGGTCGTAGTCGAGGACCGCGCCGACCACGGCGGCCGCCTGCTCCTCGTGGTGCCCGATCGTGTTGTAGAGCGCGCCGTGCGGCTTCACGTACCGGACGCGATCGCCGGCGACCCGGGCGAACGCGTCCAGGGCACCGAGCTGGTAGACGACCTCGTCGCGGAGTGCGGCCGGTTCGATGTCGACGAACCGGCGGCCGAAGCCCGCCTTGTCGGCGTACCCGACGTGTGCCCCGATCGCCACCCCGCGCTCGACCGCCTCACCGGTCACCCGGCGCATGATCGACGGGTCGCCGGCGTGGAAACCGCAGGCCACGTTGGCACTGGTGACGACGTCCAGCAGCGCGCTGTCGTCGCCCATCGGCCAGGGACCGAAACCCTCGCCCAGATCCGCGTTGAGGTCCATCTCCACTCCTCCAAACTAGAACAGCTCGAGCACGGGCTTCACCGACCGCACGGCGAGGTAGATGGTCAGCAGCCAGGCCGCGGCGCCCAGGGAGAGCAGCCACCGCGGGTACTGGTACCCACGCATCAGGTCGCGCCGGCGCCAGGCCACCCAGAGCAGGACGCCGATGCCGAGCGGCAGCAGCAGCCCGTTGAACGCGCCCGCGAACACGAGCAGCTTCGCCGGCGCCGTACCGACGGCCAGGTAGATGACCGCGCTGACCGCGATGAACAGCACCACCAGGACCGTCCGGGTCCGGTCCGAGGTCGTGGTCCGCGAGGTGACGAACGAGACGGTCGTGTACGACGCGCCGATCACCGACGTGATCCCGGCCGCCCAGAGCACCACGCCGAAGGCCCGCAGCCCGAACTCGCCGGCAGCGTGCTGGAACGCCGAGGCGGTCGGGTTTCCCGGGTCGAGCGCGACGCCGCCGGCGACGACCCCGAGGATGGCGAGGAACAGGACGACGCGCATCAGGCCGGTGATCAGGATGCCGGTGACGGAACCCCGGCTGATCTCGCGGAGGTGCTGCGGACCGGACAGTCCGGAGTCGAGCAGCCGGTGGGCGCCGGCGTACACGATGTAGCCGCCGATCGTGCCGCCGATCAGCGTGGTGATGACGAGGAAGTCGACCTGCTCCGGCAGGACGGCGTTCTTCAGCGCCTGGCCGACCGGCGGACCCGACGTGATCGCGATGTACGTCGTCAGCAGGATCATCACCGCGCCGAGCACGAGCACGATCCGGTCCATCGCCAGGCCGGCCCGCTTGGACAGGAAGACGCCGATCGCGATCAGTGCGGACAACGCACCGCCGAGCTTCGGGTCCAGGCCGAGCATCGCGTCGGTCCCGAGCCCGGTGCCGGCCACGTTGCCGATGTTGAAGACCAGCCCGCCGGCGAACAGCAGCACGGCCATCGCCGTCCCGAGCCGGGGCGCGACCAGGTTGCCGAGCTCCTGGGCGCGGCGGCCGGAGACGCCGATCACCCGCCAGACGTTCAGCTGCAGCGCGATGTCGACCAGGATCGACGCGGCGATGGCGAACGCGAACGCCGCACCGAGCGAGACCGTGAACAGCGTGGTCTGGGTGATGAACCCGGGACCGATCGCGGAGGTGGCCATCAGGAACATGGCGCCGACCAGCGTCGACCGGGTCCCGGTCTTCATCGCGTTGTCGGGCGTCTTGTGGCCGGCCGCCGGGCTGAGCTGCCGGCGCCGGGTCGTCGTACCGCGGGTGGTGGGTTTCGACAGGCGCTTCGTCGGTGGTTTGGACATGGCGGATGCTCCTGAGGTCTGCGGGTGGTGCTGCCGGGTGTTCTCCATGGCTGTGAGTGGGTGATCGGACGCGTCCGGTGACACGAGAGTAGAGATTGTTCAACAATCCTGCAAGAGTCTTGTTCGACCAAACTTTCGCCGACGAGGCCAGGTGGGTGATGATGCGGTGATGAGCACGGGTGAGATCGACGAGGGCCGCCAGGCGTGGTTGCGCACAGTCGCCGCCGACGTCGCGCGCCTGGACCGGAGCAGTTCGGCCGAGCGGGCGGCGGACATCCTGCGCCGCAGCATCACCGAGGGTGCGCTGCCGCCGGGCGCCCAGCTCTCCGAGATCGAGCTGACCGAGGTGCTCGAGGTCAGCCGGAACACGCTGCGGGAGGCTTTCCGGCTGCTGACCCACGAGGGCCTGCTCGTCTACAAGCTGCACCGCGGCGTGTTCGTGCCCGAACTGGACGAGCGCGACGTGGTCGACCTGTACCGCCTCCGCCGGGTGCTCGAGGTGGACGTCGTCCGCGGTCTGGCCGACCGGGACCCGGAGCTGCCGGCCGAGCGGCTCGAGCCGCTGCGGGACGACGTCGAGGCCGCCGAGGCGGCCGCGCGCGCGGATCGCTGGCCGGCCGTCGGTACGGCGAACATGCGCTTCCACCAGCATCTGATCGGGCTGGCCGACAGCGCCCGGGTGGACGCGATCACCGGCCGGCTGCTCGCGGAGCTGCGGCTCCTCTTCCACGTGATCGCGACCCCGCAGGAGCTGCACGAGCCGTACATCGCCCGCAACCGCGGCCTGTTCGAGCTGCTCGAGGCGCGGAAGTACGAGCAGGCCGCCGCCGACCTGCACCAGTACCTGGTGGACTCGGAGCAAGGCCTGCTGGACGCGTTCCGGGCCCGGTGATCCCGCGGTGGATAAGGGCTTGCGCGGCCCTGCTCCGACCTGAGTTGATGGCAGTATCCGTCAGCTGCAAAGGGGAGCACAGCTCATGACCGACGACGACCGGACCGACGAAACGCCGAAGTCCTACCGCCCGATCGACGCCAAGGGTTTCCGGGAGTTCATCTCGCGTGGCTGGGGTCCGGTCGACCGCTCGGTGACCGTACCGGACGGGTTGGCCGAGGCGGCCGCCGAGCACCGCGCGAAGCTGTCGGCGGCGCTGCCCGGACGCCGGATCGCGGTCGCGGCCGGCGGGGCGCCGGTCCGGTCGAACGACACCGACTACCTCTTCCGCGCCGACAGCGACTTCGTCTGGCTCACCGGGTGCCAGGCCGAGGGCGCCGTACTCGTGCTGTCCGCGGACGGGGACGCGACCCTCTACCTGCGCGAGACGGCCGGCCCGGACGAGGCCGACTTCTTCGCGAACGCGCGCGACGGCGAGCTGTGGGTCGGGCCGGTGCCGGGGCTGAAGGACTGGTCGGAGGCGTTGCAGATCGCCTGCCGGCCGATCGAGGAGCTGCCGGCCGCGGTGCGCGGCGCCGTACCGTTCATGCTCTCGACGCCGGGCGTGGAGCCGATGCTGGACGCCCTGGTCCGGACCTCGCCGACCGACGGCAACGCGCTGCGGCAGACGCTCGCCGAGCTGCGCCGGATCAAGGACGACTGGGAGCTGGACCAGCTGCGCGAGGCGGTCGCGGCCAGCGTGCTCGCGTTCGGTGACGTCGCCCGCGAGCTTCCGGAGGCGATCCGCGGCGGCGGTGAGCGCTGGCTGCAGGGCACCTTCGACCGGCGCGCACGGACCGCGGGCAACGGCGTGGGCTACGCCTCGATCGTTGCTGCCGGCAAACATGCGCCGGTGCTGCACTGGGTCCGCAACGACGGGCCGGTGAACGAGGGCGACGTCATCCTGCTGGACGCCGGCGTCGAGACGCGGACGTTGTACACCGCGGACGTGACCCGGACGTTCCCGGCGACGGGCGAGTTCACCGACGCCCAGCGGCAGGTGTACGACCTGGTGCACAAGGCGCAGTTGGCGTCCCTGGACGCCGTCCGGGTCGGAGCGCCGTACCGCGCCTTCCAGTACGCCGCCATGCGCGTGCTCGCCGAAGGCCTGCGGGACTGGGGGCTGCTGGACGTGTCGCTCGACGAGCTGCTCGGCCCGGACGGCCAGCAACACCGGCGGTACATCGTCTGCGGCACCGGTCACTACATCGGCCTCGACGTCCACGACTGCGACGCGTCCCGGCCGGAGGCGTACTTCGCCGGCGAGATCGAGGCCGGGATGGCGCTGGCGGTCGAGCCGGGGCTGTACTTCCACCCGAACGACGAGACCGTGCCGCCGGAGCTGCGCGGGATCGGCATCCGCATCGAGGACAACGTGGTGGTGCACTCCGACCGGCTCGAGATCCTCACCGAGGACCTGCCGATCACGGCCGCCGGCCTGGAGCAGTGGACCCAGTCGCACCTGAACGCGCGGTAGCCGCCGGGCCACGCAAAATAATCCCGTCACAAGCAGTAACACCGACGCCCTCGGCAACGATGTAGTCAGCGGGGGAGGGTCGAACTCGGCCCGGCGCGTGGCAGTGGGGGGCCGCGACCACGCGCCAGGCCGAGACGACCCCGACTGGGATCCGGGGGGGACCCAGGGATCCCGGCCACGGGGGTAGCAGCCATGAACCTGCGCGTGCGAGTGATGCACTGCGGCGACCAGCACTGGTACGCCGACATCGACGACGCCGACGACCCGCAACCCGACGACCCGTTCTGGTACGTCGACCACTGCCGGTCCCAGACGCAGGCGCTCGAGACCGCCTGCGCCGAACTCCGTCTGCTGGCGGGCCGGATGGTCCGCGGCGACCACCTCGACCGCGTGCTCGAGGTCACCGGAGTACCGGTCTGAAGAGCGCCCGGGCAGGCGTCTGGTTGGGAGACGCCTGCCCGGGACTGTCACACCGGCGGTACGGCCGGGCAGCTCGTGCCGCGGCGGGGGACGTCGAGTGCGACCAGGTACGCGTCGATCGTGGTCTCCATGCACGGGCCGCCGTCGTAGCTGCCGTGCCCCCAGCCCTCGTACGTCAGCAGCACGCCGTGCCGGCCGAGCTGACGGGCCACGCTCCGCGCCCAGTTGTAGCCGGTGGCCGGGTCGTGGATCGCGTTCGCCAGCAGGACCGGGGTGTCCAGGTCGCGGACCTTCAGCCGGTGCTGTGGATTGTCGGCCGACGGTAGGCCCAGGCACATCGAGATCGCGACCAGCTGACCCGGGTAGCGCATGTCCGGGTTGTTCCGGGCCAGTCGGTCGAGCATCCCGGCGTACTCGCGATAGTTGCGGACCGGGAGGTCCCAGTCCTGGCAGAAGACCGCGAGGGTGTTCGAGGCCAGCCCGGTCGGGACCGGCGGCTGCCCGGTCGGCGGGACGCTCGCGTCGAGCTTCTTCAGCAGGTCCGCCAACGCCGGCCACTGCGGACCGTAGAGGGCCCGGAAGACGTTGAAGCTCAGCCAGTACGGCGTGATCGGCACGTCCGGGTTTCGCGGATCGGGCACCTTGCCGTCGTCCGCCCGCTCGAGCAGGCCGGCCCACAACGCGCTGATGTCACGGCCGTGCAGGGCGCAGGTCGTTGCCGCGTTGCACCAGGTCACGAACTCGTCGAACGAGTCCTGGGCAGCGGACGCCTGGGCGTCGATGAACGACCGGGCCGACGCGGCACTGTGGTCGACCACGCTCTCCAGCACCATCGCGCGGACGCGGTGCGGGTACGTCTCGGCGTACTGACCACCGAGGAGCGTCCCGTACGAGCTGCCGTGGAACGAGATCGTCCGCTCTCCGAGCGCGGCCCGGACGGCGTCCACGTCCCGCACCGTCTGCCAGGTGTCGATGTGGTCGTAGACCGGCCCGGTGTGCTGCCGGCAGTCCGCGTCGAGTGTGCGGTTGTAGCGGATCGTCGCGTCGAAGTCGGCCTGGCTCTTCAGCACCGGCGACGGCTGCCCGGCCAGTAAGGCGGCCGAGCACTTCACCGGGTTGCTGCGGGCGATCCCGCGTGGGTCGAAACTGACCACGTCGAACCGGTTCTGCAGGGTCTGGCTGAAGCGATCCATCCCGGTCTTGACCCGGTCGACACCGGAGTCACCGGGACCACCCGGACCCCACAGCAGGACGCCGACGCGGTCGCCCGGCTCCTTCGCCGTACGCCGGGCGATCGCGAGACCGAACGTGGGACCGTCCGGGTTCCGCCAGTCGACCGGGACCTGCAGGGTCGCGCACTGCGAACCCTTCACGACCTCGGGATCGTCCTGGCCTTCGGGCGTGCAGTCGGCCCACTGGATCGTCGCCGGGGTCGCGGACGCCGGCAGCGCGGTCAGCCCGGCGGCGGCCACGCCCAGCGCCGCGCCGCACGCGAGGGCGCGTTGTCTGAACTTCATCTGGGAGAACTCCTGTCTGAGGCAACTCCCCCGATCCTGGGCAACCGTTTGCTCGATCACATCGGGGAGCAGCCCCCGCCCGACCCGGGGCACCGCTTGGGGGACTTGTTAGGGTCGGTCGCTGATGACTGGGACGAGTAGTGCGCCGAGTGATGCGCCGAAGAGTGCCAAGTACGCCGTGTGGTTCCGGTGGGTGGCGATCGCGGAGGCGATCTCCTGGACCGGGCTGCTGATCGGCATGCTGTTCAAGTACGTGCTGTCCGACAACGAGCTCGGGGTGAAGATCTTCGGCCCGATCCATGGCGGCATCTTCATCGCCTACGTGCTGACCGTGCTCGTCGTCCGCGGTCCACTGCGGTGGTCCTGGCCGGTCACGCTGGTGGGTCTGGCGGCCAGCGTTCCGCCGCTGTTCACCTGGCTCTTCGAGATCTGGATGGTGCGCACCGGCCGGATTGACGGCGGCCGGGAGACCGCCGTACCGTCACGGACGTCAGTCAACTCAACAGCCGCATGAACCCGTGCGGGAGAGTCCCGAGCAAGGGCGCGTCTCCCGATCCCACGCCTACTGCGCGGCACTCGGCGGGCACCTCGCTGCACTGGAGCGAAGGGCACGATGGATCCGCATCGAGCCCTCCGCTCCAGCACAGCGAGGCACTCCGCCGAGCGCCTGCTCGCTACGGCGTGGGATCGGGAGACGCGCCCATGACTCGGGCGCCGTAGGAGCAACTCTCCCCAAGAATCTCTCAGGCACCTTCACCGTACGGGCGAGGCACCTCTGGAAGGCATCTGCCTGACAGAGCGGGGAGGAAGCCAACGGTCAACGGCGACCGGAAGGAACCTCCGCACGATGGCGATCAGCGTCTTCGA
Source organism: Kribbella sp. CA-247076 (assembly GCF_050942445.1). NCBI lineage: Bacteria > Bacillati > Actinomycetota > Actinomycetes > Propionibacteriales > Kribbellaceae > Kribbella > Kribbella sp. CA-247076. Next base: position 7,009,106 of record NZ_CP192051.1, on the reverse strand, counting down.
CCTGTTCAGTATCGGGATCGGCCCGTCGAGCTCCCACACGGTGGGACCGATGCGTGCCGCCCGCACCTTCGCGCTCGGCCTGTCCGACGACGGCCTGCTCGGCCGGACGGCGAGGGTCGAGGCGCTGCTGTTCGGTTCGCTCGGTGCGACCGGGCACGGCCACGGCAGCAACAAGGCGGTCCTGCTCGGACTCGAGGGCGACGACCCCGAGACCGTGGTCACGCATGCCGTCGACGCGCGGGTCGAGGCGATCCGCGAGCGCGGCCGGCTGCGGCTGGCCGGGACGCACGAGATCGGTTTCGACGAGAACACCGACCTGGTGATGCACCGGCGCAAGGCGCTGCCGTACCACCCGAACGGGATGACGTTCGCGGCCCGGACGGCGGACGGCGACGTACTGCGGGAGCGCACGTACTACTCGGTCGGCGGCGGGTTCGTGGTCGACGAGACCGCGGCTGCCGGGGACCGGATCGTGCCGGACACGACTCCGCTGAAGTACCCGTTCACCACCGGCGCCGAGCTGCTGGACCGCTGCCGTGAGTCGCAGCTGTCGATCAGCGAGGTGATGCTCGCGAACGAGCTGGCCTGGCGGACCGAGGACGAGGTGCGCGACGGGCTGCTGCACATTTGGCAGGTGATGCAGGAGTGCGTGCGGGAGGGCTGCGAGACCGAGGGGATCCTGCCCGGCGGGCTGAAGGTGCCGCGACGGGCGCACGCGCTGCACCGCAAGCTGTCGCAGGACCCGTGGTCGGTCGATCCGCTCAAGGTGATGGACTGGGTCAACCTGTTCGCGCTGGCGGTGAACGAGCAGAACGCCTCCGGTGGCCGGATCGTCACCGCCCCGACGAACGGTGCCGCCGGCATCATTCCCGCCGTCCTGCACTACTACCGGCGGTTCGTCCCCGGCGCGACTGACGACGGCGCCGTCCGGTTCCTGCTGACCGCCGGCGCGATCGGCGTGCTGTACAAGGAGAACGCGTCGATCTCCGGCGCCGAGGTCGGCTGCCAGGGCGAGGTCGGGTCGGCCTGCTCGATGGCCGCGGCCGGCTTGTGCGAGGTCCTCGGCGGGACGCCGTTGCAGGTCGAGAACGCGGCCGAGATCGCGATGGAGCACAACCTCGGCCTGACCTGCGACCCGGTCGGCGGCCTGGTGCAGATCCCGTGCATCGAACGCAACGCGATGGCCTCGGTGAAGGCGATCAACGCGGCCCGGATGGCGATGCATGGCGACGGCGTCCACGTGGTCACCCTCGACAAGGTGATCAAGACCATGCGCGAGACCGGCGCCGACATGAAGATCAAGTACAAGGAGACCTCCCGCGGCGGCCTCGCCGTCAACGTCATCGAATGCTGAGCGCTCCCGGGTCCTCGACGTGGGCGTTGTGGCCGAGGCCGGGCAAGGTGACGACCTGGTCGTGCAGGGCGTGCAGCTCGGCGTCGGTGTTCATCGGGTCGAGCTCTCCTCGGGCGAGGACGACGTCCGCCTTGCTCTCGGCAACGAGTCTGCGAAGGTCGGGTGCACCGACACCGAACGTGCCGGGGTCCATCGCCAGGCGCCAGCGGCCGTCGGCCTCGGTCAGGCCGTGATCGACGACCGGATCGTCCGGGTTGGCCAGCCCCTGCAGACCGGAGACCTTGAGGAACCTCCCGGCCGCGTCCTCGCGAGTGTCGAACCAGGCGACCGGCTTGCGCGCCAGGGCGCCGGCCCGGCCCAGGTCGTCGTCGGACCAGGTGACCTTGACCCCGAGCGCGATCACCCGGCTGACGTCGACGCCGTACCGTCCACTGGCGAGCTCCAGCGCGACCACGCCGCCGAGTGAGTGGCCGACGATCACGACCTCACGCCGTACCGGAAGGGTCTCGGCGATCGCGGCGGCCATCGCGCCGAAGGTGTACGCCGGGAGCGCGGGAGCCGAGCCGTGGCCGGGGAGATCGGGCGCGAGCCGTGGTTGTGGCCACCGGTCCCACACCCGGCCGTTGGCTCCGAGTCCGTGCAGCAGCACCAGAGAAGACATGGGAGCAGGCTGGCACAGGAAATCCTTCGCTGCGCCGCCGATGGGCGCGTCCACTGTTGACTCGGTGCAATTCTACGAATGCGTAGCGGAACGGAATTGACCGAATATTGCGATCTAGCGTGGAATTTCTTCCAAGGGCTGTTTCAAGCGCTGGTGTAGCCGCTACTGTGCGGGACCGTGAAACCGATCTCTGCCGCAACGGCGGCAGGCAGCCGACCGCCCTGGCAGAACCGCCGGCGGCTGCGTCAGGCTGCCTACACGGTCGGTGCCCTGCTGTCGCTGTACGGCGTGCTCGTCGTCATCGCTCTGCTCGGTGGTCCGCGGATCGGCGCCTCGTTCCTGCCGCTGCCCGGTGGCGGCCCGGACCCGGCCAGCCCGGTCGCCGGCCTCGAACCCAGCACCCGGCTCCCGACCGGCGGCCCGACCGTCCCGCGCGGCTCGGAGACCCCGGTACCGACGGCTCCGCCGACGCCGGGCCAGACCCCGTCGTTGCCGCCAGCAACGACGACCGCGCCGGGGACCGGTCAGGTCACCGAGAACGGACAACCCGCGACGCCCTGCCCGACCACCAAGCCCGCGATCCCGCAGCTGGTCGACCACCAGGAGCCCACGCACCCGCCGGCCACCAAGGTCCCCCCGAAACCGACCACCCGGCCGCCCGCGGACCCGACCACCCAGCCGCCGGACCCGCCGACCAAACCGCCCACCAAGCCGCCGACAGAGCCCCCGCCCACCAGCGACCCACCCCCGCCGCCCCCGGACGACCCCGACGAACCGAACGACCCAGGCCTGGTAGGCGGCCTCCTCACCACCATCCTCGACACCCTCGGCCTCTAGTAGGCCTCGACTTCGGTGGTGCTGGCGTTGCCGGTGATGGTGGGTTGGAGGTCGATCTGCCAGCCTTCGTTGCGGCCGAAGGTGCGGTCGAACTTCTGGAAGGAGCAGTCGGCGCCGAACTGCCGGCGCTCCAGGTTCCAGTCGGTGCCGCTCTTGTAGTAGATCGAGTACGCGCCGCCGATCCGGCTGATCGTCGCGGCCTTCTTCGACTGCACGTACACCATCACGTGCGGTGTGCCCGGCGGTTGCCCGGTGCTCACGATCGAGATCGCCACGTCCTTCGCCGTACCGTTCGTGACCCGGAGCCGGCCGATGCCGGCGGGACCGCGGCGGACCAGGACGGCGCCGTTCGACGGCCGGACGTCCTCGGGCGCCGGGCCCGGGTCGGGCAACGTGGCGCCGAAGCGGAGCTGGAGCTTGTCGAGTGACACGATCGCGCTCTGCAGATCCGCGCGCAGCTGACGCTGGACCTTCTGCGACGTGTAGGCGACCCCACCACACCGCGCGTTCAGCTCGACGGTGTCCGACCTCGCGCCGGACATCGACGTCGCCGCGACCCGCAGCCGCGCCTGCAGCACCTGGTGTACGCCGGCCAAACGGCTCGTCACCGTGGTCTCGGCCAACTGCGACGACGCCGTGTTGAGCGCCGACGACAACCCGCCCATCGTCTCGGTCAATGCCTCGGCGGTCCGCACCCGCGTGAGCGCCCGCAGGCCACTCGCGAGGGTCTTCTCGATCCTCGTCAGCTCGGCCTGGTACGCCGCCGACCCGAGCGGCCCGGTCGGTGTCGACGGCACCGGCGCCTGCACGGGCGTCGTACTCACCGACGCCGACGGTGTGGACACCGACTGCTCCTGCACCACCGGGTCACCACACCCGGCCACCAGCCCCAACCCCACGCAGAGCACAGCGAACCTCTTCATGCACGCCCCCCACACCCACCCTGTTGCCGCACAGGGTATGCGTCCCGGAGGTCGTGAGCGAGCCCCGGCCCGGACTGTGACCGGTCAGCGTGGGGCAGAGCGGACGAACGGGAAGGCGAGCGTGGCCCGGATGTTCTGGCCGGTGAGGAGCATCATCAGGCGGTCGACGCCGAGCCCGAGTCCGCCCGTCGGTGGCATCGCGTACTCGAGGGCGGTGAGGAAGTCCTCGTCGAGCGACATCGCCTCGGGGTCGCCGGCAGCGGCCTTCAGGGACTGCTCGGTGAGCCGGCGGCGCTGCTCGATCGGGTCGACGAGCTCCGAGTAGGCGGTGCCGATCTCGGCGCCGAAGGCGACCAGGTCCCACCGCTCGGCGAGCCGTGGCTCGGACCGGTGCGTGCGCGTGAGCGGCGACGTCTCCAGCGGGAAGTCGGTGTAGAACGACGGCAGGGTGGTGGCCGGCTCGACGAGCTCGTCGTACAGCTCGAGGACGAGCTCGCCGGCGGTGCACTCGAAGGTCGTGTGTACGCCGTACGTCGTGCACAGCTCCCGCAGCCGCTCGACCGGGGTGTCCGTGGAGATCGACGTACCGGTGGCGCGGCTGACCGCGTCGTGGACGGTGATCACCGGCCAGTCGCCGGAGATGTCGACCTCGCCGCCGGGCCGCTGGACGACCGGCTTGCCGAAGACCGCGGTCGCGGCCTCGATCACCAGCTCCCGGGTGAGCTCACGCATCACCTCGTAGTCGGCATGCGGCTGGTAGGCCTCGACCGAGGTGAACTCGGGGTTGTGCGTCGCGTCCGCGCCCTCGTTGCGGAAGTTCCGGTTCAGCTCGAAGATCTTGCCGAGCCCGCCGACGCTGAGCCGTTTGAGGAACAGCTCGGGCGCGATCCGCAGGAACAGCTCGGTGTCGTAGGCGTTGATGTGGGTGGCGAACGGGCGCGCGTTCGCCCCGCCGTGCGCGGCCTGCAGCATCGGCGTCTCCACCTCGATGAAACCGCGCGCCTCGAAACCGTTGCGCAGGGCCCGGACCGCGCTGCTGCGGTATCGCATCATCCGCAGCGACTCCGGGTTCATCACCAGGTCGAGATGCCGCTGCCGGACCCGGGCCTCCGGATCGGTGAACCCCTTCCGCTTGTCCGGCAACGGGTGCAGGCACTTCGCCGCCATCAGCCAGCTCGTGGCCGCGATCGACAGCTCGCCGCGACGACTCGTGACGACCTCACCGGTCACGCTGACGTGGTCACCGATGTCGACCAGTCGTCGCCAGTGGTCCAGCCCGGGTTCGCCGCACGACTCCGCGGTCAGCATCACCTGCAGTTGCGACAACCCGTCCTGCAACGAGGCGAACGCGAGCCCACCGTGGTTCCGCAGCCGCATCACACGTCCGGTGACGGCCACCTCCGAACCGGTCCGGTGGTCGGCCGGCAGGTTCGGGTACAACGCGCGGATCCGCCCCAGCGTCTCCGTCCGCGGCACGCTCGCGGGGTACGGATCGATGCCGGCAGCAACGAGCTCGGCCAGCTTCGACCGCCGGATCAGCTCCTGCTCGGTCAGCTTCCGGTCGGGCAGAGCCGGCCGCAGCAGTTCCTCCTCCTGTGACCGTACGGCGCCCGCGAACGCGCCACCGTCCGCCGCCATGATCGCGTGCCGTTCGGCGGTCTCCAGGCTGTCGACCCGGGTCCACGGCCGCGGCGCCGGCAGGAAACCTTCCGCGGTCCCGGCCGCCAGCAGGACCTGCGCCAGCGACGCACCGCGGGAGTAGCAGATCAACCGCGGCGACCAGCGCGGCAGGTACTTCTCGTTCGACTGGTACAGGCTCTCCAACTGCCAGAACCGCGACGCCACCGTCAGCAGCGCGTTGGTCAACCGCAGCACCGGCCCGGCGCCGACCCGCTCGGCGTCGCTGAAGATCTCCCGGAACATCGCGAAGTTCAGCGAGATCCGGTGCAGCCCGAGGTCCCCGCACGCGTCGACCAGCGACGTGACCATGAACTCCATCAGGCCGTTCACCGACTCCGGATCCCGCCGCATCAGGTCGAGCGAGACGCCGCGCACCCCCCACGGCACGAACGACAGCAACCCGCGCACCGAGCCCTCGGCGTCGCGGGCGATCACCATCACGCAGCGCGCGTCGGCCGGGTCGCCCAGCCGCCCGAGCGCCATCGAGAACCCGCGCTCGGTCTGCGCTCCCCGCCACCTCTCGGCCAGCTCGACGTACTCCGCCAACGCGTCCGGCGACAGGTCGCCGTGCCGGACCACCTCCGCGTGGTACCCGGCCCGCTGGACGCGCGTCACCGCCTGCCGGACCGGTCGCATCGTCCGGCCCTCGAGGGTGAAGTCCGCGACGTCGATGATCGCCTCGTCGCCCATCGACAACGCGCGGAGGCCGGCGTCGACGTACGCGTGCGCCGCCTCCTCGCTCGCGGACAGGACGGCGGGGGACCAGCCGTACGTGCGGGCCTCGGCCAGCCAGACCTTGATCGCACCGGGCCAGGCGGCCGGGTCGCCGAGCGGATCGCCGCTGGCCAGGCTGACCCCGTTGACCACCCGGTACGCGATCGCCGCGTCCTTGGCGGGGGAGAACACGACCGCCTTGTCCCGGCGGGTGGCGAAGTACCCGAGGGAGTCCCGTTCGCCGTGCTGCAGGAGCAGGCGGCGTACGTCGAGCTCCTCGGGCTGGGACAGGTAGCGGACCCGGCGGACCGAGCGCAGGAAGATGGCGAACGCGATCACCAGCGACGCGGCCGAGATCGCGCCGACGGTCAGACCGATCCAGCCGTGGCCCTCGTGGCCGCCCAGCTGGCTGCGGGACTGGCCGAGGGTGGCCATGACCGCCCAGCCGATCTTCTCCCGCTGCCCGGTCAGCGTCTTCGGGAAGATCTGCGTCAGCGTGATGCTCACCGCGACCGAGACCAGCAGGCCGGTCAGCAGCGCGGTGATCGCGAGCTGCCGGGTGCCGGGCGCCAGCCGGGCCGGGAACGCGCCGCGGATCGTCCACAGCAGCACGATGATCGCGGCCACCACGACCACCTGGACGATGCCGAGCTCCAGATCCTTGACGGTCGCCGGGCCGAACGTCGACAGCAGTTCGGCGTCGTTCGGGTTGGCCAGCCGGACGCTGGTGAACGCGACCGCCGCGGTGTGCGCGATCAGCCAGAGGGCCTGGAAGACCCATAGCACCCACAGCAGCGCGGCCCGCTTGCCCCGCAGCAACGCGCTGCCGACGACGGCCAGGTAGACCGCGGAGAAGAAGGTGTGCCCGGCCGGGATGCCGAAGAAATCGAAGGCTTGATCAACCTGCTTCACGGACGCCGGGGCGAACAGGTGCAGCGGGATCGCGATGAACGACCAGACCGACGCGGCCACGACCACGCGGCCCACCCAGACAGCCGCTCGCTGCTGCCACTGCGGGACCACCACCTCCGCCTGTTCCGACCGCACCGGGCGATCATCCCACTAGTGTCCCCGAGTGATACCTGCCGCACGCTCTGCCTGCTGCCGGCGACCCGGTTACCAGGCCTGAGGCAAGCTTTGTTGCGATGACAACGATCTGGGTGGTGCTGCCTGGGCTGGCCGAGACTCCGGAGGAGTTCGGCCGGGTGGCCGAGCTGTTGCCGGGGCTGGACGTCCGGGTGGTCGATCCGTGGTGTACGCCGGTCACGTCGGACGTCGACGCGTTGCGTCGCGCGGCCGGCGTGCCGGCGGATGCGGAGGTCGGGTTGATCGGGCACTCGATCGGCGGTCTCGCCGTCCTGCGTTGGGCGTTGACCCGGCCGTCCGAGGTCAGCCGGGTAGTGCTCGTCGACACCAGCCTCACGTCCGAGACGGGCTGGCGACGGCTCTACCCTGGGACGCCCGGCAATCGCGTGATCCGGGCGTTCCTGCGGTCGCTCGGGCGGATCGGCGTACCGCAGCTGCTCGGGCCCGCGGTCCGGCGGCTGATCGTGAGGATCGGCAGCACCACGAACCGCGATCTGTTGTCCAAGGCAACCGCACGGCAGCGGTACGGCGACGCGCGGTCCTGGCTGTTGTTCTGGGACGAGCTCGCGAGTAGTTGGGAGCTCGCGAGCGAGGTCGGCAGGCTGGTGTCGGATCAGGTCCCGCCGACCACCGTGCTGGTGGCAATCGGCGGAAGCTCCCGGTTCACCGCGGACCGCTGGCTGGCCGGTCAGCGCCGGCTGGCCGACGTACTCGACGGAAAGATCGAGGTGCTGGCTGACTCCGCCCACCTTGTCCACCTCGATCGCCCCGACGCGATCGCTGCGGCCGCAAAGAACTAGGCCGTGCTGGTGAGCGCCGGCGTGGGCAGCTTGCGCTGCCAAACCTCGTCGAGGGCCATCCGCATGGCGCCGGTCACGACCGCGTCCTCGGCGAGGGCGGAGAGCTCCAGCTTCGGGTGGTTCAGCGTGAGCAGTCGCAGCTGGTCCGAGATGGCGTCGAGCAGTACGGCGCCTGCGCGAGCCACACCGCCACCGATGACGACAGCGGTGGGGTCCAGCACGAGGACGGCGGGGGCGAGCGCCCGGGCGAAGTCGCGGGCGACCTGCTGGACGACGGCCTGCGCAACCGGGTCACGCTCGGCCGCGGCGGCGAACACGTCGGCCGTGTCCAGCTGGTCTCCACCGAGCTCGGCCAGCCGGGACTTGGGGTTGTCGATGGCGGCCTGACGGCCGAGGGCGGCGATCGCCTCCGAGCCGACCGCACGCTCCAGTGGGCCGCGGCTGTCCTCGGGGTTGATCACGTCGTCCGGCGCGGTCGCGATGAAGCCGATCTCACCGGCGGCGCCCGTGCCCCGGTGGAGGCGGCCGTCGATCACGATCCCCGCACCGAGCCGCTCACCCCACTGCACGGCGAGCAGCGTGCCGGTGCCGCCGCGTGCGGCCGCGATGGCCAGGGCAGCCAGGTTGGCGTCGTTGTCGAGCATGACCGGACAGTCGAGCAGGCCGCGGACGTGCTTGATCAGGTCGACCGCGGACCAGCCCGGCACACTCGGGACCAGCTGGACGCGGCCGGTGTGCTCGTCCACGATGCCGGGGCTCGCGGCGACCGCGGCCGCGATGTCGTCGGCCGGCACCTCGGCCTCGGCCAGCGCCTCGGTGATCACCTCGCTGATGACCCCGAGCAGCTCCTGGGCCGTCCAGCCGGGGCCGGAGCGCCGGACCAGCGCGAGCTTGCGGCCGGCCAGGTCGGAGACGCCCACGGTCACCCGGTGCGGGCCGACGTCCAGGCCGAGCACCGGCGCCGCGCGGCCGCGCAACGAGACGCGGATGGCCGGGCGGCCGAGCGATCGGTCCGCGGAATCGGGGCCGTGCTGCTGCAGCCAGCCGGCGTCGAGCAACTCGTCGACGGCCTGGGCGACGGTCGGTCTGGCCAGACCGGTGCGCTCGACCAGCTCGGCGACCCGCAGCGGCGCGGGCGCGGACCGCCGGACCGCGTCCAGGACCGAGGCCACGTTGATCCGCCGCAGCATCGTCGTACCGCCGCCGCCGACCGTTCCCTTGCTCATGTCCGACCCCTTGCCTGCCACTCGCCCATCCTAATAGAAAGCGAGTGTTCATAAATTACCGTTTCGTGACGCGTCCACGGGCGGTCGCCGACTGCGTGAGTCGACAACTACCACCCTCCGGCCGTCCTGCGGTCCAGCACACGCATCAGTGCCGGAATCGGGCCGCCTATTTGGTTCCGGACAGCACCCTCAGTCCTGCAGAACGGTCCGGGCGAAACTGCTCAGTGCCTCCCGGTCCGGTTGTTGTGTCTTGGTCATCAAGCTGGCCACATGCTTCTCCACGGTCCGTGGCGAAATGTGCAGCCGGGACGCGATCGACTTGTTCCCGATCCGGTCCACGAGCAGCCGGCAGACCTCGTACTCGCGGCTGGTGATCCCGAGCTGGCGCAGGTGCGCGGGCACCTGCTCGATCCCGCTCCGGCGCTGGGACACGGTCGCCCCGAGCTGCCGCAGCAGACTGCGGCACGAGCTCGCCACCGCCGGGATCTCCGCGTTGTGGAAGTAGTCCTCGGCCTGCCGCAGCCACGTCACCGGCTCGCCCCAGCCGTCGGCGTGCGCCGGCTCCGCGATCAGCCGCAGACCCAGGTAACGGGCCATTGGGTAGAGCGACGCGGTCTCCAAGGCTTCGGCCACCTTGGCGTTGGCCGCGTCGACCTGACCGCTCCGTCCGATCAGTACGGCGTGCGCCAACTGAACGAACTGCTTGTTCCACCGCATCCCACTGGCCGCGGCCGCGGTGATCGCCTCGAAGTGCGCCCAGCTGTTGCGCCCGGACAGTACGCCGAGCAGCAGCCCCAGACCGTACTTCCCCGAAGTGTGCAGGGTGGTCGGGTTCTGCGCGTCGTACGCGAGCGCCTGGGCCATCTCCGAGTCGGCGAGCTCGCGGTTCTCCTCCAGCAGCGCGCAGAACGTCCGCGCGAGCCCGTAGGAGTACGGCAGCTCGTACGACGCCCGCTCGCCACCCCAGTTCGCGGCCTCGGCCAGCGTCGCCTCCATCGCCGTCCGGCGTCCGCGGTGCGCCTCGAGGATCGCCTTGGTGGACAGGAAGTACGTCGCCGAGCGGCCGAGCCGGAGTCGACGGGTGACCTCCAGGCACTCGTCGATGATGACCGCGGCCTTGTCGTACTCGGACCGCAGGATCGCCTGCTGACCGAGGATCCCGTCGACCTCGTAGGCCAGGGGGATGGCGCCGATCCGCAGCGCCTGCTGCCGGGCCTTCTCCAGCTCGGCGATGGAGCCGTTGGCCAGGCAGATCGTGCCGGCCTGGAAGATGTGCGAGCAGACGCGCTGGAACGTCATGTTGTGCTCTTCGGCCACCAGCCGGGCGCGGTGGAAGTAGTCGATCGACCGGTCCAGGTCGTGCTCGCGGGACAGGATGCCGAGCAGTTGCAGCGCGTCGCACGCGACCGCGGGCAGCTTGGCGCGTTCGGCTGCGCCGGCTGCGCGGGTCGCCAGCTCGGTCGCCGCCTTGAGCCGGCCGGGACTCGGCCGGGCGAGCTCGAGGTGGGCGGCGATTGCGTCGACCGGCGCGAGGTCCGCGTCGCCGGCGTCGATCCCGAGCAGCGAGCGGGCGGTCGCGACCTGGGTCAGCGCGGCCGACCAGCGGCCGGCCATGTGCTCCAGGTTCGCGAGCTGGACGTGCAGGGCGGCGACCTTGCGGCTGTCGAGGTTGCGGTCGGCCATCTCCTCGATGGTCGCCGCGTGCGCCGTACTGTTCTCGAACTGGCCGGTCTCACTCAGGGCGATCAGCAACGAGCCGAGCACCTCGGCCCGGTAGCTGGTGTCGGGATCGCCGGCCAGCAAGGCGGTCGCGCGCTCCAGCAACTTCACCGCCGACGCCATCGAGCCCTCGTCGAAGGACCGGCGTCCGGCGGTCGCGAACAGCCGGCCGGCCCGGGCCAGGTCGCCGCCGGTCTCCGCCAGCTCCGCCACCATCTGGCACCACTCGCCGGGAAGACCCGGATGCAGCTCCTCGATCGCGTCCGCGCACCGCCGGGCGAGCGTGGACCGCTCGGTCGGCGTCAGCCCAGCCAGCAGGGCATCAGCCGTCAGTGGATGCCGGAACGCGTACCAGTCCGGTACGGGCTCGTCCGGGCCGACCAGCTGCGCGGCCAGCCCGGCGCGCAAGGTGGCCAGCAGCAACCGCTCGTCCGTACCGGTCGCCTTGCGTACGACGCTCAGCGGAAACCGGTGGCCGATCACCGCCGCCAGCACCAGCAGGTCCCGCGACTGCGGACCCAGCTGGTCGGTCCGGCTGCTGATGCTCCGGACCACGGCGGCCGGGACGTTCGTCTGCAGGCCGTCGACCACCTGCACGCTGCCGTCGGCCTTGGACAGCAGCTGTCCGGACCTGCTCGCCTCCTGCAGCAGTTCCTCGACGATGAAGGGGATTCCGGCGCTGTCCCGCCACAGTCGATCGACCAGCGCGTCGGGCACTCCGTCCGGTGGCACCTCCAGGCAACTGGATGCCAGCTCACCGACCTCAGCCCGGTCCAGCGGCTGCAACTCGACCAGACCGGCCGAGCCGCGCTGTGCGGACAACTGGGCGAGCTCGAAGGCCGCGCACGTCTCCGACCGCAGTGTCGCGACCAGTGCGATCGGCTGGTCCTCCAGGTTGTCGAGCAGGTACTCGATCACGGCCAGCGTCTCGGGGTCCGAGCCGTGCAGATCCTCCAGCACCAGCAGGCAACCACGGTCCTTGCCGACGAGCGCCAGCAACCGCAGGACGGCTTCACCGAGGACGACGGCCGACGTGGCCGTGTCGTGCGCCGTACCGTCGTCCCACTCGGGGACCAGGCGGCCGAGCACCTGGCGGTAGGGGCCGAGACCGTCGGCCGCCGGCATCTCGCCACGGCGGATGAGCGACAGCAGCGCCTCGGTGAACGGGCGGAACGCGACCATGGTGCCGATGGCACCGACCCGGCCGCGCAGCGTCGCCATCCCGTCGTCGAGCGCCCGCGTGGTGCCGACCCCGGCCAGCCGGCTCTTGCCGATCCCGGGCTCGCCGACGAGGAAGACCGCGCCCCCGCGACCACCTCGGGCCGCGGCCAGCAGGTGGTGGAGCTGATCGATCTCCCGGTCTCTGCCGACCACTCTGGGCGCTCGGGTCTGCATGCTTGCCAACTCTAACGACGTATCGCTGCCACCGCAGCGAATCGCACCGGCCGACCGGCCGCCCTGGAGCGGACCGGTCGGCCGGTGCGATTCAAGCGCTTGCTCAGCTCTCGATCGTCGGCCACGTGCTGCCGAGGTCGCTCGCCGCGACCGCGGCCGCGAACGCGCTCAGGCCGACCGTGCCGACCAGGGCCATGGCCCGGGCGCCGATCCTGGAACGCGTCGGCAAGGTGATCGGACCGAGCGGGTCGGTGCCGTCCGTCGTCGGCTGGACGTCCGGCTCTTCGGTGTGGTGCTGGGCGGTCATGGTGTCTCCCCTGTCGAAAGAATGGGTGTCGGCGCTACAGGTGGGCGCCTCGACCCGGCGGTTGGTTCGAGCAGCAGGACAGACGGAACGCGTTCGGCGAACGCCAGCCGGAGCAGGCCGTAGCCGATTCCCGCCAGACCGGTCAGCAGGCCTGGAGACGGAACGGCTCGCGGTGTCCCGCACTGTGGTCCGTACTGCTGTACTGCCGCGAGCACCAGCCCGGCCCGGCGCCGCCGGACCACCTCGACAGCTGTGTGCCCACGTTCGGCGAGCCACACCAGTGGCTCCACCGCACCGAGCTCGCCGTGACACAGACTCAGGTCGGCGAGCACCGGCCTTTCCGCGGCGGTCCCCAGGTAGGCGTCGAGGTCCGCCGGTACGCCGGCACTCAGCCGGGCCAGCGCGGTTCCCGCGTCACCTGAGCACCATCCATGGCCACCAGGGCGCTCCCGCCGGTCCAGATCGGCCGCCGCACGCGCGGCGTCCGTGTACCTGTCGCCAGGTACGCCGTACCGGCCGAGAGCCCATGCGATTCCCTGGTAGCCCCGGGCGAAGCCGTGGTCCGCTGCTACTCGGCCACGGAGCCCGAGCTCCACTGCGCCGACGAGTTCGTCGGCGTACCGGCGGGCCAGGCGCGTGCCCGCCGGGAGTCCTTCGATCGCCTGTACGGCGGCGAGTCCGCCGGCCGCACCTTCGGCGTACGTGCACACCTCGTCGGGCCGGAGCCGCTCGGCGAGCTCCAGCGAGGCGGACAGCCAGCCGGTCAGCTCGGAGTCGTCGAGCAGGGTGCGCAAACGGTCCAGGCCGTAACTGATCCCACCGAGCCCGTGCAGGCCGGGTCCGACGAGCTGTGCCGACTCGGGGTCCGCGGCCAGGCTCTCCAGCAGGGCGGGGAGCGGGCGGATCGCGTCGCGCGCGAGTTCGCAGTACTTGCCGGCTCCGGTCAGCACGCCGACCTGAGCGAGGAAGAGCGCCGTACCGGTGTAGCCGTTGGTCAGTCCGGCGCCCATCGGGCGGACGGCCCAGTGGTGGTCGTCGATCAGTTCGAGACCCAGCCAGTTCGCGGCGCCGCCGGGGTCGCTGTGGACCTGCGCCATGATCTCGTCAGCGATGTCCGTGGCGGCGGCGAGCAGGTGGTCCGGATCCGCCTCGGTGGCGCCCAGGCCGGGCCGTCCGGAGGTGCCGGTGTGCACGATCGGCTCCGGACGGGTGGCGAGCGTCGCGGAGATCAGCCACTTCTGCCGGTGCTCGTCGATGTCGCTGAGGCCGGCGATCTTCGCCTCCACCGCGGCGAGGCCTTCGGTCGCGAGTACGTCGCGGATGCGGGTGCCGTCGGACGCCCACACGTCCCGGCAGTCCGGGCGAGCCGTGAACAGCGGTACGTCGCCCGCCCACAGGTCCGCCAACTCGTACGGCACGACCACGTGCAGGGCCTCGTCGGCGTCCCACAGCAGGTCGAGCAGTTGGCTGCGGCCGGCCGCGTTCCGCAGTGCGTCCGGGTGGGTCGCCTCGTCCAGCAGACCGGTGTAGAGGCTGGTGCCGCGCGGGACGAAGCGGATCTGGTCCGTCGCGCACCGGGCCAGCATGCCTTGCGGGCCGATCAGCTCGTCACGGTGCCAGGCAATCGCCTCATACGCGGCCCGGAACCCTGTGAGCAAAGCGATCTCGTGGTCCCGCGGCTCGATGTCGGCACCGTCGAGCCGTGGGCGGTTCTTGGCACCGGGTGTCTTTCCGGGACGCCGTACGAGGTGCATGGAGTCCAGGCCGGCGTCGGCCCAGTCCACGACACTCGTCGGCGCCATCGCGTCGGCGTCGCCACCGAGGCCGGACATGTCCGCGACCCCGTGCTCACCGCTCACGAGCAGCGGCAGCAGGGCGGTGCGGTAGACCGAGCTCAGCAGCTCGCGGTACGCCGGGTCGTGGCTGAGCGCCCCCGCCGGCGTGTGACTCGGGTGGAACAGCGTCTCGACGTCCACGAGCACCGGCTGCTCGCCGACGGCGATCAGGTTCTCGTAGTGCATGTCCGTGCCGTCCAGCACGTACAGCAGCGCCAGCAACGCGCCCTGGCGGTGGTAGAAGCGGCGTACCTCGGCCAGGTCGTGACACGGCTGGTGGACGACGTACTCCGACCAGCCGTACCCGGTGCGGGGGAGCAGGGCGACGGTGCGGATGTCCAGGCAAGTCTTGCCGTTCAGCCAGCCGACCAGGTCGTTGAAGTGGCCGTGCAGGTCGAGCGGCCGCGGCTTGTAGACCAGTCGCCGTCCGTCCGCGAACGTGAGGGTCGCCGTGGACCGTCCGCCCCGGTGCGGGTCGCCCGCGGGGTCGATCGCGGTCAGCGCGCCGGGATCACGGCCGTCGAGCAACCCGGTGACGAGCGACTCACGGTCCTCGGCGAGTCGTGCCAGCAGCTCGAGGTGACCCTCGACGCCCTGCCGGCACGACTCGCCCAGGACCCGGGCCAGCACCGGGTACGCGGCCAGGAACTCCGCCAGCTCGCTCCCTCCCACGAGCCGGTGGGTGAAGTCCAGAAAACGTTCGGCCGGGGTGTCCCCGGCCAGCTCTCCCCGGTCACGGGCCCGGGCGAGCTCCAGCACCAGCGTGCGCGACGCCAGCTTCACCAGCCGCAGCCCGAGCCGCTGCAGGAACTGCTCCGCCAGGACGCCGGTGTGCCCGGCCGCGGCCAGGTCGCGGCGGGCCGACGACAGCAGCGGTTCGAGGCACCGGACAAGCGCCTGCCGCCAGTCGCTGTGCCCACCCGACGCTCCGTCAGCCCCACCTGATGTGTGGCCGCCGGCGGCATCGGTCCCTGCGGGGCTGCGACCGGCGGCAGGCGCGGTCTGGGTGGTGCTGCGCTCGACGTACTCCGCCCAGGCGGGTGCCGAGGTGGTCAGCTCGTGCGGGCGCATCCCGGCGGACCACCAGGCATTGCGCTGGTCGGTCCGGGCCGGCCCGGCGGTCGCTGAGTTGAGCACGCGGACAGGCTGCCATCGGCACTGTCCCCCAGACATGGGTATGGAGCCCCCATATTTCGCGGAAGCGCCCTGGAACGGGCAGGCGACACCTGCCGCGGGGTGACGACTGGGGGTTGACCACCCCGCGGCAGCAGCGCCCGGCCGGGACGGCCTCTGGTGGAAGGCCGGCCCGGCTCAGGTCGGGAGCGCTACGGCTCCCAGCTCGGTGTCTGCACTCGTCTTCGGCCTCCTCTGTCCGCGAAATCTGGAAGGAACGCCGGGAACGATGCCCCACCGCCGACGCTCCGGCAAGGCCTCCGGACCCCCAATTTCGGGACCCGGCGGGCCGGCCGCGAGGTGGGTGCTCGCCGGTCTGAACTTGGGTGCCGAACACCCATGCGGGAAGCGGACGGACCCTGCCACGGTGAGCAGGTGCTATCCCCCGTCACTCCCGGACTGCCCGTCTCAGCGCACTCGGTGCTCGACGTTGTACCGCAGCTGCCCGGTCAGTCGGCTGCGGCCGCGCTCCGGGAGACCGCGGAGGTGGCACAGGCTGCCGACGACCTCGGATACCGCCGGTTCTGGTTGGGGGAGCAGCACGGCGTCCGGGGCGTCGGCAGCGCGACACCGGCCGTACTCGCGGCCGTCCTGGCCGCACGGACCGACCGCATCCGCCTGGGCGCCGGCGGCGTACAACTGACCACGCACCAGCCGCTCGTGGTCGCGGAGCAGTTCGCCGCGCTGGCAGCGGCGTACCCGAGCCGGATCGACCTCGGTGTCGGTCAGCACAACGGTGTGGCGGCCAGTACGGCGGCCGCGCTCGGAGGGGCCGCCCGTGACACGTTCCCGCAGCGGCTCGACGAGTTGTGCGGGTTCCTGCGCGACGGTCTGCCCGGTCGTGCGCCCGTGGGCGACGTACGGCTGTCGTTGGCCGGGCTGCCACCACCTGTCTTCGTACTGGCCGATCACCCGGCTGCCGCGGTGATGGCCGCCGTACGGGGACTGCCGGCGTTTCTCGCGCACCACTGTGCTCCGGCAACCACGGCCGCGGCGGTGGCGGCGTACCAGGACCACTTCGAGGCGAGTGGGCCGACGGTCAAGCCGTACCTCGCGGTGACGGTCGGTGTGGTCGCCGCGGACTCCGACGAGGAGGCGATCATCCGGTTCGCGGAGTACGTCCGGGTGAAGACGAGGCTCGCCTCGGCGTCGCCGCGCGCGACCCCGGCCGAGCTGATGGAGTTGCTGGAGCCGCCACTGACCGGGCGCGAGCGCGGCAAGGCCGACCGCCTGCTGGACGATCCGGGCCACATCGTCGGCTCCCGGGCCTCGGTGGTGTCCGAGCTGGGCACGTTGGTCGCGGCCACCGGCGCCGACGAGGTCATGCTGGTCCCGCTCGCCTTCGACGGACTCGTCCGGTCGGCCATCCTCCGCACGATCGCCGGCGGCCTCACCCGCATGGTCCGCACCGTCCCCCGGCACGCACCTCCGCTGATCGCCACTGCCTAATGTGGGTACTGCCGAACTGAGAGAAAGGCGGACCCGATGGCGAGCGAGCGGGAAGTCGTGGAGGCGTGTCCCACCGAGCTGTTCATCGGCGGCAAGTGGCAGCCGGCCGAGGGCGGCAGGACCCTGGCCGTCGAGGACCCGGCCACCGGTACCACACTGTGCGACGTGGCCGATGCGAGCCCGGCCGACGGTGTGGCCGCGCTGGACGCGGCCGTCGCCGCGCAGGCCGAGTGGGCCGCGACGCCACCCCGGGACCGCGGCGAAATCCTCCGCCGGACGTACGAGCTGATGACCGAGCAGGCCGACGACCTCGCCCTGCTGATGACGCTCGAGATGGGCAAGCCGGTGGCCGAGTCGAAGGCGGAGATCGCCTACGCGGGCGAGTTCTTCCGCTGGTTCGCCGAGGAGGCGGTCCGGATCGACGGCGGCTACCAGGTCGCGCCGAACGGCAAGGGCCGGTTCCTGGTGATGCGCCAGCCGGTCGGGCCGTGCCTGCTGATCACGCCGTGGAACTTCCCGGCCGCGATGGGCGCCCGCAAGATCGGCCCGGCGGTCGCCGCCGGCTGCACGATGGTGATGAAGCCCGCCTCCCAGACACCGCTGTCGATGCTCAAGCTGGCCGAGCTGATGACCGAGGCCGGCCTGCCCGCCGGCGTGCTGAACGTGGTCACCACCAGCGAGTCCGGCGGCGTGATGGAGCCGCTGATCCGCGACGGCCGCGCCCGCAAGCTGTCCTTCACCGGCTCCACCCAGGTCGGCCGGAAGCTGCTCGAACAGGCGGCCGGCCAGGTGCTGCGGACCAGCATGGAGCTCGGCGGGAACGCGCCGCTGCTGGTGTTCGCCGACGCCGACCTGGACCAGGCGGTCGACGGCGCGATGCTGGCCAAGATGCGCAACGGCGGCGAGGCCTGTACGGCGGCCAACCGGATCTACGTGCAGGCGCCGGTGATGGACGAGTTCGCCGCCCGGCTGTCCGAGCGGATGGGTGCGCTCAAGGTCGGCCGCGGTACCGAGGACGGGATCGACGTCGGCCCGCTGATCGACGCCAAGCAGCGGGACAAGGTGAAGGACCTGGTCGACGACGCCGTCGGGCAGGGCGCCCGGGTGCTCACCGGGGCATCGGTTGCCGCGGGCAACGGCTATTTCTACGCGCCGACCGTGCTGGCCGACGTACCGAAGGCCGCTCGGCTGCAGAAGGAGGAGATCTTCGGCCCGGTCGCGCCGCTGACCGCCTTCGAGACCGAGGAGGAGGCGGTCGCGATGGCCAACGACACCGAGTACGGGCTGGTCTCGTACCTGTTCACCAGCGACCTGAGCCGCGCGCTCCGCGTCTCCGAGCAGCTGGAGACCGGCATGATCGGGCTCAACCAGGGCATCGTGTCCAACCCGGCCGCGCCGTTCGGCGGTGTCAAGCAGTCCGGCCTCGGCCGCGAGGGCGGCAGCACCGGCATCGACGAGTACCTGGAGATCAAGTACGTCGCGATCAACGTCTGATCACTCCGCCAGCCACCGCTGGACGGTCTCCTGGTCCGGCCGCGGGCTGGTCCCGATCGCGTGCGGGACGAAGCGGGCGTAGTAGTCGGTGATCGGGCCGTCGGACTCGCGGACCATCATCCCGGCCGCGACCCCGTCGACGATCCAGCTGCCGATGACGGCCCGGTTCCCTTCGTACGACGGCAGCGGGTGCCACTCCTGGTAGACCATGGTCGAGGTGTCGTACGGACCGTCGTGGACGTGGTCGTCGGCGCCGCCCACGGTGTGGATCCGGATGTTGCCGCCCTCCCGGCCGTGCAGCGGTTTGGCCACCCACTCGAGCAGGTCACCGGGGTCGTCGAAGTACGCCGGCAACAGGTTCGGGTGGTCTGGGTAGAGCTCCCACAGCACCGGCAGGATCGCCTTGGTGGACAGCATCGTCTTCCAGATCGGCTCGATCCACTGCACCGGTTCGGGCTCCAGCCCGGCCAGCACGAACCGGCCGAACTCGTCGTCGAGCATGTCCTCCCACGGGTACAGCTTGAACGCGGTCCGGACCTGCCGCCCGCCCCAGTCCACGAACGCCCGCCGCGCCGAGTCCCAGCCGAGGTCCTCGATCTCGTGCCCGTACGTCGCCAGCCCGGCCATCGCCGCGGTGTCGCGCAGGTACGCGACCGTCATCGCCTCCTCGCCGGAGGTCTCGGCGCCGGAGTTGAAGAAGTGCGCCTCGTTGCCGGGGAAGTCGCCGGCCGCGAGATGCTCCGCCCACCACTTGACCAGCCGGTCGTGCACCGAGTTCCACTGGTCGGCGTCCGGGAACACGTCCTCCAGCCAGTTCCACTGGATCACCGCGGACTCGACCAGGCCGGTCGGGGTGTCACCGTTGATCTCCAGCATCTTCGGCTCCGGCCCGGACCAGGCCAGGTCGAAGCGGGCGTACACCGACAGGTCGTCGCGCTTCAGCGACTCCCGCACCAGCGGCAGCGTGCCCGGAGCGAGCCCGAGCTGGGTGTCGGAGAACCGGTCACCCGACGCCATCACCGAGGCCGCGTGCCGG
The DNA here is from genome assembly GCF_050942445.1 of Kribbella sp. CA-247076. Taxonomy (NCBI): domain Bacteria; kingdom Bacillati; phylum Actinomycetota; class Actinomycetes; order Propionibacteriales; family Kribbellaceae; genus Kribbella; species Kribbella sp. CA-247076. Next base: position 6,989,417 of record NZ_CP192051.1, on the reverse strand, counting down.
CACATCTCGTACAGCTCCTCGGTGACCCGCTCGAGGTGCAGCACCTCGTCCATGGTCACCTCGTACCACGCGCTCTCGTTCCAGTACGGCGTCTCGGAGCCGTCCGGGTGGTCGGTCATCGGGAACACCAGACCCTGCTCGATCACGGTGTCCTTCCACCGCTCCCGCGGCTTGGTCGAGTGCCGCCACATCAGCCGCCAGAGCTCCCGTGGCCGGACTTCCCGAAGCCGCCTCGGGTGATCGTGCCGATGTCGCCGCCACCGCGGTCCAGACCACCCCGCCGGATCGTGGGCGACCCCGTCCGCGGGACCGTGTAGGTGCCGTTGGCGGCGTTGTACCGCCCGCCGATCGGCGGCACGAACGCGCCGCCGCGGGTGGCCATGTAGAACCAGAAGAACCCGGCACCGGAGCCGTGGTACTCCCGCTCGTCCTGGCAGTCGTCGTCGTCCGTCCGGGTCTGCGTCTGCGGGTCGACGCAGATCGCGGCGTAGTCCGGCTGCTCCTCGTCGTTCGAGCATCCGGTCAGCGAAGCGGCCACGAGCGCGGTCAGCCCGAGCGTCACCGCCCCGCTGCGCATCCGCCTACGCTTCATCGCCTACCCTCGCCCTCCGCTGGGGGCTTCATCGAGAACATGATCGCCGCTCCGACCACCATGGTTACACCCACCACAACCAGGGGCCCAGTGCCGACGTCGGCGACGGCCAGCACCAGCACCACTGCGAACGACACCGTCGCCAGCACCGGCACGACCACCCGCTGCACGAGCCGCTCCCGCAACTCGCCCTTGAAGTACACCGGCACGGCCGCCGCGGTGGCCACGTAGTACAGCGACACCAGCAGTGAGACCGCGGCGACCGAGTCGGCCAGTACGGCGTCCGACGTCAGCACCAGGGACGCGTAGACGACCACGCTGGTTCCGGCGAACACCCAGGTCGCCACGGTCGGCGTCTGGTAGCGGGCCGAGATCCGGGCGAACTGGCCGGGGAACGCGTCCCGCCGGGCCATCGACAGCATCGTCCGGGCCGTCGGCAGGATCGTGGTCTGCGTCGACGCCAGCGCCGACACCAGGACCGCGCCGACCAGGAGTTTCCCGCCGGCCGTGCCGAGCAGGTCGTTCGACAGGACCGCGAAGAAGTCGTCGTCGGCGATCTCGGCCAGCGGGTCCACGCCGGCGTACGCCACCGCGGCCCAGGCGACCACGACGTACAGCAGGACCAGGAAGCCGTTCGCGATCAGGGCGGCGATCCCCGGCGTACGGCGCGGGTCGCGGGACTCCTCGTTGACGCTGAACGACGAGTCCCAGCCCCAGTAGAGGAACACCGCGACCAGGACTCCGGCCGCCCAGGCGCCGTCACCGGTGGCCCCGCCCAGGACGTCGACCGATCCGGCCTCGCGGAACGCGTTGACCGCGAACCACAGCAGCGCGACCACCTCGATCGTCAGCAGCACGAACTGCGTGGTCGCCGCGACCCGGATCCCGCGGTAGGCGAGCAAGGCCATCACCAGGATGAACGCCGTCCCCAGTCCGGCCTGGGCGAGCCGGGAGTCGGCGGCGCCGTCGAGCCCGAGCAGGAGGTAGGTGTAGACCGCGGCGACCTGGGCGAGGTTGCTCATCACCAGGACGCACGCCATCACTGTCGTCCAGCCGACCATCCGGCCCGTGCCCAGCCCGAACGCCTTCTCGGTCCACGGGAACGTGGTCCCGCAGTCCGGCTCGGTCCGGTTCAGCTCACGGAAGCACAGCGCGACCAGGATCACCGGGACCGCACTCACCGCCAGAATTAGCGGAGCCGCGGCGCCGACGTACCCGGCGAGCAGTCCCACCGACACGGCCAGTGAGTACGCCGGTGCCGTCGAAGCAATCCCGATCGCGGTCGACGAGCCCAGGCCCAGCGCATCGCGCCGCAGACTCCGCCCCCGCGACCCGCTCTGAAGGGCCATGGTCGGTCAGTATGCCCGCCTTTCAGCTCACCAGGTCGTTCGCCGACCGGAGCACGGGCACACCGACGCTGCTGGGGACGTCGGTCGCGGTGACGTGGAAGATGTGCGACTCACCGGCCGACAGGGTGACCAGACCCGAGTCCACGCGCGCGGCCGGGTCCAGCCGGTCGGGGAAGAGCGCCAGGTCCTTGGCGAGCGCGGTCGCCGTGACGGTCACGTCGTACCCGGTCTCCGTTGCGATCACCGACGCCGCGTACGCGTCGCCCTGCAGCCGCAGCGCGGTGTCCTCGACGAAGTACCAGTACGCCGTCGAGCCGTCGGCGCCGCGGACCTCGACGTACTCGCGGGTCGGGTCGGACGGCTTCGTGATCGACTCGGGCAGCGAGCTGAGTGTCGCCGACCGCGGCTCGACCTCGAGCACGAAGGTCTCGCGGGCGAATGTCTCGTTGCCGGTGGACCGCCGGGTGACGGTGATCTCGGTGGACCAGGTTTCGTCGGTGTCGTTGTGTGCGGCAACGACCAGTTCGTTGGCCCGCGGCTGGACGGTCAGCAGGCGGTCGGCGTACACGCGCTTGAGGACGTGCCATAGCGGCTTGCGGATGCCGTGGCCGTCGACGGCGGCCCAGGAGACGACCGGCCAGTTGTCGTTCAGCTGCCAGACGACCGATCCGGTGTTCAGCGGGTACAGGCTGCGAAAGTGCTCGATGCCGAAGGTGATCGCCCGCGCCTGATTCAGCTGCGTCGTCCAGTGCCAGTCGTCGATGTCCTTCCACTTCGGCAGGTGGTTGCCGAGCCCGCGCTCCAGCTTGAGGTTGCCCTCGAACGCCTTCTGGTGCACGAGCATCTGCGGGCCGTACGGATCCAGCGGCTCGTCGTGCACCACCGAGGTCAGCGTCGACCAGGCCGGCGGACCCTGGAACCCGAACTCCGACACGAACCGCGGCTTGTACTTGCGGTAGGTCGTGTAGTCGACCTGGTTCCACACGTCCCAGATGTGCATGGTGCCGTGGCGCTCGTCGTTCGGGTGGATGAACTGGTCGAACGAGTACGGGCTGCCGTGCGAGTACGGCGTCCGCGGGTCGAGCTCGGCGACGATCCGGGGGAGCAGGTCGAAGTAGTACCCGGCACCCCACGGCCGGCCGCCGAGCGGGACCCGCCAGCCCCACTCGACGTACCCCCAGAGGTTCTCGTTGTTCCCGTTCCAGACCGCCAGGCTCGCGTGCCGGCTCAGCCGGGTGACGGCCTCGCGCGCCTCCGCCTCCACCTCGGTGCTGAGGTTGTCGTCCTCGGAGTACGCCGCGCAGGCGAACAGGAAGTCCTGCCACACCAGGATCCCGTGCTCGTCGCAGAGGTCGTAGAAGTCCTCGCTCTCGTAGATCCCGCCGCCCCAGACGCGCAACAGGTTCATGCCCGCGTCGACCGCGTCCTGGATGCCGGCCGCGTACGTCGTCCGGTCGAGCCGGGTCACGAGCGCGTCGTCGGGGATCCAGTTCGCACCGCGGATGTAGATCGGCTTGTCGTTCACCGACAGCACGAATTGCGTGCCGTGGTCGTCCGGATCGACGTTCAGGGAGACGTTCCGGAAGCCGACCCGGCCGTGCCAGCGGTCCTCGTGCACTGTGACCGTGACGTCGTACAACGGCTGCTCGCCGTGGCCGCGCGGCCACCACAGGTCCACGGCGTCGACCGTCGACGTGATCGAGACCGTCTTGGTGCCGGCGGGGACAGTCTGCTCGGTCGTGGTGCCGTCGATCTCGACGCTGACCGTGACGTCGCCCTCGGCTCCGTCGGTCCACGCCAGAGCCACGTGGGTGGTCAGCACACCCCGGTCGCCCTCGACCGCGGCCAGCGGGCGCACCGAGTCGATCCGGACACCCGACCAGGACTCGATCCGGATCGGCCGCCAGATGCCGACGGTCGCCACGTCCGGCCCCCAGTCCCAGCCGAAGTTGCTGGCCATCTTGCGCAGCGCGTTGTACGGGTGCAGGTTCGTGTGCGGCCAGGTCCCGTACCCGGCCTGCACCTCCTCGGCCGCGGTCACCGGACCCTCGAAGTCGATCATCAACTCGTTGTCACCGGCAATCAGGACGTCGGTGACGTCGAACCGGTACGAGCGGTGCTGGTTCGCGGTCCGGCCGAGCTCCCGGCCGTTCAGCGTGACCGTCGCCACGGTGTCGAGGCCCTCGGCCACCAGCTCCTGGCGGTCGTTGCCGTCCTCGCTCCAGGTGAACGTGGTCCGGTAGCTCCACCGGGTCCGCCCGATCCAGGCCAGCGCGGACTCGTTGTCGCCGTCGAAGGGATCCGGGATCTCACCCGCCGCGAGCAGGTCGGTGTGGACCTCGCCGGGGACCGTGGCGGCGACCGTCGTACCGAAGTCGCCGTCGAGCGCACGCACGGTCCAGGCGACGCCACCATCGGTGGTCAGCGGGACTACCTTCACGGATGACACAGGAGCTCTCCAAAGTGAACCGGTTTAGTTCGCACACGCCTGCTGATCGAGCTAGGGGGTGCTGTCACCGCGGTCGGTGACGGGAATCCCCGGCGAACACGACGGTTCGCCGGGGATCCGGCAATCTCGAGGTCACAGGGTCGACGCGTTCACGTCCCAGCCGTCCGGCAGGATCGCCGCGACCTCGACCGTGCTGTCGACGTCCACGAACGCACCGGTGTCGATCGACTCGGTGATCGAGGCCATCACGTCGACGATGTGGAACGCCAGCGCGCCGGTGGCCCGGTGCGGCCGGTTCTCCCGGATCGCGCGCGCCATGTCCAGGACGCCCGTACCGCGCTCGGCCGTCGCCTCCGTGGTCGCGACCGTCTCCCAGTCGTCGGCGTCCCGCCGGCGGAGCTTGATCTCGCCGTCGAACCGGTTCGGGTCCGGTACGGCGAGGGTCGCCTCGGACCCGGTGATCTCGACGAACCCGGCCCGCGACAGCGGCGAGTCGAAGCTGAAGATGCTCTGCGCCGACTGCCCCGACTCGAACCGCGCGATCGCGCTCACGTGCGTCGGCACGGTCACGTCGAAGTCGGTGCCCGCGAGCGGACCCGAGCCGATCGTGCGCTTGTCCCGCGACTTCGACCCGAGGCCGGCCACCGCCGCGACCGGCCCGAACAGCTGGACCAGCGTGGTCAGGTAGTACGGGCCGATGTCCCACAGCGGGCCCGCGCCCTCCTGGAACAGGAACGCCGGGTTCGGGTGCCAGGACTCCGGGCCGGGGGACTGCATCAGCGTGAGCGCCGTCAGCGGCGTACCGATCTCACCGCGCTCGATGATCCGGCGGGACTCCTGCAGACCCGGACCCAGGATCGTGTCCGGCGCACAGCCGAGCCGCAGACCCGCGTCCTGCGCGGCGGACAGGAGCTTCCGGCCGCTCTCCTGGTCGAGCGAAAACGGCTTCTCGCTCCAGACGTGCTTGCCGGCGGCAACCGCCGCGAGGGCGACCTCGACGTGCGCGATCGGGATGGTCAGGTTGACCACGATCTCGACGTCCGGGTGGTTCAGCACCGCGTCCGGACCGCCGTGGGTCTCGATGCCGTACGTGTCCGCCTTCTCCTTCGCCGCCTCCGGCCGCAGGTCGCCGATGGCGTGCACCGTCAGGTCCGGGAAGCTCTGCATGCTCTTGATGTAGGCGTCGGAGATGGTCCCCGCGCCGATCACACCCACTCCAACAGACGTCATGCCGGTGCGCCCTCCCCGGTCAGGTAGGTGTAGCTGCCCTCGACCGCGTCGAAGATCTCGCCGCTGAAGTCGTCCAGCTCGACCACGCGGAGCGCGTTCGGCACCGCGGCCAGGATGTCCGCGACCGCGATCGTCCCGTCGCCGACCGCCACCTGCGCCTTGTTGTCCAGCGTCCCGTCGCCGTCCTTGACGTGGATCGCCGTCACCCGGTCGCCGAACTTCCTCAGCAGCGCCGGTACGTCGGCCCCGCCGACGGCCGCCCAGTACGTGTCCACCTCGAGGATCACGTCGTCGGACAGGTTGTCGACCAGGATCTCGAGCGCGTGCACGCCGTCCACCGTCGACTCCAGCTCGAAGTGGTGGTTGTGGTACCCGACCGTGATGCCGTGGTCGGCGGCCTCGATCGCGGCCTTGTTCAGCCCGTCGGCGATGACCTTGATCTCGTCGGCCGACTGCCAGCGCGCCGGGTCGGTGTGCGGGTCGATGACGGTGGTGATGCCCAGCCGCTTCGCGGCGGCGTAGATCGGTCCGCTGTCCTCGCGCAGCAGGCCGGCGTGCGTGGTGGGCGCCGACAGGCCGTGCTTGGGCAGCGACTCGGCCAGGCGGTCCGCGAACGCGGTCACACCGAAGGGCTCGACCTTGGTGTAGCCGATCTCCGCGATCCGGGCCAGGGTGGCGTCGAAGTCCTCCTCGAGCTTGCCCCGGACCGTGTACAACTGGAGGGACAGGTTGTCCACTGCGACCATGGTTTCTCCTCGTCGCCGGCACCTCACCCGCTGCCCTGGGCTCCGCGCCGGTCTGATTGCCGAACCGGTTAAGTAACGACGCAAACCGTATCCCACCCGCCCCCCATCCCACCACCCTCGGCCCAACCACTGGTCGGTCACCTACCCCACCGCCCACCCGCCCCAACCCGCACCCGGCCCCGCGCCTCACCCCAGCCCGGGCGCCCGTCGTGGGCTTGAACAGGAAGTGGTGGGGGAGCACAAGGTATTTCGTGTGCAACGCCCCGAGTTGGTGACCAAGCCCCCCGGCCCGGCGCCGATGGATTTGATCAAATGGTTACGCTCTGCTTTTGAATGGTGACAGGCGGTAGGAAGCGGCGCACACTGGAGGATTCCGGACCGACCGTCAGCGGTCCGGCCGCCCTAGGAGGAGGCCGTTGTGCCCCGAGTCACCATCAAGGAGATCGCCCGTCGAGCAGGAGTCTCCAAAGGCGCGGTGTCGTACGCGCTGAACAACCAGCCGGGGGTCTCCGAGGCCACCCGCGCGCGGGTCCTGAAGGTCGCCGAGGAACTGGAGTGGGTGCCGAACCGGGCCGCCCGCCAGCTGTCCGCGGCCCGCAGCGAGACGTTCGGGCTCGTGCTCGCCCGGACCGCGCAGACGTTGAGCGAGGAACCGTTCTACATGGGCTTCGTCGGCGGGGTCGAGTCCGTCCTGGCCCGCAAGTCGTACGCGCTCGCCCTCCAGGTCGTGGCGGATCTGCCCGCGGAGTTGGCGACGTACCGGAAGTGGGCCGCGGAGCGCCGCGTCGACGGGGTGATCGTGGTGGACCTGCGGGTCGACGATCCGCGGATCCCGTTGCTGCGCAAGCTCGGCCTGCCGGCTGTTCTCGTCGGCGATCCGTCGCTCGCCGACGGCATGGCGTGCGTCTGGACCGACGGGACGTCCGCGATGAACGCCGCGGTCGAACACGTCGCGTCCCTCGGCCACCGCGCGGTCGCCCGGGTCGCCGGTACGCCGGAACACGGCCACGTCTGGATCCGCGATAAGGCCTTCGCGGCCGCGAGCCTGCGCCTCGGCCTGGACGCGCAGGTGGTGCACACCGACTTCTCCGCCGAGGACGGTGCCACGGCGACGCGGGCGCTGATGACCTCGGATCCCCGGCCGACCGCGATCATCTACGACAACGACTTGATGGCGGTCGCCGGGCTGGCGGTCGTCCAGGAGCTGGGGCTGAGGTCGCCGGACGACGTCACCCTGGTCGCCTGGGACGACTCGACGCTGTGCCGGCACACGCACCCGACCCTGACCGCGATGAGCCACAACATCGTCGCGTACGGCGCCGAGGTCACCTGCCGCCTCCTCGACCTACTCGAAGGAGCCCGCCCCGAATCCCACCTCTACTCCACCCCCCTCCTCATCATCCGAGACAGCTCCGGCCCTCCACCGGGTTAACGGGCAGTCACCGTGACCGGGACGCCGTTGACTGCGGAGGTGCCGGCTACGGGGTCGGTGAGGGCGGGGTCGGTGATGTCGTTGGCGCTGGGGCCGGGGACCTGGTTGGCGATCGACAGGCGGGCGCCGGGGCGGCCGTGGCCGAAGCCGTGCGGGAGGCTGACCACGCCGGGCATCATGTCGTTGCTTGCGGCAACCTCTACCGCGACCGTGCCGGCCGCCGAGCTGACGTTGACCAGCTGACCGTCGGCGAGGTCGCGCTTCGCCAGGTCGTCGGGGTTCATCAGCAGCTGGTGCCGGGGCTTGCCCTTCACCAGCCGGGCCGAGTTGTGCATCCAGGAGTTGTTGTTCCGCAGGTGCCGGCGGCCGATCAGCAGCAGCTCACCGTCGTTCCCGGTGGCCAGTGCGTCCAGCCGCGGCAGGTCGTCCAGGATCATCCGCTGGGCGAGGTCGATCCGCTTGGTCTTGTGGTGCAGCGCTCCCGGCAGTGCGGGCTGGAGCGGCCCGAGGTCGATCCCGCCCGGCGTCCTGCGCAGCTTCCGCAGCGACAACCGGTACGGCCCGATCCGCAGGCCGAGGTCGACGATCCGCCGCGGCGACAACCGCAGCCGGGCCGACGTCATCACCTTCCGCCGGCTCATCGGCGTACGGCGGAGCAGGCCGAGCGCGAGGTCGCGGAAGATCTCCCAGTCGTGGCGTGCCTCGGGCGGTTTCGGCAGGACGGCGTCGTTCCAGCGGGCGGTGTTCCGGACGGCGAGCTGGTGGAAGATCACGTCGTAGTGGTCGCGCTCGAGCGGCGGCGCGGGCGGCAGGATCACGTCCGCGTGCCGGGTGGTCTCGTTGATGTACGGGTCGACGGCGACCATGAAGTCGAGCGTCTCCAGCGCCTCGTCGAGCCGGCGGCCGTTCGGCGTGGACAGCACCGGGTTGCCGGCGATCGTCACCATCGCCCGGATCCGGCCGTCGCCGGGAGTCAGGATCTCCTCGGCCATCGTCGACACCGGCAGCTCACCGCCGAACTCGGGTAGCCCACGGACTCGGCTCGTCCACACCCCGAGGTGCCCGCGGCCGAGCCCGAGCAGCGCGTTCACCGCCGGCCGCGGGAACATCGTCCCGCCGGGCCGGTCGAGGTTGCCGGTGATGATGTTGAGCACCTGGATCGCCCACTGGCAGACCGCGCCGAACTGCTGCGTCGACACCCCGACGCGGCCGTAACAGGCGGCCCGCTCGGCGGTGGCGAACTCGGCCGCGATCCGCCGGATCACCTCGGCGGGGATCCCGGTGATCCCGGCCGCGCGCTCCGGCGTCCACGGCTCCACCGCCTGCTCGACCGCGTCCAGGCCGTCGACGTACGGCGCCGGCCGCGCGTGCCCGCCCGCGATCACCTCATGGATCAGCGCGAGCAGGAACGCCGCGTCGGTCCCGGGCCGGACGAAGTGGTGCTCGTCGGCGACCGCGGCGGTCTCGGTCCGCCGGGGGTCGATGACGACGACCCGGCCGCCGCGCTTCTGCAGGTCCTTGAGCCGCCGGCCGAACCCGGGCGCGGTCATCATGCTGCCGTTCGACGCGAGCGGGTTGGCGCCGAGCATCAGCAGGTACGACGTCCGGTCGATGTCCGGGACCGCGATCATCAACTGATGCCCGTACAGCAGGTATGACGCGAGCATGTGCGGCAACTGGTCGATCGAGGTCGCGCTGAACCGGTTCCTGGTCCGCAGCTGCCGGACCATCGTCGGCATGTGGGTCAGCGCACCCAGGCTGTGCACGTTCGGGTTGCCGAGATAGACACCGACCGAGTTCCGCCCGTGCTCGCGCTGGATCCCGGTCAGCCTCTCGACGACCAGTTCGTACGCCGCCTCCCAGCCGAGCTCCTGCCATCCGTCCGGGGTCCGCCGGACCGGCGTGGTCAGCCGGTCGGGGTCGTCCTGGAGATCGCGCAGCGCGACCGCCTTCGGGCAGATGTGACCGCGGGAGAGCGGGTCCGACTCGTCGCCGCGGATGTCGGTCACCCGGCCGTCCGCGACGGTCACGAGCACACCGCAGATCGCTTCACACAGGTTGCAGGAGGTCCGCCGTGTGGTCGCCATCCACTCAAACTACCCCTGGGTAGCCTGCGCGGCCATCACTCGAAGCGTGCCTCGTCGAGCCGGCCGAGGATCGCGTCGACGGTTTCGCCGGCGGACAGGTCGGAGTTGTCCAGCCAGAGGCCGCGGCGCGGGCTGAACGCATGCAGCTCGTAGTCGAGCTCATCGACCAGGTGGTGCGCCCCGCCGAGGCGACTCGAGATGACCTCGGGACGCGGGGTGAGGACGACCAGGTACCGCGGTCTGGTGCGGATGCCGTCGAGGAACTCGCGCAGCAGCTCACCGATCACGACGTCCTGGAGGACGACGGTGAACCCGGCGTCGGCGTACCCGTCGGCGGCCTGGCAGGCCAGCCGGTAGCGCAGCTGCAACTGGCGCTGGGCCTCGGCGCTGTCGTCGGCCATCGAGGCCTGTCCGCTGACGATCATCCGGCGGAAGACGTCGCCGCGGAGGTGGACGCCGTACTGGAATCTCTCGGCCAGCAACTGCGAGACCGTCGCCTTCCCGGCCGCCATGATTCCACTGACGACGATCACCCCCTCGGACTCCATGCGAGTGATCGTGCCACGCGGGACAAGGTTTTAGTCGGGCCCCGGCGAAACTTGTCGTTCCTCGGACAGAAAACCGCCGTTTTCAAGGGGTTTCAGGCCAGCAGTGTGCCGAGGTGGTCGCGCAGGAGCTGCCGGACCCGGGCCGGGGTGGTGCGGTCCGGCTGGATGGCCGCGTGCAGGGAGAGACCGTCGATCAGCGCATGCAAACGCTCGATTTCCCGGCGCAGGTCGAGGTCGTCCCGGAGTACGCCGGACTCGGACAGGGAATGCAACAGTGACTCGCACAGCAGTCGCAGCCCGTCGTGCACTTTGTCGACGTGCTCGTGCAGGCTGCCGGCGTCCGACTCGGCCTGGGCCTGCGCCATGAACGCGATCCAGACGTCGAACTCCGCCCGCCGTTCCGCGTCGAGCGGCAGCGCCTCCTCGAGATAACGCAGCGCGACGGTCGCCGGGCCGCCCTTGGCCGCACCGGCCGCGTTCAGTGCGGTGATCCGCTCGCCGACGCGACGGGAGACGAGGTCCATCGCGAAGCTCAGCAGGCCGGCCTGGTCGGGGAAGTAGTAGCGGACTGCGCCGGCCGACCAGCCGGCCTCGGCGGCGATGCTCCGGACCGAGGCGGCCCCGATCCCGTCCCGGCGGACCACCCGCCAGAGCGCCTGGGCGATCTCCTCACGGCGGGCCTCGTGGTCGACGATCTTCGGCATGTGGTCCTTTTTAGCACAATCGTGTTAGAGTCGTTTCACGACACAGTCGTACCAAATAAACGGGAGGGTGAACCATCGTGCTGATCGCTGTGATCGCCGCGTGCGAGATCGGCTTCTGGGTCCTGCTCGCCGCCGGCCTGGCGACGCGCTACCTGCTCCGGCTGCCGAAGGCGGGGATGGTGCTGCTGGCCGGCGTACCGCTGGTCGACGTGGTCATGCTGGTGGCCAGCGTCGCCGACATCCAGCGCGGCGGTGAGCCGTCCTTCAAGCACTCGCTGGCCGCGATCTTCATCGGCGTCAGCGTCGGCTTCGGCCACCAGACGCTGAAGTGGGCGGACAAGTGGGCCGCGCACTACCTGGCCGGCGCGCCCCGACCGGTCAAGCCGCCGAAGGGCGGTCCGGAGCGGGCCCGCCGCGAGCGCGCCGGCTGGTACCGGCACCTGCTCGCGTACGTCGTGGCCGTCGGCATCATGCTCGGCCTCGGCATCCTCTCCGGCGAGGGGTACGACGCCGCGCTCGGCCCGGCGTGGACCTGGACGATCGTGCTGGTGATCGACGCGATCGTGTCCTTCAGCTACTCCTTCGACGGCGACGGCGACGGCGACGAGGCCGGGCAGACCCGCGAGAAGCAGTCGGTCTGAGGTCCCCGGGCGCGCGTCCCGGCCGTCGTACATTGCGGTCATGACGATGACGGGGCGTGTCTGGGCGGGGCTGACCGCGGTGATCGTGGCGGTGGGCATCGCGGTGCAGTTGTTCGTGACGGCCGGCGGGACCACCGGGTTCTTCCCGGACAACCCGGACCGGGTGCTCAACGTGTTCGCGTATTTCACCATCCAGTCGAACCTGCTGCTCGGCGTGACCACCGCCATGCTCGCGCTGCGGCCCGAGCGGCCGCAGGGCACGCTGTTCCGGACGCTCCGGTTGAACGGCGTGCTCTGCATCGCCGTGACCGGGATCGTCTACCACCTCGCGCTGGCCGGCCTGGACGAGCTGTCCGGCTGGGGAGCGTTCACGAACTTCCTGCTGCACACGGCCGCGCCGGTGGCCGGCGTCCTGGGGTGGTTGCTGTTCGGGCCGCGCGACCGGACCGATCCGCACGTCGTCGCCTGGTCGATCGCGTTCCCGCTGCTCTGGCTGGTGTTCACCCTGGTCCGCGGCGAGTTCGTCGGGTTCTATCCGTACCCGTTCGTGAACGTCATCGAGCACGGGTACCCGCGGGTGCTGCTGAACTGCCTCCTGGTCGCGGTACTGTTCCTGGCTCTGGCGGCCGGGGCCACCGTCCTCGACCGCCGGTTGCGCCGGAAGACGACCGTCGAAAGGTAAGACCGTGCTGGTGACCTCGCGCTCGTACGCCGAGTACGAAGCGATGTTCGACCTGACCGAACTCCCCGACTCGATCCTCGACTGCTGTGCCGGCGGTGCGAGCTTCACCGCCGAGGCGGCCGCCCGTGGGGTGGACGCGATCGCCGCCGATCCGGCGTACGAGCTCGAGCCCGCCGAGCTGGTGGACACCGTCCGGCGGAGCCTGCCGGCGACCGCCGGGATCATCGACGAGCACTCCGGGAGCTTCGTCTGGCACTGGTACGGGACGCCGGAGCGGAAGGACCAGTACCGGATCGAGGCCGCCGACGCGTTCCTGCAGGACGTGGCGGCGGCGCCGGAGCGGTACGTCGCCGCCGGTCTGCCGGACCTGCCGTTCGGGGACCGGCGGTTCGAGCTGGTGCTGTGCTCGCACCTGTTGTTCACCTGGGCGGACAAGTACGACCAGGACTGGCACCTGGCGTCCCTGCGTGAGCTGGTCCGGGTCAGCAACCGGGAGGTCCGCATCTTCCCGCTGGTGATGCAAGGCGCGGGTGATCCGGTGCCCTACCTTCCGGAGCTGATGGATGCGCTGGAAGGCGTCACCTGGGAGATCCGCAAGGTGCCGTACGAGTTCCAGGTGGGTGCGGACCAGATGCTCGTGATCACCCGGGACAACTGACGTCGGCTGTTCGCGCGCAGGACGTGTCGAGGGACCGGTCGGGCGGGCGGGAGGACGGTCTACCGCCCGCCCCCACCGGTAGGAGGGCGACCCGTCAGCGCAGGTAGCGGCCGCAGTTCGGCCACGGCTGGGCGCCGCGCTGCGCGTACAGCTTCTTCGCGCGCATCAACTGCTCGGCCGCCGACGCCTTCGCCGGGTTGCCGGAGCCGCCGACGCTGCGCCACGTCTGCAGGTCGAACTGGAACAGGCCGTAGTAGCCCGCCGGGTTGACCGCCCGCGGGTTGCCGCTGGACTCGCAGTCGGCGACCTTCCGCCAGGCGGCGCTCATGTTCACACTCGAGGACGACCGGTCCTCGGAGCGGCTGGTGCGCGCCTTCCGCTCGGTCCGGCGCCCGGTGTTGCGCTCGGTGTTGCGCTCGGTCTTGCGGACCTTCCTGGTCTCGGTCTTCTTCGCGGTCGTCCGCCGCGGAGCGGTGGCCTTCGCCGTGCCGTCCAGGGTGAGGGTCTGCCCGATCAGGATCAGGTCGGGGTCCTTCAGGTTGTTGATCCGCGCGAGCTCGCGCCAGTCGGCACCGTTGGCCTGGGCGATCTCGGAGAGGGTGTCGCCGGGCTTGACCGTGTAGTCGGTCGCGAACGCCGCGCCGGCGCCGGCGGCGGTGATACCGGCCCCGAGGCCGGCAATGGAGAGGGTCCGGGCCACCCGGCGGGTACTTCGCCGGGGGCGCGCATGTCGGGCTTTGGACATCAGTAGTGCGCTCCTCGTGAGCTTGGGCATGGTGGAACTCACCAGGCCCCCCGTGCAGGGGAGGGGCATCCGGGCAGGTCACAGGACAGCGTCCGAACGGTCACGCCACGGTAACGACGCGACCTGAGTCATCCTGGGTGACCAGGGCCCCGAGCGCAAGACCAGATCGCCGATCTGCCCCAACTTTTTCTGGTGCTTCACGAACCGAAACCCCAACGCCACAAAGGGTTTCCGCGTGTTTGAGGGATAACGTAGTGGGGAAGTCAAACGTTCGAAACAGCCTGGTTTCCACAGGTTCTGAGCGCGGACCGATCGGTTTCCCACGGTGCCGCGTGCCCTCTCGGCGGCTGAGTCGTTGAGGAAGCACGGGCACCGCCGTCCGGAGTTCGGTTACGTGGGGGCGGAGCCGGCGGATGAGGCGACGGATGTGATGGGGGCGAGCGGTGATCCGAGTAGCTCTCGGCCATCGCGGCACGTTGGTGCGTGGTGCACTGGCCGCGGTGCTGGCAAGGGAGAACGACCTGGACGTGGTGGCCGAGCTGGACCGCTCGGACGACGTCCTGCACGTGGCCGGACGGCGGCCGCACGTCGTGCTGCTCGACGCCCAGCTGCCCGGGCGGATCCGGATCGAGGAGCTGTGCCGGAAGCTGGCCGGTCGCGGAGTGCTGGTGCTGATCGACCACGAGGCGATCGCCGCGACCAGCCTGTCCCTGGTCAAGCAGGCGCCGCGGATCGGGCTGATCGCGACGGATGCGACCACGGATCAGTTGGTGCAGGCGGTCCGTGACGTGGCCAAGGGTCTGCCTGTGGTCGACGTACGGCTCGCAGTTGCGGCGTTGAAGGCGGGGGACAACCCGTTGACGGATCGGGAGTGTGAGGTGCTCCGCCAGGTGACCACCGGCGCGACCGCGCAGGAGATCGCGCGAACGCTCAGCCTGAGCGCGGGCACCGTGCGGAACTACCTGTCCCGCATCCTCGCCAAGACCGGTGCGCGCAGCCGGATCGAGGCGATCCGGAAGGCTCAGGACGCCGGCTGGATCTGACGGCGGCCGGCGCTCGACCTGGCGCTGTTGGTTGCCGTCGGCGACCAGTGCCCGTGCAGCTCGCGGTACTGCCGCGACGTCCGCATCAGCAGGGCATGCGTGCCGATCGTCGCCTTGTTCCCGTCGAGGACCAGGATGCGCCGCGCACGCAGCGCCGAGCTGATGCGGTGCGCGATCACGATCAACGTCCCGCCGCGCTGGGCGAAGGCCTCCTCGGCGCGTCGCTCGGCTTCCGGATCGAGGAAGCACGTGGCCTCGTCGAGTACGACGAGAGGCGCCGGCGACAGGTACGCCCGGACCAGCGCGATCAACTGCCGTTCGCCGGCGGACAACTCGCCGGGCCTGACCTCCGCGGTCAGCCCGCCGATCCGCTCGATCAGCGCGTCCGCACCGATCGCGGTGACGGCCGACTCGACCTCGCTCATCGTGGCGTCTGGCAACAGGTAGCGCAGGTTGTCCAGCAGCGTGCCGCTGAAGACGTACGCCTCCTGCGGGATCAGGACGCGCGTCGCCGCCAGCCGCTCGGTCGTGAGCTCGGCCGGTGGTACGTCGCCCAGCAGCAGGCGCCCCCGGGTCGGTTTGAGCATCCCGCACACCAGGCCGGCCAACGTCGACTTCCCGATCCCACTCGGGCCGACCACCGCGAGATGCTCGCCTTCGGCCACCGTGAGCTCGAGGTTGTCGAGCACCGGCTCTGCGTTGGGCCCGTACGCGAAGGTCAGCCCGCGCATCCGCACCTGATACCCGTTCACCTCCTGGACCCGCCGCGGACGCTCCGCCGGCGCCGACGTGTCCAGGATCCGCCCGAGCGTGATCACGTACCGCAGACCGCTGTCGCCCAACGCGCTCAGCACCGTGTTGAGCGCCGGCTGCAGACCGATCAGAACGTAGGTCAACCCGCCGAGCAGCGTCCCGGTGCTCACCCCGCGTCCGACCAGCCACGGTCCGATCGCCAGCAGGATCAGCAGCGGCAACCACCCGCCGACCGCGAAACACAGCGTGCGCAGCGCGGCGACCTTCGCGAGTGCGCGCTCCGCCGTCGCGTGGGCCTCGATCGGCTCGCCGACCAACTGCTCGGCGTACTCCTCGGTCCCGCTCGCGCTGATGTCCCGGACGCCGCCGAACACCATCCCCGCGGACGCGGCCAGCTCCTCGTCCGCCGTCAACGACGCGCGCACGCGATCCGCGGCCATCCCCAGCACCGCCAACGACAGCGCGAACCCGAGCAGGAACGGCGGTACGACGAACCCCGCCACCACCGGTGCCAAGGACAACAACCCGGTCAGCACGCCGAACAACGTGACCGCGAAGCTGCGGATCACCAGGACGAGCCCGGCGAAAGTGTCCCGGACGATCTCGACCTGCCGGTTCAGCCGGGCCACCGCGCTGTCGTCGCCCGTTCGCAGCGCGCCGGCGACGACCCGTCGTACCAGGTCGTCCCGGAGCGGCTCGACCAGGTCGCCGAGCCGGCCGTAGACCTGTTTGGCGCCCGCGGAGCCGAGACCCGCGGCCGCGATCAGGCCGCCGAGCCAGGCGATCCCCGGCCAGGCGCGCCCGGCGAGGAAGTTGTCCGTCGCCTGGGCGACCGCGATCCCGTACACCGCGGTCGGCAGGATCTCCGGCACCGACCAGGCGACGAGCCTCAGCGTCGACCGGTTCCGGAGTGCGCGGGCGCCGTACGTGAGCTCGCGTCTCAACCGAAGACCTCGCGGTAGGAGGAGTTCTCCCAGAGGTCGGCGTGCGGGGCGACCGCGCGGACCTGGCCGTGGTCGAGCCAGACGACCAGGTCGGCGCGGGCGGCGGTCGCGGAGCGGTGGGTGACGATCAGGCGGGTGCGGTGGTGCCGGTCCTCGGTGAGGGTTCGGCTGATCTGCTGCTCGGTCGCGGTGTCCAGGCTCGAGGTCGCGTCGTCCAGCACCAGCAGCCGGTTCGCCGACCAGGCGCGGGCCAGCCCGAGCCGCTGGCGTTCGCCGCCGGACATCGGTGCCTTGCGCAACGGAGTGAAGTACCCGTCGGGCAGCCGGCTGACGAAGTCGTGCGCATGCGTGGCGCGCGCGGCCGCCAGCGTCCGCACCGGGCTGACGGCGTGCGGCTCGATCGCCTCACCGATGGTCCGGCCGACCAGTTGCGGACGCTCGAACGCGCAGCCGACCGCCGTGCGCAACGCCCGCCGGCTGACCGCCTGCAGTGGTACGCCGTCCAGCGACACCTGGCCGACCGACGGATCACGCAACCGCGCGGCAACCGCGGCGAGGACCGACTTCCCCGCGCCGCTCGGGCCGACGACGGCGACGGTCGCACCACCGGGAAGGTCGAGATTCACGTTGTCCAGCAGGAGATTCCCGCCCGCGACCACGCTGACGCCCTGGAACGACAGGTGCCCCGGCCCGGCCGGAATCGCCAGCGTGCCGTGCACGACCGGGTCGATCGACAGGACCTCGGCCGCCCGCCGCACGCCGGCCTTCGCCCGGGCGATCTCCCCGATCACTCCGGTCAGGTTCCCCAGGCCGGCGCCGAGGACGGCGTACTGCGAGGCGGCGAACAGCTCTCCGGCGGTGATCCGGCCGGAGACGACCTGAAGACCGCCGACGGCCAGTACGGCGACCAGTACGAGCGGACCGACGACGGCGGCCTGCGCACCGGAGCGAGCCAGGATCCGCCAGGTGACCACCCCGTGCTTGTGCAGCTCGGGGAGGAGTCCGAGGACGCGGCGCTCCTCGCGGGCCGTCGTACCGGCGGCCGCGATCGTGCGGATGCCGGTGAGGGACTCCGACAGGAGGGCGGCGATCCGGCCCTGGGTCTCCTGGTACGCGAGGCTGACATCGGCCGTACGCCGGGCGAACGTCCACAGGACCGCGATCACCAGCAGCACGCCGCCGAAGAATGCCGCGGCGAGCCAGGGGTCGATCACGGCGAGCAGGACGAGGCTGCCGGCCGGCGGTGCGACGGCGGCGACCGCGGTCACGGCGGCCGGGCCGGCCTGCGCGGCGTCGGTGGCGTTGGCGGAGACGCGGGTGACCAGGTCGCCGGTCTCGAAGTCGCGCGTACCTTCCGGGCCGCTGCGGACGATCCGGTTGACCAGGCGGTGCCGGAGCCAGGCGGTGGTCTCGGCGACGCAGGCGGCGCCCGCGAAGGCGTCGACCAGGCTGGCCGCGATGCCGAGGGCGATCAGGCCGGCCGCGACCATGAGCCATTGGGTGTAGCCGGTGCCCGCGACGATCGAGTCCACCGAGCGGCCGAGGATGGTCGGCAGGGCGAGCGTCACGCTACTGCCGATCAGGGCGTTCAGCCCGATCAGCGGCAGCCAGCCTCGGCCGTGCTTGGCGACCGAGCCGAACGTGATCATGTGCCCAGCCCGGTCTGCGCGGCGAGGAAGGCGAGCATGTCCGCGGCGAGGCTGATCCCCTGGCCGGCCGAGCCAGTCGCATGACCGGCGTCGGGGTCGAATCTGAACAGCACCGGACGCGGGCCGTCGGTCGCGTGCTGGAGCGCGGCCGTCAGCTTCCGTGCGTGCAGAGGATCCACGCGGGTGTCGTTGCCGAACACGGTGAACAGGACGGCTGGATACTTCACGCCGTCCGTGACGTGGTGATACGGCGAGTAGGACAACAGGTTCTCGAACTGTGCGGGATCCTTCGCCGACCCGAACTCCGGCACCCAGCGCTCGCCCAGACCGGACAGCTCGTACCGGACCATGTCGGTCAGCGGGGCCGAGCAGACCGCGGCCGCGAACAACTCGGGGCGTTGGGTCAGTGCGGCGGCAACCAGCAGACCACCGTTCGACTCGCCACACAGCGCCAGCTGGTCGGAGGTCGTCCAGCCCTCGGCGATCAGGTGCTCGGCGGCGGCGAGGAAGTCGTCGAAGACCCTCTGCTTGTGCTCTCCGGTCCCGTGCCGATGGGTCGCGCCGTCGCCTCGGACGGTGGCCGTCACGAAGACGCCGCCGGCCTCGACCCAGGCGAGACTGAACGCCGAGTACGTCGGCGTGAGCTCGTGGCCGAAGCCGCCGTACCCGTAGAGGATCGTCGGGCGGGGGCCTTCGACGCCGGGCTGCGCGATCACGCGCAGGTGGATCTCGGCGCCGTCCGCGGTGGCGAACGTGAGCAGGTGGCTGTCGGCCTCGGCGGTCACGCCGGGCGCTTGCGAGGTCAGCGTCGTCCGGCCGGTGCTGTGGTCGTAGCAGTAGACGGCCGACGGCGTGACGCTGTCGGTGTAGCTGAACCAGGCTTGGCTTCCGCCGCCGGGACGGGCGGTCAACGAGCCGACGGAGCCGGCGCCGGGCAGCTCGACTTTGCCCATCCGATGGCCGGTGGCGCGGTCGTGGACGGTGATCCCGGCGCTCGTGCCGACCAGGATCGCGTCGTCCAGGATCGTCAGACCGGTCAGCGGGGCGTCCGGACGGATGAAGTCGTGCCAGACCAGCGGGTCGGCGGGATCGCCGATGCAGATCCGGCCGGTCGGCGCGTCTTTCGTGGTGACGACGTACAGCCGGCCGTCGGGGCCGACCGACATCACCGTCAGCGCGTCGACATCCTGCTGGATCGGGGTGGGTGGCGCGGTCGTGCGCAGGTCGGCCAGCCAGAGGTCGTTCGCCGTACCGCGGACCGCCGAGACGACCAGCCACCTGCCGTCGTGACTGAGCTCCAGCCCGTACGACGCCTCGTCGGCGAGGACCGTGGTGTCGTCGCTCGAGCCGATCGTGTGGTGTCGCACCTGGCGGAATCGCACGTAGTAGAAGGACTTGCCGTCCGGGAGCCAGGCGACGGGGGAGTAGCGGCAGCCGTCGATCGGGCCGTCGACGGCCCGGCCGGTGGTGACGTCGAGGACCTGCAGGACGGACTGCTCGTCGCCGCCGCGCGAGATCTGGAAGGCGAGGAGTCGGCCGTCGGGTGATGGTTGCCAGCTGTCCAGCGTGGTCAGGCCGGACGGGTCGAGTCGCATCGGGTCCACGAGCGGCGTCTCGTCGACGTACAGGACCGGATGCTGCCGACCGGGGTCGCGGCGGAGGGTGAAGCAGTGCGGGCCGCGCCAGGTCGGCGTCGAGACCGTGCCGACGTTCGAGAGCGTCTTGACCCGCGTGCGGAACTGGAACCGGCTGGTGAGGGTGGCGGCGTGGTACAGCCAGAGCTCGTCCTGGCTCGCCTGCCACTGCCGGGTGGCGGCGGACGTCGCGTCCTCGAGCCAGCGGTACGGGTCCGCGACCGGATGACCGTGCACCTGCTCCACGAGCGGGAGCCGCTCGGCGCATGGATAGGACTGCACGGGATGGACCTCCTTCCGTTCAGAGGCCGGATGCAGGTTCGGCCCTGGGTGGGCACATCGCCCACCCAGGGCCTTCAGAACCTGGTGGACCAGGGACCGATCAGTGGCAGAGCAGAAGGCTCAGGTTGCTCGGGCGCTGCGAAGCGCAGCCCAGCACGGTGAGCGTGGAACCACCGTGGTGGTGGCCGCCGCCGTAGCCCGGGGTCTCCAGACCCTGAAGGTCGAGAAGTGCCATGTCGTTTACACCCCCTTAGGTGCAGATCGTCGGGACAGAGACTCGGACCACTGGGGAGGTCCGAGGAACGGGAGGGCCACCGGCGCGTCGTGCAGCGCGGTGCCCAGGGCCAGCAGAACGCCGGCCGATCCGGTCGCCAGGTCCATCGACAGCCGGAGCAGTTGATGACCGGGGTACGCGAGCCCACCTGCGTAGGACATCGCGTGCCAGCCGAGGCCGTGGACCAGGTCGTCGACCGTCGTCCGCTCCTCGCCCAGCGCCGCGGCGGTGAGGAGCAGACCGGCGCGACCCATCAACAGGCCGGGCTGGACGAAGTAGGAGCAGTGCGTGACCCGCTGGAGCTCCTGCAGGGTGTTCGCGAGCTCGTCGGAGGGCCGGTGGCGCAGGTAGCGCGCGAGGACGAGCGCGATGCCGGCCGAGCCCTCTTCGAGGTACGGCAGCGTCCGCCAGCCCTGGTTGACCTGGCGCACGCCGTCGTCGGTGCGCACGGTCCGCTTCAGGTCCTGCCGGAGCGCGATCTCGGCCAGGTCGAGCAGCCCGGTGTCACCGAGCCGTTCGAACGCCTCGACGAACAACAGGGCGGGCCCGGACGCGCCGTACATCAGCCCGGCCCGCGCATACTGACCGCCACTGAGCTCTGGTACGTCGGTGACGTCGCCGAGCCGGTCGGCGACCAGGTCGAGGACGCGGACCGCCTTCGCCCGGAGCGCGGGCTCGGTGTCGAAGTGCAGGAGGTTCAGGCCGATGCCGGCGAGTCCGGAGTGCAGGCCGAGCTCGCGGGAGCTCCAGTCGTCGGCGAGCGTGCGGTCGACCAGGTCCAACGCGTCCTGGCGGTAGCCGAGCTCGTCGAGGACGTGCGCGACACCGTGCAGGCCGTCGTACAGCCCAGGGCCGGTCTCCGTGTCCAGAGTCCGTTTGCGCAGCCAGTCGTCGTACTCCGGGAAGCGGCCGGCGCCCGTCTTCGCGAGCGCATACAGCACGCCGGCTGCGCCGGTCGCGAGGTCGATCCCGCCCCCGTCGCGGAACTGCGCGATGTCGCCCGGGAAGAGGCGGTCCGTGCGTTCCGGCGATGCACTGGCGACGATGGCCTTGGTGAGCGCCGCGCGTACGTCGGTCCACTCGGCCTTGCCGGGGAGCGCGACGTCGGCCAGGTCGTCGGTCGCCTCAGGTCCGGCGATCGTACGGACCGCCTCGTCGATCGTTGCCCTGGGCACCGGGAAGGTCTCGGTGATCATGTCGGCGAGCTGG
Organism: Kribbella sp. CA-247076; assembly: GCF_050942445.1. NCBI lineage: Bacteria > Bacillati > Actinomycetota > Actinomycetes > Propionibacteriales > Kribbellaceae > Kribbella > Kribbella sp. CA-247076. The sequence goes on along the minus strand of NZ_CP192051.1, from coordinate 6,967,766 downwards.
AACGCCTTGCCGGGCCGGAGATTCAGCAGGATCGTCGCCTGGGGTGCGTAGACCCCGAGCGCGACACAGGCCAGCGCGTACCGGTCCACGTCGACACCCTGACGATCCGGCGGCGCCGCGTAGCCCGGGTGGGCGAGCGTCGACCGTGCCTTGTCCTCGGCCCTGGTGGCCACCTCGAAGTCGATCAGCTTCAGCCGGCCCTCGGCGTCCACCAGGACGTTGTCCGGGTGCAGGTCGCAGAACACGACTCCGCGCCCGTGCAGTTGCTCGACCGCGTCCCGCACCTTGGCCGTGATCTCGGTGGCCCAGTCGGCGTACTCCGCCTTCTCGGCGTCGGTCGCGTCCGGGTGGGTCAGCGGATAGCGGCGTACCAGCTCTCGCTGCAGGGACACCGAGTCGATGTGCTCCTGCACGAGGAAGTGGTGGTCGCCGAGCTGCAGGTAGTCATGGATCCGCGGTACGACGTCCAGGCCGTCGAGCTGCTCGAGGATGTCGCGTTCGTGGCTGATCCGGGCGACCGCGTCCCGGCCGGCCATGTCGAGACCGGCATACGGGCGGCCTTCCTTGAGGACGACGCGCTCGCCGGTCTCGTGGTGGTGGCCGACGTACACGCCGCCGCCATTGGAGAACTGGATGACGCCGTCGATCGTGTACGCGAGGTCGTTGGTGGTGACCGCGTTGCGGGCGTCGAGGTGCGGCTGCAGGAACGCCGGTAGCGGCACCCACGGCGGCGTCGAGAACGTCGGGCCGCGGTGGTCCGGCACGAGCCGGCCCTGGTCGTCCTCGATCGCGAGTACGCGCTCACCCGTCGGCGACAGGCAGAACCGGCTGACGAAGGCGCCGTACCGGACGAAGAGCGGGCCTTCGGCGTAGCGGAGGTCGCTGAGGATGTACGGGCCTTCGACACCTCGCAGGAGGTCGTCGAGCTCCGCCAGCGTGGTCTGCAGTTGGGCCTCGTCCGCCGGGTAGATCGTCACCAGCTTGCCGCTCGAACCGCGCGGCGCGGACTTGGAGTTGACCATCACCAGCACGGGCTCGTTGCGCAGGAACTTGAACGCGATCCCGCGGGGGACGCAGTACTCCCAGACGGCCTCGAGCGTCCGCTCCACGTCGGCGAGCCGCGCGGACACGTGGATCTTCCAGCCCTGCGGCGGCAGTTGCAGGTCGCTGGGCGCGTAGTGCATCCAGGTGTCCCCGGGCACGTGCTGCCAGCCCTCGGGGACCGGTCGGTCGCACAGCGCGAAGTCCGGGTGCTGGGCACCACGGTTGGCCGGCGTCTCGTAGAACGTCCGATCCGCCAGGCAGTAGAACTCGTAGCTCTCCTGCGCGTCGTCGCGCATAACTGTTCGACCCCCCTTCCGTGGTGCCCCGCACATCTTGGGCGCCTCGAGGAGGGTCGTCGTAGTGCACGATGTCATCACTCTGATGTGAAGAATCCACACACTACGAGTGAGTAACTAAACACTCTTCGTTACCTCACTGCAGCCTTCAAGCGCGTTTCCGACCGTTACACCATGTCAATCCGCGACAGTGCCATCACAACCCGTAACTTCTCCCGCTATGGGTCGTGTATGGGGTTCATCGCGATGAGCAGGACGAACTGCCGGACCAACGAGATCGACTTCTTGTCTAGTGCCACGACGGGGCAGTTGCCATACTTGCTCGATCTGTGGGGGCGGGGGCTGGGGGAGCAATGGTGAGTGTCAATGGGGTGCGGCTGCCGAGTGCAGCGTTCGACTACGAGTGGCATGTCCTGGACTACGACGACCTAGTGCATCGACTCGATCCCATGTCGCCGTTCGCGGCGTTGTGTGGTTCCGTTTGGCAGGAGCCCTGGTGGGAATCAAACTGGATGCCTGACAACTACCCTGCCTGTCGTGGCTGCGAGCGGGTCAGAACCGCTTTCCGATATGAGTGGTGGGTTCTCGACCAGCAAGATGTAGTTCACCTGCTGGCTGCTCGAAGGCGCGATGAGGCGCTCTGCGGGGCATCGCTAGCAGAATCGTGGTGGCAGGACGACTGGATGCCGGACAACTACCCGTGTTGCCAGTCCTGTCGAGCTCGTGCCGCGAGGCTGCGTGTCGCCGACTTGCAGGCCCGGACGCCGGCGCGCGTTGCGGCGCAACGGCCGAGTGCCGTTGTTCCTGTACGACAGAGCCGAGGTTCTCGCAGCTCAGCCCCTGTGCGGCTCCCACGCAACGCCTCCAACGGTCGCAACAACCAGTTGACGACCGCGGAGAGTTGGAGGAAGGCACTAGAGGCTGATCGCCAGAGCCTCCGCTCCGAGCGAGGCGTGAGCGTGAGAACCATCAGCGGAGGGCTGCCAGGCCTCGGTCGGAGGCGGTGATGGCCGACCGCCGGTTGCTGGTGGCACTCTCCGCGTCGGCTGGTGCGGCGATGATCGCTGCCGGATGGCTGTTTGAGGGCGCGGGCTACGGGTCGGATCTCCTGCTGCAGTTGGGCTCGACGTTCCTACTACTTGCTCCGGTTCTGTGGATCGAGCGGCTGCTCAACCGCTCGATCCGAGACGTGCAGGATCAAGTCGATGGTCTACGCCGCCAGATCGGGCCACTGGCGGAAACGTACGAGCGAACCCGCCAGGACCGGGAAAGTGGGCCACGACGCACGACGTTGCTGGAGCAAGTCGTGTCTGACGCACGTGAAAAGGGTCGCGCCGGCGATCATAGTGCCGACGAGGTAGCTCGGTTGTTCAAGAATGGGACGGACGGCGAGAGAGTCGCTGCTCTCGGAATGATGCAAGGCGCTCATTCGCTCGTCAACGTAGACGTGATCGTCAACTGTATTGCCCACTCGCGCTCAGCCTTCGAGCAGTGGCACGCTCTGCTCGTTGCTCTGGACGCGTGGTCGACCTTCTCACAGGATTCGCGAAGTCGCATCATTGCTGCGATAGAGCGACAAACTGGTCCGGGTGGCTACATTCGTCCGGGGACGGACCGGCATGGGATCGCGCGCGGGCTCTTGGCGCTTGGGCGATCCTCGCTGAGCCGAAGGTGAACGCGTGCTTCTGCAGGGTGCCTCGGCCCGTACGCCGACGGTCGCCACAGTGAGACCCGGGCGGCAGCCCGGCACGCGGGCGGTAGCCCGCAAGAAGAAACCCAGGGCGGGCGGGAGCGCGCGTAGTGGACGCGACGAAGGAGTGGCCACGCAGCACGCGTGGGGTAACTAGTCAGCTGGGGTAGGTGTGGATCTCGGTGGCTTTGAGGGTGGCGTGCAGGGACTGGCCGGGGGTGAGGTGGAGGTCGGCTACGGCGGCGGGGGTGATGTCGGCCAGGAGGGTTTGGGGGCCGGCGGGAGAGGTGGTGAGGCGGACCCGGACCGTGTGGGCATGTTGTTCTATGCCGGTGACGACCGCGGGCCAGGTGTTGCGGGGGCTGCCGGACGGCGGGTCGACGTACAGGCTGACGGCGGTGGGTGGGAACGCGACGTGGACCGGTCCGGTCGCGGGCTCGGCGAGGGTGATCGTGCCGCCGTCGGTGAGGGCGACCGAGGTGCCGGACGCGGTGCCGCGGTAGAGGTTGAGGCCGACCAGTTGGGCGACGTAGTCGGTGCGCGGCCGGCGGGCGATGTCGGTGGGCCGGCCTTCCTGGACCACACGTCCCTCCTCGACGATGACCAGTCGGTCGGCGAGCACCATGGCGTCCAACGGGTCGTGGGTGACCAGGACAGTCCGGCCGGGGAAGCGTTGGAGGTGCTGGCCGAGCTCTGCCCGCACGTGGAGCGTCGTACTCGCGTCCAGAGCTGCCAGGGGCTCGTCCAGCAGCAGCACCTCCGGACTGGTCGCCAACGCCCGTACGAGCGCCACCCGCTGCGCCTGTCCGCCGGAGAGTGTGCGCGGCCGAGCGCGTGTGTACGACGCGAGTCCGACGGCCTCCAGCCACCGCAAAGCCTCAGCACGCGCGACCTGCTTGTCGACCCCACGTGCCCTGAGGCCGAACGCGACGTTCTCCAGGCAGCTCAGGTGGTTGAAGAGCAGGTAGTCCTGGAAGACCACTCCGATCGGCCGCTTCTCCGGCGTACGGAAGACGCGCGGAGGCTCGTCCCACACCTGGTCGTTCAGTGCGACGCGTCCGGCGCCCACGGGCAGCAGCCCCGCGATCACTCGCAACGCGGTGGTCTTGCCGGCCCCGTTAGGCCCTAGCAACGCGACGACCTCGCCGGGCTGGACCGTGACATCCAGCTCGAGGTCAAAGGCTCCACGGGTCACCTGCACGTCGGCGTACAAAGTCATCGCAGACCACTGATCCAACGCTCACGCAGCGACGCCAGCACGACGACCGACACGAGCAGCAGCACCAGACTCAGTACGACGGCCACGTCCGGATCGGTCTCCAACGCCAGGTACACCGCGAGCGGCATGGTGGTGGTCGTACCCGGCAGGTTGCCCGCAAAGGTGATCGTGGCGCCGAACTCTCCCAGTGCCCGGGCCCAGCAGAGTACGGCGCCCGCAGCCACGCCCGGTGCGATCGAAGGCAGCGTGACCCGGCGGAACGTCAGCCACCGTCCCGCACCGAGGGTCGCGGCCGCCTCCTCGTAGCGCGGGTCGGCAGCGCGCAGTGCACCCTCGACCGAGATCACCAGGAACGGCATCGCGACGAAGGCCTCGGCCACGATCACGCCGGCGGTTGTGAACGGCAACGAGAACCCGAACCAGAGGTCCAGCCGCTCACCGATCAGTCCACGCCGTCCCAGCACCAGCAGCAGCGCGACTCCGCCCACCACCGGAGGCAGAACCAGTGGGACCGTCACCAGCGCGCGGATGAGCCCACGACCGGGCAGAGCACCGCGCGCGAGCAGCCACGCCAGCGGGATGCCCAAGAGTATGCACAACGCGGTGGCAGCCGTCGCACACACCAGCGACAGCCGCAGGGCCGTCCACACCTCCGCACTGAACAACCGGCTCGGCAGCGTCGACCACGGCGCTCTGACGAGCAGACCAATCAGTGGGACGAGCAGAAACGCCAGACCGAGCAGGGCAGGCACCAGCAACACGAGTGGCAACCGTCCACCCGTGCCTCTGCGCCTACGACTCACTCGTGCTCCCAGCGTTCACCGCCTCATGGGCTGTCGAATCCGGCAGCGGTGAGGACGGCCTTGCCCTGCTCCGAGAGCACGTAGTCGACGAACGCCTTGGCGCCGTCGGGATTCGGGGCCTTGGTCAGGGTGGCGATCGGATACTCGTTGACCGCCTTGTCCGCCTCAGGGAACTCGATGCCCTCCACCTTGTCCTTGGCCGAGAGTACGTCGGTCTGGTAGACGAGCGCCGCGTCGACCTCACCGAGACCGACCTTCGTCAGCGCGGCCTTGACGTCCTGCTCCAGGCTGTCCGGCTCCGGCGTGATCCCGGCCGCCTGGAACGCCTTCTCGGCCGCGGCTCCGCACGGCACCTGCGCGGCACACAGCGCGATCTTGCGGTCCTTGTCCGCGAAGTCCTTCAGCCCGGTGATCCCGGCCGGGTTGCCCTTGGGTACGGCGATCTGCAGCGTGTTCTTCACGAACGTCGTCGCGGTGTTCTTGTCGGTGACCTGCTCCATGTTCTTCGGCGCCGCCGAGGCGAACACGTCGGCCGGCGCACCCTGGTTGATCTGCTGGGCGAGCGCCGAGCTGCCGGCGAAGTTGAAGGTCACCTTGACGCCGGGATGCGCCTTCTCGAAGTCCTTCCCGAGCTGCGTAAAGGACCCGGTGAGCGACGCGGCCGCGAACACGGTCACGGTGCCGGACAGGTTCGTCGTACCGCCGGTCGATGCGGCCGGGCTGTCCTCACCGCAGCCGGCGAGGGTGAACACGGCGACGGCGGCCAGCGTGGCGAGCGCAGTACGGCGGAACATCAGGCCTCCGGGATCTCGACGACGACATGGGTGGACTTGATCGAGGCGACGGCGACCACACCCGGCTCCAGGCCGAGCTCGTCGGCCGCCTCGCGACTCATCAGCGACACGACCCGGAACGGGCCGGCCTGCAGCTCGACCTGAGCCATCACGCCGTCCTTCACGACCCGGGTGACGATCCCGCGCATCCGGTTGCGCGCCGAGGCCGCCGTGGTGGTCCCGGGCTCGGGCGACTCCGCCAGCTTCTGCGCGAACGCGGCGAGCTCCCGCCCGTCGACCGCCATCCGCCCGCCGCCCTGAACCGCCGGCAACCGCCCCTGCTCGACCCACCGCCGCACGGTGTCGTCACTGACCCCGAGCAACGCGGCCGCCTCACTGATCCGCAAATTCGGCATGATCCCCACTCTACCGCCGCAGATGCGGAGCCTGCTGCGGTTTGTCCACACCGACGAATTGATCACAGAAAGTGCCCGCCGGGACGCATAGGTTAAGGGCATGAGCACATCGGGGATGCGGGACTATCTGGACGGGCCGTACAAGGCGGCGCGGGACGTCGTGCGCGCCGGGCTGGGCGCGGACGCGGAGCTGTTCGAGCTGGCCGTCAGGCTGCCGCGGGACGAGTACCGCGACAAGGTCCTCGAGCTGCTCCAGCGGATCACCGCGGACGGGCATCCTGGGCGCGGGTTCCCGAAGGAGTACGGCGGCGAGGGTGATCTCGGCGGGTTCATCGCCGGGTTCGAGACGCTCGCCTTCGGTGACCTCTCGCTGATGGTGAAGGCCGGGGTGCAGTTCGGGCTGTTCGCCGGCGCGATCCTGCACCTGGGGACCGAGCGGCACCACGAGAAGTACCTCGCCGACGCGATCGGCGGCCGGCTGCTGGGCTGCTTCGCGATGACCGAGACCGGCCACGGCTCGAACGTCCAGGCCCTCGGCACGACGGCGACGTACGACGCCTCGACCGGGGAGTTCGTCGTGCACACGCCGACCCCGGCAGCGCGGAAGGACTACATCGGCAACGCGGCGCGGCATGGGCGGATGGCGGCGGTGTTCGCGCAGCTCGTGGTCGGTGGCGAGAGCCACGGCGTGCACTGTCTGCTGGTCCCGATCCGTGCCGAGGACGGTACGCCGATGCCAGGCGTCACGCTGTCCGACTGCGGCCCGAAGCTCGGGCTGAACGGGGTGGACAACGGCCGGATCGTGTTCGACCAGGTCCGGGTGCCGCGGGACGCCCTGCTGGACCGCTACGCCCAGGTCGATGCTGATGGCAACTACCTGAGCGAGATCGAGAACCCGGACCGCCGGTTCTTCACCATGCTAGGAACGCTCGTGCAGGGCCGGGTCTCGGTCGGCGGAGCCGCGATCAACGCGAGCAAGGTCGCGCTCACGATCGCGATCCGGTACGGCGCCCAGCGTCGGCAGTTCGGTGCTCCGGGCAGCGCCGAGGAGGCCCTCCTGCTGGACTACCGGATGCATCAACGGCGGCTGCTGCCGTTGCTCGCCCGGACGTACGCGCTGCACTTCGCCCAGGCGGAGCTGGTGGACGAGTTCGTCCGGATCTTCGGTGACAGCAGCAACGAGCACGACCGGCGGGCGCTGGAGGCGCAGGCGGCCGGGACCAAGGCGATCGGGACGTGGCACGCGACCGAGACGATCCAGACGTGTCGTGAGGCGTGCGGCGGCGCCGGGTACCTCGCGGAGAACCGGCTGGCGACGCTGAAGGCGGACACCGACGTGTTCACCACCTTCGAGGGCGACAACACCGTCTTGCTGCAGTTGGTCGCGAAGGGCCTGCTGACGGACTACCGGGAGTCCTTCGGGAAGCTCGACCCGCTCGGGACGGCCCGCTTCGTCGCGGCGCAGGCGGTCGAGATCGCGGTCGAGAAGGCGGCCCTGCGACCGTTGATCGAGCGGCTGCGGGACGCCGTACCGAACCGGAACGACTCGGCCGACCCGGACGCCGGGTTGCGGGACGACGCGTACCACTCGGGGCTGCTGCGGTTCCGCGAGGAGCACATGCTGTCCGGGGTGGCGCGGCGACTGAAGGCCGGCATCGATGCGGGCGACGAGCCGTTCGAGGTCTTCAACCGGTGCCAGGACCACGTCATCGCGGCCGGCCGGGCGCACGTGGACCGGGTCGTCCTCGAGGCGTTCCAGGTCGCCGTACAGAAGGCGCCCGACGAGTTGCGTGAGCAGTTGAAGGACGTCTACGACCTGCACGCGCTGGCGACGATCGAGGCGGAGCGGGCCTGGTACCTGGAGCACGGGCGGCTCTCGCCGGGCCGGTCGAAGGCGATCACCGCGCTCGTGAACGAGCTGTGTGCCGCGGTCCGGCCGGCCGCGGTGGAGCTCGTCGACGCGTTCGGCGTACCGGGCGCGGCGGTCGACGTACCCATGGTTGTACCGTCACAGCATGAGTGAGCCGATCGAACCCGCGTCGGCCGCCGAGGCCGCCCGTGAACTCGCCCGGGTGCTGCTGGAGCAGGCTGACGCTCTGGACCTGCACGACCTGCGGGCCACCGGCGCGATCGAGACCGTCCGGGTCCAGGCCCGGGCGCTCGCGGACGCCGTGCACGAACGAGGCTGGGGCGACATCTTCCTGGGGATCGACTCCTACGACCCCGACGACCTCGACGACCTGCCGCTCGGGCCGGACGACTTCGACGACCCGGAGGACTACCGGGAGATCGTCGAGGGCGGCAGCATCGACGACCTCGAGGAGCTGGAGGAGCCGCTGGTGCCGGAGGACGGCGTCCGGCTCAGCTACCAGGCGCGGTTCGACTTCGTCGTCACCGACCCGGAAGCGTTCGTGCGGTACGTCCGCAGCCGCGCGGACGAGGCGCAGAACGACGAGGTGATCGACGACATCGAGGACGCCCAGTCCGCGTTCGAGCTGTTGACCTACCTCGACGGCCTCGGCTCCAAGGACTACGACCACGTCGGCCTCGCCTCGGCGGGCGGCGAGGAGTCCCAGAAGATCGTCGAGTTCTCACTCTGGGACCTCGACCCGACCCGCCGCGACGACACCTACCCCTACTAGACCACTCGACAGCGGCCTGCCTCCGGACCTCTGGAGGCAGGCCGCGTTTGCGTCCGGAAGACCAGGAGGAGAGGTCTATGCCGGATTGCTGTCGCAGCCCCGGTCTTGTTGTTGTGGAAGGCAACTAATGCACGGAAAGTGAAGTTCTGTATACACAGTGTTGCCTTGTTCAAAGGCAATGCAAATGTTTGATCCGGGGGATGGTCCGCGACTGTGGCCGCGTGACAACGTTCTGCTGTCGGCGACGGACGGGTCGCCGACACAGGCTCCAGGTGATCCCGGCGTACTCCCGTCCGCGACCGGACTGTTCCTCCCCTGCCGGTCACGGAATGAGGCGCCGGGCCCACCCTCCTTCGGGCCGACTGCCCTCTCGGGGCAACAGCAGGACGCCGGCCGCGCGATACCGGTGCCGGTCGCCAGTGAGGTGGCGACCGACATCAGGCGCGGCCGGCGTTTCCCGTTCCTGGGTTGGTGTCCGGCGCAACTGGGGGCCGGACACCAACCAGGAACTCCCGCCCCCGACCGTGCCGGGCCACGGGCTGGTTCAGGCGAGCTCGAGCGACGAGCGCGACGGCACCTCGCCGTACGTCGTGGTGCGCTGACGGGCCGGGCGGCCGGCCGCGGTGGCCATCGCGGTGAGCTCGGCGATCGACTTGCGCGAGCCGTGCTTGGAGCCGGCCATGCGGCTGATCGTCTCCTCCATCAGCGTGCCGCCGATGTCGTTGACGCCGCCGTTGAGGACGGCGACGCACCCGTCGACCCCGAGTTTCACCCACGAGCACTGAATGTTGTCGATCCGCCCGTGCAGCATGATCCGCGCCATCGCGTGCACCGCGCGGTTCTCGTCGTACGTCGGACCGGGGCGGGCGACCCCGGCCAGGTAGATCGGCGAGTTCTGGTGGATGAACGGCAGCAGCACGAACTCGGTGAACCCGCCGGTCCGGTCCTGGACGGCGGCGATCGTGCGCAGGTGCTGGACCCAGTGGTGCGGCGCGTCCACGTGGCCGTACATCATCGTCGAGCTCGACGGCAGCCCGACCCGGTGCGCGGTGCTGATCACCTCGATCCACGTTGCCGTCGGCAACTTCCCCTTGGTGAGGATCCAGCGGACGTCGTCGTCGAGGATCTCGGCCGCGGTCCCCGGGATGCTGTCCAGGCCGGCCTCCTTGACCGAGAGCAGGAAGTCCTCGATCGACAGCCCGGTGCGGACCGAGCCGTTGACGATCTCCATCGGCGAGTACGCGTGCACGTGCATCTCCGGGACCCGGTCCTTGACCGCGCGGACGAGGTCGGCGTACGCCGTCCCCGGCAGGTCGGGGTGGATGCCGCCCTGCATGCAGACCTCGGTGGCGCCGATCACCCAGGCCTCCTCGGCACGCTGCCCGACCTCGTCCATCGACAGCGAGTACGCGTCCGCGTCGGTCCGCCGCTGGGCGAACGCGCAGAACCGGCAGCCGGTGTAGCAGACGTTGGTGAAGTTGATGTTCCGGTTGACGACGTACGTGACATCGTCCCCGACCGTTGCCTTGCGCAACTCGTCGGCCAGCCCGGCCAGCGCGTCCAGCGCCGGCCCGGTGGCCGTCATCAACGTCAGCGCCTGCGCGTCCGATAGTCCCGCCGGGTCGCGTTCCGCCGCGGCCAGCGCGGCCTTCACCTCGGCCTCGAGCCGCTCCGGTGCGGCGTCAGTAGCTCGCCGGGCGGCCACGTCCTCGCGCAGGACGTCCCAGTCGCCGTACGCCGCGTCGAAGTCCGACCGGGTCTCGGTACGGCGCCCCTCCGTGTCGATCGCGGTATGCAGATCGGTCCGCCCGGCGCTGCCCCACCCACCATCCGGCTCCTGCCACGGCAGCCCGGTCGGCCGAGCCTCCTCGTTCGCCAGCCCGCTCTCCGGATCGACGAGCGCCTCGACGTGAGCGATCAGCCGCGGATCCAGCCACGGCTCGCGCAGATACTCCGGATGCGTCGTCAACCGCTCGCGCAGCACGAACCCGGCATCCGCCGTCACCTTGGCCAGGTCGTCGATCATCGGCCACGGCCGCTCCGGGTTCACGTGGTCCGGAGTCAGCGGCGAGACCCCGCCGAAGTCGTCCACCCCGGCGTCGAGCAGCGCCCGGCACTCGGCCAGGTCGACCAGGTTGGGCGGGGCCTGCACGCGCATCCGCGGCCCGAGCACGATCCGGGTGACCGCGATCGCGGCCAGCCACTCGTCCAGCGGTACGTCGTCGTCGTTCCGCATCGCGGTGTCGGGCTTCACCCGGAACCCCTGGATGATGACTTCCTGGATCCCGTTGTACTGCCGGGCGACCTTGCGCAGCGCGAAGATCGAGTCGGCCCGCTCCGCGAGCGTCTCGCCGATGCCGATCAGCAGACCGGTGGTGAACGGCACGTTCGACCGCCCCGCGTCCTCGAGCACCCGCAGTCGCACCGCCGGGTCCTTGTCCGGAGACCCGAAGTGCGGCTGGCCCTTCTCCTCGAACAGCCGGCGCGACGTGGTCTCCAGCATCATGCCCATGCTCGGCGCGACCGGCTTCAGCCGCTGCAGGTCCTGCCAGGTCAGCACACCCGGATTCAGATGCGGCAGCAGCCCGGTCTCCTCGAGCACCCGAATCGCCATCGCCCGGACGTAGTCGAGCGTGCTGTCGTACCCGGCCTCCTCCAGCCAAGTGCGAGCCGCGTCCCAGCGCTTCTCAGGCGCGTCGCCAAGAGTGAACAGCGCCTCCTTGCAGCCGAGCGCCGCGCCCTGCCGGGCGATCTCGAGCACTTCGTCCGGCGACAGGTACGGCGCGTGCACCCGGCCCGGCGTGGTCGCGAACGTGCAGTAGTGGCACCGGTCGCGGCACAGCCGGCTCAGCGGGATGAAGACCTTCTTCGAGTACGTGACGATTCCGCCCCGGTCGGCGTCCTGCAGACCCTGGTCGCGCACGCGCGCCGCGGTCGCCGTCAAGGCGGTCAGCGCGTCACCGGTGGCGGTGAGCAGCACCTCCGCCTCGGCCGGGTCGAGGGTCTTGCCGTCGTCGGCCCGCTTGAGGGCGCGACGCATCGCCGTACTGATGTCGTTGGTGGCCACGAAGTCCGAGCCTAGGCGCCGGGAACCGGGCGTTCTCCCGATTCCGGGGACGAAAAACAATCCGTACATCTGTCCTGGTAGTTTGCTGTTCGTGCAGGTCAGGCGGGTGGTCGACGGGCGCCGGATGCGCGGTGAGCAGCGGCGGAGCGAGTTGCTGCGGGCAACGCTCGCGGTGATCGAACGCGACGGAGTCGCAGGTGTGAGCCATCGCGCGGTGGCCGCGGCGGCGGACGTGTCGGTCGCGTCGATCACGTACCACTACCCGACCCTGGACGATCTCCTGGTCGCGGCGCTGACCTGGGCCGCGGAGGATCTGGCGGCCGAGCTCGACGCTCGGGGGAGTGAGCTCGGGGCGCGACCGGCGGACGAGTTGGCGCGACTGATCGAGCACAGCCTGGTGCGCCGGCGCGGCCGGACGCTCGCCCTCTACGAGCTCTACCTGTACGCCGCCCGCCGCCCGGACCTCCGCGAGACGGCCAGAGCGTGGCTGGTGCCGCTCACCGAGATCGCCCGCGCGTTCACCGCCGACCCGCACAAGGCGCGCCTCCTGGTGGCAGCGCTCGACGGCCTGCTCATGCAAGCCCTGATCGGCGCCCGTCAGGTCGACCGCGCCGACTTCGCCGCCCTCCTGGACGTCCTGCGATAGCGCACTTTGTGCGCGGTCCGAGTACTGCGGCGGCGGCGGTTTCAACTGGTTGTTGCACTGAGGGCCTCGTTGAGGGCTTGGGCCGGAGTCTTCCATCCCAGGGTCTGTCGGGGGCGGGTGTTCAGCAGGTGGGCGACTTCGTCGGTGCGGGCCTGGGTGAGGGTTCGGAGGTCGGCGCCTTTGGGCCAGTACTGGCGCAGCAGTCCGTTGGTGTTCTCGTTGCTGCCCCGCTGCCAAGGTGAGTGGGGGTCGGCGAAGTAGATGTCGATCCCGGCGTCGACAGCGATGGCGGCGTGCTCGCTCATCTCGCTGCCGCGGTCCCAGGTCAGCGAGCCGCGCAGCGCTTGGGGCAGCGAGCCGATCAGCGGCGTCAGCGCGGCCTTCAGATCCAGCCCGGTATGCCGGTCCGGCAGCGGGGCCAGCAGCACGAACCGGCTCTTGCGTTCGACCAGGGTGATCACCGCGCCCTTGCCGACCCCGCCCAGCAGCAGGTCGCCTTCCCAGTGCCCGGGCACGGCCCGATCGCAGACCTCGGCCGGCCGCTGGCTGATCGGCACGATCCCGATCAGGCCCCGCCGCACGACGCCGCTGCGGGGCTTGCGGCTCATCCGTTTGGTGCGCAGGTGCTCGGTCAGTTCCCGCCGCAACTCGCCGCGGGTCTGCACGAACAACGACTGGTAGATCGTCTCGTGGCTCACCCGCATACCGTCGTCGCCGGGGAACAACCCTGGCAAGCTCGCCGCGATCTGCTGCGGGGACCAGTCCTGCAACAACAACTCCCCAACCGCCAGCGCCAACGGCCCGGTCAGCTTGAACGGCTTCGGACGACGCGCCCGCCGGACCGCATGACGTTGCGCCCGCACCGCCCGATACACCCGCGGCCGGCCCCACATCCCACCACCGGCCGCCCGCCGCGGCGGCAGCGACCCAAACCGACCAACACCGTTGCGCTCGATCTCCCGCGCGATCGTCGTGCGATGACGCCCCAGCACCGCCCCGATCTGCTCCACCGACAACCCAGCCGCCAGCGACCTCTCAATCACCTGACGCTCCCGCTCATCCAACCGCCTACCCGGCACCACAACCTCCAGTCATCACACAAATCATGTGCAACAACCGGTTGAGGCCAAGGGCGTAGAAGTGCTCGAGCGGAGCACAGAGTCGGTAGCGCGCGGGCTACCTCGGATGGGGTTTGTGGGCCCGGGTGGCGTGGGGCGGGGTGCGGTTGGCTGGAGGAATGCTGAGGTTGTCGGTTGGTGCCGTCCGTGACAGGTGGCAGTTGTTCGCGGGCGCTGTGGTCGCCGTCGCGCTCGGCGTCGGGCTGGTGCAGTCGGGCTTGCAGATGCTGGCGGCAGCGGACCGGCCGGTCGTGCCGCCCGGGCTGTCCGCCTACGACCGGGCCCGGGTTCGCGAGGGGTACGTCGGCGCAGCGACCCTGCTCGGGATGTCGGTGATGCTCGCGGTGTTCCTGACCGTGTTCATCGTGAGTACGACGTTCGGGTTCACGGTCGTGCAGCGGCGGCGTGAGCTCGGGCTCCTCCGGCTGGTGGGCGCGCACCGCGGCTACGTCAGCCTGATGCTGCTCTGCGAGGCCGCGCTGCTCGGGGTGCTCGGTACGGCGATCGGCGTACCGGTCGGCCTGCTCGGCACCTTGGCGCAGTCGGCCCTGCTGATCGAGCTCGGCATGCTGCCGGCCTGGTTCGACGCGCCGTGGGACCAAGGGGCGCTGTGGGCCGCGATGATCGTCGGCGTGAGCACCGCGCTGGTCGGCGTACTCGCGGCCGCCTGGCGGGCATCCCGGGTGAGCGCGCTGGAGGCACTGACCGACAGCCCGAAGGCGACGCGGGTGATGACGGCCTGGCGGTGGTTCTGGGGACTGTCGGCCGCGACCTGCACCGTCCTGCTGGTGATCGCCGCCCAGGCGGCCCGTGATCTGGTCGCGGGCCTGATGGTCGGGCTCGTCGTGATGATCAGCGGGTCGATCGCACTCAGTCAGCTCAGCCCGGTCGTCGTACCCCTGGCCGGTCGCCTCCCGGCCGCCGTACTGCGGGGCAACCTGCTCGCCGACCTCGCCCGGGCCGGTGTTCTGCACGCCGTACGGCGAAGTGCTGCCACGGCAGCGCCTCTGATCGTGCTGGTCGGACTCGTGGTCGGCCTGTGGGGTACGTTCGGTTCGCTCGCGAAGGCGGTCGGGGTGGAGCAGGAACGGCTGATCACCGCCGATCGCGTCGTCGACCACGTGGTCCGGACCGGGCCCGGCATCACGGTCGCATCTCCGCAGACCGCTGTACCGGTCGGGGTCAGGCGGGGCAAGCGGACCATCTACTCCGAGGCGATCGGGATCGATCCGGCGGCGTACCAGCAGACGCACAAGCTCCGGCCGCGAAAGGGCTCGCTGGACCGGTTGACCGGACGGACGATTGCCATCGGCCCCGGAATGGCGGCGGAGGGCTACCAGGTCGGCGAGAGGCTGACAGTTGCCCTGGGCAACCGCAAGGTTCCGGTCACGGTGGTCGCGGTTATGCCGGAGACCCTGGACGTGAGCGAGAACTTCTTCGTTCCGCGCACCCTGCTCCCGGCCGGCGGACGCACCGAGACCCTCGTCCAGGTCGAACCGGGCCACGTCGTCGGCGGGCAGACCGTCAAGGAGTGGGCCGAGGCGAAAGGCGAGGCCCAGCAGCGCGGCAACTCCGGCCTGTTCGCCGCCTTGATGGGACTCGCGGGCATCTACACCGCGGTCGCGGTCGTCAACGCCGTGGTGATGTCGACCGCGGACCGCCGGCGTGAGTTCGCGCTGGCGCGGATGGCCGGGCTCACCAGGGGACAGGTCGTCATCGTCGCCCTCGTGGAGTCCACCGTGGTCGTCGTCATCGGCGTACTGCTCGGAGCGGTCGTCGCGGCGGCCGCGCTCGCCGGGATCGCCGCCGGTCCGTACGGCGTTGCCGCCGTGGCGATCCCGTGGCGACTCCTCGGCGCGATCTTCGTCGCGGCGACGGTCGTGGTCGGCGCCGCTACCGCCGCGACCGCGCACCGAGCGACCGGCCGGCCGCCGATCCTGTTGCTAGCGGGACGCGAATGACCTGGTCCCGGCCTGGGCCATGCTCGCGACGACCAGGTGGTGGAACGGCCGGATCAGGTTGTAGTAGAAGCGGCCCGCCGGTCGCAGGTAGCGCACCAACGTGACGACCTTGAACGAGCTCACCGGCTGCGCGTTGTCGGTGATGATCGCGAGCCAGGCGACCAGGTGGTTGTCGGTGATCTCCAGCAGGAGGTAGTGGTCCTCCTCACCGCGGACGACCGTGAAGAACGACGCCGGATCGCCGGGGGTGAAGCTCACGGTCTCGGGTCGCAACCGTCGTCCAGCCGGGACCCCAGTGGTGTCGAGACGCAGCACCTGGGCGACCACCATCCGGACCGCGAACAGCCCTTTGATCCACAGTGGCGAGTAGCCGAGTGCGCCGGCGGTGAACTCCCGGAGCGACACCGCCCCGCCCACGGTCTTCACGTCGACGACGTCGACCGTCGGCAACAGGTGGTCGAGTTCGGGCAGATCGGTGCGAGCGGGCATCCGTGGCCTCCTAGTCGATCAGCGTCTCGCCGGTCGCGAGCCGAAGGGTCATCGCGTAGAGCTCGCGCAGGTCGCCCTTCGGCACCGACGGCAGCACCTGCTCGGAGCCGATGAGGATCAGGTACAGCAGCTGCGCGAGCCGGTCCGGGTCGACGTCGACCTTCAGTCCACGGCAGAGCTCACGAAGGTACGCCGTACGCGCCTCGTCGACGCGCTCCTGTACGGCCCGGACCTCGGCGTCCTGCAGCGCCCAGGCCCGGACGGCGATCTCCAGCTCGGCACTGTCGGGATCCGACAGCACCAGCTTGAGCAGATGCTGCAGCTTGGCCCAGGGCTCCGCGTCGGGCTCGCGCTCGACGGTGTCGATCAAGCGGGTCGTGTACTGCGCCTCGAAGTACTCCAGCAGCGCGGTCCGGAACCCGGGCGCTCCCTTGAAGTGGTGGTAGTACGACCCCTTGGTGACCCCGAGCTTCGCGGTCAGCCGCTCGATCGTCACCGCCGGCGCCCCCTCCGCCGCCAGCAACTCGAAGCCGGCCTCCAACCACTCGACCCGGGTCACCATGCGGTGACCATACCATACTGTTTGGTATGGCCGCCGGGGCTCAGGCGTCGGCAGTGGTGAGGGCTTCGGCCTCGGCCCGGGTGTGTGGGGTGGGGGCGCGGAGGTGGGAGAGGGGCTTCCAGCCGGTGGCGAGGGTGGCGACCGCGAGGACGACGGCGACGGCGCCGACGTAGAAGGGGACGTGGACGTTGAGCTCCTCGCCGAGCTTGCCGGCGAGCCAGGGGGCGACCGCGCCGCCGGAGAAGCGGACGAAGGAGTACGCCGCGGATGCGGTGCCGCGTTCGACCGGGGCGGCCGCCATCACGGCCTCGGTGATCAGGGTGTTGTTGATGCCGAGGAACAGGCCGCCCACGATCACGCCGATCGCGAGCACCTCCTTGTGGTGCGCGTAGACGCCCATCACCGCGAGGTCGGCGCCGAACAGCAGCAGCGACGTCATCACCACCGGCAGCGTGCCGAACCAGCGCTGCAGCCGCGGAGCCACGAACACCGAGGTGATCGCCAGCCCGATCCCCCAGCCGAAGAAGATCAACCCGATCTGCCGCGCGGACATCGCCAGCGGGAACGGCGTGAACGCGAGCAGCGTGAAGAACCCGAAGTTGTAGAGCAGTGCCGTGATCGCCACCGTCGCGAGTGACCGGTGCCGCAACGCCTTCAGCGGCTCGACGATCGACGTACGACGCTCTGCCCGGGGTGACGCGGGCAGCAGGAACGCGGTGGCCGCGAGCGCGATCGTCATCAGTACGGCGACGCCGAAGAACGGACCGCGCCACGAGATCGTGCCGAGCTCGCCACCAACCAGGGGGCCGGCCGCGATCCCGACCCCGAGCGCCGCTTCGTACAGGATGATCGCCTCGGCGACCGATCCGCTGGCGGAGTTGACGATCGTGGCCAGCGCGGTCGCGATGAAGAGCGCGTTGCCGAGACCCCAGCCGGCCCGGAAGGCGACGATCGCGCCGATCGAGTTGGACAGCCCGGCCAGGGCGGCGAAGACGACGATGATCGCCAGGCCGATGAGCAGGGTGCGCTTCGCGCCGATCCGGCTGGAGACGGCGCCGGTGATCAGCATCGCGACACCGATCACCGCCATGTAGCTGGTGAACAGCAGCGACACCTGCGACGGGCTCGCGTGCAGTTGCTCGGCGATCGGCTTGAGGATCGGGTCGACCAGGCCGATGCCCATGAACGCGATCACGCAGGCGAACGCGACCGCCCAGACGGACTTGGGTTGCTTCAGGAACGAGTTGCTCACCGCGGGGTGACCTCCAGGAGTTTGCGCATGACGGTGACGGCGGCCTCGAGGGTGGCGAGGTCGGCGGCGGGAAGCTGGCCGAGCCGGGCGGCGAGGGCGGCACCCGCTTGGCGGCGGGCGCTCTGCAGCTCGGCGTACCCGGCGTCGGTGAGGCTGATCAGGCTGGCCCGCGAGTCCTCCGGGTCGGCGTCCCGCCGTACCAGCCCTTGCTCCTCCTGACGCTGCACAAGAGTGGACATCGTCGGTTGGGAGCACCGGTCGGCCTTGGCGAGCTCACTGATCCGCGTCGGGCCGAGCTCGTCGAGCCGCCCCAGCAACCGCATCGCCGCATGCGGCAACGCGCTCACATCCCGACTCGCCATCCGCGTCAACCGAGCCGACGCCACCACCATCTCCACACTCAACTGAGTCAGCTCAGGTCCACTCACACTCCGCAACATACATAGCAAACCTATGCATCTCCACCCGCAACCACAGTGAGCCTCATCACGACAGCGCCAGCCGCCACGCCGCGATGGTGGATTCAGGACGTCAGGCTGTATCCATGCCCCTCGAGCAGTCGGCGCAGGGAGTCTGCGAGCTGTTGCTCGCCCAGGTTGCTGCCCTCCGGTGCCCAGAGCATGAACGCGATCCGCGAGGTACCGTCTTCCTGCAACCAGATTCCGGGCCGTCCTCGATCGCGGGCGTACAGAAGGTAGGTGCCCTGCCGTTGATCCGGCCCCTTCCACGCTCCGGCGATTGCGTCAGCCTGGTTCGGTTTGCCAAAGCTGAAGGGTGTGACTTTCAACGAGTACTGGGTGTAGACGATCCACACCCCCTGCTCGGTCTGACAGCTGTAGATCAGCCGGGTCACCTGGTTGTTCCTGGCCTCCGGCTCGTCCAGCCACTGGCTGCAGACATCGGCCCAGCGGAGGAGCTCGTTGCGGAGAAGGCGATCTGTCGGAAAGTCGCGGGGAACGGCGGATACGGCTGATGCGGCGGGCCTGTTGCCTAGGTTGCTCGCCGGTGGGGCTGTCGAAGGCTGGGTAGTCGAGCTCGGGTTAGGCGGTCCAGCCACGTTGGAGTCCGGCTGGGCGGGTCCGCCGCCCCGGGTAGCCAGCAGAAACACACAGGCGAGGAGCAGAGCGACCGAGACGATCTTCAAGACCAGAGCGGTCAGCCGGAGAGAGTCTTCACGCCGGGCGGCCTCGGCGACTGTCTGCACCTCGGCCGAGAGGATTTCGGCTGCGTTCCGGTCGCTGCTTCGCAGCCGCTCGATGATTTCGGCGGCCTCCGTCGCCGGAGAGGCCACAAGAACACGGGCCGCCTGGCGCGGCTCCATCTGCCCGATGTAGTCGGTGCGGTGGGTGATCGGAAAGGATCCGAGTACGTTCGTCGCACTACTGAGATCGCCACGCGCCAAGTCCGACAGCAGGGCTCCGCCGTCCCTGGGACTCATGCTGCCGATGATGCGCGCCGGTGCGCCGTGGAAAGCCATGAGATCGGCTCGTGCCGCGGGTCTCATGAACAGCATGAGCTTTCCGGCGAAGGCGGCGTCCAACTGCCGGATCAGTTGCCGGGTGCCGACAGGGTCGTCCTTGAACAGCCTTCCGACCAGATCTGAGGCGCGGCGGGGATTCTTGGTGAGCAGGTCCCCAAGAACCCCGGCCTTGAGGTCTATCTTCCTGAATCTCTGGAAGGCGCCGTTCAAGCTCAAGTGCTGAAGCTCGAGAACCAGGTCGTTGATCGATGACGGACTGCCGATATTGATGTCGCGGCCGGCGGCCAGGCCCGCGATCGAACCGTCGCTCGCAAACGTCGGTCCGGTGCGCTGGGACGGTTTCGGCGACGCGCTGTCGTCCGCTTCCGGCACCGTGATCAGTCGCCTTCGGCCGGCTGTTTCGGTGCGTTCTGCTGAGGAGCGGGCGGCGTGCCGATGGTGATGTCGTTGCCTGCGGCCAGACCGGCGATCGAGCCGCCGGTCGCAAAGGCCGTTCCCGTCTGCTGGCCGGCTGATGCCTGTTTCGGTTGCTCCGGCTTGACCCGCGACGTGAGGATCGAGCTTCCTATCGCGACCGTGGCTGCGAAACAAGCACCGCCCAATCCGACGGACCACGCTTTGACTTCGTCGGTCACGAGATATGTGCCGAACACGATGACTCCGAAGATTGCCAACGCGCACCCGATCGTGACAATCCAAACCCCTGGCTTGCTCATGCGCACCTCCCGGCCCCCGCGTTCCGTCCGGCGGACGTGAACGCATCCTGCGCATCAACAGAATGCGGGTGAGAAACCTTGAGAGGCAATAGCCGATGGAATGCCTGTGTGAATCAAACGCCGGTTTGTTCGACCTTCCTTGCATCCGGTTCAATCCAAGCCGTCGCGGGCCTGATGCAGATCACCGCCAGGAGGCCGAACTGGAGAGCGGAGGCGATGACCAGGCGGATGCTGAGGGTGTCGGGGTCCGGCCAGGCGGCGATGGTGAGGGTCAGGAGGATCGTGGTGATGGTGGCGCGGCGTGGCAGGCCGAAGGTGCGTTTGGCGAGGGTGATGGCGGTGGCCAGCCAGGCCAGTTGGACGACGGCGAAGGCCAGTTCGTGCAGGAGGCCGTGCCAGGTGAGGGGGGCGCGGGCTTCGGGGGCTCCGGTGGGGTAGCCGGCGCCGGGGTCGGTGACGAAGACGCCGGCCAGGATCAGGCCGAGGCCGAAGGTGGCGACGAAGCGGGGAAGCCAGCGTCCGTGGTCGCGCAGGCCGGCTGCCGCGGCGACGTACAGGGCGCCGGTGACGACGAAGTTGGTGATCTGGACCCAGCCGCCGTCGCCGAGGGCGAGCAGGCTGAGCGGGTGACGGGACGGGTCGAAGCCGTCGCGGGTGAAGGCCTGCACGGCCCACATGGTCAGGAACAGGGGTCCGGCGACGATGCCGCAGGCGCGGAGGTGGTTCATGGTCGTGTCCTCTCTGCTCAGAGCTTCAGCAGAGACGTCGAAGGGGCCGGTTGGATCCGGACACGGGATCACGAGGCGGCGATGATGGTGGCGGCTTCGGTGGGGCCGTTGGCGGCAGCGTAGAGCTTCTGGATGTGTTCGGCGGCTTCGAGGTGGGTGCGGTCGTCGAGCATGTGGGCGGCGAGGGTGGCCAGGTTGTCGTGGCGGGTGAGGCGGCGGGCTGCGCCGAGGCGTTCGACCAGGGCGACGTTGAGGTCCTGCTCGGGGTGGAGCGGGAGGCCGAGGAGCGGCGTACCGCAGGCCATCGCGGTCTGCACGCTGCCCTGGCCGCCGGTGGTGACGGCGAGCTCAACCTGCGGCATCACCAGGTGGCTGGGCAGGACGCCTTCGACCATGATCCGGTCGGTGGCCAGGTCGTCGAGGTCGTGGATCGTCCCGGCGACGAGGATGCGTACGTCGAGCCGGCTGAGCTCCGCGATCGCCGAGCGGACCTGATCGGCCGGGGTCGACGTCATCGCGAGGTAGATCGTCGGGCCGGGGCGGTCGAGGAACCGCTGCACTCTCCCCGGCATCGGCAGGTTCAGGTGGGCGAACAGCGGCCCGACCGTCCGGAGTCGCGACCCGGCGCGATACCCCTTGCCAGGACGCCAAGCCGCCACGTCGGCGGCCGGGATGCCGAGCACCTCAGGAATCTCCGGGACCAACGACAGGTCGCCGAGCAAGATCGCGGCCAGGCTCGGAACTCCTTCTACACCGAGCGATGCGGCAACCCGGTTGAAGCCACTGGTGTACGCCGTCGTGCGGTTGACCGTCCTGTTGACCAAGAACCGGGCGAACCAGTCCGGAGCGTTCTTCAGCCGCGGATCGACCGGCCGGGTTGGCGCCGGCAGCAGTCGCCGCTCGAAGACCGGAGGCACGAAGCTGCCCGCGTGCTCGGTGATCAGCCGTACGCCGGCCAGCCGCGTCGACAGCAACGTGGTCACGGTGAACCCGGTGACCGCGACCGTGATCCCGTGGGCGCGGAAGTACTCCGCCTCCGCGGCGACGTACGTCCGGAGCTCGGCGTCGTCGTACATGCTCTGCCGCGGATCCCCGAGGCCGACCGCCGACGCGACGAACCGGGCCGAGCGTGCGGCGGACAGGCCCGGGCCGAGGACGTCGTACTCGATGCCGGCCAGCAGGCGTTCGTGCGGACCGCCGTGGGTGGCGACGCGCACCTCGACCCCGAGCTCGCGGAGGGCCCGGTGCAGCTCGAGCATCCGGGAGGTCTCCGACAGATAGGCGCAGTGCGGCAGCAGACAGATCACGGTTGCCCCCTTCGATGTTGATAGGTAATATATTGCCTATGTCGCGACGGAACAAGACCGCAGAGGTGTTCGGGACCGGAGCCGGCTCGGAGCTGGCGCCGTCGGTGCGGGCGTTCCGGACGACGCTGATGCTCGCGCAGAAGCTCCGTTACGCGATGGACGAGCGGCTGCGGACCGACGGGCTCACCACGCAACAGGCCGCGTTGATCACCGCCGTGGTCGCGCTGGGCAGGCCGTCCCTGGCCGAGGCGGCCGCCGCCCTGGGCAGCACGCATCAGAACGTCGCCCAGATCGTCGCCGCCCTGGTCCGCAAGGAGTTGCTGCGGGTCGAGGCGGATCCCGCGGACCGGCGCCGCAAGTTGCTGTCAGCAACAGAGCGCAGTACGGCGTACTGGCGCGAGCGGGACGCCGGCGACCTCGCGGCGGTGGCCGACTGGTTCGCCGACCTCACCCCGGCCGAGCTCGACACCTTCTGCGACCTCTCCGACCGCGTGATCACCCGGCTCGACGATGCTTAGAGCCATCCTCGGCAGCACCGCGTTCTTCTTCGCCGCGCCCTGCGTCGTCGGCGGCGTGATCCCGTGGTGGATCAGCGACTGGGCCGGGCCACGGTTCTGGCCCGGCCCAGTCGTGGTCGCCGGCGGGGCGTACGTCGTACTGCGTGCCTTCGTCCGTTTCGTCCGGGAAGGCCGCGGTACGCCGGCGCCCGTCGCCCCGACCGAGGAGCTCGTGGTCGGTGGCGACTACCGCTTCGTCCGCAATCCCATGTACGTCGGTGTCGTCACCGCGATCCTCGGCCAGGCGCTCACCTTCCTCGACCCCTGGATCCTCGGGTACGGCGTGGTCGCCTGGGCCGTGATGGCCTCCTTCGTCCGGTGGTACGAGGAGCCCGCGCTGCTGCGGCGGTACGGCGTTCTGTACGAGGACTACCGGCGGACGGTCCCGGCCTGGCTGCCCCGGTTCAGACCCTGACCGGCCGGCCGTCTGGGGTGCGGAAGAGGGTGATGGAGAGAGGGCCGCGGTGGAGGATGTGCGGGATGTCGGCCCACGGGAACAGCGGTTCGGTGGCGTTCAGGGTGCGCAGCCGGGTGAGTGCCCGGTCGGACGGGGTGGACAGGGTGGCGACGGTGGCCGGGCTGTACGGGAGGTAGTCGGACGCGGGTTGCGGGCGGAACTCCGGGTCGTAGCGCTTGAGCAGGATGCAGGTGCGGTCGGGTTCCAGCAGTTCGGCGTCGACGGTCCAGAAGTCGAGCGCGCCCGGACCGATCCGGCCGGACTCGCGGAGTGCGTCGAAGATCGGCGCCGGGTGGACCGGCGACAGGAAGACCACATCGTTCCAGCGGCAGCCGAGCGGATGGACCGGCTGGTCCATCGTCTCCGGCCGCTGCGAGTACTTGCCGGCCTCGCGTTCGTACAGGTCGGGGTGCTGCTCGCGGAGCAGGTTGAGGGGCAGGATCTCGGTCCCGCGGAGGTCGTGGATGGCGGCTCGGTAGAGAAGAGTAGGCATACAAAAAGCCTCCGAACGCGGGAACCCGCACCGGAGGCTGCCACTTCATTCTACCGCCACCGGGGTCACCCGGGACAGTTTCCTGCGTGCCTGCAAAGTTTCATGGTTAATAGTTTGCAGTGACTGCAAGTTTGTCCTTAGCCTGGTCCGGTGAGGCAAGCAGAGGGTGGGTTGCGGGAGCGCAAGAAGCGCGAGACCCGGCAGGCGTTGGCCGAGGCCGCGCTGCGGCTGGCGCTGGCGAAGGGTGCGGACCACGTCACCGTCGAGGAGATCGCCGAGGCGGCCGACGTCTCGGTGCGGACCTTCTTCAACTACTTCCCGCACAAGGAGCACGCGATCCTCGGGCGCGACCCCGAGCACCTGGAGCGTGCCCTGGACCGGATGCGGACCGCACCGGCCGACGAGTCGCCGCTGACCACGATGTGGCACGTCGTCAGCGACGTACTGACGAACCTCGAGCGCGAGGGTGAGCTGTCCCGTCGCGGCGAGCTGATCATGAGCTCGCCCACCCTGCTCTACCAGCTGATGATGTCCAGCTTCGACGACGAGCGGCAGCTCACCGCCGCGCTGGCCGAGCGGATGGGCGAGCCGCCCGCGTCGGTGCGCCCGGCGCTGGTCGTCAGCACCGCCGGCGCCGCCTGCCGCGTGGCGATGGAGCTGCACAAGGCCGCACCGGACCGCCCCGTCCGTGAGCTCGTCGCCGAAAGCTTCCAACTACTTGCCGAGGGCATCGACCCTCGGTTCGAACCGACAACGAAAGGTCACTCATGACGACGACCTCGTCACCCTCCCCGTCGCCGGAGAACGTCTCCGACGGCGCCGCGGGTGAGGTCACCGAGAACATCGCCACCCTGACGCCGCGGCAGACCGCGCAGGCCATCTCCGGCCTGATGATGGGCATGCTGGTCGCCGTCCTGGCCGGCACGATCGTGTCGACCGCGCTGCCGCGGATCATCGCCGACCTGGAGGCGAGCCAGTCGGTCTACACCTGGGTGGTCACCGTCGAGCTGCTCGCGATGACGGCCACCGTGCCGCTGTGGGGCAAGCTCGCCGACCTCTACAACAACAAACTGCTGGTCCAGCTGTCGCTGTCGTTCTTCGTGATCGGCTCGCTGGTCGCCGGGTTCACGCCGAACGTCGAGCTGCTGCTGACCAGCCGGGTCGTGCAGGGCATCGGCGCCGGCGGCCTGACCGCGCTGGTCCAGATCGTGATGGCGGCGATCATCCCGCCGCGCGAGCTCGGCCGCTACTCCGGCATCTTCGGCGCGATCTTCGCGTCCGCGACCGTCGGCGGGCCGCTGCTCGGCGGCTTCCTGGTCGACTCCCCGCTCGGCTGGCGCGCCTGCTTCCTGGTCGGCGTCCCGTTCTGCCTGCTCGCGATCTACCTGCTGCAGCGGACGCTGAGGCTGCCGACGATCCGCCGGAACGTGCGGATCGACTGGTGGGGTGCGCTGTTCATCACCAGCGGGGTCAGCACCATCCTGGTCTGGTCGACGTTCGCCGGGAACCGGTTCGACTGGGTGTCCGGCTGGAGTTTCCTGATGGTCGGCATCGCCGTGGTCGCGCTCGTCGTCGCGGTGGTGATCGAGTCGCGGCACCCGGAGCCGATCATCCCGCTGGACCTGTTCCGCAACCGCACGGTCGCGCTGTCGGTGGTCGCCAGCATGCTGGTCGGCCTGGCGCTGTTCGGTGGTTCGGTGTTCCTGTCGCAGTACTTCCAGATCGCCCAGGGGCACTCGCCGACGTCGGCCGGCCTGATGAGCCTGCCGATGATCCTCGGCATGCTGGTGTCGTCCACGATCGCCGGTGGCCTGATCACGAAGTACGGGAAGTGGAAGATCTACCTGGTCGCCGGTGGCGTGCTGCTGCCGGTCGGGCTCGGGCTGCTCGGCACGATCGACGCGCACACCGGGACGTTCCGGATGTCGCTGTTCATGGTCGTCCTCGGGGTCGGCGTCGGCCTGGTGATGCAGAACCTGGTGCTCGCCGCGCAGAACGACGTACCGGCGCGCGAGCTCGGGGCGGCGACGTCGGTGGTGAGCTTCTTCCGGAGCATGGGCGGCACGATCGGCGTGAGCGCGCTGGGTGCGGTACTGGCGAACAAGGTGGCGGCGTCGCTCGGGGTGGAGGGGTCCCAGGGCGGTGGCGCCGTACCGGACATCACCACGCTGCCGCCGGAGGTGAAGGCCGCGGTGCAGGAGGCGTACGGCGACGCGACCGCGGACCTGTTCCTGATCTCCGTGCCGATCGCCGTCCTCGCCCTGGTCGCGATCCTGTTCATCAAGGAGAAGGCGCTGCTGACCACCTCGGCAGCCGAGCGCCGTGCCGCCGAGGAGCCTGACATCCTGGATGCATGATCGTTGCATTCAGCATCAGCCCTTCCGGCGGTGACGAGACCGGAGGCGTGAGCCAGGCGGTGGCCGAAGCCGTCCGCGTGGTCCGCGCCTCCGGTCTGCCGAACGAGACCAACGCGATGTTCACCAACCTCGAGGGGGAGTGGGACGAGGTGATGGCGGTGGTGAAGCAGGCGGTCGACGCGGTCGCGGCGGCCTCGCCCCGGGTGAGTCTGGTGCTGAAGGCGGACATCCGGCCCGGGTACTCCGGTCAGCTCACCGCCAAGGTCGAGCGGATCGAGGACGCGCTAGCCGACTGAGTTGAGGACGCCGATCACCTGCTCGTAGCGGTTCTCGCGTTCGGCGTCCCGGAGGAACCGGACGCGGTCGACCAGGATCTCGTCGGCGTCGGGCTGCTGCCGCAGCAGGCCGACCGACTCCTCCAGGAACTCGTCCAGCGGCATCCACTCCGGGTTCGGGGTGCCGTTGAGCAGGCCGGTCTGGACGGCCGGCGGGACGAGCTCGATCACCTGGACGCCGGTGTCCACGAGCTGGATCCGCAGGCTCTGGGTGTAGCTGTGGATCGCGGCCTTGGTCGCGCTGTACGTCGGCGTGTGCACCAGCGGGACGAACGCGAGCCCCGACGACACCGTCATGATCACGGCGTCCGGTTTCGCCAGCAGGTACGGCGTGAACGCGGTGATCGTCCGGATCGTGCCGAGCAGGTTGATGCCGATCGTGTCCTCGCTCGCGGCCAGGTGGGCGGGGTCCCGGAGATCCTCGAGTTGCATGATGCCGGCCATCGTCACCAGCACGTTGACGTCCGGGTACGTCGTGGTGACGGTCTCGAACGCGGCCGCGATCGACGCCGGGTCGGCGACGTCGAGGGCGATCCCCTCGATGCCGTCCTCGGCGGCGATCCGGTCGAGCAGGTCCTTGCGGCGGCCGCTGATGATCACGGTGTTGCCGAGGTCGCGGAACCTCCGGGCCAGCCCGAGGCCGATGCCGGAGGTGCCGCCGGTCATGAAGATCGTGTTGCCTGTGGTTTTCATGGCTCCAGCCAACGTCCGCCGGCCGGGGGTAACCAGGCTCGCCTCAGCCTCTGCTCGGCAGGCAGTGGATAACCGCCGGAAGTCCGGGAGACTGGACCCATGGAGTACGGCGACCTGTCCGATTTCCTCCGGAAACGACGCGAGGCCCTGCAACCCGAGGACGTCGGGATGCCGCGCGGCCGGCGACGCCGTACGCCCGGCCTGCGGCGTGAGGAGGTGGCCGCGCTGGCGTCGATGTCGGCCGACTACTACAGCCGGCTCGAGGGCGGGCGGGGTCCGCAGCCGTCGGTCGAGATGCTCGGGTCGATCGCGCGGGCGCTGCGCCTGACCCTCGAGGAGCGCGACCACCTGTTCGTGCTCGCCGGCCACGGCCGCCCGCCGCGGACGACGCGGGCCGGCCACGTCGACCCCGGCATGCTGCGGATCCTCGACCGGCTGCAGGACACTCCCGCGATGCTGCTCAACCGGTACGGCGAGACGCTCGCGCAGACGCCGGCGCACGTCGCGTTCGCCGGCGAGCAGACCAACCTCGAAGGGATGGCACGCAGCGAGTTCTACCGCTGGTTCGCCGACCCCGCCGCCCGCGCGCTGTACCGCGAGCCGGAGCTGTCGACGCACAGCCGGATGCTGGTCTCCTGGCTGCGTTCGGTGGCGACCGCGGACGGACCCAAGTCCTACGCCGCCCAGCTGGTCCGCACCCTGCGCGACCTCAGCCCGGAGTTCGCCGCCATCTGGGACGCGCACGAGGTCGGCGTCGCGCACAGCCGGACCAAGCGGTTCGACCATCCGGTCGTCGGCGAGCTGGAGCTGTACTGCGAGGTGATCGACAACCGCGACCAGCAGCAGACCCTGGTCGTGTTCACCGCGACGCCGGGCAGCGAGAGCGCGGAGAGGCTGCAACTGCTGTCGGTGCTCGGCAGTCAGACACTCGACCCCGCGCGCTGAACCGTCGTCCGCCGGCTGAGGTAGTAGGCGAAGATCGCGGTCGGGAAGAACATCACGATGCCGTAGACGGCGACCGGGATGGACATCTCGCTGTTGCCGAGCAGGCTCGGGCTGAGCGCGATCGTCAGCGCCAGGGTCGCGTTGTGGATGCCGATCTCCATCGAGCACGCGATCGACTGCCGCTCGCCCAGGCCGGTCAGCCGCGGTACGGCGTACCCGAGCGCGAGACTGAGGACGTTCAGCAGGAGCGCGACCACCCCGACGGCGGCGATGTAGTCGAGGACGTTGTCGCGCTCGCTGTAGATCGCGGCGAAGATGACGAGCGCGAGGACGAGGATCGAGCCGATCTTCACCGGTCGCGCCATCCGCTCCGCGAACGCCGGCAGCTTGTTCCGCAGGAGCATGCCGAGGGCGACCGGGACCAGCACGATCGCGAACACCTGCAGCATCTTCGCCGGTTGCAGGCCGATCTCGCCGTCGCCGAGGAAGTGCGCGAGGGACAGGTTCACCACGATCGGCAGCGTGACCACGGCGAGCACCGAGTTCACCGCGGTCAGGGTCACGTTCAGGGCGACGTCGCCGCCGGCCAGGTGGCTGAACAGGTTGGCCGTCGTACCACCGGGGGAGGCGGCCAGCAGCATCATGCCGACCGCGAGCGCGGGGGCCAGGCCGAACAGCTTCACCAGTCCGAAGCAGATCAGCGGCAGCAGGAGCACCTGGACGCCGAGCGCGATCAGGACCGCTCGCGGCATCCGCAGTACCCGGGTGAAGTCGGCGACCGTCAGGGTCAGGCCGAGCCCGAGCATGATGATCGCGAGCGCGATCGGCAGCAGCACCGAGGTCAGCACGGAGTCGTCCATCTGCGGGCCCCTTCGAAGGTCAGTGGCTCAGGGTGACAGCGCCCCGCCCCGACGGCAAGAGTTCCGGGACCGGTGACGTCTTCCCAGGGCTTACGTCATGAGTTAATTTAAGTTCTGAAATCTCATTGCGTAATGACTCCGTGACTGAGGGGATCCGCCCATGCCCGCTCGGAAGCTGTTGCCTGTCCTGGTCGCGTTGCTGCTCTGCCTGGTGTCCGGAGGTACGTCGTACGCTCGGCCGGCCGCGACGTTCAACGTGCTGGCGTTCTACAGCGGCACCTGGGATCCCGCCCACATCGACTTCGTCGAGGAGGCGAACGAGCGGTTCCCGCAGTTCGGGGCGCAGCACGGGTTCAGCTACACCGCGACCAACAACTGGGACCAGCTCAACAACCTGAGCCCGTCGCAGTACCAGGTGGTGATGTTCCTCGACGACTCACCGCACAGCGCGGCGCAGCGGGCCGGCTTCCAGCGGTACATGGACAACGGCGGCGGGTTCCTCGGTTTCCACGTCACCGCGTACAACGACGCGAGCGGCGGCTGGCCGTGGTTCAACAACACGTTCCTCGGCACCGGCCGGTTCCGGTCCAACACCTGGGGGCCGACCGCGGTCACGCTGAAGGCCGAGAACCGGTCGCACCCGTCGCTGGTGAACACGGGCGCGACGTTCCGGTCGTCGGTGAGCGAGTGGTACAGCTGGCAGAACGACCTGCGGAACAAAGCCGACATCCAGATCCTCGCGTCGATCGACCCGTCCAGCTTCCCGGTCGGAACCGACCCCGCGCAGACGTGGTACAGCGGCTACTACCCGATCGTCTGGACCAACAAGAACTACAAGATGATCTACGCCAACTTCGGCCACAATGCGATGGACTACGACACCGGCACCCGGCTCTCGTCGACCTTCGACAGCGCGGCGCAGAACCAGTTCCTGATGGATGCCCTGAAGTGGCTGGGCGGTGCCGGGACGACGCCGCCGGAAGACCAGCCGTCGCCGACCGCGTGGTACTCGATCGCCAACAAGGGCAACGGAAAGTGCGTCGACGCGCGGGCCGCCGGGACCGCCGACGGCACCGTAATCCAGCAGTACTCCTGCAACGGCACGCAGGCTCAGCAGTTCCGGTTCCAGCCGACGTCCGACGGCTTCACCCGGCTCAACAATCGCAACGACACCACCAAAGTGATCGACGTCGTGAACGTGTCGTCCGCCGACAACGCCGGGCTGCAGCTGTGGACGTACGGCGGCGGCGCCAACCAGCAGTGGAAAGCCGTCCCGGAGGGCGACGGCCACGTCCACCTCGTCAGCCGGCTGAGCAACAAGTGCCTGACCATCCCCAACGGCTCCACCGCCGACAGCACCCAGCTCGTCCAGCTCACCTGCAACGGCACATCCACCCAGTCGTTCCGGCTGACGGAGAGGTGATTGTGGGTTAGGTTCACGCGCATGAGAATCGTGCGTGTGGCCGCGGTTGCGGTAGGTGGTCTGCTGTTGGCGTCGCAGCTCGTCCCCGCCCAGGCGAGCGGCAAGCCGTCGTACCAGTGGGAGCTGACGCCGACCGGGAGTACGGCGCAGTTCCGCGGACTGGCCGCGGTGAGCAAGGACGTCGCCTGGGTCGGCGGGTCGGGCGGGCAGGTGCTGCGGACGGTCGACGGCGGGAAGCACTGGCAGAACGTCAGCCCGCCCGGGGCCGGGACCGTGCAGTTCCGCGACGTCGAGGCGTTCGACGCGAAGCGCGCGGTGGTGCTGTCGATCGGGAACGGCGAGGACTCGCGCGTCTACCGGACCGTGGACGGCGGGAAGTCCTGGACCGAGACCTTCCGGAACCCCGACCCGAACGCGTTCTACGACTGCCTCGACTTCTTCGACAACAAGCGCGGGCTGGCGCTGAGCGATCCGGTGGACGGGAAGTTCCGGATCCTGGCGACCGCGGACGGCGGCAGGTCGTGGAAGGTACAGCCGACCGCGGACATGCCGGCCGCGCTGCCGGGTGAGTTCGCCTTTGCGGCCAGCGGTACCTGCCTGGTTGCCGGCCCCGGCCGGACCGCCTGGTTCGCGACCGGCGGCGGCGACCGGCCGCGGGTGTTCCGGACCGTTGACGGCGGCAAGCGCTGGACGGTCACGGACTCGCCGATGGCCAGTGGCGAGGCGGCCGGGATCTTCAGCCTCGCCTTCCGCGGGTCGCTGTTCGGCGTCGCGGTCGGCGGTGACTTCCTCAAGCCGACCGAGGCCGTGAAGGCAGCCTCGGTCACGTACGACGGCGGCCGCAGCTGGAAGCTGGTGCCGGCGGAGAAGGCGCCGAAGGGTTACCGGAGTGGTTCCGCGTTCGTGCCGAACACCCTCGCTACCGTGATCGCGGTGGGCCCGTCGGGCAGCGACGTGAGCTACGACGGCGGGCGCAGTTGGAAGCAGTTCTACGACGGCAGCTTCGACAGCGTCGAGTGCGCCGGGTACGGGTCCAGAGCGGGCTGCTGGGCCTCCGGCGCGAACGGCGCGGTCGCGCGGCTGACACGGTGAAGTTCAGGTGGGCGACACTCGTACGTCGTGCGGGTGTCGCCGGCCTCCGGACAGGATGGGGACCATGCGCAAACTCTTGCTGGGGACGATTGCGGGACTCTTGATGGTGCTTCCCATCTCGGCCGCGGCCGAGCCCGCGGACACGGCCGGCCGCCCGGCGCGTCCGCTGACCGTGATGACGTACAACATCCACCACGGCGCCGGGTACGACGGCGTCCTCGACCTCGAGCGGATCGCCGTACTGATCGAGAAGTCCGGGGCGGACGTGATCGGGCTGCAGGAGGTCGACCGGCACTGGAGCGAGCGGAGCAACTGGGTCGACCAGCCGGCCTGGTTCGCCAAGCGGCTGAAGATGCACTACGGGTACGCCGCCAACCTCGACCTCCCGCCGCTGAACCCGGGTGAGCCGAACCGCCAGTACGGGACCGCGATCCTGTCTCGCTACCCGATCAAGGATTTCACCAACACGCTGCTGCCGATGTACCCGGGCCAGGAGCAGCGGGGGCTGGCGGTCGCGACGATCAAGGTGCGCGGCGCCGAACTGCGGTTCGCGAACACCCACCTGACCCACAACAACAACGCCGAGCGGATGGAGCAGGCGCAGAAGGTGGTCGAGATCCTCGGGACCTCGAAGAAGCCGACGATGCTGGTCGGCGACCTGAACGCCCGCCCGGACGCGCCGGAGATCAAGACGATGACGGCGCTGCTGGCGGACACCTGGGTCGAGGTCGGTACCGGACCGGGGTACACCAGCCCGGCCGAGAACCCGACGGCCCGGATCGACTACCTGCTGCACAGCCGGCAGGTGACGCCGAAGAAGGCCGCCGTACCGGTCTCACCCGCCTCCGACCACCTCCCGGTCGTAGCCTCCTACACCATCCGCTGACCCAGCCCCGGCGCCGCGTCGCCGGGACCCGTGAACACCCCGCGGGGGCCTGGCACAGGTAATTGCCTGTGTCAGGCCCCCGTTTGGTGTTCAAGGCCCCGAGTTGAGTGCTCTAAGCAGGCGACCGGTGGCGGTTCGTCCGGAATTACAGGCTTGTAGTTTGTCAAGCCGACACGCAGGTGAAACAAAGTTACTTGTGTGAAAAGTGTTCCCATTGGGGCTGTAGGCAACTAGTGTCACGTATGAGGTCCAGGAGGACCAAAAGTTCACGAACCCTGGGGAAGGGGTTCGTGACCGGCGGAAGGAACGACCCCGATGCGGACGCCCTCGAGGGCCACGTCCGGCGGGCGGGTCGCGGGCACGGGGAAGACCGGCAGGGCGCTGCTCTCCGGGGTGCTCGCGGTCTGTCTGGCCGGCTCGATGGCCGTGAACCCGGTCCCGGCGCAGGCGCAGCCGAAGCCGCCGGTCATCCCGTCCAAGGCCGCGGTCGAGCGGGCCCAGCAGGCCGCCTCCGCGAAGGCGGCCCAGGTGACCGCGATCGAGAACCAGTTGGCCGCCGCGAACGCGCGGCTCGAGCGCCTCGGCGTGGCGGCCGGTGTCGCCGCCGAGGCCTACAACGGCGCGGTCTACAAGCTCCAGCTGGCGAAGACCGAGGCCGCGCAGGCGGCGGCCCGGGCGGCCAAGGCGCAGCGGACGCTGGCGATCCAGCGGCAGCAGATCGGCCGGTTCGCGGCGGCGTCGTACCAAGGTGGTGGTGACGTCGCGAAGCTCGCGCCGCTGTTCACCGCGGACGGGCCGCAGCAGCTGCTGGACTCGGCCGGCGCGGCGCGGTCGGTGTCGGCCGCGATGCAGGGCTCCTATCTGAGGTACTCCGCCACGCAAGTCGTCACGAATCTGTTCAAGGTGCAGGCCGACCAGGCGGTCACCAGGGTGAAGCAGGCGACCGACGAGGCGGCCAAGGCGAAGAAGGCGGCCGAGGCGGCCGAGCAGGAGCAGGCGTCCGCGGTCGCGGCGATGGGCGTCCAGCGGAGGCAGGCGATCACGCAGCTCGCCGTACTGCAGAACACGTCGACCAAGGTGGCCGCGCAGCGGCAGCGGGGACTCGAGGAGCTTGCGCGCCAGCGAGCCGCCGCTCTAGCCGCGAAGAAGGCCGCCGAGTTGCAGCGCCGGATCGCCGCCCGGGAGGCCGCCGAGCGGCGGCGGGAAGCGGCCGAGAAGGCCGCGGAGAAGGCGCGGGAGGAGCGCGAGCGGCGGGAGGAGCAGCGCGAGCAGCAGAAGGACCCGGGTAAGAAGAAGCCGCCGAAGAAGAAGCAGCCGGACCGGCCGCGGGACGACGACCGCCCGTCCCGGAAGGGCGCCGGCGCCGCGATCGACTTCGCCCTGGACCAGCTCGGCGACATGTACCTGTGGGGTGGGACCGGCCCGAACCGCTGGGACTGCTCGGGATTGACCCAGGGTGCGTGGGCGAAGGCCGGCGTCTACCTGCCGCACTACAGCGTCGCGCAGTACGAGCAGATCCGGCACATCGACGAGGACGAGCTGCGGCCGGGTGACCTGATCTTCTGGTCGATCGATCCGGACGACCCGGGCACGATCCACCACGTCGGCATGTACCTCGGCAATGGCCGGATGGTGCACGCGCCCCGGTCCGGCCAGCCGGTGCGGATCGACAGCGTGTACTACTGGGAGCCGCCGGACTTCTTCGGCCGGCCGTGAGGAATCCCTTGCCTGGTAAGGCGACGATCGCGTCCGCGATGTCCCGGGTACGGCGTCGTGGCCGACGTACCGCCATCGGGCGGCCGCGCTCGTCGACGTACCTGGCGGCCGACATCGCCGACGACGAGAACCCGTCGTGCCCGGTGGCTGACGACGGTGATGCCGGGAAGGCGGAGACCTACCTGCTGGCGGGCTGGTAGGCCCGGCGGGGTCAGTGGCCTTCGGTCTTCAGGCGCTCGAACGAGGCGGAGATCTCGGCCTCGGCGTCGGAGCGGCCGACCCAGGTGGCGCCCTCGACGGACTTGCCCGGCTCCAGGTCCTTGTAGACCTCGAAGAAGTGCTGGATCTCGAGCCGGTCGAACTCGGGCACATGGTGGATGTCGCGCAGGTGCTCCTGCCGGGGGTCGCCGGCCGGGACGCACAGGACCTTGTCGTCCGGCCCCTTCTCGTCGGTCATCCGGAACATGCCGATCGCGCGGGCCCGGATCAGGCAGCCGGGGAAGGTCGGCTCGGTCAGCAGGACGAGTGCGTCCAGGGGGTCGCCGTCCTGCCCGAGAGTGTCCTCGATGAACCCGTAGTCGGAGGGGTACTGAGTGGCCGTGAACAGGGTGCGGTCGAGCCGCAGCCGGTTCGTCTTGTGGTCCAGCTCGTACTTGTTGCGGGTGCCCTTGGGGATCTCGATGAAGACGTCGAACTCCATAGGGCAGATACTGTCACGGTTCCGGCCGGCCGATTGACAGGAGCAGCCCGGTGGTCCGTCCTCCTCGTGCGGTGTTCGTCACGCTGCTCGCCACAGCGCTCGGTGTGAGCCTGGCGAGCGGCGCGGACGCCGTACCCGGATCTCGTCCGGCCGCTCAGGTCCAGGCGCCCGCGGTGCTGGCCCCGGCGACAGCCGAGGGCGTCGTGCCGACCGCGGCCGGCGTCCGGAAGGCGCTCGCCCCGATCCTCGCGGACCCGGCGCTCGGCAAGCACCGCGGCCTCTACGTGTACGACGCCTCGCGCGACAAGCCGGTGTTCTCGGTCGGTTCGGCCACGCCGTACGTCCCAGCGTCCACGCTGAAGCTGCTGACGACCGTGGCGGCCCTGGACACGCTCGGCGCGGACCACAGGTTCACCACGAAGGTGGTCAGCCCCGCACAGGGCTCGCTGGTCCTGGTCGGCGGCGGCGACCCGCTGCTCACGGTGAAGCGCCAGACCGATCCCACCGACTACCCCACGCGCGCCTCCCTCCAGGACCTGGCCGCCAGTACGGCGAAGGCGCTGAAGGCCCAGGGCGTCCGCAGCGTACGGCTCGGGTACGACGCCTCGTTGTTCACCGGTCCCGCGGTCAACCCGAAGTGGCAGCCCAACTACGTCACCGAAGGCATCGCGGCTCCGGTGTCGGCGCTCTGGGTGAACGAGGGCCGGCTGACGCCGGGCATGGCCAAGCGCGCGTCCTCCCCGGCCCAGGCCGCGGCCTCGGCGTTCGCCGCCCAGCTGAAGGCGGCCGGCATCACCGTCGCGCCGACCGTGAAAGCCGCGGTCGCGCCGCCCGCGGCGGAGCCGGTCGCGCAGGTCTCGTCGACGAGCGTGGGCGAGATCGTCGAGCACGTGAACCTGCACAGCGACAACGACGGTGCCGAGGTCCTGCTGCGGCACGTCGGTCTGGCGACGAAGAACGGCGGCTCGGCCGTCGGTGGGGTGAAGGGCCTGAAGGCGACGCTCACCAAGCTCGGGCTGGACGCGAGTGCGGCCCAGATCTATGACGGCAGCGGCCTGACCCGCACCAACCGGGTCCCGCTGGACGTGCTCGCCGGTGCAGTCCGGGTGGCGGTGTCGGCCGACCACCCGGAGTTGAGGCCCCTGCTGACCGGGCTGCCGGTCGCCGGCTTCACCGGCAGCCTCGAGGAGCGGTTCGCCTCGGCCGGGACCAGTCCCGGCACCGGACTGGTCCGTGCGAAGACCGGCACGCTCAGCGGCGTACACAGCCTGGCCGGTCTGGTCCGTGACCGCACCGGCACGCTGCTGGTGTTCGCGGTGGCGTCCGACAGCGTGCCCGTTCCCAAGACGCTCGCAGCCCGGGCAGCCCTCGACCGGGCCGCCGCGGCGCTGGCCGGTTGCGGCTGCGCGGCCTGAACGGCAGGCGCATGTTGGTACATGCGACTAGGGTCGACACATGAGTACGGAAGGCTCGACTGCGGCGGAGATGGTCGACTGGCAGCTGGCGACCGGAGTGGCACGCAAGCTGCTCCGGCCAGGCCCGGCGGTCAGTCGCGCTGAGGCGGATCAGGTGGTGGCCGAGTTGCGCCAGTTCGCGGCCGACTCCGAGCACCACGTGCGCGAGTTCACCGGACTGCAGGCCACCTCGGCCACCGCGCCGGTGGTGATCGTGGACCGGCCCGGCTGGGTGCAGGCGAACGCGGACGGTTTCCGGACCGTCCTGCAGCCGCTGGCGGACAAGCTGCGGGAGAAGGCCGAGCGCACCGGCGGGCTGTCGTCCGCGGTCGGCTCCCGGGTGACGGGCATCGAGGCCGGCGCGCTGCTGGCGTTCCTGTCCTCGCGGGTGCTGGGTCAGTTCGACCCGTTCTACCCGTCCGAGCCGGATCCGGACCGGCCGCACCTCACCGGCCGGCTGCTGCTGGTCGCGCCCAACGTCATGCACGTGGAGTCCGAGCTGGGCGTCGTACCGCGGGACTTCCGGCTGTGGGTGTGCCTGCACGAGGAGACGCACCGGGTGCAGTTCACCGCGGTGCCGTGGCTGCGGGACCACCTGCGGTCCGAGATCGCGCTGTTCCTCGACCAGGCCGAGCTGGACGCGTCGGCGTACGCGGCGATGTTCCGGGAGGCCGTGCAGCGGCTGGGCCGGTCGGTGCGCGGCGAGGCCGAGCTGAGCCTGGTGGACCTGATGCAGTCGCCCGAGCAGCGGGCCGTGCTGGACCGGCTGACCGCGGTCATGTCCCTGCTGGAGGGGCACGCGGACTTCGTCATGGACGGCGTCGGCCCGTCGGTGATCCCGACCGTGGACACGATCCGGTCGAAGTTCACGTCCCGCCGGCAGAGCGGGAGCCCGGTCGACCAGTTGCTGAAGCGGCTGCTCGGCCTGGACGCCAAGCTGCGGCAGTACAAGGACGGCGCCGCGTTCGTCCGCCAGGTGGTCGACAGGGTCGGTATGGAGGGTTTCAACCGGGTGTGGACCGGGCCGAACACCCTGCCGACCAAGCACGAGATCGCGAACCCCGATGCCTGGGTCACGCGACTCCACGGCTGAGCCGCCGGGCCGTTCGGCGGCCGAGGAACTGGTGGAACACCGGAGGGGGAAGCTGCACCCGGCGGTGGCGCGTACTCGCGAGGCGGTGCGCAGCATGCTCTCCGAGCTGCCGCGGGGCACGACCGTGCTGGTCGCCTGCTCGGGCGGCACGGACTCGCTGGCGCTCGCGGCCGCGACCGCGTTCGAGGCGCCGAAGCTGAACCTGCGTGCCGGTGCGGTGATCGTCGACCACGGGCTGCAGGCGGACTCCGCGCAGACCGCTGAGATCGCCGCCGGGCAGTGCCGGTCACTGGGCCTCGATCCGGTGCAGGTCCGGGCGGTCGAGGTCGGCAGCGAAGGTGGGCCGGAGGGAGCCGCCCGAGCAGCCCGGTACGACGCTCTGCGCGACGCGGCCGACGAGTTCGCGGCGGACGTCGTACTGCTGGCGCACACCCGGGACGACCAGGCCGAGACTGTATTGCTAGGGCTTGCCCGCGGCTCCGGTGCTCGCTCGCTGGCCGGCATGGCCGGGGTCGCCGGACTGCTGCGCCGGCCGTTCCTGGAGCTGCCACGTGCGACCACGGCGGCCGCGTGTGTGGCGTCCGGGCTGCGGCCCTGGCACGACCCGCACAACGACGACCCGCAGTTCACCCGGGTCAGAGTGCGTCACGAGGTCCTGCCGGTGCTGGAGGAGGCGCTCGGCCCCGGTGTGGTCGAGGCGCTCGCCCGTACGGCGGGTCTGCTCCGCGCGGACGCGGACGCGCTGGACATGCTCGCCGCCGACGTGGCCGAGACCTCGGTACGACGTACCGACGGCGAGGTGCACTGTGACGTCGCCACGCTCGAGTCGGAGCCGGACGCCGTACGGACGAGGGTGTTGCGGCAGGCCGCGCTGGAGGCGGGCTGCCGGGCCACGGACCTCACCGCCGGGCACATCGCCGCCGTCGACACGCTCGTGACCGGCTGGCGCGGCCAGCGCTGGATCGACCTCCCGCAAGGGATCCGGGCCGCGCGACGGGGTGGATTCATCGTCCTCGGTCCCGATGTGACAGGCTGACCGCGTGGATGCGGCGGACATCGAGAAGGACCTGAGCAAGATCCATTACACCGAGGACCAGATCCTGGCGAAGCTGCGGGAGCTGGCGGCGCGGATCGAGCGGGACTACGAGGGCAAGGACCTCCTCCTGGTCGGCGTCCTGCGCGGCGCCGTGATGGTGATGGCCGACCTGGCCCGGTCGTTCAGCCGGCACATCGAGATGGACTGGATGGCGATCTCGTCGTACGGGTCGGGCACCAAGTCCTCCGGCGTGGTCCGGATCCAGAAGGACCTGGACACCGACATCACCAACCGGCACGTGCTGATCGTCGAGGACATCATCGACACCGGGCTCACGCTCAGCTGGCTGGTCAGCAACCTGGAGTCCCGCAAGCCCGCCTCGCTCGAGCTGTGCACCGCGTTCGTGAAGCCGGACGCGGCCAAGATGGCGGTCCCGGTGAAGTACGTCGGCCTGGAGCTGCCGGACGAGTTCGTCGTCGGGTACGGGCTCGACTACGCGGAGAAGTACCGGAACCTGCGCTGCGTGGCCACGCTGGCACCGCACGTCTACTCCTGACGACCGCGGCCCGGGCACGGCTTAGACTGGCTTGTCAAGGCAGACTTGGTGACGGCCTGTACAACAGGTCGTACGGTCTTTGCTGACCCTAGTGCCGGGTTGTCTTGTGCGGCACGAGACACTTGGACTGGTGTTACCGTCTCAAGCCCGCATACCCGGGCCTGCCGAGCTAGGAGGGACGGGGCGTAGGCCTCGATCATGGACGTGAAGCGCATCTTCCGCGGACCCCTGTTCTGGATCGTCGTCGCCTTTCTGGGCGTTCTGGTGATCGGACAGCTCCTGACCGGCTCGACCGGGTACAAGACCGAGCCCACCGGCCAGGTCGTGCAGCTGATCCAGCAGGCCACGAACTCGTCGGACAAGACGATCAAGTCGGTGACGCTGATCGACCCCGACCAGGAGATCCGGGTCGAGAAGACCGACGGCACGAAGGTCCGGGCGCACTGGGTCGACGGCCAGGCGAACGCGCTCGGCCAGTCGGTGCAGAAGCTGTTCGACGACAAGAAGATCGAGCGGTACGACGTCGAGAACCCGAAGCCGAGCTTCATCGGCCAGGTGTTCTCCACCCTCATCCCGTTCCTGCTGATCGCGGTCGTGTTCATCTTCCTGATGAACTCCATGCAGGGCGGCGGATCCCGGGTGATGAGCTTCGCCAAGTCGAAGGCCAAGCTGATCACCAAGGACACCCCGAAGACCACCTTCGCGGACGTGGCCGGCTGCGACGAGGCGATCGAGGAGCTCGGCGAGATCAAGGAGTTCCTGCAGGAGCCCGGCAAGTTCCAGGCGGTCGGGGCGAAGATCCCGAAGGGCGTGCTGCTCTACGGCCAGCCCGGTACCGGTAAGACCCTGCTGGCCCGCGCCGTCGCCGGCGAGGCGGGCGTGCCGTTCTACTCGATCTCCGGTTCGGACTTCGTCGAGATGTTCGTCGGCGTCGGTGCCTCCCGGGTCCGCGACCTGTTCGAGCAGGCCAAGACGAACGCGCCCGCGATCGTGTTCATCGACGAGATCGACGCCGTCGGCCGGCACCGTGGCGCGGGCCTCGGCGGTGGCCACGACGAGCGCGAGCAGACCCTGAACCAGCTGCTGGTCGAGATGGACGGCTTCGACGTCCGCGGCGGCGTGATCCTGATCGCGGCCACCAACCGGCCCGACGTTCTCGACCCGGCCCTGCTGCGGCCCGGCCGGTTCGACCGGCAGATCGCCGTGGACGCGCCGGACCTGCCCGGTCGCGAGCAGATCCTGAAGGTGCACGCGCGCGGCAAGCCGATGGCGCAGGACGTGGACCTCACGGCCGTGGCCCGCCGTACGCCGGGCTTCACCGGTGCGGACCTGGCCAACGTGCTGAACGAGGCGGCCCTGCTGACCGCCCGCTCGAACATGCAGGTGATCGACAACAAGGCCCTGGACGAGGCCATCGACCGCGTGATCGCCGGCCCACAGCGCCGTACCCGCCTGATGTCGGACAAGGAGAAGGTGCTCACGGCGTACCACGAGGGCGGGCACGCCCTGGTCGCCGCCGCGCTGCCGCACTCCGACCCGGTGCAGAAGGTGACGATCCTGCCGCGGGGCCGGGCGCTCGGCTACACGATGGTGATGCCGGACGAGGACAAGTACTCGACCACCCGGTCCGAGATGCTGGACAAGCTGGCCTACATGCTGGGCGGCCGGGCGGCCGAGGAGATGGTCTTCCACGACCCGACCACCGGTGCCAGCAACGACATCGAGAAGGCGACCGCGCTGGCGCGCGCGATGGTCACGCAGTACGGCATGACCGAGCGGCTCGGCGCGATCAAGTTCGGCCAGGACAGCAGCGAGCCGTTCCTCGGCCGCGACCTGGGCAGCCAGCGGAACTACTCCGAGGAGATCGCGGCCGCGGTCGACGAGGAGGTCGGCAAGCTGATCCTGAACGCGCACCAGGAGGCGTTCGACATCCTCGCCGAGAACCGGGCGGTCCTGGACCACCTGGTCGAGGAGCTGCTGGAGAAGGAGACCCTGGACAAGAACGAGATCGCCCGGGTCTTCGCGCCGGTGGTCAAGCGTGACCGGCGGCCGGCCTGGACCGGTTCGTCCACCCGGGTCCCGTCCGACCAGCCGCCGGTGATGCCGGTGCCGTCGCGCGCCGAGCAGAACGGCTCGCTCTCCGACGTCCTGCCGGGTGGAGCGGTCGGCCCGGACGAGAACGTCAAGCCGCCGAACTACGGCAGCGGGCCGACCCCGCCGTCCCCCAAGGACTGATCACCGCGAACGCCGTCGCCCGACCGGGCGGCGGCGTTCGTCGTTTCTCCGCCGTCCGGACGGCGTCCGTTGTCCCGGTGGCCGGCTGTCTAGAGTGGGCCGATGACGTCGCCGAACTTCGATCACGCGCGCGCCGAGCGGGCGGTCCGGGAGCTGCTGATCGCCATCGGGGAGGATCCCGACCGCGAGGGCCTCAAGGAGACACCGGCCCGGGTGGCCCGCGCGTACGCCGAGATGACCGGCGGACTGGGACAGCGGGCCGAGGACGTGCTCACCACCACGTTCGACATCGGCCACGACGAGATGGTCCTGGTGAAGGACATCGAGGTCTGGAGCCTGTGCGAGCACCACCTGGTGCCGTTCACCGGCGTGGCGCACGTCGGCTACATCCCGAGCCGGGAGGGCCGGATCACCGGGCTGTCCAAGCTCGCCCGGCTGGTGGACGTGTACGCGAAACGCCCGCAGGTGCAGGAACGCCTCACCACCCAGGTCGCCGACTCGCTCCTCGAACTCCTGGAGCCGCGCGGCGTCATCGTCGTGATCGAGTGCGAGCACCTGTGCATGACCATGCGCGGCGTCCGGAAACCGGGCGCCAAAACCATCACCTCCGCCGTCCGTGGCCAACTCCGCAACCCCGTCACCCGCTCCGAAGCCATGAGCCTCATCGTCGGCTGATCCCCGCCCGCCCATCAGCCGGCTCCGGTGCGGGGCGTAGCTCGAACGGGGTGTGGATCGTTGGGGTTTGAAAGCCGGGATCTGTGGACATTCTGTCGCTGAGCGTTTACTTTCCGTAGTGCGTTCGGTCGACGGGATCGGAGGCCGGCGTGAGGGAGGACAAGGATGTCGGGGCGTTTCCGGGTCGGCGCCGCACTGGCCGGGGCCGTCGTACTGACGGCGACCGGGCTGGTCGCGGCCAACTGGGCCACCGCAGATTCACCGTCGGCGGAGATCACGCCCGGGCAACTGACCGACCGCTCGCCGCTGGTCGCGAACGCGCTCGAGACCGAGCTGCGGACGGAGCTCGGCTCGAAGGCCGTCGGCACGTACTACGACGACGCCGGTAAGCTCGTTGTCGCGGTGTCCGACCTGGCCGCCGCCGACCTGGTCCGCCAGGCCGGCGCGATCCCGAAACTCGTCCGGTTCACCGCCGACCAGCTGAACGCCGTCCAGGCCGAGCTGAACCGCCTGGCCACCAGCTCGAGCGCGGGCAAGGTCCGGTCCTGGTACGTCGACCCGATCTCGGGGACCGTGGTCGTCACCGTGCCGAAGGGCGCCCGCGACCTGATCACTGAGCGGTTCCTCGAGCGCGCCAAGGAGAACGGCGACCTGGTGACGATCCGGCGCGCGGTCGGCAAGGTGACCCTCACCGCCGACGACTTCGGCCTCCGCGGCGGGATGAAGGTCGACAAGAACACCGGGTATGTCTGCTCGCTCGGCTTCAACGCGCGGACCACGAAGGGCAACCGGATCTTCCTCACCGCCGGGCACTGCACGGCCGGCAAGCCGACGTTCTCTCGGAACGGGTACGTCCTCGGCAACACCCAGACGTCGAGTTTCCCGGGTAACGACTTCGGCACGGTCGGCGTGATCGAGGGCTGGGACCAGCAGGGGTACGTCGAGGGCTGGGGCGCCGGCAACGTCGCGGTCAAGGGGATCGCGAACGCGACCGTCGGGTCGACGCTGTGCAAGTCGGGCAAGACCACCGGCTGGACGTGCGGGCGGATCGTCGCCCGGAACGTGACCGTGAACTACGGCAACAACCGGGTCGTCCGCGGGCTGTTCCAGCACACCGCGTGCACCGAGGCCGGGGACTCGGGCGGCGCGACCATGACCGGCAACTACGCCCAGGGCATCTCCAGCGGCGCCGCCCTGATCAACGGCCAGTGCCTCGAGAAGCACGGCCAGGCGAGCGAGTCCTACGCCCAGCCCATCGCCGAAGTCCTCCAGTCCACCAGATCCCGCCTGATCCTGACCAACTGACCAGGCGGCGGTCTGTTCTGCTGCTGGGGGTGGGGCCCACTACGGTGGATGGGTGGGTATTGAGGCTTGGGGTTTCGTGGACGGGCTGCCGGTGGTGGACCGGTGTCTGGTGATGGGTGTCGTCAACGTCACGCCGGACTCGTTCTCCGACGGGGGCGAGTGGTTCGAGCCGACCGCGGCGATCAAGCACGGGCGTGAGCTCCTGGCCGAAGGGGCCGATCTGCTGGACATCGGCGGTGAGTCCACCAGGCCGGGTGCCGAGCGGCCGGCGCCGGAGGAGGAGATCCGCCGGGTCCTCCCGGTGATCGAGGCGCTCGCGGCCGACGGCGTCCTCGTGTCGGTCGACACGATGCGGGCCAACGTGGCCGCGCTCGCCCTCGACGCCGGGGCGGTGATGATCAACGACGTGTCCGGCGGCCAGTCCGATCCGGACATGCTCCCGCTGGTCGCCGAACGACGGACGCCGTACGTCTGCATGCACTGGCGCGGACACTCGATCGACATGCAGAACAAGGCGGAGTACGACGACGTCGTCGCCGAGACGATCGCGGAGCTGGGCGCGCGGATCGAGGCGATGCGGTCGGCCGGCGTCGACCTGGGCCGGGTCGCGCTCGACCCCGGGCTCGGTTTCGCGAAGAACGCGGACCACAACTGGGAGATCCTGCGGCGGTTGCGGGAATTCGCCGTACTGGAAAGACCGTTGCTGATCGG
Source organism: Kribbella sp. CA-247076 (assembly GCF_050942445.1). NCBI lineage: Bacteria > Bacillati > Actinomycetota > Actinomycetes > Propionibacteriales > Kribbellaceae > Kribbella > Kribbella sp. CA-247076. The sequence continues at coordinate 6,923,978 of NZ_CP192051.1, read as the reverse complement.
TGCGTCCCGGAAGGCGTTCCTCGGTAGGCTGCTCGCCGACGAGCAGACCGGTGAACCCAGACCGGCCGTACGACGAGACGATGCGAGCGCGGCCGTCTCCGCCCTGGCCGCCGCCGCGGGAGCCTGGTGTGTCCGGGCGCACGCGGTGGCGCCGAGCGCCGATGCGGTCCGGGTGGCGAAGAGATGGGGAACGGTATGACGGACGGAACCGGCGGCCCGCGGCACGGCACCAATGGTGAGGGTGCGCGCGGTGCCACGGTGGAGGACGTCGTGCTGACCGCCAACACCGCGTTCTACAACGCGTTCGAGGCCGGCGACCTCGATCTGATGGCGGCGGTCTGGCTGCCGGAGCCGGACCCGGTCTGCATCCATCCCGGGAACGCGGCGATCTACGGGTATCCGGAGATGATGCGCGCCTGGGCGATGATCTTCGCGAACACGCCGTACATCCAGTTCTTCCTGACCGACGTGCAGGTGCGCGTGGATGAAGACGTGGCATACGTCACGTGTACGGAGAATGTCCTGTCCTCGGGGGAGGGTGCGCCGGAGGAGGGCTTCGCGGGCGGCAAGGCGCTGGCGACGAACGTCTTCCGGAAAACTTCGTCCGGCTGGCGGTTGTGGATCCACCATGCCTCCCCGGTACTGTCGTCTGGGGGCCGACAGGAGGAGGCGGAATGAGCGGTCCCACTACGTCTCCTGACGTGATCGAGATCCGTGGCATCCGGGGATTCGGGCGCCACGGGGTGTTCGAGCACGAGCGGGCCGACGGACAGGAGTTCGTCGTGGACGTCCGGCTGGAGCTGGACACCCGGCCCGCGGCGGCCTCCGACGACCTGGCCGACACCGTGAACTACGGGGTGGTGGCCGAGCAGGTGCACCGGGCGATCGAGAACGACCCGGTGGACCTGATCGAGACCCTCGCCCAGCGCATCGCCGACCTGTGCCTCGCCGACCGGCGGGTGACAGCGACCGCGGTGACCATCCACAAACCCTCGGCGCCGATCACGGTGCCGTTCGACGACGTTGTCCTGACCGTGCAGCGCAGAGCCGGAGAATCCACGTGACTGAGACCCCTAGTCCCCACGTCATCGACGCGGACACCCTGAGCGGTGGCCTCAAGCCGATCCGGCAGGTGATCCTGTCGCTCGGCAGCAATCTCGGCGACCGTGAGGCGAACCTGCAGGGCGCGGTCGACGCGCTGCGGGACACCCCGGACGTCGTGGTGGTCGAGGTCTCCCCGGTCTACGAGACCCAGCCGATCGGCGGGCCGAGCGAGTCCGGTCCGTACCTGAACATCGTCCTGCTGGCCGACTCCACGCTGCCGGTCGAGATGCTGCTGGACCGGGCGCACGCGATCGAGCAGGCCTTCGGCCGCGAGCGCGGGGTGCCGGGTGCGCCGCGGACGCTGGACGTCGACCTGATCACGTACGGCCAGAAGACGATCGAGTCCGAGGAGCTGACGGTGCCGCACCCGCGGGCGCACGAGCGGGCCTTCGTGCTCGCGCCCTGGCTCGACATCGAGCCGGACGCCGTGCTGCCCGGGCACGGGCCGGTCGCCGAGCTGCTCGCCAAGGTCGACTCCGACGGCGTGACCAAACTCGACATCGAGCTGCAGTAGTGGTGTCCGGCGGTCCCGAGCCCGGCCGGGCGCCTGAAGACGATCGCCGGAACGGGCGCGGCAACGGAAACGGCAGCGGGCGCGGGAACGGTCAGGAGCCGCCGCGCCCGGGCTCGGTCCGGCCGACCGCGCGCCGGCTGCTGGTCGCGATCGCGGTCCTCGGCGCCGCGATCGGCGTGACCCTGGTCAAGGCGATCGAGTCCGGCGGCGGGGTGGCGCCCTCGGTGTCCTGGCTGACGCTGGTCGCCTGGGCGTTCCTGGCCGCGTTGCTGTTCGCCGCGGCCCGCAACACCCACCAGCGGGTCCAGGTACGGCGGGAGCGGATCGAGCCGTCCCGGGCGGTGTTCCTGCTGCTGATCGGCAAGGCGAGCGCGTTCGTCGGCGCGTTGTGCACCGGTGTTTACGCAGGGTTCGCGTTATCCTTCCTGGAAGCGGTGAGCTCGTCCGGGCCCCGCAACCGTGTGATCATGGCCGGTGCCGCGGCGGTGATCTCTGTGCTGGTCGTCACGGCCGGATTGTTGCTCGAACGCGCGTGTCGCATTCCCGAGGACCCCGACGAGACCCCCTAACATGTCGGTCCATGGGCTCAAGGGGTAACCGCCGTCGTACCAGGGCCACAGTTCTCGCCGTCGCCAACTCCCTGCTGGTCGTCGTCTGCCTGGGCGTGTCGATCGCCCTGTTCTCGCAGAACCAGTGGATCCTGCGCGCGGCCGCCGTGGTCGCCGTACTGGTCGCCGTCGGTGCCTCACTGCTGGTCCGCCACCAGCTCCTGGTCGAACGCCTCGCCCATTCCGAGGAACGGGCCCAGGTGGCCCAGGAGTACTCCCGGATCACCAGTGCCCGGGTGGTCGAGAACGCCGAGTTCGTCGACCTGATGCAGCGCCGGCTGGACAAGATCGACGAGCGGCTGGACAAGATCGACCAGGAGGTCGCCACGGTGGTTGCCGCGGGCGACAAACACTCCCAGGCCGAGGCGCCGACGGTCGTCGACCTCAAGCTGCGAGGTCTGGCCGCGTCCTGAGTCCGCGCCCATACTGCGGTGTGGGAGGGGATGGACATGGGGCTGGACGCGAACTACCCGGCCGTGACGATGAACGACCCGAACGGGCACGTCACGGTCTACAACCAGGACCACTTCCCGATCGGGCAGCTCGGGCCGACGCCGTTCGAGTCGCCGTCGGTGAACGTCACCTGCCGGCTGACGGCCTGGGAGGAGCGGGACTGGTACCGCCTGCTGAATCCGGACGGCTGGGACTTCCCGGCGACCGCGGCGTACGTCGCCGCCGACGAGACCCACGAGCTGAACCCGGGGCAGCCGTACCCGATCCCCCGCTGCCAGAGCGTCGGCTGCCGGCGGAAGGCAGGCCAGGCCGCGGCCGCGGGGGTCCTCGCCGCCGGAGCGTTCACCGCGGTGCGGTCGTGGCGCCGCAGGTCGGACAGCTCCGGCACCGGTTGAGCCGGTCGCGTAGGTTTCTGCTCTGTGGACATCTCCGAGCTGCTGAAGGTCGCCGAGGCCGCCGTCGATCGTGGACGGGCCATCACCGACTCCCGGGCGCCGGGCGTGCTGACCGCCAAGGGCGACCGGGACATGGCCTCCGAGGTCGACTTCGCGGTCGAGCGCGAGGTCCGGGCGTTCCTCGAGCGGGAGACGCCGGACATCGGCGTACTCGGCGAGGAGGAGGGCGGCGCGACCGACGGGACGCGCTGGGTGCTCGACCCGATCGACGGGACGGTCAACTTCATCCACGGGGTGCCGCTGTGGGGGATCTCGCTCGGCCTGATCCACGAGGGCCGCGCGGTCGCCGGCGTCATCGACCACCCCGCGCTCGGGACCAGGTACGCCGCCGCCGAGGGCCACGGCGCCACCTGCAACGGGCAGCCGATCCGGGGCAGCGAGTGCGACGACCTGTCCGACGCGTTGGTTGCCGTGGGCGACTACGCCGTCGGCCCGGGCGCGGCTGAGCAGAACGCGGACCGGCTCGCGCTGACCCGGTTGCTCTATCCGCGTGTGCAGCGGCTGCGGATGATCGGTACGGCGGCCACCGCGCTGACCTGGACCGCGGCCGGCCATTTCGACGCGATGGTGATGTTCTCCAACAAGCCCTGGGACACGATGGCCGGGGTGGCGATCAACCGCGAGGCCGGTGTGTTCGTCCTCGACCTGGACGGGTCCGAGCACTCGCCCGCGTCCCGCGGCACCTTCGCGGTCTCGGCCGGCCTCCGGGAGCCGCTGCTCGAGCTGATCGGCGAAGCGTTCGGCTGAGGCCGGCTACTTGTCGATGTCGCCGACGACGAAGAACATGCTGCCGAGGATGGCGATCATGTCCGGGATGACGGTGCCGGGCAGCAGTGCGGGCAGGGCGGAGATGTTGTTGAAGCTCGCCGAGCGCAGCTTGAGCCGCCACGGCGTCTTGTCGCCGCGGGAGACCAGGTAGTAGCCGTTGATGCCGAGCGGGTTCTCGGTCCAGGCGTAGGTGTTGCCCTCCGGGACCTTGAGGATCTTCGGCAGCCGGACGTTCACCGGCCCGGCGGGCATCGACCGCAGCTTGTCCAGGCAGGCGTCGACCAGGTCCAGGGACACCTTCACCTGCTCCAGCAGCACCGAGAACCGGGAGAAGCAGTCACCGTCGGTGCGGGTGATCACCCGGAGTACGCCGTCGCGCTGCAACTCGTCGTACGCGAGGTAGGGCTCGTCGCGGCGGAGGTCGGCGTCGACGCCGGAGGCGCGGGCGATCGGGCCGGAGACGCCGTACTGGGCGACCAGCTCGGGGGCGAGCCGGCCGACGCCGACGGTCCGGGCCCGGAAGATCTCGTTGCCGATGACAATGTCCTCGACGTCGGGCAGCCGGGTGCGGACCGCAGTCGAGGCGGCCGCCGCGCGGTCGAGCCAGCCGTAGGGCAGGTCCTCCTTCAGGCCGCCGACGCGGTTGAACATGTAGTGCATCCGGCCGCCGGACAGCTCCTCCATCACCGCCTGGAGCGTCTCGCGCTCACGGAAGGCGTAGAAGACCGGGGTGATCGCGCCGAGCTCGAGCGGGTAGGAGCCGAGGAACATCAGGTGGTTGAGGATCCGGTTCAGCTCGGCCAGCAGGGTGCGCAGCCAGACCGCGCGGACCGGGACCTCCAGGCCCATCATCCGCTCGACCGCGAGCACCACGCCGAGCTCGTTGCTGAACGCCGACAGCCAGTCGTGCCGGTTCGCCAGCACGATGATCTGGCGGTAGTCGCGGACCTCGAAGAGCTTCTCCGCGCCCCGGTGCATGTAGCCGACGATCGGCTCGCAGCCGACGATCCGCTCGCCGTCCAGGGTCAGCCGGAGCCGCAGTACGCCGTGCGTCGCCGGGTGCTGCGGACCGATGTTGAGCACCATGTCGGTGGTCGCCAGCTCCGAGCCGCTCCCGGTCCCGCCGCGCTCGTACGCCGGGTCGAATCCCGCGGCCCCGGCGCCGATTCCCACGACTCGTTCGGTACTCATGACCACTATCGTGACAGGCTTAGGGGGTGGACGACCTCTTCGCACCCTCGGATGTCAGCTGGACGCCGGTCTCACCGAAGCTGGCCGCGGTCCGCCGGCTGAACGCGGCGATCACGTTCGGCCTGCTCGGGCTGGTCGCGCTCGTGGTGCTCGGCATCACCCTGGGCTGGGTCTGGGGCTTCCTGGCGCTGGCGGTGTTCGCGGCCGGGTTCGCCTGGTCGTGGATGCTGATCGGGCGGAACCAGCGGTCCTGGAAGTACGCCGAACGCGAGGACGAGCTGCTGGTCAGCCACGGAATCCTGTTCCGTGAGCTGGTGGTGGTGCCGTACGGCCGGATGCAGTTCGTTGACGTGACCGCCGGCCCGCTGGAGCGCTCGTTCGGGATCGCGACGGTCGAGCTGCACACCGCGACCCCGGCGACCGATGCGAAGATCCCGGGCCTGCATCCCGACGAGGCGAGCCGGCTACGGGACCGCCTGTCCGCCCTCGGCCAGGCCCAGGCGTGGGGCCTGTGACGGAGCCGACGCCCGGGCGGTACGACGGGCAGCACCCACCGGCGCCACCCGGACAGCACTGGCCTGCGCCGCCTCCGGTGGAGGAGCTGCCCGCGCAGCGGCCGCCGGGGGAGCCGACCGGGGCGCGGCTGCACCCGTTGACGCCGTTCGTGAAGGGCTGGGGGTACTTCGTCGTCGCGGCGATCGCGATGGTGAACAACGAGAGCCTGCGCAGCAACCTGACGATCGCCGGGTTCGCGCTGATCGCGGTGCTGATCGGCGGGATCGCGCTCGGCGCGCTGTCGTGGTGGTTCACCAAGTGGCAGCTGACCGACGACGCGGTCCGGGTGGACAGCGGGTTCCTGTTCCGCCGGACCCGGATCATCCGGTTCGACCGGATCCAGGCGATCGACGTCGCCCAGCCGTTCGTCGCGCGCCTGTTCGGGATGGCGGAGCTGCGGATGGACGTGGCCGGCGGCGGCAAGAGCGACGGCAAGCTGAGCTACTTCACCTACGACGAGGCGGTGAAGCTGCGGACGATCCTGCTGGTCCGGGCCAAGGGTGAGCAGGCGGTCGAGCACGCCGTCCAGCAGCCCGAGCCGGAGCCGATCCTGGTCGTCCCGACGACCCGGCTGCTCGGCGCCACGCTGCTGTCGTCCACCGTGCTCGGCAGTGCCGGCGGCCTGATCTGGCTGATCGTCGCCACCACCGTCCTGGACTTCCGCATCGGTCTGTTCGCCGGTCTGCCGCTGTTGCTCGGTGTCGTCCAGCCGATTTGGAAGCAGGTCGTCGGCAACCACGGCTTCACGCTGTCGGAGACGGACCACGGTCTGCGGACCAAGCGCGGCCTCTTCGACGTCCAGCGGCAGACCGTGCCGCCCGGACGCGTCCAGGGTCTGCTGATCACCGAGCCCATCATCTGGCGCCTGCTCGGCTGGTCACGGGTCGAGCTGGACATCGCCGGCGTCGCGGGCAACCCGGCCGAGGGTGAGGACGACCGCGAGGGCGCCCAACTCCTGCCGGTCGGCGAGCGCGACGAGGTCGCCGGCGTACTCGCACGGGTCCTGCCGGGCCTGGACCTCGCCGCTATCGAGATGCACCGCGCGCCGGAACGGGCGAAGCGTCTGCGCCCGATCGGCTGGCGCTATCTCGCGTACGGGTACGACGGCCAGGTCCTCGTGACCACGCGTGGCTGGGTGAGCCGCCGTACGTCGATCGTGCTGCACCACAAGACGCAGTCCGTCCGGCTGGAGCAGGGGCCGCTGCAACGACGCCTGGGTCTCGCCAACGTGCACGTGGACACGCCGCTCGGCCCGACCGACGCGATCGCGCTGCACCGCGACCAGTTCGAGGCCGCGCAGCTCCTGGAGGCTCAGGCCGACAGGGCGCGCGAGGCCCGGCGCGCGGTGCCGTCGTCGGCGGCGGTCCAGACCCAGCCGAACCCGCCGAGCCCGGACGGATCGAGCAGTTCCGCGGCCTCGCCGGCGGACGACAACCCGGCGACGTAGCGCAGCGGATCCGCCTGAGCCAGCTCGAGGCTCGGGCGGGTCGCGCTCACACCGAGAGCGCGCAGAGCGTCTCGTTGCCGGACGAGCGATCCACCCAGCGAGTCGAGGGCCACATGGGCGGTGACATCGCAGGAGCCGTCCAGCACCGGCTCGCACTCGCGGCCGGCGCGGAAGCCGGTCACCGTCCCGTACGGCGGCCGCCCGGCCCGCACATGCCCGTAGTCGATCGCCACCGCGAGCCCGCCGTCCGCGAGCCGCTCGACCACCGACGCCCAGGCCCGATCGCGCGACGTACCGATCTCCGCGCGATCACCCGGCTCCCGCAACGGCCACCACTGCTCGAGCCATCGCAGGTCGTTGCCGGTGACAACATCACCGAGCGACCAGTCGGCCAGCAGATACCGGGGTACGCCGTCGTCGTCGAGCTCGGCGAGGTCACACGGCACGTTGTCCAGCCACTCGTTCGCGACGACCAGCCCCTGGATGACGGCCGGTAGCTCGTCGTCCAGCTCCACCTCGACGACCGACAACCCTTCGGCCCGCACCACCTCGCCCAACTCACCGGAGCCGGCGCCGACATCCACGACCTGCTCAGCGCCGACAGCTCGGGCCAACCGTGCGAGCGCCTGGCCGAACAGCGCGGACGCGTGCACCGACGTCCGGAAGTGCGCCGCCGGCCGCTCCCGCCGGTAGAACCCGTCCGGCCCGTAGAGCGCGGCCTCCCATGCCTCGCGGAAGCCGCTCACAACGCGACGGCGCCGAATTGCCGCCACACCCCGTCGTCACCCTCATGCCACAGGCCCAACTCGGTCAGCACGGTGGTCGGCGCCGGCGTCTCCGCGAGCGCCGCCGAAGCCTCCCGGACGACGTCGGAACCGCGGTCCGAACCGGCCGAGATGGTCAGGTGCGGATGCGGGTCGGGAAACTCACCGCCGTACGGCGGGCATTCGGGGAACGCCCCGTAGACCGCGAACAACAGCGAGCGCACCTTGTCGAACGGCTCGGGCTTCAACCAGGCCGTGCCGCCGGGGAACTCTCCGGCCGTCGGGAAGCTGAGCTCGAACGGCTCGAACGTCGACACCGCCTCCTCGAGCCGGCGCACGTCCGCATCGTCCGGGTCGGCGACCCACGGGATCAACACGGTGACGTGCGGTGGAATCAGCTCGCTCAGTGAGACGTGCGGCCGCGCACTGGACCGCGACACCGACCGCCACCGGTCGGTGAAGTCGGCCAACTCGGGCGCTGTGATCAGAATCGCGGTCAATCCGTTCCGTCCGGCCCACGCGTCACTCACTCCCGCATGCTCTCATCACCTACGCTGAAGGTGGATCGTCTGGTACCCGTGCGGGACTGGAACGAAGAGGGTGAGTATGGAACGGATCGGCTTGATCGGAGCCGGCCGGGCCGGAACCGCCGTGGGAGCAGCCTTGGCGGCCGCCGGGCATCCCCTGGTCGGCGTCACCGCCCGGTCGGGCGCGTCACGTGAACGCGCCACCCGGCTTCTTCCCCACGTACCGGTGCTGACGGCCGGCGAGGTCGCCGAACGCGCCGACGTGGTCCTGGTCGCCGTACCGGACGACCTGATCGGCGAGGTCGTCGACCAGCTTCCGCTCACGAGTGCGCAGTACGTCGTCCATCTGTCCGGAGCGCACGGCCTCGAGCCGTTGAGGGCGTCCGAGGCGGTCCCGGTCGCGCTGCATCCCGCGATGACGTTTCCCGGCGGCCCGGTCAGCCTCGACGGGGTCATGTTCACGGCGACCGCGCCCGACGCGGCCAGGGAGCTGGTCGAGCGCTTGGTGAAGTCGCTCGGCGGTCAGGTGCAGTGGGTGGCCGAGGAGCACCGTGCGCGGTACCACGCGGGTCTCGTCCACGGCGCGAATCACCTGACAACGTTGCTCTCGCAGGCCGTCGACGTACTGCGGGCGGCCGGCGTCGCGGATCCGGCGGCGACACTCCGGCCGCTGGTCACCGCAACCCTCGACAACACGCTGCGATCCGGTCATCATGCGCTCACCGGGCCGATCGCCCGGGGCGATGTCGACACGGTGGCAGCGCATCTTGCCGTACTGCGGGACCGGGTCCACCGCACGTACGCCGAGCTGGCCCGGGCGACGGTGGACCTGGCGGCGGCGGACGGACGGCTGGATCCGGACACGGCGGCGCGGTTCGCGGAGGTGCTGGACGGGCCGGTGCCGGACGGTCTGGTGCCGGACGGTCTGGTGCCGGACGGAGTGGCAGGCGAGCGGTATCGGACAGGGGAGGCACCGCGATGAGACTCACCCAGACCAAGGCCGAGCTGCGGGCGGCCGCGGCGATCCGGCCCCGGGCGGTCGTGATGACGATGGGCGCCCTGCACGAAGGTCACGCGGCCCTGCTCGCCGAGGCCCGCGAGCGGGTCGGGCCGGACGGCAGCGTCGTCCTGACGATCTTCGTGAACCCGTTGCAGTTCGGGCCTGCCGAGGACTTCGACCGCTATCCGCGCACGCTGGCCAGCGACCTGGCGATCGCCAAGAACGAGGGCGTCGACCTGGTCTTCAATCCGTCCCGGGACGAGCTCTACCCGAACGAGCCGTCGATCACCGTGCACCCCGGGCCGCTGGCCGACGAGCTGGAGGGCATGGTCCGGCCGGGCCACTTCGCCGGCGTGCTCACCGTGGTCGCGAAGATGCTGCACCTGACCGCGCCGGACCTGGCGCTGTTCGGCGAGAAGGACTACCAGCAGCTCACGCTGATCCGCGAGATGGTCTGCGACCTGGACTGGGACGTCGACATCGTGCCGGTGCCGACGGTGCGCGAGGCCGACGGTCTCGCGCTGTCCTCACGCAACCGGTATCTGGACGAGACCGAGCGTGACGAGGCCCTCGTGCTCTACCGGGCGCTCACCGCCGGAGCCAAGGCGGGGATGAACGGTCCGGACGCGGTGATGGCCGCGGCCCAGGCCGAGCTCGAGGCGGTCCCGTCGGTGAAGATCGACTACCTGGCGCTGCGCGCGCCGGATCTCGGCCCGGTGATCGGCCCCGGCGAGGCCCGCATGCTGATCGCCGCCCGGATCGGCACCACCCGTCTCATTGACAACATTTCCATCACGCTCAGGTGAAATCGATTGATACGGTCGCGTGATGACCGCACCTGCAGTCCCGCAGCGACTCGCCGCGCCTGAGCCTGGTTGGACCGACAGCGTCGACGTGGTGGTGATCGGGTCCGGGATCGCCGGGCTGACCGCCGCGCTCGAGGCCCGGGAGCTCGGGTCCGTGCTGGTGGTGACGAAGGACGTCGTTGCCTCCGGGTCGACCCAGTGGGCCCAGGGCGGGATCGCCGCCGCCCTCAGCCCCGAGGACTCGCCCGAGGAGCACCTGCACGACACCCTGGTCGCGGGCGCCGGCCTCTGCGATCCGGACGCCGTACGGGCGTTGGTCACCGACGGGCCGGACGCCGTCCGGGACCTGATCGACCTCGGCGCGCGGTTCGACACCGTCGACGGGGACCTGTCGCTGACCCGCGAGGGCGGGCACCACCGCAACCGGATCGTGCACGCCGGCGGTGACGCCACCGGCGCGGAGGTCGAGCGGGCCCTGGTCGCCGCGGTGAAGCGGGCGCCCGACATCCGCCTGATCGAGCACGCGCTCGTGATCGACCTGCTGACCGCCGCGGACGGAGCGGTCGCCGGCGTCACCCTGCACGTGATGGGCGAGGGCCAACTGGACGGCGTCGGCGCGATCCGCAGCCGGGCGGTGATCCTCGCCTCCGGCGGCATCGGCCAGTTGTACGCCGCGACGACGAACCCTAGCGTGTCGACGGGTGACGGGATGGCGCTGGCGTTGCGGGCCGGGGCGAAGGTGCGCGACCTCGAGTTCGTGCAGTTCCACCCGACCGTGCTCTGGCTGGGCAAGAGCGCCAAAGGCCAGCAGCCGTTGGTGTCCGAGGCGGTCCGCGGCGAGGGCGCGTTCCTGGTCGACCACGAGGGCAACCGGTTCCTGCAGGGTCAGCACGAGCTGGCCGACCTGGCGCCGCGGGATGTCGTGGCGAAAGCGATCATGCGGCAGATGCTTGCTAGTGGCAAGGATCACGTCTTCCTGGACGCCCGGCACTTCGGCGACGAGAAGTGGCGGGTCCGGTTTCCGACCATCCTGGCGTCCTGCCGCTCGCACGGGATCGACCCCGTCCGCGAACTGATCCCGGTCGCGCCGGCCTGTCACTACTCGTCCGGCGGCGTGTGGACCGACCTGCACGGTCAGACGTCGGTGCCCGGCCTGTACGCGTGCGGGGAGGTCGCGTGCACCGGAGTGCACGGCGCCAACCGGCTCGCCTCGAACTCCCTGCTCGAAGGGCTCGTGTTCGCCCGGCGGATCGCCACCCAGCTGTCCCGCGGCCTGCCCGAGCTGCGCGAGCCGGTCCAGGACACCCGCGTCCCCGGTCTGGTCGACGCGGACGTCGTACCGGACGTGCAGCGGGTGATGACCGTGGGTGCCGGGGTGATCCGCAGCGCCACCGGTCTCGCGGAGGCGGGCGCCACGCTCGGCAAGCTGATCCAGCAACCCGCCGGAGTGCCGGGTACGCCGGGCTGGGAGGCGACCAACCTGGTCACGGTGGCCTCCGCGCTGATCGCCGCGGCGACCGCCCGGGAGGAGAGCCGCGGGTCGCACTGGCGGGAGGACCACCCCGATCGCGACGACGCGCGGTGGTCGGGCAACCTGGACCTCACGTTGTCGCCGGACGGCGACCAGGCCGTTCCGCGGACGACGTTCGTCCCGCACCAGACCGAGGAGAATGACCGGCATGGATGACACTGTCGACCGGCAATGGGTCGCCGACCTCGTGCGGGCCACGATCGAGGAGGACCTGGCCGGCGGAGTAGACGTCACCACCACCGCCACCATCGACCCGGACCAGGTCTCGGTCGCCGAGCTCGTCGCCCGGGCAGACGGCGTGGTCGCCGGCCTGGAGATCGCCGAGCTGGTGATCCGGCTGGTCGCGGCCCCGGCGGAGGTCGAGCTCGAGTACTCCGTCACCGACGGCGCGACCGTCCATCGGGGCGACGTGCTGATGACGATCCGCGGCAAGACCCGGCAGCTGCTGACCGCCGAGCGGACGACGCTGAACCTGCTCTGCCACCTGTCCGGCGTGGCCACGCTGACCCGGCGCTGGGTGGACGCGGTCGAGGGCACCGGCGCGGTCATCCGCGACACCCGCAAGACGATGCCGCTGCTGCGGTCGCTGGAGAAGTACGCCGTTCGCTGCGGCGGCGGCCAGAACCACCGGATGGGCCTGTCCGACGCGGCGCTGATCAAGGACAACCACGTGATCGCGGCCGGCGGGGTGGCCGAGGCGTTCCGGCTGGTCCGCAAGGCCTACCCGGAGCTGTCCGTCGAGGTCGAGGTGGACTCGGTCGACGACGCGCTGATCGCGGTCGAGTCCGGCGCCGAGCTGATCCTGCTGGACAACATGGACCTCCCGCTGCTGCGCGAGGCGGTCGAGAAGGTGGCCGGCCGGGCGAGGCTCGAGGCCTCCGGTGGCCTGACCCTGGACCGGGCCCGCGCCGTGGCCGAGACCGGCGTCGACTACCTCGCGGTCGGTGCGCTCACGCACTCGGCGCCGGTGCTCGACATCGCGCTGGACCTGCGGGCCGAGCCGGGCTCCGAGATGGATCACGGGGACTCCTGATGCTGCTCGCCGTCGCCGTCGAGAACACCAGGACCCTCGTCGGCCTGGTGTTCGAGGGCACGGTCAAACGGCACTGGTGGGTCGGCACGGACAGCCGGCGGACGGCCGACGAGTGGGCAGTGCTCCTGCAGGGCCTGCTGGCCGGAGAGTCACCGGTGTCCGGGATCGCGGTGTGCTCCGCCGTACCGCACGTCCTGCACGAGCTGCGGGATCTGGTGGCGCGGTACTACCACGACGTACCGAGTGTCGTGGTCGAGCCGGGTGTGAAAACCGGGCTGCCGGTGCTGGTCGACAACCCGCGCGAGGTCGGCACCGACCGGATCGCCAACGCGCTCGCGGCCGTCCATCTGTACGGCGCTCCGTGCCTGATCGTCGACGTGGGGACGGCGATCACGATCGACGTGGTCAACCCGGCCGGCGCGTTCGTCGGCGGAGTGATTGCCCCTGGCATCGAGACCGCCACCGACGCCCTCGGTCACGCCGCTGCCCAGTTGCGCCGGGTGGAGCTCGTCCGGCCGCGCTCGGTGGTCGCGAAGAACACGGTCGAGGCCCTGCAGTCCGGCGCGATCCACGGCTTCGCGGCACTGGTCGACGGTCTCGTCACCCGGATCCGCGCCGAGCAGTCCCTCGACGGCGACACCGCGGTCGTGCTCACCGGAGCACTCGCACCACTGCTGGCCGGGCAGCTGACGACCCCGGTTCGCAACGAACCGCTACTGACTCTGCACGGCCTGTACCGGGCCTTTGCCCGGAACAACTAGACCGCCGAGTGCCAGAAATGCCCCGACGGGCAAAACCCCTTGTGCGCTGATGTGGCCGGGATCACTATGAGGTGAACGACTTCCGGGGGTGGGGGAGAACATGAAGTCTGTCTACCGAGCACTGGCCGGCCTGGTCGCCGTCGGCGTCGTGGTCCAGGCGATGTCGATCGCGCTCGCCTGGTTCACCGCGATCAAGGACATGGACGACGGCCTGGTCATCGACAAGAACACCGATCTCAACTTCGGCCACCTGGCGCACGGCTGGATCGGGATGATCGCCATCCCGGTGATCGCGCTGCTGCTGCTGATCGTCTCGTTCTTCGCCAAGATCCAGGGCGGAGTCAAGTGGGCGCTGTTCGTGGTCGGCCTGGTGGTGCTGCAGATCGCGCTCGCGTTCGTGTCCTTCGGTGCGCCGGTCGTCGGCACGCTGCACGGGCTGAACGCGTTCGCCCTGGCCGGGGTCGCGAGCATGGCCGCCCGCCGGGCAGCGTCCGCGCAGGCGACGGCACCGGCGGAGACGCCGGCCGAGGCGGCCAGATAGATGCTGTTGGCAACTGACTCGCACGTGGCCGCGGGCTGATGGCCCGGCGGCCACGTCGCCGCACCGTGATCGCGGTCGTGGCGACGCTCGTCGTCCTGGCGCCGCTCGCGTGGTTCTGGCAGCGCAGCCTGGTGCCCGGCGACCTGTCCGCGATGGAGATGGGGTACGCCGACTACGGCGGCGGCCCGGCGACGCACGCGGACCACGCGCATCATGGCCAGGACGTCAGCACGCTCAGAGGTCCCTCCGGTACGCCGGACGTCGCCGTCGACCTGGTTGCCCGCGAGGAGCCGTTCGAGATTCCCGGCCGCGGCTCGATGGACGGCTTCACGCTGAACCACACCTCACCCGGACCCCAGATCGTCGCGCGGAAGGGGGACCTCGTCCAGGTCACCCTGCACAACGAGTCTGTGCCGGACGGCATCACGCTGCACTGGCACGGCGTCGACGTACCCGCAGGCGAGGACGGGGTCGCCGGGGTGACCCAGGACGCGGTCCTGCCGGGGCAGTCACATGTGTACCGGTTCGTCGCCGAGGACGTCGGCACGTACTGGTACCACTCCCACCAGGTCTCCCACGACCAGGTGAAGAAGGGCCTGTGGGGAGTGCTGATCGTGGAGCCGACCGCCGCCGACGTGGTCGCGGCCGTGCACACTTACGACAAGGTCCGGACGGTCAACGGCGGGTACGGCGAACGCCGGGTGGCCGCACCCGGATCGACGGTCCGGGTCCGGTTGATCAACACCGACAACGGACCGTGGGCGGCCTGGGTCGACGGAGCGCCGTACACGGTGGTCGCGGTGGACGGGACCGAAATCAACGCGCCGCCGCCGGTGGAAGGCAAGTCGGTGCTCGTCACGGCGGGCGGCCGGATCGACCTGCAGGTCACGATGCCGCCGGGGTCGGCGATCCGGGTCGGTCTCGGTGGTGGCCCGACGTCCCTGGTGATCGGCGAGGGCGACGCCCCGGCGGGTGCCGAGCCACGGGACCGGGTCGACCTGCTGTCCTACGGGAAGCCGGGGGATCTCGGTTTCGACCCGGCCGGCGCGACCCGGGTGTTCCAGTACGACATCGGCCGGCGGCCCGGGTTCTTCGACGGCCGGCCGGGGCTGTGGTGGACGATCAACGGGCGGCAGTTCCCCGACGTACCGATGTTCATGGTGACCGAGGGGGACGTGGTCCGGATGACGGTGCGGAACACCTCCGGCCAGGTCCACCCGATGCACCTGCACGGGCACCACGTCGTCGTCCTCAGCCGCAACGGGGTCGCCGCCACCGGCAGCCCGTGGTGGACCGACTCGCTGAACGTCGAGGACGACGAGTCCTTCGAGATCGCGTTCGTCGCGGACAACCCGGGCGTCTGGATGGACCACTGCCACAACCTGCCGCACGCGGCCCAGGGGCTGGTCACCCACCTGATGTACAGCGGCGTGACGACGAAGTTCCACCTCGGCGGCCCCACCGGCAACGAGCCCGAATAGGCGTCGGGCAAGTCACGGCAGGTCGGTACGCCGCAGCAGAGCTCCGGTCGCCAAGGCGAACGCCGCGAACCCGAGCCGCTCGTGGATCTCCAGGGCCTTCAGCAGATGCTCCCGCGCGGCCGCCCGGTCACCGGCGGCCAACGCGAGCTCGCCGAGCGTGTGGTGGACACTACCCAGGAAGAACGAGCCCAGGCCGCCCACGGCCAGCCGGTCCGCGAACGGCGCCAGCTGTGCCCGCAGGTCGGCGATCGCCCGGGCGTCGCCGAGGCCGAGCCAGACCCGGGCCCGCAGGATAGTCAGGACGATCCAGGCGAAGTCCCAGTTCAGCGGGGGTTGCTCGGACCAGTCGCCGAGCAGCATGCGGGCCTCGTCGGTCCGCGAACCGGCGAGCAGTGCGAGCGCGTGGAAGTCGCGGAACACGGGTTGGCCCTGGGTCGTGGCCCGAAGCGCGGGCTCGAGCTCGGCCAGCCGGCCCTGGAACATCCGCAGGGCAGCGTAGTGCGCGGGGACCAAGGCCTCCGGCGCCATCGACACGGTGGCCTGCAGGATCTGGAGTCGTTCGATCGCTTCCTCGGCGCCGGCGAAGTCTCCGACTGCCTGGCGCTCCAAGGACAGTCCCGCAGTCGCCACCACCATCGCCGGCACGAATTGGTGCTGCTCGGCGATCCCGTACGCGCGGTGCAGGTCACTGACCGCACTCGCCCACGCACCGGCCTCGGCGCGGTCGACGGCTCGTTTGCACAGCGCAGCGGCGAGTTCAGCGGGATCGCCGATCCGGCCCGCCAGGGTCACGAGCTCGTCGGCGATCGCGATCCGGCGATCGAGCAGATCCGGCCGCTGCTGCGCCAGGTGCCCCAACTGAAGAACCCGGACCAGCTGCTTCGCAGAGCCCGCTCTCCTGGTCACCCGCACGGCTTCGGTGACCAGCGCCGTTGCGCGGTTGGCAGCGCCCGGTTGGTACAGCAGCTCGATCGCCAGCGCAGCCTGGACCTGCGCTCGCAGCAGCGCCTCCGAGCCAGGGAGCTTCGCCAGGACTTGCTCCCAAAGGTCGATCGCGGCCTGGTCGGGCACCGGATACTCACGCCACGTCCAGATGGCGCCCGCAGTGATGACCACCAGCGCTCGAGCGGCCTTGACGGCCTCTCCGTGCTGGAGCGCCGACTGAGCTGCGTCGGCGAGTGAAGCCCAGGCCTCGAGCGGACGGCCCGACCAGTGCAGCGCCTGGCCGAGTCCGGCCCGCGCCGCCTCTCGTTCTGCCGCGGTCACGAGTGGGTCCTGGTCCTGCAACTCGGCAGCCATCCGGAACAGCCGGGTTGCTTCGTCATGGGTCGAGCGGTCAGCCGCTCGCCGGGCGGCACGGTTCGCGAACGTCCAGGCCGATCGCGCGTGCACAGGTCCCGCCAGCCGGTAGTGCTCGGCGAGTTGTGCGGTGTGGGGTTCGAGATGGCCGATGCGCCGGCGTTCGAGGGCCTGTGCGACGCGAGCATGGGCCCGCGAGCGGGCAGGCGCGGTCATCGAGCGATAGATGGCGTCGCGGACGAGGGCGTGGGTGAACCGGTACCGGTTGGGTGTCTCCTCCTCGAGCAGACCGGAACGCAACGCCGCCCCGACGGCATCGTCGAGCACCTCCGCCGGAGCCTCGACGGCGGCCTGGAGGACGTCCAGCTCGAACGACCGGCCCAGCACGGCCGCGGTCGCGAGGAGGTCGCCGGCCTCGCCGGGAAGCTGCGCCAGGCGTTGCCGGACCACGTCCCGCACCCCGCCGGGAACCTCCCGCCAGGACGAGGCCGCCGGATCGGACAGATCACCGGCCGCCGCCAGCAGCCGGACGAACTCATTGACGTAGAAGGGATTGCCGTCGGTCCGCCCCCGGATCGCCGCGGCAACTCTGGCATCCACCTCGACCCCGGTCTGCCGCTGTACCTGGGCCTGGACGGCCGCCTCGTCCAGGCCGTCGAGACGGATCCGCACCGGCTCGAACCGGGCGAGTGCTGCGAGCACCTCGGCCACCGGCGAGCTGATGTCGGACTCGGTGTCCCGGCAGGTGACCAGCAGCAGCGCGGGTACGTCGGACAGCGTGGCCGCGACGCGTCGCAGCAGCCGCAGACTGTCCGCGTCGGCCCAGTGCAGGTCGTCGAGCACCAGCAGCGACGCTCCCTCAGTACGCAGGGCGTCGACGAGCGCACCGGCCAGCCGGAAGGTCGACGAGGCCGTGTCGATCGGCTCCGGTCCGGCCTGCCTCAGGATGCCGGTGTCGCCGAACAGTTGCTGCACGGACTGCTGCCATCCCCACAACGGCGCACTCGCATCGGGCTCCCAGCCACCCCATCCGCAGCGGAAGCCGGCCGCCTTCGCCTGCTCGGCCACAGCTTGCGCCAGACAGGTCTTGCCGATGCCGGCCTCGCCACTCACCAGTACGACGCGACCGTGACCGGCGGCCGCCTCCGTCAACGCCTGCCGGACCTCGCGCAGAGGGATGTCCCGGCCGGCGAGACCGATGGACGTACTGGGGAGCTGCAGGTCGGGAGCCTGGCGCAGGATCGCGGTCTCCAGGTCGCGCAGTTCCACGCCTGGATCGAGACCCGCCTCGTCGACCAGCCGGCGGCGCGCTCGCCGCAACGCATCGAGTGCTTCGGCCTGCCGGGACGAGCGGTACAACGCCAACGCCAGGAGCGCCCAGAGCCGCTCGCGGAGCGGATGTCTCTCGACCAGGCGCTCGAGCTCCGGCACGGCGTGCGCGTGCCGGCCGAGGGCGAGTCGCGCGGTCCAGAGGTCCTCCAGCGCCGTCAGCCGCAGCTCCTCCAGCCGGGTCGCCTCGGCGTGCACGACCGGCGTCGTACCGGGCAGTCCGCCGAAGGCTTCGCCGTGCCAGAGGTCGAGTGCGGTCTGCAGGAGGTGCTCGGTCCGGGCCGGGTCCGCGCCGACCGCGTCCGCGAGCAGCCTGGTGAACTGGCGGGCGTCCACGTCGATACCGTCGAGCAGCAGGGCGTAGCCAGGTGCGCGCGAGACCAGGACGGTGGCCGGTGCGCGCGGCTCACGGACCGGCTCGAGCAGCCGGCGGAGCCGGGCGACGTACGCGTGCAGTGAGACCACGGCCTTGGCCGGCGGCTCGTCGCCCCAGAGCAGGTCCACCAGCCGATCGGCCGAGACGGCCTGGCCGTCGGCGGCCACCAGGATCGCCAGGAGCGCGCGCTGCTTCGGGCCGCCGAGGTCGACGGCCGATCCGTCGACGACCAGCTCCACGCCGCCGAGCACCCGGACCTGCATGCTCCGCAGGATAGGGCGCGCCGCGGTGCAAGTCGTCCGCAATTCGATGGCAAGCGACGACCCGGACAGTGGATCCACCGAGATCCTGAGGGGGACGCCATGACTGCCGGACTGCCGTCGACGACGATCGACACCCGGGAAATGAACGCTGTGCACACCATGTTCCACCGCGAGTTCCGCCTCGCGCCGGGCGTGGTCCGGGCGGTCGGCGCCGACGACACCGGCCGGGCCCGGATCGTCGCCGACCATCTGGAGTTCCTGACCACGGTCCTGCATCACCATCACGTCGGCGAGGACGAGCTGCTCTGGCCGAAGCTGCTGGCCCGGGTGCCGGAGGAGCTGGCGCCGATCGTGCACCTGATGGAGGCCCAGCACGAGCGTGTCGGCGCGCTGCTGACGGAGATCGAACAGCTTCGCCCGCAGTGGCGGGCCACCGCCCGGCCGGCGGACACCGACGAGCTCGCCCGGCTCCTCGACGAGCTGTACGTCAGCCTGGTCGAGCACCTCGAGGCGGAGGAGGAGCGGCTGCTCCCGATCGCCGCCCGCACCGTCACCGAGGCGGAGTGGAACCAGCTCGGCGAGGCCGGGGTGGCCAAGCTCCGGAAGCAGGAGATGCCGTTGGTACTCGGAATGGTGCAGTACGAGGGTGACCCGGAGGTGGTGGCCAGGATCGTCGGGAACACTCCGGTGCTGATCCGCTGGATCGTGCCGCGGCTGTCCCGGCGGGCGTTTCGCAAGCACGCCCTCGCCGTCCACGGCACGGCCACGCCCTGACGGCGGGGTACCGATCCGGCAACGGTCGTTCAGAATGGGGGGTAGGGACTGGGTAAGGTTCACCCGGGTCGGTTGTGAGGCAGCTGAAACGAGGTGGTCCAGATGCGGCGGGTGCTCGCCGTCGGGCTGGCGGCGCTGTTGGGCGCCTCCGCCCTGACCGCCTGCCAGTCGGATCCGATGCCCACCGACGTGGGGGTCGCCTGGGCCGGTGAGAGTGCCGGCGGCGGTGGTGGCGTGCTGGTGAGCTGGAAGGACGACGGCGCCCCCAACCGGATCACGATCGAGGGGGTGCTGAGCAGCAGCCCGTCGTACGTCAAGTACGTCGGCGCCGGCGAGCCGAACAGCTGGGAGATCCCGACCTCGGCCTTCCCGCCGGACGGCAACTACCGGGTCGCGGTGGCGACCGGGACGTCTCAGGGCGGCGTGACCAGCAAACTCGCCCGCTCCGAGGTGTTCGACACCGACGGACCGGTCCGGCCGGGCGGGGCAAGCGCGACGCCGATGGGCCGTGGGGTGCTGATGAAGTGGTCGGTGCCGGTCGCGCCGCAGGACTTCACCCCGAACGACCCGCTGGACGTGAAGGGTGCGAAGACCCAGCGCTACGTGCCGATGGTCGGCCGGCCCGGCGGGACGATGCGGGCGATCGGCCCCGCGACGACGTCGACGCGGCAGCTGATCAAGAGCCTCCAGCCGCCGTACCTGTTCCAGTTGCGGGCGCAGAACGAGTGGAGCACCCGGATGGGCGGGGAGGTGCTCGGCCTGACCAGCTCGATCAGCGGGTCGGTGCCCGCGCTGGCGCAGTACAGCATCCAGGTGCACGTCCGCGGCCGGGTCGTCGTCCAGGAGGTCGTCTGCGAGGCGGACACCGCCTGCGTCCAGCGGCGGGCCACCCCGGCCGGTGTGCCGGTGGTCGTGCTCACGCAGGTGACCCCGGGCGCCCGGTGGACGCCCGCGGCCCGCGGCTCGACGACCGCCGGTGGGCACTACGACATCCCGATGGTCAACGGTCCGAGCCGGCCGTACAAGATCACCGTCCCGGCGTACACCCGGGCCGGCGTGCTCACCGGTCCGTCCACCAGCCGGCCGGCGTACACCAAGAGCGTGGTCCGGGTGGCCGCGGCCGGGTTCGTCGGCGGTCCGGCGAAGCGGCGCGGCGACAACGTGTCGGTCTACACGACGGTCACCCCACGGATGAACTCCACCGTGATGCTGCAGTCGTGGAACCGGCAGACCCGGCGCTGGGTGAACCTGAAGGCGGTGCCGATGCGCAAGGGCCAGGCCTCGCTGCTGTTCAAGACGTCCCAGGCCGGGAGCTTCGCCTACCGGTGGGTGATCCCGGGCGCGATGATGTTCGGCCGCCCGCTGGGCGGGACCATCACCCCGCAACTACCCCTGACCGTCCGCTGACCTCGCGGTGTCGGGCGTCCGGCCGTTGGCGATCTCCGGCGCGGCGACCTCGGGCGCGGCGATCTCGGGCGCGATGCCGTTGAAGGCCTTGGTCACGTTCTGCAGTGCCGAGGTGACCTCGGACGGGATCACCCAAAACGTGTTGCCGGGACCCTTGGCCAGCTCGGGCAGCATCTGCAGGTACTGGTACGCGAGCAGTTTCGGGTCCGGGTCGTTGCGGTGGATCGCGTCGAAGACGGTGTCGATCGCCTTCGCCTGACCCTCGGCCCGGAGGATGGCGGCCTGCCGCTCACCTTCCGCGGTCAGGATCTTGGACTGCCGCTGGCCCTCGGCGGCCAGGATCGCGGCCCGCTTCTCCCGCTCGGCCCGCATCTGCTTCTCCATCGACTCCTTGATCGACGGCGGCGGCTCGATGCCCTTCAGCTCGACCCGGTTCACCCGGATGCCCCACTTGCCGGAGGCCTCGTCGAGCACCCCGCGCAGCGTGGAGTTGATGTGCTCGCGCGACGTCAGCACCTTCTCCAGGTCGAGGCTGCCGATCACGTTGCGCAGCGTGGTCACGGTCAGCTGCTCGATCGCCTGGATGTAGTTGGCGATCTCGTACGCCGCCGCCCGCGGATCGGTGACCTGGAAGTACAGCACGGTGTCGATGTGGACGACCAGGTTGTCCTCGGTGATCACCGAGCGCGGCTCGAACGAGACCACCTGCTCGCGCAGGTCGATCAGCTGCCGGGGCCGGTCGATGAACGGGATGACGATGTTGAGTCCGGGCTCCAGCGTGCGCAGGTACCGGCCGAGGCGCTCGACGTTGCTGGCCCGCGCCTGCGGCACGATCCGGACCGTCCGGAGCACCAGGACGACGGCGAGCAGGGCGATGATCACCCCGAAGATGAGTTCGGCCATGGATCCTCCCGGGGATGAACGAGGGCGGTGGCCCCCTCGATGGCGAAGACGTCGACCCAGGTGCCCTCGGGGATGACGAGGTCGGGGTCGTAGGACCGTGCGCTCCACTCCTCGCCGTTGAGCCGGACCCGGCCGGACTCGCGGCCGACCTGGCGCAGGACGACGGCCTCGCGGCCGACCAGCGCGGCCACCCCGGAGCGCAGGTGCGGGTGAGCGGTCAGGTGCCGGCGGGCCACCGGCCGGACCAGCGTGATCATCGCGGCCGCGGTGACCGCGAACGCGAGCAGTTGCAGCCCGACACCCAGCCCCAGGCCGGCCACTCCGGCCGCGGCAAGCGCGGCGACGGCGAGCAGGAGCAGATCGAGGGTCGCCGTCATCAACTCGGCGGTGCCGAGAACGGCGGCGAGGATCAACCACAGGAACCAGGACTGCATGGCGACCACCCGGCGGCGGAGAGTACCTCTTCTGTCGACGGTACCCCGGGATCCGCGGGTGCGGACGTAACAGTTCAACTTCCTTCCGGCACCGGGCCCGGGGACAAACGATTCGGCCGAGGAGGTGCTCAGTCACTAGCCTTGGGGCATGACTGATGCACACGTGGACCCGGTGAACCCCGACAGCGGGCAGGACGACCTGCCCGAGCAGCTGCGGGTCCGCCGGGAGAAGCGTGACCGCCTGCTGGCGGAGGGTGTGCAGCCGTACCCGATCTCGGTGCCCCGGACGCACTTGCTGAAGGACCTGCGGGCGACGTACGACGGCCAGGAGCTGGCGCCCGACACCCGGACCGGCGAGCAGGTCTCGGTGGCCGGCCGGGTGATCTTCCTGCGCAACACCGGCAAGCTGTGCTTCGTCCGGCTCCGCGAGGGCGACGGGACCGAGCTCCAGGTGATGCTGTCGCTGGCCGACCTCGGCGAGGAGCAGCTGGCCCGCTTCAAGGCGCTGGTCGACATCGGCGACCTGCTGGCCGTCCAGGGCGAGGTGGTCACCAGCCGCCGGGGCGAGCTGTCCGTGCAGGCGACCGGCTGGCAGATGGCCGCCAAGACGCTGCGCCCGCTCCCGAACGAGCACAGGCCGCTGAACGAGGAGGCCCGGGTCCGGCTCCGGTACGTCGACCTGATCGTCCGGGCCGAGGCCCGTGAGATGGTCCGGGCCAAGGCCGCCGTGCTGAAGTCACTGCGGGCGACGTTCGACGGGCACGACTTCGTCGAGGTCGAGACCCCCGTCCTGCAGCTGACCAACGGCGGCGCCGCGGCCCGGCCGTTCACCACCCACCTGAACGCGTTCGACCAGGAGATGAAGCTGCGGATCGCGCTCGAGCTCGACCTCAAGCGGGCGATGATCGGCGGCGTCGACCGGGTCTACGAGATCGGCCGCACGTTCCGTAACGAGGGGCTGGACTCCACCCACTCGGCGGAATTCTCGATGATCGAGGCCTATCAGGCGTACGGCGATTACGACACGATGGCCGAACTGTTCGCCGAGCTGATGCGGAACGCCGCGCACGCGATCGGCCGGTCGGTGATCACAGCGCGCGACGGATCCGTCATCGACCTGGACCAGCCGTTCCGGCACGCGACGCTTTTCGGCCTGGTCTCCGAAGCGGTCGGCCAGACCGTCGACGTGGGCACCGACGTGGCCACACTCACCAAGCTGGCCGAGCAGCACGACGTCGAGCTGCAGCCGGGCTGGAATGCCGGTGAGATCGCCGTCGAGTTGTTCGAGAAGCTGGTCGAGCACACGCTGATCCAGCCCACCTTTGTGCGCGACTATCCGGAGTCGGCGCGGCCACTGGCGAAGCCGCACCGGGAAATTCCGGGGCTCGTCGAGGCTTGGGACCTGGTCGTCAACGGGGTCGAGCTGGGCACCGCCTACTCGGAGCTGAACGACCCGGTGATCCAGCGGGAACGCTTGGTGGCACAGTCGTTGCTGGCCGCCGCCGGCGACCCGGAGGCGATGGAGCTGGACGAGGACTTCCTGCGTGCGATGGAGTTCGGGATGCCCCCGGCCGGTGGTATGGGGATGGGCCTGGACCGGCTGATCATGCTGTTCACCGGGGCCGGTATCCGGGAGACGATTCTCTTCCCGTTGCTCCGCCCGGAGTGATTCCGCGAATCGGTCGCAGGATCGTTGCATAGCACAACGGACGGTCACTGCAAATGCCGGGGTCCCGTATTCCGGATAGCGCCGCTTTCTGGTCCGGCCGGTTTCGCCGGTGAATACTCAAGGTCACGACGGCTGCACAGCGTTGACCGGCGGCACGCCGTACCGACGGTTTAGTCACATCTTTCCCGCTCATTGTGGGATGTGAATGACACGAAGCCGGTTTGTGCGGTACAAATCAGGTGACGAAAACGGCAGGGGGATTGCGGCCCGGTGACGGGCGCGGAAAGGACTGTCATCGATGGCGCAAAGGGTGCAGGTGGTTCTCGAGGACGATCTCGACGGCGGTAAGGCCGACGAGACCGTGACCTTCGGCCTGGACGGAACGACGTACGAGATCGACCTGTCCAAGAAGAACGCCGCCAAGCTGCGCGACGCCCTCGCCGGGTACGTCGGCTCGGCGCGCCGGGTCTCCGGCCGCCGCGGTGGCGGCGCGGGCCGGGCGCGGGGCCGGGGCCGGTCGGCGTCGGACTCCGCCGACATCCGGGCCTGGGCGAAGGAGAACGGGTACGACGTGAGCGAGCGCGGCCGGATCTCCGCCGAGGTGCGCGCGGCGTACAACGAAGCCAAGTAATTCGCACGACCGCCGGTCCCGGCCCCTGCATGGGTGCCGGGACCGTCCGCATTCCGGTTGTTTCACAGTGTGGACGCATCCGGCCCCGGGCGTGTCGCGAAGGATCACTGCGGCGGCAGGCAACCGCGGGAATTCGCTGGTGGCGAACAGGCCCGGTGAGTCGGCCCGGGCGGGAACACCGGGGCGAACCGCGGGGTTGTTCCCTTGTGATGCCTGTTCGGCGGCCGGCCGCGCGGTGAGCATTTGTTCGCCGAGAGCGAGCCTGTCGGCACCGGGGACTAGCATGCATGTACGGGGGTCGGCCTACACGGCACGTCCGACTCCTCTGAGGCAAGGAGCGCTTTGGCGATGTTTGAACGATTTACGGACCGCGCCCGTCGGGTAGTCGTCCTGGCTCAGGAAGAGGCCAGGATGCTCAGCCACAACTACATCGGGACCGAGCACATCCTGCTCGGCCTGATCCACGAGGGTGAGGGTGTCGCCGCCAAGGCTCTCGAGAGCCTGGGTATCTCGCTCGAGGCCGTCCGCTCCCAGGTCGAGGAGATCATCGGCCAGGGGCAGCAGGCACCGAGCGGGCACATCCCGTTCACCCCACGCGCCAAGAAGGTGCTGGAGCTCTCCCTGCGCGAGGCCCTGCAGTTGGGCCACAACTACATCGGCACCGAGCACATCCTGCTCGGCCTCATCCGCGAGGGTGAGGGTGTCGCCGCGCAGGTCCTGGTCAAGCTCGGCGCGGACCTGAACAAGGTCCGTCAGCAGGTCATCCAGCTGCTGAGCGGGTACCAGGGCAAGGAGACGGCGTCGGCCGGAGCCGGTGCCACCGAGGGTGCTCCCAGCAGCTCGCTGGTGCTCGACCAGTTCGGCCGGAACTACACCCAGTCCGCCCGCGAATCGAAGCTCGACCCGGTGATCGGGCGCGAGACCGAGATCGAGCGGGTCATGCAGGTGCTGTCCCGGCGGACCAAGAACAACCCTGTCCTGATCGGTGAGCCGGGCGTCGGCAAGACCGCGATCGTGGAGGGTCTGGCCCAGCAGATCGTCCGCGGTGACGTCCCGGAGACGCTGAAGGACAAGCAGATCTACTCCCTCGACCTGGGCGCCCTGGTGGCCGGTTCGCGCTACCGCGGCGACTTCGAGGAACGCCTGAAGAAGGTGCTCAAGGAGATCCGCACCCGCGGTGACATCGTGCTGTTCATCGACGAGATCCACACCCTCGTCGGGGCCGGCGCGGCCGAGGGCGCGATCGACGCCGCGAGCATCCTGAAGCCGATGCTGGCCCGCGGTGAGCTGCAGACCATCGGCGCGACCACCCTCGACGAGTACCGCAAGTACGTCGAGAAGGACGCCGCGCTGGAGCGCCGGTTCCAGCCGATCCAGGTGGCCGAGCCGTCGATCGCGCACACGATCGAGATCCTCAAGGGTCTGCGCGACCGCTACGAGGCGCACCACCGGGTGACCATCACCGACCCGGCGCTGGTGTCGGCGGCCCAGCTGGCCGACCGGTACATCTCCGACCGGTTCCTGCCGGACAAGGCGATCGACCTGATCGACGAGGCCGGCGCCCGGTTGCGGATCCGCCGGATGACGGCTCCGCCGGACCTGCGCGAGTTCGACGAGAAGATCGCGAACGTGCGCCGGGAGAAGGAGTCGGCGATCGACGCGCAGGACTTCGAGCGCGCCGCGAGCCTGCGCGACGACGAGAAGAAGCTCATCAACGCCAAGGGCGAGCGGGAGAAGCAGTGGAAGGCCGGCGACATGGACGTCGTCGCCGAGGTTGACGAGGAGCTGATCGCCGAGGTGCTGAGCACCGCGACCGGTATCCCCGTCTTCAAGCTGACCGAGGAGGAGTCGTCCCGGCTGCTCGACATGGAGAAGGAGCTGGCCAAGCGGTACATCGGCCAGACCGACGCGGTCAAGGCGCTGTCCCGCTCGATCCGGCGGACCCGCGCCGGCCTGAAGGACCCGCGCCGCCCGAGCGGCTCGTTCATCTTCGCCGGCCCGTCCGGCGTCGGTAAGACCGAGCTGTCGAAGGCGCTGACCGAGTTCCTGTTCGGCGACGAGAACGCGCTGATCAGCCTCGACATGTCGGAGTACTCGGAGAAGCACACCGCCTCCCGGCTGTTCGGCTCGCCTCCCGGGTACGTCGGCTACGAAGAGGGTGGCCAGCTGACCGAGAAGGTCCGCCGCAAGCCGTTCAGCGTGGTGCTGTTCGACGAGGTGGAGAAGGCCCACCCGGACATCTTCAACTCGCTGCTGCAGATCCTGGACGAAGGTCGCCTGACCGACGCCCAGGGCCGCGTGGTCGACTTCAAGAACACCGTGATCATCATGACCACGAACCTGGGCACCAAGGACATCGCCAAGGCGGTCTCCCTGGGCTTCGCGCAGGCCAACGACACCGGCGGCTCGTACGAGAAGATGAAGGCGAAGGTCACCGAGGAGCTCAAGCAGCACTTCCGGCCGGAGTTCCTGAACCGCGTCGACGAGATCGTGGTCTTCCACCAGCACGGCATGGAAGAGATCGTCAAGATCGTCGACCTGATGGTCGCCCAGGTGGAGGAGCGGCTGAAGGACAAGGACATGGGCATCGAGCTCACCCCGGCGGCGAAGGAACTCGTCGCCAAGCGGGGCTTCGACCCGGTCCTGGGCGCCCGCCCACTGCGCCGCGCACTGCAGCGCGACGTGGAGGACGTGCTGGCCGAGAAGATCCTGTTCGGGGACCTGCGTTCCGGCCAGATCGTCCTGGTCGACGTGGCGCCGGAGGGCACGGTGGGCGAGGACGGCCTGCCGGAGTACTTCACCTTCACCGGGACGCCGAAGTCCACCTCGCCCGAGCTGGAGCTGTCCGACCTGACGGCCGGCCCCGGCACCGCCTCTGGCGTGCAGGACTCGTAACCGCATCAACCCCGCAGAAGGCCCCGCGCTCCCCGCGCGGGGCCTTCTGCTGCTCCCAGCCCGGGCAGTGGTTGCAGCCCGGGGAGTCGGTGTTGCGTGCTCAGGCTTGCTGGCAGCTGGTGCAGGCGGTTCGCCTGCGGTAGTAGTAGGCGGCGGTGGCCAGGCCGACGGCGGCTCCCCAGATCGGGAAGGGCAGGACGAGCTGGAAGAGCAGGTTCTCGCCCAGCGACGCCTCGGGGTTCCAGAGCAGGCCGATCAGCGAGGCGCTGCCGACCAGGAGCAGGGTGGCGGCCGCCGCGCCCGGGACGACGGCGGCCTTGATCGGCACCGGCCGCCCGGCGACGACCGGGATCCACCGCGGCCACACCTCGCCCCACGGCCGGATCAGGCCGAGCGTGACGATCCCGGCGGCGAGCGCGATCAGGCCGAGCCCGAGGCCGAAGAGCTTGATCCCCGGCTCGGCGTTCAGGTCGTCGGCGTCGAAACCGATCGGGTTCGGCAGCAGCCAGGTCATCCGCAGCAGCGCGTACGGCATCGGGCAGAGCGCCGCCACGATCGTGACCCAGAACCCCCAGCGCCGGGCCGACTCCGGCCGCGTCCAGTTCGCGCCCGGCCGCCCGCACCGCAGGCATCGCCCGCGCGCGCTGCGCAGTCCACGGACACCGAGGACCGCCCACCCGCAACCCAGCAGGAACGCCCCGGTGACGAACAGCGGCGTGGTCCCGACCTTCGCCGGTACGCCGCCGATGCCGACGGCCACCTCGCGGAAGGCGGCCCAGTCGAAGATCCCGGTGGTCACCTCCAACCCGGCCAGGACGACCACCAGCCCGATCAGCAGGACCCTGGTCGCCGGCTGCCTCCAGGCCCCGACGACCAACCACACGACGCCCGCCGGGAGACCGATCAGCACGAGCAGGTAGCCGGTCATGATCACCACCGTGACGCTCGGCGCCAGCAGCCCGAACACGAGCACCTGCACCGCCGTGAACCCGAGCAGCGGCCGGTACGCCGTCGTACTCCACTCCGTCCGGGTGTGCGCGATCGCGGCCGGAACACCGAGGAACCCGAGTACGGCGATCAGCCCGGCGCCGACCCGGTCCGGCACCTGCGCGAGCAGGGACAGCCGCTCGCCGTCGGGCGGAACCGGGCCGAACGCGTACCCGTCCGCGCCGAGCAGCCAGGCCAGCCCGGCGATCCCGTAGACCAACGACAGCGCTGCCACCAGCACCGGCACCACGCTCCGGGTTCGATCCCGGACCCCAACATCGCTCATCGCTTCCTCCAGCCGTCAGTGCTCTCACTGTCCGG
The DNA here is from genome assembly GCF_050942445.1 of Kribbella sp. CA-247076. Classification (NCBI taxonomy): domain Bacteria; kingdom Bacillati; phylum Actinomycetota; class Actinomycetes; order Propionibacteriales; family Kribbellaceae; genus Kribbella; species Kribbella sp. CA-247076. The sequence continues at coordinate 6,895,151 of NZ_CP192051.1, read as the reverse complement.
CCGGAGCACCACCGCGGACCTCAGCCGCGAGAGTGTTCCGTCTCCCTCCGGGGAGTGATGTCACCCGCGCTCAGCGGGTCCGGCGTAGCCGGGTGATCGCGCGGGCGACGGCCGCCTGGTCGGGCTCGGCGGGTTTGTTGTTCTGGGCAACGAGTTGGGCGGCGGCGGCGAGCAGCCACACCACCGACGTGGCGATGGTGAACGTCGGACCCGGGCCCGCCCAGGTGTCGTCCAGCGTCTCGAGGTTCGTGACCCGCCAGCCGAGAACGAGGCAGCAGAGCGCGACGACGGCGGTGACACCTGCGGCCACCTGAGCGCCCGTGCCCGGCTTCAGGGTCAGTGCGACGACTGTGGCCGCGATCCCGGCCAGGCAGGTGAGAGCCAGCGTCGGCTGCGTCTCGATGCCCAACTGCCAAACTGAGAGTCCGTAGCGGCGCGTGTAGGTCCAAGGCAGTAGCAGCGTCAGCCCGGTGGCCAAGGCGGCCAGGAGCGTGACCCGACCGAACCACCGGTGCTCCGACCGCGCGAGCGCTGCCTCAGCGGCGTCCAGCCGGCGAGGCAGTTCCTCGTCCGGAAACTCCGTCACGAGGCCGCCTCCAACCGGACGAGGTCGGTGCCCAGCTGGAAGTACAGGGCCTGGCCGATCACGGTCAGCTGGTCCGCGGCCTGGGGAACGCCTTGCCGTGGTCCGGCGAGCACAGTGACCCGGCCCGGCGCGTCCACGCGGACCAGGTGGCTTCCGTCGTACCCCCAGAGCCGGCCGTCCGGGCCGGTGAACCAGGTGCCGTCGGCGGTGCGCTGCGACACCGGTACGCCGGCCGCCGAGATCGGCCAGCCGGTCGCCGTACCGCCCAGCAGGACCGTCGTGCGGCCGTCCCCGGCGACCTGCACGAGCTGCTCGCCGAGGACCATCGCCGCCTGACCTGACGGGAGCTGGACCAAGCCGCCCGGCCGCAGCTCGCCTTCGACCTGCACCCGGCGTACGGCGCGGCCCGGTCCGTAGAAGTTGTAGGAGCCAGGGCCGACCGCGGTCACGAACCGGTCCCCGGACGCCGCGGCGGACTGCAGCTTCTGGTCGGCCGGTGCCGGCTGCGGATCCCGCACCACGGTCGTCACGCCGCCGGACAGATGGACGGCGCTCTCGGTCGACCGACGACCGGCGACCGTCCACCAGACGCCACCCTGCCCGTCCGGAGCGATCGCCCGAGCCGTCAACGGCAACCGGATGCGCACCAACTGTCCGGCCGCGTCCAGCCCCAACTGCGTGCGTACGCCGGAGGCCCCCAGCTTCGGGTCCACCTCCGGCACCCGCGACACCGTCGACGCCTTGAAGGACGTCGTACCGTCGACAGGCCTACGGCGGTCGCAGCGAGGCGACGGCGGCGGAGCAGCCGGGTACGACGCCGCCGCGGCCGCCGCGTCGGGAATCCGCAGGATCTGGTCGCCTCCACCCGGTGACGTCCCCAGCAGGACCGATCCGTCCGGCCGGGCCTCGATGCTCTCGACGCCGTCTGCACCACCCGGCAGCTTCCGCAGTACGCCGTCCGGCGTGATGACCGAGGCCGGCGCGCCACCGCCCAGCCAGAGATTGCCGCGTACGTCGACCGCGAAGGCGTCGGCGCTGAGGGACGAGCTCGCGGCGTCGCTGCTCAGGACACAGCCCGCCGGCGCCACGCCGGTCAGCTGCTGCGGAGGACCACCTGGCCAGACCATCGCGAGACCGGTCTCGCTCGTCCGCCAGGCCGTCGTCCCGTCCGGACCGACGGAGACCGGGTGGCCCGGTGCGCCCGCGCCGGGGTCGACCTGGAAGTCCTGCAGCTGCATGCCTTTGCGTAGCTGGTGCGCCGGGAGCTGCCAGGTGGTCGTGGGTCCCCAGAGGACGATCGAGCGGTCCGCGTTGCGCTGACTGCGAGCGGGCCCGCGGCCGGTCGCGAGGATGTCGACGCCGGGCGTCACGTAGTACGACCCGTCCGGGTTCTTGTGGCTCAGGCTGATGTCGGCGCTGACGAGGTCGAGCGGCACCGACAGGATCGCCCATGGCCGGCCGAGTGCGCCGCCGGCGAGCAGGATCATGCGGTTGCCGGTGACGCCCCACAGTGCGGGCGGCGGGGGACCGTGGTTGAGCGTGACCTGGGGCAGCGCGACGCCGTCGTCGTACGCGAACACCGTCGAGCTCTCCGAGCCGGTCCGGCCCAGCAACCACTGCCCGGCCTCTCCGTCCAGTGATCCGGCCACCGAGTCCAACGGGTTGGGTGTGCCGATGGCGACCCGCATCCCGAGTCGATCGACCAGTTGCCCGCCTTGCAGGTCCAGCAGGCGATGCGGCACTCCGGCCTCGACCGACGGACGGTACGGCGCTCCGGTCGCCGACGGAACCAGCACTCCGGCCACCACGCCGACCACCGCCGCCCCGATGACCACCGCCCGGCGTGCACCCCACAGACCGGCCAGCACCAGGAGCACGCCGAGCCCGAGGGCGGTCCAGGCTCCGATCGCCGGCCGGTAGCCGACACCCGACCCCAACGTCGGCGGCAGCCACAACAGGTTGGTCAGCAGTCCCGCGACCACCACGGAACCAGTGGCCGTGGCGGCTGCTCGTCGGACCAGACCGGACGAGACGAGCGTCGCCAACGCCAACCCGCAGACGAGGTAGCCCCAGACCCGCGCGGACGGAATCTCCCAGAGTTGAGACCGGGCTAGACCGGCTTCCGCCGCGGTCGGCCCGAGCGCGACCGGATCGAGCAGTTCACGCCAGGGGAGGACGGTGGACAGCACGAGCAGGACGGCAAGGGTGCCCGACGCGAAGGCGAACATCCGGAAGCGAAAAGGCGTCCACGCGTCGACCTCCGCGCCGAGCCGGACGAAGACTGCCCGCAATTCGGACTGGTTGAGCGGTTCGGTGGAGACGTCGTCCGAGGCCTCGTCGGCCACGGTCCACGGAGTCGTCGACCGGGTCGCCCAGTGCGCGGCGACGCCGGTCGCCAGCATCCCCAGGACGATCGTGCCGATCACAGCCGGTGAGGTCGTGCAGCTCGGCCGGCCCTGCGCGGCGAACCCGGTCCAGGCCGCGAGGGTGGTCAGCGCGACGGCCGCCGTACCGACGGCCCGGACCTGGCGGCGCAACCGGAATCTGTCCGCGGACAAGCGATCCGCGAGCACGAGCAGCACGATCACGACCGGTACGGCGACCGCCGCGCCGCGGCCCGTGATCGGCTGCGTGGTCGCCCGCCAGAGGTAACAGCCTGTGCCCGGCGACCCCGGGACGAGGACTGCGAACGCCGTACCGGCGGCCAGACACGCGAGCACCACACCGTGCCGTCCGGATCGTCGTATCGTCCTGCGATGGGTGATCAGATCGGTACGGAGAAGGGCCGCCGCGGCCTTCGATTCGGTGGGAAGATCGCGCAGCGGCACGAGAGTGACGTTACCCGCCACAGTTACCTCTCGCTCGGTACCGCGTTGTAACGCTGTGACCACGCTGATGGGACCCGGACTGTCGGAAAGGGGGCCGGGGATGGAATCATCTCGTCGCATGGACGCCCCGCGTCTGCCCCTGACCCAGGAACCGGTCGCCGACACCGGTTCCTTCGGCGTGCGGCAAGCAGGTGGTGTCCTGGAGCGGGCCCAGCGGATCGCGGACACCCTGCGCGAGCAGGCGGAGTACGAGAACGACCTCGCCCGCGAGGAGGCGGACCGGGTCCGCGCCGAGAGCGAGCGGCTGCAGGCCGAGGCCGAGCAGGCCGCGAAGAAGCTCCGCGCCGACGCGACGTCCGCCGCGCAGCGGCTGCTGAACGACGCCGAGCGGGCCGCCGAGCAGCTCCGGACCGAGTCCGAGCAGGAGGCCGCGCGGGTCAGGGCCGAGGCCGAGTCCGCGGCCGAGCGTCTCCGGGCCGAGTCCACCGCCGAAGCCGACCGGGTACGACGCGATGCCGCCGCGGCCGCGCAGAAGCTGCAACAGGAGTCGACCGCGGAAGCGGAGCGGGTCCGAGCCGAGGCGACCGCGATCGCCGAGCGGCTGAAGACCGAGTCGGAGTCCGCGGCCGAGCAGTTGCGGGCCGCCGTCGCCGACGAGGTGGCGAAGCGCCGGGCCGACTCCGAGGCCGCGGCGGAGCAGCTGCGGCGCGACAGCCAGGCGGCCGCCGACCGGTTGCGGGCCGAGTCGCAGGCGGCGGCCGACCGGCGGATCGCGGCGGCCGAGGCCGAGGCGGCCCGGCTGAAGGAGGAGGCCGACGAGCTGCTCGAGGAAGCCCGGATGGCCCGGGAGTCCGCGCAGCACACGGTCGACCGGGCCGGCCGCGAGGCGCAGCAACTGGTCAAGGACGCCGGCGAGCAGGCCGCGCTGGTCTCGCAGGCCGCGGTCCGCAACGAGGCCGAGCTGATCGCCCGCGCCGAGACCGAGGCCGCCGAGCTGCGCGCCGCGGTCGAGCGCGAGGTGGAGGCGGCCCGGGAGAAGTCCCGCGTGCAGATCGCCGAGGCGCACGCCGAGATCGAGCGGCTCCGCGGCGAGAACCGGGCCGAGCTGGAGCGCCGGACCGCCGAGCTGGAGGAGACCGAGCGGGCCAAGCTGGCCGCGATCTCGCTCGAGATCGACAAGTTGCGGGCCGAGGCGGTCGCCGAGATCGCCGAGCGGAAGGCCGAGGCGGAGGCCGGCAACGAGCAGCTGATGGCCGACGCCCGGGCCCAGGCCAAGCTGGTCGTGGACAGCATCGAGGCCGACCGCCGGACCGCCACCGCCGAGGCGCAGCGGATCGTCGAGGACGCGAACAAGGCGGCCGAGGCGGCGCTGGCGGAGGCCGAGAAGCAGACCGCCTGGAGCAGGAAGACGGTCGACGACCTGATCGGCGCGGCCGAGACCGAGGCGCAGACGATCCGGGAGCAGGCGGCGGCGGACGCGGCCGAGCTGCTGCGGCACAAGCGGGCGCACCTGCGCCGGGTGGTCGGCCGGACCACCAGCCGGCTCAAGCAGACCAAGGACGCGATCGCCCGCGAGAACGCCGAGCTGACCACGCTCGCCGAGACCACGCTGACGACCGCGACCGAGCAGGCCGAGGCCACCCTGGCCGCCGCCCGGCAGGAGGCCGGCAAGGTCACCGCCCAGGCGCAGGCGCGGGCCGACCGGCTGAAGGGCGCGGCCCAGACCGAGGCCCGCGAGATCGTCGAGCGGGCCAACCGCCGCGAGGCCGAGGCCGAGGCCAGCACCCAGGTCCTGCGCGAGCGCGCCGCCAACGACCTGGCCGACGCCCAGCGGCAGTCGCACGACCTGATCCGCAAGTCCCGCGCCGAGGCCCAGCAGATCGAGGCGCAGGCGCGCGAGCACGCCGACGACCTGCGGGTCCAGGCCCGAAAACTTCTCGCCGACGCCGAGGCGAGGGTCGCGGCGCTGAACCAGCGCCGTGATGAGATCACCAAGGAGCTCACCCAGCTTTCGGGTGTGATCGAGGCACTCGCTGTACCGGGGTTCCGTCCAGGTGGTGGAATGTCGTCCAGTGAGGGTTCCACGGGGGAATCAGGATGAGGACGTGACAGTCAGATCCTTGTCAGTGACAATGTGTGATCCACCCACCCACCGAAGTGAGCATCAGAAAACATGAGCAGTGAAAGCCCAACCCCGTTCCGCACCGTTCTGCGTGGCTACGAGCCTGCCCAGGTGGACCAGCACATCCGTGAGCTGACCACCTCGCTGACCGCGCTGCAGCAGCAGTCCGAGCAGCTGCAGCGGCACGTGCAGGAGCTGCAGACCCGGACGGACGCCGCCGAGTCGGCTGTCATCTCTGCGCAGGAGGAGAGCAAGGACCGCGCGCCGACGTTCACCGAGTTCGGTGAGCGGGTGGCGAAGATCCTGTCGCTGGCCGACGACGAGGCCCGTGACCTGGTCACCCGTGCCCGCACCGACGCCGAGGCGATCGTCGCCGACGCCGAGGCGCACGCGAAGAAGGTCCGCAAGGAGGCCGAGCAGTACTCCCTGGACTGGAAGAGCGAGGTCGACGCCGAGGCCGCCCGCATCCTCGAGGAGGCGCGCACCCAGGCCGACGACATGCGGGACGAGGCCGAACGCGACGCCACCGCGCGGCGCAGCGAGGCCCAGGCGCTGTACGAGCAGGAGCGGGCCAAGTCCGCCCAGGCCGCGGCCGCCTTCGAGACCACCCTGGCCGAGCGCCGGGGCAAGGTCGAGCAGGAGTTCGCCGCCCGGACCGCGCTGGCCGAGCAGCAGCTGGCCGCCGTCACCGACCGCGCTGCTCAGGTGCAGCGTGAGGCCGACCGCGCCCGGTCCGAGGCCGAGCGGCTCGCCCAGCAGCAGCTGGCCGACGCCAACCGGCAGGCCCAGGAGATCGTCGCCGCCGCGAAGGACAAGGCGGAGCGGATCCGGGCCGAGTCCGAGCGCGAGCTCGCCGCCGCGACGCAGCGCCGGGACAGCATCAACGCGCAGCTGACCAACGTCCGCCAGATGCTGGCGACGCTGTCCGGCAGCCCGGCGATGCCGCTCGACCTGCTGACCGACGACGACGAGCAGGCCACCAGCGGCAGCAAGAAGAACTGAAGGTTGTGAGGCCGGTCCGGGGTGCCGGGCCGGCCTTTCAGCTCGGCAGGCGGTAGCGGGACCGCGGCAGCGGTTCGACCAGCCCGTCGGCCACCAGGCCGTCCAGCGCGCGTTCGCGCTGCGCTGCGTCGTGCCAGCACGCGTCCAGGGTCTTCTTCGGTACGTCGTCCGCCGCAGCCCGCAGTACGGCCAGCAGGCGCCCGCGGACCTGGCGGTCGGTGCCCTCGTACGTCTGCCCGCGACGCGGCGGGCCGTCGTACGGCGGACTGCCGGCCAGGACCCACGCACACCGGCTGCGGATCGGGCAGTCGCCGCATCGCGGCGTACGGGCCGTGCAGACCAGTGCACCGAGCTCCATCGACGCGACGGCCCAGCGGGCGGCGGTCGGCTCGTCATCGGGCAGTGCGCTAACCGCGAGCCGCTGATCGGCCGCAGTCGGCGAGACGGTCGGCTGTGCGACGCCGGTGAGGGCTCTCGCGAGCACCCGGCGCACATTGGTGTCCACGACCGCGTGCCGCCGGCCGAACGCGAAGGACGCGATCGCAGCCGCCGTGTACGTGCCCACACCGGGCAGTGCGAGCAGCGCCTCGTGGTCGTCGGGTACGTCGCCGCCGTGGCGCTCCACGATCGCCTGAGCCGCCGCGTGCAGCCGGAGGGCACGTCTGGGGTACCCGAGCCGGTCCCAGGCCCGCACAGCCTCGCCTGGCGGCTCTACGGCCAGGTCCACCGGCTTGGGCCACCGCTCCAGCCACGCCCGGTACGCCGGGAGCACCCGGTTGACCGGCGTCTGCTGCAGCATGAACTCGCTGACCATGACCGCCCACGCACCCACGCCCGGCTCCCGCCACGGCAGCACCCGGGCGTTGGCGTCGTACCACGCGAGCACGGGGCCGTGCAGCGCGGCAGCTGGGCCGGGGAGCGGCGAGCCTGACATGGTGGGGACAATCCTGACACTAAGGTCAGCCTCATGAGCAGCCTGCTCCGTCCGGTCGGGCATCTGCCCGCCAGCGTGTACTGGTTCCGCCGGGGACTGGTGCTCGCCGTCCTGGCGCTGCTGCTCTTCCTGGTCCTCCGCCTGTTCGGAGGCGGCGGCGAGGACCCGCAGAACACGGCTGCCTCGGGCCCGGAGCAGAACCCCACGTCCGCCCCGCCGGCGACGCCGACCGGTACGCCGTCGGGTACCTCGTCCAGTACGCCGTCGGGGACCAAGAAGTCCGAGGGGTCGGCCAAGACCACCACGCCGCCACAGGACACCAAGTGTGAGGGCTCCGATGTCCGGGTCGACGTCCTGCCGGCCCACCGGAAGATCGCGTCCGGGTCGGCGCTGAACTTCGTCGTCCGGCTCGAGCCGGCCGCGGACGAGTGCAAGGCGGCGGTCGAGTCCGGGACCCTGACCGTTACGGTGATGTCCGGCAACGACCTGATCTGGACGACGACCCATTGCGGGCAGGCGATCCAGCGCGCCACGCTAGTCGTTGCCGAGGGCAAGCAAGCTGCGTCGACGGTGCCATGGAACGGCCGGCGCTCAGGTCCCGGCTGTCTGCCCGGCCAGCCGGTGGCCAAGCCCGGGACGTACGTCGTCAAGGCCGAGTACGACGGCCGCGCGTCGACCGTGCAGGCCTTCCAGGTCGTCTGATCCCCACCTCCCGCCACCGCGAGGCGGTCGGGCCGGCGGTCAGACGTAGCGCTCGAGGATGCTGGACTCCGCCAGCCGGGACAGGCCTTCGCGGACGGTGCGAGCCCGGTTCTCGCCGACGCCCTCGACCGTCTGCAGGTCGTCGATGCTTGCCGCGAGCAACTTCTGCAGATGCCCGAAGTGATCGATCAGCCGGTCGATCACGGCCCCCGGCAGCCGCGGCACCTTGGCGAGCAGCCGGTACCCACGCGGGGTGACGGCAGCATCCAGTTGCTCGGCGCCGCCGAGCTGCAGCGCCCGCGCGACCTGCCCGATGTCCAGCAGATCGGCCGGGCTGACCGCGTCCAGCTCGAGCAGGACGTCGTCCGCCGTCTTCGCCCTGCGGCCGGTGGCCGGCGGCAGGTAGTCGCGGACCACGAGCTCACGCTCGCCGGCGACCCCGGCGACGAGCTCGTTCAGCTGCAGCGTGAGCAGCCGGCCGTCCGTCCCGAGCTCGACGACGTACCCGTCGATCTCGGTCGCGATCCGCCGGACCATCTCCAGCCGTTGCGCGACCGCGGCCACGTCCCGGACCGTGACCAGGTCCTCGATCTCGAGCGCGGACAGCGTGCCGGACACCTCGTCGAGCCGCAGCTTGTACCGCTCGAGAGTGGCCAGGGCCTGGTTCGCGCGGGACAGGATCGCGCCGGAGTCCTCCAGCACGTAGCGCTGGTCGTCGACGTACAGCGCGATGATGTGCATCGACTGCGAGACCGAGATCACCGGGAAGCCGGTCTGCCGGGCGACCCGGTCGGCGGTGCGGTGCCGGGTGCCGGTCTCGTCGGTCTCGATCGACGGGTCCGGCATCAGGTGGACGGCGGCCCGGATCAGCCGGGTGGCGTCACGGTCGAGCACGATCGCGCCGTCCATCTTGCTCAGCTCGCGCAGCCCGGTGGCGGTGAACTCCACGCCGATCTCGAAGCCGCCGGTCGAGATCGCGTCGACCGTCTTGTCGTGACCCAGGACCAGCAGGGCGCCGGTACGCCCGCGCAGGATCCGTTCCAGGCCTTCGCGCAGTTCGGTACCCGGTGCCACCGCCGCGAGGGTCGCGCGCATCCGGGCGCCGGTGCTGTTCTTGTCGGAATTCGGGGCCACGGTGACTGAGTCTATGCCGTTGTCCGCACCGCGTGGGCCCGAAGTCCCCGGCGGGCGCACCGCGGCGGGCCCGCGACGCGGTCGCGCTTGCACGTGCGCGTGCAAACGCCCGTGCACCCGGCCCGTGCAGGCCGTGCTCCCGCGTGAAACCGGCCCGATCGGACCGGCGGCCGCGCGCTCAGGGGCAGCGGATGACCTGGCCCGCGTAGGACAGGCCGCCGCCGAAACCGAACAGCAGCACCGGCGCGCCGCTCGGGATCTCGCGGCGTTCGACCAGCTTCGACAGCGCGATCGGGATGCTCGCGGCCGAGGTGTTGCCGGACTCGACGACGTCCTTGGCGACCACCGCGTTGACCGCGCCGAGGCGCTTGGCGAGCGGCTCGATGATGCGCAGGTTGGCCTGGTGCAGGACGACACCGCCGAGGTCCTCGGGGGCGATCCCGCTCTTCTCGCAGACCTGCTTCGCGATCACCGGCAGCTGGGTGGTGGTCCAGCGGAAGACGCTCTGGCCCTCCTGCGCGAACTTCGCCTCGGGCCCCTCGATCCGGACCGCGTCGGACATCTCCGGCACCGAACCCCAGACCACCGGGCCGACCTCGGGCTCGTCACTCGCGACCACCACGGCCGCGCCGGCGCCGTCGCCGATCAGCACGCAGGTGGTCCGGTCGGTCCAGTCGGTGAAGTCGCTCAGCTTCTCGACGCCGATCACGAGCGCCTTCGAGGCCGCGCCCGCACGGATCGCGTGGTCGGCGGTCGCCAGCGCGTGCGCGAACCCCGAGCAGGCGGTGTTCACGTCCAGGGCGGCCGGGGTGCCGAGGCCGAGCCGGCGGGCGACCCGGGCGGCGATGTTGGGGGAGCGGTCGATCGCCGTACAGGTGGCGACCACGACGAAGTCGATCTCGGCGGTGTCGATGCCGGCGTTCGCGACCGCCTTCTCGGCCGCCCGCCAGGCCATCTCGTCGACCTGCTCGTCGGGCGCGGCGATCCGGCGTTCGCGGATGCCGACCCGGCTCTGGATCCACTCGTCGCTGGTCTCCACCATGGTGGCGAGCTCGTCGTTGGTGAGCACCCGCTCGGGCTGGTAGTGGCCGAGCGCGACAACTCTGGATCCGGTCATCTGTGGCTCCTGCGGTCAACCGGGGCGAGCCGGTGAGATCCCAGGTTCCACGCTGAACCCGGCGGGGGGCGTCCCCAGCGTACGTTCCCCGCGCGCCCGCCGGGATGCCGCGTCTCGTGGTGTGGCCCGCGACACAACCCGGCCGGGAGCCTCAGGTGAGGCCGGCGGCGAGCAGGGCGGACGGCAGGTCGGGGGCGGCGAAGACGCGCAGGCCGTACTTGGCCTGCATGTCCATCGGCTTCAGCTCCTTGCCCCGGTTGGGCACGTCGGCGGGCACGATCGCCTTGGTGAACCCGAGCCGCGCGGCCTCGGCCAGCCGTTTCTCCAGGCCGCCGACCCGGCGCACCTCACCGGCCAGGCCGACCTCGCCGATCGCGATCAGGCCCGGGTGGATCGGCCGGTCCATCACCGACGAGGCGACCGCGATCGCGACCGAGAGGTCGGCGACCGGCTCGGCGATCTTCACGCCGCCGACGGTGGCGACGTACACCTCCTGGTCGGTCAGCTTGAGCCCGACCCGGTTGCCCAGGACGGCGAGGACCATCGAGACCCGGGACGACTCGAGCCCCGAGGTGGTCCGGCGGGGCTGGGGTGCGACGGAGGGCCCGACCAGCGCCTGGACCTCGGCGAGCAGCGGCCGCCGGCCCTCCATCATCACGGTCACGCACGTGCCCGCGACCGGCTCGGCGTGCTCGGACACGAACAGGCCGGTCGGGTCGGTCACCTCGACGATGCCGGTGTCGACCATGTCGAAGCATCCGACCTCGTCGGACGGGCCGAACCGGTTCTTCGTCGCGCGGACCATCCGGAAGCCGGAGTGCCGGTCGCCGTCGAAGGCCAGCACGACGTCGACCAGGTGCTCGAGCATCCGCGGCCCGGCGATCGCGCCCTCCTTGGTCACGTGCCCGACCAGGACGACCGCGATGTGCCGCTCCTTCGCCAGCCGCACCAGGGCGCCGGTGACCTCGCGGACCTGGGTCACGCCACCCGGCGCGCCCTCGACCTCGGGATGCGCCATCGTCTGCACCGAGTCGATCACCAGGAACGACGGCTCGACCGCCTCGACCTGCCCGACCACCGCGGACAGGTCGGTCTCGGCCGCGAGGTACAGCTCGTCGACGAGCGCGTCCGTCCGGCCGGCCCGCAACCGGACCTGGGCCGCGGACTCCTCGCCAGACACGTACAGCGTGCGCTGACCGCGCCGGGCCGACTGCGCCGCGACCTCCAGCAGCAGCGTCGACTTCCCCACCCCCGGCTCACCCGCGAGCAGGATCACCGCACCCGGTACGACGCCGCCGCCGAGCACGCGGTCGAGCTCGCCGATCCCGGTCGGGCGGGACTCGGCCTCGATCGCGGACACCCTGGCGATCGGCATCGCGGGCGAGGACACCGGACCGGCGGTGATCCGGGCGGCCTTGGGCGCACCGACCTCGGCGACCGTGCCCCAGGCCTGGCACTCACCGCACCGCCCGATCCACCGCGCCGACGTCCACCCGCACTCGCTGCACGCGAACGCCGGCTTCCCCTTCGTGCTCCCCGCAGCCTTCGCCATGGCGAACAACCTAGGCGAAGCTGCCGACAAATCCCGGCGACTCGTCCACAGGCTCAGCGGAAGTGCCCGCGCAGCCGCGCGAGCCGGCGCCGGATCCAGCTGACCGCGACGTGCCCGCGCTCGTCCTCGACGACCACCGGTGGTTCGCCGGTCCGGCGGGCGGCGTGGAGGTACTTCGTCAACAGGTCGCTCTCGGACTGCCGCAGCATCGCACCCTGCTCGAGGAGTTCCCGGGCGTCGTCGAGTCGGCCGGCGACCACGGCGGCCGAGCCCAGGTGCTGCAGGCAGCGTGCTCGGCCCTCGCGTTCGTCGATCTCGGCGTACAGGTGCTCGGCGTGCCGCCACCAGTTCTCGGCCTCGACCGGGCTGCGCTGCATCCAGGCGGCCACGCCCTGCAGTTCGATGGCGTGCGCGTGACCGCTCAAGTCTCCGGCTGCGGTGGCCCGGGCAGCCGCCGTCCGCAGGTGGTCGAGGGCGCTCTCCGGGTCCTGCTGATAGAGGTGCACGATCGCGAGGTTGACGGAGATCGCCACATCGGCGGCCAGGTCGGGACCTGGCTGGCTCCGGCGGGCGTCGTCCAGCCGGTCCCGGGCGTTGAGGACGGCCTCCTCGCGGTCGTTGCCGGCCGGCGCCTGGTCGGCCCGCTCCAGGTTCAGCAGCGCGCGCTCCACCTGCCGGCGGGTCGTCAGCGCGGCCGCCGTACGACCGTGGGTCGCGACGTCGTCGGAGTTGCCGAGCTCTGTGCTGGCGGCGGCCAGGTCGCCCATGAGCCGGTACGCCGTGGCCGCGCGGGCGGCAGCGAGTTCGGCGAGGTCCCGTCGTCCGCTCGCGTCCGCGACCACGGTCAGGAACTCGCTCAACGCCAGCAGCGCGCCGGGCTCGTACCTGCGCAGGTACCAGACCTCCAGCGCGTCGCAGATGCGCGCGAGGTCGTCGGCGGTCTCGGGCCGTGCCTTCTCGGTCTCCAGCAGCTCCCGCAGCCACGACTCGTTCAGTGCGAACCACTCCGCCGCGGCCATCCCGCCTGACCCCGAACCGAGCCTGACCAACCAGGTCTCCGCCTCTTCGGCCGCGGCGTGGAGCTCAGGAGCCGGTGCGGAGTCCAGGCCACCCCGCCGCCACCGCCGCAACGCATGCAGGCCGGTCGGCAGGTAGTAGATCGCGCAGATCAGCGTCAGCGCGCCGGTGACGATGTACCCCGCCACCTGGACCCAGCCGCCGCTGTCGAGGCTCGCCGACAACTGGTCGCCGACCAGTCCGGACAGCAGGGCCCACGCGAGCGCGGCGACGCCGAAGAACCCACCCCGCCGGCGATTCTGCCGGTCCCTGTCCTCAGGGCGCCTGTCTGCCTCGGACTGCGGTTCGGTCATGGCCTGCTCCCCGCGGTCAGTCCGCGCACCACAGTCCGCCAGAACGTCAGCATCAGCACCACAGGTACGACGGACGCGACCACACCGGCCGCGGCGACGGTCCCGGCCGACGCGGAGAACTGCCTGGCCTCACCCCACAGCACCAGCGACAACGGCGTCGTACCAGGGCCGCTGATCAGGAAGCCCACGATGAAGTCGTTCCACACCAGCGCGAACTCCAGCACCGCAACGGCGACCAACGCAGGCCGGTAGGTCCGCTGCACGGTCGCCAGTACGGCGCTCTGACGCGCAGGGCCCTGCAATGCCTCGGAAACCAACGCCGGTGGAGCCGACGCGAACGCGGACCGCAGCAACAGCACGGCGAACGGCAGGCCGGCCGCCGCATGCACCAACGCGAGGGCGATCCGCGATCCGGCCAACCCTGCTGCACCGATCGCATCCCGCAACGGAGCGGCGTACATCTGCACCGGCGTCACGGCCAGCACCACGAACACGGACATCACCACGCGACCCAGCCACTGCGGCAGGCCGCCCCACGCGACCAGATAGGCCGTCGGTACGGCGATCACCAGCAGCACCACCGTGGCCGCACCGGCGATGAGCACCGTGGACAGCAACGCCCGGAACAACCCGACATTCGCGGCAGCGGTGAACGACGAGAACCCGAGTCCCGACGGCGACCACCATCCCCGCAGCCCGGCCTCACGTGGTGAATGCAGTGCGGTGGCAACCAGCACCACCGCGGGCAGGATCCACACCAGGCTGACCGCGAACCCGGCGGTCCATCCGATCCGCCGTACCCGCTTGCTCGGCTTCGGCCGACCGAGCGACGGGTCCGGCGGTACGACGGCCACCGGCATCGCCCAGCTGCGCCGACGCAACCCGCGGACGCCGACCACCCCGACAGCCGCCACGATCGCGAACAGCACGACCCCGAGCGCCGCCGTACGACCCGGATCGTCTCCCGTGGTGGTCGCACGCCACCAGTTCAGCCCGAGTACGTCGGCCGACCGCTGCATCGGCCCGGGGACGACGATCAGCACCAGGTCGAACACCCGGACGGCCGCGATCACGAGCGTCAACGTGACAACCCCGGTGATCGGCCGCAGCAGCGGGATCTCCAGCGCGAACAGCCGCCGCCAGCCGGTGACCCCCTCGGCCGCGATCGTCCGGCTCACGTCGTCCGGGATGGCGTCCAGACCGGCGCGGAACAACGAGACGACGTACCCGAGCCAGGTCCAGCCGAAGGCGGACACCAGGACCAGCCAGACCAGGCCGGGACCGAGCCACACCGGACTCGACCCGAACAGCTGGGTCCAGACCGCCGTCACCGTGCCGCGCTCGGGGGCGGGGTCGAAGATCAGCCGGAACGTCGCTCCTGACACCAGCACAGAGACGGCGAACGGGATGACCAGTGCGGGCTGCAGGAACGACGTCAGCCCGGGCAGCCGGTAGCTCACCAGCGCAAGGAAGAACCCGACCACGACCAGCCCGAGCGCGACCGCGACCCAGGCCAGACTGTTGCCGACGGCCCGTAATGCGTCGGGGTCGGCCATCACCGCGAAGTTGCCGACGCCGAAGCCGCTCGGTGTCCGGAACGCCGCGACCACGGTCACCCCGATCGGGACCAGCAGCAGGCAGCTCAGCAACAGGGCGGGCAGGCCGAGCAGGTACGGTCCGCCGGCCCGTCGGGGCTTGCCGGGGACCGGACGGCCACTCACTTCGCGGCCGACGATCTCGAGCGACAGGCCGTTGCTGTGCAGGCCCATCAGCTCTCCACCGTCCGCAGCTCGGTCATCGCCGCGTCCACCGCAGCCGGTACGACGTCACTGCCGCGACCGCCGACGCGGACGAGGAAGTCGGTGAGCACCCGCCACAGTCCGTTGATGTCACCGAGCCGGCCCAGCCGGTCGGACAGGTCGAACTGCAGCAGACCGTCCGTCCCGGACAGTTGCTTCGCCAGCAGCGTGAGCTCGGGCGAGTAGCCGGACGTCCGCCCGTCGACCAGAAAACCGCCCTCCTGCACCCATGGGTCCACGGCGGCCGGTGCGGCCAGGCGTCGTACCAGGTCGAGGGCGTCGTCGGAGGACGGCTTGGGCAGCACCATCACGTCTCCGCCGACGACGACCGGCGCGGCCGCACCCGGCGCGAGCGGCGGGAAGGTGAAGAGGCCGACGTCGCCAGGGTCCGCGGCGAACGACCGCACCACCGGCTCAGCGAAGTCCGAGGCGAGCACCATGGCCGCGCGGCGATGGCCGAACACCTCGACGATCGCGTCCGGGAACTGCTGCACGAGTGACCGCTCCACACCGCCCGCCAGCACACCCGGCGCCGACCACACCGTGCCCAGGAGCCGAAGCGCTGCAGCGGTCTGGGACTGCCGCGACGGCTGTGGGTGGTCCGCTGTCGCGAGGGCTGCGTAGACAGCGGGAGCTGTGCCGAGCAGTACGTTCTCGAAGAAGTCGGTCAGCACCCAGCCGTCACCGGCGGCCAGTGAGAGCGGCCGTACGCCGGCGGACGTCAGCGACCGGTTGAGGTCAAGCCACTCCGACCACAACCGCGGCGGTCGTACGCCGACCTCCCGGAACACCGACGGCCGGTACCAGACCGCCGACTTGTGCGCCGTCTTGAACGGAACCCCGTACGTCGTCCCGTCGTGCACCAGCAACTCGGCCCAGAGCCGGGCCCGGCCGCGGTCGGCGACGTCGTCCGGGATCGGCTCGAGGTCGTCGAGGTGGCGTGGCACCAGCCCGGGCTGCGGGAGCATCACGATGTCCGGCCGGCGGGTCGGACGCGCACCGAACGCGGTCGAAATGTCGTCGCCGAGGGGCACGACCTCGACCGGGTACCCGAGCTCGCCGAGGCCGTCGAGGACGTCGTGGAACGCCCGCAACTCCTGTCCGCTCCAGCTGACCGCGACGCGCACACCGCGACGCAATCCGAGGACGTCGCTCGAGCATCCCGCGACCGCCAATGTTGCCGCCGTCCCGAGGATCACCCGGCGACTAGGTCGCATCGTCGAAGCCCGTCGTACGCTCCGGATCGGTGGTGATCAGCACCAGTGCGGCTCGTTTGAGCTCCGGGTTGGGGTGCAGGGCGAGCAGCGATCCCCACGTCGGCAGGCCGCCCGCGTCCTCCAGGACGATCACCCGCGGTTCCGCGCGGAGTGCCCGGGCCACACCGGCCAGTCGGCGCCGGCCGGGCGTGATCTCGTGCGGATGACGATCGAGTACGTCGCCCAGGCCGCACCACTTCGCGGTCTGGGTGCTCTGCAGCTCGGCCGCCTGACGGGTCACCCGATGCGCCACGGTATGTCCGTGGACGACGTTGCCGAGCACGGTCAGATGCGGGAGCAGTCCGCCTTCCGCGGGCACCAGCCGGATCGGTCCGCCCGCCTTGACGACGGCCTCGTCAGGCGGGTCTTCCTCGCCGAGCACCACGTCGGCCAGCCGACGGGCCGCAGCCGCGGTGGGCACCACCACGGCTCGTTGCTCGCCCACCTCGATCAGGACTCTCGCGGGCAGACCGGGTACGTGTTCGAGCAGCAGTCCGTCCATCCGTGGCTGGCGCCTCCCCAGTGGCCCCGTCGAGTGGTCCGTCAACCCTATGGGGATTCCAGGGCCGTCCGCAGCCGTCGCCGCGTGCCTCCTTCAGAATGTTGAGCCCATCCTGCTGAAAGCGTTCAGAAGGTCCGGCTCCACAGGTTGACCGCGTAGTCGACCTCGGTGCCGGGGTACGACGCGATGATCCGGTCGGCGTCGGCGGGGGTGAACTCGATCCGGACCACCGCCTCGAAGTCGGCCCGGCTCTCGAACCGCCAGCCCATGTCCAACGGCGTCCGCTGCCAGCCGCGCGCGCTCCAGAACCGCTCGACCACCGGTGCCTTGATCTTCGGGTAGGCGTCGCTGAACCAGCGCCCGAACGTCGACCGGCTGCCGTCGTTGTCGATCACGAACGCCGTCCCGCCGCGGCGCATCACCCGGTCCAGCTCGGCCAGCCCCGGCTCGCAGCCCGGGCCGAAGAAGTACGCCCAGCGCGCGTGCATCACGTCGACCGACGCGTCCGCCACCGGCAGGCGTTGCGCCGTACCCTGGCGGACCTCGACGTTCGGTACGGCGCGCGTCCGGCGGCGGGCGGCCTCGGCCAGGCCGCCGTGCGGCTCGACGCCGATCACCCGGGCCGCGGTCGCGGCGAACTTCGGCAGGTGGAACCCGGTGCCGCAGCCGATGTCGAGCACGGTGGCGCCGGCCCAGTCCCGGATCGCCCGCATCGCCGGCTCGATCACGCCGTGCGGGTCCACCGCCCGGTTCTCGATCTCGTAGACCGCCGGGTGCTGCCAGATGTTGGGACTCGGGATCCCGCCGTCCGCGATACTCACGGTGTCTGACCCTAATCCACGCTGATCGTTGCTATGGGCATCGGCTTGGTGGTGGCCGCGAGCACCGCGACGGGGATCAGCAGCAGGCCGCAGACCACGGCCAGCCAGTGGAAACCGAAGTACGCCAGGATCGGGCCGGAGGCGATGCCCGCGATCGAGGCGAGGATGCCCATGGTGAGGTCGGACAGGCCCTGGGCCGAGGTGCGGATGTCTTCGGGGACGGAGCGGGACAGCAGCGTCGAGCCGGCCACCAGGCAGCAGGACCAGCCGAGACCGAGCAGGAACAGCGCCACCCCGGTGAGGCCGTGCGCCTCGTCCGGAGCGAGCGCGGCGAGCGTCATCGCGATCGCGAGCACCGCCAGCCCGATCCCGATGGTCGGCACCCGGCCGAGCCGGTCGGCCAGCCAGCCCGTCACCGGCGACAGCGCGAACATACCGGCGACGTGACCGCTCAGGACGAACCCGACGATCGTCAACGAAGCTCCGTGGTGCGTCAGGTGCACCGAAGTCATCGACATCACGCCGACCATCACCGCGTGCGCGGTGGCGATCGCCAGCAGGCCCAGCCGGGCGTGCGGGACGGCCACGACCTGCCGGAACGTCGCCACGAGCGGCTGGCGCTCGACCGCGCCCTTCGGCCGGAACTGCTGCAACCGGCGCATCCCGAGCCAGACGATCGCGGCGCTCACCCCGAAGGCGACCACGGAGAAGAGGTAGGGACCGGCGAGCGCGATCAGGCCGGCGGCCTCGCCGACCGAGCCGCCGATCCCGGTCAGGTTCGGGCCGACGACCACGCCGATCGTGGTCGCCCAGACGACCACGGCCAGCGAGCGGGCGATGCGATCCGGGTCGGCCGCGTCCGTGGCGGCGTACCGGGACTGCAGGTTGGAGGCGGACCCGCTGCCGAACAGGCAACCGGCGAACAGCAGCAGTGCGAGCGAGCCCACCTGGGCGGCGACGATCGTCAGCAGCGCCCCGGCGAAGGCGATCAGGTAGCCGGTGGTCAGCGACGCTCGGCGCCCGTGCGAGCGCGCCAGCCGGGCCAGCGGTACGGCGAGCAGCGCGGCGCCCAGCGTGGTCGAGGTGGCGACCAGCCCGGCCATCGAGGTCGAGCCCGACACGTTCTCGGCCAGCAGGCCGGCAACGGCGAACCCGCTCGCTGTGGCCACGCCGCCGAGCGCGTTGCTGGTGACCAGGACCTTCAGGGTGGTTCGCTGCAGGTCGGCGGGTCTCTGGTCGACGGTCACGGGCTCACCTTCTCATCTCCCTGACCGGGAAGGCAGCTCAGTTCGGGTGTTCGCCATCGTTCCCAGTTTGTGGGTTGCACGCATTTTCGAGCATGGACGTCCGCCGATCCGCGCTTATAGGATCGATCTGACGTAACTCGACCCTCCCTTTGGAGTCCCGATGCCCGACATCGCGATCGTCCCTGCACCCCGCGAGCTCACCGCCACCGAAGGGCGGTGGATCGCCGAGGATCCGGCCGCGGAGGCGGTCCGGACGGTGGTGGAGAACCTCGGTGAGACCGAGTACCGCATCGACGTCACCCCGGACGGCGCCCGGCTCTCGGCCGGCTCCGAGGACGCGCTGCGGCACGCGGAGACGACGTACGAGCAACTGCTGGACGCCGCCGAGCCGGCCGAGGACGGCAAGGTCGCGGTGCCGGCCGTGCGGATCGCGGACGCGCCGCGGTTCGGCTGGCGGGGGATGATGCTCGACGTCGCCCGGCACTTCATGCCGAAGGACTTCGTCCTGCGGATCATCGACGTGATCGCCCTGCACCGGCTGAACGTGCTGCACCTGCACCTCACCGACGACCAGGGCTGGCGGGTCCAGATCGACGCCTACCCGAAGCTCACCGAGATCGGTGCGTGGCGGGACCAGTCGATGGTCGGGAAGATGACCCACCACCAGACCGAGTTCACCTACGACGGCGTCCGGCACGGCGGCTTCTACACCAAGGACGAGCTCCGCGAGATCGTCGCGTACGCCGGCGAGCGGGGCATCACCGTGGTCCCGGAGATCGACCTCCCGGGGCACATGCAGGCCGCGATCGCGGCGTACCCGGAGCTCGGCAACTTCCCCGAGAACCAGCTCGGCGTCCGGCAGATCTGGGGGATCAGCGACGACGTGCTGAACGTCAACGACGAGACCGTCGAGTTCGTGAAGACCGTGCTGCGCGAGGTCCTGGAGATCTTCCCGAGCCCGTACATCCACCTCGGCGGCGACGAGTGCCCGGCGGTCCAGTGGGGCGAGGCGGACGCGGCCCAGAAGCGTCAGGCCGAGCTCGGCCTGAGCGAGCCGAGCCAGTTGCAGGGGTGGTTCACCGCGCAGGTTGCCGAGGTGCTCGCCGAGGAGGGCCGTCGGCTGGTCGGCTGGGACGAGATGGTCGAGACCGACTGCCCGAAGGACGCGGTCATCATGGCGTGGCGGAGCGCCCAGCGCGGCGAGGTCGCGGTGAAGGCCGGCCACGACACCGTGATGGCGCCGTGCGAGTCGGTGTACTTCGACTACTACCAGGGCGACCCGTCGACCGAGCCGCTGGCGATCGGCGGGTTCATCCCGCTGGAGAAGGTCTACGACTTCGAGGTGATCCCGGCTGGGCTGTCGGCCGAGGAGGAGGCCCGGATCGTCGGCACCCAGTGCCAGATCTGGACCGAGTACATGGAAGGGCCGGAGCAGGTCGGCTACATGCTGCTGCCGCGGCTGTCCGCGTTCGCCGAACGGGCCTGGGGCTCGCCGCGGACGTCGTACGACGAGTTCCTCACCCGCCTCCGCCCGCACCTGACCCGGATCGAACGCCTCGGCGTCAACTACCGCCCGCTCGACTAGCCCCGGTTGTAGGCAGGCGGGGGACGACAATTCTCCGTAAGCGCTACCTGGAGGGGTAGACGGCCTGGGTGCCGGGTGACCACGATGAGTCGTCAGCCACCCAGGCCGGAGCGGGAGGGGCCATGACCGTCGTGGGGCCGCTGGATGCGATGTTCCTGCTCGGGGAGAGCCGTGAGCAGCCCATGCATGTCGGCGGGTTGATGCTGTTCGAGCTGCCCGAGGGGGCCGGGCGCGACCACGTGTTCCCGGAAGGGTCCCGGGACTACCTGTCGCGGCTGTACCACGAGATGGTCGCCGCGCCGTCGGTCAACCCGCTGTTCGCCCGCCGGGTGCGGAACCGGCCGCGCGACCTCGGCTACTGGTCGTGGGAGCCGGACGGCGAGATCGACCTCGAGTACCACGTGCGGTTGTCCGCGCTGCCCCGGCCCGGGCGGTACCGCGAGCTGTTCGAGCTGACCAGCCGGCTGCACGGGACGCTGCTCGACCGGCACCGGCCGCTGTGGGAGATGCACCTGATCGAGGGCGTCGAGGCCGCCGGTTCGCGCTCTACAGCAAGATCCACCACTCGCTGCTCGACGGCGTGACCGCCCTCCGCTGGATGCAGGACACCCTGACCACCGACCCCGGCCGGTCGGGGATGCCCGCGACGTACGCCGTGCCGGGTGCCGGTGGCGTCGGAGCGCCCGGGTCGCTCGCGGACCTCCCGGCGCGGGCGATCGGCGCGGCCGCTCAGACGGTCGGCGGGGCCGGCCGCCTGCTCGCGGACCTCGCCGGGCTCACGCCGGTGGCGTTGAAGAGCCTCCTGCACACGACCGTGCCGTTCCAGGCGCCGCGGACCGTCCTCAACCGGCCGATCACCGGCGCCCGCCGGTTCGCCGCGCAGTCGTGGCCGATCGAACGCCTGGAGAAGGTCCGCGCGATCACCGGCGCGACCCTCAACGACGTCCTGCTGGCGATGTGTTCAGGTGCCCTGCGCAACTATCTGCTCGAGCTGAACGCCCTGCCGGACAAGGCGATGACGGCGATGGTGCCGGTGTCGCTGCGCGGCCGGGCCGACGCGCCCGGCGGTGCCAACTCGCTGAGCACGATGGTCGCCGACCTCGCCACCGACGAGGCGGACCCGGACCGCCGGATCCGCCGCATCATGGCGTCGACGAGCTACGGCAAAGGCGTGCTGTCCGCGCTCAGCCCCCTGCAGAACCTGATCATCGGCGCCGTCGGCTTCGGTGTCGCCGGGCCGGCGGCCGTGCTCCCGGGGATGGCCGGCCGGACGATGCCGCCGTACAACCTGGTCATCTCCAACGTGCCCGGACCGGCCGAGGGTCCGCTGTACTGGAACCGCTCGCGCCTGCTCGGCATGTACCCGGCGTCGATCGTGCTGAACGGTCAGGCGCTGAACATCAGCGTGACGAGCTACGACCACCACCTGCATTTCGGCCTGATCGGCTGCCGCCGGACGGTCCCACACCTCCAGCGGCTGCTCGTCCACCTCGAGACGTCCCTCGCCGAGCTGGAGAACATCCACTAGCCAGTTGGCTGGGCGAGCAGTGCGTCGATCTGGCCGACCGACTGCTCCAGACCCTCGGCCATGCCCATGCCGATCAGCTGGTCCATCTGCTCGCGCGAGTCGAACACCGACCGCAGCTCCATCCGGGTGCCGCCGTCGTGCGCCGACAGTCGCATCCGGACGGTGTTCACCGGCATGCCCTCGACCGGTTTGCCGTCGGCGTCCGCGAACCCGTCGAGGAACTCCAGCGACGTGACCGGGTCGACCTCGGTGAACCGCCACCAGCCGCGGAACTTCTCACCCTCCGGGCTGGTCATGTAGTACGTGACCTCGCCGCCGGGCGTCAGGTCGTGGTCGATCACCGTCGCCGGGTGCGACGGCGGTCCCCACCAGCGCTCCAGCTGCCGCGGGTCGGCCCACAGCCTCCACACCCGCTCCGCGGGTGCGGCGAAGTCGGCGATCACGGTCAGGGTCAGTGCGTCGAAGTCCTTGTCAACGCTGATCACGCTCATCGTTCCGGTTCCCCTCTGTCTCGGTGAGCAGCTCCGACATCCGGTCGACCCGTCCACGCCAGGTCGCCTCGAGCCGGTCGAGCGCCTCGCGCGCCCGCCGTACGGCGTCGACGTCGGTCCTCACCAGTTGCTCCCGGCCACTGCGTTGTTTGCTGACGAGCCCGGCCCGCTCCAGGACGGCGACATGCTTCTGCACCGCCGCGAAACTCATCGGATAGGCCTCCGCGAGCCGCGACACCGACGCCTCGCCGGCCAGGCACCGGCGGACGATGTCCCGCCGGGTCGAGTCGGCCAGCGCCTGCAGCAACCGGTCCACCACTTGCTCATCTACAACCATTTGGTTGTACGTTAGGCCTGCGCGACCACTGGGTCAAGACCATGCGGGATCAGCCGAACGGGACCTACAGCCGGACCGTGCCGGACGGGGTCTCGAAGACGGCGGAGACCAGACCGGGCTGGCCGTTGGGACGCCAGTCGACGTCCAGGTCGTCGAGCAGATGGTCGGCCGGATGCCCGATCCAGTCGGTCACCCGCGCCGGGTCGCCGGCGATCTCCAGCGAGGTCAGCCGGATGCCCTTGCCGCCGACCGACGGGTGCTGGGTCAGGTCGTCCCAGTGCACGAAGAACGGCAGTTGCGGGTCGGCGATCAGGCCCTTGACGCCGATCTGCCGCCAGGTCAGGTTCACCCCGTCCGGCCGGTGCCGGTTGCCGGGCACCGCCTCCCGGCCGAGGCGCTTCTCCATCCGCTCCATGTCGCGGACCGCCACCACCCAGCCGAGCCAGCCGCCGCCGAGCGCCTTGCGGGCGCGCACCGCCTGGCCGAACGGCGCCTTGTCCGAGGCCGGGTGGTCGAGCACGTCGACGACCTCGATGTAGCGGTCGTTCTCCAGCGGGAGGACGTGGTTCACGGTGCCGAACCGCGGGTGCACCCCGCCGTCGACGAACTCGGCGCCGAGCAGGGCGGACAGCCGTTCGAGCGTCGCCTCGCACCCGTCGGGCCCGCAGGCGTACGAAAGATGATCAAGACGCATGCCAGTCATTCTGTCCCCGACCACCGACAGTCGCCGATCCGGGGGTGTCGCGGACTACCCTCGGCTGCATGCGCACAGTCGTCGTCGGAGGCACCGGTCATATCGGTACGTACCTGGTCCCGGAGCTGGTCCGGCTCGGTCACGAGGTCGTCGTCCTCAGTCGCGGCGAGCGGTCGCCGTACCGGTCGGACGGAGCCTGGTCGCGGGTGCGGACGATCCAGGTCGACCGGGAGACGGAGGATGCCGCGGGCAGCTTCGGCGGACGGGTCGCGGAACTGGAGCCGGATGTCGTCGTCGACCTGATCTCGTTCACCGAGGACAGCACCCGTCAGCTCGCCGAGGCGGTGCAGGGAAGGATCCAGCACCTGCTGCACTGCGGCACCATCTGGATCCACGGTCCGAGTGGCCAGGTGCCGACCCGTGAGGACACTCCCCGCCGGCCGTTCGGCGAGTACGGCATCCAGAAGGCCGCGATCGAGACCTACCTGCTCGACCGCGCCCGCCGCGACGGTCTGCCGGTCACGCTGATCCACCCCGGCCACATCAGCGGTCCCGGCTGGACGCCGATCAATCCGGCCGCCAACCTCGACCTCGGTGTCTTCGAGAAGCTTGCCCGGGGCGACGAACTGCTGCTGCCGAACCTCGGCCTCGAGACCGTCCAGCACGTGCACGCGGCCGATGTCGCCGGCATGTTCCTCGCCGCGCTGCGGAACCACTCGGTCGCGACCGGCGAGAGCTTCCACGCCGTCGCCGAAGGCGCGATGACGCTGCGTGGGTACGCCGAAGGGGTCGCCGAGTGGTTCGGCCAGGACGCGAAGCTCGGCTTCCTGCCCTGGGACGAGTGGCGCAAGACCGTCTCCGAACGCGACGCGGCCGCGACCTACGACCACATCGCCCACAGCCCGCACTGCTCGATGGAGAAGGCCGCGCGCCTACTCGGCTTCCGGCCGCGCTACTCCGCGCTCGACGCCGCGCTGGCCGGCGTCAGCTGGCTGGTGGACAACGGCAAGATCACTGAGAAGCGGGGTGCGGGAGGAGCCGGCCGGCCTCCAGGTATTCGCGGCAGTACGTCGCCAGGACGTCGTACGCCTTGAGACCCATCAGCGTCTGCAGCTCCACCTTGCTGGACTCGAAGACGGCCTCGACGCCGATGTGAGCCTCGGTGTTGCCGGTGCAGTACCAGTCCAGGTCGTGCCCGCCCGGACCCCAGCCGCGCCGGTCGTACTCACCGATGCCGACCTCGGTGTACGTCGTACCGTCCGGGCGCTCGACCTCGCGGAAGGTCCGGCGGATCGGCAGCTGCCAGCAGACGTCCGGCTTGGTCTCGACGAAGTGCACGCCCCTCTTCAGGGCCAGGCCGTGCAGCGCGCATCCGCCGCCACCGGGGAAGTCCGGCCGGTTCAGGAAGATGCAGGCGCCGTCCCAGACCCTGGTCTTGCGGTCACCGTCGTCGTCGGTCTCGACCCAGCCGTTCTTCCGGCCCTCCTTGCGGAACTGCCAGTCCTCCTTGGTCAGCTCCTTGACGTACGCCTTCACCCGCTTCTCGTCGTCGGCGTCGGAGAAGTGCGCGCCGAGCGTGCAGCAGCCGTCGTTCGGCCGGCCCTTGTAGATGCCCCGGCAGCCGCCGCCGAAGATGCAGGTCCAGTTGGACGTCAGCCAGGTCAGGTCGCAGCGGAAGACCTGGTCGGGGTCCTCGGGGTCGATGAACTCGACCCAGGCACGGGGAAAATCGAGAGAAACCTCAGGCACCTGGAAAGCGTACGCGCCCGAGCCCGGCAACTGTGAACGGCGACTCCGGAACGCGCCCGGCTTCTCGTGGTCCAGTAGCGTGAGGGTATGCGGCTCGGCGTACTCGACGTGGGATCCAACACCGTCCACCTGCTCGTGGTGGACGCGCATCGCGGTGCCGCGCCGCTGCCGGCGTACTCGCACAAGGCCGACCTGCGGCTGGCCGAGCACCTCGCGAAGGACGGCAAGATCGCCTCGTCCGGGGCCGACGGGCTGCTCTCGTTCGTCAAGGAGGCCTCGGTGCTGGCCGAGGACAAGGGCTGTGAGTCGGTGCTCGCGTTCGCCACCTCCGCCCTGCGCGAGGCGCCGAACGGCCTGGCGGTGCTGGACCGGGTCCGCCAGGAGACCGACGTCGACCTGCAGGTGCTGACCGGCGAGGACGAGGCCCGGCTGACGTTCCTCGCCGTCCGCCGCTGGTTCGGCTGGTCGTCCGGGCGGCTGGCGGTGTTCGACATCGGCGGCGGTTCGCTGGAGATCGCGGCCGGGTCCGACGAGGAGCCGACGGTCGCGGTGTCGGTCCCGCTCGGCGCCGGCCGGCTGACCCGCGAGGCCCTGACCTCGGACCCGCCGGACAAGGACGAGGTCCGGGCGCTGCGCAAGCGGATCCGGATGGAGATGGCCGCGGTGGCCGGGAGGGTACTGCGGGCCGGCAAGCCGCAGCGTTCGGTCGCCACCAGCAAGACGTTCCGCTCGCTGGCCAGGATCTGCGGGGCCGCGCCGTCGGACGAGGGGCCGTACGTGCCGCGTGGGCTGGACCGCGACGACCTGGCCCAGTGGATGCCGAAGCTGACCAAGATGTCCACGGCCGAGCGGGCCGAGCTGCCCGGGGTGTCGGCCGGCCGGGCGTCCCAACTGCTCGCCGGCGCGCTGGTCGCGGACGCGGTGATGGACCTGTTCGACCTGCCGTCGCTCGAGGTCTGTCCCTGGGCGCTGCGGGAGGGTGTCATCCTGTCCCGGCTCGACCAGCTGCAACCCCGATGAACCTGTCGAACCACCGCGAAGGCACCAGATGAGCACCAGCAAGACCGCCCGGATCGGCCTGTCGACCGCGTCTGTCTACCCCGAGTCGACGGCCAGCGGGTTCGAGCTTGCGGCCCGGCTCGGGTACGACGGCGTCGAGGTGATGGTCGGCATCGACCCGCTGAGCACCCAGATCGACGCGGTCCAGCGACTGGTCGACTACCACCAACTGCCGGTGCTGGCGATCCACGCACCGTGTCTGCTGATCACGCAGCGGGTCTGGGGCACCGACCCGTGGGAGAAGCTGGAGCGCAGCGCCGAGGCCGCGAAGGTGCTCGGCGCGGACGTGGTCGTCGTCCACCCGCCGTTCCGCTGGCAGCGCGACTACGCGCGCGGTTTCGTCGACGGGATCGCCCGGCTCGAGGACGAGACCGGCGTGATCTTCGCGGTCGAGAACATGTACCCGTGGCGGGCGCCGGGCCGCGGCCTGCAGGCGTACGCGCCGAGCTGGGACCCGACCGAGCAGGACTACGCCCACACCACCCTCGACCTGTCGCACTCGTCGACCGCCGAGCAGGACTGCGTCGAGCTCGCCGAGACGATGGGCAAGAGCCTCACGCACCTCCACCTGACCGACGGGACGGGGTCGGCGAAGGACGAGCACCTGGTGCCGGGCCGGGGGACCCAGCGGGCCGCGGACCTGCTCCACAACCTCGCGAACCAGGACTTCCGCGGGCACATCATCATCGAGATCAACACCCGCCGGGCGACCAGCCGGTCCGAGCGTGAGGTCGACCTGGTCGAGTCGCTCGAGTTCACCCGCAAGCACTTCGTCCGCTCGTCCTCCCGCCGGTCCTCGTTCGCGGTCACCCCCGAGGGGGAGATCTCGGAGCTCACCCGATGACGAAGTCCGCGACCGACGGTCCGTCGCCGGCGGGCCGACGTACCGCGGCGGCCGGCACACCGGCGTCCGGAACCGGGACGGCCGGCGCCGTGGAGGGCGGCGGCTCGGCGGGCCGGGGAGTGGGGAAGGGGCGGCGGCCGGGCGGGCCGGACACGCGCGGGGAGATCCTGCGGGCGGCCCGGGACTCCTTTGCGGACAAGGGTTTCACCGCGACCTCGATCCGTGCGATCGCCCGCGAGGCCGGCGTGGACGCGGCCCTGGTGCACCACTACTTCGGCAGCAAGGACGAGCTGTTCATCGAGTCGATGGCCCTGCCGGTGGATCCCCGCCAGGTCGCGGCGCAGATCATGGACGGCCCGGCGGACGAGCTCGGCCGCCGGATCGCGACCGTCTTCCTCGGGGTCTGGGAGTCGCCCGACGGCCAGCAGAGGATGAAGGCGATCATCCGCAGTGTGGTGAGCAGCGACGCGGTGGCCCGGATCATGCGTGAAGGCATGGGCCAGATGATCATCCAGCCGGTGTCGCGCTTCCTCGACACCCCCGACGCCCACCTGCGCGTCGGCCTGGCCGCGACCCAACTGATCGGCGTCGCGATGGCCCGCTACCTGATCGAGCTCGAGCCGATCGCGTCCGCCGAGCTCGGCACCCTGATCGACCGGCTGGCCCCGGTGCTGCAACATCACCTGACGGGCTAATGCAGCTCCCGACCGACCGCGAGCTCCGCGCCCTGCATCGCGATCACGCACCCACCCGCGGGGCCTTCGAGTCCGTCTTCGTGCATTGCGAACTCGTCTGCCGGATCGCCGAGCAGTTCCTTCCCGGACTGGACGTCGACGGCGATCTCGTCCGGGCGGGCTGTCTGCTGCACGACATCGGCGTCTACCGGCTGTACGACGACTCCGGCGTACTCGACTCGGTCGGCTACATCCGGCACGGCGTACTCGGGCACGAACTGCTCCACGACCTCGGCTTCCCCGATGAACTCGCCCGCTTCTGCTCCCGGCACACCGGGGTCGGTCTCACGCGGGACGACGTACGGCGGCAAGCGCTGCCGATCCCGGTCGACGACTACGTGCCCGGGACGCCGGAGGAGGAGCTCGTCCTGTACGCGGACAAGTTCCACAGCAAGCGCACGCCGCCGGTCTTCGTGTCCGGCGACGCGTACTCGGCCCTGGTCGCGCGGTGGGGTGCGGACAAGGTGACGACGTTCGGCCGGCTGCGGCAGCGGTACGGCGACCCGGACCTGGAGTCCCTGAGCTCGCAGAGCGGCCACTCGGTGATCTGAACCTCTTGCCAACGCGACGGCTCAGGTTCTAAATTCATCACATGATGAAAAACGCGGTGAGCTGCCGGGACGTCGTGGTGGTCCGCGGCGACCGGGAGGTCCTGCACGGGGTCGGGTTCGACCTCCGCGCCGGGACCGTGACCGGGTTGCTCGGCCCGTCCGGGTGCGGCAAGACGACGCTGATCCGGGCGATCGTCGGACTGCAGGCCAAGGTCACCGGCGACGTGTCGGTCCTCGGCCAGCCGGCGGGTGCGCCCAAGCTGCGCGGCCGGATCGGGTACGTGACCCAGGAGCCGAGCGTGTACGGCGACCTGAGCGTCTCGGAGAACCTGCGTTTCTTCGCCGCCGTCCTCGGGGTGCCGGCCGACGACGTCGACCGGGTCGTCGACGCGGTGGATCTGCGGTCGCATGCCGACGTACGCGTCGATCGTCTGTCCGGCGGTCAGCGGTCCCGGGCCTCGCTGGCCGCGGCGCTGCTCGGCAACCCCGAGCTCCTGGTGCTGGACGAGCCGACCGTCGGTCTGGACCCGGTGCTCCGGCGCGACCTGTGGAACCTCTTCCACTCGTTGGCGGACGCCGGCTCGACGCTGCTCGTCTCCAGTCACGTGATGGACGAGGCGTCGCGCTGCGACCGGCTGCTGCTCATGCGCGACGGCGACCTGCTCGCCGACGACACCCCGCAAGCCCTGCTCGACGCGGTCGGAACCGACGACATCGAGCAGGTGTTCCTCACCCTCATCGAACAGAAGGCAGGTTCGCGATGACGCCCCGGGTCACCTTCGCCGTCGCCGCGCGCGTGCTCGCCCAACTGCGCCGCGACCATCGGACCGTCGCCATGCTGGTCGTGCTGCCGGCGTTGCTGGTCAGTTTGATGTGGTGGATGTTCGTCGACTCGCCGGCGACGTTCGACCGCTTCGGCGGGCCGCTGCTCGCGGTCTTCCCGGCGATCATCATGTTCGTCGTCACGTCGGTCGCCACGTTGCGCGAGCGGTCGTCGGGCACGTTGTCCCGGCTGTTCACGATGCCGATGGGGAAGCTCGACTTCCTGTTGGGGTATGCGCTGGCGTTCGCGCTGATCGCCGTCGTCCAGGCGCTCGTGGTCGTCTCGATCGCCTTGTACGCCTTGGATCTCGACGTCCAGGGCGCCGCGTGGCAGCTCGGCGTGGTCGCCGTACTCGACGGTGTCCTCGGTACGGCGCTGGGGCTCTTCGCGAGCGCCTTCGCGGCGACCGAGTTCCAGGCGGTGCAGATGATGCCGGCCGTGATGATCCCGCAGATCCTGCTGTGTGGCCTGCTCATTCCCCGCGATCAGCTGCCCGGCGTCCTGCACGCGATCAGCGACGTCCTGCCGCTGTCGTACGCCGTCGACGCCGTCACGAGCGTTGCCGCCGGCAACGGCTTCACCACCGGCGCCGGCACCGACGCCCTCGTCGTCCTCGCCTTCATCCTCGCCGCCCTCACCCTAGGAGCCGCCACCCTCCGCCGCCGCACAGCCTGAGTTCACCCCCAAACTCCTGTGCGTGAAGAGACTGTGCCGCCTAAGGTGAGTCGGCATGGAGGCTCTTGTCCCGCATCCGCCTGGTCGGGCTCAGGCGTGGGGTGACTGCGATCCGGATGTCCGGGCCTACGTTGTCGACACGTTGGATGCGACCGGTCTGCGGCCCGTCGGCGTCTACGTGCACGGCTCGCTCGCGATGGGATGCTTCTACCGGGCAAAGAGCGACGTGGACGTCCTGGTGGTCGTCCCGGAAACACTGACCCCGGCCGAGCGTGAGCACGTCGCACAGACACTCGCCCACCGCGCCGCACACCGACCCATCGTCGGCGACCTCGAGCTGTCGGTCCTCACCGAAGACCAAGCGGCGAATCACCAACACCCAAGGCCGTTCGAGGTGCATTACTCGGCTGCTTGGACCGCCAGGATCCTCGCCGGCGACGTTGACTACACCGCCACCCACCAAGACCCGGACCTCGCCGCCCACCTCACCGTCACCCGCCACCGCGGTGCGACCGTGAGCGGCCCACCCCCGGCAGACGTCTTCGCCTCCGTCCCGTACGGCGACTACCTCGCAGCCATCACCGCCGACCTCGACGACATCCTCGCCGGCGACGAGATCCTCGCGTCGCCGTACTACGGCGTACTCAACGCCTGCCGCGTCCTGGCAACGCGCGCCCTCGGCCCAGGAACCGTCCTCAGCAAAGAAGAAGCCGTTCCCTGGGCCCGAGCGAACCTACCGCCCCAACACCACCCGCTCATCGACCAAGCCCTCACCTGCTACCGAAGCACCCGCCCCGTCACCCCCACCGAACGCCCCACCGACGGCCACCCCTGGAATCACCCCGCCCTACTGAACTTCCGCGACACGATCCGTGCCGCGCTCGACGATCACTCGCCGAAGAGCCAGTCGGATTTGACTGGGGGTGCCCAGCGGAAGTAGGTGGGGTCGGCGTAGGTGCCGGGGAGTTTGCCGTGGCCGGTGATCGAGGTGCTCGGGCCGTCGGCGTGGCCGAAGGTGTACAGGTACGCCGAGCCGGTGTCCTTGTCGATGCCGACGACAACGGTTCCGTAGTTGCCGCACTGGCCGGCGACCAGGTGCTCGAAGCCCTGCCAGGTGGCCGTGCGGACCTTCGTGACGACCGGCTTCATCGCGGTGTTGACCGGGATCCGGATGGTGTAGAGCGCGCCGCCGCGGGTGTTCGCGAGGAAGGTGTCGTACGCCGCCGCCTTGCTGATCAGCGTCATCGACTTGACCGCCGCGAACCCGGGCGCCGAGCCGTACGCCTGCCAGCCGCCGGCGTCGCCGACCACCCAGCGGAACAGTACGCCGTCGTTGCGCAGCGCGTACTCGTACGTGCGCGGATGCGTCGGGTTGTCGTTGAACGACGAGTGCTCGAAGTCGGTGAACGCACTCCAGCCGCCGCCGATCCGCGCCAGCTTCGACGACTTGACCGCACCGTTCGTGCCGAGCTCGAGCCAGTGCTGGTACATCGCATCGCCGAGCACGACCCGCCCGTACCGGCTGGACCCGGTCGGCACGGACTCGTTCACGAACGACCCGCTGAGCCGTGCTGCCCCGTCGGCGTACACGTTCGGCGTGACGGCACGAGCCCCGGCGGTCGGCGGGGTGGTCGCGGTGATCCGCTGCAGCACCTGGTCACCCCCGGCCGTCACGGAGCCGAGATTCATCGCACAGGCCGCGGCATTCTGCGTCTTCGCACTCGCCGCCGCCGGGCTGACGACCAGCCCCGCGGTCACAGCCAACATGGTTAAAGCAACCGGCAACTTCCGCATGTCCCCCACCTCTCATCGGTACGTCGACTCGCGGGTATAGACACCCCCACCCCCGATTTAGTTGCCGACCACCAGACGAACAACCGGGCGCGTGGGGGATTACCCGGCGAGGTGGGAGACGTTGGTCCAGGCGGGGTCGGGGGTTACGGAGACGGTGACCCGGCCGTGGGGCCAGCCGGTGGTGGCGGCTCGGAGTTGTTCGCCGGCGGGGGTCGTGCCGTCGACGTAGTAGTGCAGCGTGCGGATGCCGGCGGTGGTTTCGTGGGCGAGGAGGTTGCCGGAGCCGCCGAGGCGGTCGGTGAGGTGGTCCTCGAACTGGCGGAGCTCGTCGAGCATCTCCGTCTCGGGCAGGCCGTCCTCGCGACGTACCGGATAGCCGATCGACACGGCCGCGTGGGTGTCCAGCTGCGGCCGCCGGATCGACCGCAGCGGATATTCGGCGGTCGCGATGATCCGCTGACCGGCGCGCGTCCCCTCGAGCATCTTCCACGCGGGACTCCCGTCCGCCAGCGTGTGCTCGCCCGCGAACGCGGCGACCGTCGGCAGCAGCGTCGAGATCGGCGAACCGTCGGCCGGCGCGTCCGACAGCGGCTCGATCGCGCCGACCCACGTCTCGACCATCTCCTCGCCCAGCACCAGGTCGAGTATCAGGAAGGTCACCTGCCGCTGCGCGTCGACCGGCAGCGACGGAAAGACAGGGTGATGTACGCCGACATGGATCGCGGCCGCCTCAGGATCGGTCGTGACCACGGCCTCGTCGACCGCGATCTGCGGCAGACCCTCGAAGCGGATCGTGGCCGCCGGCCCGGGGCGCCGCAGGTCGGCGTACTCCCAAGTCTGGTCGGACGGCGGCGCCGCCCGCAGCCACCGGCGCGCGGTCGCCCGCAGGCCGGGGTCGCCGGCGGCGGTGACGATCAGCACGTACTCGGCGTGCAGACCTGGCCCGAGCTCCCACTCGAGGTCGGGATGGATCCGGCCGAGGTGCTCGGACAGTACGGCGGCCTCGGCGGGCTGCTGTCGCGCGACGGCGCCGGCGACCAGCGTGGCGCCGGATCCGGTCCACCAGGACCAGAACGCGCCGATCCGGTCGGCCTCCCCGGTGGTGCGCTTGCGACGCTTGAAGATGGGCATGCCGCATCCTCTCCCGGCCGGGGTGCGGGCACGGGTTGTGACCGAACCAGTGACCATGGTGGTGTGGTCCCGGACACACGATTAGGGAGCGCTCCGTTCAGGCGCGTAACCTGCTGACACCACTGGCAATCGGGGCCGGGTGGGTGATGAGGAGGAACACGTAGTGCTTCGGCGAGTCCTGCTGGGCATGTCCCGCAGCCCCCAGATGAAGAAGGCCGTGTCGTCACTTCCGGTGTCCAGTGGCATCGTCGCGCGGTTCGTGGCCGGCGAGACCGCGCCGGAGGCCGTGCTGGCCACCGAGAAGCTGGTCAGCAACGGCCTGTACGTCACCCTCGACCACCTCGGTGAGGACGTCACCGACCTGGCCGCCGCGACCGCCACCGCGGACGCGTACCTCGAGCTGCTCCGGCAGCTGTCCGAGGCCGGCCTGACCAAGAACGCCGAGGTCTCGGTGAAGCTGTCCGCGGTCGGCCAGGCGCTGCCCGGCGACGGCGAGAAGATCGCGCTGGAGCACGCGCGGACCATCTGCCACGCGGCCCGCAACGCCGGGACGACGGTCACCCTCGACATGGAGGACCACACCACCACGGACTCCACGCTGAACATCCTGCGCGAGCTGCGCCAGGACTTCCCGGAGACCGGCGCGGTGTTGCAGGCGTACCTGCGCCGGACGGAGGCCGACTGCCGCGACCTCGCGCACGCGGGCTCCCGGGTCCGGCTGTGCAAGGGCGCGTACAAGGAGCCGGAGTCGGTCGCGTTCCAGGACAAGCGGGCGGTCGACAAGGCGTACGTCCGGGCGACGAAGATCCTGATGAACGGCGCCGGCTACCCGATGATCGCCTCCCACGACCCGCGGCTGATCGCGATCGCCGGCTCGCTCGCCGACCGCGCCAACCGCCGCCCGGGCAGCTTCGAGTACCAGATGCTCTTCGGCATCCGCCCCGAGGAGCAGCTCCGGCTGGCCTCGCAGGGCCACACCGTGCGCGTCTACATCCCGTACGGCGAGGACTGGTACGGCTACCTGGTCCGCCGCCTCGCCGAGCGCCCCGCCAACCTCCAGTTCTTCGCCCGCTCCCTGATCAGCAAGAAGTAGACCGCCTGGTGGGCGCCACCGGCACCCCGGCGACCGCCATCAGTAACCTGAAGGCATGACTAGTCAGGTGGCCATTCTCGGGGCCGGTGTGATGGGGGAGACGTTGTTGTCCGGGCTGATTCGGGCCGGACGGCGACCGGAGGAGCTCCTGATCACCGAGCGTCGGGAGGAGCGTGCCGCCGAGCTGCGCGAGCGGTACGGCGTCGACGTCGTGTCCAACGTGGACGCGGCCGCGAAGGCGGAGACCCTCGTCCTGGTGGTGAAGCCGCAGGACATGCCGGACCTGCTGAGCGAGATCGCCCCGG
Source organism: Kribbella sp. CA-247076 (assembly GCF_050942445.1). NCBI lineage: Bacteria > Bacillati > Actinomycetota > Actinomycetes > Propionibacteriales > Kribbellaceae > Kribbella > Kribbella sp. CA-247076. The sequence goes on along the minus strand of NZ_CP192051.1, from coordinate 6,860,786 downwards.
CGGTCGACGCCTCGCAGACCGTGGTGTCGATGGCGGCCGGGGTGACCACCGGGTTCATCGAGTCCCGCCTGCCGGAGGGCGTCGCCGTGGTCCGGGTGATGCCGAACACGCCGGCCCTGGTGGACGAGGGGATGGCGGCGATCTCCCGCGGCGCGCACTGCGACGAGAGCCACCTCGAGTTGGCCGAAAGCCTGCTCGCGGCGACCGGCCGGGTGCTGCGCGTGCCGGAGAAACAGCAGGACGCGGTGACCGCGATCTCCGGTTCCGGTCCGGCGTACCTGTTCTTCGTGGTCGAGTCGATGATCGAGGCCGGCGTCCACATGGGGCTGCCGCGGGGTACGGCGACCGAGCTCGTCGTCCAGACCGTCGTCGGCTCCGCGAAGCTGCTGCGGGAGACCGGTGAGCACCCGACCGTACTGCGGGAGCGCGTGACGTCCCCGGGCGGGACGACGGCGGCCGCCGTCCGGGAGCTCGAGGACCACAAGGTCCGGGCCGCGTTCCTGTCCGCGATCGAGGCGGCCCGCAACCGGTCGAGGGCGCTCGCCGCCGAATAACACCTCGACCGCGGTGGTCGTTATTGTTGTCGCCGCAGTTCCCTGCCGTGTTCAAGGGATGAGTCGACTATGGTCCCGCCCATGCGTAATCGTTCGGAGCAGGCGAGCCCCGAGCAAGTCAGCCCTGCCCCGGAGCCGGCCGCCGCGCAAGTGAACGCCCCCGCGCAGGTGCCGGCCGCCGCGCAGGTGCCCGCGCTGCCGTGGCGGGTTCCGCTGGATCCGGCGCCGTGGTGGGCCTGGGCGCTGTTCGTCACCCCGTTCGTCGCCGTGCCGGCGCTGAACTCCTGGCTCTGGATGGGCGCCCGCGACATGCTCGCCGTCGGCCTGCTGATCGTCATCGGCGCCTCGGTCGTCCGGGTGGCCGGCGGTGTCGTCCTCTACCGGGTGGTGCTGACCCCGACCGCGCTGAAGGCGCGCACCAGCATGCTGATCCGCAGCCTGGCCTGGCAGGACGTCGACCGGATCGAGGTCGGCGACGACAACGTCGTGCTCACCCGCGGCCAGGACGAGAACGAGATCAACGGCATCCCCAAACACCGCGTCGCCGAGGTGGCCGCCGTCATGGAGGCCCTCCGCCGGCAGGCCGCGAGCAACCCGGTCCGCCGCCATCACCACCGCCCCGGCATCGGCACCCTCTTCGTGCTCGTCTACCTGACGCTGTCCGTCGGCGCCTTCCTGATGCGCTGGCACATCGTCTGACCCGCAGAGGTTCTAGCCGAGCTCCAAAGTCGCGACCACCGGCCAGTGGTCACTCGGCAGCCGACCGCCCGGGCGGAAGTGGGACACGGACCCCTCGAGCACGCGCCATTCCTCGGTCACCAGGATGTGGTCGATGCGGTCGTCGTCCTCGGCGCCGGTGAAGTCGTGCCAGCTGCCACCTGCGTCGGCCGGTACGGCGTTCCGCAGCCCGGCGGCCGTCAACGCCTTCAACGGCGGCGAGTCCGGCGTCGCGTTCAGGTCGCCGAGCACGATCCACGGCAGCGCGCCGGCGATCCAGCGGGCGATCAGCCGCGACGACTGCAGTTGCGCGACCTCGCCGGCGTGGTCGTAGTGCGTGTTCGCGACGCCGACCGTCGTACCGTTGCGGTGGCGTAGCCAGACCAGCGTGGCGATCCGGGTCAGGTCCGCGTCCCAGCCGACCGATCCCGGCGTACCGGGGTCGTCGGACAGCCACCGGGTCTCGTGCTTGTCGACCTTCCAGTCGCCCGGCCGGACCAGGACGACGGAGTGCTCGCCGGCACTCATGCCGTCGTCCCGGCCGACGCCGACGACCTCGTACCGCGGGAACCGCCAGCGCAGGTACTCGAGCTGGTCGGGCAGCACTTCCTGCAGCCCGACCACGTCCGCGTCGAGGTGCTCGATCGCCGCCACCGCCGCGTCCCGCCGGACCGGCCAGGCGTTGTCGCCGTCCGGCGCGGACGAGTTGCGGATGTTGAACGTGGCGGCGCGGAGCTTCATGGCGCCGATCCTGCCAAACCCATCGCCCGGACCGCCGCCTGGAGTCGGGGTGTGCTCGCCTCGATCGCCCGGTCGCGGCCCTTGGCCAGCAGGTCGTCGACCGCTCCCGGGTCGGTCGCCAGCCGCGCGTACTCCTTCTGCAGCGGCTCGATCACCGCCAGCACCGCGTCCGCGACGTCCTGCTTCAGCGCGCCGTACGACGAGTAGGACTGCGCCAGCCGGACCGGGTCGCCCTCGGTGCAGGCGGCCAGGATCTCCAGCAGGTTGGTCACTCCCGGCTGGTTCGCCTCGTCGTGCCGGACCTCGTTCCCGGAGTCGGTGACCGCGCGCATGATCTGCCGGCGGATGACGTCCGGCGGGTCGAGCAGGCGGATCGTGCCGATCGCGTCGTCGGAGTCGGACTTGCTCATCTTCGCGACCGGATCGGCCAGGTCCTTGATCCGCATCGCGAACGCCGCCTTCGCCAGCCGCGGTACGACGAACGTCTCGCCGTACTCGCGGTTGAACCGGATCGCCACGTCCCGGGCGAGCTCGACGTGCTGGTCCTGGTCGCCGCCGACCGGGACCTGCTCGGTGCCGTACAGCAGGATGTCGGCGGCCATCAGACACGGATAGGTGAACAGCGATGCGCGGGTCATCGGCCGGCCCCGGCCCTTCTCCTTGTACTGGATCATCCGGGACAGCTCGCCGACGTACGACGTGCACTCCAGCAGGTACGCGAGCTGGGCGTGCGCGGGCACGTCGGACTGGACGAAGACGGTCCCTTCGGGGACGCCGGCGGCGAGCATCAGCGTCGCGATCTCCCGGGTGAGCGCGGCGAGTCTTCGGGGGTCGTGCCTGGTCGTCATCGCGTGCAGGTTCGCGACGAAGTAGTACCCGTCGGGGTCGGTGAACCGGCGGAGCGCGCCGAGGTGGTTGCCGAGCGTCAGCCGGCCGGACGGGGTGATGCCGGAAAGCGAGGTCATGGGAATGCCCTTTCGGTGTGTGGAGGCCCCACCGAGGGCATGAAAGAGGCCGCCTCGGCGAGGCGGCCTCGTGGATGCGTGCGAACACGCTGGGGGGACCGCCCTAGGCGGCCCACCACATTTGCACGTTCGTGTTCACGCGACCAGGGTAGCCGGAGCGCGGGAGCCCGCGCCAGCCTGGTTATCGCTGGACGAGCGACTGGACGATCAGCTCGTTGCGGGCGTCCTGGCCGAGCGGCACGGTCGGGTGCACGCCGTCGCGGAGGTAGTTGACCAGGCGGTACGGCTTGACCCAGAGCCACTCGGCCCAGCGGATGATGCGCAGGTTCGGGTGCTTCTCCTGGGCGTCGTACAGCTGCATGTTCAGCCACGAGCTGTTGCGCTGGTCGGCGAGCTGCGTCGTCGCGGGCACGCTCGTGCGGACGACCTGGAGGTTGACCCAGAACAGCGTCCGGTTCGGGCCGACGATGCTGATCGCCCGGTCGACCTGCGCGGCGAACTTCGGCGGGTCGAAGATGTCGTTCGAGCCGCTCGCCATCAGGATCCGCCGCGGCAGGCCGTACGTCGACGCCCACTGCTGGAGCGCGTCGACCGCGCCGACGGTGGGCCGGCTGGCCCAGTTGTGCACGGCCAGCTGGCTGTTGTCGCGGTTCAGCAGCCGGATCGCCAGCGACTTGCCGTCCTGGACGGAGATGCTGTCGCCGAACATGAACACCCCGTTGGTGTCCCGCGTCCGCTGGATCTGCGCGGCGGTCGAGATCGCCTTGGTCTTGTCGCTCCACGGCCCCAGTACGCCGGAGCCGTACGGCCCGCCGCCGGCCGCCGCGGCCTCGGTGGTGGTCGCCAGTGGCACGGCCACGGTGGAAGCGGCTACCGCGGCCCCCGCCGTGAAGATCTGTCGTCGATTCGGTCTCAGCGAGCTCACGGTCTTCCTCACGGGAGGGAACTGTGAGGCCAACCGGCTACTCAGCGCAAGTCCGGTGCCCGGTTTGCAGGTTCCTGCAAATCCTGTAACGCCTTGCAGGCTTCTCGCGATAGACCGTTCGCAGGGCCAGTGACTCCCAGTAGCCATTTCGATTAGTAGCCATTCGATCGACCTGGTCACCTCGTCGGCGGACGGGGCTGTGCGCGACTGGGTCAGCCGACAGCTGTCAGCTGGATCCGATCCCTGCGGAAGCGGCCGGCGCGGCCCAGGAGGGGTGCTGCGCCGCCCGCTTCCCTGTCTGCGGCCGCTCAGCTCCCGGTAGCCGAGGGCACCGGGCTGAGGTCGATCGCGTCCAGTTCGGCGTAGCAGACGCCCTTGGTGAACTTGACTGTGTTGGGGCCGGCGGTGAGCGGGAGGTCGACGCTCGCGACCGCCAGCAGGGCCCAGCCGTAGGACGGGTACGTGATAGTTGCCTGCGGCCCGTTGTTGGCCGAGACCTGGTGGGTGCAGGTGCTGCCGGTGCCGTTGGCCCCACGGGCGCGGATCCGGTACGTGCCGGCGGCCGGCACCTGGAACGTGAACGTGACCGAGCTGTCGGCGTAGTCGATGTAGCCGATCTTCGCCCCGCCCGAGGCCGAGGTGATCTGGGTCCGCCGGGCGTGGACGACGGTCGCGTTCGCCGACTGTTCGGCCTCGAGCCGGGTCAGCGGTACGCCGGTCAGAGCGCCGTACCACCTGGTCGCGGCCTTGGACAGCGCACCGTAGTTGGGATGCAGCGCGTCCGTCAGGTCGAACGGGTTCGAGAACGACGGGTTCGTGTCGACGAACGCGATCTGCTTGCCAGCGGCAACCTTCGTGGCGACCAGGCCGGGGATCGTGGCGTTGAAGGCGTTCACCCGGCTGTAGTGGTTCGGGTCGTTGATCGGCGGGATGCTGCTGACGAAGATCCGTGCGGCCGGCAGGGTGGTCGCGATGGTGTCCAGGAGCGTGGACAGCCGGCCGGGTGCCGCGCCGGCGGAGGCGTCGTTGTACATGTCGTTCGTGCCGAGTTGGATCGTGACGACGTCCGGGGTGTAGGTGGTCAGCCAGCCGGCCACCTTGTCCTGGACCATCCCGATCGTCCAACCGCCGTGGCCCTCGTTGTCCTTGTCCGCGAGCGCCGCCGACCCGGAGGCCACCGAGCCGACGAAGTCGATCGGCCGCCCGTCCGCCGCCAGCAGTTGATACAGGTCGGTCCGGTAACCGCCCTTCGCCGCGTCGTGCCCGGCCGTGATCGAGTCGCCCAGCGGCATGATCCTCGTCGGCCGCTCCCGCTCCAGCGGTACGGCGGGCCCGTCGGCAGCCGGCGTGGACGCGTCCTGGGTGGACGCGGCTGGGGCGGACGCGGCCAGGGTGGATGCCTTCGAGCTGGGCGTGGCCGGGCCGGACGGTGTGCCGGGGCCGAGGGTGAACGCCAGCGCGGCGGCGCTGAGCAGGACGGGCAGGGCGCGGACGGACGCTCGCATGCGGTTCTCCTTCACCGGGCGGACCACCCGATCGTCAGTTCCGTCCGTGGCCACGGGCAATCCTTTCGACCGACCCCGAAGCCTTCGTCAACCGGTGCCAACTTTCCGAGGGGGCTAGGGTCGGGGCATGAGTGGTGAGGCAATGCTGGTGTTCGACGAGGGTCTGACGGCGTACGACTTCGGCCATGGGCACCCGATGAGCCCGATCCGGGTGGACCTGACGGTCCGGCTGGCCCGGGCGCTCGGCGTCCTCGACCAGTTGAAGGTCGTGCCGGCGCCGGTCGCCGACGACGCGCTGCTCGGGACCGTGCACACCCCCGAGTACATCGCGGCGGTCAAGCGGGCGGGGGCCGACCCCGACGAGCCGGACCTGGAGCACGGCCTCGGCACCGAGGACACGTACTGCTTCCCGAACATGCACGACGCCTCCGCGCACGTCGTCGGCGCCTCGGTCGAGGCCGCCCGCGCGGTCTGGGAGGGCGACGTGCTGCACGCGGCCAACATCATCGGCGGCCTGCACCACGCGATGCCGTCCGCGGCCAGCGGGTTCTGCGTCTACAACGATCCCGCGATCGCGATCCGGTGGCTGCTCGACCACGGCGCCGAGCGGGTCGCGTACGTCGACGTCGACGTCCACCACGGGGACGGCGTACAGACCGTGTTCTACGACGACCCGCGGGTGCTGACCGTGAGCCTGCACGAGTCGCCCACGACGCTGTTCCCCGGGACCGGGAGTGCGGCGGAGACCGGCGGACCGGGTGCGGAGGGTACGGCGGTCAACATCCCGCTCCCGCCGGGGACGGGGGACGCCGGCTGGCTGCGGGCGTTCCACGCGATCGTGCCGGACGTGGTCCGGGCGTTCCGTCCGTCGGTCCTGGTCACCCAGCACGGGTGTGACTCGCACGTCGAGGATCCGCTGGCGCACCTGACGAAGACGGTCGACGGCCAGCGCGCGGCGTACCTGGCGCTGCACGACCTCGCCCACGAGGTCGCGGACGGCAAGTGGGTGGCCACCGGCGGTGGCGGCTACGCGATCATCGACGTCGTCCCGCGGGCCTGGAGTCACCTGCTCGCGATCGTGGCCGGTCACCCGATCGACCCGCAGACCCCGGTGCCGGAGTCGTGGCGCGAGGACATCCGGATCCGGTACGCCCGGACCGCGCCGCTGCGGATGACGGACGGCCGGGACGCGGCGTACGAGGACTGGTCGGGCGGTTACAACCCGGACACGTGGCTGGACCGCTCGATCAAGGCGACCCGCGACGTCAGCTTCCCGCTGCTCGGGCTCGACCCGTCGTACTGAGTCACACGAGACACCCCCTTTCCCATTCGTACCAACAGCCACTACGCTCGTGACATGCGCGGACGGAGGTGCCGGAGGGGAAGCCGGCGCACGATCCGTGCTGGAAGTGCGGTGCGCAATGGCATCAAAGAAGTCCGGTGGTGAGCAGCCGCTCGCCGAGGTGAAGTTCCTGACCGTGGCGGAGGTCGCCACGGCCATGCGCGTGTCCAAGATGACGGTGTACCGGTTGGTGCACTCCGGAGAGCTGCCCGCGGTGCGGGTCGGCCGGTCGTTCCGGGTGTCGGAGGACGCCGTGCACGACTACCTCAAGGGCGCCTACTTTCAAGCCGGATAACCACGAGAGACGAGGCGGCCGGGTCCTCCGGGACCGGCCGCCTCGCCGTGTCTACTGCCTGGCCCTGGTCAGCAGGGCCCTGATCGCGGCGGTGATCTCGGCGGGAGACTCCTCGGCCATGAAGTGGCCGGCGGACGTCGTCCGGTGGTCGAGGTCCTTCGCCCAGGCACGCCACAATGCGGCGGCGTCGAAACCCAGGGCGGCACCCCAGTCCTGCTGGATCACGCTCACCGGCATCGTCAGCTTGTTGCCCGCAGCAAGATCCTCCCGGTCGTGCGCGACGTCGATCGTGGCCGAGGCCCGGTAGTCCGCGACGATCGACGGAACGGCGTCCCGGCAGGCGTCCAGGTACGCCGCCCGGACGTCGGCCGGGATCGCGACGTCGTCGTTCGCCCAGAGCGTCAGGAAGTGGCCGAAGAAGGTGTCCGCGGCGGCGGCGATCATCGTCTCGGCCAGGCCGGGTGGCTGCGCCATCAGGTACAGGTGGAAGCCGACGGCCGCGCTGGTCCCGTGCATCACGTCCCACATGTCCAGCGTCGGCAGCACGTCGAGGCACATCAGGTGCGTGATCACGTCCGGGTGGTCGAGGCCGGCCCGGAAGGCGACCAGGGCACCGCGGTCGTGGCCGACCAGAGCGAACTTCTCGTGGCCCAATGCGCGGGCGACCGCGACGACGTCGGCGGCCATCGTCCGCTTCGCGTAGGTGCCGGTCGTCGTCCCGTTCGCGTCGTCGGCCGGCTTGTCGTTGGCGGCGTACCCATCGTCAGCGGTCGGCTTGTCGCTGGCGTCGTGCCCACCGTCGGCGGTTGGCTTGTCGCTGGCGCCGTACCCGCGGAGGTCGGGGCAGATGACGGTGTGGTCGGCCGCCAGGTCGGTGGCCACGTGCCGCCACATCAGGTGCGTCTGCGGGAAGCCGTGCAGCAGGACGATCGGCGGACCGGAGCCGGCGACGGCGACGTTCAGCGAGATGCCGTCGACGCCGGGGACGCGGCGGTAGTCGAACCCGTTGATGTTCATGGTGATCAGCCTTGCGCGCGCGGATGAGCACTGGATGAGTACGGTGAGCGGGTGGAACTCGGGGTGCTCGGGCCGGTGGCGGCCTGGGACGACGCCGGGCGGCCGATCGCTCTGAAGGGTCCGCGGCACCGGGCGGTGCTGGCCCGGCTGATCGTCGCCCGGGGCCGCGTCGTCCCGGCGAGCCGGCTGGTCGACGATCTGTGGATCGACCCGCCCGACGGCGCGCTGAGCGCCGTACGGACGTTCGTCGCGTCACTGCGGCGGGCGCTCGAGCCGGACCGAGCGCCACGGTCGCCGGCCCGGTTGCTGGTGACCGAAGGGCCCGGGTACGCGTTGCGCACGGAGGCGGTGGACGCGTGGCGGTTCGAGCGGGCGGTCGCGGCCGGCGGGTTGCCTGAGCTGTCGAAGGGGCTGGCGTTGTGGCGCGGTCCGGCGTACGCCGACTTCGCCGACGAGGACTGGGCGCAGTCGGAGCGCGCACGACTGACCGAGCTGCGGCTGCAAGCGGTTGAGCGGCAGGCGGAGGCGCGGCTCGCGCTCGGGTTGGCGGCTGAGGCTGTGCCCGAGTTGGACGCGCATGTGACCGAGCATCCCTGGCGCGAGGAGGCCTGGCGGCTGCTGGCGCTCGCGCTCTACCGGACTGGTCGGCAAGGCGACGCGTTGGCGGTACTGCGTCGTGCGCGCGCCATGCTGATCGACCAGCTCGGTGTGGATCCGGGGACTGCGTTGAGTCGGCTGGAGACCGACATCCTCAACCAGGCCGAGCACTTGGACCCCGTGTCGGCCGGACGCGTGTGGGAGGAGGCGGCCGCGGAGTACGACCGGACTGTGGGTGCCGGCGCGCGAGCACGGCTGGAGTCGACGGTCGGCCTGCTGCGCAGTCTCGCGGTGACGGGCGGCGGTGGGCTCGAGGCAGCGCGCCGCCATCGGTTGGCAGCAGTCATGGCGGCCGAGGAGCTCGGTGACGCCGACCTGACTGCCCGGGTGATCGGCGCGTACGACGTACCAGCGATCTGGACGCGGTCGGACGACGAGGCGCAGGGCACCGCGATCGTGGCCTCGGCGGAGCGGGCCCTGCGGACGCAGGAGCATCCGTCGATGCGGGCTCGGCTCCTTGCCACGATCGCGTTGGAGTCGCGCGGGTCGCGGGACCGCCGGGCCGGGCAGGCGGCTCGGGAGGCGGAGGAGATCGCTCGCGGGCTGGACGATCCGGCGGTGCTCGCGTTCGCGCTCAACGGGGTGTTCATGCAGTCGTGTCGGCGCGCAGGGCTGGCGTCCCGGCGCGATGCGCTGGGTGCGGAACTGGTCGAGCTGTCGGCGCGGCACGGGCTGGCGACCTACGAGGTGCTGGGTCATCTGATCCGGCTGCAGGCGTGCTGCGCGTTGGGTGAGTATGCGGTTGCCGACGAGCATTCGAGCGCTGCTGATGCACTGGCGGCCCGGCACGAGCTTCCGCTGGTGGGTGTCTTCACGGCCTGGTACCGCGCCCTCCGGGTGGACACCGTGGATGCCTATGAGCAGGCCGGCTCGTTGCTCGACGGTGCCGGGATGCCTGGATTGCAGCAGGGGCTGGTGCCGCTGGCCGTCGCCGCTCATGCGTTGCGTCACGGTCGGCCGCTCGCGGACGTCGACTACGGCCCGTACGAGCCGTGGGTTCGCCCGCTGGTCCTGCTGTCGCGGGGCCGTCCCGTCTCGGCCGCCGTACCAGAGCCACCGCCGGGGCTGCTGCTCGAGGCGCTCTGGTGCCTGACGGCGCTTGTTGCGCGCGAGCTCGGCGACGACGCCCTGCTCACCCGAGCCCGCCACGCGTTGGCACCAGCCGCGGGCGAGCTCGCCGCCGGCTCAGGTCTGCTGACCCTCGGCCCGGTCAGCGACTACCTCTAGGCATCGAGGCTCACAGGAAGCTCCCAGGATGTTCCCAGGGGAGGCTGATGTGCGGTGGTCAGGATGGAGGTGCCGCCGGGGAAGGCCCGGCCACAGGTTTTGAGGAGCACCCGATGCGCATGAAGATCGTCAAGACCGTTGCCGCCGGCACCATCGCGGGCCTCGGCCTCGCCGCCGTCGCCTTCACCCCGGCCGCCTACGCCGCGACCCCGTCCGACCGGTCCACCGTCACCCGCACCACCCTCGGTCCACACCTGGCCGTCCTCACCGAGCCGATCGTCCAGCTCCCGGTCCGCAAAACCGCCGCCTAGGCCCGCCGTCTGGCCTGATCGGCCCGGTGGCTAGCCTCGGCGCGCTCGGACGGCGAGTGCGTGGGGGACCTCATAGCCGCCTGGTTCCTCGAAGTGTTCGAGAGTGAGGCCGGTGGCGAGGAAGGCGTTGAGGTACTCGGCGAGTGGAAGGTGGCGCATGCCGACCCGCCGGCGGACACCGTCCTCCGCCCACCACGGCGACTCCTGTGCCCATCCCGGAGTCCGATAACTCGGATGAACCAACCGGCTCCCGTCCTCGCTGTTGTACACGACATGCGGCCCGTTGAAGCACGGATGCACGCCGTACACCACCAGCACTCCGCCCACCCGCAGCACGCGCGCGGCCTCACGCAGTACCGCCCCGAAATCGTCCACGTCGGTCGAGATCCACATCGCCATCACGGTGTCGAACGAGCTGTCGGCGAACGGCACCCGAGCAGCGTCTGCAACCATCAACGGTCCGTCGGTACGCGTCCGCGCGACCCGGAGCTGGTCCGGCGAGCAGTCGACGCCGACGACGCCGCGCCCGGTCGCGCGGATGGTCTCGAAGTTGCGGCCGGTGCCACAGCCGAGGTCCAGACAGGGGCCGGATCCAGGGCCGAGGAGGTCGAGCAGCCCCGGTTGGTGGGTGTCCGATCCGGCGACGAAGCGCTCCTCGTACCACTCGGCCAGACCGTCGTACCGAGCCCTCATCCCAACCTCCCCAGGTCGAGCCTCCACCCTACCCAGCCGCCCGCTTTAGGTCGGGGCGGTGACCTACGGGTAAGCTTTGCCGACGTTCTCTTTAGGTTTGGAAGGTCCAACGTGGGTTCCGTAATCAAGAAGCGCCGTAAGCGTATGGCGAAGAAGAAGCACCGCAAGCTGCTGAAGAAGACGCGGGTGCAGCGCCGCAAGCTCGGCAAGTAAGCAGGTCCCGCCGCGCCGGCCGGGAAGCACGGCAGCGCGGCGTTTCGTGGGGTTGCTGTCTGGCTGGGGGTCTCTCGTGGCACAGGTGGTGATGGTGACCGGCGTCTCCCGGGACGCCGGTGCTCGCTGTGCGCGCAGACTGGCCGACGACCCGTCGATCGGCACGGTGCTCGGCGTCGACGTGGTACCGCCACGGGCCGAGCTGGGCCGGGTCCGGTTCGTCCGGGCCGACATCCGCAACCCCGTGATCGCCAAGGTGATCGCCGCCGAGGACGTCGACACGGTCGTCCACACCGGCGTCGTGGCGACCCCGGGCAGTGCGGGCGGCCGGTCGTCGATGAAGGAGATCAACGTCATCGGCACCATGCAGCTGCTCGCCGCCTGCCAGAAGGCGCCCGGCGTGGCCAAGCTGGTGGTCAAGTCGTCCACCACCGTGTACGGCGCGGGCCCGCGCGACCCGGCCCTGTTCACCGAGGAAATGGCGCCGCGGGCGATCCACCAGACCGGCCTGAGCAAGGACGCGGTCGAGGTGGAGGGGTACGTGCGCGGCTTCGCCCGGCGCCGCCCCGACGTCTGCGTCTCCACCCTCCGGATGGCGAACTGGATCGGTCCGCGGACCGACTCCCCGATCACCCGGTACTTCTCCATGCCGGTGATCCCCACGATCTTCGGGTACGACGCCCGCCTGCAGTTCCTGCACGAGGACGACGGCGTCGAGGCGATCCATCACGCCACCGTCGACGACCTGCCCGGCACGTTCAACCTGGCCGGCGACGGGATCCTTGCGCTGTCCCAGGCGATCCGCCGGCTCGGCCGGCCGGCGCTGCGGCTGCCCCCGTTCACCGCGTCGACCACGGCGGCCGCCGTACGCCGGGCCCGGCTCGCGGACTTCTCGCCGGACCAGATCACGTTCCTGACCTACGGCCGCGCGGTGGACACCACCCGGATGCGGACCGAGTTCGGCTTCGAGCCGAAGTACACCACCGCGACCGCGTTCGACGACTTCCGCGCCTCGCTCGGCCCGGGCGCCACCTCTCACGCCTCCGCCCTGCTCAGCGCCGGACTGGGAGCCCTGCGTGGCTGACGCCGAAGTGATCCCGATCGGTTCCGGCGGGCGACCGGGTCGTGGCAGCGGCCGTCGTACGACGCCGTCCGCAGCAGCCCGCGCCCTTGCCGGACCCCGCGACCGCTCGTCGAGGACCGGCCGACCGCCGAAGCCCGGGCCTTCGACGCCGGGGTCGTCGACGTCGGGGTCGTCGACTCGCGGCCCGTCGGGACAACAGGTGGACGGCGCAGGCGACGTACCGGTCGAGCCGATCCTCGAGGACATCCCGCTGGTCGAAGGTCCGCCGCCGTTCGACTTCGCCGGACTGGAGCGGGTCGTCCGCGAGTTGTTCGGCGAGGACGGCGAGCGCCGGGTGGCGGAGTGGCTCGCGTTCATGCGCCGGCGGCTGAGCGGCGAGTACGCGGTCGACGAGTTCGGGTACGACGCCGACCTCACCGACCAGGTGTTGCTGCCGATGTTGCGGCCGCTGGCGGAGAAGTGGTTCCGGGTCGAGGTCCGCGGCGTGGACAACATCCCGTCCGACGGCGGCGCGCTGATCGTTGCGAACCACTCCGGCACGATGCCGCTGGACGGCCTGGTCACCCAGCTGATCGTCGCGGACCACGCGCACCGGCCGCTGCGGACGCTCGCGGCCGACCTGGTGTTCCAGACGCCGTTCGTCGGCGAGCTGGCCCGCAAGGGCGGCGCGACACTGGCGTGCAACGACGACGCCGAGCGGCTGCTCGGCCGCGGCGACCTGGTCGGCGTCTGGCCGGAAGGGTTCAAGGGGATCGGGAAGCCGTTCAGCGAGCGGTACAAGCTGCAGCGGTTCGGCCGCGGCGGCTTCGTCAGCGCGGCCATGCGGACCGGCGTACCGATCGTGCCGTGCTCGATCGTCGGCGCCGAGGAGATCTACCCGCTGGTCGGCAACATGGCGTCACTCGCGCGGCTGCTCGGCGTACCGTACATCCCGATCACCCCCTTCTTCCCGCTGCTCGGCCCGCTCGGCCTGATCCCGCTGCCGTCGAAGTGGCTGATCGAGTTCGGCGAGCCGATCCGCACCGACGACTTCCCCGACGGCGCCGCCGACGACCCGATGCTCGTCTTCAACGTCACCGACCAGGTCCGCGAAACCATCCAGCAAACCCTCTACACCCTCCTAGTCCAACGCCGCAGCGTCTTCTTCTAACGCCCGGCCTCCCCCCAGCCCGGACCCAGACCCCGTCCTCGCCTCCCGCCCGGCGCACCCCAGCCCGGCCCACCGCCAGCCCGGCCAGCCGCAGCCCCGCCAACTACGGCCCGACCCCCGGCCCGGCGTTCAGCCCCGGCCCGCCGCTGACCGGCTCAGCCCGGCCCGCCTGCTGCCCGAGCTCGCCCCGCCCTCGACCATTTCATGGGTTGGCCCATGAAATGGTCGGTTGTGCACCGATAATCCGGGTGGAGAACCCACAACCTCATGGGTTAACCCATCAAATGCGGACGAGCGAGGCCCGGCCGGGGGGCCGCGGACCGGGGCGCGGGCGTGTGGACCGCGGCCCGAGGCGGGGGCGGCGCCGGCTCGTGGGTGATGCGCCACGGCGGGAAGGGCGGCGAAGCAGGCAGCCCGGCGTCGGGGCGCGGGGCAGCACGGCGGGGCGCGGCGCCGGCGGATGTGGTGGGGCGGGCGACGTGGGGCGGCAGGGCCCGTGGGGATGCGCGCGGGAGGGTGGGAAGCAGGAAGCTCGACGCGGCGGGAGGGGCGCGGCGTACGACGTCGGGCGGGGGTGCTGGGTACGAGGCGGGCGGCGTACGGCGGGAAGCGGCGTGGGCCCGCCGGTGGTGCTTCGGGCGGGGGAAAGTAGGGAGTCCGACGCGGGCTGGGTGGACCGGGCCCGGGCGGGGCGGGGCGGGGCGGGGCGGGGCGACGGCCGCAGGTGGAAATGTCGTGTGGGGTGGGGGAAAGCAGGAAGCCCGGCGCGGGGCGCCGGGCTTCCTGGGGGTTTGCTGTCCCTTACTTCCAGGGTGGGAGGAGGGTTTCGATGACGCCGGGGAGGTTGATGATCGGCGTTGTCGGGAGGGACAGGGTCGGGAACGGCCAGGGCCAGGAGGTCTGGCTCGGCGTGGGCAGGGTGGGGACGACCGTCGGCGTCGACGTCGGTGTGCCCGACGAGACCGGCTTCGGGGGCGTCTTCAGGCTCGGCGGTGGAGTGTTCGACTCCTCCACGATGGTCGTGTCCACCGGCTTGGTCGGCGTCGCGCTCGGCGCGGTGCTCGGGGCCGTTGCCGGTTTGCTGGACGGACCCGCGCTCGGCTCCTTGACCGTGGCGCTCGGCTCGGTCGTGTTGTTCGGTGCGGCCGGCTGGTTGCCACCACCCTTGGCCGGCTTCGGCTGCTCGCACTTCGGGCAGGCGGCCGTGGTGTGACCGGCCAGCTGCTCGATGGTGGCGAGCGCCTCGACGGCGGACTTCAGCGACTCCGGCGGCAGCTTCGGCGCGAGCTCACCAAGGGCCTGGCGGGCGCTGGTGATGAACTGCGTGACCGCCGTGATCGAACTCGCGTCGCCGTCCTGCTGGTACGACGCGACCAGCCGGGACACGCCCTTGCGGGCCTGCGCCGAGAAGTCGTCGAGGGTGGCGTTGATCGTGCCCACGTCGCCGCCGGAATCGGCCAGCGCCTGGACTTCGGACAGTCGGGTCATCGCGTGCTCGAGATCACGCCGGCCCCGGGAGTCGTCCCCGACGCTGACGTTGGTGGAGACGTTCTCGATGCTGCGCTTCATCCCGTACAAGGTGTCGCCGGGCATCGCCTGCTGAGCGGCGGCGGCAGAACCGATGCCACCTCCGAGCAGGACCAGCGCGGCGGTACTGGCCACGAGCCGGATGCGCCGGCCGTGACGATGGCGGATATCTGTCACGGACGCGTCGACGTCCTCGCGGGTCGGCGGGTCGTCCGAGTCGTCCGGAGTACTGCGCACCATCGTCGGAGTGGTCGTGGCCGCTCGCGCCGCCGCCTGCTCCATCAGGCGGTGCCGCAGCTCGGCACTGAACTCCGGTCGCGGTGCCACTGCGCCGGCGGTCCTCAGCCGTCCGACCAGTTCCACAGCTTCCATCAGCTCGGGGTCATCGCTCAGTCGCGAAGAGTGACGGGGCCCGTGATCGACGGCGTGCGCGAAGGCCTCCGCGCGCGCTCGAGCCCTGTGTAGGTCACTCATGAGTTCTCGTTCTCCTCAATGGCCAGTCGGGGTTACCGACAGGTCCTCACGAAGGAGAACGAGGAAACTCACTGACGGGTTACGAAAGACATTCGTTGTCATCCGCCTCACCTCAAGTCCTTGGGGATAACCTTCGCCAAGTGCCGTACGGCCCTCAGTTGCAGTTGCTTGACGGCGCCTTCGGACTTCTCCAGCGCCTTGGCCGTTTCCGCGATCGACAAACCGGCGAAGAATCGCATCGTCAGGCAGTCGCGTTGTTCGTCGGGCAAGGCCGCGACGGCGTCCCGCAGGACCTCGGCGGTGGCGGCGGCCAGTACGTCGACCTCCGGCCCCTCGGTCTGCCGGTCGTGCGTCTCGATCTCGTCCGTGACCACCTCGAGCCGGACCCGGCCGGACTTGTAGTGGTCGGTGATCAGGTTCCGGGCGATCGTCACCAGCCAGGCGCCGAAGTCGCGGCCCTGCCAGCGGAACGAGTCCAGCGCGCGCAGCGCCCGGACGAACGTCTCGCTGGTCAGGTCCTCGGCGAGCGCCGAGGACGAAACCCGAGCGTAGATGTAGCGATAGACGGTGAGCGAGTACTCGTCGTACAGCTCACCGAAGGCACCGACGTCCCCGGCCTGGGCGCGATCGACGAGCTCCGCACGTCTCATCCCGTCCGGGCTTGGCTCCGGCGTGGTCAAGATTTCTCCCCGTTCAACTGGCACGTCTTCTGACACATCCGCGAATGGCCACAGCGGCTGAGACAGCACCGAGCGTTATGCCTGAAACACCCGCTGTCAACAGTCCGAGGCGTGCCGCCTTCCGTCCGGTCCGATAGTCACGAATGCGCCAGCCGGCGACTTCCGCGTGGCGGCGCAGCCGGCTGTCGGGGTTGATCGCGCATGGATTCCCCACCAGCTCGAGCATCGGCAGGTCGTTCACCGAGTCCGAGTACGCCGCACAGGAGGCCAGGGCCAGCCCCTCGTGCGCCGCAAGCGCGCGGACGGCCTCTGCCTTGGCCGGGCCATGCAGGATGTCGCCCACGAGTTCACCTGTATATATCCCGTCACGCTCCGCTGCAACCGTTCCGAGCGCGCCGGTCAGTCCCAGCCGCCTGGCGAGCAGCCTCGCGACCTCCACCGGAGCGGCCGTCACCAGCCAGACCCGCTCGCCGGCGTCCAGGTGCTGCTGGGCCAGCGCCCGCGTCCCGGGCCAGATCCGGTCGGCCATGATCTCGTCGAAGATCTCCTCGACCAGCAGTTGCACCTCGGAGACCCGGTGGCCGGCGATGAACGTCAGCGCGGCCGCCCGGGCGTTGGCGACCGAGTCCGGCGTCTCGCCCTGGAGCCGGAACCTCAACTGTGCAAAGGCTTTCTGCGCGATCTCGCCGGAGGTGAAGAACTTCCGGCGGTAGAGCCCGCGGGCCAGATGGAACATCGAGGCGCCCTGCAGCATCGTGTTGTCCACGTCGAAGAACGCGGCCGCGTCCGGCACCGGACGTGTCCGTAACGCGGCCTCGACCTCGGCCGCCGCGGCGCTGGCCTCCCCGGCGAGCACCGATCTCGCGCGCAGATCGCGCGACGAACCCCCACCCATGGATGAGGACCTTAGGGCACGGAACCCCGGTCTGTCGCCTACTGCCCGTCACCGTCTCACAGCGGCGGCGGGCGGGCGTACCGTGACCACGCCCACATGACAGACTCGCCTGGTGAACTTCAATTTCGCGGACATTCTTCGTGACACAGCGCAACGTCACGGCGAACGTCTCGCGCTGGTCGACGGTGATCGGCGGCTGACCTGGCGCGAGCTCGACGCGACCGTCGAGCGGACCGCGCAGGGGTTCGCCGCGGCCGGCCTGGTGCCGGGGTACCGGGTCCTCCTGCTGTCCGCCAACAGCGTCGAGTTCGTCACGTCCTACCTGGGGATTCTCCGGGCCGGCCTGGTCGCCGTACCGCTGAACACCGGGCTGACGGCGCGCGAGATCAGCAGTGTCGTGGAGCACTCCGGAGCCCGGCTGGCGGTCGCCGACGGCGACCTCGCGGGCAAGATCGAGGGCCTCCGGACGATCCGGGCCGGCGAGCTCGAAGGTCACGCTCCGTTACTTTCGCAGCTCGACCCGGAGACCCTGGCCGTCCTGCTCTACACGTCCGGAACCAGCGGGGATCCGCGGGCGGCGATGCTGTCGCACCGCGCGCTGGCCGCGAACGTCCGGAACCTCTCCGGCCTCGGCGAGGACCGGATGGGTCCCGACGACGTCGTCCTCGGCGTGTTGCCGATGTTCCATGCCTTCGGCCTGAACGCCGTCCTCGGCTGGGCGGTCGCGAGCGGCGCCACCCTCGTCATCGAGCCGCGCTTCGACTCCACCCACACCCTCGACCTGATCAGCAGGTACGGCGTGACCCGCCTGCCGCTCGCCCCGCCGGCGCTGACCGCCCTGCTCGCCCGGCCGGACCTGCGGGACGCGCTGGCGACGGTCAAGGTCGTCCTGACCGGCGCGTCCACCCTCGACCGGGCGCTGGCCGACCGGTTCGAGCGGGAGACCGGGAAGTTCGTCCACCAGGGCTACGGCCTGACCGAGGCGTCCCCCGGCGTCACCACGACCCTCGGCGAGGAGAACCCGAAACCGGGCTCGGTCGGCCGCCCGCTGCCGAACGTCGAGGTGCGGATCGCCGACGAGCAGGGCGAGGACGTCGAGGGCGACGACCCCGGCGAGATCCTGATCCGCGGCCGCAACCTGTTCTCGGGCTACTGGCCGGACGGGGTCGACGGCCCGGACGAGGACGGCTGGTACCGCACCGGTGACGTCGGCTTCCTGGACGCCGACGGCGACCTGTTCCTGGTCGACCGGTTGCGCGAGCTGATCATCGTGTCCGGGTTCAACGTCTTCCCGAGCGAGGTCGAGGAGGTCCTGGTCGGCGCTCCCGGTGTCCGCGAGGCCGCCGTCATCGGCGTACCGTCCGACGAGACCGGGGAAGCGGTGAAGGCGTTCGTCGTCCCGGAGACGGGTGCGGCGGTGGACACGGCCGCGGTGCTGGAGTACGCCGGGACGCGGCTGGCCCGGTTCAAGTGTCCGGTCGAGATCGCGGTGGTGGACCACCTGCCGCACTCGGTCACCGGCAAGGTCGCCAAGGGGCAACTGCGGAAATGACGCGCGTCACTCTCTACGGGAAGCCCGGCTGTCACCTGTGCGACGACGCCCGGGCGATCGTCCAGCAGGTCTGTGCCGAGCTGGGCGTCGACTGGTCCGAGGTCGACATCACACAGGATGACCGGCTGTTCACCGAGTACGGCGAGCAGATCCCGGTGACCTTCGTGGACGGCAAGCAGCACGATTTCTGGCGCGTGGACCCCGCCAGGCTCCGAATGGCGCTCACGTAGTCGCGTCTGGTGATCCCCCGACCCGACTCTTAGTGCAGTCGGTCACCTCGGCCGCCGCCGATTTTGTTCTCACGTTCACAAGCTCCTAGAGTAAGAAGAGCCGCCGGCCGTCAAGACCGCGGCCGTGGAGAACCGTTCCCAGGAGAATTGTGACGCGTGCCAGCAGCCGTCGCCCCGGCCCGCCGACGAGAACCGAACGCGGCATTCCCGAGGCGACTGTCGCGCGCTTGCCGGTGTACCTGCGGGCGCTGACCGCGCTGTCGGACAACGGGATCGCCACCGCGTCCAGCGAGGACCTGGCGACCGCCGCCGGGGTGAACTCGGCCAAGCTCCGCAAGGACCTGTCCTACCTGGGCTCCTACGGCACCCGCGGCGTCGGCTACGACGTCGAGTACCTGCGCTACCAGATCGCCCGCGAGATCGGCGTCACCCAGGACTGGGCCGTGGTCATCGTCGGGATCGGAAACCTGGGCCACGCGCTGGCGAACTACTCCGGCTTCGGCACCCGCGGGTTCCGGATCGTCGCGCTGCTGGACGCCGACCCGAACCTGATCGGCGAGCGGATCGGTGACATGGAGGTCCGCGACTTCGCCGAGATCGAGGACATCGTCAAGGCCGACCGGGTCTCGATCGGTGTCATCACCACCCCCGCCGGCCCGGCGCAGGAGGTGTGCGACCGGCTGGTCGCGGCCGGGGTGACCAGCATCCTGAACTTCGCGCCGGTGGTGCTGTCCGTGCCCGACGGCGTCGACATCCGCAAGGTGGACCTCTCGATCGAGTTGCAGATCCTGGCGTACCACGAACAACGAAAGTCCGGAGAGGCGGCGCTCCCCCCGGTGCCCGAACTACCAGCGATGAACGGTCTCACCGATCTGCCGAGCGTCGGGGGAGGTGTCGGCGCATGAGCTATCTGGTCGTCGGGATCAGCCACCGCTCCGCCGACATCAACGTCCTCGAGCGGGTGGCGCTCGACGCGGACGCGGCGACCAAGCTGGCCCTGGCCGTCAAGCACACCCCGGCCGTCTCGGAGTCCGCGGTGCTCGCCACCTGCAACCGGACCGAGGTCTACGCGTCCGTCGACCGGTTCCACGCGGGCATGGACGAGGTCACCGCGATCCTGTCCGACATCACCGGCGTACCGCTGCTGGACCTGGCCGAGCACCTCTACGTGCACTTCGAGGAAGGTGCGGTCGCGCACCTGTTCCAGGTCTCGGTCGGGCTGGACTCGATGGTCGTCGGCGAGAGCCAGATCCTCGGCCAGGTGAAGGAGTCGCTGCGCGTCGGCCAGGACCTGGAGACCGTCGGCACCGGTCTGAACGCCGTCTTCCAGCACGCGTTGCGGGTCGGCAAGCGCGCCCGCGCGGAGACCGGCATCGACTCCGCCGGACGGTCGGTCGTCTCGGCCGGCCTCGACGCGGTGGGTGGCTTCGAGGGCCGCCGCGCGCTGATCGTCGGCGCCGGCTCGATGGCGTCGCTGGCCGCGCAGACGCTGCTGAACGGCGGCGCGAAGAGCGTGACCATCGCCAACCGCAACTACGACCGCGCGGTCGCGCTGGCCGAGCGGGTCGGCGGGTCGGCGATCCAGCTCGCGGCCGTTCCGGATGCGCTGGCCGAGGCGGACCTGGTCGTCTCGTGCACCGGCGCGCGCGGCGTCGTACTGACCGAGGAGATGATCCGGAACGCGTCCGACGGGCGGCCGATCGGCGTACTCGACGTCGCCCTGCCGCGGGACGTCGCGCCCGAGGCGGCGCGCATCCCCGGCGTCACCCTGGTCACGCTGGCCGACCTCGCCGGCACGGCGGGCGGCAGTGAGGACGACATCGACGAGGTACGCCGGATCGTCGCGGAGGAGACCGGGTCGTTCGAGGCCACCCGCCGGGCCGCGTCGGTCGCGCCGACCGTGGTCGCGCTGCGGGCGATGGCGACCGAGCTGGTCGAGGCCGAGCTGGCCCGGCTGGACCGGAAGCTTCCCGGCCTGGACGACACCCAGCGCCACGAGGTGGCCCGGACCATCCGTCGCGTGGTCGACAAGGTGCTGCACACGCCGACCGTGCGGGTGAAGGAGTTGGCGGCCGACCCCGGCGGGCCGACGTACGCCGACGCCCTGCGCGAGCTGTTCGCGCTCGATCCGGCCACGGTGGACGCGGTCACGGCCGCGAAGACACCGGAAGAGACCAGCAAAACCCGCGCCGACGCGACCGGAGGTGACCGCTGATGATCAGGCTCGGTACGCGGCGGTCCGCCCTGGCGACCGCGCAGGCGACCTGGGTGGCCGACCGGTTGCGGGCCCTGGGCCACGACGTCGAGCTCGTCCCGATCGTCACCACCGGCGACGTCAACCGCGCGCCGCTGGAGCAGATCGGCGGCACCGGCGTCTTCGTCAGCGCGCTGCGCGACGCCCTGCTGGCCAACGAGATCGACATCGCCGTGCACTCGCTCAAGGACCTGCCGACCGCGCCGGTCGACGGGCTGTCCATCGGCGCCGTCCCGGTGCGCGAGGACCCGCGAGACGTACTGGTCGCCCGGGACGGGCTGACCCTCGGCGAGCTGCAGCGCGGCGCCCTGGTCGGCACCGGCTCACCCCGCCGGGTCGCCCAGCTGGACGCGCTCGGCCTCGGCCTGGAGTGCACCGGGATCCGCGGCAACGTGGACACCCGGATCGGCCTGGTGGCCGAGGGCAAATTGGACGCGGTGGTGCTGGCAAGGGCAGGGTTGTCCAGGTTGGGACGGCTCGCCGAGGTGACCGAGACCCTGGATCCGATCCAGGTCCTGCCGGCTCCCGGACAAGGTGCCCTGGGCATCGAGTGCCGGGCGGAGGACACCGCGGTACTGGCCGCGCTGGCACCACTGGAGGACCCGGCCACCCGGGCAGCGGTGACGGCGGAGCGGCAGATGCTGGCGACGCTCGAGGCGGGATGCACGGCTCCGGTCGGTGCGCTCGCCGAGGTGGTCGAAGGTGAGGACGGGCCGGAGCTTTGGCTACGGGGAGCGCTCGGCCAGGAGGACGGCGTACGACGGCTGTCGGCCAACGGGCCGGTGGACGACCCGGTGGCACTCGGCAAGGCGCTGGCGAACGAGTTGCTGGAGCAGACATGACACCGGCACAGGGCACGACGGCCAAGAAGACGAGCAGGACGAGGACGAGGGCGAAGGCAGACGTGAGCAGCGCGAAGACAGCGGCCACCGCGGCACCTCAGAACGTGCCGGCCAAGGCGGCCGCCACCAGCACGGTCAAGCAGACCAGACCACTCGGCCACGTCACGTTCGTCGGTGTCGGGCCGGGCGACCCCGCCCTGCTGACGCTGGCCGGCCGCGACGTCCTGGCGAACGCCGACGCCGTCGTCGTCGAGGGCCCCGAGCACGACGCGTTCCTGGCGTACTGCAAGCCGGGCGTCGAGGTGATCGACGGCAGCGGCGCCGAGGGCAGCCGGGCGCTGCGGGTCGCCGCCCGGGCCCGGCTGGTGGTGAAGACGGCCAAGTCCGCGGCGAACGTCGTCCGCCTGCTGACCGGTGACCCGTTCACCTTCTCCAGCGGTGCCGAGGAGGCGGCCGCGTGCCGGAAGGCGGGCATCGGCTTCAACATCGTCCCCGGTGTCAGCGAGGTCAGCGCGGTCCCGACGTACGCGGGGATCCCGCTGACGATGAAGGGCGACCGCGAGGTCACCGTCCTCGACCTGGCCGAGGCCAAGCTCGACCTGACCCGGCTGCACCCGAAGCAGACCCTGGTGCTGCTGAACGCGGCCGAGGTCCTGAAGGAGACGGTCGCAGCCCTGGTCGAGGCCGGCTTCGACGCCGGTACGCCGGTGGCCGCGACGGTCGGCGGTACGACGACCTCGCAAACCAGCGTGGTCGGCACACTGGAGACGATCGTTGCCGACCTGCGCGCGGCCAAGGTCACCGGCGAGCCCGTGGTCGTGGTCGGCGCCGTGGTCGAGCAGCGCGAGGCGCTGTCCTGGTTCGAGACCAAGCCGCTGTTCGGCTGGCGGATCCTGGTCCCGCGGACCAAGGACCAGGCGGGCCCGTTGATGGACCGGTTGCGGCGGTACGGCGCGATGCCGGAAGAGGTCCCGACCATCTCGGTCGAGCCGCCGCGCAACCCGCAGCAGATGGACAAGGCGATCCGCGGCCTGGTCGAGGGCCGGTACGAGTGGGTCGCGTTCACCTCGGTCAACGCGGTCAAGGCGGTCCGGGAGAAGTTCGACGAGTACGGCCTGGACGCGCGGGCGTTCTCCGGGCTGAAGATCGCCGCGGTCGGCGACAAGACCGCCGAGGCGATCGGTGCCTGGGGCATCCGCCCGGACCTGGTCCCGTCCGGTGAGCAGTCGGCCGCCGGGCTGGTCGAGGACTGGCCGCCGTTCGACGAGGTGCTGGACCCGATCAACCGGGTGTTCCTGCCGCGGGCCGACATCGCCACCGAGACCCTGGTCGCCGGGCTGACCGATCTCGGCTGGGAGGTCGACGACGTGACGGCGTACCGGACCGTGCGGGCCGCCCCGCCGCCCGCGCCGACCCGCGAGGCGATCAAGTCGGGCAAGTTCGACGCGGTCGTGTTCACCTCGTCCTCGACCGTGCGCAACCTGGTCGGCATCGCCGGCAAGCCGCACGCGTCCACGGTGATCGCGGTCATCGGCCCGGCCACCCTGAAGACCGCCGAGGAGCACGGCCTGCGGGTCGACGCAATGGCCGAGTCGCCGTCCGCCGAGGAGCTCGCCGACGCCCTGGCCCGGTTCGGTGCGGACCGGCGTGACACCATGGTCGAGGCCGGGGAGCCGGTCACCCGTCCGTCCGAGCGGCGCTCGGGTTCTCGTCGGAAGAGCTGACATGCCTGGATTCCCGGAAGTGAGGCCGCGGCGGCTGAGGTCGTCGGCGGCGGTGCGCAGACTGGTCGCGGAGACCACGCTCGAACCGCGGCAGCTGATCCTGCCGATGTTCATCCGGGAGGACGCCCGCGAGCCGATCGCGATCCGGTCCATGCCGGGCGTGTACCAGCACACCCGGGACACCGCCCGGAAGGCGGTCGCCGAGGCGGCTCAGCTCGGACTCGGTGGCGTCATGCTGTTCGGCGTACCGTCGTCCAAGGACGAGGTCGGGTCGGGCGGAATCGATCCGGACGGGATCCTGAACGTCGCGATCCGGGACGCGGTCGCCGAGGCCGGTGACGCGCTGCTGGTCATGTCGGACCTCTGCCTGGACGAGTTCACCTCGCACGGGCACTGCGGCGTACTCGACTCCGCCGGCCGCGTGGACAACGACGCGACCCTGAAGCTCTACGCCGAGATGGGCGTCGCCCAGGCCACCGCCGGCGCGCATGTCGTCGGCCCGTCCGGGATGATGGACGGCCAGGTCGGGGCGGTGCGTACGGCGCTCGACGCGGCCGGCTTCCAGGACACCGTCATCCTGGCGTACGCCGTCAAGTACGCGTCGGCCTTCTTCGGCCCGTTCCGCGAGGCCGTCGACTCGTCGCTGCAAGGCGACCGGAAGACGTACCAGCAGGACCCCGCCAACGCCCGCGAGGCGCTGCGCGAGGTCGACCTGGACATCGCCGAAGGCGCCGACATCGTGATGGTGAAGCCGGCGCTCGCCTACCTGGACATCATCCGGCAGGTCCGGGACCACGTCGACGTACCCGTTGCCGCGTACAACATCTCCGGCGAGTACGCCATGGTCGAAGCCGCCGCCGCCAACGGCTGGATCGACCGCGACCGCGCCATCCTCGAAACCCTCACCGCCATCCGCCGAGCCGGCGCCGACACCATCCTCACCTACTGGGCAACCGAAGCAGTCCACCTCCTCAGATAGCCCGCCTAAGGTGTGTGCCCGGCCGGCCCTCCAGCCCGCCAAAGGTGTACCCGGCCGGCCCTCGCCTGCCATCGTGTCCGCGCGGCGTAGTCCTCGTGAAGCGCGCTAGGCATGCTGGCCAGGGTGGGCATCGCGGCGAGGAACGCTACCTGCCATGCGCCACCCGCAACGTGCCAACACAACCCGCGGCTCGCACTCCCCGGCGATCCGCTACTCGCCGTCCGCGCGCACCCCGTCGCCGGCTTGCCGTCCGCGCGCAACCCGTCGCCGGCTCGGCGCCGCCGCATCCCATCGCCGCGGCGCCGTCCTGCCCGCCCGGGCGTGGCCGGCCGCGGCGAGCGCGCCTGCCGCTGCTCAACCCGCGCGATCCGTGCCGAGGAATCCACGAGCGGAGATCACCCGTCGTGGGTGGCAGCGGGCGGTCCGGGGGTCCTCGCCCTGTATGTCAGCGGCGCCGCCCCGTCAGGGTGACTCGGCAGCCAACCGGGTGCGCTGCAGATCTTCGGCGGACTTGATCCGGATGGAATTCTCGTCGGCTTCTGGGGGTTCGAAGTCGGCGAGGTGTTGGTTCAGTACGGCGTCGGTGACATCGCGTCGGCGCGGATCGAGTTGATTGTCGGCCCGGCGACGGCGGACGGTCGCGTGGTCGACGTCGACGTACAGCAGGATGAATTCGGCCCCGGCGCCGATGGCCAGTGAGCGCCAGCCGTCGCGGAGGGCTCGCAGGGAACTGGTGTCGTCGATGACGACGGACCGTCCTGAGCCGAGGAGCCCGCGGACCTCTTCCCTCGCGAGCTCATGAGTACGGACCCACTCCTCGACGGGAATCCCGTCGCCACCCCACAATCCACGGCGCTCGTTGATCTCATCGAGACTCACAACGCCCGCGGACAACCTCGGCGCCAAGGCTCGCGCGACCGTACTCTTGCCAGAAAACGCGGTCCCACACAGCAGCACCACCCTGACACCCGATCCCATCCCCACATCCAATCGGCCCACCCGACACGAAGGCAACGCAGTTATCCAGACTCCACAACCCATGGAGGCCTGCCGAGCCCTCGCCGCACGTCGTGGCGTCGTGCCGATTGGCGGTGTGGCCAAACTGCCGGACCGCTGCCGAACATCCGCGAGATGGCCCTGACCATCTGGCCCACTCTGGGCGTGTGATCGTTGCTCCCGGCAACTCGCTCGATGTGCAGCAGGAGCCTCGATGCTCTGTCTTGGCACTGTGTCAGCGCGGCAGGGTTCAACGAATTCGAGGTTCGGCTGTCGCGGTGCGCGCGGAGACAGCGGACCGCAAGCGGTTGCGGCTGGGTCTCGGTGCAGTGTTTCGCTCCGTGTCAGCGCGGTGGGGACTGGCGGCTTTGAGGTTGGCTGTCGCGGTACGCGCGGGTGGTGGTCAAGCGGAGGCGGTTGCGGCCGGGTCCGTGTTGTTCGTTGTCGGCGTGCCATCGGGCAGTGGTTCGCCCCACGGGTCGAACGGCTTGGTCGGGGCCGACGGGCGCGGGAAGTGTCCGCCGGGTGGCTGACCTGTTGGCGCGCTCGACGGGCGCGGCCAGGGAGTAGGTGACGTTGCTTGCCGCGGGCCAGTTTGGGGCGCGATGTCTGTCGCATCGGTCTCTCCCCAGGGATCGAAATGAGCCGTTGGTCGCATGTCACCTGGGCCTACGCCGACTGGGCGTGCGCTGCCTTGGCGCTCGTCGCCGCGTACGTCGACTGGATGCACGCTGCCTGTGCACTCGGCGACCGGATGCACGCTGTCTGGGTGCGCGCTGCTCGGGCGGGCGTCGACTGGGGGCGATTTCGGTGAGGTGGGTGCAAGGTAGGAGGGGATCGGGGTGGTGGGTGGGCGGTATCTGCCTTGTGGGATTGGAGTGGGATTCGTCCAAGTGGGGCGGGTGACCTGGACGACGCCGTCGACGATGCGGATCCGCCAGTGGCCGGAGTGCAGGTCGTTGTGGTGCCGCCGGCAGAGCAGCACCAGGTTGCTGACGGCGGTTATGCCACCGTCGAGCCACGACACGACGTGGTGGGCGTCGCATTTGATCGGTGGTGCGCCGCACACGACGCAGCCTTTGTCGCGGGCGTTCAAGGCGCGTCGCATGGGGCGGGTGACGAGGCGTTGGCTGGTGCCGACGTCGAGTGGCTGCGATTTGGAGCCGAGCACGATGGGGAGGATCTCGGCGTCGCAGGCCAGGCGGCGTACGACCGCGGCGGACAGGTCATCCCCGAACACGAGGGCGCCGGTTGCGTTCGCGGTCGCAGCCTTGAGGGATTCGAAGTCGATGGTCACGCTGATCTGCGCCTTCGGCCCATACCCAGCGACGTACCCATGACCCTTCTCGTGTCCCACAGCCTGGCCGTCGCGCAGACTGTCGCGCGCTTCCTCGCCGTCGTACACATCGTCGGCATCGCGTGCACGCTCGCCGTCGTCTGCACGCTGGCCTGGACGCTCGCGGTGGGCTTCAGGTTCGCGGTGACCTTCGTGGCCGCCACGACTGGGCGCGGTCGTTGCGGCGGTTGGGCGAGGCTCGATGGTGCCGAGCAGCGTGCCGACGGCATTGTCCGCCGCCCGGCCGTCCCCTGCCTTGCCAGCTGCGGTGTTGGGGGTTGGGGTTGGGTTGGCGGCGGTGGTGAGGATGGTGGTTAGGGCGTCCGCCTGGCGTTTGTCGCGTGGGCGTGGGTCTAGCTCGCCGTCGATTGTCTTGTGGGGCTTGGCGTGGGCGTGGATCAGGGTGCGGAAGAGTTCGGCGTTCTCGTTGGCCAGGTAGCCGCGGAACGTGAGGCCTCGGTCGGCGGTTTTCAGGGTGAGGGATTCGCGGTCGTACGCCTTCTGTTCGTCCGGCTCGGGGCCGTCGGGGTCGAGGATGTCGCGGATCTTCCGGCCGGCGCGGCGGAGCTCGGACGGGGTGTGGGTTGCGGCCAGGTCGATCAGTTGGCGTTCGGCGAATTCGAGGTTCTCGGTCGACACCGTCGCGGGGACCTTGTCCAGGACCGACATGATCGCTTCTGCATGAGCCGGATGAACCCGCCAGCCTCCACGCAGCCCGGAGCCGGCGGCATCGAGGCCACCGAGGCCGGCCCCGTTGGCGGCCGGGCTGTTGAGAGTCTCGGCGTCTTCGGTGTCCAGGCTGCCCAGTGGCCCGGCAGCCGCGTCGGCGTTGTTGGCGTCGTCGGGGTTGCCGGGAGTGGTGGGTTGGGCGGTGGCCGGATTCGCGAAAGGGGTTCTGGGGTCGGGGAGGGCGGCGTTGGTGGCTGGGTGTCGGTCGAGGCTGGTGGCGACGCGTACGTCGCGGCGGGCTTCGGCGGTGTCGATGCGGTAGCGCTGGGAGAGGAGGCGGGCGGTGTCGCCGGCGCCTAGCTCCTTGGCGTAGCCGGAGCGCTCGAGGTCGGCGATGAGGTGCAACCTGTACGTCGCCAGCCTGGCCTGCTCGGCGAGGACCGCGTCGAGGGTCGACAGCTTCTCGCTGTCGCTCATCGACCAGGCGGGCCGTTCGCCGAGGATCTCCATGCCCATCACTGTAGACATGCCCACCGACAGTTTTCGAGCTCGAGATCCCTTATTTTCAAGGAGGATCGGCTACGTGAGGTTGTCCACAGCTTCGTGTTCTGTGGATAAGTCATCCACAACTGCAGGGTTGTTGCTGCGGGCAAGTAGTCGAATGGACGGCGCCGTACGGCGGGCGTAGCATGAAGCGGAGGTTGGCGTTGGAGGTTGTCGGCGAAGCCCTGCTGCCCGGCAATCTCCGGGGGTGGGCCTGTGGCGGGATACAGTCGTGCGTCGACTGTTGTTGCTGAGAAGGAGGTTTCGTCGTGCCGGAACTGCCATCGGACGGGGCCCCAGAGGATGATCGGGGCGAGGGCGTGGAACTGCCGGACGAGCAGGCGCCGGATGCGGATCTCCGGGCCGCGAGGAGGGAGATCCAGGCGGTCGGTACGAGTCTGAGGGACGCGCTGGCGGCCGACGACGCCCTCGCCGCGGGCGGCGAGCAGACGAACTCGGCGGGCGGCGTGCAGGGCAACGCGGCGGGTGGCGTGCGGGGCGACAGTCAGGGTGAGGTGGGTCGGTGAGTACGCCGGCTGACGAGCGAGCCGCGGTGCAAGCCCGGGAGCATGCCGGCAACCTGGCCGAGATGACGGTGAACGCGGTCACCTCGGCGCGCGCGTCGCTGGAGAGCGCTGCCGAGCTCACCGACCAGGTGGACCGTCGGCTGCGCTGGGCCGAGGACGACATCGCCTCGGTCGCGGGGATGGCCAACCGGGTGCGGGACGCCGAGAACACGGAAGACGCCGAGGCGATCCTGCGGAACGCGCGGTACGCAGCCGACGAGATCCGCGAGAGCCTGCGACGCGGGCAGGGCGGCGTCGCCGAGGTCCGTGAGCACCTGGAGCAGGGGGCGCGTTCCCTCGCGGCCGGTCGGCAGTTCATGGATGAGCTCGACTCGATGCCTGGGCAGCGGTCCGAGGTGAATGATCAGCTGCGGACGCGGCTGGTGGCTCTCAGTCGCGCGGTGGACGATGCGATGGAGGGGACCGATCGGACCAACCAGCGTCTGGCCGCTGCCCGGGAGAACCTCGAGCCGCTGCTGAACGTACCTGGTGCGATCGAGGACCAGGACCGGACCGCGCGGGTCGTCCAGGAAGCCGGCACGGAGGCCGAGTACGCGGTCGGTACCGCACGCCGTGGGCTTGGTGAGCTGCGCGAAGGCTTCGAGAACACGTCCCCGGATGCCCGGCGGATCGCGCACGACAGTGACGAGCTGGCGACTGCGATTCGTGCCGGGACGAATCCGACGCAGCCGTCGGAGCAGACCAAGGCGGGTGCCACCGCCGAGGACCCACGACGTGCCTGGTCCGAAGGCCGCGACCCGAGCAAGACCCTCGACCTCTAGCACGCGTCCCCAGGGCTGCCTCTGGCGCAGTTAAGCGAGGCCGCCGAGCCGTCAGGCACGCAGAGCATGCCAGTCCACGCAGCGCGCGAGGTGTGCGAAGGCGGACGTTCAGCACCAGTACGGCGGGCCGCGCGAGCCGGTCTGTTGGCGGGCTGCGGCCGGGCGCGGGCAGGACGCCTGCGGGTCGGGGTGGGGCAGGCTCGTGGAGGACGCGTGCGGGCCGGCGTGCAGTTGACCGGTCCCGGCAGGACGCCTGCGCCGACGTGTGTGGGCCGGGCTCGGTGGAGCGCGTCTGTGGGCCGGGGTGGGTAGGTCTGGTCCCGTGTAGCGCCGTCTGTGGGGCGGTGTGTGTAGGGCGGGCCCGCGTTGGGTGCGGAGGTGGTTAGGTGGGGCGGTGGATGGTGTAGTCGGATTGGGTGAAGCCGGCTTTGAGGGTTCGGGTGGCGTTGTGGGTGAGGGGGATGTCGGTGTCCAGGTCGCCGAAGAGGGGGATGCCGGCGCCTAGGAGGACGGGGGCGGTGGTGATGGTGAGCTCGTTCAGGAGGCCGGCTCGGAGGAAGGTCTGGATGACTCGGCCGCCGTCGGTGTAGATGCGTTTGGCGCCGCGGTCGTTCAGCGTCTCGACCAGGCCGTCCAGCGTGCGGTGGACGAGGATGCGTTCGTCGGCGTCCGCGGCGAGCGTCGTACTGAGGACTTCGACGTGCTTGCCCTCGTACGGCCAGAAGTCGAAGGTGAGTGCCTTCTCGTAGGTGTTCCGGCCGAGTACGACGGTGTCGACGGACGCCATGAACTCGTCGTACCCGGTGTCCCCGGCCTGTTCGGCGCGCGAGGTGAGCCAGTCGATGGACCCGTCCGGGCGGGCGATGTAGCCGTCGAGACTGGTGGCGATGAAGACAGCCGCATGGAAGCTCACGCCACCAGTTTTCCACAGCGGGAAGATGTCAGTAGCCGGTGACATCCGGCCAGGTGAGCTCGACGCCCTGGGCAACCAGCCGGGACTGGAAGTCGCCGAGCAGCGCCGGCGTGTTGCGGACCGCGCGCGGGCGGACACCGCGGTCGAGGCAGTACGCCGCGAGCAGTCCGGCGGCCTCGCCGATGTTCCACTCGACCGGGTGCAGCCGGTAGCAGCCGTTGGTGATGTGGGTGGTGCCGAGGTTCTTGTTCGCCGGCAGCAGGTTCTCCACCCGGCGCGGGATCAGCGCCCCGAGCGGGATCCGGAACGGGCTGCTGGCCACGTCGATGTAGTTGTCCCCGCCGGTCGACGGGTGCAGGTCGATCCGGTACATCCCGACGCCGACGCTGTCGTCGTACTCGACCGCGCCGCTCGAGCCGCGGACCGCGACCGCCAGGTCCTGCTCGACGACCGTGTACTCCGCTTTGATGCGACGCGACTCGCGGATGTACGGCGCCTGGGCGAGACCGTCGGTCCCGAGCAGGTCGCCGCGCATCCGCAGCCCGGGAAACCCGGTGCCGCCGTCGGGTCGCGGCGCCTCGGTCTGCAGCCAGTAGAAGACGGCCTGGGACAGCTCCTTCGCCGCCGCCAGATGCTGGTCCGCGTCGGGTACGTCGATCACCGGGCCCTCGAAGTAGTCGATCATCGGCCAGTTCACCAGGCAGATGTCGCTGGCGTACGCACCCGGCTCGAAGTGCCGGCGGGCCGCGATCCGGCGGAACGTCCACAGGTTTGTGTCGCCGCCGGTCCGGCGCTGGTCCGCGACCACCGCGAGCGGGTCGTCGTCCGGGTTCGGCGTGAAGGTCCGCGGGGAGGCGGTCAGGGTTCGCGGGTCGGGCGCCGTCCAGGACAGCAGCCGATCACCCCAGAACGACGGCTGGTAGTCGCGCCAGAACGAGTAGTTCGCCGGCTCGTCCCCGACCAGGTCGCCGTCGACGTGATCAATGGCGAAGCAATACGAGACCGCCTGCATGTTCAGCGGCTGCGCCTCGGCCGGCGCGCTCGGCTCGCCGGTGTCGCTCTGCGACTCGAAGCCGGTGACGTACTCCGTCCCGGTCAGCGGCAGCAGCTCGCCGGTCTCGGTCGCGTCCAGGATGTACGGCGCCGTGATCGTCAGCTGCTCGTCGGTGTCGCGATGCCGCACGGTCACCGCGCTGACGCGATCGCCATCGGTGTCGGCGGCGACCGGCCGGAAGGGCTGGAGCACCCGCAACCGCCCGCTCGACCGGTACGGCGCGAGCATTCCCTCCAGCACCGCCAGCGCGACCCGCGGCTCGTGGCAGAGCTTGGACACGTACCCGGCGCCCGGGTTGAGCTGCACAGCCGCCCGTGACGCGGACGTCAACGGGTAGTGGCGCCGGTAGTAGTCGCGGATCCCCTCGCGGAGTGCGCGGTACGACGCGGTGACGCCGAACTGCTCGACCCAGGTGTGCTCGTCCGGGGGCACGGCCTGGCTGGTCAGCTGTCCGCCGAGCCAGTCGAACTCGTCGGTCAGCACGACCGAGCGACCGGCGCGCACGGCCGACAGAGCCGCGGCCACACCGCCGAGCCCGCCACCAACTACCAGAACGTCTGTCTGCATTACGTACCCTTCGGTGCGATCAACGTGGTGCCTTCGGTCAGTTCGCACGGCAGCAGCCGTTGCGTGCCTGCCTCGGCCCGGCCGCTCAGGATGGCCTCGAGCAATTCGGTGGCCTGGCTGCCCATCTCCTGGCGGGGGACGTGGAAGCCGCTGAATTCGATGCCGGTCGTGGCCGGCCGGGTCGCGTCGCCGAGCGCGATCACGGACAGGTCGCCGGGAACGTCGACGCCGCGGTCGGCGGCCGCGTCGGCCAGCGCGACCGCGTCCGCCCGCTCCTCGACGAAGACCGCGGTGATCCGCGCGTCCACCAGCGTGCCGAGCACCTCGGCCGCGGGTCGGTCGGTCGGCACGTGCCGCGCCCGGCGTCCCGCTGTACGACGGAAGCCGCGCAGGCGATCCGTGGACGACTCGGCGCCGGCACCGGGACCGACGTACGCGACCCGGCGGTGGCCGAGCGCGAAGGCGCGCTCGACCAGGGCCGAGGTGGCCGACCCGTAGTCGGCGCCGACGTACGGAACCGGGCCGCCGGCATCGTCGCGCCGGCCGACGGAGACGAACGGATAGTCCTCGGCGATCAGCCGGGCCAGCTCGTCACCGGGGATCCGGCGGCCGAGGAGCAGGCAGCCGTCGGCGATCCGGAGCCGGTTGTTCTCGTGGAAGATGCGCCGCTGGCCGGACGTCACCGGCGCGCTGGTGAACAGCAGCAGGTCCCAGCCGAGACGCTCGGCGCAGTCCTCGATCCCGGCCAGGAACGGGTGGTAGAAGTCGCCGGTCGAGCTCGGGAACACCGATTCGTAGGTGAACACGCCGAGGATCTGGTTGCGCTGCTCGACCATCCGGCGGGCGAGCGGGTCGGCCTGGTAGCCGGTCTCCCGGATCACCTCGAGCACCCGCTCCCGGGTCTCAGGAGGTACGCGCACGGCGCGGTTGTTCAGCACCAGCGACACGGTCGTCTGGCTCACCTTCGCGAGCCGGGCGATATCGCGCTGCGTGAGCCGGGCGCTCGGCATTCGATCAACCTTCAGTAGTAATACGTATTGCCGAACACCACCGTACGCCGATCGACCAGCAGCCTCCAACCCGGCCAACCAGGGATCGTGCAGGGTTCGTCCGGATGGTCCCGCTGTGTCCGGCCGAATACGGTCGGAGCATGAGAGCGGTGGCGCAGGCGCGATACGGCGGTCCGGACGTGCTCGAGGTGCGAGAGACCGAGCAGCCCGGCCCTACCGGGGATCAGGTGGTCGTCCGGGTGCGGGCGGCGTCGGTGAACGCCCGCGACTGGCACGTCATGCGCGGCGATCCGTACGTCGCCCGCCTGATGGATCCGGGATCGTTCGGGCTCCGCGCACCCAAGAACGTGCTCGGCACGGACTTCGCCGGTGTCGTGGAGGCCGTCGGGCCGGACGTCACCCGCCTCAAGCCCGGGGACGAAGTGTACGGCGAGGCGCCGGGAGCGTTCGCGGAGTACGTCGTGGCGCCCGAGAGCGTGGTCGACGACAAGCCGGCCAACCTGACCTTCGAGCAGGCGGCCGCGATGCCGCTCGCCGCGAACACCGCCCTGACAGGACTGCGCGACGTGGCACAGGTCAAGGCCGGTCAACGCCTCGTCATCAACGGCGCCTCCGGTGGCGTCGGGACGTTCGCCGTACAGATCGCCAAGGCGCTCGAGGCGCACGTGACCGCGGTCTGCAGCACGCGGAACGTCGACCTGATGCGATCGCTCGGCGCCGACCAGGTCGTCGACTACTCGCGCGACGACTTCACCCGGCAGCGGTACGACGTCGTCCTCGACCTGGTGGGGAACCGGTCACTCGGCGACCTGCGACGGGCGCTGACGCCGGAGGGCGTGCTCGTCCTGTCCGGCGGGGGAGTGTTCCGCGGCGGCAGTGTGTTCGGGCCGGTCGGCCTGATCATGCGCGGTGCCCTGCTGTCCCGCTTCGTCCGGCAGCGAATCGTCACCTTCGACGCGAAGCCCAGTGTGGACAGCCTCACCGCACTCCGGACGATGGTCGAGGCCAGGCAGTTGATCCCGGCCATCGACCGCACCTACCCACTCGCTGAGATCGCCGAAGCCCTACGGTACGTCGAGACCGAGCACGCCCGCGCCAAGGTCGTGATCACGGTCTAGAAGGTACGTAGCCGCAGCGTCTGCCGGCCAGGTGTGCGGCCGGTGAGGTACACCCGCTGACCGTCCGGTGTCAGGCTGCCGCCGAGGTAGGTGTAGCGCTCGCCCGGATCCATGGCGACGCGCGCATCACCATTGCCGGGGCCGAACGAGATCCGGTCGGAACCGACGGTGTACGTGCCGGTCCCGGACACGAGCTGATAGTTGCCCGGAGCACTCAACGCCTCCACGCCGGACAACGTAACGCCGGTGCGGAAGCAGAGCTCGATCGCGTACGCCGTCTCGTCGCCGTCGAACTCGAACGCCAGGTCCCAGCCGTCGCCGACCTCGACGATCGTCACCTCGGTGCGCAACCTGCGGTAGTGCTTCGGGCGGTGCGGAAAGTCCATCGACGCGTAGAACCGGCCGTCCGGGGTCAGTGCGTAGCGACCGTCCTCCCGGCGGTATCGCTTCGGCAACGGCAGGTGGTACGGCACCTTCACCTCCTGCGCCAACTTGTAGGTCCGCGGCCCGACCCGGCGCATTCCGTCGCTGCGGAAGTGCCCGGTGCTGAAGAACTGCGGCGACAGCCGGACCGAGTCGAGGATCGCGGAACCGCTGCGCAGCTTGAAGAACGTCGGGTTCGTGGACAACCCGGACGCGATCACCGGGATGTCGTGGAAATCCGTCCCGCCGAAGACTGACGCGGTCCTGGAGCCGCGGCGGATCCGGGCCGACGCCTGGGACGGGAAGTGCCGGGCGAAGTCCGTCGGCAACGGCTCCGGCGTCGGCAGCACCGCGGCGAGCTCCGGCCGCTCCAGCACCTCGGCCAGGAAGTCGCCGAGCTCACCGGTGCCACGTTGCTCGATGCTCTTGGCAACAGTCGAGAAGCGTCCGTCGCCGGTGTGCAGGGCGAGCTCGCGGAACTGCGTCAGGTACCACCAGACCTCGCGGATCCGGGTCTGGTCCTGCCGCCGGGACGCGATCGTGTCGACCTCGCCGTTCGGCTCGAGGAAGGACAGCGTCGCGTCCAGGTTGCGTCGCACGTACTCGAGCAGCTCCGGCTTGTTCCGCACCCAGGCGATCGCGAGCAGGCAGTGGTTCGTCACCTCGGACGCGTACGTCGAGCTGCGTTCGGAGTAGATGCCGTCCGGGGTCGCGTCGATGCCCTCGTCGAGCCAGTCGTCGATCCGGGCGGCGTACCGGCGGTCCGGGAACAGGTGGTGCGTGCGCGCGAGCGCGGCCGCGATCTCCCAGCGGTGGTTGGGCGTGTGGACCCCGCCGGTCGCGATGGCCGGCCCGGCCTTCCGCAGTACCTTCGCCAGGATCGCGCGGTGCGGCTCGGTGGCCGGCTGGTCGTCGGCGTCGAGCAGTCCGTAGACCATCGCGACGTCCTGGATCGCGAACGAGCTGTCCGGCGGCGAGTGCAGGTTGCCGACGTCGTACAGGCCGTCCTCGTGCTGGCGGGCGGCGAGCTGCTCGGCCAGCCACTGCAGCGGTGCCAGCAGCGACGCGTCGTGGTGGTACGACGACCTGCCCCAGACGTACCCGGACACCAGGCGCCGGGCCTTGCGGGCGACGGTCCGGACGCTGTCGGACGGGTTCTGCAGGTTGGCCAGCACGACCGGGATCTGGGCCTGGTTCGCGGTGGTCAGCAGCGTCAGGAAGTCGTCGTCGACAGGAGCCGCGTCCGCGCCCGCCGCGGTGGCCGGCAAGAGCGCGCCGGCCGACAGCGTGGTGAGCGAGCCGGCGAGGAACGTACGACGATGCATCGGGTTCTCCCAGGGGATCGAACCAGCTGACTTGGTAAGCGGTTGCCGAAACGTCCGTAACTGTGTCCGTGGGGCTTTGTCCTGTCAAGACTTCGCAGCTGACCGCATCCGGTCAGGCGGAGGCGACGCAGAGTCTTGTGTGAACCGGTTTCTTGGACTAATTTGACCGGCCAAGGCAAGCGCTTTCCGCTGGCCTGGGAGGTTTCTGGAGGTAAGAAAGTATGAGTGCGCTGGGCGAGCTCGGTTCGCTCCGCGGCAAGAAACCCGCAGGGCAGAAGAAAGACAATCTGGCCGCGTATCTGTTTCTGGCGCCGTGGCTGCTCGGGCTGTTCCTGATCACCATCGGGCCGATGCTGGCCTCGCTGTACCTGTCGTTCACGGACTACAACCTGATCCAGGCGCCCCAGTGGATCGGGTTCGAGAACTTCACCCGGATGCTGTCCGACGAGCGGCTGCACAACTCGCTCCGGGTCACGTTCACGTACGTGTTCGTCTCGGTGCCGCTGCAGTTGGCGGTCGCCCTGCTGCTGGCGGTCGTCCTCGACCGCGGTGTGCGCGGGATGGCGTTCTACCGCTCGGTCTTCTACCTGCCGTCCCTGCTCGGCTCCAGCGTCGCGATCGCGATTCTGTGGCGGCAGGTGTTCGGCACCGAGGGTCTGCTGAACCAGGTGCTCGCGCTGGTCGGTATCGACGGCAAGGGCTGGATCTCCGATCCGAGTACGGCGCTCGGCACGCTGGTCGTGCTGAACGTGTGGACGTTCGGCTCGCCGATGGTGATCTTCCTGGCCGGCCTGCGGCAGATCCCGACGATGTACTACGAGGCCGCGTCGGTGGACGGCGCCGGCGTCCTCGGCCGGTTCTTCCGGATCACGCTGCCGCTGCTGACGCCGATCATCTTCTTCAACCTGGTGCTGCAGATCATCCACGCGTTCCAGTCGTTCACCCAGGCGTTCGTCGTCTCCGGGGGAACCGGCGGGCCGTCGGACTCGACCATGTTCTTCACGCTCTACCTCTACGACCGGGGCTTCGGCAATTTCGACATGGGCTACGCGTCCGCGATGGCGTGGTTCCTGCTCGTGATCATCGGGGTCTTCACCGCGGCGAACTTCTTCGCCTCGAAGTACTGGGTGTTCTATGACGACTGAGACGATGCGCGGCACGGTCGCCGCCCGGAGCACGGCCGGCCTGACCTGGGCGCGGATACGGCCGGCGGTGATCCACGTCGCGCTGGCGGCCGCCGCCCTGGTGATGCTCTACCCGGTGATCTGGATGGTGGTCAGTTCGCTGCGGCCGGGCAACGAGATCTTCCGCGAACCGAGCATCCTGGTGCGCGACCTGCACATCGACAACTACCGGGTCGGCTGGAACGCGCTCACCGAGCCGTTCACCCGCTACCTGCTGAACTCCGCGGCGGTGGTGTTCGGCTCGGTGCTGGGCAACCTGGTGTCCTGCTCGATGGCGGCGTACGCGTTCGCACGGCTGGAGTTCACCGGCAAGAAGCTCTGGTTCGCGATCATGCTGCTGAGCATCATGCTGCCGATCCACGTGGTGATCGTGCCGCAGTACATCCTGTTCTCGCAGGCCGGCTGGATCAACACGTTCCTCCCGCTGGTCGTGCCGAAACTGCTGGCCACCGACGCGTTCTTCGTCTTCCTGATGGTGCAGTTCATCCGCGGCATCCCGCGCGAGCTGGACGAGGCCGCCCGGATCGACGGCTGCGGCCGGGGCGGCATCTTCCTGCGGGTGATCCTGCCGCTGATGGTGCCGGCGCTCGCGACCACCACGATCTTCACGTTCATCTGGACCTGGAACGACTTCTTCAGCCAGCTGATCTACCTGACCGACCCGAAGATGTACACCGTCCCGGTGGCCCTGCGGTCGTTCGTCGACGCGACCGCGGAGTCCTCGTGGGGCTCGATGTTCGCGATGTCGGTCGTCTCCCTCGTTCCCATCTTCCTCGCTTTCCTGCTCGGCCAGCGGTTCCTGATCAAGGGCATCGCCACCACCGGCATCAAGTAATCCCTGAAAGGTGCACATCATGAGGCCGCACATCCCACCCACCGCGGGCCGGCGCCTGCGAACCATGGCCGCTGTCGCGATCGCGTCCGGCCTGCTCGCCGTCAGTGCCTGCGGCGGCGACTCCGGCGGTCCCGGCGGCGATTCCGCCGACGGCGGCGAGGTCACCCTGCGGTTCACCT
This sequence comes from Kribbella sp. CA-247076, assembly GCF_050942445.1. Lineage (NCBI taxonomy): Bacteria > Bacillati > Actinomycetota > Actinomycetes > Propionibacteriales > Kribbellaceae > Kribbella > Kribbella sp. CA-247076. The sequence goes on along the minus strand of NZ_CP192051.1, from coordinate 6,822,733 downwards.
GGTGGGGTGGTGACACCCGGACCAAGCTGACCCAGCAGGCGATCGACGCCTACCAGAAGGACCACCCGAACGTGAAGATCAAGGGTGAGTTCGGCGAGTGGTCCGGCTACTGGGACAAGCTCGCCACCACGGTCGCCGCGAACGACGCGCCGGACATCATCCAGATGGACGAGAAGTACCTTCGTGAGTACGCCGACCGCGGCGCGCTGCTCGACCTGAAGAAGGCCGAGGGCCTGGACACCGGCAAGTTCGAGGAGGACACCCTCAAGGCCGGTGAGTTCGACGGCGGACTGTACGGCCTGAACGCCGGCATCAACTCGTTCGCGATCGTGGCGAACCCCGCCGTCTTCAAGGCGGCCGGTGTGGCCATGCCGGACGACACCACCTGGACCTGGGACGACTACACCCGGATCGCCGCCGAGCTCAGCACCAAGCTGGCCGGCAAGGGCTGGGGCACCGGTGCCCCCGGCACCAACGAGGCCGCACTGAACCTGTGGGCCCGCCAGCACGGTGAGTCGCTGTGGACCCAGGACGGCAAGCTCGGCGTCTCGGCCGAGCAGGTGACCGCGTTCTACCAGCAGGTCCTCAAGCTGCGGGACGCCAAGGCGATCCCGTCCGCCGAGTTCGTCTCCCAGGACATGAACGCCGCGCTCGACCAGTCCGCGATGGCCACCGGCAAGCTGGCGATGAGCTGGATGTGGAGCAACCAGCTGAACGCGATGAGCAAGGCGGCCGGCAAGGAGCTCAAGCTGCTCCGCGTGCCGAGTGTCGAGGGCAAGGCCGAGGCGAACGGGTCCTACTACAAGGGCTCGATGTTCTGGTCGATCTCGTCGCGGTCGAAGCACCAGAAGGAGGCCGCCGAGTTCGTGAACTACCTGGCCAACAGCACCGCGGCGGGTAACATCCTGCTGGCGGAGCGGGGCGTGCCGCCGAACACCGAGATCCGCTCGGCGGTGACGCCGAAGCTGCAGCCGGCCGACGCCGCGTCGGCCAAGTTCATCCAGGACATCGGCAAGGAGCTCGGCGACCCGTCGCCGGCGCCGCCGGTGGGTGGTGGTCAGGTGGAGAAGATCATCCAGCGGTACACCACCGAGGTGCTGTTCGGCCGGCAGACGCCGGACAAGGCCGCGCAGGGATTCATCGACGAGGTCAACGGGGAGCTCAAGTAAGTGTTGCTGATGGCAACTGATTGCCGATGACGCCCCGGGTGGCCGTGGCAGGGGTCCACGGCCACGGGGCGTCCCACGTCCGGAACGTCGCGCGGCTGGCCGAGACCGGCCGCGCCCGCCTGGTCGCCGTCGCCGACCCTCGGCCGGCCGAGGGCCTGCCCACCGGCGTCCAGGTGTACGGCGGGCTCGACGAGTTGCTCGCGTCGACCGAGGTCGACGTGGTGATCGTCAGTACGCCGATCCAGACGCACGTCCCGCTCGCGGAGCTGGCGATGCGGGCCGGCGCCGACGTACTGCTGGAGAAACCGCCGACGGCGTCGCTGGCCGAGTTCGAGCGGCTGTCCGCGCTGGTCGACGAGACCGGCCGGGCGTGTCAGATCGGGTTCCAGGCGCAGGCGTCCACGGCGACGTTGAAGCTGGCGCAGATGGTGGCCGACGGCCGGTTCGGTGAGCTTCGCGGGATCAGTGCGGTCGGCAAATGGGTGCGGACGGCGCGGTACTTCCAACGGGCCCGCTGGGCGGGTCGCCGTACCCTCGACGGGGTCGCGGTGGTCGATGGCGCGGTGACGAACCCGCTGGCGCACTCGACCGCGGCCGCGTTGCTGCTCGACGGGTCGACCGGCGTGGACGACGTACGGTCGGTGGAGACCGAGCTGTTCCGGGCCAACGCGATCGAGTCCGACGACACGACGACGGTCCGGGTCGTGACCGGCCGGGGTACGCCGATCCTCGTGGCGGTCACGTTGTGCGCGACGGAGCACCTCGAGCCGCAGGTCATCGTGCACGGCTCGACCGGTCGCGCAGTCCTGAAGTATGCCTCGGACACACTCGAGATCTACGAGGGCAGCTGTCTACAGGCCCGCAAGTATGAGCGGGAAGACCTGCTGGAGAACCTGCTCGCCCATCGCGCGGATCCCGCCGTGCCGCTGTACGTGCCGGTCTCCGCGACCGGTGGGTTCACGAAGGTCGTCGAGGCGGTCCGCGTCGCGGCGGCACCGCGCGAGATCCCGCCGGCGCTGATCCGGTGGGAAGGGGAAGGCCTCGACCGCCACCCGATCGTGCAGGACGTCGAGTCGTGGATCGACCGCGCCTCCGACGAACTGGCCCTCTTCAGCGAACTGGGAGCGCCCTGGACCGCGTGACGACGGCCAACAGTTGACGCGTCAGAGAAGCTGGCCGGCTGCCTTCCTCAGTGCGGTCAGCTCTCGGTCGGCCCAGCCCTCGGTGCGGGACTCGGCGCCGCGGAAGCGCGGTTTGTCGATCAGGTGGAAGCGCAGGTTCGCGATCCGCGCGGCGACGCCAAGGTAGGGGATGGCGGCCTCGTCGTCGGGGGTGATCGGGAGGCGGGTGCCGTAGCCGGCCTTGAAGTCCTCCCAGTACGGCGTCGACGCGACGCCGGTGAAGTCGGTGGCGCGGTAGCCGGGGCCGGCGAGGTCGAAGTCGTACAGCACGAGGTCGTTGCCGACGACGAGCAGATTGTCGAGGCTCACGTCGCCGTGGCAGATGCCGGGCCGCGGGGTGTACTGCGTGACGTTGTTCCGTACAGCGGCCATCAGGTCCCGGAGCAGGTTTTCCTCCGCGGATGCAAGATACGGGTGAAGATCGTCGAGGCTTTGTGACAGGTCGACGGGACCGCGCGGAAATTCGGACACATAGGAATCCGCCTTTTCGTGGAACTCGGCAACCAGTACGCCGAACTCCCGATACAGCTCCGGCTCGTACGGCGGTTTGCTCCCGTCGACGTACTCCTGCAGCACGAACGGCCGTGGTCCCTCGGGTGCGTCGAGCACTCCGACCGGGTCCCCGCCGGGCAGCGGAACGACCCGTGGTGTCCGCAGTCCGCGAGCGACCAGATGAGCCGCAAGCCCTGTCTCCCAACGGATCTCGTCCACCGCGCGGCCGTCGTACCGGTAGAGCTTGAGGACGTAGCGGGCGTCCGTGGTGGTGACCTCGTAGACGTCGTTCACCAGCGAGCGGAGCAGCGTGCAGCCGGTGAAGGCGAGGCCGTACCGATCGCTCAGGTACGTCGTCAGCGCGGTGGGCTCGGGCAGTGAACGCAATGTCGGAAGCACGACGACGAGCGTAGAACTCGCAGGTGTGAAGTCGGGACGGAGTGGGGAGGTTCGAGACGTTTCCGGATTCGCCTCCCCTTCGGGGGCCGGGAACCGGTAGCCTCTTGCAGCGCCCTAGGGGGAGGCCGCCGTACCATCACCCGACGAAACTGCCGGAGAGCCCAAACCGGTCAGGAGACCACGTCTTGCAGGAGAACACCAGCAACACCAGTACTGGCGAACTGGCGAACGTACCTCTTACCGGTGCGGACAAGGTCGCCTATGCGTTCTACGCCACTGCGGCCGCGGCCGCACTTGTCGGCCAGGTCTGGGCCGGCGTGACCCATATCCCCTGGCCGGAGACCGGCTGGTCGACGGTCCTCAAGATCGCCGTCGTCACCCCCGCGGTGGCCGTGCTCGAGCTCGGTGGTGTGGCCACCGCCGCGCTCGCCGACCTGCGCCGGCGCAAGGGTGAGCAGGCCTACGCCTACCGCGCGATGTCGTTCTTCGCGGCCCTGGTCGCGGTCGTCTTCAACGTGGTCGGCCACTGGCGCCCGGAGGAGCGGTTCCTCGCCTTCGGCTTCGGCGGCCTGTCCGCGTTCGCCTACGTGCTCTGGCTGATCCACAGCTCGGCCCGTCGTCGCGATGCGCTGCGCCGCGCCGGGCAGATGCGTGAGACCGGCCCGGTGTACGGCGTCGTGCAGTGGATCCGCGAGCCGAAGGTCACCTGGCTCGCGCGGTCGCTGGCGATCGAGCACGGGTACGGCCTGTACGAGAGCCTCCGCGCCGCCCAGCACCAGATCCGCAACCGGAGCCGCCGGGAGGCGATCGCCGGGACCGTTGCCGAGTACATCCGTTCGGAGCACCAGGACGAGCGGCTGGCCAAGATCGCCGAGACGACGTACGACCCGGATCGGCTGGCCGGGATGCTCGAGGAGCGGATCAACTACGAGGTCATCACCAACAAGCTGACCAAGGCGATCTCGCCGCCGCCGGAGCAGACCGAGGAGCCGCGGGTGCCGGCCGCGGTGTGGGTGCTCGAGGGCGGGCAGCCGCGACCGCTGCGCGCGGACAGCACCGGCGTCTCGTTGCGCGACGAGGACGCCTGGACCGGTGAGCTGATGGCGATCGTCGACCAGACACCGGACCGCAACGACAACGACGAGCCGGTCGCCGAGGCGGTCGTGGTCGAGGACGAGAGCGAGCCGCAGCACGTCGTCCAGAACGGGACGGCGTCCTCGGCGGTGAACGGCAAGCTGAAGCCGTTCGCGCCGCAGCCGAAGGCCGAGCCGCTGGTGCAGAAGCCGCAGCCGCCGTCGCCGTTCGCGGACACCACCGACACCTCGCCGCCAGCGTTGATCACCACGCCCAAGGTCGAGCAGGTGCGGCCCACGCCGGAGCCGGTCGTCGTCCAGAAGACCGAGAAGGTCGAGGCGGACAAGCCGGCCGAGGACCAGCCGGAGCCGACCGCGCTGGAGAAGAAGCGGATGCGGGCGTACGCCCTGCTGTCGGACTGGCCGGACGGCCGCGAGCGGACCGCGAAGACGCTGGCCGACGCGATCGCGTCGAGCGAGCCGATGGCCGCGCGGTTCATCGAGCAGTACGAGACCGAGCACGGCGTCGTGTTCGCGTCCCAGAACTAGGGCGACCGCCGGTGGACCTCAGCCGTCGAGGCCGAGGTTCACCGGCAGTTCCGCGAGACCGCTGACGAGCACGCGTCGCCACTCGAGCTCCTCGGCCGGCTTGGCCAGGCTCAGCCGCGGGAAGCGGCGTACCAGCGCGAGCAGCGACTCCTGCAGCTCGATCCGGGCCAGTTGCGCGCCGAGGCAGAAGTGCGGGCCGAAGCCGAACGACAGGTGCTTGTTGTCCTGTCGGTCCAGCCGCAGCTCGTCGGGTTCGGCGTACGCGCGCGGATCCCGGTTGGCCGAGTTCAGCGCCGCCATCACCCCTTCGCCGGCCTTGATCTGTACGCCGTGCAGCTCGACGTCCTCGATCGCGACCCGCAGCTGTCCGACCTCGCTGAAGCGGTTGAACCGCAGCAGCTCCTCGACGGCCGATGGCACCAGGTCGTGGTTGGCGACCAGCTTCGCCCAGTTGTCCGGCCACCGCAGCAGGGTGGCGACACAGCTGGAGATCTGGTTCGCCGACGTCTCGTGGCCGGCGACCAGCAGGTTGACGCCGAACGCGATCAGCTCGTCCTGACTGAGCCGGTCGCCCTCCTCCCGCGCGCGGACGAGCTCGTCGAGCAGGTCCTCGGCCGGCCGGTCGGCGTTCGCCAGCTTCCTGGTGACCAGGGCCTCGATGTACGCGGTCAGGCTCGTCATCGCGTCCTCGACGAGATCCTTCTCCGCCATCCGCATGCTGTAGCCGAGCTCGGTCCACTCCCGGAACTGTTCGCGGTCCTCGTACGGTACGCCGAGCAGCTGGCAGATCACCTGGATCGGCAGCGGCAGCGCGACCAGCTGCCGGAGGTCCGCGCCGTCGCCGGCCGCGGCCACGTCGTCCGCGAGCCGGGCGGACAGCTCCGCCACCCACGGCCGCGTCCGCTCGATCCGGCGGTGCGCGAACGTCGACGACACCAGCTTCCGCAGCCGGGTGTGCTCCGGCGGGTCCGTCGTGGTCAGGCTGTTCGGCATCGGCTTCGCCAGCGCGACCCGGGGCGCGCCTTGCTTCACCACGGCGGCCCGGGAGAACCGCGGATCCGCGAGCACCATCCGGACGTCGTCGTACCGGGTCACCAGCCAGACCTCGGCGCCGGCGAGCGTCCGCACCCGCGCGACCGGCCGGTTCTCCCGGAGCTCGGCGAAGGTCGGCGACGGATCGAACCGAAAGGCGTCCTCGAACGGGATCTGCAACACCGGCTCCGACATGGCTCGACCCTAAGCGACTTAGGCAACCCTTTGCGCGACCCGGGCGCGTCGAACTCAGCCGAAGCTGCGGCGGTAGTTGGTGGGGGTGGTCGCGAAGGTCCTGGTGAAGTGCTGACGGAGGAGCAGTGGGGTGGTGAAGCCGCACTCGGTGGCGATCCGGCCGATCGGGAGGGTGGTGGTCTCGAGGAGTTCCTGGGCGCGGGCGAGGCGTTGGCGGATCAGCCACTGGAGGGGTGTCGTACCGGTCTGGGCGCGGAACTGGCGGGAGAGGGTGCGGGGGCTCACGGCGGCCTGGGCGGCGATGGTGGTGAGGGTGAGCGGTTCGGCCAGGTGGTCGCGCATCCAGCGCATCACCGGCTCCAGCGAATCGTTGCCCGCGACAACAGGTGCGACGACGAACTGCGCCTGGCCGCCGTCCCGGTGCGGCGCCATCACCAGGCGGCGGGCGACTGCCGCGGCGACGGCCGAGCCGTGGTCGCGCCGGACCAGGTGCAGGCAGAGGTCCAGGCCGGCGGTGATGCCCGCGGAGGTGAGTACGTCGCCGTCGTCCAGGTAGAGCGCGTCGACGACCACCTCGACCTCCGGGTAGCGGCGAGCGAGCTCGTCGGCGTGGGCCCAGTGCGTCGCGGCCCGCCGCCCGTCCAGTACGCCGGCCGCCGCGAGCACGAACGCGCCCGTGCAGATCGACGCGATCCGCACCCCTCGCCGGTGTGCTTCACGGACCAGTTCCACCACCTCGTCACTCGGCTCGAAGGCGGCGGGCACGATCAGCGTGTGCGCGGCCAGCGCTTCCTCGAGCGGGTACGGCGCCTCGGCCCGGAGGATCGGGCGGTCGTGCGCCATCAGCGTCGTACCGGGTGAGCCGCAGACGCGGACGTCGTACCGGCCGGCGCTGGCGAACACCTGGCAGGCGCCGGCCAGTTCGAGCCCGATCGCGCCCTCCAGGGCCAGTACGGCGACGGTGATCATGGCGCGAATCTAGCTGATCATGTCTTTCCGGCCACTCACGGTCGAGGCCGCGACGCTCGCAGGCTGACGGGTATGCGGATCGACGTACTGATGTTCGAGGGTGTGGCCGAGGTGGATGCGCTGGCGACGTACGCGGTGTTCGCGAACGCGCAGCGGCGAGGGCTGGCCGTGGATGCCCGGCTGGTGACCGCGGACGGTGCGACCGAGGTCACCGGGTGCTACGGAACGACGTTCGCCGGCCTGGAGCCCTGGTCGCCGACGACCGCGCGGGTGCTCGCGGTGTCCGGCGGGTGGATCCTGGAGGAGATCGAGCGCGGCGTCATCCCGAAGCAGCTGGCCGACGCGAAACGGGCCGGAGGCAACAAGCTGGTGCTGGCCGGGATCGACTCGGGGTCACTGCTGCTGGGCGCCGCTGGCCTGATCGACGGCCGGCCGGCGACCACCCACCGGGCCGACTACGACCGCCTGCGCGCGTGGGCCGAGGTGATCGACGCGCGGATCGTCGACGACGGCGACCTGGTCACCTGTGGATCTGGTTGGTTCGCCGGCGTCGACCTGGCCTCGTGGCTCCTCGAGCGCGAACTCGGCGCGGCCGCGGAGACCGTCGCCCTCGAGCAATGGATCGGCCGCGACCGTCAGGGAACGGTCTGGCGGAGAGGCTAGATCAGCGTCTCCACCAGGGCCCGCGCGTGCCCGGCGGGCCCCTCGACCCCAAGCGCCTGGACGGACGCGTACGCGCCCTCGAAGATCAACGTCAATTGAGTGGCCAGCCGGTCCGGATCGCCGGCTTCCAACTCGGACGCCAGTACGACGAACTGGTCGTGGACCCACTCCTTGAGCCGGATCGCCTGCTGGTGACTGGACAACTCCGGATCCGGGAACTCGGTCAGCACCATCAGGAACGGGCAGCCGCGGCAGACGTCCGGCTGGAGCATCACGTTCTGCTCGTCGAACAGTGCGAGCACCCGCCGGCGTGGATCGTCACCACCCCGGTCGACCGCCGTCCGGAACCACTCGCGATAGGCGTCGTACGCGCGCGCGACGTACGCCGCGATCAGGTCGTCCTTCGACGCGAACAGCCGGTACAGCGTCGTCGGTGCGATCCCGGCCTCGGTCGCGATCCGGTCCACGCCGATCGCCCGGATGCCCTGCCAGTAGAAGAGGTCGTGCGCGACCGTGAGCACGTGCTCACGGGTCTCCTCCGAACTCCTGCGGGTTTTCACGAACCCAGGGTAGCAATGTTAGGGATCGTTCCCTATCGTTCATGTTAGGGATCGTTCCATTCGAGGAGGACTGCAGCGATGAGCCTGAACGGAAAGACGGCACTGGTGACCGGAGCGTCTCGCGGGATCGGCCGGGCGGTGGCCGAGCGGCTGGCCGCGGACGGCGCGCGGGTCGCGGTGCACTACAGCACGAACGAGGCGGCGGCCAAGGAGACGGTCGAGGCGATCGTCGCGGCCGGCGGCCAGGCGTTCGCCGTACAGGCGGAGTTCGGGACCGACAGCGCCGTCGATGCTCTGTACGACGGCCTGGTGGCCGGTCTGGACGGCGCGGGCCTGGACATCCTGGTGAACAACGCCGCGGTCGTCGACTACGCCGACGGCATCGAGGACGTCGGCCCGGAGCAGTTCGACCGCCTGGTTGCGGTCAACGTGAAGACACCGCTGTTCCTCACCCAGCGGGTGCTGCCGCTGATCCCGGACGGCGGCCGGATCGTCAACGTGTCGTCCGGCGTGACCTGGTTCGCCCAGCCGGAGATCACCTACGCGATGACCAAGGGCGCGCTGAACGTCTTCACCCGCTCGCTGGCCCGCACGTTGGGCCCTCGGGGGATCACCGTGAACGCCGTGTCGCCCGGCATCACCGAGACCGACATGAACGGCTGGCTGCAGGATCCGGCCGCCGCCGCCCGGGTCGCCGGCATGGTCGCCCTCGGCCGCCACGGTCAGTCCGGCGACATCGCCGACGTGATCACGTTCTTCGCCTCGGACGAGGCGCGCTGGGTCACCGGCCAGGTTCTCGAGGCCAACGGGGGACTCTGGCTCGGCCCGAACGAGCGCTGAGTCCGTCGTGGTGCAGGACGTCGTACGGCGTCCTGCACCACGAGCCGTGCCTACTTCGTGTCGAAGGTGTAGGTCGTGGTGGAGCGGTAGGTCTCGCCGGGGCGGAGGACGGTGGACGGGAAGTTGGGGTGGTTCGGGGAGTCGGGGAAGTGCTGGGTCTCGAAGGCGAAGGCGTCGCCCTGGCGGTAGGACTTGCCGCCGATGCCCTGGAAGGTGCCGTCGAGGAAGTTGCCGCTGTAGAACTGGGCGCCCGGCTCGGTGGTGTGGACGGTGACGGTGCGGCCGTCCTCGGGCTCCCAGAAGCGTCCGGCGTACCGCAGGCCGTTGCGGTCCGGCTCGTCACCGAGGACGAAGTTGTGGTCGTACCCGCGCCCGATCACGAGCTGCGGGTGGTCGTCACGGATCCGCTTTCCGATCGCGGTCGGCCGGCTGAAGTCGAACGGCGTACCGGCCGTCGGCGCGATCTCGCCGGTCGGGATCAGCCCGGCGTCGACCGGGGTGTACGACGGCGCGTCCAGCTGGAGCACGTGGCCCTCGATCGAGCCGCTGCCTTCGCCGGCCAGGTTGAGGTACACGTGATTGGTCAGGTTCACCACGGTCGCCTTGCCGGCCACGGTCGCGTGGTACTCGATCCGCAGGGTGTCCCGCCGGTCGAGCGTGTAGGTCACGGTCGTGGTCAGCTCGCCCGGGAAACCCATCTCGCCGTCCGGGCTGACGTAGCTGAAGGCGACGCCGACGGCCTTGTCGCTGCGGACGACCTTGGCCGTCCAGATCCGCTTGTCGAAGCCGATCGTGCCGCCGTGCAGGGCGTTCTCACCGTTGTTGACCGGGATCTGGTACGTCGTCCCGTCGAGCGTGAACCGGCCCTTGGCGATCCGGTTGCCGTACCGGCCGATGGTCGAACCGAAGTACGGGCTGAGCGTCTCGTAGTCCGGCATGTTGTCGAACCCGAAGCTGATGTTCCGGGTCCGGCCGCGCCGGTCCGGGGTCTCGACCCGCTGGATGGTGGCGCCCCAGGTCAGCATCGAGATGGTGACCCGGCCGTTGGTGAACGTGTACACGTCCACCGGCCGGCCGTCGGAGGTGGTGCCGAAGGGGTCCTTGCGGATCTCGAACCTGCCGTGATGTTCGCCCATGGCGGTCAACCTATCCGCCGTACCAGTGGACGAGGTGGCCTGGGCCGTACCGCTCAGGCCGCTCACGGCGGCGGCACCCAGGCCGATGGCCCCGGCCGTCCGGAGGACCTGGCGGCGGGGTAACTGGTCAGACATGACAATCCCCTCACTGAATCGTCCGAAGCCGGCGAGAGCGTTCCCACCGCCGACCTGGGCACGATAAGCACGCCACCCGCGTGTTCGGAACAGTTCGTAACGGTTCGAATTCGTCCGATGACTGCACGGCCATCGAAAGGCTCCGCGCCGCCTGACCGGATCGGTCCGGCCCGGGCCCTGATCAGGCCTTCTGGGGTACGCCGGCCGGGCGCGAGCATGGACGCCATGAGCCGAACCGCACTGATCGTGATCGACGTCCAGGAGTCCTTCCGGGTCCGCCCGAACTGGCAGGCGGTGAACCGTCCTGACATCGCCGAGCGGGTCGACCGCCTGGTTCGCGCGGCCCGGGACAAGGGCGACCTGGTGGTCTGGGTGCTGCACACCGAGCCCGGCACCGGCGGCGCGTTCGACCCGGTCAATGGCCACGTCCGGCTGATCGACGGCCTGGAGCCGCTGCCCACCGAGCTCGTGATGACCAAGACGTCGCACAACGCCTTCACCACAACGCATCTGCAGCAGTACCTGACCCAGCACGGCGTCACCGAGGTCGTGATCAGTGGCATCCGTACCGAGCAGTGCTGCGAGACGACCGCCCGGGTCGCCTCCGACCTCGGGTACGACGTCGTGTTCGTCACGGAGGCGACCGCGACGACCCCGTTGCCGCACTGGACGATGCCGGCCGACGCATCCCTCGAGGAGGTCCTGGCCGATCCGCGGACGCTTACCCCGGAGCTCGTCACCGAGCGGACCGAGTACGCGCTCGCGGGACGGTTCGCCACCATTCGGACACTCGACGAACTGACCGGCGTCCCCGTGCCATCCTGACCGGATGAGACCTACCCAGGTTGCCTTCCTGCTGGTGCCGAAGCTGCACCTGCTGGATCTGGCCGGGCCGGCGCAGGTGTTCTCGACCGCGAACGACCTCGGGTACGGCTACGAGCTGAGCTACGTGGCCGAGACGGACGAGATCCCGACCGCTCAAGGCGTGCCGGTGAGGGCCCGGCTGGAGTGGCCGGACCTCGGTCCGGACGACCTGGTCGTCGTACCGGGGTGGCGGTCACCGCGGTTGTCGCCGGTGCCGCCGATCGGGCCGGAGACCAGGCAGCGTCTGCGCAGCCACTACGCGGGTGGCGGATCGGTGGCGAGCGTGTGCTCGGGGGCCGACGCGCTCGGCGCGGCCGGCCTGCTCGACGGCCGGCGCTACACCACCCACCACGAGCTCACCGACGTACTCGCGGCCAGGTACCCGAAGGCCACGATCGTCCGTGACGTCCTGTACGTCGTGGACGACCGGGTGATCACCTCCGCCGGGATCGCCAGCGGGATCGACCTCGCCCTGCACCTGGTCGCCGTCGCCCGCGGTGCCGAGGCGGCGGCCCGGGTCGCACGGGAAATGGTCGTGTACGCGCGCCGCAACGGCGACGAGTTGCAGGAGAGCGTGATGCTGCGGCACCGCGGTCACCTCAGCGACCTCGCCCACCGGGTGCAGGACGTCATCGACGCCCGGTACGCCGACCGTCTGCTGCTCGCCGACCTCGCCCGCCAGGTCGGCGTCAGCGAGCGGACCCTTACCCGGATCTTCACCGCCGCGACCGGCCTGACCCCGCTGCGCTACCAGCAACTCCTCCGCCTCGAACGCGCCGAGCACCTGATCGGCCACGGGACGACGGTCGAGGCGGCCGCCCGGGCGGTCGGCTTCGAGGACGCCCGGATGCTCCGCCGCCTCCGCTCCCGGACGGCCGAGCCGGTCGCGGGGTAGGCCTAGCTCCACCCACCCCGGGGGCTCAGGACTCCTGAGTTCCGCCCGCCGTCCGGTCAGGCTCGTGCTGACCGAACGAACGAGAGGTGGGGCCAAGGTGAGCAGGGGATCGGTAACTGTGCGCGTCGCACGCTGGAGTGCGACTCATCCATGGCGGGCGATCGGCCTCTGGCTGCTGCTCGTCGTCGTCGCGGTCGGGATGTCGGTGGTCATCCCGAAGCAGCAGGCGGAGAGCAAGGACACCTGGGTCGGCCAGTCCGGCCAGGCCGCGGAGCTGATCGAGAAGGCGGGGCTCGGCGACGTCCCGACCGAGACCGTCCTGCTGACCGACCCGGACGGACCGCTGGACAAGGCGGCCGCCGGTACGGCGATCGCCCAGCTCCGGCAGAAGCTCACGGCACTGGACTCGGTCCGGTCCGTCGGGCAGCCGGTGTGGTCGGAGAACGGCAAGGCCGCGCTGGTCCCGCTGGAGTTGAAGGGGACCCCGGACGACGCCGCCGACAACATCGAGAAGATCGTCGCCACCACGGCCGAGGTGCAGCAGGCCAACCCGGAGCTGTCGATCACGCAGGCCGGCAACGCGTCGGTGGACGCGGGGATCTGGAAGCAGGTCGGCGAGGACCTCGCGAAGGCGGAGATGCTCAGCCTACCGATCACGTTCGCGCTGATGCTGCTGGCCTTCGGCGCGCTGATCGCGGCCGGCATCCCGGTCCTGCTCGCGTTCTCGGCCGTCGGCGCCGCCCTCGGCTTCTACGCGCCGCTGTCGTACCTGTTCCCGGACGGCGGCTCGGTGGCGAACGTCGTGCTGCTGATCGGCATGGCGGTCGGCGTCGACTACTCGCTGTTCTACCTCAAGCGCGAACGCGAGGAACGGCGCAAGGGTCGCACCACGCTGGACGCGGTCGAGATCGCCGCGGCGACGTCCGGGCACTCGGTCGTGGTCTCCGGGTTCGCGGTGATCGTGTCGATGGCCGGCCTGTACGTCTCGCAGGACGCGACGTTCACGTCGATGGCGACGGCAACGATCGTGGTGGTTGCGGTGGCGGTGCTCGGTTCGCTGACCGTGCTGCCCGCCCTGCTCGCGAAGCTGGGGCACCGGGTCGACCGGCCGCGGGTTCCGCTGTTGTGGCGGCTCAACCGGCGCATCGGCCCGGGCGGCATCAGTCGTCGCGTGCTAGCTCCCGTACTGCGCTACCCGCGCGCGGCCCTGGCGATCTCCGCGGTCGCCGTGGTGGCCCTCGCCGTACCCGCGGTCGGGATGAAGACCGAGTCGGCCGACCTGAACACGCTGCCGCAGAGCATCCCCGAGGTGCGCACGTTCAAGGACCTGCAGGCCAACTTCCCGTCGCAGGGCGGCCTCTCGTACGACGTCGTCGCGCAGGGCGGGGACGCGGTCGCGGGGCTGACCCGGCTGCAGGAGTCCGCGGTCGGAAGTGGCAAGTTCGTGGTGCCACCGGGGGACGCGATCCGGCAGGCGAACGGGACCGCGGTGCTGACGTTGGTGTCGGTGCTGCCGGAGAGCAGCGAGAACGGCGAGTCCGCGCTGAACCAGTTGCGCACCGAGTTGGCCCCGCCCGCGCTCGGGTCGACGACCTGGGCGGTCGGCGGTGAGTCGGCCGAGTCGGTTGACTACAGCAACAACCAGCGGGACCGGCTGCCGTACGTGATCGCGTTCGTGCTCGCACTGACGCTGGTGATGATGGCGGTGACGTTCCGCAGCGTGGCGATCGCGGTGGTCACGACGCTGCTCAACCTGGCTTCGGTGGCGGCCTGCTTCGGCGTACTGGCGCTGGTCTTCCAGCGCACGTGGGCGGAAGGGTTGCTCGACTTCACCTCGGCCGGGTTCGTGGTGTCGTGGATCCCGCTGTTCCTGTTCGTCATCCTGGTCGGGCTGTCGATGGACTACCACGTGTTCGTGCTCGGCCGGATCCGGGAAGGCGTCGCGGAGGGGTTGGCGCCACGGGAGGCGGTCCGCAAGGGCATCGTCGAGTCGGCCGGTGTGGTGACCAGCGCGGCCGCGGTGATGATCTCGGTGTTCGCCGTCTTCGCCACCCTCGGGATGCTGGAGATGAAGCAGATGGGGGTCGGCCTGGCGGTCGCCGTACTGATCGACGCGACCCTGGTCCGGATCGTGATGCTGCCCTCGATCATGGTCCTGCTGGGACGCAAGGCCTGGTGGCCGAACCGCCTGCACCGGGAGGCGCCGGTGCAGACGGAACGGGAGCTGGTCACCGTCTGAGCTCGAGCTACCTCAGGTTGTAGGCCGCGGTCAGTTTGCTGACCGCGGTCTGCAGCTTTCCGGTCAGCAGTGCGTGCTCGGCGTCGGACGTCAGCTTCGAGGTCGGCTGGTCGACGTTCTGGCCGATCCGGTTCTGCGCGATCCACCGGGCCGCGCTCACCACCGCATCACCTTGCCCGTAGGAGTCGACCTTGGTGCGCTCCAGGTACTTTCCGGACTGTGCCAGCGCGGCCAGCGCGATCGGTGCCTGCGGCCCCGACCAGTCCCTGACGTGCAGCGCGATTCCGGCCGCGATCCCGGCAGCCAGTGCGTACGGATCGCGCTTCTGCAGCAGGGCGTTCCGTGCCTCCGTCAGCTTCTGCCGAGCCGTCGCCTGCGTCGTCAGACCCCAGCCGTACGGGTACTGCGGATCGTACGACGCGTCGCCCACGTTGAGTGGCTGTTGATCCTCGGCCCGCGGCCAGCTGACCGGGAGCCGGCCCGTGAACGGCCGCTTGCCGAACAGTACGTCGGCAACGCCCGCGCCCTCGGTCCCCGGCAACCAGGACGCGACCAACGCGTCGATCGTGCCGAGCTGGTCGGCGATGACCTGCGGCCGGCCGGACACGATCAGCACGACGCAGTCCATGGCGGCGCATACCGTGTCGACCGCGGTCTTGTCGGAGGGCGACAGCAGCAGGTCGTGACCGTTGCCCACGTCACCGATCCCCTCGGCGTACGGGCGTTCGCCGACGACGACCACGCCGACGTCGTGACCGTCGAGCGGCGCCGAGGCATCCGCACTGAACGTTGCCGACGGCACCACCTGCTTGATCCCGTCCAGGATCGTCGTCCCGGTGGTCGTCGTACCCGAGCCGCCCTGCCAGCTGATGCTCCAGCCACCCATCTGGTTGCCGAGGTCGTTGGCGTTGCTGCCGGCGACGTACACCTTCTTCGACGGGCTCAGCGGGAGCAGGTTGCCGTCGTTCTTCAGCAGCACCTGCGACTTGGCCGCCGCCTCCCGGCCGACCGCGCGGTGGGCGGCCGATCCGACCTCGCCGATCCGCGAGGTGTCGGCGTAGGGTCGCTCGAACAGGCCGAGCTTGAACTTCTCGGTCAGGATCCGGCGGACCGCGTCGTCCACCCGGCTCATCGGGATCCGGCCGGCGGTCACCTCGTCGGTCAGGCCCTGGGTGAAGCCCTGGTAGTTCGTCGGCACCATGATCATGTCGAGCCCGGCGTTGACCGAGGTCCGGATGTCGCTCGGGTAGTCGCCCGGCAGCTGGTCGATCGCCTGCCAGTCGCTGATCACGAACCCGTCGAAGCCCATCCGGTCCTTCAGCACGCCGTTGATCAGCTCGCCGTTCCCGTGCATCTTGACCGGTGCCTGGCCGTCGATCGCGACACTCGAGTACGACGGCATGACCGTGCCGACCCCGAGGTCGACCGAGGTCTCGAACGGCGCCAGGTGCAGCGTCTCCAGCTGCTGCCGGGTGACCTCGGTGACGCCCTGGTCGATCGTGTACGAGCCGGTCGTCGACGACCCGAACGTCGTACCGCCGTCGCCGACGAAGTGCTTGGCCGTGGCCAGCACCTTGTCGTTCTGCTTGAGCTGGCTGCCGTCGGCCTTGCCCTGCATGCCGGTGATCACGGTCGCCATCGACCGCACCAGCGCCGGGTCCTCGCCGTACCCCTCGTACGCCCGGCCCCAGCGGTCGTCGCGGACCACGCAGACGCACGGCGCGAAGTCCCACGGGATGCCGGTCGCGCGGACCTCGGTCGCGGTCACCTCACCGGTACGCCGGGCGAGGTCCGGATCCCGGGTCGCGCCGAGGCCGATGTTGTGCGGCAGGATCGTCGCGCCGACCACGTTGTTGTGGCCGTGCACGGCGTCGACGCCGTAGATCAGCGGGATCTGCAGCCGGGTCGCCTGCGCGTTCAGCTGGAAGGTGTCGATCATCGCCGCCCAGGCCGCGGGAGTGTTCGGCGTCGGTACCGAACCGCCGCCGGACAGGAGCGAACCGAGTGCGTACGTCGCGATGTCGGTGCGGGCCCGGAGGGCGTTCCGCTCGGCCTGGGTCATCTGGCCGACCTTCTCGGCCAGGTTCATCCTCGACAGCAGGTCCGCGACCCGCTTCGTGATCGGGAGCTTGCTGTTCAGGTACGGCAGGTCGTGCGCGTCGATCACGACCACCGGTTGCGTCGACGGCGGTTTCGCGCCGGTGACGGTGAGCTCGAGCGGGATCGTCTCGGCGACCTCGGCGGTGCGGTCCTTGCGGGTCGCGACGTTCACGAGCTGTGATGCACCGGACGGCGTACCGGCCGGGAAGGTGATCGTGCCGCTGGTCGGGTTGTAGTCGTCTGCGCCGGCGCTACCGGTGCCGGTCCGGTAGGCGACGGTGACCGGCTCCTCGAGCGGTGTGCTGCCGGTGGTCGCGACCTGGATCTTGACCTTGGCGGTGCCGCCTTCCTTCACCGGGTAGACGCCGGCGTCGGTGACTACGCTCGCCTTCAGCGCCGGGTCGGCCTTGCCGAAGACCTCGACCTGGTCGATCGCGAACTCACCCGGCGATCCGGCCGGCATGGTGAACGCGTACCCCCACATCTGGGTCAGGTTGAGCACCTGGTCGATACCGCCGACCGGCTGGTAGTCGGCGCGGTAGACCAGGTCGCTGAACGGGATCTCGACCAGGTGCCAGCCCTGCCAGTCGTCGGTGAAACTGGTGTTCCACAGCTCCGACGCCTCGGCGTTGGCGCCGCCGTCCTTGATCTCGAAGAAGATCCGCTTGCCCGACCCGGGCGGTAGCGGCGCGGTGTTCTGGCCGTACCACCAGAACCGGATGCCCTTGTGCGCCGACCAGTCACCCGGCGCCTGGTCGAAGGTGACGTTGTGGGTGAAGCCACCCCAGCCGCTGATGTCGTACGAACCGTGCAGCACCTTCTCACCGGCCGGCGCGTCCGCCTGGGCTTGCAGCTCCATCGTCGGCGGGTCGTCGCCGTCACTGCCCCAGCCGAAGATCCCCGGGTTCGGTGGCGACGCGAACGGCTCCGCCCCCTCGAACGCCGCCAGCACGATCGGCGCCGGATCGTCCGCCGCCGCAGGCAGTGGTGTCAACGCAGCGACCAGGGCCGCTGCCGCGACCAGCGCCGTCCGACGAAAACCAGGCAATCTCCGCATGGCCGCCCCTCAGGTCCGCGCGAGCCTCACACCCGCGTTCCGCCCCGACTCTCAGCCCTCACCCCGCCCAACGCAAGACCTCACCGGTTCCGAAACTAGAGCGCTCTCACGGCGACCACACCTGCAACCCGACAGGAGGTGCCAGCCCCCGCACATCACCTCCACGCTCAACCCCGGCCCCCCGATGCCCATGAAACCGAACACCTCCTGTCGATCTGCCCGCAACCGGCGACTGCGTGGGGAGTCCGGTGGTGGGCCTCAAGCGACCGAAGGCCAACGGCCGCCGTCGGGGGTACGACGGCGGGTGGGATTGAGAAGTTGGGGTGGTCTGATTGAGAAGGAATTCAGTAGTTGGAGTGATGGACCGGGGTGGGGAGGGGTGGAAAGGATGGGGGCATGACTACACGTTTCGGCATTTTCGTTCCGCAGGGCTGGAAGATGGATCTCGCGCAGATCGCGGATCCGGTCGAGCAGTGGGAGGCGATGACCGCGGTCGCCAAGCGCGCCGACGAGCAGTCCTGGGACTCGATCTGGCTGTTCGACCACTTCCACACCGTGCCGGAGCCCAGTGACAACACCACGTTCGAGTGCTGGAGCGCGACCGCCGCGCTGGCCCGTGACACCCAGCGGGTGAACATCGGCCAGATGGTCGGCTGCAACGGGTACCGCAACCCGGCGCTCTACGCGAAGATCGCGTCCACCGTCGACGTCGCCAGCCACGGCCGCCTGTACGCCGGGATCGGCGCGGGCTGGTACGAGCACGAGTGGAAGGCGTACGGCTACGAGTGGACCGAGGTGAAGCCGCGGATGGCCGCGTTCCGCGAGGCGACCGAGATCATCGTCAAGATGTGGACCGAGGACAAGCCGGTCTACGACGGCAAGTACTACTCGATCGACAAGCCGATCAACGAGCCGAAGGGTGTGCGCAAGCCGCACCCGAGCTTCTGGATCGGTGGCGGCGGTCCCCAGGTGACGCTCAAGCTGGTCGCGCAGTACGCCGACGCCGCGAACATCGGCGGTGGCAACCCCGAGGTGATCAAGGAGAAGTGCGCCATCCTGCGGCAACACTGCGAGAAGGTCGGCCGCGACTACGACGAGATCATCAAGTCGACGAACTTCAACGTCTTCCCGATCGACAAGGGTGACGACCCGCAGAAGGCGACCGAGAAGGCGCTCGGCCCGATGAACCGGGAGAAGTTCGACAAGGACAACTTCATCGCCACCGAGGACGAGATTGCCGACAAGGTCGAGGCCGCCCTCGAGGCCGGCGCCGACTACGTCAACTTCTACGTCCCCGGCGTCGCCTACGACCTGGACCTGGTCGACCGGGCCGAGCAGGTGGCCAAGCGCTTCGCTTGAGGAAAAGCAAAAGGCAGAGGTGGGGGGTGAGGTCGACCGGGTCGAGCGGGTGGCCGAGCGCTTCGCCTGAGGAAAGCAGAGGTGAGGGGTGTGGTCGACCGGGCCGAGCGCTTCGCCTGAGGAAGCAGAGGTGAGGGGTGAGGTCGACCGGGCCGAGCGGGTAGCCAAGCGCTTTGCTTGAGCCGTGACCAGAACCGGTCATGGCGGGAGTACGTCACGGGAACTCGTGGACCGGGGCTGAGGGCAACTGCCAGGCTCCCGACGATGGCCTCGCGTGGGTCGGGGCGTCGGGAGGTATCCCCCTGTGACTACCCGATCGTCACGTCTCGCGAAGAGCCTGCTCGCTGCGGTGGTCGCCAGTTCCCTGCTGGCGACCACCCCGGCACAAGCCGACGGCACCACCGCCGCGGCCGGTCCCGGCGCCGACCGGCCGACCCCGGGTGCCAGCACGCACCGGATCACCCTGGTCACCGGCGACGTCGCCGAGTTCACCAAGGGCACGAACGGCAAGGTCTCCGCCCGGCTGACCAACGACGAGCCGTACTACTTCGGCAACTTCGACGGTGACCTCACCCTGGTCCCGGCGGACGCGTACCCGCTGTTCGCCGAGGGCCGGCTCGACCGGCGGTTGTTCAATCTCACCGACCTGGTCGCCCAAGGGTACGACGACGCCCGCAGCGACCGGCTGCCGTTGATCCTCACCGCGCCGGCCACCCTGCGCAGCGCGCCACCGGCGCCGCAGGCCGCGACCGTCCGCCGTACGCTCGCCAGCGTCGGCAGCACCGCGGTCAGCGTGCAGAAGGCGGACGCCAAGACCTTCTGGGACGGCGTCAGCGGACCCACCACGTTCAAGGCGGGGACCCAGGTCGGCAAGATCTGGCTCGACGGCCGCACACACGCGACCCTCGACCGCTCCACGCAACAGATCGGGGCCCCGGCCGCCTGGCGCCACGGGTACGACGGCGACGGCGTGAAGGTGGCCGTCCTCGACACCGGGTACGACACGAAGCACCCCGACCTGGCCAAGCAGGTGGTCGCGTCCGAGAGCTTCGTCCCCGACCAGCCCGTCCAGGACCTGCACGGCCACGGCACGCACACCGCGTCCATCGTCGCCGGCCTCGGTACGGCGTCCGACGGCAAGCGCAAGGGGGTCGCACCGGGGGCGGACCTGCTGGTCGGCAAGGTGCTCGACAACAACGGCAGCGGCCTCGACTCCGAGGCGATCGCCGGCATGGAGTGGGCGGTCCAGCAGGGTGCCAAGGTGATCAACCTGAGCCTTGGTGGCCTGCCGAGCGACGGTTCGGACCCGATGAGCCAGGCTGTCGACCGGCTGTCGAGGGACAGCGACGCCCTGTTCGTCATCGCCGCCGGCAACGCCGGTGCCGAGGAGACGGTGGCCACTCCGGGCGCGGCGTCCGAGGCGCTGACCGTCGGCGCGGTGGACCGGGACGACACGTTGGCCCCGTTCTCGAGCCGTGGTCCGCGGCTCGGCGACGGCGCGCTGAAGCCCGAGGTGACCGCGCCGGGCGTCGAGATCGCGGCCGCCCGGGCGGCCGGGACCGTCCAGGGTCACGTGCTCGGTGAGTACTACGCGGCAATGAGCGGCACCTCGATGGCGACCCCGCACGTGGCCGGCGCCGCCGCGATCCTGGCTCAGCGTCACCCGGACTGGACCGGTGAGCAGCTGAAGTCCGCCCTGGCGGCGACCGCCGTCCCGACGGCGACAGCAAGGACCGACCAGCAGGGCCTAGGCCGGATCGACATCCCGAAGGCGCTGGACCCGAAGGTCCTGCCGGACACCGCGAACCTGTACTTCGGCGACGTCTCCTGGACCGGCGCCGCGCCGAAGCCGGTGACCAAGCAAGTTGCCTACCGCAACACCACGAACCGGCCGGTGACGCTCGATCTGACCGTCGACGCCCGGTCGCCGGCCAAGGTCAAGGCCGCGGTCACCGTCAGCCCGACCCGGATGACGATCCCGGCCGGCGGCACGGCGTCCGCCACCGTCACCCTGGACCTGGCCAGGACCACGCCGGCGAAGTACTCCGGCGTCCTCACGGCCCGCTCAGGTGGTACGTCGTACCGGACCGGGCTCGGGTTCGCGGCCGGGGGACGGATGCATCAGGTGACGGTGAAGGGGATCGGCCGGGACGGTCAGCCGGCGACCACGAGGGCCGGTGCGAGCGGTGTCCAGTTGTGGAACCAGGACACCGGTGACGTCCGAGCCATCGCGTTCGACCAGACCGGCACCCGCGTCCTCGACGTGCCGACCGGGCGGTACAGCGTGATGGCGTACGCGATGGGCGGCGACGAGGCCGACTGGACGAACTCGGTCACGCTGATGGGCGACCCGGACGAGTGGATCGACCGCGACCGCACCTTCACCTTCGACGCCCGGACAGCCCACAAGGTGACCGTGAAGACCCCGCTGCGCACCGACCCGCAGAGCGTCGGGGTCGCCTGGCACCGCACGGTCGGCGACCGGGACGCTGTGTCCGGCTGGGCGTACGACGAGAGCGTGGCCGACGGCGTCTACGTGCAGGACTTCGGGAAGGTTGCCAACGGCACCTTCCAGGTCGTCCAGCGGTGGGACCTCGCGGAACCCAAGCTGACGGTCGACGTCAGCGGGTCGGGCGAGAGCTTCCGGCTGCCGACGCCACGCGAGGCGTCGTTCCGGACCGTGTACGTCGGCAACGACAAGGTGCCGGTGGTCGACGGCCGCGACGGGACGCCGGAGCAGCTGGCCGGGGCCGAGGACAAGGTGGCGCTGGTTCGCTTCGTGTCGCCGGCCGAGGTCGAGGCGCAGGTCAAGGCAGCGAAGGACGCCGGCGCGCGGGCGATCTTCCTGTACAACGAGCGCCCCGGCTTCTGGTCGACCTCCTCCGACCAGGGCATCCCGTTCTACCTGCTGCGGGCCGAGCAGGGGAAGCAACTGCTGTCCCTGCTCGCCAAGGGTCCGGTGACGTTCCAGCTCAAGGGTCTGCTCGACAGCACCTACCGCTACGACCTGGCCGTCGGTCCGTCGACGGTGCGTGGTCCGCTGACGTACGACATCGCGAAGATGCGCCCGGCCGCGGTGACCACCGAGTACCACCGCAACGACGCGTGGTTCCTGCACTTCGACCGCCGGACGGCCTACCTCCCCGGCCTCGCCACCGGGCTCACCTCGTCCCGGCAGGTCACCGGCCCGGTCACGCGCACCGACTACCTGGCGACGGACCGTGGAGGTGTCGAGTGGGAGGAACGGACGGCGGCCGGCGAGTGGAACGAGTCCGGCTGGGAGTACTCCGTCGCCCGCAGCTACCGGCCCGGGGAGAAGGTCACCCGCGGCTGGTGGGAGTCGCTGATGCGCCCGGCGATCCCGGACAACCCGACCGGGACCGAGGCCGAAGGCTTGCCGGTGGCCCGCTTCGAGAACGCGATCAGGGTCGCGATCCCGCAGTACGTCAGCGGCGACGGCGACACCTACGGCTGGGGTGATCGCGGCGACACGACGAAACTCGAGCTCAGCAGCAACGGGACCGTGCTCGGCAGCGCCGACTGGTCGATGGGACAGTTCCCCGTCGCGGCGAAGCCTGCCTGGTACGAACTGAAGCTCGACCAGCGGCGCGGCCCGAACAGTTGGGCCACCACCTCGACGGCGACCCACACGGAGTGGCGGTTCTACTCCACATCGGCGCGCGGGCGGTCGGTGCTGCCGCTGGTCCAGGTGGACTACAAGGTGGCAGCCGGCCGGCTCGACCTGAAGCCGGGCTACCAGCCGGCGGCTCGCGGCCTGGGGCTGTTCCGGACCACCGCCGAGATTTCGTACGACGGGACGACGTGGCAGCGACTGCCGCTGCGGCCCGGTCTCGGCGGCACGGTCGGGGCGCGGATCCCGGGTGCTCCGGACGGGGCGCAGTACGCGAACCTGCGGGTCACGGCGACCGATCTAGTCGGCAACCGGATCAGCCAGACGATCGAGAAGGCCTGGGCCGTCCGGTGAGATGAACGATCAAAAAGGGCGACGCCACGAAGCCGGGGGGAGGTGCTCCGTGGCGTCGCCAGGGGCGCGCCCAGGGAGGGGTGGGGGCAGGCGCGCCGGTCAGTGGGTCAGCTTCCGCCCAGCCCTCCACCGAGGACGCCCAGCAGTCCGAGCAGGGACAGCAGGTTGCGGATGACCTGGTCGACGGCCTTCGTGCCGCCGGTCTGGTAGGCGGTGACGCACTTCTGCAGCTGCTCCTGCGACGGCTTGGTGATGGTCACCTTCGCCATCTCGGCCTGGCAGTACTGCGTCGCCTTGGACAGCTCGGCCACCGTGCTGCCGACCGTGCCGACGATCAGGCCGGCGGCGGTCTGCAGCGTCGCCAGGCCGGGGGCCTTCGGCGGCGTCGTGGCCGGTGGCTTCGGGGTGGTCGGGTCGCTCGCCGGCGGCTTGGACGGCGGCTGCGACGGGGGCTTGGTGGACGGCTTCGTCGTCGGCTTGGTGGTCGACGACGGCTTGCCCGCCGGATCGGTGGACGGCTTGCCGGTCTGCTGCTCGCCCGGCGGCTTCACCGTGCCCGGGTAGGTGGGGTTGTCCACCGCCTGCGGGAGGTTGTCGTCGGCCGGGGCGTCGATGTCCTGGTCACCGATCTGGTCGCCGGCCCGGTCGATGCCCTGCTCGTCGTCCTCGGTCCCGTTGCCGACCGCGATCCAGCTGCCGCCGGCGTACGCCTTGGCGATGCTGAGCACGAGGTCGGCGTACTGCTGGGAGTGGTTGTAGCGCAGGATCGCCGCGTTCAGGTCGCCTGCATCGGACAGGTCGGACTTGCCGGAACACAGGTAGACCGCCGCCGACATGGCCGCGTCGTCGATGTCCTGCGGGTTCCGTACGCCGTCGCCGTCACCGTCGACCCCCATCGACCGCCACGTGCCGGGGATGAACTGCATCGGGCCGACCGCGCGGTCGAAGGCGCCGTCACCGTCGAACGCACCCGCGTCGGTGTCGGTGATCCGGGCCGTGCTGGCGCCGTCCAGCCGGGGTCCGAAGATGCCCGGGACCGCGACGCCCTGCGCGTTCAGCGCGTTGCCGCCGAAGCGGCCGTGGTTCGACTCGACCCGGCCGATCGCGGCCACCAGCGTCCAGGGCAGGTGGCAGGCCGGGTCGGCTTGGGCCATCACCTGCTGGGCCCGGGAGTACGCCTTCAGGGCGAGGGTGGGGATCCCGTTGCGGGACAGTCCGGAGACGACCTGGGTCGGCTGCTCACCGGGGCCGACCCCGTGGCCGACCACCCCGGGCACCGGCACGTTGGCCGGCGCGACGATCGGCTTGGCCGGTACGACGACCGGGTCCTTGCCGGACAGACCCTCCTCGAGCGAGGCCGTGGCAACTGCCGGATCGTCCGTGGCGCTGACGGTGAACGCGCTCGCGAACAACGCCAACGGGACCAACGGCGCCACCTGACGCCATCCGCTCCCGGTGGCGCGGCGCTTGCCCTTCGCCATCGATGATCCC
This sequence comes from Kribbella sp. CA-247076, assembly GCF_050942445.1. NCBI lineage: Bacteria > Bacillati > Actinomycetota > Actinomycetes > Propionibacteriales > Kribbellaceae > Kribbella > Kribbella sp. CA-247076. The sequence goes on along the minus strand of NZ_CP192051.1, from coordinate 6,798,350 downwards.
CTCCGTGACTCATCGACCTGTCCGGCCCCACGCTGCGGACGGTCTGTGCGTCGTCTCGGTCGCCCTCGAGTGGTCTAACGTCCGCCCCGTGCGTGGGTTACGCGCCGGACGAGACCGTGTACGAGCGGTCACCGGGTACCCATACTGGCGCGTAACAACGCTGCTGTGAACCCCCTGGTGCCGGTAATCGGGTCCGATCCACCCTGCCCGCCCGCCGGACCGACCGGAGTGTCGGGGAGAATGGTCCGGTGACGAACCCAGGGCCCGACCGCACCGAACAGTCCGCCGCTCTCTTCGACAGGGCCTCCGCCGTCACCCCGGGCGGAGTCAACTCTCCCGTACGCGCCTTCCGCGCCGTCGGCGGCGTGCCGCGGTTCATGGCGTCGGGTGACGGATGTCACATCACCGACGTCGACGGCAACCGCTACCTCGACCTGGTCTGCTCCTGGGGCCCGATGCTCCTCGGCCACGCCCACCCGGAGGTGACCGCCGCCGTCCAGGCCGCGGTCTCCCGGGGTACGTCGTACGGGACGCCGACCGAGACCGAAGTACTGCTCGGTGAGGAGATCGTCGGCCGGACGCCGGTGGACAAGGTCCGCCTGGTGTCGTCCGGGACCGAGGCGACCATGTCGGCGCTCCGGCTCGCCCGTGGGTTCACCGGCCGCGCGAAGATCGTCAAGTTCGCCGGCTGCTACCACGGTCACGTGGACGCCCTGCTGGCCCAGGCCGGCTCCGGCGTCATCACCCTCGGCATCCCGGGGACGCCGGGCGTCACCGAGGCCACCACCGCGGACACGATCGTGCTGCCGTACAACGACCAGGCCGCCGTCACGTCCGCCTTCGCCGAGTACGGCGACCAGATCGCGGCCGTGATCACCGAGGCGTCGCCGGGCAACATGGGCGTGGTCCCGCCGCGGGACGACTTCAACGCGTTCCTCGCGCGGACCTGCCGGGACAACGGCGCGCTGTTCATCTCCGACGAGGTGATGACCGGCTTCCGGATCACCCGTTCGGGCTGGTACGGCGTCGACGGCGTCCGGCCGGACCTGATGACGTTCGGCAAGGTGATGGGCGGTGGCTTCCCGGCGGCCGCGTTCGGCGGCCGGGCCGACGTGATGGCGCACCTGGCCCCGGAGGGCTCGGTCTACCAGGCCGGCACCCTGTCCGGGAACCCCGTGGCCACCGCGGCCGGCCTGACCACGTTGCGGCTGGCAACCGACGAGGTCTACGCCCGGCTCGACGAGACCTCGGCCACCATTCAGCGGCTGGTCGGCACCGCGCTGGACAAGGAAGGTGTGCCGCACGTCATCCAGGCGGCCGGGAACCTCTTCAGCGTCTTCTTCGTGGAGTCCTCGGAGGCACCTGCCGCGATCAGGGACTTCGCCGGGGCGAACGCCCAGGTGCTGCCCCGGTTCGCGGCGTTCTTCCATGCCATGCTGGAGGCCGGCGTCTACCTGCCGCCGAGCGCGTTCGAGGCCTGGTTCGTCAGCAGCGCCATCGACGACGACGCGCTCGCGGAGCTCGAGTCCGCCCTCGCCCCGGCAGCCCGTGCGGCCGCCGCGGTCCAGAACTGAAAGACCGACATCGATGCTCTACCCAACCGCGAGATAGAGGGGCAGCAGTGACCGAAACGACGGTCGTGCACCTGATGCGTCACGGCGAGGTGCACAACCCGACCGGGGTGCTCTACGGCCGGATCCCCGACTTCCACCTGTCCGAGCTCGGCCGGAAGATGGCCGACCGGGTCGCCGAGCACGTGGCCGGCCGCGACATCGTCCACCTGGTCAGCTCCCCGCTGGAGCGGGCCCAGGAGACGATGGAGCCGATCGCCAAGACGTTCGGCCTGACGCCGGACATCGACGAGCGGGTGATCGAGGCCGCCAACCTGTTCGAGGGCCGGAAGTTCGGCGTCGGCGACGGCGCGCTGAAGAACCCGAGCGCCTGGTGGTTGCTGCGCAACCCGATCAAGCCGTCCTGGGGCGAGCCGTACCAGCAGATCGTCCGCCGGATGCGGGACGCGATCGAGACCGCCCGGCAGAAGGCGGCCGGTCACGAGGCGCTGATCGTCTCGCACCAGCTGCCGATCTGGATCGTCCGGTCCGCGATCGAGGGCCGCCGGCTGCCGCACGACCCGCGCCGCCGCCAGTGCAGCCTGGCCAGCCTGACCTCGTTCACCTTCCACGGCGACTCGATCGTTTCTGTTGGGTACGCCGAACCGGCCAAGGACCTGCTGCCGGTGAAGAACCCGAAGAAGTTCGTAGGTGGGGCGTGATGAAGGAACAAGAGGGTGTGAGGGCCGCGAAGAACCCCAAGAAGTTCGTCGGTGGCGCGTGATGTTTCTGCGTACGTCGGTTGCCGTCGCCGCGGTGCTCCTGGTCGCGGGCTGCTCGTCCGGGCAGCAGGCGGCGGAGAGCCGGGAGGGACAGACCGGTTTCGTCAGCGGCAACGGCCGGGTGGCGTCGTTCCCGGCGGGCGAGCGCGCGGCTGCTCCAGACTTCGGCGGGACCACGCTGGACGGGAAGCCGTGGCAGCTGGCCGACGCGAAGGGCAAGGTCGTCGTACTGAACGTCTGGGGCTCGTGGTGCGGACCGTGCCGCGAGGAGGCCCCCGCGTTCGCGGAAGCGGCCACCGAGCTCGGGGAGTCCGCGCAGTTCATCGGGCTGAACACCCGCGACCTGGACACGGCCGCGCCGAGGAAGTTCGTCGAGGTGTTCAAGGTGCCGTACCCGAGCCTCTACGACCCGCAGGGCAGGCTGCTGCTGAAGTTCCGCGGGCAGAAGATCTCCGCCAGTTCGATCCCGTCCACGCTGGTGATCGACAAGGACGGCAAGGTCGCGTCCCGGGTGCTCGGCCCGGTGACCAAGCAGACGTTGCTCGGAATGGTCAAGGACGCGGGCTGACAGACTGATGGGTGAGTGGTTCGCCGAGTCGATGACGGGCTCGATGCTGCTGGCGCTGCCGATCGCGGTGCTGGCCGGCACGATCTCGTTCTTCTCGCCCTGCGTCGTACCACTCCTGCCCGGCTACCTCTCCTACGTGACCGGCCTGTCCGCGGCCGAGCTCGGGTCGAAGCAGCGCGGGCGCATGCTCGCCGGGACCGCGTTGTTCGTGACCGGGTTCTCGGCCGTGTTCATCCTCACCGGGGTGGTGTTCGGTGCCGCCGGGGACGCGTTGCTCGAGCACCAGACGACGATTACCCGGGTGCTCGGCGCGCTGACCGTCGTCCTGGGCCTGGTGTTCCTCGGCGGGTTCGGCTTCCTGCAGAAGGACGTGCGCGTGCACCGGGTGCCGGCCGTCGGGATCGCGGCCGCGCCGCTGCTCGGCGTACTGTTCGGGTTCGGCTGGACGCCGTGCATCGGGCCGACGCTCGGGACCGTGATGACGCTGGCCGCCACCGAGGGCAGCACCGGGCGGGGCGCGACGCTGGCGATGGTGTTCAGCCTCGGGCTGGGCATCCCGTTCATCGTCGCGGCGCTGGCGTTCCGGCGGATGCTGGCCGCGGTGACCTGGGTCCGGGCGCACCAGGTGCTGGTGATCCGGATCGGCGGCGTACTGATGATCGCGGTGGGACTGTTGCTGCTGACGGGAGTATGGGATTCGATGACCGCCGATCTCAGGCAGTGGGTCAGCAACTTCGGGTCGGCGGTGTGAGATGACCGAGCTCAAGGACCGGACCACCGCTCCGCCCGAGCCGCCGCCCGCGCTGGGGCTGGTCGGCTGGCTGCGCTGGGCGTGGCGTCAGCTCACCTCGATGAAGACGGCGCTGGTGCTGCTCTTCCTGCTCGCGCTCGGCGCGGTCCCGGGGTCGCTGATCCCGCAGACCGGCGTCGACCCGATCAAGGTGACCGACTTCCTCGAGGAGCACCGGACGCTCGGGCCGATCTACGACAAGCTCGGGCTCTTCGACGTCTACAAGTCGGCCTGGTTCTCGGCGATCTACCTGCTGCTGTTCATCTCGCTGATCGGGTGCGTGGTGCCCCGGCTCGGCGTGTACCTGAAGGCTTTGCGGGCCCGGCCGCCCAAGCCGCCGCGCAACCTGAACCGGCTGACCGGCTACCGGAGCTTCACCGTCGACGCCCCCGGCGACGTCCTCGAGGTGGCCACCCGCGAGCTGAAGAAGCGCCGCTTCCGGGTGCAGGCGTACGACGGCGCGGTCGCGGCCGAGCGTGGTTACCTCCGCGAGGCCGGCAACCTGCTCTTCCACTTCTCCCTGATCCTCGCCCTGATCGGGGTCGCCTGGGGCTCGCTGTTCGGCTACCGCGGCACCGTGCTCGTTGTCGTCGGCAACGGTTTCTCCAACTCGCTGGCGCAGTACGACGACTTCGCGCCGGGCCGGGTGTTCAGCGAGGACGCGCTGCCGCCGTTCTCGCTGACGGTGAAGGACTTCGAGGCGAGGTTCCAGCTGGACGGGCCGCAGCGCGGCGCCGCCCGCGAGTTCAACGCGCAGCTGACCTACCAGGAGACCCCGGACGCGCCGGAGCAGTCCTACGACCTCCGGGTGAACCACCCGCTCAAGCTCGACGGCAGCAGCGTCTACCTGCTCGGTCACGGCTACGCGCCGAAGGTGACCGTGCGGGACGGCGAGGGCAAGGTCGCGTTCTCCGGGCCGGCGCCGTTCCTGCCGCAGGACGGCAACTTCTCGTCGTTCGGGGTGGTCAAGGCCCCGGACGCCCGGCCGGCCCAGCTCGGCTTCGAGGGCTTCTTCCTGCCGACCGCGGTGATCGACGACCGCGGCCCGGTGTCGGTGTTCCCCGACGACCTCGACCCGAAGCTGGTGATGACGGCGTACTACGGCCGGCCGCAGCCGGAGACCGGGAAGCCGGAGTCGGTGTACCAGCTGGACAAGACGAAGCTCACCCAGTTCGAGGAGAACGACGACAAGCTCCGGTTCCTGATGGCGCCGGGGGAGACCAAGGTGCTGCCGGACAAGCTGGGCTCGATCACCTTCGACGGGTACAGCCGCTGGGTGAAGCTGCAGGTCAGCCACACCCCGGGCACCGACCTGGCGCTGGCCGGCATCCTGCTGGCGATCCTCGGACTGATGGGGTCGCTGTTCGTGCATCCCCGGCGTACCTGGGTGCGCGTACGGACCGAGGACGGGCGTACCGTGGTCGAGGTCGCGGGCTTGGACCGCGGACCCGAGCGCGGCCTCGGCGACGAACTCCAGGCCGTCACCGACACGCTGAGACCCGACCCACCGAACCCGCAGGAGAAGCCATGAGCCCGGAGACCTTCGCGCAAGTCTCCAACCTGTTGATCCCGACGGCCACGGTGATCTACGCGCTGGCGATGGTGTCGCACGCCCTGGAGTGGGCGATGGGTCGCGCGGCGGTCGCCCAGGCCGAGGTCCAGGAGGAGGTGCTGGTCGCCTCCGACGGGGCGCCGACCGGTGCCACGGTCGATGCGGCTGACCCTGGTCTTGAGGACTCGGTCGGCCGGACCGAGCGGATGGACGCGGCCAGCCGGATCGGGCTGCTGCTGACCTGGCTCGCGTTCGTGCTGCACCTCGGTGGCGTGCTGACGCGCGGTCTCGCGGCCGAGCGGGTGCCGTGGGGCAACATGTACGAGTTCACGATCACGGCGTCGCTCGCGGTCGCGGCGGTCTACCTGATCTTCGTGCACCGGTACCGGCTGCAGTGGCTGGGTCTCGGCGTGACGCTCGTCGTGGCCGCCGTACTCGGGCTCGCGTCGCTCGCGCTCTACACGCCGGCCGGGCCGCTCGTGCCGGCGCTGCACTCGTACTGGCTCGTCATCCACGTGTCCGCGGCGGCGATCTCCGGCGGCGCGTTCACCGTCGGCGGTCTGGTGTCGGTGCTGTACCTGGTCAAGGCCCGTGCCGAGAAGCGCGTGCTGTCCGGCGGCACCATGTCGGCGTCGCTGCGCCGGCTGCCGACCGCCGAGGCGATGGACGGTACGGCGTACAAGGTGCTCGCGTTCGCCTTCCCGCTGTGGACCTTCGGCGTCCTGGTGGCCGGGCCGATCTGGGCGGAGTACGCCTGGGGGCGCTACTGGGGCTGGGACCCGAAGGAGGTCTGGTCGCTGGTCACCTGGGTCGTGTACGCCGCCTACCTGCACGCCCGCGCGACGGCCGGCTGGCGTGGTCGCCGGGCCGCCGTGATCGCGATCGTCGGCTGGTTCGTCTTCATCTTCAACTTCGTCGGCGTGAACCTGTTGGTGTCCGGCCTGCACTCCTACGCTGGGGTGTGAGATGAAGGAGTTCGCCATCTACACCGGCCTGCGGGCGGCCCTGTTCGCCGTCTGCTTCGCCGTGCTCTGGTTCGCCCTGAACAACTGGCTGACGATCTTCCCGCTGCTCCTGCTCGCGCTGATCGTCTCCTCCATCCTCTCGATCTTCGTGCTGCGCGCCGCCCGCGACCGACTGGCCCACAAGATCGAGCACCGCGCGGAGAAGATCTCCCACCGCCTCGACCAGGCCCGCACCGCCGAAGACGACGACTGACCGGCTGACTCCCCGCGGTATCCGCCGGGGGGTTGAACACCTACTCGTGGGCTCGGACACGTTATTTCCTGTCCGAGCCCACCGTTTCTTGTTCGCCGCCCCGGCTGCTGGCGCCGTACCACCGGCGGCACTGGTACGCAGAGTGACGTAGGCCACGTCGGAAATCTCCGGAAAATCCTTTGTGCGTTCCTTCACATGAGTCGTAGAGTGATGGATGAAACGAAACCGTTTCGTTCTATCCGTGACAAGTGATCTACGCAGGGTGATCAGTGGTGGAGTCAGCAGGAGTGCGCCAGCGGCCGCGGGTCGAGGGTGGGCGTGAGGACGAGATCCTCGACGCGACGCTGGCCGTGGTGGCCGAGCTGGGGTACGACCGGCTGACGATGGACGCGGTGGCGACGGCCGCCAAGGCCAGCAAGGCGACGCTGTACCGGCGCTGGTCCACCAAGGCCGACCTGGTCGTCGACGCGATCAGCCGGGCGAAGGGCTGCCCGGTGCCGGAGGACGTCGACACCGGCAGCCTGCGCGGCGACCTGGTCTCGATGTCGTGCGGCGACGGCGGGTTCACCGACGAGATGCCGATGTCGGTGATCGCCGGCCTGGTCACCGCCCTGCACCGGGACCCGGACCTGCAGCGCTCGTTCCAGGAGCGCTTCCTGGCGCCGCGGCTGGAGGTGACCCGCAAGGTGTACGAGCGCGCGGTCGCCCGCGGCGAGGTCGCGCCCGAGGTCGACGTCGAGCTGCTGTCGGTGACGTTGCCGGCGCTCATCGTCCACCACGCGTACATCCTCGGCGTCCCGCCCACCGACGACCTGATCCTCCGAGTGATCGACAACGTGATCCTGCCTGCGGCGCGGGGGTCGCAGGCGAGCTGACCGGTGAGGGGCCGGTCCGCCGATACCAACGCAGTTACGCCCAAGAGGGGAATTCAGTCATGTCCGAAGACGTCGCCAAGGCCGATCCGCCGGAGAACCGGCCGGTCGACACGGTGCCCACGGCCGGGAACGGTCACGGTCACCGCCACCTCGGCATCGCGCTCGCGCTGATCAGCATGGCGCAGCTGATGGTGGTGCTGGACGGCACCATCGTCAACATCGCGTTGCCGCACATCCAGAACGACCTCGGCTTCAGCAACGAGAACCTGCCGTGGGTGGTGAACGCCTACGCGCTCGCGTTCGGCGGCCTGCTGCTGCTCGGCGGCCGGATCGGGGACATCGTCGGTCGCCGCAAGGTGTTCGTCTTCGGTGTCGTGCTGTTCGGGATCGCCTCGCTCGTCGGCGGTATCGCCCAGAGCGAGAGCGTGCTGCTGATCAGCCGGATCCTGCAGGGCGTCGCCGCCGCGGCCGCCTCGCCGAACGCGCTGGCCCTGATCACCACCACCTTCCCGGCCGGCAAGGAGCGCAACCGGGCGATGGGTGTGTACGCCGCGATGTCCGGCGCCGGCGCGGCCGTCGGCCTGATCCTCGGTGGCGCGCTGACCGAGGCGGACTGGCGGTGGACCTTCTTCATCAACACGCCGATCGGCCTGATCGTCGCCGTACTGGCGTTCCGGTTCCTGGGCGAGTCGCCCCGGCAGACCGGCAAGTTCGACCTGCCCGGCGCGATCACCGGGACGCTCGGTCTCACCTCGCTGGTCTACGGCCTGACGCACGCGGCCACCGAGGGCTGGGGTGACGCGGCGACGCTGACCTACATCCTCGGCGGTCTCGCGCTGATCGGGATCTTCCTCGGCATCGAGGCCCGGTCCCGGCACGCGTTGATGCCGTTCCGGATCCTCGCCAACCGGACCCGGGGTGTCAGCTTCTTCGTGATGCTGGTCGTCGGTGCGGCGATGTTCTCGATGTTCTACTTCCTCGGGATCTACGTGCAGAACATCATGGGCTACAGCGCGATCCGGACCGGCTTCGCGTTTCTTCCGTTCAGCCTCGGCATCGTCGCGGCCGCCCAGGTCGCCTCGTCGCTGGTGTCGCGGATGGACCCGCGGTGGATCTCGGGTGCCGGTGGCGTGCTGGCGGCCGGCGGGATGTTCGGATTCAGTCAGCTCGAGGTCGACTCGACGTACTGGGCCCACCTGCTGCCGTTCGTCCTGCTGCTGTCGTTCGGCATGGGCCTGATCTTCGTGCCGCTCACGCTGACCGCGGTCAGCGGCGTCGCCCACGAGGACTCCGGGGTCGGCTCCGCCGTACTGAACACGGTTCAGCAGATCGGTGGTGCGGTCGGCCTGGCGCTGCTCGGCACGATCTCCACCAGCGCGATCAAGGACCGGTTCACCGAGCTCGCCCCCGAGCTGCAGAAGGCGGCGCAGTCCGGCTCGTCGCCGGAGCAGCTGAGGCAGCTGGAGGGTCAGTTCACCGCGGTGGCGACCACGCACGGGTTCACCCGGGCGTTCCTGTGGTCCACCTTCCTGATGCTGGGCGCGGCCGTGGTCACCATCGTCGGCCTGTCGATCAAGCACAAGGACCTGGCCACCGACGGCCAGTCCGGTCCGGTGCACATGGGCTGACCGCCGTCGGTCGGCCGAACAGCCCGAAGGGCCCGCTTCCCGGGAGGGGGGAAGCGGGCCCTTCGTCTTGGTCCGGTCGCGATCAGCGCGGAGGGAACCTGGAGGAGACCCAGTCGCGGACGCCGCCGAGGCCGTCGCCCATGTCGCGGAGCAGCTTGGCCAGCGGGTCCTGGGAGCGGGCGAAGGCGTCGGAGTACGACTTGGCCGCGTTCTTCGCCTCCTGCGACATCGAGGCGGTGGCGTCGTCCTGCCGCTTCGGGTAGGTGCCGGAGACGATCTGGGTGTACTCGCCCTCGTCCACCCAGCGGCGCAGCTCGTGCGCCCGGATGACGGCCAGCGGGTGCGACTGTGCCTCGAGCAGCAGCAGCTTCAGCACGCTGTCCCGCAGGTCGCCGGCGCTCTCGTACTCCGTTCCCTGCGCGAGGAACGCCGTGGTGTCGAGCTCACCGAGCTGACCGCCGCTGGCCAGCTTCATCTGGACCCGCAGCGCGACCGCCGGGTCCTGGACGGCGAGCAGGCCGGCGCGGTCGCCGGAGAGCTCGGCCTTCCGGGACCACTCGTGCAGCGCGGCGATGATCGCCCGGAGCCCGAGTGCGCCGATCGGCATCCAGTTCAGCGCGCCGGTCAGCCGCATCAGCCAGAACAGCAGTGACTGGTAGAGCGCGTGCCCGCTCTGCGCGTGGCCGAGCTCGTGCCCGAGGATGAACCGGAGCTCCTCCTCGTCCAGCCCCTGCAGCAGGGCGCTGTTGACCACGATGAACGGCCGGTCCATGCCGATGGTGACGGCGTTCCAGATCGGGCTGTTGGTGATGTACAGCTCCGGGAGCTGGCGTACGTCGAGCGTCGTACCGGCCTCGGTGTAGAGCCGGTGCACGGTCGGGAACTGCCGCTCGTCGACCCGGATCGCCGAGCCGAGGAACTGCAGCCGGAACGCCCGTTCGTTGATCATCCCGGACAGCTTCCGCAGGACGAAGTCGAACCCCTTCAGCTGCCGCAGCGCGACCAGGGCACCCCGGTCCGCCGGATGCTCCCAGGCCCGCGAACTGATATCCGTCAACGTGGCGCGCTGCCGCGTTGGCCGCTCTTCGTGCTCGCTCATCGCTCCCCCTGCCTCGGCGTCGTGTCCGTCCAACCTAGCTCGCTCCCGGGTCGCCGTGGTCTCAGCACCCACGCGGCCCCGAGCCCCGGCAGCCAGCTGACCGGCACCCCGACCCACCCCAGCCCGGCGTCGAGCAGCGCACCCATCAGGCCCACCGTGCCGATCGTCGCCCACAGCCAGTACCAGAGCGCGTTCCACCCCGGGTACCGCGTGGCCCGCCGATGCCCGACAACCGCCAACGCAACCGTCGCCGGCAACGCCGCGCCGACCCCCAGCAGCACCAACATCCCCAGCAGCACGGCCACCTCAGCCGGCGTGAACTCGATCGGTCCCATCGGAATCATGACCCGTATGCTCCCGCCCACCGCCCACGTGACCGAGCGTAGGAATACTCAAATGGGGCTCTTAGCATCTAGCCTGGCCCGCATGAGTGAGGTTGATGGGGTGTGTCGCGAGGTCGATCGGCGCGACGACAAGGCGCGGGCGTGGGTCGCGGAGGCGATCCGGATCGTGGACGCCGACGCGAACCGGAGCGCGGACACGCACCTGCACGTGTTCCCGATGCCCGAGCTCATCGGCGTCGACCTGTACCTGAAGGACGAGTCCGTGCACCCGACCGGCTCGCTCAAGCACCGCCTGGCCCGGTCGCTGTTCCTGTACGCGCTGTGCAACGGCTGGATCCGCGAAGGCACCACCGTGATCGAGGCGTCCAGCGGCTCGACCGCGGTCAGCGAGGCGTACTTCGCCCGGCTGCTCGGGCTCCCGTTCATCGCGGTGATGCCGCGCTCGACCAGCCAGGAGAAGGTCGAGCTGATCGAGTTCTACGGCGGCCGCTGCCACTTCGTCGAGCGGTCCGGCCAGATCTACGGCGAGGCGAAGCGGCTGGCCGAGGAGACCGGCGGCCACTACATGGACCAGTTCACGTACGCCGAACGCGCCACCGACTGGCGTGGCAACAACAACATCGCGGAGTCGATCTTCGGGCAGCTCAAGCTGGAGCAGCACCCGATCCCGACCTGGGTCGTGGTCGGCGCCGGCACCGGCGGGACGTCGGCCACCATCGGGCGCTACGTCCGTTACCAGCGCTACGACACCTCCGTCGCCGTCGTCGACCCGGAGAACTCGGCCTTCTTCCCGGCGTTCGAAGCGGGCGACGACGACTTCTCCACCGGCCGCCCGTCCCGGATCGAAGGCATCGGCCGGCCACGGGTCGAGCCGTCGTTCGTCCTCGGCGTGGTCGACCGGATGATCTCGGTCCCGGACGCGGCCTCGATCGCCGCGATGCGGTTCTGCTCGCGGGTCACCGGCCGGCTGGTCGGCGGGTCGACCGGCACGAACCTGTGGGGCTCACTCCGGCTGGCCGAGGAGATGCGCCGTACGGGCGTCCGCGGCAGCATCGTCACGCTGCTGTGCGACAGCGGCGAACGCTACGGCAACACGTACTACGACGACGCCTGGCTCCGCACGAACGGCATCGACATCGCGCCGTACCTGACCACCCTGGAAACCTTCGCCACCACCGGCCGCTGGCGCGAACCAGCTGCCTGATCAGCCGACCCACGCGTGAGGGGAACTATCCGCCGAGGGTGAGGCCGAGGGCTAGGCCGGTGGCGTACAGGAGTTCGGTGAGGCCGGTGGATTTGAGGACTGGGATTAGGGCGGGGCCGACAGCGTCGCTGGTGACGATCCGCACGGACTTCACCGCTAGGGGGAGGGCGATCAAGGCGAGCAGGGTCCACGGGGTTGCGAGGGCTGAGATTGCCGCGAGGATGAAGGCGAGGGCTACGAGGGCGGCGTACAGTTGGCGGGACCGTGCAGGTCCCAGGACCACGGCCAGCGTGCGTTTGCCGGTGACTGTGTCGGTGGGGATGTCGCGGAGGTTGTTGGCTACCAGGAGAGCGCAGGCGATCGAGCCGATCGCGACCGCGCCAGCCAGCGCCGTCCAGTGCAGCGCCTCGGCCTGCACGTACGTCGTGCCCAGCACCGCGACCAGGCCGAAGAAGAGGAAGACGCTGACTTCACCAAGCGCGCGGTAGCCGTACGGGCGCTTGCCGCCGGTGTAGAACCACGCACCGACCAGTGAGGCCGCCCCGACGACCAGCAGCCACCACGTCGAGGTGGCGCACAGGATGACGCCGAGTACGGCGCCCACTCCGAAGCAGGTGAAGGCTGCGGTCTTCACCTGTCCCGGGGTGGCGACGTTGGAGCCGACCAGGCGGAGTGGGCCGACGCGGTTCTCGTCGGTGCCGCGGATGCCGTCGCTGTAGTCGTTGGCGTAGTTGACGCCGATCTGCAGGGCCAGGGCGACGCCGAGGGCGAGCAGGGCCTTCCACCAGACGAAGCCGTCCAGGTAGACGGCCGCGCCGGTTCCGACGAGGACGGGGGCGATCGCGGCGGGCAGCGTCCGTGGGCGCGCGCCTTCGATCCACTGGGCAGGGGTGGCCATGACTGCCGATTCTGTCAGCCACACGCCGGGTCCAGGTGACCGGCCCGTACGCTCGGTGCTGACATGTCTAGCTTGCGCCTGGTCCCCGGTACGCCGGATGCCGTGCTGTCCGCGCTGTCCGCCGTACTGGACGGCACGGGTACGCCGTTCGCGCCGCTGCCCGCGGATCCGGCCGCCGCTGCGCGGGTCCGGCAGGCGGCCGCGCCGGACGAGCCGCTCGAGGACGACTGCGCCGTGGTCCTCACCACCTCCGGGTCGTCCGGCGAGCCCAAAGGAGTCCTGCTCTCCAAGGAAGCGCTGATCGCGTCCGCGACGGCCACCCACGACCGGCTCGGCGGACCGGGCCAGTGGCTGCTCCCGATGAAGCCGTACTACGTCGGCGGCCTGCAGATCCTGACCCGCTCGGTCGTGGCCGGCCTGAGCCCGGTGATCGCCGGCGAGAGCTTCACCGAGTCCGCACAGCGAATGACGGCCGAACGCCGCTATACCGCGATGGTGCCGACCCAGCTCGCCCGCTACCTCGACACCGACGCGGACGCGCTGCGCTCGTTCGACGCGATCGTCATCGGCGGTGCCGCGACCCCAGCCCCGTTGAAGGCCCGCGCGGCCGAGGCCGGGGTGACCGCGATCCCGGCGTACGGCATGACCGAGACCGGGAGTGGCTGTGTGTACGCCGGCCTGCCGTTGGAGGGTACGTCGATCGCGCTCGACGACGGCCGGATCCTGATCAAGGGCACGACCCTGTTCTCCGGATACCGGCTGCGACCCGAGCTGACCGCAGAGGTATTGCGCGACGGCTGGTTCCGGACGCAGGACCGGGGTGAGTTCGTGGACGGGCGGCTACGAGTGATCGGCCGGGTGGACGACGTGGTCATCTCCGGCGGGGTCAACGTCACGCTGCCGACCGTCCAGGCCCGGTTGCTCGAGCACCCGCGAGTAAAAGATGCCGTGGTTCTGGGCGTCCCGGACGCGGAGTGGGGCAGCAGAGTGGTCGCCTTCGTGGTCGGTGAAGGCAGCCGAGACGAGTTACGTGACCACGTGGCCGAAACACTGCCGCGCGCCTGGGCCCCGCGCGACGTCATCCACCTGGACGCCCTGCCGATGCTTGCCTCCGGCAAGGTTGATCGGCAGCGCCTGCTGGACGGTGTGCGGTGATCACGTACTCGATCGGCCTGAAGAACAAGTTCCGCGGCATCACCGTGCGCGAGGGCATGCTCTTCGAAGGCCCGGCCGGCTGGGCCGAGTGGAGCCCGTTCCTCGAGTACGACGACGCCACCTGCGTCCCCTGGCTGCGGGCTGCGCGCGAGGCGGCCGTCGACGGATGGCCCGCGCCGCTGCGGAACGTCGTACCGGTGAACTGCACGGTGCCCGCCGTCGGTCCCGAGAAGGCAGCCGAGATCGTCCGGGCGTCCGGCTGCCGCACGGCGAAGGTCAAGGTCGCCGAGCCGGGCCAAACGCTCGACCACGACCTGGCACGGGTCGAGGCCGTGCGGGACGCCATCGGTACCGGCATGGTCCGGATCGACGCGAACGGCGGTTGGTCGGTCGACGAGGCCGTGAAGCACCTGAAACAGCTGCAGCGCTTCGACCTCGAGTACGTCGAACAACCCTGCGCGGCCGTGGAGGATCTCGCGGCCGTCAGACGACGCACCGACGTACCCGTGGCCGCGGACGAGTCGATCCGGCGGGCCGAGGACCCGTTGCTGGTGAAGAAGCTGGAGGCGGCGGACATCGCCGTACTCAAGGTCCAGCCCATCGGCGGGGTGGGCGCCTGCCTGGAGATCGCCGACCAGATCGGGTTGCCGGTCGTGGTGTCGTCCGCGCTCGAAACCTCGGTCGGCATCGCCGCCGGCGTCGCCTTGGCCGCAGCCCTGCCCGAGCTGCCGTACGCGTGCGGCCTGGCCACGGTGTCGATGTTCACGAGTGAGGTCGTCGCCGACCCCCTGCTGCCGGTCGACGGCTTCCTGCCGGTCCAGCGCGTGCAGCCGGATCCGGCATTGCTGGAGGCCGCACGAGCGGACGCGGCCAGGACTGCGGTGTGGGAAGAGCGCATGAGCCGAGTGCAGAAGAGGAGTGCCGGATGAACCCGTCCACGGCGTTCGCGACGGTGGTGGTCGACGAGCTGATCCGCTGCGGCGTACGGGAGGCCGTGGTGGCGCCGGGCTCGCGCAGCGCGCCTCTCGCGCTGGCCTTCGCCGCCGCGGATCGCGAGGGCCGGCTGCGGCTGCACGTCCGGATCGACGAGCGTACGGCGGGCTTCCTGGCGATCGGGTTGATCCGCGGCAGCGGTCTCCCGGTTCCCGTGGTGACGACCTCCGGTACGGCGGTCGCGAACCTGCACCCGGCCGTCCTCGAGGCCTGCCACAGCGGGCTGCCGCTGATCGTGCTCAGCGCCGACCGCCCACCCGCGTTGCGGGGGATCGGCGCCAACCAGACGACCGACCAGCTGAAGGTGTTCGGGTCCGCGGTCCGGTTGTTCCACGAGATGGGTACGCCGGTCCGCGAGGTCGGCCAGGTCGCGTACTGGCGCTCGCAGATCGCCCGGGCCGTGGCCAATGCGGTCGGCGCACGGTCGGCGGACCCCGGGCCGGTGCAGCTCAACTGCCCGTTGGCCGAGCCGCTCGTGCCCACCGACGGACCGGACTGGCCCGAGCCGTTGGAAGGCCGCAGCACGGGTCCGTGGACCGCGATCCACGCGGCCGTCGGACAACCGTCCGCCGTCCAGCCCGGGCCGAAGACCGTGGTGGTCGCGGGCGACGGTGCGTCGCAGGCGGCGCGGTTGGCGGCGGAGGCCGGTCGGTGGCCCTTGTTCGCCGAGCCGTCCAGTCGCGCCCGGACCGGGCCCGCGGTCGTCTCAGCGTATCGTTTGTTGCTGCAGGCAAGTTCTTTGGCCGGGGAGATCGAGCGGGTGCTGGTGTTCGGCCACCCGACGCTGTCGCGGCCGGTCTCGAAGCTACTGGCTCGGCCCGACGTCGAGGTGATCGTCGTGTCCCCGACCGGGCACTGGCCGGACGCGACCCGGCGCGCGGCGGCCGTGATCACCGGACTCGAGGTCGCCGGCCCGGACACCACCGACTGGCTCGAGCGCTGGCAGGACGCCGACCAGGCGGCCCGTCCCGTGATCGACAAGGTGCTCGCAGACGGCCTGACCGGACCCCGGATCGCGGCGATCGTGGGTGCGGCGGCCGGTGCCGACGGCATGCTCGTGGTCGCCTCGTCGAACCCGGTCCGCGACCTCGACCTCGCTCCGGTCGTCCCGATCCGGACGATCGCCAACCGCGGCCTGGCCGGGATCGACGGGACGATCTCGACGGCGGTCGGCGCCGGGCTGGCGAACGCCGGGCCGACGTACGCGTTGATCGGCGACCTCGCGTTCCTGCACGACGCGAACGGTCTGATCATCGGTCCCGACGAGGCCCGGCCCGACCTGCGCATCGTCGTCGTCAACGACAACGGCGGCGGGATCTTCTCCACGCTCGAGCAGGGCGACCCGACGCACGCGACGCACTTCGAGCGGGTGTTCGGGACGCCGCACAACACCGACCTGTCCGCGCTCTGCGCGGCGACCGGCACTCCTTACACGCTGGTCGAGACCCCGGACGCACTGCGCGCCGCGCTGGCTCCGACCGTCGCCGGGATCGACGTGATCGAAGCGCGCGTCGAGCGGACCACGCACCGGCCGCTGACCGAGGCGCTGGTGGAGGCGCTCAAGCAGCAGTAACCCGCACCGGCTCCTCGACCGGCACCGTGGTCTTGGGCTTCCGCACCGGGTGCAGGGTGCGGAGGTGGTTCAGCAGCGGGGAGATGATGGCGATCACCAGCGCGGTCGTGGTCAGGATTGGGATGGTCGCGCCGCGCAGCGAAGAGTTGAGCGGCGCGGCGATCGTGAAGATCAGGCTGACCGCCGTGATGGTCACGACCAGCCGGCGGCCAGGGCGGGCGACGGCCAGGAACGGCAGGCACCAGAGGAAGTACCAGTCGTGGGCGCTCGGCCCGAGCAGGACGACGGCCAGCAGCGCGATACCCACGGCCCGTGCGGCGTGGTGGATCGACGACCGCAGACTCAGGACGGCGATCAGCGTGACGGCCGTGACCATCCCGACCAACCGGACGATCTGCAGCGCCTGCTCGGCCGCGGTGTCCTCACCCAGCCACCCGAGGACGCCGGACGCCGCCATGCCGATCAGGTTCGCGATCGAGAACGGCGAGCGCACCAGCCCGGGTACGTCGAGCGCGCTCAGCCACCCGGATCCGACACCGGTCAATTCGCCGATGGTCACCAACGTCAGCACCGAGGCCGCCCCCGCGATCGCCAGACTCGCGAAGCGCAGTGCCCGCCCGGCCAACGGGCTCATCACCGCGGCGATCGCGATCACCACGAGTCCGCCCGGGAGCTTCACCGCGGCCGCGGCACCCGCCACGACGGCCGCCGTACCCCACCGGCCGGTCAGGGCCAGCGCGAAGGCGCTGCAAGCGAGGCCGAGCATGAGTACGTCGTTGTGCGCGGCACCGATGCCGTGCATGATCAGCATCGGGTTCGCGACCACCAGCCAGGTCGCGAAGACCGGGTTCACCCGGCAGGCGGTCGCCAGCCGCGGCACGGCCCAGGCGATCAGGACGATGCCCACGACGGCGAGCAGCCGGTGCGCCAGCATCAGCACGTACGGGTCCATCGTGACTCGTGCGAGCAGACCGCCGTACGCGAGCGGCAACGGCCCGTACGGCGCCGGCGTCTGCATCCACATCGGGTCGACCGCCTCGACGATGTGGCCGGACAGTACGCCGGGGCCCACGTCGTACGGGTTGTAGCCCTCGGCCACGAGTGCACCCTGGGCGGCGTAGCTCCACGCGTCCCGGCTGAACAGCGGCGGGATCAACAACAGCGGCGCGCACCAGTAGGCCGTCATCCGGACCAGCGGCGGCTTGAGGCCGGCCATCACCTGACGGCCCACGGTCAGCCAGGCCCAGGCCATCAGCCCGAGCCCGGCGACCATGAACGACAACCCGACCATCCGGCCGGGCAGACTGGCCCGCAGGTCGCCGGTGACCGGGAACGACGCCACCCACGAGGAGGGCGGCACCACCGACGTCACCAGGCTCGCCACGGCGACTACGACACTGCCGACCACGCCTCGGACCATCGGCGACCGCATGGCCGGAGGCTAACGCCGCCGGGCGACACCCCGATGAACAACGGCTTACCTACGCGGATTCCTTGCGGAAGGTCCGGGCGCCGACGGCGAGTCCGACGGCCGTGAGCAGGACGACCCAGAACAGGCCCCACAACGACGCACTGTTGTCGATGTCGCCGCGGAACAGCGCGCGGACGCCGTTCACCACGTGCTTGAGCGGACTGATGTCGGACAGTCGCTGCAGCCAGGTCGGGCCGATCTGCATCGGCAGCAGGATGCCGGACAGCAGCAGCAGCGGCATCGCGATGCCGTTCAGCAGCGGCGCCAGCGCGTCCTCGCTCTTGGTGATCAGCGCGACCGAGTACGACAGCGAGGCGAAGGTCGCGCCGAGCAGGGCGACGATCACCAGCGACAGCAGTACGCCGCTCCACGGTGCCCGCAGACCGAGCGGGATCGCGGCGATCAGCAGCACCAGCGTCTGCACGACCAGTACGACGACGTCCCGCAGTACCCGCCCGGCCATCAGGGCCATCCGGGACGCCGGCGTGACCCGGTCGGCCTCGATCACGCCGGCCCGGTACTCCGCGATCAGGCCGAAGCCCACGAACATCGCGCCGAACATGCCGAGCTGGACGATCAGGCCGGGAATGAACACCTGGTAGGCGTTCGTGGTCGCGCCCTCGCTGATCTGGGCGGTGATCGGCTTCAGCAGCGGGCCGAACAGGAACAGGTACATCAGCGGCTGGCTGAGCATCAGGATCGCCCACATCGGGTTGCGCAGCGTCAGCCGCATCGCCCGGTGGAACACGATCCAGGTTTCGCGGAGGGTGTTCACGCCACCGCCTCCTTCGCGGGCTCAGCCGGCGTCTCCTCGTCGCGCAGCGATCGGCCGGTCATAGTCAGGAACACGTCGTCCAGTGTTGGCCGGTGCACCTCGACGCCGTTCAGCTCGATGCCCTGGGCATCGATCTGGCGGAGCAGGCCGGGCAGCACCGAGCCGCCGCGGGGGATCCGGAAGCCGACCACGTCACCGTCGGTCTCGATCTCGACCGCGCCGTCCAGCTCCTGCACGATCTTGCTGACCGCGGGCGCCTGGGCGGCGTCGGCCAGGCTCAGCCGGACGCCGTCGCCGGAGACCTGCTGTTTCAGCGTGTCCGGCGTACCGGAGGCGACGATCTTGCCGTGGTCGATGACCAGGATCCGGTCGCAGAGCGCGTCCGCCTCGTCCAGGTAGTGGGTGGTGAGGAAGATCGTCGCGCCGCGGTCGCGCAGGCCGCGGATGTGCTGCCACAGGTTCGCCCGGGCCTGCGGGTCGAGACCGGTGGTCGGCTCGTCCAGGAAGATCAGCCGCGGGTCGTGGACCAGCCCCATCACGATGTCGAGCCGGCGCCGCTGGCCGCCGGACAGCGTCTTGCACTGCCGCCGCCACAGGCCGGCCAGGTCGAGCTCCTCGAACAGCCGCTGCCCGTCCGCGGCCGCCTTGGCCTTCGGTACGCCGTACAGCCGGGCGTGGTCGACGACCTCGTCGCCGGCGATCGCCTCCGGCAGGGTGGAGCCGCTCTGCGGCACGTAGCCGATCCGGCGCCGTACGCCGACCGGGTCCTTGGCCAGGTCGCAGCCGGCCACGGTCGCGGTGCCCGCGGTCGGCGTGATCAGGGTCGCCAGCATCCGCATCGTGGTGGTCTTGCCGGCCCCGTTCGGCCCGAGGAAGCCGACGATCTCCCCGTCGGCGACGTCCAGGTCCACCCCCTGGACGGCCTGCACCGGGCCCCGTTTGGTCTTGAAGGTGCGCACCAGTCCGCGCGCTTCGATCATCATGCGGCCAGTGTCAGCGATCAATCTTGAATAGTCAATGTTGATTAATCTGCGATCCGCTGAGCAGCGGTTCAGTGGGACGGCGGCCGCGGGATCTCGCCCCAGTGGGTGATCATGCCCGGGTAGGGGGCCCAGTCGGCCGGTTCGCCGCCGAACGAGTAGTCGCCGGCCACGATCCGCTCCCGGAACGACCGGGTCCACTCGAGCTCACCACGGTCGCGGGCGGCGGTGATCCGGAACATCTCGATCACGTGGTTCGGCGTACCGGGGTCCTCCAGGACCTGCCGCTCCGCGAACGGCTCGGCCTTCTGGCGCTGCTCCAACTGCGTGATCCGCGCTTCGAGGGCGGCCAGCACCTCGTCCCGCTGCAGCGACCAGAGGAAGCTCAGCGTCACCATCATCCGGTCGGGGTGGAAGCCGTCGACGTTCCAGAGCATCTGCCGCAGCAGGGAGAAGTACTCGGTCTCACCGTCGCTCGTCAGTTTGTACGACGTACGCCCGGGGCGGCTGCCCTCGTCGAGCTCCTGCAGGTAGCCGTGCTTGGCCAGCGTGCGCAGGCCGGTGTAGATCGAGCCGGGGTTGATGTTCGCCCAGTCCTGCACGTTCCAGGTGAGCAGCTCGCGACGCAGCTGGTACCCGTACGCCGGCTGGAAGATCCGCACGACGCCGAGCAGCAACAACCGCGTGGTGGACATAGCCGCAGTGTAAATCCGGGCGACCGCCACCGTCCGCAGGAGTAGTCTCCGCAGGCATGGACGTGCGGGTGACGAGCGACGCGGCCGCCTTCGAACGGACGGTCTTCCCTTTCCTGCAAGCGGATCCGGTGCTGCACACGATCATCATGACCAACGTGCACCAACGGGCCATCGGTCCGTCCGAACAGGAGCCCGGGTACTACGTCTCGGTGCACGAGGGTGACGTGGTCGGGGCGGCGATGCGCACGCCGGGCCGGCCGGTGTACCTCGGGGCGCTGCGATCGGAGTACGCCGAAGCCGTCGCCGACGCGTATCTCGACGTACTGCCGGAGCTCGGTGGCGTGGCGGGGGATCGGCCCGCGGTGGAGCGATTCGCGGACCGGTGGTGTGCGCGGCGCGACGTCCGCGCGATCGAGACCAAGGCGACCCGGTTACACAAGCTCGGCACGCTGACGCCGCTGTCCGCGCCGGGGTCGGCCCGGCTGATGCGTGACGGAGACGTCGACCTGGTTGCGGGCTGGGCGCGCGACGGCTTCCCGGAGGAACTCGGCGACGTCGAATGGGCCGAGGAACAGCTCGCGTCCGGGAGCATGTGGATCTGGGAGGTCGACGCCGAGCCGGTGAGCATGGCCGGCTACCACCTACCGGTCTACGGCGCCTGCCGGGTCGGCCCGGTCTACACCCCACCCGAACACCGCCGCCGCGGGTACGCCGGCGCCCTCACCAGTCACGTCACCGCTCACATCCTTGCCGCAGGCAACCAAGCCTGCCTCTACACGGATCTGGCCAACCCCACCTCAAACAGGATCTACCACCAAGCCGGCTACCGCCCCGTCGCCGACTTCGTCGACCTGCAGTTCACCGCCTGACCCGGGTCAGGCGAGCTCCGTGGATTCGCCGGGGGTGAGGGGGAGGTACGGGCGGCCGCCGAAATCGGTGAGGAAGCGCTTGAGCATGCCTTGGCTGACGGGGCTGAGGAGGGCGTCGTGGATGCCGACGGTCTGCTGGGACTCGACGGTCCGGGCGTACTCGATGGCCGGCGGGAGTGAGAACCACGGGCCGGAGATCGGGACCAGGTTGGTGTGCACCGGGCGGTCCGGCCGGGTGAAGGAGTCGCCGGGATGGTAGACGGCGTCCTCGATCAGGTAGCCGACGTTCTCGCACGGAACCCCCAGCTCCGGCAGGATGATCGCGTGGTCCTTGCCATAGGCACGGACCGCGAACCCGGCCGCTTCGAACGACTGCCCGTCCGCGACCACGCTCACCCGGTCGCCGAGATCCGTGAGCTGAGCGGCCACCCCGGCGTTCGTGTACACCGGTACGTCGAGCGCCGACAACCGGTCGACGTCCAGGTGGTCGGGGTGCTCGTGCGTGACCAGCACCGCGTCGGCGCGCTCGAAGGCGGCGTCCTCACTGAACGTCCCCGGGTCGACGAGCAGGACCTTGCCGTCCTTCTCCAACCGGACACACGCGTGCGCGAACTTGGTGAGCTTCACAGTCAGTCTCCCAACGCGTCTCTCATCGGAACCAGCTTGGCGTTCGTCTCGGCCAGCTCGGCGACCGGGTCGGAGCCGGCCACGATGCCCGCGCCGGCGAAGATCCGCATCCGCCGCGGGTCCTCCGGGTCGGCCTGGCCGCAGCGCAGGGCGATGCACCACTCGCCGTCGCCGGCCGCGTCCATCCAGCCGACCGGTCCGCTGAACCGGCCGCGCCGCATCCCCTCGATCTCCCCGATCAGGTCCCGGGCGAGGTCGGTCGGCGTACCACAGACCGCGGCCGACGGGTGCAGCGCCGCGGCGAGCCCGAGCGCGGACGCGCCGTTCGCGGCGACCCCGGCGACGTCGGTGGCGAGGTGCATCACGTTCGGCAGGTGCAGCACGAACGGCGTCTCCGGCACGTTCATCGACGTACAGTGCGGCTCGAGCGCGTCGGCGACCGACCGGACCGCGAACTCGTGCTCCTCGAGGTCCTTGCTGGATCGCGCCAGCGACGCCGCCAGCGCGAGGTCGTGCGCGTCGTCCCCGGTACGGCGGATGGTCCCGGCCAGCACCCGGGACGTGATCAGCCCCTTCTCCCGGCGGACCAGCAGCTCCGGCGTGGCACCGATCAGCCCGTCGACGGCGAACGTCCAGCAGTTCGGGTACGCCGCCGCGAGCCGGCGCAACGGCCAGCGCAGGTCGATCGGCTGCTCGGCGATCGCGATCAGGTCGCGAGCGAGCACCACCTTGTCGAGCTCGCCTGCGGTGATCCGCTTGATCGCGTCCGCGACGATGCTCGACCAGTCCGTCCCGGACCGCGCGCCGTCGGCGAACGCGACGTCGTGCACCGGCGCGGGCTCGTGGTGCACCAGGTCCGGCGGCGCGGCCAGCGAGGACGCCGGGGAGATCGTGGTCACCCAGGTGGTCCCGCCGCGGCGCCCGACGATCACCTCGGGCACGACCAGCTCACCCGGGTCGTCGTCGGTGAACCCGAACGACCCGAAGCAGACCAGTCCGGACCCTGGTACGCCGACCTCGTCGCGGACCACCGCGGCCGCGACCAGCTCCTTCCACCAGGACACGGCCTCCCCGAAGCGGTTGCCACCGGCAACGTCGAGGCGGGCGGCGACGCCCCAGCCGACGTGACCGTCGGCACGCCGTACCCAGGCCAGGGCGCCCTCGGTGGGCAGGTGGTCGATCAGCTCGGCCGACACCCCGTCGACCCGCTGACTGCGAACGACCAGCTGGGGAGCCTGGCTCCCGACCGGCTCAGACAAGCTCACCGCACCACTCCTCGCTCACCGCGCGACCCCGGGTCCCGATGGCCGACCGCTGCCCTGGAGATGCACTCACGAGATGCAAGCGTATGCCTGCCCGGTCACCGGTCGTTTCCGGCGCCCGCCGTACCCGTGATGAACTAGACAGGTGACCCGCGCAGATCTGTCCAAGGAACCGCAGGCCGTTGCGGCCATGTTCGACAACGTGGCCGAGGGGTACGACCGGACGAACGCGGTGGCCACGATGGGGCTGGAGAAGGCGTACTGGCGGCCGCAGACGTACGCCGAGATCGCGCCGCGGAAGGGGATGCGGATCCTCGACCTGGCCGCCGGGACCGGGGCGTCGAGCATCAGGTTGCGCGAGGCCGGCGCCGAGGTGGTGTCGTGCGACTTCTCGGTCGGCATGCTCCGGGTCGGCAAGCGGCGGTACCCCGAGCTGGACCTGATCGCCGGGGACGCGCTGCGGCTGCCGTTCGCCGACGGCACGTTCGACGTGGTGACGATCTCGTGGGCGCTGCGGAACGTGAACGACGTCACGGTCGCCCTGGAGGAGATGCTCCGGGTGACCCGGCCGGGCGGGCGGCTCGTCGTCCTGGAGAACTCACACCCGACCTGGAAGCCGTTCCGGATCGCGTACCTGGAGTACATGATGCGCGCGGTGCCGGTGGTGGCGAAGGCGGTGTCGACGAACCCGGAGGCGTACGAGTATCTGGCCGAGTCGGTCCGCGCCTGGCCGGCCCAGGAGCCGCTGGCCCGGACCATCGAGGCCTCGGGCTGGACCAGGGTCCAGTGGCGCAACCTGACCGGCGGCCTGGTCGCCATTCACCGGGCCGTCAAGCCCACCTAATTTCGCAAGGAAAACAGCGCATAAATCGGTTGCTGCCAAGGGATTCAGGGCCGGTTTCGTGTCCGCGTCAGGCAGTCCTAGACTGTCGGGTGACGAGGCTTCGTGAAGCGATTCACGAGCGCACCAGCCCCCTACTTCCAGGCCGGGAACCGAGATGAGCCAGAGCGTGCCGAGCGGGCAGCCAGCGGAGACCGCTGACGTGATCGTCGTCGGCGCCGGACCCGCGGGCTCGGCGGCGGCCTACCACCTGGCCAACGCCGGACTCGACGTCCTGCTGCTGGAGAAGACCGCGTTCCCGCGGGAGAAGGTGTGTGGCGACGGGCTCACCCCGCGCGGCACCAAACAGCTCATCAACATGGGCATCGACATCTCCGAGGACGCCGGCTGGATCCGCAACTACGGCCTGCGCATCCAGGGCGCCGGGCACGTGCTGCAGCTCGACTGGCCGGACCTGTCCAGCCACCCGAACTACGGCCTGACCCGGAACCGGATGGACTTCGACGACCTGCTGGCCCGCCAGGCCGTCAAGGCCGGCGCCCGGCTGCGCGAGCGGACCAATGTGTCCGGCCCGGTCCTGGACGACCGCGGTCACATCGTCGGCGTCACCGCCAAGCCGGTCGACGACAACGGCCGGCGGGCCGGGGCCGACCTGGAGTTCCGCGCGCCGCTGGTGATGGCGGCCGACGGCAACTCGTCCCGGCTGAGCATCGCGATGGGGCTGCACAAGCGCGACGACCGCCCGATGGGCGTTGCCGTCCGCACCTACTTCACCAGCCCCCGGCACGACGACGACTACCTCGAGTCGTGGCTGGAGCTGTGGGCCGACGACCCGCAGAATCCGGGGCAGCGCAACCTGCTGCCGGGCTACGGCTGGATCTTCGGGATGGGCGACGGCACGGTCAACGTCGGCCTCGGCATCCTGAACACCTCCGAGGCGTTCGGCAAGGTCGACTACTCGGACCTGTTGAAGCAGTGGCTGAAGAACACTCCGGAGGAGTGGCAGTTCCGGGACGAGTTCCAGACTCTGCCGATCCGCGGTGCCGCCCTGCCGATGGGGTTCAACCGGCAGCCGCACTACACCCGCGGCCTGATGCTGCTCGGCGACGCCGGCGGCATGGTCAACCCGTTCAACGGCGAGGGCATCCCGTACGCGATGGAGTCCGGGGCGTTCGCCGCCGAGGTCGCCGCCCAGGCACTGCGCCGGCAGCCGAACCAGCGTGAACGCGCGCTGTCGGCGTACCCGAAGGCGCTCAAGCAGGAGTACGGCGGCTACTACACGCTCGGCCGGATCTTCGTGAAGCTGATCGGAAATCCGGAGGTGATGCGGCTGTGCACGAAGTACGGTCTGCCGCGCACCACGCTGATGAAGTTCACCCTGAAGTTGCTGGCCAACCTCACCGACCCGCGCGACGGCGACGTGATGGACAAGATCATCAACGGCCTCACCAAGGTCGCCCCGGCCGCGTGACACCGGCGGGGCGAGTGAGATGAGCCACAGCGGTACTGATAACACAGTGTCGTTCGGAAACGCAGACAGACAGACCACCGGCTGAAGGAGGGAGCACGAACCCGATGCACCCTTACGTACCGATCCTCGTTCTCGGTGTGCTCGCGGCGATCTTCGTGGCGGGCACCTTGGTGACGAGCGCGCTGGTCGGACCACGGCGCTACAACCGGGCCAAGCTCGACTCCTACGAGTGCGGGATCGAGCCGACCCCGCAGCCGGTCGGTGGCGGGCGGTTCCCGGTGAAGTACTACATCACCGCGATGCTCTTCATCGTGTTCGACATCGAGATCATCTTCCTCTACCCGTGGGCGGTCGCCTTCGACCAGATGGCGCTGTTCGGGCTGATCGAGATGGTCATCTTCATCGTCACCGTCTTCGTCGCGTACGCCTATGTGTGGCGGCGCGGCGGTTTGGAATGGGACTGAGCAATGGGTGTTGAGGAACAGCTTCCGGCCGGCGTCCTGCTGACCACGATCGAGGGCCTGTCCGGCTACATGCGGAAGGCCTCGTTGTGGCCGGCAACCTTCGGGCTGGCCTGCTGCGCGATCGAGATGATGACCACCGGCGCGCCGCGGTACGACGCCGCCCGGTTCGGCATGGAGGTCTTCCGGGCGTCGCCCCGGCAGGCCGACCTGATGATCGTGGCCGGCCGGGTGAGCCAGAAGATGGCCCCCGTCCTGCGCCAGATCTACGACCAGATGCCGAACCCGAAGTGGGTGCTCGCGATGGGTGTCTGCGCGTCGTCGGGCGGCATGTTCAACAACTACGCGATCGTCCAGGGCGTGGACCACGTCGTCCCGGTCGACATGTACCTGCCCGGCTGCCCGCCGCGGCCGGAGATGCTGCTGGACGCGTTCCTCAAGCTGCACGACGACATCCAGCACAGCAAGCTCGGCGCCAACAAGCGGGCGGAGCTGCAGGAGCGCGAGGCCGCCGCACTGGCCGCCTCGCCGACGCTCGAGATGAAGGGTCTCCTCCGGTGAGCGAGCACCAGCCCGAGAATCTTCCGGCGACCTCGCCGGCCGGCGACGCTCAGACGCCGGCGGCCGAGGTGGTCGACCAGCGGCAGGGCATGTTCGGGGTCCGCGGCACCGGTGACACCTCCGGCTTCGGCGGTCTGCGCCGCCAGGTCGCCCTGCCCGGCGGTACGCCGAAGCCGTACGGCTCCTGGTTCGACGGTGCCACCGAGCGGCTGGAGAGCCTGGTCGGCGACGGCGCGATCGAGAAGGTCGTGGTCGACCGCGGCGAGCTGACCCTGCACGTCCAGCGCGAGCGGCTGGTCGAGGTCTGCAAGCACCTGCGCGACGACGAGGCGCTGCGGTTCGAGTTCTGCTCGGGCGTCAGCGGCGTGCACTACCCGAACGAGACCGGCCGCGAGCTGCACGCGGTCTACCACCTGATGTCGATGACCCACAACCGGCGGATCCGGCTGGAGGTGTCCGCCCCGGACGCCGACCCGCACATCCCGTCGATCGTCTCGGTCTACCCGGCCAACGACTGGCACGAGCGGGAGACCTGGGACTTCTTCGGCATCATCTTCGACGGTCACCCGGCGCTCACCCGGATCCAGATGCCGGACGACTGGCCGGGGCACCCGCAGCGCAAGGACTACCCGCTCGGCGGTATCGACGTCGAGTACAAGGGCGCCGTCATCCCGCCGCCCGACACGCGGAGGTCGTACAACTGATGACCACTACTGATCCGTACGCGACCACTCGCGACACCACCGAGGGCAAGGTCTTCACCGTCACCGGCCAGGACTGGGACTCGGTCGTGGCCGGCCTCGGCGAGGAGCCCGAGGAGCGGGTCGTCGTCAACATGGGCCCGCAGCACCCGTCCACCCACGGCGTGCTCCGGCTGATCCTGGAGCTCGAGGGCGAGACCGTGACCGAGGCCCGCTGCGGCATCGGCTACCTGCACACCGGCATCGAGAAGAACATGGAGTTCCGCTCCTGGACGCAGGGCGTGACGTTCTGCACCCGGATGGACTACCTGTCGCCGTTCTACAACGAGGCGGCGTACTGCCTCGCGGTCGAGCGGCTGCTCGGGATCGAGGACCAGATCCCGGAGAAGGCGAACGTGATGCGGGTGCTCCTGATGGAGCTCAACCGGATCAGCAGCCACCTGGTCTGCATCGCCACCGGTGGGATGGAGATCGGCGCGCTCACCGTGATGACGATCGGCTTCCGTGAGCGGGAGATGACGCTCGACCTGTTCGAGCTGATCACCGGCTTGCGGATGAACCACGCGTTCATCCGGCCGGGCGGCGTCGCCCAGGACCTGCCGCCGGGTGCGCTGGACAAGATCCGCGAGTACATCACCTGGATGAACAAGCACCTGCCCGAGTACGCCGAGCTGTGCAACGCCAACCCGATCTTCAAGGCGCGGCTGCAGGACGTCGGCTACCTGGACCTGACCGGCTGCATGGCCCTCGGCATCACCGGGCCGCCGCTGCGCTCGACCGGGTACGCGATGGACCTGCGCAAGACCCAGCCGTACTGCGGGTACGAGACGTACGACTTCGACGTACCGACCTGGGACACCGCGGACTCGTACGGTCGCTTCCGGGTCCGGCTGCAGGAGATGCACGAGTCGCTCAAGATCGTCGAGCAGTGCGCCGACCGGCTGGCGAAGATGGAGGGGCAGCCGGTGATGGTGGCCGACAAGAAGATCGGCTGGCCGAGCCAGCTGGCCGTCGGCACCGACGGGATGGGCAACTCGCTCGACCACATCAAGCACATCATGGGCGAGTCGATGGAGGCCCTGATCCACCACTTCAAGCTGGTCACCGAGGGCTTCCGGGTCCCGGCCGGCCAGGCGTACGTGGGGATCGAGTCGCCGCGCGGCGAGCTGGGCTGCCACGTGGTCTCCGACGGCGGCACCAAGCCGTACCGGGCGCACTTCCGTGACCCGTCCTTCGCAAACCTGCAGGCGATGCCGATCATGTGCGAGGGCGCACAGGTCGCCGACGTGATCGTCGCCGTCGCCAGCCTTGACCCGGTTATGGGTGGAGTGGACCGATAGTGGGAACCGAGAACCACACGACTGCGACGCACACACCGGTGCCCTACAGCACCGGTGAGTCGAACATCACCGAGACCACGATCGCGGAGATGCGCGCGCTGGCCGCCCGGTACCCGGTCGGCCGGTCCGCGCTGCTGCCGATGCTGCACCTGGTGCAGTCGGTCGAGGGCCGGATCACCCCGGAGGGCATCGAGGCGTGCGCCGCGGTCCTCGGGCTGACCGGCGCCGAGGTGTCCGCGGTGGCGACCTTCTACACGATGTACAAGCGGCGCCCGGTCGGTGACTACCACGTCGGCGTGTGCACCAACACGCTGTGCGCGGTGATGGGTGGCGACCTGATCTTCGAGCGGCTCAAGCAGCACCTCGAGATCGGCAACGACGAGACCACCGAGGACGGCAGGATCACCCTCGAGCACGTCGAGTGCAACGCCGCCTGCGACTACGCGCCGGTGATGATGGTGAACTGGGAGTTCTTCGACGACATGACGCCGGAGTCGGCCACCCAGCTGGTCGACGACCTGCGCGCGGGCACCGAGGTGAAGTCGCCGCGCGGCGCCACCGTCTGCACCTGGCGCGAGGCCGAGCGGGTGCTGGCCGGGTTCCCGGACGGCCGCGCCGACGAGGGTCCGACCGGCGGCAAGGCGACGCTGGCCGGTCTGCGGCTGGCCCGCGAGCGGAACTGGACCGCCCCCGGCGGCCGCCAGGGTGGCGGCGACGGCGCCGCGGCCCAGGAGACGGTCTCGCCGGAGGAGGCCGCCGGGCCGCGGCCGTCCGACCAGCCCGGCAAGGAATCCCAGGCCGTGCACGCCGACGACACCCGGAAGGAGGACTGACCCATGCTGACCCCCGTACTGTCCGACAACTGGGACCAGATCCGCTCCTGGCAGCTGGCGTCGTACCAGCGCTCCGGTGGGTACGACGCGCTGCGGACGGCGCTGCGGATGCAGCCCGCCGACGTGGTCACCGCGGTCAAGGACTCGGGCCTGCGCGGCCGTGGCGGCGCGGGCTTCCCGACCGGGATGAAGTGGTCGTTCATCCCGCAGGACAACCCGAAGCCGAAGTACCTGGTGGTGAACGCGGACGAGTCCGAGCCGGGCACCTGCAAGGACATCCCGCTGATGATGGCCTCGCCGCACACGCTGGTCGAGGGCGTCATCATCTCGTCGTACGCGATCCGCGCGTCGACCGCGTTCATCTACGTCCGCGGTGAGGTGCTGCACGTGATCCGCCGGCTGCAGCAGGCGGTCGAGGAGGCGAAGGCGGCCGGCTTCATCGGCACGGACATCCTCGGCAGCGGCTACGACCTGGACGTGATCGTGCACGCCGGCGCCGGTGCGTACATCTGCGGCGAGGAGACCGCGCTGCTCGACTCGCTCGAGGGCCGCCGCGGGCAGCCCCGGCTGCGTCCTCCGTTCCCGGCCGTGGCCGGGCTGTACGGCTGCCCCACGGTGATCAACAACGTCGAGTCGATCGCGTCCGTTCCCGCCATCATCCAGAACGGCGGCGACTGGTTCTCCTCGATGGGCACCGAGAAGTCCAAGGGGATGACGCTGTACTCCCTGTCCGGGCACGTCACCCGCCCGGGCCAGTACGAGGCGCCGCTGGGCATCACGCTGCGGCAGCTGCTCGACCTGGCCGGTGGGGTGCGCGAGGGGCACGAGCTGAAGTTCTGGACCCCGGGTGGTTCCTCGACGCCGCTGCTGACGGCCGAGCACCTCGACGTACCGCTGGACTACGAGGGTGTCGGCTCGGTGGGCTCGATGCTGGGGACGAAGGCGCTGCAGATCTTCGACGACACCACCTGCGTGGTGCGGGCGGTGCTGCGGTGGACCGAGTTCTACAAGCACGAGTCATGCGGCAAGTGCACCCCGTGCCGGGAGGGCACCTGGTGGCTGGTCCAGATCCTGGAGCGGCTGGAGAAGGGCCAGGGCACCGAGGAAGACCTGGACACCATGCTCGACCTCTCCGAGAACATCCTCGGCCGGTCCTTCTGTGCTCTCGGTGACGGTGCCACGGCCCCGATCACCAGCTCGATCCAGTACTTCAAGGACGAGTACCTGGCGCACTTCGAGAACGGCGGCTGCCCGTTCGACCCGATGGCATCGACCGTCTTCGCGACCGCTGGAGCTAGCGCATGACGATCACCAACAACCCAGCGAATCCGTCCACCGAGGTGGAGCGGACCGACCTGGTGACCGTGACCATCGACGACATCGAGGTGAAGGTTCCGAAGAACAGCCTGGCGATCCGGGCGGCCGAGCAGATCGGCATCCAGATCCCGCGGTTCTGCGACCACCCGCTGCTCGACCCGGTCGGCGCCTGCCGCCAGTGCCTGGTCGAGGTCGTTGACGCGGGCAACGGTCGCGGCATGCCGAAGCCGCAGGCGTCCTGCACGCTGACGGTGGCCGACGGGATGGTGATCCGCACCCAGGTGACCTCGCCGGTGGCGGACAAGGCGCAGCACGGGAACATGGAGTTCCTGCTGATCAACCACCCGCTGGACTGCCCGGTCTGCGACAAGGGCGGCGAGTGCCCGCTGCAGAACCAGGCGATGACCAACGGCCGCG
The DNA here is from genome assembly GCF_050942445.1 of Kribbella sp. CA-247076. Taxonomy (NCBI): domain Bacteria; kingdom Bacillati; phylum Actinomycetota; class Actinomycetes; order Propionibacteriales; family Kribbellaceae; genus Kribbella; species Kribbella sp. CA-247076. The sequence continues at coordinate 6,767,500 of NZ_CP192051.1, read as the reverse complement.
GCGAGAGCCGGTTCACCGAGGTCAAGCGGACCTTTCCGAAGCCGATCAACATCTCCGCCGAGGTGCTGCTGGACCGGGAGCGCTGCGTGCTGTGCGCGCGCTGCACCCGGTTCTCCGAGCAGATCGCCGGTGACCCGTTCATCGCGCTGGTCGAGCGCGGTGCGCTGCAGCAGGTCGGCATCTACGAGAAGGAGCCGTTCGAGAGCTACTTCTCCGGCAACACGATCCAGATCTGCCCGGTGGGTGCGCTCACCAGCGCGGCGTACCGGTTCCGCTCGCGGCCGTTCGACCTGGTGTCGGTGCCGTCGGTGGCCGAGCACGACTCCTCCGGCGCGGCGATCCGGGTCGACCACCGGCGCGGCAAGGTGATGCGCCGGCTGGCCGGCGACGACCCGGAGGTCAACGAGGAGTGGATCTCCGACAAGGACCGGTTCGCGTTCAACTACGCGACCACCGGTGACCGGCTGACCCACCCGCTGATCCGCGAGGACGGCGAGCTCCGGCCGGCGTCCTGGCCGGAGGCCCTGACCTTCGCGGCCGAGCGGCTGACCGCGGCCCGCGGCAACGCGGCGGTGCTGACCGGCGGCCGGCTCACCCTCGAGGACTCCTACGCGTACTCGAAGTTCGCGCGGGTCGCCCTCGGCACCAACGACATCGACTTCCGGGCCCGGCCGCACTCCGAGGAGGAGGCCGACTTCCTGGCCGCCGCGGTGGCCGGCACCGGACTCGGTACGACGTTCGGCGACCTGGAGAAGGCCGCATCCGTGCTGCTCGTCGGGTTCGAGCCCGAGGAGGAAGCCCCGTCGGTGTTCCTGCGGCTGCGCAAGGGCGTCCGCGCCCACGGGACCAAGGTGTTCACGGTCGCGGCCTACGGTTCGCGCGGGATCGAGAAGCTCGACGGCGTCGTCGTACCGGCCTCGCCGGGGACCGAGGCGGCCGTCCTGGCCGACCTCGGCAACGCGGGGGAGACCGGCGCGGCCGCGCTGGCCTCGCTCGGTCCCGACTCGATCATCATCGTCGGTGAGCGGCTGGCCGGTGTGCCGGGCGGCTACTCGACGGCGCTGCGGGTCGCGCTCGACACGGGTGCCCAGCTGGCCTGGATCCCGCGGCGCGCGGGTGACCGCGGTGCGCTGGAGGCCGGTTGCCTCCCGGGCCTGCTGCCCGGTGGCCGGCTGGTCTCCGACCCGCCGGCGCGGGTCGACATGCAAGCCGCGTGGGGCGTAGACAGTCTGCCCTCGACGGTCGGCCGGGACCTGACCGACATCATCGCCTCGGCCGGCACGCTGCAGGCGCTGGTGGTCGCGGGTGTCGAGATCGACGACCTGCCCGACCCGGCGGCGGCCCTGGCCGCGCTCGCGGCGGCGCCGTTCGTGGTCAGCTTCGAGGTCCGCAACTCGCAGGTCACCGAGCACGCCGACGTCGTCTTCCCGGTGGTGCCGCCGGCGGAGAAGGACGGCACGTTCGTCAACTGGGAGGGTCGCGAGCGGCCGTTCCCGGTGGTGCTGAAGGTGCCGACGGCGATGCCGGACGTGCGCGCGCTGGCCGCGCTCGCGCAGGAGATGGACCGCTCGCTCGGGTTCACCACTCCGGCCGGGGCGAAGAAGGAGCTCGACGAGCTCGGCCGCTGGGACGGCGACCGGGCGAAGGAGCCGACGTACCAGGCCGGTCCGTCGCTCGGCGCGTTCGACTCCACCCGGCTGGCGACCTGGCGGATGCTGATCGACGAGAGCCGCGCGAACGACGGCGAGCCGCACCTGACCGCGACCGCCCGCACGCCGGTGGCCCGGATCTCGCTGACCACCGCGCACCGGGTCGGCGTCGCCGACGGTGACGAGCTCGTGGTCAGCACCGACGCCGGGTCGATCCGGCTGCCCGTGGTGATCACCCCGATGACCGACAACGTGGTGTGGCTGCCGACGAACTCGGCCGACTCGCACGTCCGCCGGTCGCTGCACGCAGACCATGGCTCGATCGTGACGATCGCCGGAGGGAACGCATGAGCTTGATCCCCCTCGCCGCCCCGGCCGACGCCGGGGTCGGCAACGACCCGTGGTGGGTCATCGGCCTCAAGGTGCTGCTGGTCTTCGTCTTCCTCGTCGTGCTGACGCTGTTCAACATCTGGTGGGAGCGCCGGGTGGTGGCCCGGATGCAGCACCGGATCGGCCCGAACGTGCATGGCCCGGCCGGTCTGCTGCAGTCGCTGGCCGACGGTATGAAGCTGATGTTCAAGGAAGACCTGATGCCGAAGGGCGTGGACAAGCTCGTCTACGTCGCGGCGCCGGTGATCGTGTCGATCCCGGCCTTCCTGACCTTCGCGGTGATCCCGTTCGGGCCGACGGTGAAGATCCCGTTCACCGACACCTACACCCGGCTGCAGATCACCGACCTGCCGGTCTCGGTGCTGTACGTGATGGCGGTCGCCTCGATCGGCATCTACGGCATCGTCCTCGGCGGCTGGTCGTCCAACTCGACGTACTCGCTGCTCGGTGGCCTGCGCTCCAGCGCCCAGATGATCTCCTACGAGGTCGCGATGGGCCTGGCGCTGGTGACGGTGTTCCTGTTCGCCGGCTCGATGTCCACCTCGGAGATCGTCGCGGCGCAGGGCTCGAGCCAGTCGATCAACCTGTTCGGCGCGGACATCCCGCTGCCGGGCTGGTACGCGTTCCTGTTGTTCCCGTCGTTCGTGATCTACGTGATCTCGATGGTCGGCGAGACCAACCGGGCGCCATTCGATTTGCCGGAGGCCGAGGGCGAGCTGGTGGCCGGCTTCCTGACCGAGTACTCGTCGATGAAGTACGCGATGTTCTTCCTGGCCGAGTACATCAACATGGCGACCGTGTCGGCGCTGGCCACCACGCTGTTCCTCGGCGGCTGGCGGGCGCCGTGGCCGATCTCGATCTGGGACGGCGCGAACTCGGGCTACTGGCCGGTGCTGTGGTTCGTCGGCAAGATGATGTGCTTCATCTTCCTCTACATCTGGCTGCGTGGAACGCTGCCGCGACTGCGCTACGACCAGTTCATGAAGCTGGGCTGGAAGATCCTGATCCCGGTCTCGCTGGGCTGGATCCTGCTGGTCGCCACCGTGCGCGCCGTCGGCCGGGAGACCACCTTCAGCCGGACCACGCTGCTGGTCGCCGCCGGGGTGGTGCTGCTGATCGCGATCGTCACCATGTTCATCCCGCAGAAGCCGAAGCCGGAGAAGACCACCGAGGACGACCGGGCGAAGGACTTCGACGCCTTCGCCGGCGGCTACCCGGTGCCCCCACCGCTCGTTCACACGGAGAGCCGAAAAGAGGCGGACGTCAGCCGTGGCTGAGAAGAAGACAGTCAAAGAGTCGCTCTTGGATCCGGTCGCCGGGTTCGGGGTCACCTTCCGGACGATGTTCCGCAAGGTGTTCACCGAGCAGTACCCGTTCGACAAGAAGCCGACCGCGCCCCGGTTCCACGGCCGCCACCAGCTGAACCGCTGGCCGGACGGCCTGGAGAAGTGCGTGGGCTGCGAGCTGTGCGCCTGGGCCTGCCCGGCGGACGCGATCTACGTCGAGGGCGCGGACAACGCCGACGACAGCTCCGGCCGGTTCTCGCCGGGGGAGCGGTACGGGCGCGTCTACCAGATCAACTACCTGCGCTGCATCCTCTGCGGTCTGTGCATCGAGGCCTGCCCGACCCGGGCGCTCACGATGACCAACGAGTACGAGCTGGCCGACCGCACCCGCGAGTCCCTCATCTACGAGAAGAAGGACCTGCTGGCGCCGCTGCTGCCGGGGATGCAGGAGCCGCCGCACGAGATGCAGCTCGGCACCACCGAGAAGGACTACTACCTCGGGCTGACCGGTGCCGCCGTACCGGCCGAAGGTGGTGACGGCAAGTGATCACGCTCGTCACCAGCGCCCAGGTGGCGTTCTGGATGCTGGCGCCGGTCATGGTGCTGGCCGCGATCGGGATGGTGCTGGTCCGCAAGGCGGTGCACTCCGCGCTGCTGCTGGCGACCGTGATGATCTGCCTGGCCGTGCAGTACGCCGCCCAGGACGCACCGTTCCTGTTCGCCGTGCAGATCATCGTCTACACCGGCGCGATCCTGATGCTGTTCCTGTTCGTGCTGATGCTGGTCGGCGTGGACGCGAGCGACTCCCTGGTGGAGACGATCCGCGGCCAGCGGCTGCTCGCCGGGCTGGCGTTCCTCGGCTTCGCGGTGCTGCTGATCGCGGCCGTCGGCAACGCGGTCTACGGCAACCCGACCGGGCTGGCCGAGGCGCAGCCGGACGGCAACCCGAAGGGGATCGCGCAGCTGCTGTTCGGCAAGTACGTGTTCGCCTTCGAGGTGACCTCGGCGCTGCTGATCACCGCGGCGCTCGGCGCGATGATGCTCGCGCACCGGGAGCGGCTGACCAAGAAGCGCACCCAGCGCGACCACGCCGAGGACCGGATCCGCAAGTACGCCGAGTCCGGCGTCCACCCGGGTCCGCTGCCGACGCCCGGCGTACTCGCCCGGCACAACGCGGTCGACACGCCGGCGCTGCTGCCGGACGGGTCGATCGCGCCGACCTCGGTTTCGCGGGTGCTGCAGGCACGTGGCACCGTGTTCCCCGAGTCCGAGGAGCGTGACGAGGTCGAGAAGGTCCGCGAGCTCAGCGAGGGCGACCCGGGAGACCAGGTCCCGCCCGAGCCCGAAAGTACGGACCTCTCCGGCTATGGCGAAGGAGACAAGCTGTGACGACCGAGCCGTACATCGTGCTCGCGGCGATCCTGTTCAGCATCGGCGCGCTCGGCGTGCTGGTGCGCCGTAACGCCATCGTCGTCTTCATGTGCGTCGAGCTGATGCTGAACGCCTGCAACCTGGCGTTCGTCAGCTTCGCCCGCCAGCACGGCAACCTCGACGGCCAGATCGCCGCCTTCTTCGTGATGGTGGTGGCCGCGGCCGAGGTCGTGATCGGGCTGGCGATCATCATGGCCATCTTCCGCACCCGTCGCTCGGCCTCGGTCGACGACGCCAACCTGCTCAAGTACTGAGGTAATCACCGATGAGTCATGAGCTGACGTGGCTGCTGGTGGCCGTCCCGGCGGTGTCCGCGGCGATCCTGCTGCTGGGTGGCAAGGCCACCAACGCGTGGGGTCACCTGCTGGGCACGCTGGCGCCGCTGGTCTCGTTCGCCTTCGGCGTTGTGCTGTTCTTCCAGATGCAGGGCCTGGGGCACGAGGAGCGGTCCGAGACGGTCCGGCTGTTCGAGTGGTTCTCGGTCGGCAGCATCACGGTGGACTTCTCCCTGCTGATCGACCCGCTGTCGATCCTGTTCGTGCTGCTGATCACCGGTGTGGGCTCGTTGATCCACATCTACTCGATCGGCTACATGGAGCACGACCCGCGGCGGCGCCGGTTCTTCGGGTACCTGAACCTGTTCATCGCGGCGATGCTGCTGCTGGTGCTCGCGGCCGACTACCTGCTGGTGTTCGTCGGCTGGGAGGGCGTCGGCCTGGCGTCGTACCTGCTGATCGGCTTCTGGCAGCACAAGGACTCGGCGGCGGTCGCGGCGAAGAAGGCGTTCGTGGTGAACCGGGTCGGTGACATCGGCCTCTCGCTCGCGGTGATGAGCATGTGGGCGCTGTTCGGCTCGTCCGCGTTCGTCACCGTGGACGCCGGCGCCGAGAGCCTGTCCGGCACCTGGGCCACGCTGCTCGGCCTGATGCTGCTGCTGGCGGCCTGCGGCAAGTCCGCGCAGGTGCCGCTGCAGTCCTGGCTGCTGGACGCGATGGAGGGCCCGACCCCGGTGTCGGCGCTGATCCACGCGGCCACGATGGTCACCGCCGGCGTCTACCTGGTGGTGCGGTCGAGCGCGATCTACGAGCACACCGAGGCCGCGTCCACCGCCGTCGTCATCGTCGGTACGGTGACCGCGCTGGCCGGTGCGATCATCGGGTGCGCCAAGGACGACATCAAGAAGGCGCTGGCCGGTTCGACCATGAGCCAGATCGGCTACATGATGCTCGCCGCGGGTCTCGGCCCGGCCGGGTACGTGTTCGCGATCTTCCACCTGCTCACCCACGGCTTCTTCAAGGCCAACATGTTCCTCGGCGCCGGCTCGGTGATGCACGGCATGAACGACGACGTGAACATGCGGCACTACGGAGCGCTGCGGACGCCGATGAAGGTCACCTTCGTCACCTTCGCGTTCGGCTACCTGGCCATCCTCGGCATCCCGCCGTTCTCCGGCTTCTTCAGCAAGGACAAGATCATCGAGGCCGCGTTCGCGGACAACTTCGTGATCGGGCTGTGTGCGCTGCTCGGCGCCGGCATCACCGCGTTCTACATGACGCGGGTGATGATCATGACGTTCTTCGGCAAGAAGCGCTGGGCCGACGACGTGCACCCGCACGAGTCGCCCGCGGTGATGACGTGGCCGCTGATCATCCTGGCGGCACTGTCGCTCGGCGGCGGTGCGCTGTACTTCGCCGGGCACTGGATCGTCGGCTGGCTCGAGCCGGTGGTCGGGCCCGAGGAGGAGCACCACCTGCCGGTGAGCGTCCTGGTGATGACGCTGATCACCCTCGCGGTGGTTGCCGTCGGCATCGCCGTCGCGGTGCTGCTGTACCGCCGGGACATCCCGCGGGAGGCGCCGGCCGGCTCGCCGGTCACCACCTTCGCCCGCCGTGACCTGTACGGCGACGCGCTGAACGAGGCGGTCCTGATGCGTCCGGGCCAGTACCTCACCCGGACGCTGGTCTGGCTGGACAACCGCGGGGTGGACGGCCTGGTGAACGGGCTGGCCGCGTTGTTCGGCGGACTGTCCGGCCGGCTCCGCCGGTTCCAGACGGGCTTCGTCCGTTCGTACGCACTCAGCATGGTCTTCGGCGCCGCATTCGTGGTCGTCGCCCTCCTCGCGGTGAGGTTGTCGTGAACATCGGTTGGCTGACCCTGTTACTGCTCCTGCCGTTCGTCGGGGCACTGGCGACGATGCTGGTGCCGACGGCGAAGGCGCTGCTGGCCAAGCAGGTCGCGCTCGGCTTCGCGCTGGTCACGCTGGCGCTGACCGCGGTGATCGCGATCGGCTACCAGCGCAACGGCGCCGAGGACTACGCCGAGACGCACACCTGGATCGAGCCGTTCGGCGCGCACTTCGCCCTCGGCCTCGACGGTGTCGGCGTCGTCCTGGTGGTGCTGACCGCGCTGCTCACCCCGGTCGTGATGATCGCGTCCTGGAACGACGCGCAGGACGGCCGCTGGTCGGAGAAGTCCTACTTCGCCTGGATCCTCGGCCTGGAGGCGCTGTCGCTGGGGGTGTTCGCGGCCACCGACGTGTTCCTGTTCTACGTGCTGTTCGAGGCCACGCTGATCCCGATGTACTTCCTGATCGGCGGCTTCGGCGGTCCGCAGCGCTCGTACGCCGCGGTGAAGTTCCTGCTCTACTCGCTGCTCGGCGGTCTGCTGATGCTGGCGTCGGTGGTCGGGCTGTACGTCGTCTCGGCCAACGCCGGCGAGCCGTCGTACCTGCTGACCGACCTGATCAAGCTGGACATGAGCCAGAACACCGAGCGCTGGCTGTTCCTCGGCTTCTTCTTCGCCTTCGCGGTGAAGGCGCCGATGGTGCCGTTCCACACCTGGCTGCCGGACGCCGCCGCCGAGGCGACGCCGGGCACGTCGGTGCTGCTGGTCGGCATCCTGGACAAGATCGGCACCTTCGGGATGATCCGGTTCTGCCTGAGCCTGTTCCCGAACGCGTCCGAGTGGGCCACCCCGGTGGTGCTGGTGCTCGCGCTGATCTCGATCCTGTACGGCGCCCTGGTGGCGATCGGGCAGACCGACATCAAGCGGCTGATCGCGTACACCTCGATCTCGCACTTCGGCTTCATCGTGATGGGCATCTTCGCGCTGACGTCGCAGGGCCTGACCGGGTCGACGCTCTACATGTTCAACCATGGTCTCTCCACGGCGGCGCTGTTCCTGGTCGCCGGCTACCTGATCTCGCGGCGCGGGTCCGCGCGGATCGCCGACTACGGCGGTGTCGAGAAGGTGGCCCCGGTGCTCGCGGGCACCTTCCTGTTCGCCGGCCTGTCCAGCCTGGCGCTGCCCGGTCTGTCGCCGTTCATCTCCGAGTTCATGGTGCTGGCCGGCACGTTCAGCCGGCACAAGGTGCTCGCGGTGGTCGCCGTCCTGGGCATCGTGCTGGCCGCGCTCTACATCCTGATCATGTACCAACGCCTGATGACCGGGCCGGTGCGCGACGGGATCGAGAAGCTGAAGGACCTGAACGTGCGCGAGGTGGTCGCGATCGCGCCGCTCGTCGTACTGATCATCGGCCTGGGCATCTTCCCGAAGCCGGTGGTGGACATCATCAAGCCGGCGGTGGAGTCGACCATGCAGTACGTCGGCGTGACTGACAAGGCTCCGGAGATCCCCGTGACGGAGGGACAGAAGTGATCGCGCAGATGCTGCCGCTGGCGGACTTCACCGCGCCGAAGATCGAGTACGGCGAGCTGATGCCGCTGTTCGTCGTCTTCGGTGCGGCCTGCCTCGGGGTCGTCGCCGAGGCGTTCCTGCCCCGGCCGTTGCGGCACCTGGTGCAGCTGGCGATCACGGTGGTGGCCATCGTCGTCGCCGGGGTGCTGACCGCCATCCTGATCAACGACAACAAGGAACTGCTCGCGGCGCAGGGCGCGATCTCGGTCGACGGCCCGGCGCTGTTCACCTGGGTCGTGCTGCTCGCGCTGACGCTGATCAGCGTGCTGCTGTTCGCCGAGCGGTCGGTCGACGGTGGCCTGTCCGCGTTCGCCGGCCAGGCGGCCGCCGTACCGGGGTCCGAGGCCGAGCGGGAGGGGACGGCGGCCAAGGTCGAGCACACCGAGATCTTCCCGCTGACGCTGTTCGCGGTCGGCGGCATGATGCTGTTCGCCTCGGCGAACGACCTGCTGCTGCTGTTCGTCGCGCTCGAGGTGTTCTCGCTGCCGCTCTACCTGCTCTGCGGGCTGGCGCGCCGTCGCCGGCTGATCTCGCAGGAAGCGGCGATGAAGTACTTCCTGCTGGGCGCGTTCGCGTCCGCGTTCCTGCTGTTCGGGATCGCACTGCTCTACGGCTACGCCGGGACGATGTCGCTCGGCGGGATCTCGGACGCGCTGGCCGGCCGGACCGGCGGCGAGGCGATCCTGCTGGCCGGCACCGGTCTGCTCGGGGTCGGCCTGCTGTTCAAGGTCGGCGCCGTACCGTTCCACTCCTGGACGCCGGACGTCTACCAGGGCGCGCCGACGCCGGTCACCGGGTTCATGGCGGCCTGCACCAAGATCGCCGCGTTCATCGGGCTGATGCGGGTCTTCTACGTCGCCCTCGGCGGCACCCGCTGGGACTGGGCGCCGATGATGTGGGTGGTCGCCATCCTGACGATGGTGGTCGGCTCGATCGTCGCGATCACCCAGACCGACGTGAAGCGGATGCTGGCGTACTCGTCGATCGCGCACGCGGGCTTCCTGCTGACCGCGTTCATCGGCCTCGCGCAGGCCGGGAACGGCGTGCTCAGCGGCGTCACCTCGACCCAGGCGGTGCTGTTCTACCTGGTCACGTACGGCTTCCCGACCATCGGCGCGTTCGCCGTGGTCACGCTGGTGCGCGACGCCGGCGGCGAGGCCACCCACCTGTCCCGGTGGGCCGGACTGGGCAAGAAGTCGCCGCTGCTGGCCGGCATCTTCGCGTTCTTCCTGCTCTCCTTCGCCGGCATCCCGCTGACCGCGGGCTTCACCGGCAAGTGGGCGGTGTTCACCGCGGCCTGGACCGGTGGCGCGTGGCCGCTGGTCGTGGTCGCCGTACTGTGCAGCCTGGTCGCGGCGTTCTTCTACGTCCGGGTGATCGTGCTGATGTTCTTCTCCGACCTCCCGGCGGACGCGCCGGACGTGGCCCTGCCCGGGTGGCAGACCACGACCGCGGTCGCCCTCGGTCTCGCCGCCACGGTGGTTCTCGGCCTGGTTCCCGGACCGGTGCTCGAGCTGGCGGCCCGCGCGGGTGAGTTCATCCGTTGAGTCCGTCTCCGCTGCCGGCCGAGAGCCTGGGCTTCGCGTTCGCCGACGAGGCGCTCGAAGCCCGGGTTCGTGCCGGCCTGGAGTCGGTCGAGCAGGCACTGCGCGAGTCGACCCAGTCCGAGGCGCCGTTCGTCACCGCGGCCGCGCAGCACGTGATGGTTGCCGGTGGCAAGCGGTTCCGGCCGTTGCTGGTGCTGCTGGCAGCCGAGTTCGGGCCGTCGCCGGCGGCCGCGGACGTGGTCAAGGCCGCGGTGGTGGTCGAGCTGACCCACGTGGCGACGCTGCACCACGACGACGTGATGGACGAGGCGGCGCTGCGCCGGGGCTCGTCCACCGCGAACGCGGCCTGGGACAACTCGGTCGCGATCCTGTCCGGCGACTGGCTGTTCGCCCGGGCCTCCGACCTGGTCGCCGACCTGGGCCCGGAGGCGGTCCGGATCCAGGCGCGCACGTTCGGCCGGCTGGTCGAGGGGCAGATCCGCGAGACCCTCGGGGTCGCCGAGGGCCAGGATCCGCTGGCCCACTACCTGTCGGTGGTCTCGGACAAGACCGGCTCGCTGATCGCGACGTCCGCGCTCTTCGGCGCCCGGTACGCCGGTGCGCCGGACGAGGTCCAGGAGTCGCTGCGGGCCTTCGGTGAGGAGATCGGCGTCGCCTTCCAGTTGGCCGACGACCTGCTCGACATCGCCTCGGAGTCCGGCCAGTCCGGCAAGACTCCCGGCACCGACCTGCGCGAGGGCGTGCCCACCCTCCCGGTGCTGATCTTCCGCGCCCAGGCGGACGCCTCCCGCCCGGCCGACGCCCGCCTGCTCGAGCTCCTCGACTCCGATCTCTCCGACGACGCCCGCCTGACAGAGACCCTCGAGCTCCTCCGCGCCCACCCCTCCTTCCGCCAGGCCGAGGACGACGTACGCCGCCGAGCCGCCGACGCCCGCAAACTCCTCTCCCCCCTCCCCGAAGGCCCCGCCCGCCAAGCCCTCGACTCCCTCTGCGACCTAGTAGCCACCCGCTCCGTCTAGAAGCGGTTGCGAGCGCGCAGACCGTAGGGTTGGGCCGATGGACACCACAGTCGTAGTCGCCGCCCTGGGTTTCGTGTCCACGCTGCTCGGCGTCTGGCTGTCCGCTCGGTGGCAGCGCTCGAGCGCCCGCGAAGGTCAGATCCTCGGCGCCCAAGTGCGGGTGTACGGCGACTGCGCGACGGCTCTGTACGAGTACGAACGCGCAACCTTCGCCCGCGCGTTGGCGAGGATCCAGGGGTTCTCGGAGGAAGAACGAGAGGCGCTTCGGCAAGAGGCATACCGCCGCGAGTTCACTGCGCGATCGGCGATCGGGCAAGCGACGTTCTTGAGCGGCAACGAGCGCCTCGACGGCGTCTTCGAGTCAGTCCGCGAACACGTCGAAGCCCTGAACAAGACAGTTGATCGCGCTGAGCTCGACAGTCGGCACCAGGAGAACCTCGCCGCACTCAAGGCTGCGTTGCGGCGTGTGCGATCTGAGATGAGGCACTGAACACAAGATCTCCACCGTGCCGCGCGATCCGAGTCGCCGTCTGGTCGTGCTCTATAGCCGGAGGGGTTGTTGGCCGATGGGTCGCAGACCTTGGTTGTGATGAGCTGGCTCGTTGATTTCAGCGCAAGCCAGGCAGGCTCCCAGCTGTGCTCGGTGTGCACGCCCTCGATGTGACCCTTCGTGCCATCGGCTAGCTAGAAGCGGTTTTCGCGGCGTAGGGCTCGGGGGCGGCCGTCGGGGTCGTAGAGGTGGTGGGCCAGCCAGGCGGCCCAGAGGGACTGGAGGCGGGTGAGCGGTTCGGGGTGGTGGGGGCGGATGCGGCCGGCGGGGCGGGGGCCTTGGCGGCCGGACTCGTACCACTTGTCCAGGGCGGCGGCGGTTCGGTGCCACTGGTCGAAGGCGGCGATCGGGTCCAGTTCGGGGTCGTCGGTGGCGAGGTGTTCGGACCAGAGCTCCTTGCGCAGCGAGCGGCACAGGGATTCGGAGTCGACGGCGCAGGTGAGTTCGCTGTCGTTCGTCCAGGAGCGGCGGTTGAAGTTGTCCGAACCGACGGTGAGCCACTGGTCGTCGACGATACAGACCTTCGCGTGCACGTAGATCGGTACGCCGTCCTCGTTCTCCAGGTTGTAGATCGCGACCCGGTCCGACTCCAGCAGCCGCAGCGCGTCCAGCTGGGCGAGCCGCGCCGGCGGGCCGCTGATCCGGCCGTCCTGGTCCGGATAGCGCGGTACGACGGCCATCACCCGCAGCTCCGGTGATCGCTCCAACGCCTCCCGGATCCCGTCCGTGACCGCGGACGACCACAGGTACTGGTCCTCCACGTAGATGAGCGACCGGGCCCGCGCGAACGCCTTCAGGTAGGCCCGGGCGATGCTGTGCTCCCCCTGCGGCGCGAACGGGAACCCGGGGTGCTTGTGCGCGTACGTCCGCAGCACCTGCACGGTGTGCGGCCCGGCCGCTGGCGGATCCGGGAACGACTCCGGCAACTGCTCCGGGTGCCGCGGCATCCGCGCCAGCCGCTGGATCACCATCCGGTACGGCGTCCGCCGGTCGAGCGGATGCCGATCGTCCCAGCGCTCGACGAAGCACCGCAGCAGGTCTCCGACCGCCGGTCCGCGCACCTCGAGCATCACGTCGTGCCACGGCGGCCGGCTCCCGTACCGCGGGTCCATCGGTGCCGTCTGCGGATCACCGAGGTGCCGGTCGTCGTCGCGGCGGCCGTGACACAGGTCGATCCCGCCGACGAAGGCGACGTCGGCCTCGGGCTGGTCGCGGTGGCGGATGACGAACAGCTTCTGGTGGTGCGAGGCGAGTCGCCGTACCCGCTGGTCGAGGAGGATCTCGCCGCCGGCCTCGTTCAGCTCCGCCCCGAAGTGCTGGTTCTCCTGGGAGCTGAAGTTCAGGTGGTCGGAGTGGGAGCGCCACAACAGCGCGCGGACCTCGACGCCCGCACGGGCCAGGTCGCACAGCATCGACCCGATACTCGGCCCGTCGTCGATGAGGGCCTCGTCCGGATCACCACGCCAGTCGGTGAAGTAGATCCGGTCGCCGGCCCGCAGTACGCGCAGTTCGTCGTACAGCCGCTGGAAGTAGGTCGCGCCGTGCACCAGCGGCCGGACCAGGTTGCCCTCGATCCACGGCCCGTCGACGTCGATGTCGGTCGCCGGATTGCCGCGCTCCTCCGCGGTCAGAAACCAGTCGTGCCCCATAGCGTCACTGTTCCCGAAAGCGCGCAGGTCATGAGGTATGGCGGTGCCCGGCCCGTCATCGTGCGACGAGCCGGGCACCGTCGGTCATCACCGCGCCTGCCAGGCCGCGCTTTCGACGTAGTGGTTGTCGTAGAGGTCGCTGGTCTTCCCGAGCTCGGCCGGGTCGGTCTCGCCGCGGTACACGCCTTCGAGCAGGCGGTAGTAGCCGAACCGGGGCTTCGCGTGCGTAAGGACGAAGAGGACCTCGGCCTCCGTGTCGCCCGCCGCCTCGAACGCGTGCGGCGTGTTCGGCGGTACGACGAGGAAGTCACCCTGGGCCAGCGTGATCACGTCCTCCCCGGTGAGCACCCGGAGTGAGCCGGACAGCACGAAGAACAGCTCGGCGGCCTCCTTGTGCAGGTGCGGGGGAGCGCCTTCCTTACCGGGATGGAAGACGGAGCGGTGGCTGGTCAGGTGTCCGCCGGTGGCCTCGACGTCGGCGAACAGGGTGACACCGCTGGCGGACAGCACCTCGGCGTCGTCGGCGCGGATCAGTACAGGTTCCATGGTCGAGCTCCTCTGTGCGGATTAGTTGCTGACGGCATCGACGAGCGCCGGTGCCGGGGTCTTGCGGCCGGTGAGTGCCAGGACGGCGGTGAGCACGATCCCGGCGGCGGTGATCAGGACGGCGATCCGGATGCCCTGGGTGGTGGTGGTGCGGAGGGTGTCACCGGTCAGGCCCTCGACCCCGCGGTTGGCGATCGCGACCAGGACGGCCAGGCCGACCGCGTTGCCGATCTGCTGACCGGTCGACGCCATCCCGGACCCGATGCCCTGGTACTCGGCCGCGACCCCGGTCGACGCCGCGGCGTACATGGTGGTGAACGCACTGCCCTGCCCGAGTCCCAGGATCAACAGTCCGGGGACCAGCTCGGCGTACGGCGCACTGGTCGACAGACCCACCCCGAGAAGCGCGGTCCCGAGCGCGCCGATCGCGAGGCTGACGGCCAGCGTGAGGTGCAGGCCGAAGCGGGTCGCCAGCCGGCCGCCGAGGTTGGCGCCGACGAAGATCGCGACGGTCGGCACGAGGTACGCGAGGCCGGTCTGCAGAGCGTTGTAGCCGTGGATGTCCTGGAAGTAGACGGTTTCGAAGTACAGCAGTGGCCCGAAGGTCGCGGCGAACAGGGTGATCACGAAGAAGCCGGTGCGGAGGTTCCGGATCCCCAGCAGCTGCAGGGGCATCAGCGGATCCGCGGACCGCGCCTCGATCAGCACGAAGAGGGCGAGGAGGACGGCACCGACGACCGCGGCGGTCAGGCTGATGCCGTTCCATCCGGTGGCCGGTCCCTGGACCAGCGCGAACACGACCGAGGTGATACCCGCGGTCGCCGTCAGCGCACCGGGTACGTCGAAGCGTCGGCCTGCCTGCCTGGCCACGTCGAGCGGAAGGAGCAGCAGACCGGCGACCACGCCGATCAGCGCGAGCGGCACGTTCACGAAGAACACCGCCGGCCACCCGAACGACTGCGTGAGGACGCCGCCGAGCAGCGAGCCGAGCGCCATCCCGCTGCCGCCGGCCGCACCCCAGATCGAGAACGCGCGGTTGCGTTCGCGTCCCTCCTCGAAGAGCGTGCCGATCAGCGAGAGGACGGCGGGGGCGAGGATCGCGCCGCCGAAGCCCTGTACGGCGCGGGCCGCGACCAGGAGCCCCGGCTCGCCGGCGAATCCACCGGCCAGCGACGAGACGCCGTACAGGAAGAGGCCGAGGGTGAACATCCGGCGGCGGCCGAGGAGGTCGGCCATCCGGCCGCCGAGCAGCAGCAGGCCGCCGAACGCGACGGCGTACCCGCTGACCACCCATTGCAGGTTGTGCGCGGCGAACCCGAGCTCGCGGCCGATGTCGGGCACCGCGACGAACACGATCGTGTAGTCGATCGCGATGATCAGTTGGGCGAACGCCAGCAGCGCGAGCACCAGCGGCTTATTTCGGATATCAGACATCCAGAATCAACTCCGGCGGAAATGGTTGACGATGGCAACGAGAAGGTCAGGACTTCAGGTTGGCGAAGCGGGTGCGGACCCGGGTGGGTGCCTCGGGGGTCCGCGCTACCACGCGCTCGGCGATGTCCGCGATCGTCTGGCCGGCCAGCTCGCGGCGGTAGGCGAGCTCCGCGGTCCGCATCGCCTGGGAGACCAGGCAGACCTTGGTGTAGTCGGCTGTCGGATCCGCGCCCGGGCCGGCCTTGAGGATCTGCGTGCAGCGGAACGCCTCGTCCGGCCCGTCGATGGCGACGACGATGTCCAGCAGCGAGATGTTGCGCGGGTCGCGGGCGAGCTGGAAGCCGCCCTTCGGTCCGGAGACCGAGCTGAGGATGCCGGCCCGGGTGAGCGCCTGGAGCTGCTTGTTCAGGTACGCCGTGGGCAGGTCGTAGAAGGCGGCGAGGTGCTTGGCGGTGACCGGCTGACCCGGCACCCAGCTGAGGTTCACACAGCTGTGCATCGCCCACTCGACGCCCTCGTTCATCTTCATAACCTGGATACTAAACATCCAGGATCGGGACCGCAAGAGGCCCGGCACCCTCCAGAGTGCCGGGCCTCGTGCGATTCGATCGGCCGGTCAGCTGCCGACGCGGCCGCCGTCCTTGCGCCAGACACAGGCGATCGCCGGGCGCGGGTACTTGTGCGTGTGCGGCCAGGTCGAGGTCGGCTTCTCGAAGGTCGCGTCGTCGGTCTCGCCCGGGTGCTGGACGGCGACGAACGCGGTCTTGTCGTCCTCCGACACCAACGGACCGCAGGCCTCGGACGCGAACGGCACGGACAGGAACTGCTTGACCTGACCGCGGTTCGGGCCGGCCACCGGGACGGTGAAGATGCCGTCGTTCGAGCCGAGCACGTTGCCGTCGGTGGAGATCCACAGGTTGCCGGAGCCGTCGAAGGCGACGTTGTCCGGGCAGGAGATCGGGCTCACCTTGGTCTTGTCGAACCCGCCGAAGTACGTCTCCTGCGCGGCCGGGTCGCCGCAGACCAGGAAGAGCGTCCAGAAGAAGCCGGTCTTGGCCGCGTCGTCGCCCTCCTCGGTCAGCTCGAGCACGTAGCCGTTGCGGTTGCCGGCCTTCTCGATCAGCGGGCCGCCGAGGGTGTCGCGGGTGTGCGACGTCACGATCGGGTTCGCCTCGTCGGCCGGGAACTTCACGCCCCGGTTGTCGTTGTTCGTCAGCGCGGCGTAGACCCGGCCGTTGACCGGGTTCCGCTCGACGTCCTCGGGCCGGTCCATCCGGGTCGCGCCGACCTTGTCCGCGGCGATCCGGGTGTTGATCAGCACCTCCTGCACGGACATGCCGTCGATGAACGACTTCTTGTCCGTGGTCAGCGGGATCCACTGGCCGGTGCCGTCGTACAGGCCGTCCCCGGCGCCGTCGCCGGTGAACTTGGCGACGTACAGGGTGCCCTCGTCGAGCAGGCCGAAGTTCTTCTTCCGGTTCTTCTCGTCGTACTTGCCGGCCGAGACGAACTTGTAGATGTACTCGCCCTTCTCGTCGTCGCCGAGGTACACCGCGATCCGCCCGTCGGCGGTGATCGTGGTGGTCGCGCCCTCGTGCTTGAGCCGGGCCAGCATGGTCCGCTTCTTCGGCGCCGCCTTCGGGTCGTACGGGTCGACCTCGACGATCCAGCCGGCCCGGAAGACCTCGGTCGGCGTCTTGCTCAGGTCCCACCGCGGGTCGACGGTGCTCCACTCACGGGCCGACTTGGTCACCGTGGTCGGGACGCCGTACCGCTTGTAGCTGTCGACGTACTCCGCCGGGATCGTGCCGGACACGTCGTAGTACCCGTTGAAGTTCTCCTCTCCGGACAGGATCGTGCCCCACGGGGTGACGCCGCCGGCGCAGTTGCCGAAGGTGCCGTAGGCAACCTTGCCGACGCGCGGGTCGGACGCGGCCGGGCCGGTGACCTCGAACTTCGTGGTGGCGGTGATCCGGCGGTTGTACTTCGAGCCCTGCCGGTCCCGGCGCCACTCGCCGCTGCGGCCGACCCGCTCGATCTGGACCACGGTCATGCCGTGCGCGGCCATGGCGATCTTCGCGATCGTCTTCTGGTCGTACTTGCCGGCCGGGAACATCAGGTTCTCGTCGGTGTACTCGTGGTTGCAGACGAGCAGCGCCTTCCGCTCGTCGCGCAGCGGCACGATCATCGTGTAGTCGTTGTTGTACCCGAACTGCTTGGCCTGCGCCTCGGGCGACTGCCGGTACGCGTCGAACCGCGGCGCGCCGTACTCGACCGGGTCACCCCAGCCGATGATGACGGACTGGTCGTAGCCGCGCGGGACGACGATGTCGTCCTTGCGGTTCGGCGGTACGACGCCGTGCGTGAGCGCACCCTTCTTGCCGAAACCGGGGAACGAACCGTTGCCCTGGTCACCGCCCCAGCCGGCGCCGGCCGACTGGTCGGCGGCCGCGGGGGTGAGGTTGGCCGCGAGCGCGCCGACGCCGGCGGCCGCGACGCCGGCGGCGCCGACCTTGAGGACGTTGCGGCGGGAGAACGCCGACCGCATCACCGTCTGGATGTGCTCGTTGCCGGAGGTGTTCGGCTCCGGGTGGTCGCACTGGTTGGCGCACTTGAGTTCACAGGTGCGGAAGCTTCGGGATCCGTGGCGGGTGCCGATCTGGCTGATCAGCGGCAGGAACTTGGTCACGCCCGGGACCCTAGGGAGGCCAGGCGGTAACTACGTGAAGGTCAGGTGAACGTCCGAAGGCTTAGGTTGCCCTAAGTAGCAAGGAGAAGCCGAACAGTCACACTGCGGAGGCGGTCAGCGCGGCCCGTTCGAGCGACTGGATCCGGCGCCGGTGCGCCATGCTGTCCCAGGTGAAGATCGCCAGCGCCAGCCACACCAGGCCGAAGCCGGCCCAGCGCATCGGCGACATCGCCTCGTGGAAGAGCAGCACCGCCAGCGCGAACTGCATGGTCGGGGTGATGTAGTTCAGCAGACCCAGCGTGGTCATGGACACCCGGGTCGAGGCCGCGCCGAACAGCATCAGTGGGATCGACGTGATCGGCCCGGCCAGCAGGAGCACGACCAGGTACCCCGCGCCGTGGTCGGTGACCGTCGACTGCCCTTGCGCTCCGAGCACGACGATCGCCGCGAGCGCGACCGGCGCGACCGTGGCGGTCTCGATCGCCATCCCCTCGATCGCCCCGGCGCCGGCCTGTTTCTTCGCCAGCCCGTACAGCCCGAACGAGAAGGTCAGGATGAGCGCGACCCACGGCGGCTTGCCGTTCTCGACGGTCAGCCCGATCACCGCGATGAAGGCGATCGCGAGCGCCGCCCACTGCACCGTCCGCAGCTTCTCCTTCAGCACGAGGACGCCGAGCAGCACGGTGAACAGCGGAGTGACGAAGTACCCGAGGGACGTCTCCACGACCCGGTGGTTGTGCACGCCCCAGATGTAGGTGCCCCAGTTCACCGAGATCAGCACCGCGGCCGCGATCAATCGCCACCGCCGCCGCGGGTCCCGAAGGACCGCTCTCACCTGGCCGAACTTCCGCAGTACGACGACCAGTAGGGCGATCGTCACCATCGACCAGACGACCCGGTGGGCCAGCACCTCGACGGCTCCGGAACGGTCCAGGAGCTTCCAGTAGAGCGGGAAGAGACCCCAGATCAGGTACGCGGCGAGGCCGTAGACGAACCCTCTCCGCTGCTCTGGCACCCCTCCACCCTAGGCGCAGGCAACAGTGGCGTCCAAGCTGTTTGCTCATGACGTGAGACGCGCTGGTGTGATGCGGTTGGATAGAGGGGTGGACACGAGGAGGCACGCGTGGGTGTGAGGACCGGTCTGGTCTCGGTGACGTTCCGCCAGTTGCCGGCCGACGAGGTGGTGGAGGTCGCGGCCGGGGCCGGGCTCGCGGCGGTCGAGTGGGGCGGCGACGTGCACGTGCCGCTCGGGAATCTGAACACCGCCAAGCGGGTGAAGGCCTTGTGCGACGACCGGGGACTGGCGATCGCGGCGTACGGCTCGTACCTGCGGGCCGGCAGTGTCGACCGCGAGGAGATGCGCTCCGCCGTCGCCACCGCCGTGGCCCTCGGAGCTCCCCGGATCCGGGTCTGGGCCGGCAACGTCGGTACGGCGGACGCCGGGGTGGGGGACCGGATGGCGGTGACCCGTGGACTGGCCGAGCTCGCGGACGTGGCGGCCGGCTCCGGGGTCGAGATCGCCCTCGAGTTCCACCGCAACACGTTGACCGACGAGGTGGACTCGACCATCACGCTGCTGCTCGACGTCGGCGCGCCCAACCTCAAGACCTACTGGCAGCCGCCGGTCGACCTCAGCGACGCCGCGTGCCTCGAGCAACTCGAGGCGTTGATGCCGTGGCTGACGACCGTGCACGTGTTCTCCTGGTGGCCGTCGAACTACCGGCTCCCGCTGGCCGGCCGGGAGTCGCTGTGGCGGCCCGTGCTCAACCGGCTGGCCGCCGAGGACCGCGAGATCAACGCGCTGCTCGAGTTCGTCGCCGACGACTCGCCGGAGCGGCTCGCCAAGGACGCGGCCGACCTGCACTCCTGGATCTGATCGCGTCACCACGCGATTTCTCCGCGTGTTGGTCAGAAAGTTTCACCCAGGACTGGCCAAGGGGTGGATGGTGCCGTAATGCTGGCTCGGACAGGTTCCTTCACCGCCCCGGAGGTGTCCGATGTCCCGACTCCTGAGTAAACCCCTACCCCGGTTGCTGGCCGTCCTGGCGCTGTTCGCCGCCATGGTCGGCGCGACCGTGACCACGCAGGTGGTCAGCGCGACCAAGGCCCACGCGGACGGCTGCTACACGTGGGGTCGCACGCTCTCCCAAGGCGCCAGCGGCGAGGACGTGCGCCAGTTGCAGATCCGGGTGGCCGGCTGGCCCGGGTACGGCGGTCATCTGGCCACGGACGGTGCGTTCGGGCCGGCGACCAAGGCGGCCGTCCAGCGCTTCCAGTCGGCGTACGGACTCGCGGCCGACGGCATCGCCGGACCGGCGACCTTCAGCAAGATCTACTCGCTGCAGGACGACGACTGTACGCCGATCCACTTCACCTACACCGAGTTGGACGACGGCTGCGGCGGCTCCGGGTTCGACGGCGGACCGCTGAGTGCGGCGGCCACGAAGGCGAACGCGCTGCAGACGATGTGGCAGCTGGAGGCGATGCGGCACGCGCTCGGCGACCAGCCGCTGAACGTCACCAGCGGGTTCCGCAGCATCCCGTGCAACAACTCGGTCGGTGGCGCGAGCAACAGCCAGCACCTGTACGGGCGGTCGGCCGACCTGGTCGGGTCGCACTCGCTCTGCACGCTGGCCAAGCAGGCCCGCAACCACGGCTTCGGCGGCATCTTCGGCCCCGGCTACCCGGGCCACAACGACCACACACACGTCGATATCCGCACAAGCAACGTCTGGGACGCTCCCACCTGCGGGGTCTAGCCCTTCGGGCGTTGTGGTGAGGGTGTAGACATCCGCACCAGCAACGTCTGGGACGCGCCTAGCTGCGGCGTCTGAGTAGGTCCAGCAGGGTGACACCGGCGGCCCGGTCGAGGTGGTGGGCAGTGAGCCCCGCCTTCCGGGCCGCCGCCACGTCCAGGTCGTAGTTGTCGCCGATCATCAGGGTTTCGGCCGGATCCGCGCCGAGGGCCTCGCAGGTCCTCAGGTACGCCTGCGGATCCGGCTTGCTGACCCCCAGGATCTCCGACGTGCAGACCACGTCGACCAGCGCCGCGAGCCCGATCTCGGTCAGCTTGGCGTTCTGCTGCGCCGTACTCCCGTTCGTCAGCACGCCGATCCGCCAACCGTTGCTCCGGGCAACCTCCAGGGCGGGTTGCGCGTCCGGGAAGGCGACCCAATGGGCGCGGTAGTGCCCCAGGAAGTCGGTGTAGATGTCGTCCAGCTCGGCGTCGCCGTCGGGGACCACGTGGCCGATCAGCGGCAGGAAGCTGCGCAACCGCTCCCGGCGCTGGCCCTGATGCGTCGTGTCGCCGTTCAGCCAGCGGTCGAAGCAGTGCTGCTCGATCACGAACCACTGCGCGACCAGCTCGTCCGACGACGTACCGCCGAGTGCCGGGACCCAGCTATGGAGCGCCTTCGTGGCCGACGTGGTGTGGTCGAACAACGTGTCGTCCAGGTCGAAGATGACCGCCTTCATGCGCGGACCAGCGAGTCGCGGTTCAGCTCCCGGTGGTTCGCGTACCCGGACAGCGCCAGCGTGAGGTCGAGCTCGGCCAGGAAACACCGCAGGACGTGCTCGACGCCGGCCTGACCGGCCAGCGCGAGACCGTACAGCAGCGGCCGCCCGAGCAGCACCGCCTTCGCGCCGAGCGCGAGCGCCTTGGCCGCGTCCGCGCCGGTGCGGACACCGGAGTCGAACAGCACGGTCAGCTGCTCGCCGACCGCCTCGGCGATCGCCGGCAACGCGTCCAACGCCCCGATCGCGCCGTCCACCTGCCGGCCGCCGTGGTTCGACACCACGATGCCGTCGACGCCGTGCTCGGCCGCGAGTTTGGCGTCGTCGACCGCGGTGATCCCCTTCAGCACGATCGGGCCGTCCCAGTTCTCCCGCAGGAACGACAGCTCGTCCCAGCCCAGGCCGACGTTCGGGAACATCTGCGCCCAGTGCATCACCGCCGCGGCCGGATCCTCCGCGACCGGTTTGACCAGCTTCGCCTGGAAGGCCGGGTCGCTGAAGTAGTTCGCCAGCCCTTCACCCTTGAGGAACGGCAGGAAGCCGCGGTCCAGGTCGGCCGGACGCCAGCCGAGCGTCCCGGTGTCCAGGGTGACGACGAGTACGCCGTACCCGGCGGCCTTCGCGCGCCGCAGGAAGCTCAGACAGACGTCGCGGTCGGTCGGCCAGTAGAGCTGGTACCACTTGCTGCCGGCCTCGATCTGCTCGAACGCGTGACTCGCCTGCGTCGAGTGCGTGTACGTCAGCCCGAGCGCGTCGGCCGCACGCGCGGTGGCCAGCTCGCCGTCCGGGTGGGCGAGCGTCTGGACGCCGATCGGCGCGATCAGCACCGGCGCCGGCATCGGCGTACCGAGGATGGCGCAGGACAGGTCGCGCTCGGTGCTGCCGCGGAGCATCCGCGGCACCAGCCGCCAGCGGTCGAACGCGGCCAGGTTGGCCCGCGCGGTCGCGCCGCTGCCGGCGCTCGGGACGATGTAGCCCATCGCCTCCGCCGACAGCTTGCCGGCAGCCTGAGACTCCAGCCGGGCCAGGTCCGTGGTGATCTCCGGCCTGGTCCCTTGCAGCATGCCCTGGAGGTAGATGCCCAACTGGTGGTCTCCGAAGTTGCCCATGCCGGATCCTTGCAGGTGGCGGTCCGATGGGACAATCAGTCGTGACAACTTCGATGACGCCTGACACTGATCGCGGCGGGCGGCACGTCGGACTGGCGTTGTTCGCGCTGGCGACCGGCGGGTTCGCGATCGGCACCACCGAGTTCGTCACCATGGGCCTGCTGCCGCAGATCGCCGACGGGGTGGGCGTCTCCATCCCGACCGCCGGGCACGTCGTCTCGGCGTACGCGCTCGGCGTCGTGGTCGGGGCGCCGGTGATCGCGGCGCTCGGCGCGCGGACCGGGCGGAAGCGGCTGCTGCTCGGGCTGATGGCGGTCTTCGTGCTCGGCAACGTGCTGTCGGCCGTTGCCTCCAGCTACGAGTTCCTGATGGCCGCGCGGTTCCTGACCGGGGTGCCGCACGGCGCGTTCTTCGGGATCGGTGCGGTGGTCGGGGCGTCGATGGTGCCCGCCGGCCGGCGGGCGTGGGCGGTCTCGATGAGCATGGTCGGACTGCCGGTCTCCAACATCGTCGGAGTCCCGGTGACCACGCTGCTCGGCCAGAAGCTCGGCTGGCAGGTGCCGTTCCTGGCCGTCGGCGGGCTGGGTCTGCTGACGCTGGTCGCGGTCTGGTTCTGGGTGACACCGCAGCCGGTCGGCAGCGACGTCAACGTCCGCAGCGAGTTGAGCGCGCTGTCCCGGCCGCAGGTGTGGATGGCGTTGCTGGTCGGCATGGTCGGCTTCGGCGGCATGTTCGCGACCTACTCCTACATCACCCCGACGATGACGGAACTGGCCGGTTTCTCCGAGGCCGCGGTCACCATCGTGCTCGCCGTGTACGGCGTCGGCATGACGTGCGGGACCGTCGTCGGCGGCCGGCTCGCCGACCGCGCGCTGATGCCGAGCCTGTACGGCGGCCTGATCGCGATCGCCGTCGTCCTCGGCACGTTCGGGTGGCTCGCGCAGACCCGGCCGGGCGCGCTCGCGGCGGTGTTCGCGATGGGGTTCTCGGCGAGCATCCTGGTCCCGGCGCTGCAGACCCGGCTGATGGACGTCGCCCACGAAGGCCAGTCGCTGGCCGCGTCCCTGAACCACTCGACGCTGAACATCGCGAACGCCCTCGGCGCCTGGCTCGGCAGCGTGGTCCTGGCCGCAGGCTACGGCTACGAGTGGCCCAGCCGCGTCGGCGCCGCCCTCGCGGCCGCCGGCCTGGTCCTCGCCCTGATCTCCGGACTCATGGATCGCCGGGGGAGTCGCCTGAGGGCGTGATCACCGCCGACTTGGTTAGATCAAGGTATGGCGACCTTGACGTTGAGTGCTGCTGACGAGGTACGGCGGCGCGGCCTCCGGCAGATGCGGTCGGTGGCGTTGTCGTTGCTGGTGTTCGCGGCCGTGGTCTACGTGGTCACGCTGCACCGGGACGGCGCCTGGGGGTACGTGAACGCGGCGGCCGAGGCCGCCATGGTGGGTGCGCTGGCGGACTGGTTCGCGGTCACCGCGCTGTTCCGCCGGCCGCTCGGGCTGCCGATCCCGCACACCGCGATCGTGCCGACCCGCAAGGACAGCCTGGCCGAGAGCCTGGAGCAGTTCGTCACCGAGAACTTCCTCTCCGAGGAGGTGGTGGCGGAGAAGATGCGGACCGCCGAGGTCAGCCGCCGGGCCGGGGAGTGGCTTGCCTCCGGCAACCATGCCGAGCGGATCGTGGCCGAGGGCGCGCGGACGATCGGCGCGGCCCTGCCGAAGCTCGGTGACGACGACGTGACCGCGTTCGTCCGCGGGTCGCTGCTGCCGCGGTTCGTCAAGGAGCCGCTGAGCCCGATCGCCGGCCACTTCCTGCAGTCGGTGGTCGACGACGGCGCGCACCACGCCCTGTTCGACCTGCTCATGGTCGAGGCACACGACTGGCTGCGCGACAACCGGGAGCTGCTGGCCGAGGTCGTCGGGCCGCGGGCGCCGCGGTGGTCACCGCAGTGGGTCGACCGGCTGGTGATCGACCGGATCCACCGCGAGGCGCTGGCCTGGCTGGCCGACGTCCGCGACAATCCGGCGCACGCGGCCCGGAAGGCGATCGACAAGCTGCTCAGCGAGCTCGCCGACGACCTGCAGCACGACCCGGAGGTGATGGACCGGTTCGAGACGTTCAAGGCCCGGATGCTGACGCACCCCGACATGGGGTCCAGCCTGACCGCCGTGTGGGACGCCGTCCGGACGGCGCTGATCGACTCGATCAACGACCCGGACAGCACGTTGCGGGTGCGCGGGACCAAGGCGCTGCAGGACCTGGGTCAGCGGCTGCAGGACGACGAGTCGCTGCGGTCGAAGGTGGACGCGCGGGCCGCCGAGGCGGTCGGGTACGTGATCCGCACCTACGGCAGCGAGATCGTCTCGGTCATCTCCGACACCATCGAGCGCTGGGACGGCCGCGAGGCCGCCGCCCGGATCGAGCTGCACGTCGGCCGCGACCTGCAGTTCATCCGCATCAACGGCACCGTCGTCGGCGCCCTGGTCGGCCTCATCATCCACACCGTCAGCGAGTTGCTCTGAGGTTGCGCTCCTCGGTGTCGCTCATCGGGTCACCGCCGACACGAGCAGGGCGACCCCGACGATCAGGTCGATGATGCCGCAGTACTCCGACCAGGGGCGGTTGACGATCGTGTTCGTCCGGAAGTGGTACGCGTCCCACGCGCCGTGCAGCAGCCAGCCGAGGCCGGCGAGCGCGATCGCGGCGGTCGACTCGGTCGCGACGACGAGGATCGTGATCGCGCCGAAGAACACCATGCCGGCGGTCTCCAGCGTGAACGTCGGCTCGGCGTACCGGCGCCGGACGATCGCCCATACCCACAGCACGACCAGGACCGCGACCATCCCTACGCCGGGCTCGACGGACCAGGCGCCGGCGGCGTCGAGGGTGTGGAAGACCGAGGCCACCGCGCTGAGGACGGCGAACGCCACCCAGGCCGTCCACGGCCGGCCGATCGCGTAGGCCATCACGTAGATCCCGGCCATCGTCGCGACCGCCGGGCCGAAGAACTCGGCCTCCCGGTCGAACCCGATGATCAGCGCGAGCGCGGCCGCGGCGGTGACCAGGGCCAGCCCGGTCGGCCAGCCTGCCGTCAACCCCCTGTTCGTCATGGGCCCGATCCTGCGGACACCAGCCCTCGAGTCGGCCGCCTCCGCGTGATCGCGTCCGGATCCTTGGGGAAGCGGACCGGATTCCTGCGGTGCGGCTCGGCTCCAGACGGCGCGCGTCAGCCGGCCTGCTGGCGACGGTACGTCGACGGAGGTACGCCGTACCGGTCGAGGAACGCCTGCCGCAGCGACTCGGTCGACCCGAACCCGCACTGCCGCGCGACCGCCACGAGCGGGGTCCCGGCCGACGCCACCAGGTGCGCCGCCGCCTCGGTCCGGACCCGGCGGACGTACTGCGCAGGCGTCTGCTCGACGTGGGTGAGGAACAACCGCGACAGGTGTCGCTCGCTGACGCCGGCGAACCGCGCCAGCGCCGGTGTGGCCAGGTCCGCGCCGAGGTGGCTGTGGATGTGGTCGCGGATCCGGCGGACGAGCAGGTCCCCGCTCAGCCGGGTCGCCACGAACATGCTCATCTGCGACTGCCCACCCGGCCGCTGGAGATAGGCGACCGTCCCCATCGCGACGCCGCGGGCGAGCGCCTCGCCGTGGTCCTCCTCGATGAACGACAACGTCAGGTCCAGCGCGCTCGTGACGCCGCCCGAGGTCGCGACATGGCCGTCCCGGATGTAGATCGGGTCGGCGTCGACCTGGACCTCGGGGTAGTTCGCGGCCAGCCGGTCGGCGTACATCCAGTGCGTCGTCGCCCGGCGGCCGTTCAGCAGGCCGCTCTCCGCGAGCACGGTCGCGCCGGTGCAGGCCGACGTCACCCGCCGGGCGAGCGCGGCGAGACGGCGTACGTGACCGACCAGCCGAGCGTCGGCCGCGGCCTTCTCGTGGCCGAGCCCGCCGGACACCAGCAACGTGTCGAAGGGTTCGTTGAACCGCTCGAGCGCGTCGTGCGCCTGCAGTTGCAGCCCCGAATCACACGTGACGGCCCGCCCACCCGGCGTCAGCAGCACCGCCTTGTACGGCGGACTCGCCCCGATCCGGTTCGCGATGTCCAGACACGACGTCACACACGCGACGTCGAGCAGTTCGACGCCGTCGTACGCCACCACCAGGACAACTCGTTCGCCCACCTGTCCACGATAGGCGCCCGAGTGTCCACCGTTAGCTGTTCAGTTGACGGTCCAGGTGTCGGAGCCGGTGACGAGCGCCTGCAGGTCACCCGTGCCCTGGGCTTCCTGGGAGGTGGTGATCTGCTGGCGGACCAGGTCGTCGTACGCCGGCCGGTCGACCTTACGGAAGACGCCGATCGGGGCCTGGTGCAGGACGCCGGCGTCGGTCAGCCGGGACAGGGCGAACGCGTACGCCGGGTCGTCGGTGTGCGCGTCGTGGACGACCAGGTCGGCCTCGCCGTTCGGCAGGTCGGCGACCTCACGCACGGCCAGCGAGGCGAAGCCGTCGCGGACCACGCCGAGGCGGCCGTCCTTGCCGAAGCGGATCGGCTCACCGTGCACCAGCGGGATGATCGCGTCGTCCCGGGTCTCCGGGTTCTTGAACGCGTCGAACGCGTTGTCGTTGAAGATCGGGCAGTTCTGGTAGATCTCCACGAACGCCGTCCCGCGGTGCTCCGCGGCCTCCCGCAGGACCTGGGTCAGGTGCTTGCGGTCGGAGTCGACCGTCCGGGCCACGAACGTCGCCTCGGCCCCGAGCGCCAGCGACACCGGGTTGAACGGGTTGTCGACCGAGCCCATCGGCGTGGACTTGGTCACCTTGCCCGGCTCCGAGGTCGGCGAGTACTGCCCCTTGGTCAGGCCGTAGATCCGGTTGTTGAACAGCAGGATCTTCAGGTTCACGTTCCGCCGGAGGGTGTGGATCAGGTGGTTGCCGCCGATCGACAGCGCGTCGCCGTCACCGGTCACCACCCACACGCTCAGGTCCGGCCGGGCCACCGCGAGCCCGGTCGCGATCGCCGGCGCGCGGCCGTGGATCGAGTGCATGCCGTACGTCGACAGGTAGTACGGGAAGCGGGACGAGCAGCCGATCCCGGACACCATCGCGACGTTCTCGCGCTTGATCCCGAGCTCCGGCAGGAACCCCTGGAACGCGGCCAGGACGGCGTAGTCGCCGCAGCCCGGGCACCAGCGGACCTCCTGGTCGGACACGTACTCCTTGCGGTTCTGCGGCTCGGTCGCGACCGGGATCCCGCTCAGACCGTTCGGCACACTCGGCATGCCGAGCTCGACCGTGCTCATCGTGCTCCCTCCGTCCTGAGGTGGCCGTTGGAGTCGGCCAGCGCCTCACCGTGCTTCAGGGCGGCCGCGGCCTCACCCAGGTGACGGGCGTCGTCGTCGATGCCCTCGGTCTCCTCGACCAGGTTGCCGATCACCTCGGCCAGCTCGGCCGCGCCCAGCGGCATCCCGCGAACCTGTGCGTACGAGACCACGTCGACCAGGTACTTCGCCCGCAGCAGCATCGCCAGCTGTCCCAGGTTCATCTCCGGGACCAGGACCTTCTCGTACCGGCCGAGGACGTCGCCGAGGTTCGGCGGGAACGGGTTCAGGTGCCGCAGGTGGGCCTGCGCGACCTTGCCGCCGACCTTGCGGACCCGGCGCACACCGGCGCCGATCGGTCCGTACGTCGACCCCCAGCCGAGCACCAGCACCTTGGCCTCGCCGTCCGGGTCGTCGACCTCGAGCGGCTCGATCGACCGGGCGATGCCGTCCACCTTCGCCTGCCGGGTCCGGATCATCAGGTCGTGGTTGGCCGGGTCGTAGGAGATGTTGCCGGTCTTGTCCTCCTTCTCCAGCCCGCCGATCCGGTGGTCCAGGCCCGCCGTACCCGGGATCGCCCAGGCGCGGGCCAGGGTCTCCGGGTCGCGCAGGTAGGGGAGGTACGCCGGCTCGCCCTTGTCGTTGGTCGAATTCGGCTCGAGGGTGAAGTCCGGGTCGATCGTCGGCAGGTCCTCGATCACCGGGATCTGCCACGGCTCCGAACCGTTGGCCAGGTAGCCGTCGGACAGCACGATCACCGGCGTCCGGTAGGTGACCGCGATCCGGGCGGCCTCGACCGCGATCGCGAAGCAGTCCGCGGGGGACTGGGCCGCGACCACCGGCAGCGGGGCCTCGCCGTTGCGGCCGAACATCACCTGCAGCAGGTCGGCCTGCTCGGTCTTGGTCGGCATCCCCGTCGACGGGCCGGCGCGCTGGATGTCGCAGACCACCAACGGCAGCTCGAGCATCACGCCGAGGCCGATGGTCTCCGACTTCAGGCTGATCCCCGGGCCGGACGACGTGGTCACGCCGAGCGCTCCACCGAACGACGCGCCGAGCGCGGCGCCGACACCGGCGATCTCGTCCTCGGCCTGAATCGTGGTCACGTTGAACCGCTTGAGCTTCGACAGTTCGTGCAGCACGTCCGAGGCCGGGGTGATCGGGTAGGCGCCGAGCACCAGCGGCAGACCGGAGCGCTGGGCGCCCGCCACCAGGCCGTACGCGAGCGCGAGGTTGCCGGAGATGTTGCGGTAGGTGCCGGTCGCCATGCTGGCCGGCTTCACCTCGTACCGGACCGAGAACTCCTCGGCGGTCTCGCCGAAGTTGTAGCCCGCCCGGAAGGCCGCGATGTTCGCGTCGCGGATGTCCGGCTTGCCGGCGAACTTGGTCTCCAGGAACGTGATCGTCGACTCGACCGGCCGCTGGAACAACCAGGACACCAGGCCGAGCGCGTACATGTTCTTCGCCCGGGAGGCGTCCTTGCGGGACAGCCCGAACTCCTTCACCGACTCCACCGTCATGCCGGTGAGGTTCAGCGGTACGACGTGGTAGGCCTCGAGCTCACCGGTCTCCAGCGGGTTCTCGTCGTACCCGATCCGCTTCAGGTTCCGCGCGGTGAAGTCGGCGGTGTCGACGATCAGGGTGGCGCCGCGCGGCACGTCGCGCAGGTTCGCCTTGAGTGCGGCGGGGTTCATCGCGATCAGCACATCGGGCGCATCACCAGGCGTCAGGATGTCGTGGTCGGCGAAGTGGAGCTGGAACGACGACACCCCCGGCAGGGTCCCGGCTGGTGCCCGGATCTCTGCGGGGAAGTTGGGCAACGTCGACAGGTCGTTGCCGAACGATGCCGTTTCCGCGGTGAACCGGTCCCCCGTGAGCTGCATCCCGTCGCCGGAGTCGCCGGCGAAGCGGATCACCACGCGGTCGAGCTGCTTGACCTCGATGGTCACTGTTCTGTTCATCTCCAAGTCCAAGCTTGGGTCGGCCGGCCGTTTCGTGGACGACGGTCGATCCCCCCAGTTGAGGGCGATAACCCCAATATTAGTTCGCCCTTAGTACGGAACCATGCGGAAGCCCCGGTGGTCCACAGCCTGGGACGCGGGTGTTGAGTGCTGGACCTCTGCGGTAGAAGTGAGACCTCCAGGGCGTCACCCTCCGCAGCCGCGCGCTTGCGATCCGGAACGGGAACCGGCAGGGTGGCGTCGGCACACTGTGATCCACCGGTTGGAGTTCCCATGGGCCGTCGCCCGCTGCTGCGTTCCGTCGTCGGACTGTCGGCCCTCGCGCTGACCGGATGCGCCGCCCCGGTGGCGCCCGCGGACAGCGCACTCAGTCTCGGCCGGACGGCGTCCGCCTCCGTCGCACCGGCATCGGTGACGGCGCCGGCGCGGACGGCGAAGATCCACAGCATCCGGACGACGGACGCGACGAAGGGCGTGATCACAGTGGTCGGCACGCTGTCGCCGGCGCCGAAGACGGGCACCCGGATCCCGCTGCACCAGTGGATCCCGTCCGCCCGCCGCTGGCAGGAGGTCGCCCACGGGTACTCGTCCGGGGCGAGCGTCACGATCAGGACCGTGCAGCCGGGATCGGTCCGGACCTACCGGATCGCGGTCGGCCCACAGGCGCCGTACGCGGCGGCCGTCTCGCCGATGATCAGCTTCAAGCACTACGTCTGGCGCGGCATCTTCCGGAAGGGCCTGCTGGCCGCCGGCGGGAATCGCGGGCCGCAGTTCACCGTCATCCCGCCGGCCGAGGGGCCGCGGCGGGCGGAGGCGGATCTGCTGGCGGACAAGGGTGGGTACGTCTGGGGCGACGTGAACTCGACGGGCTGCAGCTACGTCCGGAACTGGCTGGGCAACCTGACCGACGGCACCGTGCGGACGTCGCTGCACAACGGCACCAAGGCGATGACGTCGGTACTGCAGAAGCAGGAGACCGAGACCTGGCTGAACCACAAGATCCTCGGCGTCACCCGGCTCCGGCTGCAGGTCACCGACGTGAAGTCCGGCTACGGCCCGTACGTCGCGGTCGACTCGATCATGCTGTGTACGAACTAGACTTCTGCCCGTGTCCGAGAGCTATGGGGTCATCGCGGCGGTCGTCGTCCTCGGGCTGCTCGGACTGATCGGCGCGTTCGCGCTGAACAAGGCGCTCACCGTCACGTATCCGACCGAGGGCAAGCTCAAGACGTACGAGTCCGGCGTCGACCCGGTCGGCGAGGGCTGGGCCCAGGTCCACATCCGGTACTACCTGTTCGCCTACCTCTACGTGATCTTCGCCGTGGACGCGATCTACCTGTTCCCGTGGGCGACCATCTTCGCCGCCCTCGGCTTCGCCACCCTGGTCGAGATGTTCATCTTCCTCGCCTTCGTCGCGGTCGGCCTCCTCTACGCCTACCGCAAGGGCGTCCTCCGCTGGACCTGAGGCGGACCGCCAGGCCATCACAATCGACGGCGCTCGGCGCCGCCACGCTCAGGCCTGTCGGGCAGCCCGCGTTGTGATGGCCTGGGCGTCCGCATCGCCTGCCAGCGCGGCGGCGATCGCCCAGTCCTGGACGCCGACGCCGACCGACTTGAAGACGGTGCGGCCGGTCGAGGTGGGTGGTTGAGCGAGGGCCGGGCCGAGTTCGACCAGGTTGGTGACTGCTTTGGCGTGAACTGCGTCGATGATCTCGCCGGATTCCTCGAGGGCTGCTTCGCGCTGGTCGACCAGGACAGTCGACGCCGTGGCCAGCAGCTCGCGGGGGAGCTCGCGCATGGTGGGGCGGAAGGCGCCGATGGCGTTCACGTGGACGCGGTCCGGGAGGGCGTCGGCGTCGAAGAGCGGGGTGGACGACGAGGTCGCGCAGCAGATGACGTCGGCGTCCGCGATCGCGTCGTCGATGGACGTACTCGGGGTGAACTTCACGTCGGGGAACTCGCCGGCCAGCGTCTTGCTCAGGGCGGCCGCGCGGTCGGCCGAGCGACCGGTGACGGTGACCGCGGAGATACGCCGTACGGCGAGGACCGCGCGGACCTGGTCGGGTGCCTGCGCGCCGGTGCCGATGAGCGTGAGCCGGGACGCGTCGTCCGGAGCGAGCAGATCAGTGGCGACCCCGACGACAGCGCCGGTCCGCAGGGTCGTGATCGAGATGCCGTCCGCGACGAGTTGCCGGCCGCCGCCGGTCCAGATCACGGTCGCCCGGATCGCCGGCAGCTGGTCGAGCGCGATGCCGATTTTCTTCACCACCGCGGTCCCGGTCGGGGAGTGGTACGCCGACATCACCAGCACCGCACCGTCGCCGAAGATCTGCCGCGCCGGCAGCACGAAGTGCCCCGCGGCCAACTCCCGGAACGCGTCCCGCACGACGTCGATCGCCGTACCCATCGGCACCGCCCGCCGGACATCCTCAGCACTGAACACCTTCACCGCCCCGACGTTACTCTGGACCCCGCCGACACTCTGGACCCCGCCGAGCTAAGGGGAGCTGATGGACGAGCTGCACCGGGATGCGGTGGTGGCGGACGCGCACAACGACCTGCTGATGCTGGTCGCGCGGCGGCCGAAGGAGGTCTGGGCGGAGTACTTCCGGGACCGCTGGATCCCGCAGTTGCGGCAGGGCGGCATCGACGTGCAGGTGCTGCCGGTGTTCATCGACGACGAGTTCCGCCCGGAAGGATCGTTGCGCGAGACGCTGCGGATGATCGAGGCCGCGCACCGCGTCGCCGAGGCCAACCCCGACGAGGTCGTGCTCTGTACGACGCCCGCCGACCTGGCCGGCCGCGGTGACCGGATCGCGTTGCTCCTCGCGCTCGAAGGCTGTCCGCAGATCGACAACGACCTCGAGCTCCTGCAGACCCTGCACCGGCTCGGCGTACGGATGGTGTCGTTCACGCACTTCGGCCGCAGCGCGCTCGGTGACGGGTCGGGTGAGGACGCCGCCGGCAGCCGGCTCACGCACGCCGGTGTCGAGGCGGTCGGCCTGCTCGAGGAGCTCGGCGTACTGATCGACGTCTCGCATGTCGGCCGCGGCGGCGTCGAGCACATCCTCGAGCTGGCGACCAAGCCGGTCGTCGCCTCGCACTCCAGCGCGTTCGCGCTCCGCGAGCACCACCGCAACCTGACCGACGAGCAGCTCCGCGGCATTGCCGCGACCGGTGGCGTCGTCTGCGTGAACTTCTTCGCCGGCTTCCTGACCGACGCTGAGAAGCCGACGATCGACCACCTGGCCGACCACCTCGAGTACGTCGTCGACGTCGCCGGCGAGGACCACGTCGGGCTGGGCAGCGACTTCGTTGCGGAGGTGTTCGCGGAGAAGATCCCGGCCTGCGACCGTCCGCTGATCGTGCAGGGCCTGGACGCCGAGGTGTACGTCCCCGGCCTCGAGGGACCGGCCGGCATGCCGCTGGTCACCGAGGCACTGCTCCGCCGGGGGATGCCGGAAGCGACCGTCCGCAAGGTCCTCGGCGAGAACCTGATCCGCGTCCTGTCGAAGGAGTGAGACCGTGCAGACCTGGCTCGACGAGAACCTCGCCCGCCTGATCGGGAAGTACGACGTACCGGCCGCGTCGATCGCGGTGCTCGCCGACGGCGAGGTGAGCGCGGCCGCGGCCGGCGTGCTGAACCTGAACACCGGCGTCGAGGCGACCACCGACGCGATCTTCCAGGTCGGCTCGATCACGAAGCTGTGGACGACCACGCTGATCATGCAACTGGTTGCCGAGGGCAAAGTGGACCTGGACCGCCCGGTGCGCGACTACCTGCCCGAGCTCAAGCTCGCGGACGAGGAGGTCGCGGCCGCGGTCACGCCCCGGCACCTGCTGGTCCACACCGGCGGCTTCTCCGGCGACGCCTTCACGCCGACCTCGCGCGGGGACGACGGCGTCGAGCTGTACGTCCGCGACGTCGCCCCCGGACTCGCCCAGGAGGTGCCGCTGGGTGCCGGCTTCTCGTACAACAACGCCGGCTTCGTCATCCTCGGCCGGATCGCGGAGGTGCTGCGGGGCAAGCCGTACCACGAGCTGCTGCGCGAGCACATCGCCGTACCGCTGGAGCTGGAGCACGTGGCGACGATCCCGGACGAGGCGTTGCTCTACCGGACCGCGCTCGGGCACGTCTCGCCGACGCCCGGGGCGCCGTTGCGGGCCGCGCCGCAGTGGAGCCTGGTGCACGCGATGGGGCCGGCGGGAGCGTTGCTGTCGATGAGCGCTCGCGACCTGATCGGCTTCGGCCGCGCCTACCTGGACGCGACCCTCCTCGACCGGGCCGCGATCGACAGCCTGTGGGAGCCGCAGGTCGACGTCCCCGCGATCGGCGGGTTCGCCGACCGGTGGGGGCTCGGCTGGATGATCTTCACCGTCGACGGCGGCCCGCTGTACGGCCACGACGGCGGCACGATCGGGCAGTCGGCGTACTTCCGTCTGGTCCCCGGCAAGGGCGTCGCGGTCGCTCTGCTGACGAACGGCGGCGACTCCCCGGCCCTGTACGACGAGCTCGTCGGCCACGTCCTGCGGGAGACCGCCGGGGTCGAGCTGCCGAAGCGACCGGTGCCCCCGACCGAGCCGGCCGCGATCTCGCCCGACCTGGTCACCGGCCGGTACGACGGGGTGCTGACGAGCGTCGCGGTCACGGTCGAGGACGGCGAGGTCTGGGCGCTGGAGGCGGCCGTCAGCGAGGAGGCGAAGGCGGTGCTGCCGGAGCCGCGGCGGAAGCGGTTCGTCGGGCTGGACGAGTCCCGGCTGATCGCGGCCGAGCCGGAGCGTGGGGTGCACGAGGTGCTCGCGTTCCGTGATCCGGTCGGCGGGCGAGCGGCGTACCTCTTCCACGGGGGCCGGCTGACCCCTCGCGGTGACTGAGCGTAGTTTTCCTCCAGGCTGACGAATCGTTGCCCGATCACCCTTTGTGATTGCATTTGGCAACGAACGTCACGAAGTCGGCCGCCGGCATAACGGAATGCGTACACCCCGTCGCCAATCGCTGAGATCGCAGCTATGGTGATCACGCGGGGACACGGGGTGTACACAGGGCGGTGAGGCTATGTCGTGGCAACTCTGGGTGGTGATCGCGCTGGTCGCGGCCGGAGTCGTGGTACTGGCCGTGACAAGAATGCGGCACGCGCAGCACGTCTTCGACGACATCACTCAGCTGGACGGACCGACGGAGAGTAGCCGGCCGGGCCTCTCCGACGACGAGATCGCCCGCGCGCGAGACCGCGCCGCGGCACGGGCCAGGCAGGCCGAGGAGGACACCGGTCGCCGCCGCGGCCACGGCTGAGTGCCGGTAGCAGAACTCAAGAACGCCCGGGCCCCACACCCGGGTTCCGCCCAAACACCGATCGCTCGCGTTCGGCGGACACGCACAGCGCCGAACGTGAGCGACCCGGTGGATGGGCCCAGGCCGACCCGGCGCCCTGCCCGGGTCGAGCCGCCGGGCCTACGGACGGCAGTGGGCGCGGTCGGCCGCCGGCTCGGGTCGTCCAGTCGGCGGGGTCCTCGCGGTGGTTCAGTCGAGGAGGCCGTCGCGGCGGGCGACCGCGGCGGCTTCGGTGCGGGAGCGGACACCGAGCTTCGCCAGGATGTTGGAGACGTGCACGCTGACCGTCTTCTCGCTGATGTACAGCTCGCGCGCCAACTGCCGGTTCGTCCGGCCTTCGGCGAGCAGCGCGAGCACCTCGGTCTCCCGGGAGGTCAGGCTGGTCGCCCCGCCGCCACCGCCCTCCGCGCCACCGACCTCGTCGAGCAGCGGCTTCGACGCCAGCTCACGCCCGACCTCGGCGGCCAGCGCCACCTGCTCGTTCGCCTCTGCGACCCGGCCCGCGGCCCGGAGCGCGGCCGACAACCGCACCCGCGACCACGCCTGCTCGTAGACGTAGCCGTACCCGAACGCATCGACTGTCCGCTCCCACGCGGACACGTGCTCCTCGGGCGTCGGCGGGTCGATGCCGGTCAGCCATCGCAGCCGCTCCCACTCCGCCTCGAGTCGCGCCAGCCACGCCAGCCCTTCGACACCCATCAACCGCCCGGGCGGCAGCCCCTTCTCGGCGGTCGCGAGCCCGGCCGTCAGCAGCTCCGAGCCCTTGGCCACGAGCTCCGCGGCCGCGGACGGCTCACCCACCGCCCGGTGGCACAACACCTGCAACCCGAGCGTCGAGAACCGGATCCGCGCCATGAACCACTCGCTCTGGAACACGTCCTCGCACAGCGTGGACACGTCGGCGATCAGCTTCGCCGCCTCCGTCGGCCGGTCCAGCTGACAGTAGGCCGCGACGGCCGGTTGCAGCCCGATGATCGGCAGCATCACGTCGAGGTCCCACCAGTTGCGCAGACGCTCCAGCTCCTCCGCCACCGCGGTGTCGCCGCGCCCGCTCCGGACCGCGAACTCCACCGCGCGCAACGCGGCCGACGCCGCGTTCGGGGTCATCGAGTCGGTCCGCGCCGTGGCCGCCGCGTCGTCCCACTCACCGAGGACGAACTGGGTCAGCGCGAGCATCCGCCGCGCGTCGAACCCGTACGCCGCCCACTGCCGTCCGAGCTCCCCGGCCCGCCGCATCGCGAGCGCGAGTGCCGCCTTCGCGTTCTGCAGGTCGCCCTGCTCGTAGTGCGTCGAGCCGAGCAGGAACCGGCTCCGGATCTCCGCCGCCGCGTCGCCCGCCAGCTGCGCCCGGACCGCGGCCTCCTCCAGCTGCCGGACCGCGCCGACCGGATCCCCGGCCCGGCGACGGAGGACGGCCAGGGTGATCCCGGCGTCGCCCATCGCCGACTCCTGGCCGGCCTCACGGGCGATCTCGAGCGCGCGCAACGCCCACCGCTCGGCGTCCACCGGCCGGCCGAGCGCGTCCGAGACCCGGGCGTACAGCGATGCGACGTGGGCCTTGAACACGCTGGCCGGCTCGTCATTGACCAGCTTGAGCGCCTGCGAGATCGCTTCGTTCGCCTCTTGGTCCTGGTCGATGATCAGCGCGATGTCGGCCAGCGGCAGCAGCAGCTGGGCCCGCTGCAGCTTAGGCGCGTCCGCGGCCAGCTCGGCCAGCGCCTTGCGGAGGATCTTCAGCGCGCGCAGGTGCTGCGACGACAGCGTCGCGGCGGTCGCGGTCTCGACGGTCAGCCACGTCTTGTCGATCCCGCTCTCGGGCGACCGGTTCGGGAACAGCTCCATCGCCAGCTCGTAGTGCTTGAGCGCTTCCTGCGGCGCGGCGACCGAGATGGCCTCCTCACCGGCGCGGACCCGGGCCTCGAACGCCTCGGCCAGGTTGTGCGAGCGGGTCGCGTGCCCGGCCAGCTCGGCCGCCGTCCCCGCGACCGTCTGGTCCTTGAGCGCCTGCACGTACGCCGAGTGCTGCCGGACACGCTCGCCCGGCAACAGGTCGTCGTACACCGCCTCGGCCAGCAGCGCGTGGCGGAAGTAGTACCGATCGTTGGCCGGTACGTCGATGATGTGGGCGTCGATGAGCTCGCGCAGCGCGTTGTCGAGCTCGCGGTCGGGGAGCCCGGCGACCGCGGTGAGCAGGTCGTGCGGGACCCGGCGGCCCGCGACCGCGATCACCCGCGCGACCTGCCGGGCCGCGTCCGACAGCGGATCGAGCCGGACCAGGAGCAGGTCGGCCAGATCCGGCGGGACGACGTCGCCGTCGCCCATCGAGGCGGCCGCGACCAGCTCCTCGGTGAAGAACGCGTTCCCGCCGGCGCGCTCGAGGATGCGCCGTACCTCGGACTCCGGCAGCGGCTCGGTGACGAGCGAGTCCAGCAGGACGCGGGACTCGTCGGCGTCCAGGGGCAGCAGGTTGACCCGGCGTACGCGCGGATTGCGGGACCACTCGGCGATCGGGCGGCGGAGCGGATGCCGGCGGTGCAGGTCGTCGCTGCGGTAGGAGACGACCAGCGCCAGCCGCTGGGCGGTGAGCCGGGTGATCAGGAAACCGATCAGATCCCGGGTCGAGTCGTCGGCCCAGTGCGCGTCCTCGATGATCACCAGCAGCGGCTCGCTGGTCGACAGCGCGGTGAACGCGCCGAGCACGGCGTCGAACAGGGCCGCCCGGTCCAGCTGGGCCTCCTGCGGCACGGGCTGGGCGCCGATCAGGCGGTGGGTGGGCAGCAGTCGGCCGATCGCCGGGAAGTTGGTGAGCACGCTCTCGACCAGATCCGGCCGGTCGCCGGACAGCCGCCCGAAGATCTCGGAGAACGGCAGGTACGGCAGGCCGGCGTCGCCGAAGTCGGTGCAGTGCCCGACCAGGACGCCGAAGCCGCGTTCGTGCGCGCCGGTGGCCACCTCGTCGAGCAGCCGGGTCTTGCCGACGCCGGCGTCACCGGACAGCAGAACGGCGCCGGCGCGACGCGTCTTGGCGTCGTCGACGGCGCTGAGCAGGGCGGCCATCTCGGCAGAGCGGCCGACGAGAGGTGTCGAAGTCCAGGGCACGTCGTCCATCTTCGCCCCTGGAGCCGACACAAATCGACGGCAGCCCTGCCGGTGGGCGCCGGTGGCAGCAACGAAAACGCCGTCCCTGACGGTTACTTCGGAGTCAGGGACGGCGGTCTCGGCGGTCATGCCGCGGTGGTGGGTCGGAGAGCCCGGCGAGCGTGCCGCGGCTCGGTCCGCTCGGTGCGCCCGGTGTCCTCCGCGCGCTTCCGACGGGCGGCCGCGCGGAACTCGCGGGTGATCCGCTCCTGCCGGTAGGCGGTCTCCGCCTTGATCGATTCAGGTGTCATGAACATGGTGTCTGCCTCCCCTCAGGCTTTCCGGCCGAACAGGTGGACGAGGTGCCGGCGCGACCGCGTGGTCCGGTGCTGCCGGAAGTCGCGGCTGAGACGCTCCCTGCGGTAGTCGACCTCCGCCTTGACCGCTTCGTTCGTGAACATCGCTGCTCCTCCAGTCGTGTCCTCGGCTCCCTGCCGATGCCCCCAATCTCCACCCCTGAGGTAGCCCCCCACATCAGAACTCCTCCCTATCCCCCACCCCCACAACTCCCTAGGCGGCCGACCGAACCCTCAGAAGCGCCGCCCGCACGACGAAGCGCGGCCGGCTGGGAGCCGGCCGCGCTGGTGGGTGGGGGTCAGGCGGTGATCTTGCGCTCACATCGCCGGACGGGCCCGTAGTTCGGGCTTGCGGGGTGCGGGCGCCACCGTCCTGGGCTTGCGCTGGAACCAGAACGGCCGCTGGAAGTCCCGCTTGATCCGGTCCTGGCGGTACTTGACCTCTGCCTGGACGGAGCTGGTCGAGTAGATGAGCATGATCTCCTCCGCGAGCTTGTCGATGCCACGACAGTGCTCGCCTGAGGTCCACCCCCACATCGGCACAACTCCCTAGGCCTGCCCCACCCGCGCCTTAGATCGCGCCCCAGCCATCTCACGCGGCGCTCCGCAAGCAGTCACCCCACGCGGGCCTCGGTGCGACAGCCGGGGGCGGGGGATGGGCGGGTCAGGTGCTGTAGGACAGGCTGAGTTCGAAGTGTTCGGGGTCGAGGAGGCTCTCGGCGTACTCGGCGAAGCGGTTGTCGGCGGTCCAGCTCGTGCGTTCGGTGTGGAGGAACCACGTGCCTTCCGCCCGGCCGAGCAAGGCGGCCTCGGCGGGATCCAGGGGGCGGCCGCGGAGTCGTTGTTCGCAGTGGTCGAGGTGCAGGCCGGCCCCGTGCAGCGTGGCGGCGATCGAGCCGTGGTCGAGACCGCGGCCGGGCAGGTCGCGAAGGGATGCGAGCGCAGGGATCCGGCTGCGTTCGAGCGAGATCGCCTCACCGTCCGCGAGCTGCCGCAGCCGTTCGATCACGACCACGTCCGGGGATTCGAGCCCGAGCCGCGAAGCCAAGACCACGTCCTGCTCGAGGGTGATCCGCACAGTCCGCATCCGGGTCTCGACGCCTTGCTCGGCCAGGGCATGCGTCCAGCCGAGCCGTCCGTCCAGCGGCCGCCCGTCGAACAGCACGAACGAGCCCTTGCCGGTCCGGGTGGTGATCAGCCCGTCCTCGGTGAGTACGGCGAGGGCCGAACGGACCGTGTTCCGGCTGACCGAGAACCGCTTGGCGAGCTCGACCTCACCGGGCAGCTGGGCGCCTCGCCGTACCAGGCCGGATCGGATCTCCCGGGCGAGTACGGCGGCGATGCGCTCGTGCTTCAGTGAGATGTCGGGCATCGGCGGCTCACTGGTTGAGCGCGCGGACCTGGTCGACGGTGACGATCTCCAGCATCGGCGAGTAGAGCCGCATGATGTCGATCGCCTTCTGGTGGCTGACGTCGTCCGCGCCGGCGCACGCGTCCTCGACCACCTGGACGTAGACACCGGCGTCGACCGCGGCCAACGCCGTCGTGATCACGCAGCAGTCCGTGGTCACGCCTGCCAGGACCAGGTGCCCGCCGGTGCCGACGCGTTCGGCCAGCTCGGGTCCCCAGGCACCGAAGGTGGTCTTGTCGAGCGTCGGCGCGCCCTTGAACTCGTCGACGAGTTGGTAGTCGTCCGACTCCGGCGGCTGCAGGGCGAACGGGTAGAGCTCGTAGTACGTCGCCCAGGAACCGACGGGTTTCTCGGGCGCGACGAACCGGGTGAAGACCACCTGCGGGGAGAGGATCTCGATCAGTTCCTTCGTGGGCTTGACCACCCGCTGGAAGTCCGGGGCGGCCCAGCCTGAGTCCGGGTCCGCGAAGATCCGCTGGAGGTCGATCAGCGCGAGTACCGGAGCCATCAGCCCACCTCTTCCTGCCTGCGTACGGCGGACCTTCCGCCGACCAGTTGCACCACGAAGCCGGCGACCAACGCGAACAGGACCCCGAGGTTCGCGTACGCCCAGGGGCCTTCCTTGCCGCCGAGGTTCAGGTAGCCCCAGAGGCCTTCGGAGCTGCCGACGTCGAGCAGGTAGCCCTGCCAGGTCAGCCAGCCGGCCAACGTGTTCGTGACCAGTCCCCAGCCGATGGCGGTCGCAACCACCATCGTGGCGACGGGCAGCCAGCGGACGTCGCCGTACCGGCCGCGCGGGTCGTAGAGGTCGGTGTCGGCGTAGTCGCGGCGGCGGGTGGCGATGTCGGCGAGCATGATGCCGCACCAAGCCGCGACCGGTACGCCGAGCGTGATCAGGAAGCCCTGGAACTCGCCGAGGAACTCGTCACCGTAGAAGACCACGTAGATCGTGCCCGCGATCATCACCAGGCCGTCGATGAACGCGGCGACGTACCGGGGCGCGGGCAGGCCGATCGACAGCAGGGCGAGGCCGGAGGAGTAGATGTCGAGTACGGCGCCGCCGACCAGACCGAGCACCGCGACGATCACGAACGGCACCAGGAACCAGGTCGGTAGCGCGGCCGCGAGCGCGCCGATCGGGTCGGCCGCGATCGCCTCGCTGAGCTTGGTCGACGAACCCGCCAGCAGCAGACCGAAGCCGAAGAGGATCACCGGCGCGACGGACGCGCCGAACGTGGTCCAGCCGACCACGCCGGCGTTGGACGACTGCCGCGGCAGGTAGCGCGAGTAGTCGGCCGCCAGGTTGACCCAGCCGAGGCCGAAGCCGGTCATCAGGAACACCAGCGCACCGATCAGCTGCTGGCTCGACCCGCTCTGCAGGTCGGACACCGTGCTCCAGCTGATCCGGTCGGCGACCAGGACGATGTAGACGACCGTGAGTACGCCGGTGACGATGGTGATCACCGCCTGCGCCCGCATGATCAGGTCGAACCCGAGCACCCCGCAGGCGACGATCAGTACGCCGACCACGATCAGCGCGATCACCTTCGTCGTCGCGCCGCCGCCCCAGCCGAGGCGCTCGAACACGGTCGCGGTCGCGAGCGTCGCCAGGATCGTCAGCACGGTCTCCCAGCCGACCGTCAGCAGCCAGGACACCA
Source organism: Kribbella sp. CA-247076 (assembly GCF_050942445.1). NCBI lineage: Bacteria > Bacillati > Actinomycetota > Actinomycetes > Propionibacteriales > Kribbellaceae > Kribbella > Kribbella sp. CA-247076. The sequence goes on along the minus strand of NZ_CP192051.1, from coordinate 6,725,873 downwards.
GTGACGGGAGTTTGTTGCCGCGGACACCGAACACGGCCCGGCTGAGCACCATCGTCGGTGCCGAACCGCGTTTGCCGGCCAGCGAGATCAGCCCGCAGAGCAGGAACGAGAACACGATGCCGGCCACGCCGGCGATCAGCGCCTGCCAGAACGAGATGCCGAACCCGAGCGCGAACGCGCCGTAGCTCAGGCCGAGCACCGAGACGTTCGCCCCGAACCACGGCCAGAACAGCTGCCTCGGCCGGCCCTTCCGCTCCTCGTCCGCGATCACGTTCAGCCCGTTGCTCTCCACCGCGAGCGCCCGCGTCTCCGGTCCCCGCACCTCAAGCTGATCGGCCATGCCGTCTCCAACCCGAATGAACCTGTCCAGTCCTGTCCAATCACGGTAGGCCCGGGCCGTTCGGGTGGTCAAGAATGAGCAGCATGCGGAGTAGCGCGGTGGACGGGTTCTCGCTCGCGTACGACCGGGACGGGGACGGACCGGCCGTCGTACTGCTGCACGGCTGGCCGGGCGACCGGACCGACTACCGGATCCTGGCGCCGATGCTGGTCGAGCGCGGACTCGACGTGGTGGTGCCCGATCTCCGCGGCTTCGGCGAGTCCGACAGGTCGTCGGCGGACCCCATGCAGTACGGCGTCGCGGCGCAGGGACGGAGCGTTGTCGGGCTGATCGAGGAGCTCGGGCTCGACCAGTCGGTCCTCGCCGGGTACGACATCGGCAGCCGGATCGCGCAGGGGATCGCGCGGAGCCGGCCCGACCTGGTCCGCGGCATGGTGCTCGCGCCACCGTTGCCGGGGATCGGGAAGCGGGTGTTCTCCGAGCATGCCCAGGCGGAGTTCTGGTACCAGGCGTTCCACCGGTTGCCGGTGATCGAGGAGTTGATCGACGGGAAGCCGGCCGCGGTCCGGTCGTACCTGGGGCACTTCTGGACGCACTGGTCCGGACCCGGCTTCGAGCCCGAGCTGGATCACCTGGTCGACGTGTACTCGCGGCCGGGTGCGTTCACGGCGTCGATCAACTGGTACCGGGCCGGTGCGGGCTCGGTCGCCACGTCGGCGGCCGAGACGGCGCCGGCGTCGTACGATCGGATCGCCGTACCGACGGTGGTGCTGTGGCCGGAGTTCGACCCGCTGTTCCCGCGCGCGTGGTCGGACCGGCTGGACGACTTCTTCAGCGACGAACGGCTCCGGTACGTCGACGGCGTCGGCCACTACGCCCCGCTCGAGTACCCGGAGATCCTCGCCGAGGAGATTGTCGGACTAGGCTGACCCCATGGCCCAGACCGAGCTGCCGTTGCCGACCGTGCGGCCGGACGTGGGTGCGTTGGCGCGGCTTGCGCCCGAGCCGGTCCGGTACCTGCTGAACTGGGGCCGGAAGTACTCCCTCTGGGTGTTCAACTTCGGCCTCGCCTGCTGCGCGATCGAGTTCATCGCCGCGTCGATGGGCCGGCACGACTTCATCCGACTGGGAGTGATCCCGTTCGCACCGGGGCCCCGGCAGGCCGACCTGATGGTGGTGTCGGGCACTGTCACGGACAAGATGGCGCCGGCGATCAAGCGGCTCTACGACCAGATGCCGGAGCCGAAGTACGTGATCTCGTTCGGCTCCTGCTCGAACTCGGGCGGCCCGTACTGGGACTCGTACTGCGTGACCAAGGGCGTCGACCAGATCATCCCGGTCGACGTCTACGTGCCCGGCTGCCCGCCGCGGCCGGAGGCGCTGCTGCAGGGCATCCTCAAACTGCAGGAGAAGATCGCCGGCGAGAACATGCCGAGCCGGTACGACGAGCCGTCCGCGGCCGCGCTGACCCGGGACCTGGTGACGCCGACCCGTCCGGGGCCGCCGCAGTGAGCACCGACGCCCTCGACGCGCTGACCGAGGCGGGGATCGCCGCGACCCAGGCGGACAGCTTCGGCCCGGCGGCGATCGACGTACCGGCGGAGTCGTGGGTCGCCGCGCACGAGGTACTGCGGGACGCGGTCGGGTTGACGTTCTTCGACTTCCTGACGGCCAGCGACGAGCTCACCGACGGGTTCCGGGTGGTGTCGCATCTGGCCGATTTCTGGGGCGGGTCGCACGTCGAGCATCTGCTGGTCCGGACGTTGGTGCCGCGGGCGAAACCCGAGTTGGCGACCCTGTCGGAGCTGTACGCCGGGGCGAACTGGCACGAGCGGGAGACGGCCGAGATGTTCGGGATCGTCTTCGCGGATCACCCCGGCCTGGTGCCGTTGTTGTTGCCGGACGGGTTCGAGGGGAATCCGTTGCGGAAGGAGTTCGTGCTCGCGTCGCGGGTCGCGAAGCCGTGGCCGGGGGCGAAGGAGCCGGGGGAGTCCGACCACGCGCCGTCGCACGGCGCGCCCAGTCGCCGGCGGACCCTGCCGCCCGGGGTGCCGGACCCGGAGACCTGGGGGCCGCGCCCGCCGGGTTCGCCTGATCCGGATCCGCTGGCGCCGGCACAGGCGGCGTCCACTCCGGCCCGCCCCCGCCGAGCCGCCGGCGAACGCCGAGCCCGCAAACAAACCGAGCCGCCACCGAAGCCTGAGGACGGGGCGTCGTCGGCCGAGCCGTCGTGATTCCGGCTGCTGCTGAGCTCGCCGTCTACACCCTCGAACGTCAGCACCGGCTGCTGCGGACCTGGGTGGATGACGCGACCCTGCTCGCGGCGTTCACCAAGCAGCACGACGAAGTCGACGTACTGCTGGCCACGGATCTCGCGATCGCGACCGCCCGCGCCGAGCGCTTCGCCCCGGGCCGGCCGGCCGAGTCGATGCTCAACCGCTGGCTCCCCGCCGGCGACCTGCACGCCATGTTCAGCATGCGCTTCGAGGGCCTCGACCCCACGAAACCGTTCGTCGACGCCACCCCGATGACGCGCTCACCCCGGACCGAGGACCTGACCGCCCTGGCCGCCACAGCACTAGATGCCTACGGCATCCACCGCCCGCGTTACCTCCGCCTGTGGAGCGCCGAGCCGCGCATCCGCGGCACGCACCCCGACCGCCGGTTCCTCTCCGCGCCGATCAGTGAGTTGCAGCCCCACGACGTACCCGCCGGCCTCGCTCTGCGGCCCGCCGCCAAGGTCGACCACTACGACGAAGCGCAGACGGCGTACGACGCGATGGACGCCGACCACCCGGCCCACGCCGGACAGGCCGCACTGCAGGACCGCGACGATCTCCAGGAGGCCGCGGACGTCGGGCTGTTGTTCGACGTCACCGTCGACGGCGAATGGGCCGGCTACGTGTCGGCGACCCTCGACAGCGGGGACACGGCCGGGCTTCCGACGTACGTCGTTCAGGAGCTCATCCTGACGCCCGCCCACCGCGGTCACGGCTACGGTCCGCACCTCACCGCCCTGCTGGCGCAGGCCCTTCCGGACAAGACCCGGCTCCTGACCGGGACCATCCACGCCGCCAACACCGGCGCCCGCAGCGCCGCGCTGAAGGCCGGCCGCCACGACATCGGCGGCTGGGTTCAGTTGCCGTTGGGTGGGGTGTAGTAGAAGACCTCTTCCCGGACGATGCGGCCGTCGGCGACGGTGCAGAGGGAGAGCTTCGTGGTCCGGTAGCGCCGGCCGCTGCGGGTGTTGCGTTGGTCGAAGGTGAAGCGGACGGCGAAGTGGTCGTCGAGGACGAACGGGCCGAGGAGGTCGACGGCCAGGTACTCGACGTCGACGCTCAGTCGTCGGGCGTTCTCGAGCACGGCCTCGGTGCCCTGCAGTTCGACCTCCTCGCCGTCGGTTTCGAGCGGCGCGACCCGGACCGCGTCGGGAGCGGCCAACGCCAGCGCGTCGTCGACCCGGCCGGCGCTCAGCGCGGCGACGTACCGGTCGGCGATCTCGGCGGTGGAGAGGACCCGGAACTCGTCGGCGTGTTCCTCGGCCCACTCGGCGAAGGTGCGGGCGGGACGTCCGGTGAGCCGGGGGACGGTGGTGGTGACCGGTTCGGGGTCGTCGGCCAGCGAGGACCAGTAGGTCACCGACGAGTCGGCCAGGGCCGGGTCAGCGCCCATATCGAGCATCGACTGGCGGGCCTCGGCCGGCGACTGCTCCTCGATCCGCATCGGCTTGCCGACGGCCCGGGCGATCGTCTGCACCTGCTCGGCCTGCGTGAGCACCTCCGGTCCTGTCAGCACGTACGTCTCGCCCACGTGCCGGTCGTCGAGCAGCGTGAGTACGGCGACGGCCGCGATGTCCCGTTCGTGGATCAGCGATCGACCCGCCTCCGGGAACGGCAGCCGGACGGTGTCCCCGGTCCGGAAGTCCTCCGCCCAGGCCTGCGCGTTGACCGCGAAACCGGTCGGTCTCAGGTAGGTCCAGTCCCTCCCGTTCTTGGCAAGCAGCTCCTCCACGTGACCCCACACGCCACTCGTGGTCACGGCGGACAGGTAGACCACGCGCTTCGGCAACGCCGCGACGACCGGCTCGGCGCCGTCCGCGCTGAACGACGGCCACAGCAGGAACGCCGCGTCCGCGCCGTCCGCCGCCCGTCGTACGGCGTCCGGGTCGTAGACGTCACCCTGGGCCAACTCGACGTCCGGCGGTAGTCCGGCGACCTCCGGCGTACGGACCAAGGCGCGGACGGTAACGCCGGCGGCCCGCAGCCCGGCGACGACATGGCGACCGACGCGGCCGGTGGCTCCGATGACAAGGACGGTGCTGTGCGAATTCATGCGACCCACCCTGTGACCTCAACGTTGGTTGAGGTCAAGCGGTAGTCGGTAGGGTGCGGTCATGGTCGAGTTCGTGGTGCGGGTGGTCGGCGTGGTCGTCGCCTTCCTGGTGGCGCCCTTGCTGGTCGGTCAGGCCGAGCACAAGGTGATGGCGCACATGCAGTCGCGACTCGGCCCGATGTACGCGGGCGCGTTCCACGGCTGGGCGCAACTGGTCGCGGACGGCGTGAAGTTCGTGCAGAAGGAGAGCGTGGTCCCGGCCGCCGCGGACCGGCGGGTGTTCGAGTGGGCCCCGATCGTCGCGATCCTGCCGTACCTGGCCGCGATCGCCGCGATCCCGCTGGCACCGGGAATCGTCGGTGCGGACCTCGACTCCGGGTTGTTCTTCGTGCTCGCGGTGATGAGCATCGGCGTCCTCGGCTCGCTGATGGCGGGCTGGGGGAGCGGGAACAAGTACAGCCTGCTCGGCGGGCTGCGGGTCGCGGCGCAGTTGATGAGCTACGAGTTGCCGTTCGTGCTGTCGGCGGCGAGTGTCGCGGTCGCGGCCGGGACGCTGAGCCTCACCGGGATCGCCGAGGCGTGGAACCCGTGGTGGTTGCTCTGGCAGCTGCCCGGGCTGGTGGTGTTCTTCATCGCCGGGCTGGCCGAGCTCCAGCGGCCGCCGTTCGACATGCCGGTCGCGGACTCCGAGGTGATCTTCGGGCCGTACACGGAGTACACCGGCCTGCGGTTCGCGATGTTCCTGCTCGCGGAGTACGCCGGGATCGTCGTCCTCGCCGGGCTCACGACCGTGCTGTTCCTCGGCGGCTGGAGCGGGCCCGGGCCGGACTCGATCGGCTGGATCTGGTCCATCGTCAAGATCGCCTTCGTCGCGGTCGTGGTGATCTGGGTCCGGGTCTCCTTCCCCCGGCTCCGCGCCGACCAACTCCAGCGGCTCGCCTGGCAGGCGCTCGTCCCGATCGCCCTCCTCCAACTCGCCCTCACCGGCATCGGCGTCACGGTCTTCTGACGGTTCGGGGAGGATCTTGCCCCCGGATCGGGGGAAGATCCTCCCCGAATCGGGTTAGGGCGTGGCGAGGGCCTCGGTGGGGGAGAGGCGGGAGGCCCGGACGGCGGGGTAAAGGCCGGCCAGGGCCCCGATGACGAGCGTGGCGGCCACGCCACCGGCCAGGGACCAGAGCGGGATCACCGTCAGCCAGTTCTGGTACGACGCGTAGGCGGCGCTGACCGCGGAGCCGAGGAGGGCTCCGCCGGCGCCGCCCAGGGCGGAGAGCAGGAGCGACTCGGTCAGGAACTGGGTGCGGATCTGGCCCCGGGTCGCGCCCAGGGAGCGGCGAAGCCCGATCTCGGCGCGGCGTTCCAGCACCGAGATCACCATGATGTTGGCGACGCCGACCCCGCCGACGAGCAACGCGACCGCGCCCAGGCCGAGGAGGAGACCGGTGAACGCTTCGCCGGCGGCCTGTTTGGCGGCCAGCGCGTCCGACGGCCGGGAGACGTCCACCTCGTTGGGCGCCTCCGGGTTGGCCGTTGCCCCGAGCACCGATCGGACCGCCTCCACCTGCGAGTCGTCCGAGCGCGTGTAGATCGTGGTCGGATGCCCGTCGAAGTCCAGCGTGGTGTCGGCCGCCGGCCACCCCATCAGGGCGGCGCTGTCCAGCTCCGGCGCGAGCGCGGCCGGCTCGAGGATGCCGAGCACGGTGAACCACGTGTTGCCGATCAGCACCTGCGTGTCCGGACCCGCCCGCGTGACGCCGAGCCGCTCGGCGGCGCTCGCCCCGAGCACGGTCGCCGGGTAGCGGCCGGTCGCCGCGTCGATCCACTTCCCGCTGCGGACGACGCCGCCGATCGTGTCCAGGAGATTCGGCCGGGCGGCGTACGCGATGATGCCGTTGGTCTCGACCTCCGGGATCTTGTCGCTCCGGTACACCGACGCGTCGTCCACCCGGCCGACCGCCGACTGCGCCAGGACCGGGCCGATCCGGCCGACCATCGCCTCCGCGGTGAGCGGGAGCTGGGCCTGTTCGCCGGTCAGCCGGGTGCCGGGCGCGACCGTCAGCAGGTTGGTGCCCAGGGCATCGAGTTGGCCGTCGAGCTCGGCCCGCGAGGACGACGAGATGCCGACCACGGCCACCATCGCGGCGATCCCGATCGCGATCCCCAGCGCCGACAGGAACGCCCGCATCGGCCGCGTCCGCAACCCGATCGCCCCGACCCGGACCACGTCCCGCGGCCACAGTTTCGCCGGCTTCAGCTCAGGACTCGCGGTCATCCGAACACCTCCTCGAGAATGCGGCCGTCGCGCATCCGGACCTGGCGCGGGAGCGACGCCGCGATGTCCCGGTCGTGCGTGATGATGACGACCGTCGTACCGCTCGCGTGGAGGTCGCGTAGCAACTGCATCACCCCGGCCCCCGACGCCGAATCCAAGGCCCCCGTCGGCTCGTCGGCGAGCAGTACGGCGGGCTCGCCCGCGACCGCCCGCGCGACGGCGACCCGTTGCCGCTCGCCACCGGACAGTTCATGCGGTTCGTGGTCCATGCGGTGCTCGAGGCCGACCCGTCGCAACGCGGTCGCCGCCCGTTTCCTCCGGGCCGACGGCCGCAGCCCGGAGTACAGGAGCCCGTCGGCCACGTTGTCCAGCGCGCGTACGCCGGACGCGAGGTGGAACTGCTGGAACACGAAGCCGATCCGGGTCGCCCGCAGCGCGGACAGACCCGAGTCGGACAACCGCGCGACGTCGTACCGGTCGATCCGGACCGTGCCCGACGTCGGCCGGTCCAACGTGCCGAGGACGTTGAGCATCGTCGACTTGCCCGAGCCGGACGGCCCGACGATCGCGATCAGCTCGCCGCGGTCGATCCGCAGGCTGACGCCGCCGAGCGCGGTGACGCCGCCCGGGTACACCTTCGTCACCTCGGTCAGCTCGATCACTTCGGGATCCCCACCTCGGTGCCCGCCTTGATCCCGGCGCCGCTGATCTCGACCTGGCCGCCGGCGAACAGTCCGGTCTTCACCGGCACGTACCGCGACGCCGTACCGTCGACGACCTCGACGCCGAACCCGCCCTCGCGGAGCGCGACCAGCGCGGCCACCGGGACGGTCAGCACGTTCTTCCGCTCGGACGCGGTGAAGGTGACGTCGACGGAGGCCAGCGACCACGCGGCCACCGCCTTCTGGTTGTCGATGGCCACGATGACCTCGACCTTCGTCTCCGGGTCCTTCTCCGCGCTCTCGGCCGGGATGATCACCGTCGACACCTTCTCCACCCGGCCCGGCACGACGCCCCCGTCCGGGAGGGTGACGTCGACCTTCGCCTTCGGCTTGGCGAGCCGCTGGTCGGCGGCGTCCAGCTGGACGGTCACCGCCTTCGTCGTACCGGTGTAGGTGAGGACGTTCTGGTTCGGGCCGATCGGTGCGCCCTCCGCCGCCTGCACGCTGTCCACCCGGATGTGCCCGGGCGCGAACAGCACACTGCCGAGCTCCACGACCCCTGTCTCCTCCAGACCGAGGTCCTCCTGCCACTCCGCGACCGCCTCGGCCGTGGCGTCGGTGTACTCGTCGTCGACGGTGAACCCGGTGTAGCCCATCGCACTGAGGTTCTGCTCGAGTTGCAGGACGTCAGTCCCTTCCGTGCCGTCCACGAGCTTCCGGTACGCCGGCAGAGCGCCGTACATCAGCGTGGTCGGCTTGTTGTCCACGCTGTAGACGGTGTGGCCGCGGCGGAACTCCTGTCCGCTGTCGGGTACGCCGGTGATCGTCCCGGCCGCGCGGTTGACCGCGGCGGATGTCGTACCGAAGCCGAGCTCGCCGTCGGCGCTCTCGGTGTCCTTGAGTGTCTGCTGCGCGACTTTGGTCGTGTTGACGGGTACTGCGGCCGCGGTCTGGTCTGCTGCCTGGCTGGTGTCGCCCCGGTTCACCAGGAACGCGCTCGCGGCGCCCCCGGCGGCCAGCACGACCACAGCGGTCAGTGCTCGGCGCATCACTTCTGCTTCCCGGCCATGATCGGCTGGCAGGTCTCCTGCGCCTTCTTGAAGTCCGGGTCGTCACCGACTCCCGGGCCGACCATGATGCCGCGCTGACCCGGCTCGGGGTCCGGGAACTTCTCCACGCCGTTCTCCCGCATGCACGCGGCGAACTTGCGGCCGTTCTCCTCCTGCTGCGGGTTCGGGCCGCTCTCACCCTGCGGGTTGAACTCCTTGCAGGCCTCCATCGCCTGCTGGACCTTCTCCTGGGTGACGCCCGACTCGCGGTTGAACTTGAGCATCGGTCCCTTGCCCGGCTCCGGGTCCGGCACGTCGAGGCCCTGCTCCCGCAGGCACTGGGTGAACTTGATCGCCTTCTCGTCCCGGCTCATGCTCGCCGGCGCGCTGCTGGGCGTGGTCGCCTCCGCCTGCGCCCCGGTCCCCGAAGCCACCTGGTTGTCCGGCTCCTCCGAGCCGCAACCGGTCAGCAGTACGGCGGTCGCCAGCAGCGCCGCGGCCAGAGTGGTCTTACGCATCACGTCTCCTCGAGATCGGTGTTTCTGCCGCCCCAGCCTTGGCCGCGGACCGTTTCGCCACCGTTTCCGGACCCGATAACACGGAGGAAACACGCGCGTCGGGGATCATGGAGTGCGTGCGAGTGCTGGTGGTCGAGGACGAACCGTTGCTGGCGGCAGCGATCGCGGAGTGGTTGCGGGACGACTCCCACGCGGTCGACGTGGCCGGCGACGGCGGTGCCGCGCTCGAGCGGCTGACGGTGAACGAGTACGACGTACTCGTGCTGGACCGGGACATCCCCGTCGTGCACGGGGACGAGGTGTGCCGGCGGCTGGTCGAGTCCGGGTCGGCCACGCGGGTGCTCATGCTGACGGCGGCGGCCGCGGTCACCGACCGGGTCGCCGGGTTGGGGCTCGGGGCGGACGACTACCTGACCAAGCCGTTCGCGTTCGCCGAGCTGGCCGCCCGGGTGCTCGCGCTGGGCCGCCGGAGCCGGCCGGCCGATCCGCCGGTACTGCGGCGTGCCGGGGTGACCCTGGACCCGGCGCGGCACGAGGTGTTCCGGGACGGGCGGTACGTACCGCTGTCCAAGAAGGAGTTCGCCGTACTGGCCGAACTGCTGCGGGCCGACGGCGCGACCGTCTCGGCCGAACAACTGCTGGAGAAGGCATGGGACGAACACGTGGATCCGTTCACCGGGGCGGTTCGGCTGACCATCCTGAAGCTACGGCGGAAGCTGGGGGAGCCGGGGCTGGTGGAGACGGTGACCGGGGTCGGGTACCGCATCCTATGAGGCGGCTGACGCTGCGGGGGCGGTTGACGTTGCGGGGCCGGCTGACGCTGATCTACGGCGGGCTGTTCATGGTCGCCGGTGTGCTGCTGCTGGGTGTGACCTACGTGCTGTTCAGCCAGAACCTCAACGGTGGCTACCGGGTGCTGGTGCAGGGGACGCACCTCAGTCCACCGGCCGACGGAGCCACACCGTCGCCGGGGGCACCCCGAACGCGGTTGCCCAACCAGGTCTACGTGCTGAACAAGGACGGCGACGTACTCACCGGGCCGGCCGCGGACCAAGCGGTGCAGGAGCAGCGGGAGCAGGTGCGGCAGGCGGCGATCAAGTCGCTGCTCACCCAAGGCAGCATCGCCCTGGTCGTCGTCGGCGGTCTGGCGGCCGGGTTCGGCTGGCTGGTCGCCGGGCGCGTGCTGGCGCCGCTCCACCGGGTCACCGACACCGCGCGACGCATCGCCGCGTCCCCGGCCGCCCTGCACGAGCGGATCGCCCTGCGCGGCCCCGACGACGAGGTGAAGAACCTCGCCGACGCCTTCGACACGATGGTCGAACGCCTCGACCACTCGTTCGACGGCCAGCGCCGGTTCGTGGCCAACGCCTCCCACGAGCTGCGGACGCCGCTCACGCTCGGACGGGCGTTGGTCGAGGTCGCGATGCACCGCCGTACGGCGTCCGCGGACGTGAAGGAACTCGGCGAGAGTCTGCTGACGATCAACGCCCGCCACGAGCAACTGATCGACGGGCTGCTGATCCTGGCCGACTCGGAGAAGCAGCTCACCACCGTCTACCCGGTCAACCTCGGCGACATCGTCACCCACGTCGCCGGCCAGTTGTCAGCCGAAGCCGCCACCGCCGGCGTCGCCCTGTACCACGCCCCCGGCGACGCCCCCACGTCCGGCGACGCGCTGCTGCTGGAGCGCCTCGTCCACAACCTGGTCGAGAACGGCATCCGACACAATGTCGCCGCCGCGGACCGCCAGGCCATCACAATCGACCAGCAACCGGGTCACCGAGCGGGCGACCGCGACGAATCGTCGATTGTGATGGGCCGGGCGTCCGATACTCCGGCGGAGCGGTGGGTGCGAGTCGTCAGCAGGACGGCCGGCGACCACGTCGAGTTGGTCGTCACCAACACCGGCCCCGACATCCCGCCGTACGAAGTCGAATCCCTCTTCAAACCCTTCTACCGCCTCGGCACCGAACGACTCGTCGGCGGCAAAGGCGCCGGCCTCGGCCTCTCCATCGTCCGCTCGGTTGCCGAAGCCCACGCCGGCACCGTCACCGCCACCCCCCGCCCCGGCGGCGGCCTGCAAATCACCCTCACCCTCCCCACCACCCCCGCCTAGCACAACCGCCGACGGACGCGAGCTCCGGGGACCGGGGTGGAATTAGGCTGAGGTCGGGTGTCGATTCTTGGCTGCGGGGTTCGTGTAGGTGGTGAGAGCTCGCCTACCTGGAGGTGGTTATGAACCAGTACCTGCTCAGCATCTATCAGCCGGACGGGCCGCCGCCCTCGGAGGAGTTTCTCGAGCCGATCATGCGGGAGTTGCGGTCTCTGAACGCGGAGATGAAGACTGCCGGGGTCTGGGTGTTCGCGGCCGGGTTGCATCCGCCGGAGACCGCGACTGTGGTGAAGGCGGGTGGGGGCGACGTGCTGGTGACCGACGGGCCGTTCACCGAGGGCAAGGAACACCTCGGTGGATTCACCGTCATCGAGGTTGAGGACCTGGATGCGGCGCTCGGCTGGGCGCGCCGGCTCGCGCAGGTGCTCAGCCCGCTGTCGATCGAGGTCCGGCCCTCAGTCCTGTCGCCGGACGAGCCGTCCTGCCACGCGTGAGTGTTGACATCGCGGGGGTGTTCCGGGCCGAGCACGGGCGTGCGGTCGCCGTCCTGACGCGCGTGTTCGGGGACCTCGAGATCGCCGAGGACGCCGTCCAGGACGCGTTCGCGACGGCGGTGGAGAAGTGGCCGGCGAGCGGCGTACCGCCGAGCCCGGCGGGGTGGATCATCACGACCGCGCGCAACCGGGCGATCGACCGGCTGCGGCGGGAGGCGGTGCGCGAGGACAAGTACACGCAAGCGGCGCTGCTACATGCCGAGGACGAGCCAGTCGAGGAGGGGGCCGTGCACGACGACCGCCTCCGGCTGATCTTCACCTGCTGCCACCCCGCGCTCGCGCTGACCGTCCGGGTCGCGCTGACGCTGCGCATGCTCGGCGGCCTGACCACGGCCGAGATCGCGCACGCGTTCCTGGTCCCGGAGCCGACGATGGCGCAGCGCCTGGTCCGGGCGAAGGCGAAGATCCGGGCGGCCGGCATCCCGTACCGCGTGCCGTACGAGGCGGACCTGCCCGAGCGCCTCCGCGGCGTCCTCGCCGTCGTCTACCTGATCTTCAACGAGGGGTACGCCGCCTCGTCCGGCGAAACCCTCGTCCGCGACGACCTCTGCACCGAGGCGATCCGCCTCGGCCGCCTCCTGGTCGACCTCATGCCCGACGAACCCGAGGCCGCCGGTTTGCTCGCCCTCATGCTCCTCCAGCACTCCCGCCGCGCCGCCCGCATCAGCCCCGACGGCTCGCTGACCCGCCTGGCCGACCAGGACCGCTCGCTCTGGGACCGGCACCTGGTCGAGGAGGGCCACGAGCTGGTACGCCGCTGCCTCCGCCGCAACCACCCTGGTCCGTACCAGCTCCAGGCCGCGATCAACGCCGTACACACGGATGCCCTCACGGCCGCCGACACCGACTGGCCCCAGATCCTCCAGCTCTACAACCACCTCCTGACCCTCGACCCGACCCCGGTCGTAGCCCTCAACCGAGCCGTCGCCCTCGCCGAAGTCGAAGGCCCGTCCGCCGCCCTCGACGTCATCGACGACCTCGACCTCGGCTCCTACTACCTCTTCCACGCCATCCGAGCCGACCTCCTCCTCCGCCTCAACCGCCCCGAGGAAGCCCGCACCGCCTACCAAACAGCCCTAACCCTCACCGCCAACCAAGCCGAACAGACCTACCTGAAGGCCCGCCTGGCCAACCTCTGACCCCACACCCGGGTTGAGCTTCACCCGTTCTCGGATCCCGCGGAACGTCGTCGTGCGCGGCGTCGAGCGAGATGGCCGATCACGGCGCCGAGGTAGGCACCGATGACTGCCGCGAACGGACTCAGGAACACCGCGGGATCAGTCCATTCGTAGTGGGTAGGCGCGGTATTGAACCAGGCGAACGCGACGTTGGCGGCGACCATCGCCACAGCTCCGACGACCGCGCCCACCAGCGGGTAGTACCTGCCCATCTGCCGACCGTACGCGCGCTGCCGCCCTGTGAGAACCGGATGCCTGCGGCCGGTACTGTCACCTCGTGAGTCAGGGTGAGGTGAGCGCCGCAAGCTTCGACGCCGACCTGCCGGAGTTGCCCGCAAACCTGGAGCTCGACCTGCCGGGGTTGTTCGTGGCCGGGCGTCAGGTAGCACCCTTCGGCGAGCCGGTCGCCCTGGAGGTCGTTCAGCTCGGAGAAGTCACGAGCGGCTCGGGTGTGCTCACGGTCCGGGACTTCGGGTACGGCGATTTCGGCCTGGCACCGCTGACCCGACGGCTGCACGCCGGCACCTATCGGGCCGAGGTCTCCGGCACCGCAGGTACGAACGTCGCACTGCGCCTGATCGTCTCCGAGGCCCCGGCGGTCAGCTGGCATCCCGCGGAACTGGCCGGCGGGTCGAATATCATCGGGGTCGACGCCGGAAACGTCGTGATCCTCGACGTCGCGACACTCGCACGCTGCGAAGCCGAGCAGGTCGAGGAACTGTTCCAGGAGCAGTCCGAGCGGCTCGCGGACTGCAGGGGCTCGGTGTTCAGCCTCACCGGCGAGGTGAACGATGCGGTGATCGTGACGAGCGGGTACGGCGACGGCGCGTACCCGTGCTACTGGGGAGTGGCCGAGGACGGCACGATCACCTCACTCGTCGTCGACTTCCTCGTACTCGCCGAGGACAAGGTCCGCGTTGTCACCGTCCCCTGGCGACCGGGCACTGTGAACGCTCCCGAGCTGGCCGAGCACGGCCTGGAAGTTATCGCGAACCGCGGCACGTTCATCCTGACCCACCGAGGCGACGCGTTCAGCAAACTCCGGGTCCTCGCACCAGACGGCACGGTCCTCATGGACGGACACCACCTGAGCCTCACTGTGACCGACGACCAACACACCCAAAGCTGGAAACCCGCAGCCCCGCCTCCACCAGGGTCCGTCCTCGAACTGACCCTCCACGAGGGCTACCGCCACACCTAACCCGAACCCCTCCACAGAGCAGCGTGGGTCGGTTCAGGTCAGCGCGGGCGGAGGTGGTCGATCGTGATGTTGGGGTGGGTGGTTAGGCGGTGGGTTATGAGGGAGCGGTGGCAGGCTTCGGGGTCGCGTTCCACGCAGAGGAGGGCTGTGGCTCCGAGGGTGGGAAGGGACGTGATGAGCGGGGTGAGGTCGGCGTGGTCGAGGATTTCGGTGGTGTAGCGGTGGGTGTAGGCGGGCGACAGTTCGTGGCGGGTGCGCTTGCCGACTCCTTGGCGGGCGTCTTCGGCGTACTGGAGTTGGCGTAGCTCCGTCGTCGGGGCGAGCTCGGGGTGGTGCTCGTAGGCGATCCCCGCCTCAGCGAGGGCGGCCTGGAGGCGGAGTGAGTTCGCCCAGGCGTACTTGGGTCCGCGGACACCGCGGCGCTGGCGTACGTCGAGCAGCAGGCGAACGTCAGCCCGCCGTAGCTCCCGCAGGAAGGACTCGGCGTCGAACCCGTAAACGCCGATTGTCAACAATCGGACCATCGGCAATCACCTCCTGGACAGGCCCCCGCTGCCCGTGCGAAGACGAGCAGCGGAGGCAAGCATCACGCGACAGCCGTTCCCTCGAGCTCGACTAGCTGACCCGGGATCGCCAGGCGGGTCACGCCGAGCATGGTCGTGGTCGGCGCGACCCCGGCGGCGCCCAGCCGGGACGCGAGTACGCCGTAGTGCGGGAAAAGCAGGTCGACGTCGGTGGTGTAGACGTTGAGCCGGACGAGGTTCGCGAGCGACATCCCCGCCTCCCCGAGCACCGCCTCCAGGTTGTCGAGGCTCAGCGCCAGTTGCGCGGCCATGTCCCCGTCGTGCTGGGGTTTGCCGTCGGCACTCATCGCGGTCTGCCCCGAGCAGTACAGGGTCCGGGTGTGTCCCGAGACGACCTCGCCCTGATTGAACCCCATCTCCACCGACCACTTCACCGGGTTGACTGCCGTTCGTTCTGTTGCCACAGCTGCTCCATTCAAGCGTCAGCGGCCCGTCGCCGCTGCCCACGGAGCCCGAGCTTTCCGGCAAATCACGACACCCTTCGTCATGTATTTTGCTACCTTCCCCGTATGCGCGCCGACCGGTTGGTCTCGCTGGTCTTGCTGCTGCGCCAGCGCGGCCGGCTGACAGCGGACACGCTGGCCCGCGAGCTGGAGGTGTCCACCCGGACCGTGCTGCGCGATATCGAGGCGCTGTCGGCGGCCGGCGTACCGGTGTACGCCGAGCGTGGACGACACGGCGGGTTCTCGTTGCTGCCCGGCTTCCGGACCGAGCTGACCGGACTGAATCACGACGAGGCGCTGGCCTTGCTGACGGCCGGATCGGGGCGCGGCGAGCAGGTGTTCGGCCTCGGCTCGGCGCTCGCCTCGGCCATGCGCAAGGTGGTCGACGCGCTGCCCGAAAGCCACCGGGCGACCGCGAGCGACGCGGCCCAGCGCTTCCTGGTCGAGCCCGAGACCGACCTGCTCTCCCGCCGGCTGGTCACCGAGGAGGTGGCGCCCGCCGCGATGATCGAGGTACGGCGTGCCGTGCTCGGCGGACACCGGTTGCGTATCCACTACGCGGCCTCGGACCAGGAACCACAGTGGCGCACGGTCGACCCGATCGGCCTGGTGACGGTCCGGGACCGGGTCTACCTACTGGCCACGCGATCCGGCGCGGACCGCACGTACCGGCTGTCGCGGGTGCTGGCCGCCGAAGAGCTCCCCGAGCCGGCGCAACGGCCGAGCCGGGTCGACCTCGACCGGATCTGGCGGGAGCGCTGCGCGCAGTTCCTGTCCGACGGGCATCTCGCCGTACAGGTTCGGGTGAGCCCGGCGCGACGGGAGGACCTGCTCGACACTGCGGTGGCGGTCCGGGCCGAGGAGCCGGAGGCGGACGGCTGGCTTCGACTCGAGGTGACGTTCCAGGATTCCCGACACGCCGTATGGGCGTTGTGGCAGCTCGGCACGGACGCGGAAGCCCTCTCCCCACAGTCGTTGCGAACCGCCCTGCGCAACCGCGCCACCAAGATCGCCAGTCGTTACATGGACCCAAACCCGGTCCGATGACCTACCGGTACTTGCGCTTGTCCCGCCGGCCGTCCGGCCGCCGCGGCGGCGGCCGCTTCGTCAGCGCCGCCACGGCAGCACCGGCGATCGCGCCGAACGCGGCCGCGAACGGACTCATGAAGATCGCGGGATCGGTCCACTCGTAGTGGTCGGGTCCGCTCGCGAACCAGGCGAAGACCACGTTCGCGACCACCATGACGAAGGCGCCGAACACAGCGGCGCCCAGCAGCGGTTGGAACCTCCCCATCTCCCGAAGGTAGAGGCGCCGGCGGCACCTCGAAACCGGAGTCGGCGCGGCGGCCGGTTTCAGTAAGGTCGGGTACGGCTGCAGGGCTGGGAGGCCTCGGGTCGCGGCAGTTTGCGCCGGGAACGACTAGTGTCCTGCTAGCAGGGGTCCTACTGACGGGAGGAGGAGGCGTGGGTGTACCTGGCAAGGGGCTGATCGAGGGGCTGAAGGTCACCGCCAAGACCCTGGCCCGCCGCTCCGTCACCGAGCAGTACCCGGACGTCCAGCCGGAGCTGCCGCCGCGGACCCGGGGCGTGATCGCCCTGCTCGAGGAGAACTGCACCTCCTGCATGCTCTGCGCCCGCGAGTGCCCGAGCTGGTGCATCTACATCGACTCGCACACCGAGACCGCGCCGTCGGTCGGTGAGCAGGCCCGGGAGCGCAGCCGGAACGTGCTGGACCGGTTCGCGATCGACTTCAGCCTGTGCATGTACTGCGGGATCTGCATCGAGGCGTGCCCGTTCGACGCGCTGTTCTGGTCGCCGGAGTTCGAGTACGCCGAGACCGACATCCGCAACCTGACGCACGAGAAGGAACGCCTCCGCGACTGGATGTGGACGGTGCCGGCGCCGCAGCCGATCGACCCGGGCCCGACCGTGACGGCCGAGGAAACCGCCCCAGCCGAAACGGCTCGACCGGCGACACGTCCGCCGGGCACAGCCTCGCCCGGGACAGCCTCGAACGGGACAGCCTCGAACGGGACAGCCTCGCCGGGGACGTCTGCGCCCGGGGCGTCTGCGCCGGAGGGTGGGGCGTGACGACCGCACTCTTCTGCATCGCCGGAGCTGTCGCTCTCGTCGCCTCCGTCATCGTCGTCACCTCGCGCCGGATCGTGCACGCCGCCCTCTGGCTGGTCGTCGCCCTCGGCGCGGTGGCCGGCTGCTTCGGCGCGCTGCACGCCGAGTTCGTCGCGCTCGTCCAGATCCTGGTGTACGTCGGCGCCATCGTCGTACTCGTCCTGTTCGCCCTCATGCTCACCAAGGCCCCGACGAATCCGCTGCCCACGTTGACGTCCGGGCGCAGTCCGTTCGCGGCCGTGGTCGCCGGAGCGCTGGCGCTGCTCCTCGGCACCGGCGTGGTCATTGCTTTCGGCAACGAGAAGATCGAGCCGGTGCCGGACGGGTCCGCGGAGGCCGTGGGGACGGCGGTCTTCAAGACCTGGGTGCTGCCGTTCGAGGTGCTCTCGGTGCTGCTGCTGGCCGCGCTGATCGGCGCGATCGCCTTGTCCCAGCGCAAGAAGGAGGACTGACGTGCCGTTGATCCTCCCGCTCCTGCTGGCGGTCCTGCTGTTCTGCATCGGCGTGTACGGCGTCCTCGCGCGCCGCAACGCGATCACTCTGCTGATGTCCTTCGAGCTGATGCTCAACGCGGTCAACCTCAACCTGGTCGCGTTCGACGCCTGGCGGCTGGACGGGCTCGCGACCGGCCAGACGCTGGCGGTGTTCGTGATCACGCTGGCCGCGGCCGAGATCGGGCTCGGTCTCGCGATCGTGCTGCTGCTGTTCCGCGGCCACGGTCACGTCGACGCGGACGCGGCCCGCGACCTCGTCGAGCAGGACGCCACCGAGCAGGACGTCACCGAGCAGGACGTCACCGAGCAGGACGTCACCGAGCAGGACGTCACCGAGCAGGACGCCATCAAGCAGCAGAAGGGTGCGGCCACGTGATCGCGACCGTCTGGCGCGTGACCGGCGTCGGCTTCTCCCTGCTCGTGGTGCTGCTCGCCGGTCTGCTGGCGGGCGCCGAGCCCGACCAGGGGTCGTTCCTGAACTCGTCGATCGACGGTCTCACCCTCGGCTTCGCCGTACGCACCGACGACCTGACCGTGCTGCTGCTCGCGGTGGTCGGGGTGATCGCGACCTGCGTCCAGGTGTACTCCCTCGGCTACCTGCACGAGCGACCGGCGTCGTACCACGCTCTGGTCACGCTGTTCACCGCGGCGATGGTGACGGTCGTGGTCGCGGACAGCCTGTTCCTGCTGCTGATCGGGTGGGAGGTGATGGGCGCGTGCTCGTACCTGCTGATCGGTCACTACTGGGAGCGCCGCGACGCCCGCTCCGGCGCGGTCAAGGCGTTCCTGATGACCCGGCTCGGCGATGTCGGCTTCCTCTTCGGCATCTTCGTCCTCGGCGTCGGTGCCGGCACGTTCCGGATCTCGGAGCTCGACCCTGGCCAGATGTCCTCGGGTGTCCTGACCACCGGCACGCTGCTGCTCCTGGTCGGCGTGGTCGGCAAGTCGGCGCAGGTGCCGTTGCAGACCTGGCTGCCGGACGCCATGCCGGGCCCGAGCCCGGTCAGCGCGCTGATCCACGCGGCGACGATGGTTGCCGCGGGCGTCTTCCTGATCGCCCGGCTGTACGACGTCTTCGCCGCCTCCTCGACCACGTTGACCGTGCTCGCGATCGTCGCCTCGGTGACGATGCTGTTCGCCGCGCTGTGCGCGATGGCCGCGGTCGAGGTGAAGCGGGTGCTCGCCTGGTCGACCGTGAGCCAGTTGGCGATCATGTTCGCCGGCCTCTCGCTGGGGACGGACGACGGCCGGCACGCCGCGCTCTTCCACCTGGTCACGCACGCCGCGTTCAAGGGCCTGCTGTTCCTCTGCGCCGGCGTCCTGCTCCACCAGGTCGGCAGCGCG
The DNA here is from genome assembly GCF_050942445.1 of Kribbella sp. CA-247076. Classification (NCBI taxonomy): domain Bacteria; kingdom Bacillati; phylum Actinomycetota; class Actinomycetes; order Propionibacteriales; family Kribbellaceae; genus Kribbella; species Kribbella sp. CA-247076. The sequence continues at coordinate 6,706,659 of NZ_CP192051.1, read as the reverse complement.
GCCTTCGTCGTACTGCGTCGCTACACGCGCCGCGGGCGGTTGCGGAAGGCGTTGCCGGTCACGTTCGCGACCATGACGGTCGGTCTGGCCGCGCTGGCCGGCGTACCAGGGTTCGCCGGGTTCTTCTCCAAGGACACTGTGGTCGAGGCAGCGTGGGAGCACGCGCGGGACGGGTCGGCCGTCGGCTGGGTCGTGCTGGTCTCGGTGTGCCTGACGGCGGCGTTGACGGCGTTCTACTGCGTGCGGCTGTGGCTGTGGGTGTTCTTCCGGACGCCCGCGCTCGCCGGTGCGGTCGGGGCCTTCGAGGACGACGACGCGATGGCCGACATCGACGAGCCCGACACGTCCAAGCTGCGCGACGCGCCGTGGGTGATGCTGTCCCCGCTGGTCCTGCTCGCTCTCGCCTCGATCGTCCTCGGGTACGTCGACGGCGTGCACCTCAACTGGATCGTCGCGCTGGTGACCACTGTGCTCGTGCTGCTCGGTGCGCTTCCGGCGTACTCGTTGTGGTCGCGTGGCGCGGACCCACGGCCGGTCGTGCTGGAGCGTGAGTTCGGCGTCGACCCGTTGTACCACCGGCTGTTCGCCGTACCGGTGCGCTGGCTTGCCCGACTGACGGTCGCGGGCGACCAGGACGTGATCGGAGCCTACGTACGGGCGACCGGACGCACCGGGACCCTGGTCTCACAGGGCTTCCGGCGACTGCAGACCGGGAACGTGCAGACGTACCTGACCGCGGCCGTGGTGGGCGTGGTCGCGTTGGCGGTGCTGGCTGGGGTGATCGGGTCGTGAACGCGATCTTGCTGGGGATCCTCGCGTTGCCCTTGCTGGCGGCCCTCGCGTTGTGGGCGGTGCCGGCGGCGGTCGGCGATCGGCTGGCGGCGCTCTACGGCTCGGTGATCTCCGGGCTCGTGCTGGTCGGGTCGGTGCTGCTCTGGCCGACCGGTGGCTGGTTCGCGTACTCGGACCTGCTCGACGAGGTCCTCGGCGAGGGCGTCCGGCCGCTGCAGGCGGTGACGAACGTGCCGTGGATCCCCGCGCTCGGCGTGCGGTTCCACGTCGGGGTGGACTCGATCTCGATGCCGCTGATCGTGCTGACGGCGCTGCTGGTGTTCCTCTGCTGCCTGTACTCGTTGCGGATCACCCCGCGGATCGGCCGGACCCGGTCGCTGATCGCGTTGCTGCTGGTCATCGAGGCCGGCGTGATCGGCACGTTCTCGGCGATGGACCTGGTGCTGTTCTTCCTCTGCTTCGAGCTCGTGCTGATCCCGATGTGGCTGGTCATCGACATCTGGGGCGACGACCACGACCCGGCCGGGCGCAAGCGGGCCGCGAACACATTCGTGCTGATGACAGTGCTCGGGTCGGCGCTGATGCTGCTCGGGTTCCTGCTCGTCTACCGGCAGGCGGGGACGTTCGACATCGTGCAGTTGACGAACACGCCGGTGCTCGGTGGACACGGCATCCCACTGGCCGCGGCGGTCCTGATCGCGGTCGGTCTCGCGGTCAAGGTGCCGCTGTGGCCGCTGCACATCTGGTTGCCGGACGCGCACGCGAAGGCGCCGACGGTCGGGTCGGTCCTGCTCGCGGGCGTGCTGCTGAAGCTGGGTACGTACGGCATGATCCGGATCCTGGTCCCGGTGCTTCCGGACGCGACCGTGACGATCGCGCCGTACCTGGCCGGGTTCTCCACCGTGGCGATCGTCGCCGGGTCGCTCGCGTGTCTGGCGCAGACCGACGTGAAGCGGCTGATCGCGTACTCGAGCGTCGGCCACATGGGCTTCATCGGGCTGGGCATCGCCACGCTGTCGCCGGCCGGACTGCGCGGCGCGCTGTTCGCGAACATCGCGCACGGGATCATCACCGGCCTGCTGTTCTTCCTGGCCGGCGCGATCAAGGACCGGCACGACACCAGCGACCTGCGGGCGATCGGGCGGGCGCTGTACGCGCGGTTGCCGCGGATCGGGGCGCTGCTGACGTTCGCCTGCCTCGCGTCGCTCGGGCTGCCGGGGCTGGCCGGGTTCTGGGGCGAGATGCTGGTCCTGCTCGGTGCGTACGACCCCAACGATTTGTTGCCCCGGACCACCTACCTGGTGCTGATGGTGATCGCCGGCCTCGGGACCGTGCTGACCGCGGCGTACTTCCTCCGCCTGGTCCGCAACCTCTGCCAGGGTGACCCCGCCGAGCACCCCGCCTCCGCCTTCGCGGTCGACCTGAGCCGGATCGAATTGATCACCTGGACCCCGCTTATCGTCCTGACCGTCCTCCTCGGCGTCTGGCCCGGCCTCCTCCTCCACCAGTGGAGCAGCCTGTGACGCTCTCATGGACTGACTGGCAGGCCGTGGCTGTGCCGCTCGCGTTGGCGATCGGGGCGGTCGCCGTACTGCTGATCGACGGCTTCTGGCGGAGTGCCTCGGCGCAGCTCCGGCACACGGTGATCACGCTGCTGACCGGCGCGGTGATCCTGTTCGGGCTGGTGTTCGTGTGGGCGCAGCGGGACGACTTCAAGCCGGCGTTCTGCCGGCAGGCGGTCGAGGGGCCGGCCGAGTGCAGCCTGGTGTTCGAGCCGATGACGGCCGGGCTGTGGGCGGTGCTCCTGATCGGCGGGCTCGGGGTCGTCGGCCTCTCGGCGTACCGGCTGCTGGCGTCGGACATCCCGATCGGCGAGTACCACTTCCTGCTGCTCAGCGCCCTCGTCGGCGCCACCGTGCTCGCCGGCGCGCGGGATCTCGCCACGGTGGTGATCGGCCTGGAGGTCGTGTCACTGCCCAGCTTCGCGCTGGTCGCCCTGCGCCGCGACCGCCGCGGCTCCGAGGGTGCGCTGAAGGCGTTCCTGGTGTCGGTGCTGTCGACCGCGGTGATGCTGTTCGGCATCTCCTACCTGTACGGCGTCACCGGCTCGCTCTACCTGACCACGATCGCGAACCGGCTCAACGGGCTCGACCCGGACCTCGAGCGGGTCGCGTTCGCGGCGGGGTTGTTCGTGATCGTCGGCTTCGCCTTCAAGATCGCCGCCGTACCCTTCCACGCCTGGCTGCCGGACACGTACGTCGGTGCGCCGGTCGAGGTGACCACCTTCCTCGCCGTCGTGTCGAAGTCGGCCGGCGTCGCCGGTCTGCTCGTCCTCGTGACGTCCGGGATCGCCCCGAACGGATCCGACCTGCGGACGGTGGTCGCCGTACTCGCCGCCGTGACGATGACGGTCGGCAACCTGGCCGCACTGCGTCAGGTGGAAGCCGTCCGGCTGCTCGCATGGTCGTCCATCGGTCAGGTCGGCTTCCTGCTCGCGCCCCTGGCGGTCGGTGACGCCCAGGCCGTGGTCGGGTACCTGGCGGCGTACGTCGTGGTCACGCTGGGCGCGTTCGGGTCGGTCGCCGTTGTGCAAAGGCACCGGCCGGGCGGACTGCTGTCGGACTATCGCGGCATGGTGCGTTCCGAGCCGGGGCTCGCGGTCGCGCTGATCTTCTTCCTGGTCGTGCTTGCCGGCCTGCCGCCGGGGCTCGCCGGGCTGTTCACCAAGTTCGCCGCGTTCCAGGCGGTCATCGACGCGCATCTCGGCTGGCTGGCGATCGTGATGGCGATCAACGTGATGATCGGTCTGGCGGTCTACCTCCGCTGGGTCGCCGAACTGTTCCGGCTGCCGGCCGACGACCCGTTCTCGGTCGACATCGAGTCCCCGGCGGTCGCCATGATCTCGCTGTGCGCCGCGACCGCCGCCGTACTCTCGGTCCTCCCCAGCACGCTCTTCGCGCTCGCCACCTGACACCTTCAGGACAAGCGCGCCCGGGTCGGCCTCTCGCTGCCTAGGCTGCTGCGGGTGATCGCACGCGGAGTTCTCGTAGCGCTGGCAGTGGTTGCGCTGACCGCTTGTTCGTCCGACGACGGGGGGACGGCTGGGGGTGCTGGGACCGTCGGGACCGCCGGCGGTGAGGCTGCGGCGACGACGCCGTTCCCGGCCGCAGCGGACGGGCAGAACTATGCGGCCTGCGCGGACGGCAATTGTGAGGTCCTGGTACGCGAGTCGGCCACGCTCACCGTCGAGGGTCTTCCGATCGCGGTCACGGTGGTGGACGGCAAGGTGCGGCTCACCGGCAAGCACGCGAACGGCTCGGCGTTCGACGTCAGTGCCAGCGGCAACGGTGTCGCCGGCTGGGGATCAGGCGACCGATCCCACACCCTCGCCCTCAAGGCCGCCGACGGCTCGACCGCCATCCTCATTCTCCGGACCAGCCGCTAGGAAGTCCTCGTACTGCGCCCACACGCGCCGCCAGAGCCGGTCCCGGTCGGCGCGGCTGAAGTGCGGGAGCGGGAGATGGAACACGTCCGCCAGGACGGCGAAATAGTCGGCCGGGTTCTCGAGCGTCGAGGTGTCGATCCGGTCGGCGAAGATCTCGCTCAAACCGACAGACCGCAGTACGACGACCGACGCCGGCTTCCGGCGGAACGCGGACGCGAGCCGGCGGAACGGCGACTCCGGGTCGGTCGAGAGGGTCGCGTGCTGAGCGGCGAAGGCGTCCAGGCCGACCGCGGCGGACTCGAAGTCCATGCCGATCAGGTTCGCCCGCGGGTCGTGGTCCAGCCGCCAGCCGTCGGTCTTCTCGGACGGCCGCAACCCCAGCGCGAACGGCTCCTGGTACGTGCTGCCCACCTCCAGCGGCATCGGGCGCGTCAACGCCTCACCCAGGCCGGCGTCGACCAGCCAGACGCGCTCGGGATCCTCGACCAGCCCGCTGACCGTCAGCACCATATGACTGGCATCGACGTCGCCCGGCCGGTTCGCCGTCTGCGCGCCGCCGCGGTGCATCCGCACTCGGTAGCCGAGCTCGGTCAGCAGGAGCGCGAACGTCCCGTTCAGCTGGAAGCAGTAGCCGCCGGTCTCTCGTGCGACGATCCGCCGCGCGGTTCTGTCGGGGTCGAGTGGGTCACCCGGCGTCAGCTGGAACTGCACGGACTCGTACGGCACCTGGTCGACGTACGCCTCGTGCAGCCGCGACAACGCCTCCAGCCGGGGCGGGCCGTCGTACTCGCTGATTCCGATCCTTCGCAGGAACGCCTGAGTGTCCACGCGCCCTAGGCTAGGCGGGATGATCGACGTACTCGACGTACCTCAGTCGCTGCAGGCCGCGCCCCAGCTTGCGGCCGTCTACCTGTCCGCCTTCGGCGCGCCGGGGTACGACGAGGAGCCCGCGCGGGCCGAGCGGTTCGGGAACGAGCAGCTGCCGCTGCACTCCCAGCGGGACGGGTTCAAGCTGGTCGTGGCCCGGTCGGGCGGCCGGGTCGTCGGGTTCGCGTACGGGTACACCGGGCAGCGCGGGCAGTGGTGGTCGGACCGGTTGGCCGAGACTGCGCCGGCGGAGATCGTGGACGAGTGGGTCGGCGGGCACTTCGAGTTCGTCGAGCTGGCGGTCGCGGTGGAGACGCAGGGCCGTGGGGTCGGGAGCGCGCTGCACGACGCGCTGATGGCCGACCTTCCCCACGAGCGGGCGCTGCTGTCGACGTACGTCGACGACCGGCCGGCGCCGCGGCTGTACCGGCGGAAGGGCTGGCAGGTGCTCGTGCCGGAGCTGGGCTCGGGGTCGGCGCTCTACGGGTTGCGGCTGCGTTAACTGGGGACTTGGACATGGACACGGCATGCCGTCGCCGCCGTGACCTGGCAGGGTAGGGCCATGACTTCTGAGCGGATCTATGTCGGGAGCTACACGAGTCAGCCGGGCGGCGGCGAGGGCGTCGGGTTCGGGCCGCTGGCGGAGCTCGGGCTGGTCGCGACGACCGCCGACCCGTCCTTCCTGGTCAGGTCCGCGGACGGGCGGTTCCTCTACGTCACCAACGAGACCGAGAACGGCAGCGTCAGCGCGTTCGCGATCCAGCCGGACGGCGGGCTGCAGCCGCTGAACACGCAGCCGACCGGCGGCGACCACCCGTGCCACCTCGACATCGACCCGTCCGGCCGGTTCCTGCTGTCGGCGAACTACACGTCCGGGTCGGTCGCGATCCACCCGATCTCGGCGGACGGCTCGCTCGGCGAAGCCACCCAGGTGCTGCAGCGCGAGGGCACCGGGCCGAACCAGGAGCGCCAGGAGGGCCCGCACGCGCACCAGATCGCGTTCGACCCGTCCGGCACGTACACGCTCGACGTCGACCTCGGCTCGGACTCGGTCTACGTGAACACGCTGACCGAGGACGGCCGGCTCGAGGAGGTCGACCGGCTGCACATCCACCCGGGCGCCGGTCCACGGCACCTGGTGTTCCACCCGAGCGCGGGCGCGGCGTACGTGATCAACGAACTCGACTCCACGCTGACCGTGTGCAGCTACGCCGACGGGAAGCTGCAGATCGTCCAGACCGCGTCCACCCGGCCGGCCGACTCCCCGGGCGAGAACTTCCCGGCCGAGCTGCTGATCTCCGCCGACGGCCGCTTCCTCTACGGCTCGAACCGCGGCGACAACACGGTCGCCGTCTTCGCCATCGCCGCCGACGGCCTGTCGGTCGAGCTCGTACAGACGATCGCCTCCGGCGGCGACTGGCCCCGGCACCTTGCCTTCAGCAACGACGGCACCACGCTGTACGCCGCCAACGAACGCTCCTCCACCATCGCCACCTTCACCCGCACCCCCACCACCGGCACCCTCACCCCTGAGGGCGACCCGGTCACCTGGCCGAAGCCCGTCTGCATCCTGCCGGTCTAGGACTTGGCTGCTAGGTAGAGGCGGAGGGTGGTGTCGTAGTCGACGATTTCGGCTGAGGTGGCGGTGAGGTCGTCGGCGGTTACGGGCTGGTGGCTGCCGACGATGAGGAGGCGGCGGGGTTCGCTGACCTCGACGCCGTACTTCGTCTGTACGAAGGCGCGGTTCTCGGCGTCGTCGAAGTACCCGGCGTACGTCGCGAGTTGTGCCGCGCTCTCGCGGACCGTGGCCGAGCGGCGGTGCTTCTTGCCGGGCTCGCGGAGCGGGAGGGCGAGGTCGCCGACGATGTGCGTGCCGTCGGCGCGCTCCAGGATGAAGTCCGGGGTGATGGTGCCGTCCGGGCCCTCGAGTGACGGCCGCGGGATGAGGCGGGTGGCGTCGTACGCCGCGAGCAGGATGTTCTCGTGCTCGGCGAGGAAGGTCTCCGGGGTGGAGTTCTGCAGGCCGTGCGCGAGGTACGTGCTGGTGAAGGCCTCGCTCTTCAGGCCCTCGTCGCCGCGCGGCGCGCTGACCGTGCCGACCGGGTCGAGGTGTGGGGCCGCGTTCGCGAAGTTCCGCAGGAAGTCCAGGTACTTGCCGGCCGGCTCGGACCGGTGGATCGCGAGCGCGAAGAACGTCCAGTGCAGCCGGACGGACCGGCCCGCGGAGTGCGCGAGCAGGACCCGGTCGAAGGTGGAGTAGTTGCCGGGCGTGAACCGGAGCAGCTGGTCGCCGGGGCCGACGTGCTCGGTGCCGAGGATCTTCTCGATCCCGGGGAACCAGTCGACCAGGTCGCGGCGGGCGGTCTCGGTGGCGACGGTCGCGTCCTTGACGATGTTCTCGCCGGGCAGCGAGAGGACCGGGGAGCCGTCGCCGAGGCCGAAGTACTCTTCGATGCTGGTCGACTTCTGCCGCCGTACCTCGAGGGAACGGTACTCACGGCTCACACCGACCAGCTCGACGATGTTCCAGTCCGGGGTCTCGGTGAGCACCATCATCCGGGGGTAGAGGAGCTGGCCCGGCAGTTCGCCGGCGTGGCTGCCCGGCAGGTGGTCACTCACACTCTTGAGGTGATCGCCCCAGAACTGAGTGTTCACCTTCACGAACTCGGTCGGTTTCAACGCCCGCTCCTCTCGAACTGTCGGTCCTCAGAGGAAACCACGGCCCGGCCCACCGCTATTCCGGTGGGCCGGGCGCAGAGCTGTCGATTGTCGACAAACCTGATGTCGACGCGCTCGGGTGTGGACGGACCAGGTGTCGACAGGCCAGGTCCCGACGGGCTCAGGTGTCGACAGACCAGTTGTCGACGGGCTCAGTTGTCGACGAGTTGGGTCATCATGCCGGGCTGGTACGAGCCGCCCGGGTTGCGGACGATCACCTGCATCCGGTTCGCCGCGTTGATCAGGCCGACCAGGATCACCAGAGCGGCGATCTGGTCGTCGTCGTAGTGCTCGCGCACCCTGGCCCAGGTCTCGTCGGACACGCCGTGGTGGGCGTCCGCGAGCCGGGTGCCCTCCTCGGCCAGGGCCAGCGCGGCCCGCTCGGCCTCGGTGAACACCGTGGACTCGCGCCAGCCGGCGACCAGGTGCAGGCGGACCGACGTCTCCCCGGCGGCCGCGGCCTCCTTGGTGTGCATGTCGATGCAGGCGCCGCAGCCGTTGATCTGGCTGGCGCGCAGGCTGACGAGCTCCTGCGTCGACTTCGGCAGGGCCGACTGCTCGAGCAGCTGGTGCAGACCGGCCATCCGCTTGCCGAGCCGCAGCGCGAACGCGTTCTCCATCAGGTTGAATCGCATAGCGTCGTCCTCATCTCGTGGCATCCGTACGACCACGAGATGTCGGCCGCTCCGGCGCTGTGACTGTGACGTGCGCCACCTCGACCGGATGTCACACAGCCGGGGTTGCCGGCGTCCCGTGCATGAGACAGTGAGACGGGAGCTTGGATGAACCAGCGTATGGACACCGCGACGGAGGCCTTCGTCGCGCACCGCAACCTGCTGTTCACCGTCGCCTACGAGCTGCTCGGCTCGGCGGCCGACGCGGAGGACGTCCTGCAGGAGACCTGGCTGCGGTGGGTGGACGTCGACCTCGACGAAGTCCGGAACCACCGCGCGTACCTGGTCCAGATCACCACCCGGCAGGCGCTCACCCGGCTGCGCACCCTCGGCCGCCGGCGCGAGTCGTACGTCGGCCCGTGGCTGCCCGAGCCGCTCCTGACCGCCCCCGACGTGGCCGAGGACGTCGAGCTGGCCGAGAGCGTCTCGATGGCGATGCTGCTCGTCCTCGAGACCCTGACCCCGACCGAACGGGCCGTCTTCGTCCTCCGCGAGGTCTTCGCCCTCGAGTACGACGAGATCGCCGAGGCGGTCGACAAGTCGCCGGCCGCCGTACGGCAGATCGCCCACCGGGCCCGGAACCACGTCGCCGCCCGCCGTCCTCGCGGACTGGTATCGGCGGCCGAGTCGCGGGGTGCGGTCCAGGCGTTCCAGCACGCCATCGAGACCGGCGACCTGCAGGGTCTGCTCGATCTGCTCGCGCCGGACGTCGTACTCATGGGCGACGGCGGCGGCGTACGCCAGGCCGTCCCGCGTCCGATCGTGGGCGCCGACAAGGTCGCGCGCTTGCTCGAGGCCGGCCTGCCGAAGCTTCCCGGCGACGTCACGGTCGAGCCCGTCCAGATCAACGGCAGCCCGGCTCTCATCATCCGCATCGGCGACGAGATCGACGACGTCGTCGCCATGCGCATCGAGGACGGCCTCATCACCGGCCTGTACGTCGTCCGCAACCCGGAGAAACTCTCCCGCGTCGAGCTCGAAACCCCGGTCACGCGCTGACAGCCCTCTCGGCATCGAGGGGGCTGCCGGCGCCTTCACGCGGTGAACGACTCGGGTCCGAACCGGCCCCAGGCGACGAACGCGGCCAGGACGAGATAGCCGGCGTCCACGGCCATGAGCTTGTACTCACGCCGCCGTCCCCGGGTGATCAGGGCGCCGACCATGATCAGCGCCAGTCCTACCGCGGCCACCGGCACCAGCCCCGGCGCGATGTCGAGGACGGCCGGCAGGATCAACCCGATCGCGCCCAGCACCTCCAGCACGCCGATCGCCTTCACCGCGGCCGGGCTGAAGTCCTCGGTCCAGTGCGCACTCGGCCCGAACGCGTAGATCTTCTCCTTCGGGACGAGGACCTTCCCGCTGCCGCCGGCGAAGTACGCAACCGCCAGCACCCCGGCCACAACCCACAACACAACATCCACAACAGCTCTCCACCTTCATCGGTATCTCCCCCACGAGACGCCGACCACGCCAGAGCTGTGACATCTCACTAGGCTGAGGCGGTGGCTGACGAAGAAATGGGAGACCGCGTCGCTGGAGGACCCGACGCAGGCACGCCGTACCGGCCGGTGCCGGTGATCGATGCGGTGGCGATCGACTGTGCCGACGCGGGCCGGCTCAGTGGGTTCTGGCAGGCGCTGCTGGGCGGCGAGCTCCGCAGCCCCGAGCCCGGCGTCACCCAACTCCACGGCGGCCGGGTCCGCCTCGACTTCATTCAGGTCCCTGAGACCAAGCAGTCAAAGAAGAACCGCCTGCACCTGGACCTCTACGTCCCGCCGTCGGCCAAGGAGGAGGCAATCGCCCGCGCCCTCGACCTGGGCGCCACCCCCGCCCCCGACATCTACGACGGCCCCCTCTGGGAAACCCTCAGAGACCCCGAAGGCAACGAATTCTGCCTGGTCTGGGGCGCCCCCGAATAACGTCGGCGGCGGGTCGTGCCCGCAGTTTCCGTCTGTAGGCTGACGGATGTGAGCCTCGACATTCCTGACCAGGTCCGCCAGAAGGTGGTGGCCGACGGAAACCAATCCTGGCTGGACGAACTGCCGGGTATGGTCGACTCGCTGGCACAGGAGTGGTCTCTTAGGATCGGGTCGAGCTTCGCGGGCGGTCACGCCGCCCTGGCCGTCGCGGTGACGACGGTTGACGGCACTCCGGCAGTCCTCAAAATCGGTGTGCCAGGCCACGACGTCGGTCCGGAGGCCACGGTGTTGCGCCTGGCGAACGGAGGTGCATGCGCCAAGCTGTTGCGCGCGGACTTGGGTCGGCAAGCGCTTCTGCTGGAGCGCCTCGGGGCCCCCATGTTCGACATCGTGGCCGACCGTGCGAGCCGTCACGACTTGCTGTGCGAAGTCGCGGTTCGCCTGTGGCGTCCGGTCGGTCCTGACATCGACCTTCCAACCGGCGCGACGCTGGCTGCGCAGTACGCCGATCGGCTGCCAGAACTCTGGGAGCAGGCCGGGCGACCGTGTTCGCCGGCCACCCTGGCGGACGCGCTGAGCTGCATGCATCGTCGTCGCGTCGCCCACGACGATCGGACCGCGGTCCTGGTCCACGGTGACATCCACGAGATGAACGCCCTGCAGGCGAGTGACGGCAGCTACAAGCTCATCGATCCGGCCGGGTTGCGGGCCGAACCGGCCTGCGATCTCGGCACCATCGTGCGTTGCACCCCGGACCTCGGCGACGATCTCAGGGCGCGCACCGTGCGACTGGCTTCGCGCACGGGCGTGGATGCCACCGCCATCTGGGAATGGGGAACCATCCACCGGGTCTTCAGCGGCGTCTACGCCACCAGCATCAACTTCCAGCCCTTCGGCCATCAGCTCCTGACCGAAGCAGACCGCCTCACGGCGTAGTCACCCGACCGCCACCACGCTGTCGAACGGTCAAACACCACCCCCAACAGCAAGAGAGCCTCTGAGCTGCGTTTTCGCAGGTCAGAGGCTCTATCGTGCTGGTGGCGGGTGCAGGGTTCGAACCTGCGTAGGCATACGCCGACAGATTTACAGAGGGGTGATGCCCCCACTCTGACCTGCGTCGGAGCGCACCTAGGGCGCGCCTTCCGCAGCAGTTCCGCACACAACGCTCGGGACGTGCAGCACCTGCTGGGCATCCTGGCCCCAGTACTGCAAGCGTGGCGAGTCCGGTTGTGACCGCCGAGCGCACTAGCATCGCGTCGCATGGAACTGGCAACGATCCTGTCGATCGTGGCGATAGTGGTCAGCGCCCTGAGCGCAATTTTCACCTACATCCAGGCCAGCGCGACTCGCGCACAAGCCACCGCAGCTCGAGATCAGCTCCGCATCATCGAGGAGCAATGGCACGACATGCAGCGGCCGAAGATCCGGGCCTGGCATCATCTGGTCGAAGACGGTAGTGACGCGATCACCTTCATTAACGACGGCCCCAGCGACGTAGTGAGAGGCGTTCTTGAGATCGGCACCGTAGGACATCAACTTGTAGACAGCATTGCTGGCACTAGGCGGATCGATCGCTTCGCATGGCCTGTCGGGTCAGGCGAAAGCTACGCCATCCGAAGGTCGCGCCCGGACGCCGGCACCGCGACCTTCCGCCTAACGACACCTGGACCGAGCGGTCGTGATTGGTCCGTTGCCATCCAGTGCGAACTTCCCGCTACGCAAGGCAATCGCGCCTCGTAATTCGCTGGCTGACGGTGGCCTCTAGTCGCCAGCCGTGTGGGCATCCGTGGTGGTGGATACGCGATAGGCGACGAAGCGCTCCACGATCTTTCTCGCCAACAGCAAGGCATCCAGGCGTTGCTGCTCGGTCGCGAACGGTTCGGCGCCGTGACGACGGGAAGTCGCCATATCCTCCAACGGCCTGATCTCGTCACGACTGATGTCCAGTTGAGTCCGCAACGCTTGCCACGATCGCTTGCGAGCAGAGTCGTCGTCTGGTTCACCATCCAAAAACCAGTGCCGAATGCTTTCGATAGCTCGAAAGCACAGCATCACGGTCTCACCTGGAGAGTCGAGTGCCGACCGCAGATCCGCGAGTGCGAGCCGCACGGACGACTCCGATATGGCCATATTCGTAAATGGCTGAAGTCTCACACCCTCAACGCGCGCCCGATCCGACCCTTCGGGCAACAATTGCTCCCACTGTAGGTCACGGTGATGCAATTCGACACCGTCCACAATCATGGACAGGATCTCACCACGAAGAGGTGCCGCCATGAAGAATCCCAGTGAATCAAGCGATCCTTGTATCATCGAGTGGATCTGGTTTAGAAACGTAGCAAAATCCTCGGGCCGATCACCCTCAATGAACATGTTGAAGACGCCGTGGCGGATGAACAATTCACAGGTGGCGCCAAGGAACTTGAACTTAACGGAGTCCTCAAGCGTCCATCCGAGCCGGGTCGGATGGACACCACCTGTCACTGCCGCCAACATCTGCCTAGGCTGCGACGAATTGACTTCCGCTACATCAAAGCCGTCGGGGCGATTTTCAGAATCGGCGCTCACTCGAACCTCCATCAACCCAACTCGACACGCTCGATCGTAACTGGGAATGCAGTGTCTATCTCGTGTGCGGTCCCGAGATGCACAGTGACGGACTTCTTCTTCACCTCAGCCTTTGGTGAGCCCAAGCTCACCACATCTGCGCCTCGAATCTGGCCGTCGCTAACGCGCACGAGCAGGCTGATCCTTTGGTCAAGGTCGACCTCCCAGTCTTCGACCACCGACCCGCCAGCAAGTTTGCGTATCATGTTCCGCCTGCCCGTCCACGTGCCTCGGACCGCAATCCAAGTTTCCCCTCGAACTTCGTATGCCTGGATATCCGCAGCGTCGCGCAGAGAAAGATCATGGACGCCGTCGCTCTCAAACGCTGACTCCCCTTCGGGGACAACTGCTGCTGCTTCGAGGAAGCTAGAGGCGCCTAGTAGTTGACGAACGGAGTCCGCCAATTCTGTGCTCTCAAGTAGCGCAGCTACGTCGATATTTGTTGAGTCCTTGGTTGCGAACTGATCGAGCAGGTCGGCAACACTAGGGCAGAGAATCACTTCGGCGCTGTTAGCAGCAGCTTCAGTTGCGAGGTCCGAATGTAGTGATCGCTTGCCGAAAGCCTTGGAGTCGGCGGACACGAGGTAGACGGGTTTTCCATCGGTTGTCGACTGCCGCCGAGTGGTTAGCCAAATCGCCGCATCACGGCCGCCCGTTCCAGGTTCAGCATCTTGAGAGGCCGGAAGTTTGCGATCCGCCTCGCGTTGCAATGCTTCAATCGCGTCATCGCCGTCTAGCGGCAGCACAGTGAAGATCTCCGTCACGCGACTTAGGTCGCGCTCGACAAGCGATTCCACGGGCGGAAACCCCAGCTCCGGAGGTTGCCAGCCTGGCGTCAGTTTCCGCAGCGATTTGATCGACGAAAGGACGTTATCAAGTCGCTGTTGATACTCTCTCCTGCGCGCCGAGCGATATTCGTCTTCCGTGACTTTCGAGATAGCCAAGGTCTGGCCAGCATCAGTTGCGATTGCCACCAGCATCGCTGCTAGGGATCCCGTCAGCGGCAATCCGCGAAGCTGATTCGTATCGAATATGATCACTATCTCGCCTTTCAGTCGTAGCGGACCTCAGCACAAGCCAGCGGCGTGGGCAACACTCTGGCCTCAATGGAGACCGGAGACCAGCTTGGAGCGTGTCTCAGAGGATTGCGGCAGTCACATCAGCCATCGCCTGGACCACCACATCGGAGCCAGCCAGTGCGAGAGCCTCCGTTTTGCCGGGCTTGTTCGCGTAGCCGACTGTGGGAGCCCCTGCAGGCTGTCATGCTCGTCGACGGCCGCAGCTACGGTCAGCCAATACAGGACTTCGAGTCGTAGCGCGCCTGGAGCGCGGCAACTTCCGCAGGCATTCCGCACAGACGGCCGTAGATCGCCGGTGACAGCCGGACACAGCCGGACAGCATGAGACAGGCCCTGAGCTGCGTTTTCGCAGGTCAGGGGCTGGTTTCTCGCTGGTGGCGGGTGCAGGGTTCGAACCTGCGTAGGCATACGCCGACAGATTTACAGTCTGCTCCCTTTGGCCGCTCGGGCAACCCGCCAGGGTGCTGCCGGTTCGTGAACCGGCGTGGGAGACGATACAACAGAGAGTGCCCCTGACAGCAAATCGGAAAGGAACTGCCCATGGCATCGGAGTCCTCCTTCGACATCGTGAACAAGGTCGACCGTCAGGAGGTGGACAACGCCGTCAACCAGGCGGCGAAGGAGATCAGCCAGCGGTTCGACTTCAAGAACGTGGACGCGGGCATCAAGTGGTCCGGTGAGGCGATCGACATGCAGGCGAACACGGAGGAGCGGGTGAACGCCGTACTCGACGTGTTCAAGGACAAGTTGGTCAAGCGGCAGATCTCGCTGAAGGGTCTGGAGGCCGACGAGCCGAAGCTGTCCGGGAAGGTCTACAAGATCAACGCGACGATCAGCGCCGGCATCACCCAGGAGAACGCGAAGAAGCTGTCCAAGCTGATCCGCGACGAGGGCCCGAAGGGCGTGAAGGCGCAGATCCAGGGCGACGAGCTCCGCGTGTCCAGCAAGAGCCGCGACGATCTGCAGGCCGTCCAGGCACTCATCAAGGGCGAGGACCTGGACTTCGCCGTCCAGTTCGTCAACTACCGCTGATCCCCGGGCCGGAGGACGCCGCCGCGGTACGGCGGCGTCCGATCCGGCCGCGTCGCCCGGGGTGAGCGCCCGGCCGTTTCCGGCGGAACCAGCACCTGGTCGGTTGGGTGGCGGCGTCGGTGGAAAAGCTGTCGTATGTGTCGGCGGGGGTGGGCATGCTGGGGGCGTGGAGAAGGTGCGGCGGTGGGTTCGGGAGGACTTTGGGCTGGATGTGGGGGAGCTCACGCCGGTCGGGCACGGCGCCGACGTCGCCGCGGACGTGTGGAAGGCGGCTACGGTCGCGAACACGTACGCCGTGAAGTGGAGTGGGGCGGGGACGAATACCGGGCATCAGGTCGCGGCGTTCCTGGCGGAGACGATCCCGGGTGTGCCGGAGCCGGTGCGGACCGTGGAGGGTGGGCTGTGGACGTTCCACGGGAAGAAGAAGCGGCTGACGGTGACGCCGTGGATCGACGGTGTGCGGGCCGCTGAGACCGGGCTGACGGTCGCGCAGTGGGCGGAGTACGGCGTACTGCTGCGTCGGGTTCACGAAGCCGAGCCGCCCGAACGTCTCCGCAACGCGTTGCCGAAGCGGAGTCCGGTCAACGGGCGGATCCCGGCGTTGGCCGAGGAGCTGCAGGTCCGGCTCACGACGCGAGCGCCGGAGGACGAGCTGGAAGAGGAGCTCGCGGCAGTGTGGAAGGAGCGCCAAGAGACGATCACCGGCCTGCTCTCCGCCCGTATAAGTGAGCCGGCAGGGCCGCGGGTCGTCTGTCACGCCGACCCGCACCTCGGCAACGTGCTCGTCGACGATCGAGTCCACCTGATCGACTGGGACGACGTGGTGCTCGCGCCCCGCGAGCAGGACCTGATGTTCCTGCTCGGCGGCATGGGCTCGCTCGGCCCCACGACGACCGAGCAGTTGACCGCCTTCTTCACCGGGTACGGCGACGTCGCCCTCGACCAGGACGCGATCTCGTATTACCGGCACGCGAGAGCGCTGGAAGACGTCGCGCTCTGGGCGGAACAAGCCCTCACCGGGCCCGACCGCGAAGGCTGCATCGACATCCTCCGCGGCGTACTCGGGCCCGGCGGCCTCGCACCCTTGGCGCTGTCCTAACGGAAGCGGTGGGTGACCCAGTGGGCGACCTCGGTGCCGAGGTCGTCGCCGTCCTGCATGGCGTGGCGGAAGTGGAGACCGGAGAGGATCCGGGCTTCCTGGACCTCTGCGCGGATTGTTGACAATCGGACGTACGACCGGGTGGTGCCGGTGACGACGCTGTCGAAGGTCAGCGGCAGTCGGTTGGTGTGGAAGTAGGCCTGGAGCGCGCGGGTGGCGCTGGCAGTGAAGCAGGCGTGTCCCGACGGGTAGTCCGGGTGGTTGACGTTGAGCAGCGGCTGCCACGTGGGGTCGGCCGTCGTTCGCGGGTTGCCGTCGGTGTCGGCGCGCTGGATGGCGTGGACCGGTCGCCAGAAGCGGTAGTGGTACTTCGCGTCCCAGCACGCGATCAGCGCATCGCCCGTGGTCACGTGTACCAGCGCTAGCATCCGGGCCGCCTCCGACAACCCGAGGTGCCTCTCGGCAGCCAGGCGCAGCAGAGCACGGCTCCACTGGTTGGCGGTGTGCTCGGACCAGAACAGCGCGGTCTCGGTCTGCCGAGCGGTCCGGGGACTGCCGTCCTTACGACCCAGCAGCGCCACCTCGGCCACGTCACGCGCGTACTGCTTGCTCGTCAGCGCGTCCGGCCCGTCCGGCCGGAACTGCGCGCGATGACGCAGTACTAATGGCCTGACCTGCGTGAGCACCAGATCCACCGGCGGTGTCGGCGCGGTCGGCTCCCACACGCCTGGGCCCGGCGGACGTTGCACGTACGTCACCGGCTTCTCGAAACCGTCTCCAGCCCGCCACGCGAGTACGTCGGCCGCCACCGCCCGTCCGAGCGTGATCCCACGAGCCTTGGCTCGCCCGTCCGGCACACCGGCCAGGTAGTCGGCGTACGCGGTCTCGAGCGCTGCACCCGGAGCCCGATCCTTCAGTACGTCGTACGCCGCGGTGGCGACTGCGGACGCGGCCGACGCGTGCCGGTCGGGACGTACGTCGGCGACGTGAGGTCGGCCGTGTCCCAGGCCGGCCACGGTGTCGGCAATCGCAATGTGAACAATCCCCATCAACACCTCGGTCGCCGCCGGCGGCCGCCCGGACGCGGCGATCGACTGCGCCGCGATCCGGCTCCATGTCAACACCGGCTCAGCCGAAGCCCCGACCCCTGGCGGGGAGAGCGAGGAGCCGGAAGCAGCCGACCGACCGGAGCCCGTGGCGCCGAAGGAGCCGGTGGAGCCGACTGCGGCCGTGGCGCCGCCGGAGGTGCTGGATCCGACCGCAGCGGCTGGGGACCAGGTGGTGAGTGCCAGGGCGGAGGCGGCCAGCACGGCCGGCCACCTCCGCAGACTTCCGAACATCACCGGGCTCCGGCCTGCAGCGCGCGGCCCGCGGTGATCCGGGGGATCCGGCGGCCGGCGATCGCGGTGACGACGGTGGCGGCGAGCGCGGCGAGGAGCATCAGCCCGATCACCTGGAGCAGCGACAGGCCGCTCTCGACGACCACGGTCGGCTCGCCGGCGTCGTACACCGGTGGAGCGACGGTGTCCGGGTCGTTCGGCGGCAGCTTGGCGTACGCCGTACCGGACAGTGCGACGACGGTCACCAGCAGTGCTGTGGTCAGCGCGGCCAGGCGAGACAGCGGTTTCATGGTTTCCCTCCCATTTGTGGAACTTTCACGACCAACCGTGACCGCGGCGGACAGCTCGGAGCCATACGCAGTTCGACGTATTCGCTGCCTGCCGGAACGGGCTTAGCCTGGGCAGTGGGAGGGGAAAGTCATGGAGCAGTTGACCGTCACCGAGCGCGACCTGCGCACGATGCTCGACGTGATCGACCGGGGGCGAGAGGCCGGGCCGGACGAGGTGTACCCGCGGGAGTTGCTGCGGGCGCTCGCCGAGCTGATCCCGGCCGACGACGTCACGTTCCAGGTCAGCCGTCCGCTCGATCGCGAGTTCGTGGCGTACGAGGAGGTCACCGAGGAGGAGGTCGATTCCGCCCCGGGCTGGGAGGACCTGTTCTGGCGGTCGTACTGGGACAGCGAGGCGTGCAGCCGGCCGCAGCGCACCGGCGACTACGTGAGCGTCTGGAAGGTGTCGGACTACCTGTCCGCGCAGCGGCTGGCGAGGTCGACCGTCGGCGAGTGGTTCCGGGTGATCGGCATGCGCAGTGAGATCACCGTGCCGTTCCCGGCGGCCGGTGCCGAGGACCGCAGGCTGCTGCTGTTCCGCGGTACCGGCCGGGACTTCAGCGAGCGCGAGCGCCTGCTGCTGCGGATGCTCCGCCCGCACCTGATCGAGGTGCACCGCGACCTCGAACGCCGTCGGGCCGGCATCCCCGACCTGACCACCCGGCAGTTGGAACTCCTCCGGCTCGTTGCCGAAGGCCACAGCAACACCCAGATCGCCCGCCGGCTGTTCGTTGCTGAAGGCACCGTTCGCAAGCACCTGGAGAACATCTACGAACGCCTCGGCGTCACCAGCCGCACCGCCGCCGTGGCCACAGCGTTCCCATTGTCAGCCTAGGCGTGCCGCATCCAGATGTTCGGCTCGCGGTACACCCCGACGTCGGCGTCACGATCGATCTGGAGCAGCGTAAGCCCGTCCGGGATCACGTACGAACCGGACGCCGGGAACACCATCCCGGTCCACTCCGACCACTCCGCGACCGTCCCGGTCATCGTCTGCGAGACCGGAGCCGGCCCGAGGACGGTCGCGCCGAGCCGGACGTGCGTCCGCACCCACGGATCCAGCGGCAGCCCGTCCGCCCGCGTCCACGTCATGAACTCCGAGATCCCAGCTAGTGGATACCGCGACTTCAACGTCGGCCGCACCGGCGCGATCACCTGCGGCAACCCACCGTCGATCGCCCGCTGCCGCACCGCGCTGATCACCCGCCCGGCGTGCCCCTGGCCCTGCTCGTCGTTCCGTACGGCGGCCGCCATCAGCACGAACGTGTCCGGTACGACGCCCTCCTCGTACGACGTCACCGCCCGCGCCAGCGCGTCCGTGTAGCCGCCCGGAAGATCCCCGATCGTCCCGTCCCACGCGATCGGCACGCCCCAGCACCCCGCGATCAGCCGGCGCTCCGGGGTCACCAGATAGAACTCCCAGTCCCGGAAGTACTCCACCCGCCGATCGCTGTACCGCTTCACCTCGAGGTCGTGGAAGATGAACTCCGGCCAGTCCTCGACGAACCGACGCCCGGCCTCCTCGTCCAACTCGGGCGCCGCGGCCACCGGGATCAGCTCGTACATGCCGCGCACGCTAACCCGCCGGCGTCGTACCGGCCACCGTGTTTCGCACTGCTCTCGGTGAGGCGCCGAGCTCGCGGCGGCAGGTCTTGTTGAAGGCCTGGAGGTCGGGGATGCCGACCGAGGCCGCGACCGCGGGGATCGAGAGGGTGGACGAGACCAGAAGGTGGCGGGCGCGGGTCATGCGGCGGTGGCGGATGTACGCGATCACGGTCTGGCCGGTCTCGGCGTGGAACAGCCGGGTCAGGTGGTTGTGCGAGACGCCGGCCAACTGTGCGAGCGCGGGGACCGTCAACGGCTGGGCCAGGTTCGCCTCGACGTACGCGATCACCGCCGAGACCGCCGGATGGATTGCAGGCTCGGCGCTCGACGCCGAACCGAGCTCCGCGATCCGCCACAATGCCGTCCACACCTCGGCCGTCATTCGCGCGGACCCCGACGGCGACGCCTCCAACGCCGAGCGCAGCAGCTCCGCGAGCACCGGCGCGGCCGAGCCGGCATCCTGGACGACCGGGACGTACGACGGCTCGCCGGCAACCGCGGGCCGGAAGTGGACGTACAGGTGCTCCGAGCGTCCGCGGTAGTCGAACTGCACCTGCGTCCCGGCCGGGGTCAGGCTGACGTAGCCGGGCGCCACGGCGTACGTCGTACCGTCGAGCGTCAGGTCGGCGGAGTAGCTGTACAGGTGCAGCTGCCACAGGTCGGGGAGCCGGAACACGTCCCGCAGGCCGCGGACGCCGTGGATCCCCGCTCCGACGTTGACGACGTCCGGCGGCTCGGCCAGGTGCAACGCGATCATGGTGAGAAATTACCACCAGTGGTGAACACATCCCACGCGCGCAATCGCTGTCCGACCGTAGCCTGGTGGAGTAGTGACCACTACCCCCGAGAGGGAGACTCATGCCCCACCCGCATCAGAAGAACCTGCTCACCTCGGTTCAGATGGCGCACTTCGTGGCCACCGGGTCGCTCCGGATGGACGCCGTCGTACCGGACGAGATGAACCGGCAGGCGATCGAGGTCCTGAAGGCCGGTATCCCCGGGGTCCCGTACGGCACCCCGCTGTCCGAGGCGTTCGTGGACAGCGAGTTCGTCCAGCGGCTGGTGCAGCTGCCGGAGGTCGCGGGCGCGATCCACAGTCTGGTCGGCCCGGAACCGACCGTCGACCACCACGCCGTGCACATCCGGAAGGCGAACGAGGGTGAGGCGCAGAACCTGCACGGGGACGCGATCATCGACGTCCGCCCGGACGCGTTCGACGTCCAGCTCATGTACTACCCGCAGGACGTGACGCTCGAGATGGGCGGCACCCTGAGCGTGCCCGGCAGCCACCTGCGCCGGACCAACGAGTCCGACACCGGCCGCTACCAGAACCTGCTCGGCCAGACCCGGCTGGTCTGCCCGGCCGGCACCGTCCAGTTCCTGCACCACGGCATCTGGCACGGCGGCCGCAAGAACGACAGCGACCTCGACCGCTACATGTTCAAGATCCGGTTCAACCCGACCGTCCGCCAGGTCCGGCTGTGGAACCTCGAGGACCTGTACGACGAGGAGGTCGCGCGCGAGCTGGACCAGTCGTTCCCGTGGTACGAGAACGCCACCGGCCGGCTGGAGAAGTACAACCGGATCAAGCTGTGGCAGGCGCTCACCGGTGACGACACCTACGACCCGGAGTTCTGGGTCACCCGGGTCTCGAACCGCCCGCAGCGCGTCGTCGCCCAGCGCAGCCTCAACCCGCACGCCGCCCGGCACGCGAAGAAGGAGATGGCATGACCGCCCCCGCCACCGAGACCACGCAACAGACCACGCAGCAGACCACCGTCCGGCAACAGGTCCTGGTCCTTTACCTGGCCTCGTCCGCACTGGATGCCCGTGTCGTCGGCTGGTCGACGTACGACGGGACCGGGCAGACTCACCCGACGACGGGTGACTCCGACGTTCCGCCGTACGCGACCGGGCTGGACGCCTTGAAGGACGGCTGGCGGCTGTTCCAGGCCGCGCAGCTGCTCCCGCCGTACCCGGGGCACGAGTACGACACGTCGTTCCTCAAGCACGAGTTCTTCTTCGAGAAGCTCGTCACGGTGTGAAGAGCCCGTGCTGCATGGCGAACAGCGCGGCCGCGGCTCTGGTCGAGACACCGATCTTGCCGTAGATGTGCTGGACGTGATGCTCCGCCGTACGACGTGACACGACCAGTTCACGGGCTATGTCGGCGTTGGACGAGCCGCGCGCGAGCAGACGCAGTACGTCGATCTCGCGCTCGGTGAGACCGGCGGGACGGCTCAACCGGCGGCCGGGTACCTGTTGCCCGGCCGCCGCGAGCACAGCCTTCACACAGCGACCGTCGAGCTTGCCGGCCGCGACCTGGGCCAGGATCAGCTCGGCCGCACCCTCGGGCGAGTGCGCGGACCGGTGTGGGCGGTCCTGGGTGAGCGCCTGGTAGCAGTCGGCCGCGGCCAGGATCCGTGCCGCGGTGGACAGCTCGCCACCCTTCGCCTGCTTCGGATAGCCACTGCCGTCCAGCCTCTCGTGGTGCAGAGCCGCCAGTACGGCGATCGGCTCGAGCACGGGGGATCGCGAGAGGATCCGCTCGGACTGGTACGGGTGCAGACGCACCTGCTCCCAGTCCGCACGCCGCAGTGGGCCGGTGCGTTCCCAGACGGCTGTGGGCACGGCGACTCTGCCCAGGTCGTGCAGCAGCGCGGCGCGTCTGATGGTGGCTCTCTCGTGGTCGTCGAGGTGCAGGATGCGGGCGGCTTCGTCGGCGAGTGCGGCGACGCCGGTGGAGTGGCCGAAGAGGTACGGCGACTTGAGGTCGACGAAGTACGCGAAGGTGCGGGCCAGCTCGTCCAGGTCCGGTGTCGGGCACCAGGGCTGCGGCTCGGCGTCCAGCGTCGCCTGCCAGACGTCGATCTCGTCCAGGTCGGCGGTGAGGCTCTCGTCGTACGCGTCGACGACCTCCGGATCGAGCCAGCCGCCCTTCCGCTTGCGCAAGGTCTCGCCGCCGACGATGACGGCCTGGGTGGCGACCTCGGCGATGCGCGTGGCGACGTGGATCTCCTTGCCGGCCAGGCCTTTCGGTTTGCCCTTGCCGTCCCAGCGCTCCACGTTCTGGTAGAGCGCTTCGGCGGTGCCCGGGCCGAGTCCCAGTCGCTCGGCGAGCATGCTGCCGACTTCGCAGATGGCCCGGAGGATGTCGTCCTCACCGGTGGTCACGGTCCGCGCGACGTACTGGAGGCGTCTGATGCCTGTGCCCTTGCCGACCTGGCTGAGGTAGCGGAGCACCTCCGTGCCGCTGCCGGAGTCCGTGCGCTCGGCGAGTGGGCGGAGCTCGGCCGCCCGTGGTCCAGCCAGGTGGATCTCCTCGTGGGTGGTGGCTGTGCAGCCGAGGTGCCGCAGCAGGGTCGCGTAGTACACCGTGCGCTTGTCAGCGACGTCGAGGCGCTCGGCCAGGCGGGCGGCGACCAGGCAGCTGCGGATCGACTTCTCCGGCGGCTGGGCCATGGCCAGGTCGAGCGAGACCGACAGGGCGCAGAGGAGCTCGGCGAGTCGCGGCTCCTGCGGTCCCATCGCGCCCTCCCGAGGATGGGCAGATCTACCGATGCCCGGGCATCTGCCGTACGGCCATTGTGAGCCTCATGAGCACAACAGCAACGGCAGGACCACGGCTGGTCACCTCGCAGTTCGTCCTGCTGGGCTCGGCCTCGCTGGCGTACTTCCTCGCCGACGGGATGCTCGTCCCGGCCGTTCCGCGGTACGTCGCGAGCGAACTTACCGGCGGTAACATCGCCGTCGGCGTAGCGGTCGCGGCGTTCAGCCTGTCCGCGCTCGTCCTCCGGCCGTGGACCGGGCGGTTCGCGGACCGGCACGGCCGATCGCTGGCGATGATCGGCGGCGGCATCGTCTTCGCCGCGTCGGTCGCCGGCTACGGTCTGGCCGACTCGATCGTCGTACTGTCCGCGCTGCGGTTGCTCACCGGCGTCGGCGACGCGTTCTTCTTCGTCGGCGCGGTCACCGCGATGAGCGACCTCGCTCCGGCCGAACGCCGCGGCGAAGCGATCAGCCTGTTCTCCCTCTCCTTATACGTCGGCCTCGCGGTCGGCCCGTTGATCGGGGAAGTCGTCGTCAACACGGCCGGCTTCGACACGATCTGGCTGGTCTCGGCCGCCTCCGCGCTACTCGCCGTACTCCTGTCCCTCCGCGTCGGCGACACCCGGGAACCTGGGGCGGCCAGGCCCAGTGCGGGGCGGTCCAGGCTCATTCCGCCGGCGGCCGTCGTACCTGCGCTGCTGTTGCTCGCGCTGATCTGGGGGATGGCCGGGTTCCTTGCCTTCGTCCCGCTGTACGCCCTCGACCTCGGCCTGTCCGGAGCCGGCTTCTTCCTGTTCGGCTTCGCCGCGATCGTGGTCGTCATCCGCAGCGTCGGCGCCCGCATCCCCGACCGCCTCGGCGCCCTCCGCAGCGTCCGCATCTCGTTGCTCTGCACCACGATCGCCCTGACCACGATCGCCACCTGGCAAACCGTCCCCGGCCTCGTCGTCGGTACGGTCCTCCTCGGCATCGGCGTGGCCCTCGGCACCCCGGCCATCATGACGCTCGCCCTCAACCGAGCCCCCGCCACCGAACGAGGCGCCACCATGGCCACCGTCACCATGAGCATCGACGTAGCCCAAGCCCTCGGCCCCATCACCCTAGGCCTGACCGCCGCCACCACCACCCGCCCCACAGCCTTCACCACCGCAGCCCTCGCCGCCGCCCTCGGCCTCGCCCTCGCCGTCAGATTCGGTCGTTCAACCAGCCGGTGATGCTGTTGAGGAGGGCGGTGTTCGTGGGGGCGCTCAAGCTGGTGGTGTGGTGGTTGAGGTCGGGCAGTTCCAGGTAGGTGCAGCCGAGGGATTTGAGTACGGCGGCCTGGTGGCGCATGCGTTTGATGGCCGGGTCGGCGGTGCCGATGTAGACGAGGGCGGGCGTGGAAAGGTCGCGGAGTTCGTGGTGCCAGTCGTGGGAGCGGTACGCGCGCCAGAAGGCCAAGGCTGAGTGGGGTAGGCGAGGCTCGCGTTCCAGGCGGCGCATTTCGGTGTCGGTGGGGAAGTTGAAGGGTGTGAAGCCGCCCATGACCAGGGCGGTTGCGCGCGAGGTGGCGCAGGCGGTGAGGGCTGCCATGGCGGCAGTTTGGGAGAAGCCCCAGACGGCGAAGTGGTTGATCGACAGGTGGTCCAGGACTGCGAGGACCTGCTCGCCGATGCTGCCGAAGTCGTAGGTATCCGGGCGGTCGGCCGCGCCGAAGCCGACAGGTTGGAGTTGCACGACGCGGAAGCGCCGGGACAACTCGAGAGCTGCCGGGAAGTCGAGTGGGCGGCGGTTGTTCTTGAGCAGGACCAGGGCCGGGCCGTCGCCGCTGACCCGGTACGCGATGCGCGCGCCGTTCAGGGCGACGTACTCGTGCATCAGGACGGGCTGAAGACTGCGAGGAGGGTGGTGGTGAGGGTGCGGCGGGCTGTGGGGCTGAGGTTGGCGGTGAGGGCTTCGATGCGGGTGGTGAAGGCGTCGTGGGCTTCGTCGGCGAGAGACAGGCCGGCGGGGGTGAGGTTGATGTGGCAGGCGCGGCGATCGGTGGGGTGGGGGATGCGGGCGACCAGGTCGCGGCGCTCGAGGCGGTCGACCATGCTGGTCAGGCTGGAGCGTTCGATGCTGAGGATGCGGCTCAGCTCCGTCATCCCGAGCGGGCCGGCGAGGAGTACGCAGAGCAGGTGAGCCTGCTGCGGCGTGAGCCCGAGTGGTCGGCTGGTCTCGGCGTACAGGTCCTGCAGGACGTGCATCGCCTGGACGAGCGCGCCGGACAGGTCCGCCTCCTGCGCTGTCGTGGTCGCCATACCTCCACTGTAGTCACGGACAGTTCGTTGATCCGATAGTTCGTAGGACTACTATTTAGGTCTACGAACTATTCGAGGAGACGAGATGGACGTGCGCTTCGGCTACGGCTCACCCGACAAGGTCCGCGACGTGGACCGCATCCTGCGCCTGGCCGCGCAGGCCGACCGGGACGGGCTCGACCACGTCAGCCTGTCCGACCACCCGTACGTCGCCGACCTGCTGGACGGCTACGCGACCGTCGCCTTCCTGCTCGGCCGGACCGAGCGGCTCTCGGCGTTCGTGAACGTGACCAACCTGCCGTTGCGTCCGGCACCGGTCCTCGCGCGTACGGCGTCCGCACTGTCGGCACTGTCCGGCGGCCGGTTCATCCTCGGTCTCGGCGCCGGCGGCGCGTGGAACCACATCACCACGATGGGCGTGCCGGACCTGCGGCCGGCCCAGGCGGTGCGGGCCTTCGAGGAGGCGATGCAACTCGTCCGGTCGATGTCGGCGGGCGGCCGGCCGACGCCGACCGAGCACTATCCGATCGGCAATCTCAAGCCGACGGCCGTTCCCGCCCCACCCATCTGGACCGGCTCGAACGGCCCGAAGTCGCTCGCCGCGACCGGCCGGCAGGCCGACGGCTGGATCCCCGGCCACGCGGCCGACTGGCTCAGCGAGCGCTACCGGTGGTCGCGGCCGATCATCGACGAGGCCGCGCTGGCCGCCGGCCGCAAGCCGTCCGACGTGGCGACGATCTACAACCTCCCGGGGGCGATCACGGAAACTCCGGTACGTCGTACGCGGGCCGACGACGGCCGGTGGATCGGCGGATCGCCGGCCCAGTGGATCGACGAACTCACCGACGCCGTCCTCAACCACGGCGCCGCCGGCTTCACCCTCTTCCCGACCGGCCCCGACACGTACGACGCACAACTCGCCCGCTGGGCCCAGGAAGTCGCCCCAGCGGTCCGCGCCGCGGTCAGCTGATGCCGCCGGGCTGGTGTGCAGTTCGACAGGAGGTATCGCGTCCTCGAGCGCGATCACCGGTCGGCTCAGGCGGTGAGCAGCCAGTAGCAGACATGTACGTCCTGTCGAACTGCACCAACTTGACTCATCGATCGCGCGGAGGTGTTGGCGGAAGGTGATGTCCGGGCGCACTGCCCGCGCGAGTGGATCAGCGCGACAGGAAGCTGAGGATCTCCGGCAGGGGTGGGGCGTACGACGGGGTCGAGGTGTCGACGGTGATGGCGGGGACGGGGAGATCGACGGCCTGGAAGGCGTTGTGCGTGCGCAGCCGGGCATCGTCGGCGATCTGGGCGTCCTCGTGCGCGCCGCGGTTCGGGTCGGAGGCGGTCCGGGCGTGGATGCGGGCGAGCGCGACGTCGGCCGGGGTGACGCAGTGGACGATCCGTACGTCGGCCCGGTTGAGCAGCGGGGTCAGTCCGGGACTCCAGATCCGGTCCTGGAACGCGGCCTCGGCGACGATCGTCGTACCGCGGCCGACGAGCAGTCCGATCACGTCGAAGAACGTCGACAGCGTCCGCATCGTCAGCGGGTCACCCGGGCCGGGAACAAAGCCGGGGGTGGCGTGCGCCATGCCTTCCTTGATCTCGTCCCGGCAGATCGCCGGGCAGCCGATCGCCGCGGCGATCCGGTGCGCCAGCGTCGTCTTGCCGGTCCCCGGCGGGCCGCTCACCACCACAACCATCGGCTTCGACTGCACCGCCGCACCCTAGCCATGGCCACACACGAGCCGCCACCCCAACGTAAGACTCGCGTTCAGAGACGCCGCCGGACGTGCGAGGCATCAGGTCTTGGCGAGGATTTCGTACGTTCCGGTGGTGAGGAGTTCCCTCGCGGCGGCCGTGGCCAGGTCGTAGGCGGCGGTCGTGATGGCCGGGCCGACGCTGATCCTGGTGACCCCTAGCGCGGCCAGTTCGGCGACGGTCGGAGCTCCGGGACCGGCCATGATGTTGACCGGCAGCGGTGAGCCCGCGACCAGTTCGCGAATCGTCGACGCGTCCACGACACCCGGCACGAACAGCACGTCCGCGCCGGCCTCGGCGTAGACCTCGGCCCGCTGGATGGTGCCGGTGCGGTCGCCGTACAGGTAGGTGTCGGTCCGGGCGTTGATCACGAGATCGATCCCGGCGGCGACTGCCACCGCACGGGCTGCCGCGATCCGTCCGGCGTGCACCGCGGGATCGATCAAGGTGCCCTCGGAGCTGTCCTCCAGGTTGATGCCGACGGCACCCATCTCGAGGACCTCGGCGACCGTGGCCTCGACGTCGCCGTACCCGGACTCGATGTCCGCGGTCACCGGAACCGTCACCGCCGCGACGATCGCCCGCAATGCCGCCATCGCCGCCGGACGGCTCAAGCCACCGGCGTCCTCCACGCCCGCGGCCCACGAGACGCCCGCACTCGTGGTCGCGATCGCCTGGGCACCGGCGGCCTCGATCGCCCGCGCCGAGCCGGCGTCCCAGGCGTTCGGCAGCACCAGCGGCGGCCGCTCGTGCAACTCCCGCAACGTCGTCACTGACTTCCTCCTGAGGTCGGGAACCTCCTCAGCGTGCAGCCTCGACCGCCTGATGTCCGGCCAGAATCGGCCATCATCCTCTGTCCATTATCCAAGACGATATGTCTCATTTAACAAGACGTCGAGTTAGCCTGACGACAGTGACCACGGCAAAGGAGCCTGTGATGAGCAACGTGTACACCCACGGCCACCACGAGTCGGTACTGCGTTCGCACAGCTGGCGGACCGCGGAGAACTCGGCCGGCTATCTCCTCCCGCACCTGCGGCCGGGGATGTCGTTGCTCGACGTCGGCGCCGGACCGGGCACCATCACCGCCGACCTCGCCCGGCTGGTCGAGCCCGGTCAGGTCACCGCGCTCGAAGCGAACGACGCCGCCCTCGACATCACCAAGGCCACGTTCGCCGCCCTCGACCTGGACGTGAGCTTCGTGGTCGGCGACGTCCACGCCCTCGATCTACCGGACGACTCGTACGACGTCGTGCACGCCCATCAGGTCTTGCAGCACGTCGCGGATCCGGTGCGTGCGCTGCGTGAGATGCGCCGCGTCTGCAAGCCTGGCGGAGTCGTGGCCGTCCGCGACTCCGACTACCACGGCTTCACCTGGTATCCGGAGCTGCCCGAGCTGGACGAGTGGATGGAGCTCTACCAGCGGATGGCGCGCGCCAACCAGGGCGAGCCGGACGCCGGCCGTCGACTGTTGTCGTGGGCGCTGGAGGCCGGCTTCGAACAGGTCGACGCGACCACGAGCACGTGGACGTTCGCCGACGAGGACTCGCGCGCGTTCTGGGGCGGAATGTGGGCCGACCGGATCCTGCAGTCGGCGATGGCGGATCAGGCTCGGCGCGCCGGCGTACCCGAGGAGACGCTCGAGCGGATCTCACAGGCTTGGCGCACCTGGGCCGCGCGGCCCGACGGCTGGATCGCCATCCTGCACGGCGAACTGCTCTGCACCGCTTGATCAGACGGAGGCGAGGACGACGAGGTACCCGTCCGGATCGCGAAGCCAGAGTTCGTCATGATCGGCGTTCGGATTGTGGTGGATCTCGGTCTGGACGGTGGCGCCGACGGCACGAGCGCGCTCGGCGGCCGCCTCCAGGTCGTCGGTCTCGAACCAGACCGCGACCCCGTTGCCCAACGGGTAGGTGGGATCGCCGAACGGTCCGTGATGGTGGTCGACGGCCAGGTTGTGCAACTGCATCACCAGTACGTCGTCGACCACGAGCCGCTCGTACTCCGGGCCGCCGTGTGCACTGGCCGCACCGAGCACAGCGCAGTACCAGGCACTGCTCTTCTCGACATCGCTCACCGCGATCAATGGTTGTGGTCTCATGCGACCGACGGTAGGACGAGCGGCCCTACCGGGTCTTGGACGAATGGGAGCGTTGCCGCGACACCTCGTAGAGCACGGCCGTCGCCGCGTTGGCCGCGTTCAGCGAACTCGCCGACCCGGTGATCGGAATCCGCACCAGCGCGTCGGCGGCCTCCTTCCACGCAATGCTGAGTCCGTTGGTCTCGTTGCCGATCAGCAGCAGCGTGGGCTGCGTGAGGTCGTGCTCGAACACATCGACCGATCCATGCTCGTCCGTCCCGACGACCACGATCGGTACGTCGGCCGATCGCCGTACCCACTCGATCACCTCACGATGCGACGGCACGCGTACGGCGGGAACGCCGAAGAGTGACCCGGTCGTGGCCCGGACCGCCTTCGGGTCGTAGACGTCGGCGGCATGCCCGGTGACGATCACGCCGTGCGCGCCGAAGGCGTCCGCGGACCGGATGATCGACCCGATGTTGCCCGGACCGGTCGGCCGGTCGAACACCACTCCGAGGAAGTCCGGCCGGACCGGGATCCGGTCGAGGTCGTCCGGCGGCATCTCCACCACCGCGAGCACCTCGGCGTCCTTCTCGCCGAGCTCAGCCAGCAACGCCGGCTCCATCGCCACCCGCTCGACGCCGGGCAGCCGCCGGTACAGCTCCTGCGCCCAGGTGGACAGCGGCCGGGACGCGTCGTGGATCACCGTCCGCACCGGCCAACCGTTGTCCACGGCAAGCGAAATCGGCCGCACACCCTGGACCAGGAACTCACCGGCCCGGTGCCGCTTGGTCCGGTTCGTCAGGTAGGACTGCCACACCTGGAACCGGGCGTTCCGAGTCGAGATCCGCTGCACGTCCTCACCCTAATGCCGCCGTCGCGACCGCCTGAACCGGACGAGTGACCACAGCAGCAGGGCAGGCAGCCACAGAACCACCAGCCACGGCACACGCCACCAACCGGAACCGCCCTCGAGTTCCGGTTGCTCGGCGGCCACGAGCGGCCGCGCGGATCTGGACCACGCCAGGAACGCGTCCCCGATCGGCATCAGTCCGAACGCGTACCGCTTCGTCGTCAGGCCGGTCAGCGGCAGGCCGAGCAACTCGCCCTGGCGGGCGAGCCGGCCGGCGAGCGGATCGTGCTGGACCACGGCCGCCCCCAGCGTGACCACGGTCGCGGACAGACTGAGCCCGAGGATCAGTGGACCCGAGTCCACATCCCCCGGCCCGCCGACGCCCTTCGGGTACTCGCGGACGCCGAGCCTGGTGACGAACCGGTCCCGGAACGTCTCGTACTGCGCCCGCGCGAATGCCGGATCGATCTCGACCAGGAACCTCTGGATGATGCTCTGCGACGATCCCCGCGCACCGGTCGTCTCCGGTGTGGCCTGGTGCGGCATCAGCCCGGTCCCGGGATCGAGCTTGGTCTTCACCGCGGCCACCCAGCGGGCGGTGGTCGCGCCGAACCGGGGCGCCACGAGCTCGTCGTACGCGCTCAGCGAGGCGATCGCGACGGTCGAGTCGACCGGCCACGCCTGGCCCGGATACGCCTGGAGGTACGGCGTCCTGGCGGTCCGGAACGCGGTCGCGAGCTCGACCGAGGCGCTGGTGAACTCGTCGATCTCGGCCGCGTCGGACTGCTTGAGGGCGATCAGCCCGGCCCGCAGCCAGTTGGTCCAGCCGGCGTGGAAGACGCCGTACTTCGGCCGGAGTGACGCGTCGAACACGGCGGTCCCGTCCGGGGACTTCAGCCGGTCGAGAGCCCAGCGAGCCTCGCGTGTGGCGTCGACCGCGCGGGACGGATCCGCGAGCCCGACCTGCACCCAGGTCAGTCCGTAGAGGGCGTTGAGGAAGAAGTACCCCTCCGGGAACTGCTGTTGCGCGGCATGGTCGGCGCCGGCCTCGATCTCGGCCCGCAGGTAGGTCAACTGCTTGACCACGCCTGGCGTGGGATCGGTCGGCAGCACCAGACGGGCGGTGCCCACACCTGCCACCAGCGTGGCGATCACCGCGACGCCGATCAGGAGCTTGCGCAGCACTGTCGCAATCTACCGACGCCAGGCGGACAGTGGCGGTCCGACGGGCGACGATTCGGTGACCTCAGGTGCCGAGCGTCGACTCACGGGGGACCAGGCGGGTCGGAAGCGCCATCGATCCCGGATGGATCGACCCGGCGATCGCGTCCAGCAGGAGGTTCGCCGTACGGCGGCCGAGCTCCTCCAACTCCAGATCGACCGTGGTCAGCGGCGGCCGGCTCGCGAGCGCCATCACCGACCAGTTGTCGTAGCCGGTCACCGCGATGTCGTCGGGCACGGACCGGCCGAGCTCGCGCAGGCGGTCGCAGACACCGCGGGCGATCTGGTCGCTGCCGCAGGAGATCGCATCCAGGTCCGGCGCCGTCCGCAGCAGTACGTCGACCGCGTGCCGTCCCCAGCGTTCACTCCACTCGCCGTGCATCGGCTCGCCGACCAGAGCGTCGCCGGCCGTTTCGACGGTCGCCGCCGCGCGCGTCTGGGCGCTGTGGTGCGACTCGGGCCCGGTGACGTGCGCGATCTGCCGGCGGCCGAGGCTGAGCAGGTGTCGCACCGTCGATCCGGCGCCGCCGTGGTCGTCGACGATCACCGACGTGTCGGAAGGGTCGGTCGACGGGCTGAAGGCGTAGATCACCGGAATCGGTACGTCGACCGGCACGCGCGGCTCGGTGCGTCGCCCGGTCACGATGATGCCGTCCACCCGGCGGGACACCAGCGATCGCAGGTAGTGCTGCTCGCGGAGCGGGTCGTCCCGGGTGTCGCACAGCAGCAGGCCCATCTCGCCCGCGCTCAGCGCGTCCTCGGCACCGAGCATGATCGGGATGCTGAACCGGCCGGAGCTGTCGGTGGTGATGAGCCCGACGGTGAAGCTGCGCCCGGACGACAACGCCCGGCCGCGGCTGTCCGGCGTGAACCCGAGCTGCTCGGCGGCCCGGCGTACCCGCTGTCGGGTCTCCTCGCGGAGCTGGCCGGTGTCGTTCAGCGCCTTGGACGCCGTACTCGTGGAGACCCCCGCCAGCGCGGCCACATCGGTGATCCGGGGCAGGGCAGGACCACGTGACGCCATCCGGCAACTCCTTTCCGAACTTTCCGGAAACAGTACAGCACGGATCTCGGCCGGTCCGGATTTGACCAGGTCCGAGGGGTTGACCAGGTCGTCCGACGTCTCTAGCTTCGTCAAGGAAAACGTGTTCTGGATTTTCCGCGACCCTCCCAGGAGCTTCCCCGTATGAGCACATCTCCGGACGCCGTCACGTCCTCCCGCAGCCCCGCCGCCAGCAGCAAGGGCCGCTGGCAACCCGTCGGCCTCGGCCAGGCGCGGATCACCGGCGGCTTCTGGGCGCCGCGCCAGGACCGCAACGGCGAGAGCGCGATCCCGAGCGGCTTGGACCAGCTGGAGTCGGCCGGCAACCTGCAGAACCTCCGGCTCGCGGCCGGGATCGGTGAGGGCGAGGCGATCGGCCCGGTGTTCGCCGACTCCGACGTCTACAAGTGGCTCGAGGCCGCCGCGTGGGAGTACGGCCGCAACCCGAACGAGGACCTGCTCAAGCGCCAGCGCGAGCTCACCGCGGTCGTCGCGGCCGCCCAGCGCGAGGACGGCTACCTCGACTCCGTCGTCCAGCTCCGGTACGGCGACGAGGGTCGCTACCAGCAGCTCGTCTGGAGCCACGAGCACTACTGCGCCGGTCATCTCATCCAGGCGGCCGTCGCGCAAGTGCGCTGCACCGGCGACCGCGAGCTGCTCGACGTCGCCACCAAGCTCGCCGACCACCTGGTCGCCACGTTCGGCGACGGCGAAGGCCAGACCGTCGACGTGGACGGCCACCCGGTCATCGAGATGGCCCTGGTCGAGTTGTATCGAGAAACCGGTACGCCGGCCTATCTCGACCTGGCCAAGTGGTTCGTCGAGGCGCGGGGCCACGGGATCATCAAGGAGCACGGCCACGAGCCGACGTACTTCTCCGACCGTCTCCCGGTCCGCGAGGCGACCACGGTGGAGGGCCACTCGGTCCGGGCCGTGTATCTCGCCGCGGGCGCCACGGACGTCGCGTTGGAGACCGGTGACACCGAGCTGCTCGACGCCCTGAAGGTGCAGTTCGAGCACATGTGGTCGACCAAGACCTACATCACTGGCGGTCTCGGCGCCCGGTGGGAAGGCGAGGCGTTCGGCGACGAGTACGAGCTGCCGCCGGACCGCGCGTACGCCGAGACCTGCGCGGCGATCGGCGGGATCCAGTGGGCTTGGCGGATGCTGCTGGCCACGGGTGAGGCGTCGTACGCGGATGCCATCGAGCGGATGCTGTACAACGGCTTCCTCGCCGGCGTCTCGCTCAAGGGGACGGAGTACTTCTACGTCAACCCGCTGCAGCTGCGTGGTGGGGCGCATCCGGACAACGGCCGGAGCCCGGCGCACGGTCGGCGCGGCTGGTTCGACTGTGCGTGCTGCCCGCCGAACATCATGCGCACGCTGGCCAGCCTGGACGGCTACCTCGCGAGCAGCGGTGACGGCGCGATCCAGCTCCATCAGTACGCCGCCGGCGTCGTGCAGGCCGGGGACGTCGAGCTTCGGGTGGAGACGAACTACCCGTGGGACGAGGCCGTCCGGATCACCGCCGGCGGGCCTGCGACGGTGGAGCTGCGGATCCCCGCCTGGGCCGAAGGCGCGACCGTGAACGGAAAGCCGGTCGAGGCCGGCACCTACGCGCGCGTCGAGGCCGCCGAGATCGACCTGCAGTTGCCGATGGCAACTCGAGTGATCGCGGCCGATCCACGCGTCGACGCCGTACGGGGGTGTGTCGCGCTGGAACGCGGTCCGCTGGTCTACGCGGTTGAGCAGGCCGATCAGCAGGTGGAGGTCGACGACCTCCACGTGTTGCCTTCGGCATCAGTTGCCACGAGCCATGACGACGGGCTACTGGACGGCGTGACAGTCCTGCGGACCCGTGGTCGGGCCGGCACCGGACATCGGGGCGGCTGGCCGTTCACCGCCGAGGCCGCGGACGCCGTGGGTGACGAGGTCGACGTGGTCGCGGTGCCGTACTACGCCTGGGCGAACCGCGAGATCGGCGCCATGCGCGTCTGGCTGCCCCGGGCCTGATGATGCTCACCCGGCGGAAGTTCCTTGGACTCACGGCTGCGGCGACCGCGGCCGGCGCCCTGCCGGGCTGCAGCTCCGTCCTGCCCGAACCCGACGTCCAGGCGGCCGGGTTCGGGCAGGACGCCACCGGCACCGTGCAGGTGTGGTGCCGAGCCGCGACCCAGACCGGCCTGACCGACCTGGTCAAGAAGTTCAACGAGTCCCAGGACCGGCTCACCGTCGAGCTGACCCCGGTCCTGGACGCGCAGTACGTGACCAAGCTGGCGACCGCGATCCGCGGCCGGTCGGTGCCGGACCTGGTCGACATCGACGACATCAACTCGATGCTGTTCATCTACCGCGACGCCTTCACCGACCTCACCGAGCCGCTGCAGGCGCTGGACTACGCGGACAAGCTCAGCCCCGGCCACCTTCGGCTGGCGACGAAGGACGACCGGGTGTTCGGCGTACCGTACCTGGCCGATAACTCGCTGTTCTGGTTCAACACCGAGCTGTGCGACCGGGCGGAGGTCGACCCGTCCGAGGCGATCACGTCGTTCGACAGTCTGTTGGAGGCGGCCCGGAAGCTGCGGAGGCTCGGCGACGACATCTACGCGTGGAGCTTCCCGGCGAACAGCCCGGGCGCCCTCGGCTTCGTCGTGCAGCCGATGATCTGGGCCGCGGACACCGACCTGATCAAGGGCGAGGTCGGCGAGCAGTCCGGCGACATCGTCGGGAACGACGTCGTCCGGCAAATGCTCGAGCTGCATCGGCAACTGTGGGTCGACGGGCTGGTGCCGCGGGCGAACTTCTCCGACGACGCGTCCCGGTGGGGGAGCGACTTCCGGGCCGGCACGATCGGCATCTTCCCGTCCAACTACGCCGTGGTCGTGTCCGGGTCGGACGAGGCGTTCCACCAGAAGGTGACGCCCAGGCTGCTCTCCGGTCCGAACGGGGGCGCTGCCTTCTTCGACGGCGGCGACAACATGTGCATCCCGCGCGGTGCGCGGAACGCGTCCGGCGCCTGGGAGTTCGTCCGGTTCGCCCTCGATCTGCCGCAGCAGATCGAGCTCCCGGCCGGTGGGTACACGCCGGTCCGCTCGGACGCCGCGACGCCGGAGTTCGCCGAGAGGTTCCCGCTCGCGACGCTGCCGCTCGAACGCATCTCCGAGGGCTACGCGCCCACCACGCTCTCCTACAACCTGCTCTACAACCAGCCGGACGGCCCGTGGCTGCAGATGTTCCGCCGGGCTGTGTTCGACGGCGAGCTGGAGGCCGCCATGACCGAAGCCCAGCAGAACTTCGACCGCATCCTCGCCCAGGGGCAGGCATGAGTACGACGGAGGTCCGCCCGCGCCTGGAATCCCGGCGCCCGACGCCGGCTCGCGCTCGCCGCCGGGGCTCGCTGACCCATCCGTCCCGGACCGGTCTCCTCCTGGTGACACCCGCCGTACTGTTCGTCGCGGTCTTCGTGCTGGTGCCGCTCGGGTTCGCCCTGGTGATCTCGCTGACGAACTGGCCGCTGATCGGCACGGTGGAGTTCGCCGGGCTGAAGAACTACACCGCGATCGTGTCCGACGCCGCATTCGCCAAGTCGGTCCTCTACACCTTGCTCTACACGGCCATCGTGACCGGTCCGATCCTGGTGCTCGGCTACGCGCTCGCCGTACTGGTACGCCGCAAGCGGCGCGGGGCGACGTTGTTGCGAACGGTCTTCTTCCTGCCGTTCGTCGTCGGCCTGTCCACGCTGAGTTTCGTCACCGTGCTCGAGGCCCAGCCGGACAGCGGCGCGATCAACATCATCCTCCGCGAACTCGGCATCACCGACGGGACGACGGCCTGGCTGGTGGACGGGCCGCTCGCGACCGGGCTGATCTGCGTGCTGGTGATCTGGGGCGTCTCCGGGCTCACCATGATGCTGCTGATGGCCGGCATGCAGGCGATCCCGCGGGAGTACTACGAGTCGTCCGAGCTCGACGGCGCCGGCTGGTGGCGGCAGGAGCGGGAGATCACCATCCCGGTGCTGCGGCCGACGATCGCGATGTCGGTGATCATCTCGGTGGTCGGCTCGCTGCTCGCGTTCACGCAGTTCTACATCCTGACCCGCGGCGGTCCGGGAACCGACACCACCACGGTCGTCCAGTACATCTACAACCGCGCCTTCGTCCAGCTGCAACTCGGGGCCGCGACCGCGCTGTCGATCGTCCTGGTCGTCGTGGTCGGACTCGTCACCGCGGCCCAGTTCTGGCTGCTCCGGGAGAGGGACTGACGCCATGAGGCTCAAGAACGTCCTGTACGTCGTCGGCGGCGCCGGAGCCTTCCTGGTGTTCACCGTCCCGTTGCTGTGGGCCCTCTTCCGGTCCGTCCAACCGAACGAGGTGATCGTCGCCGCACCGGATGCGTCCACCTTCTTCCAGCTGACCTGGGACAACTTCCGCACCCTGATCGAGGGACCAGGCAACCTGATGCGGGCTGTGGGCAACAGTTTAATCGTTGCCTTGAGCACCGCCGTCCTGACCGCTCTGCTGGCGACCCTGGCCGGCTACGGCTTCGCCCGCTTCCGCTTCCGCAGCGGGCCGTTGCTGTTCGCCCTGGTGGTCGTCTCGATGATGATCCCGTTCCAGGCGATCCTGACCCCGCTCTACCTGGAGATGAACGTCCTCCGGCTCACCGACAGCCTCCTCGGCCTGGTGCTCTTCTACACCACGGTCAACCTGCCGTTCGGCGTCTTCGTCATGCGCAACTCCTTCTCCTCGGTCCCCGTCGAACTCGAAGACTCGGCCCACGTCGACGGCTGCGGCACCCTCCGAATGATCAGCTCCGTCCTCCGCCCGCTCGTCACCCCCGGCGCGGCCACCGTCGCGCTCTACGCCTTCCTGGCCGCGTGGACGGAGTTCCTCGGCGCCTTGACCTTCCTCACCAAGGACGAGCTCTACACCCTCCCGGTCGCGCTGGTGAACGTCCAGGCCGGCGCCTACGGCGAAGTCAACTTCGGCTCCCTGGTCGCCGGCTCAGTCATCGCCATGATCCCGTGCGTCATCCTCTACGTAGCCCTCCAACGCTTCTACGTAACCGGCCTCGCAACCGGAGCCGTCAAGGGCTGACGGGGTGGACGGTGGTGTCGGCGGACTGTGGTGTGCCCGCGCGTCCGCTACGCGCGGCTTCTGCGTCGCCGTGCTCGCCGGTCGCTACCACCTACCGGGTGTGCGCGCTGTCGCGCTGAGCGCGCGGGCTGCCGCGCGCGGTCAGCCACGGTGGGCGGACCATCCCACGGAAGGGTGTGCCGTGCCACCTGCACTCGAGTGCGTGGCCGCAAGGTGCAGCTGCACGATCGTCGTCTGACGCGGACCTCCAGGCCATCACAATCTCGCTCGGCGCGGTCAGGTGAGCGTGCGCCCGCGCAGGTCTCGGTGATTGGGATGGCCTGGCGGTCCGCAGTGGTTCGGGCGGGGGGCCGGAAGACGGGCGGGTCGGCGGACGGTGGTCGGCGAGACCCGCAGGCTGGTCACCGGCCGGACAACAGCTCTGGCAGCTGGGGAGTCGGCAAGCCGAGAGCGTGGATCGCAACTGAGCTCGTCGGTGGTGCCGGCGGCTTCCAATGCGGTCGGCTGTGTCACCCCCTGCCCGCCACGACCACGGTGTAGTCGAAGGCTGCGGTAGCCGCGAGCGCGGGCGGCAGCCCGCAGACCCGAGGGTGGGTGGGAGCGGCTGCGTAGCGGGCGACGCAGGAGCACGCGTAGTCGCCGCGTGGGTCGACCACATGCTCCGCAGGTTGGGCGGGGTGGTTAGAGGCCGGGGCGGATTTCGTGGTCTGTGTGGGCTATGGCGTGGCTGTCGGCGGCTCGGCGGCAGAGGTCCATGAGTTCGGGTTCGTTCTTGACCTGCTGGCGGGCCTTGGGGCCGAGGGCGATGATGTGTTCGCGGTCGGCGAGGAGGCGGGAGAAGATGCGTTCGCGCTCGTGGGGGTCGGCGGTGTACTCGGAGTCGAGGTAGGCGGCGGCGTCGCGGCGGATGCGGGCCATCGCGGTCTGGGTGCGGCCGCGGGTGCTGAAGAGCGACGCGAGGATGGTGATCACCAGGACGCCGAGGATGACGAGCAGTGACGCGCCGGTGCTGATCTCGGCGACGTCGACGTGCTCGCCGCCGTTCACGAACGGCAGGTTGTTCTCGTGCAGCGCGTGCAGCACGAGCTTCGCGCCGATGAACGCGAGGATCGCGGCCAGCCCGTACGACAGGTAGATGAGCCGGTCGAGCAGGCCGTCCAGCAGGAAATACAGCTGTCGCAGACCGAGCAGGCTGAAGGCCGTCGCGGTGAACACGATGTACACGTTCTGGGTGAGGCCGAAGATCGCCGGGATCGAGTCGAGCGCGAACAGCAGGTCGGTGCCGCCGATCGCCGCCATCACCAGCACCATCGGGGTCAGCACGCGGCGCCCGTCGACGACGGTGAACAGCTTGTCGCCGTCGAACTCGTCGCTGGTCCGCAGCCAGCGCCGGGCCAGCCGGACGACGACGTTCTGCGCCGAGTGCGACTCCTCGGTCTCGGGTTTGAGCATGTTGCCCGCGGTCAGCAGCAGCGCGATGCCGAACAGGTAGAACACCCAGGAGAACGTGTTCAGCAGCGCCGATCCGAGGAAGATGAACCCGGTCCGGGCGATCAGCGAGAAGACGATGCCGAACAGCAGGACCTTCTGCTGGTCCTCCCGCGGCACCCGGAAGCTGGTCATGATGATCAGGAACACGAACAGGTTGTCGACCGACAGCGCCTTCTCGGTGATGTAGCCGGCGAAGTACTCCGAGCCCATCGCCGTACCGCCGAAGACGAAGCAGCCGACGCCGAACAGCAGCGCGATCCCGACGTACACGCTCGACCAGATGGCGGCTTCCCGCACCGTCGGCACGTGCGCGGACCGGACGTGGAAGAAGTAGTCGAACGCGAGCAGCGCGAGGATCACGGCCAGCGTCAGGACCCACACCAGCGGTGACACGGTCATCGTTCCCTCCCGTACGGCGCGTGGTAGTGAGTTCAGCCAATCACGCCGGACCCGCCGTTGTCCCCGGCCAACTACGAACGACCCTTGACCAGGGCCACCAGATAGCGGCAC
Organism: Kribbella sp. CA-247076; assembly: GCF_050942445.1. Taxonomy (NCBI): domain Bacteria; kingdom Bacillati; phylum Actinomycetota; class Actinomycetes; order Propionibacteriales; family Kribbellaceae; genus Kribbella; species Kribbella sp. CA-247076. The sequence continues at coordinate 6,667,274 of NZ_CP192051.1, read as the reverse complement.
GGGACCGCGCCGGGGTTGTGGAACGCCGTGGGCGACGGCGGGCCGAGCTGGAGGCAGTCGCCGGTGTGCAGGTCGTGGACCACCGAGCCCTCGTGGAACCGGAGGTGGCCGTCCAGGATCCACAGTTGCTGGTACTTGAAGACGTACGCGTCGGCCGGGTACGAGACCGAGGCGCCCGGTGGAAGCTCGACCTCGACCAGCTCGAGTGGGCCGTCGGTGACGGGGGAGACCGCTCGGCGGAGATAGCCGGTCGCGGGGTCCGTCCACACCGGCTGGTCGGCCCGGCGGCGGAGGAGGTCGCCGGTGTTCTCCGCGCGGGCGACCAGTTCGGACAGCGTCATCCCGAGCGCGCCGGAGAGCCGTCCGAGCAGTACGGCGGTCGGCTGGGCCTCACCGCGTTCGATCTTGCCGATCATTGCCCGGGACACCCCGGAACGCTCGGCCAGCGCGTTGACCGACAGCTCCTGTGCGACCCGCGCGGCCCGGACGGTCGCGGCGAGCGAGGCGGACAGCTCATCCAACATGCTTGCCACTATAGCGGCATCTATGGCTACTATCGTGACATGCCGAAGATCAGAGACGCCTCACCACTGGACGGCGAGGCATGCGCCGCGATCTACGCGCCGTACGTGACCGACACCGCGATCACCTTCGAGATCGAGCCGCCGTCCGCGGCCGAGCTGGCGCAGCGGATCGCGGACGCGCAGACGAAGTACGCCTGGATGGTGCTCGAGGACGACGAGGGCCGGGTGGTCGGGTACGCGTACGCGGGTCCGATGAAGCCGCGAGCGGCGTACCGCTGGTCGTGTGAGGTGAGCGTCTACCTGGAGCTCGGCCGGCGCCGGACCGGCGGTGGGCGGGCGCTGTACGAGGCGCTGTTCGAGCGGCTGACCGAGCGAGGCTTCCGTACGGCGGCCGCCGGGATGACGCTGCCGAACGACGCCAGCGTGGGACTGCACACGGCGCTCGGCTTCGAGGAGATCGGCACCTACCGCCGGATCGGGTGGAAGTTGGGCGCCTGGCACGACGTCCACTGGCGGCAGCGCCCGCTCGCCGTACTCCCGGACCCACCCGAGGAGACCCGCTAGCCCAGTCGCCACCCTGGCGGGGGCTGACCTCGTTGGCGGGTGAGGATTGGGCGGTGAGTGCCAACCGCCTGACCGTACGCCGTGCCGTCGTCGCCGATGACGACGTACTCCTCCGGATCGACCAGACCTCGTGGGACGCGAGCACCGGCTTCCCGTCGTACCAGGAGCACATCCGGGAGAGCTTCTTCGCCCGCAGCGGGCCGGAGGCGCACCTCGTGGCCGAGTACGACGGCGCGGTGGTCGGGTATCTGCGGCTGCAGGACAAGTACACGTTTCCGGAAGGCGCGGGCGTGCTGACGATCAACGGCCTCGCGGTCGCCCAAGAGGCTCGCGGACGTGGGATCGCCACCGCCCTTCTCGACGCCGCGGCCGCGGAAGGCCGACTCCTCGGAGCGCGCAAGATCAGCCTGCACGTCCACAGCACCAACACCGCCGCCCGCCGCCTCTACGAACGCAACGGCTACGTCGTCGAGGGCATCCACCCCAACGAATACCTGATCGACGGCACCTACATCGACTCGGTCGACATGGCCCTGACGCTGTAGTTGCCCGGGGCAAGGTGTTGCCCCGGGCAACGCGGGTGCGGTCAGCGGCTGATGACTGGGGAGAAGATGTTCCAGACGCTGCTGGTGCCGGGGACGTAGGCGCGGTAGCGGCGGGTTCTGTTGGGGTAGTAGTTGTAGGTGACCTGGCCGACGCTGTTCGTGGTGACGTAGGCGAGGCCCTTCCAGGTCGACGTACCGATGTCCTGGTACTGGAGCAGGACCTGCTTGTTCGCCCACCGGATGTAGCGGTCGGAGTTCGGGTGCCAGTAGGAAACTGTGGTGAGCAGCGCGGTCCTGCTGCCCTTGCGGCCGCCGCTGAGTGCAACGGCCGACGCGCACTTCGAGACCGACGTCGCCGAGGTCAGGTCAGCCACTTTGACGCCGTCGTAGTTGGTCGCTCCACCGGCGGGCTTCCAGGTCACCGTGCCGATCACCGGAGCCGTCCCGGTGATGGTGAACCCGGTCTCGCGCGCGGCGTACCGGAACTCCAGCCTCCCGTCGGGGTGCATGGTCGCCCACGGCGTGCTCTTCCACACCGCGGTGTAGACGGTCCCCGGGCAGTTCGAGCCCAGCTTGGCGGAGAAGGTGTTGATGCTGGCCTTGATGCTGATGCGCGATGGTGGGACGAGTGAGCAGACCGCGGTGGACTGCTCGGTGACCGCGTGGGCCGGCTGGACGGTGACCAGGCTGGCGGCCACGAGAGCGCCGGCGGCGAGTGCGGACGTGTACAGCTTCAAGAGTTCCCCCTCTTGGGTTGGCTGGGGGAACCTTAGCGGGGGAAGATCCGGGGCGCGCTGGCACAGGTCGACGCCCCGGCCTTGGTGGTGGCCGGGGCGCTCGACTGGGGTACGGGCGTCGCCCGCTATCCGTGGATCGACGACGCCGCGTTCGTGACGACGGTCGCGAGGTTGCTCGGTGTTACGGGTTGACGCCGCGGTCGCGGAGCCACGGCTCCGGGTTGACCTGGTTGTCGCCGCCGAGGAGGACCTCGAAGTGCAGGTGCGGGCCGGTGGTGTTGCCGGTGACGCCGATCGCGCCGACCTTGTCGCCGGCGGCCACGGTGTCGCCGACCGAGACGGCGAACTCGGACATGTGGCTGTACGACGTGACCGTGCCGTCCGCGTGCCGCACCTTGACCTGGCGGCCGTAGGCGCCGGCGTACGACGCTTGGATGACCTCACCGGCGAGCACCGAGCGGATCGACGTACCGAGCGGGGCGGCGAAGTCGAGGCCGGTGTGGTTGCGGGCCCAGCGGCTTCCGCCCTCGCCGAAGTGGGCGGTCAGGCGGTAGCCGGTGGTCGGGAGGACGACCTTCGGCGCCCGGGCCCGCTCCTCGGCCTCGGCGACCGCGGCGGCCTTCGCCTTGGCGATCGCGGCCGCCTTGGCCGCGGCCAGCGCGCGGGCCTGAGCGGCGGCCTTCTTCGCGGCGGCCGCCTTGGCGGCGGCGAGCGCGAGCGCCCGGCGCTGGGTCAGGGTCGCGTTGGCGGCCAGCCGGGCCGCCCGGGCCTGCGCGGCCTTCTCGGCCTGCGCCTTGCGGGTCGCTTCCAGCGACAGGTCGATGCGGCCGGCGTCGCGGGACGCCAGGTCCCGCCGCTCGACCCGCGCCGCGGTCAGAGCGTCGGCCTGTGAGGGGCTCAGGCCGGGGCTCGCCGTGGAGGATCCGGTGGCGGAGGACGACAGGCCGACCGCGGTGGTGCCGGCCGCAGCAGCGAGAGCGGCGGTGATGCCGATCAGCTGCGTGCGGCGGCCGGTACTTCGGCGGCCGGAGCGATGTTTGGCTGCCCGGCGCGGGGCAACCGGGACGTCGTTCTGAGGAGACACAGGGGAGGGGCCTTCCAGGGAGGGGCAGCCGCTGCGAGGGGTACAGCGGCTCGAACGACCATAACGAGGAGGTCACGGCTCCTCAAACGCAGATGTCGCGCAGGTGAACGAAATCGCCCACGGACAGTGAGGGGCTCTTGCCGCCTCGTAGGCGTCCAGGCGTGAATCCGACCCGTGGGTAGTTGAATCCACGCGTGATGCGGATCACTCGTGAAATGGCGCCGAGCAGCCCTTGCGGACCTGTATAAGGCCGTCTGCTGAGCGCAGATGTTGCTGCGGCCGAGGGCTCTGGACGGGTACGACTGACGCATGCGGATCGCGATCCTCGGCGGTACTCAGTTCATCGGGCGGGCCGTCGTGGAGCGACTGTCGACCGAGGGGCATCAACTACTCGTCGTGCATCGCGGCGAGCACGAGCCGGCCGACCTGCCGGCCGTCACGCATGCCCATCTCGACCGTCACGACGGGGCGGCGCTGTCCTCGGCCGTGGAGTCGTTCGGTGTCGACGCCCTCGTCGACATCTCCGGGATGAACGCGGCCGCGGCCGACGCGGCGCTGGGCGCGGTCGGGCCGTCGGTGAGGCTGGTGGCGATCTCGAGTGGCGATGTCTACCGCGCGTACGATGGTCTGCACTCCGGGTGGACGAGTGACGGGCTGCCGTTGACCGAGGAGTCGCCGCTGCGCGATCGGCGGTACGTCGACGGGCCGCAGTACGAGAACTTGGAGATGGAGGAGCGCTACCTGCCGCGGGGCGCGACCGTGCTCCGGTTGGGGGCGGTGTACGGCGAGCACGACTACCAGCGGCGGTTCGAGTTCGTGCTCCGGCGGGTCCGGGCCGGGCGGAAGCGGATCCCGATCGGGTCAGGGCAGTTCTTGTTCAGTCGCGTGTACGTCGGGGACGTGGCGGCCGCGGTGTCGTTGGCGCTGCCCGGGGATCATCGCGGTGAGGCGTTCAACATCGTGGAGCCGGTGACGGCGCCGTACCGGCTGTTCGCCGAGCAGATCCTGGCCGCGGCGGACGCGTCGGACGTCGAACTGGTCCGGGTTCGGGACGACGTGTTGCCGGACGATCTGTCGCTGACCGGGGCGTTGGATCAGCACCTGCTGATGGACTCGTGGAAGGCGCGGACGGTGCTCGGCTGGTCGCCGGCGGATCCGGTGGAGAGTCTGCGGCGATCGGTGCGCTGGCATCTGGCGAATCCGCCCGTGGATGCGTCGGACGACTTTTCCGCCGATGACGGCGTACTGGGCTGAAAATTGGTCAGCAGCACTCTGTGGAACCGGTATGCTTTCCGGGTCGGACAGAGGGGGCCACAGGGTGCGCCTGGCTCGATTTCACATCGAGGCTGCGGACCGTGTAATCTCTCTCCTCGGCCCGCCCCTTTAGCTCAGTCGGCAGAGCGTCTCCATGGTAAGGAGAAGGTCTACGGTTCGATTCCGTAAAGGGGCTCTGAGCACGACACCTCGCCCGGTCCGCCGGGTGAGGTGACGGACTCTCCCGGCGGGGTAGCTCAGGTGGTTAGAGCACACGGCTCATAATCGTGGTGTCGCGGGTTCGACTCCCGCCCCCGCTACCCACCAATGCAGTAGCTCGAGAGTGCGATCACCCAAGTTGCGCACTCATGAACAAGAAGAGGCAGCAGTGGCCAAGGCAACCGACATCCGCCCGAAGATCACGCTGGCGTGCACCGTCTGCAAGGAGCGCAACTACATCACCAAGAAGAACCGGCGCAACGACCCGGATCGTCTTGAGCTGAAGAAGTACTGCGCCCGCTGCAACGACCACACCGACCACCGCGAAACCCGCTGACCTCAGCCCCTGAGTTTCCGCGAGGCCGCTTCGGTTCCCCGAAGCGGCCTTTCGCTGTGAGCGAGCAAGCTCGCGGGAGGCGGGGCTCCCCGCGAAACCCGCTGACCTCAGCTCTTCGCGAGGGCCGCTTCGAACCCCGAAGCGGCCTTTCGCTGTGCCGGGACCCGGTCGGGTGAGCTTCACAGCCACTTCTCCGGTCGGCGTCGCTCGGCTCGGGTCTTGCCGTCCCGGACGACCTCGGGAAGCTGGGACCGGCGCAGAGCGGTCTCGTTGATGCTGAACGATCCGAGGTCGGTGAAGCGCTTGTGTGGCTTGGCGTTGCCAGGCGGCATCGCGAGGATGACGCGCTGCTCAGGGCGTACGTCTTTCACTGCTCGCACGGCAGGCGCGAAATCCGAGTCAGCGCTCACCAGCAAGGTGACGTCTGCCAGTCTGCGGGCAGCGTCCGCGACCATCGCTGTGGCCAGGGCGACATCGGTCTCCTTCTCCTCATAGGATCGAACCTTTCGAGGACAGCCGCACAGCCAGTCCTGAGCGCACCGCTTGCAAGGCGCGAGCTTCTTGGGTTTGAACCACCCGAGGCGTACTTCGAGTTCAGCGCCGCAGCGCATCTGCAACGCGTCCAGGTAGTGCTGCTGGCGGAGCGCGGCGTCCGGCTCGCTTCGCACGAGAGTCGTGTAGTAGCGAACCACGACGACCTCGTCGTCAGGCCGGAGCTGCCGGACGAGTTCGACCACATTGAGCCAGAGGTATCGCCGGGCGAACTTGGTCTTCATGCCGTGATACAGGTTGAAGCCGTCGATGTAGGCGGCGACGGTCGCCATGCTGCCCCCAAACGTGCGACGAGCCGTGCCGAGGGCACCGCCGTGGTAAAGTTCGTCTCATCGATGCCGGTTCGGCCGGCTGGAATGGCCCCCGTCAGGGGGCCGTTTTTTTGTGCCGGGGCGTCTCGGCTCGAGGAGACTCAGTTATACCCTCTGCAACCGACAGCTTCACACCGTGATGATTGGGCGGCCGGCTTCGTAGGCGGCTCGGCGGTTGGGGCGGGGGGTTAGGCAGCAGGAGCCGCAGAGGGTGTTGGTGCCGGCTTGGCTGGTGTAGTAGAGGCAGCAGGTGTTGCGGAGGTAGACGAGTTTGCCGGCGGCGAGTTCGACGTCGCCCAGCCGCGCCAGCCCGCCGGGGGCTTTGGCGACGAAGGTCTGCCAGCGGTCGAGCAGGTAGGCAGGCGAGACCGTCTCGGCCTCGCGGGTCGCCGCGCAGAAGGCCATCGCGCAGCCGGCCGCGACACCTCCGTGCAACTGCCGAAGACCAGCCCGAGTACGCCGGTGGAGCTCGGCGGACAGTGGTAGCAGGTGTTGTCGCAGCACGACGTCGTACAGCGTCTCGAGACCGCCGGGCAGGAAGCGGGCCGAGCGTACGGCGACCGCGGCGAGACCGTGGCCGTCGTGCGGCCGGACCCACAGGTTCTCCGGGCGGATGTCGAGGACGCGGCCCTCGAGCGCCCAGAGCAGGAGCGCGGTCGCGGGCGCCCGGCCGGCGTAGAACGACATCAGACTGAGCGCGTTCGCGTGCGCCGACGTGTGTCCGCTGGCGTCGTGGTCGCGCTTGAGGAGCTCGGTCAGCTCAGGCCCGTCCGGCTCCAGGATCCGATCGACTGGAAGCCACTCATCACCGGAAGGCTCGCCGATCTCGAGGTTGTACCGAGGCGCGTACCGGGCCAACGCCGTCACTGCCGTCACGTTCTACCTTCCCCAGTCGGTCTTACCGAGAGTGGGTGGCGGCACTCGCCGTCACAGTCTGCCAGTAGGGTTTGGGGATATGACGATCGACGCCACGATGGTCGGCCGGAGTTACACGGCCGCCGAGTCCTATCAGGTCGGCCGGGAGAAGATCCGCGAGTTCGCCGACGCGATCGGCGACCCCAACCCGGCGTACCGGGGAGCGGACGCGGTCGCGCCGCCGACCTTCGCGTTCATGCTCGGCAGCCGGGCGCTCGAGCAGTTGCTGGGCGACGAGGAGCTCGGGCTGCGGCTGGACCGGATCGTCCACGGCGCGCAGAAGTTCACCTACACCCGCCCGATCAAGGCCGGCGACGACATCGCCGCGACCGCGACCATCACCACCGTGCGCAAGGCCGGTGACGTCGAGGTGATCATGTACGAGACCGCCCTGAGCACCGTCGCCGGCGAGCCGATCGCCACCTCGACCTCCACGATCTCGCACAACCGGGCGGGCGCATGAAGACCGCGGAGGTAGGCCTCGAGCTCCCGCCGCTGACCGTCACCTTCCGCCGCGAGGACCTGGTCCGGTACGCCGGGGCCAGCGGCGACTTCAACCCGATCCACTGGAGCGACCGGATGGCGGCCGCGCTCGGCCTGCCCGGCGTGATCGCGCACGGCATGCTCACCATGGCGTCCGCGGTCCGGGTCGTCACCGACTGGCTCGACGACCCGGCCGACCTCGTCGAGTACGGCGTACGGTTCACCAAGCCGGTCGTCGTGCCGGACGACGACAAGGGCGCGAGCGTGACCTTCTCGGCGAAAGTGGACAAGGTCGCGGACGGGCAGGCGGAGATCGACATCACCGCGATTGCCGGCGAGGAGAAGGTCCTCGGCCGGGCCAGGGCGGTCGTGAGAGTCCGGTGAAGACCCACGTACGTCTCGCCGACTTCACCACCCTGCGGATCGGAGGGTTGGCCGACCGCCTCGTCGAGGTCACCACCGAGGACGACCTGATCACCGCGGTCCGGGACGCCGACGCGGCCGGCGAGCCGGTGCTGCTGCTGTCCGGCGGCAGCAACGTCGTGATCGGCGACGACGGTTTCCGCGGCACCGTGATCAAGATCGCCACCCGTGGGATCAAGGTCGACGCCGACATGTGCTCCGGCGCGATGGTCAGCATCCAGGCCGGCGAGGACTGGGACGTCGTGGTCCAGCGCGCGATCGCCGAGGAGTGGAGCGGCCTGGAGTCGATGTCCGGGATCCCCGGGCTGACCGGCTCGACCCCGGTGCAGAACGTCGGCGCCTACGGGCACGAGGTGGCCGAGACGATCGCCTGGGTCCGGGTCTGGGACCGGGTGGACAACCGGGTCCGCACGATCCACGCGGTCGACTGCGGCTTCAGTTACCGCAACTCGCGCTTCAAGCAGGACCCGTCCCGGTACGTCGTCCTCGAGGTCACGTTCCAGCTGCGGCTCGGCGACCTGTCCGCCCCGATCGGGTACGCCGAGCTGGCCCGCGTCCTCGAGGTCGATCCCGGGTCGCGCGCACCGATGACCGACGTCCGCGAGGCCGTTCTCGGGCTCCGGCGGAGCAAGGGGATGGTGCTGGACGAGGCCGACCACGACACCTGGAGCGCCGGGTCGTTCTTCACGAACCCGATCCTGGACACGGCGGCCGACGTACCGGCGGGTGCGCCGCAGTGGCCGCAGCCGGACGGCCGGGTGAAGACCAGCGCGGCCTGGCTGATCGAACACTCGGGGATCGCGAAGGGCTTCGCGATCGGGGCCGCCTCGGTGTCGACCAAGCACACGCTGGCGCTGACGAACCGCGGTGGTGCCACCACCAAGGAGATCCTGGCGCTCGCCGCCCACCTCCGTGCCCAGGTCCACCAGGCCTTCGGCATCACCCTGGTCAACGAACCCGTCCTGGTGAACGCAAGTTTCTGAACGTTCCCTTGTTCTTCGGCTCGGGGTTCGGTAGCTGTGAATGACTTACGGTTTCCGACCCCGTAGCAGGAGGATTCATGCGAGACCAGTTCGGCCGTCGACAGTTCCTCACCCTGGCCGGCGCGGCGGCAGTGGCCACCGCCGTCGTCCCGGAAGCGCGAGCCTCATCCCGGCTCGGTGACCTGTTCACGCTCGGCGTGGCCTCCGGTGATCCGGAGCCGTACAGCGTCGTGCTGTGGACCCGCCTCGCACCCGAGCCGGTCGCGCCGGACGGGTACGGCGGGATGCCGGCCAAGCGCGTCCTGGTGAAGTGGGAGGTCGCCGAGGACCCGCGGTTCCGCCGGATCGTCCGTCGCGGCGTCGAGCACGCCGTACCCGAGTGGGCGCACTCGGTGCACGCCGAGGTGCACGGGCTGCGGCCGGACCGCGAGTACTGGTACCGCTTCGTCGTCGGCGACCAGGTGAGCCCGGTCGGCCGGACCCGGACCGCGCCCGCCTGGTACAGCCGGCTCAACGGACTGACGTTCGCGTTCGCGAGCTGCCAGGCGTACGCCGACGGGTACTTCACCGCGTTCCGGCACATGGCCGACGAGGACCTCGATGTCGTCGTCCACCTCGGCGACTACATCTACGAAGGCGGGAACCAGGGCACGATCGGCCGGCCGCACCTGCCGGCCGCGGAGGTGTTCAGCCTGGCCGACTACCGCGTCCGGTACGGCCAGTACAAGTCCGACCCCGACCTGCAGGCCGCGCACGCCGCCGCGCCATGGGTGGTCGCGCCCGACGACCACGAGGTCGAGAACAACTGGGCCGGCGACATCTCGCAGCTCGACACCGAGCCGGACCAGGACCCGGCGGTGTTCCGCCAGCGCCGGGCGGCGGCGTACCGGGCGTACTACGAGAATCTGCCACTGCGCCGTACGTCGATGCCGCGCGGACCCGAGATGCAGGTTTACCGGCGGCTGTCGTTCGGCAACCTGCTGCAGCTGAACATGCTCGACACCCGCCGGTTCCGCACCGACCAGCTCGAACAGTGCGCGCAGAACTGCGACGGTCGCTGGGATCCCGCCCGGACGATGCTCGGCGCGCAGCAGGAGAAGTGGCTGCTCGACGGGCTCGGCCGCTCGCACGCGCGCTGGAACGTGCTCGGCAACCAGATCTTCGCGTTCGAGGCGGACCACGAGGCGGGCGTGTCCGAGCGGTACGGCATGGACACCTGGGACGGGTACGCCGCCGCCCGGCAGCGACTGTTCGACGGCGTGGTCCAGCGGAAGGTCGACAACTTCGTGATGATCACCGGCGACGCCCACCGCAGCGTGGCCGCCGACCTGAAGCTGAACTTCGCCGACCCGTCGTCGCGCACCGTCGGCACCGAGTTCCTCGGTACGTCGATCAGCTCGGGCGGCAACGGCGCCGACATGGACGCCCTCGGGGTCACCTGGCTGGCGGAGAACCCGCACATGAAGTTCCACAACAGCCAGCGTGGTTACCAGCGCTGCGTGGTGACCCGCGACGAGTGGCGGACCGACTACCGCGTCGTACCCCAGGTCACCGTGCCCGACTCCCCGGTACTCACCCGAGCCGGCATCACAGTCGAGGCAGGCAAGGCCGGCATCGCCGACGTGTCCTGAAAAAGTTTTGCACAGACCCTAGGCAAACCGCGCCTCCCTCGCTAATCTTTTGCGAAATCTGGTGGGAGGTGGAGTGTGAGGCGCAAAGGATTTTCACGGCGGGAGGTTCTCGCCGGGCTGGGCGCGGCGGCCGCCGCGGCCGTCGTGCCGGGATGTTCGTCCGGCGGCGCGCGATCGGGTGCGCTGCAGGTGTGGGGCGGCGTCCCGGCCGCGTCCGGCCCGGCGGCCGTCGTCGAGGCGTTCCAGCGGAAGTTTCCGCAGTACAAGGTCAACTACACGCGGTTCGTGAACGACGCCCGCGGCAACCTCAAGCTGGACACCGCGTTGCAGGGCGGGCTCGACATCGACGTGTACTTCACCTACACGCAGGCGTCGATGGCGTTGCGGGCCGGGTCCGGACTGGCGGCGGACCTGACCGACCGGGTGACCGCGGACCCGGACCTGAAACCGTTCCTGGACACGGTCGAGCCCCGGGCGTACATCGAGAACGGCAAGGTCAAGGCCCTCGCCACCGCCCGCGAGCCGTCCTTCGTGCTCTTCAACGAGAAGCTGCGGCAGCAGGCCGGTGCCGAGCTGCCGCGGCAGTGGACGATCGAGGAGTACCGCGCCGTCGCGCGGAAGCTCACCACCGGCGACACCATCGGTGCCTACACCATCCCCGACGTCGCCCGGATCGCCCTCGGCCCGAACTACTGGTACGACGGTGACCGCTCGAACTTCGGCGACCCGCACTTCGAGCAGGGATTCCGTCTCGGGCAGGAGATGATCGCCGAGGGCTCCGCCTTCCCGTGGACCGAGGTGCTGTCGCGGCATCTGGACGCCTACCAGCAGAACTCCTTCCTCCGCGAGGAGTTCCACCTGTGGTCGACGGCGCCGTTCAACCTGCGCTACCTGTACGACCCGAAGAAGTACCCGCACGACTTCAAGGTGTCGTTCGCCCCGCCGCCGACGGTCGGCGGCAAGGACTGGAACGGCGGCAGCTACAGCAACTTCGTGATGGTCAACCCGACGTCGCCGAAGCTCGAGGCAGCCTGGGAGTTCGTGAAGTTCTGGCTGACCGAAGGGTCCGCGCCGATGCTCAAGGCCGGCAAGCTGCCGACCCTCGGCAACGTCACCGACGACCAGGTGATCACCGGGATGCTCGGCAAGGAGCCGGAGAAGTACTTCGACGTCGAGTCGTTCCACCGCGTCGTCCTGGACGCCGACCCCAGGCTCGCCACCGACACCCGGCTGACCGGCTTTCCGGAGATCAGCCTCGCGGTCAAGCAGCAGCGCGACCTGTGCTGGCTGGGCGAGAAGGACCCCGGCGTCGCCATCCGCGAGGTACGGCGGCTCGCCGACGCCGCGATCGCCCGCAACGAGAGGAGGTCGTGATGGCCACCGCCACGGTCGTGACCCCCGCGAAAGCCGTCAGCCCGGCGCCGCCGGCCGGGAACGGGACCGGCCCCGGGATCAAGCCGCGGGGCTGGATCGGCTTCCTCTTCATCGCCCCCAACCTGCTCGGCGTGATCGCCTTCACCCTGATCCCGCTGGTCAGCGTGATAGTGCTCGCCTTCACTGACTGGAACCTGGTGTCCGGCCTCGGCGGCATCACCTTCAACGGCCTCGACAACTTCGTCGCCATCGCCCAGGACCCCGGGTTCTGGCGGGCGGTCGGGCTGACGCTGGTGTACGTCGGCGTGAGCGTGCCGCTGACCGTCGTACTCGGGCTGGCCCTGGGGATCGCGCTGAACCGGCCGCTGCCGGGACGCGCCGTCCTGCGGGCGATCTTCTTCCTGCCGTACATCGTCAACGTGGTCGCGATCGGCATGACCTGGCTGATGCTGATGAACCCGAAGGCCGGCCTGGTCAACCAGGTGCTCGACGTCTTCGGGCTGCAGCCGGGATGGTTCGCGTCGTCGCACTGGGCCTTGCCGGCGCTGATCGTGATGGCGGTCTGGGGAGGCGTCGGGTACTGCTCGCTGATCTATCTGTCCGCGTTGCAGGACGCGCCGCGGCAGCTGTACGAGGCGGCCGACATCGACGGGGCCGGGGTCTGGGCGAAGTTCCGCGTGATCACCTGGCCGTCGTTGCTGCCGACAACGATCTTCCTGCTGGTGACGCTGATCATCGGGGCGTCCCAGGGCTTCGGGCTGATCGCGCTGATCACGGCCGGCGGTCCGGGCGACTCGACCACGACGATCTCGTACTACATGTACCAGACCGGCTTCCAGTTCTACCGCTTCGGCTACGCCTCGGCGATCGGCCTGGTGACGTTCCTCGGCGTCCTCGCGCTGACGCTCGTGACCTGGCGCGCGCAGCGAGGGAGGGCTCTGCATGACTAGGCACAGCAAGTGGTGGTGGGGGATCCCGTTGTGGATCCTGGCGATCGCCTTCCTCGCGCCGTTCGCGTGGATGCTGTCGACCGCGCTGAAGGCCGACGTGGACGCGTACCGGATCCCGATGCAGTGGATCCCGGACCCGTTCCAGTGGGACAACTTCAGCACGGTGCTGTCGGGTGCGACGTCCGTGCTCCCGGCGTTCGGCCGGTCCGTCTTCGTCGCCGTACTGCGGGTGGCCGGGGAGCTGGTCACCGCGACGATGGCCGGGTACGCGTTCGCCCGGATGTCGTTCAAGGGCCGGGACAAGCTGTTCCTGCTGTACCTGGCGACCGCGATCATCCCGGCGCAGTTGCTGCTGGTGCCGCGGTTCATCTACTTCCAGAAGCTCGGCCTGTACGACACGTTGTGGGCGCTGATCCTGCCCGGCATGTTCACCGTGCTCGGCACCTTCCTGATGCGCCAGTTCTTCGTCAGCCAGCCGGCCGAGTTCGCCGAGGCGGCCCGGATGGACGGCGCGAACGAGTGGCAGGTGTTCAGCCGGATCTACCTGCCGCTGGCGACTCCGGTGCTGAGTGCGCTCGGCATCCTGGCGTTCGTCTGGTCGTGGAACGACTACGAGACCCCGCTGGTGCTGATCAGCAACCCCGACCGGTACACGCTGCCGCTCAGCCTGACCAACTTCGTCGACGAGCAGGGCCAGATCGCCCCCGGCCTGACCATGGCCGCCTCGGTGATCTCGATCGTCCCGGTGCTGCTCGTGTTCATCGTCCTGCAACGCCGCTTCATCGCGGCCATGACCCATACGGGGATCAAATGAACGTGTCCGGTGTCTTCCCCCATCTCGCCCAGATCGGCGACTTCGGCCCGCCGCGCAGCGAACTCGGCGTCGGCTCGCTGATGCCGTGGAACGGGAAGCTCTACGTCCAGAACTACAACTCGCACAAGGCACGCTCCGGCGCCGGGGTCAGCCTGCGCCGGATCGAGCCGGACCTGTCGATGGAGCTCGTGCCCGAGACGCTCGGCGTCGACGGCACGTACACCAACCGGTTCGTGCACTTCCCGACGTCGCAGCTGGTCCTCGGACCGCACGTGATCTCGGCCGACCACAAGATCGTCACCATCCCCGAGCTGCAACCGCTGCGGGTCTGCGGTACGTCGCGCCACCTGACCAAGCCGGACACACATGTGTACGTGCTCGCGATGGAAGGCGAGCTGCTCGAGCTCGACCTGACCACGTACGAGTGCACCCAGCTCTTCGACCTGAACGAGGAGCTGCGGACGGACGGCGAGATGAAGGTCCACTACAAGGACTGCTACACGTCGTTCGGCCGGCTCGTTGTCTGTTCCAACGAGTACGCCGAGCCCGAGTGGGCCGGTGAACGGTCGCGCGGACGACTGGCGGAGTACGACGGCTCGTCGTGGACCATCCTGCGGAGGGACCCGTTCACCGCGATCGGCGGGCGGCACGAGTTCGGCGGGACGATCTTCGCAACCGGGTGGGACCGCGCGTCGGCGATCCTCGAGGTGTACACCGAGGCGGACGACCGCTGGACGCGGTACCGGCTGCCGAAGGCGTCGCACTGCTTCGACCACAAGTGGCAGACCGAGTGGCCGCGGATCCGCGAGGTCGAGCACGAGCGGCTGCTGATGGACCACCACGGGATGTTCTACGAGCTGTCGCCGTGGGCGTACGGCGGCCGGATCTGGGGCGTGCGGCCGATCTCGACCCATCTCTGGGTGCTCGGGGACTTCTGCTCGTGGCGCGGGATGCTGGTCGCCGGCGCGGACAACGCGTCGCCGAGTCACGGGCTCAACCCGACCACGGCCGAACCGCAGTCCGGGCTGTGGTTCGGCAAGACCGACGACCTGTGGAGCTTCGGCAAGCCGGCCGGGTGGGGTGGTCCCTGGTGGGAGACGGAGGTGCGGGCCGGGGAGCCGTCGGATCCGTACCTGATGACCGGGTTCGACGGGAAGTGCGTGCATCTGGAGAACTTCTCCGCGTCGCCGATGACCATCACGATCGAGATCGACTTCCACGGGCACGGGCGCTTCGGAGCCGTTCACTCGCTGGTGGTCGAGCCGGGTCAGGTGCGGACGCATGTGTTCCCGCCGGGGTTCAGTGCGCACTGGGTGCGAGTGGTCAGCGACACCGACGGTGTGGCGAGTGCCCAGTTCGTCTATACGTGATGATCACGGGATGGGATCTTCTTCGATGGACCGAGCCGGTAACCCGAGCCCGTTGCAGCTGGTCAAGCGCGCCCTGCCGGACCTGAACGGCGCGATGCAGCGGGTCGCCGAGCACCTGCTCGCGCACCCGGACGAGGTCGCGCGCGGGTCGATCACCAAGCTGGCCGAGGCCGCGCAGACGTCGGCCGCCACGGTCACCCGGCTGTCGACTCACCTCGGCTTCGCCGGGTATCCCGCACTGCGGGCCGCGCTCGCGATGGAGATCGGGCGCGGGCTCGAGGCGGGCTGGGCGAGTGACATCGGGCTGGCGATCGGCCCGGCGGATCCGCCGGAGCAGGTGCTGAACGTGCTCGCGTCCACCCAGGCGAACGCGTTGCGCAACGCCCTGGCCGCGATCGACCTGCCCGCGGCCACCCGGGTCGCGGACGCGATCGCCGGCGCTCGTCGTACCCACATCTACGGGGAGTGGGGGGACGCGATCCCGGCGCGGGAGCTGTACATCCGGCTGCTGCGGATCGGGATCCCGGTGTGGTTCTTCGACGGACCGCAGTCGTCGCAGATCGGCGCGGGGTTGCTCGGGGCGGGCGACGTCGCCCTGGTCATCAGCCGATCGGGGACGGACGCGACCACGTTGGGGTTCCTTGAACGAGCCGCCGGCGAGGGCGCGCTGACCGTCGCGATCACGGGGGTCGTCGACGCGCCGATCGGACGGCTGGCCGACGTCACGCTCGACACCGGTACGCCGAACGGGACCACGTGGACCGAGTTCTTCGCCGGGCGGGCGAGCGACGTCCTCACCGCCGGGTTGTTGTTCGTGCTGGTGGCGCAACGCGTTCCCGATCATCTGACCGCCAACCACCCGAACGGGCCGGGGCAGCCGGTGGTCCATCCGGACGCCGTGCTCGATCCGGACACCGTCGTACGACCAGACACCATCACCTGAGGGGTTTTCCTGTATGCAGCAGCTCGACGTCCGTTCCGACCTGACCGTGATCGGCGGGGGCCTCGCCGGAGTCTGCGCGGCGATCGCCGCGGCCCGGCAGGGGAGCACCGTGGCCCTCGTCCAGAACCGGCCGGTGCTCGGCGGCAACTCCTCCAGCGAGGTGCGCGTCTGGGTGTGCGGGGCGACCGCGCACGGCGTCCAGCACTTCGCCCGGGAGACCGGGATCATGGGCGAGCTGTTCGTGGAGAACCAGTACCGCAACCCGGAGGGGAACCCGTACTACTGGGACCTCGTGCTGCTGGAGGCGGTCCGGGCCGAGCCGCGGATCTCGTTGTTCCTGAACACGGACGTGCGCACCGTGGACACCGCGCCGGACGGTTCGATCCGGTCGGTCAACGGGTGGCAGATGGGCTCGGAGAAGTCGATCACCTTCTGGAGCCCGGCCTTCGCGGACTGCTCGGGCGACGGTCTGGTCGGGTACCTCGCCGGTGCGGACTTCGCCACCGGGCGCGAGCCGCGGTCGCAGTACGGCGAGTCGTGGGCGCCCGACGTACCCGACGGGAACACGCTTGGGAGCACGATCCTCTTCTACACCAAGGACACCGGCGCACCGGTACGGTTCGTGCCGCCGTCGTTCGCGCGGGACATCACCGAGACCGCGATCCCGGACCGGCGGATCATCCGGTCGGACCTGAACGGGTGCGCGTACTGGTGGATCGAGTGGGGTGGGGAGCTCGACGTCGTCGACGACAACGAGCGGATCCGGGACGAGTTGCAGGCCGTCGTCTACGGGATCTGGGACTACCTCAAGAACTCCGGCCGGTTCGACGCGGACAATCTGACCCTGGAGTGGATCGGTTCGGTGCCGGGGAAGCGGGAGTACCGGCGGTTCCTCGGGGATCACGTGTTGACGCAGCACGACGTCCTCGGGCAGGTCGAGTTCGAGGACCGGGTGGCCTTCGGTGGCTGGTCGATCGATCTGCATCCTCCGGGTGGGGTGTACGCGGCGGAGCGCGGGTCGAAGCACTGGCACCCGGACGGGAACTACCACATCCCGCTGCGGTCGCTGTACTCGCGGAACGTGCCGAACCTGTGGATGGCGGGCCGCAACATCAGCGCGAGCCACGTCGCCTTCGGGACCACCCGGGTGATGGCGACCTGCGCCGTCCTGGGTGAGGCAGTGGGGATCGGGGCTTCGGTTGCTTTGAGCAACGGGCTGTCGCCGCGGGAGCTGGCGACCGAGCGGTTCGAGCTGATGCGCCGGGCGTTGCAGCGTGCGGACGCGTCCGTGCTCGGGGTCGTCGACGACGATCCCGCCAACCTCGCTCTCGATGCAGCCGTCACAGCTTCGTCCACGCTGCGCGAGCCGGCCGTCGAGGTGTCGTCCGGCACCCTCGCCCTGACCTCCGACCTGGCCATGGTGCTGCCGTCGCCGACGGGGTTGTCGGTGCTGGTCGACGCCTCGGCCGACACGTCGCTGACCGTCGAGCTGCACGATCCGGTGAAGCCGCAGAACTACCTGCCGCTCGCCCTCCTCGACTCGTCCACGGTGACTGTCCCGGCTGGCGAGAAGCGCTGGATCGACGTACCTCTGGCATGGCGTGCGTCCGGCAACGCGATCGTCGTACTGCGGGCGAACCCGGACGTCTCCGTGCACACCGCCTCGTCGGCGCTGCCCGGGACGATCTTCTTCACCCACCGCGACCCAGCACCGGACGAGGAGTGGACCGAACAGTTCCGCTCCTGGAAGCACATTCTGCCCCGCGACGGCCTCTGCCTCCGCCTCGGCGAGACCACGGCGTACGCCGCCTCGAACGTGGTCGGCGGCTACTCCCGCCCGTACGGCGGCCCGCAGCTGTGGTGCTCCGAGGACCTCGCCTGGGACCCCGAACCCTGGATCCAGCTCACCTGGCCGACACCGGTCGACCTCACCGAGATCGTCGTCATCCTCGACGACGACGTCGAAGAGGACCTGATCAACCTCCACCACCACCGCACCCCCTTCGACGTCCTCCCCACCCTCCTGCACACGTACGCCCTGGAAGCCCAGACCCCCACCGGCTGGCACACCATCACCACGGTCACCGACAACCACCACCGAACCCACCACCACCCGGTAACCCTCACCACCACCGCCCTCCGCCTCCGAGCCCTCCAAACCAACGGCTCCCCCCGAGCCCACCTCACCTCAATCCGCGCCTACGGCAGTTGAGTGGTTTCTTCTCGGTGGCGGGAGACGCGTGCAGTGGATATAGTGGTCGGTGCCTAGGGCAATAGCCTGCGGAAGTGAACCCGGCAGCCATCCGGACGGTTGGTGAGCCGGGTTCTGCGCGTTCAGAGTGGTCTCAGGTCGCAGTACGCACGCACCTGCTCCCGCCACTCGCCACCCTTCGCCCAGGCCCACACCACGGCGTCCGGCACCCACAGCAACGGGTCCAGGTGCGGCGCGAGCAGCTGGCTGCAGCCATCAGGAGGCCGCGGGACTTGTTCTCGTCGACGAACGTGTGGAGGCGTGGGCCGGGGCGGGACTGCATTGAGTGGTGTGGTCAGAGCTGGAGTGTGTGGGTGGGGGTCCAGTGGTAGAGGTGGTGGGTTCGGGTGAGGGTGAGGAGGGTGAGGGCGGTGATGGAGAGGGCGGTGGAGTGGGGGGTGTGGGCGAGGAGGCGGGTGGTGATGGGGGCGGCGGGGGTGGTGTGGTTGCTGTAGGCAAGGGTGATGTGGGGGTCGAGGTCGGGGAGCTCGGGTACGGCGTCGTCGCCCCAGACGTCCGTGATCGCGGCCCGGGTGAGGTCGCGGAGGTGCTGGAGGGGCTCGACCGGGCGGACTGGGAGCTGGATGGACTCGAGGTCGAGGACGGCCGGGCCGATGGTGACCGGGAACGGCTCGACCTTGGCGAACCGGAGACGGGTGGCCTCGACGATCTCGGCCAGGTCCGCCGCCGGCACCTTGTCGGCGAACCCGACGCCCTGCACCGTGAGATGGAGCCACTCCACCGGGACCGGCGTGAATCCGGGCAGGTCGTGCAGCAGCTCGGCGTACGACGCCTGGAGCGCAGCGAGCTCCGGCCGGTCCTCGAACGTCACGTGCCAGGTGTAGAAACTGCGGTCGGGCCGCCACCCCGGTCGCCAGTACCAGTGGTCGCGGACTTCCTCGAACATCAGCACTCCTCCTTGCTCGGTCTACTTGCTCGGTGTCGCCCGGCTGGCGGGGTGACGGATGAAGACCCGGATCGAGTCGTGCAGCGCAAGCGCTTTGGGATCGGTCGCGTGCCGGCTGAGCCGGGTGAGGGCGGCGACCTCGCTGATGCGGTGGATCAACGGACGGACGCGGTACTCGACCGGGGTGCTGAGGACCGCCGAGACCGCCTCGGTCGCGCCGTCCAGCTCCCCGAGCTGCAGATGCGCCTTGGCGAGTTGCAGCCGGACCATCCGCTCGGAGCCGAAGTTCCGCGCCGAGTGCGGCGCGGACTCGAACAGCGAGACCCCATGCTCGGCGTGTTTCAGCGTCTCGTCCGCCTCGCCGAGTGCCAGGTGCGCGTCGGACCAGATGCCCGCGGCGCGTTCCGGCGTACAGAGGAACGGGCCGCCGAGCTCGGGCACATCGGTGCGGACCGTCGTGCGCTTCGCGATCGCCAGCGCGTCGCGCGCCTCGGCATGCCGGCCCGACCTGGCCAGGTCTACCGCGGACACACTCGCCAGGAACAAGGCCGAGCTGCCTCGGGCGTACCCCAGCCCGTCCTGTGCGTACGTCGCCGCCCCGGCGAAATCGTCCTGCCAGAACGCGGCCGTGTGCTGCGTGGCCCGCACCCACGCGCGCAGGTCGTCGAGATCGGCGGCCTCGGCACAGGCCCACGCCGTCCGGGTGTGGCTCTCGGCAACGTCCGGCCGCCCGAGGTCCACCGCCATCCAGCCGAGCAGCGTCAGCGCCCAGCCGGCCGTGGCGTACAGGTCACGCGTCTGGTGCGGTGGCTGCCGGCCGGACAGCAACCGGAAGGCACGGTCGCGGACGGCGCGACTGCGCACGAACAGCGCCTTCGTCGGCGTGCGCAGGTAGTTCTGCGTGATGCGCAGGATGTCCGCGTGCAGCTGCTCGACGGTCAGGTCACCGACGTTCGACTCCTCGGCGAGCGCGAGCAGCGCGACCGACTCGTCGCCGGACTGCACCAGGTCGTCCTCGAGACCGAGCATCGAACTGGTGCCGGGCTCCGGGTCGACGATGCCGGGACCGCCCGGCGGGACGAAGCCCAGCTCGCTGTCGTCGGCGACGTTCAGCACGTACCGCAGCCCCGACCGGTACGCCGCCCCCGGCCAGCGGACCGCGCCGCGTTCGAGCTTGGCGATGTAGTGCCCGTCGAGCTCGTACTTCGTCTCGGTGGTCTCCCACAGCCAGCCGCACACGGCCTCCGCGAGTTCGGCCCGGGACATCTGCTCACCGGGCGCGCGCCGCGACGCCGTCCGCTCCCGGGCGGCTCGCAGCAGTTCGTTGGGCTCTGGCATGGCCGTAACTGTAGGTGCCCGGCCACCGTCCGCGACCACGAAAACGGGGTCTGTGGATGATCTGCCCCAAGCTGCCCCGGCATGCCCCGCGCTGCCCCGGAATCCCCGCCGCGGAGGGGCTTTCCGGCACCCGGCCGACCGGTCGCGGGCGTCGTACCGGGCAGATCGTGGTCCGGGACGGGTTAGCTGAGCGTGAGCAATCGGGGCATCTCGGGGCATCGCGGGGCAGATTCGGCCCAGCCGGTGGCCGCGGGCGTCTTAGGGTGTGGCAGGTGGCCGAGGAAGCGGTGACGACCTTGCACGCCGGGTTGACGCGGTTCGACCGGGCCGAGGAGGCGTTCGCGTTGCTCGAGGTGTTCCTGGAGGTGGCGATGCCGCGGCTCGGCCCCGCCGTACTGGATCCGGTCGGACTGCGGTTGCCCGACGAGATGACCGACGACCGCGCGGTCGTGCAAGACCTGATCGAAGAGATCGACCAGGAGCCCCAGCCCAAGCGCCGACTGTTGCACGTCACCGAGCGGGCGTACGACCTGTCGGACGAGCAGGCCCGGTGGGACTACGTGCGGCTCGCCCACTGCTCCACCCTGGCGACGGTGTGGAGCCCCGGCCGGCGCACGACGTACTTCGAGGCCGCCGACCAGTCCACCGCGGCGTACTGGGTGCCGGACAGCCTGAAAGCGCAGTACTTCGCAGCCCTCAGCACCAGGGGATGGGCCATCCCGGCGGATTGGCTGACCGCAGTCGCCAAGCGGCCCAAACCCTGGTGGAAGCGCGGCGGCTAACTGAGCGCCGGCAGCCGGGTGAGTGCCTGGGACACGGCGGCCTGGATCTCCGCGTCGTCCCAGGCCCGGTCGGTCATCGAGCCGGTGAGATAGGCGTCGTACGCCGCGAGGTCGAGGTGACCGTGGCCGCACAGCGCGGTGATGATCACCTTCTCCTCGCCGGACTCCTTGCAGCGCTGGGCCTCCTCGATCGCGGCGGCGAGCGCGTGCGTCGGCTCGGGCGCCGGCACGATGCCCTCGGTCCGCGCGAACTGCAGGCCGGCCGCGAAGCACTCCGACTGCGGCTTCGCCACCGCCTCGATCTCACCGGTCTCGTAGAGGTGGCTGATCAGCGGGCTCATCCCGTGGTACCGCAGGCCGCCGGCGTGGATCGGGTCCGGGACGAAGTCGTGGCCGAGGGTGTGCATCTTCATCAGCGGCGTCATCCCGATCGTGTCGCCGAAGTCGTATGCGTACGTCCCCTGGGTCAGCGACGGGCAGGCGGCCGGCTCGACCGCGCGGACGACCGGCGCCATCCGGCCGGCCCCCTTCTCCCGCAGGAACGGGAACGCGAGGCCGCCGAAGTTCGACCCGCCGCCGGTGCAGCCGACGAGCAGATCCGGGGTCTCGCCGACCATGGCGAGCTGGATCAGCGCCTCCTCGCCGATGATCGTCTGGTGCAGCAGCACATGGTTGAGCACCGACCCGAGCGCGTAGTGCACCGTCTCGTCCTGGACGGCGGCCTCGACCGCCTCGCTGATCGCGATCCCGAGCGACCCGGTCGACTCCGGATCGCCGGCCAGGATCTTCCGCCCGGCCTCGGTCAGCTCCGACGGACTCGGGTGCACGGTCGCGCCGAAGACCTCCATCATCGTCCGGCGGTACGGCTTCTGGTCGTACGACGCCCGGACCTGCCACACCTCGCACTCCAGCCCGTACTGCGCGCACGCGAACGCCAGCGCCGTCCCCCACTGGCCGGCACCCGTCTCGGTGGTGAGCTTCCGGACGCCGGACTTGGCGTTGTAGTAGGCCTGCGGGACGGCCGTGTTCGGCTTGTGGGATCCCGCGGGGGAGACACCTTCGTACTTGTAGTAGATCCGCGCCGGCGTCTCGAGCGCCTTCTCCAACCGGTGCGCCCGGTACAGCGGACTCGGCCGCCACAGCCGGTACACGTCGAGCACCTCACCGGGGATGTCGACGTACTGATCCTGCGAGACCTCTTGCATGATCAGGTCCATCGGGAACAGCGGCGCCAGATCGTCCGGCCCCACCGGCTGCCCCGTCCCCGGATGCAGCACCGGCGGCGGTGGCGTCGGCAGGTCGTGGAGCACGTTGTACCACCGCGTCGGCAACTCGTCCTCAGGTAACAAGATCTTCGTCGGCGTCATGCACGCAACGTAATCCCCGGCCGATGCCCTCGACAATGACCTGCCGAGGAACCGGACCGGCCCTCGTCCGGCATTTTCAGGTCGCCGGGACTGCGGCCGGGGCGGTAACGCCGAGCCACTCGTCGATCTCGGCCAGGAGAGCCTTCTGGGTCTCGGGTGGGGCGGTGGAGGCGAGGATGGAGCCGCGGGCGAGGTCGGCGAGCTCTTCGTCGGTGAAGTTGTGGACCGCGCGGGCGGTTTCGTACTGCTCGGCGAGGCGGGAGCCGAAGAGCAGCGGGTCGTCGGCGCCGAGGGCGATGCGGGCGCCGGCTTCGTACAACTCGCGCAGGGGCACGTCCTCAGGGCGACGGTAGACGCCGAGCGAGACGTTCGAGGCCGGGCAGACCTCGAGGGCGACCTGTGCGTCGACCAGGCGCTTCAGGAGATCCGGGTCCTCGACCGAGCGCACCCCGTGACCGATGCGGCCGGCGCCGAGCTCGTCCAGGCAGGTGCGGACGGTGGCCGGCCCGCACAGCTCACCACCGTGCGGCGCCGCGAGCAGCCCGGCCTGGCGGGCGATCCGGAAGGCGGGCGCGAACTCGGACGTCGTACCCCGGCGCTCGTCGTTCGACAGGCCGAACCCGACCACCCCGCGCCCGACGTACTGCGCGGCCAGCCGGGCGAGCGTCCGCGCGTCGAGCGGGTGCCGCGTCCGGTTGGCCGCGATCACCACCTGGACCGCGATCCCGGTCGAGGCGGCCGCGTCCCGGGCCGCGTCCAGGACCAGGTCGGTGAACTCGGTGATGCCGTGGAAGCGGTTCGCGTACCCGGACGGGTCGACCTGGATCTCGAGCCAGCGCGAGCCGTCGGCCCGGTCGTCCTCGGCTGCCTCCCGGACCAGGCGCCGTACGTCGTCCTCCGTGCGCAGCACCGACCGGGCGATGTCGTACAGCCGCTGGAACCGGAACCAGCCGCGCTCGTCGGCCGCCGACAGCTCCGGCGGCCAGTCGGTCCGCAGCGCGTCGGGCAACCGGACGCCGTGCTTGTCCGCCAGCTCGACCAGCGTCAGGTGCCGCATCGAGCCCGAGAAGTGCAGATGCAGGTGCGCCTTGGGCAGCACCCGCAGATCCCGATGCGTCATCACAGAAGGTTACCGACGGAACGCGGCCGGACAGAAATCGTCCCGGTCACCTCAGCTCAGCAGCTTGGCGATCCGGCCGACACCCTCGGCGAGATCCGCGTCGCCGAGCGCGTAGGACAACCGCAGGTACCCCGGCGCCCCGAACGCCTCACCCGGGACCACGGCCACCTCCGCCTCGTCCAGGATGATCTCGGCGAGCTCGGTCGACGACGCCGGTGTCCGGCCGTTGATCTCCTTGCCGAGCACGCCCTTGACCGACGGGTACGCGTAGAACGCGCCGGTCGGCTCCGGGCACTCGACGCCGGGGATCTCGTTCAGCATCCGCACCATCGTCTGCCGGCGGCGGTCGAACGCCTGCTTCATCTCCTCGACCGCGGTCAGGTCGCCGGTCAGCGCGGCGATCGCGGCCCGCTGGGCGACGTTGCACACGTTCGACGTCTGGTGCGACTGCAGGTTCGTCGCGGCCTTGATCACGTCCTTCGGGCCGATCATCCAGCCGACCCGCCAGCCGGTCATCGCGTACGTCTTGGCGACCCCGTTGAGCACGACCGTCCGGTCCGCGAGCTCCGGGACGGCGACCGGGATCGACGTCGACCGTGCGTCGCCGTACGTCAGGTGCTCGTAGATCTCGTCGGTGATCACCCAGAGGCCGTGCTCGAGCACCCAGCGGCCGATCGCCTCGATCGCCTCCGGGCTGTCGACCGCGCCGGTCGGGTTCGAGGGCGAGCAGAACAGCAGGGCCTTGGTCTTCTCGGTCCGGGCCGCCTCCAGTTGCTCGACGGTGACGCAGTAGTTCTGCGTCTCGTCCGCGAGCACCTCGACCGGGACGCCGCCGGCCAGCTGGATCGTCTCCGGGTACGTCGTCCAGTACGGCGCCGGCAGCAGGACCTCGTCACCCGGGTCGAGCAGCGTCGCGAACGTGTTGTAGACCGCGTGCTTGCCGCCGTTGGTGACCAGCACCTGGGCGGCCTCGATCTCGTAGCCGGAGTCCCGCCTGGTCTTGTCGACGATCGCCTGCTTGAGCTCCGGCAGGCCGCCGGCCGGGCTGTAGCGGTGGTTCTTCGGGTCCCGGGCGGCCTCGACCGCGGCCTCGACGATGTAGTCCGGCGTCGGGAAGTCCGGCTCGCCGGCGCCGAAACCGATCACCGGCCGCCCGGCCGCCTTGAGCGCCTTCGCCTTGCTGTCGACCGCGAGCGTCGCCGATTCGCTGATGGCGCCGATCCGCGCCGAAACCCTGGAACCCATGGGCCCATCCTGGCATTGCGGCGCCCGGACCGGACCGCCAGGCCATCACAACCGCGCGATTCCCGGCGGCCTCCGGGGGCCAACGCCGCGGCCGCGCCGTTGTGATGGCGTGGCGGTCCGCGACCTCCGGAACACTCCGGGCCCCCGGGCCGTTGGGAACCCGTGGAGGCTGTATGGTTCTGGTCGCGGTGCGACGCCCGGTGGGGTCGTACGGGCTGGGCCTCAGTTCGACCAGGTGGCCCGGACCCCGTACACTCTTCTAGTCCGGGCGTTGGTGGCCCTGAATCGGCATGCCCGAGATCAGGTCCCGCGGCGTCCGGAGGATTGCAGAGGGCACTAGCTCAACTGGCAGAGCATCGGTCTCCAAAACCGAAGGTTGGGGGTTCAAGTCCCTCGTGCCCTGCAAATCCTGACCGGCGCAGGGCCGGTCAGGCCGCCGCTAGCGAAAGAGGTAGGTCGTGACGGAGACGCGCACCCCGGCACCGTCCGGCGCCGGCAAGCCTGCGGAGAGCAAGTCGGGCAACCGCCTGCTGCGCTTCTACCGCCAGGTGGTCGCCGAGCTCCGCAAGGTCGTCTGGCCGACCCGCAAGCAGCTCTCCACCTACTTCGTGGTCGTGCTGACCTTCGTGGTGGTCGTCATCGCGATCGTCTCGGCGCTCGACCTCGCCTTCGGCTGGGCGATGTTCAAGATCTTCGGCTGACGGTTCGCAGCCGCCCACGAACACCCTGAGCCGGGGGTCCCGGGCCGCGGCCCGACCCGAAGCAGACAAGACCGATGCAGAGATGACGGAGTACAACGTGTCCGAGCGCGACGACGAGGTCCTCGACTACGAGGACGAGTTCGACGTATCCGCTGACTCCGACGACGAGCTCGACCTGGACCTCGATCTCGACCTGGACGACTCCGACGACGATGACGACCTGTTCGCCGAGGGCGACGACGACCCGTTCGCGGACGCCGGCTCCGACGACGCGGACGACGACGAGGTCGAGGAGTACTCCGCGGACGACGAGGCCGAGGAGGGTCCGGCCGACGCCGACGACTCCGAGGACGAGCCGGTCGTGGTGGTCGCCGCCGCCAACGCCGCGGAGGACGACGAGGTGGTGACCGTGGCCGACGTCGAGGAGGCCACCGACGAGCTGGCCGCCCAGACCGCCGGCACGGACCCGGCCGCCGCGGACAGCGCGGGCGAGGAGAGCGTCGCCGCCGCGCCGGCGACCGACGAGCTGGTCTTCTCCGCCGGTGACTCCGGTACGGCGGACGACGACGCCGACGTGGACGCCCTGGCTGCCGCCTCCGCCGCAACGCAGGACGACGAGGACGAGGCCGAGGCCGAGCCGGAGGAGCCGGGCGACCCGCTCGAGGAGCTCCGCAGCCGGCTGCGCTCGCAGATCGGCGACTGGTACGTCGTGCACACCTATTCGGGGATGGAGAACCGGGTCAAGGGCAACCTGGAGAACCGGATCAACTCCCTGAACATGGAGGACTTCATCTTCGAGATCATCGTGCCGACCGAGGAGGTCGCCGAGATCAAGAACGGGCAGCGCCGGATGGTGAAGCGCACCGTGCTCCCCGGCTACGTGCTGGTCCGGATGGACCTGACCGACGAGTCCTGGTCGACCGTGCGGCACACGCCGTCGGTGACCGGCTTCGTGGGGAACAGCCAGAAGCCCGTCCCGCTCAGCCTCGAAGAGGTGGAGAAGATGCTCGCTCCGGCCGTCGTGGCGGCGGCCGAGGCGGCGGCCGCCGAAGCCGGCGCCGCACCGACCAAGACCGCGGCCAAGAAGAAGGTCGAGGTCGCGGACTTCGGTGTCGGCGACTCGGTCATGGTGGTCGACGGGCCGTTCGCGACCCTGCACGCCACGATCACGGAGATCAACGCCGACGCCCAGCGGATCAAGGCGCTGGTGGAGATCTTCGGCCGGGAGACCCCGGTGGAACTCAGCTTCAGCCAGATCCAGAAAGTCTAAGGACCCGACAGAATGCCTCCCAAGAAGAAGATCGCTGCCCTGGTCAAGGTGCAGCTCCAGGCCGGTGCCGCGACGCCGGCCCCGCCGGTCGGTACCGCGCTCGGTCCGCACGGCGTCAACATCATGGAGTTCTGCAAGGCGTACAACGCCCAGACGGAGTCCATGCGCGGCAACGTCGTACCGGTCGAGATCACCATCTACGAAGACCGTTCCTTCACCTTCATCACCAAGACGCCGCCGGCGCCGGAGATGATCAAGAAGGCCGCCGGTCTGCAGAAGGGTTCGGCCGTCCCGCAGCGGGACAAGGTCGGCAAGATCACCAAGGACCAGGTCCGCGAGATCGCCACCACCAAGATGCCGGACCTGAACGCCCGCGACATCGACGCCGCGATGAAGATCATCGAGGGCACCGCGCGCTCGATGGGCGTCACCGTCGACGGCTGAGTCCGTCTCTCCAGGTACGGCGACGCCGTCGCGCGACCGGCGTACCGGGAACAACGTCACGCAGTTGTGGCAGGGCGAAGCGCCGCCCGCAGACCACACCCCAGAGAGGAAATCCCATGGCACAGCGCAGCAAGGCCTACCGCACGATCGCGGAGAAGATCGACTTCGACAAGCTGTACACCCCGCTGGAGGCGATCAAGCTCGCCAAGGAAGCGGCCGGCAGCAAGAAGTTCAACTCCACCATCGACGTCGCGATGCGCCTCGGGGTCGACCCCCGCAAGGCCGACCAGATGGTGCGTGGCACCGTCAACCTTCCGCACGGTACCGGCAAGACGGCACGGGTCCTCGTCTTCGCCACCGGTGACAAGGCCGAGGCCGCCAAGGCCGCCGGCGCCGACTTCGTCGGCGACGACGACATGATCAAGAAGGTGACCGACGGCTGGCTCGACTTCGACGCCGTCGTCGCGACCCCCGACCTGATGGGCAAGGTCGGCCGGCTCGGCCGGGTCCTCGGCCCGCGCGGTCTGATGCCGAACCCGAAGACCGGCACGGTCACCCCGGACGTGACCAAGGCCGTGTCCGACATCAAGGGCGGCAAGATCGAGTTCCGGGTCGACCGGCACGCGAACCTGCACTTCATCATCGGCAAGGCGTCGTTCGACGAGGCCCAGCTGGTGGAGAACTACAGCGCCGCGCTGGAGGAGATCCTCCGGCTCAAGCCGGCCAGCTCGAAGGGTCGCTACATCAAGAAGACGGTCTTCTCGACCACGATGGGCCCGGGTGTCCAGGTTGACCCCAACCTCACCCGCAACCTCACCGAGGAATCCGCCGACGCCTGATCCGCAAAGGCACCAGAAGGCCCCGGTCACCCGACCGGGGCCTTTCTGCGTCTTCAGGCAGATACGGCAACGGGGGGTGGAGTCGGGGTGGTCAGGGGGATTGGCGGGTCAGGTGGAGGGGGTGGTCGGCGGTTTGGATTGTCCAGCCGGTGGGGGTGGTGGCCAGGACTGTGCCGGGTGGGGCGGGGGGATGGATGGTGGTGGCCGGGTCTGTTCGGGTGACGGTGTGGGTGGTGTCGTCGACCGTCACCTGGGCGGTGGGGGACGTGACGTTCAGGGCGGCGGCTTTGCGGCGGATGACGGCTGCGGGCTCGGTGAGGTCGAGCCGGCGTTCCGCGTCGGTGAAGAACGGCGCTTCGGTCGCCAGCGCGGGATCCTGCGGCGTGCCCGGCTCGCCGGCGACCAGGCGGGGGACGGCGTCGTCGAGGCACCGGCTGAGCAGGGTCCGCCAAGTCTTCATGATCGCAGGCCCGTTCAGGTCGTCCGGCAGCGGCGCGATGTGTTGCGCGAGGATCGCCCCGGTGTCGAACTCGGCAGCCGTCCGGTGCACGGTCGCGCCGACCCGCTCGTCACCCTCGTAGATCAGCCGTTGCGGGGTCGGCCCCCGCCCGGCCGGCAGCGGGGACGGGTGGCAGTTGATCGCGCCGTACTTCGGGATCTCGAGGATCTCGCCCGGGATCAGGCGCGGGAACGCGGCCGAGATGACCACGTCCGGCCGGAGCGCCTCGATCACCGGGGCCGCGACCGTCCGCAGTTTGCTGGTGATCAGCGCGTTGCTCCCGGGCGGAAGGTCGACCGCGAGCGGACTGCCCGAGCCGTACCGATCGGTCTGGGGGAGCGTCACGACGAGCACGATCTCGTGCCCGTTCCGCTCGGCGAATTCGTGCAGCAGGCGATAGCCGGGGAGGAACGCGTTCAGCGTGACGATCCGGAGCGGCGTCTGGTTTTCGGTCATCAGAGTGGGTCCATCGATCGTGTGGTGACAAGGTCAGGGGTCAGGTCGTCGGGCCGCGGACAGCCAACCAGGCGAAGACAGTGCTCGAACTCGGCGCCCAGGTCGGCGAGCAGGCGGGTCACCCCCGCGGCGCCGCCGACGGTCAGCGCCCACAGGGCGGGCCGGCCGACGAAGACGGCTCGAGCGCCGAGCGACAGCGCGGCCAGGATGTGTTCACCTCGGCGGATGCCACCGTCGACGTACACCTCCGTCCTCGTGCCGGCCAACGCCTCCGCGACTTCCGGCAACGCCTGCGCGGTCGCCACCGAGCCGTCGAGCTGGCGTCCGCCGTGGTTCGACACGATCACCCCGGCGGCGCCGGCGTCCGCGCAGCGCTTCGCGTCGTCACCACGCAGCACGCCTTTCACCACCACCGGCAATCCGGTGCGCTCGGCTAGCCAGCCGATCGCGTCCGGACCGAGGTCGTCCGCCTTCGCCAGATCGTCGTCGGTCCACTCGCCGTCCGGCAGATTCGCCAGCAACTGACCGGGCCGGACGAGATCCCACACCGTCTCCCCGGTGTCCTCCTTGCGGCCGACCACGGGAGTGTCGACAGTCAGTACGACGGCCCGCGAACCGCCCGCGACCGCCGCGTCCAGCATGCGCTCGGTGATCGAGCGGTTCCGCACGATGTAGATCTGCAGCCACCACGGCGCTCCGGTCGCGCCGACGTCGGCGAACGTCGTCCCCGCGTTGCTGGAGATGCCGACGATCGAGTGCGCAGCGGCCACGCCGTTCGCCATCGCGACCTCGCCGTCCGGATCCGCCATCCGGTGCATCGTCGAGGGCGCGACCAGCACCGGTCCGTCGACCGGCGTCCCGAGCACCGTGGTCGCGGCCGAGACCGCGGACACGTCGTTCAGCACGCGCGGCCGGAAACGGTACGCCGACCAGGACTCGACGGCCTCCCCCGCGCTGACACCGCCGGCCGCGCCCTGCCGGAAGTACCGGTGGACGGGCTCGGGCAGCTTGTCGGCGGCCGCGGCTTCGAGGGTGTCGATCCATCGCATGCGCCCCATCGTCGCACCCGCCCTGGGTCCGCCCGGGTACAGTGGACGGCATGACGCAGTACGGGCGGCGATTTCTGCGCCCCGGCCGGCACGACGGTGCCGACGGGGTGAGCTGCTGCTGCGCTCTCTCCTGAGGTGACCGCGGCCGACCGGGGTGGACCCCCGTCGAGACCGTCACCAGGAGAGAACCCTCATGTCCATCACTGTGGAAGAACTGCACGCTGCCCTGTCCCTGCGCGACCTGACCGACCCGGCCCAGGGCCCGCACGCCATCCAGCTCGTCGTCGACTCGATCCGTACGGCGCTCGGCCAGGCCTGGCCGTACACCGAGATCTGGACCAGACGCGACCATCCGGTCGTCACGCTGGCCGACAACTACGACAACCTCGGGTACGCCGCCGACGCGGTCACCCGGGAAGCCCGCTACACCCGCTACGCGTCCGACGGTGAAGTGCTGCGCAGCCACACGTCGGCGATGATCCCGCCCGCCCTGCGTGAGCTGGCCGGCTCGGCGTCGTCCGACGTACTGATGGTCTGCGCGGGCATCTGCTACCGCCGCGACTCGGTCGACTGGCAGCACACGGGTACGCCGCACCAGCTCGACCTGTGGCGGATCAGTCGCAACGTCACGCTCGGAGAGCCCGAGTTGGCGGACATGATCGCCCGGCTCGTCGACACCGTCCTGCCGGGTCAGACGTACCGGACAGTGCCGGCGGTCCATCCGTACACGATCCACGGCCGGCAGATCGACGTACTGCTGGACGACCAGTGGATCGAGATCGGTGAGTGCGGGGTCGCCGCTCCGCACGTCCTCCGCATGGCCGGTCTGGACGAGAGCTGGACCGGTCTGGCGATGGGGCCGGGCCTGGACCGGCTGCTGATGCTCCGCAAGGGCATCCGCGACATCCGGTTGCTCAGGTCAACGGATCCGCGCGTGGCCGGCCAGATGCTCGACCTCACGCCGTACAAGCCGGTCTCGTCGATGCCACCGGTACGCCGGGACCTGTCGGTCGTGGTCGACGCGGACACCGACGTGTCGCCGGAAGCACTCGGCGACAAGGTCCGCACCGCACTCGGAGCCGACGCCGACGCCGCGGAGTCCCTCGACGTCCTCGGTGAGACGTCGTACGACGACCTGCCGCCGGGCGCTCGTGATCGGCTCCAGCTACAGCCCGGTCAGCGCAACGTGCTGGTCAGACTGGTCCTCCGGCCGGTGGACCGGACGCTCACCGACGCAGAGGCGAACCAACTACGCGACAAGGTGTACCGGGCACTCCATGAAGGGCCGGTGCTAGAGCTGATCGGTTAGCCGGACGACCGCGTCCAGGTCGTCGCGGAGGCGGACGCCGTGGCCCGGCGTGGTGGGTAGCACCACCTCGCCGGGCACCAGCTCCGGGAGGCCTTCGACCAGAGCGCCGTACCAGGTCCGGATGAAGGACCGGGCGGTTTCCTGGACGAGCCCGTTGGGCTGGCTGCAGACCACGTGGGTGGCGACCGCGAGGGAGACCGGGCCGGTGCAGTCGTGGGGTGCGATCGGGACCGAGTACGCGTCGGCGAGTGAGGCGATCTTGACCGCCTCGGTGATGCCGCCGGTCCAGCCGATGTCGAGCGTGGCGACGTCGACCGCCCCGCGCTGGAAGAGCGGCAGGAACCCACGCCGGCCGATGCAGGTCTCCCCGGTCGCGATCGGTACGTCGATCTCCGCGCGCAGGAAGCCGAGCGCGTCGGCCGCGTCCGGCCGGAGCGGATCCTCGATCCAGAACGGCCGGAACTCCGCCAGCGCCCGGGCGATCTTGACCGCCGCGGTCCGGGTCCACAGGCCATGCAACTCGATCATCAGGTCCATCTCGAGCCCGACCTCGGCACGGATCGCGGCGACGATGTCGAGACCCGCCGCGAGCGCCCGCGGCGAGATGTCGGTGCCGTTGCTCTCCTCGGCGGCCCGGTCGAACGGCCAGATCTTCATCCCGCGCGTGCCTTCGTCCCACAGTTCGCGCGCGAGGCGGGCCGGGTGGTTCATGAAGGCGTACAGGTCCTCGTACTCACCGGCGTCCGCCGGCAGACCCCAGTTCGACGAGCTCTGCAGTGTGGTCGTGCTGATGTAGCGTCCGCCCGCGCAGGTGTTGTACGTGCGGATGCGATCGCGGACCGGCCCACCGAGCAGACGCGCCAGCGGCAGACCGGTGTGCTGACCGATCAGGTCCCACAAGGCGATGTCGACCGCTCCGTTGCCGCGCAGTTCGGCGCCGCCGCCCTGATAGCCGACGTACGGCGACAGCAGCGTCGCGACCTGTTGTGGCGCCGGATCCTCCAGGCCGAGGAGCAGCGGCGCGACGGTCTCGTGAACGTGAGCCTCCACCGCCGGTGCGCCGAAGAACGACTCACCGAGGCCGGTCAGCCCGGTGTCGGTGTGCAGCCGGACGAAGCACAGGTTCGACTGGATGCGTGGACGGACCGTCTCGATCGCGGTGATCCTCACTGCAACGCCTTGCAGAAGGCGGCGGCCTTGGCGGTGATGTCCGGCCAGTTGCCCGCGGCCACGTCGGCGGGTGAGACGACGTCCGTACCGGCGCTGACGGCCAGCGCGCCGGCCGCGAGGAAGTCGCGCGCGTTGCCGGCGTTCACCCCGCCCGACGGGATCAGCGGGACGCCGGGGAACGGGCCGCTCAGGTCTTTGAAGTACTTCGGCCCGAACTGGTGCGCCGGGAAGATCTTCACCGCGTCGGATCCCAGGGCCAGCGCCGTCATCACCTCGGACGGCGTCAGGGCACCGAGAGCGAGCGGGATCCCGGCGGCGCGCGCCGCCTCGGCGATCGCCCCCGCCTCCGGACCCTGGCCAGGGGTGACCAGGAACTGCGCACCGGCGTCGATCGCCTGCTTGGCCTGCGCACCGGTCTGCACGGTGCCGGCGCCGACCACCGCACCGGTCTCGGCCGCGGTCGAAGCGGCGCGTTCGAGGTGCCGGGGGAGGTCGGGCGTGGTGTAGGTCAGCTCCACGACGTGGATGCCCCCGGCAACCAACGCCGCGCACAGGTCGCGGGCGTCGCCGATCTCGGGCGCCCGGACGACGGTCACGACCCGGTCGGCGCGCAGCAGGTCCAGCATGAAGCGTCCTCTCTAGACAGTCCGGCGAACGGCGCCGCCGGGATCGGTCCGGCGGACAGCGCCGCCGGCGTCAGAACGGCGGACGGCGCCGCCGGAGTCAGTACGGCGGGCAGCGCCGCCGGGATCGGTCCGGCGGACGGCGCCGCCGGGGAGTGCGTCGGTACGGCGGCCGTCGTCGATGACGGGGACGCCGTCGACGAAGACGTACGGAATGCCCTCGGCCTGCTGCCGGGGCTCGGCGAACGTCGCGGTGTCGCGCACGGTCTCCGGATCGAACAGCACGAGGTCCGCGGCGTACCCCTCCCGGACCAGCCCGCGGTCCGGCAGCCGCAGCCGCCGCGCGGGCCGGCCGGTGAGGTGGTGGATGCAGTCGGCGAGCTCGAGTACGCCGAGCTCGCGGACGTACCGGCCGAGGTAGCGCGGGAACGTGCCCCAGGCCCGCGGATGCGGTTTCGCGCCGACCAGGATCGCATCCGAGCCACCGGTGTGGCTCTGGTGCCGCATGATCGCCCGGACGTTCTCCTCGTGGCCGACGTGCTGCAGGATCGAGGTCGCGAGGTTGTCGCGGATCAGCAGGTCGAAGAACACATCGGCCGGCCGCACTCCGCTTTCAACTGCCAGCCTAGCGACCGTTTTGCCGACAACGCCGTCCAGCGCCGGATTCTTCACACCGCCGATCTCGATGGTGTCCCAGTCCGCCACGCACCCGTGGCAGCCGTCCGAGCCGACGTACTCCAGCTCGTGCGCGATCCGCGCGCGCAGCTCGACGTCCCGCAAGCGCGCCAGTTGTGCGTCCGGCCCGCCCTCGGCCGTCCAGCTCGGCAGGATCGCGGCCAGAGTCGTTGCTCCAGGCAAATACGGATAGGTGTCGGTGGTGACGTCGACCCCGTTCGCGAGCGCCTTGTCGATCATCGCGACCAGGTCCGCGCCGCGGCCGCGGTTCGGTTCGAAGTTCATCACCGCGTGCGTGAGGTGTAGCGCGCACCCGGATCGGCGGGCGACCTCGACCATCTCGCCGTACGCGTCCAGTGCGCCCTGGCCGTACGACCGCTGGTGCGGGCTGTAGTAACCGCCGTACTGCGCGAGGACCGTGCACAGCTCGACGAGCTCGTCGGTGCTCGCGAACATGCCGGGGGTGTAGGTGAGGCCGCTGCTCATCCCCACCGCGCCCTGCTGCAAGCCTTCGGCCAGCAGCCGCTTCATCTCGTCCAGCTCGGCGCGGGTGGCCGGGCGGTTCTCCGTGCCGACGACCATCATCCGCAGCGTCCCCTGCGGGACCAGGTACGCCGCGTTGCACGCGATCCCCTGGTCGAGGCGGTCGAGGTACCCGCCGACGGTCGACCAGGAGAAGTCGAAGTCGTCCGGCTCACCGTTCCAGCCGGCGATCTGGCGCCGGACCGTGGCCCGGGTCGGCTCGTCGATCGGCGCGAACGACAGACCGTCCTGACCGAGGACCTCCAGTGTGACGCCCTGACTGACCTTCGCGGTGTGGTCCGGGTTCGCCAGGATCTGCAGGTCGGAGTGAGCGTGCATGTCGATGAAGCCGGGCGACAGCACCAGCCCGTCGGCCGCGATGGTCCGGTGGGCCGCCGGAAGGTCGTTGCCGATAGCCACGATCCGGCCCTGCGCGACGGCTACGTCGGCCCGGACGCCGGGAGCGCCGGAGCCGTCCAGGACCGTGGCCCCCGTGATCAGCAGGTCGGCCATCTCAGAAGAAGGTCCTCACCAGGTCGACCACGACCGGGTCGGCGGCGTCCGGATCGTCCACGACCGGGATCAGGCCCCACTTGTCGAACGCCGTACACGGGTGGGACAGGCCGACCCGGAGCTCGTCGCCGACCATCACCGGAGTGCCGTCGAACCGCAGGAACCCGTGCTGGTCGTTCAGCTTGGTCACGGTCATACCCTCCGCCGCCAGGGCGGGCTCGCCCTCCGACCGCGGCCGGATCAGTTGGGGCTCGGGCAGGTCCTGGTCGAACGGCAGGTCGCGCCGGCCGGCGTCGAAGATCGCCAGCCCGGGCTCGGGCTGGGAGGTGATCCGGACCCAGCCGTGCATCGCGGAAACCAGTCGGTCCCCGTCCGTTCGCGGCGCCTCGCCGAGCGGTGACAACCGGCGGTACATGCCGTCGTCGTGCGTGATGTAGGCGCCGGAGCGGAGCACGACGCGCGCGCCGTCCTCACCGAGTGGCGCCAGCACCCGCGCCACGTCGTCGAAGTACTGACTGCCTCCGGCGCTGACGACGGGTACGACGTCCTCGTGGTACCAGCCTCTCTTGCGCAGCGTGGTGTGGATACCGCCGAGCGACCGCAGGTACGCGCGCACGGTCTCGAGCTCGGCCTCCGCGACGCCATGGCCGATCGCGCCCTCGTACCCGGCGACGCCGGCCAGCCGCAAGGTGGACGCTCCGGCGATCGCCTCCGCGACCGCCAGCGCGGTCTCGGCGTCCCGGGCGCCCGTCCGGCCGTCGAGTCCGCCGACCTCGACCAGGACGTCGAGCGGTCGCGCGTCCGGGCCGACGTACGCCGACCGGGCGGCCTCCATGAGCTCGACCGTGCGGACCGAGTCGGCCCAGACCAGGACCTCGAACGCCGGGTCGGCCGCCAACTCGTCCGCGATCCAGCGCAGCTGCAGCGGGGAGACGACCGCGTTCGCGATCAGCACGCGACTCACGCCGTACGCACGGGCGACGCCGAGCTGGAAGCCGTTCGCGAGCGTGATCGCCCAGGAGCCGGCCTCGAGCTGCATGGCCCACAGAGCGGGCGCCATCGTCGTCTTGCCGTGCGGAGCCAGCTCGACACCGTGGTTGGCGCACCAGCGCGCGAGCGTGTCCACGTTGTGCCGCAGCCCGGGCGCCGACAGCGTCAGCAGGGGAGTGGGCAGCTGTGAAAGCCGGGGCTTGTCCGCCAGCACGTCGGCGACCGTCCGCCCCCAGAACGCAGGCGGGAGAGCCTTGTCCCGCCAGCTCACCTCCTGGTCCGCGAGTGCGGCGACAGCGGCGGCATCGTACGAAGTGGGCATCTGTCCCTCTGGTGGTCGCTGATTGCAGAATACGCAACGCTCATTGCGCATTCTGTCCTGTCCGTTGTAGCATCGCGCCGAATTCCCGTCAAAGACAAGCATCCCGGGAGAACGCCGATGGTGGCTGCCGTCTCACGCGCCCTGTGTCTCGGCGAGGCGATGATCATGCTCACCAGGGACACCGGAGACGCCGCCGACGGTCCGCTGGAGGACGTCGAGACGTTCCGGCGATCGGTCGGCGGCGCCGAGTGCAACGTGGCCGGCGGGCTCGCCGCGCTGGGGATCACCACGAGCTGGATCTCGCGGCTGGGTGACGACGGCTTCGGCCGGCACGTCCTGCGTGATCTCCGCGCGCGCGGCGTCGAGGTCGGGGGCGTCGAGCTCGACCCGGAGCGGCCGACCGCGCTCTACGTGAAGCACTCCGAGGGCGGTACGTCGCGGATGCACTACTACCGCTCCGGCTCGGCCGCGGCGGCGATGGACCCGTCGTTCCTGGATCGGCCGGACGTGCGGACGCGGCTGGCTGGGGCGGACCTCGTGCACACGACCGGTATCACCGCGGCCATCTCGACCACGGCGGCCGCGATGCTCGAGCGATTAGCTGGTGAGTCGCGGGGCTTCGTTCTCAGCGTCGATCTGAACTGGCGGCCGGCGTTGTGGCGGGACAAGGACCCGGCGGCGTTGTGGCGGGTGCTCCGGGCGGCCGACGTCGTACTGATCGGAGCTGACGAGGCTGAGGTCTTCGCCGGGACCAGTGACCCTGCTGAGCTGCGTGAACTGCTGGGACCGCGGTCGACGTTGGTGATGAAGGACGACGCGCACACTGCGCTCGTGGTGGAGGCGGATGGTCGTCGTACCGAGGTTCCCGCGCTGAGTGTCGAGGTGGTCGAGCCGGTCGGCGCGGGTGACGCATTCGCGGCCGGTTTCCTCGCGGGGACGCTGCAGGGGTTGCCGATGGAGCAGCGGCTGCGGCTCGGGCACCTGGGTGCGGCTGCGGTGCTGGCCGTGCCCGAGGACCACGCCGCGCCGCTGGACCCTGCTGTCCGGCAGAAGTTGCTGGACTGCTCCGACGACGAGTGGGCCGCCGTGCGGGTCGGTCCGGCGGGCGTGAAGCTGCCGTGAGTCAGAGCCTTGCCAGGGCGCTGCAAATCCTCGCCAGTCTGGGGGAGGGCGACCGGTCGCTGGATCAGCTCGCGGCCGAGCTCGACGTACACAAGACGACGGTGCTGCGGTTGCTGCGGACCATGGAGGCGGACCGGTTCGTACGGCGGGACGAGTCGCATCGCTACCGGTTGGGGTCGCGGCTGTTCGCGTTGGCGGAGGCGGCCCGGGAGGAGTACGTCGTCCGCGCCGTCGCGGCGCCGCACCTGCGGCGGCTGAACCAGCAGACCGGGCAGACCGTGCATCTGGCGGCCTGGGAGAACGGTGAGGTCGTGTACGTCGACAAGCTCGACAGTGTGCGATCAGTGCGGATGTACTCGCAGATCGGCGTACCCGCCGCGCTGCACTGCACCGCGGTCGGGAAGGTGCTGCTGGCCGCCCAACCGGAGCGGCAGCGGGAGGCCTTGCTGACGTCGATCGACTACCACGCCTTCACGCCGCGGACGATCACCGATCCCGACGTACTGCGTTCGGAGCTGGACGCGGTCCGGGAGCAGGGCTGGGCGCAGGACCGGGCCGAGCACGAGTCCTTCATCAACTGCATCGGCGCACCCGTGACCGATCACGACGGCCGGGTGGTCGGGGCGGTGTCCGTCTCGGTGCCCGACGTACTGCTGAACTACGAGCAGGTGCTGGAGCTCCTGCCCGACCTGCTCGCCACTGCCAAGGCGATCAGTGCCGACTACAACTGAGAGGTATGACGCCGATGTCCGACAAGACCGCCGTCTTCACGACCGACGCCCCCGCGCCGATGCCGGTGTACTCGCAGGGGGTCCGCAAGGGCAACCTCCTACAGGTGTCCGGCCAGGGCTCGGTCGACCCGGCCACCGGTGAGTTCGTCTTCGGTGACGACGTGAAGGGCCAGACCACCCGCGTCCTGCAGAACGTCGAGGCCATCCTCACCGCCGGCGGCGCTTCCCTCGACGACCTGGTGATGGTGCGCGTCTACCTGACCACCCGCGACCACTTCACCGCGATGAACGAGGCCTACGAGGAGTACCTCTCTACCCGCACCCCCAGCGGCGTCCTCCCCGCCCGCACCACCGTCTTCACCGGCCTCCCCAAAGAAGAAATGCTGGTAGAAATCGACGCCCTCGCCGTCCTGACCTGACGGTGCCACGCGGTAGCACCAGGTGCTACAGCGCGGTACGCTGGCTTCATGAACGGACTGCCCGAGATCACCCAGCGCGATCTGCGCACGCGGTCGCGGGAGATCATGGACGCCGTCCAGGGCGGACAGATCTTCATCGTCACGCGGGACGGCCACCGCATCGGCGAGCTGGTGCCGCTGCGCAGGCGACGCCGGTTCGTCCCGCGGGACGAGTTCGCCGCGATGTCCCGCACGGCACCGGCGGTGTCCGTGGACAGTTTCCGGGCCGATCAGGACGCGCTCACCGAGCAGGAGCCGGACGACCCGTATGCCCGCTGACCATGCCCAGGGTCTGCTCGACACCAACATCGTGATCCTGCGGAAGTCGATCGACCCCGCGGAGCTGCCGGCCGAGATGGCGATCACGGCCGTCACGCTGGCCGAGCTCTCCGCGGGTCCGCACCAGGTCCGTGCCGGCGCCGGGTACGACGAGCACGCCGAGCGGGCCCGGCGGACGGATCTCCTGCAGCGCGCGGAGAGCGAGTTCGACCCGATCCCGTTCGATGCCGAGGCGGCCCGGATCTACGGCCGGATCCGCGCGGCGGTCGTCGCCGCGGGCCGCGTGCCGCGCCGGCGGGTGGCCGATCTGATGATCGCCAGCATCGCGGTGGCCGAGGAACTTCCGCTGTTCACCACGAACCCCGACGACTTCAGAGGTCTCGAGGACCTGCTCACCGTCGTCCCGGTGACTGTCAGCGGCCGGCGGTCACTGGGTTCTTGAGTACTCCGACTCCGGGGATTCGGCATTCGGCGGTGTCGCCGGGGGTGATGGGGGTGGCGCCGGGGGTGCCGGTGGAGATGATGTCGCCGGGGTAGAGCGGCATCACCTTGCTGTGGAAGCTGACCAGGAACGCCGGGCTGAAGGCCATGTTGGCGACGGTGTTGCTGCGGTGGACCGACCCGTTCAGGACCGTGGAGACCTCGACGGCCGCGAGTGAGCCCCAGTATGCGCGGACGGCGTCGAGGCCGACGATCGTTGGGCCGAAGGAGAAGAAGCCGGGGAAGTTCTTCGACCGGGTCAGGAAGCGCGGGTTGCGCTCGAGAATGTCCTCGGCGGTCTGGTCGAGCACCGGCACGACGCCGTACACGTAGTCGAGCGCCTCGTCCTCCTCGACCTGGTAGCACTCCCGCCCGATCACCAGCCCGAGCTCGGCCTCGGCCGTGGTCCGGCGGCTCTGCGACGGCACCGGGATCGGGTCGCCCGGCCCGATGATCGTGTGGTCGCCCTTCATGAACGACGCGGGCTCGGTCGGCACGTTCTCGGACAGGTCGCCGGCGTGCTCGAGATAGTTCAGCCCGATGCCCCACAGCTTGCGCGGATGCCGGTGCGGCGCGACGAACTCGACGCCGGCCGGATCACGCCAGTCCGCGGTGGCCGCCGCGTCCGCGAGCTCGCTCAATGACGCCCGGGTGAGGACCGCGAGCGCGTCGCCGTCGTAGCCCAGGTCGGCCGCAGGAATCACGCCGCGGTCCGGATCCACCAGCACGGCCAGCTCATCGCCTCCGGCAACCCTGGCAGTGGCGAGCTGGACGAAAGTGCCGGACATGGGGTCCTCCGAGAGGTTGCGGATGGTCGCACGCGCCAGCCTAGTTCCGTAAAGCTAGCTTCCCGCATGGTGGGATAGTCTTTCGCCATGCAGGAAGCGGAGGTGCGTCGTGGGTCGGTCCAGTCGATCGACCGGGCGGTGGCGATCCTGCGGTGCTTCGACGCGCGCACGCCCGAGCTCGGCATCAGCGATCTGGCCCGCGCGACCGGCCTGTCCACCAGCACCGTCCACCGTTTGCTGCTGGCCATGCAGGAGAACGGCCTGATCCGCCAGACCGCTCACCGCCGGTACGCGATCGGCCCGCTGGTCGCCCAACTGGCGCACAGCGGCGGCATCCCGGCCGGCCTGCGGGACGCCGCGATGCCGGTCCTGCGGGAGCTCCGGGACGAGACCGAGGAGACGGCCGCGGTGCACGAGTTGCTCCCGACCGGCGAGCGCGTCGTCCTCGACCAGGTGGAGAGCCGGCACCAGTTGCGCCGTACGTACACCGAATTCGGCATCCCGGTGCCGTTGCCGCTCGGGGCGCCGGGCAAGGTGCTGCTCGCGTTCTCGCCGTGGGAGCGGCAGGCGGCGGTGCTCGCGGCGCCGCTCGAGCAGGTGCTTCCACAGACCATCACCGATCCCGTCGTGCTCGCCGCGCAACTCGCGGACATCCGGACCCGCGGGTTCGCCAAATCGCTGTCGGAGCGCACCCCGGGCATCCGGTCGGTCGCGGCGCCGGTCTTCGGGTACTCCGGCCACGTCGCCGGCTGCCTGTCGATCTCCGGCCCGGAGATGCGGATGGCGCCCGAACGACTCGAGGAGCTCGGCGAGCTGATCGTCCCGGCCGCGTGGTCGGTGTCCGAACTGCTGGGCGCGACCGAGGCGAGCCGGGACCTCTGTACGGCGCGAG
The DNA here is from genome assembly GCF_050942445.1 of Kribbella sp. CA-247076. Lineage (NCBI taxonomy): Bacteria > Bacillati > Actinomycetota > Actinomycetes > Propionibacteriales > Kribbellaceae > Kribbella > Kribbella sp. CA-247076. Next base: position 6,626,119 of record NZ_CP192051.1, on the reverse strand, counting down.
CGTCCGCGCCGGCCGGGTCGGTCCGATGAACCTCTGGCGGATCGCGCCGTCCGTCTACCTCCCGGCCCTCCTCTACGGCATCGGCCAAGGCGCCATCGCGCCGGTCGTCGCAGTGTCCGCGACCCACCTCGGCGCATCGGTCGCCGCCGCCGGCCTGGTCGTCGCGGCCGCCGGCCTCGGTCAGGTCATCGGCGACATCCCGGCCGGTGCGCTCACGAACAAGATCGGCGAGCGCCGGGCCATGCTTCTCGCGACCGGCCTGGTCGCGCTCGCGCTGGTCGCCTGTCTGCTGGTCCCGACGGCCTGGGGGCTGGCGATCGCGATCGGCGCCACCGGGGTGGCCGGGGCCGTGTGGGGGCTGGCCCGGCAGGCGTACCTCAGCGAGGTCGTCCCGCTCGAGATGCGCGCCCGGGCGCTGTCCACGCTCGGCGGCGTCCAGCGGATCGGGTCGTTCATCGGCCCGTTCCTGGGCGCGTTCGCAATGCGCTTCCTCGGCACCGACGGCGCCTACTGGGTCCATCTGGCGGGCGCGGTCCTTGCCTGCGGTGTTCTGCTCAGCCTGCCCGACGTCGAGTCGGTACGACGTACGCGCGAGAGCCGGCCGGTTGCCGCGCAGTCGACGTGGACCGTGATCCGCGAACACCTGCCGGTGCTGCGGACTCTCGGTGTCGGCGCACTGCTCGTCGGTGCGGTCCGGGCGTCACGGCAGGTGGTGATCCCGCTCTGGGCGCTGCACATCGGGCTCGATCCGGAGACGACCAGCATCATCTTCGGGCTGTCCGGTGCGGTCGACATGCTGCTGTTCTATCCGGCCGGCTCGGTCATGGACCGCCTCGGCCGCAAGTGGGTCGCCGTACCGTCGATGATCGTCCTCGGGCTGGCGCATCTGCTGCTGCCGCTCACCCACTCGACCGTCACCCTCACCGCGGTCGCCCTGCTGATGGGAATCGGGAACGGCCTGGGCGCCGGCGTGATCATGACACTGGGCGCCGATGCCTCTCCACCGGTCGGGCGCGCGCAGTTCCTCGGGGCGTTCCGGCTGTTCGCGGACACCGGGAACGGTGCCGGCCCGCTGCTGCTCGCGGGCGCCACCGCGGTCCTCGGACTCGGGCCGGCGATCGTGATCATGGCTGCTACCGGCTGGGCCGCGGCGACCGCCATGCACCGCTGGATCCCGCCTCATCCGGAGTCGATTTGATTAAAGGTGTGTACGCAAGGCACACTGTTGGCTGCCGAAGACCGCTGGTTGTTGCCTCCGGGTGACTGAAGGTCCCACTCAGGTGGGCGGCCCGCGCAGGTGACTTGGACAGTGTGACAGCAGTACGTACGTTTCACGCCCTTGCGCCTGCGCAGGGGCGTTTTCTTGTGCCAGGGGTCCGAGGCGTGGAAGCCAAGAGAAGGAGACCCCATGGCGAGGCCGGACAAGGCAGCCGCTGTCGCCGAGCTCACGGACGAGTTCCGGAGCTCGAACGGCGCCGTGCTGACCGAGTACCGCGGGCTCACCGTGGCGCAGCTGCGGCAACTGCGCACTGCGCTCGGTGACGACGTGAACTACGCCGTGGTGAAGAACACGCTGACCAAGATCGCGGCCAAGGACGCGGGTGTCGAGTCGTTCGACTCGCTGCTCGAGGGTCCGTCGGCCATCGCCTTCATCAAGGGCGACCCGGTGGTTGCGGCCAAGGGTCTGCGTGACTTCGCCAAGGCGAACCCCATGCTCGTCATCAAGGGTGGAGTGCTGGAAGGCAAGGCACTCGGCTCTGACGAGATCAGCAAGCTCGCTGACCTGGAGTCGCGTGAGGTTCTCCTCGCGAAGCTCGCAGGTGCGATGAAGGCGGCTCCGCAGCAGGCGGTGTCGCTGTTCGCTGCTCCGCTGTCGCAGGCCGCGCGCCTGTTCGCGGCGCTGCAGGAGAAGCTGCCGGCCGAGGCCGCCGCACCCGCGGCGGACGAGGCGCCGGCCGTGCAGGACACGGTCGAGGCACCTGCCGAGGCGAGCACCGAGGAGACCGCCGCAGCGGACAGCTGAGGCGCCTCACCCGTAGTACCCCATCAGTGATCACGAAGTACCACAGTTAGGAAGGACCGCCACCATGGCGAAGCTCAGCACCGAAGAGCTCCTCGGCCAGTTCAAGGAACTGACCCTGCTGGAGCTGTCGGAGTTCGTTAAGGCGTTCGAGGAGGAGTTCGGCGTCACCGCCGCCGCCCCGGTCGCCGTTGCCGCCGCTCCGGCCGCGGGCGGCGCCGCCCCGGCCGAGGAGGCTGCCGAGCAGGACGAGTTCGACGTCGTTCTCGAGAGCGCCGGCGACAAAAAGATCCAGGTCATCAAGGAGGTGCGCGGTCTCACCAGCCTTGGTCTGAAGGAGGCCAAGGACCTCGTCGAGTCGGCCCCGAAGGCCGTCCTGGAGAAGGTCGACAAGGCTGCCGCGGAGAAGGCCAAGGAGGCCCTCGAGGGCGCCGGCGCCACCGTCACCCTGAAGTGACCTGTGCGGCGTGAGCCGCACGACAAAGCAGTACGCCGAAGGGCGGTCCTACCCAGGGCCGCCCTTCGTCACGTTCCGGACCAGCACCACCCACGCGAGCGCCCACAGCCAGCCCGCGAGTACGTCGGTCGGATAGTGCCGGCCGAGTGCGAGTTGCGCCCAGCCCGCAACCAGCAGCACGACCGCGCCCAGCAACCCAGCCGGCAGGCGGCGATGCAGAAGCAGCACCAGAGCGGCGACGAGCGCCGCGGTGTTGGCCGCATGCCCACTCGGAAAGCTGTACTCCGACACGTCCGCCGGCAACGGCCACAGGTCCGGCCGCGACCGTTCGAAGACCCGCTTCAGCAGCGGGTTCACCGCCCACACCACACCGACGCCGACCGTCAAGAACACTGCATCCCGCCATCGCTGCCGGACCAGAAGCACGAGCAGTACGACGCCCCCGGCCACCGCGAGCGGCGCCAACTCGGTCGCGTCACTGACCGCCCGGGCGGCCGCCGAGTCGTCGTGCAGCCAGCTCAGAACGTCCTGCTCAGACACCGATGCGATGCCACGGCCCCCAGATAGCGAACGTCATCCCCCGACTGGCCTGGATGTTCACGAACAGCGTGTGCCCGTCCGGACTGAACGTCGACCCGGCGAACTCGTCGTTGAAGCGGGGCACCCCGGTGCTGCTGGTGAGCCGGTTCAGCGCGATGTCCCACAGCTGACCACCCCGGGACAGACCGCGCAGGTAGTTGTCGTCGACGTTGTCCTCGCAGAGCACCAGCGTGCCGCGCTTGCTGGTCGTCACGTTGTCCGGGAAGTCCAGCGTCTCCCGGTTCGGCGACTGGTAGATCAGCTGCAGCTTCCGCGCCCGGGTGTGATACGCCCACACCTGCCCGAAGCCGTTGCCGTAGCCACCGACCGCGTCGGGACCGGTCTCGGCCGGGCCACCTCCCTGGGTCGACGTGAAGTACACGACGTTGTCGTCGTACACCTGTCCCTCCAGCCGGGAGAAGTACGCCGCTCCCTGCGCGCGACCCTGGTCGCCGACGTACACGAGCGCCTGGTCGTTCGTCGTCGGCGCGGGCTGGCCCGGGGTGTACGGGAAGGTCGGCGCCGGGTCGTCGATGTCGACCCAGTGGACGTCATACGTCGCCCGCCGCGGCTGCTCGGCGGCGAGGTTCAGGTTCGGGCGGCCCTTGACGGCCAGCATCTGCAGGCGGCCGCCGTCGAGGATGCGCCTGGTCTTCATCGGGTGCCGCGGCGGCCGGTAGCGGAAGAACCCGGACGGGAACGCGAAGTTGTCCTCGGTCAGGTAGAGGTAGCCGTCCTTCGGGTCGAAGGACACGGCCTCGTGCGCGAACCGGCCGGCGTGCGTGATCGGCTCGCGGTCCGACTGACCACGGGCCGGCACCTCGAACACGAACCCGTGCGGCTTGGTCAGCGGAAGGTTCGGCGTGCCGGTGAAGTCCGGGCCGACGTCCGGCCCGTTCACCGTCTCCTCGCAGGTGATCCAGCTGCCCCAGGGCATGATGCCGCCGCTGCAGTTCATCATCGTGCCGTTCAGGCTGGTGTACGCCTCGACCACCTGGCCGTAGCGGGTCACCTCGACCGTCGTGGTCCCGCCCTGCGCCATCGCGTCGTACGGCGTCCCCGGCCCGAAGGGCGGACCGGGGTTGTTCAGCTCGTGGTTGCGGACCAGTACGACGTTGCCGTTGCGCCGCCTGAACGCGCCCATGCCGTCGTGCCGGCCGGGCAGGGTGGTGCCGTCGGTCAGCACGACCGGGAACTCGGTGTCGTGGAAGGAGCGGTAGGCGAAGCCCTTCGGCAGGTGCAGCCGGACGTTGCCGTCGCGCAGGTCCGGGATCGCCTGCAGCCGCGGCGAGGGCCGGTGACCCGGTGGGGTGGCCGCGGCCTCGGCGGCCACGAATCCCTGGAACGGTCCGCCGGCGAGTACGCCGCCCGCGACGGCTGCGCTTCCCTTCAGGAAGGTACGTCGTTCGATGCTCATCCGCCCTGCCCTCCTCGACCGCTGCGTTACCTCTGATCGACGCTAACTTTCGGGTCGCGGTCGGGACAGGTCTCGCGCTACCGCTAGGATCACCGGAGCCGCATGCGATCAGCACATCGTGTCCACCGATCAACGCATCGTGATCGACGTGACCGGAGCGTGACGAACTGGTCACCGTCGCTTGACATGCGGGGGTTACGCAAAACCGTACTCGTGCGTAACCTAGGCCACTGCCCCGTCGTTGGACACGGCAGAACGTCGTCGGTTCGGGGCCAGCTCAATCCCGTGAGGAGGACCGGTGGGCGTAGAAGTCCGTGTCGAAGGTCTGACGAAGTCCTTCGGAAAGCAGCTGATCTGGGGCGACGTGTCCCTGACGCTGCCCGCGGGTGAGATCTGCGTGATGCTGGGCCCTTCCGGCACCGGGAAGTCCGTTTTCCTGAAGACGCTGATCGGTCTGCTCAAGCCGGACAAGGGTCACGTCCACATCGAGGGCACCGACATCGCCACCTGCTCCGAGCGGCAGCTGTACGAGGTCCGCAAGCTGTTCGGCGTGCTGTTCCAGGACGGCGCGATGTTCGGCTCGATGAACCTCTACGACAACGTCGCCTTCCCGCTGCGGGAGCACACGAGGAAGTCCGAGGCCGAGATCCGTTCCATCGTGATGGAGAAGATGGAGATGGTCGGCCTGGTCGGTGCCGAGCGGAAGCTGCCGGGCGAGATCTCCGGCGGGATGCGCAAGCGGGCCGGCCTGGCCCGCGCGCTCGTGCTCGAGCCCGAGATCCTGCTGTTCGACGAGCCCGACTCCGGGCTGGACCCGGTGCGTACGGCGTTCCTCAACCAGCTCATCATCGACCTGAACGAGATGACCCAGGCGACCTGCCTGATCGTCACCCACGACATCAACACCGCGCGCACCGTGCCGGACAACATCGGCCTGCTGTACCACCGGCACCTGGCGATGTTCGGGCCGCGGGAGATGCTGCTGTCCAGCGAGGAGCCGGTGGTCCGCCAGTTCCTGAACGCGCAGCGGGTCGGGCCGATCGGCATGTCCGAGGAGAAGGACGCCGACGAGCTGGCCCGCGAGGCCGACCAGGAGCTGCCGCCGCTGCCGCCGATCCCGGTGCAGCAGCTGCCGAGCAGCGGCGTGATCCGGCCGACCCAGCGCCCGCCCGGCGAGTGGTGCCGCGAGAACGGCGTCACCCCGCCCCCGGGTTCCTTCGCCCCCGATGTCGTGGGGGCCACGTGACGGTTTCTGCCACCGCCCCGCTGAAGCATGCCGGCTCGCTGTTCTCGTTCGCGCTCGACACCGCGCGGGCGTCGGTACGCCGTCCGTTCCAGCTGAGGGAGTTCCTCCAGCAGGCGTGGTTCGTGGCCAGCGTGACGATCATCCCGACCGCGCTGGTCGCGATCCCGTTCGGTGCCGTGATCGCGTTGCAGGTGGGCGGGTTGATCAAGCAGTTCGGCGCGCAGGCCTTCACCGGGTCGGCCGCAGTACTGGCCGTGGTCCGGGAGGCGTCGCCGATCGCGACCGCGCTGCTGATCGCCGGGGCCGGCGGGTCGGCGATCTGTGCCGACCTCGGCGCGCGGAAGATCCGCGAGGAGCTGGACGCGATGATGGTGCTCGGCATCGACCCGATCCAGCGGCTGGTGGTGCCGCGGGTGCTGGCGACGATGCTGGTCGCGTTCTTCCTGAACGGGTTCGTCAGCGTGGTCGGCGTGATGGGCGGCTACGTCTTCAACGTCGTCCTGCAGGACGGCACCCCCGGCAGTTACATCGCGAGTTTCACCGCGCTCGCGCACCTGCCCGATCTGTGGCAGGGCCAGGCGAAGGCCCTGGTGTTCGGGTTCATCGCGGCGGTCGTCGCGTCGTACAAGGGGATGAACGCGGGCGGCGGGCCGAAGGGCGTCGGCGACGCGGTGAACCAGTCCGTCGTGATCACGTTCATGCTGCTGTTCGTCGCGAACTTCTCGATGACCGCGATCTACTTCCAGCTCGTCCCGCCGAAGGGGGCGTGACGTGCCGGCCCTGGTGGAAACCCTGGTCAAGAAGCCGCTGAGCTCGCTCGACAAGCTCGGCGAGCAGCTCGCGTTCTACCTCAAGGCTTTGGCCTGGTCGGGCAAGTCGATCACCCGGTACCGCAAGGAGATCCTCCGCCTGCTGGCCGAGGTGACGCTCGGCACCGGGGCGCTCGCGGTCATCGGCGGCACGGTCGGCGTGATCACGTTCCTGGCCTTCTTCACCGGCACCGAGGTCGGCCTGCAGGGCTACTCGGCGCTGAACCAGATCGGTACGTCGGCCTTCGCCGGCTTCGTCAGCGCCTACATCAACACCCGCGAGATCGGCCCGCTGATCGCCGGTATCGCGCTGGCCGCGACCGTCGGCTGCGGCTTCACCGCGCAGCTCGGCGCGATGCGGATCAGCGAGGAGATCGACGCCCTCGAGGTGATGGCGATCCCGTCGCTGCCGTTCCTGGTCACCACCCGGATCATCGCCGGCCTGATCGCGGTCGTCCCGCTGTACGTCGTCGGCCTGCTCGCGTCGTACTTCGCCACCCGGCTCACCGTGACCACGTTCTACGGGCAGAGTACGGGCACGTACGACCACTACTTCCATCTCTTCCTGCCACCCGGCGACGTGCTGTGGTCGTTCGGGAAGGTGCTGGTGTTCGCGGTCCTGGTCATCCTGGTGCACTGCTACCACGGCTACCACGCGACCGGCGGTCCGGCCGGGGTGGGCGTCGCCGTCGGCCGCGCCGTCCGGACGTCGATCGTCGTGATCAACGTCGTCGACCTGCTGCTGTCGATGGCGATCTGGGGTACGACGACCACGGTCAGGCTGGCGGGGTGACGCCATGACCAGACGAGTGTTGGGTGTCGCCTTCATCGGGGTGCTGTGCTTCCTGCTCTGGCTGACCTACGCGTTCTACGCCAAGGTCTTCACCGAGACGGTCGACGTGCAGCTGAAGACCAGCCACATCGGCCTGCAGCTGAACGAGCACGCGGACGTGAAGCTGCGCGGCATCATCGTCGGCGAGGTCCGCGGGGTCTCGACCGACGGCGACGAAGCGACCGTGCAGCTGTCGCTGAAGCCGGAGCAGGTGTCCCAGATCTCCAGCGCGGTGAGCGCCCGGATCCTGCCGAAGACGCTGTTCGGGGAGAAGTACGTCGCGCTGGTCCCGCCGAGCGGGTCGCAGGGCCGGCACATCCGGGCCGGTGACGTCATCTCGCGGGACAAGACCGCGGTCGGCATCGAGATCGAGAAGGTCCTGAACGATGCCCTGCCGCTGCTGCAGGCGGTCGACCCGGCCGACCTGAACGCCACCCTGAACACGCTGGCCACCGCCCTCGAGGGCCGCGGCACGGAGATCGCGAGCACGCTGACCCAGCTGGACGCGTACCTGAAGAAGCTGAACCCGAACGTCCCGAAGCTGATGGCCGCGCTCACCAAGCTGACCCAGGTCTCCCAGCTGTACGGCGACGCGACGCCGGATCTCGTCCGCGCGCTGCGGAACCTGACCGTCACCGGGAACACGGTGGTGGAGAAGCAGGTCCAGCTGCAGAAGTTCTTCGTCGACGTCCAGAAGCTGTCGGGCACGACGAACGTGTTCCTGAAGGAGAACGAGAACCGGGTGATCCGCCTCGGCGAGGTGAGCAAGCCGGTGCTGGACCTGCTGGAGCGCTACTCGCCCGAGTTCCCGTGCTTCCTCAAGGTGATGACCGAGACCGCGCCGATCCTGAACGACACCTTCCGCGACGGCCGGCTGAACATCAACCTCGAGCTGATCACCAACCAGCCGACGCCGTACGAGCCGAACGAGCTGCCGGCGTACAAGGACCGCCGCGGCCCGACCTGCGTCGGCAAGAACTACAGCCACCCGGGGGAGAAGCCGGGGCCGTACACCCAGGAGAACCCGGCGCCGTACATCACCGGTGACGACGGCGTGATCGGCGACCACAACAAGAACGAGCGCTTCCCGCTCGACCTGCAGCTCAACCGGGCCGCTCCCGGCTTCGACCTGGACACCCAGGGCGTCGGTACGCCGGCCGAGCAGAAGGTGATCGGGTCGGTCGTCGGCCCGGAGCTCGGGGTCGCGCCGGCCGACGTACCGGATCTGACCACCCTGATGGTCGGGCCGTTGCTGCGCGGAGGGCAGGTGAACCTGAAGTGAGCAAGCTGCTGGACAAGAAGACGTCGCTGGACACCGTCCGGCTGGCGATCTTCGTCGTGGTCACCACGGTCGCCACCGCGCTGCTGGCGGTGACGATCGGAAACATCAGCTTCACCCCGACGACGAAGTACAAGGCGGTGTTCACCGACGCGGTGGGGCTGAACAAGGGTGACGACATCCGGATCGCGGGGGTGAAGGTCGGGCAGGTCGACAAGATCGCCCTCTACCAGGACACGCTCGCGATGGTGACCTTCAGCGTCGATTCCGACCAGGTCCTGGACGAGTCCACGAAGGCGACCCTGCGCTACCGCAACCTCGTCGGCAACCGATACATCGCCCTCACCGACGGCGTCGGCGGCGGCGAGCGGCTGAAGGCGAACGGCGTCATTCCGAAGGAGCGGACGGCGCCGGCGTTGGACCTGTCGGTGCTGTTCAACGGGTTCAAGCCGCTGTTCACCGCGCTCACGCCGAAGGACGTGAACCAGTTCGCCTTCGAGGTGATCAAGGTGCTGCAGGGCGAGGGCGGCACGATCGAGTCGCTGCTGGCCAGGACCGCCTCGCTGACCACGACGCTGGCCGACGCGGACCAGGTGATCGGCGACCTGATCACCAACCTGACCTCGACGCTGCAGATCGTCTCCCAGCGGCAGCAGAACTTCTCCCAGCTGCTGGTGAACCTGCAGCAGTTCATCACCGGCCTGAGCCAGGACATCAACCCGATCCTGAACTCGGTCGGCTCGATCAACTCGCTGAACACCAAGACCGCCGGCCTGCTGCAGCAGACCCGGGTGCCGATCAAGGCCGACCTGGCCCGGCTGCGCGCGGTCGCGACCACGCTGGACGACACCCAGGCGATCTGGGTGAAGACGCTGCAGACCATGCCGGAGAAGCTGAACACGATGACCCGGACCGCGTCGTACGGCTCCTGGTTCAACTTCTACCTGTGCAACTTCGACGGCAACGTCTACCTGCCCACCGGCACCCGCGTCCCGGTCGCCTACGACAACAACTCGGCGAGGTGCGCCAAGTGAAGCCTTTCCGCGAGCAGAACCAGGTGACGATCGGCGTCGTCGGGCTGACGGTGCTCGGGCTGATCATGCTGGCCGCGTTCAAGGCGCAGGACCTGCCGCTGATCGGCGGCGGGACGAAGTACTCCGCGCAGTTCTCCGAGGCCGGCGGGCTGAAGCCGAAGGACGAGATCCGGGTGGCCGGCGTCCGGGTCGGGCAGGTCCGGGCGGTCGAGCTCGAGGGCACGCACGTCCGGGTCGACTTCGTGGTCGACAAGGGCGTGAAGCTCGGCGACGAGACCGGCGCGGAGATGAAGATCAAGACGCTGCTCGGGCAGAAGTACCTCAAGCTGAACCCGGCCGGCGACGGTCAGCTGAAGGCCGGCGCCGAGATCCCGCTGGCCCGGACGATCTCGGCGTACGACGTCGTGGACGCGTTCAGCGATCTGGCGAACACCACCGAGCGGATCGACACCGCCCAGCTGGCGAAGGCCCTGGACACGCTGTCGACGACGTTCAAGAACACCCCGGAGGAAGTACAGGCCTCGCTGACCGGGCTGTCCCGGCTGTCGCGGAACGTGGCCAAGCGCGACGAGCAGCTGAAACTGCTGCTGCAGCACTCGAACGTGGTCACCAAGGTCCTTGCCGATCGCAACCAGCAGCTGATCAAGCTGATGAAGGACGGCAACACCGTCTTCCAGGCGGTGCAGGCCCGGCGGGCGCTGATCCACCAGTTGCTGGTGTCGACGCAGAAGCTGTCCGCCCAGATCACCGCGCTGGTCCGGGAGAACCGCAAGGACTTGGCGCCGACGCTGCAGAAGGTGAACGCCGTGCTCGCGGTGCTGCTGAAGAACCAGAAGGACCTGGACGCCAGCATCCGCGGGCTGGCGCCGTTCGTCCGGGTCTTCACCAACACCCTCGGCACCGGCCCGTGGTTCGACGTCTACCTGCAGAACCTGGTCCCGGTCCCGGAGATCCCGTTGCCGCCGGTGCCGATTCCCGGGCTGCCGCCGGTCCTGGGAGGTGGCGGCTGATGAAGGTCGCGTCGCTGTCCCGGTTGGTCGCGATCGCGGTGGTCCTGGTGATCGTCGCGGTCAGCGTGATCTCGCTCTGGCCGAACCCGGAGCGGGTGAGCGCCACGGCGTACTTCCCGCGTGCGGTGTCGGTCTACCCCGGCTCGGACGTGCGGATCCTCGGCATCAAGGTCGGCGAGGTCGAGAGCGTCACTCCGGCCGGGCGGACCGTGCGGGTCAAGTTCTGGTGGGAGGCCGAGCACAAGGTGCCGGCGACCGCGAAGGCCGTGATCGCCGCGCCGTCGATCGTCGCCGACCGGTACGTGCAGCTCACCCCGGCGTACTCCAAGGGTGAGGTGATGGCCGACGGGGCGGAGATCCCGATCGACCGGACCGCCGTACCGCTGGAGCTCGACCAGATCTACCAGAGCCTGAACGACCTGTCCGTCGCGCTCGGTCCGAAGGGGGCGAACGACCAGGGCGCGCTCGCGCGACTGCTGGACGTCTCGGCGAAGAACCTGAACGGCCAGGGCGCGAAGCTGAACCAGACCATCACCGACGTGTCCAAGCTGACCGGGACGCTGGCGGGCAACTCGCAGAGCCTGTTCGCGACGATCCGGCAGTTGCAGACGTTCGTGTCCGCGCTGGCCGCGAACGATCAGCTCGTCCGGCAGTTCAACACCAACTTCGCCGCCACCTCGACCACTCTGGCCGGCGAACGCCAGGACCTGGCCAAGGCGCTGTCGCTGCTGGCGACCGCGCTCGGCGAGGTCGCGACGTTCGTGAAGGACAACCGGGCGCTGCTCAAGACGACGATCTCGAGCGCGACCGAGCTGTCGCAGATCCTGGTCAAGGAGAAGGCCGCGCTGGCCGAGGTCCTGGACACGGCGCCGCTCGGGCTCGGCAACCTGGCCCGCGTGTACAACCCGCAGTACGGGACGCTCGACCAGCGGCTGAACCTGGCCCAGCTGGACGACCCGGCGACGTTCATCTGCTCGCTCCTGCGGCAGGCGAACCAGCCGCTGACGACCTGCTCGGCGCTGAAGCCGGTCCTCGACGCCCTCGCCAAGTTGCCGCTGCTGAGCCAGCTCACCGGCGGCGCCCCGGCGAGCGGCGGCCCGGCCGGTACGCCGTGGGCCCCGCAACCCAAGGCACCACTGAACAGCCCCGACCCGGTCGACCCGACACTCGGAGGCCTGGTCCGATGAGACGACGTACGCCGATCGTCGCGGGCCTGCTCGCGATGGCGATGCTGCTGACCGGGTGCGACTTCAGCGTGTACTCGCTGCCGTTGCCGGGTGGCGCGAAGATCAAGGGGCCGTCGTACACGGTCACGGTCGAGTTCGCCGACGTACTGGACCTGGTGCCGAAGTCGACGGTGAAGGTGGACGACGTCACCGTCGGCACGGTCGAGAAGGTCTGGCTGGACGGGTACGTCGCCAAGGTCCGGATCCGCCTGCCGAAGAGCCTCGAGCTGCCGGACAACGCGCGCGCGACGATCCGCCAGACCAGCCTCCTGGGCGAGAAGTTCGTCTCGCTCGCGCCGCCGAGCGGGTCGGAGCAGCCCCGCGGCAAGCTCGACAACGGCGAGCTGATCCCGCTGTCGCGGACGACCAGCAACGTCGAGGTCGAGCAAGTCCTGTCCGCGCTGTCACTGCTGCTGAACGGCGGCGGCGTGGCCCAGCTGCAGATCATCACCCAGGAGCTGAACAAGGCGCTGACCGGCAACGAGCCGGCCATCCGCAGCGTGCTGACCCAGCTGAACACGTTCGTCGGCACCCTGGACCAGAACAAGCAGCGGATCGTCACCGCGATCGCCGCGGTCGACGCGCTGGCGAAGAAGCTGAACGCGCAGAAGGCGACGCTGGCGACCGCGATCGACTCGCTGCCGAAGTCGATCGCGACCCTGGACAAGCAACGCGCGGCGCTGGTCAAGACGCTGCAGGCGCTGGCGACCCTGGGCAACACCGCGACCCGGGTGATCACCGCCTCGCAGAAGGACCTGGTCGCCAACCTGCAGTCGCTCTACCCGATCCTGACCAAGCTGGCCGAGGCGGGGGAGAACCTGCCGAAATCCCTCGAGTTGCTGTTCACCTACCCGTTCCCGGACGCGGCCGCGAAGGCCGTCCAGGGTGACTTCACCAACCTGGGCATCACGCTGGACGTGAACACCCAGCAGGCGCTGAAGGGCCTGCTCGGGATCGAGCTGCCGACCGTCGGTCCGGCATCCGTCCCGATTCCCCGGCTCAGCGTCCCGGTGCACAACCCGACCAGCAACGGCCTGCCGCCGCTGCCGGTGCCGACCGGGGCGGGGACCACCTGTACGACGATCCTCGGCCTGCCCGTGTGTACGCCGAAGCTGAACCGCTCGGGGTTCGACCCGGAGCTGGCCAAGGTGCTGATGCCGGGGGTGGCGAAGTGATCACCAGAACGGTCCGGATCCAGCTGATGGTGTTCCTGCTGATCACCGTGCTCGGGATCGCCTACGTGGGCGGCAAGTACGCCCAGATCGACAAGCTGCTGTTCGACGACGACTACACCGTCAGCGCCAGCTTCGCCGAGTCCGGCGGCATCTTCTCCGGCGCCGAGGTGACGTACCGCGGCCAGCCGGTCGGCCGGGTCGGCGAGCTGACGCTGCTGTCCGACGGCGTCGAGGTCGACCTGGACATCGACAAGGGCGTGAAGATTCCGAACGACCTGCTCGCGGTGGTCGCGAACCGGTCCGCCATCGGGGAGCAGTACGTCGACCTGCAGCCGCGGCGTGACGGCGGCCCGTACCTGAAGGACAACTCGACGATCGCCCGCGAGGACACCGCGATCCCGATCGACACCACCGAGCTGCTGCTGAACCTGGACCAGCTGGTCAACTCCGTCGACAAGGAGAGCCTGCGGACCACCGTCCGCGAGCTCGGCGCCGCGCTCAAGGGCCGGGGCACCGACCTGCAAAGGATCATCGACAGCTCCGGCAAGCTGATCGACGACGCGGACGCGAACATCCTGCAGACGATCAAGCTGATCAACGACGGCGACACCGTGCTGGCCACCCAGGTCGCCAGCGGGGACGCGATCAAAACCTGGGCGAAGAACCTCGCCCTGCTGTCCGACACCCTGGTCAGCTCCGATGCCGAGATCCGTCAGGTGATCGACCAGGGCTCCGGTGCCTCCGCGCAGGTCACCGCCCTGATCAGCGAGAACCGCGCGGACATCGCGGTGCTGCTCGGTAACCTGCTGACGGTGAGCGAGCTGACCGCCGTCCGCCTGGACGCCGTCGAGCAGCTGCTGGTGGTCTACCCGGCGGTCTCGATGGGCGGGTACGTCGTCCCGGCGAAGGACAGGAACACCGGCCACTACGACGCCCACTTCGGCCTGGTGCTCGGCCTCTCGCCGGCCGCCTGCCGGGCCGGGTACGGCGGGACCAGCAAGCGGATCCCGCAGGACACCACGAATAAGGCCGCCAACAGCAAGGCGGGCTGCACCGCGGACCCGTCGACCGGCGTGAACGTCCGCGGTGCCCAGAACAAGCCGAGCCCGTCCTCCCGCGAGGACCGCAACCGCACCGGGTACGGCGTCGGCTACGATCCGGCGACCGGGCGGGCGGGTGGTTCCGGCGGGATGCCGGAGCTGGTGCTCGGCTCGACCGGCGGCCAGGCCGACCTGCTCGGCAGCGACTCCTGGAAAGCCCTGATCCTCGGACCGGTGACCGGCAAGTGACTGTTGGTAAGACCAAGCGTGGCCCCGTGATCCTGGCGTGGGCGCTGAGCGTCCTGCTCGTCGTCGCCCTGGTCGGCGCGACCCTGTCGATCGTCGCGCTGCACCGGCAGAGCGAGGACAAGGCGCAGCGCGAGGGCGCGATGAAGGCCGGACGGCAGTTGGCGCTCGACTTCACGACGTACGACTACAAGACCTGGGACGCCGACACCAAGCGCGTGCTCGACGACTCGACCGGGCAGTTCAAGCAGGAGTTCCAGGCCGGGCTGACGGTGGTGAAGGCGCAGGTGCAGACCAACAAGGCGACCTCCAAGGGCGACGTGAAGGAGGCCGCGGTGGTCTCGAACGACAAGGACTCCGCCCAGGTCCTGGTGATCGTGGACGCGGTGGTGACGAACACGGCCTCGACCGAGGGCGTGCAGCGGCGCTACCGGATCAAGCTGGACCTGGTCCGGGAGGACGACCGCTGGCTGACGGCCGACCTGCAGGCGGTGGGCTGATGCCGGACCGCTCCCGCAACCGCCCCCGCATCGCCGGCCAGCGCCGTACGCCGACCCCGGTGTCGGCTGGAACGGACACCCCGGTGTCGGCCGAAACGACGGTCGACGAGCCGGTCGAGGTGACAACGAAGGCCTCGGAACCGGTCGCCGAGGACGTGACCCCGGCCACACCCGAGGCTCCGGAGACCTCTGGGGACACGCCCGAGGAGCCCTCGACGGCTACCGAGAGTGATGAACGGCGTCGCTCGCTCGGTGGTGTGCTGTCGGCGCTGCTCGGCGTACTCGTCGTCCTGGTGCTGACCTTCGCGGTGGTGCTCGGGGTCAAGGCGTGGCAGGGCAAGCAGGCCGAGGACGCCCGCGACCAGGCCGCCGCGGCCGGCCGGAAAGCGGCCGAGACCGCGCTCAGCTACGACTACCGTGACCTGGACAAAAGCTTCGCGGCGGCCCGGGCGACGATGACCCCGGAGTTCGCCGGAAAGTTCGACGAGACCGCCAAGGTGGCCGGCGAGCTGGCCACCAAGACCAAGGCGACGGTCCGGGCCGAGGTGCGCGACGTCGGGGTCCGCGATGGCGACGCCGACCGGGTCACGCTGGTCATCTTCGTCAACCAGACGACCACGAGCACGATCACGGAGGGTAAGCCTCGCGTGGATCTCAACCGGACCCGGTTCACGATGGTCCGAAACGGCGATCAATGGCTGGTCCAGGAGATTGCCGGGCTGTAGTCTCTTTGTGACTCCGGAGAGGGTGTCCCGGGCGGCTCGCGGGTGCGGCTGACAGTAGCGGTCCGCTGGAGAACCCGGGTTGATCCTTGACGGAGTGGGTGGTCCGAAGGCATAGTATCGGACCCCATTGGACAGGCTTGCCCTGATCGGGTAGCCTATTGCTTTGCGCTGCCTTTAACCCCACCCTGGTCCGGCTCAAAACTTGACTTGGGCGGTTCGGCGTGCGCTCCCAGCACCGAAGTGATTTCTGCGAGCCCGTGGAAGGACGCCCCTTGGTCGCCTCGCGCAACCCCCAGTCCGACAGCATTTCCGACGTTTCCGGCTCCCGCCGCATCTCCTTCGCGAAGATCTCCGAACCTCTCGAGGTTCCGGATCTGCTTGCGCTGCAGGTGGACAGTTTCGACTGGCTGGTCGGCAACGAAACGTGGCAGGCCCGCGTGGCCGCCGCCGAGGCCGAGGGGCGGTCGGACCTGTCCGGCCCCAGCGGCCTGGAAGAGATTTTCGAGGAGATCTCCCCGATCGAGGACTTCAGCGGCACCATGTCGCTGTCGTTCCGCGACCACCGATTCGAGCCGCCGAAGAACACGGTCGACGAGTGCAAGGAGCGCGACGTCACGTACTCCGCGCCGCTGTTCGTCACGGCCGAGTTCATGAACAACGAGACCGGCGAGATCAAGAGCCAGACCGTCTTCATGGGTGACTTCCCGCTGATGACGCGCAAGGGCACCTTCGTCATCAACGGCACCGAGCGGGTCGTCGTGTCCCAGCTGGTCCGGTCGCCCGGTGTGTACTTCGAGCGCACGCCGGACAAGACGTCGGACAAGGACATCTTCACCGCCAAGATCATCCCGTCGCGCGGCGCGTGGCTGGAGTTCGAGGTCGACAAGCGCGACATGGTCGGTGTCCGCCTGGACCGCAAGCGCAAGCAGAACGTCACCGTCCTGCTGAAGGCGCTCGGCTGGACCGACGCGCAGATCCTGGAGGAGTTCGGCGACTACGAGTCGATCCGGCTCACCCTGGAGAAGGACCACACCTCCGGCCAGGACGACGCCCTGCTGGACATCTACCGCAAGCTGCGGCCGGGTGAGCCGCCGACGCGCGAGGCCGCGCAGGCGCTGCTGGACAACTACTACTTCAACGGCAAGCGCTACGACCTGGCCAAGGTCGGCCGGTACAAGATCAACAAGAAGCTCGGCCGGGACGAGGCGCACGACACCGCGGTGCTGACGATCGACGACATCGTCGCCACGATCAAGTACCTGGTGGCCCTGCACGAGGGCAAGACCGAGCTGCCCGCGCCGACCGGTGAGGTCGTGGTCGAGGAAGACGACATCGACCACTTCGGCAACCGCCGGCTGCGCACGGTCGGCGAGCTGATCCAGAACCAGCTGCGCACCGGCCTGGCCCGGATGGAGCGCGTGGTCCGGGAGCGGATGACGACCCAGGACGTCGAGGCGATCACGCCGCAGACCCTGATCAACATCCGCCCGGTGGTGGCGGCGCTGAAGGAGTTCTTCGGCACCTCCCAGCTGTCGCAGTTCATGGACCAGACCAACCCGATCGCGGGTCTGACCCACAAGCGCCGGCTGTCGGCGCTCGGCCCGGGTGGTCTGAGCCGTGAGCGGGCCGGCTTCGAGGTCCGCGACGTGCACCCGTCCCACTACGGCCGGATGTGCCCGATCGAGACCCCGGAAGGCCCGAACATCGGCCTGATCGGCTCGCTCGCGACGTACGGCCGGGTGAACCCGTTCGGCTTCGTCGAGACGCCGTACCGCAAGGTCGTCGACGGCAAGGTCACCGACCAGGTCGACTACCTGACCGCGGACGAGGAGGACCGGTTCGTCATCGCGCAGGCGAACGCCGCGCTGACCGACGACGACCGGTTCGCCGAGGACCGGGTGCTGGTCCGCCGGCGCCACGGTGAGGTCGAGCTCGTGCTCGTCGACGACGTGGACTACATGGACGTCTCGCCGCGCCAGATGGTGTCGGTGGCGACCGCGATGATCCCGTTCCTCGAGCACGACGACGCCAACCGCGCGCTGATGGGTTCGAACATGCAGCGGCAGGCGGTTCCGCTGATCACCGCGGACGCGCCGCTGGTCGGCACCGGCATGGAGTACCGCGGTGCGGTCGACGCCGGTGACGTGCTGGTGGCCGACAAGGCCGGTGTGGTCAAGGAGGTCTCGGCCGACCTGATCGAGGTCGCCGCCGACGACGGCACGTACCAGACCTACCGGCTGGCGAAGTTCCGCCGGTCGAACCAGGGCACCTGCATCAACCAGCGCCCGCTGGTCGACGCGGGGCAGCGGGTCGAGGTGAACAGCCCGCTCGCCGACGGTCCGTGCACCGACGAGGGCGAGATGGCCCTCGGCCGCAACCTGCTGGTCGCGTTCATGCCGTGGGAGGGCCACAACTACGAGGACGCGATCATCCTCAGCCAGCGCGTCGTGCAGCAGGACCTGCTGACCTCGATCCACATCGAGGAGCACGAGGTCGACGCCCGCGACACCAAGCTGGGGCCGGAGGAGATCACCCGGGACATCCCGAACGTCTCCGACGAGATGCTCGCCGACCTGGACGAGCGCGGCATCATCCGGATCGGCGCCGAGGTCACCACCGGTGACATCCTGGTCGGCAAGGTCACCCCGAAGGGCGAGACCGAGCTGACCCCGGAGGAGCGGCTGCTGCGCGCGATCTTCGGTGAGAAGGCCCGTGAGGTCCGCGACACCTCGCTGAAGGTGCCGCACGGCGAGAACGGCACCGTCATCGGCGTCCGCGTCTTCGACCGCGACAACGGCGACGAGCTGCCGCCGGGCGTGAACCAGCTGGTCCGCGTGTACGTCGCCCAGAAGCGGAAGATCTCGGTCGGCGACAAGCTGGCCGGCCGCCACGGGAACAAGGGCGTCATCTCGAAGATCCTGCCGGTCGAGGACATGCCGTTCCTCGAGGACGGCACCCAGGTCGACATCATCCTGAACCCGCTGGGCGTGCCCGGCCGGATGAACGTCGGCCAGGTGCTCGAGACCCACCTCGGCTGGGTCGCCAGCCGCGGCTGGGAGATCGACTCGTCGAACAAGGACGACTGGGCGCAGCGGCTGATCAAGATCGGCGCCGGCTCGGCCGAGCCGATGACGAACGTGGCCACCCCGGTCTTCGACGGCGCCAAGGAGGAGGAGGTCACCGGCCTGCTCGGCTCCACGCTGCCGAACCGCGACGGTGTCCGGATGGTCGACAACACCGGTAAGGCCCGGCTGTTCGACGGTCGTTCGGGTGAGCCGTTCCCGGAGCCGGTCGGTGTCGGCTACATGTACATGCTGAAGCTGCACCACCTGGTCGACGACAAGATCCACGCGCGCTCGACCGGTCCGTACTCGATGATCACCCAGCAGCCGCTGGGTGGTAAGGCCCAGTTCGGCGGTCAGCGGTTCGGCGAGATGGAGGTGTGGGCCCTGGAGGCCTACGGTGCCGCCTTCGCGCTGCAGGAGCTGCTGACGATCAAGTCCGACGACGTGGTCGGCCGGGTCAAGGTGTACGAGGCGATCGTCAAGGGCGAGAACATCCCGGAGCCGGGCATCCCGGAGTCCTTCAAGGTTCTGGTCAAGGAAATGCAGTCCCTGTGTCTGAACGTGGAAGTGCTCTCGTCCGACGGAAGCCGGGTCGAGATGCGCGACAGCGAGGAGGACGTCTTCCGTGCCGCGGAGGAACTGGGCATCGACCTGTCCCGGCGGGAGCCGAACAGCGTCGAGGAGGTCTGAGCGGGTTGCCGCTTGAGATCAACAGTCAACTCACTCAGACCGCTTCAACAATCGGGAGATAACACATCGTGCTCGACGTGAACTTCTTCGACGAGCTTCGGATCGGCCTGGCGACCGCGGATGAGATCCGCCAGTGGTCGCACGGCGAGGTCAAGAAGCCCGAGACGATCAACTACCGGACCCTCAAGCCCGAGCGGGACGGTCTCTTCTGCGAGAAGATCTTCGGTCCCACCCGGGACTGGGAGTGCTACTGCGGCAAGTACAAGCGCGTTCGCTTCAAGGGCATCATCTGCGAGCGGTGTGGCGTCGAGGTCACCCGCTCCAAGGTGCGCCGTGAGCGGATGGGCCACATCGAGCTGGCCGCGCCGGTCACCCACATCTGGTACTTCAAGGGTGTCCCGTCGCGACTCGGCTACCTGCTCGACCTCGCCCCGAAGGACCTGGAGAAGGTCATCTACTTCGCGGCGTACATGATCACCGACGTCGACGAAGAGGCGCGCCACCGCGACCTCTCGTCGCTGGAGGGCCGGACCGACGTCGAGCGCAAGCAGCTCGAGAACCGGCGCGACAACGACATCGAGACGCGGATGAAGAAGCTCGAGGAGGACCTGGCGCAGCTCGAGTCCGAGGGCGCCAAGGCCGACGTACGGCGCAAGGTCAAGGAAGGCGCCGAGCGTGAGGTCAAGCAGCTGCGCGACCGCGCGCAGCGCGAGATCGACCGCCTCGATGAGGTCTGGACCCGGTTCAAGAACCTGAAGGTCCAGGACCTCGAGGGCGACGAGATCCTCTACCGCGCCATGAAGGAGCGGTTCGGCAAGTACTTCGAGGGCGCCATGGGTGCCGCCGCGATCCAGCGCCGGCTGGAGACCTTCGACCTGAAGGCCGAGGCGGACAACCTGCGCGAGACGATCAAGACCGGCAAGGGCCAGCGCAAGACCCGCGCCCTGAAGCGGCTCAAGGTCGTCACCGCGTTCCTGGCCACCAACAACAGCCCGATGGGCATGGTGCTCGACTGCGTCCCGGTGATCCCGCCGGACCTGCGGCCGATGGTCCAGCTCGACGGTGGCCGGTTCGCCACCTCGGACCTGAACGACCTGTACCGCCGGGTGATCAACCGGAACAACCGGCTCAAGCGACTGCTCGACCTGGGCGCGCCGGAGATCATCGTCAACAACGAGAAGCGGATGCTGCAGGAGGCCGTCGACGCGCTGTTCGACAACGGCCGCCGCGGCCGTCCGGTCACCGGCCCGGGCAACCGGCCGCTGAAGTCGCTGTCCGACATGCTCAAGGGCAAGCAGGGCCGCTTCCGGCAGAACCTGCTCGGTAAGCGCGTCGACTACTCCGGTCGTTCGGTGATCGTCGTCGGCCCGCAGCTGAAGCTGCACCAGTGCGGTCTGCCGAAGGCGATGGCGCTGGAGCTGTTCAAGCCGTTCGTGATGAAGCGGCTGGTCGACCTCAACCACGCGCAGAACATCAAGTCCGCCAAGCGGATGGTCGAGCGCCAGCGCGCCCAGGTCTGGGACGTGCTGGAAGAGGTCATCACCGAGCACCCGGTGCTGCTGAACCGCGCACCGACGCTGCACCGGCTGGGCATCCAGGCGTTCGAGCCGCAGCTGATCGAGGGCAAGGCGATCCAGATCCACCCGCTCGTCTGCTCCGCGTTCAACGCGGACTTCGACGGTGACCAGATGGCGGTGCACCTGCCGCTGTCGGCCGAGGCGCAGGCCGAGGCCCGGATCCTGATGCTGTCGACGAACAACATCCTCAAGCCGGCCGACGGCCGGCCGGTGACGATGCCGACGCAGGACATGATCATCGGCATCTACTTCCTCACCATGATGAAGGACGGTGCGCTCGGCGAGGGCCGGGCGTTCAGCTCGGTGGCCGAGGCGCTGATGGCCTTCGACCGCAACGAGCTGTCGCTGCAGGCGAAGATCACGCTGCGCCTGGACGAGTCCTCCGCGCCGGAGGGTGCGACCGCGCTGCCGGACGGCGGGTTCTCGCTGGAGACCACGCTCGGCCGGGCGCTGTTCAACGAGGCGCTGCCGGCGGACTACCCGTTCGTCGACGTCGAGGTGGGCAAGAAGCAGCTGGGCGGGATCGTCAACGACCTGGCCGAGCGGTACTCGAAGGTCGAGGTCGCCAACGCCCTCGACGCGCTGAAGGACCTCGGTTTCCGCTGGGCCACCCGGTCCGGTGTCACCGTGTCCATCGACGACTTCAGTACGCCGCCGTCCAAGCCGGAGATCATGGCCCGGTACGAGTCGCAGGCCGAGAAGGTCCAGAAGCAGTTCGAGCGGGGCCTGATCACCTCGTCCGAGCGGCGGCAGGAGCTGATCGAGATCTGGACCGGCGCCAACGCCGAGGTCGGCAAGGCGATGGAGGAGAACTTCGAGAAGGCCAACCCGATCTGGATGATGGTCCACTCGGGTGCCCGGGGCAACATGATGCAGATCCGGCAGATCGCCGGTATGCGTGGCCTGGTGGCCAACCCGAAGGGTGAGATCATCGCCCGGCCGATCAAGTCCAACTTCCGTGAGGGCCTGTCGGTGGTCGAGTACTTCATCGCCACCCACGGTGCCCGGAAGGGTCTGGCCGACACCGCGCTGCGGACCGCCGACTCGGGGTACCTGACCCGTCGTCTGGTGGACGTCTCGCAGGACGTGATCATCCGCGAGGAGGACTGCGGCACCGAGCGGGGCCTGCCGAAGAAGATCGGCGAGCCCGGCGCGGACGGCAAGGTCGTGCACGCGGAGAACGTCGAGACCAGCGCCTACGCCCGGACGCTGGCCACGGACGCGATCGGTCCGGAGGGCAACGTCGTACTCCAGGCCGGCAGCGACCTGGGCGACGTCTCGATCGCCCAGCTGGTCGAGGCCGGGATCGAGTCGGTCAAGGTCCGTTCGGTGCTGACCTGTGACGCCAAGACCGGGACCTGCGCGAAGTGCTACGGCCGTTCGCTGGCGACCGGCAAGCCGGTCGACATCGGCGAGGCGGTCGGCATCATCGCGGCCCAGTCCATCGGTGAGCCGGGGACGCAGCTGACGATGCGGACCTTCCACACCGGTGGTGTCGCGGGTGATGACATCACCCACGGTCTGCCGCGTGTCGTCGAGCTGTTCGAGGCCCGGCAGCCGAAGGGCAAGGCGCCGATCTCCGAGGCGGCCGGCCGGATCTCGATCGAGGACACCGACAAGACCCGGAAGCTGGTGCTCACCCCGGACGACGGTTCCGAGGAGGTCGCCTACCCGGTGTCGAAGCGTGGCCGCCTGCTGATCGAGGAGGGTCAGCACGTCGAGGTCGGCCAGCAGCTGACGCAGGGTACGCCGGACCCGCAGGAGGTCCTGCGGATCCTGGGTGTCCGCAAGGCGCAGGAGCACCTGGTGGACGAGGTCCAGGAGGTGTACCGGTCGCAGGGTGTGGCCATCCACGACAAGCACATCGAGATCATCGTCCGGCAGATGCTGCGCCGGGTCACGGTGATCGAGTCGGGCGACGCCCAGCTGCTGCCGGGTGAGCTCGCGGACCGGATCACCTTCGAGGCGGAGAACCGCCGGGTGGTCGCCGAGGGCGGTACGCCGGCCTCGGGCCGTCCGGTGCTGATGGGTATCACCAAGGCCTCGCTGGCGACCGAGTCGTGGCTGTCGGCCGCCTCCTTCCAGGAGACGACCCGCGTCCTCACCGAGGCCGCGATCCACGGCAAGTCCGACTCGCTGGTCGGTCTGAAGGAGAACGTCATCATCGGCAAGCTGATCCCGGCCGGTACGGGCATGGACCGGTACCGCAACATCCGGGTGGAGCCCACCGAGGAGGCGAAGGCCGCGATGTACTCGATGGTCGGCTACGAGTCGTACGACTACGACTTCGGCCCGTCCTCCGGGCAGTCGGTCCCGCTCGACGACTTCGACCTCGGTTCCTACCAGAACTGAGCCGAATCACCACCGCCGAGGGCGGCACTCCCAGTCGGAGTGCCGCCCTCGGCGGCGTTCCGGGGGCTCTCAGAGCCGGTCGGGCTCGTAGGGGAGCAGCGCGGTGCGGAGTGCGTCGACGAGAGCCGCCCGCTGAGTGCGGCTGAGGGGCGCGATGAACGCCTCGTCGGCTGCGAGTACGGCGTCGAGCGCCTGCCGGGCGAGGGTGCGTCCACGAGCGGTGAGCAGGACCCGGACGGCCCGGCCGTCGTCGGGATCCGGGACCCGGCGTACCAGTCCCGCCTCGGCGAGACGGTGCAGCCGGGTGGTCATCGCGCCCGTCGTGATGAGCGCGGAGTGCGCCAGTTCGCTCGGATTCGTGCCGTCGGGGTCAGCCCGGCGCCGGAGGGTGTTGAGTACGTCGAAGTCCGCGAAGCTGAGGTTCAGCGGCCGCAGCGCCTCAACGAGGGCCTTCTGCAGGTGATGAGCACCCAGCAGCACACGTCCCGCGACTTCGAGCGGGCTGACGTCGAGGCCGGGCTCGGACGCGGCCCAGGCGGCCACCATCCGGTCGACGGAATCTTCGGACACCTTCGTGAGTTTACTTGGTATCAAGCCAGATAGCTTGATGCCAAGCTAACGACGAAGGAGTTGTGCCATGGCATTCACGAACTGGGCGTTCATCTACCTCGGTGTGGGCCAGGAGGACCCGGCTCGCGACCGGGCGGTCATCGCCGCGGGCGGCCTGACCACGACGGTTGTTGGCGTACCCGACCGGGAGTCGGCGGTCGCGGTGGCGCGGGAACTCGTCGCCGGTGGAGCGCAGTCGATCGAGCTCTGCGGTGGATTGGGGCCGGCGGCTGCCACCGAGATCGCGGCAGCCACCGGCCACCAGGTCCCGGTCGGTGCGGTGACCTTCGGTGCCGAGTCCATGCACCAACTCGCGGCGCTGTTCCCGGCCTCCTGATCGACGGCGATCGCGGCACCTCCACTCAGGGGTGCCGCGGTCGCCTGGTTTCGGGCACTATGGCCCATGGCCGGAAACAAGACCGTGAAGACCGACGCGTCGGTCGACGACTACCTGGCCGGCATCGCCGGCTCCCGCGGTGACGACGCCCGCGAGCTCAACGACCTGCTGGCCGAGGCGACCGGTCTCGAGCCGGCGATGTGGGGCTCGTCGATCGTCGGCTTCGGCGACCGCCACCTGAAGTACGAGAGCGGCCGCGAACTGGACTGGTTCCAGGTCGGCTTCGCCGCCCGCAAGCAGGCCCTGACCCTCTACCTGACCGAAGGCTTCGAGGGGTACGACGAGCTCCTCGGACGGCTCGGCCCGCACACCACCGGCGTCGGCTGCCTGTACGTCAAACGCTTGTCCGACGTGGATTCCGCCGTCCTGACCGAGCTCGCGCAGCGGAGTGTGCAGCACACGCGGGGTGGCGGCTGAAAGTGTCCGCCGGATGCGCCAAGATTGCTCCATGACGGATCTCCCGGCCTACCTGCGGCCCTTCGTCCTCGGGGTCCTGGACGGCGACGACGTCCGGGTCGACCGGCTCGGGGAGATCGACTTCTACCGCCCGCCCGGGACCGCCCGGACCGGTGCGATTCTGTTCGTGCACGGGGGTCCTGGGCCCGACGGCCTCGAGGTGATGCCTCGGGACTGGCCGGTGTTCCGGGGATATGCGACCGCCGCCGCCCGGCGTGGCGTGGTGGCCGCTGTCGTCGACCACAGCCTGATCCACGGCCTCGACCAGCTGGTCACGGCCGCGGACGAGGTGGAGGCCGCGGTCGGCGTACTGCGATCCGATCCACGCGTCGACCCCGATCGGGTCGGCCTGTGGTTCTTCTCCGGCGCCGGCCTGCTTGCGGGGGAGTGGCTGGACAGCCGCCCCGTCTGGCTGCGTTGGGTCGCCCTGACCTACCCCCTGCTCGCCACCCCGCCCGGTGTCGAGGAGCTGGTTCATGCCGCCGAAGTGATCGGCAAGCACGACCGGGTCGGTGGGGTGGGGAAGGAATCAAGCAGAGATCTGCCGGTGCTGCTGACCAGAGCCGGACTCGAGCCCGAGGAGCTCGCCGGTCCGGTCGCGGAGTTCGTCTCCGCCGGTGGTACCGCGCTGGACATCATCGACGTACCGAAAGGGCACCACGGGTTCGACATGCTCGACCACACCGAAGAATCACGCGCCGCCGTCACCAAGGCCCTGGACTGGGCGATCGCCCACCTGGGCCAGGAGCCGGACGGCCAGGAAAAACTCCTCGTCCCCCCACCTCCCGCCACCACGACCTCCGTCGCTGTGAAGCAGGCCAAGGCCCCCGCCGCCCGGCCCAAGCGCACCTCCACCCCAGCCACCACCACACCACCCACCTCTGCCCCGCCCGCCGCCGCCTCCGCGCCGGCCCCGGTCACCAAGCCGTCCACGGCCGGCCCCGCTCCCGCAGCCACCTCCCCGCAGGCACCGGCCGCCGACCCGGCCGTCCCGGCTCCCGCCGCCGCCCCCGTTCCTGCGCCGGCCCCGGTCACCAAACCGTCCACGACCCCCGCTCTGGCCGCGGCCGACGCGTCGAACCTCACCGGCACGTCCGCCCCGACCGAGCCCGCCACGCCGGCTGCCACCCCACTCGCGAGCGTCGCGGCCGCGACGGTGGCGGCGGCTACTGCTGACACCCCCGCGGGCCGGGTGGTGGCCCGGGAGCACGCGGCGTACGCGGCGCACGACCTGGAGGCGTTCCTGGCGATGTACTCGCCGACCGCCCGGATCGAGCTGGCCGACGGCGGTGAGCTGAAGGGCCGCCGGTTCCTGCGCGAGTACTACCGGCCCCGGTTCGACGCCGGCCACTGCAAGACCGAGGTGGTGCAGAAGCTGATGCTCGGCGAGTGGGTGGTCGAGCACGTGCTCGCCTACGACTCCGGCGAGCCGACCCCGATGATCGCCCTCTACCGCGTCACCGACGGACTGATCGCCGAAGTCCAGTTCCGTGTCTGACGATCCCGTCGACCATCTGGAGGAGTTCGAACGGACGGCCGCGGAGCTCGCGGCCGTCCTCGACCGGGTGGACCCGGCCGCGGCCGTGCCGGCCTGTCCCGGCTGGACGCTGGCCGACCTGGCGCTGCACCTCGGTTCGGGGCAGCGCTGGGCGGCCGCCATCCTGCTCACCGGCACCCGCCAGAAGGTCCCGGAGGTCCTGCGGACGACGATCTCGTGGGCCGACTGGTATGCCGGTACGACGGCCGCCCTGGCCGCCGCGATCCGGGCCGTCGACCCGGACGAACCGTGCTGGAACTTCGCGCCGGTCGAGCAGCGCGCCGGATTCTGGTCGCGCCGGCGCATGCATGAGACGCTCATCCACCTCGTGGACGCCGTCCAGGCCGGCGCCGATCCGGCCGATCACGTGACCAGTGGTCTTACCGTCGTACCTCCGCGGCTCGCGGCCGACGGGGTGGACGAGGTGTTCGGGGTGTTCCTGGCCCGGATGCTGTCCCGCGGGTTCGCGCCGGCGGTCACCCGGCAGGTCGGCGTACGGGCGTCCGACACCGGCGACGAGTGGACGCTGACGCCCGCGGCCGAGGGGGAGGCCCCGCGGGTGGAGCGCGGGAAGGCGGCCGGCGACGCGGTCGTCTCGGGCACTGCGGCCGAGCTGGACCTGTGCCTGTGGAAACGCTTGCCGGGCACCGTCCTGACGGTCGAGGGCGACCCGGCGGTGGCAGCCGCTTTCCTGGCCGCCACGACCACTCCGTAGAGCCTGTAGACTGGAGAAGCGGAGGGGCTTCGGCACCGGTCGGTTACTCATTTTGACCGTGCATGAGGCAGCCGCTAGTCTTAACGATCGTGCCCGGGTCATCCTGGGCCGTCATGCGTGCCCCTGGTCGTTCGGGTCTGCGCGCGTGGCACGGGACTCCTGCCGACAGTCTGGAAGATTACGGCTTTCGGTACGCCCGTGCGCACGCGACACACCCGACCGCGGGGGTCAGGCGAGAAGCAGCAGAAGAAAGCCGGACGACAGAAAGAGACCTACGCGGTGCCCACCATTCAGCAGCTGGTCCGCAAGGGCCGCCAGGACAAGGTGTCCAAGAACAAGACGCCCGCCCTGAAGGGTTCCCCTCAGCGTCGCGGTGTGTGCACGCGCGTCTACACCACCACGCCGAAGAAGCCGAACTCGGCCCTTCGCAAGGTTGCGCGTGTCCGCCTGACCAGCGGCATCGAGGTCACCGCGTACATCCCCGGCGTCGGCCACAACCTGCAGGAGCACTCGATCGTGCTCGTCCGCGGCGGCCGGGTGAAGGACCTGCCGGGTGTCCGGTACAAGATCATCCGCGGCTCGCTCGACACGCAGGGTGTGAAGAACCGCAAGCAGGCCCGCAGCCGCTACGGCGCGAAGAAGGAGAAGAGCTAATGCCGCGCAAGGGTCCCGCCCCGAAGCGGCCGGTCATCATCGACCCGGTCTACAGTTCGCCGCTCGTCACCCAGTTGATCTCCAAGATCCTGGTCGACGGCAAGAAGCAGATCGCGCAGAGCATCGTCTACAGCGCGCTCGAGGGCACCCGGACGAAGACCGGCACCGACCCGGTCATCACGCTGAAGCGTGCGCTGGACAACGTGAAGCCGAGCATCGAGGTGAAGAGCCGCCGGGTCGGTGGCGCCACCTACCAGGTGCCGATCGAGGTCAAGCCGGGCCGGTCCACCACGCTCGCGCTGCGCTGGCTGACGACGTACTCCCGGGCCCGTCGCGAGAAGACGATGGCCGAGCGCCTGATGAACGAGATCCTGGACGCCTCCAACGGTCTGGGCGCCTCGGTCAAGCGCCGCGAGGACACGCACAAGATGGCCGAAGCCAACAAGGCTTTCGCCCACTACCGCTGGTGATCCGGGGTCCGCTCCGGACCCCACCGCTCACCCCTTTGACGCAGTACAGAATCGAGAGGTAGACCACCGAGGTGGCCGTACAAATCACCACCGACCTGGCCAAGGTCCGCAACATCGGGATCATGGCTCACATCGACGCCGGCAAGACGACGACGACCGAGCGGATCCTCTTCTACACCGGTATCACCTACAAGATCGGTGAGGTCCACGAGGGCGCCGCCACGATGGACTGGATGGAGCAGGAGCAGGAGCGCGGCATCACGATCACGTCCGCCGCGACGACCTGCACCTGGAAAGACCACACCATCAACATCATCGACACCCCGGGCCACGTCGACTTCACCGTCGAGGTGGAGCGCTCGCTGCGCGTGCTCGACGGCGCCGTCGCGGTGTTCGACGGTGTGGCCGGCGTGGAGCCGCAGTCCGAGACCGTCTGGCGGCAGGCCGACCGGTACGGCGTACCCCGGATCTGCTTCGTCAACAAGCTGGACCGGACCGGCGCGGAGTTCATGCGCTGCGTCGACATGATCAAGGACCGCCTCGCCGCGGTGCCGCTGGTCATGCAGCTGCCGATCGGTGCCGAGGCCGACTTCATCGGCGTCATCGACCTGGTCGGGATGCGCGCGCTGACCTGGCGCGGCGAGACCAAGATCGGTGAGGACTACACGGTCGAGGAGATCCCGGCCACCCACACCGAGCTCGCCGCCGAGTGGCGCGACAAGCTGATCGAGACGGTCGCCGAGGCCGACGACGAGGTCATGGAGCTGTACCTGGAGGGCGAGGAGCCGACCCAGGAGCAGCTGAAGGCCGCCATCCGGCGGGCCACCCTGGCCAGCAAGCTGACCCCGGTCCTGACCGGCACCGCGTTCAAGAACAAGGGCGTCCAGCCGCTGCTCGACGCGGTCAACGACTACCTGCCGAGCCCGATCGACGTCCCGGCCATCGAGGGCCACGACATCAAGGACACCGAGCAGGTCGTGCTGCGCAAGCCGGACGACAGCGAGCCGTTCTCGGCGCTGGCGTTCAAGATCGCCGCCGACCCGCACCTGGGCAAGCTGACCTTCATCCGGGTGTACTCGGGCAAGCTCGAGACCGGCACCCAGGTGCTGAACCCGACCAAGGGCCGCAAGGAGCGGATCGGCAAGATCTACCGGATGCACGCGAACAAGCGTGAGGAGATCGCGTCGATCGGCGCCGGCCACATCGTCGCCGTGATGGGCCTGAAGGACACCACCACCGGCGAGACCCTGGCCGACCCGGCGAACCCGGTCGTGCTGGAGTCGATGCAGTTCCCGGCCCCGGTCATCTCGGTCGCCATCGAGCCGAAGTCGAAGGCCGACCAGGAGAAGCTGGGCGTCGCGATCCAGCGGCTCGCCGAGGAGGACCCGACCTTCCAGGTCCGGACCGACGAGGACACCGGCCAGACGATCATCGCCGGCATGGGCGAGCTGCACCTCGAGGTGCTGGTCGACCGGATGAAGCGCGAGTTCCGGGTCGAGGCGAACGTCGGCAAGCCGCAGGTCGCCTACCGCGAGACCATCACCAAGAAGGTCGAGAAGGTCGACTACACGCACAAGAAGCAGACCGGTGGTTCGGGTCAGTTCGGTCGCGTGATCATCGACATCGAGCCGACCTCGGTGGAGGCCGGCGGCGAGGGTGGCTACGAGTTCGTCAACGCCGTCACCGGTGGCCGCATCCCGCGGGAGTACATCCCGTCGGTGGACGAGGGCTGCCAGGAGGCGATGGAGTTCGGCGTCCTGGCCGGCTACCCGATGGTGGACGTCAAGGTGACGCTGCAGGACGGCGCCTACCACGACGTCGACTCCTCCGAGCTCGCGTTCAAGATCGCCGGCTCGATGGCGTTCAAGGATGCCGCCCGCAAGGCCGGGCCGGTCATCCTGGAGCCGATGTTCGCGGTCGAGGTCACCACGCCCGAGGACTACATGGGCGACGTGATCGGCGACCTCAACTCCCGCCGTGGCCAGATCCAGTCGATGGACGAGGGCCCTGGTGGCAGCCGGGTCGTCAAGGCCCTGGTGCCGCTGTCGGAGATGTTCGGGTATGTCGGTGACCTGCGTTCCAAGACGCAGGGGCGCGCGTCCTACTCGATGCAGTTCGATTCCTACGCCGAGGTTCCGAAGAACGTGGCGGAAGAGATCATCAAGAAGGCCCGGGGCGAGTAGTCTCTCGCTCCTGACCACCACACCCCAAGCGCGTCGGCGTACGGCGTAGTCAACATTTATCTAGGAGGGCCCCAGTGGCGAAGGCGAAGTTCGAGCGGACTAAGCCGCACGTCAACATCGGCACCATCGGTCACATCGACCACGGTAAGACCACTCTTACCGCGGCGATCACCAAGGTGCTGCACGACAAGTACCCGGACCTCAACGAGGCGTCGGCCTTCGATCAGATCGACAAGGCGCCCGAAGAGCGTCAGCGCGGTATCACCATCTCCATCGCGCACGTCGAGTACCAGACCGAGGCCCGGCACTACGCCCACGTCGACTGCCCGGGTCACGCGGACTACATCAAGAACATGATCACCGGTGCGGCCCAGATGGACGGCGCGATCCTGGTCGTCGCCGCCACCGACGGCCCGATGCCGCAGACGCGTGAGCACGTGCTGCTCGCCCGTCAGGTCGGCGTGCCGGCGATGGTCGTCGCCCTGAACAAGTGCGACATGGTCGACGACGAGGAGATCCTGGAGCTCGTCGAGCTCGAGGTCCGCGAGCTGCTCTCGGAGCAGGAGTTCGACGGCGACAACGCGCCGATCGTCCGGGTCGCCGCTCACCCGGCGCTGCAGGGCGACGCCAAGTGGGGCGAGTCGATCCTCGAGCTGATGAACGCGGTCGACGAGTACATCCCGCAGCCGGAGCGCGAGATCGACAAGCCGTTCCTGATGCCGGTGGAGGACGTCTTCACCATCACCGGTCGCGGCACCGTCATCACCGGCCGGATCGAGCGCGGTGTCATCAAGGTCAACGAGACCGTCGACATCGTCGGCATCCGTCCGGAGAAGCAGACCACCACGGTCACCGGTATCGAGATGTTCCGCAAGCTGCTGGACGAGGGCCAGGCCGGTGAGAACGTCGGTCTGCTGCTTCGTGGCACCAAGCGCGAGGACGTCGAGCGCGGCATGGTCGTCATCAAGCCGGGCACCACGACCCCGCACACGAACTTCGAGGCCTCGGTCTACATCCTGTCCAAGGAGGAGGGCGGCCGGCACACGCCGTTCTTCCAGAACTACCGGCCCCAGTTCTACTTCCGCACCACGGACGTGACCGGTGTCGTGCAGCTCCCCGAGGGCACCGAGATGGTCATGCCGGGCGACAACACCGACATGTCGGTCGAGCTGATCCAGCCGATCGCCATGGAGGACGGTCTGAAGTTCGCGATCCGCGAGGGTGGCCGCACCGTCGGCGCCGGCCGGGTCACCAAGATCATCAAGTGATCCCACGAGGTCCGCGAGGGCTCGAACCTGAGCCCCCGCGGACCTCTGCTTTGCGCCCGATCCGGCGCTCAGGTGGGCCGGATCAGGCGTGAAGCCACCCGATTGGCGTTCCGGCGCCGATCTCTGGCACAATATTCAGGTTGCTCAGGCGAGGCCGCCGGGGCGCGCCCCCGATCATCAGTCGGGCTGGTGCGCCGGACCGGAGACCATGCCGAGGTTCCGGTCCGAGACCGGGCCCCGATCACCATTCCAGGTCGACGAAGCGGTGAGTCGCGCGCGTGCCGCGTCCGCGACACACCCGACCGCGGGGGTCGGAGCAACACAGACGTTGACGATAGAGAAGGACGAAGCGAAGCGATGGCGGGACAGAAGATCCGCATCCGGCTGAAGGCCTACGACCACGAGGTCATCGACAGCTCGGCGCGCAAGATTGTCGACACGGTGACGCGTACTGGTGCGAAGGTTGCTGGCCCGGTGCCGTTGCCGACGGAAAAGAACGTGTTCTGCGTCATCCGCTCGCCGCACAAGTACAAGGACAGCCGCGAGCACTTCGAGATGCGCACCCACAAGCGGCTCATCGACATCATCGACCCCACGCCGAAGACCGTCGACTCGCTGATGCGGCTCGACCTGCCGGCCGGTGTCGACATCGAGATCAAGCTCTGAGGGACGCGAACAACCAATGAGCAAGCAGAAGAACACGCGCGGTCTGCTGGGCACCAAGCTCGGCATGACCCAGACCTGGGACGAGAACAACCGCGTCGTCCCCGTCACCGTGATCCAGGCCGGCCCGTGCGTCGTCACCGAGGTCCGCACCTCGGACAGCCACGGGTACGACGGCGTCCAGATCGCCTTCGGCGACATCGACCCGCGCAAGGTGACCCAGCCGATGCGCGGTCACTTCGACAAGGCCGGCGTGACGCCGCGGCGCCACCTGCTGGAGCTGCGCACCGCCGACGCGAGCGAGTACACGCTGGGCCAGGAGATCAAGGCCGAGGCGTTCGCCGCGGGTGAGCTGGTCGACGTGTCCGCCACCAGCAAGGGCAAGGGCTTCGCCGGTGTGATGAAGCGGCACGGCTTCGGTGGTCTGCGGGCCACCCACGGTGTGCACAAGAAGCACCGCTCGCCGGGCTCCATCGGCGGCTGCGCCACCCCCGGCCGGGTCTTCAAGGGCCTGCGGATGGCCGGCCGGATGGGCAACGAGAAGGTCACCACGCAGAACGTGTCGGTCCACGCGATCGACGCCGACCGCGGCCTGATCCTGCTCAAGGGCGCGGTTCCCGGTCCGAAGGGCGGCCTCGTGCTGATCCGCAACGCCGCGAAGGGAGCAGCCAAGTGAGCCCCGCATCGAACACCGTCGACGTCGTCGTCGTGAAGGGCGACAAGGTCAGCAAGAAGGGTTCCGCCGAGCTTCCGGCCGAGCTGTTCGACGTCCAGGTCAACGTGCCGCTGATCCACCAGGTCGTGGTGGCCCAGCTGGCCGCGGCCCGTCAGGGCACGCACAAGACCAAGACCCGTGGTGAGGTCTCCGGTGGCGGCGCCAAGCCGTACCGGCAGAAGGGCACCGGTCGCGCCCGCCAGGGCTCGACCCGCGCGCCGCAGTTCACCGGCGGTGGCGTCGTCCACGGCCCGGTGCCGCGGGACTACAGCCAGCGGACCCCGAAGAAGATGATCGCCGCCGCGCTCCGCGGTGCGCTCTCGGACCGGGCCCGGGACGGCCGCGTGCACGTGGTCGAGCAGTTCGTGGACGGCGACAAGCCGTCGA
This sequence comes from Kribbella sp. CA-247076, assembly GCF_050942445.1. Taxonomy (NCBI): domain Bacteria; kingdom Bacillati; phylum Actinomycetota; class Actinomycetes; order Propionibacteriales; family Kribbellaceae; genus Kribbella; species Kribbella sp. CA-247076. The sequence continues at coordinate 6,592,786 of NZ_CP192051.1, read as the reverse complement.
CGAAGTCCGCGCTGAAGGTACTGGCCGAGGTCACCGACCCGGGCAAGGCGCTGGTCGTGGTCGAGCGTGCCGACGAGCTCACCTGGCTGAGCCTGCGCAACGTGCAGCACGTGCACCTGATCGCCGCCGACCAGCTGAACGCGTACGACGTACTGGTCAGTGACGCGGTCGTGTTCACCAAGGGTGCGCTGGACGCGTTCGTCGCCGGCGCCCCGAAGGGCAAGTCCGTGAAGGCTGTCGCGACGTCGACCGAAGCCGAGGAGGTAGAAGCATGAGCCACGGAGTCAACAAGGACCCGCGGGACGTGCTGCTGCGGCCGGTCGTGAGCGAGAAGAGCTACGGCCTGCTGGACGAGCAGAAGTACACGTTCGAGGTCGACCGGAACGCCAACAAGACCGAGATCAAGCTCGCGGTCGAGAAGGTGTTCAAGGTCAAGGTCAGCGACGTGAACACCATCAACCGCAAGGGCAAGCGCCGCCGGACCCGGTCCGGCTGGGGCAAGCGCCCGGACACCAAGCGGGCGATCGTGACCCTGAAGGGTGACGACCGCATCGACATCTTCGGAGGCCAGTCGTAATGGGTATCCGCAAATACAAGCCGACGACGCCGGGCCGCCGCGGCTCGAGCGTGGCCGACTTCGTCGAGCTCACCCGTTCGACCCCGGAGAAGTCGCTGCTGCGTCCGCTCCCGAAGAAGGGCGGCCGGAACAGCTCCGGCAAGATCACCACCCGGCACCACGGTGGCGGCCACAAGCGGGCGTACCGGCTGATCGACTTCAAGCGGTACGACAAGGACGGCGTCCCGGCGAAGGTCGCGGAGATCGAGTACGACCCGAACCGCACCGCCCGGATCGCGCTGCTGCACTACGTCGACGGCGAGAAGCGCTACATCCTCGCCCCGGCCAACCTGAAGCAGGGCACGATCGTCGAGAACGGCCCGGCCGCCGACATCAAGGTGGGCAACAACCTGCCGCTGCGCAACATCCCGGTCGGTTCCACGGTGCACGCCGTCGAGCTGCGCCCGGGCGGCGGCGCCAAGATGGGCCGCTCGGCCGGTGCCAGCATCCAGCTGGTCGCGAAGGAAGGCCGGATGGCCACCCTGCGGATGCCGTCCGGCGAGGTCCGGATGGTCGACGTCCGCTGCCGCGCCACCCTCGGTGAGGTCGGCAACGGCGAGCAGTCGAACATCAACTGGGGCAAGGCCGGCCGGATGCGCTGGAAGGGTAAGCGCCCGACCGTCCGCGGTGTCGCGATGAACCCGGTCGACCACCCGCACGGTGGTGGTGAGGGCAAGACCTCGGGTGGTCGCCACCCGGTGTCCCCGTGGGGCAAGCCCGAGGGGCGTACCCGCACCCGTAAGGAAAGCGACCGCATGATCGTCCGGCGCCGCAAGGCCGGCAAGAAGCGCTGATAGGGAGCCGGCCAGATGCCACGCAGCCTGAAGAAGGGCCCGTTCGTCGACCACCACCTGATGAAGAAGGTGGAGGTGCAGAACGAGAAGGGCACCAAGAACGTCATCAAGACCTGGTCCCGCCGATCGATGATCGTGCCGGACATGATCGGTCACACGCTGGCGGTGCACGACGGCCGCAAGCACGTGCCCGTGTTCGTGACGGACGCGATGGTCGGGCACAAGCTCGGCGAGTTCGCGCCGACCCGGACGTTCAGGGGTCACGAGAAGGACGACCGGAAGTCACGGCGTCGCTGACCTGTGGTCAGTGACGAAGCGAAAGCAACCTACGGAGAGATTCGAACATCATGAGCGTTCAAGAGCGTAGGGCGGTCAGCGCCCGTCGCGAGAGCCTGCTGGGCGACGAGCCCGGGGCCTTCGCGGTCGCGCGCTTCGTCCGCGTGACGCCGATGAAGGCGCGCCGCGTGGGCGACCTGGTGCGCGGTCTGGGCGTCGACGACGCACTCGCCACTCTGAAGTTCGCCCCGCAGGCCGCTGCCGCGACCGTGTACAAGGTCGTCGACAGCGCCGCGGCGAACGCCGAGGGCACCGAGCACCTGAGCCGGGCCGACCTGGTGGTGACCAAGGTCCTGGTGGACGAGGGGCCGACGCTGAAGCGTCACCGCCCGCGTGCCCAGGGCCGGGCCACCCGGATCGACAAGCGGACCAGCCACATCACCGTCGTGGTCACGCCGCGGGTCGAGGAGGAGCCGGTCGAGAAGGCTCCCGCCAAGAAGTCCGCGAAGAAGTCCGCCACCAAGGCGGACACCGCGGCCAAGAAGGCCCCGGCCAAGAAGGCGGCGGCTGACAAGGCCACGGCTGACGGCGGGTCCGCCGACAAGCCGGCCAAGAAGGCGACCGCGAAGAAGTCGGCCGCCAAGAAGGCCACCGCTGAGAAGAAGGAGTCCTGACTGTGGGACAGAAGGTAAACCCGCACGGGTTCCGTCTCGGCATCAGCACCGACCACAAGAGCCGCTGGTACGCCGACAAGCTGTACAAGGACTACGTGGGCGAGGACGTCAAGATCCGCCGCCTGCTGAGCAAGGGCATGGAGCGCGCCGGCATCTCCCGCGTGGAGATCGAGCGCACCCGTGACCGGGTCCGGGTCGACATCCACACCGCCCGTCCGGGCATCGTCATCGGCCGCCGCGGCGCCGAGGCGGACCGGATCCGGGGCAGCCTGGAGGAGCTCACCGGCAAGCAGGTGCAGCTGAACATCCTCGAGGTGAAGAACTCCGAGGTCGACGCCCAGCTGGTCGCGCAGGGCGTGGCCGAGCAGCTGTCCGGCCGCGTGGCGTTCCGCCGCGCGATGCGCAAGGCGATGCAGACCACCATGCGTGGCGGCGCCCTGGGCATCCGGATCCAGTGCTCCGGCCGGCTCGGTGGCGCGGAGATGTCGCGGTCGGAGTTCTACCGCGAGGGCCGGGTGCCGCTGCACACGCTCCGCGCGGACATCGACTACGGCTTCTACGAGGCCCGGACGACCTTCGGCCGGATCGGCGTGAAGGTCTGGATCTACAAGGGTGACGTCGCCGGCTCCCGCGCCGAGCGCGAGGCGCAGGCCGCGGCCCGGGCCGCCACCCAGCAGCGCCGGCCGGCCCGTCGGGACGACCGCGGTGGCCGGGGCGGCGACCGTGGTGGCCGTGGCGACCGCGACCGCCGGGACGACCGTCGGGGTCAGCGCGACGAGGCCCCCCGGGCCGAGGCGCCGGCTGCCGACAAGCCCGCCGAGACGACCGGAACGGAGAGCTGACCGATGCTCATCCCCCGCAAGGTCAAGCACCGCAAGCAGCACCACCCGAAGCGCTCCGGCGCTGCCAAGGGCGGTACCACGCTGGCCTTCGGTGACTTCGGCATCCAGGCGCTGGAGAGCCACTACGTCACCAACCGGCAGATCGAGTCCGCGCGTATCGCGATGACCCGGCACATCAAGCGTGGCGGAAAGGTGTGGATCAACATCTACCCGGACCGCCCGCTGACCAAGAAGCCGGCCGAGACCCGGATGGGTTCCGGCAAGGGTTCGCCGGAGTGGTGGATCGCCAACGTCAAGGCCGGCCGCGTGATGTTCGAGCTGTCCGGTGTTCCGGAGGAGATCGCTCGCGAGGCCATGCGCCGCGCGATCCACAAGTTGCCGATGAAGTGCCGCTTCATCACCCGAGAGGCAGGTGAGAACTGATGGCTACCCTGACCGCCGCCGAGCTGCGGAACCTGGGCCGGGACGAGCTGCTGACGAAGCTCGGTGAAGCCAAGGAGGAGCTGTTCAACCTCCGGTTCCAGGCTGCCACGGGTCAGCTGGAGTCCCACGGCCGGCTGCGCGCCGTCCGCAAGGACATCGCCCGCATCTACACGGTGATGACCGAGCGCTCGCTGGGCATCACCGAGGAGGTCGACGCCCCGGTCGCGGCTGACGCCGAGGCCGAGGCCGGGTCGGACGAAGAGCCGGCGGACGACAGCGAGAAGGCCGGGAGCAAGGCATGACCGAGAACGTGAAGGACGAGACCGTGAACACGACCGAGGCGCGCGGCCGCCGGAAGACCCGTGAGGGCCTGGTGCTGAGCGACAAGATGGACAAGACCGTCGTGGTCGAGGTCGAGGACCGGGTGAAGCACGCCCTGTACGGCAAGGTCATCCGTCGCACCAGCAAGCTCAAGGCGCACGACGAGCAGAACGCCGCCGGTATCGGCGACCGCGTCCTCCTGATGGAGACCCGGCCGCTGTCGGCGACCAAGCGCTGGCGCGTCGTGGAGATCCTCGAGAAGGCCAAGTAGTTACCGGTCCCGACCGGCAACCAATCGAAATCATTCGTTCCGCAAGGCTCACGGACGTGAGAACCAGCGAGACAACCAGGAGATCAACAGATGATCCAGCAGGAGTCGCGACTGAAGGTCGCCGACAACACGGGTGCCAAGGAGATCTTGTGCATCCGCGTGCTCGGCGGCTCCGGTCGGCGGTACGCCGGTGTCGGTGACACGATCGTCGCCACCGTCAAGGACGCGATCCCGGGCGGTGGTGTGAAGAAGGGTGACGTCGTCAAGGCGGTCGTCGTGCGGACCGTGAAGGAGCGCCGGCGTCCGGACGGCTCCTACATCCGGTTCGACGAGAACGCCGCGGTGATCCTGAAGGCCGACGGCGAGCCGCGCGGCACCCGCATCTTCGGGCCGGTCGGCCGGGAGCTGCGCGAGAAGCGCTTCATGAAGATCATCTCGCTCGCCCCGGAGGTGCTCTGAGATGGCCCAGAACAAGAAGCTGCACGTGAAGAAGGGTGATCTCGTTCGCGTGATCGCCGGCAAGTCCAAGGGCCTCGAGGGCAAGATCATCCAGGTCTTCCCGAACGACGAGAAGGTCATCGTCGAGGGCGTGAACCGGGTGAAGAAGCACACCAAGGTGCAGCAGGCCCAGCGCGGCGGCACCACCGGCGGCATCGTCACCCAGGAAGCCCCGATCCACGTGTCGAACGTGGCGCTTCTGGTCGAGGTCGAGAAGGACGGCAAGAAGCAGAAGGTGACCACCCGCGTCGGTTACAACCGCGTCGAGGTGCAGAAGCGGCGCCCCGACGGCTCGACGTACACCGGTTACCGGAGCGTCCGGATCGCGCGGCGTACCGGCGAGGAGATCTGATGACTGCAACGGCTACCGAGAACACGAAGGTTCAGCCGCGGCTGAAGACGAAGTACCGCGACGAGGTCGTCGGCAAGCTGCAGGAGCAGTTCCAGTTCGAGAACGTCATGCAGGTGCCCGGCCTCACCAAGATCGTGGTGAACATGGGCGTCGGCGAGGCGGCCCGCGACTCGAAGCTGATCGACGGTGCGGTGAAGGACCTGGCCGCGATCACCGGTCAGAAGCCGCAGGTCACCAAGGCGCGCAAGTCGATCGCGCAGTTCAAGCTGCGTGAGGGCATGCCGATCGGTGCGCACGTGACGCTGCGCGGCGACCGGATGTGGGAGTTCCTGGACCGGCTGCTGGCGCTCGCGCTGCCGCGGATCCGCGACTTCCGTGGGCTGTCGGCGAAGCAGTTCGACGGCACCGGGAACTACACCTTCGGCCTGACCGAGCAGGTGATGTTCCACGAGATCAACCAGGACCGGATCGACCGGGTCCGGGGCATGGACATCACCGTGGTGACCACCGCGAAGAACGACGACGAGGGCCGGGCCCTGCTGCGGGCGCTCGGCTTCCCGTTCAAGGAGAACTGACGTGGCGAAGACAGCACTCAAGGTCAAGCAGGCCCGGAAGCCGAAGTTCGCGGTGCGCGGTTACACCCGCTGCCAGCGCTGCGGCCGGCCGAAGGCGGTCTTCCGCAAGTTCGGCCTGTGCCGGATCTGCCTGCGGGAGATGGCGCACCGGGGCGAGCTGCCCGGCGTGACCAAGTCCAGCTGGTGACCGTCCGCACCTCCGATCTTTTCTCCATTCACCATCTAGTCACCGTAGGTCGCCGGCCGGCGAAACCACGGCGGGAAAGAGGCCCCAGGCCATGACGATGACCGACCCGATCGCAGACATGCTGACGCGTCTGCGCAACGCCAACCAGGCGTACCACGAGTCGACCTCGATGCCGTACAGCAAGATCAAGCAGGGCATCGCCGACATCCTCCAGCAGGAGGGCTACATCTCCTCCTACACGGTGGAGGAGCCCAAGGAGGGCGCCGTCGGCAAGACCCTGGTCGTCGACCTCAAGTTCGGCCCCAGCCGGGAGCGCTCCATCGCGGGCGTCCGCCGGATCAGCAAGCCGGGTCTGCGGGTCTACGCGAAGTCGACCAACCTGCCCAAGGTCCTCGGTGGCCTGGGCGTCGCGATCATCTCGACGTCCCAGGGACTGCTGACCGACAAGCAGGCCAAGAACAAGGGCGTCGGCGGGGAAGTCCTCGCCTACGTCTGGTGACGAAGAACCGGAAGGAGGACCACTCTCATGTCTCGCATCGGTAAGCTCCCGGTCACGGTCCCGTCCGGCGTCGACGTCACGATCGACGGCCAGACGGTCACCGTGAAGGGTCCGAAGGGTCAGCTGTCGCACGTCGTCGCTGAGCCCATCGCGGTCAACCGGGAGGACGACGGCGCGATCGCCGTCACCCGCCCGGACGACCAGCGCAAGAGCAAGGAACTGCACGGCCTGTCCCGCACCCTGATCGCCAACCTGGTGACGGGTGTGACGGACGGCTACGAGAAGAAGCTCGAGATCGTCGGCGTCGGGTACCGCGTCCTGTCCAAGGGCCCGGGCACGCTGGAGTTCTCGCTCGGCTACAGCCACACCATCACGGTGGAGGCGCCGGACGGCATCACCTTCGCGGTGGAGTCGCCGACCAAGTTCTCGGTGCAGGGTATCGACAAGCAGTCCGTCGGCGAGGTTGCCGCCAACATCCGCAAGCTGCGCAAGCCCGAGCCGTACAAGGGCAAGGGTGTGCGGTACGCCGGCGAGCAGGTGCGCCGCAAGGTCGGAAAGGCTGGTAAGTAACCATGGCGATCGGACTGCGTCCGCACAAGCACTCCGCCAAGAAGACGGCGTCGCGGCTGCGTCGCCAGATCCGGGTCCGGAAGAAGATCAACGGCACGGCCGACCGGCCGCGGCTGGTGGTCACCAAGTCCTCGAAGCACCTGTTCGTGCAGGTCATCGACGACGTGGCCGGCAAGACGCTGGCGTCCGCCTCCACCATGGAGGCCGACCTGCGCGGCGCGGAGGCGAACAAGACGGACAAGGCCAAGACCGTCGGCGGCCTGATCGCCGACCGGGCGAAGGCCGCCGGCATCGACTCGGTCGTCTTCGACCGGGCCGGGAACAAGTACCACGGCCGTATCGCGGCCCTGGCCGACGCCGCCCGCGAGGGCGGGCTCGGCTTCTGACAGGCGATCAAAGGAAGAGGTAGTTCGACATGAGCGGAGGCCAGCAGCGTCGCGGAGGCGGCGCCGGTGGTGAGCGCCGTGGCCGCGACGGTGGTCGTGGTCAGCAGGCGGACAAGACCGCCTACATCGAGCGCGTGGTAGCCATCAACCGGGTCGCCAAGGTCGTGAAGGGTGGTCGGCGCTTCAGCTTCACCGCCCTCGTGGTCGTCGGCGACGGGGAAGGCACCGTCGGTGTGGGTTACGGCAAGGCCAAGGAGGTGCCCGCGGCGATCGCCAAGGGTGTCGAGGAGGCCAAGAAGGCGTTCTTCAAGGTGCCGCGCATCCAGGGCACCATCCCGCACCCGGTCCAGGGCGAGAAGGCCGCCGGCGTGGTGCTGCTGCGTCCGGCCGCGCCCGGTACCGGTGTGATCGCGGGTGGCTCGGCGCGTGCGGTGCTGGAGTGCGCCGGCATTCACGACGTCCTCAGCAAGTCGCTGGGTTCGGCCAACGCCATCAACGTGGTGCACGCCACGGTCGAGGCGTTGCGGAACCTGGAGACCCCGGAGGCCGTGGCCGCGCGCCGTGGCCTGCCGGTCGAAGACGTCGCGCCGGCCGCGCTGCTGAAGGCGCGGGCGGAGGTGGCTTCCTGATGGCACGCCTGAAGGTGACCCAGGTCCGTTCCGGTATCGGTGGCAAGCAGAACCAGCGCGACACGCTGCGCACCCTGGGCGTCAAGCGGATCGGCGACAGCGCCGTCCACGAGGACAAGCCCGAGGTCCGCGGCATGGTCCGGACGGTTCGCCACCTCATCACCGTCGAGGAGGTCGACTGACATGGCGCTCAAGGTTCACCACCTGCGCCCGGCGCCCGGCGCCAAGACCGCCAAGACCCGCGTGGGTCGTGGTGAGGGCAGCAAGGGCAAGACCGCCGGTCGCGGCACCAAGGGCAGCAAGGCCCGCAACAACATCCCCGAGTACTTCGAGGGTGGCCAGATGCCGCTGCACATGCGGCTCCCGAAGCTGAAGGGCTTCAAGAGCAGGAACCGGGTGGAGTTCCAGGTCGTTAACCTGGACAAGCTCGGACAACTGTTCCCCGAAGGCGGTGAGGTCGGCGTGGCCGACCTGGTCGCCAAGGGCGCGGTCCGCAGCGGTCAGCCGGTGAAGGTGCTGGGTGACGGCGAGCTGACCGTGGCACTGCAGGTTTCGGTGCACAAGTTCTCCAAGTCCGCCCAGGAGAAGATCCAGGCGGCCGGGGGGACCACCACCGAGGTGTGATGTGTCCAGGGCTCGTGCGAGCCGGCGCTTGATATCGTGCGCTGGAGTTCGGACGAGCCCTGGTTCGTCTCTTGCCAAGCTGCTTTGCTAGGCCCCTGCCCTGACCGGGCAGAGGAAACATGTGGGAGGACAGGGTGTTAGGCGCCTTTGCCAACGCGTTCAAGACTCCGGACCTGCGCCGGAAGCTCTTGTTCGTGCTCTTCATCATCGTGATCTTCCGGATCGGTTCGGTCGTTCCGGCTCCGGGCGTCAACGTCAACTCGCTGGACGTCTGTCTCAAGCAGGCCCAGGGCGGCGCCAACGCGAACCTGTACAACCTGATCAACCTGTTCTCCGGCGGCGCGCTGCTGCAGCTCGCGATCTTCGCGCTCGGCATCATGCCGTACATCACCGCCAGCATCATCCTGCAGCTGCTCACCGTGGTGATCCCGCGGCTGGAGTCGCTGAAGAAGGAAGGCCAGGCGGGACAGGCCAAGATCACCCAGTACACCCGGTTCCTCACCGTCGGGCTGGCGATCCTGCAGGCGACCGCGTTCGTCGCGCTGGCGCGCACCCCCGGCCGCCTGTTCCAGGGCTGCCAGGAGCCGCTGCTGCACGACGACAGCTGGTTCCCGGTGGTCGTGATGGTGCTGACCATGACGGCCGGCACCGGTGTGGTCATGTGGCTCGGCGAGCTGATCACCGACCGTGGCGTCGGTAACGGTATGTCGATCCTGATCTTCACCCAGATCGTCGCCACCTTCCCCTCGCAGCTGTGGAGCATCCGCAAGGAGAAGGGCCTCGGCATCTTCATCGTCGTGCTCGCGGTCGGTCTGGTGATCATGGCCGCGGTCATCTTCATCGAGCAGGCGCAGCGCCGGATCCCGGTGCAGTACGCCAAGCGCATGGTCGGCCGCAAGATGTTCGGCGGCACGTCGACGTACATCCCGCTGAAGGTGAACCAGGCCGGGGTCATCCCGGTCATCTTCGCCTCCAGCCTGATCTACCTGCCGGTGCTGGTCAGCCAGTTCCAGCAGGAGAAGCCCTGGGCCCAGTGGATCCAGGCGAACTTGGTCACCGGCGACCACCCCGTGTACATGATTTCCTACGTCGCCCTGATCATCTTCTTCACGTACTTCTACGTCTCGATCACCTTCAACCCGAAGGAAGTCGCGGACAACATGAAGAAGTACGGCGGCTTCATCCCGGGCATCCGGGCGGGCCGGCCGACGGAGGAGTACCTGGGCTACGTGCTGTCCCGCATCACGCTGCCCGGCGCGCTCTACCTCGCGGTGATCTCGATGATCCCGCTGGTCGCGCTGGTGCTCCTGAACGCGAACCAGAACTTCCCGTTCGGCGGTACGTCGATCCTGATCATGGTCGGCGTGGGTCTGGACACCGTGAAGCAGATCGAGTCTCAGTTGCAGCAGCGTAACTACGAAGGGTTTTTGCGCTGATGAGAATGTTGCTGATGGGTCCGCCCGGGGCGGGCAAGGGCACGCAGGCAAAGGTGCTTGCGGAACGCCTGAATATCCCGGCCGTGTCCACCGGCGACATCTTCCGTGCGAACGTCAAGGACGAGACGCCGCTCGGGCTCGAGGCGAAGCGCTACATGGATGCCGGTGACTACGTCCCGGACGAGGTCACCAACGCGATGGTCCGTGACCGGCTGTCCGAGGCGGACGCCGGCGACGGCTTCCTGCTGGACGGCTACCCGCGGACGCTGGCCCAGGTCGGCACGCTGGACGACATCCTGGCCGAGCACGGCCACAAGCTGGACGCGGTGGTGGCGCTGATCGCCGACACCGAGGTGCTGGTGGAGCGGATGACCAAGCGGGCCCGGACCGAGGGCCGGTCGGACGACTCCGAGGAGGTCATCCGGCACCGGCAGGACGTCTACACCGCCGAGACCAAGCCGCTGCTGCGGGTGTACGCCCAGCGCGGCGTGCTGGTCGAGGTCGACGGTGTCGGCGAGATCGACGAGGTGAGCGAGCGCGTGCTCGCCGCCCTCAAGACCGTCACCGAGTAGCTGAGGTCCGGTGATGTTCAGGGACCGCGGGATCGAGATCAAGACCCGTGAGCAGATCCTCTCCATGCGTGCGGCCGGCCTGGTCGTCGGCCGCACGCTGGAGCTGCTCCGCGGCGAGGTCCGCGCCGGGATCACCACCCGGGAGCTGGACGCGATCGCCGAGGACCACATCCGGTCCGCCGGCGCGACGCCGTCGTTCAAGGGCTACCACGGCTTCACCGGCTCGATCTGCGCGTCGGTGAACGACGAGATCGTGCACGGCATCCCCGGTGACCGGGTGCTGGCCGACGGCGACCTGATCTCGATCGACTGCGGTGCGATCGTGGACGGCTGGCACGGCGACGCCGCGATCACGGTCCCGGTCGGCGAGGTCGCCCCGGAGCTGCTCGAGCTGGCCCGGATCTGCGCGGAGTCGATGTGGCGCGGGTTCGCCGCGGCCCGGCTCGGCGGCCGGCTGACCGACATCTCGGCCGCGATCGAGGAGCACGTGCGCGGCAACTCGTCGTACGGGATCGTCGAGGACTTCGTCGGGCACGGGATCGGGTCGGCGATGCACCAGCCGCCGAACGTGCCGAACTTCGGCCGCCCGGGTCGCGGCCCGAAGCTGGTCGAGGGGATGGCGCTCGCGGTCGAGCCGATGCTCACGCTCGGCCGGCAGGACAACCACACGCTCGAGGACGACTGGACGGTCGTCACCGATGACGGCCTGGCCGCCGCGCACACCGAGCACACCTTCACCCTGACCCCGGAAGGCCCGTGGGTGCTGACCGCGCTCGACGGCGGTGAGGCCAAGCTGGCCGAGCTCGGGGTGAAGGTCGGCGCGCTCGCCGACTGAGCCGTCACGGTACGGCGAGGTCCGCTGACCCGGCGTAGCGGTGGACGACGTGCGTCCACCCGTCGGGGGACGCCGTAAACCTGCCGCTGAGGCACACTTGAGCTATGCCTCAGTACCAGCCGCACCAGCGTTTCACCGAAGCCGACCGGGACAAGATCGCCGGCCGGTTGCGGGACGCGTTCGCGGACGGCCGGCTGGACCAGCCCGAGTTCACCTCCCGCCTCGACCAGTTGTACTCCGTGCAGACGTACGGCGAGCTGGAGCCGCTGGTGCGCGACCTGCCGCCGGTGCGGACGTACCAGACCCCGGCGGTGGTGCAGGACAGCAAGCCGGCTCCGGCGCCCGGTGAGTTCCCGGAGCGGAAGAAGGACGCGCAACCGCAGCGGAACGGGCTGGCCGCGCTCGGCGGCGGGTTCACCGGCGTCGTCGTACTGAACGTGGTGATCTGGTTCGTCATCGGGGTCGCGAACGGCGGGCACTGGCCGCACTTCTGGCCGGTCTGGTTGATGATCCCCTGGACGCTGTTCGCCCTCAGCAACCTCGGAAAGCGCCGTTGACAGCGGCCCCGGTCACCCGTCGCGTCACCGGCCCACGTCTGCGGCCGGACTGGGGTTGGCAGCTGCGGCAGGGGTCGGCGCTCGTCTACGTGATCTGGTTCGCGGTCGCCACCCCGGTCGCGATCGCCGGACTGCTGCTGAAGCCGCGGTGGGTCGGCTGGATGATGCTGGCCTGGTTCCTGGTGCTGGTGGGCTTCACGCTCGGCCTGCGGGTGGCCGAAAGCCGGCGGCGCAAGGCCTGGGGCGACGTGGTCGGGCAGATGGGCTGGCGGCTCAGTCTGGACCGGCCGGAGCTGCTGCAGCGCTGGCCGTTCCCGCCCTTCTCGGTGGACCCCGGCGCCGAGGTGTACGACGTGACGTCGGGCCGGCACCGTGGCCGGGAGTTCTCGACCGGGCAGTTCCGGCACAAGGTCGGCCGGCGCGAGCTCGGGTTCGACTTCCTCGACCTGCAGGTGGACCGGCCGCTGCCGCCGCTGCAGGTGCTGCCGGCCGCCCTGGCTCCGGTCGCGGCCGCCAGCCTGCTGCCGATGACGGTGAACGTCGAGGGCCTCCCGGGGCGGTACTGCCTGTTCAACGGTCGCGAGGACCACGCGGAGGCTGTGCTGCATCCACGGGCGGTCGAGGCGCTGGCCGCCGTACCGCCGTTCGGGTTCAGCTGCGAGGGACGGCGGTTCGTCGCGATCCTGCCGGCGTACCGCGATGCGGCCACCGCCCTCGCGCAACTGGACGCGGCCTGCGACCTGCTCGACCTGATGCCCGAGCAGATCTGGCGCGAAGGCGAGCAGTGGGCCGCTACGCACCACCCCTGAGCAGCGGGACAAGAGCGGCCAGGTCCTCGTCTCCGTGACCTTCGGAGACCGCCCGCTGCAGCAGTTTCTCCATCGGGGCGATCATGGCCGGGTCGACACCCTGCTCGACGGCCAGGTCGACGAGCTCGTGGAAGCCGTTCGCCTGCATGGCCAGGTTCGAGCCGGCCGGTCCGTCCGGGCCGTGTTCCAGGTCCTTCGCCATCGCCGGCAACTGTCCGAGCATCGCGCTCAGCCAGGGCACCAGGTAGTCGTCGGTGAACGCGGTCGGTGAGATGTCCTCGCCGCTGATCAGGGCGAGCGCGTGCGCGGCGCCGCCGAGCATCGGATACATCGCGCTCAGCAGGGTGAAGTCGTGCAATGACGCCATGCCCGGGTCCTTGCCGACGTACGCCGGTCGCGCGGCGGCCTTGAGGTCGGACGCGTACTGCTCGAAGGCGGCGGTGGACCCGCTGTAGAGGATGAACGCCTGCGGACCGCCGATCAGCACCGGGACGGCCATGATGCCGCCGTCCAGGAAGTCGACGCCGTGCCCGGCGGCCCACTCCGCGAGTGCGCGGGCCTGGGAGGGCAGGCTGCTGGTGAGGTTGACCAGGGTGCGGCCGGTCAGGTCGGCGGCGAGCGGCTCGAGGGTCGCGCGGACCGTGCTGTCGTCGAGCAGACAGACCACGACGAGCGGACCGGCGGCGACGGCTTCGGCTGCTGACGCGGCCCGGACGGCGCCGAGGGCGTCGAGCTCGCGGGAGCGGCCGGGGGTCCGGTTCCAGACGGTGGTCGGGTGGCCGGCGGCCAGGAAGGCCCGGGCGAGGGCGGTGCCCATCGCGCCGAGGCCGAGGACGGTGACGGGAGTCTTCATGCCGTCAACCCTTGCGGGCGCCCTTTAGGATGGGCAAGTACCCACTAATTAGTCAGGTACTGACCGAAAGGTAAGTAATGCTTCCGTACACCTGTGGCCTGGACGCCGCGGCCGACGTGATCGGCGGGAAGTGGAAACCGCGGATCCTCTGGGCGCTGCACCACGGGCCGATGCGGTTCGGCGAGCTGCGCCGGGAGGTCGCCGGCGTGACCGAGAAGATGCTCATCCAGCAGCTGCGCGAGCTGGAGTCCCGTGACATCGTTCACCGTGAGGTCTACCGGCAGGTCCCACCTCGGGTCGAGTACTCGCTGACCGCGCTCGGTCAGTCACTCAACGTGGCCTTGGCGCCACTGGATGCCTGGGGAGCCGAGCACCTCGAGGTGCTGGAGGCTTCGCGGGCGGGCCAGGCGGCCGGTTGAGCGGTCTCGATTGGGTTTCGCCTGGGTGAGTGGCGTACACTCTTTCCTTGGCTCTTTGTAGCCTCTGGCTCGTCGTGCCCGCGGCTGCCTGACGCTCGCGTCAGGAGGGCACCAAGGCCAGGACCATCATTCAGTACGTCGTCTACAGAAGTGCGAGGACATGCCCAAAAAAGAGGGAGTCATCGAACTCGAGGGCACCATCGTGGAGGCCCTGCCGAACGCGATGTTCCGTGTTGAGCTGTCCAACGGGCACAAGGTGCTCGCGCACATCAGCGGCAAGATGAGGCAGCACTACATCCGGATCCTCCCCGAGGACCGGGTCGTCGTGGAGCTGTCGCCGTACGACCTCACCCGGGGTCGCATCGTCTATCGGTACAAGTAACACCACCACCAACACCTGTCGAAGAAAGAAGCTCGATGAAGGTCAATCCGAGCGTCAAGAAGATCTGCGACAAGTGCAAGGTGATCCGCCGTCACGGCCGGGTCATGGTGATCTGCGAGAACCCGCGGCACAAGCAGCGGCAGGGCTGACAGCCCGCAGTCGAGCAGCACCCAGCACTTTCGCACCACAGCGCGCACGCTCGTCCGGCCACCGCAACACGGCCTGACGTCGCCCCCGGAACAGAGGCCGGGGCCCCGCCGGTGAAGCACAGCGACACCGAGGCGGGCGGGGACGCGGCGCGCCACCACACCTCTGCCGACGAAAGGAACACCGCCACATGGCACGCCTCGTAGGGGTCGACCTGCCGCGCGACAAGCGCATCGAGGTCGCTCTCACCTACATCTTCGGTGTAGGTCGTACTCGCGCCCTGAAGACGCTCGAAGCCACCGGGATCTCCGGTGACAAGCGCGTCCACGAGCTGGGCGACGAGGAGCTGGTGAAGCTCCGGGACTGGATCGAAGGCAACTACAAGATCGAAGGTGACCTCCGTCGCGAGGTGACCGCGGACATCCGCCGCAAGATCGAGATCGGGTCGTACCAGGGTCGCCGGCACCGCAGCGGCCTGCCGGTGCGTGGTCAGCGTACGCGGACCAACGCCCGCAGCCGCAAGGGTCGTCGCAAGGCGATCGCCGGCAAGAAGAAGAAGTGATGACCCGGATGACTGCAGATCTTTCCAGCGACCACCCCAGGAGCAACTGACCTATGCCTCCCAAGAGCCGCACCGCGGCCGGCGCGAAGAAGGTGCGCCGCAAGGAGAAGAAGAACGTGGCCGCCGGCCACGCGCACATCAAGAGCACGTTCAACAACACGATCGTGACGATCACCGACCCGACCGGCGCGGTCATCTCGTGGGCCTCCGCGGGCACCGTCGGCTTCAAGGGTTCGCGCAAGTCCACCCCGTTCGCCGCGCAGATGGCCGCCGAGGCCGCCGGGCGCCGCGCGATGGAGCACGGCATGCGCAAGATCGACGTGTTCGTCAAGGGTCCCGGCTCCGGCCGGGAGACCGCGATCCGTTCGCTGGGTGCCGTCGGCCTCGAGGTCGGCACCATCCAGGACGTCACCCCGACCGCCCACAACGGCTGCCGCCCGCCCAAGCGGCGCCGGGTCTGACCTTCCGAGAGGAGCACACACAATGGCCCGTTACACCGGACCCATGACCAAGAAGTCGCGCCGTCTCGGGGTCGACCTCGTCGGTGGCGACAAGGCGTTCGAGCGTCGTCCGTACCCGCCGGGTATGCACGGCCGCGGCCGTCCCAAGGAGAGCGAGTACCTGCTCCAGCTGCGGGAGAAGCAGAAGGCGCGCTACTCGTACGGCGTGCTGGAGAAGCAGTTCCGCCGGTACTACGAGGAGGCCTCGCGGCGCTCCGGCAAGACCGGTGACAACCTGCTGATCATCCTGGAGTCCCGGCTGGACAACGTGGTGTACCGCGCCGGCCTGGCCCGGACCCGCCGGCAGGCCCGTCAGCTCGTCGTCCACGGTCACTTCACCGTGAACGGCGTCAAGGTGAACATCCCGTCGTACCGGGTGGCCGCCCACGACATCATCGATGTCAAGGCGAAGTCGGTCGAGACGACCCCGTTCATCATCGCCCGGGAGACGCACTCCGAGCGCGTCGTCCCGGCCTGGCTCGAGGTGCTGCCCGAGCGGCTGCGCATCCTCGTCCACCAGCTGCCGACCCGGCAGCAGATCGACACCCAGGTCGCCGAGCACCTGATCGTCGAGCTCTACTCGAAGAACTGATCCGGCTCCGGCCGGTGGCCTCGCGCCGCCGGCCGGATCGGTGTTCTTCACCCCTCGCGACCTCAAATAGTGGTCGTCGCGAACAGAGAAGGAACACGAAGTTGCTTATCGCACAGCGCCCCACCCTGACCGAAGAGGTCGTCGACGAGCACCGCTCGCGGTTCGTGATCGAGCCGCTCGAGCCGGGCTTCGGCTACACCCTCGGCAACTCGATCCGCCGGACCCTGCTGTCCTCCATCCCCGGCGCCGCCGTGACCAGCATCAAGGTCGACGGCGTGCTGCACGAGTTCTCGACCGTTGCCGGGGTCAAGGAGGACGCCACCCAGCTGATCCTGAACCTGAAGGACCTGGTCGTCTCCTCCGAGCACGACGAGCCGGTCACCATGTACCTGCGCAAGCAGGGCCCCGGTGACGTCACCGCCGCGGACATCGCGCCGCCGGCCGGTGTCGAGGTGCACAACCCGGACCTGAAGATCGCCACCCTGAACGAGAAGGGCCGGCTCGAGATGGAGTTGGTCGTCGAGCGGGGCCGGGGCTACGTCTCCGCGATCCAGAACAAGTCCGCCGACGCCGAGATCGGCCGGATGCCGGTCGACTCGATCTACTCGCCGGTGCTCAAGGTGACCTACAAGGTCGAGGCCACCCGGGTCGAGCAGCGCACCGACTTCGACCGCCTCGTGGTCGACGTCGAGACCAAGCCGTCGATGCTGCCGCGGGACGCGGTCGCCTCGGCCGGGAAGACCCTGGTCGAGCTGTTCGGCCTGGCCCGCGAGCTGAACGTCGAGGCCGAGGGCATCGACATCGGCCCGTCGCCGGTGGACGAGCAGATGGCGGCCGACCTGGCGCTGCCGGTCGAGGACCTGCAGCTCACCGTCCGGTCGTACAACTGCCTCAAGCGTGAGGGCATCCACACCGTGGGTGAGCTGATCTCGCGCAGCGAGCAGGACCTGCTGGACATCCGCAACTTCGGCTCGAAGTCGATCGACGAGGTCAAGCTGAAGCTGGCCGAGATGGGCCTGTCGCTGAAGGACTCGCCTCCTGGCTTCGACCTGCGTGCGGCCGCCGAGGCCTACGGCACCGAGTCGGACGACGAGGACGAGAGCTTCGCCGAGACCGAGCAGTACTGACACCCACCCCGGGCCACCCGGCCTGAGATACCTGGAGTAAGAGATGCCTACCCCCACCAAGGGTGCCCGGCTGGGCGGCAGCCCGGCGCACGAGAAGCTGATCCTCAGCAACCTCGCGACGTCGCTGTTCGAGCACGGCGCCATCACCACGACCGCGGCCAAGGCCAAGCGCCTGCAGCCGCTGGCGGAGCAGATGATCACCAAGGCGAAGCGTGGTGACCTCGCCTCCCGCCGCCAGGTGATGAAGCGGATCAAGGACAAGAGCGTCGTGCACGTGCTCTTCACCGAGATCGGCGAGCGGTACGCCGACCGTCCGGGCGGTTACACCCGGATCACCAAGCTCGGCCCGCGCAAGGGTGACAACGCGCCGATGGTGAGGATCGAGCTGGTCGAGGCGCTGGCCGACTCGCCGAAGGCGAAGAAGACCGCGAAGAAGGCCCCGGCCAAGAAGGCGGCCGCCCCGAAGGCGGAGGAGAAGGCCGACGACACGGCGGACGACAAGGCCGAGGACGTTGTCGCGGGCAAGTACGAGGGTTCCGCCGCCCCGAACGCCGACGGCAGCGCGCCGGCCGGCTTCGACATCAAGGGCAACGAGAACTCGATGAAGTACCACACCGCCGAGTCGCCGTGGTACGACCAGACCGAGGCCGAGGTCTGGTTCAAGACGGAGGCGGACGCCGAGGCCGCCGGCTTCACCAAGGCCGGCGAGACCGAGGACGACGACAAGTAACACCGGTTGCTCACGCAGCGCCCCCTCACTGCACGGTGAGGGGGCGCTGTTGCGTTAGATTGCCGTGTGCGCTGGCGGATCGACCTGAGGTACGACGGAACGGCCTTCCACGGCTGGGCCCGTCAGGAGGGCCTCCGGACCGTGCAGGGCGTGCTGGAGGAGACCCTCCGCGTCGTACTGCGCCTGCCCGAGCCGGTGACCGTCACCTGCGCGGGCCGGACCGACACCGGCGTGCACGCCCGCGGCCAGGTCACCCATGTGGACGTCGAAGGCGCTGTGGAGCCGCTGAGGCTGCTCAGAAGCCTGAACGGCGTCCTGCCCGAGGACGTGGCTGTCACAGCCGTCAGTGCGGCTCCAGCGGGCTTTGACGCCCGTTTCTCCGCTCTGGCCCGCCGCTACGTCTACCGCCTCTGTGACGACCCCGCCGGCTGGGACCCACTGCAGCGCGGACATGTACTGCGCGTGGGCCGCCCGCTGGACGTGGACAAGATGAACGCGGCCACGGCCGGCCTGCTCGGAGAGCACGACTTCGCCGCCTTCTGCAAGAAGCGGGAGGGCGCGAGCACGGTCAGGGCGCTGCTGGAGTACTCCTGGCAGCGGACCGGCGTCGGACAGCTGGAGGGCACCGTCATCGCGGATGCCTTCTGCCACTCGATGGTCCGGGCGCTCGTGGGTGCACTGATCCCCGTGGGCGACGGACGACGTGACGTCGAGTGGCCGGCCGCCGTACTCGCTGGGAAGGTGCGGGACTCGGCTGTGTCGGTCCTGCCCGCGCACGGCCTCACACTGGAGGAAGTGCGCTACCCGGCTGACGAGGAGTTGGCCGCACGGGCGCTGCAGGCCCGTCAGGTCAGGGGAGAGGTGCACCAGCGTGGCTGACCACTACTTCTCGGCGGAGCCCGGTTCGGCCGACGTACGCCGTACTGTCGAGGCCCGGATCTGGGGACGGGAGTACACCTTCACCACCGCGACCGGGGTGTTCTCCCGGGACCGCCTGGACATCGGTACGGCGGTCCTGCTGCGTGAGGTGGAGCCGCCGGCCGGGCCGGGGACGTTCCTGGACCTGGGGACCGGCTACGGGCCGATCGCGTGCGCGCTGGCGGTGGAGGCGCCGAAAGCGGAGGTGTGGGCGGTCGACGTGAACACCCGGGCACTCGAGTTGACCGCGGAGAACGCTGGCCGGGCCGGGGTCGCCGACCGGGTGCACCCGGTGCTGCCGGACGGCGTACCGGAGGACGTGCGGTTCGACCAGCTGTGGTCGAACCCGGCGATCCACATCGGCAAGGCCGAGCTGCACCGGATGCTGCTGCACTGGCTGGCCCGGCTTGCCCCCGGCGGCGTGGCATGGTTCGTCGTCGGCAAGAACCTGGGCGGCGACTCGTTGCAGCGCTGGATGACCGAGCAGGGCTACCCCTGCGAACGGGTCGGCAGCGCGAAGGGGTTCCGGGTCCTGCGTGCAACGAACGCGGGTCCGTCGCCGTCCTGAGGGTATGGAGGCAGCCTTGGCGGCAGCAGAGGCACGGACGGGCCAGCTCGACTTCGAGCTCTGGGTCACCGAGAAGGCGGACGCGCTGCTCCGCTTCGCCTACGTCCTGACCGGGGACAAGAACCTGGCCGAGGACGCGGTCCAGGACGCCCTGACGACCGCCTGCGCCCGCTGGGGACGGGTCAGCCGTGCCGACGACCCCGAGGCGTACGTGAAACGGATGGTGGTGAACGCGCACATCTCCTGGTGGCGCCGCTTCCGCCGCCGCGAGGCTCCGATCCCCGACCCGGTCCGATCAGGGCCGCCGGCATCGGACGGTGCCGTGGACAGAGCCGAGTCCGACGCGGTCTGGGCGCTGTGCGCGACGCTGCCGGACAAGCAGCGGGCGGCCGTCGTACTGCGCTTCTACGAGGACCTCTCGTACGCCGAGATCGGTGCGCTGCTGCACTGCGCCGAAGCGACCGCGCGGTCGCATGTCCACCGGGCACTGGCCGCACTGAAGACCACGCTGAGCAAGGAAGGAGCCGAGGATGCCTGACCACGAGCCTGAGCAGGAGCTCGGCCCCAAGATCGCCGACGCGTTCCAGCGCCGGGCCGACGCGGCCACTGGTCCGCGCGGCAGTGCGCTGGCGGCAGAGGCTCGCCGGCGGGTCCGCAGGCGCCGCCAGGGGATGACCATGGCTGCGGCCGCGGTCGTGGTGGCTGCCGCGATCGGTGGTGTCTGGAACGCGGTCGGGGATCCGTCGCCGATCGCCTCGAGCTCCAGCGAAGGTGGTGCCGCCGACAAGGGCGCCTCCAGCTCCGGACGGACGTCGCCCGAGTTCGTGCCACCTGCCGACGCTGCGGGCTGCCCGGCCGATCACGTGATCCAGGGAGGTGGCGGACTGACCGCCGTACCGCGTGGGACCGGGTTGGACCTCGGGACGCCGGTGTCTGGGCTGCACGCCTGCCGCTACCGGCTCGGGCCTGGTGCACCCATGCTGCTCGGCCAGCAGAGCTTCGACGCCGGTGTCGCGCAGCAGGTGGTCGACGCGATCAAGGTGCTGCCGGAGCGGAACCCGGACCTCCCGGTGTTCAAGTGCGCCCCGCAGACCGCGCAGCCGAAGGAGGCGATCGTGCTGCGGTTCGGCACGTCCGCCGGCGTGAAGGAGGTCTGGGTGCAGTACGACGGCTGCGACGCCGCCGGCTTCTTCACCGGCACCCGCACCTACGGCCTGTACGCCGCCCCCCTCAAGCTCTTCATGACCGGCGCCGCCCGCCCACCCGGAGGCACTTACCTGAACGCCCTCGAGGGCTGGTAACGAGCGCTCAGTCGCGCGGTCCCATCCCGCGGTCGCCGCGCAGGTTCCGGACGTTGGCCGGTCGGGTCACCGCTGTCCACCGTCGAGCCGGCCGGACGGCTCGACGCCGTGTGCGATCCCAGGAACTGTTGCAGGTGCGCGACCTCGCGCGCCGTCGCGGGCCCTCCGGACCGCCCGGCCGTCGCGGGCCCTCCGGGTCGCCCGGCCGTCGATGGCTCGCGGGGCGCGGCGGCCGCAGCTACGTCCGGAGCCGCCTCGGCGACCGCGGGCTGCGGCGGCTCGCTCTCGGCGTAGGCCTTCAACTGGCGCAGCAGGATGAGCTCCTGCCTCGACGGTTGCGGCCTGGGCGGTTCCGACTCCGCGCCGGGGTTCTGTTCGTGCCAGGCGCGGTAGTGGGTCTCGACCTTGCCGAGCTCGGCGTCGAGTCCGGCGATCGCCTTGCCGCCCTGCTGCTCACCCCATTCGGCCAGGGTCTCCGCGGGGATCCCGGCCGCCACCCCCAGCTCGGCGAAGTTGGCGAGCTCCCGACGGACCGGTCCGGACAGTCGGTGCCGAAGCTGCGCGCGATGGCTGTCGGGCATGAGGTCGCCGAGCCGGCTGTCGATGACCAGGTCGGCCAGCGCGTTGAACCGCTGCGGCCTGGGCGTGCGGTGCAGAGTGTCGCGGACCTGCTCGGGCGTCTGCCCGGAGATCCGCGCCACGCCGTCGACCAGCCCGTCGGTGGCCTTCATGAATCCGGGGTAGCTCGCCGGTGCCTGGACGCCCATGACCTCGGGGACCGCGGTGTCCATGTCGATGTCCTGCAGGATCGCGTCGACGTGCCGGTGTGTCCAGGTGTCGTTGAGGCCTTCCTCGAGCACAAACTCCTCGGGCGACATGATCTTGACCGCGTCCGGTGCCCGCTCGTCGCCGAGGTCGGTCAGGAGGTGCCGGGCCTCGTGCACGACGGTGACCGCGGTCAACCGGACGAGGAGCTTGTCGTCGTCGATCAACGGCCCCTGCTCGGTGTACGCCTCACGGACCACGTCCAGCATCGCGGACTGCATGCTCACGGCGCCGTCCCGGTGGATGGCGCCACCGACACCCGGATTGCGTTCCTCGTAGAGCCGTCCGTTCCAGCCACCCGGGAGCCCAGCGCGCCGCTCGACCGCACGGATGATGCTCGCGACCCACTCGTACTCCGGGGTGCCCGGAAGGATCTCCGGGCCGCGGGGCTGCACAACGATGGAAGAGAGAGGGTTCGTCACCGGAGCTCCTGTCGCAGGCTGGTCAGCAGCCGGAAGAGCGAGCTGTTCAGTTGCCTGATCGCGCCGGCCTCCGGCACGGGCGCCCGGGCCGCCAGGTCGGTGATCCGTGCCATCACCTGGACGAGCTCGTCGGCCCGGTCATCGGGCGCGGCGGTCGAGTTGACGGCTTCGGCGTACAGCCGCTGCGCCTCGGCGTACGCACTGCTCGTCGCCGGCGGCGGTCCGGACAGCAGGCTCGGCAGCTGGTCGGCCCGTCTGATCGCGCGTCGGCGCCACTTCTCGTCCTGGACCTGTCCGGCCAGCGCGCGGAGCCGGTGGCGTTCGCGCTCCACGGTCGCCGGATCCGCGCCGTACAGCCGGTCCAGCAGTCGCTGCAGCTCAGCCTCGATCTGCTCGTACTGAGCGTTGCCCTGCATGACACCTCTTCCTCGCCCGTGGTCGCCGCCGATCATCGCGCGCCTGGGGGTCGTTTATCGGGTCGCGGCGGGGTGGGGTGCCTTGTCAGACTGGTGTGATGGGCCATGTGGATGTCGGTGGGGTCGGGTTCGAGTTGCCGGACGGGCGGGTGTTGCTGGACGACATCACGTTCCGGGTCGGGGACGGGGCCAAGGTCGCGCTGGTCGGGGCGAACGGGTCGGGCAAGACCACGCTGACCAGGATCATCGCGGGGGACCTGAAGCCGCACAGCGGCAGCATCTCGCGCTCCGGCGGGCTCGGCGTGATGCGGCAGTTCGTCGGCTCGGTGCGGGACTCGTCCACCGTGCGCGACCTGCTGCTGTCGGTCGCGCCGGAGGCGATCCAGACCGCGGCGGCCCGGCTGGACAAGGCCGAGCTCGCGATGATGGAGGCCGACGACGAGAAGACCCAGCTGAAGTACGCCCAGGCCGTGGCCGACTGGGGCGAGGTCGGCGGGTACGACGCCGAGGTGCTGTGGGACGTGTGTACGACGGCCGCCCTCGGCATCCCGTTCGACCGCTGTCGCTGGCGTGAGGTGAAGACGCTGTCCGGCGGTGAGCAGAAACGCCTGGTCCTGGAGGCGCTGCTGCGTGGACCCGACGAGGTCCTGATGCTCGACGAGCCGGACAACTACCTCGACGTCCCCGGCAAGCGCTGGCTGGAGGAGCAGCTCCGCAGCACCGACAAGACGGTGCTCTACATCAGCCACGACCGGGAGCTGCTGGCGAACACGGCGACCCGGATCGTCACCGTGGAGCTCGGTGCCGCCGGCAACACGGTGTGGACGCACGGTGGCGGCTTCAGGACGTACCACGAGGCCCGGCAGCACCGGTTCGAGCGGTTCGAGGAGCTGCGCAGGCGCTGGGACGAGGAACACGCGAAGCTCCGGGCGCAGATGCTGATGTACAAGCAGAAGGCGGCGTACAACTCCGACATGGCCTCGCGTTACCGGGCCGCACAGACCCGGCTGCGCAAGTTCGAGGAGGCCGGGCCGCCGCAGGCAATCCCACGCGAGCAGAAGGTCAGCATGCGGCTGACCGGCGGCCGGACCGGGAAACGCGCGGTGGTCTGCACGGGCCTCGAGCTGACCGGGCTGATGAAGCCCTTCGACCTGGAGGTCTGGTACGGCGAACGCGTGGCCGTGCTGGGGTCGAACGGGTCCGGCAAGTCGCACTTCCTCCGGCTCCTCGCCAACGGTGGGTCCGATCCCGATGTGGAGCACCGGCCGGTCGGGGACGTACAGATCGCTCCGGTGGCGCACAGTGGCAACGCCAAGCTGGGTGCGCGCGTGCGACCGGGGTGGTTCGCGCAGACGCACGAGCACCCGGAGCTGGTCGGCCGTACGCTGCTGGAGATCCTGCACCGGGGTGACGAGCACCGGGAGGGCATGGGACGCGAGCTGGCGTCGCGGAAGCTGGACCGCTACGAGCTGGCGCATGCGGCCGAGCAGACGTTCGACAGTCTGTCCGGTGGTCAGCAGGCGCGGTTCCAGATCCTGCTGCTGGAGCTGTCCGGGGCGACGCTGCTGCTGCTCGACGAGCCGACGGACAACCTGGACGTGGAGTCGGCGGAGGCGCTGGAGGAGGGGCTCGACTCCTTCGACGGGACCGTGCTGGCGGTGACGCACGACCGGTGGTTCGCGCGTGGGTTCGACCGGTACCTGGTGTTCGGCGCCGACGGCTCGGTGTACGAGTCCGACGAGCCGGTCTGGGACGAAGGCCGGGTCGAACGGGCTCGCTGACGGTCGGCGCCGGGTGGTCGGTCTGCGGGCCGTGCGTCGGGGGCGGTCGGTGGTCCGCGGGGGCGTGTGGTCGGCGCGGTGGTCGGCTGCTGCTGCGATCAGTGGGGGCGGTCGATGCGGTAGACGTAGTGGAGCGGGTCGTCGATCGGGTTGTCCGGCTCCATCGGGCCTTCGGCGACCCGGCGGAAGCCGGCGCGTTCCAGCGCGCGCCACGACTGCCGGTTGCCCGCGACCACCGCGACGATGATCGCCTCGGCGTCCGGGTACGCCGTCCAGCTGTCCGACACCATGTCCGCGATCATCCCGGTGCCGACGCCCTGCCCCGTCCGCCCGGCCTCACCGATCAGATAGTCGATGGTGAGCGCGCCCGCGGGTACGTCGGTCAGCTTCTCGAACTCGGTCAGGTACTCCGGATAGTCGGCCAGCCGGCAGCGCTGGATCAGGCCGACCGGCTCGTCGTCGAGGTGTACCAGCCAGTCCTCGGACGGCTCCCGTCCGTCCGCGCTGGTGCCGAAGTCCCGCTCGACCGCGTCCGGACTGGTCTCGTGGTTCCACCAGCGCGCCACGTGCGGGTTCGCCAGCCACTGCGCCAGTAGGCCGAAGTCGTCCCGCGTGACCCTGCGGAACCGGTAGGTCATGATGATCCTCCCCTTGATGACGGTAAAAGTCAGCTAATGCGTTCGACGGTAGTAGCGCGCCTGCCGCCCGCGCTGACTGCAGGAGGCGTGGCAGAAACGCCGCCGGCCGTGCATGCGGACGAACAGCATCCGGCAGCCAGGCCCTTCGCAGCGGCCGATCCGGCGTTCCCCGGCCGCCAGCTCGATCGCCTCGCTCGCGAGCGCCGCCAGCAGCCGAGTCGTCCCGGACGTCGCCGAATCGGTCGCAGCCGCAGGTTGTCCACCCGTTGGCCAGCTCAGCTGGACCGAGGAGTACGCCAGTGCCGCGCAATCGTTGAGGGCGGCAATTGCGTCCGGACCGGGATGCTCGCCGTCGGCGACCGCGCTCAGCACGCGATGGATGTGGTCGCGCAACTCGCGGACTCGGGTCGCGTCCCGCGCCGGCACCCGGTCCACGTCGACGGTGTGCAGGTCGCCGTACGCCTGGAACCAGCCCCGGACGAGCTCGGGCGTGGCCAGGTAGTCGACCGCGCCGTCGTCGTACCAGGTGTTGGCGAACTCGACCACGAGCGGCTCGGTGCCGAGCAGCGGATACTCCATGCTTGCTGACGATAACAGCTGCTTTATCCGTCAGCTAGGGAGATTTGCACCAACCGTCCCGGTAGGCGGCCCAGTCGGCGTCGGTGGCGGTGAAGTCGACGTACATGGCCAGCCCGAAGTTCTGCCGGTCCGAGCTGCCGAGCGCGAGGCGGGCGCCACGGACGGCTGCGGTGACCGTCTCCGCGTGACCCCAGTGCGACGGGTTGCTCTCCCAGTAGGCGGGCAGGCCCATCAACAGGTCGGTCGACGCCGGAGTCGCCTCCAGCGCGAGCGCGGTCTGCTGTGCGACGTACCCGCCGTACAAGGACTCCAACGGCATCGCGGTGTCGTAGGACATGACGGCGATCTGCTCGACCCGGCGGGCCACCTCGGCGAAGTACTCCTGCGACCACCACTTGCCCTCGCCGGTCAGCGCCAACGGCAGCGCGTTCACCCGCCACAGCGGCTCCAGTTGGGCCGCCGCGACGGACAGCGGTACGCCGCGCTGCTCGGTCAGCACCTGCGTTTCGTCCAGTACGGCGAGGAAACCGGCCGACCCGGAATGCACCGGCTCGAAGTCGAAGTGGATGCCTTGGAAGCCCTGATCGAGTACGGCTGCCGACGACGCGACGACCCGCGTCCGCACGGTCGCGTCGTCCAGATCCATCCCCGGGTTCTTCCCCGGCTGCACGAGATCGCCCAGCCACGCCTGCACGCGTACGTCGGGAGCGGCGGCCCGCATCGCCGCCGTGAACCAGCCCGCCTTGGGTGACACCTGTGCGAGCGGCAACGTCCCGTCGTGCTCGAGTGGGCCGGCGTGGACGTAGAGGTCCCGGATCCCGGTGCCTTCGAGTCGACGGGCCAGCGCGGTCACGTCGGCCTCCGTCTTCCGCCCGTCCACCCAGGCGTGGCCGAGCCACAGGGCGTCGTTGTTCCGCGTCCGCGCATCGGCGGTCGGCTCGCCGACGTACCGGACTCGCAGCGAGACGGCGTACGACCCGAGTGGTACCGGAATGAGCAGGGCGAAGGCGAGTGCGAGGGCGGTGAGGACTCGGCGCGTGCGGGACCAGCTCTGCCAGCGCCGCTTCACGGTCGAGGACGCAGACCGTCGAAGACGATGGCGAGCAGCCGCTCGCGGCCTTCCTGCTCCAGGCCGGCCGCGGTCGCGCCGCGGGACGCCCCGATGAGGAGGGCGTAGACCTCGGTCAGCCGCGCGTCCCGGCGGACGATGCCTTCCTCCTGGGCTCGGGTGAGCAGGGTGTTGAAGGCCTCCCGGAGCCCGGCGCCGGCCTTCTTCGCCTCGGCGCCGGCGACCGATCCGGCGGCGGTGAGCGCCTCGGCGATGGCCAGCTTCGAGGCGGACTCCGCGACCACCTGGGTGAAGAACCCGAAGAACGCCTCGCCCGGATGGTTGCTGTCGGCAAGCTCGATGGCCCGGTCGCGGAGGCGTTCCAGGCGGAGCGTGAGCACGGCCTCGAGCAGGTCGATCTTGGTCGGGAAGTGCCGGAACACCGTCGCGATGCCGACGCCGGCCAGTTTCGCCACGTCGTCGGTGGACGCGGTCGGCGAGCGGCCGAAGACCTCGTCCGCCGCGGTCATGATCCTGGCCCGGTTGTCCCGCGCGTCTGCTCGCACCCTGCATCCCTTCTTCGGCCTCAGCCTAGGAGACGTCGGCTGTGCCCTCCGGGTTGTAAGCGAAGTTGATACTCCGTATATTCGGAGTATCCACTCCGCTTATCTGAGAGCAGGACTCCGAATGACGCCTGAAGAGGTCTTCCGGAAACTCGTCCACGGTGTCGCCGACCGCGACTACGCCGCGCTCCCGGAGCTGTACGCCGAGCGGACCGACGTACGCCATCCGATGAGCCCGTACGGCGCACCGCCGTTGCTCAGCCGGGACGCGCTCCGGGAGCACTTCGGCGCCAACGCGCCACGGGCGGAGGGCGATGTCGAGTTCCGGCCGACCGACATCCGCGTCCACGACACCACCGACCCCGAGGTGATCGTCGCCGAGTTCACCTACACGGGGAGCGCGGTCGCGACCGGCGAGACGTTCAGAGTGCCCTGTGTGTTTGTCATGCGGGTTCGGGAGGGGTTGATCGTGGAGTCGCGGGACTACGTCGATCATGTGGCGATGGCCCGGGCTCGGGGCCGGCTCGGCGAACTGGTCGCACAGCTGCTGGAACCGGCGAATCCCCCGGCCACGTCATAGTCGGCAGAAGCGCACGGATGGCCCCGGACCGAGGCAACTGAGCCCGCCCGGGGCCATCTCCAATGGCCAACCTTCACGCCAACCCGCGCGCCGACCTTCGCGCCGACCTGGATGTCGAGCGTCGCGCCCGCCGTCACGCCCGCAGCCGCAGAGGTGCGGCGGCCAGTGCCTTCGCGGCGATCACCAGGCCGGCGGCCGCCAGCACGATGTCCTTCAGCACGTACTGCGCCTCCAGCGTCGGCGTCCCCGGGAACAGGTCCCCGAAGAACAGCACCAGCGGCGACATGATCCCGACCAGCGAGAGCCCGAGCACCAGCAGCCCGGTGCGCAGGAACTTGCCGGTCATCAACGTCAGCCCGATGAAGCACTCCATCAGTGCGGTCAGCAGGACCGCGTTTCGCCCCTCGACGATGCCGAGCGTCAGGGTGTCGACGGTCCGCATCACCAACGCCTCCGCCGGGCTCGCACCCGGGAAGAACTTGAGGACGCCGAACCCCAGGAAGATCAGCCCGAGGCTGACCCGGAGGATGTCGACACTCTGCCGGCCGAGCCAGTCGGCGAGCTTGTTTCCCTTGTACAGCAAGGCATTCATGGTGGTTTCTCCTGTCGCGATCGATGTGCCATCAGCGTCGCGAAAACCACCCGCCCGCCGCGTCGGGCAGTCGAGGGCAGTTGCTGTACCGCAGCCGGCGTACGACTCAGGGAGACCCTGAGTCCCGGCGGAGTAGCCGTGGGCCGGCGAGCACGCCGGCCCGGCTACAGCCTCACTCCAGCCGGCGACCGTCCAGCTTCAGCCGCCGGACCGTGGTCTCCGGGAACCGGCCACGGTCGCGGACGTCCGGATACGGCTCGATCGTGACGGTCTGTCGCTCGATCCGGGCGATCTCGCCGACCAGGACGGTCCGCAGTTCGGCCGCGATCTCCTGATGGTTGGCGCTGTCGATCAGGTTGTCCAGCTCGTACGGGTCCGCCACCAGGTCGTACAACGCCCGCTCCACATAACGATCCGCTCCCGGAACATCACCGGCTTCCGGCGCGTGCACGTAGTACTTCCACCGGTCCGTCCGCAGCGCCCGACCGACCTCCGACTCACTCACCTGGATCAGCACGCCCTCACTCGCCGTACGCTCCCGGAGAGGTACGCCGTCCAGATGATCGGGCAACTCGATCTCGGCCGCGTCGAGCACCGTCGGTACTACGTCCACCGTGCTCACGGGTACGCCGACGCGAGTACCACCGCGGTAGCCGGGGCCCTCCACGACCAGCGGGACCCTGACCGACCCGTCGTGCGGGGACCGCTTGTACTCGCTGTTCCGCGTCTTGAAGTGCGAGCCGTGGTCGGACGTGTAGACCACCAGGGTGTCGTCGAGCAGGTCCAGGCTGACCAGGGCGTCCCGCAGTCGGCCGAGACACTCGTCGACCCGCTTGATCTGGCCGTAGTACCCGGCCGCGTGCCGGTGCGCCGTACCCGGGAGTGAGGCCAGGTCGGGCGGCAGCCAGGCGCCGTTGTACGTGTCGCGGTAGACCTCGGGTGCCGGGTAGTCGTCGTGCTCGTTCTGGTGATGCGGCTCGATCAGCGACAGGAACAGCATGAACGGGCGGTCGCCGTCGGAGGCTCTGGTGACGAAGCGGATCGCCGCGTCGGTCAGCGCGTCGGGGCGGTAGCCGGGGAGGCGGACCGGTTGACCGTCGCGGTCGTGGACGACGGTCCGGTACGCGTCCGAGGTGAACTCGAGCAGGTTCGAGCCCAGCCAGAAGTCGTACCCGCCCTGCTCCTCGACGGGCACGGGGTCCTGGGTGCCGAGGTGCCACTTGCCGATGTAGCCGGTCCGGTAGCCGGCGGCGCCGAACAGCCGGCCGAGCGTCGGAGCGTCCGTGGGCAGCGGCACCCCGTTGCGGAAGACACTGGTGTTGGTCGGATACCGACCGGTCTGCATCGCCGCCCGGGCCGGCGCACAGACGGGGTTGGTGGTGCAGGCGCTCTCGAAGAACGTGCCGTGCCGGGCCATCAGGTCGAGGTTCGGCGTCAGGCCGAGCGGACTCCCGGCGGCGCCGACGGTGTCCCAGCGCTGCTGGTCGGTGAAGAAGACGATCACATTAGGGCGCATCAACAGTCCTCACTTGAGGCCGGAGAGCGCGATGCCCTCGACCAGGAATTTCTGGGTGATCACGAAGAACAACGCGGTCGGGACGAACAGCAGCAGCGCACCCGCCGCGGTCAGGTTCCACTGGGTGAAGTACTCCTGGTTGAACAGCGTCAGCCCGATCGGCAGCGTGCGCATCTCGGTCCGGCTGGTCGCGATCAGCGGCCAGAGGAACTCGTTCCACTGGAAGACGAAGGTGAACAGGCCGAGCACAGCCATCGCCGGCTTGCACTGCGGCAGGATCACCCGCAGGTAGATCCGGAACTCGCCGGCCCCGTCCACCCGGGCCGCCTCGATCAGCTCGTCCGGCAGCGGCTTGATGAACTGCCGCATCAGGAAGATGCCGTAGGCATCCATCAGGAACGGCACGATCAGACCCTGGTAGCTGTCGATCCAGCCCAGGTTGGCGAAGATCGCGTAGATCGGCAGCATCCGGACGAAGAACGGCACCATCAGCGTCGACAGCACCGCGACGAACGCGATCCGCTTGCCGGGGAAGTCCATCTTCGCGAACACGTACCCGACCAGCGGGTCGAAGACCAGATGCGCGATCGTGATCGCCCCGGCCATCACGAAGCTGTTCACGAAGAACCGCCCGAACGGCGCGGCCTCGAACAACCGGGTGAAGTTGCCCCACTGCAGCTCGGCCGGCCACAGCACCGGATCACCGGACTGCACCTCGGCGTCACTCTGCAACGCCAGCACGATCATGTAGAGCAACGGGACGACGGTGACCAGGCCGAGCGCGACCAGGACGACGTACGCCGCCAGCCGGTCGCCGGGGAAGAGACGCTCACGCATTGGCCCGGTCTCCGATCCGCAACTGCGCCAGCGACAGGATCAGTACGACGATCAGCAGCAGGACGGACAGTGCCGACGCGTACCCGAAGTCGTTGTCGTTGAACGCGACGATGAACAGCCGGTGGGCGTACAACGAGGTCGCGTTGCCCGGACCGCCGCCGGTCACGATGTAGGGCAGGGCGAACTGCTGCAGCGTGCTGATCAGACCGATGATCGACACGAACAGCGTCGTCGGCGCGAGCAGCGGCAGCGTGATCGCGAAGAACCGGCGCCACGGCCCAGCACCGTCGATCCGCGCGGCCTCGTAGTACAGGCTGGGGATGCCTTGTAGGCCGGCGAGGAACAGCACCATCGTGTAGCCCGCCCCCGACCAGACCGTGATGC
The DNA here is from genome assembly GCF_050942445.1 of Kribbella sp. CA-247076. Lineage (NCBI taxonomy): Bacteria > Bacillati > Actinomycetota > Actinomycetes > Propionibacteriales > Kribbellaceae > Kribbella > Kribbella sp. CA-247076. Next base: position 6,561,760 of record NZ_CP192051.1, on the reverse strand, counting down.
CCACGATCGTCGCGAGCGGATGCGTGCTCAGCCACGTCTGACCGGGCAGGCCGAGGGAGTCGAGCAACCGGTTGAGGATGCCGACCTGCGGATCCAGGATGTTCCGCCACAGCAGGCCGACGATCGAGACCGACGTCAGGTACGGGATCAGCAGGACGGAGCGGAACAGCGTCCGGCCCGGCAGCGCCTGGTTGAGGATCACGGCCAGTCCGAGGCCCACCGCCGTACCGACGATCAGGGTGCCGGCGGCGTACAGCAGCGTGATCAGGAACGAGTGCACGACCTCCGGGTCGCCCAGTGCGCGGCTGAAGTTGCCGAGACCGACGAACGAGACGCCGTCGGCGTCGTACAGGCCGGTCAGCAACTGGTTGCCGATCGGGAGGAAGAACATCAGGGTGAAGAACAGCACCGCCGGAGTCAGGAAGAGCCATGCGGTCGCCGCCTGACGCCGACGGGTCACAGCGCGGCCCCGGCCTGCTTGCGGAAGTCGGCCAGCGTCTGCTCCACCGGCGCGTGCTGGATGATCATCTGCTGGTACGCCTTCTTCCACAGCTCGGTGATCTGCGCGGCCTTCCCGCTCGCGGACAGCGCGACGTCGTGCTCGGCCACGACCGCGAGCGCCTTGGCGATCGTGCCGAGGTTCGGGTCGGCGGCGACGGCCGGATCCGCGGCCCAGCTCTTCCGCGGCATCGACATGCCCGACTCCTTGGTGGCGGCCAGTTCGGTCTTCACCGCGGTCAGCTTGGTGATCAGCTCCCAGGACAGCTCGGGGTCCTTGGCCTTCGCGGGGATCATCAGGCCGGCGCCGGCCATCGAGGACGCCTGCACCGAGCCGGTCAGCGGTACGGCGAGGCCGAGGTCGATGTCCGGGCTGCCCTGCCGGATCGGGCCGATGTCCCACGGCCCGGACACGAACATCGCCGCCCGCTTGGCCGAGAACAGCTTCTGCGGACCGGAGTAGTCGGTCGTCGCCACCGGCGCGGGGGAGGCCTTGTGGGTGAAGATCAGGTCCTGCATGAACTGCAGCGCCTTCCGGGCGGCATCCTCCGGGACCATGAACTGCTTCGCGCCGACCTTGCTGAAGTCCACGCCCTGCTGGCTGTAGAACGGAGCGGCGTAGCTGGCGTCGGAGTTGAGCGCCGTACCGCTGACCTTGTCCTTCGTGGTCGACCGGGCGATGTCGAGGAACTCGTCCCACGTCGCCGGCGCTTTCGGGACCATCGCCTTGTTGTAGAAGACCAGCCCGTTCGCGGTCAGGTGCAGCGGGATCGAGTAGGTCTTGCCCTCGTACTGCCGGGCGACCACGGCCTGGTCGATGAAGTCACCCGGGAAACCGAACGCCTGGTCCGCCTTGGCGAACTCGTCCAGCGCGAGCACGTTGCCGGCCAGCCCGTACTGCGTCCCGGTGCCGGCACTCACCTCCTCGACCAGGTCCGGCACGTTGCCCGACCGGAAGTCCGCGGTCAGCTTGGTGGTCAGGTCCGGCCACTGGAACTTCTGCCAGTTCATCTCCAGGTCGTGATCCTTGCCGAACTGGTCGATCACGTCCTTGTAGACCTGGTAGCCGTGGCCGGCGTTCCAGTAGATCGTGAACGTCCGGGCGTCCTGCTTCTTCGCCGCCGGCGTGGCCGGCGAACAGCCGGTGCCGACCGCGCCGAGGACGGTGGCACCGAGCCCGAGCTGAAGGAACGAGCGGCGGTCGAGAGAGGGCATGACGAAACCTTTCGGGTACGGCGGAGTGCGGTGTGGTGACGTGCTGGTTCGCGGCTGCCGGCCGCTTGGGGTCAGGCGGATTCGCGGTGGTTGAGCACCCAGGGCATGGACAGCTCCCGGGCCGGCCGCGAGGGGTCGTCGATCCGCGCGAACAGCGCCTCGACCATTTCGGTGAAATCGAGCTGGTACATGCCGACGCTGGTCAGCGGCGGCGACGAGTAGGTCGCTTCCAGGGTGTTGCCGGTGCCGATCACGGCCAGGTCGTCCGGCACCTTGAACCCGCGGTCGACCGCCGCCTGCAGTGCGGCGAACGCGCCCCGATCCGACTCCGACACGATCGCGTCGGGCGGGGTCGGTGAGCTCAGCAGGTCGCGGACCACGACGACCGCCTCCTCCCGCGACGCCGCCCCGATCCGGACGAGCTCCGGATCGACGGCGAGCCCGTGCGCTCGCAGTGCGTCGACGTACCCGCCGTACCGGTCGTCGTGCGGGGTGGTGTGGGACAGGAAGGCGATCCGCTGCCGGCCCGCGCCGAGCAGGTACTCGGTCGCTTCGGCCACGGCCTGCCGGACGTTGTTACGGACGACGTCCACGCCTTTGAGGTCCAGGTGGTCGCTGAAGGCCATCAACGCCCGCGTGGATCGACGGGCGGCGGTGAGCTCCAGGTCGTCGCTGAGGCCGGGCGCGAAGATGGCACCGTCCACGTGCCCGCGGGTGATGACCCGGAGCGACTGGGCGGCCCGATCGAGGCGGCGTACCGGAACCCCGATGACGGAGTAGCCGTGGGCGGCGGCGATGTCCTCGCACTGCATCGTCAACCGGTCCAGCCAGGGGCCGACGGGTGGCGCGTACACCAGCGCGATCAACTCCGACCGCTGCCGGCGCAGGCTCCGGGCGGCGGTGTTCCCCTTGTACCCGAGCTTCTGCGCAGCCTCCTCGACCCGCTTCCGGGTCGGCTCGGGCAGCGGGGTCGTCCGGTCCGCCCGCCCACTCAGCACGTACGAACACGTAGCCACCGAAACCCCGGCAGCCACCGCCACATCCCGAAGCGTCGTACGCCCTTCCCTACTCATGGTGAAAGCATTAACCTGACCCTAGAACCGGTCAATACCCCATAGTTGGTTAATTCACTACACATTAACCACGGCGTGCCCGCGGTGGCCGCTCCGGTGCAGTCCGACAGGACATACACACCCACTGCCGACCGCTCCCCGCGTGAATCCGCCCCGGAATGGCCGCAAACACCCCACACCTCCTGTCGAACTGCACCACGCGGTCGACTGGAGCGAACTGCGGGGGCTGCGACTCGGCTAGAAGCGGCTTGGGCGGCAGGCTGTTAGAGCTGGTTCGATGGTGCCGTGGAGCAGTTCTTGGGCGATTAGGTGGCCTGTGGTGGGGGCCAGGGCTATGGCTGCGTGCATGACGGCGATGTACAGGCCGGGGGTCTCGGTGGCTGGGCCGATGATGGGTTCGCCGTCGGTGGGCATGGGGCGTTGGCCGACGTGGGTGCTGAGGAGTTCGACGTCGTCGGCGCCGCGGAAGGTGGAGCGGATGGCGGCCAGGGTTTGGTCGGGCGAGTCGGCGGCGGCGATGAGTTGGTCGTCGGCGACCTGGCGGAGGTCGAAGTCCTGAGTGTTGACGAGCGTTCGGACCAGAGCGGCGGGTGCGCGGAAGCGGAAGAGTGTCGCCGGCGAGGGTTCGACCGGGACGCGTACGCCCAGTGGCGCGGCCAGTGCGGCCGTTGCCACTCCGGCCGCGAGCACCACAGTCGCCCCAGCGAGAGGCCCTGCGGCTGTGTCGACTCCGACGGTCCGTCCCTCGGCGTCTCGTCGTACGGCGCTCACCGGGGTGTCCAGCTGGACTTTGGCGCCGTGTTCACGGGCGCCCGCGATCAGGCGTTCGGTCACGCCAACGGGGTCGACGGCGGCGTCGCCGGCTACCCAGACGGCCCAGTCCGGCGGCTGCCGCAGGTTGGGCTCGAGTGCCGCCGCAGTGGCCGCGTCGACGATCTCCTGGCCGGGCTGAACGTCCGGCGCGCTCTCTCCCGCACGCCACGACAGTGATCCGGACCAGGTAATAGGCAGTCCCGGCAGCTCAGCCTCGAGCCGCCGGTACTCGTCTGTCGCCGTTGCCCGCAGACCGGTGGCAGCGGGACCGGCGGGAGGGCTGTTGAGTACGCCGAACGATCCGACCCAGGCGAACGAGTTGGCCGTCACGCCCCCACCGGGCCGCCCGGCGTCGACGAGTGTCACGGCAGCGCCCGCCCGAGCGGCGTGATAGGCCACCGAAGCGCCGACGATGCCGGCGCCGACAACGACGACGTCACTACTCATCAGTGGGCTCGACATCGCGGCGACGCTAGCACCGGTAGCCGCTCCGGCTCTCGTCGTTTTCCGCCCCAGCGCCTGTCAATTGAGTCCAGCTTATCTATTGACGTGCATATACACCATGATACATATTCGATCCTGTGAGCGCCGACGTTGCAGGGAGGCTGGCCGCGTTGGCCGAGCCCAACCGGTTCCGGATCGTGGAGCTGTTGCGTTCCGGGCCGCGGTCCGTCGGCGGGATCGTCACGGCGCTCGGGCTCGCCCAGCCGCAGGTGTCTCGGCATCTGCGCATCCTCGGCGAGGCCGACCTGGTCGAGGCGCACCGGCAGGCGCAGCAGCGGATCTACCGGCTGCGCGCACAGTCCTTCCAGGAGCTCGACGCGTGGTTCGACACGTTCAGCCGCATCTGGGAGGAGCGCATCGACCGCCTCGACGAACTCCTGCGGGAGCCGGACGACGAACGATGATCACGGGCCTCTCCAAGGCCCTCGACACGCTCGGCGACCACGTCGAGCGGTAAGGAGACAGCCATGCCCACCGTCACTTCTGCCGACGGGACCACGATCGCCTACGAGCGCACCGGCAGCGGTCCGGTCGTCGTACTCGTTGGGACCGCGCTGGATGATCGCCACGGCCTCGACGCCATCGCCGGCCTGCTCGCGAGCCGGTGCACGGTCGTCAACTACGACCGGCGCGGACGGGGTGAGAGCGGCGACACCCAGCCCTATACGCCGGCCCGCGAGGTCGAGGACATCGCCGCCCTGCTCGACGAGTTGGGCGAGCCGGTCACGCTGGCCAGCGGCTCCGGCGGTTGCCTGCTCGCGCTGGACGCCGCCACCGCGCTCGGCGAGCGCGTCGCCGGCCTCTTCCTGTACGAGCCGCCGCTCATCGTCGGCCCGGGCCGGCCGGTGCCCACCGACTTCCGCGAGCACGTGGAGGGCCTGCTGCGGGAGGACCGGCGCAGCGAGGCGGTCGAGTACTTCTTCACGCAGGTGGTCGGCGTACCGACGGAGTACGTCGGGCCGATGCAGGCCGACCCGTCCTGGGAGACGATGTGCCGCTACGCCCACACACTGCCGTACGACGCTCAGATCGCGGCCGGCACGCAGGACGGGAAGCCGCTGCCCACCGATCGGTGGAACGTCGCGCGGCCGGTCGAGGTCGTGGTGGGGGAGAACTCGCCGGCGTTCTTCCACGAGGGCGCGCAGGCGCTGGTCGACCTGCTTCCGCAGGCGACGCTGCGGGTGCTGCCCGGGCACGACCACGGCGCGTTCTGGACGGCTTCCGACGTACTGGCCGACCTGGTCGTCGACGCCGTCGCCGTCGCTCGACGTTAGAGCCGGAAGGGCTTGTCGTTGGTGCCGGGGCGGCGTCCGTCGAGGTCGGTGAAGGCGTACTGCCGGCCGAGGTCGGCTGAGCGGACGACCTGGCCGGTGTGGCGGATGACGTCGGGGTCGGCGGCCAGGGCGGCGACGGCGCGGCCTACGAACTGTGGGGATTCGGAGTCGGAGAGGTCGAAGTACTCCGCGGCTCGGAGAACTGACTCGGTGCGGACGAGGCCTGGGTAGAGGGAGACGGCAGCGACGCCGTGGGGACGGAGGTCGTGGGCCATGCAGGCGACCATGCGGTCGGTGGCGGCCTTCGCGACGCCGTACGGAACCCCGGCGTCGTCCTTGCCGGCCGCGTCCGAGGAGACGTTGACGATCAGGCCTGATCCCTGGGCGACCATCGTCGGGGCGGCGGCCGCGCTGGTGACGTAGTGGGCGCGGACGCCGGCCTGGAACATCGCGTCCCAGCGGTCGATCGGGACGGTCCAGAAGCCCTGCTCGAGCCAGAACTCCGTACCGTCCCAGAAGTACTCGTAGCCGCCCCAGACGTTGTTCACGAGTACGTCGAGCCGGCCGGTCTCGGCCGCTACTCGGGCAACGGCCCGCTTCGTCTGCTCGTCGTCGCGATGATCACAGGCGATCGCGACGCCGCGACCGCCGACTGCCGTGACCTCCTCGGCCGTTCCCTGAACCGTGCCGTCCAGCGGCGTCGTCGGCGGACCGCCGACCTCCGTCCGCCCGGTCACGAAGACGGTCGCCCCCTGCTCACCGAGCCCGAGAGCGATCCCCTTCCCGACCCCCCGACTGGCCCCCGTCACCAGCGCAACCTTCCCCGCAAGCAAACCCATCCCCAGAAGCTAACCGCTTCCGTTCTTTAACGCCGCCCCCTGCGCCAAACAGAAACGGCCCCTCCGGGTGGAGGGGCCGTTCGGGGTTGGGTCAGCGGTCGCCCATGGGGACGTACTGGGTGCCGCGTTCGCCGGTGTAGATCTGCTTGGGGCGGGCGATCTTCTGGTCGCCGTCGTTCAGCATCTCGAGCCACTGCGCCAGCCAGCCCGACGTCCGCGGGATGGCGAACAGGACGGTGAACATCTCCGGCGGGAACTGCAGGGCCTCGTAGATCAGGCCGGAGTAGAAGTCGACGTTCGGGTAGAGCTTGCGGGAGACGAAGTACTCGTCCTCCAGGGCGATCTTCTCGAGCTCGACCGCGATCTTCAGCAGCGGGTTGATCCCCGTCACCTCGAAGACGTCGTCGGCGGCCTTCTTGATGATCTTGGCGCGCGGGTCGTAGTTCTTGTAGACCCGGTGGCCGAAGCCCATCAGCCGCTCGTTGCCGTTCTTCACGCCCTCGATGAACGACGGCACGTTCTCCACGCCGCCGATCCGGCGCAGCATCTTCAGCACGGCCTCGTTGGCGCCGCCGTGCAGCGGGCCGTAGAGCGCGCCGATGCCGCCGGCAACGGCCGTGTACGGGTCGACCTGGGTGGAGCCGATCGCCCGGACCGCGTTGGTGGACGCGTTCTGCTCGTGGTCGGCGTGCAGGATGAACAGGATCTCCAGCGCCCGCACGAGCCGGTCGTCGGCGGCGTACTTGGGCTCGCTCATCTTGAACAGCATGGACAGGAAGTTCGCCGAGTAGCTCAGCTCGTTGTCCGGGTAGACGTACGGCTTGCCCTGGGCGTGCCGGAACGCGAACGCACCCAGCGTCGGCATCTTCGCGATCAGCCGCCGGATCTGCAGCGCCCGGGACTCCTCGTCGAAGATGTTGCGCGACTCCGGGTAGAAGGTGGACAGCGCGCCGACCGAAGCCAGCAGCATGCCCATCGGGTGGGCGTCGTACCGGAAGCCCTGCATGAAGGTCTTCAGGTTCTCGTGCACGAACGTGTGATACGTCACGTCGTGGGCCCAGGCCTCGTACTCCGCCTTGTTCGGCAGCTTCCCGTTGACCAGCAGGTAGGCCACCTCGAGGTAGTTCGACTGCTCGGCGAGCTGCTCGATCGGGTACCCGCGGTACTCCAGGATGCCCTTGTCGCCGTCGATGAAGGTGACCGACGAACGGCAGGAGGCGGTGTTCACGAACCCCGGGTCGTAGGTGGCCAGGCCACCGTCGCCGTCGGTTGCACTGATCTGCTTGAGATCGGAGGCACGGATGGTGCCATCGGTGATGGCAAGGTCGAAGTCCTTGCCGGTCCGGTTGTCCCGGACGGTGAGCGACTGATCGGTCACAATGCCCTCTTCGGAAGCTGGCGCCATCGCCTGGTGAGTGAGGGTTATCGTCAGCCGGCGGGACGCGGTTCGGACTGCAATCTTCACCGCTAAACTAGTGCCGTCGGAGTCTCCTTCCAAGCCGGGGGCCCCGACGGGGATCTGCTCGCTTTGACCCGGGGCCGACACCGCCGGTATTCTGGGCTGCTGTTGTGCGTTCCAGGTCCCAGCCCGTCGGCGGACCGCTCGCCGACGTACCAGTTTTGTCAACCTCTGAGAAACGAAGGTCAACGACCGTGCGCACGTACAGCCCGAAGCCTGCTGACGTCACCCGTGAGTGGCACGTGATCGACGCCACCGACGTCACGCTCGGTCGGCTCGCCGTCCAGATCGCCACCCTGCTGCGCGGCAAGCACAAGCCGACGTTCGCACCGCACGTGGACGGCGGTGACTTCGTCGTCGTCGTCAACGCCTCCAAGGTCGCCCTGTCCGGCACCAAGCGGACGGACAAGCTGGCGTACCGCCACTCGGGTCACCCGGGTGGTCTGACGGCCACGCCGATCGGCGAGATCCTCGAGAAGGACCCTCGCAAGGCCGTCGAGAAGGCTGTCTGGGGCATGCTGCCGAAGAACCGCCTGAGCCGGAAGCTGCTCACCAAGCTGAAGGTGTACGCCGGTCCGGAGCACCCGCACACCGCCCAGCAGCCGAAGCCGTTCGAGATCACCCAGATCGCCCAGTAAGCGATCGACGAGTCAGGTAAACGAGGATTCCCAGCGTGAGCGACATCACCACCGAGACCGAAGAGTTCGACCCCGAGGTCCCCATCGACAGCGAGGGCCCGGTCGCCTACACCTCCGAGACGAACCCGACTCCGGAGCAGCGTGCCGAGACGGGTCGGGTCGCGGTGATCAACCCGGCCGGCGCCACCGGTCGCCGCAAGGAGGCCGTCGCCCGCGTCCGCCTCGTGCCGGGCACCGGTCAGTGGACCGTCAACGGCAAGCCGCTCGACGTGTACTTCCCGAACAAGGTGCACCAGCAGCACGTGAACGAGCCGTTCGTCGTCGCGGGCCTCGAGGGCTCGTACGACGTGATCGCCCGGATCAACGGTGGCGGGATCACCGGCCAGGCCGGTGCGCTGCAGCTGGGCGTGGCCCGGTGCCTGAACGAGGCCGACCAGGAGGCGAACCGCCCGGGTCTGAAGAAGGCCGGTCTGCTCACCCGCGACGCGCGGATCAAGGAGCGGAAGAAGGCCGGTCTCAAGAAGGCCCGCAAGGCGCCGCAGTACAGCAAGCGCTGATTATCTGATGGGCCGTTTGTTCGGCACGGACGGAGTCCGTGGCCTGGCGAACGTGGACCTGACCGCGGAGCTGGCGCTCGACCTCTCGGTCGCGGCAGCTCACGTACTCGGCGAGGCCGGTGCCTTCGAAGGGCACCGGCCGCGCGCCGTTGTGGGGCGGGATCCACGCGCCAGTGGTGAGTTCCTGGAAGCCGCCGTGGTGGCCGGTCTGGCCAGCGCAGGCGTCGACGTGGTCCGGCTCGGGGTCCTGCCGACCCCGGCCGTGGCCTACCTGACCGGCTCGACCGGCGCCGACCTCGGCGTGATGCTGTCCGCCAGCCACAACCCGATGCCGGACAACGGCATCAAGTTCCTGGCCCGCGGCGGGATCAAGCTGGACGACGCGATCGAGGACGCGATCGAGGCCCGGATGGGCGAGGAGTGGCAGCGGCCGACCGGTGCCGCCGTCGGCCGCGTGTTCGACGACGGGCAGGGGTTCGAGACGTACGTCTCGCATCTGGTCCGCTCCGCGCCGAACCGGTTCGACGGACTGAAGGTCGTGGTCGACTGCGCGAACGGCGCCGCCTCGCACACCGCGCCGGAGGCTCTGCGCCGGCTCGGCGCCGAGGTGATCACGTACGCCGCCGCCCCCGACGGGCTGAACATCAACCTCGACTGCGGCTCCACGCACATGGAGGGCCTGCAGCGCGAGGTGCTCGGGCACCGGGCCGACGTGGGCATCGCGCTCGACGGTGACGCGGACCGCTGCCTGGCGGTGGACGCGAACGGCGAGCTCGTCGACGGCGACCAGATCCTCGCGGTGCTGGCGATGGCGATGCGGGACAGCGGCCGGTTGTCCAACGACACCGTGGTCGCGACCGTGATGAGCAACCTCGGGTTCGTCCAGGCGATGGTCCGGGAGCGGATCGCGGTCGAGCAGACCAAGGTCGGCGACCGGTACGTGCTGGAGGCCATGAAGGCCGGCGGGCACAAGCTCGGCGGTGAGCAGTCCGGGCACGTGATCCTGTCCGACCACGCCACCACCGGCGACGGCACGCTGACCGCGGTCATGCTGCTCGCCCGGGTCGCCCAGACCGGCAAGACGCTGAGCGACCTGGCCGGCGCGATGACCCGGCTGCCGCAGGTCCTGGTCAACGTGAAGAACGTCGACAAGTCCCGCGCCGGCACCGACCCCGCCGTCCAGTCGGCGGTCGCCGAAGCCACTACCCGCCTCGGCGACACCGGCCGGGTCCTCCTCCGCCCCTCCGGCACGGAGCCCCTGGTCCGCGTCATGGTCGAAGCCGAATCCTCCGACACGGCCCACGACATCGCCCACTCCCTGGCCGACGTAGTAGCCACCTCACTCAAGCTCTGAAGGTCAGGCGCCGCGCTCGGCCGGCAACCGGATGCCGGTTCGTACGGTCCAGTGGCGGCCTGACCTGAGGTGGGCGACGAAGGCCCTTTGCAGGCTGGTGTCCTGGGGAACCCTGGCGAGGTCCTGCTCGGTCAGGTCCCCGGCCGGTGTGTTCAGGTGCAGGCCCAACCGCATCAGCTCGCGATCGGCTTCGCCCGGATCGTCTGGCGGCGGTTCGGGGAGCACGATGAACCGGCGCTGGAAGCGGAGGATGTTCGAGCCCGGGTCGAGGTACTCCGCGAGTTGCGGGTCGAGGAGCCACGACTTGCAGGTGAAGAACGCCACCGGCTCCTCGGGATACCACTGGGCGAAGAGGCGCTCCGCCGCCGCGATCGACTCCTCCGACGCGACCGGGTCCAGTGGCCCGATCGGTGGGATGTGGACCATGAGGCCGAACCCTGCCGGCCCGTCGCCGAGCGCGATGCGGGACCGGGTGAAGCAGTGCCGGCCCATCTCGATGTCGGCGCCTCGGAACCGCAGCGGTGGGCTCCAGAGCGGCATCAGGCCGACTCCGGCTCGTCCGCTCAGATGGCGGTGCGTCGCCATCACGCCGCCGAGCGCTGACGCCGTCGACCTGCTGATCGACTCCGGCACACCACGCCGTGCGTGTACGTCGAGCAGCTGGGGCAATCGGGACAGGAGCGCCCAGGCCTCCACGAACAACCCCACCGGCGACGCCGACTCCGGCATCGCCGGCCACGAGCTGAATCCGTTCGCCTCGATCGGTTGGTCCAGCCCACGATCGAGCTCGCTCGCCCGCTCCTCGAGCACCGCCCACCACTCCGCATCCCGGACCGGATCCGGACGGGCGGCGAGCATCGCGTCGCGGTCCGGTGCCGAGACACCGCAGAACTCGAGCAGCTTCGTGGCCTGGTCGTCGTCAGGAAGCATCATGCCGGCGATCACACCACGGGCCGTGCGGCCGATGCACGACTCAGGAGACGGAGATGTCGACCGAGGGGCGGAGGGTGGCGGCTTCGGTGAGGGCTTGGTGGGTGGGGTTCTCGAGGAAGTTCTTGACCAGGGTGGGGTCGGCGGGGGCGTCCAGGGCGGGGAGGGCGAGCTGCTCGTAGGCGGCCTGGAAGCGGGGGCCCCAGCGGCGGGTGCCCAGGCGGGCCGTGCGGGAGCAGTTGTCGACCATGTAGGCGACGTCACGGGCGTGCATGTACGGGAGGAGTGAGTCGACCGCCTCGATGATCGACTCGTTCACGATCTCCGACCACGCGTGCCCGCGCTCGACGAACTCGTCCACCTGCGCCACCATGGTCGCCACGAACAACCCCGCCGTGACTGGGTCGATCCCGGTAGGCGTGGTACTGCGGCGGGCGTCGGCTTCGGCGGCGTGGGACCACATCGGGCTGGTGCCGATGGGGGTCATCGGACGGGTGGTGAGGCGGCGTTCGGCGAGGATGACACTGCGGAGTTCGGTGCCGTCGGCAACCTCGTCGTAGATCTCCGCGACCAGATCACGGGCCGGTCCGTAGCCGGCGGTGTAGGCCCGGTCGAAGAGGTCCTGGTCGGCGCCGGTCAGCGCGGCCCGGACCGCAGGCAGCCCGGCCGCGGAGATGGTGCGCGCGATCGGCCCGGTGATCGACTCGGTCGAACGCTCGTACGCCGTGACCGGATCCACCCCCTCGATCCGGAAGTGCCGGTAGAGCGCCTCGACCAGCCCATGGACCGCACCGAGCAGGATGGCCCGCTCACCGACGATGTCGGACTTGTACTCGTTCTCCAGCGTGGTCAGGAACGTGTACGGCGACCCGAGTCCCACCGACCAGGCCAGCGCACGATCCGTCGCGTGACCGTCCGGATCCGCGTGGACGGCGATGCTCGCGTTGATCCCGGCGCCGTTCACGGTCGCGCCCTGCTGGTAGAGGCGCCGTACCGAGTCGCCCATGCCCTTGGGGCAGACCGCGATCACCGGATGGCCGGCGGGGAAGTCCTTGCCGACGGCCCGTAGGTGGCCGAGCAGGAAGCCGTGCGACAGGCCGATGGTGGCGCCAGGCTTCAGCACGGCGAAGATCCGGTCGTGCTCGGCGGCCAGCGCTGCGTCGGCGATCAGCAGGATCACCAGGTCGGACGCCGCCGCCACGGCCAGCCAGTCACCCAAGCTGCCGTCGGCCTCGGTGAACCCGTGCGCTCGGGCGTCCTCGACCGACGCGGACCCCGGACGCAGCCCGACGGTCACGGTCACGTCGGTCCCGGCCAGCGAGTCGCGCAGGTTCTGCGCCTGGGCGCGCCCCTGCGGACCCCAGCCGATCACGCCGATCCGCCGTACGCCGTGGAACGCCTCGGAGATCAATGGGAACAGGTCCCGCCCGCCGCGGAGGATGGTCTCCGTTCCTCCCGGAACGGTCATGGTCTCGGTGCGGAAGACCGACGAGGTGAAGGTGCTCATGCCCTTCAGTGAAGGCGGTCTGCGAGTATTGCGGCAAGCGCAACATATGCATCGCACCGTTGCGGGGAGTGGAAGATGGAGCATCGCGAGCTGGAACTGTTCCTGCATCTGGCGCGCACGCTGAACTACGGCCGCACCAGCCTCGAGTGTCACGTCAGCGCGGCCACCTTGACGCGGACGATCCAGCGGCTCGAGGTCCGCGCGGGTGCCCGCCTGCTCGACCGCGGTCCGCGCGGAGTCGCACTCACTCCGGAGGGCCGGCGCTTCACGACGTACGCCGAGCAGGCACTGGCGCTGTGGGCCGACTATCACGCGGGCGACCAGGAAACGGCCGACCTGACGGGCGAGCTGCGCATCTTCGCGACCGTGACGGCGTGCCAGGCGTTGCTGCCCGACCTGCTCGCGCCGCTGCGTGCGGCCCACCCGCAGATCCGGTTGGACGTGCGGACCGGCGACGCGGCGGCGGCGCTGGCGAGACTCGACGAGGGCGAGGTCGACGCGGCCGTGGCCGGGATCCCGAAGCGGCTGCCGCAGACGCTGGTGACGCGTGCGGTGGCCGAGACCGACCTCGTGCTCGTCACCGCGGGCGAGTCGACCGGCCCGTACGTCGTGCCGGCGCGAGGGCTCGTGCGGGAAGCGGCCTTCCGGTGGTTCCGCCGGACCGGCATCAAGCCGGTCATCGCCGCCCAACCGGACGGGCACGAGGCGTTGCTCGCGTTGGTCGCCCTTGGGTGCGGCATCGGGATCGTGCCCCGCCTCGTGCTGGAGTCCTCGCCGGCGGCGGGCCGGCTGACCGAGCTGCCCGCCGAGCTCGAGCCGTTGACGATCGGCCTGTGCGCCCGCCGCGCGGACCTCCGCCGCCCACTGGTCGCCGCACTCTGGGGCCTGACGTGAGCAGCCGGCCTGACGTGAGCACGCGGGCGTGACGTGAGTACGCGCGGAGAAGCCGCAACCCAGGGCTTCTCCGCGCGTACCGGTTTCCGGGTACCGGATTACCCGGAGCTTCGGGCCTCCAGACCGACCACCTTGAGAACGTCGGGCCAGGCCTTGAGGGCCGCCTGCAGAGCGGGATCCTGGACGGTCTCGAGCGCCTCCTGATAGGCGGTCTCGAGTACGTCGGCGATCGTCACCGGCAACCCGGTCGAGGCGGACCGTACGGCGGCCTCGACCATGGCGACGCTGACGACGTTGGCGTGCACTTCGGATTGCGGGATTGTCGACGATCGGACCGCGTCGACGAACTCCACCAGCGAGCCCGCGATCTCCTCCGGGTCGTCCGTCATGACCGCCGGCAACGCCTCACCGGACGCGAGCTCGGCGACCGGCGCGTTCGCCCCGTCCCACGTCGCCGTACCGCCGGACGCGCTCGCGCGCCAGCGGCCGTTCCAGGACGTCTCCAGACCGGGGGCGCACCAGCTGCCGGTGAAGGCGAACCGCGTCCCGTCGGCGAACCGGAAGATCGCGGACGCGGCCGCGTTGCCGTCGAACCAGCTCCAGTCCGGGTTGTACGACTCGCAGTACACCGACACCGGCTCGGACCCGATCAGTTTCCGGGCCAGGTCGAACTGGTGGATCGCCATGTCGACCAACAACGGCTCGGCCATCCGATCGCGGAAACCGCCGAAGTGCGGCGCCTTGAAGAACTCGCACGACAGCGACCCGATCGGGCCGAGCTCGGCGAGTTGCCGGCCGAAGGCGTCGACGGCCCGGAAGTACCGCCGGGACTGCGACACCATCAGCAGCTGCCCGCTCACCTCGGCGGCCGCCACCATCAGCAGGCACTCACGCACCGACTCGGCCAACGGCTTCTCGCATAGCACGGGAAGCCCACGCAGCAAGGCGTCCACGCTCACGGTGGGGTGCGCCACCGGCACGGTCACGTCGACGACCGCGTCGGCCGCGATCCCCAGCTCCTCGAGCGATGCCGCCACCGGCACGTCGCCGTACCCGTGCTCGTCGGCAGCCGTCCGGGCCAGCGGTACGTCGAGATCGACCAAGCCGGCCAGGTCGACATCAGGATTGTCGGCAATCGTACGAAGCCACGCGCGACCCATGCCACCGGCACCGACCTGGACGATGCGCAGCGGGTCAGGCATCCGCCGGCTCCTCGATCGGGCCGGTGTAGCCGTGACCGTTGAAGAAGTCCTCGGTCTCGTACCGCAGCAACGTCGGCACCGCGCGCTCGGGCCGGTCCGACCGGACCCAGGCGACCCCGTTCGCGATCACCTTGCGGACGTCCTGGTGGTGGTAGACCGGGTAGTCCTGGTCACCCGGCGAGAAGTAGAAGATCTTCCCGTGGCCGCGGCGGAACGTGCAGCCGGACCGGAACACCTCGCCGCCGCTGAACGACGAGACGAAGACCAGGTCGTCCGGCACCGGGATGTCGAAGAACTCGCCGTACATCTCCTGCTGCTCGATGATGATCGGGTGCGGCACGCCCTGGGCGATCGGGTGGGTCGGGTTCACCGTCCAGACCAACTCCCGGTCCCGCTCACTGCGCCAGCGGAGCGTGCACGACGTCCCCATCAGCTTGCCGAAGATCTTCGACCAGTGGCCGGAGTGCAGCACGACCAGGCCCATCCCGGACAGCACGTGCTGGTAGACCCGTTCGACCACCTTGTCCTCGACCTCGCCGTGGGCGGCGTGACCCCACCACACCAGGACGTCGGTCTCCGCCAGCACCTCCTCGGTGAGTCCGTGCTCGGGTTCGTCGAGCGTGGTGGTTGAGACCTCGGCCTCGAGGTTCTCGCGGATCCCGGCGGCGATGGTCTCGTGCATGCCGTCGGGGTAGATCTCCCGGACGTGCGGCTCGACCTGCTCGTGCCGGTTCTCGCCCCAGACGAGTACGCGAATCGTCATCAGTGTCAGTCCTTCGAAGAGGGGTTACTTGACGGCTCCGCCGATGGCACCGGCGGCGATGTACTTCTGCGCGGCGACCAGCAGCACGATGGCCGGGATCGCCGAGAGCACCGCGGTCGCCATCACCGCGTTCCAGTTCTGTACCTGGGTGCCGAGGTACTGGTAGATCCCCAGCGTCACCGGCCGGACGCCGCCCTTGGTGGTCAGCGTGAGCGCGAACAGGAAGTCGCTCCAGGAGAACAGGAAGCTGAACAGGCCCGCGGTGATCAGCGAGTTCTTGCTGATCGGCAGCACGATCGCGACGAACGCCCGGAACAGCCCGGCCCCGTCGACCCGCGCGGCCTCCACCAGCGACGGCGGCAGCGAGAGCATGAACGAGCGCAGGATCAGGATCGCGAACGGGATGCCGCTGCTGCAGTTGGCCACGATCAGGCCCGGGATCGAGTTCAGCAGCCCGAGCCGTTCGTACGCCGTGTAGAGCGCGTTGGCGATCACGATGCCCGGGATCATCTGCGAGATCAGGATCGCCAGCAGCCCGACCGACACCCAGCGGGACCGGAACTGCGAGAGCGCGTACGCGCACGGGGTGGCGATCGCCAGGCTGAGCACCACGGTGCCGGCCGCGATGATCATGCTGGTGACCAGGTTGTCGCCCTGCTCGCTGAGCGCCCGCCGGTAGCCGGCGAAGGTCGGATCCAAGGGCAGGAAGCCGGCGGTGAGGGTGTTGCCGGATGGTTGCAGTGACGCGTTCAGCATCCAGTAGACGGGGAAGAGCATCACGGCCAGGATCAGGATGCCCACCACGGTGTAGCCCGTACGTCGCATGCTGTCCTCCCTACTCGTCGACGGCGCGGCGGGTGCTGCGCAGGTAGAAGATCGCGAACACGAACGAGATCACGATCAGGATGTTGCTCAGCGCCGCGCCCTCGCCGAACTTGAAGTCGATGAACGACCGCTCGTACGACTGGGTCGCCAGCGTCTGGGTGGCGTTGGCCGGACCGCCGCCGGTGAGGCCGAGGATGATGTCCAGCACCTTGATCGTGTAGACCACCCCGAGCATCAGCAGCACGCTCGCGACCGCGCGCAGGTTCGGCCAGGTGATGTACCAGAACGCCCGCCACCCGGTCGCGCCGTCCAGTTGGCCGGCCTCGTAGAGCTCGTCCGGGATCTCGGCCAGGCCGGAGTACAGCAGGGTGACGTTGAACGGGATGCCGATCCAGATGTTCACGCCGATCACCGCGATCAGCGCGACCGACGGCGAGTTCAGCCACGGCACCGGGTCGTCGATCACGCCAAGGCCGGTCAGCGTGCGGTTGAGGATGCCGCTGTCCTGCTCGAGGATCGACCGCCAGGTCGCGCTGGAGACGATCAGCGGCAGCAGCCACGGCAGCAGGAGCAACGACCGCAGTACGCCGCTGAGCGGGAAGCGCCGGTGGAAGAACAGCGCCAGCCCGAGCCCGATGACGAACTGGAAGGCGATCGACCCGATCGTGAACAGCGCCGTGTTCACCATCGCCTGCGAGAACAGGTTGTCGGTCACCACCGTGGTGTAGTTCTTCAGCCCGACCCACGGCGCGTCCCCGGTGAAGAAGGTCCGCAGGCCGTAGTCCTGCAGGCTCATCAGCAGGTTCTTCACCACCGGGTAGCCGAACAGCGCCACCATCGCCAGCGCGGCCGGCAGCACGAACAGGACCTTGGTCAGGTCCTCACCCCGGTGGCGCCGGCCACGGGACCTGCGAGCAGGCTCCGGACCGGTCGCCTCCGTCGTCGGCGTGAGGGTTGCCTGGGCCATCGCGATCAGCCGCCGGAAGCCTGCTTGAAGGCGTCCTGGGCCGGGGCCTTGCCGGTGAGCGCCAGCTGGATCGCCTGGTAGATCACCTTGGCGGCCTCCGGCCACTTGTCGCCCAGCTTGCCGGTCCGGGCCCGGGCGGTCCGGACCTGCTCGGTGAAGGCCTTCATCGACGGCACTTCCTGGACGTACTGGTCGAGCAGCGCGGTCTTGGTCGGGATGGTGAACCGGGCCTTCGCCCAGGCCAGCTCGTTCTCGTCCGAGTTCAGGCACTTCACGAAGTCGGCGGCCTTCTGCTGCTTGGCCTGGTCCTCGTTCAGCGGGACCGTCCAGGCCTCGCCGCCGAGCGGCGCGACCGGGGTCTGGTCCGGCTTGTTCAGCGGGAACGTGACCACGTCCCATTTCACGTTCGGGGTCTTCTGCAGCGCCGGGATCTGCCAGGGACCGTTCACCATCATCGCGGCCTTGCCCGCCACGAACTGGTCCTTCACGTCACCCTGGGTCCAGTTGATCACGCTCTTCGACGCCGACCCGGACTGCACGAGATCCACCCACAACTGCAGGGCCTCGGACACCTGCGGGCTGGTCAGGTCGGTCTCGTCGCCGCCGTTGGTCCACATCGCCGGCAGGAACTGCCACGAGCCCTCGTACGTCGCGTTGGCGTTGAAGGCCATCCCGTAGCGGCCAGGCCTGGTCAGCTTCTTGGCCGCGGCCTTCAGCTCGTCCCACGTCTTCGGCGGCTGCACACCGGCCTCGGCCAGCATGTCCTTGTTGTAGAACAGCGCGATCGTGTTCGTCACCGGCGCCAGTCCGTAGAGCTTCCCGTCGTACGACGTCGCGTCGACCATGCCCTGGATGACGCCGTCGCCACTCAGGCCCAGGTCGTTCAGCGGCGCCAGCGCGCCGGTCGCGGCGATCTGCTGCACGTCCGGGTTGTCCAGCATCAGCACGTCGGGCAGCGTCTTCGACGAGGCCTGCTGCAGGACCTTCTGGATCAAGGTGTCACCAGGCACCGTCTCCCGCTGGATGGTGACGCCCAGTTGGCTCGCACAGGAGTCGAGGCCCTTCTGGACGAGTGACTTGTCGGGGTCGTTGTTGTAGTAGTCCAGGACGGTCAGGCTCTTGACGGTGTCGCCGGACGAGGACGACCCGGAATCGCCACCGTCGCCACCACAGGCGGCCAGCACGAGCGACAGGGTCGTCGCACCCGCCAGCGCAGCGGTGATCCGCTTGCTGATCATGAGTTGCGCTCCTTCGGAGGATGGGCCGGGGACCGCTGGGGACGCGTTGATCAAAACGCTTAACCGCGGGCCGCCGATGAGTGCCGTTCACTTGTGGGCTGGTCGGTAAACCGCTTAACTGAGGTGTCCAAGGACTATGTTCCTTGGGTCACACCGGTGTCAAGAGTTCAGACCGGGTCGGTGGGGTGGGGAAGGAATCTCTTGAGAGGTCGACTTCGATGGTGAACATGCGGGACGTCGCGGATCGCGCGGGCGTGTCGATCGCGACCGTCTCCTTCGTGCTGAACGGCACCAAGCCGGTCACCGCCGCCACCCGGGCGCGGGTCGAGCAGTCGATGGCCGACCTCGGGTACCGCCGCAACATGGTCGCCCGGGCGCTGGCCAGCCGGCGGACGCACATCATCGCGATGGCGTACCCGGCGCTGGAGCACAAGTTCGGGATGTCGACCGCTGAGTTCTTCACCAGCGCGGCCGAGGCGGCCCGCAAGGAGGACTACCACCTGGTGCTCTGGCCGGTCGGCAACGACGGCGTCGAGCTGCGGGAGTTGCTCGGCCAGGGGCTGGTCGACGGTGTCGTCCTGATGGAGGTCCAGCTCGACGATCCCCGGGTCGGCATCCTGCGGCAGACCGGTACGCCGTTCGCGATGATCGGCCGGACCTCGGACCTCGAGGGTCTGGCGCACGTGGACATCGACTTCGACGCGACCGTCGAGGAGGCGGTCGGGCACCTGTACGAGCTCGGCCACCGGCGGATGGTGCTCGTCTCCGGCGACCTCGACGACCCGCGCTTCCACGCCTACGGGCCCTGGGTCCGCACCGAGGACGCGTACCGTCGCGTCACCGCGGAGTACGGACTGGAGACCGTCGTACTGCCGTGCTCGGACACGACCCGCGCCGGTCAGGACGTGACCGAACGGCTGGTCCGCGAGCATCCCGGGACGACCGCGATCCTGGTCCTGAACGAGTACGCCGCGCTCGGCGTCGTCTCCGCCCTGAACCGGATGGGCCGCGCGGTGCCGGACGACTTCTCCGTCCTGCCGCTGCTGATGGTGCCCGAGACCGCGGTGCTCACCGATCCCGAGCTCACGATCATGCGAACCCCGGGCCCCGAGCTCGGCCAGCTGGGCACCGAGGCGCTCATCCGGCAGTTGGAGGGCGCCGACCCGCTGCCGCCGCAGATGGTCCCGGCCAAGCTGCAACCGGGCGGCACGACGGCCGCGCCCCGCGCCTGAGGCGCCGACTACGCAACGTCAGTTAGTAGTTTCCCCTTGACCCGCTGTGGCCGTGTGGGTAACTTTCGCGTCGCGGGGGCGCGCCTGTAATTCAATAACTTGTAGGGGGTCTGTCATGTCCGCCTTGCGCCGATGGAGTCTCGCCGGCCTTGCCCTCGCCACCGCCGTTTCCGGAGTGGGGGTCGGTTCCGCGGCCGGCACTCCGCCGCCCGAACCGCCCACCTCGGCCGCCGCCCTCGGCCGGACGATCCAGACGATGTCGCTGGAGGAGAAGGTCGGGCAGATGTTCGTGCTGTTCGCCTATGGCCCGGACGCGCACAAGCCCGACCCGCGCAACACCACCCTGTACGGCGTCGCCACGCCGGCCGAGGTGGTCGCGAAGTACCACCCGGGCGGCTGGATCTACTTCAACGGCCGCGGCAACGTGGAGAACCCGACCCAGGTGGCCACGCTCTCGAACCAGCTCCAGTCCGCCGCGACGAGCACCGGCCTGCGGGTCCCGCTGACGATCGCGACCGACCAGGAGCAGGGGGTGGTGGTCCGGATCGGACCGCCCGCCACGCAGTTCGGCGGCAACATGGCCCACGGCGCGACCCGGAACACCGCGGACGCCCGGACCGCGGCGGGCATCACCGGCCGCGAGCTGAAGGCGATGGGCATCCGGCAGGACTACGCGCCGGTCGCCGACGTGAACGTGAACGCGCTCAACCCGGTGATCGGCGTCCGGTCGTTCTCCAGCGACCCGAAGCTGGTCGCCGACCTGACCGCCGCGCAGGTCCAGGGTTTCCAGCGCGACGCCGGCATCACGGCCACCGCGAAGCACTTCCCCGGCCACGGGGACACCGTCGACGACAGCCACACCGCGCTGCCGACGATCAACCACACCCTCGAGCAGTGGAACGCGATCGACGCGCCGCCGTTCAAGGCCGCGATCAAGGCCGGGATCGACTCGATCATGACCGCGCACATCGTGGTCCCGTCGCTGGACCCGTCCGGGGACCCGGCGACGCTGAGCAAGCCGATCCTGACCGGCGTGCTGCGCAAGCAGCTCGGCTTCAAGGGCGTGATCGTCACCGACGGGCTGGAGATGGCCGCGGTCCGCCAGCAGTACGGCGACGCCGAGGTGGCCGTCCGGGCGATCGAGGCCGGTGCGGACCAGTTGCTGCTGCCGCCGGCGCCCGACGTCCAGTTCAACGCCGTCCTGGACGCCGTCCGCTCGGGCCGGATCAGCGAGCAGCGGATCAACGAGAGCCTGTTGCGGATCCTGCTGATGAAGCTGAAGAACGGCGTCCTGTTCAACCCGTACGTCGACCCGGCGAAGGTGGCCACCAAGGTCGGAACGCCGGCCAGCCTGGCGACCGCGCAGCGGATCGTCGACAAGAGCGTCACGCTGGTCAAGAACGACGCGAACACGCTGCCGCTGACCGCCGACCCGCGGAAGATCCTGGTCACCGGCTGGGGAGTCAGTACGACGCAGTCGCTGGCCGCCGCCCTGACCAAGCGCGGGGCCACCACCACGGTCGCGCAGACCGGCGCGGCACCGTCCGACGCGGCCATCGCCGACGCGGTCGCCAAGGCCCAGCAGAACGACGTGACCGTCGTCCTGACGCAGAAGGCGTGGGACACGAAAGTCACCGACAAGCTCGCGAAGCAGCAGAAGCTGGTGAAGGACCTGCTCGCGACCGGCCGGACCGTGATCGTGGTGGCCGTGCGGGATCCGTACGACATCGCGTACTTCGACGCCGCCCCGACGTACCTGGCCACGTACGGTTACGCCGCGGTCTCGATGGAGTCACTGGCCAAGACGCTCTACGGTGAGATCAAGCCGACCGGAAAGCTGCCCGTCGACATCCCCGTCGCCGGCCAGCCGGACACCGCCCTCTATCCCTTCGGCCACGGAATGACCTGGTGACCATGGACTTCACCCGACGACAGACCCTCGGCCTCGCGGCGGCAGCAGTCGCCGGTACGACGATCGCGGGTACGACGACCGCTCACGCGGGCTCCGACCGCTGGGTCCGCGACACGCTCCGGCGGATGACGCTGGAGCAGAAGGTCGGCCAGCTCTTCGTCTGCTACGCGTACGGCGCGACCGCGGACACGGCCGACCCGCGCAACACCACGCTGTACGGCGTGGCGACACCGGCCGAGGTGGTCCGCAAGTTCAACCTCGGCGGCGTCATCTACTTCGCCTGGACCGATTCGACCAAGGACCCGCAGCAGATCGCCCGCCTGTCCAACGGCCTGCAGAGCGCGGCCGTCGGCAGCACCGGGATCCCGCTGCAGATCAGCACCGACCAGGAGTACGGCGTGGTGTTCCGGGTCGGACCGCCCGCCACGCAGTTCCCGGGCGCGATGGCGCTCGGGGCGACGCGCTCGTCGCAGTACGCCCGGCTCGCGGCCGGGATCGGTGGCCGGGAGCTCCGCGCGGTCGGCGTGACCACCGACTTCGCGCCGGTGGCCGACGTCAACGTCAACCCGCTGAACCCGGTGATCGGCGTCCGCTCGTTCTCCTCCGACCCCGGGCTGGTCGCCGACCTGACCGCCGAGCAGGTCAAGGGCTACCAGCGCGACGGCCGGATCGTGTCGACCGCGAAGCACTTCCCGGGGCACGGTGACACCCGGGACGACAGCCACACCTCGCTGCCGACGATCGACCACACCCTCGAGGAGTGGAACACGATCGACGCGCCGCCGTTCCGCGCGGCGATCCGGGCCGGCATCGAGTCGATCATGACCGCGCACATCGTGGTCCCGTCGCTGGATCCGTCCGGCGACCCGGCCACATTGAGCCGGCCGATCATGACCGGCATCCTGCGCGAGCGGCTGCGCTTCGACGGCGTCGTGATCACCGACTCGCTCGGCATGGCGGGCGTCCGGGAGAAGTACGGCGACGCCGAGATCCCGCTGCGGGCGATCGAGGCCGGGGTCGACCAACTGCTGATGCCGGCCAAGCCCGAAGTGGCGTACAACTCGGTCCTCGACGCCGTCCGCGGTGGCCGGATCAGCGAGGAGCGGATCGACCAGAGCGTCGAGCGGATCCTCAAGCTCAAGGTGAGCACCGGCGTCGTCGACCGCCCGTACGTCGACCTGAGCCGGGTCGCGAAGGTGGTCGGTACACCGGCCAACTACGCGGCCGCGCAGCGGATCGCCGACCGCAGTACGACCCTGCTGAAGAACGACGCCGGCCTGGTCCCGCTGTCCCCGGCGCCGCGGAAGATCCTGGTCGCCGGGTACACCCCGGCCGTCCTCGCGACCGCGCTGCAGGGCCGGGGCGCGACGACGATCGTGAAGGACACCGGCGCGACGCCGACCGACGCGAAGATCGACGACGCGGTCGCGGCGTCCGCCGACGCCGACCTCACCGTGGTCCTGACGATGAAGGCGTGGGACACCACCGTCACCGACAAGCAGGCCAAGCAGCAGAAGCTCGTCAACACCTTGCTCGCCACCGGCCGGCCCGTCATCGTGGTCGCCGTCCGGGACCCGTACGACGTCGCGTACTTCCCGTCGGCGCAGACCACGCTGACCACCTACGGCTACGCGGCCGTGTCGATGGAGGCGCTGGCCAAGGTCCTGTACGGCGAGCTCGCGCCGGCCGGGAAGCTGCCGGTCGCGATCCCGGCACAGCCGGACCCGGCCCAGACGCTGTACCCGTACGGCCACGGGCTCACCTTCGACGCCCGCGACACCCGGCTGACCGTTGCCGCGTACAACATCCATGCCGGTGCGGGGTCGGACAACGTGTTCGACCTGGAGCGGACCGCGCAGGCGTTGAAGGCGCTGGATGCCGACGTCATCGGGCTGCAGGAGGTCGACGTCCACTGGTCCGCGCGCAGTGAGTGGCGCAACACGCTCGCCGAGCTGGCCGCGAAGCTCGGCATGTACGCCGGGTTCGCGCCGATCTACGACTTGGACCCGGTCGAGGCCGGGCAACCACGCCGGCAGTACGGCGTCGGCGTACTGTCGCGCTTCCCGCTGGTGCGGACCGAGAACCACCCGATCACCCGGCTGTCCACGCAGGACCCGAACCCGGTGCCCGCGCCGGCGCCAGGCTTCCTGGAGGCCGAGATCGACGTCCGCAGCCGCCGGGTGCACGTGTACTCCACGCACCTGGACTACCGGGCCGATCCGTCGGTCCGGCAGGCCCAGGTCGCCGACACCATGAAGATCCTCGCGCGGGACCGCCGGAAGGACCTGCAGATCCTCACCGGCGACTTCAACGCCGAGGCGAACGCCCCAGAGCTGGCCAAGTTGTGGACCCGGCTCACCGACACCTGGACGGCGGCCGCCACCACGGCCGGCGGCCCGAACACCTATCCGGCGGTCGGCCCGGTCAAGCGGATCGACTTCGTCACCGTCGGCGCGGGCTTCCGCGTCCGGCATGCCTCTGTTCCTCCCGAGCAAGCGGCCAGTGACCATCGCCCCGTGGTGGCCGACCTGTACTTCCGCCCGTAACGCCCCTGCCGAAGGAGATTCTGATGAAGCGCCGCAGTTTGCTCGCGGGCGCCGGTGCCCTGGCCGCCGCCCCCATGATCGACGTCCAGGCGGCCCACGCCGGCAGGCCCAGCCACCGCCGGACGATGACCGGAGCCGAGGTGCTGGCCGCCGACGACTGGCGGGCGCTGGCCGGCCAGAAGGTCGGCGTGATCAGCAACCCGACCGGGATCCTGCCCGACCTGCGGCACATCGTCGACGTCATGCACGCGTCCCGCAAGGTCAACGTGGTCGCGGTGTTCGGACCCGAGCACGGCTTCCGCGGCAGCGCCCAGGCCGGCGGTTCCGAGGGTGACCACATCGACCCGCGCACCGGGATCATGGTCTACGACGCGTACGGCGCGAACGCGGCCAAGCTCGTCGAGCTCTACACCAAGTCCGGGGTGGAGACGGTCGTCTTCGACATCCAGGACGTCGGCGCCCGGTTCTACACCTACATCTGGACGATGTACGAGGCGATGATCGCGGCCACCCGGACCGGCGCGAAGTTCGTTGTACTCGACCGGCCGAACCCGATCGGCGGGTACGCGCGCGGCCCGATGCTCAAGCCCGGGTACACCTCGGGCGTGGGCAAGGAGGAGATCATCCAGCAGCACGGTATGACCGTGGGTGAGCTGGCCCGGCTGTTCAACGCGGAGTACCTGCCGCTGGACGCCGAGGGCAAGCGGCTGAAGGAGCTCCAGGTCATCCAGCTGAAGAACTGGCGGCGCGAGCAGCTGTACGAGGAGACCGGCCTGCCCTGGGTGATGCCGAGCCCGAACATGCCGACCCCGGACACCGCGCTGGTCTACCCGGGCACGTGCCTGTTCGAGGCGACCAACTTCTCCGAGGGACGCGGTACGACGCGGCCGTTCGAGCTGATCGGCGCGCCGTACATCGACTACAAGTGGGCCGAGGCGCTGCAGGCGAAGAACATCCCGGGGGTCGACTTCCGGGAGGCGTACTTCACGCCGTTCATCAGCAAGAACGTGAACGTGCTGTGCGGCGGCGTCCAGGTGCAGATCACCGACCCGCACAAGGTGGAGGCGATCACCGCCGCGACGCACATGATCGTCGAGGCCCGGCGGCTCTACCCGGAGTTCGCCTGGCGCGCCGAGAACCCGCCCGGCCGATGGATCGACCTGCTCACCGGGTCCGACCGGTTCCGGACGATGCTGACCGCGAACGCCACCGCGGAGCAGATCGTCGCGGCCTGGAAGTCCGAGACCGACGCCTGGACCCGGCGCCGGGCGAAGTACCTGCTGTACAAGGGAGCGCACCGGTGAGACGTGTCCTCGGAATCGCGGTAGTCTCCACCCTCATGCTCGCCATGTCCACCCCGGCGGTTGCCAACGGCAACAGGTCCGGCCGGTTCGACCGACCGTACGACGGCTACGCACCGAAGACGACTCTCTTGCGCGAATCCACCCCGGCGAAGGCCGGTCTCGACCCTGCCCCGATCACCGCCGCCCTGGCCCAGGTCGACGGCTGGACCCGCCCGGCCGGTACGACGAAACCCCTGTACGCCGGCGCGGTCACGCTGCTCGGCCACGACGGGAAGATCGTCACCCGGACGGCGACCGGGATGGCGCTGAAGTACGCCGACGGCGACGGCACCGAGCTGCCCGCCGACCAGCAGATCCCGATGCGCACCGACACCATCTTCGACATGGCGTCGGTGTCCAAGTTGTTCACCTCGGTCGTGGTGATGCAGCTGATCGAGAAGGGCAAGGTCGGCCTGGACTCGCCGATCGCGCAGTACGTGCCCGAGTTCGCGGCGAACGGCAAGGAGGCCGTCACCGTCCGGCAGGCGCTCACGCACACGAGCGGCTTCCCGTCCTGGCTGCCGCTGTGGAGCACCGGAAAGGACCCGGCCGAGCGTCTGCAGTTGGCACTGACCGCCAAGCTGCAGAACCCGCCGGGGACGAAGTACCTCTACAGCGACCTGAACCTGATCGCCCTCGGCGAGCTGGCGCACCGGGTGACCGGCAAGACGCTCGACAAGCTGGTTGCCGACGGCATCACCAAGCCGCTGCGGATGCGTGACACCGGCTACAACCCGGACCCGCGGAAGAAGCAGCGGATCGCCGCCACCGAGTTCCAGGCGACGCCGCCGCGCGGGATGGTCTGGGGTTCGGTGCACGACGAGAACGCCTGGTCGCTGGACGGCGTGGCCGGCCATGCCGGCGTGTTCAGCACCGCGGACGACCTGGCGATCCTGGCCCAGACGCTGCTCAACGGCGGCAGCTACCGCGGCGCCCGGATCCTCAAGGAATCCTCGGTGACCGCGATGATCACCAACTTCAACGGCGCGTTCCCGGGCAACGACCACGGGCTCGGCTTCGAGCTGAACCAGCGCTGGTACATGGGCGGCCTGTCCGGTCCGCGCACGGCCGGCCACACCGGGTACACCGGCACGTCGCTGGTGATCGACTTCGACTCCCGCTCGTTCGCGATCCTGCTGACCAACCGGGTCCACCCGAGCCGCAACTGGGGCAGCAACAACCCGGCGCGGCGGGCGGTCGCGCAGGGTCTCGCCCTCGCGCTCGGCGTCGGACCACGGCACGGCAAGGACTCCTGGTTCTCCGGGACGACCGACGGCGCGACCACGACCCTCGCGGTGCCGGTCGCCGTACCGGCCACCGGGGCGAAGCTGTCGTTCGACCTGTTCGTGGACACCGAGGAGACGGACCTGCTGTACCTGGAGTCCTCGACCGACGGGACGACCTGGTCCCAGGTGCCGTTCACCGTGCTGGACCGGGGATCCGTGATCGACACCGACGGGACGATCAGCGGCTCCGGCGACCGGCACTGGCACCAGGTGTTCGCCGATCTCGCGCCCGGTGACCAGACGCTCCGCTGGCGTTACACCTCCGACGCGCTCTACCAGGGCCGCGGCGTGTACGTCGACGGTGTGAAGATCACGAGCAGGAGTGGTGTTCTTCTCGACGGAGAACGAACGCCTGAATCATTTACCGCAACGGGTTGGAGACTTTCGCGTCGGTGACACCACTCGGTGGTAAGTCGCCGTACCGTGCTGTCATGAACTCAGTTTCCTCTCCAGAACCCACGGGGCCGCTGCTGGTCCGGGTCCGCGCGGTGATGCCCGCGCTGGCCCCGGCCGAGCAGCGGGTGGCGAACGCGGTCCTCGCGGACCCGGGCGGAGTGGCGGCGATGACGATCTCCGAACTGGCCGAGGTGGCGTCCACCTCGGAGACCACGGTCATCCGGTTCTGCAAGCAGATCGGCGTCCCCGGCTACCCGCAGCTCCGCCTCCAGTTGGCGGCCCAGTCGGCGCAGGAGAGCGTCCGGCCCGAGGTCGGCGGTGACATCGAGCCCGGTGACTCGCTGGCGGACGTGGTCGGCAAGGTCGCGTTCGCCGACGAGCGGGCGGTCCGCGAGACCGCCCAGCAGGTCGACGTCGACAGCCTGGCGAAGGTGGTCGACGCGGTCGTGAACGCGCCGCGGGTGGACCTGTACGGCTTCGGGGCGAGCGCCTTCGTGGCGCTCGACCTGCAGCAGAAGCTGCACCGGATCCGCCGGGTCGCGTTCGCCTGGTCCGACGTCCACGTGGCGCTGCCGAGCGCGGCGCTGCTCGGCGACGGCGACGTCGCGATCGGGATCTCCCACACGGGGACGACGGTGGAGGTCGTCGAGGCGCTCGAGGAGGCGGCCAAGCACGGCGCCACCACGGTGGCCGTGACCAACTTCCCGCGGTCCCCGCTGGCCCGGACGGCGGATCTCGTGCTGACCACGGCCGCGCGTGAGACGACGTACCGCTCCGGGGCGATGTCGAGCCGGATCGCGCAACTGACGGTGATCGACTGCCTGTTCATCGGGGTCGCACAGAAGGTGCTTCCGGACGCCCGGAAGGCGCTCGAGGAGACCGCGAGCTCGGTCCGCGGGCACCGGCTGAAGGGGTCGGAGTAGGCCGGTACGGTCTGTCAACGATCAACGGAATTGAAAATCCTTCAGTAGGAAACTAACATCGACGCTGTGACCACGCCGACCGAGCAGCGCAACCCCAGGACGCTCGCCATCGATGCGGTGGGCACGACCGAGATCCTCCGGATGGTGAACGCCGAGGACGCCCGGGTCGCCGGCGCGGTCGGTGTCGTCGTCCCCGAGCTGGCCCGCGCCGTGGATGCCGCCGTCGAGGCGGTCCGCGGCGGCGGCCGGGTGCACTACTTCGGCGCCGGTACGTCGGGCCGCCTGGCCGTGCTGGACGCGGCCGAGCTGCTGCCGACGTTCCACGCGCCCGAGGGCCTGGTGGTCGCCCACCATGCCGGCGGCATGGAGGCGCTGCTCCGCGCGGTCGAGAACGTCGAGGACTCCGAGGACGGCGGCGCGGCCGACGCGGCCACGGTCACCGGCCAGGACCTCGTCATCGGCCTCGCCGCTTCCGGGAGCACGCCGTACGTCGCCGGCGCCCTGAAGGCCGCCCGCGCGGCCGGGGCGACCACCGTCCTGGTCACCTCCAACCCCGCGGCCCCGCTGGCGCCGCTGGCCGACATCGTGATCGCCGCGGACACCGGGCCCGAGGTCATCGCCGGCTCCACCCGGCTCAAGGCCGGCACCGCGCAGAAGATGATCCTGAACGCGTTCTCCACCACGCTGATGATCAAGCTCGGCCGCACCTGGTCCAACCTGATGGTCGACCTGGTCGCCACCAACAAGAAACTCCGCGGCCGCATGCTCCGCATCCTCGCCGAAGCCACCGGCGCCGACCCGGCCTCCTGCGAGTCCGCCCTCGCCGACGCCGACGGTGAACTCAAGCCGGCCCTCGTCCACCTCCTCACCGGCTCCCCCATCCCCGAGGCCCGAGCCGCCCTCGAAGCCGCCCACGGCCGAGTAGCCACCGCCCTGACCACCCTCGGCGCCCCGGCCTGATCCAAACGCCCCAAGCCACCGCGCTCGCGGCGGGCGAGCGCGCCTCCGGGGAAGCGCGCCTGGGGCGGTGAAGGACACCGCCGCGCGGCGCCTGCGTGTCGACGCCCTCGGAGCGGCCGCTCACCGGCAGCAGGCGTCCCCGTGGTTGCGCGACGGACTGTGCGGGCGGGTGCGGGCGGGTGTGGGCGTCGGGGGTGTGAACAGGACGTGGTGGGGGTGGACACGTTATTTCGTGTTCAAGGGGACCGGAGGGTGTGGCAGCGCCCCAGAGTTGGCACGCCTGGTGGTGGAGGCCGGTGGGTGTCGGTGGTGGAGGTGCGGTGGTTGGGGTGGGGTACTGGGCGGATATTTCTGGTCGGGCGCCGGGAAATGGCTTGGTAGGTATTCTGGAAATGCTGCGGGTTACCCTTCGTTGACAGGGATTGTCGGCGGAAGGCTAACTGGTGGGACACGATTCTGCGGTTAGAAGTGATTTAACGGGAATGTAGTTCCGCGGGGGTTGCCGGGGGTGATGGGATCATTACTCCTGGTTCGTAGCGCGGTTGTGTGATCGTGTCGTATCGTCCAGTCATCGCCAGGCCTTGGTGGGGGTTCTGGTCTTCGAATCCTTTGTGTGCAACGAACTTCGGAGCTCGGATGACCATGGACGGTGCTGTCGTGGTGCCCGGAACCACCCAGGGTGCTCAGTGGGTCGATGACGTGTTGCTGGCCGGCCCGGCGGACGATATTTGTTTTCGGTTGCCGGATCCGGTGGACCGGGCAATGCTGCGCCGATTGGTGCGGGATCGCCAATCCGAACTGGCCGCCTCCGGTTTTCGCCCCGGTGGTGCCGCGGCTTTGAGGTTACCGCCGTCGATGGCGTTCGTGACGCATTTGCTGGCGGTCTGGCGCAGCGGCGGCCAGGCGATCCTGCTGGATCACCGGCTGACCGACTACGAGGTACGGCGGGCGATCGAGCGACTGGTCCCGCAGGTCGTGGTCTCGCCGGAGCGGCCGGTGCCGTCAGGGTTGCGTACGTTCGTCGAGGTCGAGACGGACGTGGCCAGCTACTCCGGTCATCCGGCCGGTACGACGCACGCCGTCGTACAGCTGAGTTCGGGGTCGACCGGGCCGTCGAAGGTGATCGGCCGGTCGGCGAAGGACCTGGTCGAGGAGGTCCTGCGCTACACGCAAATCGACGGCGTCCCGCAGCGCGGCGAGCGGCTGATCCTGCTGCCGTCGATGGTGCACGTGCTCGGACTGGTCGGCGGGCTGATGTACGGACTGCACGCCGGCGTCGAGTTGGTTCCGCCGGCCCGGCTCACGGGTGATGCGATCGTCCAGGCGATCGCGGCGGAGAGCACTCCGGCCACCGTGCTCGGGGTGCCGTTCCACCTCGGGCTGCTCGCGTCGGTGCAGGACCCGCCGAAACTGCCGCAGTTCAAGCGGATGACGACCGGCGGCGAGCTGGTGCCGGCCGCGGTGTCACAGGCGTTCGAGGCGACGTACGGCGTACCGCTCGGCAACATGTACGGGATGACGGAGGTCGGTGTCATCGGCACCGATCTGTACGGCGAGCATCGGCCCGCGATCCGCCCCGCGCCGGGGATCGAGGTCCGCGCGGTCGACGGTGAGCTGCACATCCGCCGACCGGAGTCGCCGTACCTCGGGCTGGTCGACCCGGCGCGCTGGGCGGACGGCTGGCTGCGGACGCGGGACGCCGGCGTGGTCGATCCGCAGACCGGGCTGGTCAGCATCAAGGGTCGACTGGACTCGCAGGTCTCGGTCGGCGGGATGAAGGTCGATCTGACCGAGGTCGAGTACACGCTGGGCACTCTGCGCGGTGTCGACGCGGCGGTCGTGGTGTTCGACGGCTCGATCACGGCGTACCTGCAGCTGAAGGAGCGCCGGGACATCAGCGTGCTGGAGACGGAGCTCGCGCAACAGCTGGCGCCCTACAAACGCCCGCGGACCGTGCGCATCCTCGATCAGCTTCCGCGCACGACGACCGGGAAACTCGTCCGGGACGTCACGATCCTGCGCAAGGCAGCGCCGTGATGTTCGGTCAGAAGTACGTCGGTCGTTGCTGCCGGCAACGCAACCGCGAGCACAGCCGCTTGTCCAGTCGGCAGATGAGCCACGGCGAGCTCAAGGTCGCCGTCGGAGGCAATCCGACTCGCTGCAAGGGCGGCGCCGTCCGATGGCATAGGAAGTGGAACGCACCGGCGGAGACCCGCCCGCCGCAAGCCCAGACCGAGCGCCTTGCCCACCGCCTCCTTCGCGGTCCAGAGGTGGAGGAAGGCGACCAGCTCGTCGGGTTGCCGTGCCATCCACTCCAGCTCGGACGGATCGAACCACCGCGCGGCCAGACCGCTGACCGCGCGCGGATACACGTCCTCGACATCCACCCCGACCGGTCCGGTCACCGCAGCTGCGACCGCGAGCAGGTTGCGGCTGTGGCTGATGCTCACGTCGAGGCCGTCGACGTACGGGCGTCCGGTCGCCTCGTGCCGCAGTACCGGCGAGCCGCCGACCAGCTCGGCGGCGAGGTCCAGCAGGAGGTTGTGGGCCGCGGCTCGTGGCTCGGCGCCGGCCGGCGCCGCCCAGACATGTACCGAATCACCCACGGAAAGAAGGTATCCCGATGAAGGACGAGGTTCGCGCTTTCGTCATCGCGCAGTTGCAGGACATGAACTACGACACCGAGGGGATCGACGACGACACCACGCTGGGTCCGGCCGGGGTCGACTTGGAGTCGCTTGCGCTCGCGGACCTGTCGGTACGGGTCGAGGACCGGTTCGGCGTCCGGTTCTCCGACGACGAGTCCGAGCAGTTGGCGCTGATGACGGTCGGCGAGTTCACCACCGAGGTGGCCGGCCGGGTAGCCCAGCAAGTCTGATGACCTCGACCCCACCCCCGCCCGGGCGGGACGACATCATCACCTGGCTGGCAGGCCTCGGCGAGCGGCCACCCGGCGCCGAACGGATCGACTCGATGGAGCTGGCCTGGCTGGTCCATCAGGTCGAGCAGCGGTACGGCGTGGAGCTGGCCGACGACCAGCTCGAGCGGATGACGACGGTCGACGACGCGGTCGCCGTACTGGCCGAGGTGCTGACGAGCCATGTCTGAACCCCGACCGGTCTCCATCACCGGCCTCTCCGTGCTCACCGCGCTCGGCCGCGGCCCCGAGGCACAGCTCGCCGGTTCGCCGGCCTTCAGCGAGGTACGCCGCTTCGACACCAGCAACCGTCGCGTGCACCACGCCGCCACGGTCGCCGATGTCGGCACGCTGGAGGAGGAGCTGGATCTCGCCATTGCCACTGCTTGCGGTCAGGCCGGCGCCGACCGCCGTACAACGCCCTTGTTGCTCGCACTGCACTCGGCCCCGACCTTCGACTTCGGCCAGCGACGCGTGTACACGAGCGCCTGCGTCTCAGCCAGTACGGCGATCGCGGATGCCGCGACGTTGATCCGCAGCGGCCGGGCCGACCGCATCGTCGTCGCGGCCGGCTATCTGGTCGAACCGGACCAGTACGCGCTGTTCGACGCCGGCCGAGCGCTGGCCGACGATCACGCCGTCCGACCGTTCAGCCTGAACCGCCGGGGTCTCCTGCTAGGTGACGGGGTGGCTGCGGTGGTTCTCGAGGCCGGCGACGGTCTCGCGGAGATCGTCGGCTGGGGTCGCGCCGGAGATGCGTACCACCCGTGCCAGCCGTCCCCCGACGGTCGAGGCCTGGCGACGGCCATCCGGACCGCACTCACCCGGGCCGGCCTGTCGCCCGACCTGATCGGCTACATCAACGCCAACGCCACCGGCACCACCTTCAGCGACGCCGCCGAGGCCGCCGCCATCACCACTGTCTTCGGCCGCCCATTTGATGGGTCAACCAGCCAAATGGCGGGTTCTACACCCGGATTCACGGTGGAGAACCCACAAGCTCACGGGTCAACCCACCAAATGGTGAACGGTGAGGCGAGCGGGCGCGGGTCGGGCCAGGGGCTCGAGGCGGGGCAGGGGCTCGGGGCGGGGCCGGTGGGTTCGGTGGGTTCGGGGGCGGTGGCTGGGCGGTCGGCGACGGGGGTGGCGGTGAGTTCTTCGAAGGGGGTGCACGGGCATGCTTTGGAGGCTTCGGGGTTGGTGGAGCTTGTGGTGACGGTGCAGGCGTTGCGGGGCGGGAAGTTGCCGGTGAATGCGGGGTTCCTGGAACCCGATCCGGACTGTCCGCTGGATCTGATCCTGGATGCGCCGCGGCCGGCGCAGTCGCCGTACGGGATGTCGTTGAACTCGGCGTTCGGTGGCGCCAACACCGCGTTGGTGGTGCGGGCGGGATGAGCGCGGTGTTGGAGATTCATGACCTGGTCGTGCTCGCGGAGGGCTACTGGCCGGAGCCGGACGACGACGTCGCGGCAGGGCCGCCCGCTCTGCCCGGGTTCGTGCTGTCGACGTTCAATCCGCTCGCAGCCGTCGCCGCCGATCGCTGCCTGACCAAGAGACCGCAGCCGCCCGACGGGATCACCGGGATCGTGCTCGTGAGTGACGGCGACCGGGTCAGCGCCGAGCACGTCCAGCAAGCCGTTGCCGACGGCAAACGCATCGGGCCGCTGTTCTTCTTCCAGTCGGTGCCGAACAGCGTCGCCGGCCTGATCGCGGCGAAGTGGGACCTGCGCGGACCGGTGGTCTGCGTGACCGACGGCGGGCTCGACGAGGCCGCCCTGCTGATCGGCGACGGTGACGCCGACCAGGTGCTGATCGTGGAGGTCCGGGCCGAGCAGGCAGCCGCCCGGATCGTGAGTGCGGGAGCCCGACCATGAAGAGTTTGCGAGCCCGGCTGGCGGCCGATCCGGCGATCGGCACCGGCAACGTCCTCGAGCGAGTGATTGCCCACGGCGCCGATCTGGACGGACCGGGGTTGACCTTCGACACCGCGGTCGACCACTACCCGGCCGAGCACCCGTTGACCCTCGGTGAGCTGGACGAACGCGTGCAGGCCCGCACCGCCTGGCTGCACGAGCACGGCATCGGGCGGCGGGACGTGGTCGCGATCTGGGCGACCGAGGCCCAGGACATCGTCCTCAGCTTCCTCGCCCTGAACCGGGTCGGCGCGATCCCGGCGCTGATGAACGGCAAGATGACCCCGGCGATCGCCGACGAGTTCATCCGCCGGCTGCGCGTCACCGCCGTACTCGCCGATGCTGCTCATCGCCCGCTCCTGCAGACCGAGGTGCTGGGGGAGCCGCGGGAGCTCGGCACCGGCGATCCCGCGAAGTCACCCGAGCACTACCGGCATCACGCCGACGACCCGGTCGTGATCACGCACACCAGCGGCACGACCGGCGTACCCAAGGCCGTCCTGCACACGCACACGACCTTGTACGCCGCTCTGAAGCACCTGCTCACGATGCCGCAGGCACAGGGCACGGACAGGATCCTCAACGCGCTGCCGATCCCGCACACCGCGACCGTCCTGATGGTCAACCAGGTCCTCGGCAACCGGGCCGAGATGCTGCTGCTGTCGAGCCAGGACGCACCCGGCGTACTGCGGCAGATCGAACGCTGGAAGCCGCGCGCGGTCTACGGCTTCGCGGTCACCTGGGCCGGTCTCGCCCGCGAGGACCTAAGCGCGCACGACCTGGACTCGGTGCGGATGTGGTTCAACACCGGCGACTGTGCGCACGAGCCGCACATCCGCAAACTCGTTGCCGTCGGCACCCGGGAGACCGTGACCAGGCAAGGGCGGACGACCGTCCGGGGTTCGCACTTCGTCGACGGTCTCGGGTCCAGCGAGATGGGTCACAACGGCTTCCACATCACGCACACGATCGACAGCGACCACTACGGCCGGTGCATCGGGAAGCCGTACCAGTTCGCCGAGGCCGCCGTCCTCAGCTCGACCGGCGAGGAACTGCCGCCCGGCAAGGTCGGCCTGCTCGGCTTCCGCTCGCCGTCGGTCTCGCCGGGGTACTGGAACGACTCGGTCAACACGTACCGCTTCCGCCTGAACGGCTGGTTCCTCACCGGCGACCTGGCGTACCGCGACGACACCGGCCACTACTTCCACCTCGACCGGATCCCCGACGCGGTCGCCGGCTTCGAGGGCCCGCAGCTGTTCACGTCGATGTCCGAGGAACGCATCCTCGCCGCCCTGCCCGACGTCGCCGACTGCACGGTCGTCATCGTCCAGGAGAACGGCAGGTACGTCGCCGACGTCATGCTGGAGCTGGATCCGGCCGCCGCGGACCGGGACCGCTCGGCCGAGGTGAAGGCCGCCGTCGGCGAGGACGTCGCCGCCATCGTCCGTACGGTGACTGCGGTCGCGGCGGACGACGTACCGGTCACGGTGACCGGCAAGGTCCGCAAGGTCGCACTGCGGGAGCAGCGGCTGACGGGAGCGGACGCATGAGCGCGCCCGCCGTCACGATCACCGGCATGGGCCTGCTGACCCCGGTCGGCCGAGGGCCCGACCAGGTGTACGACGCCCTGCTGCACGGCCGGTCCGGGATCGTCCAACCCCCGGCCGACCACCCGGTCGCGAACTCCGTCGAACTCGCCGGCATCCTCCCGCCGTTCGACCAGGGCAAGCTCGCGTCCGGCCCCGACGGCAAGGTGACGGACCGGACCGTGATCCTCGCCCAACTCGCCGCCGAGGACGCCCTTGCCGACGCCGGCCTGACCGTCGGAGAGAACGTCGACCCGGAACGCATCGGCGTGATCATCGGCGGAGTCGGCGGGATGGCGACCCTCGAGCAACAGGTCCTCGCCCGGGCGGAACGCGGTCGCGCGGCCGTCAGCCCGTACCTGCTGACCGGCATCCTGCCCAACATGCCGGCCGCTCGCGTGGCGATCCGGTTCGGTCTCCGCGGCTACACCTCGTCGGTCGGTACGGCGTGCGCCTCCGGAGCTCAGGCGATCGCGGACGGGGTCCGGCTGATCCGGTCCGGCGAGGCGGACGTCGTACTGTGCGGAGCGAGCGAGGCACCGCTGTTCCCGACGTTCGCGGAGACGTTCGCGAACGCGCGGGCGTTGGCGCGCGGGTGGGACGACCCGTCCGAGGCCAGCCGCCCGTTCGACCTGCGCCGCAACGGTTTCGTGCTGAGTGAGGGTGCCGCGCTCCTGGTGCTCGAGAGCGCGGAACACGCAGCCGCCCGCAACGCACCCGGCTACGCCGATGTCGTCGGCTACGGCGTCAACTCCGACGCGCATCACCCGACGGCACCGCGTCCCGACGGGGCCGGCGCCGCGGCGTGCATGCGACAGGCCATCAGAACAGTCGATCCGGCCCGGGTCGGTTACGTGAACGCGCACGGCACGAGCACGAAGCTCGGCGACGTCGCCGAGTCGGTCGCGATCGGGCTGGCGTTCGGCGACCACAGACCGGCGGTGAGCTCGACGAAGGCGTTGACCGGTCACATGCTCGGCACCTCCGGCGTGGTCGAGGCGGCGGCGACCGCCCTCGCGATCACCACCGGCCTGGTGCCCCCGACGTACCACCTGGACGATCCGGACCCGGC
This sequence comes from Kribbella sp. CA-247076, assembly GCF_050942445.1. Classification (NCBI taxonomy): domain Bacteria; kingdom Bacillati; phylum Actinomycetota; class Actinomycetes; order Propionibacteriales; family Kribbellaceae; genus Kribbella; species Kribbella sp. CA-247076. The sequence goes on along the minus strand of NZ_CP192051.1, from coordinate 6,525,124 downwards.
GTGTCCGGTCGACCACGTCCGCAAGGACCCCCGCGACATCCGGCCGGAGTACGCGTTGTCGAACTCGTTCGGGTTCGGTGGCCAGAACGTGAGCCTGCTTCTCGGCGGCGCCAGTACTCCGGAACGGCGACACATCGACAGTGAGGTGAGGTTGTGATGGAGATCTACGGGATCGACCACGTGGAGTTGTACGTGGGAGACGCTCGGCAGGCGGCGTTCTACCTGGGACACGCGTTCGGCCTGCAGATTCACGGACAGGGTGGCCCCGAGACCGGGCTGCCGGACCAGCGGTCGCTGCTCCTGCGGGAGGACGCCGTACAGATCGTGCTGACGTCCGGCCTGGCCGCGGACCACCCGGCGGCGGCGTACGTGCAGCGGCACGGGGACGGCGTCGCGATCGTCGGACTCGAGGTCGACGACGCCACCGCGGCGTACGGCGAACTGGTGGCCCGGGGCGCGGACGGGCTGCGGGAGCCGGTCCGGTACGAGGCCGGCGACACCGCCGTCGTGGTCGCGGAGGTGGCCGGGTTCGGCGATGTGATCCACCGGCTGGTCGAGCGGCACGGGCCGCGGCACGAGTTCCTGCCCGGCCTGATCCACATCACCGAGCCGACCCGCGGGCCGGACGAGAAGCTGTTCAGCGAGATCGACCACCTGGCGATCTGCGTGCCGTCCGGCGAGCTGGAGCCGACCGCGAAGTTCTACGAGGACGTGTTCGGGTTCCCGCGGATCTTCGAGGAGTACATCGAGGTGGCCGGCCAGGGGATGGACTCGAAGGTCGTCCAGAGTCCGTCGAAGCACGTCACCTTCACCCTGATCGAGCCGGACCCGAGCCGCCGCCCCGGCCAGATCAACGACTTCCTCAGCTGGCACGCCGGCGCCGGCGTGCAGCACATCGCCCTGCGGACCAGCGACATCGTCGAAGCGGTCAGCACGCTGTCCGGCCGCGGCGTCAACTTCCTCGGTACGCCGTCGACGTACTACGACGCGTTGTCCGACCGGGTCGGCGACGTGGACACGCCGATCGAGGATCTGCGGGAGCTCGGCATCCTGGTCGACCGCGACCACTGGGGTCAGCTGCTGCAGATCTTCACCGAGTCGATGCACGTCCGGCGCACGCTGTTCCTCGAGATCATCGAGCGGCGCGGCGCGATGACGTTCGGCAGCGGAAACATCAAGGCCCTGTACGAAGCGAAGGAACGGGAGCTGGCGCATGCCGCTGGAATTTAAGCTGTCGGAGGAAGAGGTCGCACTGCTGCCGACCGACGAGGATGTTGCCTTCTACCACGAGCACGGCTGGTACCTGTCCAAGAAGCTGCTCACCGACGACGAGACCGAGGAGCTGGTCAACGCCAGCGAGCGGTACTACGCCGGCGAACGCGACCGGACCCTGCCGAAGGCACCGCCGAAGTTGGCCTACTGGGACCCGTCGAAGGGTGACGTCCAGCGGCACAACGACTACGTGCACTACGAGCACGACGCGCTGGCCAAGATCCTGCGCAAACCGCTGATCGGCGCGGTCGCCGCCCGGCTCGCGCAGACCGACGAGATCCGGATCTTCCAGTCCACGCTGATCTACAAGCCGCCGATCTCCGGCGAGCCGAGCAACATCGTGCCTTGGCACTTCGACAAGCACTACTGGTCGTCCTCGGCGTCGGACCGGATGCTGACCGCGTTCATCCCGTTCCACGACTGCCCGCCGGAGATGGGCACGATCACCATGGTCGACGGCAGTCACCGCTGGCGGGAGATCGGCTCCGACGACACCGTCGTCCGGCACTTCGCCGAACGCGACCGGTCCCAGCTCGACCAGATGCTGGCCGAGAACGCGGCGTACAACAACGCCGAGGTGACGAAGGTCCCGATCACGATCCCGGGCGGTCACATGAACTTCCACCACTGCCGCACGTACCACGGCAGCGGCCCGAACGTCAGCGACCGTCCCCGCCGGGCGATCTCCCTGCACCTGCAGGACGGCGCGAACCACTACCGCGAGTTCCCCCTGTCCGACGGCACGCTCGCCGCCTACAACCACGACGTCCTGGTACGCCGTACCGCCGAAGGCCACCCGGACTACGCCGACCCCGACTTCTGCCCGACCCTCTGGGCCAACCGTTAAGGAGCCGCACATGTCACGGTACGACTGGGGTCAGACCCATCCCGGCATCGAGCAGTTGGAGAAGGCGGTCTCGGAGGCCCGCGACAAGGTGGTCCAGCACCCGCTCTACGCGAACCTGGACACCCACGAGGCACTCGTCACGTTCATGGAGCATCACGTCTTCGCAGTCTGGGACTTCATGTCCCTGCTCAAGTCACTGCAGCGTGAGCTGACCTGTGTGACCGTGCCGTGGATCCCGACCCCGCACCCCGGCAGCCGCCGGCTGATCAACGACATCGTCATGGTCGAGGAGAGCGACGAGCTCGGCGACGGCTTCATCAGCCACTTCGAGCTCTACGTCAACGGCATGAAGGAAGCCGGGGCCGACACCACGGCCATCCAGAAGCTGATCCACCTGCTCCGGGACGGCGCGCCGGTGGTGACCTCGCTGCGAGAGGCCGGCGTACCGCAGGCGTCGGTCGACTTCGCCGCCACCACCTGGGACATCATCGAGAACGCGCCGGTGCACTGCCAGGCGGCCGCGTTCGCGTTCGGGCGCGAGGACCTGATCCCGGACATGTTCACCCAGGTGGTCGCGGTGAACGAGCGGTCGAACAGGCTCAACACGTTCGTCGACTACCTCGAGCGGCACATCGAGGTGGACGGCGAGCAGCACACCCCGATGGCGATGCAGATGGTCACCGACCTGTGCGGGGACGACCCGGCCAAGTGGGAGGCCTGCGCGAACACCATCAACACTGCGCTCGCCGCCCGCGCCCGCCTCTGGGACGCCATCCTCGCCGCGGTGAAGGGCTGAGCCATGAGCGGCGTCGATCTCTACCGGACTGTGCGGCTGATTCGTCGGTTCGAGGAGCGGGCGATCGAGTTCGTCCGGTCCGGTGAGATCGTCGGCGGGATCCATCCGTACATCGGGGAGGAGGCCGTGGCGGCCGGGGTGTGTGCGGCGCTGCGGCCCTCCGACGTGATCACGAGCACGCACCGTGGACATGGGCATGTGCTGGCTCGCGGGGTGGATCCGGCGCGGTTGCTGGCCGAGCTGATGGGCCGGGAGACGGGCCTGAACAAGGGCCGTGGCGGTTCGATGCACGCGGCCGACTTCGGGCTCGGCATCCTGGGGGCGAACGCGATCGTCGGCGCGGCCGCATCGATCGCGACCGGCGCCGCCTGGGCGTACGGCCGGCAGGGCCGGGACACCGTCGCGGCCACGTTCTTCGGTGACGGCGCGATGAACGAGGGCATGCTGCTGGAGGCCTTCAACCTGGCCGCGCTCTGGCGGGTGCCGGTGATCTTCGTCTGCGAGAACAACGGCTACGCCACCACGATGCCGGTCGCCTCGGCGGTGGCCGGCAGCATCACCGGGCGCGCCCGAGCGTTCGGCATCCCGGCCTTCACCGTCGACGGGCAGGATCCGGAGAAGGTGCTGGCGGCAACGGCCTCGGCCGTGGAACGGGCCTGCGCGGGGAAAGGGCCGACGTTCCTGGAATGTACGACGTACCGCTTCGATGCTCACCACACCTTCGAGCACCGGACGCGGCTCACCTATCGCTCGACCGAGGAAGTCTCCGCTGGGTGGTCGCGGGACCCAGTGGAGATCCAGGGCGCACGACTGGCCGCCGCCGAGCGCGCGGCCGTCGATGCCGAGGTCGAGGCCCTGCTCGACGCGGCGGCCGGGGACGCGCTGGGCAGCGCCCATCCCGACCCGGCCGCCGCCCTCGAGTACCTCTACGCCTCCCCGGAGGTGATGCGGTGAAGCTGTCCTACCTGAAGGCGCTCAACCGGGCGCTGGGCGACGCGATGGCCGACGACCCGGCGGTCTTCCTGCTCGGCGAGGACATCCGGGTGGCCGCGTCCAACCTGACCGCCGGTCTGCTCGGCCGGTTCGGTCCGGAGCGGGTGCTGGACACGCCGCTGTCGGAGCAGGCGTTCACCAACTTCGCCACCGGTGCGGCGCTGGCCGGGATGCGGCCGGTGATCGAGTTCCAGATCCCGTCGCTGCTGTTCCTGGTGTTCGAGCAGATCGCCAACCAGGCGCACAAGTTCTCGTTGATGACCGGCGGCCAGTGCACGGTCCCGGTGACGTACGTCGTACCGGGCTCGGGCTCGCGGACCGGCTGGGCCGGCCAGCACTCGGACCACCCGTACACCCTGTTCGCGCACGTCGGCGTGAAGACCGTGGTCCCGGCCACCCCGGCGGACGCCTACGGCCTGCTGCGCTCGGCGATCCGGGATGACGACCCGGTCGTGGTGTTCGCGCCGTCGGGAGCGCTCGGCATCCGGGACGACCTCGACTTCACCACGCTCGCACCCGCGCCGCTCGGCGTCGGCCGGGTCGCCCGGCCCGGGTCCGACGTCACGGTCGTTGCCCTCGGCCACCTGGTGCAGGACGCGCTCGTGGTCGCCGACGAGCTGGCCGGCCAGGGCATCTCGGTCGAGGTCTTCGACCCGCGGACCGTGTACCCGCTCGACGCGGACGGCCTGACCACCTCCCTGGCGAGGACGCGCCGGCTGGTCGTGATCGACGACTCCAACCGGACCAGCGGGTTCGCCGCCGAGATCCTCGCGGTCGCGGCCGAACGCTGCACGCTCGACTCCCCACCCCGCCGGGTCACGAGGCCGGACGGCGCCGTACTGCCGTTCGCTCTCGCGCTGGACCGGGCGGTCCAACCCGGCCGCGACCACCTCATCGCCGCGATCCACGCCGTACTGGAGAAACCATGACCGACCTGTGGCCCCGCTTGTCCGAGGACGTCCGTACGGCGCTGGTCGCGCGCGGAGTCGAGTCGTGGCAGCAGGTGTACGACGGGGTCGCCACGCACAACAAGGAGTGGCGACCGCTCCGGCCGCCGATCATGGCGGCGTCGGCGTACGACGCGATGACCGGCATCTCGGCGACGGTCGCGCGGCTGATCGTGGACGCGTGTCTGCGCCGGGCAACGACCGCGGGGGAGTTGCGGCAGGCACTCGGGATGCGGGTCGACGCGATCGACCTGCTGGACGAGGACTTGCCGCTGACCGAGGACCTGATCGGGGGAGTGCGGGCGGACATCCTGCTGGCCGGCGGGACGCCGTACGTGGTCGAGGCCAACATCGACAGCGCGTTGGGCGGCGCACACGACTCCGACGGGGTCGCGCGACGGTTCCTGGCGGCGTACGAGGGGGATCCGGTGCTCGACGGAGTCGGGCTGACCACGCCACCGTCGGCTGTGGACGCCCGCTACGAGGCTGTGCGGTCTGCGCTCGACCTGACGGGTGAAGATCGGCTGGCGATGCTGTTCACCACCGGCGGCACGTATCCGGGCTCGCAGGACGGGCAGGCGATGATCAAGCTGCTCGAGCCGTTCAGCGAACGCGGTCGCGAGCTCGGGCTGGACATGCGGGTGTTCCCGGTCGAGTGGCTGAGTTTGGACGACTCGGGCCGGCCGTGCGTGGACGACGGTCCGATCGACGCCGTACTCCGGATGTTTGTCCCGCAGGGCACGACGCCGAGCGCCGGCCTGGACGCGTTGGCGACCGCGGTCAAGACCGGAGCGGTCCGGATGTTCACCGCGTCGGCCAGTTGGCTGCTCGCGAGCAAGTCGATCTTCGCGTGGCTGTGGGACGACCTCGACCAGCTGTCCGCCGAGGACGCTGAGGTGGTCCGGCGTCATGTTCCGCAGACGTTCGTGCTGTCGGCCGGACTGCGTCCGCGGGCCGTCGCGAACCGGACCGGCTTCGTCCTCAAACCGTCCGGCTCGTACGGCGGAGTGGGTGTCGTCGTCGGGCCGGAGGTGTCGGCGCACGACTGGGAGGCGGCCCTGGACGCGGCGATCGCCGAAGGTGGGTATGTCCTGCAAGCCCATGTGCCGGTCGATCGGCTGACCATGCAGTTCATCGAGGTGGCGACCGGCGAGGTGCATGAGGCTGACGTCCCGTTCTGCATCGCGCCGTACCTCTTCGGCGGCACCCCCGCCGGCGCCTACCTGCGCTTCGCCACCCCCGGCGCCGGCCCCGTGGTCAACGTCGGCCAAGGCGCCCTGACCAGCGGCCTGCTGCTGAAGAGGTAGGCCGGGGACCGAAGGACAGGACGTATACGCCCACTGAACGCCCACCGCCGCTTCAGTCCACCGCAGATCGGGGGCGGACATGGGGTACCTCCTGTCCGTCGGTACCAGCTAGCGGCAGAAGGGCCGGAAGCGGGCCAGATCGCTGTCCAGCCTGGCGATCCGCCGGAACCCCCAGGTGTCCACGCCCGGGCAGTCCACTTCGTTGAACACCCGCGCGGCCAGGTCCCGGAGCCCGCGGGCCAGCAGGGCGTATTCGAGATGGTCGGGATCGAGGTCGTAGGCGCCGTACTCGGTGACGAACTTCTCCAGGTGCTCACCTTCCGCGGCGATCCAGACGTCGTGTTCGCGCGGGCCGATCACCGCCTGCTCCCAGTCGACGATCGCGGCGATCTCGCCGGTGCCGTCCAGGATCAGGTTGGCGCCGTGGAGATCCAGGTGGCACACGACCTGCCGGACCGTCTTCGTCCGCGCGCGGTCGATCGCGCGCTCGAGCCGGTCGATGCTCGCGACCAGTACGTCGCGGCGGTCTGCGATCCATGGATGGTCGAGGATCTCCCGCAGCGGCCAGATCGCCGGCTCGTCCATGGTGGCCGCCGGGAGGTCGATGCCTTCGAGGGCGTGCACGCGCTTCAGCGCCCGCGCTGCCGGACGCCAGTCGTGGTGCGTCGCCAACCGCCCGTGGACATACGGAAAGACGGCGTACGGTTTGCCGTCGGCGATCGCGTGGAGTCGGCCGGCCGTCGTCCGGATGGGAGCGGGTACGGGCAGGCCGGTGGCAGCGAGAGTGCGCAGCAGGTCGAGGTCCTCAGGGGTCCCGCGGCGCCAGACCTTGACGAACCACCGAGAGTCCGCGACCCAGCCGTCGCTGTTGAATCCGCCGGGATGCGGCCGGATCTCCTCAGCGGCGATGCCGTAGTCGCGCGTCAAGTCCGACGCTTCGATCAACCGCAGGCACCTCCCCGAGTTCAGCGCTCAGCGTACCGACGCCAGGTGGCGAGCGAGGACTCGGAGGGTTTCGGTGGTGGCTATGGCGTCGCTGCGGGCGTTGCCGTGGCGGCCGTCGGAGCTGTAGAGGCCTGGGTCGGTCGAGAGGGGGTGGTCGGTGAGGTTGACGTGAATGGTGCCGAGCTTCTCGGCGAGGGCTGCGGTGCGGGTGGACAGGGTGCGCATGCGTTGGCGGAGACCGGGGCGGAGCCACTCGACGACGGCCGGGCTGTAGGAGACGTCGAACATGCCCAGCGTGATCACGTCGGCGCCGGCGTCCTGCAGCGTGGTGATCATCGTGGTCAGTTCGCGGTCGACCCGGTCGGGGTCGTAGGTGGCCGGGAAGGCGTCGTTGCCGCCGCCGACGACCAGGGCGAGGTCGGGGCCGAAGGCAACGGCCGGCTCGAGCTGGGTGGCCAGGATCTCCCGGGTGCGCAACCCGCTGACCCCGAGGTTGAGGTAGTCGAGCGGCTGGACGGCGCCGAGTTCAGCGGCGATCCGGTCGGCCCACTGCAGCTCGCTGTAGCCGTCGACGGGCTCGCACAGACCTTCCGCGACGCTGTCGCCGAGTACGGCGAACCGTCGCCACGGATGGCCGGCCAGCAACTCCGCGCTCTCCCCGGGGCGGAGGCAGTAGGGATCGTCGGCCTCGTTCACGCGGCCTCCAGCGGCGTCGGGGCGGGATTGTCGAGGATCCGGCCGGGCCCGCGCCGGACCAGTGGGTAGACGCTGACGATCAGGCAGGCGATCCCGCAGCCGATCAGCGCCGGGATCAGCCCGAAGCCGCTGACGAGTTCGCCGGCCAGCAGCGCGCCGAGCGGGAGACCGGCGAACGACGAGGCCGCGACCAGGCCGATCACCCGCGCCTGCAGGTTCGTCGGCACATGCTCGTACAGCACCGCGCCGAACACCGGGTTGATCGCGGCGATCCCGATCCCGGACAGGAACGTCACCGCCATCACCAGGACGAGATGGTCACTCAGCCCGAGCACGAGCAAGCGCGGGCTGCCCCCGATGAGTGCACCGATCGCGAACGTCAGGTACCGCGGCACCTTGGTGGCAAGGACGGCGAAGCCGATGCTGCCGAGCAGGGCACCGGCCGAGAACGCGCCGAGGGTCAGGCCGAGTCCGGCCGGTGAGCCGAGCTCCTCCGCGACCCAGAGCGGGATGAACACCGCCGTGCTCGCGCTGGCGAACACGTTGATGGTGAAGGTGGTGATCAGCATCGTCGCGAGCAGCGCGTCCCGGCGTACGAACGCGAAACCCACCGCGAGCGAGCGGAAGTACTTGTCCCGGCGGGCCTCGATCGGGGCGTCCGGCGGACGGACGAAACCGGCGACCAGCAGCCCGCACACCACGAACGTCGCGGCGTCGAGCCACAGCACCGAGGCCGCGTCGGTCCAGTAGATGAGCAACCCGGCCAGCGGGGCGCCCAGCAAGGTGGCTCCGCGAGCGAATGCCTCGTGCAACGAGGTCACCCGGATCAGCGCGACCTCGGCGGCCTGGGCCATCGGTCGTACCAGCAACTCCTTGGATCGGTCCGCTACCCCACGCAGCGCACCAGCAATCGCCACCAGCAACAGCAAGGTCGCGAAGCCGAGCTCGGTGGTAGCCGCGATCGCGGCTACAGCTACCGCGCTGGCGAGGTTCGCGATGATCGAGGCCGCGCGGGCGCCGAGCCGGTCGATCACCGGGCCGCCCATGATGCTGGCGACGATGTACGGCACCATCTCGACGGCCGCCACCAGCCCCATCCGGGCCGCACTGCCGGTCGTCACCAGCACGAGCCACGGGATGGCCACCATCGACACCCGGCTGCCGACCGCCGACAGGACGTCCGCGGCGAACAGTACAACCAACCCCCGCCTGGGGGTCATCGAGACCTACCGATCATGATTCCCCCTCGCCCCGGCTGCCGAGGCCGGGTGCAACTCGGCATGAAGCTTGCGCAGAGCAACCTTGTCGACCTTCGCGATCCGGGTCAGCGGCAACCGGTCGACGAAGTCGATGGACGCCGGCGCCCACATCTCGTTCAGCGTGTCGGTCACCAGCTGCTGGAGACTCTCCGCGGACACCGGCCGCCGCGGTACGACGAAGGCGTGCACGGCCTCGCCGACGACCGGATCCGGTACGCCGATGACCGCAGCCGTCCGGACCGCCGGATGCGTGGCCAGCACGTCCTCGATCGGGCGGCAGAAGATCGCCCAGTTGCGCCGGGTGGTGACGATCATGTCGTGCACCCGGTCGACCAGGAACAGGTAGCCGTCCTCGTCGACGTACCCGAGGTCGCGGGTCCGCAGCCAGCCGTCGACCAGCGTCTCCGCGGTCAGCTCGGGCTTGTTCAGGTACCCCGCGAACGTGAGCTTGCTCCGCACCCACACCTCGCCGGTCTGTCCCGGCTCGAGCACCTTCCCGTCGTCGTCCCGGATCTCGATCCGCACGTCGCCGTACGGCGTACCGGCCGACGCCAGCCGCTCGGGGTGGGCCGGGTCCTCGGTCAGCCCCGGTTGCGCGGTGACGACGACGGCCTCGCTCAGCCCGTAGACGATCCGCAGCACCGGACCGAACCGCGCGATCGCCTGCCGCAGGCGCGCCGGCGTGGCCGGCCCGGCACCGACGTTGAGCATGAACAGGCTGCTGCAGTCGACGTCCTCGCCACCGGGATGGTCGAGCAGCTCGTAGAGCATCGGCGGGGTGACATAGGTCGAGGTGATCCTCTCCGCCGGGACGATCCGGTAGAACTCGTCCGGTGACCAGGTGTCGGTGAGGAACAGCACCCCACCGGTGAACAGGTTGAAGAAGCTGGTGATTTGCCCGCTCGCCAGCCACAGCGGCGAGCCCGAGTAGTGCCGCAGCAGCGGGAACCCGTTGGCGACGAAGGCCGCGGCCAGGTCGAGGATCTGCTCGTAGAAGCTCTGCGTGTGGTGCACCAGCTTCGGGTCACCGGTCGTCCCGCTGGTCTGCAGAACCGAGTCCGGCGCCGGCACCGCCGGATCGATCCCGTACGGCGCCCCGCCCGACGTCGTCGCCAGTTCGGTCAGCGTGAAGGCCGGCATCGGCGCGAGCGACTCGGCCAGCTCGGCACCCAGTCCGCCGTCGTACACGAAGGCGTCGGCGTCGGCGAGAACGGCGAACCGGTCGATCTCTCGGCGCGACGTGATCGGCGCGCACCACAACACCCGGCAACCGTGCAGGTGGAGCGCGAGTTGGAGCGCCGGCGCGTCGAAACAGTTGGCCGCCATCACCAGCACCCGGGCGCCCGGACGGATGCCGGCGTCCCGGACCGCGGCCGCGATCCGCAGGACGTCGGCGATCAATTCACCGTACGTGGCGGACCGGTCACCGCGTGCCAAGGCAGGCCGCCCGGAGAATTCCCGGAACAGCGCCAGGGCGCGCACCACGTAATTGTTACTGTTCCCGGGCAGGACGAATTCAGGCGGCATTCCGGCACCCTCACAACTGACGCGAGTCCTCGACTCCGGCCCCCCAGCCGTCCCTGTGACTGTACTCGATCCGCGCCGCCCGCAGGGTGAAGGAATACCCTAGCGATCCGGGTGCGGAACCGGTCCGCTAACCGCTGCCGGTGCACGTCCGGAAATCGCCGCCGAATGCCTTTCCGTTGCATTGACCGGATTAGTCGGGGCGTATTACGTTCCGTCCGCCATCCGATTCCGCCAGGAGGTCCGTCCATGCATATTTCCAGCAGCTGGCGCGCGGTCGCGGTGACCGCCGCGCTCACCTTGGCCGGCTCCGGCCTGGCCGGTGCGAGCTACGGCGGTGACCACCGCGACGACGAGTGGGTCGGCACCTGGGCGACCGCGGTCACCCACGGCAACGCCTCCGGCTCGACCCACGTCGGCCTGACCGACCAGAGCGTCCGGCTGGTGGTCCGGCCGACCGTCGGCGGCGACCGGATCCGGATCCGGCTGTCGAACATCTACGGCGAGAAGACCGTCACCGTGGGCGCCGCGACCGTGGCCAAGCCCGACAGGTCGACGCCGGAGCTGTCCGACATCGACCCCGCTACCCTGCGGACGTTGACGTTCAACGGTGCCGGGTCGGCGTCGATGGTCAAGGGCAGCGAGCTGCTCAGCGACCCGGTCAACCTGCGGCTGGGCAACCTCGACGACCTCGTCGTCAGCCTGTACTTCCCGGAGAACACCGGCCCGACCACGTTCCACGGCTCCTCGATCCAGGACAACTTCGTCGGCCCGTCGAACCTGGTCACCCAGCCGGGCGGAGCGGCGTACACGCTGACCCGGCGCTGCTGCTGGTTCTTCCTGTCCGGGGTCGACGTCGAGACGGACAGGTCGGCCGGGTCGATCGTCGTCCTCGGCGATTCGATCACCGACGGCACCGCGAGCACCTTCAACGCCAACAACCGCTGGCCCGACCAGCTCGCGGAGCGCCTGATCGCGTCCGCGGGCCGGCGCGACCAGGTGCCGAGTGTGCTGAACGCCGGTCTGGCCGGCAGCCGGCTCAACCACGAGGGCAGCGAGCCGTCCGACAACGGCGCGTTCCCCGGGTTCAACGAGGTCGGCGTGAACTCGCTGGCCCGGCTGAACGAGGACGTGTTCGCGCAGACCGGCGTACGCACCGTCATCACCGAGTTGGGGATCAACGACATCTGGATGTCCGACGACTCCGCGGCCGAGATCATCGGCGCGCTCCGGCAGCTGAACGCGCAGGTCCAGCAGCGCGGGTTGCGCAGCCTGGTCAGCACGATCACGCCGTTCGAGGGGATGGGCGGGACCGACAGCTGGACTCCGGCGAAGGAGGCCACCCGGCAGGCGGTGAACAGCTACCTGCGGTCGAGCAAGGAGTTCGACGGCGTGCTCGACTTCGACAAGGTGCTGCGGGACCCGGCCGCGCCGAGCCGGCTGAACCCGGCCTTCGACTCCGGCGACCACATCCACCCGAACGACGCCGGCTACCAGGCGATGGCAGCTTCGGTCCCGCTCAAACTGGTGCGCTGACCGCCATGACTCGGACCGCGAACGAAATTCTCGCCGCCCTCGGTTCCGAGCAAGGTCGCCGTGATCCGATGCCGCTCTTCGCGGAGCTGCATCGGATCGGCCCGGTCTGCCGCCTCGAGCCGGGCAGTTCGCCGTACGCCGTGGTGGTCAACGGGTACGACGCCGCCCAGGACGCACTGAAGGACACCAGGTTCCACCGCCTGCTCACCGCCGACCCGGATCCGCAGGACTCGGTCCTGCGCCGGCTCGGCGGGTCGATGATGTTCCGCAACGAGCCCGATCACCTGCGGATGCGCAAGGTCTTCCAGGCCGTGCTGACACCGCGCCGTCTGGCCGGGTTCGAGCCGGTGGTCGACGACCTCGTCGCCGAGCTGCTGGACGACCTCGGCAAGGCGGGGTCGAACCGGCAGCAGGTGGACTTCGTCGACTTCGCCTACCGGTTGCCGATCACCGTGATCGGGACGTTCCTGGGCATCCCGCGCTCCGACCTCGGCTGGTTCCGCGACCGGACCCAGCGGATCGACGAGTACCTCGACCTCGGGGGGAAGGAGCCGGAGAAGCTGGACGCGGCGAACCAGGCCGCCGACGAGCTCAACGCCTACTACGCCCGGATGATCGCCCACCGCCGGATCCGTCCGCGCGACGATCTGGTCGGTTCGCTGGTGCACGCGCTCGACTCCGGTACGTCGGGGATCGACGAGCAGGAGCTGATCGACAACCTGCTCGTGCTGGTCAACGCGAGCTTCGTGACCACGATGAACCTGCTGACGAACGGCCTCGAGCTGCTGCTGGCCGAGCCGGCACTCGTCGACGCTTTACGCGACGATCCCGGGCTGGCGTCGGACTACGTCGAGGAGATCCTGCGGCACCAGAGCTCGGTGCAGCTGATCAGCCGGCAGGCGTCGACCGACATCGACCTGGCCGGCGAGTCCGTCGCCGCGGGCAGTCTGGTGCTGATCCTGCCGGGCGCCGCGAACCGCGATCCCGCCAAGCACGCCGACGCCGACGCCTTCGATCCCGGCCGGGACGATCTGCAGCACCTGTCGTTCGGCGCGGGGCCGTTCTACTGCGTCGGGGCCGCGCTGGCCCGGATGGAGGGGCGGGCCGCGTTCGGGCAGCTGTTCCGCCGGTTCCCCGGTCTCCGGCTCGCGAGCGAACCGGTGCGGAGCCGTAGCTTGCTGCTGCGTGGACACGAGTCCATGCCGATCCGATTGGGGTGATCCCATGCCGTTGGACCCGCAGGTCGAGGCCATGCGTGCCGAACGCGCGGCCAACGACGTACCGCAGCTCTACACCCAGACGCTGGCCGAGGCCCGGGCCGCCGACCTGGCGTCGATCCAGGCCGCCGGCGGTGTGGTGGAGGAGGTCCACCACGTCGAGGACCTCGTCACCGGGGACGGGCTGCCACTGCGGCTCTACCGGCCGGATCTCGACGGTCCGCTGCCGACGCTGATCTACTTCTTCGGCGGCGGCTGGACGCTGGGCAGCATCGAGACCGCCGACGGCATCAGCCGCAAGCTGGCGAACGCCGTTCCCTGTCAGGTCATCACGGTCGGCTACCGGCTCGCGCCGGAGAACCCGTTCCCGGCCGCGGTCCACGACTGTCATCACGCCACCCGATGGATCGCGGAGCACGCCGACGAAGTGCAGGCGGATCCGGATCGGCTGGTCGTCGGTGGCGACAGCGCTGGTGGGAACCTCGCCGCCGCGGTCACGTTGCTTGCCCGGGACAACGGTCCGGCCCTGGCCGGCCAGCTGCTGGTCTACCCGAACACGCTTTACGGCTCGGACACCATCTCCATGCGCGCCGGCGACGATCCGTACCTCTTCAACAAGACCTCGGTCGGCTGGTACTGGGATCATTACCTGACCGACCCTGCCGACGGGCAGAACCCACTGGCCTCACCGCTCCTGGCCGAATCGCACGCGAATCTCCCGCCCGCGCTGGTGATCACGGCCGAGTACGACCCGCTGCGGGACGAGGGCGAGTACTACGCCGAGAAGCTGCACGCCGCCGGGGTCCCGACCACCCTCAGCCGGTACGACGGGATGGTGCACGGCTTCTTCGCCATGTCGGGCATCCTCGACGGCGGCCGACAGGCGATGGTCGAGGCCGCCTCCTGGCTGGGTGGGATCTTCAAGGATGGTTGATACCTTCGACGGGTACGAACAGGAGGCGGCCGCCGTGCTACCGGCCGCCGTTCGTGATTTCGTTGCCGGCGGCAGCGGTTCGGAGACCACCCTGCGACGCAATCGGACCGCCTTCGACTCGGTCACGTTGACGCCTCGGGTGCTGGCAGGCATCGACGAGCCGGACACCACCTGCACCGTCCTCGGCTCCACCATCGCCCTGCCGACCCTGGTAGCCCCGATGGCCTACCAACGCCTGCTCCATCCCGAGGGTGAACTCCTGCTTGCCCGAGCAGCCGCCGACGCCGGAATCCCCTACGTCATCAGCACTTTGAGCAGCTTCCCGCTGGAGAAGATCGCCGCCGAGGCGCCTTCCTGGTTCCAGCTCTACTGGCTGCGCGATCGCGAGTTGCTGACCTCCCTGGTACGCCGTGCCGAGGACGCGGGCTGCACCGCGCTGATGGTGACGGTCGACGTCCCGGTGATGGGTCGCCGGCTGCGCGACGTACGGAACGCGTTCGCGCTGCCCGAGGACGTGGTCGCGGCCAATCTTGTCGACATGACGACAGAGGCACACGTGGCTGTCCCGGGGCTGTCCGCGGTGGCCGCGCATACGGCGTCCGCCTTCGAGCCGGCGGTCTCGTGGCGTGATCTCGAGTGGCTCCGCGGCTCGACCGAGCTTCCCTTGGCGGTGAAAGGGGTCCTCGATCCGCGTGATGCTCGCCGGGCTGTGGATGCCGGTGCCGTGGGCGTCGTGGTCTCCAATCATGGCGGCCGGCAGTTGGACGGTGCGATTGCGTCGATCGATGCCCTCGGCCCCGTTGTCGATGCGATCGGCAATGACTGCGACGTACTGCTGGACAGTGGTGTCCGCAGCGGCATCGATGTGGTGAAAGCGCTGGCGTTGGGCGCGTCCGCCGTACTGGTCGGGCGGCCGTTGCTGTGGGCGCTGGCGGTGGACGCTGCCGACGAGGCGTTTGGGGTGCTGCGGCGTGAGGTGCGGGACGCGATGCTGCTGGCCGGGTGTGCGGATCTGGCCGCGGTGGCCGGGCTGACGACGGGGAGAGCGTGATGGCCGACCTGAGACTGACCGAGTTGCACGGTTCGCTGACGGACCGGGCGCTCAACTCGATGAACTTCCTGAACGAGATCTCCCACCACCACCCGGACGCGATCTCGCTGGCCGCCGGACGCCCGACCGAGGAGTTCTTCGATCTCGGCGACGTGCACCGCTACCTCGACCTGTTCGCCGGGCACCTGCGTGCCCAGGGACACGACGACGAGGCGGTCAGGCGGACCATCCTCCAGTACGGCCGGACCAAGGGCATCGTGCACGACCTGGTCGCCAGCAACCTCGCCGTCGATGAGGACATCCACGTCGACCCCGAGGCGATCGTGATCACGGTCGGCTGCCAGGAGGCGATGGTCCTCACGCTGCGCGCGTTGCGTGCCGGTCCGGACGACGTACTGCTCGCGATCTCCCCGACGTACGTCGGCATCACCGGCGCCGCCCGTCTGCTCGACTTCCCGGTCCTGCCGGTGACCGAGGACGACGACCTGGCCACGGTGGTGAAGGCGGCCCGGGCGGACGGGTTGCGGCCGCGGGCGTGCTACGTGATGCCCGACTTCGCCAACCCGTCCGGGCTGAGCATGGACCTGGACACCCGGCGGCGGCTGCTGGAGGTGGCCGCCGAGCAGGAGTTGTTGCTGATCGAGGACAACCCGTACGGGTTGTTCCCGGCCGACGGCGTCGACCGGGTCCCGACGCTCAAGGCGCTCGACACCGAACGCCGGGTCGTCTACCTCGGCTCGTTCGCCAAGACCGGACTCCCCGGCGCCAGGGTGGGGTACGTCGTCGCCGACCAGACAATCGAGACGCCGGACGGAGCCATCGGTCTGCTCGCCGACGAGCTGTCGAAGATCAAGAGCATAGTCACCGTGAACACCTCGCCGGTCGCCCAGGCCGTGATCGGCGGCAAGCTGCTCGCGAACGACTGCAGCCTGGTCGCCGCGAACAGGCGGGAGCGCGCGATCTACGCCGCCAACCTGCGGGCGATCACCGACGGACTGGCCGCGCGGTTCCCCGGCGGCGAGGTGACCTGGACGGTGCCGGCGGGCGGGTTCTTCGTGGTCGTCACCGTGCCGTTCCCGGTCGACGACGTACTGCTGGAGAAGTCCGCGCACGAGTACGGCGTGCTCTGGACGCCGATGAGCCACTTCTACGACGCCGGCCCGCCGATCCACGCCCTCCGGTTGTCCTGCAGCTCGGTCACCCCGGACCAGATCGACGCCGCCCTCAACCGCCTGGCCGCCCTGATCACCGACCAGCTGCCGTAACTGGTCCTCTCAGTGGTGCTAGAACTGGATCTGTAGGGGAGACCGGTCCGCTTCTAGCTTTGATGCATGACCACCATCTGCGAGCTCCCGACAGTCCACGTTCCTTCGACTCCGCGCCTGCTGAGCGGCTCGTTCGGCCGCCTGCTGGTGACCGTCTTCGGGTCCTCGCTGAGCATGTACCTGCTCACGTCGGTGGTCCCGCTCTACCTGGCCGCCAGCGGCTCCGGCGGGATCGGCGCCGGGCTGTCCACCGGCGCGATGATGCTGTCCGCCGTCGGCGTCGAGCTGGTCGTCCCCCGGATGATCGCCCGCTGGGGCTACCAGGTCGTCCTCGGCCTCGGACTGGTCCTGCTGGGCGCACCGTCCCTGGTGCTGCTGGCCACCGCGTCGCTGCCCGTCGTGCTGCTGATCTGCGTCGTCCGCGGCGCCGGACTGGCGATCCTGGTCGTCGGTGCGGTCGCGCTGATCGCCGAGGTGATACCCGCCCACCGGCGCGGCGAGGCGTTCGGGGTGTACGGCGTGGTGGTCGGTCTCCCGGCCGCGATCGGACTGCCGCTCGGCGTCTACCTGACCACCGTGATCGGCTTCGACGCCCTGTTCGTGCTGGCCGCCGTAGCCTCGCTGGCCGGCCTGCTCGCGCTGCGCGGACTGCCGAAGCACGCGAGCGTGGACGACCAGCACGTCAAGGTGCTGGGTGGTCTGCGCGGCAGCGGGTTGCTGATGCCGACGTTCGTGTTCGCCGCGGTCACCGTGGCCGCGGGCATCAGTGTCACCTTCCTCCCGCTGGCCGTTGCCGAAGACAAGCACTCGGTGGTCGCCACCGCCCTGCTGTTGCAGTCGGTCGCCGCTCCCGCAGCCCGTTGGCTGGCCGGCCGCTTCGGTGACCGCATCGGCCCGGCCCGGTTGCTCGCCCCGGCGCTGGTCCTGGCCGCGGTGGGAGCGGGTGCGCTGGTCCTGATCGGCAGTGTGGTCGCCATCGTGGTCGGGTCGGCCCTGTTCGGCATCGGCTTCGGGGCAGCGCAGAACCTGACGCTGTCGCTGATGTACAACCGGGTCCCGAAGTCCCGCTACGGTCAAGTCAGCGCACTCTGGAACCTGGCGTACGACGGCGGCTGGGGGATCGGCGCCATCGTCTTCGGAGCGATCGTCGCCGGCACCGGGTACTCGATGGCCTTCGGTCTGACCGCTCTGGTCGTCGCGGTCGCGATCGTCCCTGCGGTTCAGAGCTTCCGCAACCGCACGTAACGGACTGTGTGGTCGGCGCCTTTGCGGAGGACCAGGGTGGCGCGGGAGCGGGTGGGCAGGATGTTCTCCCGCAGGTTCGGGCCGTTGATCCCGTCCCACAGTGACTCGGCCTTCTTCACCGCCTCGTCCCGGCTGAGCTCGCCGTACCGGACGAAGTACGACTCCGGGTTGCGGAAGGCCGTCTCCCACAGTTTCAGGAAGCGGTGGACGTACCAGGACCGGATGTCATCGGCGGCCGCGTCGACGTACACGGAGAAGTCGAAGAAGTCGCTGACCGCCAGGCCGCTCTTGCCGTCGGCGTGCCGGGGTGCGGGCTGCAGGACGTTCAGGCCCTCGAGCAGGAGGATGTCCGGCTGTTCGACGGTGGTCCGGACGCCGGGCATCCGGTCGTAGTGCAGGTGCGAGTAGACCGGGGCCTCGACGGTGTCCATCCCGGACTTCACCTCGACCACGAACCGCAGCAGGGCCTTGCGGTCGTACGACTCGGGGAAGCCCTTGCGCATCATCAGGTTCCGGCGTTCGAGCTCGGCGTTCGGCCAGAGGAAGCCGTCGGTGGTGACGAGGGCGACCCGCGGGTGCTCCGGCCACCGGGCCAGCAACTCACGCAGCAACCGCGCGGTGGTGGACTTGCCGACGGCAACGGAGCCGCCGATGCCGATCACGAACGGCGTCCGGGTCGCGGCCGGCTTGCCGAGGAAGCTCTCGGTGTCGGCGTGCAGGGCCCGGGCATGCCGGACGTACAGCGAGAGGATCCGCGACAGCGGCAGGTAGACCTCACGCACCTCGTCCATGTCGATCTCGTCGCCGAGACCACGCAGCCGTTCGATCTCCTCGGCCGTCAGCGGGGACACGGTCGTCTCGGCGAGTTGCGCCCAGGCGGCCCGGTCCAGCTCGGTGTAGGGAGTCACCTCCCGTGTCGGCTGCAGCATGTGCCCCATTCTTCCCACCCCCGTGGGAACGGACCCACCCCGGACGGGCGTGGCTTACGTCTCAACTACCCGCACCTCCACTGCTGGCAAACGCTTGCTTGCCGTGGTAGCACCGCCGACGTGCGAAAGTTTCGGGGTCATCGGGGTGACCGGGTCGTGTGCGAGGATCGCCGGCGTCCGGGGGGCCACGACGCGACGAAGCTGGTGTTTCGGCCTCATGACTTTCGACCCCTGCTGGCTCGGTGGCCAACGACTGCCCGAGGTCACCGTGCACGCCTCCGGTGCGCTGGCGCAGACGATCCGGGCCGAGCTCCGGCAGACCCGGCGCGTGCAGCACGAGGTGGAAGTTGCCCTGTGCACCCTCGGCCGGCTCGAGGAGACGCCGCTGGCCGCCTGGGTCGAGCAGGCGCTGCCGGTCGACGGGCTCGGCGGCGAGGGCTTCCTGGTGATGCGACGCGGCAACCACCTGGTCGTCACCGCAGAGACCGGTCGGGGACTGCTGTACGGGTACTTCTATCTCCTGCGGTACTTCGAGTGGATGACTGGCGACTTCACCGTGGTCGAGCGACCGGCTGTCCCGGTCCGGATGCTGGCGCACTGGGACGACCTCAGCGGCGCGGTCGAGCGCGGTTACTCAGGTCGATCGATCTTCTTCCGCGACGGCCGCGTGGTCCAGGACCTGACCCGCGTCCGCGCGTACGCCCGGTTGCTCGCGTCGATCGGCCTGAACGCCGTGGTGCTGAACAACAGCACCGTGGGTCCGGCCGAGACGCGGTTGATCACTGATCACCTGCCGGACGTGGCCCGGCTGGCCGCGGTCTTCCGGGAGTACGGAATCACCGTCCACCTGTCGGTCAACTTCGCCGCCCCGATCGTGCTCGGTGACCTCGACACCGCCGATCCGCTCGACGGCCGGGTGGCCCGGTGGTGGGCGGCCGCGGCCGGGCGCGTGTACGACGCCGTACCCGACCTCGGTGGGTTCGTGGTGAAGGCGGGCCGGCCGGGGCCGGCGACGTACGGGCGGCACCAGGCGGACGGCGCGAACCTGCTGGCGCGGGCGCTGGCGCCGTACCGGGGGACCGTGCACTGGCGGTGTTTCGTCGACGATCCGGACCAGGACTGGCGGGACCGGACGACGGATCGCGCGCGGGCGGCGTACGACCACTTCGTCCCGCTGGACGGGATGTTCGACGACAACGTCGTACTGCAGGTCAAGCACGGACCGTTGGACTTCCAGGTACGGGAGGCGGTGTCGCCGTTGCTGGGGGAGTTGCAGGAGACGCGGTTCGCGCTTGAGCTGCAGGTGACCCAGGAGTACTCCGGCCAGCAGAAGGACCTGTGCTACCTGGGGTCGTGGTGGCGGGAGATCCTGCAGTTCGACACGACCGGCGGCGGAGGACCGACCGTTGCCGAGCGCACCGAGATGATCGTTGCCGTGGCCAACGTCGGCGACGACCCGAACTGGACCGGCCACAAACTTGCCCAGAGCAACCTCTACGCGTACGGACGGCTGGCGTGGGACCCGGCCGCGGATCCGGTCAGCCTGCTGCACGAGTGGGCCGCGGCGACGTTCCCGATCGACGACCGGACGCGGGCGGAGCTGGTCGGGATCATGGCCGGCTCGTGGCTCACGTACGAGCGCTACACCGCGCCGCTCGGCGTGGGATTCATGGTGACACCGGGCACGCATTACGGGCCGAGCGTCAACGGGTACGAGTACTCCGCGTCCGGCGCGTACCACTTCGCGGATCGCTACGGCGTCGGCGTGGACCGCACGGTCGCAACCGGCTCAGGCTTCACCAGGCAGTACCCGGAGCCACTCGCCAGTCGCTACGAGAACGTGCACACCTGCCCCGACGAGCTGCTGCTGTTCTTCCATCACGTCCCCTACGACCACGTGCTGCAGAGCGGCACCACGGTCCTGCAGCACATCTACGACACGCACTTCCAGGGGTACGACGAAGTCGAAGCCATGCTCGTCCGCTGGAAAGCCATCGCCGACCGCTTCGACCCGGCCGCCCGGGACAACATCACCGCGCGGCTCGAAGGACAGGTGGCGAACGCGCGCGAGTGGCGCGACCAGGTGAACACGTACTTCTACCGCCTCAGCGGCGTACCGGACGCCCTCGGCCGCACGATCTACGGGTGACCGACCGTCGAAAGTTTCGGCCACCGGCTAGGTTGTACTGTGCGGGCACGGCCTCGAGGCGGGCGGAGGGACACTGTGGGTCAGCGGGTGACCATCGCGACCATCGCGGAGCAGGCCGGCGTCTCCGTGCCCACCGTCTCCAAGGTGCTGAACGGCCGCGCCGACGTCGCCGAAGCCACCCGGGCGAAGATCGAGAGCCTGATCCAGGCCCACGGCTACCGGCGCCGCGCGACCAGTACGGCGAGCAGCCCGATGATCGACCTGGTGTTCAACGAGATCGGCGGCGAGTGGGCGGTCGAGCTCATCCGCGGCGTCGAAGAGGTCGTCCGGACCGAGGGTGTCGAGCTGGTGCTGTCGGAGTGCGGGGGTGCCCGGCGGCCGCGGCAGGAGTGGATCGAGTCCGTGCTGCTCCGCCGTCCGCTCGGCGTGATCATGGTGTTCTCCGACCTGGACGCCGATCAGCGGGCGCAGTTGGAGGCGCGCCGGATCCCGTTCGTGGTGGTCGATCCGGTCGGTGAGGTCGGGGACGACGTACCCTCCATCGGCGCGGCGAACTGGAGTGGCGGCCGGATGGCGACGCTGCACCTGCGCAAGCTCGGTCACCGCCGGATCGGGGTGATCGGCGGGCCGGTGGAGACGCTGTGCGCGCGGATGCGCGTCGACGGGTACACCGACGCGCTCCGGTCGACCGGGGTCGAGGTCGATCCCGCGCTGATCCGGTCGACGGAGTTCGGCGTGGGCACCGGGCGTCAGGAGGCCCTGGCGCTGCTGAAGCTGCCCGACCGGCCGACGGCGATCTTCGCCGGCAGTGATTTGCAGGCGCTCGGTGTGTACCAGGCGGCGCGCGAGCTCGGGCTGGAGATCCCGCGCGACCTGTCCGTGGTCGGGTACGACGACCTGCCGGTGGCGCAATGGGTCTCGCCGACCCTCACCACTGTCCATCAGCCACTACGCCAGATGGCGGAGTTGGCCACCCGCCTGGTGCTCGACCTGGCCCGCGGCGTCACACCGGCCGCACTCCGCCTGGACCTCGCCGTCGAGTTACGCCTCCGCCAATCCACGGCGGAGCCGCCGCCCGGTTAAGAGCTTGCCGGTGGGCGCGTTGCTCCGGCGGGAGGCGGCTAGGGTGATGCGCATGATCGTCGGCGTGGGTATCGATGTGGTCGACGTGGAGCGGTTCATGCAGACCCTCGAGCGCACGCCCGGTCTGCGGAGCCGCGTCTTCACGCCGGTCGAGGCGGTGAAACCACCGGCCTCCCTGGCCGCCCGGTTCGCCGCGAAGGAGGCGCTCGCGAAGGCGCTCGGCGCCCCGGCCGGGATGCACTGGCACGACGCCGAGGTGCAGACCGACGAGACCGGCCGGCCCTGGCTGGAGATCACCGGCACGGTGGCCGACGCGGCCGCCCGGCTCGGCGTCCAGACCTTGCACCTGTCCCTGAGCCACGACGCCGGCATCGCGTCCGCCGTCGTCATCCTGGAGGGCTGACATGCGCCGCGCGCACACCGTCGAACAGGTCCGGGCGGCCGAGGCCGACCTGATGGCGCGGCTGCCCGAGGGCACCCTGATGCAGCGCGCCGCCACCGGCCTCGCGGTTGCCATCAGCAACTTCCTCGGCCACACGTACGGCGCTCGCGTGGTCCTGTTGGTCGGCTCCGGCGACAACGGCGGCGACGCCCTGTACGCCGGGGTCCGGCTGGCCCGTCGTGGTGCCCGCGTGACCGCCGTACTGCTGTCGGACAAGGCACACGCGGCCGGTCTGGAGGCGCTGCGCGCTGTCGGCGGGCGGGTCGGATCGGCCGACGACATCGCCGCTGCGGACGTCGTCGTGGACGGCATCGTCGGAATCGGTGGGCGTCCTGGCCTACGTCCCGATGCACTGGCCGCCGTGGAGTCGGCCGCCGAGCACGGCGTACCGATCGTTGCCGTCGACATCCCATCGGGTATCGACGTCGACACGGGCGAGACGCCGGAGCCGCACGTCCACGCCGCGCTGACCGTCACCTTCGGCACGCACAAGATCTGCCACCTCGTCGACCCCGGCGCGAGCGCGTGCGGCCCGGTCCACCTGGTCGACATCGGTCTCGAGCTCCCGCCGCCCGCGGTCGAGTCGTTGCAGGCGTCCGACGTACGGGCGTTGTATCCGGTGCCGCGGGGTGAGTCGGACAAGTACTCGCGCGGCGTACTCGGGTTGATGGCCGGCTCGGCGCAGTACCCGGGCGCTGCCGTGATCGCCACCGCCGGTGCTCTCGGCGGCCCGTTGGGCATGGTCCGGTACGTCGGCCCGGACGCGGTGGCGGCCGAGGTCCGGGCGGCGCACCCGGAGATCGTGGCCGGTGAGGGACGCGTGCAGGCATGGGCCGTGGGGTCCGGTCTCGGTGATGACCTCGACGTCGCCCGGGTCCGGGATCTGCTGGACGCCGAGGAGCCGATCGTTCTCGACGCGGACGGTCTGCGAGCGCTGGAGGACTCCGGCGATCACACCGGCGTACTCGCGACACCGCATGCCGGCGAGCTGGCGCGTCTGCTCGGTGTGGACCGGTCGACGGTGGAAGCCGAGCGCCTGAAGCACGCCCGCCTGGCAGCCGAGCGGTACGACGCCACCGTCCTGCTGAAGGGCTCGACCACGGTCATCGTGGCGCCCGACGGTCAGGTCCGCGTCAACACCAACGCCACCCCGTGGCTGGCGACCGCCGGAGCCGGCGACGTCCTGGCCGGCCTGTGCGGAGCCCTTCTCGCAGCCGGCCTCACCGCCCTCGACGCCGCCTCGGTCGCGGCCTACCTCCACGCCGCCGCCGCTAACCTCGCCTCAGCCTCCGGCCCCACCACAGCCCTCGGAGTAGCAGCCGCCCTCCCCGAGGCCACCCGGATGACTCTGAAGAGCTAGCAGCCCCGGCGCTTTCGGATGGTTTTGGGGCTAGCGGGTGGCGGTGAAGTCCAGGCCGCTGGTGGGGGTGCGGAGTTTGAGGCGGTTGGCGTCGACCTCGTAGGTGACGGCGCCTTTGAGGGAGCCGAGGAGCGTTTGCTCGAGCTTTCCCGCGTCGCCGGCACAGGCTCGTCGGGTGGTGGCGAGCTCGCCGAAGGTGAGTTTGCCGGTGTCACGGGCGACCTTGCCCTGGAGTTCGTTGCAGCCGGTCGACCCGGTGACCCGCTCGCCGTTCAGGGTGATCCACGCCTTCTCCGCACCGGCCTGATGCGACGCGGTCTCGCCGGTGATCACCGTGTCCAGCGTCCACCTGGTGCCGTCGAGCGCGAGGTCCGGCTCGGCCGTCTCGCGATCCGTCAGCGTGATCGTCGTACCCCCGGAGGTGACAGTGAGTTGCTCGGCCTCCAGCTTCCAGCCCGGATCGGACCGCAGTACGTTCATCAGCCAGTCATCCTGCCGGTGCCGTGCTGCGTCACATCCCATCGCAGTCACCGCCAGCTCTTCGTCGACCGCGAGCTTGCCGCCGCCGGTGTCCACCGGGGCCTGCATCGAGTTGCACCCCGCCTCGGCGATCAGCCGCCCGTCATCGGTGAACGTCAACCGCACCCGGCTGTTCGGCACGAGCTGCTTGGGTTTCCCGTCCTCGACCACCGCCGACGAGAGGTAGGTGCGGCCCTTCAACGCACCACCGTCCGAACCACCCACGCCCGACTCGTCCCCACACCCAGCCAGCGCCAGCACCCCGGCACCGACCACGGCGACCATCCGCATCCTCACACCCTACGGACGCCCCAACCCGCCCCGGCGTTGCACCGCAGCTCCTAGGTGCCTCGATCGTTTACGAGGCCTGACGCGGTGGGCGGGCGTTCAGGACCAAGGCGGTGATCAGAACGAGCGTGATCACCAAGTCAGCCAGTTGGATGACCCAGATCCGGGGCTGGAAGAACACGTCCAGGAACAGGGCCGCGGCGTAGCCGATCGGCCAGATCAACGTGCCGATCAGCTTCCAGAGCACGGTCCAGCGGTTCGAGGTCCAGAGCAGTCCGAGTCCGATCCCCCAGCCGATCACGGCCACCAGCGAGCTGAGCTCCAGCAGGTACGGCGCGACCAACAGCAGCCCGACCGCGACGAAGTCCCGCGGGCGCAGCCGCGGCGGGAGCTCGACCCGCACCAGGCCGTCGGTGGCGGCGGCAACGATCTCACTCGGCCGGCCGAGCCGGTGCAGCACCTCGCGGATCTCGTCCTCCGACGTCGCGCCGCCCGCGCGCGCCTCGGCGATGTGCGCCTTCAGGTCGGCGAGCAACTCGTCGCGCCGGCCGGCCGGCAACTCGGCAGCCTCCGCGGCCAGCTCGTTCAGGTACGCGTCGACCAGGCGATCGCTGTCCAGTTCCCTGCTCATCCCCGTCTCCCACTCTGCAAGATCTTGTCCACCGACCGGCAGAACCGTTGCCAGTCCGCGGTGAACTCGGCCAGTGCCCGGCTACCCGCGGGCGTCGATGTGTAGTAGCGCCGCGGCGGGCCCGACTCGGACTCCTGCCAGCTGGTCTCCACCAGACCCTCACGCCGCAACCGCGCCAGCAGCGGGTAGATCGTCCCTTCGGTGGTGACCAGTCCGTCGACCGCGCCGAGCGCCTTGACCAACTCGAAACCGTAACGACGCTCTCCCTGCAGCAGCGCGAGCACGCAGTACTCCAGCGTCCCGCGGCGCAGCTGCGTGAACACCTTCTCCGCTACCATGCGACACAAGGTACCTGTCCGCACCAGGTTCCAGCAACACGCCCTCTCAAGCGGAGTGCGCGGATACGCTGCGTGAAATGGGGGTCCTGGGTTGGCTTTTCAGATCACGGTTGGATAACGTCGGGCGCCGTACGCGCGAGAGTGAACGAGCAGGACACGGCCGGGCCGCTGGATCGCCCGGTCTGCCCGGAACGGTTCGGCGCTTCGGGGGCGTCGGCTGGTCCAGGCCTCTCTGGGGACCCAACAGAACAGTTGTGGGCCGTTCCTGCAGTTCTGGGGCACGTGGGGCGGTCCGCCGGACAGACGAGGAATGTTTCGCATGCCCCCCACCCGAACTGCCCGGAGCCGCGTCGTGATCCCAGCGCTGTTCCTTGCCGTCGGCGCGCTCATCGCCGCACCGATCGCCGTCCAGGCGGCCAAGGACACCCCGGTGACTGCGACCAACACCGGCGCCGCGACGGACAGCACGGCATCCACCCTCCCGAGCGTCGGACGCGTGGAGACCTGCGTCCTGGACGCGTCCTCCAGTTGTACGGTGCTGCACGGCTTCGGCGCGAAGCCGGCCGCCATCACGGCGACCGCGGCCGGACCGTCGATCCTGTCGATCGACCCGGGCCAGACCACCGACAAGTCGTTCCGCCTCCGGGCCCTCGACCGTGACGGCGACCGGTACCGCGCCGGCACCAAGCTGCAGTACACCGCGCACTACGACTTCGCGGCCGCGCCGCCGCAGCCCACCACGCCGACGCCGACGGCCACGTCGACCCCGACGAAGACGCCGACGGCCACTCCGACCACCACGACGCCGACCCAGACACCCACCAAGACTCCGACGTCGACCACGACCAGTACGTCGACCCCGACGGCGACGTCGACGCCCACCTCGACCGGGAGCCCGGTGAAGAGCTGCACCAACCCGGTGTGGACCACCACGGCGACCAACAACCAGGGCGCGGGCCGGAACTTCGGCGCGTACTACGTCCACAACAACATGTGGAACAACGAGAACGGCACCTACACGCTGGGCGCCTGCAACTTCGACAACTGGTACGTCGACGTCACCCAGCCGCTCCCGGGCGACAAGGGCGTCCAGGCGTACCCGAACGTGCACAAGGACTACGACGACGTCCCGCTGTCGAAGATCAAGTCGGCGACGTTCGCGGCGACCACGCCGGCCAATTGCGCGGCCTGCATCTACAACGTCGCGTTCGACGCGTGGATCGGCGACGGCCTGAACAACGAGCTGATGATCTGGACCGACAACAAGGGCCAGGTCCCGGCCGGCCGCAAGGTCGACACCGTGACCTTCGGCGGGTTCACCTACGACGTCTGGCACACCAACGGGTACACCGCGTACGTGTCCCAGGTGACGCAGAAGTCCGGCACGATGCCGCTGGCCAGCTTCTTCGACGACATGGTCAAGCGTGGCTGGGCCCCGAAGGCCACCACCTGGCAGGTCGACTACGGCGTCGAGGTCGTCTCCACCGGCAACACCAAGCAGCGGTTCGCCTTCACCGACTTCTCCATCCAGGAGAACTGAGCGCACCCCGCTTCCCGCGGCCGCCGCACCCCAAGGGTGTGGCGGCCGCATAGGGTTCAGCACGTGACCGGTCTGGTGATCTTCGACAACGACGGCGTACTGGTGGACTCCGAGCGACTCGCCAACACGATCCTGGCCGAGCTGCTCACCGAGGCCGGCCTGCCCTACACCTTCGAGGAAACGGTGCGCGACTTCATGGGCGGCAGCATGGCGTCCATGCGGCAGAAGGCTGAGGCGCGCCTCGGCGGCCCGCTGCCGGCCGACCTGGAGGACCGCTACCACCAGCGGCTGTTCGACGGGTTCGCCAACCTGCGGGCGATCGAGGGGGTCGAGGCGGTTCTCGACCACCTGGACGCCGGTGGCGTCACCTACTGCCTGGCCTCGTCCGGGACCCATCGCCGGATCCGGACGGCGCTCACCGCGGTCGGTTTTCTGGACCGGTTCGCGGGCAGGATCTTCAGCGCGGAGGACGTTGCCCACGGCAAACCCGCACCCGACCTGTTCCTGCACGCGGCGAGCACGATGGGCGTCAAACCCGGCGACTGCGTGGTCGTCGAGGACAGCCCGCTCGGCGTCGCCGCGGCCAACGCGGCCGGGATGACGGTGTTCGGGTACGCCGGGATGACGGACCCCGCGAAGTTGTCGTCGGCGACCGCGGTGTTCCACGACATGGCTGCCCTGGCGGAGTTGCTCGACCGGGCCTGAGACACTGGAGGGGCTATGTCTACCCTCCAGTCACCTGGCGGCGGCCGCCCGGTCCGCGCCGAAGCGGTCGTCGACCTGGCCGCGATCCGTCACAACGTGTCGACGCTGCGTGCCCGCGCGGACGGTGCCCAGCTGATGACCGTGGTCAAGGCCGACGGCTACGGCCACGGCATGGTCCCGGTCGCCCGGGCGGCGCGCGAAGCCGGTGCCGACTGGATCGGCGCGGCCGTGCTCGAGGAGGCGCTGGCGTTGCGGGCGGCCGGTGACACCGGGCCGGTCTTCTGCTGGCTGACGACACCCGGCGAGCCGCTCGAGGACGCGATCGCCGCCGGTATCGACCTGTCCGCGGGTGCGCCGTGGGAGATCGACGAGCTCGCCGCCGGCGTGACCGAGCGGCCGGCCCGGGTCCACCTGAAGATCGACACCGGCATGTCCCGCGGCGGCGCCGTACCGGAGGAGTGGCCGGCGCTGATCCGGGCCGCGCTGCGGGAGCAGCGGACCGGCCGGATCGAGATCAAGGGCATCTGGTCCCACCTGGCCTCGGCGGACGAGCCGAAGAGCGCGGCGAACGAGGCCCAGCTGGCCACGTTCACCGAGGCGGTCGAGCTGGCGGAGTCGTTCGGAGTGGACGCCGAGTTCAAGCACCTGGCCAACTCCGGCGCGACCCTCGCCCTGCCGGACACCCATTTCGACCTGGTCCGTCCCGGCGTCGCGACGTACGGGCTCTCGCCGTTCGGACACGCGCTGCCGTCGGAAGAGCTCGGGCTGGTGCCCGCGATGACGTTGACGGCCCGGCTCGCGATGGTGAAGCGGGTCCCGGCCGGCGCCGGCGTCTCCTACGGGCTGACCTGGACCGCGCCGCGCCCGTCGACCCTCGGCCTGATCCCGCTCGGGTACGGCGACGGACTGCCGCGGCACGCGTCGAACGGCGCCCCGGTCCAGGCTCGCGGCCGGCGCCGTACCGTCGTCGGCCGGATCTGCATGGACCAGTGCGTGGTGAACCTCGAGGACGACGAGGCGGCCGCGGGGGACGAGGTCGTGCTGTTCGGACCGGGGACCGGCGGCGAGCCGACGGCGGACGACTGGGCCGAGGCCGCGGGCACCATCAACTACGAGATCGTGACCCGGCTCGGACCCAGGATCCCGCGACGGTACGTCGACAGCGCCGCGCCCGGCTCCACCGCCTCGGTCGAGAGGTAGACCGGCATGTCCAAGGTGTCACGGACCGCCGGGCTGATCGGGGCCGCGGTCGGAGTGCTGGCGGCGGGAGCCGCGGCCGGAGTGGCGGTCGAGCGCCAGGTGATCGGTCGGCGGTCGGGGCAGCGTGCGCAGCTGGAGGCCGAGCCGTTCGGCTCGCTGCGCGGGACGCCGCACGTGTTCACCGCCGACGACGGCGTCGAGTTGTACGTCGAGGTGGACGAGCTGAAGCGATCCCGCCGGCCGGCCCAGCCGCCGAAGCGGAGATTCGGCAAGAAGCTGCCGTTGCCACCCGAGGACCTGACCGTGATCTTCATACACGGCTACGGGCTGAACATGGACTGCTGGCACTTCGAGCGCCGGGACCTGGCCGGGATCGGCACGATGGTCTTCTACGACCAGCGGTCGCACGGCCGGTCCGGGCGGTCGGCGAAGGAGAACGTCAGCATCGACCAGCTCGGCCGCGACCTGCACGGGATCCTCGAGGAGTTCGCGCCGACCGGTCCGGTGGTCCTGATCGGGCACTCGATGGGCGGCATGGCGATCATGGCGCTGGCCGAGCAGCATCCCGAGCTCTTCGGCGACCGGATCATCGGCGTCGGCCTCTGCTCCACCAGCGCGGGCGCGCTCGACCGGGTGCCGATCGTGTTCCCGGGCAAGGTCGGCATGCTGGCCCGCACCTTGGCGACGCCGACCGTGGCCGCGCTGGCCCGGATCCCCGACGTGGTCGAACGCAGCCGCAAGGCCGGCACGGACATCAGCTACCTGCTGACCCGCAAGTACTCGTTCGGCTCCGAGGTGCCGCCGGCGTTCACCGAGTTCGTCAACGAGATGATCGCGGCCACGCCGATCTCGGTGATCGCGGAGTTCTACCCGATCTTCGCGCTGCACGACAAGTACGACGCCCTGGAGCCGCTGCAGAAGGTGGAGTGCGTCGTGATCGGTGGCGACAAGGACCACCTGACCCCGTTCGAGCACGCCGAGGAGATCGTCCGGCACGTGCCCGGCGCGGAGCTGGTCGAGGTGAAGAACTGCGGCCACCTCGGCCTGATCGAGCACCACCGTGAGTTCACCGCCGCCCTCCTTGGCATGATCGAACGAGCCGAAACATCTCTACTAGGACATTCATGACCGACCTGCACGTCGTCGACGCCAGCGCCGAGCACGCGGACGAGATCGTCGGGGTGATCCACCACGCGTTCTCCGCCCGCCGGGTTCTCGACCCGCCGTCGACCGCACTGTCCGAGAACGCGGCCACCGTCACCGACGCGGTGACCAAGCACGGCGGCCTGCTGGTCCGCATCGACGGCAGCCCGGCCGGCGCGGTGCTGTTCGAGGAGTCGGGAGACACCCTCAACCTGCGCCGGGTCTCGGTCGACCCGCGGCACCAGGCCCGCGGGGTCGCGTCAGCGATGGTCGGGTGCGCCGAGGAGGTCGCCGTACGGCGAGGGCTCAGCCGGGTGCAGTTGATCGCCAGGGTCGAACTGCCGGACACCGTGGAATTCTGGCGGCGGCGAGGGTACTCCGTCGTCGAGCAGCACGACCCCAACCTGATCTACGCGAAGGCGATGCCGGTCGAGCTCACGGTGCCGACGGCCGACGACATGCGGGCGATCGGCGAGGAGCTCGCGGGCCAGCTGCGGGCGGGCGACGTCCTCGTCCTGTCGGGTGACCTGGGGGCAGGTAAGACGACGTTCACCCAGGGGCTCGGGGCCGGGCTGAAGGTGCGGGGTGACATCACCTCGCCGACGTTCGTGATCTCGCGCGTGCATCCGTCGCTCGCCGGTGGGCCGGCGCTGGTGCACGTGGACGCGTACCGGATCGGCGGGATCGCCGAGCTCGACGACCTCGACCTGGACGCCAGCCTGGAGGACGCGGTCACGGTGGTCGAGTGGGGTCACGGGCTCGCCGAGACGCTGGCCCCGGACCGGCTCGACATCGTGGTGACCCGCGGCGACGACGACACCGACGAGACGCGCGAGATCAGGATCACGCCGGTGGGCCCGCGCTGGGCGGCGTCCGGCATCCGCGTGTCCGTGCTCAGCACCTCGGCGCGGCCGCCTGCTTTGGAGAACTACTGATGCTGCTTGCTTTCGACACCTCGAGTGCCGCGGTCACCGTCGCGCTGGCCGACCCGGTCAGCGGGGAGATCCTGGCGTCGTCCACGACCGTCGACGCGCTGCGCCACGGCGAGCTGCTCGCGCCGGCGATCGCCTCGGCGCTGGAGACCGCGGGCGCGACGCCGCGCGAGCTGACCAGGATCGCGGTCGGGGTCGGGCCGGGCCCGTTCACCGGGCTGCGCGTCGGCCTGGTGACCGCTCGCACGATGGCCGACGTACTCGGGATCGAGGTCGCCGGCGTGTGCAGCCTCGACCTGCTGGCCCGGCAGTCCGAGTTGACGCTGCCGGTCGCCGTGGCGACGGACGCGCGGCGCAAGGAGGTCTACTGGGCGCTGTACGACGGTCCGGCCGCGAACGGGAGCCGGCGCCGGCTGGAAGGACCGGCGGTCGACCGGCCCGCCGACGTCGCGCACGTGCTGTCCGGCCTGCCGGTGATCGGTCGTGGCGCCGTGCTGTACGGCGACGTGCTGGGGGTCGCGGACGTCGACGTCGCCGAGTACCCGTCGGCCGAGGTGCTGGCGACGGGCGTGGTGACCGGGACGCTCGACGTGGTCGGGCCCGAGCCGCTCTACCTGCGCCGTCCGGACGTCACGCTGTCCGGCGGACCCAAGAGCGTGCTGCCGAAGTGAGACCTGCCATTCGGCCGGCCACCGTGGACGACCTGCCCGCGGTGGTTGCGCTGGACAAGGTGTGCTTCGGCGCGGAGGCGTGGAGTACGGTCTCGTGGACGACCGAGTTCGACCGGCTGTCCGACGACCGGGCCATCCTCGTCGCGGACGAGGGCGACCTGGTCGGGTATGTCGTCCTGCTGGTGCCGCCGGTCGCGCCGGACGTGGTCGAGTTGCTGCGGATCGCGGTCGCCCCGGCCGGGCGCCGGACCGGGATCGGCGGTCAGTTGACGACGGCGGCGCTGGCGCGGTGCGCGGGCCGGACGGTGATGCTGGAAGTTGCTGAGGGCAATGAAGCGGCCCGGGGTCTCTACCAGGCCTTCGGATTCGAGGAGATCAGCCGGCGGCGCGGGTACTACGCCGGTGGCGAGGATGCGGTGATCATGCGGTGGCGGGAGGACAAGTGACAGGCAACGAGCCCCTCATCCTGGGGATCGAGACGTCGTGCGATGAGACCGGGGTCGGCATCGTCCGCGGGCAGACGCTGCTCGCCGACGCGATCGCGTCGAGTGTCGAGGAGCACGCCCGGTTCGGCGGCGTCGTACCGGAGGTCGCGAGTCGCGCGCACCTGGAGGCGATGGTCCCGACGATCCGGCGGGCCTGCGAGACCGCGGGCATCAAGCCGACGGACGTGGACGCGGTCGCGGTCACCAGCGGTCCCGGCCTGGCCGGTGCGCTGCTGGTCGGGGTCGCCGCGGCCAAGGGCCTGGCGCTCTCGCTCGACAAGCCCTTGTACGGCGTGAACCACCTTGCGGCCCACGTCGCCGTCGACACGCTGGAGCACGGTGACCTGCCGAAGGGCTGTGTCGCCATGCTGGTGTCCGGCGGGCACTCGTCGTTGCTCGCGGTCGAGGACATCACCGAAGGTGTGCAGCCGATGGGCAGCACCATCGACGACGCCGCGGGCGAGGCGTTCGACAAGGTCGCGCGGGTGCTCGGCCTGCCGTTCCCGGGTGGCCCATATGTCGACAAAGCGGCGCGTGACGGCGGTGACCGGCTGTACGTGACCTTCCCGCGCGGCCTGACCTCGCAGCGGGACCTCGAGCGGCACCGCTTCGACTTCTCCTTCTCCGGTCTGAAGACCGCGGTCGCCCGCTGGGTCGAGGCTCGCCGCCGCGACGGCGAGGACGTGCCGGTGAACCACGTGGCCGCCGCCTTCCAGGAGGCGGTCTGTGACGTGCTCACCCGGAAAGCGATCGACGCGTGCAAGGACCGTGGTTTCGAGCACCTGCTGATCGGCGGCGGGGTCGCGGCGAACTCGCGGTTGCGCGCGATGGCGGAGGAGCGGTGCGCCGAGGCCGGCATCGCCGTCCGCGTGCCGCGACCGGGGTTGTGCACGGACAACGGCGCGATGGTCGCGGCGCTCGGTTCGGAGCTGGTGCGGGCCGGGAAGACGCCGTCGCCGCTCGGGCTGCCGGCCGACTCGTCGATGCCGATCACCGAGGTGCTGAACACGTGAGATGGACCGGGCCGGACGGCTTCGAGGCCGACGACTCCACGGACCGCGTCGACGTCGACGTCGTCCACGGCTTTCTGAGTACGTCGTACTGGGCGGAGGGGTTCCCGCGGGACGTCGTCGAGCGGTCGATCGCCGGTTCGCTGAATCTCGGGGTGTACGCCGCGGACGGGACGATGGTCTCGTTCGCGCGGATGGTGACGGACCGGGCGACGTTCGCCTGGTTGGCCGACGTGTTCGTGCTGCCGGAGTACCGGGGGCACGGGCTCGGGCGGTTCGTCGTGTCCACGCTGCTCGAGCACCCGGACCTCAGGGGTGTCCGTCGGACGATGCTGGCGACCGCGGACGCGCACGAGCTCTACCGCAGCTACGGGTTCGCCGGGCTCGAGGACCCGGACCGGATGATGGTCATCCGCCGCGATCCGGCGGAGCTGTACGGCCGCCGATGACGCGTCCGGGGATGGATCTGGTCCGGCCGCCGGCCGGGGCGACGGACCTGGTGCTGCTGGCGCACGGCGGGATGGAGAACTCGCAAGCCGTCCCGCAGTCGTGGCAGCCGCCGATCCTCCGGATGTGGCCGTTCGCCTGGGCGGTTCGCACGGCCGTGCCGGCGGCTGCGATCGGCTTGATGCGGTACCGGTACCGCGGATGGAACGGCGTGGCCGCGGATCCTGCCGTCGATCTCCGGACGGTGCTCGACGACCTGCCGCCGGTGATTCGCCGGGTGGTGCTGATCGGGCACTCGATGGGTGGGCGAGCCGTGGTCGCGGCCGGCGATCACCCACGGGTGGCGGGAGTGCTGGCGCTGGCGCCGTGGCTGCCGCCCGGTGAGCCGCTCACCGCGCTGCGGCCGCCGATCACCCTCGCCCACGGCACCGAGGACACCATCACCGACCCACGTGCCACCGCCGCCTACGCCGAGCGCCTACGGTCCGCCGGAACTCCGGTCAGGTTCTTCCAACTCGCCGGTGAAACCCACCCCATGCTCCGCCGTCACAACGACTGGAACACCCTGGTCGCCGACTTCACCACCGCAGCTCTCGCAACACCATCGACTGCGGCCGGCGCCAATCAATCCCCGGAGCCGCCTGCTCAATCCCCCGAGCCGCCCGCTCAATCCCCCGAGCCGCCCGCCAACCCGTTTCCCGGACCCGGCGCTGCGCCGTCCTCTGGGCCGGACGACCGTGACGTGCTGCTTCCGCGGTCCGGGCGGTCCTCGACCGCGGGTGCGGTGTTGTCCATCGCGGTGGCGCGGCTTCGGCTGCCGGTGGTCGCGCGCTGCAGTGCGGGGAAGGGCACGGCAGCGGGCAAAGACCTGGGGTGACTGCGCCGCTTGATCCCCAGGTGAACGGCCAGCGGCCAACCGGTTCGCCTGGAACTCTGCCCGAGCGAGGTGAACGCGCGACCTCAGCCGCGTGACCGATTAGTGGCGAGCCCTCGGGAGACTGCAGCAGCAGACGCAGCACCTCGCCCACCGGAAGTCTCCCGAAGGCCCGCACGTAGGATCGATCATATGTTCGACTGTACTCACAGCGCAACTCGGCGACAGGAATAGGCCACCGCGTCCCGGCCGATGCGGGTGACGATCAACGTAGCCGTCGCCGATCCCTTGGGCGACAGCTTCTTCCGGAGCTGTGCCGGGTCCACATCCACCCCACGCTTCTTGATCTCGAGCGTCCCGATCCCGTTCGCGCGAACCCAGGCCCGCAGCGCCTTCTCCTTGTACGGCAGCTCTTCCACCACCTCGTACGCCGACGCGAGCGGCGTCGGCACCAACTCCGCCGCAGTGACGTAAGCGATCCGCGGATCCAGCAACCACCCGTCAACCGCAGCCGCGACCGCAGTCACCAGTCCAGCCCGTACGACGGCTCCGTCCGGCTCGTAGATGTACCTCGCTGCCGGACCGCTCTCAGCCTCCGGCGCCTCGGTCACCGAAGCCCCACTCGGCAGCAGCGTCGCCCGCCGATCAACACCCGCGTACAAGTGACCGGACCACAGCGCGGCCTCCTTGACCTCACCGGCGTCGCTGATCCACTCTGCCTCGACCCCATCCGGTACGGCGTCGTGCGGGATGCCCGGTGCGACCTTGACACACGCAGTCCGTCCCAGCAGTGCGGTCACGAAGCTCCACGGCGGCGAGTAGGCGTTGTGGTCGAACACCCGTCGGCCGTCCGCACGCCGCGCCGGGTCCGCGAACACCACGTCGTACGGCGAGAGGTCGAAGGACTCGGCGTCGCCGACCACGACCTCACCGGGCAGCTCAAGGGCCCTCAGGTTCGCGCGGGCGGCCTGCGCGGTGGCAGGGTCGCGTTCGACGCCGGTGACTCTCAGACCGGCGCGGGCGGCGCTGATGAGGTCGCCGCCGATGCCGCAGCCCAGGTCGACCACACTGCTGCCCGGCAACGTGGCCGCGATCCGTGCGGCTCGGTGCGCGCCGACTGTGCTGCGGGTGGCCTGCTCGAGGCCGTCCGGGGTGAAGTACATCCGGGCCGCGTCCGGGCCGAACTTGGCGACGGCGCGGTGGCGCAACGAGGCCTGCGTGACCGCGGTGGTCACCAGCGTGGCGTCGTACCGCCGGCGAAGTTTCTCGACGAGTTGGAGCTCCCGGCCCGGCTGGTAGCTCGCACAGGCATCGGCGAGGACGTCCGCGCCGGGGCCGTCGAGCAGGCCGGTGACTGTCACCCCGCCACTTTAGAGGGGGCTCGAGCAGCCCTTGCTCCAGCTACGGGTCGCCATCGAGTAGAGCCGCCAGTTCATCGCCGAGCGGGTCTTCGGGCCGTAGATGCCGTCGGCGACCAGCTTGTGCCTGCGCTGGACCATCCGGACCACCGCGCGGGTGTTGCCGCCGTAGACGCCGTCGACAGCGAGCTTGGTGCCGTAGCAGAAGTTCAGGTTGCGCTGGAGGACGCGGATCGCGGTGTCCGGGTCGCCGGATGCCGAGGAGCCGCGATACGGGTCGTCGCCGTACATCAGGTTGCAGTACGTGCTGGCGGCGCCGTACACGGACGGCATCGGGATGCCCCAGGTGCGGTTGACCGGCACGAGCATCGCCGAGCGGCACTGCGTCAGCGCGGCCGCCGCGGAGGCGCGGCTTGTGTCGGCCGCCTGGTCGGCAGCGACCTGCGGCGGTGGGCCGACGGCCGGGGCGCCCGCGCTCGGGGCCGGCTGATCCTTGGCGGCGCCG
Source organism: Kribbella sp. CA-247076 (assembly GCF_050942445.1). Classification (NCBI taxonomy): domain Bacteria; kingdom Bacillati; phylum Actinomycetota; class Actinomycetes; order Propionibacteriales; family Kribbellaceae; genus Kribbella; species Kribbella sp. CA-247076. Next base: position 6,488,681 of record NZ_CP192051.1, on the reverse strand, counting down.
GCGGCCACGGCCCCGACGGCGAGTGCGCCGGCCGCGGCGAGGACGGCCACGGTGCGGCCGGACAGCTTGGGCAGTGACGGGAAGCTGATGGCCATGGGCACTCCTCCGACCCTGGTCCCGCGGGCAGTCGGGACGCCGTACAGAGAACCGTCGCACGACGACCTCCGCCAGGCCAGGGCTCGACCACGATCCGTACTCGAACGGTCACAACATCGCCGGACCCGGTGAAGTCTGGCACTCGAGTTGACCGAGTGCTAATCGCGGCCTAGATTCGGTGTTGGCACTCTCCGGTGGAGGGTGCCAGCGGTCCGGCCCTTGACCCCCGCGACGGCAGGGGAGCGCGACCACCCGAGAAGCACAGACAAGCGAATCGACCGTGGAGGTCAGCAAGTGTCGGTCACGATCAAGCCGCTCGAGGACCGCGTCCTCGTCGCGCCGCTCGAAGCCGAGCAGACCACGAAGTCCGGCCTGGTGATCCCGGACACCGCCAAGGAGAAGCCGCAGGAGGGCGAGATCCTCGCCGTCGGTCCGGGCCGGATCGACGACAACGGCAACCGCGTCCCGCTGGACGTCGCCGTGGGTGACAAGGTCATCTACTCCAAGTACGGCGGCACCGAGGTCAAGTACGACGGCCAGGACTACCTGATCCTGGGCGCCCGCGACATCCTCGCAGTCGTCAGCAAGTGACGACCGCTCGCTGTTCCTGACCGACACCGCCCCGGTGCCGCACACCGGCGCCGGGGCGGAGTCGATCCGGCGCCCGGAGTCTCACTCCGGGGACGACCGGGTCCGGAAGGTGCCCGGACCGGCCGGCGATCGGCCGGCGGAGACCCGCCGCGCGACCAGCGCCGCGGACGACCGCCGCCGTCCGTCCGGACGGTGCGAGCACCGGCTGGGTCCGGTGGGGCGGCCCGCCGAGGCCGGGGAGACATCTCCGGCGGAGGCCGGCACGCCGGCGCCGGAGGGGCAGCAGTGGATCGGATCCGGCTGACCGCAACGAAGAAACATTCAGAGAGGGACTGGTTTTACCCATGCCGAAGATCCTCGAGTTCGACGAGAACGCGCGGCGCGCGCTGGAGCGCGGCGTCGACAAGCTCGCGAACACGGTGAAGGTGACGCTGGGGCCGAAGGGCCGCTACGTCGTCCTGGACAAGAAGTGGGGCGCCCCGACCATCACCAACGACGGTGTCACCGTCGCCCGTGAGGTCGAGCTGGACGACCCGTTCGAGAACCTTGGTGCGCAGCTGACCAAGGAGGTCGCCACCAAGACCAACGACATCGCCGGTGACGGCACCACCACCGCGACGGTGCTGGCGCAGGCGCTGGTGCACGAGGGCCTGCGGGCGGTCGCCGCCGGCGCCAACCCGATGGGCCTCAAGCGTGGCATCGAGGCGGCCGTCGAGGCCGTGTCCGCCAAGCTGGTCGACACCGCCCGCGCGGTGGACGACAAGGGCGACATGGCGCACGTGGCCACCATCTCCGCCCGGGACGCCGAGATCGGCGCCCTGATCGCGGACGCGTTCGACAAGGTCGGCAAGGACGGTGTGATCACCGTCGAGGAGTCGAACACCTTCGGGACCGAGCTCGAGTTCACCGAGGGCATGCAGTTCGACAAGGGCTACATCTCGCCGTACTTCATCACCGACGCCGAGGCCGGCGAGGCGGTGCTGGAGGACCCGTACATCCTGATCCACCAGGGCAAGATCTCCGCGATCGCGGACCTGCTGCCGCTGCTGGAGAAGGTCGTGCAGTCCGGCAAGACGCTGCTGATCATCGCCGAGGACGTCGAGGCCGAGGCGCTGTCCACCCTCGTGGTGAACAAGATCCGCGGCAACTTCACCTCGGTCGCCGTCAAGGCGCCGGGCTTCGGTGACCGCCGCAAGGCGATGCTGGAGGACCTGGCCGCGCTGACCGGCGCGCAGGTCGTCGCCCCGGAGGTCGGGCTGAAGCTCGACCAGGTCGGCCTCGAGGTGCTCGGTTCGGCCCGCCGGATCGTGGTCTCGAAGGACAACACCACGGTCGTCGAGGGCGCCGGCAAGTCCGACGACATCGAGGCCCGGGTCAACCAGATCAAGGCCGAGATCGAGCGCACCGACTCCGACTGGGACCGCGAGAAGCTGCAGGAGCGGCTGGCCAAGCTGGCCGGCGGCGTCTGCGTGATCAAGGTCGGCGCGGCCACCGAGGTCGAGCTGAAGGAGAAGAAGCACCGGATCGAGGACGCCGTGTCCGCGACCCGGGCCGCGATCGAGGAGGGCATCGTGGCCGGCGGCGGTTCCGCCCTGGTGCACGCGGCCACCGTCCTGGACGACAGCCTGGACCTCGAAGGTGACGAGGCCACCGGTGTCCGGATCGTCCGCAAGGCAATCGTCGAGCCGCTGCGCTGGATCGCCGAGAACGGCGGCTACGAGGGCTACGTCGTGACCTCGAAGGTCGCGGAGCTCGAGTCCGGCAGCGGCTTCAACGCTGCCACCGGCGAGTACGGCGACCTGCTCGCGCAGGGTGTCCTGGACCCGGTCAAGGTGACCCGGTCCGCGCTCGCGAACGCCGGCTCGATCGCCGCGCTGCTGCTGACCACCGAGACCCTGGTGGTCGACAAGCCCGAGGAAGAGGAGCCCGCCGCGGCCGGTCACGGCCACGGTCACGGCCACTGATCCTCAGGTCGTAACCACAGGAACCGCCCGCTGGTCCACGGACCAGCGGGCGGTTTCTTGCGCCACCGGTGTGATTGGGTTGCCGGGTGGCCGAGATTCGGGAGCGCGCGGACGCGGACGTCGCGACGTGCGTCGAGCTGTTGCGGGACGTGCACGACCTGGCCGGGTATCCGGTCAACTGGCCGGCGGATCCGCGCCAGTGGCTGACCCCGGTCGAAGGCCTCGGCTGCTGGGTGGCCGAGGTCGACGGACGGGTAGTCGGGCACGTGGCTCTGACGGCCGACGGGCCGGACGGTGCGCAGGTCGAGCGGTTGTTCGTGGACCCGAAGGCAACCCGGGCCGGTGTCGGCCGGCAGTTGCTCGCGCACTGCGTGACTATGGCCGCACAGTTCGGGCGGAGGCTGTCGCTCGAGGTGGTCGACCAGCCGGGCGCCGCGGCGATCGCGCTGTACCGGCGGGCGGGCTGGCGGGAGACCGGCCGGACCCCGATCGACTGGGGTGGCGACCGTGCCTCCCACCTCCTCCACTTCGAACCCCCGGAGTGAATACGCTCCTGGGATGGAGCTGACGGCATCCGCGCTGGTCGACGAGCTGCGGTCGCACGCTCGTCCGGACGAGCGTCCGCAGAAGCACTACCACGGCTCGGCCGGCGTTCTCGGCGTACGGATGGGCACACTCTTCGACGTGGCCAAGCGGTTCACCGCGATGCCGTTGACCGAGGTGGACCGGCTGCTCGACGTCGCGGAGTACGAACCGCGGCTGGCGGCGTTCTGCGTGCTGGACTTCAAGGTACGCAAGACGAAACTGCCGGCCGAGGAGCGTCGCGGCTGCTACGAGCTCTACCTCGGCCGGCACCATCGCATCGACAGCTGGGACATGGTCGACCGGGCCGCGCCGCGCGTCGTCGGCAGCTACCTGCTCGACAAGCCGCGTACGCCGCTGTTCGAGCTGGCCCGATCGGCCGATCCACTTCGCCGGCGTACGGCGATGACCGCGCCGCTCGCGTTCACCGGCGCCGGCGATCCCGACGCACTGGCCGACCTGTTCGCGCTGGCGGAGCTGCTCGTCGACGACACCGACCCGGTCGTGTCGAAACCTGTCGGCATCGCGCTCAAGTACGCCGGCACCGCCGACGAGCCCGCCCTGCGCGCCTTCCTCGATCGGTACGCCGACCGCATGCCCCGGCCCGCCCTCCGGTACGCCGTGGAGAAACTCGATCCGGCCGTCCGCCTGACCTACCTGAGCTGAGGTCCCGCAGATCTCCCCGTACGTACGGGCGGGTAGTGACAGATCGTGATGAAAAGTCCGGGGTGATCACGAATTGCCACTAGGCAAGAGAAGATGAGAGCCGTACCATCTTTCAGGCTGACCGGTCCAACACGAGGGGGCGAGGGGTGACCGAGGTCCAAGTACCGCACACCCACGACCGGGTCGAGCTCAGGGATCTAGCCGCGCTTGCGAGCGGAGGCGACCGGACAGCTCTCAACGACCTGCTCACACGGGTGCGTGCCGTGGCCCACCGCTACGTGCGGTCGAGGCTCTGGACGTACCCAGGCGGCGCCGACATGGTCGACGACGTCGCACAGGAAGTCTGTGTCGCGGTATTCGGCGCACTCGGCCGGTACCGTGACGAGGGGAGGCCCTTCGAGGCGTTCGTCTACGGCATCGCGGCCCGCAAGGTCGCCGATGCCCAGCGTGCGTTCGCAGTGGCCGACGTCTCGACGCCGGAGCTGCCGGACGGTGCGGACGACGCGCCGACGCCGGAGGAGCACGCGGTGCGGGACTCAGAGGTCCAGCACGCGATGGGGCTGCTGGAGAAGTTGCCGGAGAAGTTGCGGGAGATCCTGCGGCTCCGGGTGGTAGCGGGGATGTCAGCCGAGGAGACCGGCCGGGCACTGGGGATGACACCGGGGGCGGTGAGGGTCGCACAACATCGAGCGTTGAACACGCTCAGGGGGTTTGTGGGGCATGAGGCAGGGCTGGAACGAGGAGCAGGGGAGGGGCATCATGGCTGACCGTTTCGACCTCGACGCGATCGACGCCGATGACGCACTACTCGACCTGCTGGCCGCTGGTGGGGAGTCCGCGCGGACCGCGGGTGAGCAGGACCCGGCCGTGAAGCTGCTGGCCGATCTGCGGCTCGCCGTGGAGGTCGAGGACGAACTACCGGTCGAGACGATCGACGACCCGGAGAGCTTCCTGGCGCGCTGCGCGGCGCTCAACCCGGTGACGGACCCGTTCGCCCGCAAGGTGGCGACCCGCGGTCTGGCACTCGGCGTCGCCGCGGTCGCCGCGCTGTCGGTCTCCGGCGTCGCGGCGGCCGTCACCGGCGACCCGCTGTCGCCGTACGAGAAGGTCATCGAGAAGATGGTCGACGCGGTCCGCCCGCAGACCAGCTTCCCGACCGAACAACTCGACGGCATGCCGGTCGTCGACAAGACCAAGATCGTCAAGGTCGCGAAGGACTACCAGAAGAAGCAGGACGAGCGGAAGAAGGCCGAGCAGCAGACGGCGGACAAGCAGGAGCCGGTCCCGCCGGCGTCCGTCGTGCAGCAGGCGCTGCCCGAGGTGCTTCAGCGCATGCTGCCGGAGGTGGAGAAGCCGACCGTCAAGACGGCACCTCCGGTTGCGCCGACGACGCCCGCGCCCGAGCAGACCGAGGACGGGACGACCGAGGAGAAGCCGGCCGACGACCCGACCAAGGAGCCGACGGGCGAGCCGACCGAGGAGCCGACGCAGGAGCCGTCGGAGCCGCCGGTCACCACACCGCCGCCCGCGGAGCCGTCCGACCCGCCGGCCACGCCGGAGCCGTCGGACCCGCCGCCGACCACGACTCCGCCGCCGAACAACGAAGAGACCGGGGAGACCGGTACCAACCCGACGACCACGCCGACGGCGCCGTCGGGTGGGGACACCGGGTCGGACCAGGGGTCGGACACGGGGACCGGGGAGTCCGGGGACGACGCGCCGTCGCAGGAGCAGCCGCCGGCCGGTGACACCAAGCCGATCGAGGACGCCCCCGACGACAACCCGCCCGCCGACGAGAAGCCCGCGGACGAGCAGAAGCCGGCCGACGAGCAGAAGCCGGGGGGCGACCGGCGGGAGCCGGTGAAGGCTTCGTTGACGGAGTTGCTGGAGAAGGTCCTGCCGACGCCGACCGGTGCGCCGGTCGAGGTGCCGGGGGCGACGAAGTTCTTCGGCAACGCGAAGGCCGAGGGCAAGCACTCCAGCGGCAAGGTGACCACCGGCTCGGTCAAGAAGGCGTACGCCAAGGGCAAGCACTCCAGCGGCCGGTACGCCGAGGGCAGGCACGCCGCGATCGCCCGCGCCCACGGCTCGACCGCGTCGTCCGACGTACTGAAGATCCTGGGCGTCGTCAACAAGCCGACGAACTGATCACTCCGCGTACCCGTCCGGCACCGCCCGGGCGGGTACGTCGTACTCTCCGGAAGCCCCCGCCTGTGGACAGGCGATTCGGGCGACCGGGAGGCGGCGGCATAGGATGGTGTCCCGTTCTCGCCGTGTAAAGGTGCTCGTTTTCCTCATGGACATCACCCCCGCTGGAGTTCCCGACAAGTTCGCCGTCCTCGGTCTCACCTTCGACGACGTGCTGCTGCAGCCCAACGAGTCCGACGTCATCCCCTCCGAGGCGAACACCCGGTCCCGGGTGAGCCGCAACATCGAGGTCAACATCCCGCTGTTGTCCAGCGCGATGGACACCGTCACCGAGGCGCGGATGGCGATCGCCATGGCCCGCCAGGGCGGCCTCGGCGTGCTGCACCGCAACCTGTCGATCGAGGACCAGGCCCAGCAGGTCGACCTGGTCAAGCGGTCCGAGTCCGGCATGATCGCTCAGCCGATCACGATCGGCCCGGACGCGACCATCGGCGAGGCCGACGCGCTCTGCGGGCAGTACCGGATCTCCGGCGTCCCGGTGGTCGACGACGCCGGCGTCCTGGTCGGCATCGTGACGAACCGGGACATGCGGTTCGAGAACGACCTTTCCCGGCCGGTCCGCGAGGTGATGACCCGGCAGCCGCTGATCACCGGCAAACAGGGCATCTCCGCCGACGACGCGATGGCGCTGCTCAGCCGGCACAAGGTGGAGAAGCTGCCGCTGGTCGACGACGCCGGCAAGCTGACCGGCCTGATCACGTTGAAGGACTTCGTCAAGCGCGACAAGTTCCCGCTGTCCACCAAGGACGCGACCGGCCGGCTGCGGGTCGGCGGCGCGATCGGCTTCTTCGGTGAGGCGTACAAGCGGGCGATGACGCTGGTCGAGGCCGGCGTCGACGTGCTCGTGGTGGACACCGCGCACGGTCACTCCCAGGCGCAGCTGGAGATCATCCGCAAACTCAAGGCCGACCCGGCCACCCGCGGCGTCGACGTGGTCGGCGGCAACGTCGGCACCCGCGCCGGTGCGCAGGCGCTGGTCGACGCGGGCGCGGACGGCGTCAAGGTCGGCGTCGGCCCGGGCTCGATCTGTACGACGCGGGTCGTCTCCGGCGTCGGCGTACCGCAGGTCACGGCGATCTACGAGGCCTCGCTGGCGTGCAAGCCGGCCGGTGTGCCGGTGATCGGCGACGGCGGCCTGCAGTACTCCGGTGACATCGCCAAGGCGCTCGTGGCCGGGGCGGACACGGTCATGCTGGGCTCGCTGCTCGCCGGGTGCGAGGAGTCGCCGGGCGACCTGGTGTTCATCAACGGCAAGCAGTTCAAGGCCTATCGCGGGATGGGGTCGCTCGGTGCGATGCAGTCCGGCGGCCTGCGCAAGTCGTACTCCAAGGACCGCTACTTCCAGAGCGACGTCGGCTCGGACGAGAAGCTGATCGCCGAGGGCGTCGAGGGCCAGGTCCCGTACCGCGGCCCGCTGTCGGCCGTGGCCCACCAGCTGATCGGCGGCCTGCGGCAGTCGATGTGGTACACCGGCGCCCGCACGGTGCCGGAGCTGCAGGAGAAGGGCCGGTTCGTCCGGATCACCTCGGCCGGCCTGCAGGAGTCCCACCCGCACGACATCCAGATGACGGTCGAGGCGCCGAACTACTCCGGCCGCTGACCCCGCCTGCAACCCGTAAGGACACCAGATGACCGAGATCGAGATCGGCCGCGCCAAGCGGGGCCGGCAGGCGTACGCGTTCGACGACATCGCGATCGTGCCGTCGCGGCGGACGCGGGACCCGGAGGAGGTCTCGGTCGCCTGGCAGATCGACGCGTACCGGTTCGAGCTGCCGATCCTGGCCGCGCCGATGGACTCGGTGATGTCGCCGGCGACCGCGATCGCGATCGGCAAGGCCGGCGGTCTCGGCGTGCTGAACCTCGAAGGTCTCTGGACGCGGTACGAGGATCCGAGCAACCTGCTCGAGGAGATCACCAGCATCAGCAAGGAGCAGGCGACGCACCGCCTGCAGGAGATCTACTCCGCGCCGATCAAGCCCGAGCTGATCTCGCAGCGCGTGCAGGAGATCCGCGACTCCGGCGTCACCGTGGCCGGGGCGCTGTCGCCGCAGCGGACGAAGCAGTTCGCCAAGCACGTGGTGGACGCGGGCGTCGACCTCTTCGTGATCCGGGGGACGACGGTGTCGGCGGAGCACGTCTCGGGTCAGGCCGAGCCGCTCAACCTGAAGCAGTTCATCTACGACCTCGACGTACCGGTGATCGTCGGTGGGTGCGCGACGCACCAGGCCGCGCTGCACCTGATGCGGACCGGGGCGGCCGGGGTGCTGGTCGGCTTCGGCGGCGGCGCGGCGCACACCACCCGCAAGGTGCTGGGAGTCGCGGTGCCGATGGCGTCCGCGGTGGCCGACGTGGCCGCGGCCCGGCGGGACTACATGGACGAGTCCGGCGGCCGGTACGTGCACGTCATCGCGGACGGCTCGGTCGGACGGTCCGGTGACGTGGCGAAGGCGGTCGCCTGCGGTGCCGACGCGGTCATGGTCGGCTCGCCGCTGGCCCGGGCGAGCGATGCCCCGGGCGGCGGGTACCACTGGGGCGCCGAGGCGTGGCACTCCCACCTGCCGCGCGGCGAGCGGGTCGAGGTCGGCGTCACCGGGACGCTCGAGCAGATCCTGTTCGGCCCGTCCTGGGTCCCGGACGGCACGATGAACCTGGTCGGCGCCCTCAAACGAGCCATGGCCACCACCGGCTACACCGAACTCAAAGAGTTCCAGCGAGTCGAGGTCGTCGTCGGTTGACCACCGGTGTCCTGCTCCTGCACGGTTCGAGCGGTACGCTGGACGTGGAGCGGGCCCGGATCCTCGAGGCCGAGGGGTACGACGTCCTCGCGCCACGCTGGTTCGACCAGAAGATCAGCGAGATCCCGCTGGAGTCCTTCCCGCTGGACGAGTTGGCGGCCCGCAACGACCGGCTCGCGGTCATGGGTGTGTCCCGCGGCGCGGAGGCGGCGCTTCTGCTCGGCGCGTTCGACGAGCGGGTGGACGCGGTGATCGCGCTCGCCCCGACCGCGTACGTCTGGGGCTGGATCGAGGACGGCGAGCAGACGTCGGCGTGGACCTGGCAGGGGGAGCCGTTGCCGTACGTGCCCTTCGACCAGGAGTGGCAGGCAGACGATGATCCGCCGAGTTTCACGGGTCTGTACCGGCAGAGCCTGCGGAAGTACGGCGCTGACGCGGCGCGCATCCCGGTGGAGCGGATCCGCGGGGAGTTGCTGCTCGTCGCCGGCGGGGACGACCGGCTCTGGCCGTCGGTGGAGTTCGCCGAGCGGATCGCCGCCGCACGTGCAGGTCTGCCGACGCGCACGGTGGTCGCGGCGCGGGCCGGTCATCGGGTGCTGTTTCCCGGAGAGACGCCGAAGACGGGCGGGCAGCGGATGGCCCGCGGCGGGACCGAGGAGGCGGACCGGGAGCTCGGCGCACTGGCCTGGGCCGACGTCCGCAAACTCCTCGCCGGCTGACTTCGGGGCGGTCCGCGCTCCTTCCGCCGGTCCTCGGTGGGCGACGTGCGTCGAGTCCTCACGGGTTGGGCGGTTCTGGAAGGATGACGGCATGGGATTGTTCAGCCGACGGAGCAGCCAGGACGCCGACAACGTTGCCCTCGCCGCCGCGCGGGCACGACTATCCTCCGACGACGTGGATCAGGTGCGCTTCCTGATCACCACCAAGAAGACCGTGCACGCGGTCAAGCTGATCCGCGACCGCACCGGCCTGGACCTGAAGCATGCCAAGGGCCTGGTCGACGACATCCGCCTCGGCCGGTACGTCGCGCCGGTCACCGAGACGCCGGTCGTCCGCGTCCCGGGGACGAACCTGGCCGAGCGCACCCGCGCCCTCAAGGCCCAGGGCGAGCTGCACCAGGCCACGGCCCTGGTCGTCTCCGAGACCGGAATGACCGAGACCGAGGCCGGCCTGTTCGTCGGCGCGTTGAAGACCGACCTGCAGGATCTCTAACCCTTCACGTAGGACAGCTTCTCCGCGATCCTCCCGTCACGCAGCCGCAGTACGTCGACGCCGCGGACGTGGCCGCGGTCACCGGACGGATCCTGCCAGGAGTACGTCCACCGCACGACGGCCCGGTCACCGAGCATCACCGACTCCTCGGTCTCGAACCGCGGGTCGGTGGTGTTCGCGAACAGCTTCGCCCACTCCGCCCGGACCGCGTCCGCGCCCTCGAACCGGGTCCCATCTGGCGACGGCGAGGTGGACTCGAAGACACAGTCGTCGGTGACGAGCGCCATCACCGCGTCCAGGTCGCCCTGGCCGAACGCCGTACCGAAGCGGGCGACGACGGAGTCGGCGGTGGACCAGCGCGGGATCCGGCCGAAGGCGCCGAGCAGCCGGTCGGCCGGGTCGGTGTACCCCTCGACCGGGTCGGCCACGGCACCGGACGACCGGTAGAGGTCGGCACGGTCCGCGAACCAGGTCGCGATCTCGTCGACAAGCTCCGGGTCCATCCGTGGCTCAGCGCCGATCGCGACGGCCAGGTCCCAGCCGTGGATGAGGTGATCGGCGGCCAGTTGCCGGAGGTACTCGGCCGACTCCTCGTCGCCGTACGACAGATGCACCTTCTCGATCGGCCGGTCCGCCGCTGCCTGAGCGGCCCGCGCGGCCTCCGTCGCCGCGGCCGCCGGGTCCTCACCGAGCAGGTCGCCGTCCAGCGAGTCGCCGACGTCCGCGATGGTCTTGCCCTCCATCAGCGGGACTGTCCAGCGCTCCTCACCCACTACGTGGTTCACGAGCTCGCGCACGTTCCAGTCCGCACAGGGCGTCGGAGCGCTCCACTGGTCGGAGCTCACCTGATTGACCAACAGCGCGAAGTTGTCGACCGTTCGATTGTGCAGTTGCACCACATGCATGTCCGTTCCCCCTCTCAGCGTCAGCGTCCGCCCGGGGAGAGGGACCGTCAATTACCCAGCGGTTACCGACCCAGCTGCAGTTGCTGCGCGGCCTCGTGGGCGTGCTGGGAGGCCATCATGTCGCCGGTGGCCGCGAGCAGGTCGCCGTGGTGCCGGTAGCAGGAGCCGGCCAGGTCCTTCATCACCGAGTCGTCGTCGGTGAACGGGATCAGCGCGGTCGCGACCTCCGCGCACCAGCCGCCGAGGTCGAGGGCGAGGTCGGTCCGGCCGGCCTGGTAGTAGGCCTCGGAGATGTCGAGCAGCAGCTGCGCCCAGATCGGCGCGTACTTGCTGGTCTCGTACCGCATCCGGTGCGACTCGCGCTCGGACGAGATCGCGAACAGGTAGTGCGCCTCCATGCCCAGCGTGAGCGCGGTGTCGACGTCCTGCACCAGCAGCGGCCGGACCAGCTCGGCCAGCTCGCTCGCGCGGATCGCCGCCGACTCCGGGTCGGTCCGCCCGGAGACGGTCGCCAGCGTCATCCCCGGAGCGGGCTCGCTCAGCGCCAGCAGCCGGTGGTACTGCTCGAACGGCCCGAGCTTGATCTCCGCGTTCTCGAGCGCCGCGACCAGGGTCAGCGGCAGTCCGCGGTCCAGCTCCTCGGTCACCCGCTGCGCGGTCTCCGCATCGGTCGCGAACGCCGTACTCAGGCAGCCTTCGCCTTCCATGATCCGGCCGACGACGCTGAGATGCTTGCCCTTGCGGGTGAGTGCGGCGACCAGCGTCCGCAGGTCGGTGGCCGACTCCGAGTCAGCGAGCGTGTCGGCGGTCGTCAGCCCGATCTCGTCCGCCTCGAGCGCGAGGTCGAGCCGGCCCTCGGCGGCGTGGACGTCGGCGGACACGGCGGTCGCCGTACACAGGTAGCGCGCGTAGGACAGGGATTGCGGGCTCTCGTTGATCTGATCGGCCAGCCGCAGGAACAGCTGGGTCGCCGCGTCCGCGGACGCGACCGCAAGCGCGGGGTCGCCGTACCGGCGCAGGATGAGCGCGTTCATCGCCAGCACGCGGGCGAAGTCCGGCTGGTGCTTCAGCCCGTCGTCACCGCCGACCAGCTGTCCGTACGCGATCACCGCGCCGTCCATCTCCAGTACGGCGGTCGCGCCGTGACCGCGGTGGGCCTGGGTCATCGCCCGCCGGGCGCGCACGTCGGCCAGGAAGGAGGTGGCGTCCAGAACGCCCGCGTCGCTGAGCTCGGTGTAGCCGAGTTGGGCCTCGTGCAATGCGGCAAGCGCTTCCTCGTGCCGCCCCGCGGCGTTCAGCGAGCCGGCCAGCTCGTACTGCGTCGCGGCCATCAGGTGCTTGGCCTCGTAGTGGTCCGGGTGCCCCTCGGCACGTTCCCGGGCCAGCTCGATGACACGTTGCTGGTACGGCCCGGCCTCGTCGGCACGGCCTTCCTCGATCAGGACCTGAGCAGTCTGCAGAGCCTCAGCGAGCTCGTCCTCAGGAGGCGTCCAAAGCCCCCCGCTGTCCACCATCTCGACGTTCCACCCCTTCGCAGGTTCAACCGAACACCTTAGTGCTCCACGGGGCGGAACACTGAGGGCTGACACGAGCGTTTTCCGGTACTGACATGGCTATTACCGACAGGTAGCCTTGACCCATGAGCGAGCAGACGTCGATTCCTGCCGACCCCGAGCTCGACCCGACCGCGTCGTACGCGACCGATCAGTCGGTGGTCCGCCGGTTGTCGGGACTGCTGCGCGCCTCGGCCGGCCCGCGGACGTCGTACGCGCCGGCGACCGGTCAGCCGATCGCGACCCTGCCGCTGTCCGGCCCGGACGACGTGGTGGCGGCGGTCCGGTCGGCGCGACGGACGCAGCAGACCTGGAAGCGGGTGCCGCTGGCCGAGCGGGCCGCGATCCTGCTGCGCTACCACGACCTGGTCCTCGACCACCGGCACGAGCTCGTGGACCTGGTGATCCTCGAGTCGGGCAAGGCGCGCAAGCAGGCGTTCGAGGAGGTCGCGCACGTCGCCCTCACCGCGCGATACTACGGCCGCAAGGCCGCTGAGCTGCTCGAGCCGCAGCGCAAGCTGGGCATGTTCCCGCTGCTCACCCGGGCCGAGCAGCGGTTCGTGCCGAAAGGTGTCGTCGGCATCATCTCGCCGTGGAACTACCCGCTCAGCATGGCGATCTCCGACGGTCTCCCGGCCGTGCTCGCCGGGAACGCCGTCGTGCACAAGCCGGACAGCCAGACCCCGCTGACCGCGCTCCGGGCGCTCGAGCTGCTGTACGACGCCGGCCTGCCGCGGGACGTCTGGCAGCCGGTGAACGGCGACGGCCCGACCGTCGGTGGCGCGCTCATCCAGAACGCCGACTACATCTGCTTCACCGGCTCGACCCGGACCGGCCGCCTGGTCGCGCAGCAGGCCGGCGAGCGGCTGATCGGCTGCAGCCTCGAGCTCGGCGGCAAGAACCCGATGCTCGTCCTGCGTGACGCAGACATCCACCGGGCCGCGGAAGGCGCCGTCCGGGCGTGCTTCTCGAGCGCCGGTCAGTTGTGTGTCTCGATGGAGCGGCTGTACGTCGCCGACCAGGTGTACGACGCCTTCGTCACGGCGTTCATCGACCGGGTGAAGAAGCTCCGGCTGTCCGCGGGGACGGGCTGGGACGTCGACATGGGCTCGCTGATCTCGAAGGCCCAGCTGGAGACCGTGACCCGGCATGTCGACGACGCCCGGTCCAAGGGCGCCGTCGTACTCGCCGGTGGCAAGGCCCGGCCGGACATCGGCCCGCTGTTCTACGAGCCGACCGTGCTGTCCGGGGTGACGCCGGAGATGGAGTGCTTCGACAACGAGACGTTCGGGCCGGTGGTGTCGATCTACCGGTTCTCCGACGAGTCCGAGGCGATCCAGCGCGCGAACGAGGGCGAGTACGGGCTGAACGCGAGCGTCTACACCCGCGACGGCCGCCGCGGCCGGGCGATCGCGGCCCAACTGGTGGCCGGCACGGTCAACGTGAACGAGGCGTACGGCGCGACCTTCGGTTCGATCGACACCCCGATGGGCGGCATGCGCGCGTCCGGGCTCGGCCGCCGTCAGGGCGTCGAGGGCATCCGCCGGTACGTCGACCCGCAGGCGATCGCCACCCAGCGCCTGCTCCCGATCGCCGCCTCGCACGGCGTCTCCGACGAGACGTACGCCGAGCTGATCACCGGAGCCCTCCGCGTCCTCAAGAAGCTGGGCCGGCCATGACTGAGCGAAGCGAAGGCATCGAACGGCACAGCGGTGTTTCTGCCTCAGGCGCGCCCGGAGCGAAGCGAGGACGTGCGTGAGGCAGAATGATTACGACGTCGTCGTCATCGGGTCGGGGTTCGGTGGCAGCGTCAGCGCCCTGCGGCTGACCGAGAAGGGATACAAGGTCGCCGTCCTTGAGGCCGGCGCGCGGTTCGAGGACGCCGGCTTCGCGAAGAACTCGTGGGACAAGAGCCGGTTCCTGTTCGCGCCACGGCTCGGCTGGTACGGGATCCAGCGGATCAGCGCGCTGCGGGACGTGATCATCCTGTCCGGCGCGGGCGTCGGCGGCGGCAGCCTGGTCTACGCGAACACCCTCTATGAGCCCCTGCCCGCGTTCTACACCGACCGGCAGTGGGCGCACATCACCGACTGGAAGTCCGAGCTCGCGCCGTACTACGACCAGGCGAAGCGGATGCTCGGCGTGACGACGTACCCGCACTTCACCCCGGCCGACCGGGTGATGAAGCAGGTCGCCGATGAGATGGGCGTCGGCGAGACCTTCCACCCGACGCCGGTCGGCGTCTTCTTCGGCGAGCCCGGCGTCGAGGTCGACGACCCGTACTTCGGTGGCGCGGGCCCCCGCCGTACCGGCTGCATCGACTGTGGCGAGTGCATGACCGGCTGCCGGCACAACGCGAAGAACACGCTGACCAAGAACTACCTCTACCTGGCCGAGAAGGCCGGCGCCGACGTCTATCCGATGACCACAGTCACCTCGGTCGAGCCGCTGCCGGACGGAGGGTACGCCGTGGATACCCGGCGGACCGCCAACCGCAGGAGCACGCGCCGGTTCACCGCCCAGCAGGTGGTGTTCGCCGCGTCCGCCCTGGGTACGGCGAAACTGCTGCACCGGCTCCGGGACGAGGGCAAACTGCCGCGGCTGTCCGACCGGCTCGGCGTCCTCACCCGGACCAACTCGGAGTCGTTGCTCGGGGCCATCGCCCGGGACCGGGACGTCGACTACAGCCGAGGGGTCGCGATCACCTCGTCCTTCCACCCCGACGACATCACCCACATCGAGCCGGTGCGGTACGGCAAGGGCAGCAACGCGATGTCGCTGCTGCAGACCGTGCTGACCGACGGCGACGGCGACCGGCCCCGGTGGCGGACGTGGGT
The DNA here is from genome assembly GCF_050942445.1 of Kribbella sp. CA-247076. Classification (NCBI taxonomy): domain Bacteria; kingdom Bacillati; phylum Actinomycetota; class Actinomycetes; order Propionibacteriales; family Kribbellaceae; genus Kribbella; species Kribbella sp. CA-247076. The sequence goes on along the minus strand of NZ_CP192051.1, from coordinate 6,473,332 downwards.
GCGCGAGCTCGGCGTCCAGCGAAAGAACATCCGCCGGCTGTACGACCTGAAGCACTGGTCCGAGCGGACCGTGATCGCGCTCGTCATGCAGACCGCGGACAACTCGATCACGACGTACGGCAAGCGGGACCGGTTCGGCCGCTGGCGGCTGACGTCGAAGCAGGGCCACGGAGCGCCGAACCCGTCCTGGATCCCGGTCGCGAACCAGGTGGTCCGGCGGATGGCGAAGCTGATGAACGGGACGCCGGGCGGCACCATCGGCGAGCCGTTCAACGTCCCGATGACCGCGCACTTCATCGGCGGCTGCGCGATCGGCGACTCACCCGAGACCGGCGTGGTCGACCCGTACCACCGGGTCTACGGGTACGACGGCCTGCACATCCTGGACGGGTCGACGATCTCGGCGAACCTCGGGGTGAACCCGTCGCTGACGATCACCGCCCAGGCCGAGCGCGCGCTGTCGTTCTGGCCGAACAAGGGTGACCAGGACGTCCGGCCGCCGGTCGGGTCGGCGTACCAGCGGGTGCAGCCGGTGAAGCCGGCGCATCCCGTCGTCCCGGCCGATGCACCGGGGGCGTTGCGGCTGCCGATCGTGCCGAAGCAGCCTGTGACGAAGCCGTAACACAACGACAATAGTTCACGCACGGTCAGGTGAAATGAGAAAACCTCAGCAACTGGTGTGGCTGCTGAGGTTCGAGAGGTAATTCGAAAAGGCCTGGAAAAGGGAGCAGGTCCCTCGGGAACGTTTCCGCCCAAATCGTTTCCCGAGGGACCCACTCAAGCCGGGGTGAGGCGCCCGGCGCTTTGGGATCGGGTCACCAGCCACAGCTGGCGACCCGAGCTCTTGGTCACTACCTTACATCCGATTTCCGGAGTTTCGAGCCTTCGCGAGTGGTTGTGACCACTCTGCGTGCCGATCGTAATGATCGGCGATTCGTTTGCTCCTGGTAACCGGGTGGCGGTCTTCCTTGCGGTAACCGCCTCTGCACACATCAACGACGCCCTCTACAGGGGGTTACGAGGTTCCGAAGAAATTCCGGAAAGTTTTCTGGAGGCTGCGGAGAGTGCTGAGTCACCCGGGCCTGCGGTGTTCCACGTGACGCCCCTCGCAGAGACTTCGATGCGGCCTGACTTACTGTGGGCCGACCGTCAGATGAGGCAGGAGAACGATGAGCGACATCCTCGAGGTGGCCCGGGCGCAGGTTCTGGAGCAGGGCGTCGGCCTGACCCAGGAGCAACTGGTCGAGGTGCTGCGGTCGCCGGACGACCAACTGGCCGACCTGCTCGCCCTGGCGCACGAGGTCCGGGTGAAGTGGTGCGGCGAGGAGGTCGAGGTCGAGGGGATCATCTCGCTGAAGACCGGCGGCTGTCCGGAGGACTGCCACTTCTGCTCGCAGTCCGGTCAGTTCACCTCACCGGTGCGCTCGGTCTGGCTGAACATCCCGGAGCTGGTCGAGGCCGCCAAGGAGACCGCGAAGACCGGCGCGACCGAGTTCTGCATCGTCGCCGCCGTCCGCGGACCGGACCAGCGGCTGATGTCGCAGGTCAAGGCCGGCATCGAGGCGATCAACGCCGAGGTCGACATCAACATCGCCTGCTCGCTCGGCATGCTGACCCAGGAGCAAGTGGACGAGCTCCGCTCCTGGGGCGTGCACCGGTACAACCACAACCTCGAGTCCGGCCGCTCGTACTTCGGCGACGTGGTCACCACGCACTCGTTCGAGGAGCGCTGGGAGACCTGCCTGATGGTCAAGGAGTCCGGCATGGAGCTGTGCTGCGGCGGTCTGGTCGGCATGGGGGAGACCGTCGAGCAGCGCGCCGAGCTGGCCGCGCAACTGGCCGAGCTGGACCCGCACGAGGTGCCGCTGAACTTCCTCAACCCGCGCCCGGGTACGCCGTTCGGCGACCTGGAGATCATGGACGGCAAGGACGCGCTGCGGACCATCGCCGCGTTCCGGCTGGCGATGCCGCGCACGGTCCTCCGGTACGCCGGCGGCCGCGAGCTGACCCTGGGCGACCTGGGCACCCGTGACGGCCTGCTCGGCGGGATCAACGCGGTCATCGTCGGCAACTACCTGACCACCCTCGGACGGCCGGCGACCGCGGACCTCGACCTGCTGGCCGAGCTGAAGATGCCGGTCAAGGAGCTCCAGAAGACGCTATGACCACCCTGGTGTACTGCGGTCACTGCGGCCGCGAGACCGCCGACGGAAGCCACGACGCCTGCCGGCAGGCGCTGACGCTCGAACCACCGCGGTACTGCGACCGGTGCCGCCGGCGGATGGTCGTCCAGGTCCACCCGATGGGCTGGACCGCCCGCTGCTCGGTGCACGGCGAGGTCTCGTCCTGATGTCCGGCCTGCTGGCCCGGGACGCGGAGCTGCTCTGGCACCCGTACTCCTCGCTGACCGACCCGTCGCCGGTGCGGCTGGTCCGGGGCGCGTCCGGCGTACGGCTGCATCTCGACGACGGCGCGGGCGGCGTGGTCGAGGCGATCGACGCGATGGCGTCCTGGTGGTGCATGATCCACGGCTACCGCAATCCGGTCCTGGACGACGCGGTCAAGCGCCAGGTGGACGACTTCAGCCACGTGATGTTCGGCGGGTTGACGCACGACCCGGCGATCTCGCTGGCCGAGCGGCTGGTCGGGATCACTCCGGAACCGCTGCGGCACGTGTTCTTCTGCGACTCGGGATCGGTGTCGGTCGAGGTCGCGATCAAGCTGGCCCTGCAGTACCAGGTTGCCCGGGGCAACAGTGGCCGGACCCGGATGCTGACCGTCCGCGGCGGGTACCACGGCGACACGTTCGCGCCGATGAGCGTGTGCGACCCGGTCAACGGGATGCACTCGCTGTTCACCGGCGCGCTGACGGAGCAGGTGTTCGGCCCACAGCCGCCGGCCGGGTTCGATCGTCCGGACGACGACCCCGAGTTCCTGGCCTGGGCCGACGCTGTGACCGCCCTGGCGTCGCAGCACGCGCCGGAGCTCGCCGGCATCATCGTCGAGCCGGTGCTGCAAGGCGCCGGTGGCATGTACCCCTACAGTCCCGCCTGCCTCCGCGTCCTCCGCGAAATCGCGGATCAGCACGGTCTGCTGCTCATCTTCGACGAGATCGCCACGGGCTTCGGCCGTACGGGCACGCTGTTCGCCTCCGAGCACGCCGGCGTCGATCCGGACATCCTTTGCATCGGCAAAGCCCTGACCGGCGGCTACCTGTCCCTCGCCGCCATGCTTTGCACCACAGAGGTTGCCCACACTGTCTCGAACGGCCCGGGTGGTGCCCTGATGCACGGGCCTACCTTCATGGCCAACCCGTTGGCCTGCGCGGCCGCGCTCGCCTCGATCGACCTGCTGCTGTCGCAGGACTGGGCCGGCCGGGTCGCGGAGATCTCCGCGGGTCTGTCGGCCGGGCTTGCGCCGGCCGCGTCACTGCCCGGGGTGAAGGACGTCCGGGTGATCGGCGCGGTCGGTGTCGTCCAACTGGGCGGGCCGGTCGACATGAAGCGGATGACGGAGGCGGTCCTGCGGCGGGGCGTGTGGGTCCGGCCGTTCCGCGATCTGGTCTACACGATGCCGCCGTACGTCTGCACCGAGGACGAGATCGCGACGATCGGTGCGGCGATCACCGGTGCGGTGCGGGAGGTCGGCTGATGCTGGAAGACTGGCTCGGCCCAAAGGCCGCCGCATTGGAAGCTCGCGGCCTCACTCGGCGCCTGCGGCCCCGAGCCGCCGACGACAACCTGATCGACCTGGCCGGCAACGACTACCTCGGCCTGTCCCGTGACCCGCGAGTGGTCGCCGCGGCCGCCGAAGCCTTGCAGGTCTGGGGGACCGGCTCGACTGCTTCGCGCCTGGTCAGCGGTACGACGTCGTTGCACGAGGAACTGGAATCCGCGCTGGCGTCGTACACCGATCACGAGTCCGGCCTCGTCTTCTCCTCCGGCTACCTCGCCAACCTCGGCGTCGTCACCGCCCTGGGAGGTCCCGGCACGCTCCTGCTGTCCGACGAGCATGTCCACGCCTCACTCGTCGACGCCTGCCGCCTGTCGCGTTCCCGGGTTGAGGTCTTTCCGCACAACGACGTCGACGCGGTCGAGAAGCTCCTTGCCGAACGCAACGAACCCCACGCGGTCGTGATGACGGAATCGGTCTTCTCCGTCCTCAGCGACTCGTCGCCCCTCGCCGCGCTTGCCGACACCGCCGCCACCCACGACGCTGTGCTGCTCGTCGACGAGGCGCATGGGTTAGGCGTCACCGGCGGGGGGCACGGCTCGGTCCACGCGGCTGGGCTGGCCGGAGCGGACCACGTGGTCGTCACCATGACGTTGTCGAAGGCAATGGCCTCGCAGGGTGGTGTCGTCCTCGGTCCGGCTCTGTTGCGTGAGCATCTGATCAACCGCTCGCGGTCGTTCATCTACGACACCGGCCTCAACCCGGCAGCCTGCGCGGCCGCACTCGCCGCTCTCCGCGTCCTGCAGGCCGAGCCGGCTCGCCCTGCCGCGATCCACGCGGCAGCAGCCCGCCTGGCGTCGGCGTGCGGAGTCCCACCGGCCTCCGGTCCTGTGATCTCAGTCCCGATGCCCGGCCCCCGCGAAACCGTCCACGCCGCCCAACTCTGCCTCGACGCCGGCATCCGAGTCGGCAGCTTCCGCCCACCCTCGACCCCCGACGGCATCAGCCGCCTCCGCCTCACCGCAAACGCCGGCCTGACTCCCGAAGACCTCAACCGAGCCTGCTCCGTCGTCTTTGACGCGATCGGACGAGCCTCATGATCCCCGCAGTCACCGGCACGGGAGGGTGCTCGTGATCACCATCGTCACCGGTACTGACACCGGTGTGGGCAAGACGATCGCAACTGCGGCGCTCGCCGTACGCGCGTCGGCCTCGGGGTCGGTCGCGGTGGTGAAGCCTGCGCAGACGGGCGTTGCTCCAGACGAGCCGGGGGACCTGGCCGAGGTCGAGCGGCTCTCCGGTTGCACGGATCTGCACGAGGGGATCCGGCTGCGCGATCCGCTGGCGCCGACTACCGCGGCTCGGCGAGAAGGCGTTCGGTTGCCGACCCTCAAGGAGCACGCCGCGTTCATCTCGGAGCTCGCGGCGACTCGCGACCAGGTCCTGGTCGAGGGTGCCGGGGGACTGCTGGTCGGGCTAGACGAGGACGGGCGCGGGTTGGCCGAGCTCGCCACCGAGCTGTCGATCCCCTTCGCCTTCGTGGTGGTGACGCGCGCCGGGCTGGGCACGCTCAACCACACCGGCCTCACCGTCGAGGCTCTGCGCCGCCGCGACCTGCCGATCGAGGGGCTGATCATCGGCTCGTGGGCCGACCCCGACCTGGCCGAGCGGTGCAACCTGGAGGATCTGCCGGCCGTGACCGGCGTACCGGTCATCGGGCGGCTTCCCGCGGGCGCGGCTGAGCTCGAGACCTTTGCGCGCGACGCGCCCGGCTGGTTCGCGTGACCGGTTGTCCCGCCCGGTACGACAAGGAGCTCGGGTACTGGGTGGTCGACGATCCCGCCCTGGCCCGGGAGGTGCTGCTCGACCCGGAGACGTTCCGGCCGGACAACGCCGTACTCGCGCACACGCCGCTGTCAGTGAAGGCGCTGCGGGTGCTGTCGTCGGTCGGGTTCGCGCTGCCGCCGACGCTGGCGAACAACGCGGGGGAGTCGCACCGGCCGATCCGGGCGACGGTGGCGCGGCTCTTCAGCCCGGCTCGGGTAGCGGCCGTGGAGCCACTGACTCGATCGCTGACGTCGTCGCGGGTCGCTTCGGCAGCCGAGCGGTTGGCTGCTGGCTCGCAGGTTGATCTGGTGGAGGCGATCGCTGCCGAGCCGCCGGCCCTGGTCCTGCTCCACCTGCTCGGGTTGCGCGACGTCGACGTACCTGCGTTGAAGGCGTGGAGCCGGGACTCGCTCGAGCTCTTCTGGGGCTGGCCCGACGAGGACCGGCAGCTGGAGCTCGCCCACAGTGCCGCCGAGTTCTACGACTGGCTCCGATCGCGTACGGCGGCCGCCCGCCGAGCATCCGCCGACGACCTCTTCGGCACCCTCATCACCCTCGGCCTCACCACCGAGGAGGTCTGCGCCGTCGCCTACTTCCTCCTGATCGCCGGCCAGGAAACCACCACCCAACTGATCTCCACCGCCTTCCATCACCAACTCCACGCCGAAGCCAGAGTCCAACCGTCACCAGCTGATCAGGCCGGCGGCAGGGTCCAACCGTCAGCGGCTGATCAGGCTGGCGGCAGTGTCCGACCGCCAGCGGCTGATCAGGCTGGCGGCAGAGTTCGACCGTCAGCGGCTGATCTTGTGGAGGAGGTTCTGCGTGAGGCGTCCTCGGTGCCGACCTGGCGCCGGGTCACCGCGCGGCCCGCGGTGGTGGGCGAGGTCGAGTTGCCCGCGGGCGCCCCCGTCCTCCTCGGCCTCACCGGCCACGGCGGCCCCGCCGACCTGGCCTTCGGCATCGGCATCCACCGCTGCCTCGGCGCCGGCCTCGCCCGCCTCGAAACCCGAGTAGCCCTCGAATCCGCCGCCACCCTCCTCCCCGCCGTACACCTCCTAGAAAGCCCACCCCTCCTCAACCTCCTCTCCTTCCAAGCCCCCACCCGCCTCCTGGTCGCGATGACCTGAAGATCACCCCCACCGAACGCCGCCGTCACAGCGGTCCTACGGCTTGGCGCCGAGAGTCGCCGTGACACGCTGCCTGGACACGAACCACGTCTCCAGGGCCGGATCGATCGCCAGAAGAACGGTCCTCATCCGGCCGAAGCGGTCGGCGACCATACCGGCGTTGAGCAGGGGTTCGAGATGCGCGACGCGATTGCGCAGCTTGTAGATGTGGTCTACGTGGTCGACGAGCTCGCCCGGCGTGCCGGCCAGCTTCGGGAAGGCCGCGGCGAGGGCCTTGTTCCAGAGCAGTTGCCTGCCCGGGTCGTTGTCGGGCAGCAGGAATCGCCACGTGCCGAAGCTGAGCTGGGCGAGAATGTCGGGATGCCCTGGTGGATTCCGGGCTCCACGCCGGGCGGTCCGCGCCCGCCGTACAGCCTTGTGAATGTCATCACCCGCCAGGCGAACGAGGAGCCGGGCCGGATCCACCAGCCAGTCCGACGAGTGCTGCCGCCCGTTCCGGCGGTCGCGCTGCGTCTTGTTCCACCGACAGAGTTGTTCGTCGAGTGCGTTGCGCAGAATGACTTCGAAGCGGTGAAGGCACTCGTACACAGCGCCGGACACCTCGATGTTCCACTGGTACAGACGCAGTGCCTGACGGACGTTGTCCTGGGTCGCGGTGAGGTAAGGGGCGAGGCGTGGTGAGCTGAGCTTGGCGGCGACCAGGGCGTGATGGTCGGGAGTTTGATTCGGTGGAGGCATGATCCTAAGCTGTCGGTGAAGGCGGAGGCAGGTCTCTCCGTTACACGATTGCCTGAGGGTCCGTCGGTGAACGCCGGCGGGCCTTCGGCATCTCTCGGGTCTGCTCAGGTGTCCGGTCAGCTCGTGGTGCGGCTGAGTGTAACGGCGTGATCACGAACCCTGATAATCGGCGCCGGCGTCCGGAGAGTGTGGATTACAGGCGGGCTGAGGTGCACCGATAGGCTTTGCGGGTGAGTGAGCATGAGGTGGTTCTGGTTGTCGACTTCGGGGCGCAGTACGCGCAGTTGATCGCGCGCCGGGTCCGCGAGGCCAAGGTGTACTCCGAGATCGTGCCGCACTCGATGCCGGTCGAGGAGATGCTCGCCCGGAACCCGAAGGCGATCATCCTGTCCGGCGGGCCGCAGTCGGTGTACGCCGAGGGCGCGCCGCGGGTCGAGTCCGGGCTGTTCGAGGCCGGCGTACCGGCGTTCGGGATCTGCTACGGCTTCCAGGCGATGGCGCAGACGCTCGGCGGCGAGGTCCGCCGGACCGGGCTGCGCGAGTTCGGCCGGACGCCGGTGACGGTGAGCTCGGCGGGCACGCTGCTGGCCGGGATCCCCGAGGACCTCAACGTGTGGATGTCGCACGGTGACGCCGTCCACGCGCCGCCGGCCGGCTTCGCCGTACTGGCTGCCTCCGAGGGTGCGCCGGTCGCGGCGTTCGAGGATCTGAACCGCCGGCTCGCCGGCGTGCAGTGGCACCCGGAGGTCCTGCACTCACAGGCCGGGCAGGCCGTGCTCGAGCACTTCCTCTACGAGATCGCCGGCTGCCGGGGCGACTGGACGACCACGAACGTCGTCGACGAGCAGGTCGAGCTGATCCGCGAGCAGGTCGGCGACAAGCAGGTGCTGTGCGCGCTGTCCGGCGGCGTCGACTCCGCGGTCGCGGCCGCCCTGGTGCACAAGGCGATCGGCGACCAGCTGACCTGTGTGTACGTCGACCACGGCCTGCAGCGGGCCGGGGAGTCCGAGCAGGTCGAGAAGGACTACGTCGCCGCGACCGGGATCCGGCTCGAGGTGGTCGACGCCGAGGACCAGTTCCTCTCCGCGCTGGCCGGCGTGACGGACCCGGAGGAGAAGCGGAAGATCATCGGCCGCGAGTTCATCCGGACCTTCGAGGCGACCGCGCGGAAGCTGGACGCCGAGCGGCACATCGAGTTCCTGGTCCAGGGCACGCTCTACCCGGACGTGGTCGAGTCCGGCGGCGGCACCGGGGCCGCGAACATCAAGTCGCACCACAACGTCGGCGGGCTGCCCGACGACCTGCAGTTCAGCCTGATCGAGCCGCTGCGGACGCTGTTCAAGGACGAGGTCCGCGAGCTCGGCCTCGCCCTCGGCCTGCCGGAGGCGATGGTCTACCGGCACCCGTTCCCGGGCCCCGGCCTCGGCATCCGCATCATCGGCGAGGTCACCCACGAACGCCTGGAGATCCTCCGCGCCGCCGACCTGATCGCCCGCACCGAGCTGACCGCGGCCGGCCTCGACCGCGACATCTGGCAGTTCCCCGTCGTACTGCTCGCGGATGTCCGCTCGGTCGGCGTCCAGGGCGACGGCCGCACCTACGGCCACCCGGTGGTCCTCCGCCCGGTCACCAGCGAGGACGCCATGACGGCCGACTGGGCCCGCCTCCCGTACGACGTCCTCGAGAAGATCTCCACCCGCATCACCAACGAGGTCGACGAGATCAACCGGGTGGCCCTCGACATCACCAGCAAGCCCCCCGGCACCATCGAGTGGGAGTAGTCAGCCGCCCCTGACCGCCCCGAAGAGCCACGGCCCACTACACCGCTCGAACCCGGTCCCGAGGTAGAACTCAGCCGCCCGCTCGTCGACCGCCGAGACAAACACAACCTCCGCCCCGAGACGGCCCAGCCATGCCCGGCACTCCTCGACGAGTGCCCTCCCGACGCCTGTTCCGCGCCGGGAGGAATCCACGACCAGCTCCTCGAGCATCCCGTACGGCTCATGCCCGTAGTCCACGAACGTCACCACGGCCAACCCGACGGCGTCCTCACCGACTCGGGCGATGAACGTCTGAGCATCCACCCGGATCGCAGGCAGGGTCAGCGATTCCGCCCCGTCCGGGTGGAGCTCGCGAAGCAGGCGACGGATCTCCGCGCGGTCCGTCTGCTCGGCCGTGCGTACGACGAGGTTCGTCCGAGGATCATCAACTCCGGTCACGTCCACCTCTCAGCGTGCATCGCGATCATGGTCGGTCGGGCCACAGGTGTTGGCAACTGTTTGCTTGGTGTTGGTGACGGGGGGTTGGGGACGGCGTACTTTGTGAGCAAGGGGGAGGGGCTATGACACTGACGGTGGGGACGTTCAATCTCAACAACCTGTTCGACCGGTGGAACTTCGCGGGTGCGGTGGACGTGCTCGCGCAGGGGACGAGTTCGGTGCCGGCGACGTACACGTTCGACGACGAGCACCGCCGGCGGCTGCAGCTGGACGGCCGGGGCAAGCTGCTGGTGGCGAAGAAGCCTGAGGACACGAACCGTGTCGCCGAGCGGCTGCTCGCGGCGGACGTCGACGTCTGGGTCGTCCAGGAGGTCGAGAACTCCGACGTACTGCGCGAGTTCAACCGCGATCACCTGGACGGCGCGTACCCGCACGTGATGGTGATCGACGGCAACGACTCGACCCGGTTCATCGACATCGGGATCCTGTCGCGGCGGCCGCTCGGCGGAGTGACCAGCTACCAGCGGGCGTTCCACCCGGACGTGCCGGACCGGCCGATCTTCTCCCGCGACCTGGTCGAGGCGGAGATCCTGGACGCGCGCGGGCGGAAGGTACTGACGGTGTTCGGCACGCACCTGAAGTCGAAGTTCGTCGACTTCACCGTCGAGGACCCGGAGGCGGCCGCGGCGGCGGCGCAGCTGCTGCGGACGCAGCAGGCGGACATGATCATGCGGATCATCGCCCAGCGGACGAGCACCCGGCAACGGTTCCTGTTGTGCGGGGATATGAACGACACCCCGGATTCGCCCGCGCTGGCGTCGTACCAGAAGGCCGGCCTGGTGAACGCGCTGCTGACGCCGACCGAGATCGGCTCCGTGACCACGTCGGTCACGCTGCCGCCGAACCCGGCCTGGACGTCGACGTTCAAGGCGTCCGGGCAGCCGCGGGTGTTCGACCTGATCGATCAGATCTGGCTGTCACCGGCGCTGGCGCCGCGGTTGCGGGAGGCGTTCATCGGCCGGCGGCGGAAGCTCGAGCGGGACGGGACCGATCACGATCCGGCCTGGATCACCCTTGATCTATAGGGTTTTCGCCTGCGCCTCGATACCGTCCAGGAGCCGGTCGAGCCCGTAGCGGTACGCGTCGGTGGCGGCTTCGCGGACGGTGTCCTGGTACCCGTTCGCGTGCCAGATCGTCGTCATCGCGGGATGCCTGTCGACGTCGAAGTACGTCTCCCAGAGCTCGTCGCGCTCGGACCACCAGGCTTCGTGGCTCTGCCCGGTCACCCGTTCGACCTGGAGGCTCTCGGCTTCCTCGCCGGCGGCGGAGTCGACGTACGTCGTGATCGCGAGCGCGGCCGTGTTCGTGTCGCGTGGGGTCAGGTCGAGGGGGAGCAGGGTGGACAGCAGGTACTCGCGGCCGGCCAGCATGCCCGGGCCGACGGGCGGCCGGACGGTGGAGACCCGAGCGAGCCAGGGGTGGCGCTGGAACATCGCACGGGTCTCCTCGGAGTACACCTCCACCTGTTCACGCCAGTCCGCCGGCCTCGGCTCACCTGGAGCGGGCAACCGTCGCTCAGCCAGCACCTGGTCGACCATGAGGTCCAGCAGCTCCTCTTTCGAGGGCACATAGGTGTAGAGCGTCATAGTGCCGACGCCGAGCGCCTTCGCCACTCCGCTCATCGAGGCTGCGTCGAGTCCCTGCTCGTCGGCCAGCTGGATGGCGGCCCGCACGACCGCGTCGACGTCCAAGGAGGGCCGTCTGCCCGCACTCCGCCGTACGTCGCTGGGTCGGTGGTTGCGCCAGAGCAGCGCGAGCGTACGCTCCGGTTGCCCTCCACCGCTGTGCCGCACTGTCACGTGCACAGCCTCGCATGCCTCACCTGAAGGCGTCGGCGTTGGCTATGGCCCACTCGCGGTAGGTGACCGCCGGGCGACCGATCAGCGCGGACACTGTGGGCTCAGGGGTCATCGGGTACTCCGCCATCATCCGGAAGCCGTCGAGCAGCCACTGCGCGGTCTCCTCGCCTACGATCGGCGTCCAGAGCGCCAGGTACTGCTCAGGAGTCTGCTCCTCGAACTTCACCTCCCGGCCGATCGCCTCACTGATGTACGCGACCTGCTGTGGAGCGGTCAGCCCTTCCGGGCCGCTCATGGTGAGCTTCTGGCCGGTGTAGCTCTCGTCGGCGATGACCACGCGGGCCACGGCGGCGATGTCGCTGAGGTCGATCGGTGTCTGCACGGCGGCGGGGTACGGCGCCCGGACGACGTTCTCCGCCTTGATCGACGTGGCCCAGTCGAGCGTGTTGTTCATGAACTGCCCTGGCCGAAGGAACGTCCACTCGAACCCGGCCTCCTCGATCGCCCGCTCGATCTTGTAGTAATGCCACTCGGCCGGATCGCCTTGCTTCTCATACTCCGCCGGTTCACCGGACAGTACGACGACCCGCCGTACGCCGGCCGGTCGTGCGGCGGCCACGAACTCGTCGACGTACGCCGGAAGTGGTGGGAGGTAGACCGTGTCGACGTTCTCGAGCGCGGCGGGGAGTGTCTCGGGTTTGCCGAGGTAGCCCCGCACGACCTCGACTCCGTCCGGGAGCGCGGCCTTGATGGGGTTGTTGGTGAGCGCGCGGATCCCCTGGACTTGGTGGCTGACGAGCTCGTCGACGAGCAGGCGGCCCACGCTGGCGGTGGCGCCTGTCACCAGGATGGTCATGCGTTCCCTCCCTCTCCGGTTATTTCCGTAGGGTATACGGGAATGTCGATTGGCGCACATGGCGGATTTGAAGATCTGGCGAACATGTGTTCGACTGTTACGCATGAGATGGGCTGGACAGCAGGTCGATGCGGAGACCCCGGGGACGTTACCGGGGCTCGGGTCGATCGCGGGCCTGGTCCGATCGGTGACCACTCCGGAGTTCCGCGGTGTCACGTTCCACGAGGTGCTGGCGCGCTCGGCGCTGAACTCCGTCCCTGGCACCTCGCTGCCGTTCAACTGGACAATCAACCCGTACCGGGGCTGCACGCACGCCTGCAGATACTGCTTCGCCCGGCCGACTCACAGCTACCTGGAGCTCGACCAGGGTGAGGACTTCGACCGCCAGATCGTGGTCAAGACGAATGTGGTCGAGGTCCTGCGCCGCGAGCTCGCCCGGCCGTCCTGGTCCGGCGAGCAAGTTGCCTTGGGCACCAACACGGATCCTTACCAGCGGGCCGAGGGTCGGTATCGCCTGATGCCGGGCATCATCGAGGCGCTGGCGGCGTCGGGCACACCGCTGTCGGTGTTGACCAAGGGGACGCTGCTGCGGCGCGATCTCGACCTGCTGGCTGCGGCGTCCTCTGAGGTATCGGTCGGCATCAGCATCTCGCTTGCTCTCGCCGACGAGGAGCTCCGTCGGGTGGTCGAGCCCGGCGTCCCGTCCGTCCGTGGTCGGTTGGACCTGATCCGCGCAGTTCGCGAAGCCGGCTTGCCGTGTGGCGTGATGGTCGCCCCCGTCCTGCCCTGGCTCACCGACTCCACCGAGCAACTCGACCACCTCTTCGCCCTGCTGTCCTCCGCCGGCGCGACCGGAGTGACCCCGCTCGTCCTGCATCTGCGCCCTGGCGTGAAGGAGTGGTTCATGAGCTGGCTGGCCCACGAGCGGCCCGGCCTGGTCGCCCGGTACGAATCCCTCTACGCCCACGGCCCGAACGCCGCCCCGAGTTATCGATCAGCCTTCGAGTCCAAGGTCCGCCCGCTGCTCGACAAGCACGGCTTCGGTCGCTCCTCCCGCCACCGTTCAGACCCGCTGCCTGGCGATCCCTCCGCCCGATCCCCTGCCCGGACCACTCCAACCACAGCCCGCTTTCGCGGGCCCCGTCATCGCCACCCGCCAGCCTCCGTCCCCGCCCAGCACCCCGACCCAGCCCAGCAGACCCTCTTCTAGGTGGTGCTCAACGACGGACTGTGAGGTTGTCGTAGTTCGGTAGGTCGAGCGCGTTGAGGGACTTGCCCAGGCCGTTCTGCGCCCAGGCGAGTTTCTGGACGGACGCCGGTAGCTTGACCAACGCGGCTGTTGCCCACGGCACCATTCGTACGGCGGCGCGGCTGGTCGGGATCACCGACTTCATCGTCTTCCGGGCGGCGGCTCGGCTGAGCGTGACGGACCTGCCGATCCTCTGTTCGTACGCGCGGAGTCCGGCGGGGAGGTCGTCCCGGGCCGCGGCGAGTTCACCGGCGAGGACGTACGCCGTGACGGCGGCCAGCGTGGTGCCGCCACCGATCGCCGGGCCGGGGCTGAAGCCGGCGTCGCCGACGAGGCCGACTCGGCCGCGGTGCCAGGTGTCGAGCGTGATCTGGTTGATCGCGTCGAAGTAGAAGTCCTCTGCCGTCGCGAGGTACTCGAGCAGCTGCGGGACTCGCCAGCCGTGGCCGCGGAACTCAGCCTCGACGATCCGTCGCTGCTCGTCCCGATCGCGGTGGTCGAAGCGCAGTTCCGCCGGCGTACGGAACAGGAAGGCGGCGCGAGCCTCACCGGTCTGGTGTACGCCGTACGTGCTCACGAGCCGATTGACGTCGAGGTTGACGAGCATCCGGTTGCCGAGGTCGAACAGGTCCGGCAGCGAGTACACCGCGAGGTAGCCGCCGAGGTGGCGGCGCAGTCCCTCCTCGGGGCCGAAGGTCAGGCGGCGGACCTTCGAGTGCAGTCCGTCGGCGCCGATCACGAGGTCGAAGCGTCGCGGCTCCGCATGCTCGAACGTCACGTCGACGCCCGCGCCGTCATCCGTCACCGCGGTGATCGAGTCGCCGAACACGTACTCGATGTCGTCGCGCGTCGCGTCGTACAGGATCTTGGTCAGTTCGCCGCGGAGGATCTCGACGTGCCGGTCCGAGATGCCGGCGCTGAGTTTGGCGATGTCAACGTCGACCGGACGCTTGCCGGTGCGCTCGATCGTCATCCTCGTGGTGAGGGTGCGTGCCTCGTGGATCTGCTGGTCGAGGTCCATCCGCCGGACGACCTCGACGCCCGAGCCGAACAGGTCGACCGCGTGCCCGCCGAGGCCGTGCCGGAGGGCCGGCGTGCGCTCGACCACGGTCGGCTCGAAACCGAACCTGCGCAACCAGAACGCGAGCACCGGGCCGGCCACGCTGGCGCCCGAGATCAGGACCTTGTTCACGATTGAACCCTCCCGCGGGTTTGTTTACTTAACGGAAGGTAAGCGATCTGGTGAGGTGGCGTCAATGGTTTACTTAACGGTCGTCAGTTAGGCTCGTCACCATGCCGAGGGCGCGCAGTTCGGACACCAGGGAGCGGATCAGCCAGGCGGCGATGGAGCTGTTCGGTGCGAAGGGTGTGCAGCAGACGAGCCTGCAGGACATCGCGGACCGGCTCGGAATGACGAAGCCGGCGCTGTACTACCACTTCCGCTCGCGCGACGACCTGGTCAGCAGTCTGGCGAAACCGCTGATCGACGACTTCGACGCGAACGTCGCCGCGATGGAAGCCGACCCGCCCGCCGACCACCGCGAGCTGCTCGGGTCCTTCTTCGACCTCACGTACAAACATCGTGCGCTGCTGCTGCTCGCGATCCGCGATCTCTCGGTGTTGCAGGAGATGCACCTCACCAACCATGTCGGCAACTGGCGCCGCCGCATCATCGCGCTCCTGATCGGCGAGGCACCCACCCTCGCCGACCAGGTCCGAGGCATGGTCGCCATCGGCGGCCTCTCCGACTGCGCCGTCGCCTTCGAAGGCGTCCCCGCACAAGACCTCCGCACCGCAGCAGTAGAAGCCGCCCACGACACCCTCCACCCCAACTGAGCCAAGCGGTGGGGAGTGCTGTGAGCTGCTGAGACTCACTTGAGGGCTCCGGTCAGGCCGGCGGGCTACAGCAGGGTGAGGATTTGGGGGCCGTCTTCGGTGACGGCGACTGTGTGTTCGGCGTGGGCGCCTCGGGTGGTGTCGGCGGAGCGGAGGGTCCAGCCATCGTCGTCGATGAGGTAGGTGCTGCCGGGGCCGCTCCAGAACCAGGGCTCGATGGCGAACACGTGGCCGGGGCGGAGTTTGAGGCCCCGGCCGGGGCGGCCGCCGTTGGGGATGTGCGGGTCCTCGTGCATACGGCGGCCGATGCCGTGGCCGCCGAAGTCGAGGTTGGTGCCGACGCCGGCCGCCTTGCCGACCCGGCCGATGGCGGCGCTGATGTCGCCGAGGCGGTTGCCGGGGACCGCGGCGGCGATGCCGGCGGCGAGGGCTTCCTCGGTGGTCGCGACCAGCTCCAGGTCTTCCGCGCGCGGCGTACCGACGGAGAAGCTGATGGCGGAGTCGGCGCACCAGCCGTCGATCGAGGCGCCGCAGTCGACGTTCAGCAGGTCGCCGTCCTGCAGGACGAGGTCACCGGGCGGACCGTGCAGCACGGCGTCGTTCACGGAGGTGCAGATCACGCCGCTGAACGGGCTGGTCGCGAACGTGGGCTGGTACCCCTCGAACAGCGACACCGCACCGGCCGAACGCAGGACGTCGCGCGCGACTGCGTCGAGCTCGCGTAACGTCATCCCGGCGGCGGCTTCCTTCTTGACCGCGGCGAGCGCACCAGCGACAGCCCGGCCGGCTGCCCGCATCCGCTCGATCTCCGCCGGAGTCTTCAACTCGACCATGCCTGCTCCTCGCCCATCGATCCCGCCCCATCCGCGGTGGCGGCCTTCCCGGATAACTATACCGGTACTATTATCACGGTCATGGTACGACCACCTCTGTCCAGCTGGGACCGCGAGCGGGGCCGCCAACTCGGCCGACTGCTCCGGGAGGCGCGCGGTGAGCGCAGCATGGTCGACGTCGCGGCCGCCTGCGGCGTCTCCGTGGACACCCTCCGCAAGATCGAGACCGGCCGAATCCCGACGCCGGCGCTGTTCACCGTCGCTGCGGTTGCCGCGACGCTCGACCTCTCCCTGGACACCCTGGTCGAAGCCTGCCAGGACAACCCGGACGCCCAGGACGACTCCAACCTGATCGCCTAGCGAACAAACCAGCTCGCGAAAGCGTCTCCACCCGTAACTGGGGAACGACGCTTGGGGGCGAGCGATGGCAGTACGGCGGCGGACTGTCCTGGGGGCGATGCTTGCCGGAGCGGGAGCACTCGCGACCACAGGCTGCATCGCAGACACCGCCGCGGACACCGGGACCAGCCCGACCAAGGACACCCCTCCGAAGCAGCAGAAACCCCAGGAAACCAAGCCGACCCAGCCCGACCGGATCACGCTCGTCGCGACCGGCGACGTACTGCTGCACGAACGCCTGTGGACGACCGCGAAACGCGACGGAAGCAGCGACGACTGGGACTTCGCCCCGATCATCCAGAGTGTGCAGCCGCTGGTCGAGGCCGCCGACCTCGCGGTCTGCCACCTCGAAACCCCGCTCGCTCCGGCCGGCGGCCCGTATCGCGGCTACCCGCTCTTCCAAGGCCCGCCGCAGATCGCCGCCGCCCTCAAGCAGACCGGGTACGACGTCTGCACCACCGCAAGCAACCACAGTTTCGACAGCGGAGGCGCCGGCGTCGACCGCACGCTGAAGACCCTCGAGCGAGCCGGCCTCCGCCACGCCGGCACCGCCCGTACGCCGGCCGAGGCCGAAACTCCTACGATCGTCGACGTTCGCGGCGTCAAGGTCGCACTACTCAGCTACACGTACGGCTTCAACGGCATGCCCTACCCCGACGGCGACACCTGGCGGGCCGGCACGATCGACGTACCGAGCATCAAGGCGATGGCGAGGAAGGCCCGCGAGGCCGGCGCGGACATCGTCGTCGTCAGTTGCCACTGGGGCACCGAGTACTCCAGCAGGCTCAACGACCAGCAACGCGAGGTCGCTCCACAACTGCTTGCCGACAGCAACATCGACCTTCTGCTCGGCCACCACGCGCACGTCGTCCAGCCGATGGAGCGGATCGACGGCAAGTGGGTCGCGTACGGTCTCGGCAACCTGATCGCCGCCCATCGCGAACCCACCAGCCCCAAGGCCGAGGGCCTCCTCGTCCGCTTCACCTTCCAGCGGAACGGCGACCGGTGGACGACCGCCGAGGCCGGGTACGCGCCGCTGCTGATGACGGACGCGTTGCCCGTGCGAGTTCTCGACGTACGGCGGGAGCTCGCGAAACCCGGCCTGGCCGCGGCCCGCCGGACCCGGCTCGAGCGCGCGGAACGCCGGACGACGGCCACCGTCACGTCACTGGGTGCGGCACCGAAAATGCTTTGATGACCCGCGGTCCGGCGGTCTATGGTCGGCCGCATGAGTGCGTACTTCGTGATGGTCCGTCGTGCCCGCCTCCGGGCAGGCGAGGGGTGCCTGGGGATGGCATCCGCTCGATAGTCGTTGGGCCCAACGGGTCGTGGACGCCGCCGGGATCAGACCCGGTGAACTCGTCCTCGACGTCGGAGCCGGCCTCGGTGCGCTGACCGCACCGCTGGTCCGGGCCGGAGCCCAGGTGATCGCCGTCGAGCTCCACCCAGGTCGTGCCGACCGACTGCGTCGGCGGTTCGCGGATGCGCCGGTGAAGGTGCTCCGCGTCGATGCCGCCGAGCTGCGGTTGCCGTCACGGCCGTTCCGGGTGGTGTCGAGTCCGCCGTACAACGTCTCCACCGCCCTGCTGAAGCGCCTGCTGGCGCCGGGCTCCCGCCTGGTGTCGGCTGATCTGGTGCTGCAGCGGGCGGTGGCGAACCGGTGGTCTCGCGGCGACGCACCTGGTGCGAACCGCTGGTCCCGCCACTACGACCTGTCGATCGGTCTACGCCTTCCCCGCAAGGCTTTCACCCCGCCGCCGCATGTCGATTCAGCAGTCCTCGTACTGCGCAAACGGTAGAAGGAGCAACGGCCCCCACCGGTCAGAGGTGACCGATGAGGGTCATTGCTGTCGGCAACCGTCAGGCGTGCCAGGACGTCCACAGGGCGGCGTAGGAACCCTTCCGGGCGACCAGCTCATCGTGGCTGCCCAGCTCGGAGATCCGCCCGTCCTCCACCACCGCGACCCGGTCGGCGTCGTGTGCGGTGTAGAGCCGGTGGGCGATCGCGATCACCGTCCGGCCCTCGAGTACGGCGGCCAGCGAGCGCTCCAGGTGACGGGCCGCCCGCGGGTCGATCAACGAGGTCGCCTCGTCCAGGACCAGGGTGTGCGGGTCGGCCAGCACGAGTCGCGCCAGCGCCAACTGCTGCGCCTGCGCCGGCGACAACGACAGCTGCCCGGACCCGACGCGCGTGTCCAGCCCCTCCGGCAGCGCCTCGGCCCATTCGCGGGCGTCGACCGCCGCGAGTGCGTCCAGCAGCTCGGCGTCGGTCGCCGACGGCCGGGCCATCGAGAGGTTGTCCCGCAGGGTGCCGACGAACACGTGGTGCTCCTGGGTCACCAGCGCGACCTGCTTGCGCAGCTCGTCCAGCGGCAGCTCGGTCATCCCGACACCGCCGACCGTCACCGAACCCGTGCGCGGCGGATGGATGCCCGCGACCAGTCGCCCGAGCGTCGACTTGCCCGCACCGGACGGGCCGACCATCGCGATCCGCTCTCCCGGCTGGATGGTCAGGTCGACGCCGTGCAGCACGTCGCGGCCGTCGACGTACGAGAACCGGACGTCGCGCGCCTCGACCAGCTCGCCGTCCGGCGAGCGCCCGGACGGCGTCCGGTCGTCCTGGACGTCGCTGATGCCCAGCAGCCGCGCGAACGCGGCGCCGCCGGACTGCAGCTCGTCCAGCCAGGACAGCAGCCGGTCGACCGGGTCGATCAGCTGGTTCACGTACAGCACCGCGGCCGTGACCGCGCCCAGGGAGACGTGACCGTTGATGTGCAGCCAGCCGCCGAACACCAGCGTCCCGACCACCGGCACGAGATACCCGACCTCGGCCACCGGGAAGTAGATCGTCCGGAGGAACATCGTGTACCGCTCGGCCAGGTACGACCCGCGGATGTCGGCGTCGGTCCGTCGTACGCGCTCGTCGTACCGCCGCAGAGCCTCGACCGTGCGGGCGCCTTCGACGGTCTCGGCGAGCGAGCTCGTCATCTGCGCGTACGCCGCGTTCTCGCGGAGGTAGCCGTCCTTCGCGCGACGCAGATACCACCACGTGCCCAGCCAGAGCGCCGGGACCATCGCCAGCAGCGGGACCAGCACCCAGACGCCCACCAGCAGCGTGGCGCCGACGGTGAACAGCACGGTGACGAACGCGATGATCGTCTCCGGTACGGCGAACCGGACCGTCCGCGAGAGCGTGTCGACGTCCCGCGACGTGCGGGACAGCAGGTCGCCGGTGCCGGCCCGCTCGACCGTGCCGATCGGCAGCGAGAGGGCGTTGTCGACGAATTCCTCCCGCAGCTCGGCCAGCACCTGCTCGCCGAGCGCGAACGACTTGAACCGCGCCCACCGGGTCAGCAGCGACTGGGCCACGATGAACACCGAGATCACCAGGATCACCTGGTTGACCTTGCCGGCGGTCGTGCCGCGCTGGACGTCCTCGACCAGCTCACCGATCAGCCGCGGCGCGGCCAGGCCGGTGATCGCCGCGACACCGTGCAGGAGCAGAGCGACCAGCAGGGCGCGCGGATGCCGACGGGCCAGCCGGCGCGCGTGCCGGCGGATCTCGGCCGAGCCCGCCACGGGCAGGATCTGCCTCATGTGAGCACCTCCTCCCCGTCGAGCAGCTCGGCCTCGGTCTGCCGGGTCACCGTCCTGCGGTACTGCGGCTCGCTCGCGAGCAGCTCGCGGTGCTTGCCGGTGGCAACCACTCGGCCGGCAGCCACGAAGATCACCTCGTCGACCCGGTCGAGCAGCAGCGGGCTCGCCGTCAGTACGACGGTCGTCCGGCCCGCCCGGTGGTCGCGCAGCCGGTCCGCGATCCGCGCCTCGGTGTGCGCGTCCACCGCGGACGTCGGCTCGACCAGCACGAGCACGGACGGGTCCACCAGCAGCGCGCGGACCAGCACCAGCCGCTGCCGCTGACCGCCGGAGAACGACCGGCCCTTCTCCTCGACCTCGGAGTCGAGCCCGTCGGCCAGCGCGACCAGCACGTCCTCGGCGGACGCCGTCCGCAGCGCAGCCATCAACTCCTCGTCGGTACGCCGGTTGTCCGGGTCGAGCTCCTGGCGCAACGTCCCGGTGAACAACTGGGAACCGGTGTCGCTCACCAGGATCCGGGACCGGACGTCCTCCCGGGTCGCGCTGGCCAGCGTCACGCCGCCGTACCGCACCTCACTGGTGTCGTCGTACCGCCCGAGGCGGTCGGCGAGGTCGTTGTAGGAGTCCGGCTCGGCCGAGACGATCGCGGTGAGCCGCCCGTCGCGGGCGCGGATGCCGGAGACCGGGTCGACCAGGTCACCGCCGTCGGGCAGCCGCACCGGCTTCGCCGGCTCGGTGATGTCCGACTCCAGCGACAGCACGCGGATCACCCGGCGAGCCGCCACCAGTCCGCGCATCAGCTGGTTGGCGAACTCGGTCGCCGTCCGCAGCGGCAGCACCAGGAAGGTCGCATAGCCGTAGAAGGCGACGAGCGAACCGGCGCTGAGCTCTCCGCGGAGCGCGAAGTGCGCACCGATGCCGACCACGAGCACGACGAAGACACCGGGCAGCAGCACCTGGGCGGCGTCGAGCACGGACTGGATCCGGGCCACCTTCACCCCGGCCTGCCGGACCTGCTGCGACTCGCCGCGGTACCGCCGGGAGAAGGAGTCCTCGCCGCCGATGCCGCGCAGCACGCGCAGGCCGGCGACGATGTCGGAGCCCAGTGAGTTCAGCTCGCCGACCGCGTCGCGCTGCGCCGACTGCCGCCGGTGCAGCGGCCGGAGCATCGGGCCGAGACAGAACAGCATCAGCGGCACGCCGACGAGCACGACCAGGCCGAGCGTGGTCGAGGTGGACAGCAGGATCGAGGCGACCACGACGAAGGCCATGATCGCGCCGGTGAACCGGGCCGAGATCTCCATCAGGTTGCCGATGTAGGCGAGGTCGCCGGCACCGATGCTGACCACCTCGCCGGTGGCCAGGTTCTTCGGCAGGGTCGCGCCCAGGTCGGCCGACTTCCGGGTCACCACCTGGACCGTGCGGTAGGCGGCGGACAGCCAGTTCGTCACCGCGAACCGGTGGCGCATGATGCCGGCGAACGCCTGCACCACGCCGACCACGAACAGCGCCGCGGACCACTGCAGCAGCCGCTCGCCGTCGCGCGCGGCGATGCCCTCGTCGATCGCCCGCCCGAGGATCGCCGGGATGAACGCCTGCGCACCCATCCACAGGATGCCGAACGCCATCCCGCCGGCGAGCGTGCGGGACTGACCGCGCGCGACCCAGAGCAGGTAGCGGGTCGGGGAGCGGTGATCGGGAACGCCGGGATCGGCGAGTGGCAGCTGTTTCATGACCTCCTCAGGCTAGGTGCCGCCACCGACAGTCGCATGCGAATTACTCGCACCTGGGGACGGTCACCGTCGGTGCCGTCACGGTCTCCCGGCGCACAAAAGAGCTTCACCTTGCGTTGGGCAACGAGTTCCCGGGCCGCCATGTGCGCCGCCTGTCCTGGAACCATGCTGGTGATCGCGCATCGGGGAGCGAGTGGCTACCGCCCGGAACACACGCCGGCGGCATACCGCCTGGCTGCGGAACAGGGAGCGGACTACCTGGAACCGGACCTGGTCGCCACCCTCGACGGCGTCCTGGTCTGCCGGCACGAGAACGAGATCTCCGGTACGACGGACGTCGCCGACCACCCGGTGTTCGCCGACCGGAGGATCACCAAGATCGTCGACGGGACCGCGGTGACCGGCTGGTTCGTCGAGGACTTCACCTACGAGGAGCTGCGCAGCCTGCGGGCCCGCGAGCGGATGCCCGGCCTGCGCGCCGGCAACACCGCGTACGACGGGCTGGAGGCCGTGCCCACCTTCGACGAGGTGGTGGCGCTGGCCCGCGAGGAATCCCAGCGACTCGGCCGGCGGATCGGCGTACTGCCGGAGATCAAGCACCCGGCGTACTTCCGGCGGCTCGGTTTGCCGCTCGAGGAGCTGCTGACCGAGCGGATCCTGACGCTCGGGCTGCGGGACGACGAGGTGATGGTGCAGTCGTTCGAGCCGACCAGCCTGCGTCGGCTGTCGGTGATGACCCGGGTGCCGCTGGTGCAGCTGGTGGACTCCGAGAGCGCACCGCACGACTTCCTGCGGACCGGTGACGGGCGCTCGTTCGCGGATCTGATCGCACCGGCCGGGTTGCGCGAGATCTCGACGTACGCGCATGTCCTGGCCCCGCACAAGGACCTGGTCGTCCCACGCGGCCCGGACGGTTCACTGGGCGAGCCCACCCGCCTGGTCGACCTGGCCCACCGAGCCGGCCTCGCCGTCCAGGTCTGGACCTTCCGGGCCGAACGCCGCTTCCTGCCCACCGGCACGGACTTCGGTACCGAGCTCACCAGCTTCACCCGGCTTGGTGTCCAGGCAGTCTTCACCGACCACCCGGACCAGGCCGTCGCCGCCCTGCGCAGGACGACACTGAACGTCTAAAGCTCCCCACGCAGCTCGACCCGGAGTTGGTGCCCGCAGTCAGGGCAGTTGGTGACCTCGCCGGCGCTCTGCACGCCAGAAGTGTGCCAGGACCGGGCAGCGGGGTGACGGCTCTACCGGAGCGCGTCACCCCGCTGCGGTGTCGGTCATGCCGCCGGGGGCTTGTTGTTGGTGGTGCTGTCGTCGTAGATGCGGGAGGCGATGTCGGCCTCGGGGGTCTGCTGCGGCTGGTTCACCGACTGCTGGACGTTCTGCCAGACGGCCTTGCCGTCGGACTCCGGGATCACGACCCAGGCGATCACGTAGCCGAGCAGCGCGGTGCCGCCGGTGATCAGGGTCAGGCCGACGATGCCGAGGCGGACCAGGGTGACGTCGATGTTCAGGTACTCCGCGATGCCGCCGGAGACACCCGAGAGCATCCGCTGCTCGCGGGAACGACGCAGGACCTTGCCGGACAGGTTGGAGAACGGTGCGTTGGAGTTCGTCATGGTTCAACTCTCCCGCCTGCGGGGCCTCCGCCACATCCGGATCGGTACCGACCCGACCCTGGCAAGACCCCGGGGACCCCGAGGCAGGGCCCTGACGACTTTCGGACCCGGCGGAAGGTGTCTGACCAGGGGCGACAAAAGTGTCGGTGGCCGCCCGTACGGTCGGGGGATGGACGTGGACGTGCTGACGAAGGTCGTGCTCGGGCTGCCGGAGGTCGAGGAACACGAGGGCTGGGCGGGGCAACCGGTCTTCAAGGTGCGGAGCAAGAGCTTCGCGTACATGTCCGAGGACGGCGCCCGGCTGCTGCTCAAGGCGCTCCGTGAGGAGCAGGAGGCCCTCGTCGCCGAGGATCCGGACGTCTACGCGCCGTCCTGGGCGTCCGGCCGGTTCGCCTGGCTCGACGTCACCATCGCCGCCGCCGACGACGGGGAGCTGCGCGAGCTGGTGACGGACGCCTGGCGCCTGAGCGCCCCCAAGCGGCTGGTCAGCCAGTTGGACGCAGCACAGTAGTCAGATCCCGGAACCACGCGCGCGGCCGCAGCCCGCTGACGGACTGGCCGAGGACGTTCCACGTGGGCGTTCCGGTCACGCCGTACTCCTTCGCCTGGCGTTCCGACCGCTCCAGGGCGGCGTACGCCGTGCGGTCGGCGAAGGCGGTCCGCAGACGGGTCCCGCTGCCACCGGCCGCCTCGGCCAGGGTGGCGAGCAGGTTGACCGACTCGATGTCCTGGCCCTGGGCGAAGTGCGCGGTGAACACGGACTCGGCGAACCGCTGGGCGACCTTCGGGCGGGTGCTGTTCAGCCACGCGTGGGCCGCCAACGCGGTCCGCGTGTACGGCAGCCGGGCCGGCCAGCGCAGTGGCAGTCCCGCCGCCTCGGCCTCCCGCGTGAGGAAGTCGTACGCCGGCCCGACCCGCGGCCCGGCGGCCTTCCCGCCCGGCCGGATCTCGGGGTGGATGCGGATGCCGTGCTCGACCACCTCGAGGCCGCCGTCGCGGAGGATGCGGTTGCGGTCCTGGGCGACGTAACAGTACGGACAGACGAAGTCGAACCAGTGCTCGACGACCATCAGAACTCCTCGGAAATCTTCACCTACGTGCGCGAGTCACGACGCTGTGGAGCCCGCTGTCAGTCCCTGCATCGACGTCCGGTAGGCCGACGGGGTGATGCCCGTCTCCCGGTGGAACGTCTCGCGGAAGGTGCTCGCGGTGCCGAAGCCGGCCGCGGCGGCGATCCGCTCGACGGTCCAGTCCGACGTCTCCAGCAGCCGCCGCGTGGTCAGGACACGCTGCCGCACGACCCAGCGCATCGGGGGCAGTCCGGTCTCCCGCTCGAAGTGCCGGATGAACGTCCGCCGCGGCATCCCCGCGTGGTCCGCGAGTTGCTGCACGGTGATCGGCCTGCAGAGGTGCTCCAGCGCCCAGTCACGCGTCGCCGACAGTCCCGGCCGCTCCCCGTCGACGAGCGTCAGCTCCGCAGCCACCGTCCACCTTTCCTCACGAACCTGCCGTTGCTTGATTGAATGTTAATCTTCAACACAAGCGGAACCGGTTCAGAGGTGCTTGCGGACGAGCACCCAGCGGTCGTTGGTCCGGCTGATCTCGGCGAAGCCGGCGGTCAGGAAGACGGACAGCGGGCCGCGGTAGAGGTCCGCCGAGGAGGTGCGGCTCGCGGTCGAGATGTCGACCGCGCAGCCCTCGACCACCGCGGCGCCCTGCGACCGGGCGAACTCGACCGCGCCGAGCGCGAGCTCCCCGGCCAGGCCCTGGCGGCGGTGTCCGACCGGTACGACGAAGCAGGTGATCACCCACGCGTCCTTGTGGTCGGTGCGCCAGTTGGGCGAGGCGACCACCCGGGGGTACGACGATCGCGGGCCGACGGCGCACCACCCGACCGGCGTCCGGCCGTCGTACGCGAGGACGCCGGGCGGGACGTCGTCCTTGCGGACCTGGTTCCGCAGGTCGCGCCGGTTGGTGTCCCGAGTGGCGGCGTCCCACTGCTGTCCGCGCAGGCGGAAGTACTGACAGAAGCAGCGCGCCGGGTCTCCGCGCTCGCCCATCACCGCCGCCACGTCGGCCCAGGCGTCCGGCCCGGCTGCTCGCACCTCGACCATGGGCCTACGGTAGCGAGGCCCGGCTTGCACTCGGTTGGGGCGAGTGCTAATACTTGGTTAGCACTCCACGGGTGAGAGTGATAACCACTCGGGCCCGGGCGTGTGACAGAAGACGGCCTCGATGAGGTGCCGGAGCGTGGCGGGACGTGACCGCCGCGGTGCCGGTGCCGTCCGTCGCGGGCATCCCGGCCGGCTGGACCACAAAGACTCGACGCGGGAGGACTCGCGGAGAATGCCCAAGCTGATTTCTTTCAATGAAGAGGCGCGCCGTGGCCTCGAGCGGGGGATGAACACCCTCGCCGACGCCGTCAAGGTGACGCTCGGCCCGAAGGGCCGCAACGTCGTGCTGGAGAAGAAGTGGGGCGCCCCCACGATCACCAACGACGGTGTCTCCATCGCCAAGGAGATCGAGCTCGAGGACCCGTACGAGAAGATCGGGGCCGAGCTCGTCAAGGAAGTTGCCAAGAAGACCGACGACGTCGCGGGTGACGGCACCACCACCGCCACCGTGCTGGCCCAGGCTCTCGTCCGCGAGGGTCTGCGCAACGTCGCGGCCGGCGCCAACCCGATGAGCCTGAAGAAGGGCATCGAGAAGGCGACCGAGGCCGTCAGCGAGCAGCTGCTGTCGCTGGCCAAGGACGTCGAGACCCGGGAGCAGATCGCCTCCACCGCCTCGATCTCCGCCGCCGACAACCAGGTCGGCCAGATCATCGCCGAGGCGATGGACAAGGTCGGCAAGGAAGGCGTCATCACCGTCGAGGAGAGCAACACCTTCGGCCTCGAGCTCGAGCTCACCGAGGGCATGCGCTTCGACAAGGGCTACATCTCGCCGTACTTCGTCACCGACACCGAGCGGATGGAAGCGGTCCTCGACGACCCGTACATCCTCATCGTCAACAGCAAGATCTCCAGCATCAAGGACCTGGTCCCGGTGCTGGAGAAGGTGATGCAGACCGGCAAGCCGCTGGCCATCATCGCCGAGGACATCGAGGGCGAGGCGCTGGCCACCCTGGTCGTCAACAAGATCAAGGGCACCTTCAAGGCCGTCGCCGTCAAGGCGCCGGGCTTCGGTGACCGCCGCAAGGCCATGCTGGTCGACATCGCCGTCCTCACCGGCGGCGAGGTGATCTCCGAGGAGGTCGGCCTCAAGCTCGACTCCGTCGACCTGGAGCTGCTCGGCCAGGCCCGCAAGATCGTCGTCACCAAGGACGAGACGACCATCGTCGAGGGCGAGGGTGACGCCGACCAGATCGCCGGCCGGGTGAACCAGATCCGCGCCGAGATCGAGAAGTCGGACTCCGACTACGACCGCGAGAAGCTGCAGGAGCGGCTGGCCAAGCTGGCCGGCGGCGTCGCGGTGATCAAGGTCGGCGCGGCCACCGAGGTCGAGCTGAAGGAGCGCAAGCACCGCATCGAGGACGCCGTGCGCAACGCGAAGGCGGCCGTCGAGGAGGGCATCGTCGCCGGTGGTGGCGTGGCCCTGCTGCAGGCGTCCGTGGCGGCGTTCGAGAAGCTGGAGCTCGAGGGTGACGAGGCGACCGGTGCGCAGATCGTGCGCCAGGCCGTCGAGGCCCCGCTGAAGCAGATCGCCGTGAACGCCGGCCTCGAGGGTGGCGTCGTGGTGGAGAAGGTTCGCAACCTCGAGCCGGGTCACGGTCTGAACGCCGCGACCGGTGAGTACGTCGACCTGATCGCCACCGGCATCATCGACCCGGCCAAGGTGACCCGTTCGGCGCTGCAGAACGCGGCCTCGATCGCGGCCCTGTTCCTCACCACCGAGGCGGTCATCGCCGACAAGCCGGAGAAGGCCGCGGCCGCTCCGGGTGGCGCCCCGGACATGGGCGGCATGGACTTCTGATCCACTGAGGTCCCACAGCACACAGCACACAGCACGACAAGCGGTCCCGGGCACGACGCCCGGGACCGCTTGCTGTTGTGGCGTCTGGTCCGGCCAGGTCGCCCGTTTGACTACCGACCGTGATGACAGGCCTTTGACGGTTACGGGTTGTCAGGGATTCAGAGGCGCCGTAGTGTCGAATTCGGGTGTCCAGGGGTGGGCGCCGGGGGGTGCGCGATGCACGCTTTTCTGGAACGTCTCGGGCGGGGGGCCGCTCGTCACCACTGGCCGGTGATCGGTGCCTGGCTGGTGATCGTCGTCGGGTTGTTCGTCCTCCGCTCGTTCTTCGGCGGCACGTACGTCAACAACTACACCGTGCCGGGAAGCGAGTCGTCGGCCGGCCTGAACGTGCTGAACCGTGACTTCGCCAAGCAGGGCGGGTACGCCGGTTCGATCGTCTTCCACTCGCCGTCCGGCACAGTGTCCGACCAGGCCGCCGCGGTCAAGACGGCGATGACGAACTTCGGCAGCCTGCCGAACGTGGTCGCCGCGACCGACCCGCTCGCGTCGACGTCCACGCCCTCGCCATACGTGTCCAAGGACGGCACGGTGGTGAACGCGCCGGTCTCGTTCTCCGTGGTGCCGGCGTCGCTGGACACCGACTACCTCGCGCAGATGGACACCGCCGTGAAGCCGGCGCGCGACGCCGGCCTCGAGGTCGAGTACGGCGGCGGCGCCGGGCAGATCGGGAAGCAGGCCGACGACCAACTGTCGGAGGCGATCGGGCTCGGGCTCGCGCTGATCCTGCTGTTCCTGATGTTCCGGTCGATCGTCGCGGCCGGGCTGCCGCTGCTGTCCGCGATCTTCAGCGTGGGCGGCGGTCTCGCCATTCTCGGACTGCTCGCGGCCGTCAAGGAGTTCCCGGTGTCCGCGCCGACCGTCGCCACGCTCCTCGGCCTCGGCGTCGCGGTCGACTACGGCCTCTTCCTGGTCTCGCGGCATCGCGAGCAGCTGGACAACGGCATGGCGGTCGAGGAGTCGATCGGCCGGGCCGAGTCGACGTCCGGCGCGGCCATCCTGGTCGCCGGTGGCACCGTGGTGATCGCGATCCTCGGGCTGTACGTCTCCGGCGTACCGTTCGTCGGCGCGCTCGGTCTCTCGTCGGCCATCTTGGTCGCGGTCACCGTGCTCGCCGCGTTGACCCTCATCCCGGCGCTGCTCGGATTGGCCAAGCTGATGGTGCTGAACCGGGCGGACCGCAAGCACGTCGTCGAGGAGCGGGCACTCGAGGCCGACCTGGACCCCGCCGCGGTGGCCGCGCACCGGGCCGAGGAGCGGGCGGTCCGGGACGCCAAGCACGAGCAGAGCGCGTTCGCGCGCTGGGGACGCCGAGTCAGCGACCGGCCGTGGACGTACGGAACGATCGCGACCCTGTTGCTCCTCGTCCTGACCATTCCGTTGCTCTCGCTGAACCTCGGCCAGTTGGACGCCGGCACCGACCCGCCGCAGGACTCCAGCCGTAAGGCGTACGACCTGATCGCCCAAGGCTTCGGCCCCGGCGCCAACGGGCCGCTGACCGTCGTCGTCTCGCTGCCGGGCCAGGACGCGAGCGCCAACCAGACCCTGCTGACCAACCTGACCGGTGAGCTGCAGAAGACCGAGGGCGTGGCCGCCGTCCAGCCGCCGTCGACCAACGAGTCCGGCACGACGGCCGCCGTCAATGTCATCCCGACGACCTCGCCGTCGTCGGCCGACACCGAGGACCTGGTCAACCGGATCCGCAGCGACGTGCTCCCCGGCGTGGCCGGGACGACGTACGTCGTCGGCACGGTCGCCGGGTACGTCGACTTCACCGAGAAGGTGTCCGGCCGGATGCTGTGGCTGATCGGGGCGGTCGTACTGCTCGCGCTCATCCTGCTCACCGTGGCGTTCCGGTCGATCGTGATCGGCGTGAAGGCGGCGATCCTCAACCTGTTGTCGGTCGGGGCGGCGTACGGCGTGATCGTCGCGGTCTTCCAGTGGGGCTGGGGGTCGTCGCTGGTCGGGATCGACGAGACGGTGCCGATCCCGTCGTTCGTGCCGATGCTGATGTTCGCGATCGTCTTCGGTCTGTCGATGGACTACGAGGTGTTCCTGCTGTCCCGGGTGCACGAGGCCTGGGTGGCGACCGGAGACAGCCATCGCGCGGTGGCGATCGGGATCGGCGCGACCGCGCGGGTGATCACCACCGCCGCGGCGATCATGATCGTGGTCTTCCTGAGCTTCGTGCTCGACGACGACCCGACGGTGAAGATGCTCGCCGTCGGGATGGCGGTCGCCGTGCTGATCGACGCGAGCGTGGTGCGGATGATCCTGGTGCCGTCGGTGATGACGCTCCTGGGCGACAAGGCCTGGTGGCTGCCGCGCTGGCTGGACCGCATCGTCCCCGACATACAACTCGAAGGAGCGCCCGAGGAGCCACAACCACAACCACCCCGCGAAACCACCGCCGTGCCTCCGGCTCCCTGAGCTACCGGAGACCCGCGTCCAGCTTGTAGTAGAGCGTGCCTTGTCGAGTACGGCCGGGAGTGCGGGCCGGCCATCGGCGTACGACGTCGCGGACGACGGGTGAGGCATGGTCGATCGCCCAACCGATCTCGGCGTCACCCGCCGCGGGATCGCCGGTCGCCAACTCGCGGGCCTGCGCCAGGTAGACAGCGGAGGCGAGCACGTGCTTCACCTGGTCCGGATTGTCGAGGTCGTGGATGTACGGCGCTCCGGCCGCACCGAGCGCGGAACGGGCCGCGGCCGCGGCTGCCGGATCGCCGACCTCGCCGGCAGCCTTCTGCGCCGCCCACGCGGCCGCGCGTTGCCACTTGGTCCGGGCGTCGCCGTTCGCGTAGGCCCGGGCGGCCTCGATCGCCTCGCGGGGACGGGTGTCGCCCGGGGCGGCCGCCTCGAACAGCGGCAGGGCGCGTTCGGCGCAGTCCACGGCGTACTGCGTGACGGCCCGGCGCTCGTCATCGGTCAGCCTCATGTGCATCAATCGTATCTTTGAAGCCGATGGTGGAGACTTCTGCGGCACGCCCCGACCGGCCGCGCCGCAGAAGTCTCAAAGGCTCAGCCGTCGACCTCGCAGAACGACGAGTAGTGGTCGTCGGTGTAGTAGACGTACTCCGGGGACGTAAGGGCGCCGCCACCGACGAGACGGCGGGCGCCGCGGTCGTCGGAGCCCGGGGTCTTCACGGTGTACTCGTGGTAGTAGCCGGTGGACTCGTCCGGCAGGATGCCCTCCCGGTTCTGGAAGACGGTCCCGTCCTGCTCGTACGGGAACGGCCCGCCGGAGTGGATCAGGTCGAGGGTGTCGGAGGCCTGCGACGGCAGCGAGGAGAGCGCGCAGGTGGGGATGGCGGCGACGGTGGTCACCGCGGTCGGCTCAGCGGGTACGGCGTACGCCGTCGAGCCGAAGGTGGTCGCGGTGGCGAGGGTGAGGGCGGCGATGAGTCTTCTCATGTGCCGGAGGCTTCCCGGGCCGAGCAGCCTCGGTACATCTCAGCTGTGAATAACAGGTGGACTATGACCCCGCCAGGCCCTAGTGTCTGGCGCGGCGAGAGACATCCCGAGTGGAAGGAGCGACCGATGAGGACACTCACCTGTTTCCCGGCGCGCCCGGTCCGCTCGCACAGCTCGCACTGAGCGGAGCCGACCGCGCCTCCTGTTGGAGGATTCGTGAACATCCGCACCACGGTCGAGGCCGACCTCGACACCATCCACTCGTTGATCGAGCACCAGTCGGTCAACACCGTCACCCGTGAGCGCTACGACAGCTTCCTTGCCGATGGCACCTACCGCCACGACCGGACCTGGGTCGTCGAGGAGAACGGCGCGATCCGGGCGCTGGCCATCTGGTGGGGGCTGCCCGAGCACGACCACCCGTTCAGCATCGACGGCCTGTACTACGCCGGCGACGGCGACCCGGTGCCGGCCTGGACGGCGCTCATCGAGCACACCCTGACGACCCTCCCGGCCGACGCCGAGCCGCCGGAGTACCACTTCTTCCTGGACGCCGACTGGAAGGACCGGCCGGACGTGGTCGCCGAGCTCGAGCCGCGCCGGAAGGCAGCCGAGGCGGCCGGCCTGACCGCGGTCACCGAGCGGCTGCGGTACGACTGGAAGCCGGAGTACGGACTGCCGCCGCGATCGACCCGGCTGCGGTTCGAGCAGGCCGACGACGAGGCGTTCGTGGACGTGTTCCGTCGGGTGCACGAGGGCAGCCTGGACGCCGCCTCCGCGCGCGCGATCGCCCGCCTCGGCGCGGACGGCGCGGCCCGCGAGGAGCTCGCGGTGTACAAGTCGATGCCGAACAGCGACCGGTCCTGGTGGCGGCTGGCGTACGACGGCGACGGCAAGCTGGTCGGGTTCGCGATCCCGTCGGCGAACCAGGGTGGTTTCACGGTCGGCTACCTCGGCGTCCTGGCCGAGCACCGCGGTCATCGCTACAGCGACGACCTGCTGGCCGAGATCACCCACGTGCTCGCGGAGCTCGGTGCCGAGCGCATCACCGCGGACACCGACTTCGGCAACGTGCCGATGGCCCGGAGTTTCGAGCGCCTCAACTACCGGAACTTCGCGGTCCGTCTGGTGCTGTCCTTCCCGGCGAGCTGACGCCGGCCCTCGGCGCGTCCGCAGCGGCGCGCCGAGGGGCGCACGGAGGGCGCACGGAGGGCGCACGGACGGCGCGCCGAGGGGCGACGGTAGCGAGTCCGAGCAATAGGCTCCCTGACATGTCAGAGAGCTCCGGGGGGTGCCGGGGACAGGGCCGGACCGGCGATGCGTGACATCGCGCTGATCCTGCATGTCGCCGCGGGCGTGCTGGCGGTCCTGTTCGGGCCACTGGCGATCGTCCTCACGTTGCGCCGGCGCGGCCTGAACTGGGCCGGCGAGGTCTATCACTGGGCGATCGCGATCGTCTGCCTGAGTGCCTTGGTGATGGTCCCGTACGACTGGGGCCGGCTGTGGTTCTTCTGGCCGATCTCGGTCGCGTCGTACCTGTTCGTCTACATCGGTCAGCGGGCCGCCGAGGCGCCCGGCGGGCTCTGGTACCGCGGGGTGCTGCGGGGGTACGGCGGCGGCTGGATCGCCTTGTGGACAGCGATTCTGGTGGTCAGCGCGGCCCAGCAGCCGTGGTCGTGGGCGATCCCGATCGTGGTCGGTTCGCTGCTGATCGAGTGGATGTGCTTCCGGCCGATGCCGGACTGGACCAAGGAGGCCCAGCCCGGCAGGTGAGGGTCAGCGCAGCGGGCCGAAGAACAGCCGGAGGTCCGCGGCCAGCAGGTCCGGCACCTCCATCGCGGCGAAGTGACCGCCGCGCTCGTACTCCGTCCAGTGGGTCATCGTCCCGGCCGGGTCGATGAACTGCTTGATCGCGGTCTCGGCGCCGAACACCGCGACGCCGGTCGGCGGCCCGGGCACGTCGCCCCAGCTCCCGGAATCGCCGTCGCTCTGCTGGGCGGCGTACGCCTTCCAGGCCTGCATCCCGTCGTACACCGCGTGCGCCGACGACGCACCCGAGCCGGTGAACCAGTACAGGCTGACGTTCGTGAGCAACTGGTCGCGGTCGACCGCCTCGTCCGGCAGTGTGTGAATCGGGTCGGTCCACTCGGCGAACTTCTCCACGATCCACGCGAGCTGCCCGATCGGCGAGTCGTTCAGCGAATACGCCAGCGTCTGCGGCCGGGTCGACTGCAGCACCAGATAACCGAATCCCTCGTCCATCATCGTGTTGAACCGCTCCGCCCGCGCCCGGTCCGCGTCCGACAGTCCATCGAGCGGCAGCGGGTCCCCGAATGGCGCGCCTCCGCTCACCCCGGCCAGGTGTACGCCGACCACGCGCCCCGGGTCCACCATCGGCAACATCCCGGCCACCCCGGATCCGGCGTCCGTCCCGTGCGCGGCGTACCGCTCGTACCCGAGCCGGCTCATCAGCTCGGCCCACATCTGCGCGACCCCGAACAGGTTGAACCCACCCGGCCCGAGCGGCGTCGAGAACCCGTACCCGGGCAGCGAGGGTACGACGACGTGGAACGCGTCGGCGGCGTCACCGCCGTACGCGACCGGGTCGGTCAGCCGGCCGATCATCTGCTGGAACTCGACCGGAGACCCCGGCCAGCCGTGCGTCAGGATCAGCGGCAACGCGTCCGGCTCGGCCGACCGCTGGTGGAAGAAGTGGATCCGCTGCCCGCTCAGCTCGGTGACGAACTGCGGGATCTCGTTCAGCGCCGCCTCGGCCGCCCGCCAGTCGTACCCGTCCGCCCAGTACTCCGCCAACTCCTTCAGATACCCGACCGGCACCCCCCGACTCCAGTCGTCCACCGAGGGGGTCGCCGGCCACCGAGCGCCGTTCAACCGCGCCCTGAGGTCGTCCACCTCAGCCTGCGAAATCTCGATCCGAAAGGGCTTGATCTCTGTCTTCGTCGTCATGCCCTCACCCTAGAAACCAATGCGGCGAACTTCCTTCCGCAATTAGCTCAGGCGTGGCCGGATTTTTCTTCGGGGGTGGCTTTGCGGACGACGAGGCGGGTCCAGGCGCCGACGTAGATGCGGTCGTCGGGGTTCAGTTCGCGGCGTTGGCCGGGGACGATCGGGTCGTCGGGGAGCGGGCCGGCGGCGGGGGCGACGTACGTGCCGTTGGAGGACTGCAGGTCCTCGACCCACCAGCGGGTGCCGTCGGTGCTGAGCTGGGCCTGGCGGCGGCTGACGCCGGTGTCGTCGCCGCAGTCGATCTCCGGGTGGATGTTGCGGCTGCGGGACGGGCGGCCGATCAGCACGCTCTTCTCGGTCAGCGGGATCACGACCGGCAGCCCGGGCGACGGACACGGGTCGTCGCTCTGCTGGACGGCGTACCAGTCGGGGTCGACCCAGCGCTCGACCACCCAGTCGGCGGTCGCGACCGGTGCCGGCGGCACCGAGGGCGGGGCGGACGGCAGGTCGAGCGACGAGGCCGGCCGCGGCATGGTGCCGGTGGTGAAGTCGTAGCCGCAGTTCTCGCAGAACAGCGCGTCCGTGGCGGCCGACTCCGAGCAGTTCGGGCACGTCTGGGTGGCCGGTGCGGGAGCCGCCGCGGCCGGCGCCGGAATCGAGACCGCGGCCGGGGTGGCCGCGGCACCGATCGGCAGACCGCAGACGTCGCAGTAGTCGGTCGAGACGGACGGATGCCCACTCGGACAGCTGACTGTCGTCATTTCTTCACCCGGGTCGTCTTGGTGGACGCGGTGTCGAGGGCCATCTCGTCGGCCTTCTCGACCGTGCGCTTCAGCCGCACGGTACCCGTGTCCTGATCCTCGATGTCGACGACCTTGCGCAGCCGGGTGGTCGCCTCCTCGTTGCCGGTCTGCGCGGCCAGCTGGACCGCCCGGCCGAGCTTGGTGGTCGCGGTCGCGGTGTCACCCGCGGCCTTCGCGGCCAGGCCTTCCTGGATCGCCTCGGCCAGCTCGGTCTGCCCGGTGTAGTGCGCGACCTCCGGGCTGATCCGCGTCGTCAGCGCCTCGTCCGCGGACCACAGCGCCTTGACCAGGCCCTGCGCGACCACGTCGTCACCAAGCACCAGCTGCACGCGGGCCGCCAGTTGCTCCTGCCCGATCGCCTTGGCGGCCAGGCGGATCGCGACGTGGTAGTCGCGCGACTCGTCACCCCACGAGCCGGTCGGGTACGAGCCGGTCAGCGGATTGATCGCCGTACGGCGGGACGTCAGGTCCTCGACCGTGGGCGCGACCTGACGGACGAACAGCACCTCGGCACCCTGCGGGGCCCAGACGCGCAGGTCGGCCTGGGCGACGCCACGGCTCATCGCGTTCTGGATCAGCTTGGCGAACTCGGCCGCCAGTTGGTCCGGGGCCGGGATGATGTCGACCGTGCCGAGCAGTGCGGTCGCGATCCGCCGTACCTCGTCGACCTGCCAGGCGACGCCGACACCGCGGCAGTCGCACTGGAACTGGCCGGTGACCGCCTCGATGGTCTGGGTCAGCACCTCGGGCGTCTCGTGCTGGTTCTCGCCGTCGGTCAGCAGGATGGCGTGCTTCTGCGACAGCGACGGTACGGTCGCGAACACCCGCGAGGCCAGCCGCAGCCAGGTGCCCATCGCGGTCCCGCCGTCGGCGTAGAACCGGGAGACCGCCTCCTTCGCCGCCTGCCGGGTGAACTGGTCCATCCGCACCATCACCGGCTCCGGCGACGGCGGAAAGGCCAGTTGCGCGCGATCGTTGCCGGAGATCACCGCGAACCAGACGCCGTCGAGGATCTGGTCGAGCGCGGTCTGCGCGGCGTACGCCGCGGCCCGGACGCCGTCGGCGCCCATCGACCCGGAGGTGTCGACGATGATGATCTCGCCCGCGTCACCGCTGCCGGACTGCCCGGCCGCGCCGGCGCCGCTGCAGTCCACCGTGACGATGGCGTGCACGTCGGTTCCGCCGTCCGGCAGGAACTCGTTCTGGTAGACGGTGGCGGTGAAGTCGGCCATCTGTCGTCCTTCCTTCGGTTAGAGCCGCGCCAGAGCGACGGTGATGTTGTCCTGACCGCCCTGGGCGTTGGCCCAGTCGACCAGTGCGGACGCGGTCGGCAGCGGCTCGCCCCCGTGCTCCGCAGCGGTCTGACGGACGAGGTCGGCCAGCGGTGCCGCCTCGGAGCAGTAGTTCCAGAGCCCGTCGGAGCAGACCACCAGCCAGCCCGGCCCGGTGACCTGGAGAGTCGTCGTCCGGGGCGTGTGGTCCGGCGCGTCCTTGCCCAGCCAGCGGGTGATCGCGTGCGCGTGCGGACCGGACTCGGCCTCGGCCCGCGGGATGCCGGTCGCGATCAGCTCGGCGGCCCACGAGTCGTCCACGGTCAGCGCAACCGCCTCGGCGTTGTCCGGGAACCAGTACGCGCGACTGTCGCCGACCACCCCGGCCACCAGCAGACCGTCCTCCAGCACCGTGGCCACGAACGTGCAGGACGCCGGGTTCGGACTGTCCGGACTCGTGTTCGCCAGTACGGCGTCGTTGGCGGCATCGGCAGCCGCCTTGAGCCGGGCCGCGATCGCACTGCTCCGGGACGACTCAGTGCCTAGGCCCTGCGCGTGGCCGGCCGCCAGTACGTCGCGAGCGGCGCGGGCGGCCGCCAGACTGGCGACGTCCGAGTCGAGCGAGGAGCTGACACCGTCGCAGACGACCAGCAGCGCGCGAGTGCCTGGCTCGGGGTCGGCCGCAAGCGCCATGGCGTCCTCGTTGCGGCTGTGCCGAATGCCTCGGTCGCACACTCCGGCCACCCAGGGTGCGGGCTGCTCGTCGAAGTGATCGCGCGGCTTGGCGGCCTTGGTCCCACAGGTCTCGCAGTAGCCGTCGGCACCGACCACACCGCCGCACGACTGGCACGGGCTCGCCGGGGTGGTGTTGATCTCGACCGTCGGCTCGGTGTCCGTGTCCAGCGCCGGTGTGCTCGGCGCGGTCGGCCTCAGCTCGGCCCCACAGGCCTCGCAGTACCGGTCCGCCTCGGACACCGGGCTGCCACAGCTGGGGCAGACGGTCTGGGTCGTACTCGTCATCGCAACGTCCATCCTCGAACCTCGTTGGCCAGGTCGACCAGGGCGATCCGTTCCTGCCGGCTCTGCGCGTGGCCCGCCAGCTGACGGTAGGTGGCCTCGAGCCCGTCCCGCAGGGACGACTCGGTCGCCTCCCGGCCGTCGATCCGCACCCCCTGCTGCGGACCGGACTGCTGGACCTCGGCCAGCGCACTCCGGAACACGTCCGCGGCCAGGTTGGCCCGGTCGACCGGGTCGATGGTCAGCGACTCGATACTGTCCATCGCATCGGCCAGCGCCGGCAGGCCACGCCCTGATCCTGCCAGTAGACCGGCTCGGAGGCGACGAGCGCGGATGTACGCGCCGCTCGTCCGCGGCACCAGGTCGAGGGCCGCGATGGCGCCGTCCAGGTCGTTCCGCTGGGTGCGGATCTCGGCCAGCCCGAACGCCGAAGGCGCGATGTAGTTCGCGTCCGTCCGGGCGCAGGTGAGGTAGAGGCCCTCGGCAACGTCGTACTCACCGCTGAGCTGGCACGAGATCGCGAGTGCGAGCTTGGGGGCGAGCTCACCCGGCACTTGGCCGTAGACAGCGTTGAACGCCGACTGTGCGGCAGCGGCGTCGCCTCGGGCCAGTGCGACCAGTCCGGCCATCCAGACCGCGCGCCACTCCCACGGGTCCGCGGCGAGCAGGTCGGAGACCGCGGTGTCGACCATGTCGTAGCGGTACTCGCCGATCTCGAGCG
Source organism: Kribbella sp. CA-247076 (assembly GCF_050942445.1). Lineage (NCBI taxonomy): Bacteria > Bacillati > Actinomycetota > Actinomycetes > Propionibacteriales > Kribbellaceae > Kribbella > Kribbella sp. CA-247076. The sequence continues at coordinate 6,435,546 of NZ_CP192051.1, read as the reverse complement.
CGGCCTCGGCGATCTCCAGCAGCGTCTGCGGTGAGGACTCCGGTGCGTCCACCAGTAGCTCGAGCCGCTTGGACGAGTCCGGCACGCTCACGGTCTTCAGCCAGCCGGCCATCTTGTCGCTTTCGTCCGGCATCAGCGACGGCAGTTGCTGCCACGGCGCGGCCTGGTCACCCAGTCCGGCGGATTTGTCGCCCGGCGTACCGAAGAGCAAGGACGACGCGGAGTGCTGCGCGGCCTTCGTGCCCTGCTTGTCGGCGACGACCTCCCGCAGTACGCCGAGCAGCTGCACGCGGAGCTCGTCGGCGGTCTGGAACCGGTCCGCCGGGTCCTTCGCGCACGCCTTCAGCAGCAGCCGGTAGACCGAGTCGTACCTCTGGAACAGCGGTACGTCGGCCACCGGCGGCAGCGACGCCACGAACCGGGACTGGTACCCGCGGAACTCCATCGCCAGCACGCACAGCGTCCGGCCGAGCGTGTAGATGTCGGAGGCGATCGACGGGCCGACCTCGGCGACCTCGGGCGCCTGGAAGCCGACCGTACCGTAGATGGCCGAGTCCAGGTCGTCGATCCGCCGGACCCCGCCGAGGTCGATCAGCTTGACCGCGTCGCCGACCTGGATGATGTTGTCCGGCTTGAAGTCGCAGTACAGCAGCCCGAGATCGTGCAGGTACGAGAAGGCCGGCAGGATCTCCAGGATGTACGCGATCGCCTGGTCGACCGGCAGCGCGTCGTACTGGCCGTTGTTGGCGGCCATCCGCTGCTTGAGCAACGTCTTCAGCGAGGTGCCGCCGACGTACTCCATCACGATGTAGCCGGCGCCCTCGTGGGTGACGAAGTTGTAGATCTCCACGATCAGCGGGTGCTCGACCCGCGCGAGGAATTGCTGCTCGGCGATCGCGGCCGCGACGGCATCGGGGTCCTCCGAGTTCAGCAGGCCCTTGAGCACGACCCAGCGATCGGAGACGTTCTTGTCCCGGGCCATGTAGATCCACCCGAAGCCGCCGTGCGCCAGGCAGCCGGCCACCTCGTACTGGCCGCCGACCAGGTCGCCCGGGTGCAGCTTGGGCGAGAACGAGTACGGGCTGCGGCACTTGGGGCAGAAGCCTTCGGTCCGGCCCGGCTGGTCGCCGCGGGACCGGCCGACCTCGTTGCCGCAGTTGGGACAGTTGCGGCGGTCCTCCGGGACCATCGGGTTCGCCAGGATCGCCTTGCTCGCGTCGATCGCGGGGATCGACGGGACGTGCGTCAGCCCGGCCCCGAGCCGTGCGCCGCGCAGCCGGGTGGACGATGTACCGAGCCGGCGGGTCAGCTTCGAACCGGCGGCTGCGGCCCTGGCCGAGCCGAGTGGAGTGGACGCGAGGCGGTTGGACGCGCGGGAGACCGTCGACGGCGTGTTGAGCGGCTCCGGATCACTCGCCACGGCCGGAGCGCCGCTGACGGCGGACGGGCTGGCGGTTCCATCGGGCGCGGGGGAGCCGCAGACGTCGCAGTACCCGTCCACGAAGGTGCCGGTGCAACCAGGCTGGGTGCAGCCACCCGAGGGTTGCGAGGCTTTCGCGGCTGCGGGGGAGCCACAGACGTCGCAGTACCCGTCCAGGATGGTGCCGGTGCAGCCCGGCTGGGTGCAGGCGGTGGTCGTGGTCATCTGGTCCCTCCTGTGCTGTCCAGGTAGGCCTGGTACGCCGTGACGAGTGCGGCCAGCCGGATCAGGTCGACCGGCTCCGACTCGACCACCGCGCGGCCGCGCCGATACAGCTCGGTCAAGTCCTCGTTGCCCTCGGCAATGGTCGACGCCTTCACCTGGTATGCGTCCAGGCGGGCGGCCAACTCGTCCCGCCGTTCCAGCGCGGTGCCGTACGCCGCCTGGGCCTGACCGAGCGCCCGCCGTACGGCGTCCAGCCGGGTCAGGTACTTCTCCAGCTCGGCCGGGGTGTTCGGCACCGATCCGAGCGCGGTCACGTCCGGCACGGCGAGTCGTGGAGCCGGGGCGACGGTTGCGACCGCCTTGTCCGCGAGTGCGCGGACCGCCGTCCCCTGGGCCTCCAGTTCGCTGCGCAATGAGCGGGCTCGGGCGACGTCGGCCGCACGTTCTTTGCGGGTGGCGGCGCCGACGATCAGGTCCCGCTCGGTCCGGGCAGCGTCGATCTCGAGCGGTCCGATCAGCCCGCCGATGTCGGCGCCGCGTTTGTTGCGCTCGGCAAGATCTGTGAGTCGGCGGTCGAGGTCGTGGTGCTCCGCGATCGCCGCGTTGCGGGTGGTTGCCGGCTCCTGCTTGACGAGATCATTGATCCGCTCGACCTCGGCGCGCAGGTGCCGGAGCCGCGCGGTGAGGTCGGCGTCACCCGGCTCCAGCGCAAGCTTGGCCCGCAGGCTCGACGCCAGGGCATCGGACAGTTTGCATGCCTCAGGCAATGAAACTGCGAGTGAGCCGCCGGCGCCGCCGGTGTCCAGGCCGCCCCAGATCAGCGTCGAGATCCGCTCGGTCTCCTTCGGCCCGACCCGGCCCGAGTCCCAGGTCACCAGGATCAGCTCGTACCGGTCCGAGACCGCCTTCCACACCGCCATACTCAGGACGACGTCCGCGCTCAACGCATCGGCATCCGGGGAGTGCAACGCGGCCTGGTCCAATTCCTCCAGCTCGGCCTTGCGCCGGTCGCGCCAGATCCCGAGCGCATCGAGGAACGACAGCAGCTCCGCCGCCGGAACGCTGCTGCCGATCCTCCCGGGAGGCGCCGGCGCCGAAGCCGTCGGCGTACGAACCGTCATGTGCCCACGGCCCTGCCGTAGAGGGACGGCGGCGGCGAGGTCAGCTTGCCGAGCGCGGGCTCGAGCCACTTGTTGTAGGACTCCATCCAGGTCGTGCCGGCCTTCATCTGGTCGAGCACCTGGTTGACGAACTGGACGAACTCGGGGTGCTGCTTCGACATGCCCAGGCCGTACGGTTCGTCGCTGAACCGCTCCGGGAGCACCTTCGCGTACGGATCCTGGGCGACGTCACCCGCGAGCACCGTGTCGTCGCCGGTGATGCCGTACGCCTTGCCGGACTGGAACAACGCCAGACAGCCGGTATCGGTGTCGGCGGTGATCGGGATGGCCCGCGGATTCTCCTTCTTCAGGTTGTCCAGGCTGGTCGAACCCGCGGGGGCGCAGATCGTCTTGCCGTCCAGGTCGGCCAACTTCTTCGCGGTCGAGTCGAGCGGCACGAGAGTCTTCTGACCCGACCGGTAGTACTCGGCGGAGAAGGCGATCTCCTGCCACCGGGCGCAGTTGATCGTCATGTTCCGGGCGACGATGTCGACCTGCCCGCTCTTGACGGCCGGGATCCGCTGTGGGCTGGAGATGACCCGCAGCTCGACCTTGCCCTTCTCGGTGCCGAAGATCGCCCGGGCGACGGCGTTGATCATGTCGATGTCGAAACCCTGGATCTGTCCCGTGATCGGGTCGCGGTAGCCGAGGTTGTAGCTGTCCGCGGAGACGCCGGCGATCAGGCGGCCGCGTGCCTGGATCGCCGCCATGTGCGTACCCGCCGGCATCGCGTTGGGTGCCGGCATGGCGCCGACCGGTGCGTACGACGCCAGTGGGTTCTCGCAGTTCTGCGGTGAGGCCGGCGGGGCGGCCGGGGCTTCGGGGGGTTGTGCCTTCGGCGGGATCTGGGTGGCTTCGTAGTCGCCGGTGGTGCAGGCGGTGAGGAGGAGGGTCAGGGCGAGCGCGAGCGGGGCGAGCTTCTTCATCGGTACTCCTCCAGGCGCTGTGACATGCCCCAGGCGACCAGGAGGGCGGCGGCGATGCCGATCGGGAGGCCGAGCCAGCCGATCGGCGGCAGGCCGTCGCGGGCGTCGGTCAGCCTGGTGCTGACCTCGCCGCTCGTCGCCTTGAGGCGGTCGCTCGAGCTGGTGTCGAACGCGGTGAACGTGGTCACGGAGTTCGCCGCCGGCGCCTTCCCGACGGCAAGGGCGACCGCGCCGTCCCAGTCGCCCTTGGCGTCCAGGCCGCGGACCGACTTGTGCACCTGGTCGTAGTCCGTCCACTGCGATCGCAGCCCGCCCTCGTTGAGCTTGCCCAGTTGCTCGACGACCGACCCGGCCGACGCCTTGTAGGCCTTGTCGAAGGCGTCGCCGGAACCACGGGCGATCAGGGTGAGGCTCTCGTTCGACCTGGCGTCGTACGCGGCGATCCTTGCCCTCGACAACGCCAGGGTCTGGTCGTACGCGCCGGTACGGGTGTCGTCGGCCTTGCCGGCCGCGCTCGACAGCGCGACGCCGCCGATCAGCACGGTGAGCAGGACCAGCACCGCGCCGGCCGCGATCGGCACGTTCAGGTAGCGGTGCGTACGACGGGCCAGCCAGCGGAGCGTGATGACGAAGACGACCAGCGTCAGCAGGCCGGCGATCACGACCCAGAGGTTGCCCCGGCCGATGCCGTCGAACTCGGTGTCGACGCGTTCCTCGTTGGCCTGCACCAGTGCTTTCACCAGTGGCAGTGAGTCGTTCTGCAGGACGGCGTTCGCGTCCCGGAGGTACTGCGATCCGATCGGGAGGCCCTGGCGGTTGTTGGCGCGGGCCTGCTCGATCAGGCCGTCGTACGTGATCAGCGTCTGGTTGAGGGCGCCGAGCGCGTCCTGGTCCGCGGGCTGCGCGGTCGCGGCTTCGGCGATCAGCCGCGCGGCCTCGGCGAGCGAGTCGACGAAGTGCTGGCGCTGGGCGGGCGGCTCGAGGCCGCCGACCAGGAAGGCGTTGGTGGCGTCGGCGTTCGCGCTAACCAGGTTGGTGTGGATCGCCTGGATCCGGACCAGCTGGGCGGCGTTCGCCTCGGCGCGGGTGAGCGCGCCGTCGGACTGCCGGAAGCCTTGGGCGGCGGCCAGGCCGAAGACCACGCTCATCGCCGCGGCCAGGATGAGGAACGCGCGCATCCGGCCGGGCGTGCCGTCGAACCACCGGGCGATCGGGCCGCGGGCCGCGGGGGAGCCGGGTGGCTGGTTCGCGGGCGGGGCCGTTTGCTGGGCCGGCGGCGACCAGGTCGCGGGCGGCGCACTCTGGGTCTGGGTCACGCCTCGTCTCCTTGCTCAGGCAGATCCCTCTGCAAGCTCTCACCCTCAACCGGCCGAGCCTGGTCCGGCGCCTCCGCGGTCGGCTGGGGCTCGGGCTCGTCGGTCAGGTCTTCGGCGCGGATCTGACGCAGCTGGTCCGTGGTGGGTGCCGTCACGTCGCGCAGCCGCCAGGCGTGCCGGCCGATCGCGGCCTCGAGCACGTTCCGGGCGAACCGGCCGTTGCCGAACGACCGGTCCCGCGGGGTGGCCGCGAGGATCTCCCGGAACTTCGCCAGCGCCTCCGGGGTCAGCTCGTAGTCGGCGCCCTCGGCGAGCCCGGTGAGGATCTCGGCGAGCTCGTCGTCGCTGTAGTCGTCGAACCCGATCGTCGTCCGGAACCGGCTGGCCAGCCCCGGGTTCGCCGCGATGAACGTCGCCATCGGCTCGGGGTAACCGGCCACGATCACGACCAGGTCGTCGCGCCGGTCCTCCATCTCCTTGACCAGCGTGTCGACCGCCTCCCGGCCGTACTGGTCGGCGCCGAAGTCGCCCGCGGTCAGGCTGTACGCCTCGTCGATGAACAGCACCCCGCCGGCCGCCGACGCGACCACGTCGGCGGTCTTGGTCGCGGTCTGGCCGAGGTACCCGGCGACCAGCTCGGACCGGTCGACCTCGACCAGCTGCCCCTTCGACAGCAACCCGAGCGCCTTGTAGATCCCGCTCACCAGCCGCGCCACGGTCGTCTTCCCGGTGCCCGGGTTCCCCACGAACACCAGGTGCCGGGTGATCGTCGGACTCTTCAACCCGGCCTCGGCCCGCAGTTTCTCCACCCGCAGTACGGCGACCTGCCGGTGGACCTCCCGCTTCACCTTCGCCAGCCCGGTCAACGCGTCCAGCTCGGCCAGCAACTCCTCGACTGTCTTCGCCGGCTCCGCAGCCTGCTCAGGCTCCACCGCGACTGGAGGCGCGGGCTTGGCCTCACCACCAACCTGCAGCGGACGAGCGCCCGCGGCCTGCAGTTGTGCCGCCGCGGCCACCGATGCGTTTCCGACCACCCGCATCGTCGGCTCGCCCAGCGTGCAGGCGGCCGACGCGATCTCGGCGAGCGCCTCGGCGTACGCGACCTTCTCGGCCGACCCCGCGGTGACCAGCTCGGTCAGTACGGCGGTCGGCGCGCCACGCCAGCGTCGTCCGCGGACCGCCGCGTCGAAGAAGTCCTGTGTGGTCGCGCCCGGAGTCGCCTTCGCCCAGTCCGCCGGCGCACCCGGAGCGGACTCCGCCAGCGCCGCCGCCAACGACAACCCCTCGGCGCGTGCCCGGTCGTCCGGAACGCCGGCACGAGCAGCAACCGCCAGCAGGTCGGTGAGTGCCTGCTGGAGTGACGTGCCCCCCTCGCCGCTCATGCTCCTCCTTGTCCGGGTGGTGGATCCAACGGTCCTGTGGGCGGGCCGAGCGCGAGTCCTCCGCCGGTCGACCCGGTGCCGAACTTCTCCTGCAGGAACCGGCCGTGGGCGATCAGCGCCGCCGCGTCCGCCCGGTTCACCGCGTCGAACACCTTGTCCATCGTGGAGCCCAGGAGGTCCAACTGGTCGATCAGGACCATCAGCGACGTCTTGCCCTTGTCCACCGGCCGGGTGTCCGCCCACTGCCGGGGCAGTCGCAGGTATCCGCCGATCGCCTCCGGCAGGTAATCGGTCGCGGTCGCCATCACGGAGTACGCCTGCGCGCTGCCGCCCAGGTTGCCGAGCCGCGGGATCGTCTCCCGCACGACCCGGACCACCCGTGCGACCCGGGACGCCACCACGGCCGGTACGGCGCCCTCGGCAACCATCTGCTCGACCCGGGTCAACGAGGCGAGCAGGTCGTCGGTCGTGGGCGGACGGGGAACCGGTACGGGCGCGTGCGCAGCCTCCGCCTTGCGGCCGGTCAGCCGCGCGAAGAAGTCTCCGAGCCCCATGCAGTCCCCGTCCCCCCACCGGCTCCGGTCAGCGACCGAGGTCGAGGTCGAGGCTCCCGTGGACGACGCGCTGGTCCTGTTGCGCGACCCGGTCGAGGTACGCGCGGGACTTGGTCACCTCGGTCTCCAGCGTCCCGATGGTGGCCGCCATGTTGTCCAGCGCCTCCACCTTGAACGTGTCGATCGCGTCCATGGTCGCGTAGATGTTCGCGAACGCCGCCTGCAGCTGCGGCAGCCCGATGGTCGCCGACGCGGCCTGCTGCTGGATCGCCACCGAGTTGTCCCGCAGCATCTGCGAGGTGCGCTCGATCATCCCGCTGGTGGTCGTGTTCAGCGCGCTGATCTGGTCGAGCACGAGCTTCTGGTTGCCGAGGGCCTGCGCCACGATGACCGCCGTACGCAGCGCCGAGACGGTCGTCGTGGACGCGCGGTCGACACCCTTGATCAGCTCGATGTTGTTCTTGATCACGATGTCGATGGCCAGGTAGTTCTGGATCGACACGGCGAGCTGGGTGAGCAGGTCCTGGTGCTTCTGCCGGACGTAGAACAGCACGTCCTCGCGGAACGCCTTCGCCTTGTCCGGGTTGGTCACCTCCAGGTCCGCGATGGCCGCGGACAACCGGGCGTCCAGCCGCTCGGCGACGTACACGTACTGGTTCAGCCGGGCCATCGCGTCCCAGAGCTGCTGCTTCTCCAGGTTCAGCGCGGCGTTGTCCTTGCCGAGCTCGTCCTGGCCGTTGCGGAGCGCGTGCAGGATGCCTTCGAGGTGGCTCTGCGCGCTCTGGTACTTGCGGAAGTAGTCCTCGATCTTGTCGCCGAACGGGATCATCCCGAGCAGCTTCTTCGGCCCGGTCGCTTCCTTCGGGTCCAGGTCCTCGACCGTACGGCGCAGCTCGAGCAGAGTCTTGCCGACGGTCGAGCCCTCGGACAGACCGCCCTCCTGCAGCGCCCGCACCGGCGACTTGAGCAGCCGGTTCGAGCTGTCCGCGGCGGCGCGGATGTCGACGTCGCCCATGCTCCGGACGTCACTGGCCTTGGCGGCGAACTCCGGCGACCGCGGCTCGGCCGTCATCAGCGCGGCCAGGAAGCTGTCCACCTTCGCGTCCAGGCCGGGCAGTGCGGCCGCGTCGACCTGCGGCGCCATGGTCGGCGCGGCGGTCGCGGCGACCGGCTGTGAGGGTGGCGGAGCGGTCAGTATCAGCCCCGGCGCGGTCGCCGTCGGCGGCTGCAACGGAGCCGGCGCCGCCGCGCCCGGCTGAGCCGGTGCGGCAGGCTGCGCGGCGGCCGCTGCGGCGGGCTGCCCGGCGGCCGCGCCCGGCACACCTGCTGTGTTGTCGGCTTCAGTCATCGTCGATCCCCTCCGCTGCTTCCCCCGGCAGTTGCGCTGTCACCTCCGTGACGCGCACACAATCTACGCGGTTCCGGGTCCCACCGGGACCGACGTTAGCTACTCGTTGTCACCTACGGCGGTAGCTGACGAAGGTGAAGCCGTCGTGGGGGTCGCGGGCGGTTTCGGTCCAGTCCGCGGGGTCCAGGGTGGGGAAGGTGACGTCGCCGTCGGGGGACTGCTCGACCTCGGTCAGCTCGAGGCGGTCGGCGTACGGGAGGGCCTGGCGGTAGATCTCGCCGCCGCCGGCCACGTAGAGGTCGCCGTCGTACTTCAGCGCCTCGTCGAGAGTGTGGACGACCTCGACGCCGTCGGCCGACCAGCCGGGTTGCCGGGTGACGACGACGGTCCGGCGGCCGGGCAACGGGCGGCCGATCGAGTCGTACGTCTTCCGGCCCATGATCAGCGTGTGGCCGAGGGTCAGCTCCTTGAAGTGGAGCAGGTCTTCGCGGATCCGCCACGGCAGGTCGTTGTCCCGCCCGATCACGCCGTTCGCCCCGACCGCGGCGATCAGGATCACCGTCATACCGCGATGGGCGCCTTGATCCCGGGGTGCGGGTCGTAGCCGACCAGCTCGACGTCGGCGATCTCGTACGCGTCGATCGCGTCCCGCTGGTGGAGCTTCAGCGTCGGCAGCGGCCGCGGCTCCCGGGTGAGCTGCAGGCGCGCCTGGTCGAGGTGGTTCAGGTACAGGTGGGCGTCGCCGAGGGTGTGCACGAAGTCGCCGACCTCGAGCCCGGTCTGCTGCGCGACCATGTGGGTGAGCAGCGCGTACGACGCGATGTTGAACGGCACGCCGAGGAAGATGTCGGCCGACCGCTGGTAGAGCTGGCACGACAGCCGGCCCTCGGCGACGTAGAACTGGAACATCGTGTGGCACGGCGGCAACGCCATGTCGTCGACGTCGGCGACGTTCCACGCGTTCACGATGTGCCGGCGGGAGTCGGGGTTGGTCCGGATCGACTCGATCACGCCGGCGATCTGGTCCACGTGCCGGCCGTCCGGGGTCGGCCAGGACCGCCACTGGTAGCCGTACACCGGGCCGAGCTCGCCGTCGGCGTCGGCCCACTCGTCCCAGATCGAGATGTTGTTCTCGTGCAGCCACTTGATGTTGGTCGAGCCGCTGAGGAACCAGATCAGCTCGCCGATCACCGAGCGCAGATGCAGCTTCTTGGTGGTCACCGCCGGGAAGCCCGCGCGGAGGTCGTAACGCGACTGGTGCCCGAAGACACTCAGCGTGCCCGTCCCGGTCCGGTCGCCCTTCTCGACCCCGTGGTCCAGCACGTGCCGAAGAAGCTCCAGGTACTGCTGCATGGCGCCAACCTACTCCCACCCGCCGACAGTCCGTTTGAAAGACTCGCGCCGTGGACGAGTACGTGCTGACGGTGGTGGTGCGGGTCGAGAAGGGGGCGCGGCCGGGTCAGACGGAGGCGTTGGAGACGGCGGCGCGGGCGGTGCTCGCGATCCTTGCGGACGAACGGTCGAGCGGCGACGGCGAGTGGGCCGCGGCGATGCACGCGTGGCAGGACGCCAGGATCCGCAAGGTGGTACGGCGGGCGCGTGGAGCCGAGTGGCGTCGCGCCGAAGCCCTCCCCGGAATCACGGTGACAAGCACCGCGGACGTCGGTGAGCAGGGCGGCGCGGGTTCGGGGGTCGAGGTGCGGGTGTTTCCGCCGGTGCTGCTGGACGCCGTACCGAGGGACTTGGCGAAGCTGCAGGTGACCGGAACCGACTTCGAGGATCCGGCGGAACTGCCCGACCCGGACCCCGGTAAGCCGGTGCTGTGGATCAACCCCGGCCTGGAGATGTCGAGCGGGAAGGCGATGGCCCAGTGCGGCCACGCTGCCCACCTCGCCTGGCTGGCGCTGTCGACGGCGGGTCGCAAGGAATGGGTGGCGGCGGACTTCGCGCTGGCGGTACGGACCGCCACCCCTCGCCAATGGGGGAAGCTGCTGGACAGCGGGCTTCCCGTGGTCCAGGACGCCGGCTTCACCGAGGTGGAGCCCGGGTCCCGGACCGTCGTCGCGGATCATCCCTTGCTGACGCGGTAGTGCAGGTGGGTCACGCGGTCGCCCTCGATGACCTTCGGGTTGTCCAGGAGGACCACTGGTCCGGCGTACTCACCGAAGAACGGGATGCCGGTGCCGAAGACGACCGGCGCGACGTTGTAGGCGATCTCGTCGACCAGGCCGGCCGCGAGGGCCTGGCCGGTCAGGTTGCCGCCGGTCAGCGAGACGTCGGCGTCCCCGGCGTGGTTCTTGGCCTGCGCGATCGCGTCCTCGATCCCGTCGACGAAGGTGAACGGCGCGTCCGGGAACGGCCAGTCGGTCGGCGGCTCGTGGGTGACCACGAACACGTGGTCACCCACCGCGGGTACACCGTTCCACCCGTTGGTGATGTCGAACAGCCGCCGCCCGATCACGCAGGAGCTGATGTTCGGCCAGACCGAGTTGAGGTAGTCGGCGCTCGCCTGGCCGACGTGGAAGGCGCGGCCGGGATCGGTCCCGTGGATCTCGACCGGCCCGTTGAAGTACCAGTCGAACAGCGGACCGACCCCGTCCTCGGTGTCCGCGACGAAGCCGTCCAGCGAGACGACCGCGGAGGCGATGACCTTGCCCATCGTCACTTCTCCTTCTTGACCCGATAGGTGAGGTGCTGGGCACCCGGGGTCGAGACCGACCGGACCAGGTCGAGCGAGTACGTCGGTGCCGCGTCGGCCGGGAACAGCCGGGTCCCGTCCCCCAGGACGACGGGTGCGACGTGCAGTTTGACGATGTCGGCCAGCCCGGCGGCGAGCACCTGGTGACAGATCTGCCCGCCGCCCATCACGTAGACGTCCTGGTCGCCGGCGGCTTCGCGGGCCTGCGCGACCGCGCTCTCCACGCCGTCGGTGACGAAGCGGAAGCGGTCCCCGAGCCGGGTCGTCTCCGGCGCCTTGTGGGTGACGACGAAGATCGGCGGGTTCACCTCGCCGGTCGGCTTGGCGCCGTACCCGAGCTCGTCGCTCCAGCCCTTCGGGCCGTCGATGACGTCGAACAGGATCCGGCCCTGGATGACCGCGCCGGTGGCCGCGAAGGCCTCGTCCAGCACGTTGCGGTCCTCGGCGGTGCCGTTGAAGACCCACTCGTGCAGTGCCTCGCCGCCGTCGCCGAGCCCGTTGTCGAGGCTGACGTTCGGGCCGGCGACGTACCCGTCCAGCGAGACCGAGATGTCCACGACGACCTGCGGCATGATCAGCCCTCCTTCGCGATCAGCTCGGCGAGCCGGTCCATCGAGTCGTTGATGCCGGTCTCCATGCCGGACTCGACGAACGCGTCCCGGCTCTCCACCGACTGGAACACCGAACGCTGGTGCAGCCGGACGCCGGTCTCGGTCGGCTCGTACGTCGCCTTCTCCAGGCAGACCTCGCCGGGAGCGCCCTCCCACTCGAACGTCTGGACGACGTACTTGTCCTGCTCGACGGTGTGGAAGACGCCGCGGAAGGCGTACTCGCCGTTCTCGTCGTGGTGGAGGTAGCGGTAGCTGCCGCCGGACCGGACGTCGTACTTCTCGACCGTCATGTCGATGCCGCGCGGGCCGAGCCACTGCGCGATCAGGTCCGGATCCGTCGTGATCCTGAACAGCTGGGCCGGGGTGGCGTCGAACTCCCGGGTCACCTCGACGAACGGGGTGCCGGCGGGGGCGTTGATGGTGGTGGCGTTCATGGTCTCCTGCTCCTTCACGATCTGTGGGTTCATTGCCTACTCGTCACTTGTCGGGGTTTTGCACGGTCCGCAGCAGCGCGTCCATCCGGCGGAACCGGCGTTCGGTCTCCAGCCGGTACTCGTCGATCCAGCTGGTGAGCGCCTCGAGGACGTCCGGCTCCAGGTGGCAGGGACGGCGCTGGCCGTCGCGGCTCCGGGAGATCAGTCCGGCGGCCTCGAGCACCTGGATGTGCCGGGACACCGCCTGCTTGGTGATCGGGAACGGCTCGGCCAGTTCGTTCACGGTGGCCGGCCCGCGGGACAGCCGCGCGATCATCGCCCGCCGGACCGGATCACCGAGAGCGGCGAAGGCCCGGTCGAGCTGCTCGTCGTCAACTGCCATCTTTATCAACCATTCCCTTGATCAACTGATGTGTTGACTATAGGAAGCTGTGGGTGCGGGCGTCAAGAGGGTGGTTTGAGCAACTTTGGTTGACATTCTGAGGCTGTCAACCTAAGTTGCTTAGATGAACGAGTTGGTGGATCCCGAGGACCCCGCGGCCGGGCTGGCCGCGGTGGTGGCGCTGCGCCGGCTCGCCGACCGGCTGGAGGACAGTCAGGTCGAGCAGGCGATGCGGTCCGGCTGGAGCTGGGCCGACGTGGCCGAGGTGCTGGGAGTGACCCGGCAGGCCGTGCACAAGAAACACGCCAAGCGGCTGATCGCCGCGGGTGTCGCCCTGAGGAGGCGCTGATGTCGTCCGACGCGAAGGACGTTCGCACGATTCTGGTGCGTGCTGGGCGGGAGATGGCCCGCAACGACGGGTCCCGGACGGTCGAGGCCGAGCACGTGCTGCTCGCGCTCGCCGCGATGGCGGACAACCCGGCGGCCCGGCTGCTGGCCGAGGCCGGGCTGACCGAGGACACCATCCGGGCGGCGCTGGACCGTGAGTGGGAGCGCAGCCTGGCGGTCGCCGGGATCGCGGTCCGGGCCGAGCAGTTGCCTGAGGCAACGCCTGACCACAGTCACGACCCGGGCATCGGGGAGTCGGTGAGGTTGTTGCTCAAGCGCGCCCTGGACGCCGAGCCGAAGGTCGGCGGCACCAGGATCGGCTCGGTCCGCATCCTGGCCGGCCTCCTGGACACGGACCGTGGCCGCGTCGCCCGCGCCCTGCAGGCAGCGGGCGTCGACCGGGTCGCACTCCGCGACCGGGTCGCCGAAGCCCTCGCCCGAGGTGCCCGCTGATGAGCGTCCTGGCCGAACGCAACCTGACAACTCGCCGCCTGCTCTCGTGTGGACTCGTGGCCGGGCCGCTCTTCGTCGTCGCCTTCCTGATCCAGGGGGCGGTGAAGGGCTCGGGCTACGACTGGATGCGGCACCCGGTCAGTTCTCTCGCCCTCGGCGACCACGGCTGGGTGCAGACGGCCAACTTCCTCCTCACCGGTCTGCTCACCCTCGCGTTCGCCGTCGGGCTGTGGCGATCCGGTCTTCGCGTCGGCGCCGTACTGATCGGCGTGTGGGGAGTCGGTCTGATCGGAGCCGGACTGTTCGTCACCGACCCCGTCAGCGGATTCCCGGTCGGTACGCCGGACGCCATCGACTACACCACGGTCGGCGCGCTCCACGACGCGTTCTCGCTGCCGGCCTTCGTCGCCCTGGCGGCGGCGCAGGTCGTGCTGTCCCGCGGCCGTGGCTGGAAGTGGCTGGTCTATTCGTTGCTGAGCGCAACGGCATTCCTGGTGTGTGACGTGCTCGCCAGTTCCGGGTTCGGTCAGACCGCCGTGCTGGTGGACGTGGCCGGACTCTTCCAACGGCTCGCCGTGATCATCGGCCTGACCTGGACCGTCCTGCTCGCGCTTCGCGTGCTGCGCCGTACCTAGTGCGTCTCGAAGCCGGCCATCATTGCCATGTCCTCGTGCTCGAGGTTGTGGCAGTGGATCAGGTACTTGCCTTTGTGGCCGGTGAACCTGACCAGCACCTCGACCACCTCGGCCGGTCGCACGTCCACCGTGTCCTTCCAGCCGGCGTCGTACGCGCCGATCCGGCCGCCGCCGCGGCTCAGCACCTGGAACGGGGCGAGGTGGACGTGCACCGGGTGGTGGACATCGGTGACGAACGTCCAGATCTCGTCCTGGTCCAGCTTCACCTGCGCCTGCATCACCTGCGGGTCGAACGCCTTGCCGTTGATCGTCCAGCCCTGGTGGCCGCCGGCGTCACCGCGGCTGAACCGCCACTTCCGCCGGACGGCGTTCGCCGGTTTCGGCAGGACGGCGTACGACGACAGCCTGGCCGGGACGCTGCTGTCGTCGGCGGCCTTCCGGGCGACCTTGAACCGCAACACGTTCGCGTTGCCGTCCAGCTTGTTGACCAGCGTGACCTCGTCGCCCACCTGGTACTGCGAGAAGTCGACGATCACGTCGAACCGCTCGGCCGGCGCGATCACCAGGGTCCGGTGCTCGATCGGCGCGTCGAGCAGACCGCCGTCGCTGCCGATCTGGACGAACGTCGCCGGCCCGTGGTCGAACGCGAGCTCGTAGCGGCGCGCGTTCGCCGCGTTGAGGATCCGGAGGCGGTAGCGGACCGCGTCCACCTCGTGCACCGGCCACGGCGCACCGTTGACCAGCGTCACGTCGGCGATCACCCCCTCCATGTACGCCGACTCGACGCCGGGCCGGTCCTTCGCCTGCGGGTAGAGGAACGAGCCGTCCTCCGCGAACGCCCGGTCCGCGATCACCAACGGAATCTCCCGATCGCCCGCAGGCAAGGGCAAACGGTCCTCCTCGTCGTCGCGGATGAGGTGGAAACCGAACAGTCCGCGGTAGACCTGCGGTGCGGTGTAGTCCATCCGGTGGTCGTGATACCAGAGCGTCGCGGCCCGTTGCGTGTTCGGGTACGTGTGAAGGCGGCTGCCCGTCTTCACGTCCCCGCCGGTCATGCCGTGGTGTCCGTGATGTCCTTCATGACCGCCTGGCGGCATCAGCAGATCCAGCGGCCAGCCGTCACTCGCGGCCGGGGTGTGACCGCCGTGCAGGTGGACCGCCGTCGGTACGTCGAGTTGGTTGACCTGCTCGATCACAGTCGTCCGCCCACTCCGTACGTCGAACGTCGGTCCGGGCAGCAGGCCGTCGTACCCGAGGATCTCGGTCTTGAGACCTGGCAGGATCTCGAGGCTCGCCTTCTGTTGTACGACGCGGTAGTAGTCGACGCCCGCCTGCGTACGGACCGGCTTCTTCACCGGAGGGATCGGGAGCGGGACCTGGAACGGCTCGGGGAGCGGAGCCTTGCTGCGCAGGAGCTCTCCGGCCTGCGCGGGTGACGGGTCGAGGCCACAGTTGGTCAGCGTGAGCGCGGCACCGGTGCCGCCGGCAACGGCCAGGAAACCGCGGCGGGACAGATTCATCGGGAGAGCTCCTTTCGGCCGCGGCCCGCGACCGGACGGAACGACCAGACGGTCATCCAGACGACGGTGACGACGATCGCCGTACCGAGCGGGACGTGGACGGCGAAGTTCTGCAGGTGGCCGAACGTCAGTTGGACGAACTCGGCGACGAACAGGACGGCAGTGAGCAGCAGCGGCCAGCTCCGGCCGCCGCCCGGCATCCAGTAGAGGACCGCGACGACGAACTGGATCATCGCAAGCATCCACAGTGTCGAGCCGATCGGGCTGTGCACGTTCATCGCGTCGACCTCGCCGGACAGGAAGTACCCGGCCAGGATCGGCTGGGCGACCACCAGGGCAGCGTGCAGGAGCAGGGTGATCCGGAGGGTCCACAGGGAGGCGCGTGGTCGCCGTACCTTCGTGGTCGTGAGGTCGGTGTGTGCTGACACGGTCATGAGATCGCCTGCTGACGGTGCGTCCAGACCGCGAAGGCGACCCCGGCGCCGACCAGGGCGATGCCGAGTGGGATGTGCAGGGTCATCTGGCGGGTGAAGCCCATGGCGATCTGAAAGGTCTCACCGACCAGGAGCAGCACGCACACGAGCGGCGCGATCACCGTGCCACCGAGCCGCCACCAGATCGTTGTTATCAGCAACTGAAGCATCGCGATCAGGGCGACGGCCAGGCCGACTGGCTGGTGGATCCGCTGGGCACCGCCGGTGCCGTCCAGGTAGACGCCCGCGAGCACCGGCTGCAGGCAGATCGCGGCCGCATGGGCCGCGGCGACCAGCCGGAGGGCGACGAGAGACTTCATGTAGACAGACAATAGTAGTGAGCCTACATGTAGAGCAATCAGGTATCACCCTGAGGACGAGCCGGGAGCGTGGGTCAGGTGAGGTGGCCGAGGGGGGAGACAGTGATGCCGGCGCGTTCGCAGACCCAGTGCGGGTCCGGGCCGAGCTCGGGCTCGATCCTGAGCTCGTGGTCGTTGAGGTCGTCGCAGGCAGTGCAGCGCGGCCAGCGGACGCCGGAGTCGACCAGCCGGTCCTGGACGTCCTGCGCGACCAGGCCGGCGATGTGCTCGGCGCCGTCCGGCCACTGGTCCAGCCACCACTGCCGGCCGGCCACCGCGTCCTCGAGTACCGACACCATCACCGCATCGTCGAATCCCCGCGCGGCCAGGTCGTGCAGCACCATGGCGCGGGCGGTCAGCAACACCCCAGGCTCGTTCATCGCCCTTCAGAGTGCCACGCCGCACCGACAAACCCCACGCCGCAGGCAGCGACGTGGGGTGTGGCGGCCGGTGTCAGGGGTCAGTTGGCGGTGCAGGCCGGGGTGGGATCGATCCGCTCGGCGAGGCGGAGCTCGCGTTCGGCGGCAGTGCGCAGTACGGCGCTGATCCGGGCACGGACCGCGAGCGTGCGGCGCGGGGTCGGCTCGTCGTACGGCTGCTGCGGAGCGTTCGGAAGAGCCGACTGCGCCAGGTTGCGAGCGTTCTCGACGGCGGTGTTACCGGCGATGAAGTACGTCATGGTTCTGCTCCCTTCCTGAGAGCGTGTTCGGTCGGCCGGCGGCCGGGCGGCCGTCGGAGGTCGTGGTTGATCGCCCCGGGAGCCGTCAGCCGGCTGCCGGGTGGTGGTGCTGTGACGTTGTGGGAGGTTGTTACCTGCGGGGTGCGGGTCCGCTGCTCGCGCGGACGACGAGTTCGGTGGGCATCAGGACCTGGCGTTCGGTCGTCGCCGGGTCGAGCAGGATCCGGCCGACGGCGCGGCCCTTGTCCTTGATCGGTTGGTGGACCGTGGTCAGCCCGGCCGGCTCGGCCGCCGGGATGTCGTCGAATCCGGCCACGGTCAGATCCCGGCCGGGGATCAGGCCGCGGACCTTCATCGCCTCCATCGCGCCGAGCGCCTGGACGTCGCTCAGCCCGACGATCGCGGTCGGCCGGTCCTGGGAATCGAGCACGTACTCGGCTCCCTTCAGGCCGGAGCCGAAGGAGTTGTAGCCGCCGGAGACGATCCGCATCTGCGCGTCCGGCATCGCCTTCTCCAGACCCTGGATGCGGGCTTCGCAGTCGCTGCAGCCGACCTCGTCGAAGGACAGCTCGACCGCTCCGCCCATTGCCTCGGGCTTGTCGACCAGGACGACGATGTCGCGGTGCCCGAGCCGGGTGAGGTGCTGGCCCAGCTTGGCGGCGGCCTCCACCTCGTCGATCGCGACCCAGCTCAGGTCCGGGTGGTCGCCGCGGTCGGTCGAGACGGTCGGGATCCCGCGCGCGGTCAGTACGTCGACCGCCGGATGGTCGCCCGGTACGCAGAAGATCGCGGCCGCGTCGATCGCCGCCTGCTGCACCGCGTTGCTGCCGCCGACCAGGTCGGCCGAGCTGAGCGGCATCAGCAGCAGGCTGGTGCTGAACTCTTCGGCGACCTCGGCCAGGCCGGCCAGGAAGCCGACCGCGTACGGGTCCGAGAACGCGTACGCCAGCTTGTCGGTGAACAGCACGCCGATCGCGCCGGCCTTGCCGCTGCGCAGCGCCCGGGCGGACGCGTCGGGTCCGGCGTAGCCGAGCTCGTGGGCCGTGGCCAGGATCCGCTCGCGCAGGGCGGCGGACAGCTGGTCGGGCTTGTTGTAGGCGTTGGAGACGGTCGACGGGGACACCCCGACGGCCTGCGCCACGGTCTTCAGCGTGACTCCGGCCATCTCTCGTCTCCTCTCCTCGGGACTGCTTCTCCACAGTCTTCTGAATCGATCTTCTAGATCGTTCTAGAAAAACGATACAGAAGACCCTGGAGGAGTGCAAGGGGTATTTCTGGGCGGGACCGAAGGACAGGAGGTACTGCCGTTACGCGGCCGGCGTCCGCGGGAGCCAGGCGGGGCGCGAGGGGCGGATGGTGCACACCTCCTGTCGTTCGGTACCTCATGCGGGATGATGGCGGTATGGGGTCGTTGCTGGAGGTCATCGCGTTGCATCCGGCGGATGCGGAGGCGGCGCAGGAGGGTGGGGCGGACCGGCTGGAGCTGTGTGCGTCGATGGAGGCCGACGGGTTGTCGCCGTCGGTGTCGACGGTCAGCGCGATCCGGCGGTCGACCGACCTGCCGCTGCGGGTGATGCTGCGGCTGTCCGACTCCTTCACCACCAACGGCGCCGAGCTCAACCGCCTGACCGCGATGGCGCAGTCCTACCTGTCCGCGGGCGCGGACGGGTTCGTGTTTGGGTTCCTGACGCCGGACAACGAGGTCGACGTCGAGTCGACGGCCGCGCTCGCCAGCACGTTCGCGAGTACGCCGTGGACGTTCCACCGCGCGATCGACGCCGTACTGGAGCAGCGGCCGGCGTGGCGCGCGTTGCGGACGCTGCCGGGGCTGGACTGCGTACTGACGGCCGGGTCGGCGCTCGGGGTCGGCCACGGGCTGGACGACCTGTGCAAGCTGGCCAAGGACGAGCCGGCGGTGGCGAGCGTGATGATGGCCGGCGGCTCGTTGCAGCCGGAGCACGTGCCGTGGCTGTACCAGAGCGGCGTACGGCGTTTCCACGTCGGCTCGTCGGTGCGCCAGGACGGCTCGTGGACGAAGGCGTACGTGAACTCGCGGTTCGTCCGGGCGTGGCGCAACCTGCTCGACGCCCAGGACGACCGAGGGTCCGCCGCGTGATCCTCATCGATCCACCGGCCTGGCCGGCGTGGAACAGGGTCTGGTCCCACCTGGTCAGCGACGAGTCGTACGACGAGCTGCACGCCTTCGCCCGCGCGGCCGGCATCCCCGCCCGCGGCTTCGACCGGGACCACTACGACGTCCCCAGCGACCAGTACGACGATCTGGTCGCGGCCGGCGCGGTACCGGTGTCCAGCCGCGAGCTCGTCCGCCGCCTGATCGCCGCCGGCCTCCGCCACCGCAAGGGCACGTGACACGGCCCTCAGTTGCCTGGGGCAACTGAGGGCCGCGGTTCTCAGTCGAGCAGCTCGGTCACCGTGCCGGCGGCGACGGTGTGGCCGCCCTCGCGGACGGCGAAGCCGAGGCCGGTGTCCATGGCGATCGGCTTCGACAGCTCCACGGTCAGGTCGACGGTGTCACCCGGCAGCACGAGCTCGATGTCGCCGAGGTCGATGCCGCCGTCGACGTCCGTCGTCCGGAAGTAGAACTGCGGACGGTAGTCCGAGCCGAAGGGGCTGTGCCGGCCGCCCTCGGCGGTGGACAGCGCGTGCAGCTGCGCCCGGAACTTCCGGTGCGGTTGCACGCTGCCCGGCAACGCCACCACCTGGCCGCGACGGACCTCGTCGCGCTTCACGCCACGCAGCAGCACCGCCGCGTTGTCGCCCGCCTCCGCGGACTCCAGCGACTTCCCGAACGTCTCGAGACCGATCGCCGTACTGGTCACCGTCGGGCCGAGGCCGACGACCTCGACCGTGTCACCGAGCTTGAGCGAACCGCGCTCGACCGCGCCGGTGACCACGGTGCCGCGGCCGCTGATGGTGAGCACGTTCTCGATCGGCATCAGGAACGGCTCGCCCAGCTCGCGGTCCGGCGTCGGCACGTAGCTGTCGATCGCGTCCAGCAGCTCACCGATCGCGGCGGTCCAGCGCGGGTCACCCTCGAGCGCCCGCAGTCCGGAGACGCGCACGACCGGTACGTCGTCGCCCGGGAAGCCGTACTCCGACAGGAGCTCACGGACCTCCAGCTCGACCAGGTCGAGCAGCTCGGGGTCGTCGACGGTGTCCGCCTTGTTCAGCGCGACCACGAGGTACGGTACGCCGACCCGGCGCGCGAGCAGCACGTGCTCCCGGGTCTGCGGCATCGCGCCGTCCTGCGCGGAGACGACCAGGATCGCGGCGTCCACCTGGGCGGCGCCGGTAATCATGTTCTTGACGTAGTCGGCGTGCCCGGGCATGTCGACGTGCGCGTAGTGCCGGGTGGCGGTCTCGTACTCGACGTGCGAGATGTTGATGGTGATCCCGCGCGCGACCTCCTCCGGCGCCCGGTCGATGCCGTCGAACGCGACGAACCGGTTGGTCCCGGGGTCGCGCTCGGCGAGCACCTTGGTGATCGCGGCGGTCAGAGTGGTCTTGCCGTGGTCGACGTGACCCATCGTGCCGATGTTGAGGTGCGGCTTCGTCCGCACGAACTGGCTCTTGGCCATGCGTGTTTCCTTTGCGTGTCAGAAGATTCGTCGGAGCCAGGACCCTCCGGCAAGCCCTCCGCGGCTGTCACCCGCACGGAGGGGGCCGGTGAGCGACCACCCTCCTCCGCGGGTCCTGCTCAGCAGGAGGAGGGTCGGATTCGCGCGCCGGTGCAGAAGGCTGAATCGACTGACGCTGCCCACGTGGGAGCGCCCGTCAGGCCGGTGCCTGACAGGTCGTGCTCGAGAACCACGCGGAACATGTCCATCACAGTAGGAAGTAACGCTGCCCGGGGCAACAGAAATTCCGGGGCCTCAGTTGAGGGCGAAGAGGCGGGTGCCGTCGGAGAAGACGGGGCGGGCGGCGGCCACGGTGACGGCGGGTTTGTTGCAGGTGACCTCTTCGGACTGGGCGACCGACTCGGCGGTCGGGCCGGCCAGGATCGGGCGCGGCTGGATGCCGGTGGTGCCGATCATGACCGGTGAGCAACTGCCGTTCGGCTGCGGCATCAGCGTGACCACTCGCCCGTCTGGCAGCAGGCCGAACCCGTCCCGCGGGTACGCCGGCTGCTGCAACTTCGGCGGCACTTCCAGCAGGTGGTGCCACTGCGGTGTCCCGTCCGCCGGGCTGACCGCGGACACGTCGTACGTCTGCGCCTGTCCGGGGTCGGTCGCGTTCCGGCACGTCACGAGCACCAGGGAAGCGTGGGTGGCGGCGAGTTGCGCGTCGCAGGACGCCGAGCCGAGTCGCGGCCGCGGCGTGCCCGGCACGGGCGTGGTCCAGAGGATGCGGCCCTCACCGACGTCGACCGCCCACTGGTGGAGCGTGCCCCCGGCAGCACCGGTCCAGATGAGTCCGGAGACCTCCCGCGTGTCCGGTACGGCGACCAGGTCACCCACCCACGTGGCCGGGTCCAGCTCGGCACTCAGGTCGAACCGGTCACCCAGGTCGGCCTCCCAGCGCTGGTCGCCGTTCTTCAGGTCCAGCGCACGTACGGCGGCGCCGTTGCCGGCACACGCGTCGACGACCACGACCTGGTCGCCCACCAACTCGCCCTGCGTCACGGTGCACCGCAACTGCGTCCGCCAGTGCGTCGGACTGCTCACGCCGTGGGCGACCACGTAGTTGTCCTCCGCGACCAGCAGGTGGTTCGCGTCGACCGCGAGCGCCTTGCCGTCGGTGTGCACCTCGGTCAGCACCTTCCCGCTGACCGCATCCAGTACGGCGTACGTCGGAAGGTCGATGCCACTCGGCGCCCGCGTCCCGCCGTATGGAAGGTGGGCGGCGAGCGTGCGGCCGTCACTGGAGACCAGGAGGCCCTTGGAGCCGCTGTCGGCCGCGTCGTCGACGTCGGCGCGGGAGTAGCGCCACCGGATCTGACCGGTGTTCGCGTCGGACATGACCACGCCGTCCGGCCGCAGTTCGGCGACGCCGCCCGCCGTACCCGCGATGGCACCGGTGGCCGGCACCTCGCGACTCCAGGCGAGCGCTCCGTCGAGTTGGACCGGCCGCTGCTCCGGGCTGGTCGTAGTCGTGGTGCTGACCGTGTTGGCGGTCTCGAGCCGGGCCTGGACGAACGGCTCGCCGGCGGACACGGTGATCCAGGCCAGCAGGGTCGCGCACAGCACCGTCATCCCCAGGCTCAGCAGACGCGGTGGAGCCTGCGAGTACGCCGGGGCGAGCCGCAGACGTCTCGCGAGCGCCAGCAGAGCACCCGCCAGCACCAGCGCGACCGAAGCCAGCAGGAGGTACGGCCACCGCTCGGACATCGCCGCACCGGGCTGTGCGGCCGGCCAGCGCCACCAGCACAGGCCGACCGCGACCACTCCGATCACAGCGAAGGCCAGCGCGGGTACAGCGACCAGTCGTGGCTGGGTCCGGCGGAACCAGGCACACGCCAGTCCGGCGGACAGCGCGGTCCCGGCGATCGGGGCCCAGACCGGGAAGCCGGTGACCTGGTCCGGGTTCGCCGGCCACTTCGGAGCGGCGCCCAGGCCACGGCCGAGCAGGACGGACGCGGCCACCACGGCACCCAGGGCGGCGCCGAAGTACACGATCGGGATCAGCCCGCCGATCGGCCGGGCCGCCTTAGGGCCCCAGGACTCGACCTCCCGGGCGAGGTTGTCCCGGGCTGCCTGTTCCCACTCGTCGTGGCCGCGCGCGGTCGCGTACAGGCGCGTCTCGGCCAGGCCCTGCAGGAACGTCATCCGGCCGCGGGCGAACTCACGGTCGCCGATGTGCGCGTACTCCTGCCGGATGCCCTCGGCGTACTCGTCGTACCGCTCGGCCGGCATGCCGAGGATGCGCAGGTCGGCGTCGCAGAGCACCGCGCCGTTCGCGTCGTCCGGCTCGCAGTCGTGCTTGGCGGTCAGCCGGACCAGTCGGCCGACCTCCTCGACCCGCTCCGCGTCCACGCCGTACGCCGCGAGCTCGAGCTCGGCCAGCTGCGCCGAGACCTCCTCGTTCTCGCCGGGGTCGGCTCGCGGGTCGTAGATCGCGTCGTGGAACCATGCCGCCAGCCGGACCGTGTCGGCGTCCGCCGCCGTGCCGGCCAGCTCGTCGACGGTGGTCAGCACCTCGGTCAGGTGGCGCTGGTCGTGATAG
Organism: Kribbella sp. CA-247076; assembly: GCF_050942445.1. NCBI lineage: Bacteria > Bacillati > Actinomycetota > Actinomycetes > Propionibacteriales > Kribbellaceae > Kribbella > Kribbella sp. CA-247076. The sequence continues at coordinate 6,412,401 of NZ_CP192051.1, read as the reverse complement.
TGGCGATGTTGCTCTGCGTAACGAGCCAGCAGGTCCTCGCCCAACGGCTGCGCGTGCGGCAGCAGGCGATTCCACTGGTCGCGCAGGTCCATGGCTGCGAGTCTTGCACCCGTCGGGAGCCTGGGCCGACCGATCCCGGGGTGACGGATAGTCTCGTGGCCAAAGCGATACCGGCTCGTCACCTGACCGGCGCGATCGGTGCGTCCGGCATCGAGTTCCACCCGTGCAACTGCGGCCCAGGTCACACCGATCGGGGCAACCGGCACTGATCTGGAGGCGGCATGCGATTCGGCCTGGTAGGCACCGGCCCGTGGGCCAGGATGACGCACGGACCCGGCCTGCGGGCCGCGCGGGACGCGGAGTTCGTCGGCGTCTGGGGCCGCGACGCCGCCCGGACCGCCGCGATCGCGGCCGACCTGGAGGTTCCGGCGTACGGCGACTACGCGGAGTTACTGGAGGCGGTCGACGCGGTCGCGTTCGCCGTACCGCCGAAGGTGCAGGCGTCGATGGCGCTCGAGGCGGCCGCGGTCGGCAAGCACCTGCTGCTGGACAAGCCGGTCGCGGACTCGCTCGAGGACGCCCGGGCGCTGGCCGACGAGGTCGCGAACGAGGGGATCGCCTCGGTGGTGTTCTTCACCCACCGGTTCGAGGTGCCGAGCCGCGAGTTCTTCGCCGAGGTGCAGGCCGGGAGCGGGTGGAAGGGCGGCTGGTCGCGGATGCTGGCCGCGCTCGACGAGCCGGGCAACCCGTTCACCGACTCGCCCTGGCGGCGGGAGCGCGGGGCGCTCTGGGACATCGGGCCGCACGCGCTGTCGAACCTGATGGTGATGCTCGGGCCGATCACGGAGCTGACGGCCGTCGGCGGTGAGGGCGACCTGGTCCACCTGGTCGTCCGGCACGAGTCCGGTGCGACCAGTACGGCGAGCCTGTCGCTGTTCGTCCCGCCGGCGGGCAGCAGCTTCGAGACCGGCGTCTGGGGTGAGGCGGGTACGGCGATCCTGCCGCAGGACGAGCTGCCGCCGCCGGAGGAGTCGTTCCAGCGGGCCGTGGAGGAGCTGGTCGCGGCCGCTGAGTCGGGCGAGTCGCATCCGGTCGACGTGGCCTTCGGGACCCGGGTGGTCGAGCTGCTCGCGGCGGCCGAGGAGCAGCTCAACGCAGCGCGATGATCGTGTCCGAGCCGGAGGTGAGCACGAGGTTGCCGATGGCCCGGGCGTCCCGGCTGCAGGAGATGCCGGTGGGCAGGCGGACCTGGCGGAAACCGGTCCGGCTGATCACGTTGGCCCAGCAGGCGTCGTCGCTGCGGCTGAGCGAGATCACCCTGCCGTCCGCGGTGACGGTGACCTTCATCCGCGGGCTGACCGGCGCGGTCGTCTGCCACGCGGTCCGGCCGGTGGTGGCGTCGATCGCGGTGACCACGGTCCGCCCGACCTCGAACTTCCTGGCCGTCGGGCAGTCGACCACGACCAGATAGCGGCCGGCGGCGTTCATCAGCGTGCGGCAGGCCCAGTCGCGCGGCACCGGCCAGCGCCACTTGAGCTCACCGGTGCGCGGCTCGATCGCCGTCAGCGCGGCCGGTACGTCGCTGTCGCCACCGGGCTCGGCCACGACGACCAGACCGGCGACGACGACCGGCCGGCGGTAGTTGTCGGTGGCGTCCTTGGACCACAGCTGCTTGCCGGACTTCAGGTCGAGGCCGACCAGCTCGTCGCGCTCCTCGCCGCAGCTGCGCCCGAGGAAGGTGACCACGGTGTCGGAGGTCGCGACCGCGCCGATCCCGGTGCACCGGCCCGGCTCGAACGTCCAGCGCTCGTCGCCGTCCGGGTCGACCCCGCGAAGCTTGTCGGACCCGCGGGCGACGCGTTCGCCGGTGAGCAGCGGGTCGGCCTGGTGCAGGACGTAGTCGCGCGTACGGCCGGGCCAGGCGGCCTTCCGCTCGCCGGTGTCGGCGTCCAGCAGCAGATAGCCGATGTCGTCGAACTCGGCGAGCACGTACTCGCCGTCGCCGGTCGCGACGAGGTTCGGCTTCTCGTCGGAGTCGGAGCGGCTGTAGCGCCAGCGCAGTACGCCGGTGGCCGCGTCGAGCATCTCGATCACGCCGGACTGCCGGGGGATGGCGATGCCGTGCTTGGTCCCGATCGCCTCCTCGGCACCGGAGCCGCGGACCGACTTGCTGACCCACGCGACGGTCCCGTCCACGGCCGACGCCGACGGCTTGCCGGCCGGGCGGCCCGAATCCTCCACTCGCTCGTTGGCGCTCAGCACGTAGTTGCGTGCCAGTGGCTGGATGATCAGCAGGAGCGCGAGTGCCACGACCGCGGGGACCACCAGCCAGGACAGTTGCTGGCCGACGTTCCTGGCGGGTAGGTAGCGGGCGGCCCGGGTCCGCAGCAGGGACGCGACCAGAGCGGCTGTACCGGCCAGCACGAAGAGCAGTAAGGCCGAGATGAGCAGTGGGACGCGGAGGCCGACGCCGACAGCAGGGTTGGTTCTGGGCAGTTGAGCCCACGCGACGAGCAGACCGGTCACTCCGGTCGCCAGTGCCGAGCCTGCGATCAGTCGCGACCGCTGGCTCGCACTGCGAGCGCACCGGAACAGTGCGGGCGCGCTGACCAGGGCGACCGCGGCCAGTACGACGGGCGGCCACCCGACCTCGTCCTCCAACGCCGGGACCTGCCAGGACGCCCCCGACGCGGCGATGGCGACGATGGCGGCGGCGATCGCGCTGAAGGTCGCCGTCGCGGTCAGCGCAGCCTGCTGCCAGCCACGCCAGGGCGCCGGCAGTTCGCTGTCGAGGAGGGCGAGCTCCGACTCCAGATTGACGCGGGCGACCGGGCTGAGGCGTTGGCGGGCGAGCTGGGTCCGGTAGAGGTGGCCGTCGAGCAGTTGGCGGACCTCGTCGTACCGGCGTTCGAGGGCGGCCCGGCGGTCGCCGGCGTCCCGTCGTACCTCGGCTGTGTGGACGGCGTACCGGCTGGGATCGGCGGCGAGGACGGCGTTGACCGCGTCCAGTAGGACGTCGCCGTTGGCGTCGCGGCGAGGTGGTGCGTAGGAGTCGGGCGGTGGTGCGGCCAGGTCACCGGTGAGCCGGATCAGGCGGGCCACCTCGGCGATGCGGATCGGCGGTACGCCGTACCGCGGCAGGAGCTCCTCGGCGAGCCGGGCGGAGGACTCGGCGTCCTCGGCCGGAGGGCCGCCGGGCTCGTGGACCGCCCGGTGGAACCAGGCGGCGAGCCGTACGGACGTCGGGTCGGTGGAGAGCTGGATGAGCGAGTCCAGCGCGGTCAGGACGGTGTCCAGGTAGTGGTCGCGGTACGCCCGGCGGTCGCGGTCGACGTACCGGGAGACCAGCTCGTCGACAAGCCGAGCCGAGCCGGGCACCAGGCCGTCCCACCGCGCCCGAAGCTCCACCACCGCAACAGTCTGCCAGCCCACCCCCACGACAACTGCTCGATCACCCCACTGCGACCTTGCGGGCGCCGCACAGTTGACCGCAGCCGGCCGCTACCGACGGGCGGTGAGGATGCCCGAGAGCAGACCCGGGTAGAGGGCGTCGAGGTCGTCGCGGCGCAGCGAGCTGATCCGGCGAGTGCCTTCGGTGTGGGTGGTGAGCACGCCGGCCTCGCGCAGGATGCGCAGGTGATGGGCGCGGGTGGAGGCGGTGACCGGGAGCTCGATCTCGCCGCAGGCGATGCCGTCGGGGGCGTCGGCCAGCGCGCGGATGATCTGCAGCCGGACCGGCTCGCCGAGGGCCTGCAAGACCGCCTCGACGCGGATGTCCTCGCGCGCGGGTTGCGGCAACGCCCTTCTGGTCATGTCCACATCATACGACGCCGGTCGAACTTCGATGATCTTCGTAGTACGATCCTGGTCGAATTAACTCGTCCTCGACCGGAAGGTCTTCATGTCCGCACGGATCTACCTGCTCGGCGCCGGCGCGTTCGCGGTCGGCACCAGCGCGTACGTCGTGTCCGGCGTCCTCCCCGACGTCAGCTCGGAACTGCATGTCTCGCTGACGGCCGCGGGCCAGCTCGCCACCGCGTTCTCGTTGTCGTACGCGATCGGTGCGCCGATCCTGTCCACGCTGACTGGCCGGTGGGAGCGTCGTACCCTCCTGATCGCCGCGCTCGTCCTGGCCGCGCTGGGCAATCTCATCGCGGCGCTGGCCACCAACTACCCCGTGCTGATCGTCGGCCGGGTGGTGGCTGCCCTCGGTGCCGCCGTCTACACGCCGGCGGCCACGTTGTTCGCCACCGGTCTGCTGCCACCGGAGGAGCGCGGCCGGGCGGTCGCGGTCGTGTTCGGCGGGCTCACCTTCGCACTCGTGCTCGGCGTACCCGCAGGCACGCTGCTCGGCCCGACGCTCGGTTACAAGGGTGTGTTCGCGCTGATCACGGTCGTCGCCGTACTGGTTGCCATCGCGGAGCGCGCGGCGCTGCCGAAGGTGGACGCGCCGCCTGTGGTCGGTCTGCGGCAGCGGTTCGCCGGAGTGGCCGACCGCCGAGTGCAGATCGTGCTGGCGATGTCGGTCATCGGAGTGCTCGCCGCGTTCAGCGTCTACATCTACATCGTGCCGCTGCTGAAGGAGACCGTGCAGCTCGGCGGAAGCGCGGTCAGCATCCTGCTGCTCGTGTACGGCGTCGGCGCGGTCGTCGGCAACCTGCTCGGCGGCCGGGCGACCGACCGCTTCGGCAGTCTCCGCACCCTGTACGGCGTGACGCTCGGCAGCATCGTGATGGTCGCGACGCTGGACCTCTCGGCGACGACCGTGGTCGGCGCCGGTCTCGCGCTGTTCCTGTGGGGCATGTTCACCTGGGCCTTCAACCCGCCGATCCAGAATCTGCTGCTCGAGCTGGGCGGCGGCCTGCTGATCTCGCTGAACGCCTCCGCGATCTATCTAGGCGCCGGACTGTCCGCGGTGGTCGGCGGTCTGGTCATCCAGCTGGCCGGAGTCACCGTGCTGCCGCTGGTCGCGGCCGTGCTCGACGTCGCCGTACTCGGACTGCTCGTCACCTTGCGCCGCGACCCGGCCCTGCAACGGCTCGAGCACCTCGACGATGACCAGGTCCTGGAGCCGGTCGCCGACTCGATCTGACAGTCCGTTTACTGACTCGGACCCTGGTTGAGGCAGGCTACGGCCATGCGTTTTCTGGCCGCGCTGCTGCTGCTCACGTCGACGGTGACCGGCTCCAGCATTCCCAACTCGATCGTCGAGGGCTGGAAGACGTCACCGGTGTACGTCGACCCGACGCAGCGGGCCCTGGTTCCGGACGAGGAGGCCGCGAAGCTGGCCGAGCGGGTGCGGGACCACCGCCCGGACATCCGGATCGCCGTGGTCCCGACCGAGGCGCTCGACGACGGGCGTCGGGACAAGCAGATGTCCGCGGAGGCGTTCGTGGAGACGGTCGCCTACAAGCACGGCTCCGAGGGCATCTACCTGGTCGTCTTCGGCGACCGGATGACGTGGGGGAGCGCGGTCGGCGTCAACGACTCGATCGGCCCGATCCTGAGCGACCAGCGGGCCAAGCACGCCCGCTCCGACGCGGTCGGCCTGCTGAACGGGGTGCTCGACGAGCTGAACGTGCCTGAGGCGCCGAGCGGGTTCCCGGGCTGGCTGCTGGCCTTCCTGATCGTGGTGGCCGTGCTGCTGGTGGGCGGGGTGGCGTTCTGGTGGTGGCAGTCACGCCGTCAACTGGACGGGCGCGCTGCGCCGGACGAGTCCGAGCCGGAGCAGCTGGGCACCCTTGAGGAGCAGCGAGCGGCTGTGCAGGAGGACGTCACCCGGTTCGGCGCGGAGTTGGACGCCGCGAACCTGCCGCCGGAGCGCCTGGGAGAGACGAGCGACGCGGACGCGGACGTGCAAGCGGCCAAGGCGGCGTACGCCACTGCCGGCCGAGTGCTCGAGGGCGAACCCGACCAGGAGCAGTTGCAGGGCGTCCGGGCCACGGTCGGGTACGGACGCTGGCGGCTGGCCTGTGCGCAGGCGCGGCTCGCGGGTCAGCCCGTCCCGGCATGGCGTGGGCTCGGTGCCCCGGCCAAGCCGCGGCGCTCGTCAGACAGCGCCTAGAACCTCCGGCAGGTCCTCGCTGTGCAGGACCGCCAGCGAGGTGACCGCACGGGTCAGGCAGACGTACAGCCGGCGCAGGCCGGTGCGCTCGTCGGCCTCGCCGGCGACGATGCCGGCCGGCTCGACCAGGACCACGTGGTCGAACTCGAGGCCCTTGGCCAGTGACGCCGGTACGACGTCCAGGTGAGCGTCCACGTCGTCCTCGTCGCCCAGCACCGAGAACGCGATGCCCTTGTCCTGCAGGGCCTTCCGGGTCGCGGCCACGAGGGCGTCCGGGACGATCAGCCCGATCGAACCGGGTCGTGCCGACACCTCCTCGACCGTCGACACGGCTGCCGTCAGGCTGTCCGGTACGCGGGAGATGGTGAGCTCACCGCGCGCCCGTCGTACTGCGGTCGGCGGTGTGAGGTGCGGTGCGATCGACGGGAGGAGTCGGGCGGCGTACTCGATCACCTGACCGGGCACGCGGAAGCCCGCGGTCAGCTCCTCGGTGTGGGCGCCGGTCTTGCCCAGGTGCTTGAGCGCCTCGTCCCACGACGGGGTGGCCCACGGTGTGGTGCCCTGCGCGATGTCACCGAGGACGGTCATCGAGCCGGTCGAGCACCGGCGCCCGACCGCCCGCAGCTGCATGGCCGACAGGTCCTGCGCCTCGTCCAGGACGACGTGCCCAAGGGACGGCGTACGGTCGACCAGGTCGGCGACCTCGTCGATCAGCGTGGCATCCGCGACCGACCACTTCGCGGCGCCGGCCGACCGCGGCGGCTTGTCCCAGAGCAGCAGTGCCTGCTCCTCGGCCGTCAGGATGCCGTCGGCGTGCTCGGCCAGCAGCTCCGGGTCGGTGAACAGCCGGAAGACCAGCTTCGCCGGGTCCACGGCGGGCCAGAGCGCCTCGGCGTACTGCTTGACCGGGCGGCTCCGTGCGACCGCGTCCTGCACCCGGTCGTCAGGTGAGTCACCGGCCGCCTCCATCCGTAGCAGGACTGCGTGCGCCAGCCGTTGCGGCAGCATCGACCGGCCGGCGCCGTACCGGACGCCACGGGTGCGCAGCTCGTTGACCAGCTCCTCGGCCTGGTACGCCGGGACCCGCCAGCGGTGCGCCCCGCGCGGGACCACGAGCGCCTCCTTCGGCAGCTGCACCTGTGACCACACGGCCCGGTGCAGCACCTCGGCCATCCGGGCGTCGCCCTTGAGTACGTCGACCGCGGCGGCCCCCGGCCCGGCGACGCGGACCCGCGCGACCAGCTCCTCCACCGTCGTCTGCTTCGCCTCGATCTCGCCCAGTGCGGGCAGCACGTCACCGATGTACCGGAGGAAGCTCGCGTTCGGCCCGACCACGAGCACCCCGGCCCGGCTGAGCTGATCGCGGTAGGCGTAGAGCAGGTACGCCGCCCGGTGCAGACCGACCGCGGTCTTCCCGGTCCCAGGCGCGCCCTGCACGCAGATGGTGTCCTCGACGCCGGCCCGGACGATCACGTCCTGCTCCGGCTGGATGGTCGCCACGATGTCGCGCATCGGGCCGGAGCGCGGCCGCTCGATCTCGGCGTCCAGGATGTCGCTGTGCGCGTCGGCCGGCGCCGCGGAGGTGAGGTCCTCGTCCTCGAACGCGGTCATCTCGCCGTGGGTGAAGCCGAACCGTCGGCGGACGCCGACCCCCATCGGCTCGGTCCGGCTGGCCCGGTAGAACGGCACCGAGATGTCCGCGCGCCAGTCGACCACGAGCGGCTCGCCGAGCTCGTCGTTCACGTGCCGGCGGCCGATGTGGAACGTCTCGGTGGTCGGCTCGAGGTAGTCAAGCCGGCCGAAGAACAGCGGGACGTCGGGGTCGTCCTCGAGCTCCTTCATCCGCCGCCAGATCGCGGCCTTGAGGAACTCCCGGTTCACCCGGTCGGCGCTGTGGATCTCCAGCGCGCCGGTCTTCTCCCGCATCACCGCGAGCGCCGCCCGCGACGTCTTCAGGTAGTCCTTCTCGGCCTGGAGGATGTCGGACGTATCAGGGGGCACAGCAAACCTCCGGCAAAGGGTGGGGAAGCCCAGCCACGTTACTTGAGCACCCGCCGGGGGGAAACCGAATTACGCCCGCGCAGGTCCTGGTGCAGGCCGGGGCGGAGCAGGAGCGGGAGGCTGACCGCGATCAGCAGCAGGGCGACGATCCCGTCCAGCCAGTAGTGGTTGGCGGTCACCACGACGACCGCGCAGGTGATGACGGGGTGCAGCAGCCAGAGCCAGCGCCACCGCGACCGGGCGATCAGGATCATCGCCAGGGCGATCAGCGCGGCCCAGCCGACGTGCAGACTCGGCATCGCGGCGAACTGGTTCGCGACTCCGCCGGAGCGTTCCGCGCCGTACACCGACTGGCCGAAGTGCAGGCCGGTGTCCACGAAGCCGGGCATCATCCGCGGCGGCGCGAGCGGGAAGACGATGTGCCCGATCAGCGCCAGCCCGGTGACCGCGACGATCGTCCAGCGCACGTGCGGGTAGGCCTTCGGCCGCCAGATGCTCAACCAGAGCAGGACTGCCGCGGTCAGCGGTGCGTGGACGCCGGCGTAGTACAGGTTCGCGCCCTCGACGAGTTGCGGGACCTTCAGGGCCGCCTGCTGGATCGAGGCCTCGTCGGGCAGGTGCAGCCAGCCCTGGAAGGTGAGGAGCTCGCGGGCGTGGTCGAACGCGGAGCCGGTGTGCTTCGCGGCGAACTGCCGGCCCGCGCTGTAGACCAGGAACAGCGTGGCCAGCAGGACCGCCTCCCGCACCACCCGCCAGACGACCGGCGCGGGCCTCCCGTCCCGCCCCTCGCCGTCCCCACCGATTCCCACCCGTTCCAGCGCCTGCGTCCCCATAGTTTTCGACGGTACCCGGCGTTCGCTCAGGATTTGCCCAGGCGCAACCCTGGCGTTGCCCTGGGCAACCCCTGGGTAGGCTCCGGGCCACCGTTCGTGACCCGGCCGTCACGCGGCCGCGACGAGATCGTGCAGGACGGCTACCCCTTGACCGCGCCGGTGAGCACGCCCTTCGCGAAGTGCCGCTGCAGGAACGGGTAGATCAGCAGGATCGGCACGATCGAGACCACCAGGATCGCCATCTGGATCGACGCCTGCGGCGGGAGCAGCTCGGTGCCGAGCTCGGCGCTGCCCAGCTGGGTGTCGTTGATCACGTACGTGCGCAGGACCAGTTGCAGCGGCCACAGCTTGCTGTCGTTCAGGTACAGCAAGGCGTTGAAGAACGCGTTCCAGTAGGCCACCGCGTAGAACAGCCCGATCACCGAAAGCACCGCCTTCGACAGCGGCAGCACGATCTGGGTGAAGGTCCGCAGCTCGCTCGCGCCGTCGATCCGCGCGCTCTCGGTGAGCTCGTTCGGCAGGTTCATGAAGAACGCCCGCAGCACGATCACGTTGAACGCGCTGACCATCGTCGGCACGATCAGCGCCCAGATGCTGTCCAGCAGCCCGACCCCCTTGACCACCAGGTACGTCGGGATGATGCCGGGGGAGAACAGCATGCTGAACAGGATCACCAGCAGGATCGGTCGCCCCGCGGTGAACGACGGCCGGGACAGCGCGTACGCGAGCAGACACGACACCGTCAGGCTGAGCGCCGTACCGACGACCGTGACGAACACGCTGACGAACAGGGCCTGGGTGACCACGCCGCCGGCGAACAGCGACTCGTACGCCGCGAAGCTGATCGACTCGGGCAGGAGCACCAGCCCACCGGACTCGTTGATCTGCTTGTTCGGCGCGACGCTGGTCGAGATCACCCCGACGAACGGGATGATCACCGCCGCGCAGAACACCAGCAGGACCAGGCCCTTGAAGGCCCTTATCGGCCAGGACGGCATCGGTACGCCGTTGACGATTGTGCGTGTCATCGCTGGTACACCCCTTGCTCGCCGAAGATGTGCGCCACCTTGTTCGCGGCCAGCACCAGCGCGACGCCGACGAGACCCTTCACCAGGCCGACCGCGGCGGCCACGCCCCAGGCCCCACCGATCACGCCGTTGTTGTAGACGTAGGTGTCGAGGACCTCACTGACGTCCCGGCCGACCGCCTGCTGCTGCAGGATGATCTGCTCGAAGCCGACGGTCAGCGAGTCGCCCAGTCGCAGGATGAACAGCAGGATGATGATCCCGCGCAGCCCCGGCAGCGTGACGTGCCACAGCTGCCGCATCCGGCTCGCGCCGTCCACGCTGGACGCCTCGTAGAGCTGGGAGTCGATCTGGGACAGCGCGGCCAGGAACAGGATGGTCGCCCAGCCGGTGTCCTTCCAGATGATCTGCGACGTCAGCAGCACGTGGAACAGCTCGGAGTTCCCGATGATGTTGATCGTGCCCAGGTCGTGCGACCGCAGGTAGTTGTTCAGCAGGCCGCTGCCGCCCAGCATCTGCTGGAAGAGCGCGACCACGATCACCCACGACATGAAGTGCGGCAGGTAGAGGATGCTCTGCGCGATCCGTTTGATCCGCTCGGAGAACAGCGAGTTCAGCAGCAGGGCGAGCAGGATCGGTGCCGGGAACACGAAGATCGACTGCAGCGTGGTGAGGATCAGCGTGTTCTGCAACGCCCGCAGGAACGCCGGGTCGCCGTTGAAGATCACCCCGAAGTTCGTCCAGCCGGACCAGTCGCTGCCGTTGATGCCGAGGAACGGCTGGTAGTCCTTGAACGCGATCACGTTCCCCAGCAGCGGCAGGTAGTGGAACGCGAGGATCAGCGCGGTCCCGGGCAGCGCGAACAGCAGCAGCACCTTGTCCCGGAGCAGCCGCTGCCCCAGGCTCAACTGCTGCTGCCCTCGCGTCTTGGATCGCTGGAGCATCGACCTACTTCCCTGCCGCCTCGGAGAAGGCCTTCTCGAGCTCGGACCGCATCGCGTCGCCGCCCGAGGACTTCCACGTCTGGACCGCCGCCGTCCAGTCCGACACCGGCTTCTTGCTCTGCACGATCTGGCTCTCCAGGTCGTTCATCGTCTTGGTGAGCTGCGCCTGCTTCTTCGACTGCGTGTCGGAGTACAGGCCGTACGACGCGTCGTACACGAGCCGGGATGCCACCTTCTGCTGGATGGCGTGCTGCTTCTGCGGGACGTCGGGCTTGCCCGCCCAGTAGAGCGCGAGCGCCGAGTCGCTGATGTACTGCAGGCCGATGCCGGTCTCCACCACGCCGGTCTTCGTCGGCACCGGGTCGGTGCCCTGCAACGCGTAGTGGCGGCCGGCCACGCCGTACTTGCGGAAGAGGTACTCCTCGGTGCCGAACGGGGCGGCCATCCAGTTGGCGATCTTCAGCAGCGTCTCGGCCGAGTGCTTGCTGTCCTTGCTGAAGGCGGTCACGTTGTTCAGCGCCGAGCCCATCCAGGGCGCACCCTGGCCGCCGTCGAAACCGGGGACGTCGAGCATGTTCACCGCGAACGCGTCGCCGGCGGTGTTGTCGGAGTAGTACTGGTTCCAGGCGACGAAGCTGTCGTAGTCGAACGCCGCGATCCCACCGTTGAACCACTGCTTGCGGGCGCTGGACTTGTCGTTGAACGCGTCCGGGTTGACCACGCCGGCGGCGACCATCTTCCGGCCGGCCTCGAGGGCCTCGAGTTGCGCCTCGTGCTCGTACATCGAGGTGAACTTGCCGCCCTCCTCCTTCCAGATGTTCGGGATCTCGAGCATCTGCCGGATGGTCGACATCGGCACCCGGGTCCAGGCCCACTTGTTCTGCTTGGCCGCGGTCATCTCGGCCGCGAGGTCGAGGAACTCCTGGAAGTTCTTCGGCGCCGGGTCCTTGATCCCCTTGGCCTCGAGCAGGTCCTGGCGGTACAGCGGCAGCGAGGTCCGGGACATGCCGCGCGGCACCGGGACGCCGTAGATGGCGCCGTTGAAGACACAGCCCTTCCAGTACTCGGTCGGGATGTTCGCCAGGAACGGGTACTTCTTCACCGCGTCGCCGGACAGGTGCTCGGTCAGGTCCATGCACTTGGCCTTCACCAGGCCGGGGATCTGCACGGTGTCGACCGGGATGTTCAGGATGTCGGGCAGGTCGCCGCCGGCGATCCGGGTGGCGAACTTGTCCTTGTACTCGTCGTTCGACGCCATGCTGATCTGCAGCTCGGAGCCGAGCCGCTCGTTCACGGCCTGCCAGAACTGGTTCTTGTCCGCGGCCGGCGGGATCGCGCCCGGAATGTTGGTCATGAACGACACCGGCTTGCCGTCACCCGGCGTCTCGGTGATCGCGCGGACCGGGTTCGCCGGGTACTTCAGGAAGCCGTCGAGGACGACGTCGGTGCCGGGCAGGTCAGGCTTGATGTCGCCGAACTTGGTGTACGTCGGCAGTTTCACCGCCAGGTTCGCGGCGGCCGAGTTCTTCTTGTCCGAAGCGCACCCCGCCAGCAGCGGCGTACCGGTGACCGCGACAGCGGCGGCGGCCAGACCACCGCCGAGGAATGTTCTTCTGCTGACTGGCATGAGGCCTCACTTCCATCGGAGGGCCACACCATGACATAGTACGTCCTATGTCTTCAAGAGTCGGTGCCGCGGAAATCACCGCCGAGGTCGTCTTCGACCCGGAGGGGAGCGGCTATCACACGTTCCGGATCCCGTCCGTCCTGGCGCGGGGCGAGCTGGTGCTCGCCTTCTGCGAGGGCCGGCTGCACGGCTCCGGTGACGCCGGGGAGATCGAGGTTGTACTGCGCCGGTCGCTCGACGGCGGCCGGACCTGGCTGCCGTTGCAGGTGGTCTCGGCCGTGCCGGGCAAGACGTGCGGCAACCCCGTCCCGGTGATCGACCCGGCGAGCGGGGACATCGTCCTGGTCACGGTCGAGAACGGCGCGCACGCGGTCGAGATGTCGCTCGCCCGCGGCACCGACCCGGTCGACGGCCGCCGGGTGTTCGTCCAGCGCTCGGCCGACGACGGCGCGACCTGGAGCGACACCGTCGAGATCACCGCGCAGGTGAAGCCGTCCGACTGGGGCTGGTACGCGACCGGCCCGTGTCACGGGATCGCGCTGACGTCCGGGCGCCTCGTCGTACCGGCGAACCACTCATTCGTCCCGTCCGAGCCGGTCGACGATCTGATCCGGCTGAACGGCGGCCATTGCATCTACAGCGACGACGGCGGGGTGAGCTGGTCGGTCGGGTTCGTCGATCGCAACGACGGCGCCGAGATCAACGCCAACGAGACGACCGTCGCCGAGTTGCCGGACGGGCGGTTGTACTTCAACGCCCGCAACCATCAGGGCACCGGGCCGGCCCGCGTGCACGCGTGGTCCTCGGACGGCGGTGCGACGCTGGAGGCGCCGTACGCCGGGATCCCCGAGATCGCCGCCCCCGGCATCCAGGGGAGCGTGCTCGCGCTGCCCGACGGCCGGCTGCTGTTGTCGACCCCGGTCAACCCGACCAGCCGTCGCGAGCTGACCGTGTTCCTGAGCGAGGACTCGGGGCGGTCCTGGCGGCCCGCGCTCGTCGTACACGAGGGCATGGCCGGCTACTCCGATCTCGTCCTGCTGCCCGACGGCCGGGTCGGGATCTTCTACGAGGCCGGTGAGACCTCGTCCTTCGCCACTCTGCGGTTCGCCACATTCGCCCTTTGAGGTTGGGAGACCCCTTGACCGACTCCGCCCAGTTGACCGGCGTCGTACCGCCGCTCGTCACCCCGCTCACACCCGAGTACGACGTCGACACTGCTTCGCTGGCCCGGTTGATCGAGCACCAGTTGGCCGGCGGTGTGCACGGCGTGTTCGTGCTCGGCACCTCCGGTGAGGGCACCTTCCTGACCGACGAACAACGGCAGGTCGTGCTGGAGACCACGGTGGCGGAGGTGGCGGGTCAGGTGCCGGTGCTGGCCGGTGTCATCGACACGTCGACCGCCCGGGCCGGTGCACACCTGTCGGCCGCGCTGAAGGCCGGCGTGGACGGCCTGGTCGCGACCGCGCCGTTCTACGCCGCGACGCATCCGGCCGAGATCGAACGGCACTTCGTCCGGCTGGCCTCCCTGGCCGAGGACACTCCGCTGTACGCGTACGACATCCCGCCGCGGGCCGGGGTGAAGCTGCCGGCCTCGTTGATGATCTCGCTCGGCGAGCGCGGCGTGATCGCCGGCGTGAAGGACTCCAGCGGTCAGGAGACGAGCCTGCGTCAACTGGTCCTGGACCGCCGGGACACCGGGCTGTCCGGCTTCGCAATCATGACCGGGTCCGAGGTCACCGTCGACTCCTCGCTGGCCTTCGGCGTCGACGGCGTCGTACCCGGGCTGGGCAACGTGGACCCGGCCGGGTACGTGCGGCTGTACGACGCGGCGACCTCCGGAGATCCCGCGGCCGCCCGGGCCGAGCAGGACCGGCTGATCCGGTTGTTCGAGATCATCACCGTGGCGGACCGGAGCCGGATGGGTGCGAGCTCGGCCGCGCTGGGTGCGTTCAAGGCCGGGCTCTACCTGCTCGGCGTGATCGCCTGCCCGGTGACGGCGTACCCGTCGATCCCGCTGGACGACGCCGAGATCGCCGCGATCCGGCCCTTGCTGGACCGGGCCGGATTACACTGAACGGTTCCTAGACGAGGAGGCCGGCAGTGACGACGGGTGGGCTCAGCCGGGCACGGGGTGCGGCGGGGAATCAGACCTTCATCCGCGACCAGATGAAGTCGTACATCCTGGAACGCGGGCTGAAGGCGGGTGACCCGCTGCCGAACGAGCAGGAGCTGATGGCTCAGCTCGGCGTCGGCCGGCACCCGCTGCGGGAGGCGATGAAGGCGCTGCAGGCGGTCGGCATCATCGAGATCCGGCACGGGTACGGCACGTACGTCGGCGAGGTGTCGCTGCAGTCGCTGGAGGACGGGCTCGCGTTCCGGATGTCGCAGTCGATGGCCGGCGACCTCCGGGACGTGCAGAACGTCCTGGAGGTCCGCCAGGCGATAGAGGTCGGCCTGGCCGACGACGTGGTCGCCTACTTCAGCTCCCACGGGTACGGCACGCTGGAGCCGATCGTCGAACGGATGGAGGCCAAGGCCGACGCCGGCGAATACTTCCCCGACGAGGACTGGGCCTTCCACCAAGCCCTCTACGAGCCCCTCGGCAACGCCCTCGTCATCGACCTCCTGTCCGTCTTCTGGCGGACCTTCTCCCAGGTGGACGCCCGCTTGCCCGGCGCCCGCTACTCGCCCGCCGACGCCGCCGCCTGGCACCGCGACCTCCTGGTGGCCCTGGAATCCGGCGACCCCGACTCCTTCGCCCGCTCCATGAAAAAACACTTCAACGGCATCCACACCCGCCTAGGGGAGTAGGTCGTCGGCTCGACAGGACGTATATGTCCACTGGAGACCTGGCAGCCCGCCTCTGAGCGGGACGGGAAGAGTCTGGGAGGGACACTTCCTGTCGAGCTGTCGCCTGTGGACAAGGCACGACACGCGTCGACCGATCTCAGGCACCATCCTTCGGATGGAAACGCTCGCCGAGGTGCTGGTTCGACGTGGTGGTTGGGCATCGCTGTCCGAGCTGATGCAGGTGACGTCACGCCACGCGCTCGGAGCCGCACTCGAGCGGGGTGAGGTCCAGCGAATCACCCAAGGCATCTATGCCGTGCCAGGGTTGCCGGCCGACCAGGCAGCAGCTATCGCCTACGACGGTGTCCTCTCGCACACCAGCGCGGCGGCCGCGATGGGTCTTCCGCTCCTGGTGCGGCCAGAGAAGCCGCACGTCACAGTCCCCCCCAAGCGCCGTCCCCGCCCAGGACCGCCTGCGATTCTGCACTGGGCCGATACCGACGCCGACGATCGCCGGCACCGGATCACCTCGCTGCAACGGACCGTCGTCGACTGTGCCCGCATCCTCCCGTTCGCCGAGGCACTCGCCGTCGCCGATGCGGCCCTCGCCACTGGGCACCTGAGCCGGGACGAACTCCTCGCCGCGGCTGCCGCGCTAAGAGGCCCTGGTTGTCCGAACGCCCGCAGGACGGCAGCAGCCGCGACGCGCCTGTCCGGCAGTTTCCTCGAGAGCATGCTCCGGGCGCTCCTCATCGAGGAGGGCATCGACGGCTTCGAACCACAGGTCCTGGTGTCCAGCGGGCGTTTCCGGGCCCGGGTCGATCTGGGGCATCGCGAGGCCCGGTTGGCGCTCGAAGCGGACGGTTTCGAGTTTCACGGATCGCGGCGGGACTTCGCCGCCGACTGCCAGCGGTACGACGAGTTGGTGGCGGCCGGCTGGTTGGTCCTCCGACTCACCTACGAGCAGGTGATCGGCGATCCTGCCTGGGTCGTCGCAACCGTCCGTGCCGCCTTGGCGCAGCGCCTCTCCGGTTGACGGCCTGCAAACCGACAGGAGGTGTCCCCTCCAGAACCCCGGTTGCCGCCGCGGGCAAGCGTCGGGCATCACCGGGCGACCCGACACCTCCTGTCGAGCTGCAGAAAGCCGACATCAGGCGAAGAGGTTTTCGGCGTCGACGATGGTGTAGGCGTAGCCCTGTTCGGCCAGGAAGCGTTGGCGGTGGGCGGCGAACTCGGCGTCTACGGTGTCACGGGCGACGATCGAGTAGAAGCGGGCGGTGCGGCCGTCGCCTTTGGGGCGGAGGACTCGGCCGAGGCGCTGGGCCTCCTCCTGGCGGGAGCCGAAGGTGCCGGAGACCTGGATTGCGACCGACGCCTCGGGCAGGTCGATGGAGAAGTTGGCGACCTTGCTGACCACCAGCCTGGTGATCTCCCCGGCCCGGAACGCGTCGAACAGCCGCTGCCGTTCGCGGACCGTCGTCTCACCCTTGATCACCGGGCACTCGAGCCGTTCGCCGAGCTCGTCCAGCTGGTCGATGTACTGCCCGATCACGAGCAGCGGCTCATCCGCGTGGTGCTCGGCGATGCGTCGTACCAGCCGGGACTTGGCCGGTGTGGAAGCGGCCAGCCGGTAGCGGTCCTGCGGCTCCGCGGTCGCGTAGACGAACCGCTCGGTCTGCTCCAGGTCGACTCGCACCTCGACGCAGTCGGCCGGCGCGATCCAGCCTTGCGCCTCGATGTCCTTCCACGGCGCGTCGTACCGCTTCGGGCCGATCAGCGAGAACACGTCGCCCTCGCGGCCGTCCTCGCGGACCAGGGTCGCGGTCAGGCCGATCCGCCGGCGGGTCTGCAGGTCGGCGGTCATCCGGAAGATCGGCGCCGGCAGCAGGTGCACCTCGTCGTACACGATCAGGCCCCAGTCCCGCGCGTCGAACAGCTCCAGGTGCGAGTACACGCCCTTCCGGCGCGTCGTCATCACCTGGTACGTCGCGATGGTCACCGGGCGGATCTCCTTGCGGGCACCGGAGTACTCGCCGATCTCGTCCTCGGTCAGGCTGGTCCGGCGGAGCAGCTCGTCCTTCCACTGCCGCGCGGACACCGTGTTCGTCACCAGGATCAGCGTGGTCGCGGACGCCTGCGCCATCGCGGCCGCGCCGACGATCGTCTTCCCGGCACCACACGGCAGTACGACGACGCCCGAGCCGCCGTGCCAGAACGAGTCCACCGCCTGTTGCTGGTACGGGCGCATGTCCCAGCCCTCACGCACGAGCTCGATCTGGTGCGTCTCACCGTCGACGTACCCGGCCAGGTCCTCGGCGGGCCAGCCGAGCTTCAGCAGGGTCTGCTTGAGGTGACCGCGCTCCGACGGGTGCACCAGGACGGTGTCGTCGTCGACGCGGGCGCCGAGCATCGGCTTGACCTTCGCACTGCGCAGCACCTCCTCCAGCACCGGCCGATCGGTGGTGATGAGCACGAGCCCGTGCTGCGGGTGCTTCTCCAGACGCAGCCGACCGTAGCGATCCAGGGTCTCGGCGATGTCGACCAGGAGCGAGTGCGGGACCGGGTAGCGGCTGTAGCGCAGCAGTACGTCGATGACCTGCTCGGCGTCGTGTCCGGCTGCCCGTGCGTTCCACAGCCCGAGTGGGGTCAGCCGGTAGGTGTGCACGTGCTCAGGAGCACGCTCCAGCTCGGCGAACGGTGCGATCGCCTTCCGGCAGTCGTTGGCGTCCGGATGTGCGGTCTCCAGCAGAAGCGTCTTGTCCGACTGCACGATCAAAGGACCGTCTGTCACTACATCTCCCTCTCGCCTGTCCGACCTTCCATTGTGCCTCAGGCGTCAAACAACGGGCCGGGCGGTCGAGATGCGGTGCAGGGCGTAGGTCCTGGGCTGGTCGGCGCCCTCGTCGTACGCGGTCAGCCAGCCGTCGGCGACGCGGACCGGCTCGACGACGCGTTCGGAGGCGTTGCCGTTGTGGTCGACGTACGAGATCCACGTGCGAGTGTGGGCCTCGGCCGCGTTCGCCAGGACGCCGATGGTCTCGGCCGGTGCGGTCGGCGCGATCAGTCCCTCGTCGACGGGTCGTTCGGCGGCGATCCGGTCGCCGGCCCGGACCTTCTCGATCACGGCCTTCACCTGGTCGTCGGTGAGGTCGAGCGGGCTGTCCACGAAGTCCCGGCTGGTACGGCGGCGTGGCGCCTCTCCCCGCCTCGTCGCCCCGGCTGTCACGTGCACGACCCCGTCGAAGGTCTCCGCGAGCGGGGCCAGCCCGGCCTCACGCAGCCGGCTCAGCACCATGTCCGGCGGTGACGGCGACACCACGACCGTCGGGGCGAGCCGGCGGAAGCGGATCCCCGGCAGGTTCGAGGTCAGGAGATGTGTGAGCACGTCCTCGTCGTCGCAGCGCAGGTACGTCGACGCCGTGCCCAGCCGCAGTACGCCGTGCCGACGGGCAACGTCGTCGATGAGGTACGTCAGCGGCTGAGGGACCGGTGTGCGCGAGTGCTCGGCCAGCCACTTGTGCAGCTGGTCCGCTGTCCGGCCGAGGTCGAAGGCACGACGTACCGAGCTCTCACTGAATCGGTAGACACCGGCGCCGCCGTGGGACTCCACGTCGGCCATGGTCGACAGCTCGTCCTGCACGGCGCGGACCAGCGGGCCGGGCGCGACCGCAGTGAGGTCCGCCTGGAGCAGTACGTCGGACACCGGCTCGGGGACCAGTGCGCTGATGGCCGCGGCCAGCTCATCGGCCGTCGGCTCGGTCGCCAGCAGTGGTCGAGCGTGCTGTGCCAGCGCGCCGAGCCCGGTCAGGCCGAGCAGGGCGGCCTCGGTGATGGTCCACTCGACCAGCTCGTCCCGGAACTGCCCGCCGCGTCGCGGCCGGTGCCAGGCGACCCACGTGACCACGGAGTCGGCGGCGGGCGCCGTACCCGCAGCGGCCTCGGCCAAGGCTTGCAGCGTCAGCACACGGACCTCTGGCGCCAGGATGCGTTCCAGGTCGGGTGCGAGCGCGTTGATGAGTCGCTCGCGAGCTGCGGCGGTCGCTCCGCCGCTGTCGCGTCGGCCGATCAGACCGATCGCCCGGAGCCCGGTGAACCAGGCCATGACGAGCTGGGCCCACCGGTGTGCCAGGTCCAGCTCGAGCCAGTCGTCGTACGAGCTCGTCGGCAGCCAGAACTCGCTGGTGCCGACTTCCACGGCGGCAACGAGTCCGGCGGCGTAAGCGATCTCCAGCACGGCCGCAGCCGTCGGCTCCTCCACACCGATCTTGCCGGCCAGGTTGCGGAGCTCACGCACGCCGATGCCGCCAGTGCGCAGTACTGGAGGCGGCTCGGTGCCCAGCTGCTCCAGCGCACGGTCGACCTGCCGGACGAGGTCGAGCGCCGCCCCGGCCGCTGCCCGGTCGGCGATCGCGGCCGACACCGTCTTGCCGTCCAGCGGCGGCGGCACGGGCCGAGTGGACGCGAGCACGCGCCCGCCCCGCAGGTGCAGGCCGATCTGTCGCGGGAGCACGACGGTGTTCGGATCCTTCGGTACGACGAGGCCGCGCGCGAGCAGCCGCTCGACCGGCGTACGCGCCGTCGCGATCGTGACCGGACGTTCGGCCTTCTCCACCGAACCGGTCGGCGGACCCCACGTCAGCTTGTCCAGCACCGCCCTCGCGTCCGGGCCGGCCTCCTCGATCAGCCGGTCCAGATCACCGAAGTGCCTGGTAGTGACTGGGCCGAGCCCGGCGGGAGTCGGGCCGAGCAGCTCATGGACTGCGCGGATCGGCCGGAGATCGTCCTCGGTGCCCCATACGAGCGCCAGGTCGAGCAGTTCGGTCACGCGCGGTCGCACGACCTCGACCGGCTGGTCGACACCGGCCGCCAGCGCCGGCAGCTCCACCGGCTCCGGCAGCGCCGACAGCGCCTCGAGCAGGTCGACACCGAACTCGTCCAGCCGGTTGATCGCCCGCGCCGCCGACCCATTGGTCGTCGCCCGAGCGGCCAACTGACCCGTGTCCGCGGGAATCGGCACCGCCAGATCCGGCCGCCGCTGCAGCAACCGCCCGAGTGCAGCGTCGTCCCACGTACGCAACGCCTCAGCAAGCGTCCGTGGGCGGCTCGACTCGGTTGTGCTCATCCGTCCAACGGTACCTACTTCGGGGGACGGGCCGTGTCGAAGCCCGGCGGGTGGCTCCGACGTTCCGGTCGTCAGTGGCGACTCGAGGAGGAACAGATGGACAAGGTGACTTCGGCGGACGGTACGGCGATCGCGTACGAGCGCCAGGGCAGCGGCCCCCGGCTCGTCCTGGTCGCGGGGGCGTTGTGCGATCGCAACGCGCTGCGGCCGCTGGCCGACGAGTTGGCCGGCGACTTCGACGTGGTGACCTACGACCGGCGCGGTCGTGGTGACAGCGGCGACAGTACGACGTACACCGTCGAGCGTGAGGTGGACGACATCGGCGCGCTGCTCACGGCCCTCGGCGGTACGGCGGCGGTGTACGGCCACTCGTCGGGCGCCGGCCTGGTCGCGGTCGCCGCGGGGGCGGGGCTGCCGTTCACGCAGGTGGTGCTGCACGAGCCGCCGTACGGGCCGGACGACGCCGACACCGAGGACGAGGGCGCGGAGGTTCTCCGGCTGATCGAGGCCGGCCGGGGGCGTGAGGCTGTCGAGCTCTTCCTGATGCTCGCGGGTATGCCGCGCGAGGCCGCGCTGGAAACCGCGGCCGCGCCCGGCGTCGTCGACCTCGCGCACACCCTCGCGTACGACTTCGCGGTCATGGACCACGCGTCGCCGGGCGGCCGGATCCCGCTCGACCTGCTCGCGAGGATCAAGCAGTCGACCCTCGTCGTCGCCGGGACCGCGTCGCCGCCGTTCATGGTCGACGCGGCCCACCGGATCGCGAAGGAACTGCCGGCCGCGACGCTGGCCGAGCTGCCCGACCAGGACCACGTCGCGGCCG
Source organism: Kribbella sp. CA-247076 (assembly GCF_050942445.1). Classification (NCBI taxonomy): domain Bacteria; kingdom Bacillati; phylum Actinomycetota; class Actinomycetes; order Propionibacteriales; family Kribbellaceae; genus Kribbella; species Kribbella sp. CA-247076. The sequence goes on along the minus strand of NZ_CP192051.1, from coordinate 6,391,172 downwards.
TCGAGGTGCTCGCACCGGTGCTGCGGGAGTTCCTGCTCAGTCGGCGATGATCTCGATCGACACCTTGTCCGGGTAGAAGGCCAGGTGGTCGCGGATGTCGGCGACCGCGTCGTACGGCTGCTCGTAGGTCCAGACCGCGTTCTTCCCGTCCCGGCCGGCGGGCAGGACGCTGTAGTACGACGCGGTGCCCTTGTACGGGCAGTACGAGTGGTGATGGGTGCGGTCCAGCAGCGTCAGGTCGACGTCGGCCCGCGGGATGTACTGGACGGCGGCGTAGCTCGCTTCCTGCAGCGACAGCGCGTTCCGGGTGTCCGCGATCACCTGGCCGCCGGCCTTCACCACCACCCGGTCGGGATTCTTCGCGACCGTGATCGGGTGGTCCGGTCCGGGAATCTTCTTCAGCATCAACGTCTCCCAAGGGCGTGGTTCACCGTCAACGTTTCAACAACCCGGGAGGGTGCGGACGCATTCCCGTCAGAGCTGTTCGAGTTCCACGACCAGGCAGGGGCCGCCGTCGAAGGCGCCGCCGTCGATGCCGAGGGCCAGGCCGTCGGCGTACAGGTGCGGTCCGGTCAGGTTCTCCGGGAGGATGCCGAGCTGGTCGGCGACGATGCTGTGGCCGTGCACGATCCGGTGACCACCGAGGTGCTGCAGCATGATCCGGGCGATCTCCGGTCCGCTCGGCCCGCGGAACGCGTACCGCGACGTCGTCCGCCGCCAGATCTCCCACCAGACCACGATGTCGTCACTGTGCAGGTCGTCGTACGCCGCGGCGTTGATCTGGTCGATCGTGTCGCCCCATTCGACGTACTCCGCGGTGTCGGAGTGCATCAGCAGGTGCCCCGCGTCCAGCCCGAGCATCGGCAGGTCGAGCAGCCACTCGACCTCCTCGTCGGTGAGCAGCTCCTGGTCGCGGTCCTGGCCGCCGTTCAGCGCCCAGGACCGCTCGAAGCTCCGGGTGGTGATGCCGTCGTGCGGGACGAACGTGCCGCCGAACTTGTGCATGCCGAGCGCGAGGATCTCGTGGTTCCCGAGCAGCACCCGGATGGCGCCGGCCGGCGCCTGGCCGATCAGCTCACGCACCATCCGCAGGACGCCGATCCCGTCCGGCCCGCGGTCGAAGAAGTCGCCGAGGAACCACAGCCGGGCGTCCTTCCCGGCCCAGTTGCCGTCGGCATCGGTCAGCCCGGCCTCCCGCAGTGACGCCCGGAGCTTCTCCGGGTGCCCGTGGATGTCGCTCACGGCGTAGACGGCCGTCATGTCGTCCCCGCGGGGTGGCTACTACCAGGCATGCGGTGAGGGTAGCCGCCCACCGGTCGGGGATGTCAGGACGCGCCGCAACGGTCAGGTGCCGCTGGTGGACGTGCCGAGCACCTTGCTCGCCTTGGTGTACGCCGCGAGCACCAGCTCCTCGATGTCCGAGGTGTCGAAGTCCATCGACAGCAGGACGTCGGCCAGCCCGGCGAAGGCGAACGTCACCTCGAGCCCCTCCAGCGGCCCGCTCGCCGCCGAGAAGCGCACGGCGACCGGGGTGGTGCCGGCCTTCGGCGCGGCCACCTCGGTGATCGACACCGTCGAGCTGCCCGCGCCCTCGATCGTCAGCTTGGCCTTGGGGCAGGCCTTCACGGCCGCCTTGACCGACGCGAGGTACGCCGTGGTCGCGGCCGCCGACGGCATAGCCTCGAGGGTCTCGCCGACGAACGGGCCGTTCTGGCCGCCGGAGAATCCCCGGTCCACAGTGACCTTCGCGCCCGGGGTCGTGTTCGCGTTGAAGAGCCGGACGAGCTTGGCGCACTTGGAGTTCGTCGACGACAATCCGCTCCCGTCGTCGCCCGCGGCCTCCGGATCGACCGCGAACCCGGCGGGCAGGTCCTCCAGCGCCAGCAACGCCTTGGTCAGCGTCGCCTTCGTCCGCACCACCGGCGCCGGCTGCACCGGCGTCGGGGTCGTCGGTACGGCGGACGGCGTACTGCTGCTCGTGGTCGGCGTCGGCGTGGCCGACGGCGTCGTGGCGGTTTCGGGTGACGAGTCGCCGCCGCAGGCGACCAGACTCAGCATCAGGCCGGCCGCGAGCACAGCCGAGACAACGGGTCGCTGCAACGCCATGAGTTCCTCCCCAGGACAGGTGCAACGAGTCTAGACCGGTTTGTGGTCCGTCAGGCCCAGGAGAAGTGCACTTCGAGGGAAACGTGCACGGAATGGTCGCCGGGGGTGATGTTGACGGCCGAGTCGAAAGCCGCCTTGGCGCCGAGATTGACGCCGTCGCGGAACGGGATGTGGCCGTGGGTCTCGGAGATCGACGTGACCGAGCCGAGGGAGTAGCCGGCCAGCGCGGCCAGCTCCTCGGCCTTGGTGCGGGCCTGACGGAACGCGAGCTCCCGGGCGCGGGTGAGCAGTTCGGTCTTGTCCTCGATGTCGAACTCGAGCCCCTGCAGTCCGAGACTGTTGCCCCCGGCATCCACCGCCGCGTTGAGCAGCCGGCCGAACCCGGTCAGGTCCTTCGTCCGCGCCGTCAGCGAGTGCGAGCCGCGGAACCCCGGCGACGGCTGCCCCGGCTCCCGGTACTCCTGGTAGACCGCCACCGTGCTGGTCGCGATCGCGTCGGCGTCGATCCCCTGCCCACGCAACGCGCCGATCACCGCGTCCGTCCGTTCCCCCACCTGCGCCACCGCGGCCGCCACATCCGGCGCCACATGCTCCACACTGAACGACACCCGCAGTACATCCGGCGCCGCACTGACCTGCCCCACCCCAACCACACTCACCCCAGTCTCCATACCCAGAGTCTGACACGGTCAGCTGGCGCGGCGGGGGTGGATTCGGGCGGGGATGTTGTGGTGGTGGCAGAGGGCGAGGAGGGCGGTGCCGTCGATGAGTTGGAGGGGTTTGCCGGTGGCGAACTGGTAGCTCGAGGGGCCGAAGCCGCTGGTGGTGATGAGGATGCCCTTGGTGGCGCCGGCATCGACGACGGTGCCGAACAGGTCGCGGACGGCGGACGGCGGGACGGTGCGGGTCCAGAGTTTGGCCTGGACGACGAACTTCCCGCCGGTGATCGGGCGCGGGTCGTAGGCGACGCAGTCGATCCCGCCGTCGTGGCCGCGCCGGAACAGCCGGGTCTCCAGGCCCATCCGGGTGAGCAGGTTCTGCACCAGGTGCTCGAACGACTCCGGGCTCAGGTCCAGCAGGTTCGGCCGGCTGTCGATCTCACTCAGTACGTCGACCGGCTCGATCGTCCGCGGATCCGCCAGGTCGAACTCCAGCACCGGCTCCACCGGCTGCAGCTCGTCCGGGTGCCGGGACACCTCCGCGGAGAAGTAGTGCCGGACGCACGCCACCGGGTCGAGCTGCTCGAGGACGAGCGCCTTGAACTGCTCGCGGGTCGCCCGCAACGTGATCAGGCAGGGCCGCACGGTCTGCCCCGTCGGCAGGTCCACGGCCTCGACCATCCCGTTGAACACCACCGTGTCGACCACGCCGTACCGGTCGCTGCCGAACACCAGGTGCAAGGCCCGCAACGCCAACTGGGCCACGAGTTGCTGGTACAGCAGCCGCACCTCCTGCGACGGTCGCGGCACCGCGGTCACCACGTCCTGCGCGCGGTCGTAGACGTACGACGCCTCGGTGGGTACGACGTCCACGCCGGGCAGCTCCCACTCGACGGCCAGCAGCGTCGACTCCGGCACATACCCGACCCGGCGCCGGCGCGGGAAGTCGAGCGGCTCGGGCACCTTGTCGAGCGCCTTCTGGAAGTACTTGCTCACCGCCGCGCGGTCCCGGCCCTCGACCGCCCGCTGGTACGCGTCGACCCGGGCGTGCTGCTCCGCGGTCACCTCGTCGAGCCGGCGCTGCTGCTCGGTCTGCTCCCGGAGCGCGCGGGTCACCCGCTCCCGCCGGTTCTCCTCGAACGCCCGGTGCCGCTCGATCGCCTCGGCGAACCGGTCCTCGGCCGCGTCCAGCCGGCGCGCGTACCGCCGTTCGGCGCCCCACCAGCGGAAGCGACCCGGCGGGTGCGGCACGAACGCCGCCCAGACCGGGCCGGGGTGCGGCTCGAGATCGGCCGGTGACACCGTCGGCGGTGCCCGCCGGGGCCCTCGTTTCAGGGTCTGCAGGTCGGTGCCGCGGACATCGACCGCGAGCGCGTCGGCGAGCACGTTGCCCAGGGCCCGGACACGCTCCACCACCGCAGCGGTTCGCTGGGCGGCCTCCGCGGAACGCCTCGGCGGCTGATCGCTGCGGGCCTGACCTTCCGGGGAACGGCCCATCACCTCACACCTCTCTCCTTCAATGTAACCGGCTCGCCACGCTCAGCGACCGAAATGACGGAGAGTTGGTAAGGACATTGCTTGCCGTCCACCCCCTGTTTCCTGCCGCACGTGCAGTTGCTCGCGCGTCCAGGGCGCGTGACGATGGCCGGTATGAGCCTGCCTTCGTACGCGTCCGGGGTGTCCGAGGTTCCCTTGCTGGGCGAGACGATCGGCGCCAACCTGAGACGCACGGTCGGCCGGTACGGCGACCGTGACGCGCTCGTGGAGGTCCAGACCGGAAGGCGCTGGACGTACGCCGAGTTCGGCGCCGAGGTCGACGTGGTCGCGCGCGGCCTGCTGGCCCACGGGATCGCGAAGGGTGACCGGGTCGGCATCTGGGCCCCGAACTGCGCCGAGTGGACGATCACGCAGTACGCGTCCGCGATGGTCGGCGCGATCCTGGTGAACATCAACCCGGCATACCGGACGCACGAGCTGGCCTACGCGCTGAACCAGTCCGGCGTCCGGCTGCTGATCTCGGCGACCGAGTTCAAGACCAGTGACTACCGGGCGATGGTCGACGAGGTGCGTCCGGACTGCCCGGCGCTGGGGGAGACCGTCTACATCGGCACCGGCGACTGGGACGAGCTCCGGGCGTCCGCCGATCGCGTTTCCCTGGTCGAGTTGCGGACGCGCGAGGCCGAGCTGGCGTTCGACGACCCGATCAACATCCAGTACACGAGCGGCACCACCGGCTTCCCCAAGGGCGCCACCCTGAGCCACCACAACATCCTCAACAACGGCTTCTTCGTCACCGAGACGATCGCCTTCACCGAGGAGGACCGGCTCTGCATCCCGGTGCCCTTCTATCACTGCTTCGGCATGGTCATGGCCAACCTCGGCTGTACGACGCACGGCGCGTGCATGGTGATTCCCGGGCCGGCGTTCGACCCGGCCGCGACATTGAAGGCGGTGCAGGACGAGCGCTGCACCGGGTTGTACGGCGTACCGACGATGTTCATCGCGGAGCTCGGGCTGCCGGACTTCGCGTCGTACGACCTCACCAGTCTGCGGACCGGGGTGATGGCCGGGTCGCCGTGCCCGATCGAGGTGATGAAGCGCTGCGTCGCCGACATGCACATGGCCGAGGTGGCGATCTGCTACGGCATGACCGAGACGTCACCGGTGTCGACGCAGACCCGGCGGGACGACGACCTCGATCGCCGGACATCGACGGTCGGCCGGGTGATGCCGCACGTCGAGGTGAAGCTGGTCGATCCGGCGACCGGACTCGTCGTGCCGCGCGGTGAGCCCGGTGAGCTGTGCACGCGCGGGTACTCCGTGATGCTCGGCTACTGGGACGAGCCCGAGAAGACCGCGGAGGCGATCGACCAGGCCCGCTGGATGCACACCGGCGACCTGGCGGTGATGCGCGAGGACGGGTACGCCGAAATCGTCGGCCGGATCAAGGACATGGTGATCCGCGGCGGCGAGAACGTGTACCCGCGGGAGATCGAGGAGTTCCTCTACACGCATCCGGCGATCGCCGACGTGCAGGTGGTCGGCGTACCGGACGAGAAGTACGGCGAGGAGCTGTGCGCCTGGATCAAGCTCAAGGACGGCGCCGACCCGGTCGACGCGGCCGCGGTGAAGGAGTTCGCCACCGGCAAGCTCGCGCACTTCAAGATCCCGAAGTACGTCCTGCTCGTCGACGACTTCCCGATGACGGTGACCGGCAAGGTCCGCAAGGTCGAGATGCGCGAGAAGTCCGTGGAGCTACTCGGTCTGTGACTTCAGGTGGGCGGCGAAGGCCCGGAGGGAGGGCGTGTCCTCGCCGCGGCGCCAGACGAGGCCGAGGGCTGAGTCGGGCAGGCCGGTGATCGGGATGTTGACGATGTCGGCGCGGCGGTTGTGCTCGGCGGTCGGGCGGCAGACGAGCATGCCGCCGCGGCCGGCGACGATCAGGGACAGGCCTTCCTGCAGCGTGTTCACCTCGGGACCGCGGTGGATCAACGCGCCGGCCGGCGTCTGGGTGGGCGCCTGCGCCTGCCGCCAGTAGCCGGGCGCGGGCCCGGCCACGGCGATCAGGACCTCGCCGGCGAGGTCCTCGGCGTCGATCGAGGACCGGGCGGCGAGTGGGTGGCTCGTGCAGACCGTCAACGTCTGCTGCTGGTGGGAGAACACCGGGCCCAGGACCAGGTCGTCCTCGGCCACTGGCAGCATCACGACGGCGGCATCGAGGTCACCCCGCCGCAGGGCGCCGAACGGGTCGTTCAGCGGCAGTTCGGCGACGTCGATCAGGCAGTTCGGATTGTGCGACTGGAAGACCGAGACCGCGTTCAGCACGACGTCGTTCGCCGCTCCCTGGAAGCCGATGCGCAGCGTGCCTTTCGCACTGTTCGCGTAGTCCCGCGCGTTCTCCACCACCCGCTCCAGCGCGGTGTACGCCGGCCGCAGCGACGTCAGGAACTCCTTGCCGAGCGGCGTGAGCGCGACCCGTCGGCTGGTCCGCTCGAACAGCGGCCCACCGATCCGGCGCTCCAGCGATTGCAGCAACTGGCTGACGCGGCTCTGCGAGAGGTAGAGGCGTTCCGCCGTACGGCCGAAGTGCAACTCGTCGGCCAGCACGAGGAAGCACTCCAGTTCGCGGATCTCCACACCCACCGGGCGACCTCCCGATCGATTAGCTCAGCTCATCCAAGCATGACCACATCGCCGTTGTTCCGCACCCTCGCGCTGCCGAACGCTTGAGGTATGACGACGATCTGCGCCGACCAGGTGGCACCGAGGGCCCAAGGCTGGGCCGCTCCGGTGGCGATGGCGGCCACCGTGTTCACCGTGGTGACGGCCGAACTGATGCCTGTCGGCCTGCTCACCCCGATCGCCTCCGCGCTGCACGTCAGCGAAGGCACGGCCGGCCTCAGCCTGACCGTGACCGGCGTGGTCTCGGCGCTCGCGGCACCCGTCCTGCCACTCGTTCTCGGCCGGGTCGACCGCCGCACGGTTCTCGTCGGCCTGATGGCGCTTCTCGGCGCGGCCGGTCTGCTCGCGGCGGTCGCGCCCGGCTTCGGCGTACTGGCTGTCGCGCGGGTGCTGATGGGGATCTCGCTGGGTGGAGTTTGGCTGCTCACCGTCGGCTTGGCGCCGCGCATCGTCCCGCCGCACGCGGTCGGCCCAGCGACCTCACTGATCTTCAGCGGCATCGGAATCGCTTCTGTGCTGGGGATTCCGGCCGGCACGTACGTCGGCGAACTCATCGGCTGGCGATGGGCCTTCGCCGCCGTCGGCCTGCTCTCGCTCGCTCTCGCCGTCGCGTTGGCCTTCCTGCTGCCGCCGCTCCCGGCAGCACAGGCGGTCCGCCTCGGCGACGTACTGGACGTGTTGAGGATCAAGCAGGTCCGCGTCGGCCTGGTCCTGGTCGCGTTGGTTGTCACCGGCCACTTCTCGGCGTACACCTACGTCCGCCCGTTGCTGGAGAAGCTCGCCGGGATCAGCCCCGCCCTGATCGGCGGTCTCCTGCTCGCGTACGGCGTGGCCGGCGTACTCGGCAACTTCCTCACCGGATCGATGCGCCCCGGCCGCGCGATGACCGTCATCGCCGGCGGTATCGCGATCGCCGGCCTGGTCATGCCGTTCCTGGGGACGACGGTGACCGGAGCCCTTGTCCTGTTGCTGATCTGGGGTCTGGCGTACGGCGGGACGAGTGTCAGCACCCAGGCCTGGGGCCACGCGGCCGCACCCCGTGCTCCCGAAGCGTCATCCGCCGTACTGGTCGGCGTCTACAACGGCTCGATCGCACTGGGCGCCTTCGCCGGCGGCCAGGTCGCCGACCACCTCGGTACGACGACCGTGACCTGGCTGCCCGCTCTGCTGGCGACCGCCGCGCTCGTCGTCGTGCTAGCGAACCGCCGCCAGCGCGGCTGAGTCCTCGTCGCCGAAGTCGTCCTCGAGCTTCTCCGGAGAGTAGTCGAGGTCGATCCCGGCCACGTCCGCGCCGACCGCCGACTCGATCGCGCCGAGGCGTCGGGTCGCGCGATCACCGGCGTACGTCATCAGGGCGGTCGGGTTGATCTCCGGCGGCAGCTCGGGGGAGTTGTCCATCGCCCACTGGATCTGGGTGAGCGCGTGCGGAAGGAGCTCCTCCATGGTGTCGGTGACGACCTTCCAGTTCGACGCGTCGGCAGCGACGTGGCGGCGGCAGGTGAAGGTGCCCCAGGCCATGTGCCGGCGTTCGTCGTCACCGATCCGGCGGATGAGCTCCTGCATGCCGGGCAGGACGCCGCGCGACGTACACAGCAAGTTCCAGGCGTGGTAGCCGGTCAGGGCCAAAGTCCCTTCCACCACGTGGTTGTAGGTGACACTGGCGCGGACCTGGTTGGCGGGCGACGGGTCGTCGGCCAGCGACTTCAGGGCGACCGGGAGGGCCTCGTAGAAGATCGCGCGATAGCCCGGGTTGTGCTCGACGTACCGGTGCAGGTCCTCGGTGACGCCGATCGCGTCCAGCCAGAGCCGGAAGACCGCGGTGTGCTTGGCCTCCTCGAAGCAGAACTGGGTCAGGTACATCTCGTCACCGAACCGGCCCTCGGCCGCCATCGCCTGCAGGAACGGCTGCAGGTCCTCGGTCACGGCCTCTTCGCCGGCGACGAACTGCGAGCAGAGCAACAGCGCGTTCTCCCGGTCGTTGTCGCTCAGCTCCTGCCAGTCCTTCGCGTCCTGGCTGAAGTCGATGTCGCGCGGGTTCCAGAACTTGCGATTGCCCTTGTCGAACAATCGCAGCGGCAGCGCGTCCCAGTTCAGCCCTCCGGACCTCAGTGAGCTGAAGCCTTGCCTGTGCAGTTGATTCATCGGTGCTGCCTCCTGGCCTCGGACAGAAAGGGACTGAGGACGCGAGCCAGCTGCGCGGCCACCGTCGCCGGGGGAGGGCCTGGCGTGACGATGTGGCTGAGGACGACGCGCAAGGCGACGTCGACGCAGCTGGTCGCGTCCTCCGGTGGTACCTCCGGCCAGTGCTCCCTGACGTGCTCACCCAGCCGTAGGTGGGCCACCTCCAGCACCTGCTGCCCCCGTGTGGTCAGCAGCTGGCTGGCCTGGTCCGATCCCGGCTGACCGAGCGCGGCCTTCACCAGCGGGTTCTCCCCGGCCAGTGCGAGCGCCCGCTCCACCGCGGCCCGCAGGCCGTCGATCGGGTCGGAGTGCTCGGCGAGCGCCGTGTTCACGTCCAGCAGGAACCGTTCGGTCTCGCGGGCCGCGACCGCCTGCAGCAGACCCCACTTGTCGCCGAACTCGTTGTAGACGGTCTGCCGGGAGACGCCGGTCCGCCGGGCCACGTCGTTCATCCGCAGTCCGTCGTACCCGCCGGCGACGATCGCGTCGTACGCGTTGTCGAGCAGCTCGTCGCGCAGTCGGCGCTTGGTCCGGTCGGCGAACGAGTCCATGCGCCTGATGGTTTACATTTTCTGGTCGAATGTCAAGAGTCGGGACACCCGGCGAACGAATGTCAAATGAACCTGGGCTGCCGAGCGGGGAGCAGGCGCGGAGCACGTAGGGTTGGGGACGTGTCAACCGCCGAGATCCAGCCCGCTCCCGCCACCTTCGACGTGCCGGAGCTCGTGGTCGGCTTCGACCTGGACATGACGCTGATCGACTCCCGTCCGGGGATCCAGGCGGTCTGGGACCTGCTCGCCGCCGAGACCGGCGTGGCGATCGACTCCGACCTGGTCGTGAGCCGGCTCGGGCCGCCGCTGACCTGGGAGATGGCGAACTGGTTCCCGCCGGAGCAGGTCGACGCCATGGTGTCCCGCTACCGCGAGCACTACCCGGCGCACGCGATCACCGGCAGCCTGCCGCTCCCGGGGGTGGCCGAGTCGCTGGCCGCCGTACGGGCGTTGCGCGGCCGGACCATGGTGGTGTCGGCGAAGTACACCCCCTCGGTCCTGCTCCACCTCGACCACCTCGGCCTGGACGTCGACGAGCCGGTCGGCGACCTGCACGGCGCCGAGAAGGGCATCGCGCTGCGCGAGCACCAGGCCACGATCTACGTCGGCGACCACACCGCCGACATCGACGGTGCCCGGGCCGCCGGGGCGGTCGCGGTCTCGGTCGCCACCGGTCCGTTCACCGCGGACGAACTGCGGGCGTACGGCGCGGACGTCGTACTGAACGACCTGACCGAGTTCCCGGCCTGGCTGGACGCGTATGTGCTCGAGCAGCGGCTGGAAGCGTTGATGCGGCGGCTGTCGAGCTACAAGAACCTCGTGGTCGCCTTCAGCGGCGGCGCCGACTCGGCGTTCCTGCTGGCGGCCGCAGCCCGGGCGATCGGCCCCGCGAACGTGGTCGCTGCGACCGCGGTCTCGCCGAGCCTGCCGGTGGCCGAGCTCGAGCCGGCCGCCCGGTTCGCCGACAATCTCGGCGTCCGGCACGTCACGCCGCACACCCACGAGATGGACCGCGAGGGGTACCAAGCCAACGCCGGCGACCGGTGCTACTTCTGCAAGGCCGAGCTGGTCGAGACGCTGCAGCCGATCGCGGACGAGTTCGGGATCACCGCGATCGCGACCGGGACGAACGCCGACGACGCGGTCGCCGGATTCCGGCCGGGGATCCGGGCCGCCTTCGAGCGGGGCGCGATCACGCCGCTGAAGGACGCGCGGCTGACCAAGGCGCAGATCCGCGAGGCCTCCCGGAGCTGGGGGCTGGAGACCTCGGACAAGCCGGCCGCCGCCTGCCTGTCCAGCCGGATCGCCTACGGCATCCGGATCACCCCGAACCTGCTCGCCCGGGTCGACCGGGCCGAACAGGCGGTCCGCGCGCTGCTCACGCCGTACGGCGTCGAGAACGTCCGGGTCCGCGACGTCGGCGACACCGCGAGTATCGAGATCGACGCCCGGCTGCTCGACCAGGTCGACCACCAGCCGCTCGTCGACGCGGTCGTGGCCGAGGGCTTCCCGGCCGCCCGGGTCGATCTGCGCGGCTTCCGGTCCGGGTCGATGAACGAACGGTTGAAGGACCCGGAGAAGTACCGGTAGTTCTTGCCTGGTCAGATAGTTTTCCTGAGGCGCCGCGGCGCCGGTTCCCGTACGCTGGGTAGCCGATCGAGCAGTCGGTCCGCCCGTTCTGTTCCGACGATTGACATCGCAGTTCCTGATTGACACAAGAGGGGTTCCCGTGCCCGTTGGCAAGGTCAAGTGGTATGACTCCGAGAAGGGGTTCGGTTTCCTCAGCAAGGAGGAGGGCGGGGACGTCTACGTCCGTAACGACGCCCTGCCGGCGGGAGTCACCAACCTCAAGCCCGGCCAGAAGGTCGAGTTCGGTGTCGTCGAGGGACGCAGGGGCGAACAGGCTCTCCAGGTCCGGCTGATCGACCCGCCGCCGTCGGTGGCGAAGGCGATGCGGCCGAAGCCGGAGGAGATGCAGCTCGTCATCGAGGACCTGATCAAGCTGCTCGACAACCTCGGCGAGGGATACCGCCGCGGCCGGCACCCCGACCACAAGGCCGCCCGCCAGGTCGCCACCGTGCTCCGGGGCGTGGCCGACAAGCTCGACATCTGACGTCCGTACGACGCCCGCCCGGTACGACGCCCGTCGTACCGGGCGTCGTCGTATCCGGGCCGGGTGCTGTCGGCCGGACGCGGCGCCGTCGTGCGCAGGTGCCGGTGTCGTGCTTGCGGTCCGTGGTGCCGCCGGGGCGCGTGGTCAGGGGGTGCGGCGGTCGATGCGGGTCTGGATGCCGTCGAGGACGGTGTCCAGGCCGAACCTGAACTCGCTGGGGTCGCCGTCGTCCACGTGCGCGGCCGGCCCCAGCATGCCCGCACGGAGAGCCGGGAACCGCTCCGGGCCGGCCAGCAGTTCCAGCCGCTCGACGTAGAGCCGGTCCGCCGCCCGCGTCTCCTCGGCCGTTCGCGTCTGCAGGTCCGCGGTGATCTGGACCGCGCCGCGCACGTAGATGTTGACCAGCAGCATCGACGACACCCGCTCCGGCGGCGTCAGCGTGGTCTCGTCGAACGCACGCAGGCCGTGCTCCATCCAGACCAGCTGGTTCGGTGACAGCGGCGGATCGAACACCGGCACCCGGAGGATCCACGGGTGCCGCACCAGCGCGTCCCGGAACGCCTCGGCCCAGGCCGTGATCCGCTCCCGCCAGGTCGGCTGGTCCATCGCCGGCGGCTCACCGAACGCGTGGTCGAGCATGACGACGTACAGGTCGTCCTTGGAGTCGACGTACCGGTAGAGCGACATCGTGGTGAAGCCGAGTTCGGCGGCCACCTTGCTCATCGAGACCGCGGCCAGGCCGCCGGCGTCGGCCAGCCTGATCGCCGCCCGGCCGATGTCGCCGAGGTGGAACGCCGGCTTCGGCCCCGGCCGCTGCCGTCCCTCGATCCCCCACAGCTGCGCCAGCACCCGCGGCAGTTCGGTCTCCTCGGTCATCGCTCACCTCGTCGTCGGGGATATCTGTTTACATCATAGACAGATGGCCGGTATGGTCTGTGTACGATGCACACAGTGTGCGCCGTACACAGATTAGGGGAGTGGCGATGAGTACGACGGAACGCGCGGGACGGAAGGAGTGGATCGCGCTCGGCGTGCTCGCACTGCCGTTGCTGCTGGTCTCGATGGACGTCTCGGTGCTGTACTTCGCGGTCCCGTTCATCAGCGCGGACCTCGGGGTGTCGGCGACCGAGCAGTTGTGGATCTTCGACATCTACGGGTTCGTGCTGGCCGGGTTGCTGATCACGATGGGCTCGCTCGGCGACAGGATCGGCCGGCGGCGGCTGCTGCTGTTCGGGGCGGTCGCGTTCGGGCTGGCGTCGGTCTTGGCGGCGTACGCGCAGAACCCGGAGCAGTTGATCGCCGCCCGCGCGATCCTCGGCATCGGCGGCGCGACGCTGATGCCGTCGACGCTGGCGCTGATCCGCAACCTGTTCCACGACCCGGCGCAGCGGTCGAAGGCGATCGCCTTCTGGAGCGCGGTGATGATGGGCGGGATCTCGCTCGGGCCGGTGCTCGGCGGACTTCTGCTCGAGCACTTCTGGTGGGGCTCGGTCTTCCTGATCAACACCCCGGCGATGGTGTTGCTGCTGGTGCTCGCGCCGATCCTGCTGCCGGAGTTCAAGGCGCCGGGCGCGGGCCGGTTCGACCTGATCGGGTCGGTGCTGTCGCTGGCCGCCGTACTGCCGGTGATCTGGGGGATCAAGGAGCTGGCGGCGCACGGGGTGGCGGTGCTGCCGGTGGTTGCGATCCTGGGTGGGGTCGTGTTCGGAGTGCTTTTCGTGCAGCGGCAGCGGATGGCGTCGTACCCGATGATCGAGCTCTCGATGTTCCGGAGCCGTGCCTTCAGTGGGTCGCTCGCGGCGAACACGATCGGCACGCTGGCGCTGGTCGGGAACGCGGTCTTCATGACGCAGTACCTGCAGTTGGTGCTCGGGCTGAGTCCGCTGAAGGCCGCGCTCTGGGCCCTCGTTCCGACGGTGGCCGTCGCCGGTGCCGCACCGCTCGCGACGACTCTCGCGCGACAGGTCGACCGGGCCTACGTGATCGGCGGCGCCTTCGTCCTGGCGGCCTGCGGGTACGGCGTCCTGACGCTGGTCCGGCCGGAGTCGTCGCTGGTGGTCATCCTCGCCGGGTCCGGGCTGCTCGGTGCGGGGTTGGTGATGGTGATGACGCTGGTCACCGAGGCCGTGGTCGGCGCGGTCGCCCCGGAACGCGCCGGGTCGGCGGCGGCCGTGATGGAGACCTGCGCGGAATTCGGCGGCGCTCTCGGGATCGCGATCCTCGGCTCCATCGGCACGGCCGCCTACCGAGCCGACCTCCCCACCGACCTGCCGGGCGCGATCGCAGCCCCCGTCCGCGAAGGCCTCCCGGCCGCGACGGCCGCAGCCGCTCACCTCCCGGCAGACCTGGCCGGCGCCGTCCTCACCACAGCCCGCCACGCCTTCACCCACAGCCTCAATGTGGTGGCCGTCGTCGGCTGCGCGCTCCTCCTCGCAACCGCCGTGACCGCAACCCTCCTACTCCGCGGCACCACCCCACCCCTCGATTCCCCCACCAACCAACTCGAACCAGCCGCCTGACGCGCGCGCGACGGGGTGCATCTCACTGAGGGCGGGGGACTAGCGGGGTGGGCGGCCGCCTCGGCGGCGGCGGTTGAAGAGGCCGCGGTCGCGTTCGACGGTGGGTTCTTCGGCCCAGGGGGCTTGGTCCTGGACGGTTTCCTCGTCGTCCTCGTCCGGTTGGCCGCTCCACCAGCGGCCGACCGGCTGGTCCGGCCGGGCGGCCTGCGGGCTGTCGGACCGCGGTGGACGGTGGTCGTCCGCGGCCCACTCCACGGTCGGCTCGTCGTACTGGCGTTGGTTGTTCTCGCGGCTGGCGCGCTGCTCGGCGACGCTCGTGGTGAGGATCGTGCGGCTCGTGCTCGTCGGCGGCTCCGACTCGCCATCCCGCGGCCGACGATCACCACCCGCCGAACTAGCAGCACTACCCGCGGAACCAGCAGCACCACCTGCCGAACCAGCAGCAGCACCAGCACCTGGCGAGCTAACACCACCCGCAGTGCCTGCCGAGCCGGCACCTCTCGCAGTCGCGCCGGCCGGCTCGGGCCTGCTCCGGCCGGACTCACCCGGGCGGGATCCACCCGGACCGGCGCCAGCTGCACCAGCTTGCCCGGATCCGGGCCCGCCCGAGCCGGTCGGGCGTACGCCGCCGACGCCGGCGATCGCGGTCGGTTTCATCCGGACGACCAGGAAGACCACGACCAGGAGTACGCCGGCGAGGAAGCCGAAACCCAGCCGGGGGATGAGCGGCAGGACGATCCCGCAACCGCCGCCGATCACCCAGGACAGTTGCAGCACGGTCTCCGAGCGCGCGAACACCGACGTACGCACGGTCTCCGGAACGTCCCGCTGGATCATCGCGTCCAGCGACAGCTTCCCGAGCGAACTGCACAACCCGGCGACCAGGCCGAGCACGATCAGGATCGGGAACCCGTAGAACACCGCCACCAGCACCGCGACCGTCGCGTCCGCCAGCAGCACCACCAGCACGACGGCCTCGGGTTTTCGGGCCTTGAGCAACGATCCGATCAGGGTGCCGAGGCTGTTGCCGAGCCCGGCCGCGGCGATCACCGCACCGGCCGCCAGCGCGCCGTCGATCCCGCTGAGCGGTTTGTCCCGCAGGAGGAACGCCAAGTACATGGTCAGGAACCCGGACACGAACCGCAGCCCGAGGTTGCACCGGATCCCGCGCGCCACCGCCGCCGTGATCGCCCGCCGCCGGGCCTCACGTCCCGCCGTCCCGGTGATCTCTTCACCGGCCGGCGAATCGACCCTGCTCGGCAGACGAATCGCCAGCACCAGGCCGACTGTGTAGACGAGCGCGGCCCACCGCAGCGACCACTCCGGCCCGATCGCCGCGAACGCGCCCGCGATGCCCGCGCCGATCGTCGCGCCGGCGACACCGGCCAGCGAGATCCGCGAGTTGGCGGTGACGAGGCTGATGTCCTCCGGGAGCAGCCGTGGTACGGCGGAGGCGCGCGTCACGCCGTACGCCTTGGAGGCGACCAGGCATCCGAGGGCGGCCGGATACAACCATGGCGAAGCGCTGCCCGTCATCGACGCGGCGAGGCTCCACACCAGGAACCCGCGCAGACCGAGCGTCGCGCCGATCGCCCACCGCCGCCCATGCCGGAACCGGTCCAGGATCGGCCCGATCAGCGGCGCCATCAACGCGAACGGCGCCATCGTCAACAGCAGGAACAGAGCGACCCGGTCACGAGCCTGCTCACTGGGCACGGCGAAGAACACCGTGCCGGCCAGAGACACGGCGAACGCGGTGTCGCCCGCGGCGTTGACCGCGCCGAGCTCGATCAGCCGCGACAGCCCGGACTCGCGGGCGCCTTGGGCGCCGGTCAGCCCGCTGATCCGGCGACCGGTCGCCCGACCGACCTTCCCGCCGACGACGGCTGTCTTCCGGGACGCGGAGGCGACCCCACTGGCACCGACCCGGGACGCCTGCCCGACCCGCTTGCTCGCCGTCCCGAGCTTCTCCCGCGCACCGCTGATCCGCTCACCGGCCCGCTTCCCCGCCTTCGCACCGGCCCCGTCACCCGGCCGACCACCGGACGCGCCACCCGGCCGACCGCCGGACGCGTCACCCGGCCGACCACCGGACCCGTGAGCCCGCCCGCCGCCGCGCCCGCCGCCGGGGTCGGCGCCGGGCGGGGTCGCGCCGGGCGCACCGGGCGACGCCTTCCGGTCCGCGGGGTCTGGGCTCTGCATGGAACTATCCTGCCTCCTCGAGGGGACAGACCGTAGCCACGGCGCGGTGGCCTGTGGACGAACGACCGGTCGACGGCCCGTTCGAAACACTGTCGCGGGCGTGCGAGAATGGGCGATTGTGACTCCCGTCAGAGCTCCCGAACCGGTTCGTGCCAAGGCCGACGCCGTCTGCGTCGCGGCGGTCGAACCCGCGCGCGAGGCCGCGATCGCCGAGGCCGGCGCCGCGCAGGTCGGCGAGCACCTCGGTCATCTGGTCGAGGGCGAGCGTCTGGTCACGCACTACTTCGCCTCGACCCACCCCGGGTACCGCGGCTGGCGCTGGGCAGTCACGCTCACCCGCGCCTCGCGCGCGAAGACGGTCACGGTCAACGAGGTCGTCATGCTGCCCGGCGACGAGGCGATCGTCGCGCCCGAGTGGGTCCCGTGGTCCGACCGCGTCCAGCCGGGTGACCTGCGCCCCGGCGACCTGTTCCCGACGCATTCCGACGACCCCCGCCTCGAGCCCGGTTTCACCGACACCGGCGCCCCGGACGACGTACTGGCCGTCGTCGAGGAGCTCGGCCTCGGCCGCGAGCGCATCCTGTCGCAGTACGGGCGTGAGGACGCGGCCGAGCGTTGGTACGCCGGAGACTTCGGGCCGTCGTCCGCGATCGCGCAGGCCGTCCCGTACAAGTGCAACGGCTGCGGCTACTGGATTCGCCTCGCGGACAGCCTCGGCCAGGCGTTCGGCGTCTGCAGCAACGAGATGGCTCCCGGCGAGGGCCGCGTCGTCGCCTACGACTACGGCTGCGGCGCCCACTCCGACGCCGTCATCGACCTCCCCGACCAGCCGTCCGCCGAGCACGCCTTCGACACCACCGGCTACGACAACCTCGAGCTCGCGCCCGAATCCCTCGAAGCCGGCGCCATCGAGCCCGACACCGTCGAGACCCCGACGGCCGATGCCGTCGACCCCGACGCGCTGGAGGCCGACGCCGTCGAGCCCGAGGTCGACGTCACCGAGCCGGCCGCCGCCGAGATCGCCCAGGCCCCCGACGAACCCCAACCCGCCGAGCCGACTGAGCCAGCTGAGCCGACTGAGCCGACCCAGGCATAGCGAACACCAGGGCAGCCATGGCGCGAGAGGCAACGACCCTGACCGTGCTGGACTGAGGGTCTACTCGCCGGTCTGGCCGTCGATGGATTCGCGGATGAGGTCGGCGTGGCCGTTGTGCCGCGCGTACTCCTCGATCATGTGCATCACGATCCACCGGACGCTCGCGGTGCGGTTGTTCATCAGCTTCCGCCGCGCGGGCTGGTCCAGCCCGCCGTCCGCCAGCGCCTCGGCGAGCAGCTCCCGGGAGCGGGACACCGAGTCGCGCCACAGCGCATGCAGTTCCTCGGGCGAGTCCTGCGCGGCTGACTTCCACTCCCAGTCGGGATCGGCGTCCCAGTGTTCGTCGACCCAGATTGGCTGTCGCTCGTTCCCCCGCAGGCGGTACGAGAACCAGTGATCCTCGTAGTACGCCAGATGCTTGAGCATCCCACCCAACGTCATCGACGAGGCCCCGACCCGCACCCGCAACCCAGCCTCGTCCAGCCCCGCACACTTCCAGGCGAACGTCGCCCGGTGGTACTCCAGGAACCCGACCAGCGTCTCGACCTCCCCAGCCATCAGTGGAGTCTCCGGCCGCCCCTGCTCGTCAAACGCCATGGCCAGGAGTCTAGGACTGTCAGAAGGTGGCGATCGGGTTGACCGGGCTGCCGGAGGTGCCGGCGTAGCGGACCGGGGCGACGGTGAGGTGGAAGTCCCACTGGTCGAGCTCGGCGGCCGTCGTGACGCAGGCCTCGAGGTCGCAGTTGTCGAGCATCCACAGGCCCATCGCGACCAGACTCACCGCGTGCACCGGCATCAGCACGTCGTCGTACCCGGACGGCTGAACGTCCTGGGGAGTGTCGGCGCCGATCAGCGCGACCTCGCGGTCCTGCAGCCACGGCAGGCAGGACGCGTGCCAACCGGCCTGGGTGATGCTGCCGGCGTCACCTGACTCGTGCCGGAAGCGGCCGTACCCGGTCCGCAGGAGTACGGCGTCGCCGGGTCGTACCCGCACACCCTGGCGACGTTCGGCCTCCTCGAGATCCTCGGGGAACACGCCCTGCCCCGGTTCGAGCCACGGCACGCCACGGACGCTCGCGACGTCGAGCACGACACCTCGGGTGGTGATCCCGTTCGCCGCCGCCGTGACGGCCGCCCACGCCGATCCCGTGTCGGCGTCGACCAGCGAATGCGAGCGCCCGTTGTACATCCGTCCGTCCCAGAACAGATGGCAGGGCGAGTCGAGGTGGGTGATCGTGTTGCCGTGGTACATGATGCCGAGCCGCTCGTTCGAGAAGCCCCAGCGCCGGTCGTTGTGGAACCGCGCCGGCATGTGCTCGGCCCCAGGCATGTCGACGGCGTGCGGGCAGACGGTCGTCGACCGCTCCAGCTCCTCCGGTACGGCGACCTCCCACGCGCACGACACGCTCCGGCCGTGCCGCACCGTCCGCGCCGCCGCCAGCCGGACGTCGTCGGTGATGTGGTTCAGCGTGCCGAGCTCGTCGTCGTCGCCCCACCGCCCCCAGTTCGACAAGCTGTCGAAGTACCCGAGGACGTCGTCCTGCGTCGGCATCTCTCGCCCTGCCGTCATCCCAGCATCAACTCCTCGTCACACGCTCGAGGCATGACACCACACCACCGGGCCAGCCCCCGGACGGGAACAGGCCAGGTCAGTCTTCGGTGGGGCTCCGGTGGCCGGCCTGGATGGCGGACCAGCGGCGACGGCAGTACACGAGGCCGATCAGGCCGAGGCCGGCGCCGGCGACGGTGACCCAGAGCCACCACTCGAGGCCGTTCTCCTTGAGCTCGTCGCGGAAGATCAGGACGACGAAGAAGGCGACCGTCCAGGCGACGATGCCGGTGATCACGCTGGGGATGCCGGACAGGTCGAGCGGCTTGACCTCGGCATGCACCAGCTCACCGCGAGCCAGCTGGCTCGTCGGGTCATTGCGCTTGCTCGGCTTCTCGTCTGCCACGACCCCACCTTAGCGGCCTGGATCGATACGGGTTCGGGTTTGTGCTCGCAACCACAGGGTGGGACCTGGCACGATTCCGCCATGAGCTCGCCCCAAGCCGCCACCGCCCGGGACCGGTCCAACTTCGTGGACTCGTACTTCAAGATCAGTCAGCGTGGCTCCACGGTCACCCGGGAGATCCGCGGCGGTCTGGTCACCTTCTTCACGATGGCCTACATCGTCGTGCTGAACCCGCTGATCATCGGCACCGTGAAGGACGGCGCCGGCCAGTACGTCGGCGGCGGCACGGACCCGGCGGCGTCGATCGCGAAGATCGCGGTGGCGACCGCGCTGGTGGCGGGCGTGGTCACGATCCTGATGGGCGTGGTCGCGAACTTCCCGCTCGCGCTGGCGACCGGTCTCGGCCTGAACGCGTTCATCGCCTTCTCGGTGGCGACCAAGATGACCTGGGCGGACGCGATGGGGCTGGTGGTGCTGGAGGGCATCATCATCCTGATCCTGGTGCTGACCGGCTTCCGACGAGCCGTGTTCGAGGCCGTCCCGGTGCAGCTGAAGGTGGCGATCAGCGTCGGGATCGGCCTGTTCATCGCGTTCATCGGCGTGATCGACGCGGGGTTCGTACGGCGTCCGGAGGCGCTCACCGGTCCGCCGGTCGAGCTCGGTGTCGGCGGCAACCTCCGGGGCTGGCCGGTGCTGGTGTTCGTCATCGGCCTGCTGCTAATCATCACGTTGTACGCCCGCAAGGTGAAGGGCGCGATCCTGATCGGCATCCTGACCGCCACCGTGCTGGCGATCGTGATCGAGTCGGTCGTCGAGGTCGGCGCGCGGACCACGGAGAACCCGGGCGGCTGGGGCCTGACCGTGCCGGCGCTGCCGGACGACTGGATCAGCAAGCCCAACCTGGACACCCTCGGCGAGTTCAACCTGTTCGGCTCGTTCGAGCAGGTCGGCGTGGTGGCGGCGCTGCTGCTGATCTTCACGCTGATGCTCGCGGACTTCTTCGACACCATGGGCACGATGACCGCGATCGGCGCGGAGGCCGGTCTGCTCGACCAGGACGGCAACCCGCCGAACACGCAGCGGATCCTGATCGTCGACTCGGTCGCGGCGGCCGCCGGCGGTGCCGCGTCGGTGTCGAGCAACACGTCGTACATCGAGTCCGCCTCGGGTGTCGGCGAGGGGGCGCGGACCGGGCTGGCGAGTGTGGTGACCGGGGTCTGCTTCCTGATCTCGATGGTGGTCGCGCCGCTGGTCACGCTGGTCCCGTACGAGGCGGCGACGCCGGCGCTGATCCTGGTCGGGTTCCTGATGATGACGCAGGTGAAGGGGATCGACTTCGACGATCTCGAGGTCGCGTTCCCGGCGTTCCTGACGATCATCCTGATGCCGTTCACGTACTCGATCACGGCCGGCATCGGGGCCGGGTTCGTCTCCTACGTGATCCTCAAGTTGGTCCGCGGCAAGGCCCGCCAGATCCACCCGCTGATGTGGGTGGTCTCAGCCCTCTTCGTCGTCTACTTCGCCATCGGCCCGCTCGGCGACTGGCTGACCTGAGCTGCCGACGTCGTACGGCGCAGTTCCAGGTACTCCGCCCGTGCGGTGAAGAGATCCCGGAGCTCGGCGCTGAGGTGGTCCAGGAACTCGGTCCGGTACGTCGCGTCGGTGAGCAGCGCGATCGAGTAGTACAGCCCGGTGAAGTTGGCGATGCCGCTGGCAACCTTCACCAGGGACGCGCTGATCAGCAGCGGATGGCCGAGCAGGTCGATGCTGTACGACCACCCGCCCGGACTGATGCCCCAGTTCTCATAGATCGACTCGCTGATCCCGATCATGCCGAAGGCCACGAAGAACAACCCGACGCCGGCGCTCACCACCAGCACCTGCATCCACTGCCGGACGACCAGGCCGATGCTGAGGTTGACCCGCTGGATCCGGCGCAGCGGCGGGCCGGAGCCGGCGTCGCGCTCGATCTCGTCGAGCTCCTTCGGCAGCCGGATCAGCAGGAACAGCGTGCTCAGCAGCGTGAACGCGATCACCGAGAGCAGGATGAACTCGATCGGCATCCCGGCGAACACCTGCCACATCTCCGTGTTCACGAACAGCACCAGTGAGAACACGAGCAGCAACGGCAGCGCCCGGACCAGGCTGGCGACCGAGCTCGCGAACTCGCCGACGAGCCGGCGCAGCCCCCAGTACGTCGTCGCGATCAGGCCGTAGCCGACGACGACGTACACCACGCCGACGAACACCAGGTTGCCGGCGGCAACGCCGAGCGCCTGCCGGACCTGGCCCTGGACGAGCGGGAGCAGGGCCGGGAGAAGCACGAACACGGCCAGCTCCGGGATGCCGAACCGGGTGGGCAGCGACCAGAACGGCCGGCCGCGGACACCGTTCAGCAGCCCGAACCCGCCGACCAGCACGGCCAGCCCTACGAGCGCGGCCAGGACGTTCTGCCAGACCGGCCAGTTGAGGTCGGTGGCGCCGATCATCTCCGCCAGGAACACCAGCACGAGCACCGGCGTGGCCCGGGTGAAGATGTCGTGCGTCGGTGAGAAGTCCTCGATGAACAGCGGCAGCCCGGCCCGCCGGAACCGCTGCTCGTACCGCTCGAGCTCCGCAGGTGTCCCCATGTCCGCGAACCCTAGCGCCCCGGCAGCGGTTCACCGGGAATACCACGGGCCGGTCAGCCGTTTTCTTTAGCAAAGGTAATGAGTTAAGGTAACGAACATGCCCGAAGTCGTAGCCCAGCAGGTGAAGAGTGACGTCGGGCTGGCAAGTGCCCTGAGGTCGTCGACGTTGCGGCTGTCCCGGCAGCTCCGGCGGCAGCGTGAGCCCGGTCACGACCTCACCGCCAACCAGCTCAGCGTGCTCGGCGCGCTGGCCAAGCACGACGCGATGACGATCGGCGAGCTGGCCGCGCACGAGCAGGTCAAACCGCCGTCGATGACGCGGATCGTGTCGAACATGGAGGAGGCGGGCCTGGTCGCCCGCCGGCCCCACGAGACCGACAAGCGCCAGATCGTGGTCGAGCTGACCGGCCGCGCGGACGAGCTGATCCTCGCCAACCGCCGGCGCCGCGACGAGTGGCTGCAGACCAAACTGAAGCAACTGACCCCCGAGGAGCGCGACATCCTGCGCAAGGCAGCCCCTGTTCTCGAACGCCTGGCGGCCACATGAGCCCGACCTTCCGGGCGTTCAAGGTCCGCAACTTCCGTCTCTACGCCTCCGGCGCGATCGTCTCGAACGTCGGCACCTGGATGCAGCGCGTCGCCCAGGACTGGCTGGTCCTGGAGCTGACCCACTCCGGGACCGCACTCGGCATCGTCACCGGACTGCAGTTCCTGCCCGCCCTCCTGCTCGGCCCGTACGCCGGGCTCGTCGCCGACCGCTTCCCGAAGCGACAGGTGCTCACCTGCACCCAGATCGCGATGGCCACGGTCGCCCTCGTGCTCGGCGGACTGACCGTCTCCGGCCTGGTCGCGCCCTGGCACGTGTACCTGCTGGCCCTGCTGTTCGGGATCGGAACGGCGTTCGACGCCCCGGCCCGGCAGGCGTTCGTGGTCGAGATGGTCGGCCGCGACGAGCTCGCCAACGCGGTCGGGCTGAACTCGGCCTCCTTCAACGCCGCCCGGCTGCTCGGCCCGGCGCTCGCCGGCCTGCTGATCCACTGGATCGGCACCGGTCCGGTGATCATGATCAACGGCTTCACCTACGCCGCGGTGATCCTGTCGCTGCGGTTGATGCGGGTGAGCGAGCTGCACACGCCGAAGGTCGCCGCCCGGGACAAGGGCATGATCCGCGACGGCATGCGCTACCTGTGGCGCCGGCCGGAGCTGATGATGATCCTGGTCACCGTGTTCTTCGCCGGCACCTTCGGGCTGAACTTCCAGATGACGTCCGCGCTGATGGCGACCGAGGTCTTCCAGAAGGGCGCGGGGGAGTACGGCATCCTCGGCTCGATCCTGGCGATCGGTTCGCTGTCGGGTGCGCTGCTGGCCGCCCGGCGGGTCCGGGTCCGCGCTCGCCTGGTGATCGGCGCGGCCCTGGCGTTCGGCGTGATGGCGATGGTCAGCGGTCTGATGCCGACGTACCTCACCTATGCGCTGGTGCTGCCGCTGGTCGGGCTCACCTCGCTGACCATGCTGACCGCGGCCAACGCGACCATGCAGCTCAGCATCGAGCCGACCATGCGCGGCCGGGTGATGGCGCTGTACATGACGGTCCTGATGGGTGGTACGCCGATCGGGTCGCCGCTGATCGGGTGGGTCGGGCAGACCTTCGGCGCCCGCTGGTCGCTGATCGTCGGCGGTGCGCTCACGGTCATCGGCACGATCGCCTCGGTGGTGTACTTCTCCCGCCGCCGTGGCCTGTCGATCCGCCCGCGGCTGCTGCCGCGCCCCCGCCTGGAGGTGCTGCCGCAGACGGAGCTGCTCGGTGAGAAGGCGATCTCCGAGCCGGATCCGGTGCTGTCACCGGCCAAGGAACCGGGACCCCGGGTCGCCTGACGGCCGATGACCCCACAATGGGGTGTGACTCATTACGACTTGGTGATCATCGGGACCGGTTCGGGGAACACGATCGTGAACCGGCGGTTCGCGGACCGGAAGGTCGCGATCGTCGAGCGTGGCACGTTCGGCGGCACCTGCCTGAACGTCGGCTGCATCCCGACCAAGATGTTCGTGCACACCGCGGACCTGGCCGCCACCCCGTCGATCAGCTCCCGGTACGGCGTCGACGAGACGCTGGACCGGGTCCGCTGGCCGGAGGTCCGGGACCGGATCTTCGGCCGGATCGACCCGATCGCCGCGGGCGGCTCGGAATACCGGCACCACCACGCGGACAACGCGAACGTGACCGTGTACGACGGCACCGGCCGGTTCACCGCCGCCAAGGAGCTGACCGTCGACGGCAAGGACGGCACGACCAGCGTGCTCACCGCCGACCAGTTCGTGCTGGCCACCGGCAGCCGGCCGATCGTCCCGTTCGTCCCGGGGCTGGAGGAGGCCGGCTACCACACCTCGAACACGATCATGCGGATCGAGGAGCTGCCGCGCCGGCTCGGCATCATCGGCAGCGGGTTCGTCGCGGCCGAGTTCGCGCACGTGTTCTCGTCGTACGGCGTCGAGGTCACGATGATCGCCCGTTCCGGCCTGCTGATGCGGCACGAGGACACCGACATCGCCGAGCGCTTCACCGAGATCGCCCGGGCGAAGTACGACGTACGCCTCGAGCACGACACCGTCAGCGCGAAACGGCGGGACGACGGCTCGATCGCGCTGGAGATGCTCAGCCCGCAGGGGATCGACGAGCTCGTGGTCGACCAGGTGCTGGTCGCCGTCGGCCGGACGCCGAACTCGGACACGCTGAACCTGGAGGCCGCCGGCGTCGCGGTCGACGACGAGAACCGGGTGATCGTCGACAAGTACCAGCAGACGACCGTCGACGGCATCTACGCGCTCGGCGACGTCACCTCGCCGCACCAGCTGAAGCACGTCGCGAACCACGAGGCCCGGGTGGTGAAGCACAACCTGCTGAACCCGTCGGACCGGATCACCGCCGACCACCGGTTCGTCCCGCACGCGGTCTTCAGCTCACCGCAGATCGCGGCCGTCGGCCTGACCGAGGCGCAGGCCGAGGAGCGCGGGATCCCGTACGTCGTCGGCCGTCAGGACTACGCCGACATCGCGTACGGCTGGGCGATGGAGGACACCACCGGGTTCGCCAAGATCCTGGCCGACCCGGAGACCCGGCAGATCATCGGCTGCCACATCATCGGGCCGCAGGCGTCCTCGGTGATCCAGCCAGTCATCCAGGCGATGAGCTTCGGCCTGGACGCCTACTCGATGGCGCGTAACCAGTACTGGATCCACCCGGCAATGTCCGAGCTGATCGAGAACGCCCTGCTCAAGCTGAAGCTACCGGCGGAAGGCTGAGATCACCTCGGCAGCGGTCTCCAGGGTGTCGAGCGACGGCAGGCTGATCATCACCTCGGCGACGCCGGCCTCGGAGAGCTCGCGGAAGCGGCCGATCTGGTCGGCGACCGTGCCGGCGTTGACGGTCGCGGCGTACCGGGCCGGGTCCTGGTTGCGCGGACGCAACTGCGCGACCAGCTCGTCCACGTCCCGGTGGTCCTTGCCCACGAGGGTGGTGGACAGATGCGTGACCTCGACGAACTCGCTGTACCCCCGCAGGTACCCGACCCGCTTGCGCACCTGCGCGACATCGCCGAACACGTTCACGGCATCCGCGTGCCGGGCCGCCAGCCGCAGCGTTCGCGGCCCGCTTCCACCGACCAGCAAGGGCAAACGCTCCTGCAGCGGGCGTGGATAGCACGTCGTGTCCGGGACGTCGAGCACCTTGCCGTGGAACGGTTTGTTGCCCGGTCCCCACAACACCGGCAGCAACCGCAACGCGTCCTCGAGCAACGCGTACCGCTCGCCGACCGACGGGAACTGCCACCCGTACGCCTTGTGCTCCGCCTCGAACCACGCCAACCCGACCCCACACACCGCACGCCCACCACTGAGTACGTCGAGGGTCGCGGCGATCTTCCCCAGATGCGCGACGTTGCGATACGTGATCCCGGAGACCAGGGTCCCCAGCCGGACCCGCGACGTACACGCGGCCAGGTACCCCAGGGTCGTCCAGCTCTCGAGGAAGTCGTCCCACGCCCGGCCGACCTGCGGGATCTGCCGGAAGTGGTCCATCACGTAGATCGCGTCGAACCCGGCCGCCTCCGCCCGCGTCGCGACGTCCCGGATCCACGTCGCCGTCCCCGCCCGCCCTGCCTTGTGGGTGTAGCTGCTCAACTGCAGCCCGAAACGCAACCCGGTCGGGGCCTCCTCCTGCCGCTGCGCCGCCGCCCCGGCGTCCACGAACGCCGACGGTACGACGCGAACCACGGCCGGCTCGAGGACGTCGTCGTACCCCTCGGTCGGCAGTTCCTTCTTCACCGCGGTCCACGACCGCAGCTGCGCGGTCAGCACGTCCGCCGGGATCCGCTTCTGCCGGGCTCGGTTCCGCCTTCGGCACTCCTCGGCGGGGGTGTCGAAGGCGACCGCGACACACGGCATCCCGGCCGCTCGGGCCAGCCCGAGCCATCGCAACCGCCGTTCCCGGTCGAGCCCGAGAGTGTCGATGACCGTCGTCAGTTTCCGGCCGATCCGCTGCTCGACCACCTCTTCCAGCAGTGCGAACGCATCCGCACTCGCCGCGAGATCGTCCTCACCGGCGCCCACGAGCGCCCGCAGCCGATCACTCGACACGATCAGGTCCGCCGCGAACCGCTCCGCCGCCCACGTCGACTTCCCCGCGGCCCCCGGCCCCACCAGGATCACCACACACGGCGACGGCAACTTCAACTCGTCCACGACAGCAGTCTGTAGCATTTCGGGATGCGATTGTTCGTGGCCGTGGTGCCACCGATTGACGTTGTGGAGGATCTGAGCGAGTTCGTCGAGCCGCGGCGGGAGCATCCGGATGAGGACATCCGGTGGGCCGCGGACGAGCACTGGCACATCACGCTCGCGTTCCTGGGCGAGGTGCCGGACTGGAAGACCGACGAGTTGGGGGAGCGGCTGGAACGGGCCGCCAAACGGCAGAAGCCGTTCGAACTCCAACTCAGGGGAGCGGGCGCCTTCCCGGGTGTGCCCGACGCCCGCGTCCTGTACGCCGGGGTGCGCGACGACACCGAGTCGCTCAAGCACCTGGCGATGACGACGCGAGCGGCGGCCAACCGCGCCGGCGTGCCCGTGGAGGGCCGGAAGTTCACCCCGCACGTCACCCTCGCCCGCCTCCGCCGGCAGCTGGACGTCACCAAGTGGGTCCGGATCTTCGACACCTACGACGGCCCCGCCTGGACGGCAGGCAGCCTGCAACTGATCGAGTCCCGACTCGGCGAGGGCCCCGGCCACAGCTCGGCCTACACCACCGTCGGCGAATGGAACTTCCTCGGCTGACCCAGGCCTCGGTAACACGAGAGGGGCTCTCCGGCGGAGAGCCCCTCTGTGGTGGTGGAGTTACTTGACGGCGCCTGCGGTGACGCCGGCGACGAAGTGGCGCTGGGCCAGCAGGAAGCCGATGACGACCGGGATGCTGACGACCAGGGCGGCCGCCATGATCTGGTTCCAGTAGACGTTGGTCTGGGTCGAGTACTGCCGCAGACCCACCGACAGCGTCCGGTTCGCCTCGGTCGTCATCACCGACGCGAACAGCACCTCACCCCAGGCGGTCATGAACGAGTAGATCGCGACCGCGATCACGCCCGGCCGTGCGGCCGGCAGGACCACCCGGCCGAGGGCGCCCATCGGGCCGCACCCGTCCACCAGCGCGGCCTCGTCCAGCTCCCGCGGGATGCTGTCGAAGTACCCGGCCAGCATCCAGATCGAGAACGGCAGGCTGAAGGTCAGATAGGTGATGATCAACCCCAGCCGCGTCCCGACCAGCTGGATGCCGAGCGAGTTGTTGATGTTCACGAAGATCAGGAACAACGGCAGCAGGAACAGCACACCCGGGAACATCTGCGTCGACAGCACCGTGGTGGTGAACACCGTCCGGCCGCGGAACCGGAAACGCGAGACCGCGAACGCGGCCAGGATCGCGATCGCGACCGAGAACACCGTCGCGACCACCGAGACGATCGTGCTGTTCACGAAGTACCGGGCCAGCGGCACCGTCTGCCACATCTCGATGAACGGCTCGACGGTCAGGTTCGACGGCCACCAGGTGAACGCGCCCTGGACGTCCGCGAGCGGTTTCAGCGACGAGGTGATCATCACGTAGAGCGGGATCAGCACGAACAGGCCGAGCACGGCCAGCACGGCCGCCCGGTAGATCTTGAACCCCTTGGTCTCACGCACGACGCGACCTCCTTCCGGTGACGAGCAGGTAGATGCCGGTGACGATCATCAGGAAGATCAGCAGCAGCACGGACATCGCCGCACCGGAGCCGAAGTTCCAGGTCAGGAACGACGCGTTGTAGATGTGGAAGGTGATCAGGTCGCCGGCCGGCGGCTGCGCCGTACCGAACAGCACGTACGGCGTGTTGAAGTCGCTGAACGTCCACAGGAACAGCACCAGCACGAGCACCAGGTTGACCGGCCGCAGCGACGGCAGGGTGATGTTGCGCCACTGCCGCAGGTTGCCGGCCCCGTCCACCGCGGCGGCCTCGTAGACGTCGCGCGGGATGCTCTGCAGCCCGGCCATCAGGGTCAGGAACGCGAACGTCCACAGCTTCCAGACCGCGACCGTGATCAGCGAGACCAGCGCGTTCCCGCCGATCAGCCAGAACGGCCGGTCACTCGTCAGCCCCAGGTTGTCGACCAGGATGTGGTTCACCACGCCGGTGTCGCGCTGGAGCATGAAGTTCCAGGTCAGGATCCCGGCGTACGCCGGCAACGCGTACGGCACCAGGAACAGCGTCCGGACCCAGTTGCGGCCGCGGAACGGCGGCTGCAGCGCGACCGCCGCGGCCATGCCGAGCACCCAGGAGAGCCCGACGGTGATCAGCGAGAACGCGATGGTGACGCCGAACGACTTCAGCAGCCCCTCGCCGACGGCGTTGTCGAAGTCGAGGGCCACCTTGTAGTTGCCGAGCCCGGCCCAGGGCGCGGCGGACCAGTTCGCGATGTAGAACTTGGTCAGTTTCACGAAACTCATCCAGATCCCGACCAGCATCGGGATGATGTGGATGAGCAGTTCCAGCAGCACGGCCGGGGCCAGCAGCAGGTAGGGGAGCCACCGGCTCAGGCCGGGTCTGCGTTCCTGGCCGCTGCGTCTCGGCTTGGCGGGCCGGGTGGCGGCCGCCGGGGCATCGGATGTGGCGACGGACATGCGCTGGGTCGCCTCCTGTCTTCGGGTCGCGGGGTCGGCTGACGTGGATCGGTGGCCCGGGACACGTCACCGGCCCGGGCCACCGTGGTCGCGTCAGCTACTCGCGGCCACTTGGTCCTCGGCGGTCTTCAGCGCCGCCTTGACCTCGTCCGCGGTCACCGTCCCGCCGGTGGCGATCTTGGCGAACATCGCGTTCATCGCCTTGCCGACGGTGCTCTCGTACTGGTCCTCGGCCGGCACCAGCGGCAGCGGCTTGGACTTGGTGTTGTAGATGTCGGCGAAGATCGCGGCCTCCTCGGCGTTCTCGGTGAACGCCGGCTTCGCGTCCTTCAGCACCGGCAGCGAGGCGAACGGCTTGCCCAGCGTCGTCTGGGTGTTCGCGTCCGTCATGAACTTCACGAACTTCAGCGCCGCGTCCTTGTTCTCGGTGTTCTTGAAGATCGACAGGTTGATCCCGGCCACGTGGCTCGCGGTCTGGTCGGCCGCGCCCGCCGGTGCCGGGAACGGCACCACGCCGTACTCGCTGCCCTTCATCCCGTTCGCGACGATCGAGGAGTTGGCGTTGTTCTGGTTGATGATCATCGCGACCTTCTTGGTGGCGAAGTCGTTCACCGACTTGGTGCCGTTGTCGTACTGCGCGTTCGACGGGTTGGCGACCTTGTCCTTCTGCATCAGGTCGAGGTACCGCAGCACGCCCTGGACCTGGCCGTCGCCGGTGAAGGTCGGCTTGCCGTCCTTGTCGAACCATTCGGCGCCGTTCTGCGCGGCGTTGATGAACGCGAAGTGCACGTTCTCGGTGTAGCTGCCGGCCGCGAGCGCCATGCCGTACTGCTTCTTCGCCGGGTTGGTCAGCTTCTGCGCCGCGGCGACCATCTCTTCCCAGGTCTTCGGCGGCTGCAGCCCGGCCGCGGCGAACATCGCCTTGTTGTAGTACAGGCCGTACGCCAGGCCGTAGAGCGGGACCGAGGTCGGGTCGGTGCCTTCCTTGCCGCCGGTCGCCAGCGCCGTCGGCACGAACTTGTCCTTCCCGCCGATCGCGTCCATCGCCTCGCCGTCGAACGGCAGGAAGGCGTCGGTCGCCTGCAGCGACGCGGCCCAGGTGTTGCCGATGTTGACCACGTCCGGCGCCTGGCCGGAGGTGATCGCGGTCTGGATCCGGGTCTGCAGGTCGTTCCAGCCGATCACCTCGAGGTTGACCTTGATGCCGGTCTCCTGGGTGAACTTCTGCAGGACCGGGGTCAGCACCTCCTTGTCGTTGTCCAGGCTGGTGCCCTGGTTGCTGGCCCAGTAGGTCAGCGTCTGGTCTCCACCCGAGCTGCCGCCGGAGGAATCGCCCGAGTCGCTGCCACCGCAGGCGGCCAGGCTGATTCCCAGGGCGGTCGCCGCTGCTGCGGCTACAAGCGAACGCAGTCTCACGTCGGACTCCCTCGTCCCGTCGAGCCCCCGCGGAGCTGCGGAGGCGGATCGGCCCCATAGTGGCCTAACCGGTTAAGTTTCGAAACCCTAACCGGTTCAGTTACGGCCGGTTCGTTACTACCTCGTGACATCGACCAACCTTCACCCGTCAGCGGGCAAACGCAATCCGACACCCTCCGGAATCGCGTGAATTCACAGAGTTCTGAAGAATCAGCCGCGGGCCGGGCCGGACGACTCCCGGGCGCGCAGTTCCCCGGCCGGAGCCTGTTCATGCAGCCGGGGCTCCCCGGCCGCCACCCGGAGGAGCAGATCCGCGGCCGCACGGCCGCGCTCCATCGTCTTCTGGTCGATCGCGGTGATCCCCGGCCGGGCCAGCTCGCACAACGGCGAGTCGTCCCAGGCGAGGATCGACACCTCGCCCGGTACGGCGGTGCCGAGGTCGGTCGCCACCCGCAGCGCGGCCACGGCCATCAGGTCGTTGCCGAGCACGATCGCGGTCGGCGGGCCGGGCTCGCTCAGCAGCCGGCGGGTCAGCTCGGCGCCGTCGTCGTACCGGTAGCTGCCCTCGAGGTGCCGGACCGTCATCCCGCGGCTCTCGGCCTCCTCGCGCAGCATCCGCACCCGGAGCTGCTCGTGTACGAAGGTGAACGGCCCACTGACGTGGGCGATGTCGCGGTGGCCGAGCTCGGCCAGGTGGTCGAGCAGCAGCGTGACCGTCTCGACCGGCGAGCTGATCAGCCGGCCGACCTGGTCGTCGGGGTCGTTGGAGCTGACCACGACACACGGCAGTCCGAGCTCCTTGAGCAGCGGGATCCGCGGGTCGTCGTCGTGCTCGTCGAACAGGATGAACCCGTCGACGCGCCCCTGCCGCGACCATCGCCGCAGTACGTCGAGATCCTCGCCGCGCTCGCCGGTCAGCCGCAGCAGCAGGGACGAGTCGACCTCGTTCAGGTACTGCTCGATGCCGACCAGCGTGCGCATGTAGAACGCCTCGGTCGAGATCAGCGCGGGATCGCGGGCGATCACGATGCCGATCGTGCGGGTCCGGCTGGCCGAGAGCGCGACCGCGGCCGAGTTCGGGTGGAAGCCGAGCTCCTCGGCCAGGTCGAGCACCCGCTGCCGGGTCTCCTCGCTGACCCCGGCCCGGCCGTTGAGCGCGTACGACACCGACGCCTTCGAGATGTGCAGCCGGCGCGCGAGGTCGCTGATCGTGACCCGCCGGCGCCCACCACCGCCCGCCGGACCGTCGTCGGCGCTGTCTCCGCCGGCCAAGGATCCGGGTGTCGTCATGTCTGCCTGTCACCCCGCACAGCCGAGAGAGTAGCAGCGAGTTTTCGGGGGTAGCGCCGGCCGCACGGTTTGGATAGCGTTTTCCCATGACGCCTGGTGAACCGCTGCGACTGGATTTCCTGCCCTGGGAGTACGCGCGTCTCGCGTCCGGGGAGGAGCGTGAACGCCAGCTGGAACGGCAGCAGCGGCTCGGCGGGACGGTCTCGCTCGCGGACTCGGCGTACGTCGCGGAGTCGGCCGCGGTGTACTGCGACGAGCTGACGCTGGGGGAGCGCTCGTACATCGCCGCGCACGCCTACGTGACCGGGCACGTCACGCTCGGGTCGGACTCGACGATCAACCCGTTCTCCGCAGTTCGCGGCCGGATCAGCATCGGCGACGGGGTCCGGATCGGCGCGCACACGTCGCTGCTCGCGTTCAACCACGGCACGGCACCGGGGGAGCCGATCTTCCGCCAGAAGCACACCTCGCTGGGAATCACCGTCGGCGACGACGTCTGGATCGGCTCGAACGTCACGGTCCTCGACGGCGTCACCATCGGTCCGCACTCGATCATCGGAGCTGGTGCTGTGGTCACCAAGGACGTCCCCGCCAACACGATTGCGGCCGGCAACCCGGCACGCGTACTCCGCTCCCGGGACACGTCGGCGCGCCCGGCCGCCGGTGACCTGGCTCAGCGGCTCGCCGCCTTCACCGCCAAGGCCCGCGAGCAGGCGGACGACGTACTGCGCCGGTGCTGGGACGGCTCGCGGTTCGTCGACCGGCCAGGGCTCGGCCACGAGCCGGCGATCCGTCCGTGGTGCGATGCCGTGGAGATCGCCGACGTACTGCTGCGTCGTACGCCCGAGGGGCATACCCGCGACGACCTGGTCCGGCGGCTACGTCATCGCCAGGATCCGGAGACCGGACTGGTCTCACCAGGAGACCTCGCCGACGCCGGCCTGGACGTGCCGGCGACCGACAAGCTGTCGGTGCTCGAGGGGCCGGCCAGCTATCACATCCTGTGTGTGGGCTACGCGCTGCAGGTGCTGGACAGTTGCTTCGAGCATCCGATCCGAACCGACTTCGCGCCGGGTGAGCTCGAGCGTCAGCTCGACAATCTTCCCTGGGCACGGCGCGCCTGGTCGGCCGGGTCGGCGATCGACGCCCTGGGCACCGCACTCGCCCGGAACCTCAAGGATCACGGGGAATCCGGGCCGCTGTCGACTCTTCTCGGGTGGCTGGTGCTGCGCGCGGATCCTCGGTCCGGCATGTGGGGCCAGCCGCATCCGGACGACGGCTGGTTGCAGGTGGTGAACGGGTTCTACCGGTTGACCCGCGGTACCTACGCGCAGTTCGGCTTGCCCCTGCCGTACCCCGAGCAGGCGGTCAGGACGGTGCTTGCGCACAGCAACGACAAGCGGATGTTCAGCGGTGACGGGTACAACGCGTGCAACGTGCTCGACGTCATCCATCCGCTCTGGCTGGCCGGGAAGCAGACCGACCTCGGCCGGGCGGACGGCGTACGGTGGGCCGAGGATCAGCTCAGCCGGATCCTCGATCGCTGGGTGGACGGTCAGGGCTTCGCGTTCGCGCCGGACGGGACCGACGACCGGGCGATCCCCGGCCTGCAGGGCACCGAGATGTGGCTGGCCATCATCTGGCTGCTCTCGGACTACCTGGGCCTGTCCGACGCGGTCGGCTACCGCCCGCGCGGCGTCCACCGCCCGGAGCCGCTGGTCACCTGGCCGCAGGCGGTCGATTAGCCTGAGGCCGTGGACCCGCGTACCCGCAACCTGGTGACCTCCCTGGTGCTGATCGCCCTGGTCGCCATGGTCGTGATCGCCGCGCTCGTCCGCTGACGGTTCTCGGCGACTAGGGTTTTGCCGCATGAGCACCACTAGTGGGGCACGATCGCCGTACCTGATGCGGGCGGGGCTGGTCCGCAACGTGAGGTCCGCCGAGCACCTGACCACGTTCGTGGTGGCCGGCGTGGCGACGGTGCTGATCACCCGCCTGTTCCTCGGGCTCAGTGGCTACCCGCAGATCGGCGGCAAGGGCCTGCACATCGCGCACGTGCTGCCGGGCGGCCTGCTGATGCTGGTCGCGATCTCCCTGCTGCTCGCGTACGTCGGCCCGGTGGTCCGGCCCGCGGCCGCGCTGATCGGCGGGGTGGGGTTCGGCCTGTTCATCGACGAGGTCGGCAAGTTCGTCACCTCGGACAACGACTACTTCTACCAACCAGCCGCCGCGATCGTGTACGTCGTCTTCGTGCTGATCGTGCTGGCGTCCCGGTTCCTCACCACCCGGCGGCCGATCGACCCGCGGGAGCAGCTCGCGAACGTGGTCGACACCGCGGTGGAAGGTGTCGCGGGCGGGCTGTCCCGTCGTCGGCTCGCCCAGGCCTCCGAGCAGCTGCGTCAGGTCGGTCCTGAGGTGCAGGCGCGGTACGAGACCCGGCAACTGCTGGCCGCCTGCCCGGCCGACGAAGTGGAGTTGGCTGCTCCGGTCGACGCGGCGTGGCGGGCGCTCCAGCGGGGATTCGACCGGCTGGCCACCCATCCACTCGCGCCGACGATCGCCGTCGGCGTACTGGTCGTCCAGGCGATCGGAGCACCCGCCATCGCGGCCGGTATCCGGTTCGACGACGGGCTGGTCGCGGACATCCCGGTCCTAGGTGTAGCCGCGGGGAGCTTGCTGTCGGCGTCGTTCACCGTGCGCGGTGGGTGGCAGCTGCGGAAGCGGAACAGGGCTCGTGCGGTCCGGCTGTTCGAGCTGGCGGTGCTGGTCTCCTTGCTGGTCACGCAGGTGTTCCAGTTCGCGGGTACGCAGTTCGCCGCGGTCGGCGGGATGCTGCTGGACCTGGTGCTGCTCGGTCTGCTCGGTGCCGAGGTGGACCGGCTGCGGCGCGAGGAGACCAAGGCTAGGGAGCTGGGAGTGCCACCGGATCGGCCGGCGGGGGACTCGCTGGGGCCGGTGTAGCCTTCCAGGTCTCGTTGCGCCCGATCAGCAGCGGTGACATCGTCGCGACGAAGTAGACGGCGCCGGCAGCGAGCAGTGCGGGCACCAGGCCGACGCCTGCGATC
Organism: Kribbella sp. CA-247076; assembly: GCF_050942445.1. Classification (NCBI taxonomy): domain Bacteria; kingdom Bacillati; phylum Actinomycetota; class Actinomycetes; order Propionibacteriales; family Kribbellaceae; genus Kribbella; species Kribbella sp. CA-247076. Next base: position 6,356,006 of record NZ_CP192051.1, on the reverse strand, counting down.
GCCGCACCGGCTACGACTCCACCGAGCGGCACACCCGTCCAGCAGACCGCGTCCGCCAGTGAGTTCACCCGGCCGAGCAGGTGCCGGGGGATCCGCTCGATGAACAGGGCACCCAGCACGGGGTTGATGAATCCGGCTCCGATGCCGGCTACGGCGTACACCACCATCACAGCCCACACCGGTGCGTCGAAGGCCATCACCACGAACCGCGGTGCTCCACAGATCAGGAACGCGAGCGTGAACACGAGCTTCCGTGGGATGCGGTCGCCGATGGCCGACGCGACCAGCGCGAACAGCGTCGCGGTCACACCGAACGACGTGAGGATCAGACTGGTGTGCCCGGGTCCGAAGCCGTGCTCCCTGATCCAGACGGGCAGCAGTACGGCGGCGATCGCGGCGTCGAGCAGGTTGGTCACCGCGATCATCAGGACGAGCGGCATCATCAACTTGTCGCTGCGCAGGAACCGCCATCCGACGAGCAAGCGCTGACGGTAGCTGCCTTCGTCCGTACTCTCGGCCTTCTGGTGCTGCTTGGGTATCCAGCGGGCGATCAGGACGGCACAGACTCCGAACGACGCCGCATCGATCCACAGGGCGTTGACCTCGCCGACGAGCGTGATGAGACCGCCGGCGATCGCGAAGGCGATGAAGCCGGCCAGGCGCTCGGTGGTGCTCTCGAGTCCGGTCACTCGCTCCAGCGGGACTCGGGCCGCTTGGGCGATGTCCGGGATGAGTGTGCCCTTCGCTGCGTCGCCCGGTCCGCGAAGTGCGCCGGCTATCGCGACGAGGGCCAGCAGCAGGGGGAACGACAGCATGTTCAGCGTGTGCAGCAACGGGATCAGCGCGACGACACCCATGCTGGCCGTGTCCGCGAGCACACTGATCCGCCGCGGCCCGACCCGATCGATCAGTGGGCCGCCGACCGCCTTGAAGATCACGAGCGGCGCCATCTCGGCCATGGCCACCAGACCGGTCTTCACCGGCGACCCCGTACTCACCAGCACGAACCAGGGGATCGCGATCGCACTGACGCGCGTGCCACAGATCGACACGACGTTGGCGACCAGGAAGGCCACCAACGGCGCGCGGGATGCTCCCCCTTTAGTCACCGGGTTTCCCGCGGATAGGCCTGGATCTGCACCGACACCTGCTCGGCCCCCTCGGGCAGCGGTGCGGTCAGATCCGGTGTCTTGTACTTCTCGAACACGGCGACGATCTCGGCGACCATCGCGGCCAGCTCCTCCGGTCGGAGGTGGAAGATGTAGTCCGACAGCATGGACGCGTCCCGCCACTCGGGCGACAGCGTCTGCATCGAGTCGATGAACGCGAACATGTTCTCCGCGTACGTCTGCCCGAGCCCGTGCAGGAACCCCAGCGTCAGCTCCGGCTCCTGGTCGAGCAACTCGGCCGCGTCGAAGGCCGTTCCCTGGTGCACCGACTTCCACCACCGGTCGCGCGCGTTCCCCCGGCTGTCGTCCTCCAACACCAGGCCCGCGTCGGCCAACTGCCGCAGGTGGTAGCTGGTGGCGCCCGTGTTCACCCCCAGGCGGCCGGCCAGCGTGGTTGCGGTCTGGGGTCCGTAGATACGGAGCAGTCCGAGCATCCGGTTCCGCATCGGGTGCGCCAGCGCTCGCACCAGGTGCCGGTCCAGTCTGACCGTCCGCTCGTTCGCCGCCTGCTCATCAGTCATGGTTCTGAGCTTAGAACTGCAAAGCCTGTTTGCAAAGCAGTTTTGCAAACAATTTGTGCGGTCGGTTGTCCACAGGTGCGGAATTGGTGGTCGGCCGGCGTGCCCGGCGCGGCATCTTCTCTGTCGAGAAAGGGGTCCGGCCGCGGCCGTCACGGCCCCGCCGGCCCGTACGACGAAACGGAGAGAACGACCCATGCTGCGAGTGATGCTCGAGGACGCCGACTACTGCGACGTCCCAGCCGACCTGATGACGTTCGAGCAGGAGGCGGTGGTGTTCTGGCGCGACGGCGAGGAGGTCGGCCGCCACCGGCAGTCCCGGATCCGCTCGCTCGAGCTGCTGGACGTCCGGTCGATGACCCGCAAGATCAAGGCGGCCCGGAAGAACCATCCGAACGCCTTCCGGGTCTGGTCCGCCGAGGAGCAGCAGACCCTGACCGACATGTTCCGCGCCGGCGCCACCAAGGACGAGCTGGTCGAGGCCCTCGGCCGCCAGCCCGGCGGCATCGCCACCCGCCTCCGCTCCCTGGGGCTCCTCAAAGAGGACGAGAGACTCGAATGAGCGCCCGCCGATGCGTGGCCCGTCGACCTCACCGGAACGGAGTCGGGCGAGACCGTTTTGTGATCGGGACGAGCGGTCGGGGACAATGGCGCGATGCAGGCAGACGTGGATCCGGAGCGGACCTCCGCCGACCGGGCCGACGGATCCGGCGCGGAGTCCGGTGCGCGCGACGTGATTCGTGCGGCTCTGCTCGACCCGTCGAGCCTGGTCCGCGCGGTCGCCTCGGGTCGCCGCCGCGGTCTGGAGCCACCGCACTACCAGCGCGTCGAGCTCCGGTACGTCGACCTCAAGGACACCCGTCACCTGCAGCTCACGGAGTACGACGAGCGCCAGGCGCACACCCGCAACTTCGCTGGCGCGGAGGTGGAGAAGGCGGTCGACGAGCTGCTCGACCTGCCGTACGGGACGTGGCACCTCGAGACCACCACGGAGACGCTGCGACTGCGGTACACCAAGAAGGGCAAGGAGCTGCTCCACCGGCAGGCGGACAGCCGGGAGCAGCAGACCGGCCACGACCGGGTGAAACAGCGGGTGCTCGACCCGGCGGCGCCGTTCCTGATCGAGCTCGGGATCAGCGATCACCAGGGTCGGGTGAAGCCGTCGCGGCAGGCGAAGTACAAGCAGATCGAGGAGTTCTGCAAGCTGCTCGCCCCTGCCCTGGACGAGGCGATCGCAGCGGGCCGGATCGAGTCCGGACGGCCGCTGCAGGTAGTCGACCTCGGCTGCGGCAACGCCTACCTGACCCTCGCCGCGTACCACCTGCTGACCGCGGCCGGCCACGACGTACGCATGACCGGCATCGACCACAACCCGGCGGCCCGCAAGCGCAACACCCGGGTGGTGACCGCGCTCGGCTGGCAGGAGCACCTGCGGTTCGTCGACGCGACCATCCAGGCGGCCGAGCTCGACGTACGACCGGACGTCGTACTGGCCTTGCACGCCTGCGACACCGCAACCGACGACGCGCTCGCCCGGGCGGTCGGCTGGGAGGCGCCGCTCGTGCTCGCGGCTCCGTGCTGCCATCACGACATCCAGAAGCAGTTGAAGAGCGTCACACCACCGGCGCCTTATGCGCTGATGACGCGATATGGCATCGTTCGTGAGCGGTTCGCCGACGTCCTGACGGATACGCTCCGGGCGGCGGTGCTGCGACAGGTTGGATACCGGGTGGAGGTCGTGCAGTTCGTGGACAGTCAACACACTCCGCGTAACCTCCTCCTCCGTGCCGCCCGGACCGGCGCCACCCCGACCGACGACCTCCGGTCCGAGTACCGGACCCTGATCGACGACTGGCACGTCTCGCCCCGCTTGGCGCAGCTCCTCCTGACGGACAGCCACGAGGTGGTGTCGTGATCCGTCTCCGGATCGGCCTCGCCTTGGTGGCGACGGGATTCCTCAGCCTGGCCGGTACGACGATCCCGGCCGGAGCATCTGCCCCCGCCTCCCGGTCCGCGACCGCGCCACAGACCGTGAGCGCGGTGGGAGTGCCGGCCGGGGGGATGGTTCCGGCGGCGGATCCGTCGCCGGCGGTGAAGAAGCTGTTCACGATCCGGGACGAGCGGATCGAGGAGTCGTCCGGGCTGGCGAAGAGCCAGAAGTTCGAGGGCATCTACTGGACGATGAACGACTCGGGCGACCGCGCCCGCGTGTTCGGCGTGGACACCACCGGCAAGGTCCGGATGGTCCTCAGCTTCAAGGCCGAGGTCCGCGACGTCGAGGCCGTCGCCGTGGATCGCGACGGGACGATCTACATCGCCGACATCGGCGACAACAGAGCCACCCGGGACATGGTCGAGATCTACACGATCCCCGAGCCCGACCAGCTCGGCGACGCCGACGTAAGCTACCACCGGTACGACTTCACGTACCCGGACGGCGCGCACGACGCCGAGACCCTGCTGGTGGAGCCCGGTACGAACCAGCTCTACATCGTCACCAAGTCGACGAAGGGCGGCGCGATCTACGCCGCCCCGCCGGCCCCGTCCCGCCAAGGCACCAACGAGCTCACCAAGCTCGCCCCGGCCCCGGCCGGAGCCTTCACCGACGGCACGTTCCTCCCGGACGGCCAGCGAGTCGTACTCCGCACGATGACCGGCGTCACCACCGTCACCTGGGGCGAGTCCCCGACCCTGGTCGCGAGCGCGACCGTGTCCGCCTCCCAGGGCGAGTCGGTCGCCGTCGGTCCGACCGACACCACCGTCCTCGTCGGCAGCGAGGGCGCGAACTCCGCCGTCTACCAGGTCGCTGTGCCCGCGAAGAAGGCCGCCGCGACGCCCCCGGCCGCCTCCGCGACCCCCAAGCCGAACACCGCCGACGAATCGAGCACCGAGCCCACGAAGAGCAACAACCTCCGCTGGATCCTGATCGGCGCCGCGGCGTTCGCCCTCGTCATCACCGTCATCACCTTCCCCCCAGGCCGCCGCGAGCGCCTCGACCGCATGGCCGAAAACGCCCGCCTCACCGGCCAGTCCCCACCCACCCCCCACCGCCGAACCCACCCCTGACCCACCCCCACCGCCATCGATCACCCGGATGGCCGAACGGCCGGCCGCCCGCCCGCCGCGCCCCCGGGACGTTTGAGCGGATAACCCCTGAAGTAGCCCGTTCTCCACCCAAATCAAGGACCCATAAGGGGCAAACGACGGGTTATCCCCTCAAACGCCCGCCCGCGAGACCCTGGCCGCCGTGCGGGCGCGGCGGCGTGCGCCGGGACGCGGGCCGGGGGCTGGGGTGCGGGAGCCGCGGTGCTGGGGCGCAGACCTGCTGGGTGGTGGCTGTGCCGGGGTGACTTGGTCGCCTCGCGCGGGGGTGGCTTGCGGGATGTACGGCGGGTGTGGGGTGGTGGGGTTGAGGTGCAGGGACGTGGAACAGCCGCCCACCTGGTTGGTGGGCGGCTGATCGTGGTGCTTGGGTGGTTAGCTCTGGTGGTCGACTACGTAGTCGATGGCTTGGGTTAGTTTTTCTACGTCGTCGGGGTCTACGGCGGGGAACATGGCGACGCGGAGTTGGTTGCGGCCGAGTTTGCGGTAGGGCTCGGTGTCGACGATGCCGTTGGCGCGCAGTGTCTTGGCGACCGCGGCGGCGTCGATGGAGTCGTCCAGGTCGATGGTCCCGATGACGAGCGAGCGCGCGTCCGGGTCCTCGACGTACGGCGTGGCGTAGTCGGACTTCTCGGCCCACGTGTACAGGCGGTTGCTCGAGTCCGTCGTACGCGCGACGCTCCACTCCAGACCGCCCTGGTTGTTGATCCAGTCGGTCTGCTCAGCCATCAGGAACAGCGTGGCGAGCGACGGCGTGTTGTACGTCTGGTGCTTGCTCGAGTTGTCGATCGCGGTGGCCAGGTCCAGGAACGCCGGGGTCCACCGGCCGCTCGCGGTGATCTCCTCGACCCGCGCCAGCGCGGCCGGGCTCATCACCGCGATCCACAGGCCGCCGTCGGACGCGAAGCACTTCTGCGGGGCGAAGTAGTAGACGTCGACCTCGTTGATGTCGACCGGCAGGCCGCCGGCGCCCGAGGTGGCGTCGATCGCGACCAGCGCACCCTCGTCGGCGCCCTCGACCCGCTGCACCGGCGCCATCACGCCGGTCGAGGTCTCGTTGTGCGGCCAGGCGTACAGGTCGACGCCGGCCTCGGCGACCGCGGCCGGACGCGTGCCGGGGTCGGACTTGACGATGGTCGGCTCACCGAGGTGCGGCGCGAGCTGCGCGGCCTTGGCGAACTTCGAGGAGAACTCGCCGAAGCTCAGGTGCTGGCTCTTCTCCCGGATCAGCCCGAACGTCGCGACGTCCCAGAACGCGGTCGACCCACCGTTGCCGAGCACCACCTGGTAGCCGTCGGGCAGCTGGAAGAGGTCGGCCACGCCCTGCTGCACTCGTGCCACGAGGTTCTTGACCGGCGCCTGGCGGTGCGACGTACCGAGCAGCTTGGCGCCCTCGGAGGCGAGGGCGGCGACGGCTTCCGGGCGCACCTTGGACGGGCCGGCCCCGAAGCGGCCGTCGGCGGGCTTGAGCTCTGCAGGAATCTGAATGTCGCTGGTCACCAGCGGTTTCCCTTCGTCGTCTGGCATGCACTAGGCCGACGACGCTGTCAGCGCCCCCATCCTCCCACACCCCACCCAACCCCCACCCCCGGTCTCACCCGACAGCCGGCGAGCACACGGGCCGGTCGCAGCCCCGCGCTGGGCGCGCCCCGGCCCAGGGACACCCGGATCGGGAGCCGGCCGGGCGCTGGGAGCCGACGGGCGCCGGGAGGCTACTCGTGTTTGCGGGTGATGGTTTGGGTGCCGGTCAGGACTGCTACCGGGCCTTCGGGGGAGTCGGTCCAGACGCCGCAGGGGCCGCCGCCCTCGGCGACGGACAGGTCGACCTCGCTGCCGTCCATCCGCAGGACCGGGTGGTAGTACTGCGCGACCTGCTCGGCCTCGCCCTGGATGTAGTGACCGATCAACGCCCGCCGGAAGCGGTCCGGCGTCACGTTGGGCGCGCTCCCGTGCACCAGCGCGCCGTGGAAGAACAGCACGTCGCCGGGCGACATCTCCACGAGTACGGCGGCGTCCGGCTCGGGCAGCGGGACGGTCACGTCCGTGTAGCTGATCCTGGTGTCCGCCTTCTCTGTGCACAGGATCGGCCAGCGATGGCTACCGGGCACCACCTGCAGGCCGCCGTTGGCCTGGTCGACCGGGTCGAGCGCCATCCAGGCCGCGAGACACGTGCCCGGCTCGGCCTTCAGGTAGAAGTTGTCCTGGTGCAGCGCCTGGCCCCGGGAGCCCGGCGGCTTGAAGAAGATCATCGTCTGGACGGCGTACGGCGACGTGCCGAGGATCTCGGTCATCACCGTGTCGAGGCGCTGGTCGATCAGCCATTGCAGCGTGGTCTCGTCCCACCGGTGGACGTGCGTCATCCGCGGGTACCGCTTCAGCGGGTCGCGGCCGCCGGCCTCGATCCCGGAGTCGTCACCCGAGTACGAACCGCGGTGGCGCAGCACCATGTAGTGCTCCCGCAGCCGCTCGCACTCCTCCGGACTGAACAGCCCACGCACCAGGACGAACCCGTCGGCGTCGTACCGCTCCTTGAACGAAACGCTCATCCGTTCCTCCGCAAGAATCCTGTGCCGAACCTCGACCTCTCCGCTAGTCTCCGTTTGCAACGCTGGAACGGCGACGGACGAACCACGCATGGAGTTGACCTTTTGACGCATCCCGCCCAGCAGCGGGCACAACAGCGAGGACAGGCTCGAGGACTACCGCGACATCAGCGCCACGGCCTGGCGAGCGGCGAGCCGCTCCGGATCACGCTGCTGTCGCCGCCGACGTTCTGGCGCTGTGAGGCCGGCTGGTCCTGGGTGTCGCGCCCGCTCGCGGACCACCTCCTGTGGTGCGTGCTGGACGGCCGCGGACGCCTCGCGCTGGACGGCGCCGAGCGTGAGCTCCACCCCGGCGTCTGCGCGGTCTTCGCACCCGGCGACGCCCCGACCGCCGTCCACGACCCTCGCCGCCGCCTGCTCGTCTTCGGCATGCACTTCTCCACCGACTCGGCCGGGGTCATTCCCGAGCCGCGCTGGGGCGAGGTCCTGGATCGCGAGTTGCTGGGCGTCCTCGCGCGGACCAGCGACGCGTCGTACCGGCGGCAGGATCCGCTCGGGCGGCGGCAGGCCGAGCTGTGCCTGGAGCAGGTGCTCGCGATGATCTGGGACGCCGTGCACAACCCCGGCCCGAGTACGACGGACACCGTCGTCGACGACGTGGCCCGGCAGATCCGGCAGGACCCTAGCTACGACTGGACGGTGGCCGAGATGGCTCGCCGGGCCGCGCTGTCCAGAGCGCAGTTCACTCGCCGCTTTGTCGCACTGCTGGGGATGTCGCCGGCGCAGTACCTGATCCAGTCCAGGATCGACCGGGCGCACCAACTGCTCACCGAGACCGGACTGACCGTCACCCAGGTCGCCGGCGTCCTCGGGTACGCCGACGTGCCCTACTTCAGCCGCCAGTACAAGCAACGCACCGGCCGGTCGCCGAGCGACGACCGGCCCGCGTCGCGAGGTCAGGCCCAGGAAGGGCTCCAGCCGTCGATGGAGGTTGCCGGCCGGGTGCCGGGGCCGGAGTAGATGGCGGAGGGGCGGATCAGGCGGCCGGTGCGCTTCTGCTCGAGTACGTGGGCGCTCCAGCCCGCGGTCCGGGCGCAGGTGAACATCGACGTGAACATGGGCGGTGGGACCTCGGCGAAGTCGAGGACGATCGCGGCCCAGAACTCGACGTTCGTCTCGAGCACGCGGTCGGGACGGCGTTCGCGGAGCTCGGTGAGGGCGGCCTGCTCCAGGGCCTCGGCGACCTCGTACCGCGGGGCGTCGAGCTCACGCGCCGTACGGCGGAGCACTCGGGCGCGCGGGTCCTCGGCGCGGTAGACGCGATGGCCGAAGCCCATCAGCCGCTCGCCGGCGTCCAGCAGTCCCTTGACGTACGCACGGGCGTCGCCGCTGCGCTCCACCCCTTCGATCATGGTCAGCACGCGGGCGGGCGCGCCACCGTGCAGTGGGCCGGACATCGCGCCGACCGCGCCGGACAGGGCAGCCGCGACGTCGGCACCGGTGGACGCGATCACCCGCGCGGTGAACGTCGACGCGTTCATGCCGTGCTCGGCGGCCGACGTCCAGTAGGCGTCCACGGCCTTCACGTGCTTGGGGTCGGGTTCGCCGCGCCAGCGGATCATGAAGCGCTCGGTGATCGTCTTCGCCTTGTCCACCTCGCGTTGCGGCACCATCGGTTGCCCGATGCCACGAGCGGCCTGGGCGACGTACGACAGCGCCATCACCGCGGCGCGGGAGAGGTCGTCGCGGGCCTGTACGTCGTCGATGTCGTACAACGGCCGCAGGCCCCACGCCGGCGCGAGCATCGCCAGCGCGGACTGTACGTCGACCCGCACGTCGCCGGTGTGGACCGGCAGCGGGAACGGCTCGGCCGGCGGCAGACCGGGGGTGAACGCACCGTCGACCAGCAGGCCCCAGACGTTCTCGAACGGCACCCGGCCGACGAGGTCCTCGATGTCCACGCCGCGGTACCGCAGCGCCGAACCTTCCTTGTCCGGCTCGGCGATCTGCGTGTCGAACGCGACCACGCCCTCCAGGCCGTGCTGCACCTCGGTCCTCGGATCTGACATGCGACTCCCTCGTCCTCGTGGCCGGCGCGCCCGTCCACCAGTGACCGGCGCGCCGCTGGGCGCCCAGGCAGCATAGTTCTCGCCGGCGACCCCCGGACAGATCTGTGACGCGCTCGGCACGTCGCCGGGGTGAGCGGTGAACCGCCGGGCCGTGAGGAAGGTTCGGTGACCGGGTCGCCGGGCTATCGTCGAGACCATGCCTGCCAAGCCTGTTCCCGGCCTCGGACTCGTTCTCGGGGTCATCGTGGGGTACGCCGCCATCGTCGGCGGCTCGTACGCGACCACGCGGCTCGCCACGGCCCGGGCGGTGCGGTTCGAGAGCGACGTGAACCGCAGTCTGCCGTGGCTGGCGTTGCTGGTCGTGGTCGCGCTCGTGCTGGCCGTGCTGATGGCGGTCCCGGCCATCGGCTCCGGGGTGATGGTCGGTGCGGGCGGTCTGATGACGCTGGTCGGCCTGGCCTTCCTGGTGCTGCCGTTGCGTCAGGTGTTCGACCTCAGCAAGGCATTCCGGGTGCCGGGGTCCCGGTTCCCACCGTCGTACCTGTTGTTCGACGGATCGTTGCTGCTGCTCGGGCTGGTCCTGCTGGTGGTCGGCGCACGGCGCTGGGCCTCGGACGCGAAGGTCTACCGGATGCTGTCCGGCCAGCAGCCGCAACAGCAGCAGTGGGGCGGTTACCCGGGACAGCAACAGCAGCCGCAGTACGGCGGGTATCCGGGCCAGCAGCAACCACAGGACTACCGCCCGCAACCGCCGGGCGGGCAGCAGCCACCGCGATAACTTTCCCCGTGGAGCCGGCATCTGGCTCTGCATGGAAACACTGATCGCCTACACGTTTCACCGTGATGGTGCTGTCAGGGCTGCCGAGGGCCGGGCACGGGTCGAGGCGTACTACCACGAGCTCTGGGGCCGGAAAGCCGAGCACCACGGGTACGACGGCAGCACGGTCGGACTGCACGTCTGGGACCGGGCCGAGAGCACCTGCTTCTGGCCGTCCTGGCACGACACCGGTGAGCTGCGCGTCGGCAGCCTGCACACACCACTCGGCTACCAGCGCATAGTGGGCGACCTCCCGCCGTACGACGCTCCAGGGCAGCTGGCGCACGCGGTCCGGCGTACTCCGGCCGCCTTCCTGGACCTGGCGCCGCCGTTCACCCTGGCGGTGCTGGAGCCGCTGCAGGAGCGCCTGGACCTGTTCACCGACTCCATCGGGGTCGGCAGGCTGTTCCAGGTGCGCCTGCCCGACGGCTGGGTGTGGAGCAACCGTCCGGTCGCTGCGTTGCTGTTCGCGGGGGTGGCAGCCACGGCCGCTCGACGGGGTTGGAGCTTCGCTGCCGCGTGTGGGTGGTTCATGGACGACAGCACGCCGTACGAAGGTGTGCTCGCCGTACCGGGGGCGACGCACATCGTTGCCGACGGCAGGCAGCAGCGGCAGACGGTCAGCCGGATCGAGACCACCAGCATCTGGTCGACCGACAGCCTGGACACCGCTGAGGAGACTGCCGAAGCGCTCCAGGACGTGGCGAAGTCGGTCGCACGCTTGTGGCCGGGCAGACCGACTGTCGACCTGAGCGGTGGCCGCGACTCCAGAGTGGTCGCGGCCGCCTTTCTCAAGGCCGGTGTGGACCTGAACCTCAACAGCTACGACGCTGTGCCGGGCGAGCTCGAGGTGGCCGAGTCGCTGGTCCAGGCGCTCCCGTTCCAGGTCGACCACACGGTCACGCGCCGGAAGCCCGCTCAGCCGACCCGGCCCAGCCCACAGCCGGTCGCGCCACCACCGGCGCTGGCGAATCGCGCGCTGGGCTGGCATCGGTACGCCGAGGGACTTCGGCCGGCCAGTTACCTCTTCCATGCACCGCCGGCCGGCCTCGCGCACGTCACCCATCTCGCGATCGGCGGCGCCGGCGGCGAAGTTGCCCACGGCCACTTCTACCCGGCCGACGTCCTGCAGCTCGACGCGCTGCCGCTGCCCGACAAGCTCGCGGCCTTCGGCAACCGTCTGCGCACCAGACTGACACCGACCTCAGGTCCGGTCGAGCCCGCACGTGCCGCGGTCGCCGAGCAGATCGACCACGTGCTGCGGACCGCCGTACACGGAGGCATCGAGGACGCGACCATGCTCGACTACTTCTACCTGGTCGAGCGACTGCGCCGCTGGGGTACTACGGGCGAGCGCAGCGGAGTCGTGTCACCGCTGCTCGTCCCGGCGTTCGTCCGGTCGGCGTTCGCACTCAGCCCGGCGCAGCGAGTGGGAAACGAGCTCCACCGTGATCTCGTCCGTCACCTGGTCCCGGAGTGGGCCGACGTCCCGTTCTTTACGCCGGCTCAGCCCGCGCCCCGGAAGGCGCCGGCGAAGATTCGTTGTCTCGCCGACGCTCCCGACCGGGACGTGATCGAGCAGCTCCTCGAGGACGTCGACGGCTTCGACCAGGACTCGTTGACCACGCTCTGGGCGGCTTCCACCGCCGGAGCGAGCAGCGCAGCGGGCGAGGCCGCGCTGCACCAGGCGCTCTGGCGGGCGACCTTCGACCAGCACCTGGACCAGGTCAACGTGCATCTCCCGGCGAGTGCGCGGGCGAGCGTCCGCCCAGCGCCGGTCAGCCCAGCCCCTACCGACCGGACCCCGCCTCCGAAACGGCCGGTACGCCGTTTCGTCCGGCACGCCGCAGTACGGCGACTTGCCGCGACCGCAGCCTGGAAGGCCTTCCGCGGTACTCGCGTCGGAAGCTCCTGGCGGAGTCTGACTCAGTAGGCTCGGAGCGTGGACCTTGCAGAGATGCGGCGTATCTACGGCCTCGGCGAACTCCTCGAGTCCCAGGTCGATCCGGACCCGATCGTCCAGTTCCGGACCTGGCTCGAGCAGGCGACCGACGCCGGCCTGAACGAGCCGAACGCGATGGTGCTGGCCACCGCGGACGGCGAGGGCCGCCCGTCCGCGCGGACCGTTCTGCTCAAGGGCCTCGACGCGCGCGGGTTCGTCTTCTACACCAACCAGCAGTCGCACAAGGCCGACGACCTGGCCGCGAACCCGCACTGCGCGCTCGTCTTCCCCTGGCACGCGATGGAGCGCCAGGTAAGGGTCGAGGGCACTGTCGGCAAGCTCCCCGCCGCTGAGGTGGACGCGTACTTCGCCGGCCGGCCGCGCGAGTCCCAGTTGGGCGCCTGGGCCTCGCAGCAGAGCCGGCCGGTCGAGTCCCGTGAGGAGCTCGATCTGCAGTACGCGTCGTACGAGCGCCAGTGGCCGGAGGGCACCACGATCTCGACGCCGTACTTCTGGGGCGGCTACCTCGTCCATCCGGAGCGGATTGAGTTCTGGCAGGGCCGGATCGGCCGGCTCCACGACCGCCTGAGCTATCGCCGTACCAAGTCGGACTCCTGGGAGCTGTCCCGGCTCCAGCCCTGAGAGGCCTGCGGCTCCGAGGTCTCGCGGAAGCCGAACCGCTCCCACCACCGCACCAGCGGGGCCGGTGCCCACCAGTTGGCCCGGCCGAGCAGCCGCATGGTGGCCGGCACCAGCAGCGCCCGCACGACGGTCGCGTCCAGGGCGATCGCGATCACCAGCCCGACCCCGATCATCTTCACGAACACGATGCCCGAGGTGGAGAACGCGGCCACCACGATGATCAGCAGCAGCGCCGCGCTGGTGATGATCCCGCCGGTCCGCTGCAGTCCGAGGGCGACCGCCTGGGTGTTGTCGCCGGTCCGGTCGTACTCCTCCCGGATCCGGCTGAGCAGGAACACCTCGTAGTCCATCGACAGCCCGAACAGGACCGCGAACAGCAGCACCGGGTTCGTGGCGTCGAGGAACCCGGCCGGGGTGAAGTCGAGGAGGCCGGCGAGGTTGCCGTCCTGGAAGATCCACACCATCGCGCCGAAGGCGGCTGACAGTGACAGCACGTTCATCACCAGTGCCTTGGCCGGCAGCACGAACGAGCCGAAGGCGACGAACAGCAGGACGAACGTGACTACCACGATGAACCCGGCCATCCACGGCGCCCGCTCGGCCAGGACGTCGAGCAGGTCGATCACGGACGCGGTCTCGCCACCGACCTCGACCGAGGTCCCGGGCGGCGCCCGCACCGCCCGGACGTCGTGGACGACGTCCCGCGCCGGCAACTCCTGCCCGGTGAAGTGCGTGTGCACGACGACCGAGGCGACTCCGTCGGAGTAGCCGCCGAGCCGTACGCCGTCCACGTCGTCGAGCTGCCCCAGCGCGCCGACGTACCCGGACAACGCGGCCGTCGGATCGGCCGGCGGCGACGAGAACCGCACGGCGACGAAGATGTCCGAACCGCCGGCGCCGGCGAAGTCCCGCTGCAGGGTCTCCGTCACCGTCCTTGAGGTCGCACCGGACGGCAGCGCGCGATGGTCGACCCCACCCAATTGCGCCTGCAGGAAGGGGATCCCGAGCACCAGCAGCAGCGGAAGGAGCACGATCACGTACCGCACCGGCCGCTTCATCACGCTGTGCGCGAGCCGGTACCAGGCGCCGTGCTCGACCGCCGCCTTGCGAGCCTTGAAGATCCGCAGACTGTTCACCCGATGCCCCAGTACGGCGAGCAGCGCGGGAAGCGCCGTCAACGCCGCCACCATCGCGACCGCCACCGCGGCCGCGCCGCCGTACGCCATCGAGCGCAGGAACATCACCGGGAAGAGCACCAGGCTGCTGATCGCCACGCCCACGGTGATCCCGGAGAACGCGACCGTCCGGCCGGCCGTGGACATCGTCACCGCCAGCGCCGTCTCCACGTCGTTGCCTTTGGCAAGCTCTTCGCGGAACCGGGTGACGATGAACAACGCGTAGTCGATCGCCAGCCCGAGCCCGATCATGGTGACGATGTTGATCGAGAAGATCGACACGTCGGTGACCGCGGACAGCCCGCGGAGCAGCACGAACGCGCCCAGGATCGCCAGCGCGCCGACGAACAGCGGCAGGCTGGCGGCGACCAGTCCGCCGAACACGATCACCAGCAGCACGAGCACGATCGGCATCGAGATCGTCTCCGCGCGCACGATGTCGCGCTCGGTCTGGGTGTTCACCTCCTCGAAGATCGCGACCGCGCCACCGACCTGCACGTCCAGTCCGGGCGGGGCCGCGCGCAACCGGTCGGCGACCTGGTGGAACGTCTCCAGCCGCTGCTCCTCGTCCGCGCCGGCCAGCGTCAGGACGGCGTACGTGCTGTGCTGGTCCTTGGACACGAAGGCGGGGGAGCGGGTGGTCCAGTACGTCTGCGCGCTGGTCACGTCTGCGGACGGAAGGCTCGACAGGTGACTCTCGACGGACCGGCGGAAGCCGGGATCGGCCACGGTCCGGTCGGATCGGTAGAGCAGGATCACGTCGGAGCCGGTCCGGCCGATGGTCCGCTCGATGGTGGCGACGGCGTTCGCCGCCTCGGTGTCCGGCGCGTCGAAGCCGCCGTTGGCCAGCGAGCCGAACACGCCGGTGCCCCACGCGAGGCCGACGGCGACGAAGATCCCGGTCAGCGCGAGGACCAGGCGGCGCCGCCGGTAGCTGAACCGGCCGAGCTTCTCGAACACGAGTCTCCCCCAGGGCGTAGATTTGAGCGGATACGTCGGGAGTGAACAGCGTTAACTGTTAACGGTGTTAACTCTAGACATCGCGTACGCACGCCTGTCAAGGGAGCACTGTGGAGCCGAGCCGCCGGGATCGTCAGCGCGCCGCGACGCTGGCCGAGATCAAGACGGCCGCGCGCCGGCTGCTGGTCAGCGGCGGCGTGGGCGCGGTCGGCCTGCGCGCCGTCGCGCGCGAGCTCGGTCTGACCCCACCCGCGCTCTACCGGTACTTCCCGAGCCACGAAGCGCTCATCACGGCGCTGATCGCCGACCTGTACGACGAGCTGACGGCCGCGCTGATGGCGTTGCAGGACAACGACGCCGACCCGGACCTGGGGGCGCGGCTCTACCTGCTCGCGAACGGCCTGCGCGACTGGGCGCTGGCCCATCCGGCCGAGTTCGGGCTGCTCTTCGGGACGGCGATCCCGGACCCGGACGCCGAGGGGCACGAGGACACCCCGGGCCACCAGGCGGCGATGCGGTTCGCGGCGGTGTTCAAGGCACTGGTCGCCCAGGTCTGGCACCAGAAGCCGTTCCCGCATCCGACCGAGGAGGAGCTCGGCCCGGTGCTGGTGGCGCAGCTGACCCGCAAGGCGCCGTACTTCGACGGGATGCCGGCCGGCGCGATCTACCTGGCGCTGAACTACTGGACCCGGCTCTACGGCCTCATCTGCATGGAGGTGTTCGGCCAGTTGCACTGGGCGCTGGAGGACGCCGGCGCCTACTTCGAGGCCCAGCTGTTCGAGATCGGCGAGGCCCTCGGGCTGGACTGCCCGGTCCCCGAATAGAAAGAAGCCCGCGGACGCTTCCAGAACCCGACCGGGAGGTCGGCCTCTGGGCCAGGCGGACTGACCTGGCTGCCCGCGGGCCCGGTGGCGGCGTTGTACTGGCCGACCACGTGTCCCACTTCTCAGTGGTTGGCGGTCAGCCCGCCGCCACCTCACGAGTCCTATGGCAATTCATGCTTTGGACCACCTCCCTTCGCGTGTACTGCGAACCTACTGTCCGCCGGAGGTCCGTTCAACCAGTTTTCGCCCTGGGATGAACGACAATCGGGCCATGCTCAGATTCGGCCTGATCCCGCTGGTGCTGCTGATCGGAACCGGGTGGTTCGCGTGGGCGTCGTACCGCCGGGCCGCCCAGGCCGAGCGGGCCCTGGCCGAGCTGCACGCCGAGAACCGGGCGCTGCTGCACGAGGCCAGGGCGCTGGAACGGGCGGTCGCGGCTGCCGAGCAGGGCTTGCGTACGCTCAGCTCGCATCCGTCGGTGCCGCGCGACGTCGCGCTCACCGCCGACCTCACCCTCGCCGACATCCGGCGGCTGGCAGAACGCAAGGAGCTCGACGACTGATGCCGCAGATCGACCGGGCCCTGGCTGCGGTAGCGGTCAACTACAACTGGGCCGAGCTCTACAACAACGAGAAGAAGAAGTCGGACTTCCAGGCGGCCGCGGCCAAGGCCTTCACGATCCTGCTGCCGGCGGCCGTCGGTGGTGACTACTTCTGCGGACCGTCGTACACCGGGAGCAACGCCTGCGGCGAGCTGTCGTTCACCATCCAGAAGCCGACGCCGGTGGACAAGGGCATCATCGACGGCCTGGAGGCCAAGCAGCGGGCCGAGCTGGCGAAGGCGACGCAGGAGCAGAAGAACCAGCAGGTCAACGTCGAGCTGCAGTCGGTCAAGCAGCAGGTGGCGATGCTCGGGGCGCAGGGCTACCTGCTGAAGACGGCGATCGAGTCGGGCAAGATCCAGTTCATGGTGATCCCGCAGAACGGCAACGTCAGCATCCCGGTGCCGACCACCGGCCAGCCCGCCCAGCCGACCCAGCCGAACCAGACCGGCCAGGCAGGTCGCTGACCCGATGAACGGGCTGCCGTCGCACCTCGAGCTCGTGCAGGGCGTCGTCCTGCCCAAGCCGGTCGGCGCGGACCCGGTGCTCGACTTCGTCAACACCCGGTCCGACTGGACCACTCCCGGCCCGGCCCGGACCGAGTGGCTGACGTCGTACGAGGCCTTCCTGATCTGGAGCTCGTACGTCGGCCTGCTGCCGCCGGCGACAGTGTTCCGCCTGATCGAGCAGGCCAGCGGCAAACCGACGGAGGCGGCCCGCCGGCTGACCGCGGCCCTGGAGTTCCGGGCCGACCTGTACGACGTACTGACCGGCCAGGCGGGCGCTGACGCGTTCGAGGCCGTCGCCCGGGTGGTCGAGAAGGCTTCCGGGCGACGGCAGCTCGTGCCGACGGACGACGGCGCCGCCTGGGAGCTGCCGGAGGACCTCGCGCAGCCGCTCGACCACGTCGCCCTGCACGCGGGTGAGCTGCTCACCGGACCGTCGAGGGCGCACATCCGGATCTGTCCGGGGGAGTCGTGCGGCTGGCTCTTCCTGGATCCTCGTGGGCGCCGTCGCTGGTGCTCGATGGCCACCTGCGGCAACCGCGCGAAGGTCCGCGCCCACGCCGCCCGCGCCCGTTAGTTGAACAACGCCGGGTCGACGGTGATCCACGTGTGCCGCGCCCGGGCGAGCACCCGGCCGTCGGCGTCGTACAGGGTGCTCGCGGTGAACGTCTTGCGGCCGTCCTCGCCGAGGTAGCGACCGAGGGCCACGCACGCCTCGCCGGCCTGCGGGCGCGCGTCGATGCACGCGGTGAGCTGACCCAGCACGGATGGCCGGCCCTCGAGGTCGATCGCCCAGCCGCCCGGGCAGTCGAGCGCGGCCCAGAGGAAGACCGCGTCCACCAGACCGTCGCCGCCGGTCGCGAGATCGGCGGCCGGCTTCCAGGTGCACGCCGTCCGCCCGTCACCCATCGGACCGGGCTTGAGGTGCAGGCCACCGTCGTTCGCCGGCCCGCACACGAAGCACGTCGGGAACGGATGGTTCGTCAGACCGCGGTACGACGCCTCCGCCGCCGCGGCCTCCTCCGGCCCCACCGGCTCGATCGTGGCGTCGTGGAGGACCTCCGCAGCGACCGGTACGGCGGACGCGACCACGGCCTCCCCGTCGAGCAACCGGGCGTCCTCGTGGCCGGCGACGAGGTCCAGGTCCCGCTCGAGCGGCGGCGGCATCCGCAGCGTCACCTGCGGCACCCGGCCGTCGTCGAGGGCCCGCGCGAGCACGGTCCCCACCCGGCCGGCGACGTACCCGCCGTTCCCGGATCTCTCCGGTCCCTGGAACCGCCTCGCGATCCACACCGCATCGTTCATGGCCCTCGACCCTAGTCGTTCACGGTCAGTCGTTCGTGTTGCCACACACGGTCACCGATTCGGCGCTGCCGGGCCGTCCCGAGCCCGAGACAAGGAGACCGGGGCAACCAGCCGAATGACAGAGGTGTGAGTAGCGATCCCGATGGGAATGAAGGAGTTTCAGAGAAATCTGAGGAATTCTCGGCGATAACTGAGCTGAGTACTCCTGTTCAAACGACCGTTTGAACTATGCTGACTGCAGGCTACGGCGAGTGAGCAGGTGGGGTGCCTGAGCAAGCAGTGGCCGGGGGGAAGGAGAACTCTGTGGAAACGCCGGTCGAATCGACCCGGGAGAGGTTGCTCAACGTCGCTGAGCAACGATTCGGAGAAGGGGGTTACGAAGGGACCTCGCTGCGCGCCATCACGGTCGCGGCAGCCGCGAACATCGCGGCGGTGAACTATCACTTCGGCTCGAAGGAAGCGCTGCTGCGGGCGGCGGTGGCCCGCGCGATGGCGCCGGTCAACACCGAGCGCAGGCGGCGGCTGGACCAGTTGGAGGCCAATGGCCGGCCCAACCCGGAGCAGCTGATCCGGGCGTTCATCGAGCCCGGGCTCGACCTGGTCCTGCGCCGCGGTGAACGCGGTGCGGTGGTGGCCCGGTTCATCGGCCGGATCGCCTTCGATCCGAGCCAGCGGATCCGCGAGCTGTACGCCGCGGAGTCCGATCCCATCGAGGCGCGGTACCTGGCCGCGCTCCAGGCCGCGCTGCCGCACGCGACTCCGGACGCGGTCGCGTTCGGGTACGTGAACATGCTCGGCCTGCTCGCCCTGCACCAGTCGCAGGCGCTGTCACGCGCACCGGGACTGGAGGACGCGGAGAACTCCGGCAAACTGGCCGAGAACCTGGTCGCGTTCCTGGTGGCGGCGTTCGACCGGGGGCTGCGCGCCTGACCCGGTGGCGGCCGATTACCCGCGGCGCCCTGCCCGCGGATCTTCGGACGCAACCGAACCAGCGCCGCGATTGGTCTGGTGCAACCGTGTCCATGGACTGCTCATGGATGTTCAGACTGCCCGGTAACGCTGCATAATGGCGCTCCGTGGAGCCCTGTGAAGTCGTGGTCGCCGTCGATCTCGGTGGAACCCGGATGAAGTGCGGCCTGGTCGCCGCCGACGGTGCCGTCGTGCACCGCGAGACCAGGCCGACTCCCCGGGCCGTGCCCGATCCGCGGGGCGGCGGCCGCGCCATCCTGGACGCGCTCGTCGAGGCCGTCGTCGAGCTCGGCCAGAAGGCGACCGCCGACGGTCACCGGGTGCGCGCGATCGGCGTGGTCGTCCCCGGTGTCATCGACGCCGCGACCGGCACCGTCAGCGCCGAGAACCTGGCCTGGGTCGGGACGCCCGTACTGGCCGCGCTGACCGAGGCGGTCGGCGAGGAGGTTCCGGTCGTGCTCGCCCACGACGTCCGCGCCGGCGGGTACGCCGAGCTGCGCCACGGCGCCCTGGCCGGCACCACGAACTCGATGTTCCTCCCGCTCGGCACCGGCATCGCCGCGGCGATGGTGGTCGACGGCTCGCTGGTCAGCGGCGACGGGTACGCCGGTGAGCTCGGCCACACCCGGTTCGTCCACGGCGACGCCGCCGAGCAGTGCGCCTGCGGCCAGTGGGGCTGCCTCGAGACGGTCGCCTCCGCCGCCGCCCTCGCCCGCCGGTACGGCGCCCGCACCGGACGGACCGTGGACGGCGCCCGCGAGGTGCTGGAGCTGCTCGCGGCCGGTGACCCCGACGCCGCCCAGGTCTGGGACGACGCGCTCCGGGTCCTCGTCGACGCGCTCGTCCTCTACACCACCCTGGTCGCGCCCACCCGGATCGCGATCGGTGGTGGACTGGTCGGAGCAGGCGAGACGCTGCTGCAGCCGCTCCGCGACGGCATCCACGCCCGGCTGACCTTCCAGCGCGAGCCGGAGATCGTCGCCGCGGTCCTGGGTGAGGAGGCCGGCTGCCTCGGCGCCGCCCAGATGGCCTGGGACCGCGTCGCCGCCGACGAGAGTGAGGACGCCGAATGACGACCTATCGGGTGGGCCGGCTGGTCACGCCGGACGACGTGCTGGAGAACGCCTGGATCCAGGTGGTCGACGAGGACATCCGCGCCTTCGGCCGGCGGTCGGAAGGGATGCCCGCCGACGGCAAGCGGCCGGAGGACCTGGGTGACGTGACGGTCGTGCCGGGGTTCGTCGACCTCCACACCCACGGTGGCGGCGGGTCGACGTACTCGACGACCGATCCGGAGGAGGCGCGGAAGGTCGCGGCCTTCCATGCCCGGCACGGGACCACGACCACGCTGGCCAGCCTGGTGACCTCGCCGCTGGACGACCTGGTCGCGCAGACCGCGTGCCTGGCGGAGCTGGTCGCCGACGGCGTGATCGCCGGCGTCCACCTCGAAGGGCCGTTCCTGTCCGAGGCCCGGTGCGGCGCGCACGAGCCGACGCTGCTGCGCCCGCCGCTCACCGACGACCTGGCGAAGGTGCTGAGCGACGTCGTCCGGATGGTGACGATCGCGCCCGAGCTCGAGAACGGACTGGAGGCGATCCGGCAGGTCGTCGACGCCGGTGCGGTCGCGGCCCTCGGGCACACCGACGCGACGTACGAGCAGATGATCGCCGGGGCCGACGCCGGGGCGACGGTGGCGACCCACCTGTTCAACGGGATGCGGCCGTTCCACCACCGCGACCCCGGTCCGGTCGGCGCCGCGATCAACGACGAGCGGCTGCTGCTCGAGGTGATCAACGACGGCCTGCACGTGGATCCGCAGGTCGTCCGGGTCGCGCTCGCGGCCGCCGGCGTGAACCGGATCGCGCTGATCACCGACGCGATGGAGGCCACCGGGATGCCGGAGGGCCGGTACAAGCTCGGCAACCTCGAGGTGGACGTGAAGGACGGGCTGGTGACGCTCGCGCACGGCTCGCATTCGATCGCCGGCAGCACGCTGACGATGGACGTCGCCTACGCGAACGCGGTCAAGGCCGGGGTCTCGCTGGTGGACGCGTCCCGGATGGCCTCGACCACGCCCGCCCAGACCTTCGGCTGGTACGACGTCGGCGCGATCGAGACCGGCAAGCGGGCCGACCTGGTGCTCCTGGACGCGGAGTACGCCGTCCAGAAGGTGATGCGGGCCGGGTCGTGGCTGGACTGATCGGACCATGATCGGCACCGTCACGCTGAACCTGGCGCTGGACGTCACTTACGAGGTGGACTCGGTCGTGCTGGGTGGAAGCCACCGCGTCGCCGCGCTCCGGCAGCGGGCCGGCGGCAAGGGCGTGAACGTCGCCCGGGTCGCCTCGACCCTCGGGCACCAGGTGCTCGTGCTCGGCTTCGTCGGCGGCGTCACCGGCGAGCTCGTCGCCGAGGAGCTGTTCGACGCCGGGCTGACCGCGCTGCTGACCCCGATCGCCGGCGAGACACGCCGGACCGTGGCGATCGTCAACGGTGCCGACGGGGACGCGACCATCTTCAACGAGGCCGGTCCGGCGGTGACCGCGGACGAGTGGCGGGCGTTCCTCGACCGGATGCCGTGGAGACGGCTCAAGGTGCTGGCATGCTCGGGCAGTCTGCCGCCGGGGCTGCCGGCCGACGCGTACGCCGAGCTCGCGGTCCGGGCCCGGCATCACGACGTACTGACCGTGATCGACGCCGGCGGCGACGCGCTCACCGCCGCCGCGAAGGCCGGAGCGGTGGTGCGGTCGAATGCGGCCGAGTTGCGGGACGCGCTCGGTGACACCTCGGTCGAGGACGGCGCCCGGCAGCTGGTCCGGCTCGGCGCGGCCGCGGCCGTGATCACCGACGGATCCCGTGGAATGGTTGCTGCCAGCAACAAGGGCGTCTGGCGTGCGCTCCCGGTCGAGACGGTCTCCGGCAACCCCACCGGTGCGGGTGACGCCTGTACGGCGGTCGTCGCCGCCGCGGTCGCGGAGTCGCCTGAGCCGGACTGGCCGGCCGTGCTGAAATCCGCCGTCGCCGCCTCCGCCGCCGCGGTCCTCACACCGGTTGCCGGAGACATCGATCTCGCCGCGTACCGGCGCTGGCAGCCCCAGGTCGCCGTCAACTAGAAGGAGCAGTCATGCCGTTGGTTTCCGGGGCCGAGGTCGTGCTCGCCGCCGCCAAGGCCGGTCGCGGGATCGGTGCGTTCAACGTGATCCAGCTGGAGCACGCGACCGCGCTGATCGCCGGCGCCGAGCAGGCCGGCGCACCGGTCATCCTGCAGATCAGCGAGAACGCGGTGAAGTACCACGGCGCGCTCAAGCCGATCGGCGTGGCCACCCTGGCCGCCGCGGCGGCCGCGACCGTCCCCGTCGTCGTCCACCTCGACCACGCGATGGACCGCGACCTGGTCACCGAGGCCGTCTCCCTCGGCTTCACCTCGGTCATGTACGACGCCTCGCAGCTCGAGTACGCCGACAACGTCGCGGCCACCACCGAGGTCACGGCCTTCTGCCACGACCACGGGGTCTTCGTCGAGGCCGAGATCGGCGAGGTCGGCGGCAAGGACGGTGTCCACGCTCCCGGCGCCCGCACCCGGCCCGACGAGGCGGTGGCCTTCGCCGAGGCCACCGGGGTGGACGCGCTCGCGGTCGCCGTCGGCTCGTCGCACGCGATGACCGAGCGCACCGCGACCCTCGACTTCGACCTGATCGGCGAGCTCCGCGCGGCGGTCGCCGTACCGCTGGTGCTGCACGGGTCCTCAGGGGTGGCCGACCCCGACCTCACCCGGGCGGTCGAGGCGGGCATGACCAAGGTCAACATCGCCACCCACCTCAACAACGTGTTCACCGGGTCGGTCCGCCGTACCCTCGCCGACAACCCGTCGCTGGTCGATACCCGCAAGTACCTCGGCCCGGCCCGCGATGCCGTCGCGGCCGAAGTCGCCCGCCTCCTGGGTGTGCTCAAGGCAGTCTGATGGCCGCCCGGCCGGCGCTCGCGCGACGCCTCGGGCTGGGCGACGCGGTCGTCATCGGCCTCGGCTCGATGGTCGGCGCCGGGGTGTTCGCGGTGTGGGCCCCGGCCGCCCACGCCGCCGGATCCGGGGTGCTGATCGGACTGGTCATCGCCGCGGTGGTTGCCTACTGCAACGCGGTGTCGTCGGCGCAGTTGGCGGCCGTCTACCCCGTCTCGGGCGGTACCTACGTCTACGGGCGGGAGCGGCTGGGGGAGTGGTGGGGGTTCGCGGCCGGGTGGTGCTTCGTCATCGGGAAGACGGCGTCGTGCGCGGCGATGGCGCTGACGTTCGCCACGTACGTCGTGCCCGGCGGTGGCTGGCTGCGCAGACTGGTCGCGCTGCTGGCAGTGGCCGGGCTGGCGGCGGTCAACTATCGCGGGGTGACCAGGACGGCCCGGCTCACCAGGATCCTGGTGTCGTGCACCTTGGTGGTGCTCGCGCTCGTGCTGGTGCTGCTGTTCAGAGCCGAGTCGCACCGGGAGGTGCCGGTGCTCGCGGAGGCGTCCGTCTACGGGGTCTTGCAGGCGGCCGGCCTGCTGTTCTTCGCGTTCGCCGGCTACGCGCGGATCGCGACGATGGGCGAGGAGGTCCGAGACCCTCGGCGTACTATCCCGCGGGCGATCACGATCGCGCTGTTCCTTGCCATTGGCATCTATCTGCTGATCGGCGTCGCGCTCCTGCGCGTGCTCGACCCGGCGACGACCACCGCACCCCTGGCCGAGGCGGTCGGCGTCGCCTGGGCCGAGCCCGTGGTCCGGATCGGCGCGGCGCTCGCCAGCCTTGGCGCGTTGCTGGCCCTGATCGCCGGCGTCGGCCGGACCACGTTGGCTATGGCCCGCAACCAGGATCTGCCCACGTGGCTGGCCGCCGTACACCCGAGGTTCCAGGTGCCGCACCACGCCGAGCTCGCGCTGGCCGTGGTCGTCGGGGTGCTGGTGCTGACGACCGATCTCCGCGGGGTGATCGGGTTCTCGTCGTTCGGAGTGTTGCTGTACTACGCGATCGCGAACGCGTCCGCGTTCACCTAGCCGGCCGACCAACGTCGCTGGCCTCGCGCCGTCAACGCGGTCGGCCTGGCCGGGTGCGTCGTCCTCGCGGTCACTCTGCCCTGGACCTCGGCCGTCGTGGCCGCCGCCCTGCTCGCGGTTGCCCTGCTCGGACGACGGCTCAGGACAGGTCGCGGCGGATCCGCCAGAAGCTGAACCCGGTCAGCCCGAGAGCCAGCAGCACGAACAGGCCGAACTCGCGCCACTGCAGGGACCAGAAGGTGTCCGCGGCGAAGTAGCGGACGTGCTGCCGGTAGCCCTCGTCGGCCAGTCGCTGGAAGCAGGCGTCCCGCTTCGGGTTGGGTGCCGTTTCCTGGCGCAGGTGCGGCGGCGGACCCGGCTCGCACTCGATCGTCCACGACGGCAGCATGCTCAGCGCCTTGCCGGACTTGTCGACGGTCTCGTCGGACAGCTTCCACGCGCCGACGACACCGGTCGCGACCTCGATCTGCTTCACCTGTGGATCCGGCCCCGACCCGTCGAGCATGAAGCCGCGGATGTTCTCCGCGGACGCCACGATCATCCGGTCGGTCGGCGCGAGCAGGTGCGGCCGGACGAACGTCGGCGTCAGGATCTGCACCAGGATCACCACGGCCAGCGTGACCGCGAGGGCGACCAGGGTACGGCGGACGACGAGACCGACCGCGACCCCGAGGGCGAACGCGAAGGCGGCGTACCCGACCGGGACCAGGCCGCGGGCGGAGAAGACCGGCGGGAACATCCGGGGCAGGTAGGTGTTCGAGTCCTGGCCGGCGTTGAGCGCGTCGTCGATCGGGTCGGACCACCAGGTGACCGCGAGACTGAGCAGGCCGGTGATCGCGATCGCGCTCAGGCCGGCGATCCCGACCTTGGTCGCCAGCCAGCGGCGCCGGCCGATGCTCTGGCTCCAGACCAGTCGGTGCGTCCCGGTCTCCAGCTCCCGGGCGATCAGCGGTGCGCCCCAGAAGGCGCCGACGACCGGCGGAACGGCGTACAGCAGGGCCTGGCCGACGTAGTAGAGATTCGGGTTGAGCCGCTCGAAGGCGAGGTTGCGGATGAACTCGGTCGTAAGTCGCCGGTAGTCGTCCGCGAGGCCCGGCCCGGTGACGGCCAGGACGACGATCGCGGCGGCGACGACCGCGGCGACCACCAGGAACTGGACGCGGAACTGCCGCCAGGTCAGCCAGATCATCGTTGTACCTCCAGCAGCGGGCGCTCCGGCTGGGCCGGGGCGGTGCGGCCCATGTAGGCCAGCACCAGGTCTTCGAGGGTGAGCCGGCTGACCGACCAGGCCGGGTCGAGGATCGGCTGCTCGGTCCGGATCAGGAACGTCGACTGCCGGTCCGTGTGGCTCTCGGTCACCACGTGCTGATTCCGGGGGAGGTCCTTGGCGGCCCGCCGGGGTCCGGTCAGCCGGTAGTGCGTGGCGAGCAGGGTGTCGATCTCGCCGCTGACCTGGACCCGGGACCCGACCAGCACGATCAGGTAGTCGCAGGCCCGCTCGACGTCGGAGACGAGGTGCGAGGACAGCACGACGCTCAGCTTCTGGTCGGCGACCGCCTCCATCAGGTCCTGCAGGAACTCGCGCCGGGCCAGCGGATCGAGGGCCGCGACGGGCTCGTCGAGGATCAGCAACTCGGGACGCTTGGCCAGGCCCAGCGTCAGTGCGAGCTGCGCCCGCTGACCGCCGGACAGCCTGCCCGCACGCTGCTTGAGGTCGAACCCGAGGCTCTGGATCCGTTGCTGGGCAAGGGAATCGTCCCACGCCGGATTCAGCCGGGCTCCCAGCTTCAGGTGGTCGGCCACGCTCAGCCGGCTGTACGTCGGCGTGTCCTGGGCGACGTACCCGACCTTCGCCTGCTCCACCCCGGCCGCGGTTCCCAGCACCTCCACGGTCCCGGTCGTCGGGGTGATCATCCCGACCGCCAGGTTGAGCAACGTGCTCTTGCCCGCCCCGTTCGGCCCGACCAGCCCGACCACATGTCCGGCCGGAACCTCCAGCTCACAATCGGTCAGCGCCCACCGGCGCCCGTACCGCTTCCCCAACCCGTGGGCCTGCAGGACGGCGGTCATGCTATGTCCTCCTGAGCGGCGGTCCGAAAGGTTGTCAGGAACAACGCCTCGATGCTCTCGTCGTCGAGGCCGGCTTTGCGGGCCTTGGCGAGCCAGCGGCGCAGGTCCTGGCGGAGGGGGCCGTGGGCGGCGAGGCTGTTGTCGGTCAGCGTGCGGGTGACGAACGTGCCGCGGCCGGGCCGGGCCTGGACCAGGCCCTCGTGCTCGAGCTCGCGGTACGCCTTGAGCACGGTGTTGGGGTTGATCGCCAGCGTCGCGACCACGTCCTTGACGGTCGGCAACTGGTCCCCCTCCCGGAGCAGGCCGAGCCGCAACGCGTTCCGGACCTGCTGGACGATCTGCTGGTACGGCGAGACCCCCGACCGGCCGTCCAGATGGAACTCGATCATCGATTACCCCATTCATCTAGGTAACTAGCACTATAGGGGTAAGCGTCGACACCGAGTCAAGAGCCGAGGACGTCAGCGGATGGCTTCGTACCGGCGCAGGGCCTCGCGGCGGGCCTCGGCGTGGTCGACGATCGGCTCCGGGTAGCCCTCGACGCCGCCGTACTTCCACGGCTCGTGCACCGCCTTGCCTTCGAGCTGCCGCAGTTCGGGCACCCAGCGCCGGACGTACTCACCGTCGGGGTCGAACTTCAGGCCCTGCCCGACCGGGTTGAAGATCCGGAAGTACGGCGCCGGGTCCGCGCCGCAGCCGGCCACCCACTGCCAGTTCAGCGAGTTCGACGCCAGGTCGCCGTCGCGCAGCCGCCGCATGAACCAGCGGGCACCGAACTTCCAGTGCACATGAAGGTCCTTGACCAGGAACGACGCGACCGCCATCCGCACCCGGTTGTGCATGAAGCCGGACTCGGCGAGCTGCCGCATCCCGGCGTCGATGTACGGGAACCCGGTCCGGCCCGCGCACCAGGCCTCGAACGCGTCGCCGGGGTCGTCGTACACCATCCGCTCGAACTCCGGGCGCAACGGTTTCCAGGCCGCCTGCGGATACCGCGCGAGCAGGTCCGCGCAGAACTCCCGCCAGGCCAGCTCCCGCCGGTACGCCTCCGCGCCGGCACTGCGTTTGCGGGCGAGGTCGGCGAGCATCGTCCGCGGGTGGATCTCGCCGTACTTCAACGGGACCGACATCCGCGAGGTGCTGTCGAGGTCGGGCCGGTTCCGCTCGTCGTCGTACCCGCCGACCTCCTCCAGGTAGTCGTGCCAGTGCTCCCGGGCCGCCTGCTCGCCGGCTCCGGTCGCCGTCGCGTCGGGCAGGTCCGAGCCGTCGGCCTTGACCCACGTCACGTCGGAGGGCGCGTCGGCCGGCTTGCGCCAGCCATGCTCGAGCCAGGCGCGGAAGTACGGCGTGAACACCTGGTAGGAACTGCCCTGCTGGTTGAGCACCCGGCCCGGCGCGACCGCGTACGCCGAACCGGTCGCGACCAGTGGACACTTCAATGCGCCTTCAACTTCCTGGTCACGCTGCTGCCCGTACGGGCCGTAGTCCGCGCTGACATGGACACTGGCGGCACCCACCTCGTCGGCGAGCTCAGGTATCACCCGCACCGGATCACCCCGCCGGACGACGAGCCGGCCGCCCATCGACTCCGACAGGCTCCGCAGCGAGGCGGTCAGGTGGTCACGGCGCTGGTCCCCGGAACGGTCCCAGAGCAAGGGATCCAGCACGAACACCCCGACGACCCGTCCGTCCCCGGCGGCGCAGGCGTCCAGCAACGCCGGGTTGTCGGCGAGCCGGAGATCGCGCCGGAACCACATCACCGCTGTCTCGTTCCGCATCCTCCATCGGTACCCGCTCGTAGTCGCCGATTGGGTGAGGCTTGCCTGCATAGGCGAGAATGGTTGTCGTGAGCGAGCTGATCGATACCACCGAGATGTACCTGCGGACCGTCTACGAGCTGGAAGAAGAGGGCATCCTGCCGCTGCGCGCGCGGATCGCCGAGCGGCTGCACCAGTCCGGTCCGACGGTCAGCCAGACGGTGGCGCGGATGGAGCGCGACGGGCTCGTCACGGTCGAGGGCGACCGCCACCTCGAGCTCACCGAGGTCGGCCGGAAGCAGGCGGTCCGGGTGATGCGCAAGCACCGCCTGGCCGAGCGCCTGCTGGTGGACGTGATCGGGCTGGAGTGGGAGGACGTGCACGCGGAGGCCTGCCGCTGGGAGCACGTGATGAGCGACGCGGTCGAGCTCCGCCTGCTGAAGATCCTGGACAACCCGACCGAGTCGCCGTACGGGAACCCGATCCCGGGCCTGGAGGAGCTGCAGAAGGACGGCCAGGCGAGCGGCATCGAGGACTTCCGGATCGGTGTCGAGCCGCTGGACAAGGTGCTCGACGGCGCGACCGGTGACAGCGTCCGGGTGCTGGTCCGGCGGATCGCCGAGCCGGTGCAGACCGACGACGGTGCGATGGCCGTGCTGCGCAAGGCCGGTGCGCTGCCGGGCCGCGAGGTCGACTCCACCCTCGACGCCGAGGGCGTCCTGGTCGGCAGCCGGGAGGCCGGCGGCGTGATCAGCGACGAGACGGCCGGGCACATCTTCGTCAGCCGGGTCTGACGTTCAAAGCTGTATTAAGACCGCGCACACTCAGCGCTCGATGCTGTACAGGGTGTGCGCACGAGGTAGCCTCTCTCCGCGATGCCTGAGAACGAGATCGACTGGCCGGAGTACCTGCGGGAGTTCCACACCGCGGCTCCGGGCAGCACCGAAGCCCTGCTGTCCCGTGCGGTAGCAGGCGACCACACGCCGTACCGCTGGCTGGTGCGGGCCGTGTCCGGCGAGGCCCGCCGGGTCCTCGACCTGGCCTGTGGCAACGGTCCGGTCGCGCGGGAGCTGTACGGGCGGTGGGTCGTCGGCGTCGACAACAACCCGGCCCAGCTGGCCGGCGCACCGGGCCCGAAGGTGCAGGCGGACGCGCTGCATCTCCCGTTCGCGAACGAGGTCTTCGACGTCGTCACCTGCTCGATGGGGCTCGCCGTCCTGCAGCCGCTGCCCGCGGTCCTGTCCGAGGCGGCCCGGGTGCTGCGACGAGGCGGCGTACTGGCCGCGATCGTGCCGGCCGTGCGACCGCTCCGGCGCGGTGACATCCGCACGTTGAGCGGTCTGACCACGCGGTTGCGCTCGACCCCGCAGTTCCCGGCCGGTGGCGAGATCACCGAGCTCAAGGACAAGCTGCACCACGCCGGGTTCCACGTGATGGAGAGCCAGCGCGAGCGGTACGTCTACCTGATCCGTACCCGCGACGACGCCCAGCGCCTGGTCGACGCGCTCTACCTGCCCGGTACGCCGGACGTCCGCCGGGACACCGCCGCCGGCTGGCTCGCCGACCGGGCCGAGTCGAAGGACGGCCTCGAGGTCGCGATCCCGATCCGTCGGATCACCGCCATGCGCACCAAGCTCGCCCTGACCGGGACCTGATCGCCGGCCCCGGAGCAGGCCCGCGGTCGGTACCGTGTGCCTGTGAGTGCGCTGCGGTGGTTCGTCCGGAGGGTCGACCGGGCGCTCGACGGTGAGACGGTCTACCGCGAGCTGCTGGCCGGCGAACCCGTCGCGTTCTGGCTCGACGGCAGCCTCACCGACCGCGCGGCCCGGCGGGTCTCGGTGCTGGGTACGACGCTCGGGCGCGCGGCGCAGGTGGTCGTCCGGGACGTTGCCGACGGCGACGTGTTCGCCGAATTGCAAGGGTTGATCGCCGACCGGGCCGCCCGGCCGGGCGACGTACCCGAGGAGCTGGCGGGCGTGTTCGCCGGCGGCTACGTCGGGTACTTCGGTTACGAGCTGAAGGCGCTGACCGGGGGAGCGGCGAAACACGAGGCGCCGACGCCGGACGCCCTGTGGATCTGGGCGAACCGGTTCGTCGTGATCGATCACGACCGGGACGTCAGCTACCTGGTCAGCGTCGACACCGCCGACGACGGCTGGCTGGACCGGGCGGCCCGGATCACGGCCCACTGGTCGATGTCCGGCGTGGACGAGCCGGCGATCGCCCGGCTCGACCTGGAGGCCCACCTGGAGCAGGACCGGGCGACGTACCTCGACGGGATTGCCCGGTGCAGGGCCGCGCTCGAGGCGGGCGAGACGTACGAGGTCTGCCTGACGAACCGCGTGCGCCTGCCGGCGGTGCCCGACCCGTTCGAGTTCTTCCTCTGGCAGCGGGCGCACAACCCGGCGCCGTACGCCGCCTTCCTCCGGTACGGCGACCTCGCCGTCGCCAGCTCGTCGCCGGAACGGTTCCTGACCGTGGACGCGGACGGCTGGGCCGAGTGCCGGCCGATCAAGGGGACCGCGCCGCGGGACCCGGACCCGGCGGCCGACCAGCTGGCGGCCAAGGCGCTGGCCGAGGACGAGAAGACCCGGGCCGAGAACCTGATGATCGTCGACCTGATCCGCAACGACCTCGGCCGCGTCAGCGAACCGGGCACCGTGCACGTGCCGCAGCTGATGGCGGTCGAGAGCTACCGGACCGTCCACCAGCTCGTGACCACCGTGCGCGGCCGGCTGCGGGCCGGGGTGTCCGCCGTCGACGCCGTCCGGGCGTGCTTCCCGCCGGGGTCGATGACGGGGGCGCCGAAGATCCGGACGATGGAGATCCTGGACGAGCTCGAGTGGAGTGCGCGCGGCGTGTACTCGGGAGCGCTCGGCTACCTGACCGTGGACGGGCGGGCCGACCTGAGCGTGGTCATCCGGACGGCGGTGCTGACGCCGTCCGGGACCGTGGTCGGCGCGGGCGGGGCGATCGTGCTCGACTCCGAGCCGGTCGCGGAGTACGACGAAATGGTGCTGAAGGCAACAGCAGCCGTCGGCGGGAACGCCGCGGCCGAAGGGTGGGGGAGATGAGTGGTGTGCAGGTGGTGGACTCGTTCCTGGTCGCCAACGGCAGGGTCCGGGGGCTCGAGCTGCACCGGGAACGGTTCGCCGGGTCGTGTGCGGCGGCGGGCGTGGACGCGACGGCGTTCTGGAGCGACCAGGTCGGCCGGCTGCCCGGGTTCGGGCGTTGGTTCCCGCGCTTCGAGCTCCGGACGTCGGGCGAGCTGGCGGTCCAGCTCCGGCCCGCACCGCCGGCCGGCGGCCGGGTCCGGGTCGTCGTCCACGACGGGCCCGACCCACGGACGGCGCCGCGGGTGAAGGGTCCGGACCTGGAACTGCTCGGGAAGCTGCGGGAGGCGGCCGCGCACCGGGCCGACGAGATCCTGCTGCGCGACCAGGACGGCGTCGTCCTCGAGGCGGCGTACTCCGCCGTCGCGTGGTGGGAGGACGGCACGCTCTGCTTCCCGCCGGCCGACCGCCCGCTGCTGCCGTCGGTCACCGCTCGGCTGCTCCGCGGGATCGCCGCGAGCCAGGGCGTCGAGACGGCCGAGCGAGCCCGCACGGCCGCCGACCTCCGGTCCACCGAGGTGTGGCTCCTAAACGCCCTGCACGGCATCCGGCCCGTGCACGCCTGGTCAGACTCCGCGATCGACCCGCTCCCGAACTCCCGGTCGACCACCTGGCAACACCACCTGACCGCTCTCGCGCAGCCGCTCTGACCGCGGGCCGCGTCGCGAACCGGAGAGCCGCCTTGAAAATGTGATATCACAATGCTACCTTTCAGCTATTCGAGAGGAGCAGTGATGACGGACTTGGACGTGGCGGTCGAGATGCCGGCGCCGAAGGTGACCGAGCGGGCCGCGCGGGAGATCAACGGGTGGCCGATGGCCGGGCTGGCGTTCGTGCTGGTGGTCGCCGGGGTGGTGCTGTTCATCGTCGGCGCCGGGCAGTCGCAGGGTGCGCTGGTCGTGGTGTCGATCGTCGTCTTCGTGGCCGGGGTGATCGTGGCCGCCGGACTGACGCCGGTGCAGCCGGGGCGGGCGCGGGTGCTGCAGATCCTCGGGCGGTACGCCGGGACCATCCGGACCAACGGCCTGCGCTGGGTGAACCCGATCGCCACCCGCAAGGAGGTCTCCACCCGGATCCGCAACCACGAGACCGCGGTGGCCAAGGTGAACGATGCCGACGGCAACCCGATCGAGATCGCCGCGGTCGTGGTCTGGCAGGTCGAGGACACCGCGCAGGCGATGTTCGAGGTGGACGACTTCGTCGAGTTCGTCGCGATCCAGACCGAGACCGCGGTCCGGCACATCGCCAACAGCTACCCGTACGACGTGCACTCCGACGACGGCGGGCTGTCGCTGCGGGACAGCACCGACGAGATCACCGAGACGCTGTCGACCGAGATCGGCGCCCGCGTGCAGGCCGCCGGGGTCCGGGTGATCGAGTCCCGGATCACCCACCTGGCCTACGCGCCGGAGATCGCCCAGGCGATGCTCCGCCGCCAGCAGGCCGGCGCCGTGGTGGCGGCCCGGCAGCGGATCGTCGAGGGGGCGGTCGGCATGGTCGAGCTCGCCCTGGCCCGGCTGTCCGAGCACGACGTGGTCGAGTTGGACGAGGAGCGCAAGGCGACCATGGTCAGCAACCTGATGGTAGTGCTGTGCGGCGACCGGGACGCCCAGCCGGTGGTCAACACCGGCTCGCTGTACCAGTGAGCGGCCGTCGTGGCCGTCGAACGCAAGAAGATCCTGCTCCGGCTGGATCCCGTGGTGCATGACGCGCTGGCCCGCTGGGCAGCCGACGACCTGCGCAGCACCAACGCCCAGATCGAGTACCTGCTCCGCCGGGCGCTCGCGGACGCCGGCCGGCTCCCGTCCGGGGTCGGCAAGCAACGCCGTCCGGGCCGCCCGGCCAAGGAGGAAGACGATGAGTAGCAGCAGCGGTAGTCATCTCACTCTCGTCCGGGGTGCCCGCGGCACCCTGCCGCGCCGGCCGGCCGTCAGCCGGCGGCGGGTGGTCGCGCTCGGCCGGGTCAAGGCCCCGGACACCCTGGCCGCACGGCTCTTCCTGCTCGCCTACGATCCGCGGACAGGCCGGCTGACCGGCCGGTGGGGCCGACTCGGGCGGATCCTCCGCGCGGCCGCGCTCGTGGATCTCCAACTGCGGGGGAACCTTGCCGACGACAACAGTCGGGCCCGGGTGACCAAGGCCGCCGCGCCGGCCGACCCGGTGCTGGCCGAGGTGCTGAAGGACATCCGCCGGATCGGTCCGCGGAAGTGGCGGACGTGGATCGACCGCCGGCACGGCCGGATCGTCCGCGACGTCCGGGACGAGCTCGAAAGCGCTCGGCTGATCAAGGTCGAGCACTACCGTGCTCTCGGCGTCTTCCCGACGTACCG
This sequence comes from Kribbella sp. CA-247076, assembly GCF_050942445.1. Taxonomy (NCBI): domain Bacteria; kingdom Bacillati; phylum Actinomycetota; class Actinomycetes; order Propionibacteriales; family Kribbellaceae; genus Kribbella; species Kribbella sp. CA-247076. Next base: position 6,322,566 of record NZ_CP192051.1, on the reverse strand, counting down.
GGTGACGCTGCGGCATCCGCTCGTCCGGCGCCAGTTGCTGCGGAACGCCACCGACACCCTGCGGCCCGCCCGGCTGGTCACCCGGATCGACGTCCGGGACGCGGCGGTGATCACCTTGGCCGCTACCGGTGACCTGCGGACGGTCGTGACCAAGGAGCAGCGCAAGCGGCACAAGGACCGGATCGCGCAACTGGCGGTCAGGGTCGGCCCGGTGGTGCCGGCGCTGAAGAAGGCGCTGCAGGCGTCGTCGCACGAAGCCGGTTGACCGGCTTGCCCCAGCCGGTGCTATGGTTCGTTACTCAAGTAATGAACCTACGAACCTTTCGACCGCGGAGAGGAGGCGGTGATGTTCGACGACCGGAGTCCGATCTACCTGCAGATCGCCGAGCAGATCAAGAACGACATCGTCACCGGCGTCCTCGCCGAGGACGAGCAGGTGATGTCGACGAACCAGTACGCCGCCTTCTACCGGATCAACCCGGCCACGGCGGCCAAGGGGTTCGCCCAGCTGGTCGACGAGGGGGTGCTCTACAAGAAGCGCGGGATCGGCATGTTCGTCAGCCCGAACGCGCGGGACCTGCTCCGCACCGGTCGGCGCGACTCGTTCTTCGCCGACGTGGTCGACCCGATGATCCGCGAGGCCAAGGCCATCGGCGTACCTCTCACAGACGTCGTCCAGCACATCCGCACTCAGATCGTGTCTGGTGATCCCGCACCTACTGCGCGGCACTCGGCACGCTACGGCGCGGGATCACCAGACACGATCTACGGAGACGCCTGATGACCAACCAGATGCTCGAATCCGCCGAGCCGGCCACCGCGACGGGGTATGCGCTGGGCGCGCGGGCGGAGAACCTGTCGGTGCGGTTCGCCGGGGTGCCGGCACTGGATCGGCTCGACCTGCGGCTGGCGGCGGGCAAGATCCACGGGCTGCTCGGCCGGAACGGTTCCGGGAAGAGCACGCTGGCCGCCGTGCTGGCGGGGTTCCGCCGACCGGACGAGGGCCGGGTCCTGATCGACGGCGGCGACCTCGGTACGGCGGCCGAGCCGTACGAGAACGCGGTCGTCACCAGCCGGGTCTGCCTGATCCGGGAGTCGGGCGACCTGGTCGACGCGGCACCGGTCAAGCACGTGCTCGGCCTGGCCGCGAGCCTGCGTCCGTACTGGGACGGCGACCTGGCCGAGGAGCTCCTCGACCGGTTCGAGGTCCCGACGACGAAGAAGGTGCAGAAGCTGTCCCGCGGGCAGAAGTCCGCGCTGGGCGTCGTGCTCGGGCTCGCCAGCCGCGCGCCGCTGACGATGTTCGACGAGACGTACCTCGGCATGGACGTGCCGTCCCGCAACCTGTTCTACGACGCCCTGCTCACCGACTACGCCGAGGTGCCGCGGACGATCGTGTTGTCGACCCACCTGGTCAGCGAGGTCAGCCCGATGCTCGAGGAGGTCGTGATCCTCGACCGCGGCCGGCTCGTCACCCAGTCACCGGTGGACGCGCTCCGCGGCCGCGGTGCGTCGATCGTCGGCCCGGCCGCGGTGGTGGACGAGTTCACCGGCGGGTTCACCGTGCTCGCCGAGGAGAAGCTCGGCGGCACCAAGTCGACCACGGTGCTCGGCGACCTCGACCCGGCGCTCCTCGCGCAGGCCCGGGCGGCCGGTCTCGAGATCGGCCCGGTCGGTCTCCAGGACCTCTTCGTGCACCTCACGTCCAACGGACAGGGAGGGCGGCGATGAGCGCCGTACTCGAGCGTCCGCCGGCGCTGCCGCGCGGGACGACCGCGGTGAACCGGCTGCGGCAGGTGCTGCTGGCGGTGATCACCGGTACTCGGCCGATGCTCGGCGGCTACTGGATTGTCATGCTGGTCGCGTTCGGCGTGGGCGGGGTCGCGTTCCAGCTCGCCACCGGCGGGATCGACCACAGCGTGTGGGACTACGGCACCCAGTCGCCGAAGTACTTCTCGATGGCGATCGGCATCAGCATCGCCCCGGCGTACTTCACCCTGCTGATCGCGCAGGGCGTCACCCGCCGGATGTTTTCCATTGCCGCAGGCATCTATCTGACCGGTGCCGCGGTCGCGACCGCGGTGCTGTGGGTCGTGGTGTACCAGCTCGAGCACCTGGTCTACGGCTGGCGGGGCTGGTCGCAGACGCTGGAGAACCCGCACCTGTTCACCGACGCCTCGCAGGCGGGGCTGATCTTCACCGAGTTCTTCCTGCTGATCCTGTCGCACGAGGCGGCGGGCTGGCTGCTCGGGATCACGTTCTACCGGTTCGGCTTCTGGCGTGGCGTCGCGCTGCTGCCGCTGTCGATCCTGCCGGCGGCCGCGGCCGAGTTCCTGCTGATCGCCCAGTGGCTCGCGGACGCGCTCGACAGCGTCGGCTACCGGCGGCCGCCACTCGCTGTCGCCGTACCCACCATCCTGGTGGTCAGTGCACTCGGTGTGTACGTCGGCTACCTTCTGCTGCGGCCGCTGGCGCTGAAACCGGCGAAGGGCTGAGCCCGGGTTATGCACAGGGGGTGTGCATAACCCGGAACATTTCTGTGGATGGTTGCGTGGTCACTGTGGACGACACGCGGTGGCTCGCGAATTGACGAAATCTCTTGGCTGGAAAGGGTTGTGCGGCCCTGGGGGGCGGCGGTAGAAATGTCGACACGCCGCTTCTGATCCGAGCGGCGGGTCGAACGGAAACCGAGGACCCTAGCGGTGGGGATCCCCACCGAGGTAGACCGGTGACGGGGTCTGCCGGCCCAACGGACCCGTTCGGGAGGCTGGAGACGTCACCTTCCTTCAGCTATGCGGGGCCCCTCCGACTCATACTCGGAGGGGCCCCGCTTCTGTGCGCTTATCGGCACCGCTCCGTGTCGTTACCGACGACAAGCCGGCCGGCGCACAGAACGGTTGTGCGCCGGCCGGGGTCTGAATCAAGCAATCAGTTCAGCGTGATCCGCAGCGCCGAGGACGAACCGCGGGCCGCGACGTGCACCTCCACTCCACGCGCCGTGGTCACCAGCTTGTACGACGCCGAGCGGCCGTCCAGCGTGACCCGCTTCACCGTCGCGCCGGTCGGGAGGACAGCGCCGACCGTGGTCTTCGCGCCGACGCCCCTGACCTTCACGTCGGTCCGCAACTCGTTGCCTGCAAGGCGTGCGGACACGTCGACCGAGCCGCGGCCGACCCGGATGTTGCTTCCGGCCACCTTCTGCTGGCCCTCCGGGAGCTGCGGGACCACCGCGAGCGTGCGGTACCCGAGGTCCGGGGCCACGCCCAGCTGCTGGTGCACGACCGGCCACAGGATGCCGTACGCGCCCCACGCCTGGAGTGCCATCGACCGGTCGTAGAACGGCCGGCCGATGTTCGCCGGCGCGTCGGGTGACGGCGCGATCTCCGGCATCGCACCGGGCGTCTCCCACACCGTCGGGTCGAGCTGGATCCGTGCGTTGCCGGTGGTGTACACCTGCTGCTGGTCCCGGCCCAGGCGACCGTAGTTGCCTTCAGCAACCGCCATGATCGCGGTGTTCAGGCCGAACATCGCGCGCTCGCTCTTCACCTGCGAGACGACCGGATCGCACGACGGGCCCGGGTTGCCGGCCGGATCCGAGGTCGGCCCCGTGCCCGTGTGGTACAGCCCGAATTCGCCCGTGTAACAAGGCTTCTCGCGCTGGTCGAGGGCGATCGCCGCGTGCTCGGCCGAGGACAACGGCGCGTCCGGCCGACCAGGACGGTTCAGCACGGCCTCCATCGGGGTGACGCCGATCCAGTGCCGCTGGAAGATCGGCGTGTTGTCGTTCGCCGGGTCGGCCGGGTCGTCGACGGAATCGGCGTACCCCATCGCCTGCGGGACCCACCACTGCGCCTCGAACCGGGACTCGAGGTCGTCGGCCCGGGCGGTCGCCCACTGCTGGATCTTCCGGTCGCGCTTCGACGCGGCCAGGTCGGCGAGGTCGCGCAGACCGCGGGCGAGGTACACGGTGCTGTCGAGCTTCTCGACACCCATCCCGCTGCGCTCGACGTTGGCGAGACCCTCCGGCCAGCCGTCGCCGTCCTCGTCCAGCTCGCGGTAGACGTACTGCAGGTTGCGGACGCTGAAGTCGTACATCGAGTCCCGGAAGCGGTCGTCGCCGGTCCATCGCCACAGCAGCGCGACCGCGCTCGGGAACTTGACGGTCTCGTCGGTGTTCCCGGCGCTCTGGTTGGAGCCGAAGTACACGTCGCCGGTCGGGACCACCTCGTGCGCGACCTTGCCGCTGCGGTCGTTGAGGAGGTCGCTGATGTCCCGGAGCGCGCGCAGGTGTTCCTTCACGGTGTCGAACTGACCGGCCGCGACCGCGGCGAAGGCCATGTACTCACCGTCGGTCGCGAAGATCCACGGGTAGTCCGGGAACCCCGCGCCGAACCAGCGCGCGGCCTCGACCGTGCCGGCCGGGGCAGGGTAGTCCTTGCCCTCGTTGACATCGCGGATGCGCAGGTTGCGGGCTTCCTGCACCGAGTCCGCGAGGTTCTGCTTGCTCCACTCGACGCTCTGCTGCAGCAGCCGGTCACCAGGCAGGTCCACCGCGGACATGCTGTCGATCTGCCGGCGGTCCCGGGCCTTTGCCTTCAGCAACGCTTCCGGGCTGCTCAGCGCCCGGCGGTACTCACGGTGCGCGGCGGACACCCCGTCGTCCGAGCCGGCGACCGCGAACCAGACGGTCCTCGACTTCCCGGGCGCGAGCTTGACGTCGTAGGTGAGCCGGCCGCCGGTGCCCTTGCCGACCAGCGAGTCGTCGCAGCGCGCGGGCGTCGTACCGTCGGCCGGGCAGATCACCGCCGGATCCTGCGGGCCGCGATGGTCCGGGCCGAGCGCGTGGCTCGTCGGACGCAGGGACGATCCGACGAACGCAGCGAAGTCGTGGGCGGTCGCGTTCGGGTACGACGGCGTGCCCTGCTCGCGGAACCGCAACGAGCCGGCGGCGTACGCACCGGTGTCCGGCAGGTTCGCGTCGGCCGCGCTCGGGGTCGTCCAGCCCCACGGGTACGACGACATCAGTTCGGAGTGCGCGTCCACGTCGAGCTTGACCGTCTTCGCCGTTGTCGACTCGAGCGTCAGGCCGACCAGGGTCGCGCGGACGCCGTCGGGGACGAAGTCGGTCCGGCGTACGCGGACGTCACCGGAGTAGTCGATCCGGCTGTAGCCGTGGCCGCTGGTGTACTTCTGTGCCGCCACGTCCTTGCCGAGCCACTCGCCGTCGAGGCCGAACCAGAGTCCGTCGAGGAGCTTGATCGGCTGCGTCCAGAAGCCGCCCATCTCGCCGCGGATGTGCCAGCCCGTGGCGGGGTAGAGGCCGGTCTCGTCGCCCATCGCGTACGCGCGGTCGCCGACGACCAGCGAGCGCCGGTCGGCCAGCCGGGTGGTTTCCGAGAGCTCCGACGGTCCGCTGGTCGCCCCGGTGGTTGCCTGCGGCGACGTTGACCCGGCATTGCCCTGCGATGGGGTGGATCCGGCGGTCGCGGAGGCGGTGCCGGCCAGGATGGTCGCTGCGGCGAGCAGCGCGACGCCGGCCGTACGCCGGGCCCGGCGGGGTGGGGCGGTGCTGCGTCTGACTGTTGGGCGGAGAGTCATGGCGGTGTCCTCCTTCTTGCGGCGCGCACGCACCACATCAGCCAGGGGCTGAACTGCCCCTGATCACCAGTTCGGGTTGCAGCAGTCGTTCGGCCGGCACGTCGTCCTGAGTGCCGGTGAGGATGGCGATCAGCTCGGAAGCGATCTGGTCCATCGGTTGCCGGAGGCTGGTCAACCCCGGGGAGACGACGGACGCCAGCGGCGAGTCGTCGAACCCGGTGACGCCCACATCGACCCCGGCAGTCAGCCCGCGATCGCCCAGCTCCCGCAACGCACCGAGCGCGAGAATGTCGCTCAGGGCAACGATCCCGTCCGGGGGCTGCTCGCTGTCGAGCAGTCCGGCGGTGGCCCGGGCGCCTTCGTCGATGGTGTCCTCGGCACAGTGCCGCGCCAGACCGTCGGTCGGCAGGCCGAGCTCCGTGCACTGGTCCTGCCAGCCGGAGAGCCGGTCCTCGGCCAGGCCGGAGGAGTGCGGCCAGCCGAGGAAGGCGATCCGCCGCCGGCCGGTCTCGTGCAGGTGCCGCACGGCCATCGCGGAGCCGGCCGCCCCGTCGACGTCGACCCACGGCCCGGGCTGGGTGGACGCTCCCCACACCCGGCCGAACGACACGAACGGGATCTGCTGGTCCTTCAGCCAGCCGTGCCGCGGGTCGTGGGTCTGCGTCTGCGACAGCACGAACCCGTCGACCAGGCGGCGCGCGTGCAGGTCGTCGTACGTCGGCATGCCCTCGACGGACTCGGGTGCGGTGAACAGCAGGATGTGCCGGCCGCTGGTCTCCGCGGCCGCGCAGAGCGCATGCAGGAACTGGTCCATCACCAGGTGGGTCTGGTTCGGCCAGCTCGGGACGCAGTAGCCGATCAGCTCGACCGCGCTGGTGCGCAGACTGCGGGCGTTACGATTGGGCCGGTAGTTCAGCAACTCGATCGAGCGGTTCACCCGTTCGAGCGTGTCCGGGCGGAGGCGATGGGGTGCGTTCAGGGCGTTCGACACCGTCTGCACCGACACCTCGGCGTGCGCGGCGACCTGCTTCAAGGTAGCCACGGCGCCCTCCCACGAACGTTTTGAACGTTAAAAACATCCGCAGTCTCTCTCCCGCCCTCGGCTCTGTCAACGGCTCGGCGGCCCCTGCCGGATGATCGCGAGCGTCTCCTCCGGGGCGGCGGGCGCGATCCAGCGTCCCCACCAGGTCGCCCCCGCGGCGGCGAACGCGGCCGGATCACCCCGGCTCACCTTCACGTCGAACGCCGCCGGACCACGGCCGCGCAGGCTCACGTCGGACGCCGCCGGATCGTTGCGTTCGGCCAGCAGTGCGCGAACGTCGTCCGGGGTGAGCTGCTGCGGTGCGTCGGTCGATCCCTTGTAGGCACAACTGCCGTCCCAGCGAAGGATGCGGCGCCGGACCGCGGGCACGAGCAAGTTGCCGCCGACCCAGATCGGGATCCGCGGACGCTGCACCGGACGGGCGGTGAGCTGCACGCCGTCGAGCCGGTAGTGCTTGCCGTGAAAGCTGAACGGCTCCCCGGTCCACAGCCCGTCGATCACCTCGAGCCCCTCGTCCAGCAGCTCCGCCAGCACCTTCGGCTCGGCGGTGTCCAGGAAGGGATCACCGGGGTCGCCGATCCCGACCCCGAGCACGAACCGTCCGTCCGACAGGTGATCCAGCGCGACCGCCTCGGCGGCGACCTTCCACGGCCGCCGCCGGGGCAGCGGCGTCACTGTCGTACCGATCCTGATCCGCGTGGTGGCCACCGCCATCGCCGCCAGGCAGATCCACGGGTCGTACGTCGGCTGGGACGCGTCGCCCTGGTAGACGAGGTAGTCCTCGAGGAACATCGCGTCCCAGCCGGAGTCCTCGGCCACCCGCGCGAGCTCGGCGAGCCCGCGCGGGTCGCGTCCTGGTCCGACCGCACCGACCGTGACGGAGTAGCGCATGCCGCGACGCTAGCCGCGGCCACCGACAACCGCTCGAGCCGACCACTCAGGCCCGATCGCTTAGGCCCGACCGCTCAGGCCGTCCGCTCAGGTCGACGGCTCACGCTGTGTGGCCGCCGTCGATGGTTAGTTCGGTGCCGGTGAGGTATGCCGCGTTCGGGCCGGCCAGGTAGGCGATGGCCGCGGCGACCTCGGTGGTGGTGCCGAAGCGGTCCAGGGCGAGGTCGGCGATCTGGGCCGCCGCGAACGGACCGTCCGCCGGGTTCATGTCCGTGTCGATCGGCCCGGGCTGGACGACGTTCGAGGTGATGCCACGCGACCCGAACTCGCGGGCCAGCCCCTTGCTCAGGCCGACCAGGGCGGCCTTGCTCATCGCGTAGAGCGTCATCCCCGGGCTGGTCACCCGTCCGGCCGCGCAACTGCCGAGGTGGATCAGCCGGCCGCCGTCGGCCATCCGGGGTACGGCGGCCTGCGCGGCGGCGTACACGCCACGGATGTTCACCGCGAGCACCCGGTCGAGATCCTCGAGCGTGAAGTCGCCCATCGGGCCGATCGCGCCGACGCCGGCGTTGTTGACCAGGATGTCGAGACCGCCGAGCCGTTCGGCCGCCTGCGCGACCCCTTCCGCCACCGCACTCGCGTCGGCTGAGTCGACCGGCAAGGCGTAGGCGCGCCGGCCGAGGGTCTCGATCTCCTTCACCACCTTGGCCGCCGCGTCGGGCGAGCTGTTGTAGGTCAGCGCGACGTCGGCGCCGCGCTCGGCCAGGGTGATCGCCGTGGCCGCGCCGATGCCGCGGCTGCCACCGGTCACCAGGGCCAACTTGTCAGTCAGTTCGTTCATGTCCTCCAGTCCACCGAGCGCGCAGCCCCGACTCTGGCGGGAAAGCGACCCCAGATCCTGGCGTCGTTTTCTCGCGACACCTGCACGTCGTAAAACCGCTAGAGACTGTCGGCGGCGGCAGGGATGCTGGAGGGCGTGTACGAGTGCAGAGAGCGGTGCGTCCGCGCGGTCCAGTCGAAGGACGCGCGCTTCGACGGGTGGTTCTTCACCGCCGTGCTGACGACCCGGATCTACTGCCGGCCGAGCTGCCCGGTGGTGCCGCCCAAGGTCGAGAACATGGTGTTCTACCCGAGCGCCGCGGCTGCCCAGCAGGCCGGGTTCCGCGCGTGCAAGCGGTGCCGGCCGGACGCCAGCCCCGGGTCGCCGGAGTGGAACGACCGCGCCGACCTGGTCGCCCGGGCGATGCGGCTGATCGCGGACGGGGTCGTCGACCGCGACGGCGTACCAGGACTTGCGGCCCAGCTCGGCTACAGCGTGCGGCAGGTGCAGCGTCAGCTCCAGGCCGAGCTCGGCGCCGGTCCGCTCGCCCTCGCCCGGGCACAACGTGCGCAGACCGCGCGGCTGCTGATCGAGACCAGTGACCTGCAGATGGCCGACATCGCGTTCGCGGCCGGCTTCTCCAGCGTGCGCACCTTCAACGAGACAGTGCAGGAAGTGTTCGCTCTCGCGCCGACCGAGCTGCGCGCCCGAGCCCGACGAGGTACGACGACCACCGCACCGGGCACGATCTCGCTGCGACTCCCGTTCCGGGCGCCGTTGACGCCGGACAACCTGTTCGGGCACCTGATCGCGACCGGGGTGCCAGGTGTCGAGGAGTGGCGTGACGGCCACTACCGCCGGACGCTCCGGCTCCCGCACGGCCATGGTGTGGTCGCGTTGAAGCCGATGCCGGACCACATTGCCTGCCAGTTGTCCCTCACCGACCAGCGAGACCTGGCGATCGCGATCAGCCGGTGCCGCCGGATGCTCGACCTCGACGCCGACCCGGTCGCGGTCGACGAGTTGCTGAGCAGCGATCCGGTGCTCGCGCCGCTGATCGCCAAGGCGCCCGGTCGCCGGGTCCCGCACACGGTCGACGGCGAGGAGTTCGCCGTCCGGGCCGTGCTCGGGCAGCAGGTGTCGACGGCGGCCGCGCGGACGCACGCGCACCGGCTCGTGGTCCGGCACGGCGAGCCGATCGACGATCCGGCCGGCGGACTGACGCACCTGTTCCCGACGATGCAGGCGCTGGCCGGGCTCGACCCGGAGACGCTGGCGTTCCCGAAGTCGCGTCGTACGACGTTGACGACGCTGATCGGCACGCTGGCCGCCGGCGAGATCGACCTCGGTGCGGGCAGCGACTGGGACCGGGCCCGCACGCAGTTGGCCGCGTTGCCGGGGATCGGTCCGTGGACGGTCGAGTCGATCGCGATGCGGGCGCTCGGTGACCCGGACGCGTTCGTGGCCAGCGATCTCGGCATCCGCTACGCCGCCCGTGGCCTAGGGTTGCCCGAGGCCCCCAAGCCCTTGATCGCGCACGCGCGGGCCTGGCGCCCGTGGCGGGCGTACGCCGTGCAGTACCTGTGGGCCACCGGCGACCACGCGATCAACACGATTCCACCCGTCGTACCAGCCACCGCGGAGAGCGCATGACCGACCTGTCCACCGACCGCCTGCTGCTGCGCCAGTGGCGCGACTCCGACCGTGAGCCGTGGGCCGCGATGAACGCCGACCCGGTGGTGATGGAGCACTTCCCCGCGGTGCAGTCTCGCGCGGACAGCGATGCGATGGTCGATCGGGCGAGCGAGCAGATCGAGGCGGCCGGCTGGGGCCTGTGGGCGTTGGAGGTGCGCGACACCGGGGAGTTCATCGGGTTCACCGGGTTGGCGGTGCCGCGCTTCGAGGCGCACTTCATGCCCACGGTCGAGATCGGCTGGCGGCTGGCGAAAGGTGCCTGGGGCAACGGCTATGCGACCGAGGCGGCCCGGGCGGCGCTGGCCCACGGGTTCGGTCCGGCCGGGCTGGACGAGATCGTCTCGTTCACCGCGACCACCAACGTGCCGTCCCAGCGGGTGATGCAGCGGATCGGGATGATCCACGACGCGGCCGGCGACTTCGACCACCCGCGCCTGCCGGACGGGCACCGGCTGCAACGGCACGTCCTCTACCGGATCGACCGGGCGCAGTGGGAGTCGACGCGGTGACGTACACCGTGGTGGACAGCCCGCTCGGCCCGCTCACGCTGGTCGAGAAGGACCACAGCCTGGCCGGCGTCTACATGGACCAGCATCGGCACCGCCCGCCGATGGAGACCTTCGGCGACCGCGACGACTCCGTCCTGCCCGCGGTCGCCGAGCAGTTGACCGAGTACTTCGAGCACGGGCGGACGACGTTCGACGTACCGCTGCACCTGGCCGGGACGCCGTTCCAGCAGCGGGTGTGGACGGCGCTGCGGGACATCCCGTACGGCGAGACGACGACGTACGGCGAGCTCGCCCGGACGCTCGGCCTGGTCCCGGGCGCATCGCGGGCGGTCGGCCTCGCGAACGGCAAGAACCCGATCAGCATCATCGTCCCCTGCCACCGCGTCGTCGGCTCGACCGGCAGCCTGACCGGGTACGGCGGCGGTCTCGAGCGCAAGCAGGCGCTGCTGGACCACGAGCGCGGGGACGCACTCTTCTGAGTTAAGTGCTCATTCGGTGAGCACTTATCGGGCGCATGCTGTTCTCATGAGCACAGATGAGGTCGCGCTGGACCTGACGGTGGACGACTGGCGGGCCTGGCTGGCGGCCAACGGGCGGGTCGAGCGATCCGTCTGGCTGATCGTCCGCCGCGATCCGGCCGGACCGAGCCTGACCGAGGCGGTCGAGCACGCGCTGTGCTTCGGGTGGATCGACAGCAAGACCGTGAGGCGGGACGACACGTCGACGTACCAGTGCTTCACGCCGCGGAATCCGCGCAGCACGTGGAGCAAGGTCAACCGAGAGCGGATCGAGCGGCTGACCGCGGCCGGCCTGATGGACCCGGCCGGCCAGGAGCTCGTCGACCTGGCCAAACGCACCGGCACGTGGGACCTGCTCGCCGACGCGCAGAACCTGATCGTCCCCGCCGACCTCGCGTCGGCCCTGGCCGCGAACCCACCGGCGGACCAGCACTTCCAGGCCTTCCCGCCGTCCGCCCGCCGGGCGATCCTCGAGTGGATCACCCTCGCCAAGCGCCCCGAAACCCGCACGAAGCGCGTCGAGCAAACAGTCGTCCAAGCGGCACAGAACATGCGTGCCCGCTGACGTCACCAACCCCCGGCGCTTCAGGTAGGGGTGTTGGCTGGGTCGTCGAGGCGTTCGGCGGCGGGTGGGGCGGCGGGGGTTTGCTTGCGGGTGGTGAGGCGGCGGGCGATGGGCTCGGTGTAGCGGGCGGCGATCGGGCCGAGGATGACCAGGATCAGGACGTACGCCGTCGCGAGCGGGCCGATCCGTGGTTCGACCGCGACCGCGAGCCCGGCGATGACGATCGAGAACTCGCCGCGGGCGACCAGGGTGCCGCCGGCCCGCCAGCGGCCGGCCGTGCCCACGCCGGCCCGGCGGGCGGCGTACCAGCCGGTGGCGATCTTGGTGCCCGCGGTCAGCAGCGCGAGCCCGAGCGCGATCGCGAGCACCGGCGGGATGTCGCGCGGATCCGTGCTGAGCCCGAAGAAGACGAAGAACACCGCGGCGAACAGGTCCCGCATCGGGCTGAGCAGGTTCCGCGCGCCGTGCGCGACCTCACCCGACAGCGCGATCCCGACCAGGAACGCGCCGACCGCGGCCGACACCTGCAACTGCTGGGCGATGCCGGCGACCAGCAGTGTCAGCCCGAGGACGACCAGCAGCAGCATCTCCGGGTTGTCGGAGGACACCGCGCGGCTGATCACCCGGCCGTAGCGCAGGGCGACGAACAGGACGATGCTCACGGTGCCGAGCGCGATCAGCAACGCGATGCTGCCGCCCGCGAGCCCGACACCGGCCAGCAGCGTGGTCAGGATCGGCAGGTAGACCGCCATCGACAGGTCCTCGAGGACGAGGACCCCCAGCACGACCGGGGTCTCGCGGTTACCGAGCCGGCCGAGGTCGCCGACCACCTTGGCGATCACGCCCGACGACGAGATCCAGGTAACCCCGGCCAGCGCGACCGCGGCGACCGGGCCCCAGCCGAGCAGCAGCGCGACGGCCGCGCCGGGCAGGGCGTTCAGCAGGAAGTCCACGACGCCCGAGAGGTACTGCGTCTTCAGCGTGCCGACCAGGTCGGACGCGGTGTACTCCAGGCCGAGCAGCAACAGCAGCAGGATCACGCCGATCTCGGCGCCGGTGGCGACGAACTCCTCGCTGGCCGCGAGCGGCAGCAGCCCACCGTGGCCGAAGGCGAGGCCGGCCAGCAGGTAGAGCGGGATCGGCGAGATCCCGAAGCGGGAGGCGATCCGGCCGAGGATGCCGAGGGCAAGGATGACCGCGCCCAACTCGATCAGCAGGGCGGTCGTGTCGCCGTGCACCTCACCCTCCCAGGATCAGGTCGTACACCGCGGCGACGCCTTCGCGGGTGCCGACGACCACGAGGGTGTCGCCGGTGGCGAACCGGAAGTCCGGGGTCGGCGACGGGGTCGCGCCGGTCCGGCGCAGCACCGCGACGATGGACGCGCCGGTCCGGGTGCGGACCTGGGTGTCACCGAGCGTGCGGCCGGAGTACGGCGACTTGGCCGTGACCGGGATGTGCTCGGTGACCAGATCGATCTCGATCTCGCCGCGGACCGGGTCGAGCGGGGCCGGGATCAGCAACTGGGCGAGCGCGGACGCCTCCCCGGGATCCAGCGGCACCGAGTCCTTGCAGTTGTCGTCGTCGTCGGGATCGTGGAAGCCGAGGAACCGTCGGCCGTCGTTGTGCACGACGATCGAGACGTGCTTGCCACCCTCGGTGATCAGGTCGTACCGGGTGCCGATCCCGGGCAACGTCGTCCTGGTCGGGTGGGCCTGCTGGTCCATGGTTCCTCGATCCCGTCATAGGTGGCGTCTGCAACCATTCTCCTGGATCAACGCCGCCCCCGGCGCTGTGATTCCGGCCTCCTCTCCTCTGTCCGTTCGCCCTCGGGCGGTGTGACATGGGATGCAATCAGGTGCACTGCAACCAGTTGCATAGCTAGGCTGCCGGGTATGGCGCTGGAGCACGCGATCCTGGTCTCGCTGACCGAGCGGGCCGGGTCCGGCTACGAGCTGGCCCGGCGTTTCGACCGCTCGATCGGCTACTTCTGGCCGGCCACCCACCAGCAGATCTACCGGGTGCTGCGCCGGATGGACGAGGCCGGCTGGGTCCGGCACACCGAGGTCGCCCAGGACGGGCGGCCGGACAAGAAGGTGTACCGGGTGTCCGCGGCCGGCAAGGCGGAGCTGACCCGGTGGCTGGCCGAGCCGGAGGATCCCGCGGTCCTGCGGGACGGGCTCGGGGTGAAGTTGCGCGGTGCCTCGCTCGGCGATCCGGGCGTCGTACTCCGGGAGGTCGAGCGGCACCGGGCCGAGCACGCGACCCGGCTCGAGGTGTACCGCGGGATCCAGCGACGCGACTTCCCGAAGCCGGCCGCCCTGACCGGCCGGGATCTGCACCAGTACCTCGTCCTCCGCGGCGGCATCCGGGCCGAGAAGTCGTTCGTGGAGTGGTGCGACGAAGTGATCGACGCCCTGCGGAAGGACAAGTCATGACTGAGCGGAGCGAAGTCATCAAAAAGCACAGTCCGTCTGGTGCCTCATCCGCGCCCGGAGCGAAGCGAGGACGTGGATGAGTCCATATCCGCATCTGCTGGAACCGCTCGACCTCGGCCATGTCGTGCTGCCGAACCGGGTGATCATGGGCTCGATGCACACCGGGCTGGAGGACCGTGCGAAGGACCTCCCGAAGCTGGCCGCGTACTTCGCCGAGCGGGCCCGCGGCGGCGTCGGCCTGATGGTGACCGGCGGCTACGCACCGAACCGCGCCGGCCGGCTCACCCCCTTCGGCTCCCGGTTGACGAGCCGCCGGCAGGCCCGCAGGCACCGGATCGTCACCGACGCGGTGCACGCCGAGGGCGGCCGGATCGCGCTGCAGATCCTGCACGCCGGCCGGTACGCGTACCACCCGTTCAGCGTGTCCGCGTCGGCGATCAAGGCGCCCATCAACCCGTTCAAGCCACGGGCCCTGACCGATCGCGGCGTACGGCGGCAGATCTCGGCGTACGTCGACTGCGCGGCGCTGGCCCGCGAGGCCGGGTACGACGGGGTCGAGATCATGGGGTCCGAGGGCTACTTCATCAACCAATTCCTGTCCGGGCGGACGAATCAGCGGACCGACCGCTGGGGCGGCACCCCGGAGAACCGGCGCCGGCTCGCGGTCGAGATCGTCCGGCGGACCCGGGAGCGCGTCGGTGCCGACTTCATCGTGATCTACCGGCTGTCGATGGCCGACCTGGTCGAGGGCGGCCAGACCTGGGACGAGGTCGTTGCGCTGGGCAAGGAGATCGAGGCGGCCGGGGCGTCGATGATCAACACCGGGATCGGCTGGCACGAGGCGCGGGTGCCGACCATCGTCACCTCGGTTCCGCGCGCGGCGTTCACGTTCGTGACCGCCGCGTTCCGCCCGCACGTGAGCATCCCGGTGGTGACCTCCAACCGGATCAACCTGCCGCAGGTCGCCGAGGAGGTGCTCGCCCGCGGTGACGCCGACCTGGTCAGCATGGCCCGGCCGTTCCTGGCCGATCCGGACTGGGTGCTCAAGGCAACCAGCGGCCGGGCCGACGAGATCAACGTCTGCATCGCCTGCAACCAGGCCTGCCTGGACCACGTGTTCGCCAAGCGGACGGCCAGCTGCATGGTCAACCCGCGAGCGGCCCGTGAGACCGAGCTGCGGTTGCTGCCGACCCGCCGTACCAAGAACCTCGCGGTCGTCGGGGCGGGACCGGCCGGGCTGGCCGCGGCGGTGACAGCGGCTGAGCGAGGGCACGCGGTGGAGCTGTTCGAGGCGGCGGACGAGATCGGCGGGCAGTTCGGGATCGCGCAGCGGATCCCGGGCAAGGAGGAGTTCGCCGAGACGATCCGGTACTACCGGCGCCGGCTCGAGCTGACCGGCGTGAAACTGCACCTCGGCCGGCGCGCGACCGTCGAGGACCTGGCCGGATTCGACGAGATCGTGCTCGCCTCCGGCGTCGTACCGCGCGTCCCGGCGATCCCCGGCATCGACCACCCGAAGGTCCTCTCGTACGTCGACGTCGTCCGCGACCGCAGACCGGTCGGCCGCACGGTCGCGGTGATCGGCGCGGGCGGGATCGGCGTCGACGTCAGCGAGTTCCTGACCACCGAGTCGTCCCCCACGCTGGACTTGGCCGCGTGGAAGGCGGAGTGGGGTGTGACGGATCCGACACTCGCCCCCGGTGCCCTCACCACACCCCGTCCGGAGCCGTCGCCGCGACAGGTCTACCTGCTGCAGCGCAAGACCGGCAAGATCGGGACCGGCCTCGGCAAGACCACCGGTTGGGTGCACCGGGCCGCCCTCAAGAACAAGCAGGTCGAGCAGTTGCGCGGGGTCAACTACGAGCGCATCGACGACGCCGGCCTGCACCTGACCTTCGGCCCGAAGCGGGCGAATGCGCGCGTCCTGGACGTCGAGACCATCGTCGTCTGCGCCGGTCAGGAGCCGGTCCGCGACCTCGCCGACGCACTCCGCGCGACCGGACGCCCGGTCCACCTGATCGGTGGTGCCGACGTCGCCGCCGAACTCGACGCGAAGCGCGCCATCGACCAGGCCACCCGGCTGGCGCTCACGCTCTGATCCGGTCCACGGACAGAACGCGAAGCTGACAGTTCAATTAGGTAAGGCTATCCTCTGCTGCATGCAGCACTTGGTGGGGCTCGCGGGCGACGACCTGCGCCTGGGGTATCACGGCACGCTGGTGGTCGACGGCGCCTCGTTGCGGATCGAGGCCGCCGGCGTCACCGCGCTGGTCGGGCCGAACGGTAGCGGCAAGTCGACGTTGCTGCGCGCGCTGGCGCGGCTTCATCACCCCGACGGCGGCCGGATCACCTTCCCGGACGGCACGAGTGCGCTCGACCTGTCCGCCAAGGACTTCGCCCGCAAGGTCACCCTGCTGTCGCAGTCGCGTCCGACGCCCAATGGGGTGAGCGTGCGCGACGTCGTCGGCTACGGCCGGCACCCGCACCGCGGCCGCTGGCGGACCGACGACCCGGACGGCGTACGCGCGATCGACCACGCGATGGAGGTCACCGGGGTCACCGCGATGGCGGACCGTGCGGTCGACGAGCTGTCCGGCGGCGAACTGCAACGCGTCTGGCTCGCGACCTGTCTGGCCCAGGACACCGGCGTCCTGCTGCTCGACGAACCGACCACCTTCCTGGACCTGCGCTACCAGATCGAGATCCTCGACCTGATGCGCGAGCTCGCCGACGTGCACGGGGTGGCGGTCGGCGTCGTCCTGCACGACCTGAACCAGGCCGCCGCCGTCGCGGACCGGATCGCCCTGCTCGACCGGGGGCGGGTCCGCGCGACCGGGACGCCGGAGGAGGTGCTCGAGTCCGAGGCGCTGACCGAGACCTACGGCATCCGCATCGAGGTCGGCACCGACCCCGCCACCGGCCTCGTCTCCACCCGCCCTATCGGCAAACACCTGAGCCGCGTCACCACCACTATCTGAAAGTCGACCAATGAAGAGAATCACCGCCCTGCTCGCTGCCGCCGCGTTCGTGCTGACGGCCTGTGGGACGAGCGAGCCCGCCACCACCGAAGCCGGTGCGCAGACCACCGCCCAGCCGGTCTCGGTCACCGACGCGCGTGGCAAGAAGATCGACCTGAAGGCACCGGCCACCAAGGTCGTCGGCCTGGAGTGGGGTGCGATCGAGAACCTGATCACCCTCGGGGTGATGCCGGTCGGCGTCGCCGACGTCAAGGGCTACACGAACTGGGTCACCGCGGCCAAGCTGGACGGCTCCGCGAAGGACGTCGGCACCCGCGGCGAGTCCAGCGTGGACGCGATCGCCGCGCTCGGCCCCGAGCTGATCATCACCACCACCGACGAGTCGCCGAACTCGATCACCCAGTTCGAGAAGATCGCGCCGGTGCTGGTCATCCGGGGCGCGGACGCGGCCAACGCGATCCCGCAGATGAAGACCAACCTGGAGCTGATCGGCAGCGCGATCGGCAAGGCCGACCAGGCCAAGCAGATCAACGCGGACTTCGACAAGAAGGTGGCCGAGGCCAAGCAGAAGATCGCCGACGCGGGCAAGGCCGGCGAGAGCTTCACCATGTCCGACGGCTACAAGCAGGGCAGCACGATCTCGATCCGGATGTACACCACCGGTTCGCTGCTCGGCGCGGTGATGACCGAGCTGGGCCTGAAGAACGGCTGGACCGGCGCCGGTGACAAGGACTACGGCCTGGCCCAGACCGACCTCGAGGGCCTGACCAAGGTGCCGAACGGCAACTTCCTCTACATCGCCAACGACGCCGACGGCGGGGACGTGTTCGGCGGCGACCTGGCCAAGAACGCGATCTGGAAGAACCTGCCGTTCGTGAAGGCCGACGACACCCACCGGCTGCCCGACGGCATCTGGATGTTCGGCGGTCCGAAGTCCACCGAGCAGTTCATCGACGCGGCCGTCCAGGCAGTCACCTCTTGACCCAGGTGACCGCCCCGGGACCTGAGCTCCAGGTCCCGGAGGCCCTGCAGCAGCCGGTACGGCGACTCCGGGTGGCGACCGTCTTCGTCCTCGCCACGGTGGCGGTCGTCCTCCTGGCCGCTGTTCACCTCACCCAGGGCACGTCGTCGGTGAACGCCGGCGACCTGCTCCGCCTGCTGGTCGGCCAGGGCACGGACAACTCGGCGAACGTGCTGATCGCGTCCCGGCTGCCGCGGCTGCTGGCCGGCGTACTGGTCGGCGTGGCGCTCGGGTTCGCGGGCGCCGGGCTGCAGTCGCTGGCACGGAACCCACTCGCCTCGCCGGACACGTTGGGGGTCAACGCCGGGGCGTATCTCGCGGTCGTGGTCGTGGCCGCGTTCGGGGTTTCGCTGCCGGTGCTGCCCGCCGGGGGAGTCGCCTTCCTCGGCGGGCTGGCAGCGGCCGCGCTGGTGCTCGCGCTGTCGGCCGGCGGTTCGTCCGGGCCGACCCGGCTGATCCTGGCCGGCTCGGCGGTCGCGATGGCGCTGGCCGGCGTGACCACGCTGCTGCTGCTCCTCTACCGCGAGGAGACGGTCGGGACGTTCGCCTGGGGTGCGGGCACGCTCGTCCAGACCGACCTGAACGCGGTCACCCAGATGACCCCGATCGTCGCCGTCGGCATCCTCGGCGCGCTGCTGCTCGCCCCCAAGCTCGACATCCTCGCCCTCGGCGACGACACCGCATCGGTGCTGGGGGTGCATGTACGGCGGGTGCGTGTGCTGATCACGCTGCTGACCGTGCTGTTGTCGGCCGCCGCGGTCACGGTGGCCGGTCCGGTCGGTTTCGTCGGCCTGGTCGCGCCGGTCCTGGTCCGGTTGATCGCTCCACTGGTGCCGGGGCTGCTGCGGCACCGCGTCCTGCTTCCGCTGAGCGGACTGGCCGGCGTCCTGGTCGTTCTGGCCGCGGACGTCGTACTCCGGGCCCTGCTCGGTGGTCAGGCCGGGGTGGAGATCCCGACCGGTGTGATGACGATGATGGTCGGTGCGGTCGTGCTGGTGTGGCTGGCGCGGCGGTACCGGGATTCCGGGCCGAGCCGCACGCCGGGTGGCGCCAGCTCTGGGCTGCGGAGCCGGCGGACGTTCGTGCTCGTCACGGTGGTGCTCGTCGTACTGCTGGTCGTCGCCGGGTTGCTCGCGATGCTGGCCGGTGACGCCTTCCTGCGGACCGGGGACGTCGTCAACTGGATCAACGGTCGCTCCGGCCGGGCGATCACCTACGTCCTCGATCAGCGGTTCCCGCGGGTGCTGTCCGCCGTGCTGTGCGGCGCGGCTCTCGCGATCGCGGGTACGACGGTCCAGGCGGTCTGCCGGAACCCGTTGGCGGAGCCGGGGATCCTCGGCATCACCGGCGGTGCCGGTGTGGGCGCGGTGATCACGCTCGTCCTGTTGCCGGCAGCAAGCATCTGGCTGCTGTCCGGGGTCGCCGCGGCGGCCGCGCTGGCGACGTTCGCGCTGGTCTACCTGGTGTCCTGGCGGGGTGGTCTCAGCTCCGACCGGCTGGTGCTGATCGGGGTCGGGGTCTCGTCCGGTGCGACCGCGGTCATCACGCTGCTGATCGTCGCCACCGACCCGTGGAACATCAGCCTGGCGATGACGTGGCTGTCCGGCAGCACGTACGGCCGCACCTTGCCGCAGGTCGTGCCGGTCACGCTCGCGCTGCTCGTGCTGACCCCGGTGATCGTGCACGCCCGGCGCGAACTCGATCTGCTGGCGCTGGACGACGACGTACCGCGGATCCTCGGCGTACGGCTGGAGCGCACCCGGCTGCTGGCGTTGCTCTGCGCGGCGTTGCTGACGGCAGCGGCCGTGTCCGCGATCGGTGTGGTCGGGTTCGTCGGGCTGGTGGCTCCGCATGCCGCCCGGGCGCTCGTGGGCGGCCGGCATACGCGGATCCTGCCGGTGGCCGCGCTGCTCGGCGCGATCCTGGTCAGCGTCGCGGACAGCCTCGGTCGCACGCTGCTGGCGCCCGCACAGATCCCCGCGGGGCTGCTGACGGCCCTGATCGGAGCGCCGTACTTCGTCTACCTGCTCTGGCGGACTCGCGTCCCGGGCCGCTGATCAGCCGGCCGGCGCCTTCGCGGCCGCCTTCTTGGCCTGCTTGTACTCGCGGACCTTGGTCAGCGAGTCGGCGTCCACGACGTCGGCCACGGACCGGTAGCCGTCCAGCGCGTAGTCACCGGCGACCGCCTCCCAGCCCTCGGGCCGGACGCCGAGCTGCTTGGCCAGCAGGGCGACGAAGATCTGGGCCTTCTGCTTGCCGAAGCCGGGCAGCTCCTGCACGCGCTTGGACAGCTCCTTGCCGGTGGTCGGCTCGGTCCACAGCCGGGTGACGTCACCGTCGTACCGGGTCTCGACCAGGGCGGCGAGCTCCTGCAGGCGGGCCGCCATCGAGCCGGGGAACCGGTGGATCGCCGGGGGCTGGGAGCACAGCGCCTTGAACGCCTCCGGCTCGGCGGCCGCGATCGCGGCCGGATCGAGGGTGCCGAAGCGGCTGAGCACCTTCCAGCCGCCGCGGAAGGCGTGCTCCATCCCGTACTGCTGGTCGAGCATCATCCCGAGGACGACGGCGAACGGGTACTCGTCGAGAACACGGTCGGCATCCGGCAGGCCGGTCATCTGGAAGCCCATCGCCGCATCATCTCACGCGCCACGCGGGATGTCCCTTGTGCTGAACCAGGTCCCTGCCCAAACCAGCCCCGGCCGCCTATGCTCGGCTGGGGCAGCCGACGGGAGGAGCGCGGATGGACATCCGGGATCTGGATCGTAGGGCCGGCGCGGTGCTCGGAGAGGTCGTCATGCAGGTGCGGCCGGAGCACCTGTGGTTCCCGACCCCCTGCCCGGACTGGACCGTCCGCGGTCTGCTCCGCCACATCGTCAGCGAGAACGAGGGCTTCGCGGCCGCGGCCCTGAACGGGTCGGCCCCGGTACAGGCCTGGAACGGCGGCCGCCTCGGGGACCACCCGTCCGGGGCCTACCGGCGGTCGAACGCGCGGGTCGCGGACGCGTTCGCCGACGGCGGCGCGCTGGACCGGCTAATGGAGGTCCGCGAGTTCGGCTCGTTCCCGCGCCGGATCGCGCTCACCTTCCACCAGCTCGACTGCGTGGTGCACGCCTGGGACCTGGCCCGGGCGATCGACGTCCCGTACGAGCCGCCGCCGGACCTGGTCGAGCAGGCGTTCGCGCTGGCCCGCCGGATCCCGGACACCGACGCGGTCCGGGGCCCCGGCGCCGCGTTCGAGCGCAGCGTCAAGGTCCCCGGCGACGCCTCCGACTTCGACCAGCTACTCGGCCTCCTCGGCCGCAACCCCGACTGGGTCTCCCCCCTCGACTGAGTAGTCCTTCAACGCGATCCGGTCCGGCCCGGCAGCCGCCAGCTTCTTCAGCACGCCGGCGAACGGACGCGAGGTCATGAGGCGGATCTGCGCGTTGCGCACCGAGATACCGGCGGCAGTCATCGGCATCGCCATCTTCAGTCCGCCCGGAGGCAGTTCCATCCGCTGGTCGACGTACGCCTGCAGCTCGCCCTGGTACGCCGGGAAGGCGCGCAGGTGATCGCCGTCCGCGGCGGCCAGCTCGCCGGCGAGGACGTACGCACCAACCAGGGCGAGCGCGGTCCCGTGGCCGGCCAGCGGGGAACCGCAGTACCCGGCGTCACCGACGAGCACGACCCGGCCGCGGGACCACTCGGGGACGACGACCCGGCTGGTGCTGTCGAAGTAGAAGTCGTCCGCGTCGCGCAGGGCCGCGAGGACGTGGCCGGTGTGCCAGCCGAGTCCCGTGAATCGCTCGGCCAGCAGTGCCTTCAGGGCCGCGACGTCATGCCGGTCGTAGTCGAGGACCGGGGAGCGGAAGCTCAGCAGCGCCTTGGCGTACGTCGGGTCGTGGTCCGGCCGGAGCCCGACCCAGCGACCACCGGGAGCCGAGTAGATCTTCATCCAGTGGTCCAGTGGCTCGGGCGTCTCGACGGTGAAGAACGACCCGTAGCCGCCGAGATGCTGGACGAACTCCTCCTCCGGACCGAACGCGAGCCGCCGGATCCGGGAGTGCACCCCGTCCGCGCCGACCACCAGGTCGAACCGTCGCCGCAGCCCGCTCGCGAACGTGACGTCGACGCCGGTCGTGTCCTGGTCGAGCGCGGTCACCGCGTCGCCGTACCGGTATTCGACGTCGCCGGCGGTCGCGTCGAGCAGGATGCCGGCCAGGTCGCCGCGGAGGATCTCGACGTCGGCGACCGGGCCGGCGCCGTCGAGCAGTTCGGTCGGCATCGCGGCGACGGTCCGGCCGTCGGACCGGACGTAGGCCAGGCCGCGCTCGTGCAGCTGCGCCGTCCTGATCGCCGGTATCAGGCCCATCCGGTCGGCCACCACCCGGGAGATGCCGCGCAGGTCCACGGTCTGTCCGCCCGGCCGGGGCGCCGGCGCGATCTCGACGACCGTCGGGGTGAACCCGTGCCGCCGCAGCCAGTAGGCCAGGGCCGGGCCGGCGATCCCGCCGCCGGAGATCAGCACGCTCTTCGTCATCGGTGGTTTCCTCTCGCTGAGCTAGTGCACGTACGCTGTACACGTACACCGTGAAGCGCACTGCCCGGCAAGTCCAATGCAGGGGCGCAAGTGCACTAGTGCAGGAGGGCTCGATGGCGGACGCGCCGTACCAGGTGATCGCGGCTGAGCTGCGCCGCCGGATCGCGGCGGGCGAGCTGGCACCAGGCGACCGGGTGCCGTCGACCCGGACGCTGGTCCGGGAGTTCGGGGTGGCGATGGCGACCGCGACGAAAGCGCTTCAGGTGCTTCAGCAGGAAGATCTGGTCGAGGCCCGGCCCGGTGTCGGCACCGTCGTCGGGCCGCCGCGGGCGAGGCCGGGAGGGCGACCGGCCCGGCAGGTGCCCGAGCTCAACCGGGACGAGGTGATCCGGATCGCGATCGCGATCGCGGACGCCGAAGGGCTGGCGGCGGTGTCGATGCGACGGATCGCGGCCGACCTCGGGGTGTCGACGATGGCGCTCTACCGGTACGTCGGCGGCAAGGAGGCGCTCGTCCTGCGGATGGTCGACGTCGCCATCGGCGAGTTCCCCGTCCCGAAGCAGCCGGCCGCGAACTGGCGGGCGGCGATCGAGGCGGTCGCCCGGCTGCAGTGGGCGGCGTACCGGCGGCACCTGTGGCTGGCGAGTGCGGTCAGTCTGAGCCGTCCGCAGGCTCTGCCCAACCTGTTGCCGCACACGGACGCCGTCCTGCGGGCGCTCGGTCCGTTCGGGCTCGACGGCAGTACGGCGCTCTACACGGCGATCACCGTGTTCGCGTACGTCCGCGGGATCGCGCTGGCGATGGAGGCCGAGGTCCAGGCCGAGCAGGACACCGGGATGACCGCCGACGAGTGGGCCGACGAGCACATGGGCCCGATCACGGCCGTCATCAACCTCGAGGACCTGGCCGGCTTCCGGGCGGTGTTCCAGGGCGGTTTCGACTTCGACTACGACCTGGATCGACTGTTCGGGTTCGGTCTCGAACTGGTTCTCGACGGCCTCGAAGTGAAACTCTCCCGGCTACGCTGAGTGCGGACAGTGTCGACCGCCGTGGAGGTGCCGATGGAGCCGGTGTTCGCACCCGACGTTCCGGCCCGGGTACGGCGGCTGTACGGCACCAGGCCGGACCTGTTCGTGCCGGCCGGGAGGCCGAAGCCGAAGCGCGAGACGTCCTGGTCGATCGCTCCCGGGAACACGCTCGGCCAGTTGCTGGTGTGGCTCGCGGTCTGCGTCGGTGGCTGGATCCTGGCGCTGATCGTCATGGCGGCGACCCTGCCGGCCGACGTGGCCGCGTGGTCGGCGGTGGTCCTGGCCGGGATCGCGGCCGTCGCCACCGTCGGCGTCCTGGTCCGGACCGGGGTCGAGGACCGCGGTCACAAGGCGGTCCGGCTCGAGCACGGGAAGTACCTGCTGCCGGAGGACTTCGACGAGGACGCCGGCCGGCTGCTCGGCCGGGCCCAGCGCGCGGTGAAAACGGTGCTCGAGGCAACGGTCACCCGGCGCGGACTGCTCGACGACGTGCAGAACGACCTGGTCCTGCCCGAGCAGCTGTGGGACATCGCGCAGGTGCTGCGCGAGCACACGGTGCTGCGGGCGAGGCAACGGGAGGTCGCCCGCGGGATGGAGACGGCCGAGCTGGAGGCGGTGCTCGGACCGCAACGCCGCGCACTGGCGCTCTCGGTGGAGGCGATCAAGCGCAAGGTCGACCTGCTCGGCCGGTACGCCGACCGGGTCCGCTCCGCCGACGCCGCGCTCCGGGCCGAGGCCGCGCTCGAGGACGGCGACCGCTACATCGAGCTCCTGGCCCGCACCGAGCCGGCCGGTGACACCTCGATCGTCCAGGGGTTCGCCGACGAGGCCACAGCTCTCCGCGACACCCTCACCCGCAGTATCAACGCGGCCCGCGACGCCGGCCGGACGCTAGCCCTCCCCGAGTAGCTTCCGCTCGTCCTCGGGTGACAGGCCGACCCCGAGCGGCGGCTCACCGCGCTCCCGGTCCCACGCCATCAGGTCCGCGATCGTCTGCCGGAACGGCGTGACCGGCAAGCCGGCCGCGCGCGCCTTGGCCGGGTTGCGCCGCCGCTCGCCCCACTCCGCCTCCGGCTCCACCAACGGGAACCTCGGCGGTACGGCGTCCATCGGCACCCGCACCAGGTCGACCGTGGTGCCGGCCAGGTCGGCCGAGGTCTCGATCAGCTCGGCGAGGGTGGAGAACGGGCCGACCGCGTTGAAGGCGCCCGGCCGGTCATCGGTGACGAGCTGGACCAGGAGCCGGCCGAGATCCCGGCAGTCCGTCAGCTGCAACGGTTGCTCCGGTCTGGCCGGCACCGCGACCCGGCCGCCCCGGGCACCACGTCGTACCCAGTAGGGCACCGTGCTCGCGGTGTCGCCGGGACCGGTCACCCGGCCCGGGCGGACGATCGTCGCGCGGTCGCCGTACCGCGCCAGGACGTCGTCCTCGCAGGCGACCTTGCACGGGCCGTAGGTCTCGTTGGTGAGGACGTCGGCCGACCGCATCGGCTCGCGCCGCGGGGCGTTCTCGTCGGTTCCGGCCGGCAGGTCTCGGACGTAGACCGCGTGACTCGAGACGAACACGTACCGCCCGACCCGGTCGCCCAGGACGTCCATCGCCTGGTCGACGTGCATGGTCTGATAACCGCTCAGGTCGACGACCGCGTCCCACTCGCCGGTCCGCAGTGCGGCGTAGTCTCCGGTGTCCCGATCGCCGATCAGCTGGGTGACCGCCGGCGGCAGGTCCGCACCACTCCGTCCCCGGCTGAAGGACGTCACCTCGGCGCCGTGCTCGAGGGCGTCCGCGACCACCGCACGTCCGACGAAGCCGTTCCCGCCCAGCATCAGAATCCGCACAGTCGCCGACGGTAACGCCTCGGACCGGGCTCCCGCGACCCCGGACTAGGCTGCTCGCATGACCAACACGGTGGTGGTTGCCGGAGGCACCGGTGCGCTCGGGGTCGCGGTGACGGCGGAGTTCCTGCGGGCCGGCTGGCGGGTGGTCGTCCCGGGCCGGACCGAGCAGTCGCTGGCCCGGCTCGGCACCGATCCGGCCCTGCAGCCGATCGTCGCCGACCCGTTCGACCCGGCCGGTACGGCGGACGTCGTCGCCCTCGCCGCCGCGGACGAGCACGCGCCGCTGACCGCGCTGGTCAACCTGGTCGGCGGCTTCGCCTCCGGGTCCCGGGTCGACGAGACGCCGGTGGAGGACTTCGAGAAACTGCTCCGCCTCAACCTGCGTCCGACGTACCTGATGACGCAGGTGGTGCTGCCGCACCTGATCGCGGCCGGTGGCGGCGCGGTCGTGTGTACGTCGAGCAGCGCGGCGTCGCGACCGTTCTCCGGGGCGGCCGGCTACATCACCGCGAAGGCCGGCGTGCTCGCGTTCGCTGACGCCCTGCACGCGGAGTACGCACGTGACGGCATCCGGGTGAACACCATCGTCCCCGGCACCATCGACACCCCGGCGAACCGGGCCGCGATGCCGAACGCCGACACCAGCAAGTGGACCCCGCCGGACCGCATCGCGGTCGTCGTCCGGACCGTGGTCGAGACGCCGGGATTCTCCGGCGGTCATCTGCCCGTATGACAACCGTTCGACCCTGTAACACGTCTGAAGAGGTGCAGGTGCGGGTACTTGACGCACACTGGTTCTGGGGACGGCGACAGGGGAGCCATGGGGACACGCGAGCGCGCAGACGGCGCCACGGAGAGTTCCGAACTGCCTGACCCTGATCCGGCCGGACGACGGCCGCGGTCGGTCCCCAAGTTGCTCGGGCTGACCGTCCTCGGCGCCCTGCTCCCGGGGCTCGGCCTGATCGTCGGCGGCCGCCGCCGGATCGGCGCCGTCGTCCTGACCCTCACCCTCGGCCTGATCGGGCTCGGCGTGTACGTCGGGCTGACCCGGCGCGAGGAGGTGCTCGCGGCGGCCGTCGTACCGAGCCGCCTGCTGATGACCTCGGTGGTGATCGGGACGCTGGCGATCCTCTGGATGGTGGTCGTCGTCACCTCGCACCGATCGTTGCGTCCGGCAACTGGTGGGGCGAGTGGCCGGGCGGCCGGCGCGTTGCTCGTGGGCGTCCTGTGCTTCGCGATCGCGGCGCCCGCGGCGGTCGGCGTACAGAGTGTGCTCGCCCAGCGGGACCTCGTCCAGGACGTGTTCGTCGCGCAGGGCGAGGGCAAGAGCGCGACCCGGCCGACGGTGATCGACACCAAGGACCCGTGGGAGGACAAGCCGCGGCTCAACCTGCTGCTGCTCGGCGGCGACGACGCGCCGAGCCGCCCGGGGGTGCGGACCGACACCGTGATCGTCGCGAGCATCGACACCGCGACCGGGAACACCGCGCTGGTCTCGATGCCGCGACAGCTCACGTTCATGCCGTTCCCGAAGGACTCGCCGCTGCACCGGCTCTACCCGAACGGCTACGGCCAGGAAGGGCTCAGCCTGGAGGGCCGGCTGGAGTGGATGCTGAGCGCGATGTACCAGAACATCCCGGCCGCGCACCCCGGCATCCTCGGGCCGTCCGACAACGAGGGCGCCGACGTCCTCAAGCAGTCGGTCGGCGAGGCGATCGGGCTGAAGCTCGACTACTACGTCCAGGTCAACCTGAAGGGCTTCGCGGAGCTCGTCGACGCGCTCGGCGGGATCACCGTCAACGTCAACGAACGGGTCGCGATGGGTGGCGTCAGCAGCTCGCACATCCCGCCGGACGAGTGGATCGAGCCGGGCCCGAACCAGCACCTCGACGGCCGACACGCGCTCTGGTTCGCCCGCGGCCGGTACGGCGCCGACGACGACCAGCGGCAGATCCGGCAGCGGTGCGCGATCAAGGGCATCGTCGACGCCGCCGACCCGCGGACCCTGGCGACCAAGTACAAGGCGATCGCCCGGGCCGGCCAGCAACTGCTCCGCACGGACATCCCGCAGGAGCTGCTGCCCGCGCTGGTCGAGCTCGCCCTCCGGGTGAAGTCAGGCACGGTCTCCAACGTCACGCTCGACGCCGCCAAGCTCCGGCTGAAGTACCTGCACCCGGACTACGACGCCCTCCGCGACACCGTCGAGGCCGCCCTCGAGCAGCCGACGCCCCCGGCGACGACCGCTCCGGCGACGACTGCTCCGGCGACCCCGAAGTCCGCACCCAGGCCCGCCCCGAATCCCACCGCCACCGCCACTGCCAAGCCGCCGGGCCCGACCCAGGACCTCGCCGACGCCTGCGCCTACCACCCGACCGGCAACCGGCCGAACTGATCGTCTACTGGATCGGCGTCGTCTGAGCCAGCGCGAGCCGCCAGCCCGTCGACGTCCGGAGTACGGCGTACGTCAGTGCCCCGGTGGCCGGCAGCGCACCCGGGTCCGCGTCCGGCCGCTCGTCGTACACGGTCTTGACGCAGCTCACGAGGACGACGTCGGCCGTCAGCGCGCGGAGGTCGACGATCTCGACGCTGGTCCGCACGTTCTTCAGCCCGGATCCGAGGGCGGCCGCCATCGCCTCGGTGAACGCCTCCCGCCCGAACAGTCGACGGCCCGCGATGTTCACGATCACCATCTCCGCCGTGTGCAGCTCAGGCAGCAGGTCCGCGTCGCTCTGCGCCTTGTCCGCCTGCTGCACCAGCTCGTGGATGGCCTGTTCGTCCTCGGTGCTCAAGTCAGTCATACCCGCAGTCTTCAACCTCAACTGTTGTTGAGGTCAACGGCCGGGAAATTCCTCGCCGCGGCGAGTGTCGATCTGGCGGGCGACCGCTCGACGTGAGAGTAAGTGATCGAGCGAGACGACGAGGAGAACCACTGCTATGCGCTACATGATCATCAACAAGGCCGACGCCGAGAGCGAGGCCGGTGTGCTTCCGTCCGAGGACGTGGCCACCGCGGTCGGCCAGGCGGTCGAGGCGATGTCGAAGGCCGGGGTGCTGCTGTTCGCCGAGGGGGTCCACCGCAGCGCGCTCGGCGCCCGGGTGAAGGTCGAGGGCGGCCGGCGTACCGTCACCGACGGCCCGTTCACCGAGGCCAAGGAGCTGATCGGCGGCGTGATCGTCGTCGAGGTCCGCAACCGCGACGAGGCGGTCGAGTGGGCCGCCCGGCTCGCCGAAGCCCTCGGCGACGAGGTCGAGGTCCGCCGCGTGGTCGAGGAGGCAGACTTCGGCCCCGACTCGGACGTCTACCAGAGCTGACGTCTTCCCTGGGTGTCCATTTCGCCGGTCGCCGTTCGTGGTAGCGGCAACAACCCGACGAAGGAGGCACCATGATCAGCACCACGACTGCGAGCTCCGCGCCCGGCACGACCCTGGCCGTGCCGGGCGCGGAGCTGTACTACGAAGTGCGCGGAGCCGGACCCTTGGTGGTTCTGGTGGGAGCGCCGATGAACGCCGACTCGTTCGCGCCGCTCGCCGACCTGCTGGCCACCGATCACACCGTGCTCACCACCGATCCGCGAGGGATCAACCGCAGCCCGTTGCGCGGCAGTACGGGCTCGACGCCCGAGCAGCGGGCCGACGATCTGGCCCGGCTGATCCGGCACGTGGACGCCGGCCCGGCGACCGCGCTCGGGTCGAGCGGGGGAGCGGTCACCGTGCTCGCACTCGCCCAGGCGCACCCGGAGCTGGTCGGTACGGCGATCGCGCACGAGCCGCCCCTGGACCGGCTGGTCCCGGACGCCGGCGAACTGCTGGCCGCGTCGGAGCGGATGATCGCCGACTACCTGGCCGGGGACGTGACCGGCGCCTGGAAGCGGTTCTTCACGCTGGCGAACATCCCGGTCCCGGACGAGGCGGTCGAGGCGATGTTCAGCGGTGAACGGGACCCGCAGCAGATCGCCGACGAGCGGTTCTGGTTCGAGCACGAGCTGCGGGAGACGGTGAGCTGGCAGCCGGACCTGGCCGCGCTGCGGGACGGCGGCGTACGCATCGTGGTCGGGATCGGCGAGGAGTCGGCCGGGCAGCTGTGCGACCGGACGTCGACCGCGCTGGCCGCCGGCCTCGGGATCGAGCCGACGACGTTCCCCGGCGACCACATCGGCTTCGCCGAGAACCCGGAGCCGTTCGCCGCGGCGCTGCGCGAGGTGCTGACGTAGGTGGACTCGCTCGTGGGTCCGCGGGCGGAGTATGTGAAGCTGGGGTGACCGGGTACGGGCCGGTGTGAGCGGGCCCGGACCTTGACATCAACCGTGGTTGAAGTTTCAAGCTGGTGCCGCTGAAACAGGACATCGGAGATATCGGCCCCCGCGGGCCCCGACGAAGGAGCAGAGTTGACCACGTACACGCTTCCCGACCTCCCGTACGACTACGGTGCACTGGCGCCGAGCATCGCCGGTGAGATCATGGAGCTGCACCACTCCAAGCACCACCAGACCTACGTGAACGGCCTGAACGACACCCTGGAGAAGCTGGCCGCGGCCCGCGAGAAGGGTGACTTCGGCGCCATCGTCGGGCTGGAGAAGTCGCTCGCCTTCAACCTCGGCGGGCACGTCAACCACTCGATCTTCTGGAAGAACCTGTCCCCGGACGGTGGCGACAAGCCGGACGGCGAGCTGGGGGCCGCGGTGGACGAGTTCTTCGGCTCGTTCGACGCCTTCCAGTCCCACTTCACCGCGGCGGCGACCACGATCCAGGGGTCCGGTTGGGCGATCCTGGGCTGGGACGCGCTGGCCGGCAAGCTGCTCGTCCACCAGCTGTACGACCAGCAGGGCAACCTGCCGGCCGGGCAGATCCCGATCGTCATGCTGGACATGTGGGAGCACGCGTTCTACCTGCAGTACAAGAACGTGAAGCCGGACTACGTCAAGGCGTGGTGGAACGTGGTCAACTGGGGCGACGCCCAGGCGCGCTTCGACGCTGCCCGCTCCGGCGCCGCCAGCCTGGTCGCCGGTAGCTGAGCCCACCGCGAGGGGCGGCCCGGACCAGGTGGTCCGAGCCGCCCCTCGCGTGCTGTCAGCGGCAGAAACCGGCGATCACCGGTGCGATCGCCGAGGCCTTGATCACGTGGTTCTGGCCGGCCACCACCTCGTGCTTGGCCCCCGGTACGGCGCTCGCCAGCGCCTTCACCGAGGTCTGCATCCAGCCCGGGCTCTTCCCGCCGTTCACCACCAGCGCGGGCGCCTCGATCGTCGCCCACTGCTCCGCGTCCAGCGGCCGGCCGAAACAGTTGTCGCCGAGCATCGCGGCGTCGTACGGCAGGGTGTGCGCGACCGCCTGCATGCCCTTCCACCCTGGCATCAGCCGCATCATCGCGACCACGATCCCCGGCAGCCCGATGCCTTTCGTCATGAAGTACTTCACCGCGTCCGCCGGTCCCAGCGCGCGCAGGTCGGACACCCAGGTCGCCGGGATCTGCTTGCGGCTGTCGTCCACGACGTACGGCGGCTCGAAGGCGACGAACCTGGTGATCGGCAACCCGGCCGCCGCGGCCCGCAAGGTCAGCGCGGCGCCGGACGACGTGCCGTAGACGTACGCCGATCCGCCGGCTGCCTCGATCACCGCGGCCAGATCCTCGATCTCGCGCTCGACGTCGTACTCCGGGGAGTCGCCGCTGTCGCCGCGGCCCCGGCGGTCGTAGTTGTAGACGGTGTAGTCCGCCGCCAGCAGCTCGGCGAGCTCAGGCATCGGCCCCTGCGCCCGGCTACACAGCGCACCGTCGACCAGGACCAGCGCCGGGCCGCTGCCCCGCCGGTCGTAGGCGATCGTCGTACCGTCCTGGGAAACCACCGTTGCGGTCATGTGCAGATCCTCCTGCCTCAGTGGGCCACTCGGCTGGCCTCGTCACTGCGTCGAACACCGGACCCCGGAATCGACAGGGTCCCGGAAAAATGTCCGCGTGGGCACCGTGCGTAGTTGGGGTGGGACTGGGTACCGGGCGGGCAGCCGACCACGGGAGACGATCATGACGACGCGTCCGGACGCCGTCCGGCACGATGCCGGACAGAACCAGGGTGAGCAGCTGGGCGCCCTGGTGAGTCAACTGACCAGCGACGTGAGCCGACTGGTCCGCGACGAGCTGCAGCTGGCCAAGGCCGAGCTCAAAGATAAGGGCAAGGAAGCCGGCGTCGGGATCGGGCTGTTCGGCGGCGCCGGGACGGTGGCGCTGTACGGCGTCGGTGCGCTGATCGCGGCCGCCATCCTCGGGCTCGCCCAGGCGGTGCCGGCCTGGCTGGCGGCGCTGATCGTCGCGGTCGTGCTGTTCGCCGTCGCCGGGATCGCGGCGATGCTCGGCAAGCGGCACGTCAGCCGCGCCACTCCGCCCGTTCCGCAGCGCGCCGTCGAGGGCGTGCAGGAGGACCTGGAAGCCCTCAAGGGCCATCAGCCGGAAGGGAAGATCACCGCATGACCACCACCAAGGCCAGTCACGGCGAGCCGCTGTCCGAGACCGAGGCACTCCGGATCGAGCTCGAACAGACCCGGGCCCACCTCGCCGACACCGTGCAGGAGCTGAGCCGGCAGCTGAATGTCCCCCGCCGGATCAAGGACTCCGCCGCCCAGGCGGGCCGGCGCCTCCAGGGCCGCGCCCAGCAGGTCCCGACCCAGGTGAAGGCGGTGCCGAGCCGGATGAAGACGGTGCCGGGCCGGATGAAGGAGTTGTCGCCGCGGGTCAAGGACGTGCCGGCGCGGGTGAAGGAGATGCCGGCCGCCGGCCGTCGCCACCCGAAGGCGACCGCCGCCGTCGGCGGCGCGGTGGCCCTGACCGCGGGCGCAGCGGCCTGGCTCCTCCGACGGAACAGGTAACTCTCAGCAGGCTGCCGCGCGCTCCAGCAGCAGCGTGCGTTCGCGTTCGTTGCGGGTCAGTGCGGCGGCCTTCTCGAACTCGGCCCGAGCCTCGTCCAGCCGGCCGAGCTTGAAGAGCAGGTCGCCGCGCACACTCGGCAGCAGGTGGTAGTCCTTCAGCGACCGCTCGTCCGCGAGCGCGTCCACCGCCTCCAGCCCGCGCTCCGGGCCGAACGCCATCGAGATCGCGACCGCCTGGTTGAGCCCGACCACCGGTGACGGGCTGACCTGCGCGAGGACGGCGTACAGGCCGGCGATCCGGGCCCAGTCGGTGTCGTCCGGGTCGGCCGCGCGGGCGTGGCAGGCGGCGATCGCGGCCTGGAGGACGTACGGGCCGGGCGGTTTGTCCAGCGCCCAGGCGCGGTCGAGGCCTTCGAGGCCGCGGCGGATCAGCAGCCGGTCCCAGCGGCGGCGGTCCTGGTCGAGCAGCAGGACGGGCTCGCCTTCGGGGCCGATGCGCGCGTTCGCCCGGGACGACTGCAGCTCCATCAGCGCGAGCAGGCCGTGGACCTCGGGCTCGGTCGGCATCAGCTCGGCCAGCAGCCGCCCGAGGCGCATCGCCTCGTTGCACAGCGCCGGCCGCATCCAGTCGTCGCCGGCGGTCGCGGAGTACCCCTCGTTGTAGATCAGGTAGACGACCTCGAGGACCGACGTCAGCCGGTCGAGCAGCTCGTCACCTGACGGCACCTCGAACTCGACCCCGGCCTTGGCCAGGTTGCGTTTGGCCCGGACGATCCGCTGCGCGATCGTCGACTCCGGTGCGAGGAAGGCCCGCGCGATCTCGTCGGTCTTCAGGCCGCCGAGCAGCTTCAGCGTCAGCGTGACCCGCGCGTCCATGGTCAGCACCGGGTGGCAGGCGGTGAAGACCAGTCGCAGCAGGTCGTCCTCGATGTGGTCGTCGAGGATCGCCTCGACGTCGTCCTCGACGCTGTCGCCGTCGATCTCGAGCTCGTGCCCGAGCTCGGCCAGCTTGCGCTGGTACGTCTCCTTGCGCCGGATCAGGTCGATCGCGCGACGCTTGGCGATCGCCATCAGCCAGGCGCCCGGATTGTTCGGTACGCCGGACTCCGGCCACTGCTCCAGCGCCGCCACCAGCGCGTCCTGGGCCAGCTCCTCGGCCAGCCCGACGTCGCGCACGATCCGGGCGACGCCGGCGATGATCCGCGCGGACTCGATCCGCCAGACCGCGTCCACCGCACCCTGTGCCTCGGTAACTGTCACCCGCCGATAGTAATCCGGGCGGAGGCACCCGGCCGGGGCCGAATAGACTGCCTCCCGATACCCCTCGGAAGAACGCTTGAGGTTTGTTGTGCTCACCATGCAGGACGCGCTGCTCGCGCTGACGAAGTACTGGACCGACCGCGGGTGCATGGTCGTGCAGCCGTTCAACACCGAGGTCGGCGCCGGCACGCTGAACCCGGCGACCATCCTGCGGGTGCTCGGTCCCGAGCCGTGGCGGGTCGCGTACGTCGAGCCGAGTGTCCGGCCGGACGACAGCCGGTACGGCGAGAACCCGAACCGCCTGCAGACGCACACCCAGTTCCAGGTGGTGCTCAAACCGGACCCGGGCAACCCGCAGGAGCTGTTCCTGCAGAGCCTGGTCGCGCTCGGGATCGACATCGACGCGCACGACGTCCGGTTCGTCGAGGACAACTGGGCGAACCCGGCGACCGGGTCCTGGGGGCTCGGCTGGGAGGTCTGGCTGGACGGCCTGGAGATCACCCAGTTCACCTACTTCCAGCAGGCCGGCGGGATGACGCTGGACCCGGTGTCGGTGGAGATCACCTACGGCATCGAGCGGATCATGATGGCGCTGCAGGGCGTCTCGCACTTCAAGGACATCGCCTACGCCCCCGGCATCTCGTACGGCGAGGCGTTCGGCCAGGCGGAGTACGAGATGAGCCGCTACTACCTGGACGACGCCGACGTCGAGTCGCAGAAGCGGCTGTTCGAGGAGTACGCGAACGAGGCCCGCCGGATGCTGGACGCCCGGCTCCCGGTCCCGGCGCACGTCTACGTGCTGCGCTGCTCGCACACCTTCAACGTGCTCGACGCCCGCGGCGCGGTCAGTACGACGGAACGCGCCAAGGCCTTCGGCCGGATGCGGTCGCTGGCCCGCGAGGTGGCCCAGCTGTGGGCCGAGCGGCGGACCGAGCTGGAGCACCCGCTCGGCCTGGCCGAGCTGCCCGCCCCGGCGCCGGAGCCCACCGAGTTCCCGGCGAGCTCCGGGACCCGGCAGCTGACCTTCGAGATCGGCACCGAGGAGATGCCGCCGTCCGAGGTCACCAAGACCGCGGAGGCCGTGCGGGCCGCGCTGACCGAGAAGCTGGCCGCGACCCGGCTCGGCCACGGCGACATCACCACGTACGCGACCCCGCGGCGCGTGGTGGCCTTCGTCGCCGGTGTCCAGGCGGGCGAGCCGGATGCCGAGCGGGTGGTCCGCGGCCCGCGGAAGTCCGCCGCGTACGACGTCGACGGCAACGTCACCAAGGCCGCCGCCGGGTTCGCCCGCGGCCAGGGCGTGTCCACCGACGACCTGCACGACCTGGACGTCGACGGCGTCGAGTACGTCGCGGTCACCAAACCGGACCCGGGCCGGGGCGCCGCAGAGGTGCTGAGTGGCGTCCTGAGCGAGATCGTCGCCGGTCTGCGGTCGGACAAGAACATGCGCTGGAACGACGCGAAGCTGTCGTTCACCCGGCCGGTCCGCTGGCTGGTCGCCCTGCTCGGCGACCAGGTGGTGCCGGTGTCGGTGTCGAGTCTGGCCGCCGGCCGGACGACGCGTGTGCACCGGACCGCCGCCCAGCCGCAGGTGGAGATCGCCGCGGCCGAGGGGTACCTGGACCTGCTCCGGATCCACGGCATCGAGGCCGACCCGGCACGCCGCCGGACGCAGATCGTCGACGCCGCGGCTGAGCTCGCGGCGAGCGTCGGCGGGACGGTGGACGTCCAGGGTGAGTCCGCGCTGATCGACCAGATCGTCAACCTGGTCGAAGAGCCGACCGCGATCCTGGGCGGCTTCTCCGCCGACTACCTGACGCTGCCGGGCGAGATCCTGACGACCGTCATGCGCAAGCACCAGCGGTACCTGCCGGTCCGGGACGCCGACGGCGGCCTGCTCCCGCACTTCGTTGCCGTGGCCAACGGTTCGGTGGACGAGGACGTGGTCCGCGGCGGCAACGAGGCGGTGCTGCGGGCCCGATACGAGGACGCCGCCTTCTTCTGGCGGGCCGACCTGGAGACGCCGCTGGCGACGATGAAGAGCGAGCTGGAGAAGCTGGCCTTCGAGGAGCGGCTCGGCTCGATGGCGGACCGGGCGGCCCGGATCGGCCGGATCGCCACCGCGCTCGCCGAGGTCGTCGGCCTCGAGGGTGACGAGCTGACCACGCTGAAGCGGGCGGCAGAGCTGGCGAAGTTCGACCTCGGCTCGCAGATGGTCGTCGAGCTGACCAGCCTGGCCGGCACGATGGCCCGCGAGTACGCGCGCCGTGCCGGTGAGACCGAGGCCGTGGCGCAGGCGCTGTACGACATGGAGCTGCCGCGGTCGGCCGGCGACCCGGTGCCGGCGACCACTCCGGGCGCGCTGCTCGCCCTGGCGGACCGCTTCGACCTGCTGGCCGGGCTGTTCGGCATCGGCGCGAAGCCGACCGGGAGCTCCGACCCGTTCGCGCTGCGTCGCGCGGCCGCCGGTGTGGTCGCGATCCTGCGGGAGCACCCGTCGCTGAAGGCGATCACGCTGGCGACCGGCCTGCGGGCGGCCGCCGCGGAGATCGGTGCCCAGGGCATCGACGTACCGGCGGACTCGCTCGACGAGGTCGCCGAGTTCACCGTCCGGCGCTACGAGCAGCAGCTGATCGACCGCGGTGACGACCACCACCAGGTGGCCGCGGTGTTGCCGCTGGCCACCGCTCCGGCGGTCGCGGACGAGACGCTGGCGTCGCTGCAGCAGCTCGTCGGCAGCAGCGACTTCGCCGACCTCGTCGCGGTCCTGCAGCGGGTACGCCGGATCGTGCCGGAGGGGACCGAGGCGTCGTACGACCCGGGCAGGCTGACCGAGCCCGCCGAGGTCGTGCTGCATGAGGCAGTCCAGAAGGTCGGTCAGGCGCCGACCGCGCTGGCCGAGTTCGTCACCGCCGCGTCGGTGCTGGTCGAGCCGGTCACCACGTTCTTCGACGAGATCCTGGTGATGGCCGAGGATCCGGAGCTCCGGGCCGCCCGGCTGGGGCTGCTGGCCACGATCAGCGCGCTGGCCGCGCCGGTCCTCGACTGGCAGGCGCTCGGCACCAGCCTTACCGCGGCAGAGTGAGCCGGGGAGCGAGGCGCTCGGCGATCAGGCGGTAGCCGTCCGGCCCCGGGTGGACGTCGTCGACGTACAGGGCCTCGGCTTCGGCCGACGTGAGCACGGTGCGGCCGTCGATGATCCGGACCTCCGGGTCCGTGCGGGCGCCGCGCTCCACGCAGTCGCGGACGTCGTCGAGCGTCAGGCCCACGGCGTTCGGCTCGCCTTCGAGGTCGGGCGCGAGCACCGGGGTGATGACGACGAGCGGCGTCTGCGGATGGCCCGCGCGGACGGTCGACACGAAGGCCTCGACCTGGCCCGGCAGGGTCCGGCCGCTGTACGTCGCGCCGCCGTAGATGTTGATGCCGAGACACAGCGAGATCAGCCGGGCGGGCTGGTCCCGGATGGTGCGGGCCGCGACCGGGTCGAGGTGGCACTCGCCCGCGAACCCGAGCGCGCTCAGGCTCCACCCGTTCGTCCGCGCGACCAGCGCCGGCCAGGTCTCGGAGGGACCGTAGGCGCCGGTGCACTGGGTGATCGAGCTGCCGTAGGTGAGCCATCGCGGCCCGGTCGACGGCAGCGGGTCGGCGTCGCCGTCGAATGTGGGTCCCCGGACGCCGATCACGCCCGATTGAGGTAGCCAGAGCTCGACCGTGACCGGACGACCCGGCAGCTCGACCACCAGCCGCTGCTCGCCGTCGACGACCACGCAGCGCTCGTGCAACTCGCCATCGACCAGTACGTCGAGCGGCGCGATCACGGAGTAGATGCCCAGGCTCGCCCGCAGCTCGATGCTCACCGCGGACGCCGACGTACGCCAGGCGGCCCGGACGCCGGCCGGCGTCGCCGCGCGCTCCCACAGCCGGTGACCGGGGCGGTCCGGATACCCGGTCCAGTCGATCAGGCCGACGTCGTGACCGCGCGGATCGAGCCGCCAGTACGTCGCCCAGCCGTCCGCGTCGACCTCGGCGTACTGGTAGCCGGTCCACAGGGCGTCGGTCATCTGCGTGCTCCTCGAAGTCCCCGGAGCGACCGGGCGACGGGCTGGGCGGCGGCGGACGTGAGGCGGGCGACCGCGCGCGCCCCGAGGCTGGCGTCGACGTGGGCGAGCATGACCGCGGCGGCGGTGCCGGAGTCCCCGGCCGCGATCGCGTCGACCAGCGCGAGGTGCTCGGCGTGGGTGCGGTCGAGGTCCTCCTCGGACCGGCCGTCCTCGAGGGCCAGCCTGCGGTACCGGTCGGCTTTGTCCCACAACCCGTCCAGGGTCTGGACGAGCAGCGAGTTGTGCGACGCGGTGTAGATAGCGACGTGGAACCGTCGATGCGTCGACAGCTCCGCCGGCCCGGGGTCGGTCCGCAGCGGCAGCAACTCGTCGGCGGTCGCCCGGATGAGGTCGAGGTCCTGCCGGGTCCGGCGCTCGGCCGCGAGGCCGGCCGCCAATGGGTCGAGGGACCGCCGGATCTCGACCAGGTCCCGAGCCTCCTCGGCGGTCAACCGGGTGACCCGCGCGTCCCGGTGCGCGTCCAGCTCCACCAGTCCGTCGCTCATCAGCCGGCGCAGTGCTTCGCGCAGCGGCGTCGTACTGATTCCCAGCTCGCGCGCCAGCGCGGCCTGCTGGATGACTGCCCCCGGGAGCAGCTCGCCCCGCAGGAGCTTGGCGCGGACGAGGTCGTAGGCGGTCTCCGCCTTCGTCGCCAGTCTGGCCTCGGTCACCGGCTGCCTCCACGGTTATAACAAGCTCACGCAAGAGAATACTGCAGATTCAAGCTTCGAGACGTATGAGACTGCCAGTTGACGCAGAAGGTTATAACGACTCACACTCGTGGCCATGGCAGACAACCACAGGCTGGGCGTCCTGGCCGGTGACGGCATCGGTCCCGAGATCGTTCCCGCGGCCGTCCAGGTCCTCGACGCGGCGGTGGCCGCTGCCGGAGGCGCACCGATCGAGTGGGTCCCACTCCCGGTCGGCGCCGCGGCGATCGAGACGCACGGCAGCGCGCTGCCGCCGGTCACGCTGGAGACGCTGGGGCAACTCGACGGCTGGCTTCTGGGTCCGCACGACAGCGCGGCGTACCCGGAGGAGCACCGGGTACGGCTGAACCCGAGCGGCTTCCTGCGCAAACACTTCGACCTGTTCGCGAATGTCCGTCCGGCGAAGGCTTTCGAGGGGACGCCCGCGCTGGTGCCCGGCCTCGACCTGGTGGTCGTCCGGGAGAACACCGAGGGATTCTACGCCGATCGCAGTACCTATCGCGGCACCGGTGAGTACATGCCGACCGCGGACGTGGCGATCGCGATGGGGATCTTCACCCGGCCCGCGATCGAGCGGATCGCGCGGCAGGCGTTCGAGCTGGCGATGCGTCGCCGCAAGCGCCTGACGATCGTGCACAAGGCGAACGTGCTCCGGCTGACCACGGGCTTCTTCCGTGACATCTGCCGTGAGCTCGCGGCCGAGTACCCGGAGGTCCGGGTCGACGACTTCCACATCGACGCGATGACGGTCCACCTGGTCCGGCACGGCGCCGACTTCGACGTACTGGTCACCGAGAACATGTTCGGTGACATCCTTTCCGACCTGGCCGGTGAGCTCGCCGGGTCACTCGGGATCGCGCCGTCGGTGAACGCCTCGCACGAGCATGCGATGGCGCAGGCCGCTCACGGCTCGGCCCCGGACATCGCCGGGCGGAACGTCGCCAATCCGACGGCGATGATCGCGTCCGGCGCCATGCTGCTCGACTGGCTCGGCGACGACGCGTCCAAGCAGGCGGCCGACCTGGTCGAGCGCGGCCTCCGGGCGACCGTCGTCGGCGGGGTCCGGACCGCGGATCTCGGCGGCAGCGCCGGGACGGCCGAGTTCGCCCGCGCGGTCGCCGCGTCGATCAGCGAGCTGGGATGAACGGCAACTTCACGCCGTTGCGCGGGGTCGCGCCCGACCACCTGCCGCGCACGTTGCGGATCCTGCTCGAGAACGCGCTCCGCCACGGGACCGCGAGTGACGCGCTGCGGACCTGGGAGCCCGGTGCCGTCGGCGAGCTCGAGGTGCATCCGTCCCGGGTCTTCCTGCACGACACGAACGGCGTCCCCGTGCTCGTCGACCTGGCCGCGATGCGGGACGCGATGGTGGCCCAGGGCAAGGACCCGGCCCTGGTCGATCCGGTGATCCCGGCCGAGCTGGTGGTGGACCACTCGGTGATCGCGGACGCCTTCGGCCGGCCGGACGCGCTGCAGCTGAACGTGGCGCTCGAGTACGAGCGGAACGCCGAGCGGTTCCGGTTCCTGCGCTGGGGTCAGCAGACGTTCCGGCAGCTGAAGGTGGTCCCGCCGGGGGCGGGGATCATGCACCAGATCAACCTGGAGCACCTGGCCAGAGTGGTCGAGGAGCGGGACGGCTGGGTGTTCCCGGACCTGTGCCTGGGCACGGACTCGCACACCACGATGGTCAACGGGCTCGGCGTGCTCGGCTGGGGGATCGGCGGGATCGAGGCCGAGGCGGCGATGCTCGGGCAGTCGGTGTCGATGGTGCTGCCGCCGGTGGTCGGCGTACGGCTGACCGGCTCGCTCCCGGTGGGGACGACGGCGACCGACCTCGTGCTCACGATCACCGAGACCCTGCGCGGACACGGCGTGGTCGGCAAGCTGGTCGAGTTCGGCGGTCCGGCGCTGGCCGGGTTGCCGGTCCCGGACCGCGCGACGATCGCGAACATGAGCCCTGAGTTCGGCTCAACCGCGGCGTACTTCCCGATCGACCAACGCACGCTGGACTACCTGCGCTTCACCGGGCGTCCGCCGGAAAAGGTCGCCCTGATCGAGTCCTACGCCCGCGAGCAAGGGCTGTGGCACGACCCCTCGGTGGAGCTCCGGTACGACGAGTACGTCGACATCGACCTGGCCACGGTGGTCCCGTCGATCGCCGGCCCGCGCCGGCCACAGGAACGCACCTCGCTCGCGGATGCTCGGGACGCGGTCGCCGCCGAGCTCCCGGAGGGCCCGCGCACGAGCGACCGTCCGGGGCATGGCGCGGTCGTGGTCGCGGCGATCACCTCCTGCACGAACACGTCCAATCCCGCGGTCATGGTGGCGGCCGGCCTGCTCGCCCGGAACGCGGTCGAACGCGGTCTCACCAGCAAGCCGTGGGTCAAGACCACGCTGTCCCCGGGATCGCGGGTGGTGATGGACTACCTCGGCGACGCCGGCCTGACGCCGTACCTGGAGAAGCTCGGGTTCCACCTGGCCGGGTTCGGCTGCATGACGTGCATCGGGGCGTCGGGGTCGCTGATCGACTCGGTCGGCGAGGCCGTGCGGTCGCAGGATCTAACCGTGGCCGCGGTGCTGTCCGGCAATCGCAACTTCGAGGGGCGGATCCAGCCCGACGTACGGCTGAACTATCTCGCCTCGCCGCCGCTCGTGATCGCCTACGCGCTGGCCGGCCGGATGGACCTCGATCTGCTCACCGAGCCGCTCGGGACGACGGACGGCGGTGAGGCGGTCTACCTCGCCGACCTCTGGCCGGAGCCGGCCGACATCGACGCGGTCATCTCGAGGACACTTCGGCCCGAGCTCTTCGACCGCGCGTACGACGACGTGTTCGCCGGAGACGAGCGGTGGCGGCGGCTCGACGTACCGCGTGGGGAGACGTTCGCGTGGGACGAGTCGACGTACCTGCAGCGGCCGCCGTACTTCGACGAGCAACCCGCGCCGGGTGACCTGATCGGTGCACGGGCGTTGGTGCGGCTGGGGGACTCGGTGACCACGGACCACATCTCGCCCGCGGGGGCAATCCCGGTCGACAGCGTGGCTGGGCGGTACCTGCGGGATCGCGGGGTCCATCAGCTGAACACGTACGCGTCCCGCCGAGGCAACCATCACGTGATGATGCGTGGTGCCTTCGGCAATGTCCGGCTGCGGAACCAGCTTGCCCAGGGCCTCGAGGGACCGGTGACTCCTGGGCCGGACGGCGTCGTGGTCCCGATCTTCGACGCCGCCGAGGCTTACCGGGCGGCCGGCGTGCCGGTGGTCGTTGTCGCGGGCAAGGAGTACGGCACCGGGTCGTCGCGGGACTGGGCTGCCAAGGGGCCGGCGTTGCTGGGAGTGCGGGCGGTGCTCGCGCAGTCGTTCGAGCGGATCCACCGGTCGAACCTGGTCGGCCTCGGCGTCCTGCCGCTGGAGTTCCACCCGGGGGAGGGCGACGACCTCACCGGCACCGAGCCCATCGACATCCACCTCGGTGACGACGGCTTCGCGACGGCCTACTCCGCAGGCAAGACCTACCGCCTGAAGATCCGCCTCGACACCCCGCGCGAGGCCGAGTACTACCGTCACGGTGGAGTCCTGCCCTACGTCCTGCGCCGGCTGTCGAACGAGCCGTTGTCCAGTTGGGGAAGTAACGGGTACGCTGATGTAACAGGTGATGCAAATTAACTGAGGTTACGCTCACCTCACCCCGCGGAAGGACTGTTCTGAGATGACCGCGTCAGTAGCGGAAGCGCCCGAGATCCACCACTCCCACCGTGATGTCACCGGTGGCTGGCTGCGGCCCGCCACCTTCGGGGTGATGGACGGGCTGGTGTCCAACTTCGCCCTCGTCGCCGGCGTTGTCGGCGGCGGCGCGACCGGCAAGGTCGTGATCGTCACCGGGCTGGCCGGCCTGGTGGCCGGTGCCTGCTCGATGGCATCCGGTGAGTTCACCTCGGTCTCCTCGCAGACCGAGCTGATGAAGGCCGAGATCGAGGTGGAGCGGCGCGAGTTGCGGATCCACCCCGAGGAGGAAGAGCGCGAGCTCGCGATGATGTACGAGGCGAAGGGGCTGCGTCCCGAGCTCGCCGCGCAGGTCGCCCGCGAGCTGACCAGTGACCCCGACGTCGCGCTCGACGTGCATGTCCGTGAGGAGCTGGGCGTCGACCCCAACGACCTGCCGTCGCCGTGGCTGGCCGCGGGGTCGTCGTTCGCGGCGTTCGCGGTCGGCGCGATCATCCCGTTGATCCCGTTCCTCTTCGGTGCGCTGAGCGTGTGGCCGGCGCTGTTGCTGAGCGCGCTCGGCCTGGTCGTGACCGGCGGCATCGTCGGCAAGATCACCGCCCGCCCGTTCTGGTACGGCGGCGGCCGCCAACTGCTCCTGGGCGGTCTCTCGGCCGCCGTCACCTTCGTCATCGGACTGGCCGTCGGAACCGGACTGTCATGACGGTCGGTGGGCGGCCGTTGCGGGTCACGGCCTTGATCAAGCAGGTGCCGAAGGGCGACCACAGTGGTCGCCTGGACGCCGACGGCCGGTTGGAGCGGGCCGGTGCTGTCACGGAGATGAATCCGTGGTGTCGCCGGGCGGTTGCCCAGGCCGTCCGGTTGGCGGGCGACAGCGGTGGTCGCAGTACGGCGATCACCATGGGTCCCCCGGTCGCGGCCGACGTACTGCGTGAGGCGCTGGCGTGGGGTGTCGACGACGCGCTGCATCTCACGGACCCGGCGCTGGCCGGGTCGGACTGCCTGATCACCGCCCGCGCGCTGGCCGCCACGATCGCCGTGCTCGACGAGCGGCCGGACCTGATCCTGGTCGGCGCCAGCTCCGTCGACGGCAGCACGGGCGCGGTGGGTGCGATGCTCGCCGAGCTCCTCGGTCTGCCTTTCACCGGCCCGGTCCTGACCCTCGAACCGGCCGGCACCCACCTCCGAACCACCGTCCAGCACGACACCGGCACCGAGTCGGTCGAGGTGCAACTCCCAGCGGTAGTGGCAGTAGCCGAACGCTCCTGCGACCCCTGCAAGGCACCCGTCGAGTCCTGGCCCGTGGGTGACGCCGTTCGCCGTATCACGACGGACGACCTGACCCCGGGCAGGTGGGGCCTCTGCGGCAGCCCGACGAAGGTCGCCAACGTCCACCCGGCACCCCTCACCCGCAACCCGGTCATCTTCCGAGGTGCTGTCGAAGTCCAGACGTCCCGCGCGATCACGGAACTGCAACTCCGAGGTTGTTTCGAGTTGCGGGAGGCGGAACCGGCCGAGGCCGTCCGAGCCGGCACTCCTGCTTTTCTGCCCGGCGAGCGGTCCTCGGGGCCGCGAGCCGGCTCGGAGGTCGTGGTGCTGGTGGGACCGGGACCGGTCGCGGGCACTCGAGCTCTGCTCGGCGCGGCCGCCGAGCTGGCCGCCGACGTGGGCGGTTCGGTGACCGCAGTAAGAACAGTGGAGAGCAGCGACGACCTCACGCGGTGGGGTGCGGACGCCGTGGTGACGTTGAGCGGGGATGAGCCGCGACCGGTTGCCGAAAGCCTCGCGAAGTGGATGGCCGAGCGGGACCCGTGGGCTGTGCTGGGCGCGGCGCTGCCGTGGGATCGGGAGGTGCTCGCGCGGCTCGCGGTCGCGACCGGCGCCGGGCTGATGTCCGATCTGATCAGTCTGAGTTTCGACGGCGCCCGGCTCACCGGGCTGAAGCCGTCCGGTGGCGGCACGCTGGCCGAGATCGTGAGCCACGGGTCGCCGCAGCTCGCGACGCTCCGGACCGGTCTCCTCCCACTCCGCACTCCACGCCCTGACCGCCCGATCGGCGAGCACCACCTGCACGTGCCCGACGATCCCGCAGTACGCCGGGCGAAGCGTCGTACCGGCAACGAAGGAGACGCGCTGGACCGTGCGGACGTGGTGATCGGCGTCGGCCGAGGTGTGGACCCCGCGACCTATCCTGAGCTCGAGCCCCTCTGTGACCTGCTCGGCGCCGAGCTCGCCGCCACCCGCAAGGTCACCGACCAGGGCTGGATGCCGCACGGGCGTCAGCTCGGCATCACCGGCCGGAGTGTCGCGCCGCGGCTCTACTTCGCGATCGGCCTGTCCGGCAACCTGAACCACCTGGCCGGCGCGAGCCGGGCCGGGACCGTCGTGGCCGTCAATACCGACCCGGCCGCGGACGTCTTCGCGCACTGCGACGTCGGGCTCGTCGCGGACTGGCGGGAGGTGATGCCTCACCTGGTGAACGGACTGCGCGCGCGAACGAGCGGCTAACCTGTGCGGCATGGCGACGACCCGACGGACGAAG
The DNA here is from genome assembly GCF_050942445.1 of Kribbella sp. CA-247076. NCBI lineage: Bacteria > Bacillati > Actinomycetota > Actinomycetes > Propionibacteriales > Kribbellaceae > Kribbella > Kribbella sp. CA-247076. Next base: position 6,277,917 of record NZ_CP192051.1, on the reverse strand, counting down.
GCTGCGGTGACCACCCCGGCCACCGAGGCCTGGCTGCTGCTGATCTACAAGGTGCCGAGCGACTCGTCGCGGGCACGGGTGGCGGTCTGGCGGGAGCTGAAGCGGCTCGGCGGGTTCTACGTACAGCAGGCGGTGTGCGTGCTGCCGGACCGCGACGACCTACGGGCCGGCATGGAGAAGGTGCGGGAGCGGGTCGCCGAGCTCGGCGGGTCCAGTGTCTTCCTCACCCTCACCGACGTCGACGAGGACGCCCGGACGCAGTTCGTCGAGGGCTTCCGCAGCCAGTCGGCCAAGGAGTACGCCGAGATCGTCGAGGAGTGCGAGACCAAGTTCGTCAAGGAGATCGAGTTCGAGCGGTTCCGGGAGAACTACACGTTCGAGGAGGCCGAGGAGATCCGGCAGGACCTGGAGAAGCTGCGCCGCTGGCTGGCGAAGGTCGAGGGCCGCGACTGGATGGATGCCGACGGCAAGGAACTGGCCCGGGCCAAGGTCGCCGACTGCGAACGCCTGCTGGAGGAGTTCGAGGCCGACGTCTACGAACGCACCGAGGGCAAGGTCTGAGCCACGGGCTAGCTTCGCCGCCGCGGCTTGGTGCGCGCCGGGGCGGTGCGGGGCAGGCCGAGGACCGTCTCGTCGGCGAGCGGATAGCCGTTCAACTGCTCGCGGAGCTGGTTCATCCGGACGGTGTTGCTCAGCGCGCGTTCCCGGTCCTGGGCGGCGACGGCGATGGTCAGCGCCTCCAGGATGACGAGCACCATCGCCTGACTGGTGAACGTCCCGGGCCGGCTCATCCGGGTCGACAGCACGACCGCCACCTCGTCGCGCAACGCCTCGCCGAGAGTGTCGGTCAGCATGATCACCGGCACGCCGGCTTCGGTGCAGTGATCCAGCACGATCCGGGCCTCGCGGTTCAGCCGGTTGTGCGCCATCACGATGACGACGTCCTCCCGGCCGAGCAGCAGGATCCGGTCGGCGAGCCGGTAGCCGGTGTCGGTGGCTACCCGGGCCCGGTGACCGATCCGGGTCAGGTGGGTGGCGATGTACTCCGAGACGCCGTCCAGACCGGCGAACCCGCAGATCACCGTCTCCCGGGCGGCGTCGATCAACTCGACCGCGCGCCGGAACTCGTCGGGGTCGATCAACTGCTCGGCCATGGTCAGGTGCTCGATGTGGTCGCGCAGGGTCGCCCGCAGGACCGACTCGGGCCCGTCGCCGAGTGACTCGAGGCTGGCGCTCAGCCGGCTGGCCGGAGTGAGCAAGGTCTGCAGGTGGCCCTGGAGTGAACGCTTCAGTCCGGGCAGGCCGTCGTACCCGAGGGCCTTGGCGGTGCGCACGACGCTCGCGTCGCTGGTGCCGGTCGCGCGGCCGAGCTCCTCGGCGGACGAGAACGCCGCCTCCTGGGGATGGGCGGACAGGTACTCGGCGACCTTCCGCTCGGTAGCGGTCAGGTCGGCGAGCCGGGCCGCCACCCGCTCCTGCAGGGTGGGTGGTTTGGCCTCTGCTGTGGTCACGACGATCCCCTCCGTCCGAGTCGGCCCATCATTTCATCCGCGAACCCGTTGACAGTGATTGTAGCGATCACTACCGTCAAGTGAATATTCGTAGTGAACACAACGAACCAGCGGTTCACCCGACCCGTCCAGCTCAGGAGCCACCGTGATCGACACGATCGACATCTCGGCAGCGGATCCGCGCGAACGCGGTCGCCAGTACGGCGAAGCGGCGCGGGCCCGGATCGCCGCCTCGGTGGCCTTCTACACCCAGTCCGTCGCCCACAAGACCGGGCTGTCCTGGCCCGAGGTGCAGGACCGGGCCCGCGACTGGGTGCCGATCATCGAGGCCTACCTGCCGGAGATCGTGGCCGAGCTGCGCGGGATCGCCGACGGCTCCGGCCACCGCTTCGAGGAGATCGTCGCGCTCAACAGCCGCGGTGAGCTGACCCGCGGCAATCCGTTCGAGACCCCCACCCGGCCCAGCGCCTCCTCCCCTTCCACCGCTGGGCCGGGTGGCGACCCCACCGAGGACGAGGGCTGTACGTCGTTCGCGATCCTGCCCGCCGCCAACCCGCTCGGGCGGGTCTGGGCCGGCCAGAACTGGGACCTGTGGGCCGGAGTCGCCGACACCGTCGTCGCCCTCCGGATCGCGCAGCCGGGCAAGCCGACGATCATCTGCCACGTCGAGGCCGGTCAGGTCGGGCGGCACGGCGCGAACTCGGCCGGCATCGCACTGAACGCGAACGGTCTCGGCGCCGGCTTCGGCACCGGGCTCGGTGTGCCGGGCGCGTTCGTCCGCCGCCGGATCCTCGAGAGCTGGGACTTCCACGAAGCGCTGAAGGCGGTCTTCGACGCCCGGCAGTCCCTGTCCAGCAACCTCCTGCTCACCCACCGGGACGGTTTCGCCATCGACGTCGAGACCACCCCCGGCCGGAACGCCTGGATGTACCCGACCGACGGCTTGCTGGTGCACGGCAACCACTTCCAGGCCTTCGTCCCACCTCAGCTCGAGGACAGCTACCAGCCGTTCTCGGTGGACTCGCTCTACCGGGTGCCGCGCGTCGAGGAGGGCCTCGCGAGGGTCCGCCACGACGGCACCTCCGACGAGGCGGTCGCGAGCATCGTGCAGGACACGATGAGCGACCACTTCGGCCATCCCGACGCCGTCTGCCAGCACGTCGATCCGCGCCGGCACGAGCTCAACCGCTACACCACCATCGTGTCCAGCCTGGTCGACCTGACCACTGGCACCTACCGCCTCACCCCGGGCCTGCCGTGCAGCAACAGCTACCAACTGGCGCCCTGGAATCTGTACGACGGTCCCGGTCCGGACGACCGTCCCGACGTCCCCGGCCCGGCGCACGCACTCGCCGGCACCCGATGACCCCGCTTCACTCCGAGGAGCACGTGCCATGTCCCACTCCGCCACGAAGGCTCGGCGTACCGTCGCCGTCCTCGCCCTGACCGTCACCGCGGCCGTCCTGGCCGGCTGCGGTGGCGCGTCCACGCCGTCGACCGGCGCGGCGCCGAACGCCGACCGCGCCGCGGCCGCCGAAGGTGTCAGCCCGGACGTCAACCTCGAGCAGTGCGGCAAACCGGCCCGCACCGTCAAACACGACCTGGGCACCGCCACGATCACCGGTGACCCGGCCAAGGTGGTGGCGCTGGAGTACTCCTTCGTCGACGCCCTGGTCGCGGTCGGGATGTCGCCGGTCGGCGTCGCCGACGACGACCAGCCGGAGCGGATCATTCCCGCGCTGCGCGACCAGGTCGGCAAGTACACGTCGGTCGGCCTTCGGGCCACGCCGAACATCCAGGTGATCACCGCGCTCAAGCCGGATCTGATCGTCGCCGACAGCGGCCGGCACAAGGCGATCTACGACCAGTTGGCCAAGATCGCGCCGACGATCGCCTTCGCCAGCCTGAACGGGAACTACCAGCAGGTCCTGGACAGCGAGATGTCGACCGCGATCGCGCTGAACAAGTGCGACCAGATGAAGTCCCGGCTCAGTGAGCACGTGAAGTTGATGGCGGAGTTCAAGGCCAAGGCGCCCGCGGAGGAGGACCGGAAGGCGTTGTTCGTGCGCGCCTCGGACAAGGGCTTCACCGGCTTCCCGCCCAAGGCCTACACCCCGGGTGTGCTGGCGGCCATCGGCGTCCGGTCTCCGCTGCCGGACGACTCCGGGGAGGCGTCGGTCTCGCTGACCCTGGAGACGCTGGTCGCCACCAGTCCGGACGTCATGTTCATCGCCCCGAACGACGGCCCGACGCTGCGCGACACCTGGGCGAAGAGCCCGCTGTGGAAGGAGATCCCGGCGGTGAAGAACAACGCCTCGTTCGACGTCAACCCGAACGAGTGGTCCCGGTCGCGAGGTCTGATCGCCGCCGAGGTCGTCGCGCAGGAAGCCGTCGAGCTCCTCTACGGGAAGTGAGCCGGCCATGTCCGTGGACACTGTCGCCGAGCCGGTGACGGATGCGGACCGGCAGCCTCCGAAGGTCGTCACCAGCAAGCAGCGGGTCACCTGGGTGACGCTGGCGCTGTTGGTGCTGGTCGTAGCCGGTCTGGTCTGGGGCCTGGCGATCGGCAGTCAGCAGATCTCGCTCACCAGGTTGCCGGGGGCAATCTTCCGGGCAGATGAGCCGGACGAGCTGATCGTCCAGTCGATCCGGCTGCCCCGGGTGGTGCTGGCGCTCTGCGTCGGCGCCGCCCTGGCGGTGGCCGGTGCGCTCATGCAGGCGGTGGCCGCAAACCCGCTGGCGGCGCCGGAGATCATGGGCGTCAACGCCGGCGCGGTGTTCGTCGTCGTCCTCGCGATCACCGTCGTGCCGTCGCTCTCGGGTGCGCCGACGATCCTGCTGGCGTTCGGCGGAGCGGCCGCGGCCGGCGTCTCGGTGATGCTGCTCGCCGGCTCGGGCCGAGGCCGGGTCAGTCCGGTCCGGCTCGCGCTCGCCGGGGTGACGGCGAGCAGCCTGCTGATCTCGCTGACGCAGGTGCTGATCATCTTCGACGAGAACTCGACCGACAGCGTTTTGTTCTGGCTGGTCGGCGGCGTCAACTTCGCCGGCTGGCAGGACATCCGCAACCTGCTGCCGTGGCTCGTGGTGGGCCTGCTCGGTGCCTTCGCGTTGGCCCGGTCGCTCAACCTGCTGGCGCTCGGTGACGACATGGCCCGCGGCCTCGGCCAGAACGTCGAGCGGACCCGGATGTTCGGCTCCGCGCTGGTGATCGTGCTGTGCGGTGCGGCGGTGTCCGTGGCCGGCCCGGTCGCGTTCATCGGCCTGGTCGTCCCGCACATCCTGCGCCGGCTGGTCGGCTCCAGCTACACGGTCCTGCTGCCGCTGTGCGCCGTGGCCGGCGGTGTGCTGGTCCTGTACGCCGACATCGTCTCCCGGTACGTCAAGCCGCCGTTCGAAGTCCCGGCCGGCGTGGTGACGGCCCTGCTCGGCGCACCGATCTTCGTCTACCTCGCCCGTCGACAGAAGGTGACCTCATGAGTGCGGTCATTGCCGCCCAGCACGTACGGCGTACGTCGCCGGCGCAGCGGTATCCCGGCATCCTGATCGGATCGCTCGGCGTACTCGCGGTCGTGCTGAGCTTCTACAGTCTCAGCGTCGGCGCGACCGACGTGTCGTTGACCGACGTGTTCAACGCGGTGATCGGCAACACCAGTGACCAGGCCGCGCAGATCGTCGTGCAGTTCCAGCTGCCGCGGGTCCTGCTCGCGTGGCTCGTCGGGATCGCGCTGGGCGTGTCCGGCGCGGTCATGCAAGGCGTGATTCGCAACCCGCTCGCGGCACCCGACGTCGTCGGTGTGACCAAGGGCGCCGGGTTCGCGGGCATGCTCTTGCTGCTCGCGCTCCCGGGGATGCCGGTGGTGGCCGTCGTGCCGGCGGCGTTCGTCGGTGGTCTCGCGGCAGCAGCGCTGGTCTACCTGCTCGCGTATCGCCGCGGCGCCACCCCGGTCCGGATCGCCCTGGTCGGGATCGCGGTCAGTGCGGCCTTCGAGGCGGGCATCCGGTTCCTGCTGGTGCGCAACCCGCTCGACGTGAGCGCGGCGCTGATCTGGCTGACCGGCAGCCTGTTCGGCCGGTCGATGAGCTCGGTGCTGGAGATCCTGCCCTGGGTGCTCGTGCTCGTCCCGCTGATCGTGGTCTGGAGCCGCCGACTCGACGTCCTCGGGCTCGGTGACGACCTGGCCGCCGGTCTCGGCGAGCCGGTCGAACGGACCCGGCGGATGCTGCTGCTGTTCGCGGTCGCGCTGGCCGCGGCGGCGGTCGCGGTGTCCGGCACGATCGGCTTCGTCGGCCTGATCGCCCCGCACATGGCCCGCCGGGTGTTAGGTGGCAAGCACCTCGCGTCGATCCCGGCGGCCGCGCTGTTCGGCGTCCTGCTGATGATCTTCGCCGACATGCTCGGCCGCGGTCTCGCCCCGCCGCTCGAGATCCCCGCCGGCCTGGTGACAGCGGTCGTCGGCGGACCGTACTTCCTCTACCTGCTCGTGAAGACCGGAAAGTAGGAGAACCGCCATGCGTCTGCAGGCACAGGGCGTCCAGCTCGCCTATGACCAGCGCGTCATCGCCAGGGACCTGACCCTGACCATCCCGGACGGGAAGGTCAGCGTGCTGATCGGTCCGAACGGATCGGGCAAGAGCACCGCGCTGCGGGCGCTGGCCCGGCTGCTGCCCCCGCAGCAGGGAAGTGTGATCCTGGACGGGAAGTCGATTCAGGAGACCCCGACCAAGGAGGTGGCCCGGCTGCTCGCGATCCTGCCGCAGGTCCTGGTCACGCCCGAGTCGATCTCGGTCGAGGACCTGGTCTGGTTCGGCCGGCACCCGCACCGGGCCTCGCTCAAGGTGCCGAGCGCCGCCGACAAGGAGGCGGTCGAGTGGGCGATGACGGTGACCAGTACGGCGGAACTGCGGCACCAGCACGTGGACCAGCTGTCGGGCGGCCAGCGTCAACGAGTGTGGATCGCGTTGTGCCTGGCCCAGGGCACGGACTTGATCCTGCTGGACGAACCGACGACGTACCTGGACGTCGCCTACCAGTTGGAGGTGCTCGACCTGCTGCACCAGCTCAACGAGGAGCAGGGGAAGACGGTCGCGATGGTGCTGCACGACTTCAACATGGCGGCCGAGTACGCCGACCACGTGTTCGTGATGAAGTCCGGCAGCCTGGTCACCCAGGGACCGCCGGCGGACGTGTTCACCTGCGACATCATCCGCGACGTGTTCGGGGTGGAGTCGAAGGTCGTCCCGCACCCGGTCAGCGGCAAGCCGATGTGTATCCCCCTGCGCGCCGGCCTCCGGGCCCAGCTCGCGGTGGCAACCGGATAGGAGTACTGCATGACGTTGAGTCCCACGGAGGCCGCCGAGCGGTCCGAACAGGTCGCGCCGAAGCTGCGCGAGCACCTGCCGCCCACGCCGTTCGTGCGGTTCGGGGCGTTCAGCGACGAGCTCGGGGCGGAGGTGCTGGTGAAGTGCGAGCACCTCCAGCGCACCGGCTCGTTCAAGGCGCGTGGTTCGATGGCGAAGATCCTGACGCTGACCGACGAGCAGCGCGAACGTGGCGTGGTCACCGCCTCGACCGGCAACCACGGCCTCGGGGTCGGCAACGCGCTGGCCACCCTCGGCGGCCGCGGCCTGGTGTACCTGCCGGAGAACGCGTCGCCGAGCAAGGTCGCCGCGCTCCGCCGGCTGGGCCTCGATCTCCATGCCGAGGGCAACGATTCCGGTGTGCTCGAGCCCAAGGCCCGGGCGTACGCCGCCGAGCACGACCTCACCTACGTGCCGCCGTACAACGACCCGGACATCGTGGCCGGGCAGGGCACCGTGGCGGTGGAGATCCTCGAGCAGTTGGCCGGCGAGCCACTGGACGCGGTGTTCGTGGCGGTCGGCGGTGGCGGGCTGGTCAGCGGGGTCGCGGCCGTGCTGAAGAAGCACCTGCCCGGGATCCGGGTGTACGGCGCCTCACCGGTCCGCGACGACGCGATGGCAGCGTCCGTACGGGCCGGCGAGATCGTCCTGGTCGACGCGCAGGACACGCTGTCGGACGGTACGGCGGGCAGCGTCGAGCCGGGCAGCATCACCTTCGACCTGTGCCGTGAGCTCGTGGACGACTGGGTGCTGGTGAGCGAGGACGCGATCAGCGCCGCCCTGCGGATGGTGATCGACACCGAGCACCAGTTGATCGAAGGGTCCGCCGCGATGGCGTTCGCCGCCGCCCGCGCCCGCCGTACCGAACTCGAAGGTCAACGCGTCGCGATCGTCTCCTGCGGCGGCAACATCTCCGCGAGCACGCTGGTGGCCGCGCTGGCCTGACCTCTGCGCGGAAGTACCCGAGGCGACCACCTCGGGTGCTTCGGCATGCCCTCATCGGGGCGTTTACAGCCGTTCCCACGCGCCGTTGACACCTTCGTAACGTCGTAACTATCGTTTCGTGCAGCATATGTTTCATCTAGGATGAGGAAGTGACTGATGGATGCGGCAACGTGGGGGTTGATCATCGCGACGTTCGTCGCGTGTTTCGTGGAGATGGTGGAAGCGACCACGATCGTGATGGCGATGGGGTACACCCGGAGCTGGAAATCGGCGCTGGCCGGGACGTTCGCGGCCCTCGGCGCGCTCGCGGTCGTGACTGTGGCCGCCGGCTACGCCCTGGCCAACTGGCTGCCGGAGTCGGCGCTGCAACTGGCGATCGGCGGCCTGCTGCTGATCTTCGGGTTGCAGTGGTTGCGCAAGGCAATACTCAGGTCGTCCGGGCGCAAGGCGATCCACGACGAGGACGCGATCTACCGCGAGGAGGTGGCCGCGGCCAAGGCGGCCGGTGAGACGAAGACCGGCCTCGACCTGTTCGCGTTCATGGTGTCCTTCAAGGGCGTCTTCCTCGAAGGTATGGAGGTCGTGTTCATCGTGCTCACCTTCGGCCTGAACGCCGGCAACATCCCCGGCGCGGCCCTCGGTGCGATCGCCGCCGTGGTGATCGTCCTGGGTGTCGCGGTCGCGCTCCGCCGCCCGCTGTCGATGATCAACGAGAACCTGCTCAAGTACGGCGTCGGCCTGCTGCTGGCGTCCTTCGGAACCTATTGGGCGGTCGAGGGTCTCGGCATCTTCCGCGAGGGCAGGGAGAGCATCGACTGGCCCGGGCACGACCTGATGATCCTGGTCCTGCTGGTCGCGTGGCTCCTGCTCAGCCGGATCTTCGTCGCGGTGCTGCGGACGCCGTCGTCCCCGGTGGCCGCCCCCGAGGTCGCGGTGGAGGTGAAGAAATGAGGTTTCTCAAGGCCTTCGGGCAGTTCTGGTACGACTTCGTCATCGGCGACGACTGGAAGATCGCCGTCGCGGTGGTGCTCGCCCTCGCCGTCACGCTGGTGGCGATGGCTACCGGCCTGCTCGGCGACACCGCGCTGACGCTGCTCGGCGGGGTCGCGATTGTGGTCGCGTTCTCGATCAGCCTCGCGATCGACGTCCGTCCCAAGCGTCGCTGATTCCCTGCCCTGCTCGACCTCCGGCCCCACGGCGTTGCGTGGGGCCGGAGTTGTTTGTAGTAGCCATGACGTCTTCTCAGGATCTCGTAGTGTCTGCTACAGTGCCGATCGAGGCGCCCGTTCCCCCTTCCGAATCGGAGGTCCGAAAGTGTCTGGTTCACCGGTGATGCGCGACACTGCCGAGGCGGTGCTCGGCCTCCTTCCGGCGGATGTGCAGTACGGCGACGTCCGGGTCGTCCGGCGGACGCACGAGCAGGTGCTGGTCGAGCTCGACGGTCCCGGCGAGGTCGGGTACGACGACTCGACCGGCTTCGGACTGCGGGTGCTGATCGGCGGCCAGTGGGGTTTCGCCGCCACCCACCGACTCGACCGCCCGGGGCTCGACGCGGTCGTCGGCCAGGCAGTCGGCCAGGCCCGCGCCGCCGGTGGAGGTGGCCGGGTCGTGCTCGGATCGCCGGTGACGACCCGCGACACCTGGTGCTCACCGCTGCAGGTGGACCCGTTCACGGTGCCGCTGTCCAGCAAGCTCGATCTGCTCGCGGCCACGGTGAAGGAGGCATCCACCGCCGGTCCGCTGGTCCAGCAGATCGAGGCGTCGATGGATTTCTACCGCGACGAGAAGGTGTTCGCGAACACCGAGGGCGCGCTGATCGAGCAGACCCTGATCGAGAGCGGCGGCGGCCTGATGGTCAACGCCGGCGACGGTGACGACCTGCAGCGCCGGTCCTTCCCGCAAGGGGTGCCGCGGCAGATCAGAGGCCAGCGCGGTGATTTCGCCACCGCCGGCTACGAGCACGTGATCTCCCTCGGGCTGGACCGTGAGGCGGCCAGGATCGCCGCCGAGGCGGTCGCGCTGCTGTCCGCACCGCAGTGCCCGGACGAGATCACCACACTGATTGCCGGTAGCAACCAACTGGCGATGGTGCTGCACGAGTGCGCCGGCCACCCGATGGAGGCCGACCGCGCGCAGGGGACCGAGGTCAGCCTGGCCGGCGGCACCTACGCCACCCCGGAACGCCGGGGCACCTTCCGTTGGGGCTCCGACATGGTCTCGGCTTACGCCGACGCGACCATCCCCGGTGCGCTCGGATCCTTCGGGTACGACGACGAGGGGGTGCCGGCGCAGCGCACGCAACTGGTGAAGGACGGCATCTTCGTCGGCTACATGTCCGGGCGTGAGTCGGCCGGCGCGCTCGGGCTGGAGTCGACCGGCCAGGCCAAGGCCGACGGCTGGCAGCGGCTGCCACTGGTACGGATGACGAACATCTGTCTGGAGCCGGGGGAGTCGTCGCTGGCCGAGATGATCGCCGGCACCAAGCGCGGGATCCTGGTGGACACCAACCGCGGCTTCTCGATCGACGACCAGCGGATGAACTTCCGGTTCGGCACCGAGGTCGGCTGGGAGATCCGCGACGGGAAGGTCGGCCGGCTGCTGAAGAACTGCACGTACCAGAGCGTCACGCCGCAGTTCTGGGCCGGTCTCGACGCGCTCGGCGGGCCGGACGAGTGGAAGGTGCACGGCGTTCCGTCCTGCAACAAGGGCGAGCCGTTGCAGGTGGCCCACGTCGGTCACGGCACGGTCCCCGGTCGCTTCCGGAATGTGCAGGTCGGTCGATGAGCATCGAACAGTCCCAGGTCGAGCAGGCGCTGGAGATCCTCGGCGAGGGCACCCGGCTCGACGTCCTCGGTGAACGCGCCGACCTGCTCCGCTTCGCCGAGTCCCAGATCACCGCCCAGCACAGCGAACGCCGCCTGCGGGTCCGGGTCCGCACCACCCGCAACGGCCGCTCCGCCGCCGGCTCCCTGGAAACCCTCGAGCCGGCCGCGGTGCAGACGCTGGCCGACCGCCTGAACGCCGCACTGGCCGATCTCCCCGCCTCACCTCCGGCGCGCTCGTCCCAGGCTCCGAGCGAGCCGGGCGCGCGCACCGGAACGATCGCCGTCGAGTCGCCCGGTGCGGCGCTGCCGGAGGAAGCACCGCGGGTCGTCGCTTGGCCCTCGGTGCTCCAGGCCGAGCCGGCGGATCGGCATCGGTGGTTCAGCACGGTTCGAGACGGGCTGGACTCCTCGACCACGCTGGGTGGGGCGATCCGGTACGACGTGCTGGATCGGGTGGTGGCGCACTCGGACGGGTTGTTCCGGGCCGAGACGTTGACGAAGGCGGCCATCCAGGCGATCGCGAAGAAGGGCGACAACTCGGTCAGCGTCCGGGCCATGCACCGCGACGCCGACCAGGTGCCGGTCAACGAGATCCCGGACCAGCTCCGGACCGCGCTGACGCCGTTGCCGACCTGGGACGCCCACCGCGGGCCATGCCGCGTGCTGCTGAAACCACAGGCGGTCATCACGCTGATGGCGACGTACGGGCACTTCGTCCTCGGCGCGACCGGCTACGCGACCGGACGCTCGGCCGTGGCCGGCCGGCTGGGGGAGAAGGTGGTGAGCGACCTGATCACCCTGGTCGACGACGGCTCCGACACCGACGGCCTGCCCAGCGGCTTCGATGCCGAGGGCAACGTACGTCGGTGCACCCGGCTGATCGACCGCGGCATACTCACCGGTGTCGTCTCCGACCGCCGGCGTGCCGCCGTCACCGGTGGAGTGCCCACTGGACACGCAGTACCGGACGGTTGGCGCTTCGGCGGCGATCCGAGCCCGTCGAACCTGCTGCTCGCGCCCGGTGACGTCTCCGACGAGGAGCTGCTGGCCGAGTGCGGCAGCGGTCTGGTCGTCAACCGCCTCGACTACCTGCGCTCGCTGCACCCCAAGCAGACGCTCGTCACCGGCACGACCCGGGACGGCACCTATTGGGCAGAGAACGGTGAGCTGGTCGCCTGGCACCCGCAGGTCCGCTTCACCTTCCGGATGGACGACGTACTCAACGCGGTCCTTGCCGTCGGCAACACCCGGGAGTGCGGCGACACCACCTTCATGGACAGCGTGGTCGTGCCGTCCCTGCTGATCGACGCCGGCCCGCTCGTCCTCCCTTGATCCAGCAGTGCCCCGCGTGATGCGTGCTCATAACTCCGCGGGGCACTGCTGCACCACCTCGTCTGGAGAACCATGCCCTCGGTCATGCCGCTGCTGAACGGGTACTCGCTCACGTCGCCTCAGGGCAATCCGTCGTTCTGCTCGGTGTTGTTGGTGGAGAGTGGCGGTGAGCGGGTGGTGTTCGACTTCGGGCATGTCGGCCGGCGGCGGAGGTTGCTGGAGGCGCTGGCGGCTCGCGGGTTGGAGCCGGGTGACGTCGGCAAGGTCGTGGTGTCGCACGGGCACTGGGACCATCTCCAGAACGCCGACCTGTTCCGCGACGCCGAGGTGTTCGTCCACCCGGCCGAGCTGCGGAACCTCGCCGCTCCGCCGGCCACCGACTTCGGTACGCCGCGGTGGGCCGCAGCCATCCTGACCGGCCTGAAGATCCGGGAGACGGGCGACGGGGACGAGGTCGTTCCCGGGGTCTCGGTGATCGAGCTGCCGGGACACACACCGGGTTCGATCGGACTGGTGGTCGCGGGCGACGAGACGACGGTCCTGGCCGCGGACGCCGTACCGACGCTGGCGGTGTTGCGGTCGCGCCGGGCCTCGGGTCGGCGGTACGACCGCGAGCAGGCCGACGCCTCGGTCGAGCGGGTCGCGCGGCTCGCCGACGTCGTCTATCCGGGCCATGACCACCCGATCCGTGCCTTGGAGTACGACGGGCCCGCGGCGTCTTTGGAGTTCAGAGCGCCTTGAGCAGAGGAGTTGCGGTGCACACCATCCCCGAGCGGACGGCGAGCATGCTGGAAGATCCGCCTGCGGTCGGCCTGACGGCGGCCACCCGGTTGCTGCGCGCGGAGTACGGGATCGACGCCGAGGTCACCGACCTGCGCAGCGAACGTGACCGGAATTTTCTCGCGGTCGCGACGGACGGTCGCCGTCTCGTGGTCAAGGTGTCGAACTCGGGTGACGATCCGGACCAGATCGCGATGGAGAACGCCGCGATGAACCACGTCGAGGCGGTCGATCCCGACCTCCCGATCCCACGGGTCCTGACCGGCCTCGACGGCCGGTCGGTCGTCACGGTCGACGCCGAGGACGGGCGGCGGCACCTCGTCCGGGTGATGACGGTCATGCCCGGCGACGTCGCCGACCTGACCTCGCTGCCGGACTGGTTCGCGGCCGGCTTCGGGACGGTGAGCGCGCGGCTGACCCGCGCCCTGCAAGGCTTCGGCCATCCGGCCGCGTTCCGCCGGCTCGACTGGGATCCACGGATCGTCACCACCTTGCGCCCGTACGCCGACCGGCTGCCGGACGAGCGCCGGCGCGCACCGATGCACCGGCTCCTCGACCGCCTCGAAGGGCTCGACGCGACGACCAGGCACCTGCCCGCTTCCGTGCTGCACGGCGACGTGACGTTGAGCAACGTGCTCCTGCAGGACGGCGGCATCACCGGCGTGATCGACTTCGGCGACCTGCACCACACCGCCCGGGTGGCGGAGCTCGCGATCAGCCTGACCTCGTTGCTGCGCGAGTCGGACGACCTCTGGGCCGACGCCGGCCGGTTCCTGGACGGGTACCAGCGGGTGCTCCCACTCGTGCCCGCCGAGGTCGCGTTGATCGGCGAGCTCGTGCTCGCCCGGTCGGCGGCGAGCGTGCTGATCTCGGCCTGGCGCGCCCCGCTCTACCCGGACAACGAGGAGTACCTGACCAGCCTGGTCGCCGGAAGCTGGCGCGTCCTCGACGCGCTCGCGGACCTCGACCGCACCGAACTGGCCGGCCGCTTCCACCGGCTGTGTGGCACGTCGCGGGTCGCCTCGGCCCAGGCTCCCGATCCGACCCTCCTGGGACGACGCCGGTCGGCGCTCGGCGGTCAGCTGTCCCCACTGTTCTACCGCTCCCCGCTCCAGGTGGTCCGGGGCGAAGGTGCGTATCTCCACACCGCGGACGGCCGCCGCTATCTCGATGCCTACAACAACGTTCCGGTGGTCGGGCACGCCCACCCGGCCGTCGTCCAGGCGATCTCCCGGCAGGCCGCCGTACTCAATCTGAACTCGCGCTACCTGCATCCGAACGTGGTCGAGCTGGCCGAACGGTTGACGGCGTCCATGCCGGACGGGCTGGACACGTGCGTGTTCGCCAACTCCGGTAGCGAGGCCAACGACCTGGCATGGCGGATGGCGCGGGTGGTGACCGGTCGCGGTGGTGCGATAGTTGCCAACCTCTCCTATCACGGGGTCAGCGAGGCGACCGCGGCGTTCTCGACCAACACCTACCCGGCCGACCGGCGGCCGGCGCACGTCGCGGTGTTCGAGGCCCCACGGAACGCCGGTGACGACGGGCGGGCGGCGGTGGAGCGGGTCCGGGCCGCGCGGGCGGACCTGCGGCGGGCTGGGCACGACCTGGCGTTGCTCGCGGTCGACACGGTCTTCAGCAGCGCGGGCATCCTGACACCGACCGATGCGTTCATGCACGGGTTGCAGGACGAGGCCCGGGCCGGCGGCGGGCTGTTCCTGGCGGATGAGGTGCAGGCCGGGTTCGGCCGCGGTGGGCGGAACTTGTGGCGGTTCCAGGACTTCGGGCTGACACCGGACTTCGTGACCCTCGGCAAGCCGATGGGTAACGGACATCCGGTCGCGGCGCTGATCACCCGGCGAGAGATCGCCGAGGCGTTCGTCGAGGTGGACGAGTACTTCAGTACGTTCGGCGGCAACCCGGTCTCGTGCGTCGCGGCGCTGACGGTGCTGGACGTGATCGAGCAGACCGGCCTGGTCGAGCGCTCCGGTCAGGTCGGTGCGGAGTTGCGGGCCGGCTTGGAGGCACTCGTCCCGGGAGTCCGCGGACAAGGGCTCATGGTCGGCGTCGAGCTGCCGGACGCCGCCGGTTTCGCCGAGCGGCTGCGAGAGTACGGCGTACTCGTCGGAACGACCGGGCCCGGTGGGGGAGTGCTCAAGGTCCGGCCGCCGCTGATCTGGGAGTCCGCGGAGGTGGAGCGGTTCCTGACCGCGTTCGAGGACGCACTGCGTTAGCTACTGTTGGCGGGTGCGCGAACTGGTTGTGCTGGGCACCGGAAGCCAGGTGCCGTCGCGCGAACGCACGCAGAACGGGTACTTCCTGCGCTGGGACGACGAAGGGTTCCTGTTCGATCCGGGGGAGGGCACCCAGCGGCAGATGCTGTACGCCGGGGTCGCGGCCGGCGCGATCACCCGGCTCTGCGTCACCCACTTCCACGGTGACCACTGCCTCGGCGTTCCCGGCATCGTCCAGCGGCTGTCGCTGGACGACGTACCGCATCCCGTCCGGGCGCACTACCCGGCGTCGGGGCAGACCTACTTCACCCATCTGCGGTACGCCGCGTCGTTCTACGAGCGGGCCGAGCTGCTCGAGGAGCCGGTCGAGGAGGACGGTCTGCTGTCGGTCGGATCGTTCGGGCAGCTGTGGGCCCGGCGCCTCGAGCACCCGATCGAGTCCTTCGGCTACCAACTGATCGAGCCGGACGGTCGGCGGATGCTGACGGACAAGCTCACCGCGTACGGCGTGGCCGGCCCGGCGATCGGGCAACTGCAGCAGGCCGGCGCGATCGAGGTCGACGGCCGCACGGTGACGATCGAGCAGGTCAGCGAACCGCGGGCCGGCCAGCGCTTCGCGTTCGTGATGGACACCCGGCTCTGCGAGAACGTGCTGAAGCTCGCCGACCGGGCCGACCTGCTCGTGATCGAGTCCACCTACCTGTCCACCGAGGCGGAGCTCGCCCGCCGCTTCGGTCACCTCACCGCGCGCCAGGCGGCCCGGGTCGCCCGGGAGTGCGGCGTCCGCAAGCTGGTGCTCACGCACTTCTCGCAGCGCTACCTGGATCCGCAGGCGTTCCACGACGAGGCGGCCGCAGAGTTCACGGGTGAGATCGTCGTCGCCGCCGACCTCACCCGCATCCGCGTCCCACCCCGCCGCTGACCTCATGCGCTCCGGGTCGACCGGCGCCGCTGACCTCACGCGCGCCCGGCCGCGCGCTGATCCCACGCGCTCCGGGTCGTGCGGCGCCGGAGCGGTCAGCGGAGGGTCCGGAAGAACTCGCGGACGTCGCTCACCAGCAGCTCCGGCTCCTCCAGGGCCGCGAAGTGGCCGCCGTGGTCCACGTCGGTCCAGCGGGTGATGGTGTGTTCGCGCTCGGCGTACCGGCGGATGCTGACGTCGTGCGCCAGGATCAGCGCGGCCGTCGGGACACCCGAGTTCTCCTTGGTCTCGCCCCACGCCTGCTGCTGCGCGTACCCGACGTACGCCGCCGACCCGGCCGTCCCGGTCAGCCAGTAGAGCATCGCGTTGGTGAGCAGCCGGTCCCGGCCGACGATGTCCTCGGGCGGGGTCTGCGCCGGGTAGGTCCAGGCCCGGAACTTGTCCATGATCCAGGCGAGCTGCCCGACCGGCGAGTCGACCAGCCCGTACGCGAGTGTCTGCGGACGGGTCGACTGGATCGCGATGTAGCCGAACTCCTCCTGCATGAAGGTCCCGATCCGGGCGATCCGGTCCTGCTCGAGCGGAGTGAGGGTCTTCAGCTCCTCGTCCGGCAGTGGGAACGGCGGCAGGTCCGGACCGCCGTTCACGTGGACGCCGACGACGTGCTCCTTGTCCGCCCGGGCCACTTCGGGTGAGACCGCCGCGCCGATGTCCCCGCCCTGGACGCCGTACCGCTCGTACCCGAGCCGGCTCATCAGCTCGGCCCAGACCCGGCCGACGCGGTCGGTCGACCAGCCGCTGTCGCCGACCGGACCGGAGAAGCCGAAGCCGGGCAGGGACGGGACGACCACGTGGAACGCGTCTGCGGCGTCCCCGCCGTGCGCAACCGGATCGGTCAGCGGGCCGATCACGTCCAGGAACTCGACGATCGACCCCGGCCAGCCGTGGGTGAGGATCAGCGGCAGCGCGCCGGGCTCGGCCGACCGCACGTGCAGGAAGTGGATCTGCTGACCGTCGATGGTGGTGGTGAAATGCGGGAACGCGTTCAGCTCCGCCTCGGCCTTGCGCCAGTCGTACTCGTCCCGCCAGTAGTCCACCAGACCGGACAGCCAGGAGACCGGTACGCCGGTGTCCCAGTCGTCACCGGGAAGCGCGGCCGGCAGCCGGGTGTTCGCCAGCCGGTTCGCCAGGTCGTCGAGCGTGCTCTGCGGGATGTCGATGCTGAAGGGCTTGATCATGGTTCCACTGTGTCAGTTGGTTAGGACAGCTTCAGTCCTAGCTTGCTGACAAACTTGTTCCATGCTCGAAACGTCCGCACGGTTGCTCAAGCTGCTGTCCCTGTTGCAGTTGCCTCGCGAGTGGAGCGGGGCCGCGCTCGCGACGGAGCTCGGGGTCGGAGTGCGTACCGTCCGCCGTGACGTCGACAAGCTGCGCAACCTCGGCTACCCGGTCGACGCCGTACCCGGAGTGGCCGGCTACCGCCTCGGCGCGGGGACGGCGCTGCCGCCGTTGCTCCTGGACGACGATGAGGCGGTCGCGGTCGCGATCGGGTTGCGCGCGGCCGCGACCGGGAGTGTGGCCGGGATCGAGGAGTCGTCGGTCCGGGCGCTGACGAAGCTGGAGCAGGTGCTCCCGTCCCGGCTGCGGCACCGGATCAAGCTGTTCGAGGAGGTCGCGGTCACGCCATCCGGTGGAGCCGTGGTGCAGCCGGAGGTGTTGCTCGCGGTCGCGGCAGCGGTCCGCGATCGGCAGCGGCTGCGATTCGACTACCGCAGCCACGACGGTACGTCGACCGTCCGGACGACGGAGCCGCACCGGCTCGTGCACACCGGCCGGCGGTGGTACCTGGTCGCCTGGGACATCGACCGCGAGGACTGGCGAACGTTCCGCCTCGACCGGGTCGAACCACGCATCCCGACCGGACCACGCTTCGCGCCCCGCGAGGTCCCCGACTTGGACAGCACGGCACGCGGCGTCGCCTCCGGCGGCTACCGCTACCAGGCGCGCTTCGTCGTCCAGGCGCCCGCCGAGCAGATCGCCGACCGCCTGGCGCCGAGCGTCGCGACCGTCACCCCGATCGACGCCCGGACGACCCAGATCGACACCGGCTCGAACTCCCTGGACGAGCTCGTCCTCTACATCGCTCTCCTAGGCCACCCGTTCCAGGTCGTGTCCCCGCCCGAGCTGATCACCCACCTCAGCACGCTGACTGCCCGCCTGGCCGCCGCGGTGCCGGTGGACCGCTAGCCGCACTAGGTGCAGCTCGACAGGAGGTATCCCGGGCCTCGACGGCGACAACCGCTTTCCTGCGGCGTGTCGTCCCTCGCCAACCGACTACCTCCTGTCGAAATGCCGATGGGTGATTCAGTAGTCGGTCGAGGTGGTGAGGTGGGCCCAGGCGGCGGCCTCCTCGGCGCGGGAGCGGGACGCCTGGTCGGCGTGCGTCAGGGCGTCCTTGCCGAGCAGCAGCCGCAGTGGTGGGTTGTCGAGGGCAACGATGTCCAGGATCGCCCGGGCCGCCTTGGCCGGGTCGCCGGGCTGCTTGCCGTCGGTCTCCAGGCGGTACCGGTTCATCGCGCCGACGGTCGCGTCGTAGTCCGGATCCACCGGCGCCAGCGTCATCGACGTACCGCCCCAGTCGGTCCGGAACGCGCCCGGCTCGATGATCGTCACCTTGACGCCGAACGGCGCGACCTCGTTGCTCAGCACCTGCGAGAACCCCTCGACCGCGTACTTCGCGGTCTGGTAGGCGCCCATGCCCGGCGTACCGCCGGCCCGGCCGCCGATCGAGGAGAACTGCAGGAAGTGGCCGCCGCGCTGCCGCCGGAACACCGGTAGCGCGGCCTTGGTGACGTTGACGACGCCGAACAGATTGGTCTCGAGTTGCGCGCGGAAGTCCGCGTCCGTGGTGTGCTCGATCGAGGCGCTGTTCGCGTAGCCGGCGTTGTTCGCGACCACGTCGAGCCTGCCGAAGGTGTCCACCGCGGTCTGTACGGCGGCTTCCGCGGCGGCCGCGTCGGTGACGTCCAGGGCGATCGCGCGGATCCGGTCGCCGTACTGCTGGACCAGATCGTCGAGTTGCCCGGGTTGGCGGGCGGTGGCGACCACCCGGTGGCCGGCGGCCAGGACCGCCTCGGTGAGGGCGCGGCCGAGCCCGCGCGAACTGCCGGTGATGAGCCAGATGTCGTTGTTCATACCGATGCTAACTAACCAACTGGTTGGATAATTCCCGCGGTATCCTGGTGACATGCAGAGGAACGCCGAGCGGACCAGGACGCGGATCCTGGCGGCCGCCACCGAGGAGTTCGCCGCCAGAGGGATCGCCGGTGCCCGGGTGAACCGGATCGCCGAGATCGCCGGCTGCAACAAGGCGATGCTGTACGCGTACTTCGGCAGCAAGGACGGGCTGTTCGACGCGGTCTACACGGCCGCCGTCGACCGGTATCTGGCCGACGTCGGGTTCGACACCGCCGACCTTCCGGCGTACGCCGGCCGCGTCTTCGACTACTTCGAGAAGAATCCGGAGCACCAGCGGCTGAACGTGTGGTACCGCCTCGAGCGGCCCGAAGGCTCCGCGCTGGCGGCGATCGTTGCCGTCAACAAGAACCGCCTGGCCGAGCTCCGGCAGGCCCAGCGGTCCGGTGTCGTGCCGGGAGACTTCACGCCGGCCGAGCTGCTCGCGCTGCTCCAGGCCGTCGCGACCAGTTGGTCGTCGATGAACCCGGAGTACGGCGCGTCGGTCCCGGGCCGGGCCGCCCGCCGGGCAGCCGTCGTCGAGGCGGTCCGGCGATTGGTGGCCGGCTGACGATGTGGCGTAGGACACGGGTGATTCTCAGCCAACTCATTGGATCGCCCGATGGAGTTCTCAGTCTCGCGCGCTCTACTCGAAGGCAGGAGGAACTGGCCTAGGAGGGCACGGGAATGAACGACAACGCGGGTCGGCAGGGAGTTGGGCACAAAGGCTTCGGACACCACGGTCCCGGTCCGCAGTACGGCGGTCCGGGACACGGCGGTCCGCAGTACGGCGGTCCAGGACACGGCGGTCCGCAGTACGGCGGTCCAGGACACGGCGGACCGCAGCACGCCGGTCCGCAGCACGCCGGTCCGCAGCACGCCGGGCCGCAGTACATGGGGGCGCCGTATCCGCCGTACCCTGGCTACGCGCCCTACGGTGGGCCGCAGAAGCCGCCGAAGCGGCGCGGTCGGCGGTTGCTCGGCGCCGGGGCGCTCGGGCTCGCGGCCGCGCTGGTCGCCGGATCGGTTGCCTGGGGCATCGATGCGCGGACGGGCGCCGGCTCGCAGCTCGCACAGCACCAGTTCGACCCGGCCGCGGTCGCGGCGCAGGTGTCGCCGGGCCTGGTGAACGTGAACACCGTGCTCGGGTACGAGGGTGAGAAGGCGGCCGGGACCGGGATCGTGCTGACCTCGGACGGCGAGGTGCTCACCAACCACCACGTGATCGAGGGGGCGACCTCGATCTCGGTGACGAATGTCGGCAACGGCAAGACGTACACCGCGAGTGTGGTCGGGTACGACGAGGACCACGACATCGCCGTACTCCAGCTGAAGGACGCGTCCGGGCTGCAGACCGCGAAGATCGGTGACTCGGACGAGGTCGAGGTCGGCGACCAGGTAGTGGGGATCGGCAACGCGGGCGGTGACGGCGGTACGCCGAGCTACGCGCCCGGAGAGGTGACCGCGTTGGACCAGTCGATCACCGCGACCGACGCGAACGGGCAGGACCCCGAGGACCTCAGCAATCTCATCCAGACCAACGCGAACATCCAGGCCGGCGACTCGGGCGGACCGCTGGCGAACGCGTCCGGCGAGGTCATCGGCGTCGACACAGCCGGCTCCGTCGCCAACAGTGGCAGCCCCGGCCGGACCGCCGCGTCCAGCACGGCGTACGGCGACGGGAACGGGCAGTACGGCGGCCCCGGCTTCGGCCCGGGCTCCGGCAACGGATCAAGCCCCGGCTACGGCGACGGCTCGGGCAATGGCTACCCCGACGGCAACGGCAACCCCAACGGCGGTGGGTCGGGCAATGGGCAGGGGCAGACCACGACCGAGGGGTACGCGATCCCGATCAACGAGGCGATGGCGATCGCCGATCAGATCGAGGACGGCAAGGCCTCCGACACCGTGCACATCGGCGAGTCGGCCATGCTCGGCGTCTCGGTCGTCCCGGACGCCGGCACCGCCGCCGGCATCAGGGGCGCAGCGGTCGGCGACGTGCTCGCGGACGGCCAGGCCGACGACGCCGGTATCGAGCCCGGCGACGTGATCACCTCGTTCGCCGGCGAACCGGTCGAGTCGCCCGACACCCTGTCGGAGCTGCTGGACAAGCAGCATCCCGGCGACAAGGTCGAGGTCGGCTGGGTCGACCAGACCGGACAGCAGCACAAAGCAACCATCGAACTCATCACCGGCCCGGTCCGCTGACCCCAGCGCTACTCCCCCCGCTGCAGCGGACCGCAACCGATCGGGCCCGGCGCCTCCTACCCCCTCCGAGGCGCTCGGGCCCGATCGCTGTCCACGCACCCCGTCAGGAATCACGCACCCCGTCAGGAATGAAGAAGCCACCCGGAGTACGCCGCGCATAGGGTCGGCGTCATGATCCGACGTCTCGTCCCCGCCGCGTACCGCCCGGTCCTCGCGCACCGGGTGCTCCGGCGGCTGATCCTCGGCTTCGCGGTCTCGTACCTCGGTGACGGGATGAGCTTCGTCGCGGTCGCGTGGCTCGCGATCGAGCTCGCCCCGGAGGCGACCGAGGGCCTGTGGGTCGGTGGCGCGGTCGCGGCGTACACCTTGCCGGGCGTCGTCGGCGCGCTCCTGCTCGGCCGCCGGCTGCGCCGCCTGCCACCGCGGCGGATCCTGCTCGCCGACAACCTCGTCCGCGGCGTCGTCCTCGGCGCCGTCCCCGTGGCCTGGGCAACCGGGGTGCTGTCACCGCAGGTGTACGTCGCACTGCTCGCCGTCTCGTCGTTGCTGCACGCATGGGGCAGCGCGGCCATGTACACCCTGATGGCCGAGCTGCTGCCCGAGGACCAACGGCTCGCGGCGAACACGCTCGTGAGCTCGCTCAACTTCGCGGCCACGATCGCCGGTCCCGCGATCGCTGGCGTGCTGGTCACCTACGTCAGCTCGGCGTTGGTGATCGGCCTGGACGCGCTGACGTACGTGTTCCTCGCCGTGGTCGTGCTCAGCATCCGGCTGCCCGCGTCGCGCCCGGCTGTGGACGAGACGGCCACCCCGGCGACGCGAGGGGTGTTCGCGTTCCTGCGCTCGCATCCCGAGCTGCTCGGGCTGCTGGCGCTGACCTGGTTCTTCAACTTCCTCTACGGCCCGGTCGAGGTCGCGCTGCCGCTGCACGTGACCAACGACCTGGACGCGCCGGGCACGCTGCTCGGTCTGTACTGGATGCTGTTCGGCATCGGCGCGGTCCTCGGCGGCCTCACCGTCGGTGCGCTGCGGCAACTTCCACTCTGGCCGGTCACGCTGGCCATCGTGGTCCTCTGGGGACTGCTGCTCCTGCCCTTCGGCTTCGACGCGCCGGTCGCCGTCACCGTCGTCTGCTTCATGCTCGGCGGCGCGATCTACGGTCCGTTCGTTCCCCTCTCGGTGACGCTGGTCCAGGCCAAGTCGCCGCCCCAGCATCTGGCCGCCGTACTCGCCGCCCGCAGTTCGGTCTTGCTCACCGCGTCCCCGCTCGGCACAGCCCTCGGCGGACCGCTGACCACAGCCCTCGGTCCGCGGGCGACGCTCGGCGCGTCCGGCCTGGCGACCATAGTCCTCGGCGTCGTTGCCTGCGCTCTCCTGTTAGCCCGGGCGACCAAAGAAGCCGGTACGCCAGCTGGGGTAGGTGGGCGTCCACGCTAACCGGGTACGGGCGTAGTCGTTCGAGGCGCCACGCGCCCACGCGGTGCGTGCGGATCGGGTTGGCGGGGGAGTGACGGCGCCGACGGACTCGGCGAAGACTGGCGCCCAGGTGTCGGCCGACGCCGGGTCGTCGTCGACGACGTTGACCGGTCCGGTCGGCCAGTCGAGCGCTTGGACGGCGGCGAGCGCGGCGTCCTCGACGTGGAGGAAGCTGGTGAGGTCCGGCCCGGTGGGCAGGTTGCCGGTATCAGCCATCAGGCCGGCCTTGGTGTACCAGGTGCCTGGGCCGTAGAACAACCCGTAGCGCAGTACGACCCACTCCGGCGCCTCCGCGGTGATGTCCTCGAGCCGTGCCACCGCCTCGACCATCGCGCGGCGGCCTTCGTCGGGTGCGGCGAGATCCAGCGGCGTTGCCTCGGCGGCCGGTTCGTCGCCCGGCTCGTAGGCCCAGGCGATGCTCTGCGAGATCACCTTGCGGACGCCCGCGGCGAGGGCGGCGTCGACCAGGTTCCGGGTGCCCACCCGGCGGATCCGCAGGTTGCCGGCGAAGTCGCGCGTACCCAGGTCGGTCAGTCGGTGCATCACGACGTCCGGCCGGGCCGCCGCGACCACGCCGCGCAGCGCGTCCGCGTCGTACACGTCCCCCGCGACCGCTGTCACGCCGCGGTCGCGGAGGGCGGCCGGGTCACGTCTGGTGAGTGCGGTGACCTCGTGACCGTCGGCGAGCAGGAGGGGCACGAGCAGGCGCCCGACCACACCGGTCGCGCCGGCGAGAAAGATCCTCATGGAGCTCACGCTAGGCGATCCTCGCGGCCCGGACGGTGGTCCATTCGCGGGCCGATCTGGTGGGCCATTCCATCCACTGTATGAACAGGCGTCTCACGAAGTGGGCAAAGGGCCTGTGATTCGGGGGTCGCGCCGCTAGCATGGTGCGGCCAGGTCGAGAGGCGCTGCAACGGACCTCTGGTCCGCCACGCTCGACCGGTTCCGATTGCAAGGGCGCCTCCGGAACTGTTTCTGGAGGTGACGGCAGGTGAGCGAATCCGCTCTACGGGAGCTGCTGGATCAGCGGGTCGCGGTCCTCGACGGCGCCTGGGGGACGATGCTGCAGTCGGCGAAGCTGACCGCGGCCGACTACCAGGGTGACCGGTTCGGCGACCACACCCACGACGTCACCGGTGACCCCGATCTGCTCAACCTGACCCGGCCCGACGTCATCCTCGACGTCCACCGGCAGTACCTGGCGGCCGGTGCGGACATCACCACCACGAACACCTTCACCGCGACCAGCATCGGCCAGGCCGACTACGGTCTGCAGGACCACGTCCGGGAGATGAACGTCGCCGGCGCGCGGCTGGCCCGGCAGGCCGCCGACGAGTTCGGCGACCGGTTCGTGGCCGGCTCGATCGGCCCGCTCAACGTGACGCTCTCGCTGTCCCCGAGGGTCGAGGACCCGGCGTACCGGGCGGTGACGTTCGAGCAGGTCCGGGCGGCGTACGCCGAGCAGATCGCGGCCCTGGCCGAGGGCGGCGTCGACCTGCTGCTGATCGAGACCATCTTCGACACCCTGAACGTGAAGGCCGCGATCATGGCCGCCCGTGAGGTCGCGCCGCAACTGCCGCTGTGGATCTCGGTGACGATCGTCGACCTGAGCGGCCGGACGCTGTCGGGCCAGACGGTCGAGGCGTTCTGGAGCTCGGTCGAGCACGCCGACCCGCTGGTCGTCGGTGTCAACTGCTCACTCGGCGCCGCCCAGCTGCGCCCGCACGTGGCCGACCTGGCCCGGTTCGCCGGCACGTACGTCGCCTCGCACCCGAACGCCGGCCTCCCGAACGCCTTCGGCGGGTACGACGAGACGCCCGAGGAGACGTCGGCGCTGCTGCGGGAGTTCGCCGAGTCCGGCCTGGTCAACATCGTCGGCGGCTGCTGCGGGACGACGCCCGCGCACATCGCGAAGATCGCCGAGTCGGTCCGCGGGACGGCGCCGCGGACCGTCGTCCCGGCCGATCACACCACCCGGTTCTCCGGCCTCGAGCCGTTCCGGATCGCGCCGGACACCGGGTTCGTGATGATCGGTGAGCGGACGAACGTCACCGGGTCGGCGAAGTTCCGCCGGCTGATCGAGGGCGACGACTACCAGGCCGCGGTGGACGTGGCGCTGGAGCAGGTGCGCGGCGGCGCGAACCTGCTGGACGTGAACATGGACGCCGACCTGCTCGACAGCGAGCAGGCGATGACCACGTTCCTGAACCTGATCGCGACCGAGCCCGAGGTGGCCCGGATCCCGATCATGATCGACAGCTCGAAGTGGTCCGTGCTGGAGACCGGGCTGAAGTGCGTGCAGGGCAAGGGCGTGGTCAACTCGATCAGCCTGAAGGAGGGCGAGGAGCAGTTCCTCGAGCACGCCCGGCGGGTCCGCGACTACGGCGCCGGCGTGGTGGTGATGGCCTTCGACGAGCAGGGCCAGGCGGACACCACCGAGCGCAAGGTGGAGATCTGCGGGCGGGCGTACGACCTGCTGACCCAGAAGGCCGGCTTCCCGCCCGAGGACATCATCTTCGACCCGAACGTGCTGGCCGTGGCCACCGGCATCGCCGAGCACAACGGCTACGCGAAGGCGTTCATCGACGCGCTGCCGCTGATCAAGGAACGCTGTCCCGGTGTGCACCTGAGCGGCGGCATCTCGAACCTGTCGTTCTCGTTCCGCGGCAACGACATCGTCCGCGAGGCGATGCACTCGGCGTTCCTGTTCCACGCCGGCAAAGCCGGGCTGGACATGGGCATCGTGAACGCCGGCCAGCTGGCGGTCTACGAGGACATCGAGCCGACGCTGCTCGAGCTGGTCGAGGACGTGCTGTTCGACCGGCGGGAGGACGCCACCGACCGGCTGGTCGCGCACGCCGAGACCGTCAGCGGCCGGGGCAAGCAGCGCGAGGTCGACCTGTCCTGGCGCGAGGGGCCGGTCGAGGAGCGGCTGTCGCACGCGCTCGTGCACGGCATCGTCGACTTCATCGAGGCGGACACCGAGGAGGCCCGGCAGAAGCTGCCCCGGCCGCTCGAGGTGATCGAGGGCCCGTTGATGGCCGGGATGAAGATCGTCGGCGACCTGTTCGGCGCCGGCAAGATGTTCCTCCCGCAGGTGGTGAAGAGCGCCCGGGTGATGAAGCGCTCGGTCGCCTACCTCGAACCGTTCATGGAGGCCGAGAAGGAGCAGGCCCGGCTCGAGGGCCGGGCAGAGACGGTCCGCGGCCAGGGCAAGGTCGTGCTCGCCACGGTGAAGGGCGACGTGCACGACATCGGCAAGAACATCGTCGGCGTCGTCCTCGGCTGCAACAACTACGAGGTGCTCGACCTCGGCGTGATGGTGCCGGCGGCAAGGATCCTGGACACCGCGGTGGCCGAGGGCGCGGACGCGATCGGACTGTCCGGCCTGATCACGCCGTCGCTCGACGAGATGGTGGCGGTCGCGTCCGAGATGCAGCGGCGCGGGCTCAAGCTGCCGTTGCTGATCGGCGGCGCGACCACGTCCAAGCAGCACACCGCGGTCCGGATCGCCCCGGCGTACGAGAGCACGACCGTGCACGTCCTGGACGCGTCCCGCGTGGTCGGCGTGGTGTCGGACCTGCTCGACGACGACCGCTCGGAGGCGCTGGCGCGCAGCAACGCGGTCGAGCAGGAGCGCTTGCGGGAGCTGCACGCCGGGAAGCAGCGCACCCCGCTGCTGCCGGTCGCCGCGGCCCGCGCCAACGCCGAGCAGGTCGCGTACGACGAGCTGCCGGTGCCCGCGTTCACCGGGCTGCGGCAGGTGTCGCCGTCGATCGAGACGCTCCGGGCGATGATCGACTGGCAGTTCCTGTTCCTGGCCTGGGAGCTGAAGGGCAAGTACCCGGCGATCCTGGACCAGCCGGTCGCCCGCGAGCTCTTCGACGACGCGAACGCGCTGCTCGACGAGATCGTTGCCAACGGCTCCTTCACCGCCGAGGGCGTGTACGGCTTCTGGCCGGCCCACCGCGAGGGTGACGACATCATCCTGGACGGCCAGGACGTGTCCTTCCCGATGCTCCGGCAGCAGACCGAGAAGCCGGCAGGCCGGGCCAACCGGTGCCTCGCGGACTACGTCGCACCGGCCGGTGACCACCTCGGCGGCTTCGGGGTCGCGATCCACGGTGCCGAGAAGCTCGCGGCGACGTACGAGGCCCGCAACGACGACTACCGGGCGATCATGGTGAAGGCGCTGGCCGACCGGCTGGCGGAGGCGTTCGCCGAGTGGATCCATCTGGAGGCCCGGCGGGCGTGGTTCGAGCCGGACGCCGAGCCGGTGCTGGAGGACCTGCACGCCGAGCGGTTCCGCGGGATCCGGCCGGCCCTCGGGTACCCGGCCAGCCCGGACCACACCGAGAAGAAGGAGCTGTTCGACCTGCTGGAGGCGGAGAAGATCGGCCTCGGCCTGACCGAGTCGTTCGCGATGACCCCGGCCGCGGCGGTCAGCGGCCTGATCTTCCAGCACCCGGACTCCCGGTACTTCAGCGTCGGCCGCCTCGGCCGCGACCAGATCGAGGACTACGCCGTCCGCCGGGGCCTCCCGGTCACCGAGGTCGAACGCTGGCTCCGCCCGAATCTCGCCTACGACCCCGACTGAGATGTCACACTTCGGCGCCGCGGGGACTCTTAGCGGGTGTGAGTGCCCACGATGAGGTGAGTCCGGACGCGGCGACCGAGGTGTACGTCGGGCATCGGGAGCTGCTGTTCTCGATCGTCTACAACATCCTCGGCAGCGTCGCAGACACCGAGGACGTTCTGCAGGAGACCTGGCTGGCCTGGTCGCGCCGGTCCGGCGTCGAGAACCCACGGGCGTACCTGGTGCGGATCGCGGTCAACTCGGCGCTGGCCCGGCGTACGACGATCAACCGGCGCAAGGAGGAGTACGTCGGGCCGTGGCTGCCGGAGCCGGTGATCACGCCGGCGGATCCGGTCGAACGGGCCGAGGCGGTGTCGCTCGCGGTGCTCGTCGTACTGGAGACACTGACGCCGTTGGAGCGCGCGGTGTTCGTGCTCCACGAGGTGTTCGGTTACGCGCATCCGGAGATCGCGGCGATCGTGGACCGGACGCCTGCGGCGGTGCGGCAACTGGCGCACCGGGCGCGTGAACACGTGCGGGCGCGCCGGCCGCGCTTCCCCGCGGATCCCGGCGTACAGCAGGAGGTGACGCAGCGGTTCATCGATGCCGTGGTCGGTGGGGATCTGAACGCGCTGATGGAGGTGCTCGCGCCCGACGTCACGCTGTGGGCCGACGGCGGCGGGAAGGCGCGGGCGGCCGGCCTGCGCCCGCTGCTCGGGCGGGACCGGATCGGCCGGCTCATCATCGGCGATCGCCTTCGCCGTCCGGTGTCGTCCCTCGGTATCCGGTACCGGACCGTCAACGGAGACCCGTCCGCGCTGCTGCTGTCGGGAGACACGCCGTACGCCGTGATCGTGCTCGACGTCGAGGGCGACCAGGTGAGCGGCATCTACGCGATCACCAATCCGGACAAGCTGTCGCGATTGGAGGTGGACTGAGGTGACGACCGCTGCCGTGGTTGTCGTGGCGGTGACCGTCGCGATGAACGCGTTTTCGGGGATCGCGGCACTGCTGCACTGGAAGGCGATCCTGCCGGGGATGGCCAAGGCCGACGTCCCGGAGTCGTGGCTGACCTTTCCGATCGGCACGTTGAAGACTGCCGGGGCGGCCGGGCTGCTCGCCGGGCTGGTGCTCGGCGTGCCATGGCTGGTCGCGGCTGCCGCGGCCGGGTTGGTGCTGTTCTTCGTCTGCGCGCTGTACACGCACGTCCGGGCGGCGGACTACACCGCGCAGTTCGGGCTGGCGGTCGTGTTCTTGGGGGCAGCGGGTGCCTCTCTGGTGTTTACGCTGACTGCATGACTGCTTCTGTGCGGGCTGCTGGGGATGGGGATGCCGGGGCCGTTGCTGCGATTTGGTATGCGGGGTGGGGGGACGGGCATCTTGGTCATGTGCCGGACGAGTTGGTGGCGATCCGGACCAAGGAGTCGTTCTGGACCCGGGCGGCCGAGCGGGTCGGTGACACTACCGTCGCGGTCGTGGGGGACGAGGTCGCCGGGTTCGTGATGGTCGTGGGGGACGAGGTCGAGCAGGTGTACGTCTCGCGCGACCACCGGGGGTCGGGGATCGCCGGCGTACTGCTCGGTGAGGCCGAGCGGCAGGTGAAGGCGAACGGGTTCGCGGAGGCCTGGCTGGCGGTTGCCACCGGCAACGCGCGGGCGCGGCGCTTCTACGAGCGCAGCGGCTGGACGGACGCGGGCGCCTTCGACTATCCGGCGACGACCGAGTCGGGTCCGATCCCGGTTCCGTGTCACCGCTACACGAAGGCGGTCTGATCGCGGCTGCTGCTCGGGTCAGCGGGGGAGGATGCCGTAGAGGATGGTCGTCAGGGCCTCGCGGAGGCTGGACTCGAAGTCGAGGCGGATGGCGGCCAGATCGGGATCGGCGTCGTACGCGGCCTGGATGGCGGGCGTCGGGTGGGCGTGGGTCCAGATCGCGCCGGCGAGCATGCTGGCGCTGGAGATGAAGCGGGAGGCGCCCTCCACGCTGACCTGCGGTACGGCTTCGACGACCACAGTCAGCAGGGCCTGGTAGCCACGCAGTGCCGAGCGTTTGAAGGACAGCGCGACCTCGGTCGAGATGTTGCGCTCGAGTACGGCGGCCTGCGCGCCGATCAGGTCGCAGAACACCGGCCGCGCGGCCAGCGTCCGCACCACCGCGTCGACCAGCAACTCGCCGCGCTGTCCGGACCTGCCCTTGACCCCTCGAAGGGCGGCGCGCAGGTCCTCGACCCACGCGTCGAACTCGTAGCCGAACAACTCGAGCAGGACGGCCTCGCGGGACTCGAAGTACTTGAGCACGTTCGACTTGGCCAGGCCGACGCGGCGGCTCAGCTCGTTCAGGGTCAGCTCGGCGACCGGCTGCTCGGTCAGCATCGCCGCCGCGGTGTCGAGGATCGCCTGCCGCCGGACGGCGCGCTGCTCCTCGCTGCGGGCTCGTTGGAACGTCGTCACCGTCACAGTCTACAGACCGGCGGTCTGTTGTTAACGGACCGCCGGTCTGTTACTGTCGTCCATAACAGACCACCAGTCTTTTATGAGCGGAGAGCCGAGATGTACGACGTACCCGACCAGACCGGCAAGCTCGCGGTCGTCACCGGCGCCAACAGCGGCACCGGCAAGGAAGCCACCAAGCGACTGGCCGCCGCCGGCGCCCGGGTGGTGATGGCGGTCCGCACGCCGGCGAAGGGCGAGGCCGCCAAGGCCGAGATCCTCGCCGAGCACCCGGGCGCCCAGCTCGAGGTCCGGCGGATCGACCTCGCCGACCTCGCCTCGGTCAAGGACTTCGCCGACGGCCTGGCCGCGGACGAGCCGCACCTCGACCTGCTCGTCAACAACGCCGGCGTCATGCACCCGCCGACCCGGATGACCACCAAGGACGGCTTCGAGTTGCAGTTCGGCTCCAACTTCCTCGGCCCGTTCGCCCTCACCCTGCGGCTGCTGCCGCTGGTGCTGGCCGCGCCGAAGCCGTGGGTCACCACGATGGCCAGCGGCGCCGCGAACTTCGGCCGGATCCACTTCGACGACCTGCAGTGGGAACGCCGCTACCGCCGGACGCCGGCGTACGCGCAGTCGAAGCTGGCCAACCTGATGTTCAGCAACCACCTCGCCCGGCTGGCCGGCGAGCACGGCTGGCCGCTGCTCAGCAACGCCGCGCACCCCGGTTTCACCCGCACCAACCTGCAGACCGCCGGCGCCAGCCTCGGCCGCGACCGGACACCGCGGCACGTCGAGCTCGCGATGCGCTTCAATCCATTGCCGTCCCAGGGGGTCGAGATCGGCACCGAGCCACTGTTGGTCGCGGCAACCAGTCCGGACGCGAAGCCGGGCGCGTACTATGGCCCGTCCGGCCGCCTCGGCCTGGTCGGCCCGACCAAACTCGTCGACCCGCCGAAGCGCTCCCGGGACCCGGAAACGAACGCCCGCCTCTGGAGGACCGCCGAGGAACTGACCGGTGTCTCCCTCCCGACCCACGTCGGCTAAGTCCTGCCGCCCCGGGCACTAGTCTGCCGCCATGAGCGAGTGGTCGACCGGTGAGATCTACGAGTCGTACGTCGGCCGCTGGAGCCGGCTGGTCGCGGAGGAGTTCGTCGCCTGGCTCGACCAGCCGCCCGGCCTGCGCTGGCTGGACGTCGGCTGCGGTACGGGCGCCCTGACCAGCACGATCCTGCGTACGGCGGACCCGGCGTCGGTGCTCGGTGTGGATCCGTCGGCCGGCTTCATCGGGTACGCCCGCCGTACCGTCGACGACGATCGCGCGCGCTTCGAGGTCAGGTCCGCGGCCGAGCTCCCCGACGGTCCGTACGACGCGGTCGTCGCCGGCCTGGTCCTCAACTTCATCCCCGAGCGGGTCGAGGCCCTGCGCCGGATGCGCGAGATCGGCGCGACCGTCGCGGTCTATGTCTGGGACTACGCCGAGGGCATGCAACTGATGCGGTACTTCTTCGACGCGATGACCGAGGTGCGTCCGCAGGACCGCGAGCACGACGAGGGCCGGCGGTTCGCGTTCTGTACGGCGGCGGGTCTCGAGGGACTGTTCACCGAGGCCGGGTTCACCACGGTCGGCACGCGCGAGATCGTCGTACCCACGGTGTTCGCGTCGTTCGACGACTACTGGACGCCGTTCCTCGGTGGTCAGGGGGTTGCGCCGGCCTATCTGCGCAGCCTGCCCGCGCCGGATCAGGAGGTCCTTCGGGAAGCGGTCCGGGTGCGTCTGCCGATCGAGGCGGACGGGTTGATCAGACTGACCGCCAGAGCGTGGGCCGCGAAGGCGATCAGTTGACGTAGTCGGTGCGGAGTAGGCCGAAGAGGAGGTCGTCGGTCCACTCGCCTTTGAACCACGAGTTGGCCACCCGGAGCCCCTCGCGGTGGAAGCCGACGCGTTCGAGCAGCCGCGCCGACGCGGTGTTGCGGGCGTCGCACTCGGCCGAGACGCGATGCAGCTCCCAGTCGTCGAACAGGTGGTCGAGCAACCCCCGAACGGCCTCGGTCGCGTACCCCCTGCCCTGGAACGCCGGCGCCACCGTGAAGCCGAGCTCGGCCTGCATCAGGTTGTCGTGCAGGTTGAGCCCGAGATCCCCGATCAGTACGCCGTCCAGGTCGATCGCGTACTGGAACCAGCCGGGTGCCGCCGGATCGCCGTGCGCGAAGGCCTCGACCAGCCGCCGGGCCTCGTCACGACCCACCGGCGCCTCCCACGACTGGTAGCGGGCCACTTCCGGATCCGACCGGTACGCCGCGAACGCCTCGGCATCCGCGATCGTGAAGCGGCGCAGACCCAGCCGCTCGGTACGCACGAACATCCACTCATCATGGCCGACGCCGGCCAAGGCCGGGTCCCCGGGACGATCAGCCGGGGACCCTGCCTGGTCAGTTGCTGAGCTTGAAGGTCGCCGAGGTCGCCAGCTCGGCCAACTGGATGCTGGTGAAGATCGGTTGTGCCAGCGGCGGGCTCTGTCGTCTGTCGTGCTTCCTGGCCTGTGCCAGCCAGACGACGGTTCCGTCGTCATGGCGGTAGGTGGCCCACTGGTCGTAGCCGCCGCTGCCCTTCGCGGTCACCACGCCGACCTTCTTGCCGTCGACGTCCACGACCGCGCACGTACCGGGACTGGTCCGGGATCCCTTCGCCAGCTCGCACGGATCCGTCGCCGCCTTGCCGCTCGGCGTGGTCGAGTTCACCGCCAGCCTGCCGACCTTGCCGTCCTTCTCCACCGGGATGTTCGCCGCGTACTCCCAGTAGTCCTGCTCCCCGTCGTTCGACGCGTACTGCGCCTGCGCGTAGCGCAACGGGCTCCCGTCCGGGTCCTTCAGGTCGGGAGTGCTGAAGCCCGCCGGCACCGAGGAGCTCAGGTCCTTCATCAGGGCCGCGGCGCGATCGGCGCGCGGTCCTGCGGTCGCGGTGCGGTCGGTCTGACCCTCTGGCCACGGGTCGCCCGTCTTCCGCGTAGTCGGCGCCACGGTAGCTACCGGCGTCTTCGTGGGGACCGGGGTGGACACCGACTGCGTCGCGGTGGTGCCGCCGGCGACCAGGCCACCCACCCCGTTGTCGGTAGAGCCCGCGAGCAGGGCGGGAGCCGCCGCGATGCCCGCCACCAGCGGCACGACGGCGAGGCCGGTCCAGGTCACCGTGCGCCGCCGCCGGGCCCTGCGGCCCCGGTCGAGCGCGCGCGACGGATCCATGGACGGTGGTGGAGTGCTGCGCTCCATCACGTCGCGCATCGCCTGGTTGAGATCTTCTTCGTTCATCGAACCCTCTCTTCGTCGAGCAGAGCACGCAGCGTCTGTAGCCCGCGCGCGGCCTGGCTCTTGACAGTTCCGGCTGAGCAATCGAGCAGGGCAGCCGTCTGCTCGATCGAGGCGTCTTCCCAGTACCGCAGAACCAGCACAGCGCGTTGCCTCGGCGGCACCTTCGCGAGTGCCTCCAGCAGGACGATCCGTTCGTCGGCGAGACCCGGCGACAGGCCCGGCCGATCAACCGGCCGATCAGCCTGCGGCGACCCGACCGACTCGAACCGGAACCACCCGCGCCGCCGCTCGGACAGGAACGTGCGCACGAGGGTCTTCCTGGTGTAGTTGTCCATCGCCTCGTGCCGCTGGATCCGGCGCCACCCCAGGTAGAGCTTCGTGAACGTCTGCTGGACCAGGTCCTCCGCGCGGTGCCAGTCGCCGCACAGCAGGTACGCCGTGCCGCGCATGGCGTCGGAGCGTGCCGCGAAGTACGCCTCGAACGCGGCATCCCGATCACTCATGTGTCCTCCCGATCCTTGGTACCGGGTTAGACACGCCTCCACCGGTTTGGTTGGTTGCATCCGGGTTCCGGCGCCCGTCATGTCAAATCCGCGGCCGCTGCTCCGTCGTACCAGTGAGAGGAGCGCGCCATGAAATTCCTACTGATCCTGCAGAGTGACACCGACCGGCACGATCCGTGCGCCGACCTGCGCCGGGACGCGTTCGAGCACACGGCCTACGAGGCCGGAGAACTGGTCGGTGGTGAGGTGCTCGCCGATCCGGAGTTGGCGGTCACGGTGCCCGGCCGCGCCCGCGCGACCGCGATCGACGCCTACTACGTGATCGACGTGGAGAGTCCGGCCCGCGCGATCGAGCTGGCGAACCTCCTTCCGGACACCCGTACGCCGGGCCGCTCGGTAGAGATCCGCGCCGTCATGCACTCGACCGCCGTCGATCTCTAGGCGGAGACGGCGAACCACAAGTTCGAGGCGAGTGGATTCTCGGTCAGGCTCAGACGCTCGAGGCGGACCGTCCGGCCGCCCGGATGGTCGAAGAGTCTGGTGCCGTCGCCGAGCATGACCGGTGCGTAGCAGAGCAGGACCTCGTCCAGCTCACCCGCTTCGATGCACTGCTTGGCGATGTTCGCGCCGATCACGTTGACGTACTTGTCCCCGGCCGCCTCCTTCGCCATGGCGAGCGCGCTCGCGAAGTCGTCGACGTACGTGATGCCTGGCTCCGCGCCGGCCGGTGGACGGTGGGTGACCACAAAGATCGGGCCGTCCCAGCCGCCGCCGAAGGCCTCGCCCTCGCCCTGCTCGCCCTTGTGCGGGTCGTCGCCGTCGTGCGACCGCCGGCCGACCAGCAGCGACCCGATCCGCGGGACCAGCTCCTCGATCTGCGGATTCGGACCCAGGTACGGCCGCATCCACTGCATGTCGCCGCCCGGCCCGGCGATGAATCCGTCCACCGACATCGTCACCGAGTACAGCACCTTCGCCATCACAACCTCCGGCTCGTTCGTTTCTCCCCAGGATGAGACGAGCGAGCCGGAAGATACTCATCGCGGTCCGGCCGGACGTGGGTCGGGAAGGCGTGCTGCCGGGGGCAAATGGCTGGTGTGGGCGGGCTGGGTGGCCGATCATGGGAGGCATGTCTCCGAAGGCTGCTGCCGCTCACTGAGTCCCGCGACACCTCGCCGGATCACGCCCGCCACGCCGGCGGGCCGCTCAGCGTGCAGCCTTTCGACTTTGGAGCACTTCACCGATGCATATCCTGCCGACGCGGGCGTGGGTCGAGATCGCCTGCGACGAGTCGGGGTTCTCCGGGAGCAACCTCCTGGACCCCGGATCGCCGGTGATCACCCACGCCGGCGTGGATCTCGCCGTACCGGAGGCCGCCGAGGTGGTCGCCGTCCTGCGGTCGTCGTTCCGTCGCCGCGGAACCACCGAGTACAAGTCCAACCTGCTGCTGCGGCCCGAGCAGCGGCTCGAGCTCGAGTGGTTCCTGACCACCCTCCGCGGCCGGGCGCACGTCCACGTCATCGACAAGACCTGGTACGTCGCCCGCCGCGTGATCGAGTTGTTCGTCGCCGAGCCGTCGTACGGCGCCGGCCTGAGCCTGGACCGTGATCACTACGACTCCGCGCTGGCGATCTACCGGGCACCCGGCCGGACCGAGTTCCTGGACGCGTTCATCACGATGACGCGGACGAAGCGGCTGAAGCTTCTCGACCACGTGGTGATCGACCGCTTCTTCGCCACGATGCCGTCCGTACCCGCGCTGCGGACGCTGACGCGAGCACACGTGGAAGGCGTGCTGCTGCGCTTGATCGACGACGATCCGGCGATCCCGCCGCCGCTCGAGCCGCTGGTGCCCGCGCTGGCCGAGACCGCCCTGTTCTGGAGCGCCAGCCACCGGTCGGTCGCCGTCGTCCACGACGAGCAGAGCGCGCTCACCCGGCATCGGCTCGCCCGGCTGCGCACGTACCTGGCCGGAGCCGCGTTCCCGGCACCACCGCCGCTGCTGACCGTGACCCAGGTCGACTCACGCCGGGATCCGCGGGTCCAGGTGGCCGACCTGCTCGCCGGCATCGCCCGCCGCCTGCACCACGGTCCGAGCCGCCTGCACCACCGGCCGAGCCGGCTGCTCCGGCCCTACCTCGTGGGCGGGCCACCCTCCCTCGACCCGCCCACCGCGGTTCGTCAGCCGACCGGCTGGCGGGTGTAGCTGCGGGCGACCTCGATGCCGAGGATCTCCGGGCGGCCGGCGGGTTCGGGGCCGAGCACCGCGGCGAGGGCGGGGCCGAGGCGGTCGGCGAAGAAGCGGTCGGCGTGCTCCTTGGACTCCCAGAGCGTGACCACGCGGAGCCCGTCGGCCGTCGTACCGACGTACCGCGCCTCCATGCCCTCGACCTCGTCCTCGCCGAGCTGCGCGAGCACCTGGTCGAACTGCTCGACCGCCGCGAACGGCGGGGTGGCGACTGCGATCCACTGCATGATTCCTCCTCGATGAGTGCCTGCACCGATCACGCTAGGGATCCGGTCGCGACAGGGAATCCGCCAGATCACTCATTCGGGGTACTCATCGGCGGCTGGACCACGCCGCGATCTGGCTGCGGGTGGAGAAGCCGAGCTTGGTGAGGATGTGCTGGACGTGGTTCTGCGCGGTCCGTTCCGAGATCACCAGCCGGGCGGCGATCTGCCGGTTCGTCAGCCCCTCGGCGACCAGCCCGGCGACCTCGAGCTCCCGAGCGCTCAGCCCGTCCGCCTCGCTTCCGTTCAAGCGGGCGACCAGTACGGCGGTCCGCTCGGTGTACGCCGTCATGCCGAGCGCATCCGCCAGCCGCGCGGACTCGGTCGCGACCGGCCGGGCCCGATCGCGATCACCCGGCCGATCGCGGGTGAACAGCGTCCAGGCCAGGTGGTACTGCGCCTCGGCCGCGAACCCGGTCGCTCCGGCGGCCTCGGCCAGCCCTACCGCCGTGGTCAGCTCCTCGACGGCGGCGTCCAGCCGGCCGAGCGCGGCCGCGGCCCGGCCGATCGCCAGCTCCGCCGGGCCCATGTAGGCGACCCCGTTGCCGACGGCATGCTCCCCGCGAAACGGCTGCAACCGGTCCAGCAGTACGGCTAGGTCGTCGTACCGGCCGAGGCCGCAGCAGACCAGGGCCGCGTACACGTACGCCGGCAGCACGAAGAACGCGGGCAACGACCACGAGTCGATCGGGCCTGCCTGCCGGTACAACGCCGCGGCCCGCTCGGGCGAGTCGGTGCGCAGCAGCAACAAAGCGCGGGACAGCAGGGACAGCGTGACGAACCGTGGCGGTGGCTGGAACGGCTGTTCGGCAAACTGGCGCATCTCGTCGGTGACGCTGAGGTGTCCCGCAAATGCCAACTGCAGCGCGAAGTAGGCCCCGGTCGCCGGCGCGCGCTCGATCGGGCGCATCCGGTCGAACCCCCGCCGGCCGAGCGCCGCGGCATCGGCGTACTGTCCGCGGGCCTGGGCGACACAGGCGGCGATCCGGTCGTGATGCCAGGCGGCGACCGGTCCGCCGAGGCGGTCGACGGCGACCCCGAGCCGGGGGAGTTCCTCGGCCGCGGCGGCCAGGCGGCCGCTCTCGATCAGCGCGTCGAGGCGCCAGATCTCGCCCCACATCTCCGAGCGCGCGTCGCTGGTCCGCTGTGCGAGCGCGAGCATCTCGGCCGCGAGGTCCAGGCGTTCGGCGCGACCGGCCGGTCCCGGGCAGGCTTCCTGCCGGGCCCGCAGGGCATCGGCCAGGGCTCGGTCGTCCCCGGACGATCGGGCCAGGGCCAACGCCTCGGAACTGAGGGCGTCGAGGCGCGACTGCTCACCGTCGTAGAAGGCGAGGTGGCTGCGCAGCGCGAGCAACCGCGCTCGCAGCGCGGGTCCGGCATCCCAGGCGAGTGCGTCTTCACACAGTCGCTTCGCCGTTGCGTTGATCGTCGGGTCCGGGACCGCTTCGAGGACCAGCGCCGCCTCGGCCGTCTGCTCAGGAGTCTGCGCCACCGCGGTCGCCTCGACCGCCGCAGCACAGCATTCCTGCAGCTCACCCGCCAGGTACGCCGCCTTGCCCAAGGCAATCAACAGCCGGCAGCACTCGTCCGCGGCGAGCGGCCGGGTCGACAACGCCTGCCGGTAGAGCCGGACCCCTTCCTCGTAAGCCAGCCGTTGTACGGCGTCCTCGGCGGCGCGCACGATCCACCGCCGCGCGCTCGTACCGTCGCCGTACTGCGCGAGGAACGCGTGATGACTGGCGATCGCGGCCACATGTTCGCCGGGGTCGTCCTCCAGTGCGGCCGCTACCGCCTGGTGAAGTCGCATCCGTTCGGTGGTGGTGAGGGATGCTTCGACCGCGTCCCGGGTGAGGGCGTGCACGAACCGGAAGTCGTCGACGCGTTCCAGGAAGCCCAGATCCGTCGCCTCGTCGACCAGCGGCAGGCAGTCGTCGACCGGTCGTTGCAGCGTCGCGGCAACTGTCCGCAGCCGGAAGTCGCGGCCGACGATCGCGGCCGCCTGGACCAGTCGACGGCAGTCGTCGGAGGCCCGGTCGAGCCGGCCGCGGACGATGTCCCGGACCGAGCGTGGCGGTGGCCGGCCCGGATCCCAGGAGCCGTCGGTGATCGCCCGGGTGAGCTCGCGGACGAACAGCGGGTTGCCGCCGGTGATCTCGTGAACCGTTGCCGTCAGCCCCGGATCTGTCGTTGCCGGGGACAACTGCTCGGCGACCTCGGTGGCGGACAGAGCGTGCAGGTCGAGCCGTTCGGCGGCCGACAGGTCCCCGAGACGGGTGGTTTCGCGGGCGGTGGCGAGGATCAGAATCGGCAGCGTGGTGAGGTGGCCGGCGAGCTGCCGCAGGACCAGCAGGGACGGTTCGTCACCGCGGTGGATGTCGTCCAGGATGAGGACCAGGCCACGGTCGCCGGCGGCCCGCCGTACCTGGTCGGTCACCTGCTCGAAGAGCTGGAACCGGTCGTCGCCGGTGAGGATCCGGTCCGCGTCCAGGCCGAGTGATCGCAGTACCTGCCGCCAGGGCCAGTAGGCCGGCGCGCCTTCGGTCTCGACGCAGCGGCCCCAGACGACCGCGGCTCCCTGCGCGAGCGCCAGGCCGGCGACTTCCTGCGCCAGCCGGGTCTTGCCGATCCCGGCCTCGCCGGTGCACAGCACGAGCCGCCCGTGTCCCGCACGAGCCTCGTCCACCCACGCGCGCAGCGCCCGCAGCTCCCCCCGGCGCCCCACCATCGCCATGGGGCAAGCATCACTCCGCGAGCGTCGTGGCGGAAGTCCCGCGGGTCTGCGCGGCCAGGAAGTCCTCCCAGGTGCGGGTGCCGTGGTCGGCGCCGGTGAGGGTCAGGTTGCCGCCGGCGCGGTACACCTTGCCGGCCTTGCCGGGCACCCGGACCGGGATCGACAGCCGGTGCTTGCCGGTCGCCTTCAGGTAGTCACGAGCGAGCTCGCCGACGCTGTAGACCTTCGGACCGACCAGGTCGGGCACGAGACCGGCCGGCTCGCCGAGAGCCAGCTCTACCAGCCGCTCGGCCACGTCCCGCGCGTCCACCGGCTGGAACCGCAGACCGCCCGGCACCGGCAGCACCGGCAGCTTCGCCATCGCCTGCACCGTCTTCAGGGCGAAGTCGTGGAACTGGGCGGCGCGGACGACGGTCCAGGGCACGGACGACGCCCGTACGGCCTGCTCGGCGCCGAGCTTCGCCTTGAAGTAGGTGAACGGCAACTGGTCCACCGCCGTCACCGAGATGTGTACCAGGTGCTGCACCCGGGCCCGCTCGGCCGCTCGCACCAGGTTCCGGGTGCCGATGTCGTCACCCTTGGGACCACCGGCCAGGTGCATGACCACGTCGATGCCCGCCACCGCGGCGTCGAGGTTTTCACCGTGCAGCAGGTCGGCCGCGACGTACTCGACGCCGTCGCCGCGGTCCTTCGCGTGCCGGCTCAGCACCCGGACCTTCCAGCCGGCCGCCTGCACCAACGGCACCACCTGCCGCCCGAGCGTTCCGGTCCCACCAGTCACCAGCATCGTGCGCACTACAGCCTCCACTCGTGTTCCGTGGGCCCACGTCCCGGGCCCCTCATGTCTCTGACGGGCCCCGGCCGGACCGTGTGACCGGTGTGGCGGGCGTCACCTCCCGGCAGAATGTCGAGGGTGGCGCGGGGAGTACGACGTCTCCAGCGAACAGCGGCACACACCACAGGAGGACGTTGTGAAGTACGTGATCTTGATCCACTCGAACCCGCAGCCGTGGGGACATCCGACCGTGGACCACACCGAGGTGGGCCGGACGATCCCGGTCGACCAGCGGCAGCAGATGTACAAGGAGTTCGACGAGTTGCTCGCCGAACTGCAGGCGTCGGGGGAGTTCCTGACCGCGGAGGCGCTCGACGACCCGGCGTCGTCGAGCGTGTACCGCTGGGAGGGGAAGTGGCCCGGCGGACGGCCGGTCAGCACCGACGGGCCGTACGCCGAGGCGAAGGAGCAACTGGCCGGGTTCTTCGTGTTCGACTTCGCCACCCGGGAGCGGGCCGAGGAGATCGCGGCGAAGTTCGCCGGCCCCGGTGACGTCATCGAGCTCCGGCCGGTGATGTAGGTGTCCGACCGGATCCGGCTCGCGTCGCCGACGCTGAACTGCCCCGACGCCACCGCGCTCGCCCGCTTCTACGCCGAGATCACCGGCGGGACGATCGTGTACGTCGACCCGGTCTGGGCGACCGTCACCGGGCCGAACGGCCGGATCGACTTCCAGACCGACCCGGCCCACGTGCCGCCGACCTGGCCGGATCCGGGGACGCCGATCCAGATGCACCTCGACTTCACCGTCGACGACCTGGCCGCGACCGAGGCGAGGGTGCTCGCCGCCGGGGCGACCCGGTACGCCCGCCAGGCGAACGACGACCACTGCCTGGTCTTCGCGGACCCCGCCGGGCACCCGTTCTGCCTGTCCACGTGGGATCCGGTGGACGAATGATGTGACCGAGGCCCCGCCGGCGAGGTGATGTACGCCGTACCGCGACGGCGGAAATCCTCTTACTCTGGTGAACTTACCGAGAGTCAGGAGCGCAGACCGTGACG
This sequence comes from Kribbella sp. CA-247076, assembly GCF_050942445.1. Classification (NCBI taxonomy): domain Bacteria; kingdom Bacillati; phylum Actinomycetota; class Actinomycetes; order Propionibacteriales; family Kribbellaceae; genus Kribbella; species Kribbella sp. CA-247076. The sequence continues at coordinate 6,237,190 of NZ_CP192051.1, read as the reverse complement.
ACCGTCGTCCTGATGGGACCGCCCGGAGCCGGCAAGGGCACCCATGCCGCGCACCTCGCCGGCCGTCTCGGCGTGCCGGTCGTCTCGACCGGCGACATCTTCCGCGCCCAGGTCGCCGCCGGGACCGACCTGGGCCGGACCGCACAGCGATACCTGGACGCCGGCGAGTACGTCCCGGACGAGGTCACCAACGCGATGGTGCGCGAGCGCCTCGCCGCCGACGACTGCGGCGCGGGCTTCCTCCTCGACGGCTACCCGCGCACGCTCGACCAGGTCGCCGTCCTGGACGACATCCGCGGTGTGGACGCGGTCGTCGTCCTGCGGGTCGACCAGGAGGCCCTGGTCCGGCGCCTGCTCCGGCGGGCCGAGACCGAGCGCCGTTCCGACGACACCGAGGACGTCATCCGGCGCCGCCTCCAGGTGTACGCCGACCAGACGGTCCCGCTGATCAGCGTGTACGACGACCGCGGCCTCCTCCGGGAGATCGACGGCAACGGCGAGATCCACGAGGTCCGGCACCGCGTCCTGCACGTCGCCGGCGTCCTAGTCCCGGCCGAGTCAGCAGGCGCCCCCACCCCGGCCGAGTGACCCCTGCACCACCCCCGGCCGAGTGACCCCTTCACCACACCCGGCCGAGTGACCCCTGGAACAACCCGGCCGAGGGCTCGACTGCGCCCAGCCAGGCCTGAGTGATCAGGTGCGCCAGACCGGGGCCACCGTCTTGCGGTAGGTGCGGCCGAAGAGGCCGGTGATGACAGTGAACACGGGCTTGGGGATCCCGCTGGTGACCGCGCTGAGCTCCTCCGGGCCCGCGCCGTCGGTGACCCACGCGAAGAACGTGCCGCCCTGCGACGGGCTGACCTTGGCGAACTGCCGGCCCATCGCCTTCATCGCGTCGGAATCCTTGTTCTTCAGGTACACCGCCTCGATCTCGGCCTCCTCGTGATCCAGGTGCAGCACCGTGACCCGCTGCAACTCCCGCATCGCGGTCAGCGCGGCGGTCGCGTCCTCGGCACTCGCCGTACGCCGCAACGTCGCGAGCGCGCTCCGGGTCGCGGTCAGGGCCGCCGCCATGGTGTCGTGCTCGGCGTCCATCTGGGTGAGCAGGTCGTGGCTGACGCCGATCGACTGCAGCGCCGGCCAGGCGATCTCGTGCTCGCCTTCGTGATGGTTGGTCAGTTGCACGTCGAAGTTGGCCCAGGCCGTCGCCAGTTGCTCCGCCCGCTGCCGATCCCCCGCCGGAAACCGCTCGAGTGCGTCGATGAATCGCTGCAGATCCCGCCGGAATGCGGCGTGGATCGCCTTGTTCATACTCATTTCCCCCATGGTTTCGGAGTGTAGGCTGAAAAGCCCTGGAAACGGCAGGGGTCGGCCCTGGAGGGGTTGTGGGCACATCCGTCGAATTCTCCGGCACGGTCCGGCGCTGGAACGATGACAAGCCCGGTGGCCTGGCGGTCGTCGACGTACCGGCTGATCGCGTGCCGGAGTTGGGCGGGCGCAAACAGCGACGGGTGCACGGGACGATGAACGGCGCCGACTTCACCGGGAGCACGATGCTGGTCGCCGGCGGTGGTTTCTGTGTGGGCGTCAGCAAAGCCGCGCTGAAAGCGGCCGGTGCGTCCGTCGGGGACGAGGTCAGGCTGGCGCTCGAGCCCTAGGAACATTTACTTCCCCAGGCAAGTTGTCCATGGATATGCATGGTGAGTACAAGGTGCCCGGTGGGAAGTTGGTCGTCGCCGATCTGGACGTGGTCGACGAGCACGTGCGGCGGGCGCAGATCAGTGGGGACTTCTTCCTGGAGCCGGACGACGCGCTCGAGCGGATCAACGGCGCGCTCGCCGGTCTGCCGGTGGCGACCCCGGCGGCTCAGGTGGCCGCTCGCGTCCGCGGCGTACTGGGTGACGGCGTCGAGATGCTCGGATTCTCGCCCGAGGCGGTGGCGGTCGCGGTCCGCCGGGCGCTGACCGGGGCGACCGGGTGGCGCGACCACGAGTGGGAGTTCGTGCACGACGTACCGCGGGAGCCGGCGTTGCAGATGGCGCTCGACGAGGTGCTGACCGAGCAGGTCGGCTCCGGTGAGCGACCGCCGACGCTGCGCGTGTGGGAGTGGGCGTCGAACTCGGTCATCATCGGCAGCTTCCAGTCGCTGGGCAACGAGGTCGACCTGGACGGCGCCGCCAAGCACGACGTCACCGTCGTACGCCGGATCAGCGGCGGCGGAGCCATGTTCGTCGAGCCCGGCAACACCATCACGTACTCGCTCTACGTGCCCGAGTCGCTGGTGTCCGGGTTGTCGTTCGTCGAGTCGTACGCGTTCCTGGACGACTGGGTGATCGGTGCGCTCAACGAGCTCGGCATCGCGGCGACGTACCAGCCGATCAACGACATCACCTCGCCGGCGGGCAAGATCGCCGGCGCCGCGCAGAAGCGGCTGGCCGGCGGCGCCGTGCTGCACCACGTGACGATGGCCTATGACATGGACGCCGCGAAGATGCTCGAGGTCCTGCGGATCGGCCGGGAGAAGCTGTCCGACAAGGGCACCACGAGCGCCAACAAGCGCGTCGACCCGCTGCGCAGTCAGACCGGTCTCGACCGCGCCGAGGTGATCGACCGCATGATCCGCTCATTCGCGAACCGCTACGGACTCACCCCCGGCACGATCGATCCGGCCACCGTCGCCCTGGCCGAGGAGCGCGTGCGCACCAAGTTCGGCACCGAGGACTGGCTCACCCGCGTCCCCTGACCGGTTGGCTAACCGGGCTCCGCGATCGATACGGCGTTGCCGCTCACCCGCACCCGGTTATCCTCTGCCCGGAGCTCGACCTCAATCAGGCTCGGCCTGCCCAGGTCGTCACCCTGGTGCAGCGTGAGTGTGACGGGTGCCTGCACGGCACCGAGCTCTCGTAGATAAGCGCCGAACGCGGCCGCCGCCGCGCCAGTCGCCGGATCCTCGACAACACCTCCGACCGGAAACGGGTCCCGGACGTGGAATGTGTTCGCGGATTCCCGCCAGACCAACTGCAGCGTCGTGAGATCGCGCTCGAGCATGAAGGCGAGCAGCCGGTCGAAGTCGTAGTCGAGCTGCGCGAGACGTTGCCGCGTCAACGTACTTAGAACCAGATGCCGCGCACCGGCGTACGCTATGGCCGGCGGTAACGCGGGATCGAGCTGATCGGCCTGCCAGGCGAGGATGTCCAGCACCTCGCTGACGTCGCCGATTTCCTCGACGTATGGCTCGACGCTCGTCAGCGTCGCCCGCAGCAATTCGTCCACAGTGACAGCAACCTGCCCGGCGAGTGTGGAGAAGTTCAGTTGTCCCGGGCCGATCCGCTCCGCCAGCGCGACCGCGGTCGCCACTGTAGCGTGCCCGCAGAACGGAACTTCCGCCTTTGGGGAGAAGTACCGCACTGCGTACTTTCCGGTAACGAATGCGGTCTCGGAGTAGCCGAGCTCGGCCGCGATCGCCTGCATGGCAGCGTCGTCGAGTCCGCTGGCGTCAAGGACGACCCCAGCCGGGTTACCGCCGGCTGGGTCGGTAGTGAAGGCGGCGTAGCGGAGCACTTCGGTCAACGTTTCCTCATTACGATGTGGGTTGCAGCGGAGGAGCTGACCATTTCGGTCACCTTGTAATGTGGCAGGGCGTCGGCGACGTTGTCGAACAGGCGCTCGCCGGCGCCGGCCAGCAGCGGGACCCGCACTAGGTAGAGCTCGTCGATCAGGCCGGCCCGCAGGTACTGCTGGATGGTCGCGGCGCCACCGGCGATGATCACGTCCTGACCGCCGGCCGCCGTGAACGCCCGGTCCAGCACGGTCTCGACCGGCTCGTCGGTGAGGTGGAACGTCGTCCCACCCGCCATCGTGATCGGCTCGCGCGGATAGTGAGTGTGCACGAAGACGTCGTGGTGGTACGGCGGGTTGTCGCCCCACCAGCCCGTCCACGACTCGTCCGGCCACGGACCGCGCACCGGGCCGAACATGTTCCGCCCCATGATCGTCGCGCCGATGCCCTCCTCCCAGCGACCGACCCGCTCCGCGTCGATGCCGCCCTTGCCGGCCGCCTTGTCCTCCTGCGCCGCGAACATCCAGTCGTGCAGGCCCTCGACGTTGTCGCCGAACGGTGCATCCATCCGCTGGTTCACCCCGGCGCCGAAGCCGTCGAGCGTGATCGTGTAGTTGTGGACCCGAACCTTCGCCATGTCTCCTCCTCAGGGTGTGCTTGCACCTGTCGGTCGGAGCCAACGCACCGGCTTTGACATCGCTGCTCGGCTGAATCCAACGGCTACTCGATCCGATCCAGCGGCTACTCGGTCCAATCCAGCTGTGGCTCGGGGATTCCCAGCTCGCGCCCGAACGCCTGGGCGTCCGCCCGGGCCGCCGCGTCGCCGCGCCGGTACCGGAACACGCGCCCGGGGAACACGACGAAGATCTCGCGGGCGTTGTGGAAGTCGGCGTACCACCCCGGCGCGTCCAGCGTGGCCGCGAGCTCCCGCGACAGCGTCTCGGCGTGCCAGTCCTCCACCTCGAACTCCAGCACCGACCACACCGGCGGCTGGGCGGTCGTCGCACTGCTCACGTCGTACCGGCTGAGCTTGCGCACCACCAGCGGGATCTCGGTCAGCTCGGTGCCGACGCGCAGGCTCTCCAGGATCAACGCGCCCTCGTACACCCCGGTCCTCCTCTCCCTCACCGCCGAGACTACGCGGCGGCACCGACAATGGGGATGTGGAGCTCGGTTACGTGATCCTGTACGTCGACGACCTCGACGCCTCGGTGGCGTTCTACCGGGACGTGATCGGGTTGCCGTACAAGTTCACCGACGCCGGGTACGCCGAGTTCGGCACCGACGGCACGCGGTTCGCGTTGTACGAGCGCCGGCGGGCGGAATGGCTGACCGGGCGGCCGGTCACGCCCGGGCCGGCGGCGGAGATCGTGCTCGTGGTCGAGGACGTCGACGCGTGCGCCGAGCGCCTCGCGGCTCAGGGCGTGACCGTGCTCAGCGGGCCGGCCGACCGTCCGTGGGGCCACCGGACGGTGCACGTCGCCGACCCGGACGGGTTCGTGGTGGAGTTCGCGCAGGAGATCCCGCGGGCGCGAGGCCGTCAGCGGCGGTGAGGAGGCTGGTGATGGTGCTGCCAGCCGTGGTGGCGGCGATGGGCTCCGCTGAACAACGCGATCCAGAACAGGCCCCACAGCAGCCACGGGGCGGTCAGCGCGATCGACGTGACGATGAGACCGATCATCAGGATCGGCGCCAGCATCACGAACGGCGGCGGACCTTGCCGCTGTCGTTGCCTCAGTGGTCGCGTGGCCGCCTTCCCCGGCGGTGACCACGGGCCCTGCGCGAGTTGCAGCTCGGCCGGGTCCGGGAGGTCGCCGAAGAGCGGGTCGAGGTCGTCGGCGTACCGCGCCCTGGTCGCCTGCTCGCTGCGCTCCTCGAACTCCTCCTGGGTCAGCCGGCCGGCGACGAAGTGGTCGCTGAGCACGGCCACGGCCTGGTCGCGTTCGGCGTCGCCGATCCGGACCGGGCCGCGGCGCTCTGGGAGGTACGAGCTCATGACCGGTCCTGCTGGTCGTCGTCGGCGAGGATGCCGTACAGCTTGCGCCGCAGCTCGGACACCGCGTCCTTGGCCCGCGCCTGCTGCTCCGGCGTACCGGTCGCGAGGATCTGCCACATGGCGGTCGCCACCTGGCCGAGCATCGGCTTGAGCCCGTTCTCGTCGTCGCCGGACGGCGCGCTCATCGCCTCCCACGGCGCGGACACCTCGTCCGCGTGCGCGGCGACGTACGCCCGCCCCTCGTCGGTCAGGGTGAAGGTCCGCCGGCCGACCTCGGCGTCGGCGGTGACCAGGCCCTCGTCCTCGAGCTGCTGCAGGGTCGGGTAGATCGAGCCCGGGCTCGGCTTCCACCCGCCGCCGCTGCGCTCGGCGATCTCCTGGATGATCTGGTAGCCGTTCATCGGCTGCTCCGCGAGCACCGCGAGGATCGCGGCGCGGACGTCCCCGCGGCGCGCCTTCGGCCCGCGCCAGCGCGGCGGCGGCCCGAACGGCGGCCCGAACATCTGCCCGCCGAACATGCCCCACTGCGCCCCGAACGGGTTGTGCCCGTGATGCGTCCGGCGGCCCCCGGTCATCGCCGCGCGCAACTCGTCCTTGATGTCGTCGAAAGCTGAACAGTGCCGCGCCAAGTGCTGCCAGGGCCACCCCGCGGCGTACGTCGATCCGGTCATCCCGACCACCGTCCCTCAGGTGAAGATGCGATACATCAACGATATATCGCGACCCATCGCCACCCAAGGCGCTCGAGCCGGGAATTTCTCCGTGTGGTCAGCCGGCGAATTGGAGGTTGTCGGCGGTCGCTACCAGGACGACGGAGTTGCCTTCGACGGCGACCTGTTTCAGGGACGCGCCGAACGGCATCTCGGGCAGGGTGATTCCGCGCGCGAGCAGCCGGGAGACCGTGGTGCGGATGACGGAGGGGATCGAGTCCGAGAGTTGGTCGACGGCCAGGACGATGCGACCCTGCTCGACCTTCGGGCTCAGCGTTGCGTCCACCTCCCGGCCGCGGACCGACAGTTTCGCGTGCAGCCTGCCGTCGACGATGCTCAGCCCCAGGTTCTCCAGGTTGGTCGCCCGCGCCGCCAGCTTGGTCAGCTCGGCCGGCGACAACCGGAGTTTCATTTCGGTCGAGTCGATCGTGACCGCCGTGCCGGAACCGCCGGTCACCAGCGCCCGCGGGACGTGCACCGTGTCCATCGTGACGACCAGGTCCTCGGCCGGGACCGACGAGAACGTCGGCTGCCGCATGGTCAGCGTGACCGTCGAGAACTCCTCCCGCACCACCTGCGGAAGGAACCCGAACCCGCCGATCTCCACGCTGGTGTCCGCGGCCTGTACGTCGTACTTCGCCGCCTCGTCGGCCGCCATCGTCGCCAGCCGGTCCTCGGCCACCCACGCGGCCGCCCGGTCGGCCCCGACGACCAGGCACCCCAGGACCACCACCGTGACCACCAGCCGCCGCAACCAGCGCCGCGGTCTCCTCGAACCCATCCCAGCCCTTCCTCGCCGCCACCCCGTCAGGACGCACAGCCTAGGCCACACCGAGGACCGGCCCTCGCCTGCTCTTCCGCCGCACGCCGCGCCCGCAACACCTCCCTCGGATCTGGCGGTGCGGGGTGGGGCGGGCCTACGGTTTCAGGAGGTGTTGCCGTCGGTGGGGGAGGGCTGGTCATGGCGATCCGGGGTTTAACAGGTGGGTGGGCGCGCATCCTGTTGGTGGTCGGCCTGCTCGTTCCTACGGTCGGTGTCACGACCGCGGCTGCGGAACCGGCAGCCGCGGCTGGGCCGGGGATCAAGTGGGCACCGTGCGCGGGGCATCCGACGTACGACTGTGCGACCGTGACCGTCCCGCTCGACTACGACCGGCCGTCCGACGGGACGACCGAGCTCGCGCTCGCCCGCTTCCGCGCGACGGACACCAGCCACCGGATCGGCACCGTCTTCGTCAACCCGGGCGGTCCGGGCGGATCCGGTGTCGAGTTGGTCGTGGACGGATTCGGTGAGTTCCTCGGCACTCAGCTCGACGGCCGCTTCGACGTGGTCGGATTCGACCCTCGCGGCGTCGGCGCCTCGGACCCGTTGCACTGCTTCGACTCCGAGGAGGAGCTCGGCGAGTACTTCGCGGGGCAGCCCGTCTTCCCCTACCGCAAGGATCAGTACCGCCCGTACTTCAGCACGTACGCCGGCCTCGCGCGCGAATGCCTCGACGACCGCCAGAAGATCGCCGCGCACATGAATACCGCCGACGTCGCCCGTGACCTCGACCTGCTGCGCCGGGCCGTCGGCGACCGGCGGTTGACGTATCTCGGGTTCTCCTACGGCAGCTATCTCGGCAACACCTACGCCAACCTGTTCCCGAACAACGTGCGGGCGCTGGTGATCGACGGCGTACTCGATCCGCGCCTGTGGTCGAGCGGCTGGCAGATCAAGTCCGACCGGGTCGCCACGCAGGAGGAGTTCGACGAGTTCCTCAGGCTGTGCGACGTCGCGCGGACCGAGTGCGCTTTCTGGACCCCCGGTGGCTCGGCGAAGCGCTGGGAGCGACTGGCGAGAAGCCTCGAACGCGACCCGCTCGAGCTCCCCGACGGGACGCAGTACACCTATGACTTCCTGATCTCGGACGCCGTCGGTGCGATGTACGCGCCCGAGAGCTGGGGTGGTCCCGAGGGGGCGGCGGCGTTCTTCGACTTCCTGGCGGACGCGGCCCTGGGCAGCGACGCGGCCGCTGCCGCCGCGGTCCGGGCGCGTACGGCGCTGATCGACAAGCTCACGCCGAACAGCCGCGAGGCCGACTACCCGAACGGGCTCGACGCGTACTACGGCAACCAGTGCGCCGACACGCAGTACCCGAAGGCCTTCGCGTCCTGGCTCGCGATCGACCGGTACGCCCGCGCCGGATCGCGGTTCGGCCCGCTGTGGTGGTGGGGCAACGCCGGCTGTGCGAACTGGCCCGTCAACGCCGACCGCTACACCGGCCCGTGGACGGCCCGGACGTCCTCGCCGGTGCTGGTGGTGGGCAACTACTTCGACGGCGTCACCGACTACGCCGGCGCGGTGGCCAGCGACCGCCTTCTCCGCAACAGCCGCCTGCTGTCGTACGCCGGTTGGGGGCATACGGCGTACGGCCGCAACCAGTGCGTCACCGAGCACGTCGACACCTACCTGCTCACCCAGACCCTGCCACCCAGAGGCAAGGTCTGCCCGGCCAACCCGAACCCCTTCCTGACCACGGCAACCCAGGCCCGGCAACGGACGACGCCACTGGTCGGCCTGCCCCCCACCTGGACCGCCACGCCCAGCGGCCCGAGGTGAACGACGGCCCTGACGGACCTCAGACCCCGGCCCGGCCCGAGGTACGTCGTACCCGGCCGGGCTGAGGTACGTCGTACCCGGCCGGGCTGAGGTACGTCGTACCCGGCCCGGTGGTCAGGCGCCGGCGGGGGCCGGCCAGCCGGCGTGCTGGACTGCCCAGGACAGGGCGTAGTCGGCGACCTCTTCCCAGCCCTGCTGCGCGGGCATCAGGTGGGCCATGCCGTCGAACTGCTTGACCTCGGTGACGGTCTTCGACGACTTGTAGTGCTTGGCGTTCGACCGCTGCACGCTCGGTGGCATCAGGTGGTCCTCGCCGCCGGAGATGAACAGCAGCGGCGGCCGGTCGTCGTTGTGGTAGTCGACGTGGACGTCCTGCGGGCCGGGCTGGAAGTTCGCCAGCAGGCTGTTCCAGAAGATCCGCCCGGACGCGGGCACGTGGTACCGGCGGTACGCCGCGAGCGCCTCCTCCTCGGTGAAGGTGTTGGCGAACGTGTACTTCCACTGCTCGGGTGTCAGAGGGATGGCCTTGTGCCGGTTCGCCGGGCTCTTCAGCACCGGGAACGACGCCTTGATCTGGGACAGCGGCGCGACCCGCACACCCTCGGTCGCCGCCGAGTTGATCGCGACCCCCGCGACGCCGAGTCCGTGGTCCAGCAGGACCTGGGTGAACGCACCGCCGGCCGAGTGGCCGATGATGATCGGCGGCTCGTCGAGCGCTCCGATCACCGCCTCCAGGTGGGAGATGATCGCCGGAGCGGTCACTTCCTCGACCGGGGTCGGGTCGGCGTTGAGGGCCTCGACCTCGACCTCGAACCCTGGGTAGGCGGGCGCGATCACGTTGTAGCCGGCCCGCTGGTAGCGGTCGATCCAGTGTTCCCAACTGCGCGGGGTCACCCAGAATCCGTGGACGAGAACGATGGTCTTCATGAGGGGCGTCCTTTCGAACGGACAGACGATTCGTTGACTAACACCCCTTCGACCAGCCAGCCCGCACAGGTGTGACAGCGGCGGCCCGGCGACGGGATTCCCGGGTTACGATCCGCTCAGGAAAGATCGGCCCGCCGACGCGCCAGGAGGAGTCATGACCGACGATCACAGCGATCCGACTGGCTTCGAGGCGGACATCAAGCCACTGTTCCGCGACCTCGACCGGGACTCGATGCTCAGTCACTTCGATCTCTGGTCGTACGACGACGTCAGCCGGCACGCCGACGCGATCCTCGCCCGCCTCCGGGCCGGCACGATGCCGTGCGACCGTGCCTGGCCCGACGCGCAGGTCGATCTCTTCCAGCGGTGGTCCGACACCGGAAAGGCGCACTGACCGCGCACCCGCGCGGGCGGACACGGACTGTGGCGGAGATCAAACGGATTGGCAGTGTCCGGTGGGCGTTGTAGCGTCCGATGGCATGTCGACCGAGGATCCCCGGCACGGGTTGCGCGGTCGGCACGCGGAGTGCCGGGCTCTGGATCGACTCCTGGAGAACGTGCGCAAAGGTCGCAGCCGCGCGCTCGTCATCCGCGGTGAGGCCGGCGTCGGGAAGTCCGCGCTGCTCGGGTACGCCGCCCGCGGCGCATCCGGTTGCCGGGTCGTGCAGGTCGCCGGCGTCGAGTACGAGAAGGAGCTCGCCTACGCCGGCCTGCATCAGCTGTGCGCGCCCCTGCTCCGGCTGAAGGATCGGTTGCCCGCGCCGCAACGGGATGCGCTCGACACGGCGTTCGGCCTCAGCGCGAAGGTCCCCGCCGACCGTTTCGTCGTCGGCCTCGCCGTACTCGGTCTACTCGCCGAGGCCGCGGAGGAACAGCCCCTGATCTGCGTGGTCGACGACGTCCAGTGGCTGGATCGCGCCTCCGTGCTCACGATCGCCTTCGTTGCCCGGCGGCTGATGGCCGAGTCGGTCGGACTGGTGCTCGCCGTACGGCAACCCGGTGAGGCGCGGGAGCTGGCCGGGCTGCCGGAGCTGACGCTCCGAGGGCTCAGGGACGTGGATGCCCGCGCGCTCCTCGACGCGGCCTGGCCCGGGCGCCTGGACGAGAAGGTCCGGGATCGGGTCATCGCGGAGTCGCGAGGCAACCCGCTCGCGCTGCTCGAGCTTCCCCGGGGACTGACGCCCGCCGAGCTGGCCGGCGGTTTCCAGCTCCCGGACGCGGCGCCGCTCGTGACCCAGATCGAGAAGAGCTTCCGGCGACAGATCGAGTCGCTGCCGGACGACACCCGGCAGCTCATGCTGACCGCAGCGGCCGAGCCGATGGGAGATGTGGCGCTGCTGTGGCGGTCGGCCTCTCTGCTCGGGGTAGGGCTCGACGCAGCGGAGCCGGCACAGGCCGCGGGGCTGATCGAGCTCGACGCCCATGTCCGGTTCCGTCATCCGTTGGTGCGGTCGGCGGTCTATCGGTCGGCGTCCGTGAGCGACCGGCAGAGAGTGCACGGTGCGCTGGCCGCTGCGATCGACCCCGACCGGGAACCCGATCGACGCGCCTGGCACCGCGGGTACGCGACGTCGGGCCTGGATGAGTCGGTCGCCGACCAGCTGGAACGCTCCGCCGGTCGCGCCCGGGCTCGCGGCGGCATCGCGGCCGCCGCGGCCTTCCTCGAACGGGCCGCCGAGCTGACTCCGGATCCGGGCGATCGGGGACGGCGTATCCTCGCCGCGGCCCGGGCGAGATTCGAGTCCGGCGCGTTCGACGCCGCGACCACGCTGCTGACGGTGTCCGAGGGCTACCCGATGGACGACCTCGGTCACGCGATGATCGCCCGCCTGCGGGCCCAGATCGTGTTCCGGCTCAACCGTGGCGTCGACGCTCCGCCGGAGTTGCTCGCCGCGGCCGAGAAGCTCGCGTCGTACGACGTCGAGGCAGCGCGCGACACCTACCTCGAAGCGCTCGGCGCCACCATCTACGCCGGCCGCCTCCATGGCGCGGTGAGTTCGTACGACGTGGCCGCCGCCGCGCGCACGGCGTTGTCGGCACGAGCCGTGCTGCGGCCGAACGACCTTCTCCTGGACGGATTGGCGACCCGGTTCATCGACGGCTACGTCGCCGGCGTCGCGCCGCTGCGGCGTGCGCTGGAAGCGTTCACCGGGGCCGACGAGAACGACGTACTGCGCTGGTTCTGGCTGCCGTGGCTCGTCGCGGGCGACCTGTGGGACGACCAGAAGTGGTACGAGCTGGCCACTCAGGCGGTCCGGTTGTGCCGTGAGTCCGGAGCGCTCACCCTGCTGCCGCTGGCCCTCGGCTACCGCTCCCTCGTGCACGTGTACGCCGGCGAGTTCGCCGCGGCGTCGGCGTTGATGCAGGAGGGCGAGGCGATCTCCGACGCGACCGGTGGCGCGGCCGTGAACTATCCGCCGATGGTGCTCGCCGCGGTCCGTGGCGCGGATCCGACTGCCCTGCTCGAGAGCTTCCGGGTCGAGCTCGACGACGTGACCACGCGTGGCGAGGCGCGATGGATCGGCGGTGCGGGATACGTGACCGCGCTGGCGTACAACGCGCACGGGCGCCACGACGAGGCCCTGACCGCGGCCCGACAGGCCTGTGAGTACGACGACCTGGGCATCTGCGGCCTCGCCCTGGTGGAGCTGATCGAGGCGGCGGCCAAGAGCGGCACCCGGAACGAGGCCGAGGCCGCGCTGCGACGTCTGCAGGCACGAACGAGCGCCGCCGGAACAGACTGGGCACTCGGCGTACAGGCCTGGTCGCGCGCCCTGCTGACCGAGGGCCCGGCCGCTGAAGCCCTTTACCAGGAGGCGATCGAGCGCCTCGGACGGACGCGCATCACCATCCATCTCGGCCGCGCGCGCCTCTTGTACGGCGAATGGTTGCGCCGTGCGAACCGGCGCGTCGACGCACGCGAACAGCTCCGCGCCGCGCACGACCTGTTCAGCCCGCTCGGAGCCGAGGCGTACGCCGACCGTGCGTCGCGGGAGCTGCTTGCCGCCGGCGGCGCGGCGCAGAAGGCCGGCGACCAGACCCGCGCCCTGCTCACCAGCCAGGAGGCCCAGATCGCACGGCTCGCGCGGGACGGCCTGTCGAACCCGGAGATCGGCGCCGAGCTGTACATCAGCCGGCACACCGTGGACTGGCACCTGCGGAAGGTGTTCGCGAAGCTCGAGATCACCTCGCGCAAGGAGCTCGGCCACCTGCCGCTGAGCCGTCTCGAGTCCGCCTGAACGTCACTCCCGCAGCGACGCGAGCTCCTCCGCGAAGCGGTCCATCGCAGCCTGGTGCAGGAACGGGCCCCAGCTGACCCGCGCCACGCCGAGCGCCGCCAGCTCGGCCGTCGAAGGCGTCGGCGGCAGCCGGACGACGTTGACCGGGCCGTTCACCTCCGTGACGAACCGGCGGAGCGCGCCGGCCTCCCACAGCCCGATCGGATACACGCAGTCCGCGCCTGCCTCGAGGTACGCCGTCGCGCGCTCGATCGCCTCCGGCACGTGCTGCGCGAGCTCGTCAGCGTCGGCGTCGGCGATGAGCGGTCCCAGGAACACGTCGATCCGGGCGTTGATCACGAGCGGGTAGTCGGCCGCCGCCGCGGCCCGGCGTACCTCGGCCAGCCGGTTGGCCTGCCGGTCGGCAGCACGGATGCCGCCGGCGCGGTGGTCGGTGTCCTCGAGGTTGCAGCCGGCCGCGCCGACGGTCCGCAGCGCGGCCACGAGATCCGCCGGCTCCATGCCGTACCCGGCCTCCGCGTCCATCGTGACTGGCACGTCGACCGCCCGGACGATCCGGGCCGCCGCGGCGAGCATCTCGTCCGCCGGTGCACCCTCGTTGTCCTCGTAGCCGAGCCCGGCGGCAACGGCCCCACTGCTGGTCGCGACCACGGGATATCCCGCCGCGACCACGGCCTTCGCCGAGGCGGCGTCCCAGACGTTCGGGAGCAGCAGCGGATCACCGGGGCGATGCAGCGACCGCAGCAGCTCACACCGTCCCTGCAGTTCTGAGACCTGGGTATCCGTCATGTTCCGGAACCTAAGTCCGATCGCTCCCCGCCAACAAGGCAGCCGGCATCCGTTGGCGGAAATCTGACAACGTCGTCCCCTTCTCGGTCGCCGTACGCCGACCTACCGTGAGCCCGTCACACTCACTCAGGGAGGGGATCCGCTCGTGAGAGACGTCCGGAGAAGTCTGTGCGCGGTGGCCGGGGCGTTCGCCCTGGTCGCGGCCACGCTCGCCGTACCGGCCACAGCCGGTGCCGGCAGCACGGGAGTTACTGGGGGAGACACCGAGTACCTGGTCCTGCTCGAGGTCGGAGCGGACCGCAACCAGGCGATCGCCGCGGTCAAGGCCGCCGGCGGCGTGGTGGTCAAGGAGAACGCGCGCCTCGGCACACTGACCGTGCGGGCGGCCGCGTCCGGGTTCGTCACCCGCGTGTCCGCGTCGAGCGCGGTCGAGGGCGCGGCCCGCAGCCGGCCGATCGGCGCCGTACCGCAGCAGAAGCAGCGGAACACCGTCGAGCGCGAGAACGGCGGGACCGGCAAGGGCCGGTCGGCGAAGAAGACCGTCGGGATGGACCCGCTCGACGGGCAGTTGTGGGGTTTGCGGATGGTCCGCTCCGACCTCGCGCGTACGGTCCAGCCGGGGAAGAAGTCGGTCAAGGTCGGCGTGCTCGACTCGGGCATCGACGCCCGCAACCCCGACATCGCGCCGAACTTCGACTGGAAGCTGTCCCGCAACTTCGCCCCGGACATCCCGGAGATCGACGGCACCTGCGAGTTCCGCGGCTGTGTCGACCCGGTCGGCTGGGACGACAGCGGTCACGGCACCCACGTGGCCGGGACGATCGGTGCCGCGGTCAACGGTCTCGGTGTCTCCGGCGTCGCGCCGAAGGTCACGCTCGTGCAGATCCGCGGCGGCCAGGACAGCGGCTACGTGTTCCTCGGCCCGGTCACGGACGCGCTGACGTACGCCGGTGACGTCGGGCTCGACGTGGTCAACATGTCCTTCTACGTCGACCCGTGGCTGTACAACTGCATCAACAACCCGGCCGACAGCCCGGAGGCGCAGGCCGAGCAGCGCACCACGATCCGGGCGATGACCCGGGCGCTGAACTACGCGGACCGCAAGGGCGTCACGCTCGTCGGTTCGCTCGGCAACAACCACGAGGACCTCGGCAAGCCGCGGCCCGATGCCAGCAGCCCCGACTTCCCGCCGGGGACGGCATACCCGCGGACGATCGACAACGCGACCTGCTTCGACCTGCCGGTCGAGGGCCCGCACGTGATCGGGGTGTCGGCGCTCGGACCGTCGACGAAGAAGGCCGACTACTCCAACTACGGCCTCGAGCAGATCGAGGTCTCGGCGCCGGGTGGCTGGTTCCGCGACTACTTCGGGACGCCGCAGCACCGGACCAATGAGAACTTGATCCTGTCGACGTACCCGGTGAACGCCCTGCAGGCCGCCGGCTATGTCGATGCCGCTGGCAACATCACGCCGACCGGACTCGCGGCCGGCGCGCAGAAGCAGTGCCCGGCCGGCGTCACCGACTTCACCAAGTGCGGTTACTACTACGTGCTGCAAGGTACGTCGATGGCGTCACCGCACGCGACCGGTGTCGCCGCGCTGATCGTCAGCGAGTACGGCAAGAAGAAGGGACGCGGCGACTTCGGGATGGACCCGGACAAGGTCGGCCGGATCCTGATGGACTCCGCGCAGCCCCGGGCCTGCCCGAACCCGCCGCTGCAGACCTACACCAACGAAGGGCGGTCGGACGAGTTCAACGCGCTCTGTGAGGGCACGCGGAACTTCAACGGCTTCTACGGTCACGGCATCGTCGACGCGTACGCGGCGGTGACCCGCTACTAGTTCGAGCCGGGGCGAGCCGCTGGTCAGGCTCGCCAGCGGTCGGTCAGTTCGTCACCGCTGGGCGGCGGTCCGGGAAGCTCCGGGCCGCCGCCCGGCTCTTCCGCGGGCCGGCGCATCGCCTCCAGCATCAGCGTCAGGTACCGGTGCCGGAGCTGGTTCGTGCGGGCTTCGTCGCCGAGCTTGATCGACGTGATCTGCTCCAGGATCATCCCGAAGTCCTCGACCACGATCCCCGGGCGGAGGTACTCCTTCGTCCGCGCGTAGATCGCCCGGTTCAGCTCGCCCGCGCGGGCCGCGTCCTGCCAGAGGTCCGGCGTCGGGGTGAACGTCCCCGCCAGCCGCTGGGTCAGCGAGTTGGTGTCGGCGTCGACGAGCGCGTGCAGGAACGCGCCGAACGCGACCCACGGCTCACGGTCGTCGGCCAGCGCCTTCTCCGACTCCTCGATGTAGCGGGCGAGCCCGTCGCTGCAGAGCTTGCGGAGCAGCTCCTCCTTGCTCGCGTACCGCCGGTAGAGCGCGCTGATCCCGACGCCGGCCCGCTCGGCGACCGCGGAGATCGGGGCGCCGGGATCGGCGATGAACACCGCCCTGGCCGCGGCCAGGATCACTTCGTCGTTGCGGGCCGCCTGCGCCTGCCGGCCACTGAGAGCTTTCGCCATGTCACCCAGCCTACCACTTGAACGGAATGCTCCGTTCCGCTAGAGTTGGAACAGAACATTTCGTTCCGTTTGAGTTGGAGTCGATGATGACCGCAGTCGTAGAGCTCCCCCGCAGTACAGCCACCGTCCGTGAGGTCGCCCCGCGGCGCTGGCTCGCCTTCTCCGCGGTCATCACCGCGTCGGTGATGGACCTGCTCGACTCGACCGTGATGAACGTCGCGGCGCCCGCGATCCGCGCCGACCTCGGCGGCTCCTACGCGAGCCTGCAGTGGATGGCCGCCGGCTACACGATGGCGCTGGCCGTCCTGCTCCTCGTCGGCGGCCGCCTCGGCGACCTGGTCGGGCGGAAGCAGGCGCTGCTGATCGGCGTCGCCGGGTTCACCGTGACGTCGTTCCTCTGCGGCCTGGCGGTGTCGCCGGAGATGCTGATCGCCGCGCGGGTCGCGCAGGGCGCGTTCGCCGCGGTCATGCTGCCGCAGGGCTTCGGTCTGGCGCGGGATCTGTTCGAGCCGGGGGAGCGGGCGAAGGCGTTCGGGTTCTTCGGTCCGGTGATGGGGCTGTCAGCGGTGATCGGCCCGATCGTCGGCGGCACGCTGCTTGACGCGGACCTGCTGGGCACCGGCTGGCGAGCGATCTTCCTGGTGAACATCCCGGTCGGCATCTTCACCTTCGCGATCGCGGCGAAGTACCTGCCGAACACGAAGCCCACGGCCGGCCGGGTCTCGCTGGACGTCCCCGGGCTGCTGATCGCCGGCGCCGGCCTGGTCGCGCTGGTCTACCCGCTGGTCCAGGGCCACGAGCTCGGCTGGCCGGTGTGGTCGAAGGCGCTGCTGGTCGCCTCGGTGCCGCTGCTCGCGGGGTTCGGCGTGTACCAGTCCCGTCGGCGGCGTGGCGGCGTGACCCCGCTGGTCGAGCCCCGGTTGCTCCGCAGCCGCGCGTACCTGTCCGGTGTGTTCTTCGCGGTCGTCTTCTTCGGTGCGATGGCCGGCACCTTCGTCCTGGGCATGTTCCTCCAGGTCGGCCTCGGCTACACCCCGATCCACGCCAGCCTGGCGATGGCGCCCTGGGCCTTCGGCGCGCTGATCGGCTCGGCGGTCTCCGGGATGACGATGCAGAAGTACGGTCGCAAGCTGCTCCACGTCGGCCTCGCACTGATGGCGGTCGGCCTGACCGGCCTGTACGCCGTACTCACGCTGACCGGCCTGGACGTCGGGCACTGGGACCTCGTCGTACCCAACCTGATCGGCGGCGCGGGCATGGGGATGGTCTTCGTCCCGCTCTTCGACATCATCCTGAGCGGCGTTCGCGACGAGGAGGTCGGCTCGGCCACGGGCCTGCTGGGCTCACTCGAGCAGGTCGGCATCGCCCTCGGCATCGCGGTCATCGGCACCATCTTCATGGGCAAGGTCTCCCACGCCACCCCGGCAACCCGAGCCGCAGCCGCCCTCGACGGCACCCAAACCGCCCTCCTAGCCACCCTCGCAGCCATCCTCCTCGCCTTCACCGCCGGCTACCTCCTCCCCAAGACCGCCCGAGTCGGCACGGAGCACTGACACCGTCCGCCTCGAGGCACCCGTCGGGTGCCTCGAGGCGGACGTCCGATGCCAGCTCTAGTCGCTGTTCCGGCGCCCGTCATCGACGTCGCTCTAGCTCCTGACCCGAGCGTTGCTCTGAAGCGTGGCCTGGGCGTCGCTCTTCGGCTCGGCCTGTGGGCTGATCTGGGGGACCTCGTCGCTCTCGGCGACGCGACGGACCTCGATCCTGGCCCCGGGGACCGCCGGGACCCGCTTGGCCCACTCGACCGCCTCCTGCTTGGAGGCGACGCCGATCAGGAAGTAGCCGCCGAACAGTTCCTTGGTCTCGCCGTACGGCCCGTCCGTGACCACCGGTGCCGCGCCGGTGATGTCGACCACGACACCCTGACCAGGATCGTCCAGCCCTTCGGCCGCGATCAGAACGCCAGCCTCGACCATCTCCCCGATGAACCGGCGGGTCGCGGCCATCGCCTCGTCGATCGACGCCATCATCGCGGCATTCGTCTCATCGGTGCCCCGCATGATCAGCATGTACTTCGCCATCGCGCTCTCCTCGTCCAGCGGACCGCGTCTCGGTCCCCGCCCCACAGGTCGAACAAGCACCCCCCAGATCGACACCGCCAAGAAATCCCGCCGACACTTCATCAGATCTGGACCAGGCTAGTGACCACCGCTGGTACCCGGCAGAAGCCGGCGCCGACCTGCGGTTTCAATCGGTGCCCCCGGCAGGATTCGAACCTGCGACGCACGGTTTAGGAAACCGACGCGCCGTGCCGACATGCACCCTTCCAGGCGTACCGAGCCATCACCAGTTCGGCCGGACTCGACTCCAGCTGACTCTATTCGACGTCCCTTCGTTCCCAGGCCGTTCCCCGCTGAACTGACGAGCCAGGAAGGTGAGAGTAGCGCCTACGCCCCGGCGGGACGCTCATCGGTAACTCGAGACTGTGGCCGGCGCTAACGACGCACTTGATGCTTGTTGCCGACGCCACCGGACATACGGCGAGCCGAGCAGCGATCTGCCCGAACGTCAGACTTACGGCAGCGCCCGAGTGCGTTGCCGATCGACGCGTTCGCGACCTTTCGCGGCACTAGTGGGTCACGGTGCCGCCTGCTGCTCGCCGAATGCGATGAGGATTCGTCCTTCCACCACTTTCACCGGGTACGTGTCCACGCCGACATCCGGGGCATGGAGTATCGCCCCAGTGGTCACGTTGTACCGCCAACCGTGCCCGCGACAAGTCACAACGTGTCCCTGTAGCTCGCTCATTCCCAGCGAGGAGCCTTGGTGAAGACACGAGTCCTCCATCGCGTAAATCGTGCCGTCGACGTTGAAGAGCGCCACGTCCCGCCCCGCCACGGTCACCGACGTACCTCTCCCGGGAGGGAGCTCGTCCACTCTTCCAGCATCGATGAACTCGGCCACGGATGTCCCTCCTCGTTCTACCGTCCTCAGCGCTTCGTTCGAGAGCTACGCGGGTGCCTCCACCTCTTGGGGTGGAACCATGCAGTAGGCCATCGCATGCGAATCGGACATGACCTCGGCGACATGGTTTCTCCCGTCGGTCGGCCAGACCATGAAGCCGGGCTCGCCCTCCGCGCGGTTGGGCGGCAATCCGAGTTCTCTGAGCGTCTGCTCGATGCTGTCGTACCAGACGCCAATTTTCATGATCTCGCGCGCCTCATCGGTGGTCGCGACCTTGCGCCCGAATTGCTCCGACAACCGCACAACCGACTCGATCTGCCCGACTGTGGTGATCCGCTCCCGCTTGCTGTTCCACAGGTTGTCCTCGTTGCCGACACGCACGTTCTGGCCCATGATGATCGCGAGCGGTTGGGCCACCGCGTTGATACGCATTCCCGCCCAGAACGAGAGCACCGCACCCTGCGGGGTGCGACGGATGAACTCCATCCAATCGAACGGATTGTGGCCGCAGCCGCCCCCGCCATAGGTACCGATCGCCAGGTTTAACGGACCCATGTATACGCCCTTGCGAATCAGACGCTCCACGATCTCGAGCTGGTGCACGTGCGCCAAAGGAAAGTAGGGCTGGATGCCATTGGCGATCAGGCGCTTCAGGTGCTCCAGGTAGAACGCAGGACCGGCATCGGTGTACATGCCTGCCCAGGCGGCCAATCTCCTCGGATCTTCAAGATGCGTTCCCTTCACATCGTCGGGGGTCCACATCTGCGTCAGGTCCATCATGCAAGTCCCGATCGCGACGGTGACCGTCTCAGGCTTCGGGTCGAGCTCGGTGAGCATGTGCCGCGTGTCGTAGTCAAGCCAGGCGGCCTTCTGACCCTCACCCTTGGGCGCGAACGAGATCGAGCCGCCGACCTGGAGGATCATCTCCGGCACGGCCTCCTTGAGCCGTCCAAGGAAATAGTTGAACTGGTCGAAGTCTGTCGACAGCCGTCCGGTTGCCGGGTTCCGGACGTGCACGTGCAGCACTGTGGCGCCGGCGTTGTAGCAATCCACGGCCGCCTGCACTTGCTCGTCCCACGTGACCGCGATGTCCGCCGCGTCTCCTGGGATCCAGGACGGCGCGTAGGGCGCCGCTGTGATGACGAGGGGGCGCATGTTCTCCGGATAGAGAGCATCATCGGTGTAGTACATCCTGTCGCTCCTTCCTAGGCGCGCCAATCGAGTGTCGGCGCATAAGCCTTTTGTATGGTCGTGCGTCGGCGTCCACGGGTGGTTGCGACATCATTCCTCGGGGTCGAGCGGTGGCATTGCGTTCCGGTCGTGCTGCCACAAAGCGAAGATGTTTCCCTCAGGGTCCGCCATCACGGCGTACCAGCCGTTCTTCGGCACCGCGGCTTTGGTGCGTACAACGGTTCCACCCAAGCCCTCCACCTGAGTGACCGCCTCGTCGAGCGCCTCGACCGTCACGTAATGCACCCAGCTACGGGGCCCTTCGATTGGGCGATGCGTCAACCCTCCGCGGATGCCTTGGCCGCCTCCACCGGTTTGAATCTGCCAGTAGTCGATCCCGGGTGCCTTGTCGATCGTCCACGAGAAGAGTGCCCGGTAAAACTCGACGAGGTTCGCGGGGTCCTCGGCATAAATCTCGAAGTGCGTCACAGTATCCGCCACGCTTGCGTGCCCTCCTTCGGTCGCCCGGGAGTCATCAGCCAGTGTTCTCCTGGATGGTCGCCACCCACCACGAACCATGCCGCACCATGGCATCGCCCACGACGGCCGACGATCTTGATCCTTCGATCACCAATCTCGCCGTTGTTGCTGGGTGCAGGCATCATCCACGTTGGGTGATGTGCGGCGGCCACCCATCAAGGCCGGCGGCGAGAATGTGCCAGGTGAAGCGATTGCGGCGCGCCGAGCAGTACGACCGAGGTCGTCCAACCGCCGAGGCCATGGCCAGCCCGATATCGACGGCCAGCGAACACCTCTGGCGGGGCGCACAACACGCCGGGTCACATCCTGGCCCGCCACATGCAATGGCCAACTCGGCTGACGGCCACTCATCTCCACCACCGAGCTTGGTGGCCGGCTAGGTGCTGAATCCGGAGATCGCGTCGCCGACGAACCTCGCCCCGATGATGAGGCACAGCACCGCCATGATCACGGCATTGTTGCGGCCCAACCACACCCTGAGCTCGTCGAGGATCGGGCCGGCGCGCTCGCCTAACCCGACGTAGATGGCGACGGGAGCCGCGACGCCGACAGTGGCGATCACAGCGAAGACCACGTAGGCGATCGCCTGCTCGCCACCAGAGATTCCGGTCTGCGCGCTCGCTGCCGCAGCGCCGACCGCGAGCAGTGCACTCTTCGGATTCGCCGCCGACAGCACCACCCCCGCGCCGGCCGACTGTTGTACAACCTGAACAGGGCACCCGTTCCGCAGCACGTACGAGGGTGCCTACATCGGGGGAGACCCGACCCCGCGCAGCTTCCCAGGTTGTCAGATGCCGGATCCGGAGCGGACCGGTTCAAGCGGCTTCAGTCGTTGCTTCATCATCAGCGGCCACAACCAGTCAGCAGGCGCATACTTGGTGAACTTCTACCGGGACGAGCGCATGCTGGCCCACGACCCGTTCCAGATAAAGTTTGCGTAGTGACCGAGTCCACCTACCAGGTCGAGGTCTCCTACCACCAGTTTCTGCTGGTGGTAGGAGACGCCAGCCCGATCCTCGATCTCTCGACCGCAGGACCCGTGCTCGCACTAGATCCAGAGATTCCGACCGCGGTGATCATCCGCACTGGCTGCGCTGATGGTCCGGTCAACGTAACTGTTCGAGTCAGAGACGAGCCGCTTCCGGACCTCGCGACGGCGAGCGATCACTGGGAGATCGGTGAGCAGATTGCAATTCCTATAGGGGTGCGCTCTACCTCGCCCCGTTGATGGGGGAGAATCCGGCGTACTCGGTTCACACGCCGACCAGTCCAGGCCTTCACCTCATCCGCGTCCTCGCACGCGGTCGCACCATCCACTACGACGCAGTCGTTTGGGAACCTAGCGAGGACTACGACATCACCATCACTCCGATCAGCGCCGATCCTGGGCGCCAAACCATCGGAGACGACGGCCTCTACCAAGCTGACACGTTGATTGAGCGTCGCTAGAACCAGACTCTGCGCACCCGACTGGCGTGGACCTCACCGGTCCCTGCCGCACCACGCCACCCCGGCGGCCGCCTACACCGCCCGCCCCAAAGCCGGCCCGAGCACCGACCGCACAGGCGAGGTCCATCACCGGGTCCGCACCGACCGTACCGACGACACCGGCGTGGTCACGCTGCGGGTCAACGGCCGACTGCACCACATCGGCGTCGGGCGAACCCACGCCCGAACCCACGTCCTCCTCCTCGTCCACGACCTCGACATCAGGGTCGTCACGCCGCCGCCGGCGAACTCCCCAGAGAACTCACCCTCGACCCCACCAAGGACTACGAGGCAACCGGAAGGCCTCTAGGACCCCCACCCAAACACCCCAAACGACCAACACCCGAACCCACGAATCGTAGGTTCGGGTGTTGCCTATGTTTTGAGACATCACATCGGTGCCCCCGGCAGTGTTGTGGTTCAGGACATACCGGACGGGTGTCTCACGACATGCCGGACTGGTGTCGCAGGTGATGCCGGACGGGTTGTTGATGCTCTGGGATGTCGAAGGCCCGGTTGGTGATCATGGCTGTGGTGGTGGAGAAGCGGCCTGTTGCTGAGGTGGTCGCGCAGTACGGGGTGGCCCGGTCGTGGGTGTATGAGTTGCTGGCGCGGTGGCGGGCCGAGGGGGAGGCGGCGTTCGAGCCGCGGTCGCGGCGGCCGAAGAGCTCGCCGCGGGCGACGCCGGGTGTGACGGTGGAGCTGGTACTGCGGCTGCGCAAACAGCTCGCGGAGGCCGGCCTGGACGCCGGGGCAGACACCATCGGCTGGCACCTGCGCCACCATCACGCCACGGTGGTGTCGCGGGCGACGATCCACCGGATCCTGACCCGGGCGGGCGCGGTGACACCGGCTCCGGGGAAGCGGCCGAGGTCGTCGTACCTGCGGTTCGCCGCCGAACAGCCGAACGAGTGCTGGCAGTCCGACTTCACCCACTACCGCCTCGCCGACGGCCGCGATGTCGAAGTCATCAGCTGGCTGGACGACCACTCCCGGCTGGCTCTGCATGTCACCGCGCACCGGCGGATCACCGGGCAGACTGTGGTCACGACGTTCCGCGAAACCGTTGCGCGGTACGGGATCCCGGCCTCCACGTTGACCGATAACGGCATGGTCTACACGACCCGGTTGTCGGGCGGGAAGGGCGGCCGCAACGGCCTGGAGACCGAGCTACGCAAGCTGAACATCGTGCAGAAGAACTCCCGCCCGAACCACCCGACCACCTGCGGGAAGGTGGAGCGGTTCCAGCAGACCCTGAAGAAGTGGCTGCGGGCCCAACCCGCCCAGCCCGCCACGATCGCCGACCTGCAGACCCTGCTCGACCAGTTCGTGGACGAGTACAACCACCGCCGCCCGCATCGGTCCCTGCCGCACCGCTGCACCCCGGCGGCCGCCTACACCGCCCGCCCCAAAGCCACCCCCACCGGCGACCGGGCCGGCGAGGTTCACCACCGGGTCCGCGCCGACCGGGTCGACCACACCGGCGTGGTCACCCTGCGGGTCAACGGCCGCCTCCACCACATCGGCATCGGCCGAACCCACGCCCGAACCCACGTCATCCTGCTCATCCACGACCTCCAGATCCGGGTCGTCGACGCCGCCACCGGCGAACTGCTACGCGAACTGGTCCTCGACCCCACCCGCGACTACCAGCCCACCGGCAGACCACCCGGACCTGCCCCCAAAAGAAGCAGGTGAACCCACGAATCGTGGGTTCACCTGTCCGGGATGTCTTGAGACATCACACGGTGCCCCCGGCAGGATTCGAACCTGCGACGCACGGTTTAGGAAACCGACGCTCTATCCCCTGAGCTACGGGGGCGGACAGACGGGGACAGCCTAGCGGACGGTGGGGTGGTTACGGTTCGGTGGCGGGTGTGGACAGTGGGGGGTGGGGGCGCGCACGCTGCGGCTAGGGGAGTGAGCGTGGGGGAGGGGCCATGAGCTTCGGTGTGCTGGGAGATCTGAACTGGCTGGCGGTGGTGGTGGCCGCGGTCGTGTACTTCGGGATCGGCGGGCTGTGGTACGCGCCGGTTGCCTTTGGCAAGCAGTGGCAGGAGGCGATCGGGTGGACCGAGGCCGACGCGGCGCAGGCCACGCCGGCCAAGATGTACGTCGTACCGGCGCTGACCTGCCTGATCTCGACGATCGGGTTGGCGATGGTGTCGGAGGCAACGAGTACGGACACCTTCGGTGAGGGGGTCGTGGTGGGGCTCGTGGTCGGGGTGGGCATCGTCGCGCCGGCGTTGTTCGTCACCGGGTTCTTCGATCCGCGCAAACCCAAGCCGCAGACGTGGATCGGCATCACCGCCGGCTACCACATCGTCAGTCTGCTCGTTGCCGCGGTGATCCTCGCGGTGTGGACCTGACGGCGTCAGCCGGTCAGGGCGGAGACGCCGAGGTGGCCGGAGATCGAGGCGTAGCGCTCGGCGTAGAGGGTGGTGCAGCGGGAGGAGGCGCAGCCGGAGCCGGCGAAGGTGGTGCCGCGGATCAGCGCCCCGGTGGAACCGCGGCCGGTGTAGAGCGGGCCGCCGGAGTCGCCGCCGATGATGGCGATCTTGCCACCGCGGGTCGCGCGGATCACGTACGTCGTGCAGCCGTCGGTGTCGCAGTACTTCGCTGACGTCGAGCGGACCGTGAGGCCGCAGAGCGACGTACTGAAGCTGCCGGACTGGCAGACGATCGTGCCGACGCCGGGGTCGGCGCCGCCCTTGACCGTGCGGGTGTTGGCGGAGTCGCCGGGGCCGTCGGTCCACATCTTCGCCCCGTACGTGCTGCCGGTGAGCAGCGCCTGGTCGTAGTCGGGGTAGTTCGTCCGGACCGAGGTGGTGCCGTAGTAGTGCGAGCCCGACTTCCACTGGGTCCCGACGCCGCCGCAGTGACCGGCGGTCACGGACCCGCGCTGGCCGCTGGAACGCCGTACGACGGAGAAGCCGGCGGTGCAGTTCTTCGACGCCGACGTGATCCGGGCACCGCCCCAATGACCGCCCTTCGGGGTGTCGTTGAGCCGGGAGGTCCGTGCGAGCGAGCTCTCGACGAGTCGTACGCCGGACAGCGCGCGCAGACCGTCCAGAGACGCGGCCGACGTCGACGCCTTGTCGTACTCGACCACGATGTCCTCGCTGACCGGGTCCAGGTCGGCGACGAACGTCGTACCGCGAGCGTCGGCCGACCAGGAGCGGGCGCCGACCGCCTTCCAGGCCTCGCCGATCTCCTGCGCCGACCGGCAACTGCGCTCGAGGCGGACCATCGGCTTGCCGGCCGCGGGGACGTTGCGGGCCATTGCTGCCTCGTACCGGCGGGTGTCGATCACCGAGTTGTCGACGACCACCTTGTAACCGGTCGACGCGGAGCCGACCACGCCGATAACGCCCTGGCTCAGCCCGTACGGCAGGCCCGACGTCGGCCGGCCGGTCGCGTCCAGCGGCTCGAGCGACCGTACGGCGATGCTGATCCCATCGCCCAGGGCCTCGCCGAGTGGGCGCGGATCCGACGCGGACGTCGGTTGCGCCAACCGCTGGGACTGGACCGAACTCGTACTCGGCTGCCCGTGTGAGCACGCCGCCTCGACGGCCGGTGCGTCCGGCACGGCGGTGGCCGTGAGGCCGACCGCGACGAGTGACATTGAGCCGAATGTGAGCAGCGGGACGGTAACTGAGAGTCGCACTTAGCTCCCCAGATCGGTGGACGGCCGCACCTATCGTCCGGTCAAGAGCTGCGTTGAGTCAAGCCTCGATCACCCTCAGCGAGCAGATTTGACTACCGTGCGCGAGCGTAGCTCGCAAGTTCACGCCCGTCGGCAGCGAAGAACTTCAGCGTGTCGGTCTCGAGCGTGATCCGCTTGGCGCCCTGCAGTACGGCGGTGTGCGGCACGTTGTCGCACCCGATCAGCCGCTGCGGCCCGGCCTTCGCGGTGAACTCGCCGCGCTGACCGATCGTGTACGTCCCCGACAGTCCGTTGCAGCCGTCCGAGCCGGTCCACGTTCCGTCCGGTTTGAACTCGATCACAGGGTCGTCCGGCCGCTCGGCCGTCAAGGTGGTCAGACCGGCCATCTGCACGACCCGCCACGTTCCGGCCACGGTCGCGGCGGACGGCGGCGCCTGGGCCGAGGTCGACCCGGCCGGGCTCTGACCGCCTGCCACCGGCGGTTGCACGGTCGCGTCCCGCCCACCGAGGCTGAACCCGACGACCGCGACTGCGGCGACCGCCACGGCCGCGGCACCGGAGACGATCCAGGTACGGCGCTGGGCCTGCCGGGCACTCGTGGTCGCGCGCTCGGTCAGGCCGGTGGCCGGCGGCACCGAGGCCGCGGCCCGGTCGAAGGTTCCGCGCAGTTCATCCTTGAGATCGGTGTTGCTCACGACAACCTCTCATCACACGTGGTGGGACTGCCTGGTCTTCCGCAAGGTGGCCAGCGCCCGGCTGGCGGTCGCCCGCACGGAGGACGGTTTGATGCCGAGCACATCGGCGATCGTGCGGTCGTCGAGATCCTGGTAGTAGCGCAGGACCAGCACGACCCTCTCCCTGGCCGACAACCCGGCGAGCGCTCGCCAGAGGTCGTCGGAGTTCACGATGTCGGTGGCGGGATCGGGCACCGTGCGCTGCGGGTCGATCTCGGCCGTCGGTGCCTCGGCGAACGACCGCCGCCGGGTCATCGACAGGTACGCGTTGATCAGGATCCGCCGGACGTAGTGGTGCGGGTCGTCCGCCTTCCGCACCTTCCGCCACGACCGGAACGCCTGCATCAGCGCGATCTGGGCCAGGTCTTCCGCTCGCTGGTAGTCGCCCGAGACGGTGAAACCGAGCCGCACCAGTTCCTGTCCGCGTGCGGACACGTACTCCTCGAACTCCACTCGCCACTCCCCGGCTGGGCGTACAACACCTCACATCTATTAGACGCATCGAGTCGCCCAGGGTGCTGCAATCATTCACACACAGTTGGGTCTCAGCCGAGCAGGAACGTCCGCGCCGCCTCCCGCCCACGGGGATCCCGCTGCACGCCGTGCCCGCTGCCCGGGATGACGACCAATTGGGCCGAGCGCGCATGCGCCTTCTCCCACTCCGCCCATTCCACCGGGCAGAACAGGTCGTTGCTGCCGTGCAGGATGAGGGTCTTCGGCAACAACTGATCCGAGTCCGGGTACGTCGACATCCGCGTCGCCGGCCATCGCAGGCAGCCGTCGACGATCAGTTGCCGGCGGGCGGTCTCCAGGTCGTACGGGTACAGCCGCTTCGGGTCCAGGCGTCGTACGGCCGTCTCCAGGGCTTCGGTCTTGCCGCCGGTCCACGGGATGCGGAGGTCGGAGCACAGCGTGGCCAGGTGCAGTCCGGCCGACAGTTCGTCGTACCTGATGCGTCGGCTGCTCACTGTCTGGAGGAACTCCTTGAGGCGCGCGTCGTCGCCGTCGCGGGCGGCGTTGAGGGTCGCGGGGACTCCCTCGAGCGACGGGTTGACGCTGTTGAGGCTGGAGATCGACAGGCTCTCCATCAGCTCGGTGCCGTCGACCGAACCGTTCTCCACCAGCCACGCGAGGTCCGCGACCGGGTCCGTCGTACACGCCGGGTCCTGACGGCAGGCGGCCTTGAGTACGCCGCCGGTCGCAGCCATCAGGTCCGCGCCGAACGGGTCGAAGCCCTTGTGCGGGACCACCGAGTCGAGCACGAGCGACGCGACCCGATCCGGATACTTCAGCCCGTACTGCGCGGCCGTGAAGCTCCCGTACGACGTACCGTTCAACGTCAGCCGCTCGACGCCCAGGTGCTGACGCAGACGCTCGATGTCTTCGACCGTGTCCGGCGTGCCGTAATGGCCGATCCCGGGGCCGATCCGCTGCGCGCAGTCCTCGACTGTCCCGGCGGGGGCGGTCAGGAAGTCGGAGCCACCGATGGCTGTCTGCAGAGAGGTGCAGTTGATGCCGGTCGAGCCGGTGCCGCGCTGGTCGAACATGACGAGCCGGTACTCACGCAGTACGTCCGGATGGATGTTCTGGCGGACGCGGGGCAGCAGCGGTACACCTGGCTGGCCCGGGCCGCCGGTGAGCATCAGCAGAACGCCGCGCGGTGCGTCGACGTTGTCTGCCGCGGCGACGGTCAGCTCGAGCGTCTGGTCGTCCACGCCGAGCGGGACGCTGAGCGTCGTACAGGTGAAGCCGGCAACGCAGGGGAGTGTGCGCTTCGGGGTGTCCGCTGAATTCGCCGAATCCGGTGACGCCGGCGTGGAGCAGGCCGTGCAGGCGAGCAGCAGGGCGCCCAGAAGCCGCATCAGTCGCATGGTGCAGCTTCCAACACATCACCGCGGTGCCGCTACCTGCCTTGCGGGTCGACCCCAGGGAGGGACCCGCAAGGCAGGCGCGGGTGACCCCGGTCCGGACGGCTTCGGGGGGCGCGTCCGGCGCAGGGTCAGCGCAGGCCGAGCGACTTGATCAGCTCGGGTGACACCTGACGCGGAGCCGGCAGCTCGCCGGGCTTGCCCTGCCCTTCCAGGGAGGTCGCCACCAGGCGACGGCAGCCGTAGGCCTCCGCGGTGAAGGACAGCACGCCGCGGTCGTTGTCGGTGAATCGCAGCACGTAGGTCGGGCCGAGCTCCTTGGTGCAGAAGCCCGGCTTCTTGGCCACCGGCTTCGACGCGTTGACCAGCGCGAACAGGTCGGTGGCCTGCTTGCTGCTGCGTTGGGTGTCGATGGTCGCGTAGTCCTGCCCGGACGCCTTGGCGTCGTACTGGCAGATGGTCACGCTGACGGGCTGGAACAGCGACTTGGCCGCGCCCTTGCCCCAGACGGCCTTGTCGGTGGCCGCGCGCACTGCCGCGATGGTGTCGGGACAGTTCATGCTCGGGGTGCCGCTGGGGGTGGGCGACGACGGGGTCGTGCCGGGGGTGGTCGGCGATTGGGTGGGCTGGGCGGCGGGCGGTGGCGTGGCGGTCTCGTCACCGCAGGCGGCGGTGACTCCGAGGACAGCCACGACGAGCGTCGCACCGATCAGGCCCCGTGTCCGTAATGCACTCACGACTCGGTCCTTCCGGGTTGGCGAGGCCACCCATGATGGTCGACCGGGGTCTCGTCGCGCGTGCCGGGAGCATCACGGCGGCGCGTCGTTCCGGTCACGCCGCCGGATCGTTCGGCAACCGAGGCACACCTGTAACGTGCACGCGCTGTTCGGTCCTGATTACGATGTTCTGCCGTGGGCCGGAAGAAGAACGACGAGGCGACCGCGCGGCGCGAGCGCGAGGAGTGGCAGCTCGGCATCGACTGGGCTCGCTGGCTGATGGCCGGTAACACCCCGCAACCACTCACCATGTACGGACTCGTCCTCGAGCCGGGTGAGACCGCGTACGTGAACACCCCGGCGCACTACGCCCGGCTGTACGGCGGCAGCGGCCGATACACGCACAGCGGCGGGGTGTTCGTCGGCAAGCCGGGCCTCGTGCTCGGGATGATGGCGGCGAACGTGGCCGTCAACGCGAGCCGGAAGGCGGCGGCCAAGCGGGACATGCAGCTGATGTGGCGCGACCTGCAGGAAGTGCCGACCGTCGCGACCAACTACCGGCTGCTGTGCATGCTGCCGCAGCGGGGCTGGTTGAGCTTCTACTACAGCGCGGTGCAGGAGTTCTATCCCGATCCGGCGAACTGGACGATCACCTTCGGGTTCCAGAACGCCGAACCGCTCCGGCTGGCCGGACTGGCGACGCCGACGCTGTCCGTGCTGACCGCGTGGTGCGTGCTCGGAAACGACCGCTGGCAAGGCGAACCGGGGATCGCGCCGCTGGTCGAGGCTGCCGTCGGGCAGCAGCTCCCGCCGGCGGTTGTTCACGACGAGTTGGATACCGGGGAGCCGCGACGGCTCGGTAATCTGGAGCCATGACGAGCCCGTACGAGGACGACGAGCCGCTGCTGCCCGAGCAGACCCGCGACGACGACCCACGCACCTGGGGCGACAACGACTTCGGCTCCGACGACGACGACCGAATCCTCCGCGAGGTCCCCCCGCACCACGAGTGAACCCTTTGGTCTGTCGTGGGACTGAAGTGCGTGGCGGGGGTCTTCAGACTGTCGGAGAATCCGGGGCATGGAGCTTCGGGGGTTCTCGGACGAGTACGGGCGCTTGGTCGCGGGGTGGGCCGGGACGGCGCAGGAGGTCGGGTTGTTGTGTGGGCGCAACGAGTACCCGTTTCCCGCTGAGCTGATCGGGAGCTGGCGGACGGTCGATCCGGACATCCAGTCGTACCTGTACTTCGACGGCGAGACGCCGGTGGGGTACGGCGAGGTGTGGCTCGACGACGAGGAGGACGAGGTCGAGCTGGCCCGCATCATCGTCGACCCGGCTCGGCGCGGGCGGGGGATCGGGGCGGAACTGGTTCGTGCGTTGCTGAAGCCGGCCGTCGCTGCCGGGCATCCGGACATCTTCTTGCGGGTGCGGCCGGACAACGCGATCGCGATCAAGACCTACCTGGATGTCGGCTTCGTGGACGTCTCCCAGCAGGAGATGGACGAGTGGAACGCCGCCCAGCCGATCCCGTACCGCTGGATGCGCTACTCCGGCTGACAGCCAGGCCGGACGCTGGGTCGGGGTGCAGGGGAGCGGGCGGGTGGGTTGGCGAGCTCAAGGTGAGGTTTGGCCGCCCGCTCCCTCAGTTGAGTCAGGGGCGGTCGCGTTGCAGGGAGTCGCGGATCTCGGTGAGCAGCTGCTGGTCGGTGGTCAACGGCGTGGGCTCCGGCTCGGCGCCGCGGGCGCGGCGTTCGGCCAGCTTGTTCAGCGGCATCACGATGAAGAAGTAGACCGCGGCCGCGACGAACAGGAAGTTGAGCGTGGCCTGCAGGATGATGCCGATCGAGAACTCAGCCTCGTTGAGGGTGAAGGTCCAAACCTTGCTGATGTCCGCCTTGCCGAAGATCGCCGCGACCAGTGGGTTGATCAGGCCGTTCACCAACGCGTTGACGATCTGACCGAACGCCGCGCCGATGACGACGGCGACCGCGAGGTCGACGACGTTGCCGCGCATGATGAACTCTTTGAAGCCCTTGAGCATTGAGGGTGCCTCCACGTAGCGGGTGATGTTCCCCGTCAACGTAGGACTCCGGATTCGCCAGCGCGAGAAAGCACGCCGCAGCAGCACTCATCGTGGTCGGTTGTGTCCGATAAGTGATCAGCTTGTGTCCGGCGTCAGCGCGACGGTGATTCTCGAGTTCGCGGTGGCCTGGGCCAGGCGGCCGGCGACGGCGGGGGTGGTCGCGACCACGACCAGGGCGCCGGCGGTCGTCGTACGCGGGCTTGTGGGGAGGGCGACGACGCGGACCGCTCGGGCGAGCAGGTGTGCGGACTCGGCCGACGTACTGGTGGCGGCGTACAGGTTCAGGTGGTCGCCGACGCGGAGGAGGGCACTGATGTCGGCGTCGTCGATGCGGAAGGGGTAGGCGAGTGAGCCGGGTGGTACGGCGACCGGTGTCAGGAAGCGGGCATCGGTCAACGGCTCGCCGGATCTGACCGGGCCGCTGAGGACGCGTGCGGTGAGGTCGGCGCCCGGTGTCAGCGCGCCGTCGGGCACGGCGTCCGGCGGGAGGTCGACCGTGCGGAGATCGGCGTCGGCGGGCACGGCTCCGCCGGTGAGGTCTCGCGCGGCGGCGAGCACCGGGACGGTCGGTGGCGGGGGTGGGGACAGGGCGACGAGGCCGAAGTACACGGCGGCGGCCGCGGCCACGCCGGCCAGCAGCCGACGGTGCCAGCGGGCGGCACGCACCAGATCACGAACAACGGAAGGGATTCTCATGCCAGAGAAAGTACGAGTTTCCCGCGGTCCGCCCGCCGAGTTGTCCACAGGCGAGCACGGCCACCCGCGCTGCCGTGCTCGACCACCCGGTCAGCCGAGCACGGCCACCCGGGTAGCCGTGCCCGTCAGCCCGGGAAGGGGTCAGAAGTCGGTCCGGCGGAACGGGAAGAACTCGCGGACGTCCTGGGCACACCGGCAGGCGACCGCGACCTTGGCGGCCCACTTCAGCGCGTCGTCCCAGGTCGGCACGTCGATGACGAAGATGCCGCCGATGAGCTCCTTGCTCTCCGGGTAGGGGCCGTCGGTGATCATCCCGTCGGTGCCCACGAGCGCGTGCGGCTTGCGGTAGTCGAGCCCGCCGGTGAAGACGAACACGCCGGCGTCCTTGGCCTCCTGGACCACGGCGTGCGAGGTCTCGGCCACGGCGGGCAGCTCCTCCTCCGTGACGTCCATCGCGCCGTCCTCGAACGAGATCAGGTACAGCGTCATCTCATCACTCCTTGTCCCCGGCGGCCGCTGCGGTCGCCTCTCACCCCTGCTACGAACGGCCGGTGCCGGATCCGACAGGGTGCCAGGACGAATTCTGCCCGGTCCGGGTCAGGCGGCGCTGGAGCTGGAGCTCGACGAGGAGGTGCTGCTCGACGTGGTGGTGGAGGTCGAGGACGAGCTCGAGGAGCTGGAGTCGGACTTCGAGGCGGAGCTGGAGGAGTCGGACTTGGCCGAGGAGTCGGACTTCGCGGCCGTCGAGCTCTTGCCCGAGTCGCGGCTGTCGGTCCGGTAGAAGCCGGAGCCCTTGAAGACGACGCCGACGGCGTTGAAGACCTTGCGCAGGGAGCCCTGGCAGGCGGGGCAGACGGTCAGCGCGTCATCCGTGAAGCTCTGCCGCACCTCGAGCGCCTCACCACAGTCGGTGCACTGGTACTGGTACGTCGGCACGGTTCGTTCCCTTCAGGCCGTTGGCACTCCTACTACTCGACTGCTAATAATGCGCCAGCGGGCCGAACTATTCCAACTCGGGCGTGGGACACCTCGACGCAGCGTCGATGGTCACCGGACGCAGAGCAACGCAAAGTTGTCCGGGACCCCATTTGGGGCGCGCGCCCGGATTCTCTACGGTTGGGTCCGTGCGTCGCCTGCTACGAGTCGTCATCATCAGCGGAATCGCCCTCGCCACGGTCCTCGTGGTGATCGCGGGAACCGTCGTCTTCGTCGTCCGCCACTCCTTCCCGACGTACGACGGGACGATCGAGCTGACCGGGCTCGACGGCGACGTCGAGGTGGTCCGGGACGGCAACGGCATCCCGCAGATCTATGCGGACACCCCGAGCGACCTGTTCGCCGCGCAGGGGTATGTGCACGCGCAGGACCGGTTCTTCGAGATGGACTTCCGCCGGCACGTGACGTCGGGCCGGCTGGCGGAGCTCTTCGGCGCCGACGCGCTGGAGACCGACAAGTTCGTCCGCACCCTCGGCTGGCGCCGGGTCGCGGAGAAGGAGCTCGGCCTGCTCAGCCCGTCCACCCGGCAGTACCTGGACGACTACGCCCGTGGCGTGAACGCCTACCTGAAGACGAACACCGGTTCCGGCCTCAGCCTCGAGTACGCCGTGCTGGGACTGCAGGACCTGACCGGGCCGGACTACGTCCCGGAGCCGTGGACCGCGGCGGACTCGCTGGCCTGGCTGAAGGCGATGGCGTGGGACCTCGGCGGCAACATGGACGAGGAGCTCACCCGGACGAAGCTGCTCGCGTCGTACTCGTCCCGCAACATCGAGAGCCTCTACCCGCCGTACCCGTACGAGCGGAACGAGCCGATCATGGCCACCGGATCCGTCCGCGGCGGCAGGTTCACCACCGCGCCGATCGCGACCGAGGCCCGGCGCGGGATGCTGACCAAGGAGCTGCTCGCCTCACTCGACACCGTCGACAAGGTCGCCAAGGGCCTGCCGCAACTGCTCGGCCGCGGTGACGGCATCGGGTCGAACTCGTGGGTCGTCTCCGGCGACCACACCACCACCGGCAAGCCGCTGCTGGCCAACGACCCGCACCTCGGCGCGACCATGCCGGGCATCTGGACCCAGGTCGGCCTGCACTGCAACACCGTCAGCCGCGGCTGTCCGTACGACGTCTCGGGCTTCGGCTTCTCCGGCCTGCCGGGTGTGGTGATCGGCCACAACAACGCGATCTCCTGGGGTTTCACCAACCTCGACCCGGACGTCACCGACCTGTACCTCGAGCGCATCGACGGCGACAACGTGCTCTACAACAACAAGTGGCGCGCGATGGCGACCCGGGAGGAGACGTTCAAGGTCGCCGGCCAGGACGAGCCGGTGAAGATCACCGTCCGCGAGACCCGGCACGGTCCGCTCATCTCCGACGTCGGCAAGGACCAGCGCGAGGCCGGTGAGCTGGCCGCGAAGCAGGGCAAGCACCAGACGGCGTACGGCGTCGCCATCCAGTGGACCGCGCTGAACCCGGGCCGCACCGCCGACGCCCTGTTCGCGATCAACCGCGCGCAGAACTGGACCCAGTTCCGCGCCGCCGCGCAGCAGTTCCAGGTCCCCTCACAAAACCTCGTGTACGCCGACACCGCCGGCCACATCGGCTACCAGGCGCCCGGGCTGATCCCGATCCGGAAGACGGGCCGGGGCGACTGGCCGGTGCCGGGCTGGGACCCGAAGTACCACTGGGCCGGGTACGTCCCGTTCGACGCGCTGCCGACCGAGTACGACCCCGCGGACGGGATCATCGTCACCGCGAACCAGGCGGTGGTGCCGCGCACGTACACGTACTACCTGACCAACGACTGGGACTACGGCTACCGGTCGCAGCAGATCCTCGACCGGATCAAGGCCGCCGGGAAGCTGGACGCGAACGCGATGGCGTCGATCCAGCTGGACACCAAGAACCGCGCCGCCGAGAAGCTGGTGCCCTACCTGCTCCAGATCAGCATCGACGACGACTTCGAGCGTCAGGGCCAGGACACCCTCAAGGACTGGGACTTCACCCAGCCGGCCGACTCCGCGGCGGCGGCGTACTTCAACGTGACCTGGCGCAACGTGCTCGCGCTGACCTTCCACGACCAGCTCCCGGAGAGCGCCTGGCCGGACGGCGGCTCGCGCTGGTTCGAGGTGATCCACACTCTGCTGAGCCAGCCGAACAGCAGCTGGTGGGACGACATCCGCACGCCGCAGCACGAGAGCCGGGACGACATCCTCCGGGAGTCGCTGGTCGACGCGCGGCAGGAGATCACCCAGAAGATGGCCCGCGATCCGGAGAACTGGAAGTGGGGTCAGCTGCACAAGCTCACGCTGACCAACCAGACGCTCGGCAACTCCGGCATCGGCATGGTCGACCGGTTGTTCAACCGCGGTCCGTACGAGCTGGGCGGCGGCTCCTCGATCGTCAACGCGACCGCGTGGGACGCCTCGAAGGGCTACCGGGTCACCGCGACGCCGTCGATGCGGATGGTGGTGGACCTGGCCGACTTCGACCAGTCCCGGTGGATCAACCTGACCGGTGTGTCCGGGCACGCGTTCTCGTCCAACTACACCGACCAGACCGAGCTGTGGGTGCGCGGCGAGACGCTGCAATGGGCCTACACCAGAGGAGCTGTCGAGGCCGCCCGCGAGCACACTGTCACCTTCACGAAACCCCAGCCCTAGTCACCAGGCTGGGGCACTCGCCTCCGCGAACAGGTCCTCCGGCCAGGTCCACAGCGCCCGCTGGGTGAGCAGGATCGAGATCGTCTGGTCGGCGGGCATGGTCGACCAGAGCGTGCCCAGCCCACCGGCCCAGCCGTAGCGATCACTGCTGACCGACAGGCCGTAGCCCCACCCGGTGTCCGGGCCGAGGAAGTCGGCGGCCGCCGTACGTTGGGCCGGCGTCAGGTGGTCCGTGGTCATCTCCGTGACGGCGGCCGGTGACAGGATGCCATCGCCACCCGCGAGCAGCATCCGGGCGAACGCGTGGAAGTCGTCCACGGTCGAGATCAGCCCACCACTCGCGTCCGGGAACGACGGCGGCTCGAGCCACTGGCTCGTCGCGGCCGGGTCCAGTACGTCGTCGCCGACGTACGCCGTGGTCAGCCGCGCGGGGTCCGACGCGGTGAACCCGGTGTCACGCATCCCGAGCGGCTCGAACAGCCTCTCCCGCAGGAACTCCTCCAGCGGCTGCCCGGTGACCCGTGCGATCAGTACGCCGAGCACGTGCGAGCCGGTCGAGTACATCCACCGCTCACCCGGTTGGTACTGCAACGGCAGCGTGCCGAACCGGCGCATCCACTCGTCCGGCTCCAACGCGGTCCGCGGCACCGGCGGACCGAACGTCCGCAGCCCGAGCTCGTCCTCCCGCTGCCGGATCGCCGGGTTGTCCGACTCCCCGAGCCCCAGCCGGAAGGTCAGCAGATCCCGGAGCGTGATGGGCCGCTCCGCGGCGACCGTGTCGTCGAGCCCGCCGTCCGGTCGCCGCAGAACCTGCGGGCCGGTCAGTTCGGGCAGGAAGTCGTCGACGGGCCGGTCCATCGACAGCCGGAGCTCGTCGACCAGGATCATCGCCGCGGCCGCCACGATCGGCTTGGTGAAGGACGCGACCCGGAACAGGCTGTCCCGCTCCATCGGCGGACCGTCGAAGGCGGTGTTGCCGTGCACCTCGATCCGCGTCTCGTCGGCGTGACTCACCAGTGACACCAGGCCGGGCAGGACGCCGGCGTCGACGTACGAGCTGAGCATCAGCCCAGTCCACCAGCGAACGGAGTGTCCCGCCACTGCCCGACGAACATGCGGATGCCGTCCGCCAGAGCGGGCAGGCGCGGCACCAGGGGAGTGCAGACGATGAGCTGCAGCACTCGGGCGGTGTCCATCACGCTCTGCACGCGCTCGTCCAGCAGAGGCCGGCCGAGGGCTGCCGCCGCCGTGTTGTAGACGGTGACGAGCTCCGGGCCGAACCCAGCCATGTCCCACTCCGGCGGACCGAGCGTGGTGTCCTCGAAGTCGGACCACAGTACGGCGTCCGCCGTGGGGATCACGTTGTACGACGGTGCGTCGCCGTGGATCGCCTGGATGGTCGCCGACGGGAAGACCGCCTCGAACTCGGCCCGGCTCGTCAGCAGCGGCCCCAACACGTCCCACTCGGCCCGCGCCCGGTCCACGTCCGCCTGCTCGAGCAGACCGGGCACTGCCTCCAGGTCCGCGAGGGTGGACGGCACCGCGAGCAGCGGCGTCATCCACGGCAGGTCCTTCGGGTAGTCCGCGAGTACGGCGTGCAGCTCGGCGGCCCGGGCGGTGTTGGCCACGTAGTCGATCTCGGCCGACATGTCCTGCTCGACGTACTCCCAGAACGTCATCGAGAACCCGTCCTGCCGCACCGGCTCGAGCGGAACCAGCGGGCTCGGCGGGACCACCGGCTTGCCCAGCTCGGCGATCCACGCCGCCACGTCCAGCTCGCGCTGCTGCCGTCGCTCGGCGACGTCGGGCTCCATCAGGTGGTCCGGCAGGGTGATCGGGACCCGTGCGACCACGGGCGACGGCTTGAGGTGGACCACTACGGAGAACGCGTCGTACAGCACGGTCGGGTCCGTGACGGTCAGACCCAGGCTTCGTGCGGCTGTTGCGGCGGCTCGTACGGCGTTCTCAGTCATCCTGCGATCTTCTCAGGACGACCAACCGGTTCGGCGTGAGCGCCGCGTCCACCGGTCGGTCGTGGCTGTCCGCGGGCAGCGCTTCGACGATTTCCGCGTCGTACACCGCCGCCCAGACCGGCGTACTCGGGCTGACGCGGGCCAGCGCCCGGTCGTACGAGCCGCCACCGCGTCCCAGGCGTACTCCGTCGCGTGCGACCGCCACGGCCGGGCAAATGACCAGATCGGCGGTCGCGATCGCCTCCGGGCCCAGATCGACGGGTGGCTCGGACATGCCTCGCCGGCCCGGCACCAGATCGGCCGCACCCGGGGCGATGCCCCAGCCGAGGTCGTTGTCGGCGTACAGGATCGGCAGCAGCACGTCACGGTCGGTGGCGAGCAGCCAGTCGATCAGCGCGCCGGTCTGCGGCTCCGCACCCATCGACACGTACAGCGCGACCCGCCGGGCCGACCGCACCGCCGGCTGCGCCTGCACGGTGGCCAGCAGATCGCCCGTGTGCGGGCGAGCTCTGCGGGCACTGAGCAGGTACTGCCGCGCCGCGGCCTTGGACGGGAACACAGCCCGATCGTAAGCGGCGTGACGCGGATAACACGGTGAATACGCGGCGTCCCCTAGGGTTGTGACATGAGTGAGGCAGGTCTACGACAAGCGCAGGAGAAGATGCGCGCGGCCGGCGCTGCCGACGTCGCCATCCGGGTCTTCACGCACTACTACCGGCTGCTCGAGTCCGGTCAGCAGGGCACGATCCGCGAGGACGACATCGAGCCGGTGGGGGACCTGCCACAGCTGGACCACCTCGACACCGACCCGGAGGCGATGCGCGCCGCGCTGGCCGAGACGGTCGTGATCAAGCTCAACGGCGGCCTCGGCACGTCGATGGGCGTGACCGGGCCCAAGTCCGCACTGCCGGTCAAGGACGGCCTCAGCTTCCTGGACATCATCGCGCGGCAGATCCTGAGCACCCGGCAGGAGTACGACGTACCGCTACCGCTGGTGCTGATGAACTCCTTCCGCACCAAGGAGGAGTCCCTGCAGATCCTCGGCGAGTACGACGGCCTCCCGGTCGACGGCGTACCGCTGGACTTCCTGCAGAACATGGAGCCCAAGCTGCTCGCCGACGACCTGACCCCGGCCGAGTGGCCGGCGGACCCGGAGCTGGCCTGGTGCCCGCCCGGCCACGGCGACCTGTTCACCGCGTTGGTTGCCTCCGGCACCCTGGACGCGCTGCGGGAGCGCGGGTTCCGGCACGCGTTCGTCTCGAACGCCGACAACCTCGGCGCCACCCCGGACGCCCGGATCGCGGCCTGGATGGCCGAGCACGACGTACCGTTCGGGATGGAGGTCTGCCGGCGGACCCGGTCCGACCGCAAGGGCGGGCACGTCGCGGTGCGCAAGTCCGACGGCCGGCTGATCCTGCGCGACTCCGCCCAGGTCGCCGACGAGGACACCAAGCACTTCCAGGACATCACCCGGCACACGACGTTCAACACCAATAACCTGTGGATCGACCTCGACCGGCTGGCCGAGCTGATGGCCGGCCACGACGGCGTCCTCGGGCTGCCGATCATCGTCAACAAGAAGACCGTCGACCCGGCGGACCCCTCGTCGCCGAAGGTGATCCAGCTGGAGACGGGGATGGGCACCGCGATCGAGACGTTCGAGGGGTCGCAGGCCGTGCTGGTCGACCGCAGCCGGTTCAAGCCGGTGAAGACGACGAACGACCTGCTCGTGCTGCGGTCCGACGTGTACGAGCTGACCGAGTCCGGCGACCTGACCACGACCCACGAGGGCGACGAGCCGTACGTCGACCTGGACCCGGAGTACTTCAAGATCCTGGCCGACTTCGAGGCCCGGTTCCCGGCCGGGCCCCCGTCGCTGGTCCGGGCCGACCGGCTCGAGGTGCGCGGTGACGTTGCCTTCGGCAAGGATGTGGTGGTGGTCGGCGACGTCGAGGTCGCCGCGGACGAGGGGGACCGTCGGCTGATCGAGGACGGCGCCGTCCTCGAGGGCTGACAAGGGCTGGGGGAATGGACGAGCTGCTGATCCGGCCGCTGGAGCCGTACGACACCGACGAGGCGGCCCGGCTGTGGTGGCGCTCGCGGCACGCGTACCCGGATCTGCTGCCGCCCGCGATCCACACCGCCGACGAGGTCGCCACCTGGTTCGCCGAGGTGCTGCTGCCGGACGCCCAGACCTGGGTCGCGCTGGACGACGGCCGGATCGTCGCGGTCCTCACCCTCGACGGCGACGACCTCGACCAGTTGTACGTCGACCCGGACGCCGCCGGGCTGGGGATCGGCTCGACCCTGGTCGACCTGGCGAAGGACCTCCGCCCGGGCGGGCTTGCGCTCTGGACCTTCCAGTCCAACACCCGCGCACAGTCCTTCTACCTGCGCCACGGCTTCACCGAGGTCCGCCGTACCGACGGTGCCGGCAACGAGGAGAAGGCGCCGGATATACGGATGACTTGGGGGGATCACGGTGAAGGGGTACCGACCGACAGGAGGTAGTGCCCTGGCCGGCGGCTGCCGGAGCTGCCGGGAGCGTGGCGCCTGACCGAGGTGGCAACTACCTCCTGTCGTTCTGCACGGATTAGGGTCGGGGCGTGAGACGGAGTGTGGATGAGCATCTGGAAGTCGTGCTGGGGAGAGTGCGGGCGCTGCCGGCGTTCGAGCAGCCGTTGATGGAGGCCGTCGGGCTGGTGCTCTGCGAGGACGTCGTCTCGGGGGTGAGCCTGCCGGGGTTCGACAACTCCGCGATGGACGGGTACGCCGTTCAAGCCGGTGACCTCGACGCGGCGTCGCAGGACGACCCGGTCACGCTGCCCGTGGTCGGTGAGATCGCGGCCGGCCGGGTCGAGCCGATCGTGGTCACGCCGGGGACGTGCGTCCGCATCATGACCGGCGCGCCGATGCCGCGGGGCGCCGACAGCGTCGTACCGGTGGAGTGGACCGACGGTGGGACGGCGAACGTGCAGATCGCGCAGCAGCCCGCGCTCGGGGCGTCCGTGCGGCGGGCCGGTGAGGACGTCCGGGCGGGGGAGAAGGTCCTCGACCAGGACACCGTGCTGGGGCCGCGACAGATCGCCGTACTCGCTGCTGTCGGCCGGTCTCGCGTGAAGGCGCGCCCGCGGCCGCGGGTCGTGGTGGTGTCGACCGGGGCCGAGTTGCGTGAGCCGGGCAGCAAGCTGGGTGAGGGGCAGATCTACGACTCGAACAGCTACACGCTGGCCGCGGCGGCCCGGCAGGCCGGGGCCGTGGTGTACCGCGTCGGCATCGTCGGCGACGACCCGAAGCGGATCATGGACACGCTGTCCGACCAGCTCGTCCGGGCCGACTTGGTGATCACCACCGGTGGGGTCAGCATGGGCGCGTACGACGTGGTCAAGGAGGTCCTGTCGAAGACCGGCACGGTCGACTTCCCGCAGGTCGCGATGCAGCCGGGGAAGCCGCAGGGGTTCGGCGTACTCGGTGAGGACGAGGTGCCGGTGTTCACGCTGCCCGGGAACCCGGTGTCGGCGTACGTGTCCTTCGAGGTGTTCGTCCGGCCCGCGTTGCGCAAGCTGATGGGGCAGATGCCGTACCGCCGGCAGCCGGTGCACGGGGTGACGCTGGACAGCTTCAACTCGCCGGCCGGAAAGCGGCAGTTCGTC
Source organism: Kribbella sp. CA-247076 (assembly GCF_050942445.1). NCBI lineage: Bacteria > Bacillati > Actinomycetota > Actinomycetes > Propionibacteriales > Kribbellaceae > Kribbella > Kribbella sp. CA-247076. The sequence goes on along the minus strand of NZ_CP192051.1, from coordinate 6,195,655 downwards.
CGGGCCTCGGCCACCTCCGGCGATCAGGGCTGGATGGCCAGTACAGTCGGCGGGCACGGCTCACACCTGCTCGGCGGGCTGAGCCGCTCGAACGCGCTGATCGTGGTGCCCGAGGACGTGACCTCGGTCCGGGCCGGCGACCAGGTGGAGCTCTTGCTGCTGGACGAGGAGACGGGATGACGCAGGACCCGGACACGGCCGCCGACCCCGCGGCGACCCCGGCCGACCCCGATGCACCGGCCGACCCCGATGCGACGCCGGACGACGCGGCGGCTGCGGGTGGTGGGTTGACCCACGTCGACGAGACCGGGGCGGCGCGGATGGTCGACGTGTCGGCCAAGGCGTCCGGCGACCGCCGGGCTGTTGCCAGCGGCAAGGTTCTCGTGTCGGCCGAGGTGGTCGCGGCGTTGCGCGGCGACGGCGTACCCAAGGGTGACGCGCTCGGCGTCGCGCGGATCGCCGGCATCATGGGCGCCAAGCGGACGCCCGACCTGATCCCGCTCTGCCACCCGATCGCGATCACCGGCGCGAAGGTCGACCTCGAGGTCGCCGACGACGCCGTCCTCATCCGGGCGCAGGTGAAGACCACCGACCGCACCGGCGTGGAGATGGAGGCGCTCACCGCCGTCGCGGTCGCCGGCCTCGCGGTGATCGACATGGTCAAGGCCCTGGACCCGGCGGCAGTGCTCTCCGACGTCCGGGTCGAGTTGAAAGAAGGCGGCAAGACCGGGCACTGGGAGCGGCCGTGAGAGCCCTCGTCGTCAGTGTCTCCAATCGGGCCGCCGCCGGTGTCTACACCGATACGACCGGTCCGCTGATCGCCGCGGAGTTGGCCGAGTGGGGCTTCGAGGTGTCCGGTCCGCAGGTCGTCCCGGACGGCGCGCCGGTCGGCTCGGCGTTGCGTGCCGGTGTCGAGGCGGCGTACGACGTGATCGTGACGACGGGCGGGACCGGGATCTCACCGACCGACCAGACCCCCGAACAGACCGCCGGTCTGCTCGACCGCGTCGTCCCCGGGATCGCCGAGTCGATCCGGGCGTACGGCGTCGCGAACGGCGTACCGACGGCCGCCCTGTCCCGCGGTCTCGCCGGCGTCGCGGGGACGACGGTCATCGTGAATCTGCCCGGTTCGCGCGGCGGCGTGAAGGACGGACTGGCCGTGTTGCAACCGCTGCTCCGGCACGCGGTCGAGCAGGTCCGCGGCGGTGACCACGTCCGGACGGACCACGACTGATGGCGATCGTCCGCTGGCCCGTCGAACTCCGGCACGGGCAGGTCGCGCTCCGACCGCTCAAAGCCGGCGACGGTGCCGAGTGGGCGGCCGCGCGTCAGCGGAACGTGAGTTGGCTGCGGCCGTGGGACGCGACCCAGCCGCCGGGTGCGGAGGACGGTGCGCGCACCTTCCGCGCGATGGCCCGCGACTGGAACCGGCAGGCGCGGTACGGCCGGATGCTGCCGTTCGTCATCACGTACGGCGGTGCGGCCGGTGTCGGCTCGCGGTCGAAGTGGCCGCTCGTCGGACAGCTGACGGTGTCCGGCATCACCTACGGGTCCGCGCGCTGGGCCAACCTCGGCTACTGGGTCGACGAGCAGTACGCCGGCCGCGGGATCGTGCCGACCGCGGTCGCGATGGCCGCCGACCACTGCTGGTTCAGCCTCGGCCTGCACCGGATCGAGGTCGCGATCCGCCCCGAGAACAAGGCGAGTCTGCGAGTGGTCGAGAAACTCGGCTTCCGGTACGAGGGCGAGCGGCCGCGGTTTCTGCACATCGACGGCGATTGGCGCGACCACCGGATCTTCGCCCTCAACATCGAGGAGGTCGGGCCCGGTCTCGTAGCGCGACTGGGTTGATCACGGAGCGTCGCTATTCACATCAGTCACACGAGTCTTCTTGCGACACACCGACAGACATGCCTCATCTGAACCTCGCTGGGTCTTAGCGTCGTCGCATGGGGACGACAGGGCTGATCTATGTGGCGATCGTCGCCGCGTGGGCCGCCTACCTCGTCCCGATGATGCTCAAGCGGAACGAGGAGGCCCGGCGCCCGCCGGTGGCCTCGTCCGAGGCGCGCGTGCTCGCCCGGCAGGGCGATCCACAGTCGCGGTCGCGGTACGTCGTCCGCCCGGCCGGTCTGCCGTCGGCCGTCGTACCCCCTGCGCCTGGAGTGGCGGACGAGGATCTGCCGCCGCCGTCGAGGCGGTACGTCCCCAACCGCGCCCGCCGGGTGGCCGCCATGCGCCGCCGGCGGGTCCTGTCGCTCCTGACCCTTTCGCTGTTGTCGGTGACCGCGCTGGCCGGCCTCGAGATCCTGCTGTGGTGGACGGTCGCGATCCCGGGGTCGCTGATCGTCGCGTTCGTCGTCCTGACGCGGGTGCAGCTGCGGCGCCAGGCGCGCGAGCGTGCCCGGCTCGCCGCCGAGCGCCGGGCTCGCGCCAAGGCCCGCCACGACCGCGGCCCGGCCGGCAAGCCCGCGCCCGCTCCGTCCCCGGACCAGGAGCCGACCATCGAGGTCAAGCTCCCCGCGGCTCCTCCGGTCCCGGCCGAGCCCGCCGCCTCCGAGGGCCTGTGGGACCCGGTGCCGGTCACGCTGCCGACGTACGTCCTGAAGGAGAAGGCCCCGGACCGCACCGTCCGGACGATCTCGCTGTCCGACGACGAGGTCTTCTCCAGCGCCCGTACGACGGACCCCGCGGAGACCCCGCTCGTCATCGAGTCCCCACCCCCGGCCGCGGCCGAGGAGCCGGAGATCAAGCGCGCGGTCGGCGACTGAAACCCGCTCGACAACCTCGGTTTCGGTCCGCGACCATGAGCGTGTTAGAGTTTCGCGGTCGCCAGGGAAACCAGGCGATCAGCTCGGGGCTGTGGCGCAGTTGGTAGCGCGCTTCGTTCGCAACGAAGAGGCCAGGGGTTCGAATCCCCTCAGCTCCACCCAAGTACAAGGCCGGTCCACTGGACCGGCCTTTAGTTTTCCCACGCGCCCGCTACGCGCGCTCCTCCGTCGCGTGCTCGCCGGGCGCTCCCACCCGCCCCCTCTCACGCGGCTGCCGCCGCTTCATCAGGAGATCTGTGGTTGCCGCGGCTCGTGGTCACTGTCTCGCCGCCGCTACGCCCGCTCCTCCGTCGCGTGCGCGCGGCTTGCTGCGCGCACTCCGGGGGCTGCGCTCGGGATGCGCAGCCGGTTCGGGTGATCGGGAATCCTGTTGGTGTCAGCTCCCTCCGGAACCATTCAGGGACGTGTGCCAGCTGTTCGTCGGGATGATGGCGGCGAAGTTGGTGGCTAGGACGGGGGCGCTTCGTCCGACGTCGGCAACGACGCCACCGTCGAGCAACCTGAAGCCGAGGACGGGGAGCCACTCGTCGTTGTCGGTCCTGAGCATGTAGTCCGGTTGAGGTGCAGGCGTTGCCGCGACGGGTCGGCCGAACTGTGAGCTCGAGAGGATCGCGGTTGTCACCGCCGCCCTGGCTTCGAACTGGGCGGCGGAGGCGGTCGAGCGGGCGTTGACGTCGGCTCGCACCATGATGGCGATGGCGATGGCGACAGATGACGCCAGCAACGAGGCCGACACCGTGAAGGCTGCACGCTGCACGACGTTGGCGTCGTCCGGACCGACGCCGAACCCCATCAATCCAGTCAGAATCGCGCTGCCGCCGCCGATGGCCGCGACGATCGACGGCCAGACCTTGCCCAGACTCGTGGCGCCGGCGGTGATCACCTGCAGACTCGCGGGTGTACCGAAAATGTTGGCGACGTCGGTCTTCTTCTCCAGCAGCCGCAGATCGCGGAGGAACTGCTGCACCGGACCGCTCAGGTCGTCGCCGTCGGCGTTGACCGCCTTGCCTGGCCATTGCACCTTGTCGTTCGACATCTCATCCCCCTGTTTCCCACCGTCCCCCCACGGTTCGGTGTTCATGGTGAGAGTGACAGTCGGTAGCTGGGCCGTCCAGAGGGCGGGAACGGAAGGCCAGATCGTTACGTCGAGCGAAGGGTGTTCTGGAAGGTAATCTTGACTGGTTCCAGAAAAGGGTGGGAGGATGCGGGCGATGGTGGGGATCGGGGCTTTGGGCAACTATGTGCCGGGGTGCTCGCCGAACGCTGTTCATGACTTCCTGGAACGTCCAGTGTGGAAGGGATCGAATGTCTGAGAACCACCCGCCGCTGCCGGCGGAAGCGAGCACGGAGAGCCAGGGGCAGTGCCCGGTCGCGCACGGGACCCGGGCGCCGCACCCGACGCAGGGTGGCGGCAACCGGGGCTGGTGGCCGGAGCGGCTGAACCTGAAAATCCTGGCGAAGAACCCGGCGGTCGCGAACCCGCTCGGTGAGGACTTCGACTACGCCGCCGAGTTCGCGACCCTCGATCTGGCGGCGGTGAAGCGGGACATCGCCGAGGTGCTGACCACGTCGCAGGACTGGTGGCCGGCCGACTTCGGCAACTACGGCCCGCTGATGATCCGGATGGCCTGGCACAGCGCGGGCACGTACCGGATCAGCGACGGCCGCGGCGGGGCGGGCGCGGGCCAGCAGCGGTTCGCGCCGCTGAACAGCTGGCCGGACAACGGGAACCTGGACAAGGCCCGGCGGCTGCTGTGGCCGGTGAAGAAGAAGTACGGCCAGAAGATTTCCTGGGCCGACCTGATGATCCTGACCGGCAACGTCGCACTGGAGACGATGGGCTTCAAGACCTTCGGGTACGCCGGTGGTCGCGCGGACGTGTGGGAGCCGGACGAGGACGTCTACTGGGGTCCGGAGACGACCTGGCTGGGCGACGAGCGGTACACCGGTGACCGCGACCTGGAGAGCCCACTGGGCGCGGTCCAGATGGGCCTGATCTACGTGAACCCGGAGGGCCCGAACGGCAACCCGGACCCGGTCGCCGCGGCCCGCGACATCCGCGAGACGTTCGGCCGGATGGCGATGAACGACGAGGAGACGGTCGCGCTGATCGCCGGCGGGCACACGTTCGGCAAGACCCACGGTGCCGGCCCGGCCGACCACGTCGGCGTGGAGCCGGAGGGTGCGCCGATCGAGGCGCAGGGCCTGGGCTGGAAGAGCACGTACGGCACCGGCAAGGGCAAGGACGCGATCACCAGCGGCCTCGAGGTCACCTGGACGACGAAGCCGACGCAGTGGACCAACGACTTCTTCGAGATCCTCTTCGGGTACGAGTGGGAGCTGACGAAGAGCCCGGCCGGCGCGCACCAGTGGGTGGCGAAGGACGCCGGGGAGATCGTCCCGGACGCGTACAACCCGGCGAAGAAGCAGAAGCCGACGATGCTGACCACGGACCTGTCGCTGCGCTTCGACCCGATCTACGAGCAGATCTCACGCCGCTTCCTGGAGAACCCGGACGAGTTCGCGGACGCGTTCGCCCGGGCCTGGTACAAGCTGACCCACCGCGACATGGGCCCGGTCGTGCGCTACCTCGGCCCGGAGGTCCCGAGCGAGACGCTGATCTGGCAGGACCCGCTGCCGGCCCGCGAGGGCGAGGTGATCGACGCCGCCGACATCGACGCGCTGAAGGCGCAGATCGCCGCGTCCGGATTGTCGGTCGCGCAGCTCGTCTCGACCGCGTGGGCGGCCGCGTCGTCGTACCGCAACAGCGACAAGCGCGGCGGCGCGAACGGTGCGCGGATCCGCTTCGAGCCGCAGAACGACTGGGAGGTCAACAACCCGGCCGAGCTGGCCGTCGTACTGCGGACCCTCGAGGACATCCAGAAGTCATTCAACGCGGCCGGTGGCCGGCAGGTCTCACTGGCCGACCTGATCGTGCTCGCGGGTACGACGGGAGTCGAGGTGGCTGCCCGGAACGCCGGGTACGACGTCCAGGTCGGCTTCACGCCCGGCCGGGTGGACGCGACCCTGGAGCAGACCGACGTCGACTCGTTCGCCGCGCTCGAGCCGGTCGCGGACGGGTTCCGCAACTACTACGGCAAGGGCAACCGGCTGCCGGCCGAGTACCTGCTGGTGGACAAGGCGAACCTGCTCAACCTGAGCGCGCCGGAGATGACCGTCCTGGTCGGCGGTCTGCGGGTCCTCGGAGCGAATTACGACGGTTCCCAGCTCGGCGTCTTCACCGACGCCCCAGGCTCGTTGACGAACGACTTCTTCGCCAACCTGCTCGACCTGGGCGTCGAGTGGACCGCGACCGACGACGAGGCGACGACGTTCGAGGCCCGCGACGCGTCCGGTGTGGTCAAGTGGACCGGGACCCGCGCCGACCTGGTCTTCGGCTCGAACTCCGAACTGCGCGCGGTCGCCGAGGTCTACGCGAGCGACGACGCCAAGGAGAAGTTCGTCCAGGACTTCGCCGCCGCCTGGACCAAGGTCATGGAGCTCGACCGCTTCGACCTCCGCTGACCGCACCACCGGCACGGCACGCAGACCGGCTCTCTCAGCACCACCGCGGGGGAGCCGGTCCGCGGTCGTCTGGAAGACTCGGCCGTCATGACTGAAAGTGGTCGGCTCGCGGGCACCTGGTACATGGCGGTCGGCGACGGTCCGCCGCTGGTATATCTGCCGCCGTTCGGCATCCACAACAAGCCACTCGAGGGCTGGCAGCAGAAGGCGTCGCTGCGCGCCGTCGCCGGTCTCGCTCGGCACTTCCGGGTCTACTGGATCAACCGGAAGGAAGGACTCGCCGCGGGTGCAACTGTGGCCGACCTCGCTGGTGATGCGGCCGCCGCGATCCAGGAGAGGTTCACCGAGCCCGTCGACGTACTGGGCTATTCGCACGGTGCCCTGGTCTCGCTGGCGTTGGCGGCGGACCGTCCTCAACTGGTACGGCGTCTGGTCGTCGGCGGACTCGCGCATCGGCTGACTCCGGCGGAGCAGGCCACGTGCGCGAACTTCGTGCGCGCAGCGGAGGCCGGACGACCACGGGCGGCGGTAGCGGCGCTCGCCCGCGGTGCGGTGGAGAACCCGTTGGGCAGGACCGTGGTCGGCGCGCTGGCCTGGCTTGCAGGCCCGGCGGGCGCCGGACGCTCGTGGGATCCGCACGACGCGGTCGTTGCCTTGCGCGCCGTTCTCGACGCCGATCTCGCCGACCGGCTGCCCTCGATCCACGCGCCGACGCTCCTGATCGCCGGTGAGCGCGACGTCAACTGCCCACCGACGTACGTCGCCGAGATGCTGGCGGCACTGCCGGATGCGCAGGCGGTGCGGGTGCCGGGCAAGGGCCACGGCGGCACGATGCTCGCGCCCGCATTCACCGCCGAGATCATGAAGTTCCTCACCTGACCGCGAGACAGGTCTGCTTGTTCCCGCCGGTGGGGCGTGTCAGGCTGGCGGGGTCCCCGCCCTGTTCTGGAGGAGATTGCCGTGCGCTTCCATCATGATCGTGAGCCTGCTGGGGACCTGACGTTCAGTGACGTGTTCCTGGTGCCGAATCGGTCCGGGGTCGCGTCGCGGTTGGATGTGGATCTGTCGACCAGTGACGGCAGCGGTACGTCGATCCCGATCGTCGCGGCGAACATGACCGCCGTGTCCGGGCGGCGGATGGCGGAGACGATCGCACGCTGTGGCGGGCTGGCGGTGATCCCGCAGGACATCCCGGTCGACGTGGTCGCCGAGGTGGTTGCCTGGATCAAGCAACGGCACACCGTGCACGACACCGCGCTGGTACTGCCGCCGACCGGGACCGTCGGCGAGGCGTTGAACCTGCTGCCCAAGCGCGGCCACAACGCCGTCATCGTGGTCGACGACGGCCGTCCGGTCGGCGTGGTCACCGAGGCCGACTGTGCCGGCGCCGACCGGTTCACCCAGTTGGACGCGGTCATGTCCCGGGAGTTGCTGACGCTGCCGGCCGGGATGGACGCCGAGCGCGCGTTCGACCTGCTGCACGGCGGCCGGCATCGCCTGGCCCCGGTCGTGGACGGCGACGGCACGATCGTCGGCATCCTCACCCGCCAGCGGGCGCTCCGGGCGACCCTGTACGAGCCGGCCGTCGACGCGAACGGGAAGCTCCGGGTGGCCGCCGCGATCGGGATCAACGGCGATGCCGAGCAGAAGGCGAAGGCGTTGCTCGACGTCGGCATCGACGTCCTCGTGATCGACACCGCGCACGGTCACCAGGAGCGGATGATCGAGGTGCTCGGACAGGTCCGCAGTCTCGGCCCGACGGTGCCCGTCGTGGCCGGGAACGTGGTCACCGCCGAGGGCGTCAGCGACCTGGTCGCCGCCGGGGCCGACATCGTGAAGGTCGGCGTCGGCCCGGGGGCCATGTGTACGACGCGGATGCAGACCGCCGTGGGCCGGCCGCAGTTCTCCGCCGTCCTGGAGTGCGCGGAGCGGGCCCGGCAGCTCGGCAAGCACGTCTGGGCGGACGGCGGCGTACGGCATCCGCGCGACGTCGCGCTCGCCTTGGCGGCCGGGGCGTCGAGCGTGATGATCGGCTCGTGGTTCGCCGGGACGTACGAGTCGCCCGGCGATCCGCACCGCGACAGCGACGGCCGGATCTACAAGGAGAGCTTCGGGATGGCGTCGGCGCGGGCGGTCCGGTCGCGGACGGCCGACGACACGCCGTTCCAGCGCGCCCGGAAGAGCTTCTTCGGCGAGGGCATCTCGACCGCGCGGATGTACCTCGACCCGGAGCGGCCGAGTGTGGAGGACGTGCTCGACTCGATCGTGTCCGGGATCCGCAGCTCCTGCACGTACGTCGGGGCAGCCAACCTCGCGGAGTTCCACGAGCGCGCTGTCGTCGGTCTGCAGACCGCGGCCGGCTACACCGAAGGCAAGCCGCTCGACACCAGTTGGTGATTAACGCTCCGGGACAGTTGCGTAAACGACTACGGAGCGTCTCATTCCCGGGGTGAGGTTGAACGCCCAACAATCTCATGCCCCGGGCGATAGGCAGGTCGCCGGGGAAGGTGGCACTGTGTAGTCAACGGGGTGGAGGAAAGAACGCCGAGGACACCGTCGGGGGGTCGCCGATCTCGCAGGGGGCGTGGGATCGAGCGATGCGGGGGCTCACAGCCAGGCGTTCCGAACCGTGGTTGCGGGTGGTGGCGGAGAGTTCGGCCGAGGCTTGGGAGGGCGACTCGGGAACTCGGAACCACCACCCGCAACTGCTGTTCGCGGACAGTAATCGTGTGCGTCCGACCCGCTCCGGTGAGAGAGTCGGGGCGTGACGGACGCGGCGAGGACGGAGTCCCTGCCCGCGGCTCTCGAGATCAGCTGCGACGAGTCCGGGTACGAGGGCGAGAAGCTGGTCGGCGGGGTGACCGACGTGTTCGCGCACGCGAGCGTGCGGATCGACGAGCAGACCGCGGCCGACTGCATCACCGAGTTGCGGCTGCGGATCCGGTCGCCGGCGACCATGTACAAGGCGAACCACCTGCTCCGGTCGAAACACCGTTCGGTCTTGCTGTGGTTGCTCGGTCCGGACGGTCCGCTGCTCGGCAACGCGCAGGTGTTCCTGGTCGACAAGACCTACTTCCTGGCCTCCGGGCTCGTCACCTACCTCGGTGCGAGTCCCTCGCGGACCAGGTTCCTGTACGACGCTGCCCGGCGTACCGCGGACGGCGAAGCGTTCCTGGTCGCGGCGAACGACTTCCTCCGGACCACGTTCCGCGACGAGCAGCCGGTCGTCTCACCGCTCGACCCGTTGATCCCGGCGATCGTGCGCGCGGTCGAGCACTGGGGGAGCGACGGGCGGCCGGTCGCGATCGCCCATGACCGGCAGACCACGCTCTCGCCCGAGCGCGTGTTCACCCTCCGGCGATCGGCCCCCGGCTTCGCCGGGCTCGAACAGGTCGACTCGTTCACGGACCAGCGAGTGCAGGTGGCCGACTTCCTCGCCGGCGTCGCCCGCAAGATCGCCTCCGACCAGTTGAAAGGTGCCGACGACACCGAAGTGAGTGCGCTGCTCCGCCCGTACGTCGACCGCGAGTCCCTGTGGATCGACGAACCGTCCTGGTCCAGACTCACCGATTAGCCCTTGGCAACGGTCGTCGTACGGCGGCATAGTCGGGTGATCGATACAGCAGCAGGGAGCCGGTGTCGTGCAGGGAGACCAAGCAGCCGCCCCGCTGCGGGTTGATGCCGAGACCGCGATCATCCTGCGCGAGGCGTACCACAAGATCGAGGCGTTGTTCCGGGCCGACCACTACGGCCTGTACGACTACGTCCGGGTGGTGGCCGGCAAGATCGCCCGCGTCGACACCTTCTTCGTCGGCTTCCTGCAGGGCAGCAGCCGGGTCCGCTACCCCTACGGGTACGACGACGGGCAGTACGTCGCCCCGGACACGCACATCTTCGGGCCGAACGGGCAGACCGCCTGGCTGCTGAACCACCGGCAGACGTACCGGTTCGCCTACGACGGCGGTGCCGCGCTGCATGCCGGCGTACCGATCGGGAACGTCGGGCGGCGGTCGGAGGACGCGGTCACGGTGCCGATCTTCCGGCCGGCGAAGGACGGCGGGCCGCAGGTCTTCGGGATGCTGTCGATGCAGAGCTACCAGCCGGACAGCTACGACGACAACGCGGTCCGGGCGTTCGAGTGGTTGTCCGGCGTGGTGGAGCGGGTGCTGACCCGGGAAGGCGAGGACCGGGACGCGCTGCGGCGGTTGCCGGCCGGGGACGTGGCACCGAACACGCTGACGTCGGACCACGTGATGGAGTACCTCGCCCACCGGGTCGGGTCGATCCGGGAGATCGCGGTCGAGGCGATGGGCGAGGCCGAGGTGACCGCGGCCGTCCGGGGACATCTGACCCGGATCATCGACGCCACCGAGCACATCCAGTCCGAGCTGATCGAGATGCTGATGGAGACCGACGAGGGCCCGGAGCGCCGGTTCGCCAGCCTGACCAAGGCTCAGCAGGGGGTCGCGGTCCGCCTCGTCGACGGCCTGGACAACGACCAGTTGTCAGCCGAGCTCGGCATCAGCCTGAACACGGTCAAGACGCACCTCAGCGCGATCCTGCGCAAGTACGGCATGGCCAACCGGGCCCAGGTCGCCGACGACGTCCGCAAGTACCTGGCCCGCTGACCGATCGGTGCAGATCGACAGGACATATACGCCTGCTACGGCTGCATCCGGCCGGGCGTACGCGTGCGATCGCGCCGCCGGCCGGACACCTCCTGTCGAACTGCAGCGAGTCAGAGCGACGCGAGGGCGTCGTTCCAGGTTTTGGAGGGGCGCATCACGGCGGCGGCCTTGGCGGGGTCGGGCTGGTAGTAGCCGCCGAGGTCGACCGGGTTGCCCTGGACGGCGAGCAGCTCGTCGACGATCGTCTGCTCGTTGGTCGCCAGGGTCTCGGCGAGCTGGGCGAACGCCTTGGCCAGCTCGGCGTCGTCGGTCTGCTTCGCCAGCTCCTGCGCCCAGTACAGCGACAGGTAGAAGTGGCTGCCGCGGTTGTCGATCCCACCGACGCGGCGGGTCGGCGACTTGTCCTCCTCGAGGAACGTCGCGGTCGCCCGGTCCAGGGTGTCGGCGAGGATCTGCGCGCGGGCGTTGCCGGTCGCCTGGGCCAGGTGCTCGAAGCTCGCGGCCAGCGCGAAGAACTCGCCCAGGCTGTCCCAGCGCAGGTAGTTCTCCTTGACCAGCTGCTGCACGTGCTTGGGCGCCGAACCGCCGGCGCCGGTCTCGAACAGCCCGCCGCCGGCCATCAGCGGGACGATCGACAGCATCTTCGCGCTGGTGCCGAGCTCGAGGATCGGGAACAGGTCGGTCAGGTAGTCCCGCAGCACGTTGCCGGTCACCGAGATGGTGTTCTCGCCGCGGCGGATTCGCTCCAGCGAGAACGCGATCGCCTCCACCGGCGCCAGGATGCGGATGTCCAGGCCCTCGGTGTCGTGCTGGAACAGGTACTCCTGGACCTTGCCGATCAGGTTGGCGTCGTGCGCGCGGGTCTCGTCCAGCCAGAACACCGCCGGGTCGCCGGTCGCCCGGGCCCGGTTGACGGCCAGCTTGACCCAGTCCTGGATCGGGGCGTCCTTGGTCTGGCAGGCGCGGAAGATGTCGCCGGCCGACACGGTCTGCTCGAGGACGGCGTTCCCGGCCTCGTCGACCAGCCGGACGGTCCCGGTCGTCTGCACCTCGAAGGTCTTGTCGTGGCTGCCGTACTCCTCGGCCTTCTGCGCCATCAGGCCGACGTTCGGCACCGAGCCCATCGTGGCCGGGTCGAAGGCGCCGTTCGCCCGGCAGTCGTCCAGGACGACCTGGTAGATCCCGGCGTAGCTGTGGTCCGGCAGGACCGCGAGGGTGTCGTGCTCCTCGCCGTCCGGGCCCCACATGTGGCCCGACGTGCGGATCATCGCCGGCATCGACGCGTCGACGATCACGTCCGACGGGACGTGCAGGTTGGTGATGCCCTTGTCCGAGGCGACCATCGCCAGCGCCGGGCCGTCGGCCAGCTCCGCGTCGAACGAGGCCTTGATCTCGGCACCCTGCGGCAGCGAGGCGATCCCGCTGAGGATGCCGCCGAGCCCGTCGTTCGGGGTCAGGCTGGCCTCGGCGAGGACGTCGCCGTACTGCGCGAACGTCTTCGGGAAGAACGCGCGGACCGCGTGGCCGAACACGATCGGGTCGGAGACCTTCATCATGGTGGCCTTCAGGTGGAGCGAGAACAGCACGCCCTCGGCCTTCGCCCGGGCGACCTGCGCGGTCAGGAACTCGCGCAGCGCGGCCACGTGCATGACGGAGGCGTCGACGACCTCACCGGCGAGCACCGGCACGGAGTCGCGCAGCACGGTGGTGGTGCCGTCGTCGCCGACGAGCTCGATCCGCAGCGTGCCGTCGGACTCGATCACGGTGGACTTCTCGGTCGAGCGGAAGTCGTCGGCGTCCATGGTCGCGACGTTGGTCTTCGACTCGGCGGTCCACGAACCCATCCGGTGCGGGTGCGCCTTGGCGTAGTTCTTCACCGAGGCGGGCGCGCGGCGGTCGGAGTTGCCCTCGCGCAGCACCGGGTTCACCGCGGAACCCTTGACCTTGTCGTACCGGGCGCGGATGTCGCGCTCCTCGTCGGTCGCCGGCTCGTCCGGGTACTCCGGCAGCGCGTAGCCCTGGGCCTGCAGCTCGGCGATCGCGGCCTTCAGCTGCGGGATCGAGGCGGAGATGTTCGGCAGCTTGATGATGTTCGCCTGCGGCGTCTTGGCCAGCTCACCGAGCTCGGTCAGCGCGTCGGCGATCCGCTGGTCGTCCTTCAGGTACTCCGCGAACCCGGCGATGATCCGGCCCGCGAGTGAGATGTCCCGGGTCTCCACGCCGACACCGGCCTGACCGGCGTACGCCTGGATGACAGGGAGGAACGAGTACGTGGCGAGCGCCGGAGCCTCGTCGGTGTGGGTGTAGATGATCGTCGAGTCAGTCACAGGCCCACCCTAATGGGCGCCCCGGCCCGCCCGGCCGCCACGTGGGCAGACTCACGCTCCGTCAAGATCGTCCGGGTGCGCGAGCGTGATGCCGGTCGCGGCGGTGACTGCCGAGGTGAAGGTCAGGGTGTCGATCGGGGAGGCCGCGGCCACGGTCGCGCCGGCCAGGGCGGTGAGGCCGCGGGCGGCGTCCCAGGTGCAGTCGACGAACACCGCGCCCCGCGCCTTGACCTGGGAGAACTCCGCCCCGGTGAAGTCGCAGCGGCGGAAGACCGCCCCGGTCAGGTCGGCGGAGACGAAGTCCGCGCTCTGCAGCCGGCAGTCGCTGAACTCGACCTTGACGAACCTCGCGAACCGGAACGACGCGAAGTCCAGCACGGTGTCGCGGACGGTGACGTGCTGGAAGCTCGCGCCCGGCCCGGCGAACCCGGTCAACCGGGACGAGGCGACGGCGACCCGGGTGAGGGCGGCGTCGGCCCAGCGGGCGTTCGCGAGGTCGCACCGGTCCAGCTCCGAGTCGACCAGGATCAGCTTGTCCAGATCCGAACCGGCCAGCTTGCAGCGGGTCAGCCGGCAGCCGCTGAGCTCCACGTGCTCGGCTTCGAGGTCGGTCAGGTCGACGTCCGTCAGCGCGAGCTCGAGCAGCCGCGCCTCGTCGTCGAGGTCGTCCGGCGTGGGCGAGGCGGGATCGAGCTGGGCGCGCAGCCGGGGTACGGCGATCTTCATACAGCTGACCGTAACCAGGCCTGCCGACAGTTCAGCGCGTCCGGACGTAGTGCGCGGCGGCGCCGATCAGGGCCGAGTGCTCGGTGTCCTCGGTCGCCGCGACCTCGAAGTCGAACACCTCCCGCACGATGTCGAACGCCCCCGAGATCGACCCGCCCAGCACCACCTTCGTCACCCCGAACCGCTCCAGCCACGGTGTCAGCGCCGCCGCCAGTACGCCGAACGCGTCCAGCAGCACGTCCCGCGCGTCGTCGGCGCCTTCCCGGGCCCGGTCCGCGATCTCCTTGACCCCGATCTCCGGCTCCTCCGTCCCGGTCCGGTCGAAGTACGCCCGCAGGATCGCCCGCGCGGAGATCCAGTCCTCCAACGGCTTCCCGTCGTACGACGTCTTGTAGAGCTCACCGCCCGGCGGCACGGTTTCGCCCTCGCGCACCACGCGGCCGTCGGCGAGGAACGCCGTACCGATGCCGGTGCCGATGGTGACGCCGACGCAGCGGTCCACCCCGCGGACCTTCCCGGCCGTCCACTCGCCGACCGCGAACGCCTCGGCGTCGTTCATGAACAGGATCTGCTCGAGGTCGAGCAGGTCGCGCAGCCGCTCGCCGACGTTGTAGCCGTAGAGGTGGTCGAACTTGCCCTGTCCGCGGTACCACGCGACGCCGGTCGCGAAGTCGAACGGACCGGGCAGCGCCACCGCCAACCCGTTTGCCAACGGCAACTTCCGGGCCGCGGCCGCCAACTGGTCGAGCACGACCTCGGCCGCCTTCCGCGACTCCAGGTCCGCCCGCTCCACCACGTCCACGGCCCAGGTGCCTGACGACACCACCGCCGCCGTCACGTGGCTGCCCCCGATCTCCAGCACCGCTACGTCCATCGGGTCATCATGTCAGGAGTCACCTGGCAGACTTCGGACGTGCACGAACTCATGGTCGACGGCGTCCGGCTCAGCTACCACGTCCACGGCTCCGGCCCGGTGTGCCTGGTCCACCCCGGCGGACCCGGCATCCACTGGCCCTACCTCCGGCTCCCGGAGCTCGAGGAGCACTTGACGATGGTGTACGTCGAGCCGCCCGGCACCGGGAATTCCGGCCTCCTCCCGGACGGCGACTACTCGGTGGAGCGGTACGCCTCCTTCGTCGACCGGCTGGTCCGGCACCTCGGCGAGTCGAAGGTCGTCCTGCTCGGCCACTCGCACGGCGGGTTCGTCGCCGTCCAGACCGCGCTGGACCACCCGGACCGGCTGGCCGGGATCGTCGTGTACGACGGAATGGCGTTCAACGGACCCGAGCTCGGGGAGCAGGCGTACCGCAACCTCCAGGCGTACGTCGCCCGCCGGCCGCCCGGCGACCCGGTGTCCGCCCAGGTCCTGCAGGCCTGGCAGGACCAGCCGGCCGGCCGCGAGGAGCAGCTGGACGTGATGCGGCGGCTGTTGCCCGCGTACTTCAAGGACTTCGAGGCGATCGAGGGCCGGCTGACCGAGTGGGGGAAGACGATCGACATCACCGTCGACCCGAACCGGAAGGACACGCGCTGGGACGTCCGCGGCCGGCTCGGCGAGATCGGCGTACCGGCCCTGGTGCTGGTCGGCGTGGCCGACTTCATCTGCCCGGAGAACTCGGCCCGCGAGCTGGCCGGCGGAATTCCCGGCGCCGAGCTGAATGTCTTCGCCGAAAGTGGGCACTTCGCGCACCTCGAGGAACCCGAGGCCTTCCGCGACGCCGTCGTCGGGTTCGTCCGCAGCGTGACGTGATCGAGGGGACTGGCATGCCGGCGGGAAACAGAGCGCCATCCGCGGTCCCTGGAGGCACACTAGGTACCGTGCGCCGGTTGATCGCCGTCCTGACGGTCTCACTGCTCGGCCTGGTGGTCTCCATCGGGCCGGCGGCGGCGCACGCCAAGCTCGAGTCGATGACGCCGGCCGACGGTGCGTCGATGGCCGCGCCCCCGACCAGAGTCGTGCTGACCTTCAGCGAACCGATCGGCGCCAATGGCACCCGGGTCGAGGTGAAGTCACCCAGCGGGAAGAACGTCGCCACCGGTGACGTCCAGGTGGACGACAAGGAGGTGACCCAGCGGGTCGGTGCGATGGTCGAGGCCGGCCGGTACCAGGTCGACGCCCGGGTGGTGTCGGCCGACGGCCACCCGATCATGGTCACCGCGGCGTTCACCGTGACCCATGACGGTCACCCGCCGGACCAGCCGGCCGGGACCGGGCCGACCGGCGCCCAGGGCAACTCGAACACGGTGACCATCGTCGCCATGGGCCTCATCATGCTGGTCGTCGTCGCCCTGGCCGTGGTGATCGTCCGTCGCCGTCCCGCGACGGAATGACCACTGGCCCGACCGGCTCGGTGAGCGCCCGGCAGGTCGACGGCCGGCGCTCGGCGTGGGTGCTCGCAGCCGCGCTGCTTGCCGTCGGCATCGTGGTGATGACGGTTGCTCTGGTCGCTGCCGACGGCGCGCCGCAGCGTCCACCGGAGGGCTTCGTCAGCGCCGGAATGCCTGCCTCCTGGGCGGTTCCGGTACTGCGCTTCGTCGCCGACGCGGCCGCGATCGCGACCGGAGGCGCGCTGCTGGCCGCCGTACTGTTGCTATCGGCAACCGATGGGACGCTCGGTGCTCGCGCGTTGCGGGCCTGCCAGGACGGCGCGGTGGCGGCCGGGGTCTGGGCGGTGGCGAGCATCGGCGGGCTGATCACGTCCGCGGCGGTGATCCTCGGCATGCCGTTGGCCCATCTCGCCGACCACGCGTCCGCGGCCGGGGAGCTCGCCCAGGTGCGGGCGCTCGCGGTCGCCGTCGTACTCACGGCGATCCTGGCGGTGGTGCTCAGCGGTTGCCGGACAGTCCGGGGCGCCCGGGTCGCGTTGGTGCTGACCGCGGCCGCGCTGACCGGCCCGTTGCTGACCGGACACGGCGCGATCGAACGCACCGGATTCTGGTCGGTCCTGGCGACCAGTTCTCTGGTCGTGCACGTCTTCGCGGCGACCGCGTGGATCGGCGGTCTCGGCGGCGTACTGCGCTATGCCCGGGACCGGCACGCGGTCGAGCGGTTCAGCAAGCTGGCGCTGGTCTGCGCGATCGCGATGGCGGTCACCGGGTTGCTGACGGGGGAGATCCACCTCGGCAGCCGGGAGGACGGTTGGGGGCTGATCACGCAGTGGGTGACCAGCGGGTACGGTGCCCTGGTCTTCGCCAAGACGGTCGCGTTCGCGGTCCTCGTCACGGTCGGCTGGTGGCATCGCAGAACGACGGTGCGGGAGTTGGCGGCCGGTCGTCCTGGGGCGTTCCGGCGCCTGGCGGTGGTCGAGTTGCTGATCATGGCCGGGACGGTCGGACTGGCCGTCGCCCTGTCGCGGACGCCGTGAGCTCGGTGATATGTCAACAGAAGTCCGTATGATGGCCGGGTGACGGAAGCACGGTGGCTGGACGCGCGCGAGGCGCGGCTGTGGCAGTCGTACCGTGACGCCCACCGTGAGTTGATGCGCGCGCTGGAGAGCCGGCTGATCGGCAACTCCGGCCTGTCCGGCGCGGACTACGCCCTGCTGCACCCCCTGTCCGTCGCCGAGGACGGCGTACTGCGGACCCGCGACCTCGGCGCATCGGTCGGCTGGGAGCGCAGCCGGTTGTCGCACCAGGTCAGCCGGATGGAGAAGCGCGGGCTGGTCTGCCGTGAGGAGTGCGTGTCCGACGCCCGGGGCTCGATGGTCCGGCTGACCGACCTGGGCCGCAACGCCATCGAGGCGGCCGCGCCGGACCACGTCGACGCCGTCCGGACGTACTTCTTCGACCACCTGAGCCGCGCGGAGCAGGACCAGTTGACCGCCGTGTTCGACCGCATCGTCGCGAACATCCCCGCGGACCCGTGCGCGCCCGCGGACTGCGACGAGTAAGCGCGGGGCGCCCGTAACCACCCTTGAGTTGACATGTCACCTCAGATCGCTATTTTGGTGATGTATCACCAAACAGCCTGCTGGCTCCCCTCACTTCCGAAGGAACTGTCATGCCCAAGATCGCGATCATCCTCGGTAGCACCCGCCCCGGCCGAAACGGCGAAGCCGTCGCCCGCTGGGTGCTGGACCTCGCCAAGCAGCGCGGTGACGCCGAGTTCGAGCTGATCGACATCGCCGACTACCGGTTGCCGCACCTGGACGAGGCGATCCCGCCGTCGATGGGTCAGTACACCCAGCCGCACACGCTGGCCTGGGCGCGGACGATCGACAGCTTCGACGGGTTCGTCTTCGTCACCCCGGAGTACAACCACTCCACCTCCGGCGCGCTGAAGAACGCGATCGACTTCCTGTTCAAGGAGTGGAACGACAAGGCGGCCGGCTTCGTCAGCTACGGCGCCGTCGGCGGGGCCCGCGCGGTCGAGCACCTGCGGCTGGTGATGGGTGAGCTGAAGGTGGCCGACGTCCGCAACCAGGTCACGCTCTCGCTGGCGACGGACTTCAAGAACTACAGCAAATTCACCCCCGGCGATCACCAGGAGCCGGCCCTGCACGCGATGCTCGACCAGGTCGTCAGCTGGAGCAACGCCCTCGCGACCGTCCGCACCGCCGCCTGATCCACGGGCGTCACTCCCGGTACCCGGAGGTAGGTGGCGGTGACACGCCGTCACGGAGCGCCGTGGCCCGGGTCAGGCGGAAAGAATGAGTCCGTCGTCTTCGGATGCGCGCTGAATTTGACAACGATTTTCAGTAACGGCAGGATCCTCACCGACGGCGGCTGGTGCCGTCGGGACCTCTACCGTGAAGGAAACGCGCATGTCCGACGCTCTGAACAGGCGAGGCTTCCTGGGGTTGGCCGGTGGACTCGGACTGGCCGCCCTGACCGGATGCGGCGGTGACGGCCAGGCAGCCGCCCAGCCCACCCAGGGCGGGCGGCTGCGGGCCGTGTACGCCGGCGGCGGAGCGAAAGAGGTCCTGGACCCGCACCTCCAGAGCCTGTTCGTCGACATCGCCCGGCACAAGGCGATGTACGAGAAGCTGGTCGAGCTCGGCCCGGATCTGAAGCCGGTGCCGCGGCTGGCGGAGAAGTGGGAGAGTGACGCGCAGGCGGTCACCTGGCGGTTCACCCTCCGGGACGCGACCTTCCACGACGGCGCCAAGCTGACCAGCGAGGACGTGCTCTACAGCTTGGCCCGGGCCGCCGATCCGAAGGTCCCGGAGCGGGTGGCCCAGGCACAGTTGGCGGTCGTCGACCTGCGCCGCAGCCGGGCCGTCGACCCGCGCACCGTCGAGCTCACGCTGTCGGTGCCGAACGCCGAGTTCCCGGCCGTGCTGGCCGGGATCGGCACGCAGATCGTCCGCAAGGGGTTCACGGACCCGACCACGCCGGTCGGCACCGGCGCGTTCCGGTTCGTCTCCTTCGAGGCCGGCCGTTCGATGGTGGCGAAGCGGTTCGACGACTACTGGGACGGCCCGGCCCGGATCGACGAACTGCACCTCCTGTCGGCCGACGTCGAGGCCCGGGCGAACGCCGTACAGAGTGGACAGGCCGAGTACGCCAACGACATGACCGCAACCTTCGCCCGGACGGCCGAAGCCGGCAAGACGGTCCGGATCGTCGCGGCGAAGGGCAGCACGATGCAGGCGTTCGCGATGAAGTGCGACCGCCCGCCGTTCGACAACCCGGACGTCCGGATGGCGTTCAAGCTGCTCGCCGACCGGCAGCGGCTGGTCGACGTGGTGCTCGCCGGCCGTGGTGCCGTCGGCAACGACCTCTTCGGCAAGGGTTACCAGTACTACCCCGACGGCCTGCCGCAGCGTGAGCGCAACGTCGAGGAGGCGAAGGCGCTGCTGAAGAAGGCCGGCCTGGTGAACAAGGAGATCGAAATCTTCACCGCCGACGCCGCGGCCGGGTTCGTGGAGTCGGCGACGCTGTTCGCCGAGCAGGTCGCCGAGGCGGGCGTGAAACTCAAGGTCACCACCGGCAGTCCGCAGACGTACCACAAGGACCTGCTCACCAAGGGTGTGATCGGCAACCACCGGTCCGGTGCGATGACGATCCCGCAGTACATCAGCGACCGGCTGCTGTCGAAGTCGGCGTTCAACGCCACCGCGTGGCGCCGGCCGGAGTTCGACGCCGCGTTTGCGGCCGCGCAGGTGCTGACCGACGAGCAGGCGCGGTCGGCGAAGTACGGCGAGCTGCAGACGACGATCCGGGACGACGGCGGCATCCTCGCCTGGGGACTGCCCGACTACCTGGTCGCGGTGTCGGCGAAGGTGCAGGGCGTGCAGGCGGCGCCGCCGAACACCTTGGACCAGGGCCGGTTCGACAAGGTGTGGCTGGCCTGAATGCGGTCGTACGCCGCGCAGCGCGCCGCGCTCGCCGTCGTCCAGCTCGCCGTCCTGTCCGTGCTCGTCTTCGTGCTGACGGCACTGCTGCCCGGGGACGCGGCCGAGCTGCGGTTCACCGAGACGCTGACTCCCGAGCAAATCGAACGACTGCGCGTCGAGCTCGGCCTCGACCAGCCCGCGGTCGAACGGTTCACGCAGTGGTTCGGCAACGTCCTGACCGGCGACCTCGGTACGTCGCTGATCAGCGGCGGACCGGTGGTCGACATCGTGAAGAACTCGGTCGGCGCGACCCTGGTGCTCACCCTGGCTACGCTCGTGGTCGTAGTTCCGCTGGCCGTTGCCCTGGGCATCGTGATGGGCACCCGGGAGAACGGCCGGCTGGACCGGGCGATCACCTCCGTCACGCTGGCGCTGAGCGCGATCCCGGACTTCGTGATCGCGGTGGTTCTGGTGACGGTGTTCTCCCTCCAGTTGGGCTGGCTGCCGGCGACGTGGATCGGTGGTGATCTGCTCGCCAACCCGGTGCTGCTGGTGCTGCCGGTCGCCGTACTGTTCGGGCGGACGGTCTGCCTGCTCTCCCGCCAGGTCCGGGCCGGCACGATCACGGCACTCCAGGCGGAGTACGTCGTACAGGCTCGACGGCTCGGGGTGCCGCGGCGGCGGTTGCTGCTGCGGCACGTGCTGCCGAACGCCGCCGTACCGGGGGTGCAGGAGCTGGCGCGGACCGGGGACACCTTGCTGGGTGGAGTCCTCGTCGTGGAGGCGATCTTCGCCATCCCGGGCATCGCGACCGCGCTGGTGGACGGCGTCGAGACGCGAGACGTCCCGGTGGTGCAGGGGCTGACGCTCGTACTCGCGGTCGCCGCACTGGTGATCAATCTCGGCGCCGACCTGGTCTGCAACCGCCTCGTCCCGCGCACGGAGCTCCTCCGATGAGACGCCGCAGCCGATCCGGTGTGATGGCGCGCTTGCCGCTCGCGGTGTCCGCGGCGCTGGTTCTCGTGCCGCTCGTCGTCGCCGTCCTCGGGCCGCTGGTGCCGTTGGACTCGCGGCCCGGGATGCCCTACGACTCACAGGGTGCGCTGGGAACCGATGGTCTGGGCCGAGATGTGCTGCAACTCCTGCTGACCGGCGGCCGGACGGCACTCGGGATGGCCCTCGGTGCGGTGCTCATCGCCTATCTCGTCGGCGGGCTGATCGGCCTGATCGCGGCCTCGACCCGGCACCGCTGGCTGGACGAGGCGTTGATCCGGCCGCTGGACGTCCTGCTGCCGCTGCCGTCCCTGCTGGTGATCAGCGTGGTGGCCGTCAGTCGGCAGGCGTCGGCGGTGGCGATCACGCTTGCGGTTGCCATGGTCAACGTTCCGACCGTCGCCCGCCTGGTCCGCGCGGCGGCGCTCGACGCGGCCAGCGGACCCGTGGTCGAGGCTCTTCGGATGCAGCGGGAGAGCTGGTTCGGCATCCACCTCGGGTACGTCGGCCGCGCCGTCCTCGGCCCGGTCGCCGCCGATATCGGCACCCGGATCACCTTGGCCGTCTTCCTGGTCGCGTCGGTGAACTTCCTCGGCCTCGGCCTGAGCCCGACCGCCCCCGATTGGGCAGTGAGCGTCTCCCGCAACCGCGAGGGCCTCCTACTCCAGCCGTGGGCGGTGGTCGCGCCGGCACTGATGCTGGTGTCGTTCACGCTGGGATTCAACCTGCTGGCCGACCGCCTGGTCCACCGCTCCCGCCGCCTGGTCGAGGCCACCCGATGAGCGCCGCCGACACCTCCGGAGCTGCTCGCGCGGCGGGAGCGCCCGTCGTGCGAGTGCGTGGGCTGGCCGCGACTGCCGGGTCGTCGATTCTCGTCGACAACGTCTCCTTCGAGGTCTGGCCGGGCCAGGTGACCGCGCTGGTCGGCGCCTCGGGGTCGGGCAAGACCACCTCCGCGCTCGCGCTGCTCGGTGAGCACGGCAACGGCGTACAACTCGCCGGCGACGTCGAGGTCGACGGCCAGGTAGTTGTCGACGGCAATGGGCCTACGGCTGCGGCGCCGAGTCTGCGCGGACGCGTCGTCGCCTACATGCCGCAACATCCCGGCAGTGCGCTCAACCCCGCCCGCCGGATCGGAGCCACGCTCCGAGAGTTGGAGAAGCTGCACCACCCGGGTGAGCCGGTCGTTCAGGAGGCGCTCAGGGCGGCGCAGTTGCCAGGCGATCGGGTGACCCTGCGGCGGTTCCCGCACCAGTTCTCCGGCGGACAGCGTCAGCGGATCGCGATGGCGCAGGCGCTGACCTGCCGACCCAAGGTGCTGGTACTCGACGAACCCAGCACCGGTCTGGACTCGATCACCCGCCTGCAACTCGTCACCGAACTCGAGGACCTGGCTCGCAGCGGGCTGGGGATCCTGCTGCTCAGCCACGACCTCGACCTCGTCCGCGCGCTCGCCGAGCACGTCGTCGTCCTCTCCGCCGGTCAGGTGATCGAGACCGGTGGAGCCGATATCCTGCCGGCGACACTCGAGCTGCCGTCCGCAGGCACACCGCCACCGGCCAAGCCGTTGCTTCAGGCAATGAAGCTGTCCGCGTCGCTCCGGCCTCGCGGTCGTGACCCGATCCTGCGGGACGTCGATCTCGCCGTCCGGCCGGGGCAGTGCGTCGGTGTCGTCGGCCGCTCCGGCAGCGGCAAGACCACGCTCGCCCGCTGTCTGGCCGGTCTGCACGAGCGCTTCACCGGCCGGATCCTCCTCGACGGCGAGGCCCTGCCCGTCCTGCGCAAGCGGTCGCCGGAGCAGAACCGGCGGGTCCAGTACGTCTGGCAGGAAGTCCGGGGCTCCTTCGACGAACGCCGCCGCGTCGACGAACAGGTCGCCCGGACGGCCCAGCGCCTGCGAGGATTGTCGACAATCGACGCCAACGCCGAAGCGGTCGCCACACTGGCCCGGCTCGGCGTCTCGGCGATCACCGCGGCCCGCCCGCCGAGCAGGCTGTCCGGTGGCGAGCTGCAACGAGCCGCCCTCGCCCGGGCGCTGCTCGCGCAGCCCGACGTACTGATCTGCGACGAGATCACCACCGCTCTCGACGACCGCGGTACGACGCTCGTCGTCCAACTGCTCGCCGAGCTCAAGGACCGCGGCACCGCGCTGGTCTGGATCGGCCACGACCTCGGTCTGGTCGCGGCCGTGGCCGACCACGTGCTGGTGATCGACGCCGGCCGGGTGATCGAGCAGGGCCCGCCTGCGACCGTCATGTCCGGACCGCGGGACGAGCTCACCCGGCGGCTGGTGGCGGCCGCCCGGATCGGCCGGCGATCCCCCCACTCTCCGCCCGTGCTCACCCCCGACACGAGGAGCGAACCGCGCCGATGACGCGACTGCACGACCACCTGGCGGAGGCGATCAAGGACCCGGACCCGATCCGGGTCGCGGTCGAATCCGGTGACGACCTGATCTGCCTGCGGTTCGAGACGATGAAGGTGTACTCCGCGCTCGGCGCCGTACGCCATCTGCTGGAGACCGGGGTCGTCCACCCCGGCGACACGCTGATCGACAGCTCGAGCGGGATCTACGCGCACGCGCTCGCGCTGGCCTGCCACCGGTACGGGATGAGGTGCCATATCGTCGGCTCGACCACGGTCGACCGGACGCTGAAGATCCAGTTGGAGATCCTCGGCGCGACCGTCGAGCAGGTGCCGTCCTCGAACAACCTGCAACTGGACCAGAACCTCCGGGTTCGGCGGATCGGCGAGATCCTGCGCGACAACCCGACGTACCACTGGATGCGGCAGTACCACGACGACATCCACTACCTCGGGTACGGCGCGGTCGCGGACATGGTGGACGATCTCGTGCCGACCGGGCCGCTGTGCCTTGTCGGCGGGGTCGGCACCGGGGCGTCGACCGGCGCGATCGCGGAGTACCTGCGCAACCGCGGGCGGGACGTGAACCTGGTCGGCGTGCAGCCGTTCGGCAGCATCACGTTCGGCGCCGGCCACACCCAGGACCCGGAGATGATCATCGCCGGGATCGGCAGCTCGATCGAGTTCCGGAACGTGCGGCACGAGTTGTACGACCGGATGCACTGGGTCTCGTTCGAGTACGCGATGTCCGCGGCGGTCGACCTGCTCCGGACCTCCGGGGTCTTCGCCGGGTTGTCCGCGGGGGCGGCGTACCTGTCGGCGCTGTGGGAGCACAACTGCGACAGCAGCCGCAAGCACGTCTTCCTCGCCGCCGACACCGGCACGCGGTACGTCGAGTCGGCGTTCGCCCGGCATGCCGAGGCGCGGCCGATGGCGTCGATGCGGCCGCGGGAGATCGGCTCGCTGGACGAGCTCGCCGTGCCGTGGTCGGCGATGTCCTGGGACCGGCGGGAGTCGGCGCTGGTCCGCGCCGACGAGTTACCAACTGCGACCCCGTCGCATTAATGTGGGTGAGATGACGGGGTATGTGGTGCTTCCGGAGTTGTTCACGGCAACCGAGGTCGACCGGTTGCGCGGCGTGGTCGAGCAGGTGCACGCGGAGGTCGTGTCCGCCGCCGAGTCCGGCGAGACCGACGTCACGGTCTGGCCGGACGGGCACCGGCTGGAGAAGGTGCGCGGGACAACAATCCACTGGGAGCCCGGCCTGACCGGCAAGGCGGTCCGCAGCCTGTCGCCGGTGTCGCAGTTGCATCCGGCGCTGGAGGAGTTGTGGGACGAGCCGCGGCTGACCGGGCCGATGGGCTCGCTGATCGGCGCGCCGGCCGGGCGGTTCGTGGCCAAGCTCAACTTCAAGCGGGCCGGGGTCGGTTCGGAGTTCGCCTGGCACCAGGACTTCCCGTACTGGTACTGCTGCGCCGGTGAGGCGGCGTACGACATCGCGACCGCGATCGTGATGCTCGACGACAACACCGTCGCGAACGGCGCGATGACGGTGATTCCGGGGAGTCCCGCGGAGGGCCCGGTCCGCCGGGACCCGCGGGACCCGACCGGCCTGCTGGTGGATCCGCTCGCCGTCGACGCGTCCCGCGCAGTGGTGGTCGAGGCGCCGGCCGGGTCGGTCCTCATGTTCCCCGGGCTGATGGTGCACCGCTCGGCGCCGAACCGGACCCCGTCCGACCGCCGCTCCCTGCTGTACTGCTTCCAGCCCGCGGGTCGTCCAGAGTTGTCCGCCCTGACCTACGACCCCGAAAGGCTGGCCGATCTGCCATGACCGCTTCCGTGGCCGACCTCACCTCCTCCGTCCTCGACGGTTCCCTCGGCGTACCCCCGGCCGAGCTGTCCGTCACGTCGGCCTTCTGGCTCCACCACACCACCCGCCTGCCCGGTGTGGACGTGACCTACCGGAACTACTACGTCCTGCTCCGGGTCGGCGAGGTGTTCGGTGCCTGCTCCTTCGAGGCGGGTGAGCTCGACCCGTCGTACTGCGCGGACACGTCCGGGCTCACGCTGGACGACGTACTGCGGTCGGACGCGGCCTTGCCGGTGCGGATCGCGGCGCTGGACGCCTATCTCGCCGCCCTCGAGCCGCACCATGCGTCGCCGGTGGCCGAGGAGATCGTGCTTCCTGCCGGTACGCCGGACGTCCGCGCACGGGCCCGGGACGCCGCCGTCGCCGGGCTGCTGGATGTTGCTGAGGGCACCAAGGTGGCGCTGATCGGGGTGGTGAACCCGCTGGTCGACGCGATCACCGCGCGAGGTGGGGTCTGCCTGCCGTGTGACTTCAATCTGCGCGAGACCGCGTCCGGACTGCCGGTTTCCCGCGACATGACGGCCGTTGTCGACGACGCCGACGCGGTCGTCGCCACCGGAATGACGTTGTCCAACGGGACGTTCGACGTCCTCCTCGATCGTTGCCGTGAGCAAGCGAAATCACTGGTCGTCTATGCTCAGACCGGAAGCGCCGTGATCCGGTCCTTCCTCGGCGCCGGCGTCACCGCCCTCTCCGCCGAACCGTTCCCCTTCTCCCAGTTCAGCTCCCGCCCGAGCAGCCTCTACCGCTACAGGACGGCCCCATGAGCAGCACCCACAACTCACCCCCCGACCTCCACCCAGGCCCGACCCCGGCCGTCCCGTCGCACCCGGCCACCCAGCCGCGTCCAGGCGCGAACTCCGCAACCACGCAGGGCGCCGGCTCCACCAGCTCCACCTCCGCGGCCGCGCGCAGCGCGGTCGCGGAGGTGCCGGGGGACTGGCGGATGGCTCGGCGGTTGTGGCCGTTCCTCCTGGCCTCAGCGGTGAGCCTGATCCCGTTCACCGTGTTCGGGATGTACCTGGTGCCGATCGCAGGCGCGGCCGGCGGGAAGGTGGCGGAGATCGGCGGGCTGCGGGGGCTCGGTGGTCTCGCGGCGTTGATCGTCGGGTTCGCGCTGGCACCGCTGATCGACCGGATCGCCCGCGAGCTGGTTGCCGCCGGTGGGCTGGCCCTGCTGGGCATCTCGGCCGCGTTGGGTGCCGTGGGCAACGTGTTCGCGCTGGCCGCGTTCTGCCTGCTGATTGGCGCCTCGACCTCGATCCTCGCGCCGTCGATCGGTGCCGCGGCGGCCGACCGCTTCGCGACCCCGGCCGCCGCCGGGCGGGCGGCGACGCTGGTCTCCGCGACCACGTCGGCGATGGCGATGCTGGCCGCCCCCGTCCTCGCCGTACCCGGGCTGCTCTGGGGCTGGCGCGGCAACCTGCTCGCCGCGTCGGCAGTCTCGCTCGCACTCTCGACGGCCTTCTTCGTCCGCGGCCGCGGACGGAAGGCACCGCTGCGGGCGGACGGGGGCGGACGGATGAGCTATCTGGCGACGTACCGCGAGCTAGCCCGCATCCCCGGTGCCCTCCCGCTGCTGGTGGTCGCCATGCTGCGGACCGCCGCGTTCATGGGTTACCTCGCCTACCTGGCCGCGTTCTACGACGAGAAGTTCGAGCTCGCGCCGGGCTGGTTCGCGCTGGTCTGGTCGCTCAGCGGGGCCTCGTTCTTCGTCGGCAACCTGTTGGCCGGCCGCTACATCGCGCTCGAGCGCCCGTGGATCGGCCCGGAGAAGATGCTCCTGATCGGCCTCGCAGTCGCGCTCACCACCGTGTCGGGGTTCTACTTCTCACCGACCCTTCCACTGACCCTGCTGCTCACCGCGCTGATGGGCGCCAGCCACGCCACGGTCGCCGCTTGCGTCACCACACTGCTCGTCCGCCGCAGTGGCGACCTCCGCGGTTCGGCGCTGAGCATCAACGCCGCCGGGATGAGCCTCGGCACCTTCCTCGGCGCCGCGCTCGGCGGGCTCGGCCTGGGCCTCGGTGGATACCCCGGCACCGCCCTGACTTTCGCGTCGATCACCCTGATAGCGGTCCTTTTCTCACTGCGGGTTCGCCGCTGAGGGGTTTATTCTTCCGTCTTATGGAGAACCTGCCCGACCGCCCGCACCCGCACGCACATCTGCGCGCGTCCGACACCGATCGCGACCGCGTGGTCGACGTACTGCGGTACGCGCTGATGTCCGGCCGGTTGACGCAGGACGAGCACGCCGATCGGCTCGAGCAGACCCTGCAGGCGCGCACCCTGGGCGAGCTGGAGCCGATCACGCAGGATCTCGTCGTACCTCAGCAGGCGATGCCGGCGCCGACCGCCGCGCCGTCCAACAGCCCGGTCCCGATCGAGGAGCCGGCCAACCCGTCGGACAGCTTCGACACGCTGTTCGCGATCTTCGGCGGCGGCGAGCGGAAGGGCCGGTGGCGGGTCAAGCGGCGGACCAACGCGGTCGCGATCTTCGGCGGGCACGACCTGGACATGACCGACGCGGTGTTCGAGGGCCGCGAGGTGACGATCTGGGCGTTCGCCGTGTTCGGCGGCATCGACCTGACCGTCCCGGACGCGATCGAGGTCCGCAACCAGGGCGTCGGCATTTTCGGCGGCTTCGGCGCCCGGGGCGGCGACTCACCCGACCCGAACGCGCCGGTGGTCGTCGTCAAGGGGCTGGCGCTGTTCGGCGGCGTCGGCGGTCAGGTCTCCTCCAAGCGCCACAAGAAGCGCTTCAAGAACCAGGGC
This sequence comes from Kribbella sp. CA-247076, assembly GCF_050942445.1. NCBI lineage: Bacteria > Bacillati > Actinomycetota > Actinomycetes > Propionibacteriales > Kribbellaceae > Kribbella > Kribbella sp. CA-247076. The sequence goes on along the minus strand of NZ_CP192051.1, from coordinate 6,167,338 downwards.
GGCCACGGCCAACTCGGCCACTGCTGATTCTTAGATCCAGGACTTGAACCACATCCGGCTGAGCCATTCGGGGTGCGGCAGGACCTCGTCGGTCAGGATCGGCCAGATGTAGGCGAAGTTCAGCACGACCAGGACCACGAACGCGCCGACGACCGCGCTGCCGATCAGCCGGCGTGGGCTCGCCGGGCCGCGGCCGGTCCGCGCCGGGCCGAGAATCTTCCCGAGGACGAGCGCCAGCGCCATCACCGTGAACGGGACCATCGTGACCGCGTAGAAGAAGAAGATCGGCCGGTCGTCGAACGCGAACCACGGCACCCAGCAGGTGACGTAGCCGACGATCGGGATGCCGAACCGCCAGTCCCGCTGGCCTATCCAGAAGACCAGCGCGGCGATCAGCGCCAGCGCGCCGCCCCACCACAGCAGCGGGGTGCCGAGGGCGGAGATCACCGACAGGCAGTTCGTCCCGGCCGGCGCGTCGCAGCCCGCCGTACCCGGCTTGATGTCGTTGACCGCGTCGAACCCGATCGGGCGCGCGATGATCGGCCAGCCGGCCGGGTTCGAGGCGTACGGGTGAGTGGCGTTGTTGATGTAGTCGCCGGTGTGGAACGCGAGCACTTCCTGGTGGTAGTGGATCAGTGACCGGAAGTCGTCCGGGACCACCTGCATCACGCCGTGCGCCGGGTTCTTGGAGGCGTAGTCGTGGTCGTACGCGTTGTCGTTGAGCAACCAGCCGGTCCAGGTCGCGGTGTAGGTGACGAGCGCGACGAACACGATGCTGAGGAACGCCGGGATGCCGTCCACCAGCGCCGACTTCACGAACGCGTGCCGTACGCCGAGCGCCCGCCGGGCCCCGAAGTCCCAGGCGAACACGAGGATGCCGAAGCCGGCGATCACCCAGACCGCGGACCACTTGGTCCCGAGCGCGAGCCCGAAGCACACGCCGGCCGCGATCCGCCACGGCCGGATGAGCAGCCAGCGGCCGAGGGTACGGCGCTCGCCGTCGGGCGTCGGCGTGTCGAGTGAGTCCGCGTGCCGCCGCCTGGTCCAGTCGCGGTCGGCGACCAGACACGAGATCGCGGCGACCAGCCAGAACGCCAGGAAGATGTCGAGCAGCGCGACCCGGGACATGACGAAGTGCAGGCCGTCGACCGCGAGCAGCAGGCCGGCGATGCAGCCGATCAGGGTGGACCGGGTCATCCGCCGTACGGTCCGGATCAGCAGCAGCACGGTCAGGGTGCCGAACAGGGCCGGCATGAACCGCCAGCCGAACGTGTTCATCCCGAACAGCTGCTCGCCGCCGGCGATCATCCACTTGCCGACCTCGGGGTGCACGGTCAGGCTCGGGGTGTCCTTGAAGACGTCCAGGTTGCCGGCCAGGATCGCCTTGTCCGCGGCGCCCTCCGGCTGGTCGATGAACTGCCGCGCGTAGCCGAACTTGAGCAGGCTGAACGCGTCCTTGGCGTAGTACGTCTCGTCGAAGACGAACTTCACCGGGTCGCCGAGGTGCCAGAACCGCAGGAACCCGGCCAGCGCGGTGATCGCCAGGGTCGCGATCCAGCCGCCCTCGAAGTCCCTCGGCATCGGCGGGTACAGCCGCTCCTTGAGCGGTGGCAGCCGCCGCCCGAGCACATCCCGCCCGAGCGCGTCCCGCCCCTCGGCGCCATCCACCCGCCGAGCAGCCCCGTCCTCGATCACAGCAGTCACGCCCGCCATGGTACGGAGCCCGGAGTAGCACTGCGCCGGGCCGTGTCGTCGCAGGCTGCGATGATGGGGCCCGTGAGCGGGCGATTGGTGTTGGCGGGGAGTCCTATTGGGGACGTGTCCGATGCGTCGCCTCGGCTGGGGAGGGTGTTGGGGGAGGCCGATGTGGTGGCGGCCGAGGATACGCGGCGGTTGCGGCGGTTGACGGGGGAGTTGGGGATCGCGCCGCGGGGGCGGGTGGTCAGTTACTTCGAGGGGAACGAGCGGGAGCGGACGCCGGAGCTGCTGGCGGCGCTGACCGCGGGGCAGACCGTGGTCGTGGTGACGGACGCGGGGATGCCGAGCGTCTCGGATCCCGGATACCGATTGGTGGCCGCGGCGATCGAGGCCGGCGTGGACGTCACCGCCGTACCCGGGCCGTCGGCCGTGCTGACCGCGCTGGCGCTGTCCGGGCTTCCGGTGGACCGGTTCACCTTCGAAGGCTTCCTGCCGCGCAAGCCCGGGGAGCGGGCCCGCCGGTTGACCGAGCTGAAGGACGAGCCCCGGACGATGGTCTTCTTCGAGGCGCCGCACCGGTTGACCCAGTCCCTGGAGGCCATGGGCGACGCCTTCGGCTCGGACCGGCGGGCGGCGGTCTGCCGGGAGCTGACCAAGACGTACGAAGAGGTGAAGCGCGGCCCGTTCGACGAGCTCGTCGCCTGGTCCGCCGCCGGCGTCCGCGGCGAGATCACGGTGGTCGTGGCCGGTGCGGACCCGGACCGGACGATGACCCCGGAAAAGCTGGCGGCCGAGGTCGCGGTCGACGAGGAGGCGGGGACGCCCCGGAAGCAGGCCATCGCGGACGTCGCCAAGCGCTTCAACGTCCCCAAACGGACCGTGTACGACGCCGTGCTCGCCGCCCGGGACCCTGGTCGGTAGCACTGGCGCGCGGCACTACTCTTTATGGCATGTCCGAGAAGGCCTATTACGTCACCACCCCGATCTACTACGTCACCGCGGCGCCGCACATCGGCAGCGCGTACACGACGGTGGCCGGGGACGTCCTCACCCGGTGGCACGCCCAGCGCGGCGAGCGGAAGTGGTACCTGACCGGGACCGACGAGCACGGCGAGAAGGTGATGCGCAGCGCGCAGGCCCAGGGCATGACGCCGAAGGAGTGGACCGACAAGCTGGTCGAGGAGGCCTGGAAGCCGGCCTGGGTGGACGTCGACATCGCGTACGACGACTTCATCCGGACCACCGAGCAGCGGCACACCGAGCGGGTCCGCGAGTTCTGGCAGCGGCTGTACGACAAGGGCGACGTCTACAAGGGCGAGTACGAGGGCCTGTACTGCGTCGGCTGCGAGGAGTTCAAGCTGCCCGCCGACATCCGGGTCGACGAGGACGGCACCCAGCGCTGCATGATCCACGGCACCGAGCTGGAGACGGTGTCCGAGACGAACTACTTCTTCCGGCTCTCGGCGTACGCCGACAAGCTGCTCGAGCTGTACGAGTCGCAGCCCGACTTCGTGGCGCCCGCGAGCGCGCGCAACGAGGTGATCGCGTTCGTCAAGCAGGGCCTGCAGGACCTGTCGATCACGCGGTCGACGTTCGACTGGGGTATCCCGGTCCCGTGGGACGAGGACCACGTCCTCTACGTCTGGATCGACGCGCTGCTGAACTACGTGACCGCGGCCGGGTACGGCACCGACCCGGAGCGGTTCGAGCAGCTGTGGCCGGTCGACGTCCACCTGGTCGGCAAGGACATCCTCCGGTTCCACGCGGTGATCTGGCCGGCCATGCTGATGGCCGCCGAGGTCGCGGTGCCGCGGCAGGTGTTCGCGCACGGCTGGCTGCTGGTCGGCGGCGAGAAGATGAGCAAGTCCAAGCTGACCGCGATCGCGCCGCACGAGATCACCGACCACTTCGGCTCCGACGCCTTCCGGTACTACTTCCTGCGGACGATCCAGTTCGGCTCGGACGGCTCGTTCTCATGGGAGCACCTGAGCGCGGTCTACACCTCCGAGCTCGCCAACGGCCTGGGCAACCTGGCCAGCCGGATCGCGGCCATGGTCGGCAAGTACTTCGACGGCGCGCTGCCGGAGCCGACGGACCACGGCCCGGCCGAGCAGGCGCTCGCGGACAAGCTCGCGCAGACGGTGGCGACCGCCGACAAGGCGCTGGACACGCTGGCGTTCCACGACGCGCTGGCGGCGATCAACGACCTGGTCGGTGCGATCAACGGGTACGTGACCGAGCAGGAGCCGTGGAAGGTTGCGAAGGACGAGTCCCGGCGGGACCGGCTGGCCACGATCCTGTACTCGGCGGCCGAGGCGCTGCGGGCGGTCGCCGTACTGCACAACCCGACGATGCCGAAGACGTCCGCGAAGCTGTGGACGTTGCTCGGCGCCGAGGACAAGCTCGGCGCGCTGCCCGACCAGCGGGTCCAGGACGCCGGCACCTGGGGCCAGCTCCCGGCCGGCGCCGTACTGACCAAGGGCGACCCGCTGTTCCCGCGCCTCGAGGAGTCCTGAGCTAGCGGGGTCGCAGCCGCAGGACCGGGATTGTGCGGTGTGAGGCCCAGCGGCCGTAGTGGCTGAAGCCGGGGAACAGCTCTTCGGCGCGGCGGTAGTCCCGGTCGCGGTCCGCGCCGTGCAACTCGTGGGCGACGACCTCGGTCCGTACGCCGTCGACCAGGATCGTCGCGTGCGGGTCGCCCCGCAGATTGTGGTACCACGCCGGGTGATGCGGCCGGCCGTAGTTGGAGGCGATTACGATGATCTCCGATCCGTCGGGCACCCCCAGCACGGGGACCGTCCGGGGCAGGCCGGTCCGCGCACCGGTCGTGGTCAGCATGGTGACCTTGATCCCGGCGAGCCACGCTGTCGCGGTCGTCCGGCCCTGGCTCGCGCGATAGACGAGCTGGTCGAGCGGTTGCTGGATCACGCCGTACAGCCGGGCCATCGGCCGGGTCGACGCGGTCCAGCGCACCGCCCGATGGAAGACCGCGGCCTGCCGGTAGGACTTCACATGATCACGCTATCCGCCGCCGGCAGGCGCGTCACGCGGCGGCGGCGGGTGGGGAGGCCGAGCATCGGGTTGGTGACGCCCCAGGCTGCGCTCTTGCAGACGAGTTCCTTGTAGACGGCGGCTGCGCGGCCGCGGAGTGAGAAGCTCAGGGTCTGGTCGTCGGCGGTCACGTACTGGATGAGGCCCTCTTTGCGGCCGAGGCTGATGCACTGGTTGAAGTAGCGCAGCGGCGCGTTCCGGCGCTTCGCCCCGGTCAGTCGGGCGACGATCGCACCGCTCGCCTGCCACGCGGCCGGGGTGCCCGTGGCGCAGGACATCCGCAGCGGCTTGCCGGTGTCGCCCATCGCGTAGGCCGCGTCGCCGACGGCGTACACGTCGGGGTGCGAGACCGAGGCCATCAGGTCGTCGACCACGATCTGGCCGGTCGCGGTGGTCTCGAGCGAGGTCGCCGCCGCGATCGGATGTACGGCGAACCCCGCGGTCCAGACCGTCGCCGCCGACGGGAGGACCGTGCCGTCGCGGGTGACGACCGCGCCGGGCTCCACCCGGGCGATCTCGGTGTGCTCGCGCACGGTGATGCCGAGGCCGGCGAAGACCTTCCGCAGGTGCGCCTGCGCCTTCGGCGACACCCAGTCGCCCAGCCCGCCGCTCGCCACCAGCGACACCTTCAGATCGGGCCGAGCCTCGGCGAACTCGGTCGCCGCCTCGATCCCGGTCAGGCCGCCGCCGACCACCGTCACCGGCTGACCCGCAGCCAGGCCGGCCAGATGTTCGCGCAGTTCCAGCGCCCCCGCCCGGCTCGCGATCTGGTGGGCGTCCTCGGCGGCCCCGGGTACGCCGTGGTCGTTCCAGCGGCTGCCGAGCGCGTACACCAACGTGTCGTACGTCAGTTCGTCCGCGCTGTCGGCGAGGGTGACGGTCTTGCGATCGACGTCGACGCCGGTCACCCGGGTGACGCGCAGTTCGACGCCGGTGCCCGCGAACATCGCGTCCAGCGGGCGCGGCGTGAGCTCCTGGCCGGTCGCGAGCTGGTGCATCCGGACCCGCTCGACGAAGTCGGGCTCGGCGTTGACGAGGGTGATGCGGACGTCGCCGGGGTGCAGTCGCCGGGCCAGACGGCCCGCGGCGATGGCACCGGTGTAGCCGGCGCCGAGGACGACGATGTGGTGCTTCATATCCGGGGCTCCTGTCTGCGTGGGGTCGCGTCCTGAACCGGACGGACCCCGGATTACTGACACGTCCGAGCTATGAAGCAGGTCACACCGTGCTCACCACGCCCGCAGCAGTGGTTCGCCGTGGTCGGCGGAGTTCCAGCGGGCGGTCGCGCGGGCGAGTTTGTCGGGGTTGACCGCGCTGCGGACGGCGGTGATCCCGTCGGCGGTGACCTCGAGCACCATCACGCCGACGACCTGGCCGTCCAGCAGGACGACGACCGCGGGCTCGCCGTTCGCGACTCCGGCGTACAGGTCGGGCCGGCCGCCGATCAGCGCCCGCTTGTGCTCGGCGGGCTTGAAGAGACCGCGCAGGAACTTCGCGACCGCGAGGGCACCGGTGTACGGCGTGGCCTTGGCCGGAACCGTGCCGCCGCCGTCGCCGATCGCGATCGCGTCGCCGGTCAGCAGTTTCACCAGCGGCTCGGTGCGGCCGCTGGTCGCGGCGGCGAGGAACTCCTCGACGATGCGCCGGGCCGCGGACTCGTCGACCGCTGTCCGCGTCCGTCCGGCGGCCAGGTGCTTCTTCGCCCGGTGGAAGATCTGCTGGCTGGACGCTTCGGTGAGGTCGAGGATCTCGGCGATCTCGCGGTGCGGGTAGTCGAACGCCTCCCGCAGTACGTAGACCGCCCGCTCGTTCGGCGTCAGTCGCTCCATCAGGGTGAGGACGGCGATCGACACCGACTCACGCTGCTCGACGGTGTCGGCCGGACCGAGCAGCGGGTCGCCGGCCAGCAGCGGCTCGGGCAGCCACTCGCCGACGTAGGTCTCCCGGCGAGCTCGTGCCGAGGTGAGCTGGTTGAGGCACAGGTTCGTGAGCACCTTGGTCAGCCACGCCTCGGGAACCTCGATCCGCTCGCGATCCGCCGCCTGCCAGCGCAGGAAGGTCTCCTGTACGGCGTCCTCGGCCTCGCTCGCCGCACCGAGCAGGCGGTAGGCGATGGCCCCGAGCCGGGGCCGGGCGGCCTCGAACAGGTCGACGTCGCTGACAGTCAAGGACATGCGTCAACCGTAGCCCGCAACCCCGGGACGCCGGGGTGAACGTCGTGCCGCCGGACGGCCCAGAAAAAACTTCGGGGAATTTCCGACCGGCTGTCGAGAACAGCCGGGCGGTTCCGATGACGGGGTGAACGCACACCTCGACATTCGGAGCAGATCATGACTTACCTCGACATCCGTTCGACCGACCGCCCCGCGACCGCCGCCCGTCCGGGCCGGGTGCGGAAGGTGGCCCTCGTCGTCACCCAGGTGGCCCTGGCGGCGCAGTTCCTCGCCGGTGGCGCGAGCAAGCTGGCCGGCAGCGAGCAGATGGTGACGCTGTTCGACGACATCGGCGCGGGGCAGTGGCTGCGGCTGCTGGTCGGCGTCCTGGAGATCGCCGGCGGGATCGGCCTGCTGGTTCCCCGGCTCAGCGGTCTGGCCGCGACCGGACTGGTCGCGCTGATGGCCGGCGCGGTCGTCACCAACGTCTTCGTCCTCGGCATCGCCCCGGTCATGCCGTTGGTCTTCGGAGTCCTGGCGGCCGTCGTGGCCGTCGGCCGCCGTACCCAACTCACTGCCTTCGTCCGCCGCTGACAGCGCTGAAAACCCTGAGGAGAAATACGATGTCCGAGAACAACGGCAAGTCACCGGCAGAAGCCCTGCAGAGCCTGGCCCCGCTGATCGGCGAGTGGACCGTCAGCGGCCAGGGCCACGAAGGAACCGTCAGCTACGAGTGGTTCGACGGCCGCAACTTCATCGTCCAGCGGATCGAGCTCGGCGACGAGGGTCGCGGAATCGAGTACATCGGCCTGGACTCCGGCACCGGTAGACTCCGGTCCCACTTCTTCGGGACCAACGGCAAGATCCTGGAGTACACGTACGAACTGGCCGGCAGCACGTTGACGATCTGGTTCGGCGGGCCGGACTCGCCGGCGAAGTTCGTGGGCGAGTTCGACGCCGGCTTCACCGTCAACACCGGCGCCTGGCAGTGGCCCGGCGGCGGCTACGAGTCGACCATGACGCGTAAGGGCGGTGACGACCGGTGAAGTACATGATCATGACCTTCGGGGACGAGTCGGCCTGGGACACGCTGGGCCTGGGCGGCCGCGAGGCCACCTGGTCGCAGGAGGAGGTGGACGCGCACTTCCAGGCGATGGGCGAGTTCTACGCCGAGCTGGCCGCGAACGGCGAGCTGGTCACCGGCTTCGGGCTGGCGGACCCGTCGCACACGATGACGATCGAGATCGCCGACGGCCGCCCGGTCGCCTCGGACGGCCCGTACGCCGAGGCCAAGGAGGTGCTGGCCGGATTCGGGATCATCGACGTCGAGTCGCACGACCGGGCGGTCGAGCTGGCCGCGCGGTTCTCGGCGCTGGTCCAGACCCGGGTCGAGCTGCGGCCGGTGATGGAGCAGGGCGGCCAGGAGATGTGACGGTGGGCCCGGACCTTGCGGACGACGCAGCCGACGACACAGCCGTTAACGCGGCCGACGGACGCATCGAGGACCTGCTGCGCGAGCACGCGCCGCGGGTCCTCGCTGCCGTCACCCGCCGGTTCGGCCGGTTCGACGTCGCCGAGGACGCGGTCCAGGAGGCCCTGCTGGCCGCGGCCACCGGGTGGCCGGCCGACGGGATCCCACCGAACCCGGCGGCCTGGCTGACGACGGTCGCGGTCCGCCGGATGACCGACCTGCTGCGCAGCGAGCAGGCCCGGCGGCGGCGGGAGCAGCTGGACGCGACCCGGCAACTGCCCGACGACCTGCTCGGTCCGCCCGCCGACCGTGACGGGAGCGCGACCGAGCAGGACGACACGCTGGTCGTCCTGTTCCTCTGCTGCCACCCGGACGTGCAGCCGGCCAGCCAGCTGACCCTGACGCTCCGAGCGGTCGGTGGTCTGACGACGGCCGAGATCGCCCGCGCCCTGCTGCTTCCCGAGGCCACCGTCGCCCAGCGGATCAGCCGGGCCAAGCAACGGATCCAGCAGTCGGGGGCGAGATTCCGGCTGCCCGCGGGACCGGAACGCCAACGCCGGCTCGACGTGGTCATGCAGGTGCTGTACCTGATCTTCAACGAGGGCTACACCGCCTCGTCGGGCGAGACGCTCCAACGGGTCGAGCTCGCGTCCGAGGCGATCCGGCTCACCCGGATGCTCCGGGCCAAGCTCCCCGACGAGCCGGAGGTGGGTGGCCTGCTGGCCCTGATGCTGCTGACGCACGCCCGCCGGACGGCCCGGACCGGTCCGACCGGCGACCTGATTCCGCTCGCCGAGCAGGACCGGACGCGGTGGGACCGGTCGATGATCGCCGAGGGGATCGGCCTGCTCGAGGAGGTCCTGCCGCGTCGCAAGCCCGGGCCGTACCAGCTGCAGGCCGCGATCGCCGCCGTCCATGCCGAGTCCGACCGGTTCGCCGACACCGACTGGCGGCAGATCGTCGCGCTGTACGACGTACTCGTGCGGGTCTCCGCCGACCCGATGGCCAGGCTCAACGCCGCGGTCGCCGTGGCGATGCTGCGTGGACCGGCCGCCGGCCTCGAACGCCTCGACGCGCTGACCGCGGACCCGAAGCTGGCCGGCCATCACCGGCTGGCCGCGGTCCGCGCCCATCTGCTTGAGCAGTCCGGTGACTATGCAGCCGCCCGCGCGGCGTACGCCGAAGCCGCGAAGCGCACCACCAGCGCACCGGAGCAGCGCTACCTACGTACCCGCGCCGCCCAGTTGCCCGCTGAGCCGTAAAGCCGTCGCCTCGAGCCGACCTGACTTCTACAGTCGGCGGTATGACCAGCATCCTCTCCGCGGTGGCGTGGCCGTACGCGAACGGGCCGCGGCACATCGGGCACGTGTCGGGGTTCGGCGTACCTTCGGACGTGTTCAGCCGGTACCTGCGGATGGCCGGTCACGACGTGCTGATGGTGTCCGGGACGGACGAGCACGGGACGCCGATCCTGGTGCAGGCCGAGCAGGAGGGCGTCCCACCGCGGGAGCTGGCGGACCGGTACAACCGGGTGATCGTCGAGGACCTGCACGGACTCGGGTTGTCGTACGACCTGTTCACCCGGACGACGACCCGCAACCACTACGCGGTCGCGCAGGAGCTGTTCAGAATCGTTCACCGCAACGGATATCTCGTCCCCAGGGCGACCATGGGCGCGATCTCGCCGTCGACCGGGCGGACCCTGCCGGACCGCTACATCGAGGGCACCTGCCCGATCTGCCGGTACCACGCCGCGCGTGGCGACCAGTGCGACAACTGCGGCAACCAGCTGGACGCGATCGACCTGCGCAACCCGCACAGCCGGATCAACGGCGAGACGCCGGTCTTCGTCGAGACCGAGCACTTCTTCCTCGACCTGCCGGCGCTCGCGGACGCGCTCGGCTCCTGGTTGCAGACCCGCACCGGCTGGCGGCCGAACGTGCTGAAGTTCGCGCTCAACCTGCTCGACGACGTCCGGCCGCGGGCGATGACCCGCGACATCGACTGGGGGATCCCGGTCCCGCTGCCGGGCTGGGAGGACAACCCGAACAAGCGGCTGTACGTCTGGTTCGACGCGGTCATCGGCTACCTGTCGGCGAGTATCGAGTGGGCCCGCCGGACCGGCGACCCGGACGCCTGGCGGAAGTGGTGGTGCGACCCGGAGGCGCAGTCGTACTACTTCATGGGCAAGGACAACATCACCTTCCACGCGCAGATCTGGCCGGCCGAGCTTCTCGGCCACAACCACTCACCCGGCGAGTACGGCGCGCTGAACCTGCCGACCGAGGTGGTCAGCAGCGAGTTCCTCACCATGGAGGGCCGGAAGTTCTCGTCGTCCCGGTCGGTGGTGATCTACGTCCGCGACGTCCTGGAACGCTACGGCCCGGACGCCCTGCGGTACTTCATCTCGGTGGCCGGACCCGAGACCCAGGACACCGACTTCACCTGGGCCGAGTTCGTCCGGCGGAACAACGACGAGCTGGTCAGCACCTGGGGCAACCTGGTGAACCGGACCGCGTCGATGATCGCGAAGAACGTCGGCGCGATCCCGGCCGCCGGACAGCTCACCACCGCCGACCACGAACTGCTTGCCGCCAGCAAGGAGGCCTTCGGCACCGTCGGCGACCACCTCCGCCACCAGCGGCTGAAGCGCGCGATCGAGGCGGCCATGCACAACGCCGCCGAGGCGAACCAGTACCTCTCCCAGCAGGCGCCGTGGAAGGAGGCCGACCCCGAGCGGAAGGCCACCGTCCTGCACGTCGCCGCGCAGGTGGTGGCCGACAGCAACCGTCTGCTCGCACCGTTCCTGCCGCACTCGGCCGAACGCGTCCACCAGGCCCTCGGCGGTACGGCGCCCTTCCTGCCACAGCCGGAGATCCGGGAGGTGGACGACCTCGACGGCGGTCCGGCGTACCCGGTCATCACCGGCGACTACTCCGGCCAACCACGCTGGGCGCAGGAGCCGATCGTTCCCGGAACGCCGGTGCGGCCGCCGACCCCGATCTTCACCAAGCTGGCGCCGGAGGTGGTCGACGAGGAGCTCGCGCGCCTCGAGTGACGCGTTTCTACAAGACCGTGGGCGGACACCGGTCCTACCGTCGGGGGCAGAGAGGAGCTGAGGACGATGACGAACTTCCTGGCCACGGCGGAGACCGATATCGCGGCCTCGCCCGCACGGGTGTGGGAGGTGCTGACCGATCCGGACGAGCTTCGGCAGATCTGGTTCGGTGCCGAGGTGAAGACCGACTGGCGACCCGGCAGTCCGATCACCTGGAGCGGCGAGTACGACGGCAAGGCGTACGAGGATCGCGGTGAGATCCTCGAGGTCGATCCCGGCCGGCTGCTGAAGGTGACGCATTTCAGTCCGTTGAGCGGGCAGCCCGACGTACCGGAGAACTACCACACGCTGACCTACCGGCTGGACAGCCACGGGACGTCCACGCACCTGTCGCTGACGCAGGACAACAACGCCAGCGAGGAGGAGGCGGCGCACTCGCGCGGCATGTGGGAGCAGCTGGTGGCCAAGGTCAAGGAAACGGCCGAGGCGCAGTCAGTAACCTAGGGCGTATGTCTGCTGATGGTGTGGAGGTCGACCGGCCGACCCGCGAGCGGGCCGCCATCGGGGAGGACGGCCGCTCGCGGGACCGGACCCGCCCGGCGGTGCCCGACCCGCTGCCGATGAACGTGGTCGACGCGCACTGCCATCTCGACATCGCCGACGGCGAGGACGGCGCCTGGCTGAGCCCCGCGGACGCGATCAAGCTGGCCTCGTCGGTCGGCGTCACCAGGATCGTCCAGGTGGGTTGCGACCTGCCCGGCGCGCTCTGGGCGGTCGAGGCCGCCGAGCAGTACAAGAGCGTGGTCGCCGGCGTCGCCCTGCACCCGAACGAAGCGCCCAAGCTGAAGGCCGCCGGCGGGCTGGACAGCGCGCTCGCCGAGATCGAGCAACTGGCGAAGAGCTCGGACAAGGTCCGGGTCATCGGGGAGACCGGGCTGGACTACTTCCGCACCGGTGAGGACGGCCGGGCCGCGCAGCACGAGTCGTTCGCCGCGCACATCGACCTGGCCAAGCGGCTGGACAAGACGCTGATGATCCACGACCGGGACGCGCACGACGACATCCTCCGGATCCTCGACACCGAAGGGATTCCGGACCGGGTGGTGATGCACTGCTTCTCCGGCGACACCGAGTTCGCCCGCGCCTGCGTGAACCGCGGGGCGTTCCTGAGCTTCGCCGGCGTGGTGACGTTCAAGAACGCCCAGTCGCTGCGGGACGCGCTGGCGGTGACGCCGCTCGACCGCGTGCTGGTCGAGACCGACGCGCCGTACCTGACGCCGTCCCCGCACCGCGGTCAGCCGAACGCGTCGTACCTGATCCCGCACACGGTCCGGAAGATGGCCGGCGTACTGAACATCTCGGTCCCGGAGCTGTGCGAGGCGCTGAACACCAACGCGAACAGGGCTTTCGGCGGCGCCTGGTAGACAAGGCCTCATGGAGTTCAGTGAGGTGGTCCGGCGGCGCCGGATGGTCCGCAACTACGACCCCGACCGCCCGGTGCCGGCGGAGATCCGGGAACGCATTCTGGAGAACGGGCTGCACGCGCCGTCCGGCGGCTTCAGCCAGGGCTGGGCGTTCCTGACCCTCGAGGGCGACGACCGGGAGCGGTACTGGGGGATCGCGGGCGCCGAGGTGGACGAGAAGTATGTGGAATGGATCACGGGACTGCGCCGGGCGCCGCTGCTGATCCTGGCCTTCGCGCACAAGGACGCGTACCTCGATCGCTACACCGAGCCGGACAAGGGCTGGACCGATCGCGACGAGTCCCGGTGGACGGCGCCGTACTGGTACGTCGACACCGGGATGGCGGTCCTGCTGATGCTGCAGACGGTGGTCGACGAAGGCCTGGGAGCCTGCTTCTTCGGGCCTCCCGCGGACAAGGTCGGCAAGCTCTACCAGGAGTTCGGCGTGCCGGCCGGGTTCGACCTGATCGGCCTGCTCTCGGTCGGCTACCGGGCCCCGGACAAGCGGTCGCCGTCGCTCAAACGCGGCCGCCGCGGTACGGCGGACGTGGTCCATCGGGGGCACTGGGGCCGTCACGAGGTGTGATCGGGCCATTACACCTTTTCGCGACTCGCCGACGAGAGGATTGGCGCTTCCGGAACTTCTTCGTTACTGTCTCGTGATGTTGGCCGGGATCGGGGAAGGTTCCGGGCAGTACGCCCCTCGGCGTGAACCGTGGTTTCCGGGCCCTGTTCTCCCGGCATTCGCGGCCCGCGCCAGTACTGTCCAGCCCCGTGCCCGGGTAGCCCTACCTGGGAGCGTTAGTGCGTAAGTCCATCATCGTGGCCGTCGGTGCGACGGCCGCGTTCGCTGTCGCGGGCGGCTCCGTGGCCTATGCCAGCAAGAGCAAGACCGTCAGTCTCTCCGTCGACGGCCAGGTGCAGAAGGTGCACACCTTCGGCTCCACCGTGGCGGACGCCCTGAAGGCCGAGAAGATCCAGGTCGGCGAGCACGATGTCGTGGCGCCGGGTCCGGACTCGAAGCTCAAGGACGGCCAGGAGATCGCGGTGCAGTACGGTCGCCAGCTGACCGTCAACGCCGACGGCGTCAAGAAGTCGTTCTGGACCACCGCCGACAGCGTCAACGAGGCGCTCGCGGACCTCGGTCTGCGGTACGACACCGCGGCCGTCTTCTCCACCAGCCGGAGCGCGCCTATCGGGCGCGAGGGGCTGGAGCTCGTCGTCAAGACCCCGAAGACCGTGCAGATCGTCCGCCAGGGCAAGGTCGCGACGGTCAAGTCGATGGCCGGGACCGTCGGTGAGGCGCTCACCGCGGCGAAGATCGTCTGGGACAAGGACGACCGGATCAGCCCGGCGCCGGCCACCGCGCTCAAGCCCGGCGTCAACAAGATCGGCTACGTCAAGGTCGACCTGAAGAAGGTCACCAAGACCGAGGCGATCGCGTTCGGCACCGACGAGACCGAGTCGGCCACCCTGCTCGAGGGGACCAAGAAGACCACCGCGGCGGGCAAGGCCGGCGAGAAGTCGATCACGTACCTGTACACCTACCTCGACGGCAAGCTGTCGGCCACCAAGGTGGTCACCAGCAAGGTCGTCTCGGTGCCGGTGGACGCGAAGGTCGCCGTCGGCACCAAGCCGAAGCCGAAGCCGGAGGAAGAGGAGAAGCCGACCTCCGACGTCGAGCCGCCGGTCGGCGACACCAGCGCGTGGGACCGGATCGCCGAGTGCGAGTCGGGCGGCAACTGGTCGATCAACACCGGCAACGGGTACTACGGCGGCCTCCAGTTCAGCCACCAGACCTGGGTCGCGTACGGCGGTGACGCCTACGCCGAGAACGCCCACTTGGCCAGCAAGGCGCAGCAGATCGCGATCGCCGAGAAGGTCCGGGCGGCGCGGGGCGGCTACGGCGACTGGCCGGTCTGCGGGAAGCGCGCGTAGTGCGACACTGTGCTGTGTGAGCAGCGCTGATTCATCCACATCAGCCGGACCGAGGCTTCTCGGTCCGGCTGATGTGCGTTCACTGGCCGCTTCGCTCGGGGTGCGCCCGACCAAGCAGCGCGGGCAGAACTTCGTCATCGACCCGAACACGGTCCGCCGGATCGTCCGGGCGGCCGCGCTCGACGAGGCCGGGGAGACGGTGCTGGAGGTCGGTCCCGGGCTCGGCTCGCTGACGCTGGCGCTGCTGGCCGCGGGGCATCGCGTGACCGCGGTCGAGATCGATCCGCTGCTCGCGTCCGCGCTGCCGTCGACGATCGCGTCGTACGCGCCGGGGCAGGCCGATCGGCTGACCGTGATCGAGGCCGACGCGATGGACGTCGGGCCCGCCGAGATCGGTGCTCCGACCGCGTGTGTGGCCAACCTGCCGTACAACGTCGCCGTCCCGGTGCTGCTGCATCTGCTCGAGGTGTACGACTCGCTGCGGCACGGGCTGGTGATGGTGCAGTCCGAGGTCGCCGACCGGCTCGCGGCCGCGCCCGGTTCACGCACGTACGGCGTACCGTCGGCGAAGGCGGCTTGGTACGCCGACGTCCGCCGCGCCGGGCCGATCGGGCGGACCGTGTTCTGGCCGGCGCCGAACGTCGACTCCGGCCTGGTCGCGTTCGAACGCCGCGAACCACCTTCCACGTCAGCGAGTCGGGAGGAGGTCTTCGCGGTGATCGAGGCCGCGTTCTCCCAACGGCGCAAGACGATCCGGTCCGCACTGGCGCGCTGGCTGCCCGACCGCGACCGCCTGGACGAGGTCTTCCGGCGGACGGGCATCGACGCCCGCCTCCGCGGCGAGATGCTCGGCATCACCGAGTTCGCCGCGCTCGCCGACGCAGCCCGCACTGCCTGATGCCCTAGCCTGTGCGGGTGCCACCTTCTGCTGAGGTCACGGTGCGGTCGCCGGCCAAGATCAATCTCGGTCTGTCGGTCGGTCCGCCGCGCCCGGACGGATTCCACCCCGTCGCCACGGTCTACCAGGCCGTTGCCCTGTACGACGACGTGAATGCCGTCGTCCGGAACGACGACGCCGCGATCTCGGTGGAGGTGGTCGGCGACTTCGCGGCCGACGTACCGACGGACGAGACCAACCTGGCGGTGCGGGCGGCGCGGCTGCTGCAGGCGGAGTACGACGTGGAGGAAGGCGTCGCGCTGACCATCCGGAAGACGATCCCGGTCGCGGGCGGGATGGCGGGCGGTTCGACTGACGCGGCAGCGACTCTGGTGGCGTGCAACCGGCTGTGGGGTCTGCAGTTGTCGCAGACCGAGTTGCAGCAGCTCGCCGGCGACCTCGGCAGCGACGTACCGTTCTGCCTGGTCGGTCACACCGCGCTCGGCCACGGCCGCGGCGAGCAGGTGACCGAGGTGATGTCCCGCGGGACGTTCCACTGGGTGTTCGCGATCGCCGAGGGCGGACTGTCCACGCCGGCCGTGTACGGCGAGCTGGACCGCCTCCGCCCGCTCCGCCGGGTCGAGGCGCCGCAGGTCCGGCCGGAGCTGTTGTCCGCCCTGCTGTCCGGCCAGCCCGGCGCCCTCGCGGTTGCTCTCAGCAACGACCTCCAGGCGGCCGCGTTGTCGCTGCGCCCCGAGCTCGGCGACACCCTCCAGTTCGGCCTCGATCAGGGTGCCCTGGCCGCCCAGATCTCCGGCTCCGGCCCCACCTGCCTGTTCCTCGCCGCCGACAGCCGCAGCGCCGTCGACCTGGCCGTCGAGCTCGCCGAGTCCGGCCTCTGCCGCATGGTCCGCCAAGCCGAAGGCCCCGTCCCCGGCGCCCGAATCCTCCCCGCCACCGTCAACCGCTGAGCGAATCCGGGGGTGGTGGGGCTAGGGAGGGGTGGACCTCTTCGATGATCGAGGTGCCGGTGGCGCCGTCGAGGCGGTGGTAGTGCTCGGTGAGGGTGAGGGTGCCGTCGGCAGTCCAGGAGGGGATGCTGGTGAGCTTGCCGGCGGTCGCGGTGCCGTCGGTGGCGAGCTGGCAGTAGGTCGCGGTGATCGTGCCGGCGTCGTCACAGGTGCCGACCAGGCGGCCGAAGTACAGGCGGCCGCCGCCGAACTCGGCCCAGATCAGCTTGCCGTTCTGGTGGTAGCGGCCGGTCGGCGCGTCCGGCGGGTTGCCGACCGGGCGGAAGATCCGGCCGTCGTAGTTCGGGACCTCCATGTCACCGCCCCGTCAGGACCGACAGCAGCATCTCGGCCTCCGGCGTACTCGCGGCCAGCCCGGTGAGCACCGACCGGACCGCCAGCGCCGGGTCGAACCCGCGCGGCCGCAACGCCGCGGCACCGCGCCGGACGTCGGCCTCGGCGAGTACGGCGGGCAGCGCGGAGCGTCCCACGCCGTCGAGCAACGGACGGACATACGCCTCGAACTCCCGGTACGCCGACAACGTGAAGTCACTGGGATAGCGATCCGGCCGGTCCCAGGCGAGGTAGAGCCGGACGATGTCGACGTCCTCCTCGTGCAGGAAGTCGTTCGCCCAGATCGCGTGGTCGCGGCTGGTCGAGAACTTCTCCCCGTCGAGCGTGTAGAACTCGTTCACCTGCGCCCCGCCGATCGCCTCCGGCGGCACCCCGCAGGCCAGGTAGACCGCCGGCCAGAACAGCGCGAAGTAGAACCCGTTGTCGATCCCGTTGAAGTGCCACAACGAGCCGACCTCGGACCACGCCTGCGATGTCTCCTCCAGTCCGATCGCTCCCGGCCGGATCGACTGCGCGACGCCGTACACCGTGGACAGGCCGACCTCGGCGTACACCTCCAGCCGGAGCCCTTCATGCGGCCCGGTGCCGGCGAGACCCCAGTTGGTCGGATACGCGATCGGTACGTCGGGCAGCCGCCGCTCGAGGTAGTGCGTGACGAGCCGGCGCGCGCGGTCGGGGAGCTCGGCGCGCAACCAGATCTCGATCAGCTCCTGGCGGTAGTCCTCCATCGACAGCACCGGGACCTTCGCCTGGAACGGTCGTGGCTCACCACCGCAGCGGTTGCAGCGCGGGTCGAGCAGGTTGTCCGCGGCGGTGTACCCGCCGCAACCTTCGCAGCCGCCGCCGGCCGCGTCCGATCCACACCATGCGCAGACGCCGGCGACGTACGACTGGTGCAGGGTGCGACCGCAGTCACGGCAGGCCAGCAACGTCAGCTTGCGCAGGGGAAACCGGCCGGCCTCGGTGAGGTCGGCGGCCAGGGTGGTGACGCCGCGCCGGTACGCCTCGCTCTGTGGGTCGAGAAAGACGTCGTACCGGATTCTGGCGGCATCCAGTGCGTTGACGATCTCGTCCCGGTACGCGGCGGCCAGCTTGTCGACGTCGACGCCCTCGTCCTCGGCGCGGGTCAGCACCCAGTTCTGGTGGACGTCGAAGCCGGCGGTCGTCACCACCCGCTCGCCGCGCGCCCGTGCCGCCCGGGCCGCGATGTCCGCGGCCAGGTACGGACCGGACAGGTGCCCCACGTGCAAGGGCCCGTTCGCTGTGGCGGGAGGGACGATCACAACGGTCAGACCTGCGGGCATGAAGGACTCCTACCGTGGGCGGCGGTACGGCGTCCGGCCCGGTAACTCGCCTCACCGGGCCGGTCACAGCCCGCGACCTTACTCCTCTCGCTGCCTGCCCACCAGCCTGAAAACCCTTGTTTTCAAGGGGTTCTCCGACTGGTGGGCCAAGCGAGCGTTTGACTACGAGGTACGGAAGAAGCAGCAGCCGGCGGTCGCGCCGGTGGCGATGTTGACGATGCCGCCGTCGAGCTCCTGCGAGCCGCGGACCCAGAAACCGCCCAGGCCGTGGCTGACCAGGAACGCGCCCCAGGTGAGCAGCCACTCCTCCTCGCCGTCGTCGGTCGGGAAGGTCTCCGGCACCGGGTGGACCCGTCGCTGGAGGACCCACGGCTGGTCCATCGCCGCGTCCAGCCCGGCCGCCCAGGTGTCCGCGTCGGTCCGCCAGCCGAGCAGTACGCCGTCCCCGCCGTGCAGCGAGGTCGGCTTGAGGACCAGCTCCTCGCGGGCGGCGACGGCGTACTCGAGCAGGTCGGTCTTCCGGCCGTCGACGGTCACCTGTCCGCGGCGGACCATCCGCGTCCACGGCAGGATCCGGTCGAGTGCCGCCAGTTCGTCGGCGGAGTAGCGGTCCCGGTAGGCCTCGTCGGACAGCAGCGCGAGGCAGCCCTTGCTCCCGTACAGCTCGGCGTCGAGCGGGGTGAAGATCGCGACGTGGCCGCGTTCGGACGCCTGCAGGACCGGCTCGAGCATCGCGACCGCGCCCGGCTTGAGCAGGTCCTCGATCATGAACAGCCGGAAGACGATGTCGATCGGCCGGTCGCCCAGCCAGACCTTCTCGTCCTTGTACTCCAGCGCGTCCACCGGACAGGGCAGCGCGTCGATCCCCATCGGCGCCAGCATCGCGCCGATCTTGTGCAGCTGGCGTTCCAGGTCCGGGTAGCTGTCCGGGAAGTCCGCGATCGCCATCGTCGGCCGGACGCCGGTCGGCACCTTCGCCTCGGTCAGGATCGTCCGGACGACCTCCTCCATCGTCTCGGTGTAGTCGAGCCCGTGCTGCTCGACGAACTCCGCGATGAACGGCAGCTCCAGCATCGCCTTGTTGAGAATCGGATTGTCGACACCGCCGGCGGTGCTGCCCATGTTGATCTCGAGCAGGTGGAAGCCGTCGCCGTCCTTGTACATGTCCGCGCGGGCGAACCGGCTGGGCGCCGTACCCCGGCCGCGCACCACGGCGTCGGCCTGCTCCTGCGTCAGCCCGACCGCCAGCGCGAACGCGCCGAGGTCGCCGCCGAAGAGTCGCTCGGGGATGCGGGTCAGCGCGGAGTGCAGTAGATCGAGATCACCGGCGAGCTGGTGGTACTCCTCCGCCTCCAGGAAGGCTGGCCGGCTGAGACAGCGGCCCATGTAGCCGGTGGCGTCGAGTTGAGGTGCCACGGCCGCGCGGATCGCGCTCGGCTTCGGACCTCGGGTGGTGGCGGCGGCGAGATAATCGTCCGTCAATGACATGAGAACTCCTTGTCCTCCCCAGTGACCGCCCCAGACGTCTCGTTCCGCGAAGTAGTAACGAGACCCGGGCGGCCGTGGGCGGCAGGCTAATCGCCGACGATCGGCCGCTGAAAGGGCTCACCGAAAATCAGTGGCGGGCAATTCCGGGGCAGCGTTACCATCCAAGCGTTTGCCCATGCCCTCGACGGATGGACGGAGACCGGGATGCGCCGCGGAGTGATCGACCTCAGCACCACTGATCGCTTCGACGTATTCGCGAGGACTCTTGAACTCTCTGACGATGGGCATTGTGGCGCATGTCGACGCCGGTAAGACCAGCCTGACCGAGCGGCTGCTGCACGCCGCCGGAGTCATCGACCGGGTCGGCCGGGTCGACGACGGGAACACCCAGACCGACTCGATGGAGCTCGAGCGCCGGCGCGGGATCACCATCCGGTCGGCGGTGGTGTCGTTCGAGCTGGGCGACCTGACCGTCAACCTGATCGACACCCCCGGGCACTCGGACTTCATCGCCGAGGTGGAACGCGCGCTGTCCGTGCTGGACGGCGCGGTGCTGGTGATCTCGGCGGTGGAGGGCGTCCAGGTCCAGACCCGCCTGCTGATGCGTACGCTGCAGCGCCTGCGCATCCCCACCCTGCTGTTCGTGAACAAGATCGACCGCCTGGGTGCCCGGTACGACGACCTGCTGGCCGACATCGGCCGATTGTTGACAACCGCCGCCGTACCCATGGGATCGGTGACCGAGCTCGGGACCCGGGCAGCCCGGTTCGCGCCGTTTCCCCTGCCTGGCAAGGTGCTAGGTGAACTGCTTGCCGAGCGCAACGATGCGTTTCTGGCGCGCTATTTGGATGACGCCCTGGATGTCGAGGACTACCGTGCCGAGCTGCGACGACAGGTCGGGGCGGCGCAGGTCCATCCGGTGTATTTCGGGTCGGCGATGACCGGTGTCGGGGTGGACGAAGTGATTTCCGGCATTCAGGCGTGGTTGCCGCGTGCCGATGGCTCTTCCGCGGATCCTTTGCAGGCAAGGGTTTTCAAGGTTGAGCGGGGTGCGGCCGGGCAGAAGATCGCGTCCGCGCGGGTGTTCTCCGGATCCCTGCCGGCGCGGTCGTACGTCGACGTGCACCCGGCGGCTGGTCCGTCGTACCAGGCTCGTCCGACCGCTGTCGAGCTGTTCGTGCGTGGATCGAGGGTGAGCGTGGATCGTGCCGAGGCCGGCCAGATCGTCACCCTGCGGGGGTTGAAGGAGGTGCGGATCGGCGATCAGTTGGGTGAGCGTGCGGACGGTGTCGGGCGGTTGTTCGCACCGCCGACGCTCGAGACCGTGGTCAGCGCGCGGGACCGGGTGAAGCTGTTCCAGGCACTGACGCAGCTCGCCGAGCAGGACCCGCTGATCCAGGTCCGCAAGGCCGACGACATCACCGTCAGCCTGTACGGCGAGGTGCAGAAGGAGGTCATCGCGTCGCTGCTGGAGAGCGAGTACGGCCTGACCGTCCACTTCAGCGAGACGTCGCCGATCCATGTCGAGCGGTTGACCGGCGTCGGCTCGGCGTACCGGGAAATGGGTGCCCCTGACAACCCTTGGGTCGCGACGGTCGGCTTCCGGGTCGCCCCGGCGGACGAGGGCGTCGACTACCGCGTCGAGTCCGAGGTCGGCGCGCTCCCGCGCGCGTTCCACACTGCGATCGAGGAAACCGTCCGGTTGACCTTGCAACAAGGCCTTTACGGCTGGGAGATTCCGGACATCTGCGTGACCGTGACCCACACCGGCTACAGCTCCCCGACGACTGTGGCCGCCGACTTCCGCCGCCTCGTCCCCGTAGTCCTCCTGCAAGCTGTGGCCGAGGCCGGCACCACCGTCCTCGAACCCGTCAACCACTTCGAGCTCGACGTACCCCCGGACTCGCTCTCCCGGGTCCTGTCCGCGTTGGCCGAGTCCCGAGCCGTCGTCGAACAGACCACCCTCCACCCCGACCACGCCCACCTCGAAGGCACCCTCCCCGCCGCCACCACCCACCCCTTCGAAACCCACCTCCCCGGCCTCACCCACGGCGAAGGCATCCTCACCCCCACAACCACCACCTACACCCCCGCGCCACCCCCACCCCCCACCCGCCCCCGAACCGACGGCAACCCCCTCAACCCAAAGCAATACCTCCTCCACCTCAACCAAACCTGACCCGGGCGTTACTGACCTCTTCGAGCCTGTCCGCGGCACAAAGCGCAAGCGCAACAAGGTCATTGGTGAGGTTTGGGAGCACGACATGCTCCACGAGGACCATTGGGAGGTATATAAGAACAAGAAGGCGTACGAGAACGGGAGCGTTCTCGCGCGGTTTGGGTCGACGGTCGCGACTCAAGGGGTACCGCGTCGGTTACCAAGGCGACTGGACCGACCCTCGCACCGGAGACGTCAACCAAGCCGCCCGCTGGTACAACCCAGGCACCGGCACCTTCACCTCCCGAGACACCATGACCTACGACGCCGGCGTACCGTGCACCCGCCCCAACCTCTACGCCTACGCCGGCGCCAACCCGCTCACCTTCCACGACCCCGACGGTCAGATGTTTCACGACGCCGGCGGCGGTGGGAACTGCAAGCCGATCGGGAGGGCGATCGATTGGAACGGTGACTTCCCGATCAGGGAACTGGTCTGCGATCCACCGAAGCCTCCGAAGCCACCGCCTCCGCCCCGCCTGGCGGCTGCCACAAGAAGGGTGATTGCGGCGGGTGCCAGAAACGGGACTGCGACCCGAAGCCCGCCTCCAGGCGAACGGGGTTCAGGTCCTACCGAACTGGCTCGACGGTCCTTTTGGAGCGATCGTTCCTAACGGCCGCATCGTCGGGACAAAGGGGCAGACCAACATCCGCGTGATCGTGAGCGACGACGGCCGCGTCATTAACGCCTTCCCTGTCAACGTAAGGTGAACGAAGTGGAGATCACATACAGCCGCTTGAATGCTGACGAGCTCAGCGGCGCGACCCAAGCTGACTACTTGGTTTCCCTCGATGGTCACCTTCGCGTGATTGACGGTGCGTTGACGATCTACGACGAGCCGGCCTTCCCCGTGGTGGAGTTCGCACGGAATCTGTTCATCTGGCTGGATGATCCAGACCGGAGCGACTTCGAGTTCGACTCGATGTCGTACGAGGAAGTTGGGTCAATTGCCGTGCGGAAAAATGCCGCGGGATGGACCATCGAGTCAGTCTTTGCCCCCGGTGTGTCGTCGTCACCCCTCAGTTGGACTGAGGTCGAAAGTAGCTGCCGTGGGTTCATTTCCCGAGTGGCAGGTGACCTTCATCGGCTCGGGCTCGATCCCGACGACGTGCTGGGTCGGTGACAGTCCAGACGTTGACGAGGACAAGTACACCGGTGGAGAGGGCTGGTGATGACTACTCGGCCCCCGGACGCAACGGGGAACCGCCGTCGATGTCGATGATGCGAAAACGCTTTTTGGAAGAATGAGGCTGCTGAGCCGAACGCCGCAAGTCAGTGGGGTCAGCAGAACGTCTCGCGGATGAAGAACGGGCTCGCATCCTAGGGGAATGAATCTGAGACCGGCAGGGCTGAATCTAAGGAACTGAGCCATGAACCCGTTCCATGGCGTGCGGGCGAAACGTTACCCGCGCCTCGGTGGCCGACACGCATGCACTGATAGATCCATTTCGACTACTTGGTAGTATTTGCAAATGACCACAGAAAGCTCTATGCCTAGACTTGAGGGGCTATTTAAAGCCTCCGCGGGTAAGCCGGTTGAATTCAACGGCTCCACCGTGTACCTGGCCTATGGGCTGAAGCTTGGCGCACGCCAGGTAGACGTCGGCCTCCGAGTGAAGTCTGACGGCCGTGAGCCAGTTCAGGGGATTTGCGTTGAGATCGACGATGGTCAACTGGAGCTCAACGGAGCCATGAACGCCGGAATGGTGCTTTGGATGGACGTAGCTCCTCCTGAGATGAACATCAGAGCTGGCGGAGCGTCCGACTCCATCCTTCGGGTGTGGAACTGCTGGCGAGGAAAATTCGGACAAAGAGATGCCTGGATAGGAAATGCGGGGATGCTGGTCGACGCCCAGGCCGACGGCATCTATCGATTTCGGTGCAGTGATGGTCCAGGAGCACCGGATTTTACGGCTCTCGAATTCGAACTTCGCCTGTCGGAATAGGTCCGCGAAGGGCGGACTATGCCGCCGCGAGCAGCATCGGTCTAAGGCTTCAATAGCTCGTGATTAGTGCTGCAGTCAAAGTGCGTGGCCTGAGTTGGATCACCTGAGAGGGTTTGTTGGGGGATGCGCTGACCCGCGAGTCTGTGTTGTTTAGTGCGTCAAGGCATTTGAGCCGGTATGATCGGCCGGTGTTCTTGGGACCCTTGACCTTCGCCTTGGTGGTAGGTCCGTGATGAACAGCGAAGCGGTCCACCGGGAGCCGGTCTGGCGTGATCGCTCGAACTTCGTGATCGCGACTCGGATCGAGCCAGGACAGAGCGGAGTGAGCACCGAGCAACTGTGGGCGCGCTGTATCGACGATCTCCACTACGAATTGTGTTGTATACCGTTCTTCGCGTACGACTTGGCGCTTGGCGATGTCGTCGAGGTTGACGCGAGTTACATGGTGAGGCGCGTGACGAAGGGATCCGGGCGCTCTGTCTTCCGAGTCTATTTCGGGCGCTCCGAGCACCCTACTGCGGAGATTGTCGAACACCTGACTGGGCTGGGTGGTCTCGTCGAGTGGTCCTCTGAGAACCTGCTAGCCGTCGATGCGCCCGATCAGGCGACAGCTCAACCGATCGCGGACTACTTGCAGGAACAAGAGGACCTAGGTCGTTTGATGTACGAGACGGGTAAGACCACGTGACCATTCCGATGCAGCGCGGAGTCGGTGCACTCGAGTCCGGGACATCACGCGCTTGTAGATAGGACGCCTACCAGCGTGGATCATGTCAGGCTCCGGCGGTGATGGATACGTCAGCGTCGTGGACGACGTACCATGTGCTCGATGACTTCCACAATAGGCGGGCTACTGTGCTCGGCGTGAAGCGCGATGGTGACATCGTGGTGCGGTCCGGGAACGTTGCCGGCTTCAACCACAACCCAGGTGCAGGCTTCCCGAGCCAGCCCACGGACGTGTTCTTGATCGAAGGAACCTCGCCAAGCGTTGTTCCCTATAACCCCACACGGACGCCGTGAGCCTGCCAACGCCAGAGAACCCAGGACAGGCGCGTGTATGGGAAACTACATTGTCGCGCAGGCGGTGCAGGCGTCGCTCGGACAGCTTCCACTGCATGCCCTTGCTGTGGGAGTCGAGGTGCATGGGTCACGGATCCGACTTCGGTTTCAACTCTCGGAGATCACTGAAGAGGACGAAGCCGGGATCGGCGAAATCGTCAACGGACTCGAGACTCTGGTCGGCGATGAGGTCGCTGTCGAGTCGATGCGCGAGATTCGGAACGAGCATGAGATCTCGCCAACCGACGGCGTGCGCTGGATCGTTCTCGTACGGCGGGAGCGTCGTGGCTGAGGAGAGGTCGACTGTACGGTCTTGCCGGCAGCGCCGGACCGGCCTCGCGCTGACAGGACTCGGCTTCACCGGCGGCACGGTCGACGGCATACGAGTCCGGACCGAGTTGGCAACGGCACGATTATGGACGCGATCCGAAGCGAATCAGCCACAGGCGTTCCGACCGGAGGCCGTATGCGTCCGATCACGGGCAGGAGACTCTCAGAGAGCTGAACAGCTGGTTGCGACGCAATCAAGATGCCGACCCTGCGACCGGCTGGTCGCCCAGAGTCTTGTCGACGAGATGTCCCTCGTGCTGGGAGGTGTCGGATGACGGCGAGTACCGTCGCCGTCGGCGGGCTCATTGATGCGGGCCGCGAGCTCATGCCCGTCCTGGCGGAACACCTTCAGGACAACGAGGGCGAGCTGCTGCCGCCTCTCGTCATGGCCGACGTCGTTCGTTGGCTCGTCGGTCACCGGAAGACTGATCCCGAGATCTGTCAGTCGGTCCTCGATTGGCTGGAACGCGAGTACGCGCGTGGTCCCGAGGGCGTCTGTGGACTTATCGCCGTCAACGGGTCGAGATGATTCCCGACTCTGGGCAGCCTGGATCGGAACTCCGAGACCTGCTGGGCCCGGAACTCAAGAGAGTGGACCCTTGGCACCCCTGATCGCACGCCTATCCGGCCCGGCCGCGGCATACCGGACGCCGGTGCCGGAGCAAGCCAAGGCGGCTGGATCGCGTCTGGTCACGTGAGTCTTGCGGTCGCCCCGGTGGGATGCACGCCGAGGATGTAGCCCAGGGCATCGCACCAGGCAGGCAGATGAGTCGGCCGTTTGGGTGGCGCCGGGATGCAGGCACAGGAGAATTGACCTGGCAGCCGATCAACGTGTGTGTGCAGTGTCAGCCGAAGTACCCCCCGTCCCTGTTTCCGCCAGGTACAAGCGCTGACTCAGGCGGAGCTTGGGGTCGATGAGGAGGGAAGGTTGACCGTCGCAGACGTCGCCATTCGGGCGGTGGATTGGTCGAGTTACCAGGTGCTCGACGGAAGCGCATCGCGGTTGCGCGATCACCTGGCTGAGTTCATCTCGGCGGCTCCGGTCGAAGAGAGACCGAGACTGTGGGCGACGATGGAAAACCACGTCTTTGTGCAAGACGACGTTTTCAGTTCGGCTGAGCCAGTTATCTCGGTGTTGCTCGCTTCTCTGGTCGATGAGCGTCCTCAACATGTACGAATCGCTGTACTGGACCTGCTGTTCCATTTGATTCAAGCCGCAAGGTATCGAGCGGACGATCTTGGGAAGCGATGCCTCGAGCAGGCTGTCGCCGGAGGCTGGTTGCTGGTACGGGAGGCCATCGCAGGCCCTGCAGCCGTCACGGAGGCATCCCTGGAGGTCTTGGACATCGCATCACCTGCGCACGCGCAGATCGCTCGGGCGAGTCTTTAACTCGACAGTGGGGCCGGGCGAGCGGGCGAGGGCAACGGGGAAGCGGTCTACAACTACGCAATCAACTCTCAGGCAGTTGCGGCTGTCAAGGCGCTTGGCGACTACGTGCCAGCAGGTCAGCTCGGAGGCTACGAAGCCTTCGGGCGGATGAACTCTGACGTCCTGAAGGCCGGGATGACGTCGGTGTCGTCGATCACCTATGGCTACGACGCCGACAACAACGTCACCGCCAAGAACACAACCGGCGTCGCCGGTGCCGGCAACAACACTTACGTCTACGACCAACTCGGCCGGTTGACGTCCTGGACGAAGGGATCGACCACCACCGAGTACGGCTGGGACGCGAACAGCAACCGGGTCAAGGCGGGCACGAAGCTGGCGTCGTACGACGAACGTAACCGGCTGCTGAACGACGGCACCTCCACCTACACCTACTCACCCCGCGGTGCCCTGCTGTCCAAGACGACCGGGACCACGACCGAGGCGTTCGGCTTCGATGCGTTCGATCGGATGATCACCCGGTCCGACCGCGACTTCACCTATGACGCTCTCGATCGGCCGGTCCAGGCCGGCACGGCGCGAATGCGCTACGACGGTTTCAGCGATGAGGTCGTCTCCGACGGAACCCAGTTCTTCGGCCGCTCCGCGTCGGACGGGTTGTTGTCGGTCGGGTACGAGACCACCAAACGTCTCGTCCTGGCCGACCGGCACGGCGACATCGTGGCCGGTTTCGACCCCGCCGACACCACCCTGGCCGCCGGCCTGCCCGACACCCGGACCTTCGACCCGTTCGGCAACTCCACGAACGCTTCGGGGTTGAAGTACCGCGTCGG
Organism: Kribbella sp. CA-247076; assembly: GCF_050942445.1. NCBI lineage: Bacteria > Bacillati > Actinomycetota > Actinomycetes > Propionibacteriales > Kribbellaceae > Kribbella > Kribbella sp. CA-247076. The sequence continues at coordinate 6,139,696 of NZ_CP192051.1, read as the reverse complement.
CTACCAGGGCGACTGGACCGACCCCCGCTCCGGAGACGTCAACCAAGGCGCCCGCTGGTACAACCCCGGCACCGGCACCTTCACCTCCCGAGACACCATCACCTACGACGCCGGCGTACCGTCGACCCGCTCCAACCTCTACGCCTACGCAGGCGCCAACCCGCTCACCTTCCACGACCCCGACGGCCGGATGTTCCACGACCCCGGCGGCGGTGGGAACTGCAAGCCGATCGGGAAGGTGATCGATTGGAACGGTGACTTCCCGATCAGGGAACTGGTCTGCGATCCACCGAAGCCTCCGAAGCCACCGCCGCCGCCTCCGCCCCCGCCTGGCGGCTGCCAGGAGACGGGTGATTGCGGCGGGTGCCAGAACGGGACTGCGACCCGAAGCCCCCGTGCAGGAACTGTGACCCGAAGCCTCCGTGCAAGACGCAGTCCTGCCAACCCAAGCCGCCACCGCCGCCGGTCTGCGACGCCCAGTGTCAGCTCAACAAGAAGGTCATCAAGGAACGAAAGGAACTTGAGCACGAAGCCAAGAACGTCCCTCACCCACCCCCAGGCAACCCGTCCTGCGCCAACGGCAACCCCGCCCTGTGCCCGGTCGCACCCACCCAACCAGCCACCGTCGTCGGCGCCGGAGACGACCTGACCAACGAAACCAGCGCCTGGTCCGACCAGCAGCACCAAAACGCCCTCAACCAAGTCGGCTCCGTCATCGACAGCGTCGCCAACACCGGCGGCCACAACTGGCTCCACTCCTTCCAGGCGCCCGAGGTCTGCAAATGTGGACGCCCAGGCAGTCCACCAGCGATCGGGGGATGGGGAGGAGAAATGACCGGCGGACGCCTCTTGGCGGGTGCCGGCGGTTCAGGGAAGGGGGCAATCGCTGCCGCTGGCGTTGGTGGGATAATCATCGCGGTGGGTGTCCTGATCAACGGGATCTTGCACAACGATGCATGGGACGGGGAAAGCGGCGAGGCCGTTGACCCTCACGGGATCGAGGATGAGACCGGATTTTCGCCGGAGGAGTTGGGTCAGTTGGTCGAGGGTCATGTCCCTGAGGACCGATTTGGCGAAAAGAAGCCAGGTGAACTTGCAAAGGAGATTCAGGAAGTGTTGCAGGACCCAGCCGCTCCAGTGAAGCCAGGAAATGCAGGTCCATGGGTCCGGGACGAAAAGCGGAATCGGACAATCATGCTTAACAAGAATCAGCCCTGGAGAAGTACCGCGGTCACGGAATCGAAGGGTCGCTGGGAGCAGAGGTAGCCATGGAAAAGGTATCTTGGAGCGACATCGGGTTCACTGCCGGCGAGAGCACGCACCTCGATTCGTTTCGACGCAATGGTGACGCGTTGCCGTTCGCGCAGGAGTTGGCTACATGGCGCCAATGGGTGGTGGAGGTTGAGCGTGGCGAATTATTGACGCTTGATGAATTCGAGAGTGCGTATAGCATGCGCGATGATGTTGATGCGAGTTTCCGGGCGCTTGAGAGCTCGCTTCGGGGTCGACTCTATCCGGTCCTTGATGATCTGGATTTCCGCTACCGTGATAGCACGGTGCCGGGTAGCCTGCCAGTCGCCGCGCCGTCGAACTCTCCGTGGTGGTGGAGTCGGGTGCCGATTAGGAATGCTGCAAGAGCGTTCCTTGACGAAGACATTGATGCTCGAAGGTAGCAATCGTTTGTCGGAGTCGCCGAACCCAAGGCGTATGAAGAGGGAAGTTGAGCGTCGCAAAAGTCGCGATTCAGGCGGTCGATTGGTCGAGTTGTCAGGTGCTCGACGGAAGCGCCTTACGGTACGGCGAGCACTTGGTTGAGTTCATCTCGGCGGGTCCGGTCATTGATAGACCAAGACTGTGGCCGACGATCGAGAGCCACGTCTTGTGGAGGCGACGTTTTCAGTGCGGCTGAGTCAAATATTTCGGTCCCCGCCGCCATCAAGAAGCCATGTCCCGAGGTCTTGGACATCGCATCTCCTGAGTGCGCGCAGTTCGCTCGGGCGAGCCTTTGACTCCATCAATGCTGCCGTCCATCGAGGTTGGACAGGACGAGGAAGCCCGGGAGCACGGAGGATACGGCGAAAGCGGGCACTTAGATTTCGTTCGACTCGCCGGCCGACAATGCTGGCGCCGGGTCGTCGTCGTGGTGTTCAGGATCACGGATCGGTCCAGCGATGTATGGGCGCGGTAGGCCCTGCTCGCGTGGTCGACTTCCAGAAGGTCGTGGGTCACCGGGACCAAGGCGGTTGAGCCGGGAGGGATCCGGCACGTGGACGGTCGGGGGTGGTGGGGGGTCGGATAGTGTGGGCGCGATATGGCTGGTTCTGTGGGTAATTTGGTCAACCTGGAAGCTGTTTCGAAGGGCTTCGGGACTCGGACGCTTCTGGACTCGGTGAGCCTCGGCGTCGGCCGGGGTGAGCGGGTTGGGGTGGTCGGGCGCAACGGCGACGGGAAGTCGACGCTGTTGCAGTTGCTGGCTCGGCGGGAGGAGCCGGACAGCGGGCGGATCACCCACAATCGCGACCTTCGGGTCGGGTATCTGGGCCAAACCGACGACCTCGATCCCGAGCAGACGGTGCTGCACGCGGTGCTCGGCGACCGAGAGACCTACACCTGGGCGGCGGATCCGCGGGCGCGTTCGGTGATGGAGCACTTGCTCGGCGGCGTGGACCACCAGGCGCTGATCGGCACCCTGAGCGGTGGCGAACGTCGGCGGGCCTCCCTCGCCCGACTGCTGCTCACCGAGGTCGACCTGCTGATCCTGGACGAGCCGACCAACCACCTGGACATCGAGGCGGTCAACTGGCTGGCCGCGCACGTCGTCGACCGGGCCAGCGCGCTGATCGTCGTCACGCACGACCGCTGGTTCCTCGACGCGGTCTGCACCGAGACCTGGGAGGTCCAGGGCGGCCGCGTCACGTCGTACGACGGTGGGTACGCCGCCTACGTCCTGGCCAAGGCGGAGCGTGCTCGCACGGCCCAGGTGACCGAGGCGAAGCGGCAGAACCTGCTGAAGAAAGAGCTCGCCTGGTTGCGTCGTGGGGCGCCCGCCCGCACCAGCAAGCCGAAGTTCCGCATCGACGCGGCCAACGCCCTGATCGAGAACGAGCCGCCACCCCGCGACCAGCTCGCGCTGTCCCAGTTGGCGACGGCTCGCCTCGGCAAGGACGTGTTCGACGCCGAGGATGTCAGCCTGAGCTTCGGCGACCGGGTCATGCTCGACCACGTGACGTTCCGGCTCGGCCCGGCCGACCGGATCGGGCTGCTCGGTCCGAACGGCGCCGGCAAGACGACGTTCCTCAGGGTCCTCACCGGTCAGCTGCCGCCCGACCGCGGGGTCGTGAAGCAGGGCAAGACCGTCCGGGTCGCCAGCCTGTCGCAGACCCTCGAGGAGGTTGACGGTACGGCGACCGTCCTGCAGCACATCACCGACATCCGTCGTACGGCGGCACTCGCCGGCCGGGGTGGTGAGCTGACGTCGTCGCAACTGCTGGAGCGGTTCGGGTTCAGCGGGGACAAGTTGACGACGCGGATCTCCGACCTGTCCGGTGGTGAGCGGCGTCGGCTGCAGCTGCTGCGGATCCTGCTGGACGAGCCGAATGTGCTCATCCTCGACGAGCCGACCAACGATCTGGACGTCGAGACGCTCACCGTGCTCGAGGACTTCCTCGACAGCTGGCCGGGCGTGGTCGTCACCGTCACCCACGACCGCTACTTCCTCGAGCGGGTCAGCGACATGGTGTACGCGATCATGGGCGACGGCCGGGTCCGCCACCTGCCTCGCGGCGTCGACCAGTACATCGACGAGCTCAGCGGCACCGCTCCACGCCGTACGACGACCGCGGCGACCGGCCCGGGGACCGGCACAACGACGACCGGCACAGCGACCGGTACGGCGACGAGTGGTACGGCGAGCGCACCCGACGAGCCGGTGGTCGACGCGGCGGCGGCCCGGGCGGCGAAGAAGGAACTGAACCGGATCGAGCGCCAACTGGCGAAGCTGACCGAGACCGAGGCCAAGCTGCACGACCAGCTGGCCGCGAACGCGAGCAACTACGCGCGGCTGGCCGAGCTGGACACCGAGCTGCGCAAGCTCGCCGACGAACGGGCCGAGCTCGAGACCGCCTGGTTCGACGCCGCCGAACGCGCCGAATGACCAGCGCCCGATGACCAGCGCCCGATGACCGGCGCCCGATGACCGGCGCCCGATGACCGGCGCCCGATGACCGGCGCCCGAACGCGCCGAATGACCAGCGCTCGAATGCACTGAATGACCCGGCGCCAAATCAACCGTTTGAATAGTGAATCACCCAGCGCGTAATGCCTGTGGAAAACATGTGGAAACAGAACAGGATCGCGGTGCACCCTCCGATCCCCTGTGATTCGGAGGGCGCACCGCGACCACCGGGTGAGCGGGCCCCGTGCGGGCCGGCGTTGTTCGGGCCCCGAGCCCCGGACACCGCGCGACCGCTTTCGGCGGACCACCTCTTGCCGCCGAAGTCACTGTGTTCTAACGTTTCGTGATCGGTTGACCACTGACAGTCAGGACCCTAGTAGTCCTGCTCACTCAGTGTCGATAGCCGCCCGCTACAGCAGTCTCACGATCTCGTTGCAACTAGCAACGATCGGGATCACCCCGAAGTGACGGGCCGTCTTTTCGGATAATTCCGGCACAATTCCCGGGACTTTGTCCGCGGCCTGAAGAATGTCAGTGCTTTTCGAGGTCGAACGGCCGGACCAGCTCCCGCAGGACGCGCGCGATCCTGGCCTGGTCGCGCTCGCTGATCGAGCCGAGCAGTCTGCGCTCGTGGGCCAGCAGGTCGGCCATCGCGGCGTCGACCGCGTCCCGCCCGGCGTCGGTCAACTGGACCAGCACGCCCCGCCGGTCGGCCGGATCGGGGAGCCGCTCGACCAGGCCGCGGGCGGCCAGCCGGTCGACGCGGTTCGTCATCGTGCCCGAGGTGACCAGGGTTTCCTTCAGCAGCCGGCCGGGGGAGAGTTGGTACGGCGCTCCGGCGCGCCGCAGGGCCGCCAGGACGTCGAACTCCCAGGACTCCAGGCCGTGGGTCTCGAACGCCTGGCTGCGGGCGCGGTCCAGGTGCCGGGCGAGCCGGCTGACCCGCGACAGCACCTCCATCGGCGTCACGTCGAGGTCGGGGCGCTCCCGGCGCCAGGCCTCGAGCAGCCGATCGACCTCGTCTTCCATGCGGTCGAGATTACGCCATCAAGACTCTTGACATCAAGACAACTCGCAGCGCTAGAGTATCTCGACATCAAGATAAATCCCGGAGGCAGGTTCCCGAGCCTGACCGTCAGAGAGGCAGCCAGCATGCGCACGTCACCGGTGTGGAGCCCGCAGCAGTACGGCACGTACGCCGAGGAGCGCGGCCGCCCGTTCGCGGATCTGGTCGGCCGGATCCGGGCGGACGACGTCCGCACGGTCGTCGACCTCGGCTGTGGTCCCGGCAGCCTGACCGCGTCGCTGCGGGACCTCTGGCCGGACGCCACCATCCGCGGGATCGACAGCTCGCCGCCGATGATCGAGGCCGCCCGGCAGTACGCCGACGACCAGCTCACGTTCGAGCTCGGCGACCTGCTGGAGTGGTCCGCCGAGCCCGGCTCGCTCGACGTGATCGTCACGAACGCCGTCCTGCAGTGGATCCCGGGGCAACTCGACCTGCTGCCCGGCTTCGTCCGCGCGCTGAAGCCCGGCGGGTGGCTGGCGATCCAGATTCCCGGCAACGGCAACGCTCCGTCGCACTCGATCCTGCGCGACCTGGCCGCGACCGAGCCGTACGCGCAGTACGCGAGGAACGCGTCGCTCCGCGCGGAGGTGCCGGCCCCGGACGTGTACGTCGACGCGCTCAGCGCCGAGGGCTGTGTCGTCGACGCGTGGGAGACGACGTATTACCACCTACTGCAAGGCGACAACGCCGTACTCGAGTGGGTGAAGGGGACGGGCGCGCGGCCGGTGCTGCAGTCTCTGCCGGACGAGCTGCGGCAGCGGTTCGAGGACGAGTACGGCGCTCGGCTCGCGGAGGTCTATCCGCAACGCGACTACGGCACGCTGCTGCCGTTCCGGCGGATCTTCGCCGTGGCCCACAAGACGGCACGGAAGGAGGCGTGATGCGGCTCGATCACGTGCAGGTGTCGTGCCCGCCCGGCGGCGAGGACGTTGCCCGGGCGTTCTACCGGGACGCGCTCGGGATGACCGAGGTGGAGAAGCCGCCGCTGCTGCGGGCGCGGGGCGGCTGCTGGTTCCGGGAGGGTACGGCGGAGGTCCACGTCGGAGTCGAGCAGGACTTCCGGCCGGCGAAGAAGGCGCATCCGGCGTTCGCCGTCGAAGACCTGGACGCGCTGGCCTCGCGGCTGGAGGCGCTGGGCTTCCCGGTGACCTGGGACAACGAGACGATCCCGGGCCGCCGGCGGTTCCACACCGCCGACGGCCACGGGAACAGGGTCGAGCTCGTCTGAGCTACTCCGCCGCGAGCGCTCCGGCGGGTGCCACCTTGGCCGCCCGCCGGGCCGGCAGGACCGAAGCGAGCAGACCGGCCACGGCGGCGACCGCGGCGATGACCACGAGCAGGCTTACGGGTACGGCGTACTCGACGCTGCCGTCGACCGTCTGGCCACCCATCAGCGCGCTCGTGCCGGTCCAGCCGTAGATCAGGCCGAGCGCGATCCCGAGACCGGCGGCGACGAGGGCCATCAGCAACGACTCGACCGCCAGCATGCCGCGCAACTGGCGGCGGGTCAGGCCCATCGCCCGCAGCAGCGCGTTCTCCCGGGTGCGTTCGAGCACCGACAGGCTGAGCGTGTTGCCGACGCCGACGAGCGCGATCAGCACCGACACCCCGAGCAGTCCGACGCCGATGATCAGCAGGACGTCGAAGACCTCGGTGTAGCTGCTCCGCTCCGGCAGGCCACCGTCGACCGAGAGCTCCTTGACGGTCGGGATGGACTGCTCGACCGCCTCGATGACGTCCGAGCCGTTCGCCTTCGGATCCGAGGCCAGCCAGAAACCGCTCACCGGTGCGGTCGCGGACAGCTTGCGCAGATCGGCGGAGGTGATCGTCACCGGATCCAGTCCGACCGCCCGGTGCGCGGTCAGGGTCAGCTTCTGCTGACCGGCGACGACCGTCACCTGGCTGCCGTCCTCGAGCTCGAGCATGTTCATCGTCCGCGGGTCGATCAGGGCGTTCCCGGGCGTGAGCTGCGCGGCCAGCGCCGGGTTGTGGATGACCGATCCGGCCGCGGCCTGGTCGATCCCGGTCACCGGCACCTCCTCGTCGCCGGCCTTGACCCGCACCTGGCTGACCGGCACGACCTGGGTGACGCCCTTGATCTCGCGCAGTTGCTGCGCGGCACCGGCCGGCATCTTCTCGTTGTAGGTGGCAACCATGATGTCGACCGGGTACTGGCTGTCCATCGACACGTCGAAGGTCTTCCGCACCGACGCGATCCCGACACAGGTCAGGCTGATCAGCGTCACCCCGATCAACAGCGCCGACGTCGTGGCCGCCGTACGCTTCGGATTCCGTACGGCGTTCGCGACCGCGATCCGCGCCGGGACGCCGCCGCCGCGGGCCGGCAGCGCGCCGAGTAGGCGGATCAGCGCGGGCACCAGCAGCGAGCCGATCGCCAGGACGCCGAGGAACGAGACCACCCCGCCCGCGACTCCGACCAGCACCTGGTGAGAGGCCGCGCCGACGGCCAGCAGCAGTCCGCCGCCCGCCAGCAGCAGGAAGCCGAGAATCAACCGGACGATGCCGGCCTTCGACGCCGCCGCCGGGGCGGCCTCCGGCCGGAGCGCGGCGAGCGGAGCGACCTTGGTCGCCCGGCGGGCGGGGATCACGGCCGCCGCGATCGTGGCCACGGTGCCCAGCGCCAGCGGGATCAGCAGCGAGCGCACGTCCAGGTGCAGCGGCACGGGCGGCAGGCCCCAGTCGAACTCGCGGGCCAGTGCGAGCACCAGCGCCGACAGCGCGACCCCGAACACCACTCCGATCGCGGACGCGACTACGCCGACAACCGACGCCTCGGCGAGCACGGACGTGAACACCTGCTTGCGGGACGCGCCGACGCAGCGCAACAGCGCCATCTCTCGGGTCCGCTGGGCGATCACGATCGTGAAGGTGTTGCCGATCACCAGGCAGGCGACGAACAGCGCGATCACGGCGAACATGCCGAGCACCCCGCCGAGGACGTCGATGCCGTTCGTGAAGCCCTGCACCTCGTGCTCGATCCAGCCCTCACCGGTGAACACCTGCAAGTCGCCGGGGACGACGGCCCGGGCCGCCGAAGCGAGCGACTCCTGGTCGACACCGGCCTGGCCGGCGATCCCGACCGCCCGGACGAAGGCATCGGGTTCGAAGATCTTCAGCGCGGCCGGGGTGACGACCGCGGATGCGGGACCGACGTGGTTCGCGTCGTCGAGCAGGCCGACCACAGTGACGTTCCAGGACTTGCCGGTGTAGGCGTTGATCCGCAGCGTCTGCCCGACCGCGACCCCGTGTTCGGCGGCGAGCTTGGCCGGCAGCGCGATCTCGTTCGTCGCGGTCGGCAGGCGACCGGACGACGTACCGGGGCCGGCGATCCGGGTGGTGTCGTACAGCGCGTCGACCCCCAGCCCGGCTGGACGGACCAGGTCGGGGAACGAGGCCGTCAGGTACGTCGTCGTGTAGCTGACCACCGACGCGGCCTGCGGCAGCTTCTGCAGCTTGGCCAGGTCGGCCGGGGTGATCTCGGCGTTCTGCGGGTAGACGACCGCGTCGACGCCGCGGTACTGCGCGCCGATCGTGGTGTCGACGCCGTTCGACGCGGACGAGTGCGCGGTCAGGGCCAGGGTGCCGAAGCCGACGCCGAGGACGATCGCCAGGCAGGCGGCGACCAGGCGGCCCAGGTGGGCGCGCAGCGAGGACAGGATGGAGCGTCGCACCTCAGGCCCCCAGCTGCCGGAGCGCGTCGAGAACGGTCTCCGGGGTCGGCTCGAGCAGCTCGCCGGCGAGCTTGCCGTCGGCAAGCATCACCACGCGGTCGGCGTACGACGCGGCCAGCGGGTCGTGGGTGACCATGACCACCGTCTGGCCGAACTCGCGGACCGACCGGCGCAGGAAGCCGAGCACCTCGGCACCCGACCGGGAGTCGAGGTTGCCGGTGGGCTCGTCCGCGAACACGACCTCCGGCCGGCCGACGAGCGCCCGGGCCACCGCGACCCGCTGCTGCTGACCGCCGGACAGCTCCGACGGCCGGTGCGTGAGCCGGTCCTGCAGGCCGAGTACGTCGACCAGCGTCGTCAGCCACTGCTGGTCGGGCTTGCGGTTGCCGAGCTCGAGCGGCAGCAGGATGTTGTCCTTCGCGGACAGCATCGGAAGCAGGTTGAACGACTGGAACACGAAGCCGACCCGGTCCCGGCGGATCCGGGTCAGCTCGGCGTCGGGCAGCCGGGTGAGCTCGGTCTCGCCGAGCAGCACCTGCCCGCTGGTCGGCGTGTCCAGGCCGGCGAGACAGTGCATCAGCGTCGACTTGCCCGAACCGGACGGGCCCATGATCGCGGTGTACCGGCCGACGCCGAAGTCGACCGACACGCCGTCGAGCGCGGCCACCGCGGTGTCGCCCTGCCCGTACACCTTGCGCAGCTCGTGCGCCCGGATCGCCGTCCGCGGCTCGCCGTCCTGCGGCAGCCGCCCCACCGCAAGATCACCGGTCTGCAAACTCATGTCACTCCTTGGTCGCTACTTGTCGTTGTCCAAGAAGTTAGTGATCTCGCGGCGAGCTCTCGTCGGACTGCGGGCTGCAGTTGGCGTAGTCCCTGGGTATTACTTGGTCGGTTTCACCAGGCCCGTTTCGTAGCCGAGGACGACCAGCGCGACCCGGTCGCGCAGGCCGGTCTTGGCCAGGATCCGGCCGATGTGCGTCTTGACCGTTGCCTCGGACAACGTGAACAGCTGGGCGATCTCGGTGTTCGACAGACCGCGGGCCACCTCGACCAGGACCTCGCGTTCGCGGGCGGTCAGCTCGGCCAGGTCCGGCCGCTCCACCCCGGCGTCCGGGAGAGCTCCGGCGAAGTGCTCCAGCAGGCGTTTCGTCGTACTCGGGGAGACCACGGCGTCACCGGAGTACACCTGGCGGATCGCCGACAGCAGGTCGGCCGGCGGCGTGTTCTTGAGCAGGAAGCCGGCCGCGCCGGCCTTGATCGCGGCGAACGCGTACTCGTCCAGGTCGAAGGTGGTCAGCACGATCACCTTCGGGGCCTGCGGCAACGACTGGACCTGGCGGGTGGCCTCGACCCCGTCCAGCCGTGGCATCCGGACATCCATCAGCACGACGTCGCAGCCGGTCACCTGGATCTTCTCCACCGCCTCGCCGCCGTCACCGGCCTGGCCGACCACGCGCATGTCCGGCTGGGAGTCCACCAGCATCGTGAAGCCCGCTCTGACCAGCTCCTGGTCGTCCACCAGGAAGACCCTGATCACGTCGGTCTGTTCGGTCACTGCTCGCCTCCGGTCGGCAGGTGGTACGGGAGCTTGGCGATCACCTCGTAACCGCCGCCCGCCTTCGGTCCGGCGTTCACCGTACCGCCGGAGATCGAGGCGCGCTGCCGCATCCCGACCAGGCCGTGACCCGGATCCGTGCTGGGCGCGACCCCGGCCCCGCGGCCGTCGTCGGTGACCACCACGGTCAGCATCTCGCGGCCGAAGTCCAGCCGGACGGAGGTGCGCGCACCCGGCCCGGCGTGTTTCAGCGTGTTCGTCAGCCCCTCCTGCACGATCCGGTACGCCGTCAGGCCGAGCAGCGCGGGCAGTTCGCGCGGCTCGCCGGTCACGTCGTACTCGACGGTCAGGCCGGCGTCGCGGACGTTGTCGATCAGCTCGGGCAGGCTCGACACCCCGGGCTGTGGACGCGGCTGGTTCGGGTCGAGCTCGCGCTGCTCGTCCTGCTTGAGCAGGCCGAGCATCTTGCGCATCTCGGTCAGGCTCGCGCGCCCGGTGTCGCCGATGGTGGCCAGGGCCTTCTTCGCCTGCTCCGGCGACTGGTCCGCGGCGTACAGCCCGCCGTCGGCCTGGACGATCATGATCGACAGGCCGTGCGCCACCACGTCGTGGATCTCCCGGGCGATCCGGGTGCGTTCGTTCGAGACGGCCAGCTTGGCCTCGCGGTCGCGGTCGCGTTCGAGTTGGGCGGCCCGCTCCTCGAGTTGAACGACGTACAGGCCTCGGGTGCGGCGGCGTTCGCCGATGGCCCAGACGCCGAAGACGAGGGCGCCCAGGGCAACCATCATGGTGACCTGCTGCTTCCAGTCCGAGCTCGACCAGTAGCGCGAGACCGCCATCAGGACGCCGAGACCGCCGATGCCCAGCGCGATCCGGCTGTAGCGGACCTCGCCGTACACCGAGATCGCGTAGAGCGCGACCAGCAGGCCGACGTTGGCCGGCATCAGGTCCGCGCCGATCAGCCACTGGAACGTGGCGACTCCGGAGACGCCGAACAGCACCAGCTCGGGATGGGTCCGGCGCCAGACGAGCGGGACCAGCATGCCGAAGCCGAGGACGCCCACGATCCCGGCCTGCGCGATGCCGAGGAGGCCGGCGGTCATGCACAGACCGCCGGCGAGCAGCAGGTCGAACGCCTTGCTGCGGGCAGGCACGGGCCGCGCGGTCAGGATCCCCGTCATGCGGGCCAGGGTACGGCGAACCGCGGCGACGGAGGTCATGCCGCGGGCGGATGTCGGGTGCTACCGGGGTCTAACGACAGGACATATACGTCCACTAAGTCCGGTCAGCAGGCGGAACCACGCTCAGCGGGAGGCGCGAGGGCGCCGTACCTCCTGTCCTTCGGTCCCTCACTTGTGCGGGCGGGTCGACAGGGTGGGTTTGGCCTCGAGGCCGGACAGGCCGTTCCAGGCGAGGTTGACCAGGTGGGCGGCGACGTCCGGCTTCTTCGGCTTGCGGGCGTCCAGCCACCACTGGCCGGTGAGCGCGACCATGCCGACCAGCATCTGCGCGTACATCGGCGCGTTCTTCGGGTCCAGGCCGCGGCGCTTGAACTCCTCGGCCAGGATGTGCTCGACCCGGGTGCCGACGTCGCTCAGGATCGAGATGAACGAGCCGCTCGACGACCCGACCGGCGAGTCGCGGACCAGGATCCGGAAGCCGTCGGAGTTGTTCTCGATGTAGTCGAGCAGGGCGAGCGCGGCCTGCTCGACGAGCTCGTGCGCCCGTCCCGCGGTGAGCGACTGGGTCACGCCGTCGAGCAGTGCCCGGACCTCGCGGTCCACGACCACGGCGTACAGGCCCTCCTTGCCACCGAAGTGCTCGTACACGACCGGCTTGGAGACCTCGGCGCGCGCCGCGATCTCCTCCACCGACGTCGCCTCGTACCCCTTCTGGGCGAACAGGCCGCGGGCGATGGTGATGAGTTGTTCGCGACGTTCGGCACTCGTCATCCGGATCCGGCCGGACCGCCGCGGTTTGGGTTCCGTCACGTCGAGATCACGTCAGCATCATGCCGTACTTCGGTGTTGCCGGTGGACGTTTTCCTGTCAGGCAGCCTTCAGGGTCCGGGTGGCCGCGTCGACCCGGCGCGCCTCCAGGCGCTCCTTGACCGGCCAGCGGACGTCGGTCACCCAGCCGCGCTTCTCGAAGAACCAGATACACCGCGCCGACGTGTCGAGCTGGCCCTTCAGCACGCCGTGCCGCGCGCAGGTCGGGTCCGAGTGGTGCAGGTTGTGCCACGACTCGCCCTGGCTCAGGATCGCCAGCCACCACACGTTGCCGGACTTGTCCCGGCTCTTGAACGGCCGGTCGCCGATCGTGTGGCAGATCGAGTTGATCGACCAGGTGACGTGGTGCAGCAGCGCGATCCGGACCAGGCTGGCCCAGAAGAACGCGGTCAGCGCGCCCTCGATCGACCATGACCACAGCCCGCCGATGACGGCCGGGAGCAGCAGCGAGACCACCACCAGGAACGGGAACATCCGCGACACCCTGACGATGTCCTTGTCCCGCAGCAGGTCCGGTGCGTACTGCCGTTGCGGGGTCTGCTCGGTGTCGAACAGCCAGCCGATGTGCGCGTGCAGGAAGCCCTTGGTCAGCGCGCCGAGGCTGGTGCCGTACTTCCAAGGGCTGTGCGGGTCGCCGTCGCGGTCGGAGAACTTGTGGTGCTTGCGATGGTCGGCCACCCAGCGGATCACCGGGCCCTCGATCGCCAGCGAGCCGGCGATCGCCAGCACGTACTTCAGCGGCCGGTTCGGCTTGAACGACTTGTGCGTGAACAGCCGGTGGAATCCGATCGAGATGCCGTGGCCGGCGATCGTGTAGAACACCACCGCCAGCACCACGTCGCGCCAGCCCAGGAACCCGCCCCAGGCGATCGGTACGGCGGCGAGCACGGCGAGGAACGGAATACCGATGAACAACGCCAGCGCCACCTGTTCCCACGGGCGCTTCTGCTCACCCCCGAGCGTTCCGGTGTCGACGTCGAACTCGTCGGCCTGCTGGGCGCGGGTGGGCGCCTCCGGTGCGGCAACGGCGGGAGGAGTCATAGCGTGAATTCCCTCGGCTGGAGGACTGCTTACCTACGCCACCGTAACCTACGGAGCCGTAGGTAAGGAACCCCTCAGCGTGTCCCTCGCCCTACGCCATGGCAAACTGTCCCGGCGACCACGATCCCCCGTGGGGTACTCGGCAGCCCGCGAGACTTTGAATCTCGAAGACCTGGATCGAAACCAGGCGGGGGAGCAGCGCAAAACCCCCGGCTCGGAGCCTTCTGAGCCGGGGGTTTGCCAACGGATTTGCTAACACGCCGCTACTCGTCCGCTTCTCTGTCGGCCGCGCTGGGGTCGGGGGAGCTGTTCCGTCGATCGCAGCAACAAAGGTGTTGGCAACCTCGTCAGCGTGCTTGCGGATGACGCTCCGCGTTAACGCGGAGCGTAGTAGCCGGGTCGGCATGGCTCAGTCGCTCCGCGACCACATGGACCGGCACACCGGCCGTCAAGAGCAAGGTGGCGTGAACGTGCGTCTGATCGACGGGGCAGGTCTGGTGGTCGAGTCCGATGCGGGGCAGCCTGTTGCTACGGATCAGGACGACCCGGTCATCGACAGGTACGAAATTCGGGACTTGTGGAGAAGGTCAGTTGATCAGCGCGAAGGGGCCGCAGCACGGTGGTCGGTTGCCCGGCCTCACTGTTCAACGTGAAGTTCCGACCATCGCACTGCACGCTCGGTTGATCGGAACACTCGAGATCGATCCTTCGACAAACTGCCTGGTAGTTCGCATGGCCGTCGGCACTGTAGTCCGCACCGGCGACAGGCTGGTCAGCGTCGGCGACAGGCTGGTCGACGTCGACGTCGCTTGGCCGCCACGCTGGAGCGTCGCGATCCGTGATGGCGAGGTTGCCCTGGTTGATGCAACGGGGCAGACGGCTGCCCGCTTGGGCGACGAGGTCGACGTCGGTGGAGGTTTCGTAGACACAGCCGCAATGCACGTCGTCTCGTGCACAGGCCAAGATCGGATATTCCAGGCGAGCGGGCTCTCTGAGTCTTGAACGAGCGCACCCGGCTTGGCCGAGCGGGGTCGTGCTTCGAGCCTAGAAGTCCCGGGGGACAGAGGGCATCGGCCGCACTTCCTAACTGGTTACTTGCTAACAGGACCCGGGGCGGCCGGCGTTGACGGTGCCACCGCCGGCTGCCTCCTCGATGAAGTCGTACAGGTATGCGACCACGTATCCGGCCGGGCGGCGGTCTGTCAGCGCAGCGGGGCGAAGGCGGCGCGGACTTCGGTGGCGAAGAGGGTTGGCTCTTCCCAGGCGGCGAAGTGGCCGCCCTGGGGGACTTCGTTGAAGTAGGCGAGGCCTGGGTACACCGTCTCGGCCCAGCTGCGGGGGGCGGCCCAGATTTCGCCGGGGAAGGTGGTGAAGGCGACGGGGACCTGGACCGGGGGCGGGGCCTGGTCGCCGACCGCGGCGAGGAACTGGCCGAACTCCCAGTACCAGCGGGCGGCGGAGGCGCCGGTGCCGGTCAGCCAGTACGTCGTGATGTTGTCGACGATGCTCTCCTTGGTGAGGCCGCCGACGGGGTCGTCGTCGACGAACGCTCGGGAGATCTTGTAGTAGCTGTCGGTGTCGTGGTCGAGCATCCAGGCCGCGAGGCCGACGGGCGAGTCCAGCAGCGAGTAGCCGATCGTCTGCGGCCGGGTGGACTGCTCGAGGAAGTAGCCGAAACCGTCGGTGGTGAACGTCTTCAGCGCGGCGTGCGCGGCGCGTTCCTCCTCGGTCTCGGACGGCAGCAGGTGGACGACGCCCAGCGCGGTCGCGAGCAGGTTGACGTGGATGCCGGCCAGTCCTTCGGAGCCGTGGCGGCCCATCGAGTCCGCGACGGCGGCGCCGACGTCGCCGCCCTGGGCGACGTACCGGGTGTAGCCGAGGCGGGCCATCAGCTTCGCCCAGGTGTCGGCGATCCGGCCGTTCTCCCAGCCGAGCTCGGTCGGTTGCCCGGAGAACCCGTACCCGGGCAGTGACGGCAGCACGAGGTGGAACGCGTCCTCGGCCCGGCCGCCGTGCGCGGTCGGGTCGGTGAGCGGGCCGATGGTGTCGAGCAGTTCGATGACCGAGCCGGGCCAGCCGTGGGTCATGATCAGCGGCAGCGCGTCCTCGTGCTGCGACCGGACGTGGATGAAGTGGATCCGGACCCCGTTGATCTCGGTGGTGAACTGCGGCAGCGCGTTCAGGCGGGCCTCGCACCGGCGCCAGTCGTAGTCGGTCGCCCAGTAGCGGGCGAGCGCCTGCAGCGTCGCCTGCTGCACGCCCTGCGAGCGGTCGGTGACGAGTTCCTTGGTGGGCCAGCGGGTCGCCTCGATCCGCCGGCGCAGGTCGTCGAGCTGCTCCTGGGGAACCTCGAGGTGGAACGACTGGATGTCGGTCGCGGTGTCGACGGTGGTACTCATGACGCCTCCTTGGCGCGGCGGTGGGTTACGCACCAGCCTGGTCCCGTCGAGCACCACCTGGCCCCGGTCGAATCCCCTGGTCCGCTCCCGTGTTTCCCGCGCGCACCTCACCCGGGGCGCGGGGCTACCCGATGATGCAGAAGACCGTGCCGTCCGGGGCGGCGAGGACGACGAAGTCGGCGTCGGGTGGGTAGGTCCACTCGATCCGGCGGGCGCCGAGGGTGACGAGGCGCTCCACCTCGGCCTCGAGGGTGGAGCCGTCGGAGACCCACAGATCCAGGTGGGTCCGGTCGGTCTCGTCCAGGTGGAGGCGGGTCGGTGGGCCGGACCTCGGGACGAGGAAGTCGGGGTTGCTGTCCGAGGCGTCGTATCCCAGAGCCTGCTGCCAGAACTCGGCGGCGGGTCCGGTCGCCGGCACGTTGAGCACGATCGCGCCGAGGGTCAGGCTCATGTCGGTCTCCTTCCGGGGGTACCCATGATGTCAGTCCGCGCCCCGGCCGGGGGTGCGACCGTAGGCGCGGCGGAAGGCGGCGATGTACGCCGACGGGCTCGAGTACCCGACGCGGTGGGCGACCTCGGAGACCGGGTAGGTGTCGAGCAGAACCAGTGACGCCCGCAACCGGAGACCAGACCGCCACGACGTGAACGACTGTCCGAACTGGCGCTGGAAGTCCCGCTGCAACGTCTTCGCGCTGACGTGCAACCGGGCGGCCCACTCGTCCAGCCCGGTGGGATCGGCCGGGTCGTGCGTGAGCGCCCGGGCGACGCGCAGCGCGAATCCGTTGCCGTTGCCGGACGGATCCGTGATGTCGCGGACCGGTTCGCCCAGCCCGCTCATCACTCGCGCGCGCAACTCGAGCCCGTCCGCCTCCGCGAGCCCGCGCATGGTGAGCGACCGGATCGCGTCCGCGACGGCAGGAGGTACGGCGACCGTCCCGATCCGCAGCCCGGTCAGTCCGTCGGGGACCTCACGCAGACAGATCCGGTACACCGTGTGGCGGCTCGACCCGGCAGCCTTGCTGTACAGGGCGTGGCTGACCGCGCGATGCACCCAGACCGCCTCGCCGGCGCCGACGAACTCCGTGCTGCTCTGGTACGACGCCGACATCACGCCGTCCGGTGACCAGTACAGCTGGTGCAGCCAGTCCTGCCGGCTCGAGCCGAACTCCAGCGCGGCACGGGCCAGATAGCGCAGCACGAGGATCCCGCCGGGGGTGCCCAGGCCGTACCCGAACTCGTCGCACGTCTCCGGGTCCGTGCCGAACACGGTCACCAGGCTCAAGGTGTCCTCCCTGCGACAGCCGGGGTCCGCTGCGCGCTATCGACGTACTGCAGGTAAGGCTAGCCTAACTTCGTTCTGATCGCTGTGTGGGAAGGCCTGAGCATCATGTCCTTGCGCCGATTCGGTGCACTCGTCGTCACCGGGAGCCTGCTGGCCGCGCTGGCCGCCTGCGGCTCGTCCGACCCGGAGCCGGTCGCCGGTGAGACCCGGGTGTTCGCCGCGGACAACGGCGACGTCACGATCCCGAAGGATCCGCGCCGGGTGGTGGCGACGGGGTACGCCGTCCCGGCGCTGATCGAGGCGGACGCCGAACTGGTCGGCATCTCGCTCTTCCAGCGGTCCGTGCCGATGATGTCGGCGCAGGACAAGGCGACGTACGACGAGCTGGAGAAGGTCGCCGGTGAGACCGCGGACGAGACGAACTACGAGAAGATCGCGCTCGCGAAGCCGGACCTGATCGTGATCGGCGTCCCGACGCCGGTGCTCGACGACATCGACCTGGACCGGCTGAAGGCGATCGCGCCGGTGGTCGCGATCGGGCCGACCGTGCCGAAGGCGTGGCGGGAGCTGTCCCGGCGGCAGTCGGACGCGGCCGGGCGGCTGGAGACGTTCGACCAGGCCAGAACGGCGTACGAGAAGAAGGCCGGCGAGCTGAAGGCGAAGTACGCGGCGGTGCTGGCGGACACGAGGTTCGCGCACGTCGGCGGGTACGGGCAGGTTGCCAAGGGCAACTTCATGCGGGAGTTCGGCGGCTCCTGGGGGACCAACATCGCCGAGGACATCGGGGTGAAGTACTACGGCCAGGTGAAGAAGCCGGGGGAGGGGTCGCTCGCGGTGTCCGAGCAGGTGTCGATCGAGCTGCTGCCCACCGACCTGCGGGACGCGGAGGTGATCACGTACACGCTCGAGCCGGACGGCAGCGTGGGGCCGGCCGTGCAGTTCGTGATGAACTCGCCGCTGTGGAAGGCGCTGCCGGCGGTGAAGGCCGGGCGGGCGTACGGGATCCGTTACACGCAGGCGTCGACGTACGAGTCCGCGCAGCTCACGCTGGACGCCCTCGACCAGGCGCTCGCGCCGCTGCTGACCCGATGAACCGGGACAACCCGCGGGAGCGGGTCGAGGAGATCCACCGGTCCGGCGACGGCGTCGGCCGGATCCCGTACCCGATCGGCATGCGGACGGTCGCGGTGGTCGCGAAGGAGTACCTGACCCCGCACATGCTGCGGGTGACGCTGGCCGGGCCGGAGCTGGCCGGGTTCCACTCGTACCACTGCGACGACCACGTCAAGATCGTCTTCCCGGAGCCGGACGGAACGCACCGGCTGCCGGTCCCGAACGACCGGCAGATGCTCGACTGGCCGAAACCGCTGCCGCCGACGCGCAGCTACACGGTCCGCCGGTACGACGGGACGCGGCTCGACCTCGACTTCGTCGTCCACGCCGGTGGACTCGCGGCACCGTGGGCCGAGGCGCTGGAGCTGGGCGACGAGGTCGCGATCGCGGGACCGCCGGGCGCGAAGGCGTTTCCGTACACCTACCCGCACTACGTCTTCGCGGTGGACCCGACCGGCCTACCCGCGGTGGCGCGGTGGCTCGACGAGGGGCCGGGCGATGCCTCTGCGGATGTCGTGGTGGAGTTCGACCATGCCGACGAGTCGGACTATCCGCTCGCCGAGCGAACCGGTGTGAAGATCCGCTGGGTTCCCCGCGGCTCCCTGGCCGCCGAGGTGATGGCACTGTCCCTGCCGGACGACACCTTCCTCTTCGCCGCCGGCGAGGCGGACGGCATCCGGCCCCTCCGCGCCTGGTCCAAGAACCGCTTCCCGTCCGTCATCCGCGGCTACTGGAAGCAAGGCGTCGCCGACCTCGACGAGGACTGAGTACGGCGGCCGGCCGGGGTGATTCCCGGGATTGGCGGGAGTGAGACCGGTCACGTGGGGACTGCGGGTGGGTGCGGGGGGTGGTGGGGAGAGCAAGTACGCTTGCGCGGGCACCCCGGTCGTCGATGCACGCCGCGAGGGCCTGTGCTGATACTTGTTGAAGAACTCGCAGGGAACTCGAGGAGAAGACCGCGTGACTTCCCATCGTCCCGCGGCGGTCGTGATCATGGCCGCCGGTCTGGGAACCCGGATGAAATCGGCGACCCCGAAGGTGTTGCACGAGATCGGCGGGCGCAGTCTCGTCGGGCACGCCGTGGTCGCCGCGCGGGTGCTCGCGCCGCAGCACCTGGTGGTCGTGGTCGGCAACGGCCGCGAGCTGGTCGAGACCCATCTGCGTGAGGTCGACCCGGCGGTGAAGACCGCCGTCCAGGAGCAGCAGCTGGGCACCGGCGACGCGGTCCGTGCCGGGCTGACCGCCGTACCGGAGGACTTCGACGGCTCGGTCGTGGTCACGTCGGGTGACGTGCCGCTGCTGGCGGCCGCAACGCTGCAGGAGCTCGTCGCCGAGCACGACAAGCAGGGCAACGCGGTGACCGTGCTGACCGCGCGTGTCCCCGACCCGACCGGCTACGGGCGGATCATCCCGGGCGAGGACGGCACCGTGGCCGGGATCGTCGAGCACAAGGACGCGACGCCGGAGCAGCGGCAGATCGACGAGATCAACGCCGGGATCTACGTGTTCGACGCGGCCACGCTGCGCGACGGGCTGAGCCGGATCACGACCGACAACGCGCAGGGCGAGCTGTACCTGACCGACGTCCTGGCGATCGCCAAGCGGGACGGCAAGCGGGTCGGCGCGTACGTGACCGACGACGCGATGCAGACCGAGGGCGTGAACGACCGGGTCCAGCTGGCCGCGCTCCGTGCCGAGCTCAACCGCCGTACCCTCGACCGGCTGATGCGCGCGGGTGTCACGATCGTCGACCCGAACACGACCTGGGTCGACCAGACGGTCCAGCTGGCCCGCGACGTCACGCTGCTGCCGAACACCCAGCTCCACGGCGCGACGGTCGTCGACGAAGGCGCCACGATCGGCCCGGACACCACGCTGACCGACGTACGCGTCGGCGCCGGGGCCACGATCATCCGGGCACACGGGTCGGACTCCGAGATCGGCCCGCAGGCCTCCGTCGGTCCGTTCGCCTACCTCCGCCCCGGCACCAGCGTCGGCGTGAAGGGCAAGATCGGCACCTTCGTCGAGACCAAGAACACCAGCATCGGCGACGGCGCGAAGGTTCCGCACCTGACGTACGCCGGGGACGCGACGATCGGCGAGGGCGCGAACATCGGCGCCGGCACGATCTTCGCCAACTACGACGGGGTCGCGAAGCACCCGACGCATGTCGGCAAGCACTCCTTCATCGGCAGCAACTCGGTGCTGGTCGCGCCGCGGACGATCGCCGACGGTGCGTACCTGGCCGCCGGTACGGCGCTGACCGAGGACGTCGGCCCGGGCGAGATCGCGGTCGCGCGCGCCCGCCAGCGCAACATCAAGGGCTGGGTCGCGCGCAAGCGGGCCGGCACGAAGACCGCCGCGGCGGCCGAGGAGGCGCTGGCCGCGGAGACCGGCGCCGGAGCGCAGACGGACGAAGGTTCCGTGGGCGACACTGGCGAGAAGGCGTAACGGGAGGCCGGGCCATGAGCGGGATGAAGCGAACCACCGAGAAGAACCTGATGGTGTTCTCCGGCCGGGCTCACCCCGGTCTGGCCGAGGAGGTCGCCGAGCAGCTCGGCGCCGGCCTGGTGCCGACGGCGGCGTACGACTTCGCCAACGGCGAGATCTACGTCCGGTTCGAGGAGTCGGTCCGGGGCAGCGACGCGTTCGTGATCCAGAGCCACACCTCGCCGATCAACGAGTGGATCATGGAGCAGCTGATCATGGTCGACGCGCTGAAGCGGGCGTCGGCCAAGCGGATCACCGTGGTGCTGCCGTTCTACGGGTACGCCCGGCAGGACAAGAAGCACCGCGGCCGGGAGCCGATCTCGGCCCGGCTGATGGCCGACCTGTTCAAGACCGCCGGCGCGAACCGGCTGATCTGCGTCGACCTGCACACCTCGCAGATCCAGGGGTTCTTCGACGGCCCGGTGGACCACCTGATGGCACTGCCGATCCTGAGCGACTACGTGCACGAGAAGTACGGCGACCAGCAGCTGGCCGTGGTGTCGCCGGACGCCGGCCGGATCAAGGTGGCCGAGCAGTGGTCGGCGCGGCTGAACGGCGTACCGCTGGCCTTCATCCACAAGACCCGCGACATCGACCGGCCGAACGAGACGGTGGCGAACCGGGTCGTCGGTGAGGTCAAGGACCGGGTCTGCATCCTGGTCGACGACATGATCGACACCGCCGGCACGATCACCAAGGCGGCCGACGCGCTGTACGCCGGCGGCGCGGCGGACGTGGTGATCGCCGCGACGCACGCGATCCTGTCCGGCCCCGCGGTGGACCGGCTGAAGAACTGCCAGGCCAGCGAGGTGATCGTCACCAACACGCTGCCGATCGCCGAGGACCGCCGGTTCGACAAGCTCACCGAGCTGTCGATCGCACCGCTGATCAGCCGGGCCATCCGCGAGGTCTTCGAGGACGGCTCGGTCACCAGCCTCTTCGACGGCCGCGCCTGACCCGCAGACGCCGAGCGCTTGACCGGCAGACGCCGAGCGTCTGACCGGCGGACGCCGGGCGCCCGCGGTCGGCCCGCGGGCGCTATCAGGCGCTGATCCGGCGGCCGCTCACCGTCCCGGTGCCGGAATCCAGCACCTCGGTCTCGCTGTTCGGCGCGAACACCGTGATCCGGTAGGTCCCTGAGATCCGGCCGCGGGACAGGGATCCCCTGAGCCGCACCCGGATCGTCGGCCCGACCGATCCCGGGCCTTCCTCGCCCGCGAAGCCGCTCCAGAACGTCGCCTGGAACGACTTGCCGTGCCGCGACCACGTCCCGGTGAACGGCGGCAACGCCGGGCTGATGTCGTGGGACACGAACACGCCTCCCGCGGCGAAGCTCAGCACCAGCCGGACCGTCTCGGTCGAGCCGTCGTCCTGCCGGCGGCACAGCCAGCTGCCCGACAGCCCGTCGTCACTGTCGGCCGCGGCCGGCGTAGCGGTCGCCAGTCCCGCGATCGCCACGCCTCCCGCGGCGATGCCTGCACCCCTCAGCGCCTGGCGGCGCCCCACTGCGTTCTCGCTCATTGGAGTCCCTCCCCAGAGATCCGCTGTTTCCTCCACGCTGCACCCGGTCGGGGGTGGTGGCAACGGTTCGGGGTCATCGACGACGAGGGGTGACGGTCCGCCACGCGTAGTACGCCGTACCGAGGGATGCGGCTGTCATCGGCAGGGCGGTGAGGAGGCCGGCGAGGCCGTTGCCAGGGACGACGAACGTGGCGACGATCGTCAGCCACAGCAGGGGGATCCACCGCGGTACGGCGTGTGAACGCCATAGGCCGACCACCTGGATCACGGTGCCGACGGCAACCAGCAGCGCGCCGGGGATCATCAGGCCGAACACGTGCGCCGCGTCGTCGTTGATCCGCTCGATCACCGTCGGGTCGACGCCCGGTGCGGTGGCGAAGTAGTACGCCGCCGCCCAACCGGCGCCGCCGACGGCGTACAGCGCGGTGCCGATCCACATGACCACGGCGCCCGTGGTCGCCCAGGCCGCGCCTCGGCGACGAACGAGCATCGTGGTCAGCAGCGCCTGGGCGGGCACGTTGAGTACGAGCGCGGCGCTGAGCGTGACCAGCAGGCCCCACCACAGGTCGCGAACCGGCTGGATGTCGCCGTACGCGTAGGTCTCGCCGCCCGCGGCCGGCTGAGGCCAGAGGAGTCCGCCGGGCACGGCCACGATCGCGGTCAGCGCGAGGACCAGGGCGACGATCCCGATCCGGCGTTGGGTCACGTGGTCGGTGGCAGTCGGGCTGGGAGCTGTCTGGGTCGTCATGGTGTCCTCCGCAAGATGAGCTGACGACCTCAGCAAACGACGGTCGGCCGGCCCGGCACATCGAAGCGGACACGGAGCCGGTCTCCGTGCTGGCTCGGAGCCGGACGGCGTACGGCGGACTTACTCTGACGACATGCGGTGGCCGCGATGGCTCGCGCTCGGTACCTTCCTGCTCGTCCTGGTGATGCTGGCGGGAGGCTCCTGGCTGCTGATCGCGTACGGCACCGGTCCGCACACGCTGCGGAACTTCCTCGGCCTCGCCGTCATCGGGACCGCCGTCGCGGTGCTCGGCCTGGTGGTCAGCCGACGCGAGGCCGTCGTCGGAGCGATCCTCACCTGGATCGGCGCGATCGTCGTCTCCCTGACTGCCCGCGACGTCTACTACAGCGCCGACGGCGTACCGCTGGACGATCGGGTCGTCGCCTGGCTCGAGGAGAGCGGATGGTGGCTGCTCGCCGCGATCAGCCTGCTGCTGCTCTACTTCCCGAACGGCCGAGCCCTGTGGCGACCACTCCCGCCGGTCCTCGTGCTGTTGTGCCTGGCGCAGCAGTTCCTGGCCGCCTTCACCACGCTGCCGCTCCTCCTCCAGGTGCTGCGGGAAGTCGCGTTCTTCGGCTTCCTAGCCGCCTGCCTCGCGTCGGCGGTGTCGGTATTCGTCCGGTATCGCCGATCAACCGGCACAGTCCGCGCCCAGCTCAAGTGGCTGTCGATCACCGGACTGGCCGCGGTGCTCTACCCGTTCGTCTGCCTCGCCGAGATCGTGGTCACCGGCGACTCCGGCATTGTCGCGACCGTCTTCGGCGTGATCGTGCTGGTCTCCCTCCCGGCCTCCGTCGCGGTCGCGATGCTCCGGCACGACCTGTACGACGTAGACCGGGTGCTGGCTGACACGGTCACGTACGGCGTCGTCATGGTCGTCCTCCTGGGCACGTACGCGGTCGCAGCCGTGTCACTCGGACTAGTGCTCGGCCGAGACTCGGCAGTCGTGGCTGCCGCAGCCACAGCCGTCTGTGCGCTGGTGCTCTCACCACTCCGGGCACAGCTCCAGCGCACAGTCGACCGCCGGCTCTATCCGCCGCGTCGCGCGGCCCTGCAGGCGATCGAGGATCTGCAGCGACGGATTCACACCGAGCAGGCGCAGCCGGAGGAGCTGGAGTCCGCCCTGCGCACCGCTCTCCGCGATCCGGGTCTCCGCGTCGGTCTGCTGGTCCCGGGCGCGTCCGGATTCGTCGACGCCGCCGGTACGCCGGTCAGCGGGCAACAGCTCGTCCCGGTGATGCTGGGTGGTGTGCAGATCGGCGTACTCGGGTCGGATTCGACCAGTCCCGCCGTACTGAAGGCTGTGGCGGCCGGGGCGGCCAGTCTGGTCGAGGTGACGCGGTTGCGGGCCGAGTTGGCCGGTGCGTTGCGGGAGGTGGAGGCGAGCCGGGCCCGGCTCGTGCAGGCGGGTGATGCGGAGCGGAGGCGGTTGGAGCGGGATCTGCACGACGGCGCCCAGCAGCGCCTCGTCTCGCTCGGGATGGCGATGCGGCTGGCCCAGCGGCACTTGCACGACGGGTCGGTCGACGTGGACGGGCTGCTGGACCAAGGGGTCGCGGAGCTGGCGACCGCGGTGGCCGAGTTGCGGCAGATCGCGCATGGGCTGCGGCCGACCAGCCTCGACGACGGGTTGCACGCCGCGCTGAGTGCGATCACACAGAAACTGCCGATCCCGGTCCGGCTGCAGATTCCGGCCGAGCTGCCGGAGGACCTCGCGACGACGGCGTACTTCGTCGCGGCCGAGGCGGTCACGAACGCGGCGAAGTACGCGAACGCGACCTCGATCGCTGTCCGCGTCTCCCAGTCGGCCGATCGGGTAACCGTGCTGGTCGAGGACGACGGCTGCGGTGGCGCGACGCCGCGGCCGGGCTCGGGGCTGAGCGGCCTTCTGGATCGGGTGGCCGCGATCGGCGGTTCGCTGGACCTCCGCAGCCCGGCCGGCCGCGGTACGACGGTCGAGGCGGTGCTGCCATGCGGATCGTCGGCGTGAGAACGAGGGTGGACGGGGGCTGGCGATGCGGATCGTGATCGGCGAGGACTCGGCGTTGTTCCGGGAGGGGCTGGCGCGGTTGCTGGCCGACGCCGGCCACGAGATCGTCGGCCTCGCACCGGACGCCCCGGCGCTGATGACAGTGGTCGCGGAGACCGAGCC
Source organism: Kribbella sp. CA-247076 (assembly GCF_050942445.1). Taxonomy (NCBI): domain Bacteria; kingdom Bacillati; phylum Actinomycetota; class Actinomycetes; order Propionibacteriales; family Kribbellaceae; genus Kribbella; species Kribbella sp. CA-247076. The sequence continues at coordinate 6,114,412 of NZ_CP192051.1, read as the reverse complement.
CGACCTGGCGGTGATCGACATCCGGATGCCGCCCGACCAGACCGACGACGGCGCCCGCGCCGCCCGCCGCCTCCGGATGCTGAACCCGGGCCTCGCGATCGTCCTGCTGTCCCAGCACATCGAGACCCGGCACTCGGTCGACCTGGTGGCGACCGGCCGGTTCGGCTACCTGCTGAAGGACCGCGTGCTCGCGGTCGACGAGTTCCTGGACGCCCTCGACCGGGTCGCGGCCGGCGGCTCCGCCCTCGACCCCGAGGTCGTCGGCCGCCTCCTCGGCCGTCAACGCGCCGACGACCGCCTCACGCCGCTCACCCCGCGCGAACGCGAGGTCCTCGCACTGATGGCCGAGGGCTGCACGAACGTCGGCATCGGCCGCCGCCTCTTCCTCACCGAACGCACCGTCGAGACCCACGTCGGCAGCATCCTGTCCAAACTCGGCCTGCACACCAACGCCGAACAACACCGCCGAGTCCTCGCCGTCCTCGCCTATCTTGGGGAGCACTGACGGCGCTGAGGAGGACGGCTCGATGCGGATCGCGGTGTTTCATCCGGGGGCGATGGGTTCGAAGCTGGCGGCGGAATTGGTTGCCGCGGGCCACGAGGTGCACTGGGTGCCGGAGGGGCGGAGTCCGGAGAGTACGGCGCGCGCGGACGACGCCGGCCTGATCGGTACGCCGTTCGCCGAGGCGGTCGGTGCGGCCGAGGTGGTCCTGTGCTCGTGTGCTCCGCAGGGTGCCGTCGACATCGCCGTCCAGGTGGGGAAGGCCGGGTTCGACGGGCTGTACATCGAGGCGAACCCGCTGTCACCGAAGTCGCTGCGGGAGGCGCAGGAGGCGCTCGGCCGGGCGACGTTCGTGGACGCGGGCGTGATCGGCCCGCCGCCGACGGGCGGCCCGAGCCCGACGCACCTGATGCTGTCCGGGTCGGCCGCGCAGCAGGCGGCCGAGCTGTGGGCCGGCACCGCGGTCACGCCGATGGTCGTCGGCGACCTGCCGGGGGCGGCCAGCGCGGCGAAGTCGTCGTACGCGCTTTACAACAAGGGCAAGGCGGCGCTCGCCGTGCTCGCCTTCCAGCTGGCGGAGAAGTACGGCGTCACCGACGCGCTGACCGCCCAGCAGGTGCGCGGCGACGCCGGCTCGTTGCAGGACCCGTCCCTGCCCGACCAGCTCCGCCGCGTCGCCTGGCGCTGGGGCCCCGAGTTCGACGAGCTCGCCGAGACCCTCGACGACGCCGGCCTGGAAGGCGATGCGGCCCGAGCCCTCCGACTGGTCTGGACCAAACTCGCCTGAGATCGCGGTGATCGGCCCCGGCAGAACGGATTTCCTGTCTGGGCGGGGTGGTGGGTAGACTGTTTTGGTTGCCTCGGCGAGGGACGCCCCCCGAGAACTGTTGGGCGCGGCTCCGTGATCGACGCGGTGGTTCGTTGCCTGACGCCTTCTCCGGGGTCACAAAGCGCCCGCTGAGGCCGCAGCCGAGTTCCACTAGACAACCGATCACCGCAACGCTTTCAAGGAGTTCATCTCGTGGCCGAGGTCAAGATCCAAGCCGAATCGCGCACGGAGTTCGGCAAGGGTGCTGCCCGCCGAATCCGCCGGGACAACAAGGTTCCCGCAGTCCTGTACGGCCACGGCAGTGACCCGGTGCACATCACGCTGCCCGGCCACGACACCATGCTGGCCCTGAAGACCGCCAACGCCCTGCTGCTGATCGAGGTCGAGGGCGGCGAGAGCCACCTGGCCCTGCCGAAGCAGGTGCAGCGTGACCCGCTGAAGGGCTTCATCGAGCACGTCGACCTGGTCATCGTGAAGCGCGGCGAGAAGGTCCAGGTGGACATCGCCGTCCACCTCGAGGGCGAGGCCGTGAGCGACACCCTGGTCGTGCTGGAGCACCCGACCATCCTGGTCGAGGCCGAGGCGACCCACATTCCGGACGGCGTCACCGTGTCCGTCGAGGGCCTCGAGGTCGGCGCGCAGATCCACGCCTCCGACATCACGCTGCCCTCCGGTACGACGCTGGCGATCGAGCCGGAGACCCTGATCGTCAACGTGACCGCCCAGCAGACCGCGGAGCAGCTCGAGGCCGAGCTGTCCGAGGCCGAGGCCGAGGCCGGGATCGAGAAGGACGAGAAGGAAGAGACCGACGAGGCTCCGGCCGAGGAGCCGGTCGCCGCCGCGGCGGAGTAGTCTTCCCGCGACAGAACCTTCAGGAGGGCCGGGATCCGTGGCGGACGACGTGTGGTTGGTCGTCGGACTGGGGAATCCCGGCCCTTCCTATGCCCGCACCCGGCACAACGTCGGCCACCTGGTCGCCGACGAGCTGGCCGCGCGCACGGGCAGCAAGTGGAAGCAGCACAAGCAGGTCCGGGCCGAGGTGATCGAGACCCGGATCAGTGGGATCCGGACCGTGCTGGCCAAGCCCCGGTCGTACATGAACGAGTCCGGCGGTCCGGTGTCCGGGCTGCTGAAGTTCTTCAAGGTCGAGCCGGCCGGGCTGGTCGTGGTGCACGACGAGCTGGACATCGACTTCGGCGTCCTGCGGGCCAAGTTCGGCGGCGGCGACAACGGCCACAACGGGCTCAAGTCGCTCCGGAAGTCGCTGGGCACCGGTGAGTACTATCGGGTCCGGTTCGGTGTGGGTCGTCCGCCGGGCCGGCAGAACCCCGCCGACTTCGTCCTGAACGAGTTCTCCTCGACCGAGCGCAAGGACCTGCCGTTCGCGGTGGACCGGACGGCGGACGCGGTGGAGTCGCTGCTCACCGACGGTCTCGAAGAAACCCAAGGGAAGTACAACTCGTGAAACTCGGCGGTCTGGTCGACACCCTCGTCACCGATCCGGTGGTGGCCGAGGCGGTCCGCGACGCCCGGGGCGACGAGGTCACGGCCCTCGACCTGAGTACGCCGGGCCCGATCCGCCCGGTCCTGCTGGCCGCACTCGCGTCCGAGCGGGTCGGTGCCGGCCGCCCGGTGCTCGCGGTGACCGCGACCTTCCGCGAGGCCGAGGAGCTGACCGAGGCCCTGCAGTGCCTGGTCGCCGACTCCTCGACCGTCGCCTACTACCCGGCGTGGGAGACCCTGCCGCACGAGCGGCTCTCGCCCCGGTCGGACACGGTCGGCCGGCGCCTCGCCGTACTGCGGCGCCTCGTGCACCCGGATCCGTCGGACGAGACCACCGGGCCGATCAGCATCCTGGTCGCGCCGGTGCGGTCCGTGCTGCAGCCGCAGGTCGCCGGGCTGGCGGACCTGAAGCCGGTGCAGTTGCACGTCGGCGACACGGTCGAGCTCGAGGACGTCGTCGAGCAGTTGTCCGGCGCGGCGTACCACCGGGTCGACCTGGTCGAGCGGCGCGGTGAGTTCGCGGTCCGCGGCGGCATCATCGACGTCTTCCCGCCGACCGAGGAGCATCCGCTGCGGGTCGACTTCTTCGGTGACGACGTCGAGGAGATCCGGTACTTCGCGGTCGCCGACCAGCGGTCGCTGGAGATCGCCGAGCACGGCCTGTGGGCGCCGCCGTGCCGCGAGCTGCTGCTGACGGACGAGGTCCGGTCGCGCGCCGCCGTACTGGCGAAGGAGCACCCGGAGCTCGCCGAGCTGTTCGAGAAGCTGGCCGAAGGTCATGCGGTCGAGGGCATGGAGTCGCTGGCGCCGGTGCTCGTCGATGACATGGAGTTGCTGGTCGACCTGATGCCGGCCGGTACGCACGTCGTCGTCAGCGACCCCGAGCGCGTCCGGGCCCGGGCGCACGACCTGGTCGCGACCAGCCAGGAGTTCCTGGAGGCGTCCTGGGCGGCCGCCGCGGGTGGTGGCGAGGCGCCGATCGACCTGGGCGCGGCGGCGTACATGTCGCTGGGTGACGTCCGTGAGCACGCGCTCGGCAAGGGCCTGGCGTGGTGGAGCCTGTCGCCGTTCGCGGCCGCGCCGACGGACGCGCCCGAGGTGCGCGACTCGATGGGCGAGCGGGTGGCGTTCGACATCGACCCGGACGCGGGTGCGGTCCGGAGCCGGATCGTCGCCGCGCACGAGGTGGCGGCGTACCGCGGCGAGACCGCGGCCGCCGTCGAGGACGTCCGCGGCTGGCTGCGGGACGGCTGGCGGGTCGTCTGCGTGACCGAGGGCCACGGCCCGGCCCAGCGGCTGGCCGAGGTGTTCTCCGAGGCCGAGCTGCCGGCTCGCGTGGTCGAGGGCATCGAGGAAATCCCCGAGCCCGGCGTCGTGCTGATCTCCCAGGGCCAGCTCGATCACGGATTCATTGCCGACGGCATCAAGTTCGCCGTACTGACCGAGAACGACCTGGCCGGCCAGCGGTCGATGGCCGACCGGCGGTCGCAGCAGCGGATGCCTTCGCGCCGCAAGAAGACGATCGATCCGCTGGAGCTGCAGCCCGGCGACTACGTCGTGCACGAGCAGCACGGCGTCGGCCGGTACGTCGAGATGATGCAGCGGACCGTCGGCACCGGCGCCCAGAAGGCCACCCGCGAGTACGTCGTCATCGAGTTCGCCCCGAGCAAGCGCGGCCAGCCCGGCGACCGGCTGTACGTGCCGACCGACCAGCTCGACCAGGTCACCCGGTACGTCGGCGGCGAGCAGCCGAGCCTGGACAAGATGGGCGGCAGCGACTGGGCCAAGCGCAAGGGCCGCGCCCGCAAGGCGGTCCGGCAGATCGCCGGCGAGCTGATCAAGCTGTACGCCGCCCGGCAGGCGACCAAGGGGCACGCGTTCGCCAAGGACACCCCGTGGCAGCGTGAGCTCGAGGACGCGTTCCCGTTCGTGGAGACGCCGGACCAGCTGGCCACCATCGACGACGTCAAGCACGACATGGAACGCATCACCCCGATGGACCGGATCGTCTGCGGCGACGTCGGCTACGGCAAGACCGAGATCGCCGTCCGCGCGGCCTTCAAGGCGGTCCAGGACGGCAAGCAGGTCGCCGTACTGGTGCCCACGACACTGCTCGTCCAGCAGCACTACGCGACCTTCGCCGAGCGGTACGCCGCCTTCCCGGTGAACGTCGCGCCGCTGTCGCGGTTCCAGACCGACAAGGAGGCCAAGGCCGCCCTGGACGGGCTGGCCGACGGGTCGGTGGACGTCGTCATCGGCACCCACCGGCTGCTGTCGGGCGAGATGCAGTTCAAGGATCTCGGCCTGGTGATCGTCGACGAGGAGCAGCGGTTCGGTGTCGAGCACAAGGAGCAGCTGAAGCGGTTGCGGACGGCGGTCGACGTACTGACGATGTCGGCGACGCCGATCCCGCGGACGCTGGAGATGTCGATCACCGGCATCCGGGAGATGTCCACGATCGCCACTCCGCCGGAGGAGCGGCACCCGGTGCTCACCTTCGTCGGCGCGTACGACGAGGGCCAGGTGACCGCCGCGATCCGGCGCGAGCTGCTCCGCGAGGGTCAGGTCTTCGTCGTCCACAACCGGGTGAACACGATCGAGAAGGCGGCCGCCCGGATCCGCCAGCTCGTGCCCGAGGCGCGGGTGTCGGTCGCCCACGGGCAGATGAATGAGCACACCCTCGAGCAGGTCATCCAGGACTTCTGGGAGAAGCGCTCCGACGTGATCGTCTGTACGACGATCGTCGAGTCCGGGATCGACATCTCGAACGCGAACACGATGATCGTCGAGCGGTCCGACCTGCTCGGCCTGTCCCAGCTGCACCAGCTCCGCGGCCGGGTGGGCCGTGGCCGCGAGCGGGCGTACGCGTACTTCTTCTTCCCGCCGGAGAAGCCGCTGACCGAGACCGCCCACGACCGGCTGGCGACGATCGCGCAGCACGCGGACCTGGGCGGCGGTATGGCGGTCGCGATGAAGGACCTGGAGATCCGCGGCGCCGGCAACCTGCTCGGCGGCGAGCAGTCCGGCCACATCGCCGACGTCGGCTTCGACCTGTACGTCCGGCTGGTCGGCGAGGCGGTCGCGGAGTACCGCGGCGACACCCAGGCGGAGGAGCCCGAGGTGAAGATCGAGTTGCCGATCGACGCCCACCTGCCGCACGACTACATCCCGTCGCAGCGGCTCCGGCTGGAGATGTACCAGCGGCTGGCCGCCGTCCGCGACGAGGCGGGCATCGCCGAGCTGGTCGAGGAGCTGCACGACCGGTACGGCGACATCCCGCAGCCGGTGCTGAACCTGGTCGAGGTGGCGAAGTTCCGCAACCACGCCCGCCGGGCCGGTCTGCACGACGTCACCCTGCAGGGCAACCTGATCCGGTTCGGGCCGGTCGAGCTGCCCGATTCGAAGGTGCTCCGGCTGAACAGGCTGTACCCGAAGAGTCTGGTGAAGCCGCAACTGCGTACGATCCTGGTGCCGAGACCTGCCACCCGGCCGGTCGCCGGTCAGCCGCTCCGCGACCAGGAGCTGCTGCAGTGGTGCACCCGGTTGATTGACGACGTGATCGCCGAGCCGGTCGGAGTTCCGGCGTGAGACTCAGAACTATGCGAGGAGATTCGGTGAGCAGAGGGCGACGGCTTCGGGCCATCGGAGCGGCAGTGGCGTCGGTGCTGCTGGTCGGCGGCTGCGCGGCGGGGACGCACCCGGGAGCGGCGGCCGTGGTCGGCACGAGCGAGATCAGCGTCGGTGACGTCGACACCACCTCTCGGGCGGTCAGCACCGCACTCGGGCAGGACTTCAACAACACGGTCGCGCTGGGCGAGCTGGTGAACAACGCCCTGGTCGCCGAGGTCAGCAAGCAGCGCTCGATCACGGTCAGCGACGCCGAGGCCGCCGAGGCGGCCAAGCTGGTGGTCAACGACCCGACGGCGTTCGCCAAGTTCGAGTCCGACCCGGTCGCGCGGGACTTCCTCCGCCAGGTGGCCCAGGCCGCGGTGGCGACGATCAAGCTCGGCGGCGGCACCGGGGTCAAGGACCCGAAGGTGCAGACCGCCCAGCAGGCCGGTCTGCAGGCTGTCCGGGACGCCTCGAAGGACGTGAAGGTCGAGATCTCACCGCGGTTCGGCCAATGGACCGACGGCCGGATCGACAGCAAGATCTCCGGCTCGCTGTCCGAGGAGTCCGCGCAGGCCAAGGCCAAGCGCGAAGCCGCCGAGCAGGCCGCCCAGCAGCCGCAGCCGCAGGGCTGACGCCGGTCCATGCCTGGTGACACCGCGGTCGGTGCGATCAAGGTCGTCCTGACCAGCCCCCGGGTGGCGCCGGGCCTGCTCACCCGCGCGGCCTGGCAGGCGTTCGCCGAGGCCGACCACATCGGGGCCGCCGACCTCCGCCCGGACGTGCAGGCGCTGGTCGGCTCCGGGCTCGTCGTCACCCAGGTCGAGGGTGACGTCGCCGCGCACTGGGCGTGGCTGTCCGCGGCGGCCGCCGACGGCAAGCAGGTCGCCTGGCTGGTGGGCGAGGACGGCGAACCAGGGTTGCTCCGGGTCGTCGCCGACCAGGTGAGCCGCGAGCCACGTCCGCCGTACGACGTGGAGGTCCTGCACGGGTCGTACGACGTACCGGGCGCGCGGCTGATCGACCTGGTCCGGGTGATGGACCGGCTGCGCCGGAACTGCCCGTGGGACCAGGAGCAGACGCACGAGAGCCTGGCGAAGTACCTGCTCGAGGAGACGTACGAGACCCTCGAGGCGATCGACACCGGCGACCGCGCCCACCTCCGCGAGGAGCTCGGCGACCTGCTCCTCCAGGTCGCGTTCCACTCCCGGATCGCCGAGGAGCACCCGGACGAGGGCTACTCGATCGACGACGTGGCCGGCGACATCGTCGAGAAGCTCGTCCGCCGCCACCCACACGTCTTCGGCACCGTCGACGCGGCCGACGCCGCCGCCGTCGAAGCCAACTGGGAAACCATCAAGGCCGCCGAGAAACAACGCACCTCGGTCCTCGAAGGCATCCCGCTGGCCCTGCCGGCCCTGGCCCTCGCCGACAAGGTCCTCGGCCGCGCCGCCAAGGTCCTCCCGGCCGAGCTGCCTGTTCCCGCCGGAGACTCCGACCTCGACCGCCTGGGCGCCCAGCTCCTGCAACTCGTCCAGGAGGCACGCACCCAAGGCATCGACGCCGAACAAGCCCTCCGCACCGCCGTCCAGCACCTGAGCACCGAGATCCGCACCGCCGAGAGCGCGGGCGACTGACGGTCAGAGTCGATCGGCCGCCACCACGACGATCCGCTTCTCGTCGCCGACCAACGCCTTGAGGTCTCCCGGATCCGAGGTCGCGATGACCACCGGACCTGCTTCCGCCAGAGCGGTGGCGACCAGGATCGCGTCGACGGCCTGACCCGAACCCAGCCTGGCTTCGCCGATCAACTGGCCGGCCCGCTCACCCACAGCGCGGCTGACGGGCTCGACGACGACTCCTTGCAGGACGCGGTACACCCCCGCGTCGCGCTGCGTGCCCCGCAGCGCCTCGGCCAGGATCGCGGCGGAGGTGACGACCCGGCGGCCGTCGGCGTACGCGGCGTGGAGACGTACGTACATCGAGCGGTCCGTGGCCGCTCTCGACAGCCCTTCGTTGTCGAGTACCAGAGATCCCTGCGGCGTTGGTCTGGTGCGTTTGCGCGGGCTCACGGATGTGGCCACTCCGCCCTGGCGCGGGCCAGTTCCTCCTCGGTCACGGGTCCGTGAGTCTCGGCGAGCTCGGACAGCAGGTCGCCGAGCCGGTCGTGTTCCAGTTGCCGGATCAAGGCATCGGTGACGTAGGCGGAGACGTTGCCCCGACCGGCGCGGGAACGCAGCTCGGCAGCCACGTCCGACGGGATCGTGACGCTCAGCTTGTCGGTGTGCGCCGGCTCGCTCATGACGTCGATCCTACCGTTGGTGGGATCGTTCGCCCAGTCAAATCCAGGTGCCCACCGACTCGAAGGCTGGCAGGGTGGGGCCGGTGGAGATTTCTGGACTCTTGGCCGAGCGTTGGTCGTGGAAGCCGGCGAGGGTTGAGCGGTTGGTGGGTGGGATGGGGTCGGCTACCTGGGTTGCCGAGGGGGATGGGCGGCGGGTTGTCGTCAAGGCGGTGGAGGCGCGCGACCAGGGGTTCGGGCCGGGGCTCGAGTTGGCGGCTCGGCTGGCTGATGCGGGGTTCGTGACCGGGCGGCCGGTGCTCAGTTCTGCCCGGCGGGTGGTCGAGGAGTACGACGGCCGACTGGTCGGCGTACTCGAGTTCGTCGACGGCGTTCCACTGACCGACGCCGACGCGGCCGTGGTCGGCTCGGTGTTGGGTCGCGTTCATGTCGCCTCGGGCACGGCTCCGGGCGAGGTGGACGACTGGCTCCAGTTCCTGCACTTCTTCGAGCCGTGGCTGGGCCTGGAGCCCTGGATTCGGCCGGCGGTCGAGGGGGCGATGGGCGGCGTACGGCGGCTTGGGCCGTTGACGTGGGCGTGGTTGCACGGGGATCCGGCGTCGGATGCGTTCTTGCGGCAGGCTGACGGGGTTGTCGGGTTGATCGACTGGGGTGCGGCGATGCACGGGCCGGTGTTGTACGACCTTGCGTCGGCGGTCATGTACGTCGGTGGGCCGGCCGACGTCGTCCCGGCGTACCTCGACGAGCGGCCGGAGTTGCGGGCCGAGGTCGAGGGTGGGCTGGACGCGTTTCTGCAGGTTCGGTACGCCGTGCAGGCCGGGTACTTCGCGTGGCGGTGTTCAAACGACGTGCTGACCGGGATCGCCGACCCGGCCGAGAACCGGAAGGGCCTCGACGACGCCCGTCGCGCCTTCGGCCTGTAGGTCCCGGCGGATCGCCGCCTCGGTGTCACGCCAGTTCGTGAAGAGGTAGCGGTACGGGACGACCGGCGTGATCGCGGCGATCACGTCCGGTTTGTCGTCGACGAAGTGCGTGATGCCCAGGTCGGCGCAGTGGATCGCCTTCTGTGGCCGCTGCAGGCAGAAGCGGACGTTGCCCTCGGCAATCCCCGTCCGCTCGAAGAACCGGTGGTGCCGCAACCACTCCAGCGATCGCCCCTGCACTCGCGGCCCGCACTTCGAGATCAACCGCGCCTCCTCGAACAACGGCACGAGTCGCGCGATCGCCTCGAAGGCTCCGGGTACGGCGGGTGTCCGCAGCATCGCCGCGTAGTCGCCGGCGAAGAACGACGTGTCACCGGGGCCCGACGTCCCGTTGATGATGACCCGGCCGATGTCGATTCCCAATCTGTTCATGCTTCCATGCTGGCGGCGGCGTGACTTCAGCAGAACTAGTATTCGGCCTGATAGCTATAGTTTGATTCGATGGAACTGGTCGCGGAGGATCTGGCAGCGTTCGCGGTGTTCGCCGAGCACCGGAACTTCACCCGCGCGGCCGAGGAACTGCACGTCAGTCAACCGGCCCTGCACACCCGCATCCGGAAGCTGGAAGCCCGCCTCGGCAAGCCGCTCTACACCAAGCACGGCCGGCTCCTCCGCCTGACCGACGCCGGGGAACGGCTCGCTGCGTTCGCCAACGAGACGAGGGACCGAGCCGCCGACTTCCTGGGCTCCCTGGACGCCGCACCGCCCAGACCGCTCGTCCTGATCGCGGGATCGGGCAGCTACCTCTACCTGCTCGGCGACCCACTCCGGCGGTACCTGGCCCGAGACCGCGAGCTGCGGTTGCGCACCGGCGATGCCGGCGAAACGCTGCGCGCCGTACGCGAAGGAGCCGCGGATCTCGGCGTGACCGCGCTGACCGTCCCGCCGGACGACCTCGAGTGCACGCTGCTGGCGCAGTACCCGCAGACCTTGATCACCCGTGCCGACCACCGCCTGGCCGATCGGCGGAGCGTCCGGCTGAAGGACCTGGAGGACGAGGCGCTCGTCGTACCGCCGAAGGGCCGGCCGCACCGGCAACAACTCGAGCGGAGCATGCTGGACCAGGGCCTCCGGTGGTCCGTCGCGGTCGAGGCGGAAGGGTGGGAACTGCTGGTCCACTTCGTCCGTCTAGGAGTGGGTCCGGCCGTGGTCAACGGGTCCGTCCGGGTGACGAGCGCCGTACGCCGGATCCCGGTGAAGGACCTGCCGCCGGTGCGGTACTACGTCGTGACGCGCGGGGACCCGGGGGAGCGGGTGGACGAGTTGAAGGGGATGTTGCTGTGAGCAGGGACAGCCGACGGGTCTCCTGGCTGCTGCGGCATACGGCAGGTGAGCGCGGTCTCACGATGAGTGCGGACGGGTGGGCGCTGATCGACGACGTTCTGCGCCTGCTCGGGATGGACCGTCGGGCGCTGGATCTCGCGGTCGAGCAGAACGACAAGCAGCGGCTGCAGGTCGACGGGGACCGGATCCGCGCGTGTCAGGGGCACTCGCTGGACGGGATGCCGGTGACACGTGAAGCCTTGGAGAACAGTTGGGAACGGGTCCACCCCGACGACCTGCTCTGGCACGGGACGACGTACCGGGCGGTGGACGGGATCAGGCGCCACGGGCTGCTGCCGGGACGGCGTACGCATGTCCATCTGGCGCCGGCGAAGGACAGTCCGGTGGGGCGTCGATCGGCCGTGGAAGTCTTGCTGGGTGTGGATCCGGCCGATCTGAGCGTCCATCGGGCTCCCAACGGAGTGTTACTGACGCGGTTCGTGCCGCCGGGTGCGATTGTGGAGGCCGACGCGGTCCACCCTGCCCGCTGGTCTGCCAGCTAGGCTCAGAACCGATTCGTCATCGAGAACTTGGGAGTCAATGTGGCCACCATCGAGGCCGTCGGCGCCCGCGAGATCCTCGACTCGCGCGGCAACCCCACTGTCGAGGTCGAGGTTCTCCTCGACGACGACACCGTCGCCCGGGCCGCGGTGCCGTCGGGCGCGTCCACCGGCCAGTTCGAGGCCGTCGAGCTGCGGGACGGCGACAAGGCCCGGTACGGCGGCAAGGGTGTCCAGAAGGCGGTCACCGCCATCCTCGAGGACATCGACAAGGAGATCGTCGGGTACGACGTCCACGAGCAGCGGCTGATCGACCAGGCCCTGCTGGACCTGGACGGCTCGCCGAACAAGGCCAAGCTGGGCGCGAACGCCATCCTCGGCGTCAGCCTCGCCGTCGCCAAGGCGGCCGCTGAGTCGACCGGCCTCCCGCTGTTCCGGTACGTCGGCGGCCCGAACGCGCACGTGCTCCCGGTGCCGATGATGAACATCCTCAACGGCGGCGCGCACGCGGACAGCAACGTCGACGTGCAGGAGTTCATGATCGCCCCGATCGGCGCCGCCACCTACGGCGAGGCGCTGATGCAGGGTGCGGGCGTCTACCACGCGCTGAAGGCGGTGCTGAAGGAGCGCGGCCTGTCCACCGGCCTCGGTGACGAGGGCGGCTTCGCGCCGAACCTGGCCAGCAACCGCGAGGCTCTCGACCTGATCGCGGTCGCGGTCGAGAAGACCGGCCTGAAGCTCGGCACGGACATCGCGCTGGCGATGGACGTGGCCGCGAGCGAGTTCCACACCGACGGCGTGTACGCGTTCGAGGGCGGCAAGAAGTCGGCCGACGAGATGATCGCGTACTACGCCGACCTGGTCGCGTCGTACCCGATCGTCTCGATCGAGGACCCGCTGAACGAGGAGGACTGGTCCGGCTGGATCAACCTGTCGGCCCAGCTCGGTGACAAGATCCAGATCGTCGGCGACGACCTGTTCGTCACCAACGTCGAGCGGCTGCAGCGCGGCATCACCGAGAAGGCGGCGAACTCGCTGCTGGTGAAGGTGAACCAGATCGGCTCGCTGACCGAGACCCTGGACGCCGTCGACCTGGCCCACCGCAACGGGTTCACCTGCATGATGAGCCACCGCTCCGGCGAGACCGAGGACACCACGATCGCCGACCTCGCGGTCGCCACCAACTGCGGTCAGATCAAGTCCGGCGCTCCGGCTCGGTCCGACCGGACCGCGAAGTACAACCAGCTGCTCCGGATCGAGGAGGAGCTCGACGACGCGGCGACGTACGCCGGTCGCTCGGCCTTCCCGCGGTACCAGGGCTGACCCTTTCGGAGGTTCGGTATGCCGTCCCGTCGGGAATCCGGTGCACGCCCCGGCTCGCGTCCGTCGAGCCGGACCCAGTCGCGTCCACCGTCCCGGCGGGGCGAGCAGCCGAAACGCCGTACGGCGGCGTCGCCCGCCCCGGCGCGGACGAGGGGCTCACGCAACCTCACAGGCCGGGCCGCCGTCGTGCTGCTCGTGCTCGGTGCGCTGATCGTGTCGTACGCGCAGAGCCTGCGGGTGTGGTTCGACCAGCACCAGCAGATCACCGCGCTGCAGCAGGAGATCCGCGACCGGGAGAAGCGGGTCGCGGAGCTGAACGACGAGATCGCCCGGTGGGACGACGACGCGTACGTGAAGGCGCAGGCCCGGCAGCGGCTCGGCTGGGTGATGCCGGGTGAGGTCGGCTACCGCGTGATCGGCGCGGACGGGAAGCCGGTCGGCGCCCCGCCGGAGCCGTCGACCCCGTCGGACGCGGCCGCCGACGAGCAGCAGCCGACCTGGTACACGAAGCTGTGGGGGAGTGTCGAGGGCGCCGGCGAGCCCGCGGTCCCGTCGACGCCGAAGCCGACCAAGCCGACACCGAAGCCGATCCTGACGCCGTCGCCTAAGGTGACCCGGTGAGCGTCAGTCCCGCGGATATCGAAGCAGTCGAGAAACAACTGGGCCGGACCCCGCGCGGCATCCGGTCCGTGGCCCACCGGTGCAGTTGCGGCCTGCCCGACGTGGTCGAGACCGAGCCCCGGCTGCCGGACGGTACGCCGTTCCCGACGACGTACTACGTGACGTGTCCGCGACTCGCGTCCGCGATCGGCACGCTCGAGGCCGAGGGCGTGATGAAGGAGATGACCGACCGCCTGGCCACCGACGAGGACCTGGCCGCCCGCTACCGCGCCGCCCACGACTCCTATCTCGCTCACCGCGAGTCGATCGAACACGTCGACGAGATCGCCGGCATCACTGCCGGTGGCATGCCCACTCGCGTCAAATGCCTGCACGTCCTGGCCGGCCACTCCCTCGCCGCCGGCCCTGGCGTCAACCCGCTGGGCGACGAAACCCTCGAAGCCCTGGATGACTGGGGCCGCCGAGGTCCCTGTGTCTGATCGAGTCGCTGTGTCTGACCGGGGCCCTGTGTCTGACCGGGTCGCCGCCGTCGACTGTGGCACGAACTCGATCCGCCTGCTGATCGCCGACCTCGTCGACGGGTCGCTGCGCGAGGTGGACCGGCGGATGACGATCGTGCGTCTCGGCCAAGGTGTGGACGCCACTGGCGCCTTCGCCCCGGAAGCCCTGGACCGCGTCTTCTCCGCCTCCGACGACTTCGCCGCCGCGATCCGCGCTGCCGGCGCGACCCGGACCCGATTCGTCGCAACCTCGGCCGCGCGCGACGTGCGAAACCGGGACGTCTTCTTCGCCGGCATCCGCGAGCGCTTCGGCGTCGAGCCGGACATCATCTCCGGCGCCGAGGAAGCCTCACTGACCTTCCGCGGCGCGACGAGCGGTCTCGTGGCACTCCACGTCCCCGGGCCTTATCTCGTCGCCGACATCGGCGGCGGCTCCACCGAGCTCGTCCTCGGCGACACCACCGGCGTACGCGCCGCCGAGTCCCTCGACATCGGCTCGGTCCGCCTGACCGAGCGCCACGTCACCACAGACCCGACCTCACCGGCCGAGCTCGCCGCAATTGCCAAAGACATCGACGCTCTCCTCGACGGCACCACCGTCCCGATCGCCGAAGCCCGTGCGCTGGTCGGTGTCGCCGGCACCGTCACTACAGTCGCCGCCATTGCCCTCGACCTCCCCGAGTACGACCGCACCCAGGTCCACCACGCCCGCATCTCCGGTCCGAGGTTGCGCGACACAACGACCTGGCTGACCTCCTCCACGCGCGCCGACCGCTCCGCCGTACGCGCGATCCACCCGGGCCGAGTCGACGTTATCGGCGCCGGTGCGCTGATATTGCAGCGGTTGTACGACCGGATGGCCGTGGACGAAGTGCTCGTCTCCGAACACGACATCCTCGACGGCGTCGCCCTCTCCCTCGGCTGACCCGGACCGCCAGGCCATCACAACGACGCCCGCTCGCCGTCGTCGAGCGTGCCCGCCGGCCGACGGGCCCGATTGTGATGGCCTGGACGTCCTCAGCGTCGGCGGGTCTCTAGGCTGAAGGGGTGAAGCTGCCGCATCCGTTGACGGGGGAGTTGTTCGAGAGCCCGGTCCCACCAGGTACGGGCTGGCCGGAGGACCCCGCCGTACGTCGTACTCCGGTGGCTCACGACGCCTCCGAAGTGGTCGACCTGGCTGCGACCGCGGACCTGGCCGAGCTGGAGGCCCGAGTCTCGGTCTGCCGGGCCTGCCCGCGGCTCGTGGAATGGCGGGAAGATGTTGCCTTAAGCAAGCGGAAGTCATTCGTGGACCAGCCGTACTGGGGGCGCCCGATCGCGGGCTGGGGCGCCGCCGAACCACGCATCCTCATCGCCGGCCTCGCCCCCGCGGCGCACGGCGGCAACCGCACCGGGCGGGTGTTCACCGGCGACCGCTCCGGCGACTGGCTGTTCGCCGCCCTGCACCGAGTCGGCCTCGCCAACCAGCCCACCAGCGAACACGCCGGCGACGGCCTCCACCTCATCGCCACCCGCATGATCGCCGCCGTCCGCTGCGCCCCACCCGCCAACAAACCAACCCCCATCGAACGCGACACCTGCGCCCCCTGGTTCCGCCGCGAACTGGAACTGTCCCTCCCCACCACCCGAGCCATCGTCTGCCTCGGCAAGTTCGGCTACGACGCCCTCCTGAACGCGCTAGCAGCCACCGGCGCCCAGGTCCCCCGCCCCCGCCCACCCTTCGGCCACGCCGTCGAACACCCGCTGCAAACCCCCCACGGCCCGATCACCGTCATCGGCTCCTACCACCCCAGCCAACAAAACACCTTCACCGGCAAACTCACCCAACAAATGCTGGACACCGTCCTGACCCGCGCGAAGTCGATCGCCGGCGTCCCCTGAATCGGTCAGCGACCGACCCTCGACATGCACGCTTTCTCGTCACCCGCTGGGACGGGAGAACCAGTCAACGGATGAGCCGCTGCGAACCGCCCGCCCATGGCGTGAGACGTTCACTCTCGGCGGCACGCCGTACGGATGCTCATCGGTCTTGGATTCCCTTCGCGCAGAGGGCGCGGATGGGGCGGATCAGCGGACGGTAGAACGGCCGGATCAGCCATCCCGGAATGTGGCCGTGGCGCTCCTCGTGCCAGACCCGCGCACGGGGATGCCCCTCGATCAGGCGGCCGGCGATGCTCCGATCGAGGCGATGTACCGGCAGGGCGGAGTACACCTCGACCCGGCACAAGTGCTTGATGCTCATGTAGCCGTACTGCGCAGGACTGACCAGCCGGATCGGCGCTCCGTGGTCGCCGCCGAGTGGATTCCCGTTGACCCGATCCGCAAGCAGGACGTCGTCGGCCAGCGCGTCTTGGAGTTCGACCACGGAGCTGACTCCGTCCAGGCCCACGAACGCCAGGTGGCTGACGGAGGCCTCCGCGTCGAGCGCGGGCTCAACCCAGGCGCTAAAGAAGTCGGCGAACCGAACCCCTTCCCACCGCAGGTCGGTCGCCGTCCAGCCGGAGACGCAGTGAAAGTCGGCGACGAGCTCGCGTCGCGGCAGTGTGGCGAGTTCCGGCAGCCGCACGTCCAGCGGCTTCTGTACGACGCCGCCGATCGCGATCACCGGATCGTCCGGCACCACGGGCGGCGGCCGATGCAGGTGCGTGCCGAATCGCGGGAACCCCTCGACGCTTCGTTGACCGGGTGGAAGTGGCACTGTCAGAACCTCCTTCACCGACCGACGGTCGGTCACCGACTTGCAGTCAGTCTTTATGCTTGCTTGGTGACTGTCAAGAGGCTTCGGGAACGGCAGGCGGAGGCGACCCGGGAGCTGCTGCTCGGGATCGCGCGCGAGCGGTTCGTCGAGCAGGGCTACCGGGCGACCGCCATGGATGACATCGTCCAGCGCGCAGGTCTCGCGAAAGGTGCGCTCTACCACCACTTCAGTGGTAAGGATGCACTGTTCAAGGCGGTCTACGACGTCGTGCTGGAGGAGACCGCAGAGGCGGTGATGGCCGCGGCCCTGGCCGAGACGGATCCGTGGGCCGCAGTACGAGCCGGCCTCTCCGCGTTCCTCGACGCCTGCCTCCAACCCGCGTTCAGGCGGATCGTGATCATCGACAGTGTGACCGTACTGGCCGCACGCGCCTGGGACAGCGGCACGGAAGGTGTCGAACTCCCGATGCTGCGAACTGTGCTGACACCCCTGGTCAACAGCGGCGCGCTACCCGGAGTCGCACTCGACCCCTTGGCACACGTCGCACTCGGCGGCCTCTATGGCTCAGCCCTCTACATCGCCCGAGCCGCCAACCCAGAGACCGCCCGCGCCGAGTCCGACGCAGTCCTCGACGTCGTCCTCCGCGGCGTACGAGCGGCGACCACCTGAACTTTGGTGCGCAGGTCGATCCACGTGTGCCCGGGAACGGCAGCAACCGTACCGGCCGCGTCTTCACCGGCGACCGCTCCGGCGACTGGCTGTTCGCCGCCCTCCACCGGGTCGGCCTCGCCAACCAGCCCACCAGCGAACACGCCGGCGACGGCCTCCGTCTCATCGCCACCCGCATGATCGCCGCCGTCCGCTGCGCCCCACCCGCCAACAAGCCAACCGCCGCCGAACGCGACACCTGCGCCCCCTGGTTCCGCCGCGAACTGGAACTGTCCCTCCCCACCACCCGAGCCATCGTCTGCCCGGGCAAGTTCGGCTACGACGCCCTCCTCACCGCCCTATCAGCCACCGGCGCCCACGTCCCCCGCCCCCGCTTCGGCCACGCCGTCGAACACCCGCTGGACACACCCCACGGCCCAATCACCGTCATCGGCTCCTACCACCCCAGCCAACAAAACACCTTCACCGGCAAACTCACCCAACAAATGCTCGACACCGTCCTGACCCAAGCCAAATCAATCGCAGGAATCTGACACTGTCGACCCGATGCAAAAGCAGTTGTCACGAACGTTGGGAGGCCGGATAGGTTGACGGGCATGGCGTCCTCCATCCAGCGAATTACAGAGGCTAACCGCACCAGTTGGAACCTCATCGCGCCGATGCGTCGAGGTGAGCCGGCCGACTTCTTCAGGAACGGCGGCCTGGCGCTCGAGCAATTCGAACTGGACCTCGTCGGTGACGTCAAGGACAAGCGGGTCCTGCACCTCGCGTGTTCGTGCGGCGATCAGGTGTTGTCCTGGGCGACGCTCGGAGCAACGGCGATCGGGATCGACATCTCGGACGTGGCGATCGAGATGGCCGAACGAAAGGCCACCGAGACAGGAATCGCAGCCGAGTTTCGCCAGGCCGACATGTTCGATCTGCCGGTGGACCTAGTGAAGCTCGATCTCATCTACTTGAGCTGGGGTGCCGTCTGTTGGGTCCCGGATCTCAACGAGTTCGCGCGCATCCTGGCAGAACGTCTTCGGCCCGGTGGATCGGTGTTGATGTGTGATCACCATCCGATCTGGGAGGTCCTCGCGGTCCGCGGAGACAACCAGCTCGCCGTGGCAGGCGACTACTTCGGACGTTCCACACCAAGGGCGGACACCGACGACGCGAAGCGCCCGGTGGGTGCCCGCGGGCAGACCAAACCACCGCCGTTCTCGGCCTTCGTCTGGCCGGCGAGCGACGTCGTCATGGCACTCATCAATGCCGGTCTCCAATTGACCGCCTTCTTCGAGGCGCCGGCACCAGAAATCTACGACGGCCTCGGCGTAAGCGCGTCACAGCTACCGGCGTACTACGCAATCAAAGCAACCAAGCCGACACAGACGCCGATCGTCAGCGACTGACGGCCTTCTTGCAATCTCCTGTCAGCCGCCGGGCAGCTCGGCGATACTGCCTGATTCCTGCGACGCCTCGGACGCTTCGTGTCGACTGCGGCGGTGCAGGGTTTACTGGGAGCGGTGAAGGTCCAGTGGCGTGTCTTGGTCGATCATCGGGATTTCCGGCGGTTGTTCGGCGGCGACTCGATCTCTCTACTGGGATCGAGCGTGACGACCGTTGCGTTGCCCTTGACCGCGGTCCTGGTGCTCGGTGCGTCGCCCGTACAAATGGGCTTGCTGGGAGCGGTCGCGTTCCTGCCGCACCTCGTCCTTGGGCTGCCGGCCGGGGTGTGGGTAGACCGGCTGTCGTACCGCAGCGTCATTGTCGGTGCTGACCTGTTGGCCGCCGCCGCCCTGACAGCCGTGCCGATTCTGGCCGCGACGGGACTGTTGCAGATGTGGCAGTTGTACGTCGTCGTGCTCGTCACCGGAGCGTGCAGCCTGTTCTCCGTGATCGCGGCCCAGTCGTTCGCGCCGATCCTGGTTCCCCGCCGCGAACTGCTCGCGGCCAACAGCGCGTTCGCGCTCAGCAACTCCGTCGTCGCCACCAGCGGCAGCGCTCTCGGCGGCGTCCTGGTCCAGCTCCTCACTGCCCCGATAGCGATCGCTGTCGACGCGGCGTCGTACCTGGTGTCGGCCATCTCAAAGGCGCGGATCACCGTCGCGGGCCGATCGACTGCCGTCGCTCCGGCCAAAGAGTCGCTGTTCGGGGGCATCTGGGTCGGCGTACGGGCAGCGCTGGAACAGCCCGCGCTGCGCGCGACCACGATCGCCGCCACTGTAGGCGCTTTGGCTGGTCAGATGCAGGTGGTGATCGTGGTGCTGTTCCTGGTCCGTGATCTCGGCTTGTCGGCTGCCCTGGTCGGCGTGGTCATCGCCGTGGCCGGGTTCGCCGGAATCATCGGCGCCACCGTCGGCGTGCAGATCACTGGTCGGCTCGGCAACGGGCCCGCCTTCATCCTCGGCACAACGCTGTCGAGTCTGGCCGGGCTGGTGATGGCCGCCGCCGGAGGACCGACCGCGTTGGTGTTGGCGGTTGTGATCGTCGCGCAACTCCTCCGCGGCTGGGGCCCGGCGCTGTACGGGATCAACCAGCAGACCATCCGCCAGATCCTGATCCCTCCAGAACTTCTCGCCCGCACCCAGGCGACCTGGCGCTTCCTGGTCCACGGAATGCAGCCGATCGGCGCACTCCTCGGCGGCACCCTCGGCGCCCTGCTCGGATTCCGAGCCACCCTGGTCATCAGCAGCCTCATCATGCTGACCAGCACCGCCGTCGCCCTCCTCAGCCCCCTACGAACCCTCCGCCAACTCCCAGACCCCGAGCCGCAGCAGTTCGCAACCAATGAGGCTCAGAGAGGTGTCGCGGGACGCAATCACCCTCGCAACTGAACTGCTGCTACACCGCGGCAAATCTGCTGCGTGCGGCTTAGATGGTTTTGAAGCATCCAATGGCGTCCTGACCGGCTGTTGGCCTTCCAAACCTCTCGCATCGACTCGAGAGCTCGCGAACGTGTGGACTGATGGAGCGAAGTACGACGATGACGTCGTACCTCATCGAATCTCTCCCGGGCCCGGCCCGCTGAACGGGGGTACACCCAGGTCGGTCGCCTCCGTCAATTCCCCATCTGGACGCGCAAGTTCTCACGCGTGGTGGCGAGGCTCTGGCGTGTCGTCCGCGGCCCGTGCGCCTGTACCGTCCTGCTATGAATCTGCTCTTCGGATGGCGCGGGCGAGTTCGCCGGTGGCCGAAGATTGATGGCCGTCGGTTGCCTTGGGGCGAAATGGATCACGCCGGCGACATCAAGGTCATATCGACCGAGGTCCTCAAAGGACTCATGGAGAAGGCTGCGCGCACGCCGGGGCTCAGCGCCACCGGTCGTCCGGAATGGCTGGAGGAGCATCGCGACGACCTCGGCGACCACTACGTTGCCGTGTTTGGAACTGACGGTGACGACTTCTACCGATGCATCGTGTTCTCTGTGCTGAAGGATCGTTCAGCGGGTGCTTACACACTCGACCTGAGCAGGCCGGACTTTCACGACCTCCCCGATATCGCGCCCTCCCAACTGGTCGAGTTCGCTCATCATTACCTGAGCACAATCCCTCTGGTGCCGCTGGATCCCAGCCAAGAGCAGTCTTGGCAGCGGACTCTCCGATAGCTGCCGACCTCAGGTTTCGTCCAGTGCGGGTCGGAGATCCCAGATGACGCCGTTGGCGTTCCCCACCATGGAATGCCCACTAGGATCGGCCAGTGTCCAGTGACGAGAACGAGCAGTTCTGCCTCACCTCGGAGCGTGCCGCCCTGGCGAACTTCCTGGATGCCCAGCGAGAGGGCCTGATCAGGAAGATCCAAGGGGTCGATGACGCAACGGCGCGGCAAACCCCGACCGCGAGTTCTTTGTCGCTTCTGGGCCTCGTGAAGCATGCAACGACCTGGGAGCGCCGCTGGTTTCAGGTGGTCATGGGCGGACGCGACTCAGGTGAGGACTGGCCTACCGTCAGAGGGCAGAACGACACCACCTTCATGGTCAGTGACCAGGATACGGTGGACGACTGGATAGAGAAGTACCGCGAGCAGATCGAGCAGTCCCGCTCCATCGCAGCTTCCATGGATCTCGACAGCATCTGTGCGCGTACGGACATCATCAAGTGCAACCTGCGGTACGTGATGTTCCACATGATCGAAGAGACCGCGCGCCATGCCGGCCACGCGGACATCATCCGCGAGACACTCGACGGCTCCCGCGGAATCTGAGCTGCCCAGCGCGCGTCAAGAGACGTGTCGACCGGAGTTCGACCGACCCCTGTCGAGGGAGGTTCGGCACAGGTCGCGCCACGCTCGTTTGTGGCTAGTTCATCTCTCCGAACCCAGCGGATCGCCGCGAACTGCACCCACCGGTGCAACTGGCTGACCACTTCCACGCCATGGGCGACGGCCGCGCTACGGCTTGGGCGCTACGGCTGGATCCCTTGTGCGCAAGGTATCCGAGCATTCCTAATTGCGGCGCGTTTGACCTAGTTGATGGGTGTTCTGACCAGGTATCGGCTCCCGAAATTCTCCCATTACGAAGCGGCCTCCGGGACGGGCGCCTCAGGCAGAGCGATCAGGCGGCCTGATGCCGTACTTCTCGATGACGAAGCGCCAGAACAGCGGAACAGCCTCCGAGGACGGTCGGTCAATCGAGTCATTGCGACCGGACCCGGAGAGACGCTCGATGCGAACATGCCCGGCAGCTGCGGCCGGTCTGAGCGAACTGGGAGCTCGCACGACGACCAGATCACTTACTGGTGGATCGACGGGATGAGGCGTGACCATGAGGTCATGCATCGCCGTGCCTACGGCGAGATGCTCGCTTGCTCCCGAGTCGAGCACGCTGTCGACCACGTCGATCAGGTACTGGAAGTTCGAATCCAGGGCGGCCATGCCACCCAGAAACGAGCGAACATCTGTCCATGACCGTTCGCCGAACGGATATGTCCACGCACGGATGGTGCTTCGACGCCACTTGGCCACGGGACAGAGTCTCGCAGGTGTTCGGCTGCGAGGTCCGAGCTCGACCTGCCAGCGTCCGGAGTGATACGCGAGGGTCCAGGTCGCCTTGGCCGCCCGCCCGGATGACCCGGCCGGACCCGGCCGAACGCGATCGAACTGCAACCGGAATTGCGCCCAGCTGGTCCCAGCCGCAGGGCCCGCCGATCCGGTGCTGGTCAGCCTGACTCGGGCAGGCGGCTGCTGTCTGAAGTCTGTTAGCTGCCGACCTTCAAAGCGCATTGGGCATCCACAATCGGCAACATGTTGCGTCACTAGGCAGGCCAGCCTGAGATAAACATTTCCAGCCGCTTATGCTCACCCTGCTCGTCACGTGGCGAATGGGTCTTGCGGAAGCCCAAGGGTAAGAGCTGCGTTTGGTTCCCATTCCCGCTCCATTGACCGAGCAACTCCATGCCCACCGCGCTACTCAAGCTATTGAGCTTCTGGCAGTTAGCGCCGCGTGGGGGGACTGCGATCTGGTCTTCGCGGATTAGCGGGGGCCCGGCCGATCAAGCTTCGGCGCTACTGGCCGAGTTCGAATCCATGCGGTCGCTCATTGGCGTGCAGGACGCGAGGCCTCACGATGCTCGCCATACCGCCGCCACGTTGCTCCTGGAAGTAGTAGACATCAGCGTGAGTCAGGAGATTCTCGGGGATGCCTCTCTTGCGGTGGTAAGGCGCTATGCGCATGTACGGGACAAGCTGACTCGGGACGCGGCCGAGCACATGGGGGAGGCGCTGTGGTCGTGATGACGGTTGCAACTAGGTGTGCAACTAACGCGGCGATAGGTAAGTCTCCGCTATGTCACGGTTCGTAATACCTGCCGGTCAGAGTGGCCTGTGCCCGGGACGGGATTCGAACCCGTATGCCTTTCGGCCGCGAGGTTTAAGCTCGCTGCGTCTGCCGTTCCGCCACCCGGGCTGGTCGGCAAGCACTGACCTTACAAGCAAAGACGAGCGCGGGTGGGGTTCTCAGGGGTCCACAGCAGCCGCCGACCACGCCGCCGTCGCTGAGCGAGCAGCGCGAGCGCGCCGCGAGCGGAGCGAGCGCACCCCGCGAGCGTACGGCGAGCGCCGCGAGCAGGACAGCGAGCAGCGTGAGCGCGACAGGGTGGGTGGGGCTGCCGGCGGAGCTCGCGACGGAGGAGCGCGCGGAGCAGGCTGCGAGGGGGACCCCCAGGCCGGCTACTTGTAGACCTTGCGGGGGTAGATGGCGTGGGCTCCGGCTACTCGGTCGAGGAAGAGGTTGCCGTTGCAGTGGTCTATTTCGTGTTGGAGGGCTCGGGCTTCGAAGGCGTCGGTGGTGATGGTGACCTCGTCCGTCGTACCGGGCAGGGTGCCGGTCACCGTGAGCCGGGTGGCGCGTTTGACGTCGCCGGTGAAGTCGGGGACGGACATGCAGCCCTCGCGGCCCTTCTCCTGCCGCGACGCCTCGACGACCACCGCGTTGCACAGCACGAACACTCCATGGCAGGTCCGTGTCTTCGGGTGATCGGTGACGTCAAGCGAGAACATCTGCGCCGCCACGCCGACCTGCGGCGCCGCCAGCCCCACGCACCCGGGCGACACCCGCATCGTGGCGACCAGGTCGGCGGCGAGCTGGATGGTCGCCGGGTCGAGTGGGTCCACGGTCGCGCCTTCGGTGGCCAGGACCGGGTGTGGCGCCCGCAGGACCTCCAGTACGGCGCCCTCGACGCCGAGGTCGGCGGGGGACCAGCCGGTGATCACTGTCACAGCTCGTCGCTCTCCGCCGAGCGCAGGGTGACGCCGACGCCGAGCTCGTCGGCGGTGATCTCCAACGCGCGCGTCAGCATCTCCAGCTCGGCGGTGAGCGGCAGCTCGACCTCGGCGGTCAGCACGTACAGCTCCCCGCTCAGCCGGGTGGTCAGGTCGGTGATCGTCCCGCCCGCGGTGGCGATCATCCGGGTGACCGCGGCCACGATCCCGGGCCGGTCGGCACCGTGAACGCTCAGCAGGTACGACGGGCCGATCGGTGCGTGCTCGTGTTCGGGGCCGACCTTACGGACCGTGATCACCAGCTCCCCGCGCAGCGGCTCGACGGCCTGCTTGACCTCCTCGAACGGCCCGGAGCAGACGATCATCATCGCGAAGTGGCCGCGCAGCAGCGTCATGGTGGAGTCCTCGAGGTTGACTCCGGTACCGGCCAGCGCCTCGGTGACGTCCGCGATGATGCCCGGGCGGTCGGGTCCGATGACGGTGACTGCGAGCTGACTCATGCCCGGCAACCTACCGTTGACCTAAGTAGCCGATGAATCCGACTTCGGTATCCGGACAGCCGCGAAACCCCCGGGGAACGCTTACGCACCGCTACATTCGTGCCATGACCGAGTCCGTACGCCGTCCGCGCCGCAGCCGGCGCGACTGGATCGTGGACTCGCTCGTCTTCGTCGTCGCGGTGTTCGTCGGGATCCTCCTGTTCGAGGACGGCAGCAGGGACCCGGTGAGCCCGCAGCTGCTCGCGTTCGACTTCGCCTTCGGGATGATTCTGTGCCTGACGCTGTGGTTCCGGCGCCGCTGGCCGGTCCAGCTGGCGTTGCTGTCGGCCGTGATCGGCATCTTCTCGGATACCGCCGGCGGGGCCGGGATCGTCCTCATCCTGACCGTGGCCATCCACTGCCGGCTGCGGACCACCCTGATCATTTTCCTGGTGAACGCGGTGAGCCTGGCGTTCTACGTCCAGGTGCGGCACAAGACCGAGACCGAGGCCCTCGTCGTGGCGGCCATCGCGATCTACATCGCGCTGATGGCGTGGGGTTTGTACATCCGCTCCCGCCGCCAGCTCCTGCAGACGCTGCGCGACCGTGCCGACCGGGCCGAGATCGTCGCCAAGCTGCAGGCGGAGCAGGCCCAGCTCCGGGCTCGTGAGGAGATCGCTCGCGAGATGCACGACGTACTCGGGCATCGGCTGTCGCTGCTCAGCGTGCACGCCGGCGCGCTCGCGTACCGGCCGGACGCGTCCACGGAGGAGGTCGCCGGGGCGGCCGAGGTCATCCGGGCCAGTGCGCATCAGGCGTTGCAGGATCTGCGGGAGGTGATCGGCGTACTGCGGGCGCCGGTCGGAGAGCTCCCGCAGCCGACGTTCGCCGACCTGCCCGTGCTGGTCGAGGGGTCGCGCGACGCGGGTCTGCCGGTCGAGCTGGTCCTGGATGCTCCCGGCGCGCTGCCGGAGCACGTCGGGCGGACGGCGTACCGGATCGTGCAGGAGGGGCTGACCAATGCGCTCAAGCACGCGCCCGGCGAGGCGGTCCGGATCAGCGTGACCGGTGCCCCGGGCAACGGATTGTCCGTGGAGGTCCGCAACCCGGCGCCGAACCGCCGGCGCGGCGACGGGAAAGGGCTGCTGGGACTGGCCGAACGCGCCGCGCTCGTCGACGGCCGGCTCGAACACGGCCGGACCCCTGAAGGTGAGTTCCGGCTCTTCGCTTGGTTACCGTGGCCGGCATGACCATTCGGGTTCTGATCGTCGACGACGATCCGCTGCTGCGCGCCGGGCTGAAGATGATGCTCGGGGGCGCCCCGGACATCCGGGTGGTCGGCGAGGCCGGCGACGGTACCGGCGTACAAGGCCTGATCGACCGGCTTGCTCCCGACGTGGTCCTGATGGACATCCGCATGCCCGGCACCGACGGCCTGACCGCGACCGAGTCGGTACGACGCCGTCCGAACGCGCCCGAGATCGTCATCCTGACCACGTTCGACGCCGACGAGCACGTACTGCGCGCGCTCCGCGCCGGCGCGGCCGGATTCGTCCTGAAGGACACCCCGCCGGCCGAGATCGTCGACTCGGTACGGCGGGTGGCCGCCGGGCAACCGGTGTTGTCGCCGGCCGTGACCAAGCAGCTGATGACCCGGGTCGCGGCGTCCGGCCGGGACCAGCGCAAGACGAAGGCGCTCGACCGGCTGGCGCAGCTGAACGACCGCGAGCGCGAGATCGCCGTGGCGGTCGGCGAAGGCAAGTCGAACGCCGAGATCAGCGCGACCCTCTATCTCAGCGTCCCGACGGTGAAGACGCACGTCTCGCGCATCCTCACCAAGCTCGACCTGAACAACCGCGTCCAGATCGCCCTGATCGTGCACGACGCCGGGCTGCTGCACGAGTAGCCGGCGGTTGGCATACTCGGCGGCGTGACCAGGGACAACAATCTGATTGTCGGCAATCAGGATCGCGAGCTCGAGCAGCGGCTGAGTGACGAACTGGACAGCTTCAACACCGCTGCGACCGGAGCCGACGACCGCGGCGCGTTCTCGGTCAAGGTGACCGACGACGACGGTGAACTGGTCGGCGGACTGGCCGCCTGGACCTGGGGTGGTCTGTGCGGGATCGACATGGTGTGGATCCGCGAGGACAGCCGCAAGGACGGCTGGGGCAGCAAGATCCTGCTCGCTGCCGAGGCGGAGGCCCGGCGGCGCGGCTGCGACCGGATCGCGGTCTCGTCCTTCACCTTCCAGGCACCCGGTTTCTACCAGCGGCACGGGTACGTCGAGACCGGCCGGACCCACGGCATCCCAGGCGGCCACGAGGACGTGCACATGTTCAAGTCGCTGTCACGCAACCAGCACGTGTCCTAGCGCGGTTCCAGGACGACGACCGCGGTCGTCTTGGTGCGCCGGGCGGCGTACTCGTCGAGGTTCCTGTCGATCTCCTGCCAGCGCGCCCACAACCGCTCGCGCTCCTCGCCGACAGCGGCGCGGCCGCGGACCGGACGTGACCCGTCGGCGAGCACAGCCTCGGCCTTCGGGTTCGCCTGCAGGTTCAGCCACCACGCGGGCTCCGGTTCGCCCCAGCCGTTCATCGCCATCGTGACCAGGTTCGGGCCGTCGACGTAGTACCCGAGCAGCACGCTACGCGGCTGACCCGTGCGCCGGCCGGTCGCGGTCAGGCGCAGGGTGCCGTAGCGCTTGTCCCTCGGCAGCGACAGACCGAGACGACCGCCGCTGACCCTGTAGATGGCGCGATGAACCTTCCACGCCAACCGGATGACCCAGCGCGGTGGCAGCCACGCATTCCCCTCACTCATGGTCCCCCCATGAATCGGCCGATGGTCGGACCAGCGTCGCAGACCGCACCGGTCCCAGCCAGAGACTCACAGGCCGGGACCGGTGATTTCAGGGTCGGTTCAGGGTCATGACCGCGTTGCGCGGCGGAACTCCTCGTTCGGCATTTGCAGGCTGCCGAGGGACGTCACCTCGCGGCGGAAGAACAGCGCGAGCGTCCAGTCGAGGATGACGCGGGCCTTCCGGTTGAAGGTGGGCACTCGGGAGACGTGGTAGGTCCGGTGCAGGAACCACGCCGGCCAGCCCTTGACCTTCACGCCGTACAGCTGGGCGACACCCTTGTGCAGGCCGAGGCTCGCGACCGAGCCGACGTACTTGTGCTTGTAGTCCACCGGCTTCTTGCCGTCGACCACGAGCAGGATGTTCTCGGCCAGCCGGTGGGCCTGCCGGACCGCGTGCTGCGCGTTCGGGGCGCAGTACACGCCGGGTTGCTCGCTGGTCAGATCGGGTACGGCGGCGTTGTCGCCGGCCGACCACGCGTCGGCGACCCCCTCGATCCGCAGGTTCGCCAGGCACTTGACCCGGCCGCGCTCGTCCAGCGGGAAGTCGGTCGCGGCGAGCGCCGGGTTCGCCTTCACGCCGGCGGTCCAGACGATCGTGTCGGCGTCGAACTCCTCGCCGTCGCTGAGGATGACCCGGCCCTTCTCGCAGGACTCCAGCCGGGTCTCCAGCTTGATGTCCATGTTGCGCTTGCGGAGCTGGTCGACGGTGTACTTGCCGAGCTCCTCGCCGACCTCCGGCAGGATCCGGCCGGTCGCCTCCACCAGCACCCAGCGCATGTCGTCCGGGTCGATGTTGTCGTAGTACCGAGTGGCGTAGCGGGCCATGTCCTCGAGCTCCGCGAACGCCTCCACCCCGGCGTACCCGCCACCGACGAAGACGAAGGTCAGCGCGGACTTGCGCAGCGCCGGGTCGGGCTGGGACGAGGCGACGTCCAGCCGGTCCAGCACCTTGTTGCGGAGCGCGATCGCCTCCTCGACGTTCTTGAACCCGGTGGCCTCCTCGGCCAGGCCGGGGATCGGCAGCGTGCGGGCGATCGAGCCGAGCGCGACCACGACCTGGTCGTAGGCCAGTTCGTACTCCGGGCCCTCCTCGGGCATCACCTTGGCGACCTTGTTCGCGTGGTCGATCCCGGTCACCCGGCCGGTGACCACCCGGCAGCCCTTGAGGGTCTTACGCAGCGGCACCACCACGTGCCGCGGCTCCACCGAGCCGGCCGCCGCCTCGGGCAGGAACGGCTGGTACGTCATCACCGATCGCGGGTCCACCACGGTGACCCGGACCTTGCCTCTGCGCGCGGCCTTGCGCAGGCCGTACGCCGTGTACATCCCGACGTAGCCGCCTCCGACGACGAGGATGTGCGGCACCTGGGCTGTCATGCGGTTCACTCTCCCTGAGTGGAGCTCCGACTTCATGTCTACTTCAGGTTACTGCACTCGTGAAAACTTTCACAAACCCTCTCGCGAGTGATCTCACCCATCGAAACACTCCCTCTCCGGAGGGATCCGTCCATGGATCCATGGTGCGCCCGGGGAGCCGATTCACCGAGCGGTGAGACACAACCGCAAGACCGTGCGGACTGCGACGATGGGGCGATGAAGGACTTCTACCGGCGCTACATCGAGCGCTGCAATCAGCACCGCTTCGAGGATCTCGGCGAGTTCGTCGACGAGGCCGTCCGGGTCAACGGAGCGCCGACCGGCCTCGAGCAGTACATCGCCGGACTGCGGTCGGTGGTCGAGGCGTTCCCCGACTACCACTGGGACCTGCAGCACCTGCTGGTCGACGGCGACTGGATCTCCGCCCACCTGATCGACACCGGCACGCACTCAGGCGAGTTCCTCGGGCTGTCGCAGACCGGTCGCGCCATCACCGCGCAGGAGTTTGCCGTCTACCGCACAGCCAACGGCAAGATCGTCGAGACGTGGGGTGACCTCGACTCCGCCGTACACCTTCAGCTTGTGGGAGTCAGACGGTAGACCGAGACGTGGGAGGGGGAGTCGGCGGTGAAGTCGGCGCCTTGCCAGTCGGCGTGCCGGGACTCGAGCTCGAAGCCGGCCAGTTGAGCCATCAGGTCGAGCTCGGCGGGCCAGATGTAGCGGTGGGGGCTGCGGAACAGCTCGGCCTGGGTGCCTTTGTCGGCGAAGCGGAAGTGGTGGGAGACGACGTGCTGGTTCAGTACGTCGTACGTGTCGAGCAGGATGTAGCCGGGATCCGCGATGCCGACGGTCGCCGGCAGGCCGGGCGGGAGGTGGCGGAGCTCGGGGACCCAGAGCTCGATGACGAAGCGGCCGCCGGGGGAGAGGTGGCGGGCGGCGTTGCGGAAGCACTCGACCTGCTCGGCCTGGGTGAGCAGGTTCGAGATCGTGTTGAACACCAGGTAGACGAGGCTGAACTCGCCCGGCGCCCGCGTGGTCGCCATGTCGCCGACGACCACCGGGACGGTGTCCTCGTCGGCCTTGGTCCGCAGCTGGTCGATCATCGCGGTGGACAACTCGATGCCGGCGACCGGGACGCGTTCCGACAGCGGTACGGCGACCCGCCCGGTCCCGATCGCGAACTCGAGCGCCCGCCCGTCCCCCGCCAACCCAGCCAGCCGCTCAACCGTCGGCCCCAACACCTCCGCCGCAAACATCCCCACACCCGGCGTGTCATACCGCCGAGCGGTCTCCACGCCCCAAATCTCACCCTGCATGTCCCTCACCTCTCGACCACCGCAGCTTGAACTCAGCCTCCGACTCGCCGATCCGCGTGAATCCGAGCCGCTCGTACAGACGCTGCGCGTCCGCGTTGTCCTTCTCCACCCCAAGCTCCAGCGGTACGCCGCTCGCCGCCGCCTCGGCCTGCAGTCTCCGGATGATCGCCGTACCGATCCCGCGGTCCTGCACGTCGGGATGCAGTTGGATCCCGCACAGCTCGACGACCTCCGCAGTACGCCGAACCCGCAGCCGGCCGATGCGTACGCCGGACAGCTCGACGACCGAGGTGTCCGTCAGCGTCTCGATCGTCCATTCGGCGAACCCGGCGCGCCAGCCGTCCTCGTCGAAGTCGGCAGGCCGTCGCCGTGTCGTCGCCAACGACACGTCGGCGAGGAAGGTCACGTCATCCGGGGTCGCCGGGCGGATCCTGTGAGGCTCAGCCATGACTGCCCAAGGTACGCAGGCCGACCCGTCGCTCACCACGGGTTTTCGGGGGGTGGTTGGGTTGTGCAACCGGTTGCCGGGTTGGGGTTGCGGTTGGGGAACAGGGGGTTGATTCTCAGACGTTGTTAAGGGTGGAACCGTAGTATCTCTGTACGGCCCCGGATGTGGGTCATCAGGAGGAATGACATGCAGAGCAGTAACCCGGTCCTGAACCGGTCGAGTGCGTTCGCGCCTGGCCAGGGCCAGGCCTACCCCGGGGCCGCTCCGTACGGTCAGCCGGGTCCTTACGGTCAGCAGCCCGGCCAGTACGGCGGACCCGGTATGCCGCCCCAGCAGTACCAAGGCGCGCCGGCCGGAAGCCGCCCCATGACGATGGACGACGTCATCGTCCGGACCGCCGCCACCCTCGGCGTTGTGGTGCTGTTCGCCGCGATCGCCTGGTACATGGTGCCGGACACCCTGGTCACCCCCGCGTTCCTGGGTGGTGCCCTGCTGGCGTTCGCGCTCGGCCTGGTGCTCTCCTTCTCCCGCAAGGTCAACCCCGCGCTGGTGATGGTGTACGCCGCCGCCGAGGGCGTGTTCCTCGGGATCGGCAGCGAGTTCATCGCCCGCTTGGTCAACGACAACGGGATCGTCGTGCAGGCGGTGCTCGCGACCATGGTCACGGCCGGTCTGACGCTCGCGACGTACAAGTACTTCGCGATCAAGGTGACGCCGCGGTTCACCAAGATGGTCATCATCGCCACCATGGGCTTCGCCGGCGTGATCCTGATCAACTTCGTCGCCAGCCTGTTCGGCTTCAACTCCGGGATCGGCGGCTTCGGCCCGATGGGGCTGCTGTTCGCCGCGCTCGGCGCCGGCCTGGCGGTGTTCAACCTGATCCTCGACTTCGACATGATCGAGCAGGGTGTGAAGCACGGCGCCCCGCAGAACGAGGCCTGGCGGGCCGCGTTCGGCCTGACCGTCACCCTGGTCTGGCTGTACTGGAACCTGCTCCGCATCCTCGCGATCCTGCGCGGCGGCGACTGACACCAAGCGCACAACCCGAAGGGCCGGCCCACCGTGGGCCGGCCCTTCGGCGTTCCCGGGCTCAGCTCGGATCGTCGGGCAACGGTGGCTCGGGGATCAACGCGGTGGCGAGGGCCACCCGTTGGCGGCCGTCCTTCGGCTCGGTCTGGTACGGCCCGAGGACTTCGACCAGGGCGGCCTGGATCTTGGGCAGGTCCTCGGCGGTGACGTACAGCGCAGACAGGTGGAACCCGAGGAAGTCCCGGAGCCCGGGGTCGCCACTGGCCAGGAACCGGTCGAAGTGCTCGCCGACCTGACCGAGGAAGGCGAGGAATGCGCTGCGAAGTTGACCGTCGTCCATCGCACGGAGCTCGTCCAGGTCGGCCACCGCGAGCCGCGACCCCACCGCGAGCGTGCGTTCGGTCGTTCCGCGCACCTTCCGTTCGGCGACCACGGAGAGGATCTCGGCCTCGACCAGAGCCGCGATGTGCCGGTAGAGGGTCGCCTGGGTGACGTCCGGTAGCGCCTGGCGCAGCTGGGCGGTGGTCAGCTCGCGCCCGCCGAGTTGCTGGATGATCCGCAGTCGGACCGGATGCATCACCACGTCCGCCACCGGCGTTCTCTTTGGCACGACGTCCTCCCACTATTATTATCACTCTGATAATGTTCTCACAGTTGCACTGATGATAGTCGGGAGAGGGCGCTATGAGTGGACTGCCGATCCGGGTGTCCGGGCTGGCCAAGAGGTTCGGCTCGGTGGAGGCCGTGGTGGACGCGACCTTCACCGCCGAGGCCGGCCGGGTGACCGGGTTCGTCGGGCCGAACGGCGCGGGCAAGTCGACCACCCTGCGGATGCTGCTGGGGCTGACCCGGCCCGACCGCGGGATCGCGTCCTTCGGCGAGACGCCGTACCGGGATCTCGCTGCGCCGACGGGCACGGTAGGCGCCGTGCTCGACATCGCGGCGGCCCATCCTGCCGCGACCGCTCGCGGGCACCTGCGGACCTTCGGTGATCTCGGTGGGCATCCCCGCGAGCGGGTCGACCGGGTGATCGACGCGGTCGACCTGGGTGGGTACGCCGACCGGCGGGTGAAGGGATTCTCGACCGGCATGCGGCAGCGACTCGCCCTGGCCACGGCCTTGCTGGGAGACCCCGGCGTACTCGTCCTGGACGAGCCGTCGAACGGTCTCGACCCAGCCGGAATCGTCTGGC
The DNA here is from genome assembly GCF_050942445.1 of Kribbella sp. CA-247076. NCBI lineage: Bacteria > Bacillati > Actinomycetota > Actinomycetes > Propionibacteriales > Kribbellaceae > Kribbella > Kribbella sp. CA-247076. The sequence goes on along the minus strand of NZ_CP192051.1, from coordinate 6,081,648 downwards.
TCCGCACGTTCCTGCGTGACTTCGCCGCCTCGGGACGGACGGTGCTGGTCTCCAGCCATGTGCTGACCGAGTTGCAGTACAGCATCGACGACCTCGTCCTGATCGACCACGGGCGCATCGCCTGGTCCGGCTCGCTGCCGGACTTCACCGAGCACGGCGGGACGCTCGAAGAAGCGTTCCTCGCCCTGACCGCGAAGGAGCCGACCGCATGATGCAGCTGATCCGTGGTGAGTTCACCCGGCTGTGGTCGGTCCGGCTGCCGCGCTGGGTGCTGCTCGCGGCAGTCCTCTCGGGCGGCGGCCTGACCGGGATCCTGAGCCTGACCGGTCCGGAGAACGCGACTCCGCCGATGCCCGGGATCGACACTCCCGAAGGCGCCGGGATCACCGTCGGGATCGGCGGCCTGATGTTGTTCGTGCCCGCGCTGCTGGGCACGATCGCGGTGACCAGCGAGTACCGGCACCGCACCATCGGGACCACCTTCCTGGCGGTGCCGCAGCGTAGACGCGTGCTGCTGGCGAAGCTGATCGTCTACGGGCTGTCAGGTCTGGTGTACGGCGTGATCGCGTCCGGCGCCTCGGCGCTCGCGTTGGTGGGCGCGGCGGCCGTCCGCGGGATCAGCCTGACGATCGCACCGGCGGAGTTGCTCGTGCTGCTGGCGAAGCTGGCGGTGGCCGCGGCGGTGTACGTCGTCCTCGGCGTGGCGATCGGGGCGCTGGCCCACAACCAACTAGTTGCCGTCGGCATCGTCCTCGGCTACTTCTATTTCCTCGAGTACGTGCTGATGATCATCCCGGGCCTGAACGCGATCTACGCCTACCTTCCGGGCGGCGCGACGGCCTCGCTGACGGCGTTCACCTTCCTGACCGACACCGTCGCGGCGGAGATGTCCACGAGCGGACCGGCATCGATGTCGCCGGCCGGCGGCGCGCTCATCCTGCTCGCGTACTGCGCCTTCTCGTCCGTCGTCGCCGCCCTCGTCCCACTCCGCCGCGACCTCACCTGAGACCGGCCCGCGGCGCGGCGAAGAGCGTGCTCGACGCCTGCCAGGGCTGGGAATGGAGAAGACCTGCCCCTCCACCTGAGGGGGCAGGTCGTCTTGGGTCTCTCCGTTCGGCTCGTCAGCCCATTCGCCGGTGCGCCCGGACCAGGTCGTACTCGTGGACGATGGCGGTCGCGTGCCCGTGCGCGAGGGCGTACTCGCTGGAAAGCCATCTCACTCTGTCGTCGAAGCGCAGGAACGACGGTCCGTCGTTCATCAGCTGGAACCACTCGGTCATCTCGCGTCCGGTGCACCTGGGCACCTTCTCCACCAGACGCTGGTGCGTCTCCTCGGAGTGGTTCAAGCCCATCGTCGCCTCCCGTCATCGGGGTACCGCGTAGTTATCGACTGTGCACCACGCAGCCGTCGCTAGGCAAGACTCTCGTCATGAAAGTCGTGCTCAGCGGACGCGCGACCCGAGGAACTACCGGCCGACGGGAAGCGCGTCCGAGGATTCCTCGTCGATCCGCTCGACCTCGGCCTTCGGGTGCCGGCGCCGGTGCCGCAGCGCGGCCCAGCGTCCGCGCGGTCCGCGTTCGCGGCCGGCGACCTCGGTGGCCGCGACCTCGGTGCCGGCCGTCTTGGCCGCCTGGACGGCGGCCTCCGCGATCGGCAGGATCGCCTCGCCGCGGAACGACTCGGGGTGGACGAACGACTCCGGCCCGACCCCCGTCGCGGCCGCGACGGACGGCAGCAGCGCGGCGGACGCGGCGGCGTACCCGATGGCCGAGGGGTGGAAGTTGTCCCGGCCCCACATCGACGGGTTGGTCCGGAACACCTCGCCGAGCAGCGAGCCGAGGGAGACAGTTCGGCCGCCTGCCTCGACCACTGCGATGGTCTGGGCGGCGGCCAGCCGGCGGCTCCAGGACCGGGCGACCTGCCGCAGCGGCGGCATGATCGACCGGACCACGCCCAGGTCCGGGCAGGTGCCGACCACCACCTCACAGTGCGCGGCCCGCAACCTGCGGACCGCGGCCGAGAGCAGCCGGACGGACGTCGACGGCGGCATCTTCGACTTCACGTCGTTGGCGCCGATCAGGATCACCGCCACCTGCGGCCCGGCCTGCAGGGCGGCGTCGACCTGGGCGGCCAGCTCGGTCGACCGCGCTCCGGTCTTCGCCACGTCGACCAGCCGGACCGGCCGCCGGGCCAGCTCGGCGAGCCCGGACGCGAGCAGCACGCCGGGGGTCTCGTCCGGCGACTCGGTGCCGTAACCGGCCGCGCTGGAGTCGCCGAGGATCGCGAACGTGATCGGATGTCCTGGATACCGGCCGTACAGGCCGTTGCCCGGAGTCGGGTAGTAACGCATCGGCCCGATCGCGCGCTTCGCGTACTCCGCCTCGACGGTGAGTACGCCGTACAACGTGGCACCGATGAGTCCGAGTCCCCCGCCCCCGAAAGCAGCGGCCTGGGCCAGCTTCTTGGCTGCCCGGGCTCTACTCATAAGACCAAGGATTACACGCTGTTACGGCGACGCAAGTGAAAATAGGGGAAAGACGGACGTATCACTACAGTAAAGATGTGCGTTACGCAGACTCTCTCCTGGACCTCGTCGGCAACACCCCGCTGGTCAAGCTGGGTAGGACCACGGACGGCGCCAAACCGCTGGTGCTCGCCAAGGTCGAGTACTTCAATCCCGGCGGCTCGGTGAAGGACCGGATCGCGGTCCGGATGGTCGAGGCGGCCGAGGCCTCCGGCGAGCTCAAGCCGGGCGGCACGATCGTCGAGCCGACCTCCGGCAACACCGGCGTCGGGCTGGCGATGGTGGCCCAGCAGAAGGGCTACAAGTGCGTCTTCGTCTGCCCGGACAAGGTCAGCGAGGACAAGCGCAACGTGCTCAAGGCGTACGGCGCCGAGGTCGTGGTCTGCCCGACCGCGGTGGCGCCCGAGCACCCGGACTCCTACTACAACGTCTCCGACCGCCTGGTCCGTGAGATCGAGGGAGCCTGGAAGCCGAACCAGTACGCCAACCAGAACAACCCGCGCTCGCACTACGAGACCACCGGCCCCGAGCTGTGGGAGCAGACCGAGGGGAAGATCACCCACTTCGTCGCGGGCGTGGGCACCGGCGGCACGGTCACCGGCACCGGCAAGTACCTCAAGGAGGTCTCCGGCGGGAAGGTGCAGATCATCGGCGCCGACCCGGAGGGCTCGGTGTACTCCGGCGGCACCGGCCGGCCGTACCTGGTCGAGGGCGTCGGCGAGGACTTCTGGCCGGACACGTACGACCGCGACATCTGCGACCGGATCATCGAGGTGTCCGACGCGGACTCGTTCGCGGTCACCCGGCGGCTGGCGCGCGAGGAGGCCATGCTGGTCGGCGGCTCCGCGGGGATGGCCGCGGCGGCCGCGATCCGGCTGGCGCACGAGCTCGACGACCCGGACGCGGTGATCGTGGTCCTGCTGCCGGACGGCGGCCGCGGCTACCTGACGAAGGTCTTCAACGACGACTGGCTCGCGCAGTACGGCTTCCTCGCCGAGACCCGGCAGGGGACGACGCTCGGCGACGTCCTGGCCGAGAAGGACGGCGGCATGCCGCCGCTGGTCCACACCCACCCACACGAGACGGTCGCCGAGGCGATCGGCATCCTGCGGGAGTACGGCGTCTCGCAGATGCCCGTGGTCCGGGCGGAGCCGCCGGTGATGGCGGCCGAGGTCGCCGGGGCGGTGTCGGAGCGGACGTTGATGGACGCCCTGTACTCCGGCAAGGCCCGGCTGGCGGACATGGTCGAGCAGCACATGGACGAGGCCCTGCCGTCGCTGGGCGCCGGCGAACCGGTGACCAAGGCGGTGCAACTGCTCGAGGATCGGGACGCCCTGATGGTGCTGGACGACGGCAAGCCGGTGGGCGTGCTGACCCGGCAGGACCTCTTGGTCCACCTGTCCGTCGGCTGACTCCCCGCGGGAAGTCTTGCTTACCGGTCGACGACCGATGGCACGATGGCGAGCAGGACCATGACCACGATGCCGATCACGACGGCCGCTGCTCCGGCGATCTGAAGGATTTCCATACCTCAAGAATCCTTCGCCGCGGCCGTCCGGACATCGGCCCGAGGACCGGTCTTGCCTTCATCCCAAGGTCGTAGGGCGAACCCCCGACGCTCCTACTTCGGAAGTCCGGGAATCCCTTAGTGGACCAGGACGAAGTCGGCCGGATCGAGGCGGCGGGTGCGGCGCCAGTAGGACACCGTGAACTCGGGCCAGATGGTCGAGTTCCGCCCGGCCGCGTCCAGGTACCAGCTGGTGCAGCCGGACTGCCAGACGGTGTCGCCGAGCTCGCCCTGGATCCCGCCGACGAACCGGTCCTGGGCGTCCGCACGCACCTCGACGTACGACGCCCCGCGCCGCCGGAGCAGGTGGAGCGCCTGCATCACGTAGCGGACCTGGGCCTCGATCATGAACACCATCGAGGAGTGGCCGAGCAGCGTGTTCGGGCCGGTGAGCAGGAACAAGTTCGGGTAGCCGGCGACGGTGATGCCGAGGTGGGCGCCGATGCCGGCGCGCTTCCAGTGGTCGGCCAGGTCGACGCCGTCCTTGCCGAGGATCGGCATCCGGGTCAGGTTGGCCGACACCTCGAACCCGGTGCCGAGGACGAGCGTGTCGCAGGCCCGCTCGGTGCCGTCGGCGGTGACCACGCCGGTCGGGGTGATCCGGGCGATCGGCGTGGTGACGAGGTCCACGTTCGGTCGGGCGAGGGCCGGGTAGTAGTCGTTCGAGATCAGGATCCGCTTGCAGCCGATCTGGTAGTCCGGCGTCAGCTTGGACCGCAGTTCCGGATCCGGGACCTGCTTGCGCAGATGCCGTTTCGCCTGCAGCTCAAGGCCTTTCATCAACTTCGGGTTGCCGGCGAAGCCGACGCCACGACCTTCGAGGCCCCAGTAGACCGCGGCGCGGATCGCCCGTTGCCCGGCCGGGAACCACTCGTGCAGCCGGCGTTCCCGCGGGCCGATCGAACGGTCCGGCTTCGGCGTGATCCACGGTGCCGTCCGTTGGTACACGTCCAGCTTCCCGGTCTCAGCGGCGATCCGGGGCACGAACTGGATCGCCGAGGCGCCGGTACCGACGACGGCGACGTTCCGTCCGCGCAGGTCGTGCGCGTGATCCCAGCGGGCCGAGTGGAACGCCGTACCCGCGAAGGAGTCGAGGCCGGGGACGTCGGGGAGCTTCGGCCGGTGCAGGCTGCCGACGCCGGCGACGAGGGCCTGGGTCTCGATGGTCTCCGAGTCGTTCACCGTCACGGTCCAGCGGCCGGTGGTCTCGTCGAACACGGCCTCGGTCACCTCGGCGCCGTACCGGATCTTCTCCGCGACGCCGTACTTGTCCGCGCAGTGCTTGAGGTAGGCAAGGATCTCGTCCCAGGGCGCGAACATCCGGGTCCAGTGCGGGTTCTGCTCGAACGAGAACGAGTAGAGGTACGACGGGATGTCGCAGGCGCAGCCTGGATAGGTGTTGTCCCGCCAGGTGCCGCCGAGCTCGCCGGCCTTCTCCAGGACGACGAAGTTCTCGCAGCCGGCCTGGCGCAGCTTGATCGCCATGCACAACCCGGCGAACCCGGACCCGACCACGACGACCTCGGCCTGTGTCATAGCAGCCGAGGTTACCGGCGGGTCACGTGGCCCGGCTAGTGCTTCAGCCGGTACAGGATCTCGCCGGCGTTCGGGATGACCAGGGTGTCCGGGTCGTTCTCGTACGCCGTCAGGTCGACGTCGGCCGGGTCGAGCGGCGCCAGGTTCGCCCGGCGGACGACCTCGGGCGCGATCCCGGTCGCGAGCGTGACGTGCACGCGCAGGTGCTCGCCGGTCGCCGGGTCCCAGGTGCCGGAACCGCGCAGGTGGGTGGAGTGGGCGAGCACGCCCCAGTGGAGGTCGCGGAAGCGTTCCCACTGACCGAGGAAGTAGTCCCGGCAGTGGTAGCCGATCTCCTCAATCTCGGGGTGCATCGCGGCCAGCTGCGTCACGTGCGGGGCGTACAGGATCACCTCACCGCCGTCGGCGACGACCGGCTCGACCTTGTAGAACCCCTTCGCGGCCGTCCAGATGTCCTGGTACTTCGTCGGCATCAGCGAGACGACCCGCTGGACGGGATGGTCGACGTAGCGGACGTGCGTCTGCGCGGAGATCTCGGCGGCTGCCCGCCAGGACGAGATGGTGTCGCCGAAGGCCACCGCGTGCAGGGCCTCCGTGCCCGACTGGGCGACCACGGACAGTGCGAGCTTCTCCGCCGGGATCATCGCGGCGGCCTCGTCGATCAACGCCCGGACCGGTGTGGTCCCCGGCGTACCGATGATGGCGGCGCTGGTGATCAGCGCGCCGAGCCAGTGGGAGAAGTCGATGACCTCCTGGCCGGCCACGCCCGGGAAGAAGTACTTGTTGCCGCCGGAGAAGCCGACCACCTCGTGCGGGAACACCGGGCCGACGACGAGCGCGACGTCGTGCTCGACCACGGCCCGGTTGAGCTTCACCGGTACTTCGTCGCGCAGCATCTCGCCGGAGATCTCACCGACCCGGTCCGCGCCGATCGTGCCGAGGTCGGCGAACGTGTCCGGCTTCCACCACTCGTGATTGAGCACACCGTCGTACTCACCGCCGAGGTGGACGCGCAACTCGTCCGGCGTCATCTCTGCGTGGGTGCCCAGGGCAACCAGGATGGTCAGCTTGGAGACCCGGCCGGACAGCGCCTGGTGCACCGCCTTCAGCAGCAGCGGGAGCGGGCAGCTGCGGGTCGCGTCCGGGACGATCACGCAGACGCTCCGGCCCTCCAGCCCCGCACTGCTCAACGAGTCGCCGACGAAGCCGACCACCTCGTCCTCGGTCAGCACCTGCTCCGGTCCACCGATCACCGCCGCCGGTCGCGCGTCCATGCACTCCACCCTATCGACCGCGCAACGGCGACGACAGGTCGGACGGCTCCGGGCCGTGACCGACCGCAAACCCTTGGTACGCAAGGGATCGAATGGTTGACCGGCTCGGCCGGACAGGCGCACGATCGGGCGTGTCACCTGGGGAACGGCGACGAGGGGGAGTTCCACCATGTCCGACACGATCGAGCGGCCGGCGGGGGCGAGACCGGAGGGGTTCGGGGGCGTCGTCCTGCGGTCCGGCGATCCGGCGTACGACCAGGCCCGGACGGTCTTCAACGGGATGGTCGACAAGCGGCCGGCGATGATCGCGCAGTGCGAGTCCGCGGCCGACGTGGTCGCGGCGGTGAAGTACGGCGTCGCCCAGGAGCTCGAGATCGCCGTCCGCGGCGGCGGTCACGGCGTGGCCGGTACGGCGGTGTCCGAGGGCGGGCTCGTGGTCGACCTGCGCCGGATGAACAGTGTGCAGGTCGACCCGGACGGCCGGATCGCCCGGGTCGCCGGGGGCGCGACCTGGGGCGACTTCGACCGGGCGTGCCAGCCGTACGGGCTGGCGACCACGGGCGGCCGGGTGTCGACGACCGGGGTGGCCGGGCTGACGCTCGGCGGCGGATCGGGGTGGCTGGAGCGGAGGTTCGGGTTGGCCTGCGACAACCTGATCTCGGTCGAGCTGGTCACCGCCGACGGCCGGCTGCTGATCGCCGACGAGACGAAGAACACCGAGCTGTTCTGGGCCCTGCACGGCGGCGGCGGGAACTTCGGGGTGGCGACGTCGCTGACCTTCCGGCTGGAAGAGGTGCCGACGGCAACGTTGGCGTTGCTGATGTGGCCCGCTGAGGCGGGCACGGCGGTGATCCGCGCGTACCGCGACCTGATCGAGGCGGGCGTCCCCGATGAGCTCGGCGGTGGTGTGTTCTTCCTGACCGGGCCGCCGGAGCCGTTCGTGCCCGAGCACCTGCAGGGGGAGCGGGTGATCGCGGCCGGGGCGGTGTACGCCGGTCCCGAGGCGGAGGCGCGGGACGTCTTCGCGCCGATGTTCGCGCTCGGGCCGGCCGCCGAGCTCGTCGCCGAGATGCCGTACGCCGACGTGAACTCGGCGATGGACGATCCGCCCGGCTACCGCAACTACTGGTCGGCCGAGCACCTGTCGTCGTTCCCGGACGCCGCCGTCGAGGCGTTCAACGACCGCGCGCTGGACATGCCGGCACCGTCGCCGTCGCAGCAGATTGCACTCCCGTGGGGTGGGGCCGTCCTGCGAGGTGCCGAGAAGTGGCCGTTGCCGCACCGCCGGGCCGCGTGGGTGGTGCACCCGTTCGGGCTCTGGTCGGATCCGGCGGACGACGCCCGCAGTCGGCAGTGGTCGCACGACCTGTGCACCGATCTGAAGGAGTGGGCGACCGGGTACGTGTACCTGAACTTCATCGGCAACGAGGGCCAGAACCGGGTGGTCGCCGGATTCGGCCAGGAGAACTACGACCGGCTCTCGCGGGTCAAGTGCGAGTTCGACCCCGAGAACGTGTTCCACCTCAACCAGAACATCCTTCCCGGTTGGCCGGAGCGTTCAGCCGACTGACTGATGCGTCGTCCGGTGGTCCCGTCGGTAGTGGGGTAGGCGGGACCACTGGACGGCGACCACGACGGCGTACGCGATCGCGCCCAGCGGGGCCGCCCACAGCCGGAAGAACGGCATCTGTCCGGTGATCGCGGTCGCCGCGAAGATCGCCGCGAACACGATCAGGCCGGCCGTCGTACCACGGCGGCGGCTGTCGAGCGCCGTACTCGGAAGTGGGCCGAGATGTCGGTCGAGTACGACGGCCAGCGCCGACAACCCGGTCGCGGTGGCGAGGGCGAACAGGATCCCACCCGGGAGGCCGCCGAGGACGATCGCGAACGCATTGCCGGCGGTCAGGACGGCGACGACGACCGCCAGGTCGAGGGCGCCGAAGGTCAGCTGGTTCCGTCGCCGCTTGGCCAGGTCGATCCCGTCCGCGGTTCGTTGCGGACCCGGCTCGCCGGTCAAGCGCCGTACGGTCAGGGCCAGGCCGGCTAGCAGGACGACGAGGATCAGTACGCCGGTGACGGAAAGTACCGCGGACCTGGTCGGCGAGATGTAGTCCTGCACGTTCCCGTTGCCGAAGTCACAGGTCGCCGACGGCGGGAACCAGCCCGTGTGCACCTCGACGTTCGAACTGTCCGCGCCGCCGAACCGCAGTGCACAGGCCTCGTCCGAATCGAACCAGTTCGGCATCGACGTAGTGACCGCGACCGTCCAGCCGATCCCGAGCACAAGGCCCACTGCCAGCAGACTCCCCGCCCGCCGCCTGATCCACTCCATGCTTCACCCTCTCACCATGACAGCTTCCTACCTCCACCAGCTCCGCCGCGACGTCGGCTCCCGCCTCCTCCTGATGCCGGGCGCACAGGTCCTGGCGATCGACCGCGACGACCGGATCCTGTTCCAGCGCAGCCGCGACACCGGCCTCTGGGAGCTGCCGGCCGGCGCCGCCGAGCCCGGTGACAGCTTCCGGACGACGGCTGCCCGCGAGTTCCTCAAGGAGACCGGCCTCACGGTGGCGGCGGACGAACTCGTCCCGTTCGCCTCGCTGTCCGAGGCCGAGCTGCACACGCTCACCTACCCGAACGGCGACGTCCTCCAGTGCTTCGCCGTGTGCTTCGAGGCGCGGCGCTGGAGTGGGGTGTTGACGCCGGATCCGGGGGAGGTGTCGGAGGCCGGGTTCTTCGGGGAGGCGCCGGGGGAGTTGCATCCGCCGACCCGCGTGGCGCTGGAGCTGTACGCCGCCTATCGGGCGACGGGGGCGTTCCAGGCGCGGTAGTTGCCGTCGGATCGCAGGTCCGGTAACGTGCCCCACCCCTAGCGACGAATTCTGCAGGCGGGTGGGATTCCATCCGGTTCTGTGGAGGCAGTCGTGACAAGGGATTTCCGTTGGTTGCTGGTCGGTCAGACGACCAGTCAGTTCGGGGCGCAGATCAGTGGCGTGGCCATACCGCTGCTGGCCGTGCTCACTCTGGGCGCCACCCCGTTCGAGCTCGGGCTGGTGACCGCCTCGAGCACGATCGCGTTCGCGCTCATCGGCCTGCCCGCCGGCGCGTGGGTGGACCGGTGGCGGCGGCGCCGCATCCTGGTGGCGAGTGACCTCGTCCGCGCCGGCCTGCTGGCGACGATCCCGGTCGCCGCGCTGGCCGGCGTACTGACGATCACGCAACTGGTCGTGGTGTCGTTGCTGACCGGGTTCGCGCGGGTGTTCTTCGACGTCGGCTACCAGAGCTACCTGCCGACGGTGATCGGCCCGGATCGCCTGCTCACCGGCAACTCGGCGATGGAGACCATCCGGGCGAGTGGTCAGGTCGCCGGTCCGGGGCTGGGCGGCTGGCTGGTCACGGCGATCGGCGCGGCGAACGTTGTACTGATCCAGGCGGCCACCTTCTTCGCGTCCGCGCTGTCCCTGCTGGCGATCCGGACCCGCGAGGAGGTACGGCGGCCCGCCGGTGAATCGAGGTTGTGGACGGAGATCCGGGAGGGGCTCGCGTACGTCGCCCGGCACCGGCTGATCCGGGCCCTCGCGATCACGAGCGCGGTGAACAACTTCGCCTTCGCGGTCGCGTCCGCGGTGAGCTTCATCTTCATGGTCCGGACCCTCGGCCTGACGCCGGGCTGGATCGGGATCGTGCTGGCGGTCGGTTCGGTGACCGCCATGCTCGGCGCGGCGGTGACTCCGCGGTTGGCGCGGCGATTCGGAAACGCGCGGATCATCTGGCTCTCTCTCGCCGTGACCGGACCCCTCGGCGTCGTCGGGCCGCTGGCGCAACCGGGATGGCTCGTCGTCCTGCTGGTCGTCGGCGGGGCGATCGGAGAGTTCGGGCAGATCGTCTACGCGATCACCTCGGTGACGCTCCGGCAACGGATCGTGCCCGAGCGGCTGCTCGGCCGGGTGAACGCGACGATGCGGTTCCTCCTGATGGGCCTGTTCCCGTTGGGCGCGCTGCTCGGCGGGGCCTTGGGCACGTTCTTCGGCCCACGGGTGACCTTGCTGGTGGCAACGGGTTTGATCGCGGTCTCCTGGCTCCCGGCGTACGTCGTGATCTCCCGCGAGGCCGGGACCGCGATCCCTGGTGCTCCCGACCGGGACGCCGTTCAATCGAGTCAGGAGAGGGGAGGAGACCATGACTGAGCGAGAGGATTTCCTGGACTGGGTGACCACGCGGCTCCGGGACGCCGAGGTGGCGATCCACAACGGTGACGCCGGCCCCCGCCGGGCGATCTGGTCGGACCGCGACCCGGTCACCGTGCTCGGCGCCTGGATGACCGGCACCACGGCCGCGGCGGCCGACGAGATCTTCGGCCGGCTGGAGGAGGCGTTCTCGGACTGTACGTCGTACACGCACGAGGTGCTGTCGGCCGACGTCCACGGCGACCTCGCCTACACGATCGGCTACGAGCACACGTCCGCCAGCTGGCAGGGCGAACCGCGGAAGTACACCCTCCGCGTCACCCAGCTCTACCGCCGCGAGAACGGCGAGTGGAAAGTCTTCCACCGCCACGCCGACGCCCAAACCACCGACTGAGGCAACTAGTTGTCCCGGGCAACATATGGTTGCCCGGGACAACGGCCACCTGCACCGCACCTCGGAAATGCCAGGCGAGGAGGGGAGCTGGGCTGAGAGTATTCGGCCATGGTCACGACAGCGGAGATCGGCGACGGACTCAGACGGCTGGGGCTCACGCGGTCGTCGGGGGTGATCGTCCACTCGTCGCTGAGCTCCTTCGGGTACGTCGATGGCGGCGCGGAGGCGGTCTGTGAGGCACTGACCGGGACCTGCGGGACCGTGCTGATGCCGGCCGGGACCTGGGAGCTGACCGGGATCAGCGCACCACCGGGGACCGCTCGCCCGCACAACGCCTACGATCCCGCGCCCACCTGGAGCGCCTTCGGCGAGGAACTCACCCGGGCGACCGCCTTCCGCCTGGACCTGCCGGTCGATCGTGGACTCGGCCGCATTCCCGAGACCTTCCGGCGGACCCGTGAGCTGACCCGGACCGCCCACCCGCTGCTGTCCTACATCGCGGTCGGTCCCGCCGCCGACGACGTACTCGCGGGATATCGGTCCGACTGGCCGCTCGGTCCGATCGAGGAGCTCGGCCGGCTCGACGGCGACGTACTTCTCCTGGGCGTCGGTCACACGGTGAACTCGACCATCCACCTCGCCGAGCAGCTCCTCGGCCGCTCCCGCTTCTACCGGTACGCGAAGACCGGCGACGGCGTGTGGTCCGAGTTCCCGAACGTCTCCGGCGCCAGCCACGAGTTCGACCTGATCGAACCTGTCCTCCGGTCAGCCACCCGCAAAACTCACATCGGCTCCTGCCGAGCTCGCCTGATTCCGATCAAGTCTGTTCTGGCCGCAGCCCAGGAGCTGATCCTTGCCGACCCTGCCGCTCTGCTCTGCTCGACTCCGACCTGCAGATGCACAGCAGCCCACAACCAGCGTCTGGCCGCGCTGTCAGGAGGTTAAGGCGTCCAGGTCGCGTTCGGTGTAGAGGCGGTGTTGCCATTCTTCGTTGAGGATGAGGAGGAGGACGTCGCGGACGGGGTAGCTGATGGAGGCGGGCCAGGCAGGTTCGGGGACGGGGGTGGTGTCGGCATTCAGCTTGTCGACGGTTAGATTGTCGACAAAGCGCCGTACCATCGCCATCCGATCCTTGCGTAGGGCAAGTACTTCGTCGAGCGACGGCCGGGCGGTGCGGTCACGGGGGATCCCGGGCACGTCGGCCATCCCGTCGAACGGCAGGTCGAGCGGGTCCCACGGCGACGGATCACCGAGGATCACCCGGCCGATCCACGCGTCGGTGGCGAACACCAGATGGCGCAGGGTCTGGATGAACGACCACTCGCCGTCGACCGACTCGTGCAGCAATTCCGGCGGCAGCGTCCGGGCCCGCGCGACCGTCTCATCCCACAGCCGCTCGAGGATGTCCCACGCGGTCCGGAAGCCGGCCGGGTCGGTCGGCCGCATCTTCACGCGATCCGGGTAGCGGCGGTCCAGCTCGGCCTCGACGAACGGCCAGACCTCCACCCCGTTGACGACCAGGCCCTCGACGGCGCCGTCGATCGTCACGTGCTCCAGCTCGACGCCGCGCATCCTCGCCCCGGTCAGTACCACCTGCTCGAACCGCGCGTCGCGCAGGTCGACGTCGCGCACCAGGGCACCGGCCAGATCCACGCTCTCGAGTCGCTTCCCCGACACTCCGTCCATGAATCCCATGGCCCTCACGCTAGAGCAGGTTCCGGACGCTCAGCTTCCGGAACTCCGACCTCTGGCCGCCCGCCACCGGCTGGATTAGATTGCGAGTTGCGAAGGCCTGGGGGAACCGGTCTATCTGCTCGTGGGGGAACCATGCGTGTGTTCCGTCGTGGCGCCGTGGGCGCCGTCAGTCTCGTCGCGGCCGTTGCTCTGGTCGCCGTCCAGCAGGTCCCGGCCGCGGCCGCGTCGATCGAGGAGAGGTACGCCAAGCAGCTGGTCAAGAAGGTCACCGGCCAGAACGCGAGGAAGCACATGGTCGCCCTGCAGGCGATCGCCGACCACAACGGCGGCAACCGCGCCGTCGGCACCAAGGGCTACGACCTGTCGGCCGCGTACGTCGCCCTGCGGCTCGGCCTGGCCGGCTACAAGGTCACGCTCGACCCGATCAACTTCGTCGAGAACTGGGTGGAGAACAGCCCGCCGGTCCTCGAGCAGCTGTCGCCGGCATCCAAGGCTTACGTGCCCAACCAGGACTTCTTCACCTTCACGCCGTCGCCGGCGGGCGACGTCACCGCGACGGTCCAGAACGTCGACCTGACCCTGCCGCCGGCACCGCTCCCGTCGTCCACGAGCGGCTGCGAGATGTCGGACTTCGACGACTTCGTCCGTGGCAACATCGCGTTGATCCAGCGCGGCACCTGCCCGTTCGCGACGAAGATCCGCAACGCCGGATTCGCCGGCGCGAGCGGCATCATCGTCTTCAACGAGGGCCAACCGACCCGGACCGACGCCGAACCGCTCGACCTCGGCGAGTGGCGGGCCGGCGTACCGATGGTCTACGCCGACTTCAACGTCGGCCACGAGCTGGCCTTCAACCCCGGGACGCGGGTCCGGCTCAAGGTCGACTCCACGCTGACGCTCGGCACCGACTACAACGTGCTCGGAGAGACCCGCAAGGGCGACCCGAACAACGTCGTCATGGTCGGCGCGCACCTCGACAGCGTCGAGGAGGGACCGGGGATCAACGACAACGGCTCCGGTACGGCGGCCATCCTCGAGACCGCGATCCAGCTCGGCGGCTTCGCCCCGGTGAAGAACAAGGTGCGGTTCGCCTTCTGGGCCGCCGAGGAGGTCGGCCTGCTCGGGTCCGACCAGTACGTCGAGGGCCTGACCGACGCCCAGCGCGACCGGATCCGGGTGTACCTCAACTTCGACATGGTCGCCTCCCCGAACTACGCCTACATGCTGTACGACGGCGACGACTCCGACGGCACCGGCGCACCGGCCGGCCCGCCCGGATCGGCGCAGATCGAGAGCCAGTTGGCGCGCTTCTTCGCCGGCCGAGGCCTGCCCACCGTCGGCACCGACTTCACCGGCCGCTCGGACTACGGCCCGTTCATCGCGGTCGGCATCCCGTCCGGCGGCATCTTCACCGGCGCCGAAGGCATCAAGACCCCGGCCGAGGCAGCGTTGTTCGGCGGTACGGCGGGAGTCGCGTACGACGTCTGCTACCACCAAGCCTGCGACACCCTCGCCAACCCGAACCTCACCGCGCTCGACGTCAACGCCGACGCCATCGCCGACTCCACCGCCCGCTACGCCTTCAACCTCACTTCCATCCCGTAGCGCCTGACGACAGCCCGGGCCGTGGTGGTCCGGGCTGTCACGCGCGCAGGGTCTTGGTGAACATCAGGCAGGCGGAGTCGTCGACGCGGACGGTGTCGCCGGGCGGGACCGGTTTGTTGTCGTACACCAAGCCGCGGCCGTCCGGGATGTAGCCGCGGCGTGCGTACATACGCTGGGCTGTGCCGTAGTCGGCATACAGGCCGACCCCGATGCCGACGACCGCCGACCGTTCGGAGACCCGCGCCTCGGCCGCGTCCATCAGGCCGCTGCCGATCCCGCGCCGGCGGTACGGCGGAAGCACGTTGAAGTCCGCGATCTCCGGCGTCGCACCGAAGTACGCCGACTCCCAGTACACCGTCACGTATCCGACGAACTCGTCGTCGACCGTCGCCACCAGGACGTCACGTAGGCCGGACTCCTGCTCCTCGAGGTACTTCTCGTACTGGCTCACCGGCTTGTCCCAGCCGATCGCGGTGAACGCAGCCGACATCACCTCCGGATCGCCGTCCCGCAACGCCCGGATCGCATACTCAGCAGCCATGGGCAGATCCTACGACCGCAGGAACTCCAGCAGCTCGGCGTTGATCGCGTCGGCGTGGGTGGTCGGCATGCCGTGCGGGAGATCCGTGTAGGTCTTGAGGACGCTGTTCTTCAGCAACTCCGCCGACTTCGGGCCAGAGGCGACGTACGGGACGATCTGGTCGTCCTCGCTATGCATCACCAGGACCGGGATGGTGATCTTCTTGAGGTCCTCGGTGAAGTCGGTCTGGGAGAAGGCGACGATGCCGTCGTAGTGCGCCTTGGCGCCGCCCATCATGCCCTGGCGCCACCAGTTCGCGATGATCGCCTCCGAGGGCTCCGCGCCGGGCCGGTTGAACCCGTAGAACGGTCCGGAGGGCAGCGCGCGGTAGAACTCCGAGCGGTTCGCGGCCAGTTGCGCCTGCAGGTCGTCGAAGACGTCCTTGGGCAGGCCTTCGGGGTTGGCGTCGGTCTTGACCATCAGCGGCGGTACGGCGCACAGCAGCGCGGCCTTGGCGGCGCGGCTCTCGCCGTGCCGGGCCAGGTAGTGCGTGACCTCGCCGCCGCCGGTCGAGTGGCCGACATGGATGGCGTCGTGCAGGTCGAGGTGCTCGACGACGGCGGCCAGGTCGTCGGCGTAGTGGTCCATGTCGTGGCCGTCGCCCGTCTGGGTGGACCGGCCGTGGCCGCGGCGGTCGTGCGCGACGACGCGGTACCCCTGCTGCAGGAAGAACAGCATCTGGGTGTCCCAGTCGTCGGCCGACAACGGCCACCCGTGACTGAAGACGATCGGCTGACCGCTGCCCCAGTCCTTGTAGAAGATCTCGATGCCGTCGCTGGTCGTGACAGTACCCATGGTGGTGCCCCCTCGGTGACGGAAAACCCTTTGTCAGCAACAGATTCGGCGGGCGGCCCCAGACTCCACCCTAGCCCTTAGAGTCGGACCATGACGAGCGAACAGAGCGTGAATGGTGAGCGGGCCGACATCCTCGATTTCCTCGGGAAGCACCGGCACTTCCTGCGGTACACGGCCCAAGGTCTGACGGACGAGCAGGCGAGCACGCGCAGTACCGTCAGCGCGCTGACCGTCGGCGGGCTGATCAAGCACGTCAGTGCGGTCGAGAGGAAGTGGGCCGAGTTCGCGCAGGGTGCGGGGGGCGACGAGGTGCCGGAGGAGGTCGAGTTCACGCCGGAGCTGATCGCCGAGTGGGAGGACCAGTTCCGGCTGACCGAGTCCGAGACGCTGGCCGGCGTACTCGCGGAGTACGAGAAGGTCGCCGCTGCGACCGACGACCTCGTCCGCACCCTCGACCTCGACCAGGCCTACGAACTCCCGGCCGCACCGTGGCAACCCCCGGGCGTCTTCTGGACGGTCCGCCGGGTCTTCCTGCACATCGCTGCCGAAACCGCCCAGCACGCCGGCCACGCCGACATCATCCGCGAGTCCATCGACGGCCAGAAGTCGATGGGTTAGTCGCCCTCGAGTTGGCTGTCGGTGCGGGAGGCGTGGGTGACGCCGTTGAAGACGACCGGGACCTTGCCGTAGGAGACGATCGCGGTCGCCGTGCCGTTCATCCTGCTGACGCCGTACTGGTAGCCGGAGTCGGTGTTGTGGTCGATCCCGACCACGACCGAGGCGCCGTTGCTGCCGCAGCGGTCGACGAGCAGCGACTCGAACGACGACCAGCCGCCGCTCCGGATCATCCTGACGACCGGCTTGGCCGTCGCGGTGACGGGAATGCGGATCGAGTACAGCGCGCCGGCGGTGGTCGTCATCAGCAGCGTGTCGTACGCCCTCAGTTCGCTGATCACGGCCATCGTCTTGAAGCTCTTGAAGCCGCCGAACACACCGTAGGACCGGTAGCCGGTGCCGTTCGCCGCGTAGCGGTAGAGGTTGCCGTTGCTGTTCAGCCCGTACAGGAACGCATGCGCCGGCGCGGGCGCGGGAGCGCCGTACCTGGAGGTGGCGATCGACTTGAAGCTCGTCCAGCCGCTGCCGAGCTTGGTCGCCGTCACCCGCCGCGTGCCGGTCAGCGTCGAGTGCCGGTACAGGTTCCCGCCCTGGAGCAGCAGGCCGTAGGAGTACTGCGCACCGCTGCGGGTCACCGACATGTACCAGGTCGACATCGCCCGGACGGAGACGAAGTCGGCCAGAAAGTACTGGTCGACCCCCGGCGGCCTGCGGGCCGTGATGTCCGCCTCGTGCGCATCATTCGCCAGGTCGGTCCAGACCACCCTGTTGATGCAAGGGACTGGCGAGGTCGCCCGAGCAGCGTCGGTAGCCGCCGATCCGGCACCGACTGCCGGGCCGGGTACGGCGACGGCGAACAAACCAACGCAGGCCGTGGTGAGCATGAGGCGGTACAGCTTCATCGGGTGGTCCCCTCCAGCGGATCATCGCGTCTCGGTCCCCCCGAGAACGAGTCACGATAACCCCGCCCGCGCCGGAAATGGGGAGCGGTGGGGGTATGGAAGGTGCCAGGATGCCGGCATGGTTGCGCGCGCGTTGAGCTTCGGGGCGGTGGCGGAGGCGTACGAGCGGTTCCGGCCCGGGTATCCCGTGGAAATCCTCGAGTTGGTGACGGCGTACGCCGGTCAGCCGATCCGGACCGCCCTCGAGATCGGCGCGGGGACCGGCAAGGCAACGCGCCTGTTCGCGCAGGGAGGGATCGCCGTCACGGCCACGGACCCGGACGCCGCCATGCTCGCGGAGCTGCGCAAACACCTGCCGGCCGACGTCACCACCGTGCAGGCCGCCTTCGAGGACCTGCCGCTGGATTCGTCGTACGACCTGGTGTATTCGGCCGCCGCGCTCCATTGGACCAACCCCGAAGGCCGCTGGGACCGCATGGCTGCCCTCGTCCGGCCGGGTGGCGTGTTCGCCTCGTTCGGTGCACCGAACGGGCTGGCCGACCCGACCGTCAGGGAGGCGGTGCGGGCTGCCCGTTCGCCGTACCTCGAGGACGACGGCGTCCCGTCGCCCGACGGCACGCCCGCGGATCGCCCGATGCAGTGGCCCGGCACGGAGCTCCAGCATTCCGAGTGGTTCACCGACGTACGGCAGGTGATCATCGAACGCCGGCTGACGATGACTGCCCACGACTACGTCGGGCACCTCTCGACGATCTCGGCGTACGTAATGCTGCCGCCCGCAGACCGGGACGAGGTCTTCCGCCGCATCCTCCGGGTCCTCCCCGAAACCGTGGAACTCAACGCCGAGCTCCACGCCCACCTCGCCCGCCGCGTCCCCCGGGCCGAGCGCCCCTGACCCTGACAGCACACGAGGGCCCCACCTGGTGGTGGAGCCCTCGGTCAGCCGAAGGATCAGGCCGGGAACGGAACTCCCGTGTTGCTGTGGCAGCGGTAGCCGTTGGGGTTCTTGTGGAGGTACTGCTGGTGGTAGCCCTCGGCGTAGAAGAAGGTGGTGGCCGGGGCGATCTCGGTGGTGATGGCGTCGTAGCCGCGGGCGGCGATGACCGGGGCGTACAGGTCCCGGGTGCGCTCGGCCTCGGCGCGCTGGGCGTCGGTGGTGTAGTAGATCGCCGACCGGTACTGCGAGCCCAGGTCGTTGCCCTGCCGCATGCCCTGCGTCGGGTCGTGGGTCTCCCAGAAGACCTTCAGCAGGTCGGTGAAGCTGGTCTTGGCCGGGTCGTACACGATCCGGACCGCCTCGGTGTGGCCGGTGCCGCCGGTGCAGACCTCCTCGTACGACGGGTTGGGGGTGTACCCGCCGGCGTAGCCGACCGCGGTCGTGTAGACCCCGGGCTGCTGCCAGAAGATCTCCTCGGTGCCCCAGAAACACCCGGTGCCGAACCAGACCTCCTCGAAGCCCGCGGGGGCCTCGGCGGTCTGCGGCGTACCGAGCACGATGTTCTCCGACGGCACGGAGAAACCGGGCTGCGGCCGGCCGGGCAGAGCGGCCTCGGGCTCGACCAGGGCTGTGTTGCGCTTGAAGAACGACATCTCACGCCTCTCGCAAAGTGACTCTCATAGTCTCCCAACGCCCCCGCCGAGGTGAACCTTCCCCCAGCCGATTACGGCGCGATGACGTGGAGGCGGACCTCCAGGCCATCACAATCGCCGCGACCGGAGCGACCGCAGCGCAGGCCCTCGCCGGTCGGTGGATTGTGATGGCCTGGCGGTCCGTGTCAGGCGATCATGGTGGCGGTCCGTCGGAGGCCGGGGGTGGGGGTGAGGCCGGCGTACGACGTGGCCAGCCGGCGGACGCCGTCGTGGAGGGCGCTGGGGTCGAGGGTGTAGGGGAGGCGGATGAAGGACTCGAGGCCGGTGTCGGGGGAGAAGCGGGAGCCGGCGACGAGGAGTACGCCGTTGCGTTGCGCGACGCCGACCAGGGACGAGCCGACCGGCTCCGGCAGCTCGCACCACAGCGACAACCCGCCACCCGGCAGCTGGAACCGCCACGACGGCAGGTACTCCGACAGCGCCGAGACCAGCGCGTCCCGCCGCCGGGCGAGGTCGAGCCGCCGCTCGGGCAGGATCTCGGCCCGCCGCCGGAGCAGCCCCGCGACCACCAGCTGATCGAGCACCGGCGCCCCGAGGTCCATCGACGCCTTCGCGTCGAGGACGCGGGCGATCAGCGGATCCGGCACTCGCATCCACCCGATCCGCAGCCCGCCCCAGAACGACTTGCTCACCGAGCCGACCGTGATCACCCCGGCCGGGTCGTACGACGCGAACGGCGGCGGCATCTCCTGTCCGTCCAGCGACAGCTCGAACAGCGTCTCGTCGACGATCGCCGTCGTCCGCGCCCGGGCGAACGCGATCGCGAGCCGCTGCCGGTCGGCCGCGGGCATCAGCCAGCCGGTCGGATTCTGGAAGTCGACCACCATCCAGGCCGCCCGCGGCGCCGTCTGCCGGATCGTCGCCTCCAACAGCGGAAGGTCCCAGCCGCCCGGGCTGATCGGCACCGCCACCACCCGGCAACCGCTGCGCCGGATCGCGTCCACCGAGTTCGGGTGGGTCGGGCTCTCGGTGAGCACCCGGTCCCCGATCTGCGTGAACGCCCGGACCGCGATCGACGTCGCCGCCAGCGCGCCCGCGGTGACGATGATCTGGTCCGGCGAGGTCGACAGCCCGCGTTCCTCGTACGCCGCCGCGATCTCCTCCCGCAGGACCGGCAACCCCTGCGGGTGGTACCCCGGCGTCGCCAGGTGCACCGGCAGATCCGCCGTCGCCTCCGCCACCGCCGACGAAATCCCTGGTACGGCGCTCGGCGCCGCGCACGTGAAGTCGTACAGGCCGTCGGTGTCGATTCCCGGCGCGTGATGCCGCCCGAGCTCGGGCTCGATCCGTGACGGCAGCGCGGTCACGCTGCCCGACCCGCGCCGCGACAGCAGGTAGCCGCTGTCCCGCAGCTCCCGGTACGCCGACGCGACCGTCGTACGACTCACCCCGAGGGCGTCCGTCAGCTCACGCTCACTCGGCAGGCGCGACCCGGGCATGATCCGCCCGTCCGCGATCAGCAGCCGCAACCGCTCCGCCAGCAGCCGGTACGCCGGCCCACCGCCGTCCGACCACGCGCCCAGCAGACCGGACAAGGTGCTCGCCGGAAGGTTCATGCAGTCCACTATCCCGCAATTGGCTATCGAAGACCAGGCCACTTACCCGCAAACTGAAGAACGTGACCGCCACTTCGGACGCCCCGCCGCGCCAACTCGCCGCACTGAACCCGGTCCAGCAGCTGAAGGCAGGCCACCTTCCGCGTCGCCTCGTCCAGCTGTACGTCGGCCTGACCCTGTACGGCGCCTCGATGGGGCTGATGATCCAGGGCAACCTCGGCCTGGACCCGTGGGACGTCCTGCACTCCGGGATCACCC
The DNA here is from genome assembly GCF_050942445.1 of Kribbella sp. CA-247076. Taxonomy (NCBI): domain Bacteria; kingdom Bacillati; phylum Actinomycetota; class Actinomycetes; order Propionibacteriales; family Kribbellaceae; genus Kribbella; species Kribbella sp. CA-247076. Next base: position 6,060,509 of record NZ_CP192051.1, on the reverse strand, counting down.
AGCACCTGCCGCTGAGCTTCGGTGCCGTGGTGATCGCGATGAGCTTCGTCGTCCTGCTGGCGTGGATCCCGCTGCGGCAGTGGCCCGGGCTCGGCACGATCAGCAACGCGATCGTCATCGGCCTGGTCACGGACCTCACGTTGGCCACGGTCGACCGGCCGGACGAGCTCTGGCTGCGGATCCTCTTCATGGTCGCGGGCGTCGTGGTCAATGCGCTCGCCGGTGCGCTGTACATCGGCGCGCAGTTCGGCCCCGGTCCGCGCGACGGCCTGATGACCGGGCTGGTACGCCGTACCGGACTCAGCGTCCGCCTGGTCCGGACGACGATCGAGCTGACCGTCCTCGCGATCGGCTTCCTGCTCGGCGGCGTGATCGGGGTCGGCACCGTCTTCTATGCGCTCGCGATCGGGCCGCTCGTTCACCTGCTGCTGCCGATCTTCACGGTTCGGCTCAAAACCCCATGAACAAACGAGGTCCCGGACCAGGTGGCCCGGGACCTCGTTTCTCGCAGGACCCCTCAGCCTGCGGACTTGGGTCAGCCGATCGGCTCGAGCTGTCGCTCTTCAGGCACGCCGTGACGGCGCTTGAGCTTGCGCGGCCACCAGGCGCGTTCGCCGAGCAGCGCGGTGACGCTGGGGACGAGGAAGATCGACATCAGGAAGGCGGAGATCACGATGCCGGCCGCGACCGAGAAGCCCATCTCGGTGAGCAGCGCCATCCCGGCGAGCATCAGCGAGGAGAACGTCCCGGCCAGGATCAGCCCGGCCGCCGCCACCGACGGGCCGCCGTGTTCGATCGCCAGGTCGGCGGCCTCGCGCGGCCCGGTGCCCTGCTCGGCCTCCTCCCGCAACCGGGCGATCATCAGGATGTTGTAGTCGGTGCCGATGGCAACGACGAACAGGTACAGCATGATCGGCAGCGAGAACGTCACCCCCGCGTGCCCGGCGGCACCCTGGAACACCAGCACGGTCGCGCCGATCGAGCTGAAGAAGCTCAGCACCACCGCGATCATCAGCACGATCGGTGCCAGCAGGGACCGCAGCAGCAGCGCGAGGATGATCGCGATCAGCCCACCGGCGACCGGGAAGATCACCGAGAGGTCCCGGCTGTTCGCGTCCCGGATGTCGGTGTAGCTGGCGGTGACGCCGCCCAGCAGCGCGGTCGTCCCGTCCGGCGCCTCGGCGTGCGCGACGTCCCGCAGTTTCCCGTCGACCAGGTCTAGCGACGAGGTCGAGTACGGCGCGTCGCTCAGCACCACGTTGATCTGGGCAACGGTCTTGTCCTGGTTGAGCAGGGCCAGACTGCCGTCCGCGCCGGCCGGGAGGACGGTCCCGACACCGTCCACCTTCGCGAGCTTCCCGGCGTACGTCGTGAGCTCGGCCGGGTCGAGCGGCGTACCGTCGGTGCTGCGGACGTAGACCGTGGTCGGGTTGAGCGCACCGGCCGGGAAGCCGGCCTGCAGGTCCTTGACCGCCTGCGCGGACTCCGTGCCGTCGGGCAACTGGCTGAACGCGTCGTAGTCGACCTTCATCCCCAGCGCGCCGAGCGCCAGCGCGACCATCAGTCCGCCCGACACCACGGCGACGACGGCCGGGCGGCGGGCGGTGAACCGGCCGAACCGCTTGAACATCGCGCCCTTCGGCGTCTTCTGCCACGACTTGGACGGCCAGAACACCTTCGGGCCGAGCAGCGAGACCACGGCCGGGATCAGCGTGATCGCGGCGAACGCCATCACCGCGACCGCGATCGCCAGCCCCGGGCCGAGGCTCTTGAACCCGCCGAAGACGGCGAGCAGCAGCGCGCTGAAGGCGACGATGATCGCGCCCGCGGCCGACACGATGACCTCGGCGACCCGCGCGGTCGCGTTCACCAGGGCTTGTTTCGACGGTTCGCCGGCGCGGAGACGCTCGCGGTAGCGGAACAGCAGGAACAGGATGTAGTCGGTCCCGACGCCGTACAACACGACGGTCAGGATGGTCTGCAGGTCCTGCGTCACCTGCAGGTCGAATGCCTTGGCGGCCAGGGCGATCAGGCCGGGCGCGATCGCGGCGACCAGGCCGACGGTGAGGATCGGCAGCAGCGCCGCGACCGGGCTGCGGTAGATGACCAGCAACAGTCCGATGATCAGTACGACGGTCGCGATGCCGACCACCACGAACGCGCTCTCGAACGCGTCCTGGTTGTCGAGGAACAACGCCGCGTCCCCGGTTACGCCGTACGCGAGCTCGCTGCCGGACAACGTCGAGCCGGTCACGTCACGGATCTTCTGTACCGCGTCCAGCACGGCCTGGTCGTCGGGCAGACCCTTGAGGCCGACGCTGACGATTTGGACCTGCTTGTTCGGCGAGACCGCCTGTGGACCGGTGATGGCGCCGGTGACGCGCTCGATCTTCGCCGCGGTGATCTTGGTCGCCAGCTCGGACACCTTGGCCTGGTCGGCCGCCGTGAGTTCACCGCCGGCGCCGCGCTTGATCACGATGCTCGCGGTCGCGTCGTTGGTCTGCCCGAAGGCGTCCGCGGCCAGCTTCTGCGCCTGCACCGACTCGTACTTGTCGGGCAGGAACGCCGCCTGGTCCTTGTTCGTCACGTCGGCGAGCGTCGGCGCGAAGGCGGCCACGGCGATCGCCGCGATCACCCAGGCGGCGATCACCTTCCACGGGTTGTGGACGACGAATCGTCCGAGTTTGGTGAACACCCCGAACCCCTCCTGAGGGTCTGTCTACCTGCCGGTCGGTTGGTAGACTACCTGCCGGTCGGTAGGCACGTCGAGGGGCCCCGGCGGAACAGAAGTGAGAGGGTGGTCACGTGCAGCAGGCGACGAATCCCCGTGAGCGGGTCCGGGACACCAAGACGGAGATCCACCGGGCCGCGGTCGAGCTGTTCTCCGGCCAGGGGTACGAGAAGACCAGCCTGCGCGAGATCGCCGAGCGGGTCGGCATCACCAAGGCGTCGCTGTACTACCACTACTCGTCCAAGCAGGACCTGCTGCGCGCCATCGTCGGCACCTTCCTGGACGACATCTTCCAGGTCCTCGGCCGCTCCGACGAACTGCCGTGGTCGCCCGAGGCGGAGCGCGAGCTGCTCGGCGCGTACGTCGACGTCGTGATCGAGCACCGGTCGACCGGGCCCACGCTGCTGCGCGACATCGCCGCCGTACTGGCCGCGTTCGGGGACGACCTCGACCAGCTGATCGCACAGAGCCGGCGCTTCCAGCTGTGGCTGGCCGGCCCGGACCCGACCCCGGCCGACCGCCTCCGGGCCGCCGCCGCGGTCGAGACCGTGGGTGCCGCCCTGTCCACCGAACTCGAGCTCGGTGTCACCGACGCCGAGATCCGCGCCGTCCTCCTCGACGCCGCCACCGCCATCCTCGCCCGCCGCGGCACCCCGGTCACCACCGAGTCCTCCTGAGCTGTAGCCGTCGGGTGCGGTTGAGAGTTCACTTGGCGTTCAGGTGGGGCAAACGGCCGGGTGCTTGCGTTGGCCGCATTCGGGCTCAGTGGAGGGGTTGGTCATGCGGAGAACAGGCGGGTTGCTGGTAGCGCTCGGGATGGTGCTCGGCGCCGGACTGGCAGGAGTGGTGCCGGCGGAGGCTGGTGGCGGGCACGAGTCGGTGCGGTTCGCGACGTACAACGCAAGCTTGAACCGGGGAGCGGCCGGGCAGCTGGTCGCGGACCTGAGTACCGGCACCAACGCGCAGGCCAAGGCGGTCGCCGAGGTGATCCAGCGGACCCGGCCGGACGTGCTGCTGATCAACGAGTTCGACTTCGTGCCGAACCGGCAGGCCGCGAACCTGTTCCGGGCCAACTACCTCGCCGTCGGGCAGGGCGGCGCGAAGCCGATCCACTACCCGTACGTGTACGTCGCGCCGTCCAACACCGGAATCCCGAGCGGCTTCGACCTGAACAACGACGGCCAGATCGCCGGTGGGGACGACGCCTTCGGCTTCGGTGCGTTCGAGGGCCAGTTCGGGATGGCCGTCTACTCGCGCTACCCGATCGACACCCGGCACGTGCGCACGTTCCAGCTCTTCCGGTGGAAGGACATGCCCGGCGCGCTGCTGCCGGACGACCCGGCCACCCCGGCGCCGTCCGACTGGTACTCGCCGGCCGAGCTCGACGTCTTCCGGCTCTCCAGCAAGTCCCACTGGGACCTGCCGATCAAGGTCGGCAAGCGCACCGTGCACTTCCTGGTGTCGCACCCGACGCCGCCCACCTTCGACGGCGCCGAGGACCGCAACGGGCGGCGCAACCACGACGAGATCCGGTTCTGGGCGGACTACGTGCAGCCCGGCAAGCGGTCGTCGTACATCTATGACGACAAGGGCCGATACGGCGGACTGCGGCCGGGCAGCGCGTTCGTGATCGCGGGCGACCAGAACAGCGATCCGCTCGACGGCGACTCCGTACCGGGCTCGATCCAGCAGTTGATCGAGCACCCGCGGATCATCGACCCGAGGCCGCGGTCGGCCGGGGCCGCGGAGGCCGCCGTACTCCAGGGTGGCGCGAACGCATCGCATCGCGGCAACCCGAAGTACGACACCGCGGACTTCGCGGACAGCCCGGCGCCAGGGAACCTGCGCGCCGACTACGTGCTGCCGTCGCGCCAGTTGCGGCCGGTGGGAGCGGGTGTGTTCTGGCCGGTGCAGGCGGATCCGCTGTCCCGCCTGACCGGGGTCTTCCCGTTCCCGACCAGCGACCACCGGCTCGTGTGGGTCGACGTCCGCGTGCCCGGCCACCGCTGACCCTGGCGTCAGCGCTCAGCTGATCCTGGCGTCAGAGCTCGAGGTGAACCTGGCGTCAGCGCTCGAGGTGGTCCTTCAGGGCGTCGAGGCGGCTGTCCCAGTCGCGGGCCATCGCGGCCAGGAACTGCTGGGCCACCTGCATCGGCGCCGAATGGAGGCGGAAGCGGACGCGGCGGCGTTCGCCGTGCTCGGGGGTCACCAGGCCGGCATCGGTGAGCAGCGTCAGGTGCTTGGCGATCGCCTGCCGGGTGATCGGCAGGCGGTTCGCCAGGTCCGTGGCCGTCGCCGGACCGCCCGACGCCAGCGCGGCGAGGATGCTGCGCCGGCTCGGGTCGGCCAGGGCGACGAACACCTGCTCCGCCACCGCCTCCATGTCGGCCTTGCTCGGATCGGACTGCATGTCAGGCTGCATCCAGGTAGTCGACCAGTTCGTCGATCTCGGACTTCCAGCCCCGCGTGTTGCCGTCGAACGCCTTGCGGTAGTCGTCCTCCGGCAGTTGCGCGAAGCCGGTCTCGACGACCGTCAGCCGGGTGCCCGCGTCCACGGGCTCGAGGGTGAACTCGACGTACGTACGCCGTGGGTCCTCCGCGGGCAGACCGTAGATGTGCCAGGTGAAGCCGAACGCGGTCGGTTCCTCGACCCGCTCGATCCGCATCTCCGCGTGGTCGCCGCTGGTCCACGTCATCTCGGCCGAACCACCCGGCCGCAGGTCGATCGACGCCTGGTTGCCGAACCACGTCCCGAGCCCCTCGGCCGTCGTCAATGCCGCCCACACCTTCGCCGGCGGGTGCGCGATGTCCACCGTCCGCTCGATCCGATCAGGAAACCCCATCACAACCTCCATGAGTAGCAACCGTTCAGTTGCCCAATAATCTATTGCAACCTGCTGGTTGCGTCAAGGGCGACTTTCTGGTGCTTGCCGACCGGAACAGCGAACGCCGCCGGGTCGGCCCGGCGGCGTTCGGGATGGTTGGTGCTTCGGGACTGCTGGACTGCTCGGTGGTCCAGGACCGCTGAACTACTTGGTGATTCCTGGGTCCTTGGGGGCTTGGCCTTGGACGCCGGTGGTGCGTTCCGCGGCGCCTTGGGAGGGTTGCTGCTGGGGTTGGGTGCCGTCGGGCTTGGTGAGGTTGACCTTGGGCGGGGTGACGCCGGTGCCGGCGGCTGCCATGGCGGCGCGGGTGTCGGCGGCGGCGCCGGTGCGGCCGCGGAGGGTCTCCGCGGTCTGGGTGAACTCGGCGAACGCCTCCTGGCGCGCCTCCGGTGAGTCCATGTCCGCGATCCGCTGGGCGCGCGCGATCAGGCTGTCGATGTCGGAGCGCTCGGGGCTCGCCCGGTTCAGGTCCGGGTCCACCCGGAACTGCTCGTAGCCGGCCCGCGCGGCGTTGGCGAGCCGAGTGGTGTACGACCGCCGGGTGTCCTGCGCCCACCGGGTCACGCGACTCGCGGTCTCCGCGACCGCGCGACCGGCGCTCTGAGCGCCGTCGACGACCGCACGCCCCGTGTTCTGCGCACCCTGCGCCACCGCTCGTCCCGCGGCCTGGGTTCCCTGAGCGACCGCGCGACCCGCGGTCTGGGCACCTTCCGCGACCGCACGGCCCGCAGATTGCGCGCCCTCGGCAACGGTCTGAGCACCCGCCGCCACCGCACGACCCGCAGTCTGAGCACGGTCGGCCACGGCGCGACCCGCGGTCTGCGCGCCTTCGGCAACCGCCCGCCCCGCGGTCTGTGCGCCCTCGGCGACCGCCCGGCCCGCGGCCTGAACACGCTCGGTGGCAGCTGTGGCCGCCAGGTCGGCGGCGACCGCGGCCTGCCGGGCGGCGTCGACCGTCGCGTCCCGGCCGGTCCGGTAAGCACCCGCCGCCTGCTGCCCGAGCTCGTTGGCCCGGTTGGTCGTCGCCTGCCACGCCTCGCCCGCCCGGGTCGCGGTGTTCTGCCCGAACTCCCGTGCCTGGCTGGCCAGCTGCTGCGCACCATCGCTCAGCCGGATCACCGTCTGCCGAGCCACCTCACGCGCCCGCAGTACCGCACCGAGGATCCGGCCCGGCGGCTCCAGCTGCTTGTCGATCAGCTTCTTCAGCGCGAGCTGCTCCTCGGGGCTGCGGTCCGCGAGCCAGCCCATCGCCTGACCCCAGTTGCCCTGTTCCCACAGCGCGGAGCCCTGGTGTGGTGTCGTCATCTGTCGATCTCCTAGTCGATGTAGACCGCGTAGTTGACACCCACCGCAACGGTCAGCGGGTCTCTGGTCGGCTTGTTGCTGAAGAGCTGCAGCTGCGCGCCCGGACGGACCCAGACGGCGAGGTGCCGGCGGTCGGCGCCCGCGCCCGGGGCCCACTCGTCGAGGAACGTCGGGCTGCTCTCGTCACCGACGTAGTCGGGCTCACCCCAGTGCTTGCGGGCCAGCTCCAGGTGGTCCGGCCAGTGCTCGTCGAGCCCGGCCTCCGCGGCCGGGATGTCGTCGGGCGTGATCCGGTACGCACACCAGCCGGCGTTCCGGACGTCGGCGAACGCCATGCCGTCGAACACGATCATCGTCGTACCGCGCCGGGTGGTGAACCCCCAGGACGCCTGCTCGGGCTCGATCTGCTGCCCCGGCTTGAGCGGCCACGGCTGCCAGTCGGTCGCGTTCATCACCCGCTGGACCAGGGCGCGTACGACGGCCGGGCCGGACGCGTCGCTGTCGGGACCGGCGATCGGTCGCCAGTCCGCTATCTCGGCGAGGTCGGCCATGGCCAGGTCGTCCTCGTCGAGCGGCCTCTCCTGGGTCTTCATCTCCGGGCTTGTTCCTTCCGTAGGTGTCAGGCCCCGCGTCGGCAACGGTAGGCGCCGGGCGGGTTCATCAGGCTCCGGTCGATCACCGCGGCCGGAGGCTTTTGTCGGATGAGTTGTTCTGTGCGGTCTGCGCTCGGGTCAGCGCTCCGTGGTCTTGGTGTCCCGGGTGGCCGACTGGCCGGCTTGGCGGTGGTGTTCGTTGCCGGCCGGCCGCTCGCCTGCGGGGACTGACTGCTCCCCGTTGCTGATGCGAGGCGGGGTCCGGCCGTCGAACGCCGCGCCGAACTGCTTCGCGAGGTCGCCCTTCACGTCGGCCTGGCTCTGCGCCGACTGGTCGGGCGCGACGGCCGGGTCCGGGGACCACTGTTCGTTGGAGGCCACGGCTGCCTGCTCCGCGTCGGACCGCGGTTGCTGAGCATCCGGGCCCGGGCGGTACTGGACGGCTTGGTGGTTCGCCTGACCGGTGCCCGACGCAACCCACGCCGCCCGCTGGTCGCCCGGCTGCACCGGACCAGCTGCCTGTCCGTCCACCTGCCCCGAGCCCCGCACGTCGACCTGAGCCCCAGACCGCACCGGCGCCTGCACCTCAGGCCCATCCGGCGTCTGCGCTGCGGGCTCGACAGGCACTTGTGCCTCGGGCCCGGCCGGTGTCTGCGCTGCAAGCTCGGCGGGTGCCTGAGCCTCGGGGCCGGTCGGCGCCTGTGCCTCGGGTCCAGTCGGTGTCTGCGCTGCGGGCTCGGCGGGCGTTTGTGCCTCAGGCCCGGCTGGCGTCTGCGCCTCCGGTCCGGTCGGCGCCTGCGCTGCGGGCTCAGCGGGTGCCTGTGCCTCGGGTCCGGTCGGCGTTTGCGCCGCGGGCTCAGCGGGCGTCTGTGCCTCAGGTCCAGTCGGGGTCTGTGCCTCGGGTCCGGTCGGCGTCTGGGCTTCAGGGCCGGTTGGCGTCTGGGTTTCGGGGCCGGTCGGCGTTTGGGCTTCGGGCTGGACTGGGGTTTGCAGGCCGGCCTGTTGGGCGGCTTCCTGGGCTTCGCGGAGTTGTTGCTGCAGGGCCTGCATTCGTTGCTGGGCCTCGAGTTGGGCCTGCAGCAACTGCTGCTGGATGGCCTCGAGCTGCAGCTGGAACTGCTGGTTCTGCAGCATGGTCGCCTGCAGCTGGAGCTGCGCCGCCCGGATCTGGTCGGCGAGCGGCTCCTGCTGGGCAGGCTGCTGGGCATGCTGCTGTGCCGGACCAGAACCCTGTTGTTGTGCAGGGGGCGACAACCCGGGCCGCCCCTCCGGACGGAAGACCTCCTCCATCCGCCCCTGCGACAACGCCTGCAGGTCCGACCGGGTGATCCGGTGCCGCCCGATCGACTCGCGGACCGCCGGATCCATCTTCTTCACGTCCTTGGCCGCCTGCGCGTACGCCGCCTTGAGCGCCTTCGTCCCACGTCGGGTGGCTCGCCACCGGGAGAACCGGTTGGCCCGCCCGCCCGGGACGCGGTCGGCAGCCGCCTGGCCGACCGTCTGCGCCAGATCGCCGTACCGCTGCCCGCCGAACTGCGCGGCGACCTGGGTCTCCGCGAGCATCTGGAGGTCGGCCTTGGTCAGGTTGGCGCGGCCGATCCGCTCGCGGACCACCGGGTCCATCCGCTTCGCGTCCCGCGCGGCCTGGGCGTAGGCGGCCTTGAGCGTCTTCGTACCGCGCCGCGTGTTCCGCCAGCGGGAGACGCGGTTGGACATGCGGCGGATCCGGCCCGGCTCCTGGGAGGGCTCGCTCATTCGGGGTCTCCTAGTCGATGTAGACGGCGTAGTTGACCCCGACAGACGTCGTCAGCGGGTCCTTGGAGGGCTTGTTGCTGTACAGGTGGATCTGCGCACCCGGCCGCAGCCAGACCGCGAGATGCCGCCGCCCGGCGCCGGCGCCCGGCTCCCACTCGTCGGCGAACGTCGGGCTGCTGTCGTCGCCGACGTAGTCCGGCGGTCCCCAGTGCCGGGTCGCGAGCGCGAGGTGCTCCGGCCAGTGCTGGTCGAGCCCGGCCTCGGCGGCGGCGATGTCGTCCGGACCGATCTCGTACGCCGACCAGCCGCTGTCCGGGCAGTCGGAGAAGACCAGGCCGTCGAACACGATCATCGTCGTACCCCTGGGAGTGGTGAAGCCCCACGAGACCATCTCGGCCGCGATCACCTCGCCCGGCTCCAGCGGCCACGGCCGCCACGGGGTCTGGGACATCACCCGGTGGACGAGGGCGCGGACGACCTGCGGGCCGGAGTCGTCGTTGTCCGGACCGGCGATTGCGGTCCAGTCCCGAACCTCGGCGAGGTCCGCCATCGCCAGGTCGTCCTGGTCCAGCGGCCTGGCTTGCGTCTTCATCCGGCGCCGTCGTCCTTCCTCGTGGAGTCGTGCGTTGACCAGGGCAACTACTGCGCCGGGCCGGGCGACTACCCTGCGTCGGCGACAGCAATCACTGACCGCAACGGTAGGGCGCGGGCCGGGTCAGATGCCAGGGGGTTCGACGCGACTGTGGACAACCTGGATCCATCTCTTACCCAGGCCCTCGGTGCCTGCTGTGGACGGCGTGCGCGGGCCGATCAGACCAGGCCGTACGCTGGTCCGGTGAACTCCGAACACCACTACGGCTTCGAGACGCTCGCCATCCACGCCGGGAACGAGCCCGACCCCACCACCGGTTCGGTGGTGCCGCCGATCTACGCGACCAGCACCTACAAGCAGGACGGCGTCGGCGGGCTGCGCAACGGCTACGAGTACTCCCGGTCGGCGAACCCGACCCGGACCGCGCTGGAGGAGTGTCTCGCCGCGATCGAGGCGGGCAACCGCGGATTCGCGTTCGCCAGTGGTCTCGCCGCCGAGGACACGCTGATCCGCTCCGTGTGCGTGCCGGGTGACCACGTGGTGTTCCCGGACGACGCGTACGGCGGCACGTTCCGGCTGTTCGCCAAGGTGCTCGGCACCTGGGGCGTCGAGATGACCCCGGCCGCCGTCACCCACCCGGAGGCGATCCGTGCCGCGATCCGTCCGGGGAAAACGAAGGTGGTCTGGCTGGAGACGCCGACCAACCCGCTGCTCAACGTCGCCGACATCGCGCTGGTCGCGCAGCTCGCGCACGACGCCGGCGCCCTCCTGGTCGTCGACAACACGTTCGCCTCGCCGTACCTGCAGCAGCCGCTGGAGCTCGGCGCGGACGTGGTCGTGCACTCGACGACGAAGTACATGGGTGGGCACTCCGACGTCGTCGGCGGTGCGCTGATCGTCCGCGACACCGAGCTGGCCGAGACGATCGCCTTCCACCAGAACGCGATCGGCGCGGTCGCCGGCCCGTTCGACTCCTGGCTGGTACTGCGCGGCATCAAGACCCTCGGCGTCCGGATGGACCGGCACAGCGACAACGCCGAGCGGGTGGTCGAGTTCCTGCAGCGGCACGGCTCCGTCACCCAGGTGCTCTACCCCGGGATCGACGGACATCCCGGCAGCGAGACCGCGGCCAAGCAGATGAAGCGGTTCGGCGGGATCGTGTCATTCCGGGTCGCGGGCGGCGAGCAGCAGGCGATCGACATCTGCAACAAGGCCGAGGTCTTCACCCTGGGCGAGTCGCTCGGCGGCGTCGAGTCGCTGATCGAGCACCCGGGCCGGATGACGCACGCCTCGGTCGCGGGTACGCCGCTGGAGGTGCCGGCCGACCTGATCCGGCTGAGCGTCGGCATCGAGACGATCGACGACCTGCTGCTGGACCTCGACCGCGCGATGTCGTGATCCGTGGCACTCGTGGTTGCGGTCGACTTCGGGTCGACCTTCACCAAGGCGATCGCGGTGGACTCCGGCTCCGGCGACCTGGTCGCCCGGGCCGAGCACCGCACCACCATCGGCAGCGACGTGATGGACGGCTGGCATGCCTGCCGTGCCCTCCTCGAGGCTGCCGATCGCGGGGTCGCCGACGCTGAGGTGCTGGCCTGCTCCAGCGCGGGCGGCGGTCTGCGGATCGGTGTCGTCGGCAACGAGGAGCTCGTCACCGCGGAGGCGGGCCGCCGGGTCGCGTTGTCGAGCGGCGGCCGGGTCGTTGCCGTGGTCAACGGTGGACTCACGCCGACGTCGCTGAAGGCGTTGCGCGCGGACCGTCCGGACGTGGTCCTCCTGCTCGGCGGCACCGACGGCGGGAACTCGGCCGTCCTGCTCAAGGCCGCGACCACGCTGGCCACCTATCGCTGGCGCCGTCCGGTCGTGGTCGCGGGCAACGTCGACGCGCAGGCCGAGATCCACGAGACGCTCGCGGCCGCCGGCGTACCGCATGTGCTCGCGGACAACGTCGTTCCGGAGATCGGGGTGTTCGCGCCGGACGGTGCGCGGGCGGCGATCCGGGAGATGTTCCTCCGGCACGTGATCGGTGGGAAGAACCTGTCGAAGGATCCCGGCTTCGCACGGATGGTCCGGGCCGCGACGCCGGACGTCGTACTGCGCGGGGTCGAGGTGCTGGCCGGGTTGCACGGGGACGTGGCGGTCGTGGACATCGGCGGGGCGACGACGGACGTGCACTCGGTGATCGAGCTCGACCCGGAGGACGCCAACCTTGGGCGGGAGGTGGTCGCGACCCATCCGGTGACCCGGACGGTCGAGGGCGACCTCGGGATGCGATGGAGTGCGGTGCCCGTGGTGACCGCGGGGGTCGAGGCCGGCCTGGTCCCGGACGACGAGTCGCTGCGCCGGGCCGCGGTACGTCGGCACGACGAGCCGTCGTACCTGCCGGACGACGCGATCGAGGCGTCGTACGACGAGACGCTGGCGCGGATCGCGGCGACGGTGGCGCTCAGGCGGCATGCGGGCCGGCAGCGGATCGTGTTCGGGCCGGGCGGACGGGTGGTCGAGCGGTCCGGGAAGGATCTGCGCGAGGTGGACCTGCTGGTCGGCTCCGGGGGAGTGCTGCGGCACAACGGACCGGAGGTGGCGGCGCGGATCCTCGGGGCGGTCGCGGCGAACGCGCAGGAGGAGGGCTGGCTGGTCCCGGAGCGCGCCGCGATCGGTGTCGACCAGGACTACGTCCTCGCAGGCGTCGGCCTGCTCGCGGATCTCGACCCGACGGCCGCCGAAGGCCTGGCAGCCCGTATTCATGGATCGGTCCGCGCCGGGCACTAGTCTCAGCACCAAGGGACGCTGCGGAGGTGTGATGAGCGAGTCGGGACGACATGACGGCTCGGCGACCACGTCTGAAGCCGACGTGGCGGCCGGCCGGGACGACACGGCACCCCGCGACGAGCGGGAGGACAGGACGCCCGACGAGCGGGGGGACGGGACGCCCCGCGACGAGCGGGAGGCCGACGTGCCGGAGATCGGGCCGGACGCCGACGTGCCGAGTGTGGGCGGCGACCAACCGAGTCCGGTGGCGGACAACGACGTACTGCGGGAGTCCAGCGGGTCCGTGCAGTCGGCGGAGGACCATCTCGTGGTCGCGTCCACGCGCGGACGGGTCGACACCGGGGTGACGCCGGCGATGCAGATCGCCAGCGCCTGGTCGTGGCGGTTCCTGGTGATCGTGGCCGCGGTGCTCGTGATCGGGTACGGGATGCGCTACCTGTCGGAGGTGGTCGTCCCGGTGACCGTCGGCGTACTGCTGACGGCGTTGCTCGTGCCGGTGACCAACGGACTGCAGCGGCTGCGGATCCCGCGCGGCCCGGCGGCCGGGATCACCGTGCTCGCAACGATCGTCCTCGTCGCCGGTCTGCTCACGCTGGTCGGCACGCAGATCGCGAGCCAGTTCGAGACCCTGTCGGACCAGGTCGGCGAGGGCGTCCAGGAGGTCCGCGACCTGGCCCGGATCAACTTCGGCCTCGACGACCAGGACATCACCAACGCGTTCAACTCGCTGCGTGACCAGGTCACCTCCGGCGGCGCGCTCGGTCAGCGCGCGGCCGAGGTGGGTACGACGGCCACCCACGTGTTCGCCGGGTTGTTCATCGCGCTGTTCTGCCTGTTCTTCTTCCTCTACCAGGGCGACCAGATCTGGTCCTGGGTGGTCCGGCTGTTCCCGCGGCAGGCGCGGGAGAAGGCCGACTCCTCCGGCCGGAAGGCGTGGGTCTCGCTGACCGCGTTCGTCCGCGCCACCATCATCGTCGCCGCGGTGGACGCGATCGGCATCTCCCTCGGCGCCGCGTTCCTCGGGCTGCCGCTGGTCAGCGCGATCGGGATCCTGGTCTTCGTCGGTGCGTTCGTCCCGGTCGTCGGCGCACTGATCAGCGGCAGTGTCGCCGTCCTGGTCGCGCTGGTGGCGAAGGGTCCGATCGTCGCGATCATCATGCTGGCGGTGGTGATCGGCGTCCAGCAGCTCGAGGCGCACGTGCTGCAGCCGTTCCTGCTCGGCCGGGCGGTCTCCGTGCACCCGCTGGCCATCATCCTGGCGATCGCCACCGGCGTGATCATCGCCGGGATCGTCGGCGCGCTGGTCGCCGTACCGACGGCCGCCGTGCTGAACGCCATCGTCAACCACCTGGCCGGGAACGACGTCGATCCGGAACCACCCCGCCGTCAGCTACCCCGCCGAAGACGTCCCTCACCCGAGGTCGTCGACGGCTAGACCGACGCGAAGGGCCTCACCGGGCGAACCCGGCGAGGCCCTTCATATCGAGCCGCGTGTCAGTGCAGAGCGGCGGCTGCGGAGCTCTCGACGGACTCGTCCGGCTTGGTGTCGTCCGAACGGCCGGCGAGCCGCTGCTCCGGCGTGACGATCGCGATGACCAGGGCGATCGCCAGGAACGGCAAGGAGACCAGGAACACGTCGTCCATCGCCTGGACCAGGCCCTCGAGCGCCCAGCCCTTCATCGGCGGCTTCAGCGCGTGCAGGGCCTCGACACTGTTCGCCGCCTTGGCCAGCCCGTCGACCATCGACTGGGTGGCGTGCGGGACGATCTCGGTCAGGTGGTCCTTCAGCCGGCCGGTCAGCACGGCGCCGTACACCGCCGTACCGATCGCGCCGCCCATCGAGCGGAAGAACGTCATCGTCGAGGTCGCGCTGCCCATGTGCTGCCGGGGGACGCTGTTCTGCGCGGCGGTGACGGTGATCTGCATCGACAGGCCCAGGCCGGCGCCCATCACGAACATGTAGATCGCGAGCTGCCAGTACGGCGTGGTCAGGCTCAGCGTGGACAGCAGCACCATCGCGCCGCCGACCAGCACGGCGGAGATGATCGGGAACACCTTGTACCGGCCGTTCCGGCTCATCAGCTGGCCGCTCGGGATGGAGGCGGAGAAGATGCCGACGATCATCGGCAGCAGGGCCAGGCCGGACCGGGTCGGCGACAGGTCCTTGACCGCCTGCAGGTACAGCGGCAGGAAGATCAGCGCACCGAACATCGCGAAGCCGAGCAGGAACGCGTACCCGGCGTACCCGGAGAAGATCCGGCCCTTGAACAGGTCCATCGGGATGATCGGCTCGGCCACCTTCAGCTCGACGAACACGAAGCCGACGGCCAGGACGACGGCCGCGGCCAGCAGGCCGACCGTGGTCCCGGCGCCCCAGCCGTTCTCCGGACCGCTCCAGGAGATCGCCAGCAGCAGCGTGGTGACCGCGCCGGTGATGATCGCGGCGCCGAGGTAGTCGATCTTGTGCGACCGCTTCACGTGCGGCAGCTTCAGCACGGCGGCGACGATGCCCAGGGCGACCAGGCCGATCGGCAGGTTGATCCAGAAGATCCAGCGCCAGCCCGGGCCGTCGGTGAGCAGGCCGCCGAGCAGCGGGCCGGCCACCGAGGACAGGCCGAAGACGGCGCCGAAGTACCCCATGTACTTCCCGCGCTCGCGCGGCGGGATGACGTCGCCGATGGTGGCGAAGGCCAGCGACATCAGGCCGCCGGCGCCGAGACCCTGGACGGCCCGGAAGCCGATCAGCATCTCGATGTTCTGTGCCAGCGCGGACAGCACCGAGCCGGCCAGGAAGGTGACGATCGCCGCGATGAACAGCGGGCGGCGGCCGTAGAGGTCGGAGATCTTGCCCCACAGCGGGGTGGAGGCGGTCGAGGTCAGCAGGTACGCCGTGACCACCCAGGACAGCTTGTCCAGGCTGTTGAACTCGCTGACGATCTGCGGCAGCGCGGTCCCGACGATGCTCTGGTCGAGCGCCGCCAGGAACATGCCCGCCATCAGCCCGCCGAGGACGACCAGGATCTGCTTGTGGGACAGGTAGTTCGGGCCATCGGCAACGCTGTCAGGCGCGGCACCGCCGGGGGTGGCGGGCTCGGTCGTGCTCATCTGGTGCTCTCCAGGGTGGTGTCGTCTTCGGTACGGCGTTCGGCCTCTTCGGTACGGCGTTCCGCGGCCGGCCGGATCCGCGGGGCGACGGCGGCCCAGCCCTTGTCGGCCCAGGCGCGGTTGTCGGTGGCGGTGTCGGTCAGGCTCGCGACACCGTCGGCGAACCGGGTCATCAGCCGCTCGAACGTCCGGATGTCGTCGTCCGACCACCCGTCCATCGCGGCGGTCAGCAGCTCCATCCGGCGGCGGGCGCCGGCTTCCCACTCCGCGAGGCCCTGCTCGGTCAGCTCGACCCGGAAGGCGCGGCCGTCGTCGGGGTCGGGGGAGCGGCGGACCAGCCCGAGCTGCTCCAGCGACCGGACGTGCCGGCTCGCGGTGGACGCGTCGAGCTCCATCCGGCTCGCCAGGTCGGACAGCCGGAGCGCACCGCTGCAGCGCAGCACGAACAGGACCACGTGGGCGCTGTGGTCCAGCGTGTCGCCGGGCTGCTTGCCCTTCAGCCGCCGGCCGACCCGGGTGAACGCGTGCAGCACCCCTTCGACCGGG
This sequence comes from Kribbella sp. CA-247076, assembly GCF_050942445.1. Lineage (NCBI taxonomy): Bacteria > Bacillati > Actinomycetota > Actinomycetes > Propionibacteriales > Kribbellaceae > Kribbella > Kribbella sp. CA-247076. Next base: position 6,044,225 of record NZ_CP192051.1, on the reverse strand, counting down.
GTCTGCGGGGAGTACGCGTCATTCACTTGCATGCTGCAAGCATATACATGCTTGCGTGATACACGCAATTGAGTTTCCAACACCGCCAAGTGAGTTGCCACTCATTTACTCCCGGTCGCAGGCTGGTCACTGCTCGCAGCAGCGGACGCGCTCTCGTCCACGTGACGTCGGGACGGTGGATTCTGTGACGCGGGTGGACCTGGCACCACCGTCGATGGTCGGTCTGGCACCCTCGCCCACGCCGTACGCCCCGGCCAGGCTGTCAGCATGCTGACGGCGATCGACGTACGGACGACGGACGGCGCGACTGCCGTTCGCAGACTGCTGGAGTTCGGTGCGATCTGTCTGGTCCTGACCTGGTTGCCGTGGGCAGCCCTGGGTTTGGCCGGCGCGGATGTCGACGAAGGCGCTGGGATGCTGGTCTTCGCGCTGGCGGCGTCCGGGCCCTCGCTGGCCGCGTTGGTCATGTGGCTGTGGCGACGGGAGCCGCGTCTCCGGCTCGTGAGGTGGTCGTGGACGTGGCCGATCGCCGCGGTGCTGCTCGGCGCGCTCGCTCCACTGGCCACCACGACGTTCACCGGGGGACTGCCGGAGCTTCCGGACCACGCGGCCGACGTGATCGCCGGTGCCGGCGGACTGCTCGGGGCGATGGCCTACACCTTCCTGGCGGGCCCGGTCGCGGAGGAGTTCGGCTGGCGTGGTTATGTCCAGCCCCGTCTGCGCCGGTACTACGGGCAACTGGTGACCACCGCCGTACTCGGTGCGGCGTGGGGTCTCTGGCACGTGCCGCTGTACTTCCTCGACGGGACCGGCCAGCACGACGACGGCCTGTTCACGCAGGAGGGACTGACGTTCTTCCTGGCACTGTTCCCGCTGACCTACGTGATGTTGTTCGTCACCGAACGCCTCCGCGGCGGAGTGCCGGCGGCGATCCTGGTGCACGCAGCCTGGAACCTTTCCGGGGAGTTGGTCCCACCACTCGGCAACGGCGTCTGGGTTGAAGTCCTGGTCGTGACGGCGTTGGCGGCGGCCGTCGGTTGGTACTGGCGCCGCTACCCGACAGCGTCGACAGTCTGAGCTTCCTGCGATGCTGGTCGCCGGTTCGGCGAGCGGCGGGAGACGTGCGGATGACGCAGGTGGCAGTGGTGACCGGGGGTGGGTCGGGGCTCGGGCGGGAGATGGCGCTCGCGCTGGCGGCGGCCGGGTTCGAGGTGATCGTGACCGGGCGGACCGAGGAGACGTTGCAGGAGACGGCCGGTCTCGGGGGCGGGGCGGTCGGGTACGCGGTGCTCGACGTTGCCGACGGGGACGCCGTACGGGCGTTCTTCGGTGGGCTGGCGCGGATCGACGTACTGGTGAACAACGCGGGCACGGGTGCGCCGGCGGCCGCCGTACCGGACGTGTCGGAGGCGGACTGGCGGCGGGTGGTGGACACCAACCTGACCGGGTCGTTCCTGTGTGCGCAGGCCGCCTTCGCGCTGATGCTGCGGCAGGATCCGAAGGGTGGGCGGATCATCAACAACGGGTCGATCTCGGCGCACGTGCCGCGGCCGCAGGGCATCGCCTACACCGCGAGCAAGCACGCGATCAGTGGTCTGACCAAGGGCCTCGAGCTGGAGGGCCGGGCGCACGGGATCACCGCGTGCCAGATCGACATCGGCAACGCGGCCACCGCGATGACCGAGCGGATGGCGCAGGGCGTGCTCCAGGCGGACGGCTCGGTCGCCGCCGAGCCGACGTTCGACCCGAAGGTCGTGGCCGACTTCGTGGTGCGGATCGCGCAGCTGCCGACGTCGGTCGCCGTCCCCACCCTGACGGTGATGGCGGCGGGCATGCCCTACGTCGGTCGCGGCTGACCGATCTCAAAACGACAAGAAAGTGTCCGGGGATACGTCTAGGGTCGGGCTCGTGAGTGAGCAGCGGGAGGCCTTGGTGCATGCTCGCGGGCTGCGGAAGTCGTACGGCGACTTCGAGGCGGTCCGTGGGATCGACCTGGACGTGTGGCGTGGGGAGGCGTTCGGTTTCCTCGGGCCGAACGGCGCGGGCAAGTCGTCGACGATGCGGATGATCGGCGCGGTCTCGCCGGCGACCGGCGGGACGCTGCGGATCCTCGGCCGGGACCCGTCGGCCGAGGGCCCGTCGATCCGGGCGCGGCTCGGGGTGTGTCCGCAGGACGACACCCTCGACACCGAGCTCACCGTCCGGGAGAACCTGACCATCTACGGGCGGTACTTCGGTCTCAGCCGGGCGGAGTGCCGGCTGCGGGCCGACGAGCTGCTCGAGTTCGTCGCGCTCACCGAGAAGGCGAACGTGAAGGTCGAGGAGCTGTCCGGCGGGATGAAGCGGCGGCTGACGATCGCGCGGTCGCTGGTGAGCAAGCCCGACCTGCTGCTGCTCGACGAGCCGACGACCGGTCTCGACCCGCAGGCGCGGCACCTGTTGTGGGACAAGCTGTTCCGGCTGAAGCAGGCCGGCGTCACCCTCATCATCACCACGCACTACATGGACGAGGCCGAGCAGTTGTGCGACCGGCTGGTGGTGATGGACGGCGGCCTGATCGCGGCCGAGGGGTCGCCGGCGCAGCTGATCCGCGACTACTCGACCCGTGAGGTCACCGAGCTGCGGTTCGGTCCGGACGTGATGCTGGCCGACCACGACGCGCTCGCGGAGAAGGTCGAGGACCTCGCCCAGCGGATCGAGGTCCTGCCCGACCGCCTGCTGCTCTACACCGACGACGGCGAGCATGCGGTCGCCGCTGTCCACGAGCGCGGGCTGGAGCCGGCCGCAGTGCTGGTCCGCCGCTCGACGCTGGAGGACGTGTTCCTGCGGCTCACCGGCCGGACGCTGGTGGACTGATGGCGCTCGCCCTGGAGAACGGCCGTCGCCAGTTCGACTACTGGCTGACCGTCTACCGACGCACCTGGAAGGGCACGCTGGTCAGCAGTTTCCTGCTGCCGCTGCTCTATCTGGCCGCGATGGGGATCGGCCTCGGCTCGTTCGTCGACAGCAACGGGACCGGCGCGCTCGGCGGTGTGAATTACCTGCAGTACATCGCTCCCGGCCTGCTCGCCTCGACCGGACTGCAGATCGCCGTCGGCGAGGCGACGTACCCGGTGATGAGCGGGTTGAAGTGGCAGAAGTTCTATTACTCGATGATCGCCACGCCGTTGCGGCCGGCGGACGTCGTCTACGGACAGCTCGCGTTCATCGCCTTCCGGGTGACCAGCACCTGCCTGGTGTTCCTGCTGGTGATCACCGCGTTCGGCGGGCTCGAGTCGCCGCTGGGTCTGCTCGGGCTGCCGGTCGCGCTGCTGGTCGGGATGGCGGTCGCGGCGCCGGTGGCGGCGTACGCGACCAAGCTGGAGAACGACTCCGGCTTCGCGATGATCTTCCGGTTCGGCGTCGTCCCGGCGTTCCTGTTCTCGGGGGCGTTCTTCCCGGTGTCGCAGTTGCCGGACTGGATCGAGTGGCTCGCGTACGTCAGCCCGTTGTGGCACGGCGTCGAGCTGTCCCGGGATCTCAGCCTGGGCACGGTCGATCCGTGGATGACGCTGCTCAACCTCGGTTACCTGCTGGCCTGGTTCGTGGTCGGCACGTGGCTCGCCGTCCGCGGCTTCACGAGGAAGTTGGTCGGCTGATGGCCACGCTGACCACCCGGGTCGTCCCGGTTCCGCTGCGGCTCGGCGGCGGCCGGCACATCGTCGAGCGCAACTTCGTCATGTACCGCCGGTCCTGGATCGTCTTCCTGTCCGGCTTCTTCGAGCCGGTCTTCTACCTGCTGTCGATCGGCGTCGGCGTCGCCCAGCTGGTCGGCGACTTCACCCTGTCCGACGGCACCACGATCGGGTACGCCGCCTTCGTCGCGCCCGCGATGCTGGCCAGCTCGGCGATGAACGGGGCCGTGTTCGACTCGACGTACAACATCTTCTTCCGGATGAAGTACGCCAAGCTCTACGACTCGATGCTGGCGACGCCGCTGCGGCCGTGGGACGTCGCGACCGGCGAGGTGACCTGGGCGTTGCTGCGCGGGGCCTGCTACTCGGCGATGTTCATCCTGGTGATGCTCGGGATGGGGTTGGTGTCGTCGTGGTGGGCGGTGCTCGCGCTGCCGGCCTCGGTGCTGATCGGGTTCGCGTTCGCCGGCGCCGGGATGGCGCTGACCACGTTCATGCGCAGCTGGCAGGACTTCGAGTTCGTGCAGCTGGCGATCATCCCGATGTTCCTGTTCTCGGCCACCTTCTACCCGGTCGAGACCTACCCGTCCGCGATCCGCTGGCTGGTCGAGATCACCCCGCTCTACCAGGGCGTCGTCCTCGAGCGAGCCTTCACCACCGGCGCCGTCGGCTGGTCCCTGCTGATCAACGCCCTCTACCTGGCCGCCATGGGCACCCTCGGCATGTACGTCGCCTCCCGCCGCCTCGGCAAGCTCCTGCTCAAGTAGGAAACTTCGCAGCCGTGGCCGTCGTCGGACCGGCATGAACGTTCTGGGGGTGTGGCGAAGGTGGCGGACGAAGATGGCGGGCGTCGATGCGCTGCTCGGGCCGCGGATGGAGCTGCCGGGTGGGCACCGGCAGTGGATCGAGGACTCGATGGGATGGCTCGTCGAGCAGTTCGGGACCGGACCTCTGCTGCGGCCGACAGTGCTTCCGAGCACGTTCGTTCCCGCGGACTACGACGGTTCGGAGGAGGCTGCCCGGGCGCTGTGCCTGCAGGTCTGCGCGCGGATGGAGGTGCCCGCGGACCGGATCCGGTTCAGCTTCCGGATGGCGGAGGTCCGGATCGCCGCCCGCAGCCTGGCCGCGCGCAACCTCCGGACGTTGATCGACCAGGTGCTCACCGAGGCCGCCGACTCCGAACCACCGCCTGGGTCGGAGCAGGCGGCGACGGTCGCCGATACCCGCCGCCTGGCCGCGACGACCAGGCTCGAGGCCTCGATGCCGCAGGCGGAGATCGACGCGCTCTGGCAGGCCGGCTTCGGTCCCGAGATCGGCACGATGTCGGATCGGGAGCTGCGGCTGGAGGTCCGGCGCTGTCAACGGATCCTGGCGGAGGAGGACTCTGATCGGCGGGCGGAACTGGAGCGCCAGGCCGATGCCGAGCGCGGCACCCTGCCCGGCAGCGGGACGAACGCCTGTTGGACCACGCTGCGCGATCCGTTGCCGGACCACACGGCGATCCTGCTGCGCCCCGAACTCCTCGCGGACCCTTCCGCCGTGATCGCCGCGGCGGCGCACGAACTGGGGCACGAGGTGCTCGACGGAGGCGGTCTCGGCGATCGGACCCGGCCGGACCGCGAGGCGCTGGTGGATCTGTTCGGCGTCTTCCACGGGTTCGGGATCTTCCAGACCAACCTTGCGCTGGAGCGCGTGCGCGAGAAGCGGATCTTCAGCAGCCTCGGCTACCTGGGCGAGCGGGTGTTCTCGGAGGCGCTGGCCTACTACTGCCTCCGCCGCCACCAACTGGATCCGGCGCACCCGCTCGTACCGGAGTGGTGCAACGAGGTCGATCTGACCCCGCGGATGCGGATGCGCTCCCGGTTGCTGGACTGGTCCTGAGCCCGGTTACGTGTCGTGTGTGGAATGTGACGTTGGGGAACCCCGGAGGTCTGTGGGCGCGTCGGACAGGCATGATTCGGCGGGTGAGGAATCCGATCGGGGTGTTGCGGCGGCGGGCTGAGCTGAAGGCGCCGCGGGAGCGGTTGCCGGGTGGGCGGCGGCGGTGGATCCGGTCGTCGATGGATTGGCTGATCAGCGAGTTCGGGCGTGAGGTCCTGCTCCGGCCGATCGTGCTGCCGCCCGACCTGATCCCGCCCGGGTACGACGGTGGTCTCGCGGCCGCGGAGGAGTTGTGTGCGCGGGTCGCGGAGCGGATGGACCTGCCGTCGGGGCAGTGCGCGCTCAGCTTCGGCCTGGTGGCCGACGGCGTACGACGACCGGCGTACCGGGGGCTGGTGAAGGAGCAGTCCGGCCGGTGGATCCGTGGGGTCCGGAGCAACGAGATCCACCTGTCGCCGGCGCTGGCCACCGACCCGGTCGCGCTGGTCGCGATCTTCGCGCACGAGGCCGGGCACGAGCTGTTGCTGGGTGACGGCCGGATCTCGTTCGCGCACCGGCCCGACCACGAGCCGCTGACGGATCTGCTGACCGTGTTCTACGGACTCGGGATCTTCGCGGCCAACGCGGCGTACGAGCGGCGGCCACGACCGAACGGCCGCGGCAAGCAACCGCTGGCCCGCGGATACCTGCGCGAGGCGGCGCTGTCGGAGGCACTCGCGTACTACGCCCTGCTGCGCGGTGAGCGTCATCCGGAGTGGGACCGCCACCTCGATCCGCCGGTCCGCCGGGTGATGCGCAACCAGCTGTCCGTCCTCACGAAATGACCGGCGCGTAACCGCTCTCAGCCGTAGTGTGAGGGCGTGATCGATGCCAAGGACATCGCCCGCGCGGCGGATCTGCTGCACGACGTGGTGGCGCCGACGCCGCTGGAGTACTCCCGCTGGCTGAGCGAGCTCGTCGGCGGGGACGTGTTCCTCAAGTGCGAGAACCTGCAACGCACCGGATCCTTCAAGCTGCGCGGGGCGTACGTCCGGATGGCCCGGCTGTCGAAGGCCGAGCGGAACCGCGGGGTGGTCGCGGCGAGCGCGGGCAACCACGCGCAGGGTGTGGCCCTGGCGGCGCAGCTCCTCGGCATCAAGGCGACCGTGTTCATGCCGCACGGCGCACCGATCCCGAAGGAGAAGGCGACCCGCGCGTACGGCGCCGAGATCCGCTTCGTCGGTACGTCGATCGACGACTGCCTGCGGGCGGCCCGGGAGTTCGAGGCCGAGACCGGCGCGGTGCTGATCCACCCGTTCGACCACAAGGACATCGTGGCTGGGCAGGCGACCACCGGCCTGGAGATCGTCGAGCAGTGCCCGCAGGTACGGACGGTCGTCGTACCGACCGGCGGAGGCGGTCTGATCGCCGGGATCGCGGCGGCCCTGCAGCGCGACGGGATGCCGATCGAGGTCGTCGGTGTCCAGGCGGCCGGCGCCGCGGCGTACCCGCCTTCGCTCGCGGCCGGTGAGCCGGTCCAGCTGGACGAGATGTCCACGATGGCCGACGGGATCGCGGTCGGGTTGCCCGGCCAGGTGCCGTTCGCGGCGATCGAGCAGTACGTCGGCGAGATGCGCACGGTCGGCGAGGATTCGTTGTCGAAGGCCCTCTTGCTGGTCCTGGAGCGGGCGAAGCTCGTGGTCGAGCCGGCCGGTGCCGCCGCGGTGGCCGCCGTACTGGACGAGCCGGCCCGCTTCAAGCCGCCGGTCGTGGTCGTGCTGTCCGGTGGCAACATCGACCCACTGCTGCTGATGCGGGTGATCAGGCACGGCATGGCCGCGGCCGGCCGCTACCTGTCGTTGCGGGTGCGGATCCCGGACACCCCGGGCGGTCTGGCGACCCTGCTCACCGAGCTGGCGGCCCTGGACGCGAACATCATCGAGGTGCTGCACGAGCGCATCTCCGAGACGCTGAACCTGGACGAGGTCGAGGTCGCCCTGCAGCTCGAACTGCGGGGTGAGGAACACCGTGAACGGGTATTGGCAGGTCTGACCGGCCACGGGTACACGTACACGCTGAACTGAGGAGTCCTTGTGAAGAAGACGATCATCGCTGCCTCGGCAGCTTTGTTGCTCACGGCAGCGGCCTGTACGCCGGGATCCGACAGCCCGAGTGGTGGCGGCAGTGCGCTGAGCACGGTGAAGACGGACGCGGCCGCGCTCGGCGACGTCCAGCTGACGGTCTGGGACCAGGAGGTCCGCGGCGGCCAGGCGGCCCAGATGACCGAGTTGGTGAAGCAGTTCCAGGCGAAGTACCCGAACATCAAGGTCAACCGGGTCTCGCGGTCGTTCGACGACCTGAAGACGACGCTGCGGCTCGCGCTGTCCGGCAACAACGCGCCGGACGTCGTCCAGGCGAACAACGGCCGCTCCGACATGGGCGAGTTCGTCAAGGCCGGTCAGCTGGTGCCGATGGACGAGTGGGCGAAGGCCTACGACTGGGGCAGCCGGTATCCGGGCGCGGTCCTGCAGTACTCGCGCTACTCGGCCGACGGAAAGACCTTCGGCGAGGGCAACCTCTACGGCCTGCCGCAGGTCGGCGAGGTCGTCGGCCTCTACTACAACAAGGACAAGCTGGCGAAGCTCGGCGTCCAGCCGCCGAAGACCTGGGCCGAGTTCGAGGACGCGCTGGCCAAGGCGAAGGCGGCCGGTGAGGTGCCGATGCAGTTCGGCAACCTGGACAAGTGGCCGGCGATCCACGTGTTCGGCACGGTGCAGGACCGGTTCGTGCCGGCCGACCAGATCACCACGCTGGCGTTCGGGCGGCCGGGAGCGTCCTGGAACACACCGGAGAACACGAAGGCCGCGGAGACAGTCGTGTCCTGGGTGGACAAGGGCTACTTCAACCAGGGCTTCAACGGACAGGGATACGACCCGGCCTGGCAGGACTTCGGCAAGGGCAACGGCGTGTTCCTGATCGCCGGGACCTGGCTGCAGGCCGATCTGCAGAAGGCTCTCGGTGACAAGGTCGGCTTCATGCTGCCGCCGGGGGAGCAGGCCGATGCCGAGCCGGTCGTCACCGGTGGGACCGGGCTGCCGTTCGCGATCACCAGCAAGGCGAAGAACGCGGACGCGGCCGCGGCGTACATCAACTTCATCACCAGCCCGGACGCGATGAAGATCCTCACCAGCACCGGCAACCTGCCGATCGCCGACACCTCGGAGCAGCAGGCTCCGCCCGGGCTGGCCAGTGACATCTTCAGCAGCTTCGGTACGGCGGTCGGCAAGGAGGCCCTGGTGCCGTACCTCGACTACGCGACGCCGACCATGTACGACACCATCGGCGCGGCGTTGCAGGACCTGCTCGCGAAGAAGGCGACCCCGCAGCAGTTCCTGGCCAAGCTCGAGGCCGACTACGCCAAGTTCGCCGGCAAGTGAGTGCACCGCCCGGCGAGCCGCGCCGGATCGGGTACCTGTACGTCCTGCCGGCGCTGCTCGTGTACGGCGCCTTCCTGCTCTACCCGTTGATGCGTGCGGTGCACCTGTCGCTGTTCGAGTGGAACGGGATCACGCTGGCGAAGTTCGTCGGCCTGAGCAACTACGCGGACGTCGTCCGGGACGCCGGACTGCGGGCCGCGTTCGGGCACGCGCTGGTGCTGATCGTGTTCTACGCGGTCCTCCCGGTGCTGATCGGGCTCGCGCTGGCCTCGGTGCTGCAGCGGGCCCGCGTACGCGGGCTCGGGTTCTTCCGGACCATCGTGTTCCTGCCGCAGGTGGTTGCGATGGTCGTGGTGGCCGTTGCCTGGCGCCACATCTACGCGCCCGACGGCCCGCTGAACGACGTACTGCGGGCGGTCGGGCTGGACGGGGTCGCCCGCGGCTGGCTCGGGGACTACACGTTCGCCCTGCCGGCGGTCGGCGTGATCGGCACGTGGTTCGAGACCGGGCTGGTGACGGTGCTGCTGCTCGCCGGGATGTCGCGCATTCCCCGGGAGCGCTACGAGGCCGCCCGGCTCGACGGTGCCGGGCCGGTGTCGGAGTTCTTCGCGGTCGTGCTGCCGGCGGTCCGCGGTGAGATCGCGGTCGCGGTGACGTTGACCGTGATCGCCGCACTACGAACGTTCGACCTGGTCTACATCACCACGAGCGGCGGCCCGGGGACCTCGACCAGCGTCCCGTCGTACGAGGTCTACCACCGGGCGTTCGAGCTTGGGCAGGTCGGTTCGGCGGCGGCGATTGGGGTCTGTCTGACCGTGCTGATCTTCGTGATCACGTTGGGCGTCAACCGGCTGGCGGATCGGAGCACTGCGTGAGGGCGTCGGCGGCCGAGCGGATCGGCAACTACGCGCTGCTGGCCGTCTTCGGACTGTTCGCGCTCGGGCCGATCGTGACGATCCTGGTGGCCGCGCTCGGTCGTGACGACGCGGGCAGCGGGTCGAGCGGGTTCGCGAACTTCGGCAAGGCGTGGGAGATCGGGCACTTCGGCACCTACCTGCGGATGAGTGTCGCGGTCTCGGTGACGGTCGTGGTGGTCAGCGTGCTGCTCTCGATTCTCAGCGGGTACGCGTTCGGCACGATGCGGTTCCGCGGCGCCGGGGTGCTGTTCTACCTGTTCCTGCTCGGGATCATGATGCCGACCGAGGCGATCGTCGTACCGCTGTACTTCGACCTGCGCACGCTCGGGCTGACCGACACCTTCTGGGCGGTCGCGTTGCCGCAGGTCGCCCAGTCCGTTGCCTTCGGCACCTTCTGGATGCGGGCGTACTTCCGGTCCGCGTCCCGGTCGATGGTGGAGGCGGCACGGCTGGACGGCGCCGGCAGTTGGCGGACGCTGTGGCAGGTGCTGGTGCCACCGGCCCGGCCCGCGCTGGTGACGCTGGTCGTGCTGGTGTTCATGTGGACGTGGAACGAGTTCCTCATCCCGCTGGTGATGGTGACGAGCGAGTCGCTGCGGACCGCACCGCTCGGCCTGGCGTTCTTCTCCGGTCAGTACACGTCCGGCTTCACCCTGCTCGCCGCCGGCGCGGTGATCGTCGGTACGCCGGTCGTCCTCGTCTACGCGTTCCTCCAACGGCACTTCATCGCCGGCATGCTGGAAGGCGCCGTCCGCGAGTGATCAGTCGAATGCCAGCGGCCGTACGTAGGTCAACAGGCTGACGAGGGTCTTGCCCGGCTCCTCCCAGGGCGCGAGATGCGCCGAGTTCTCGAACCAGACGGCCTGCTTGTACGGCGCCTCGACCTTGTCGATCCAGTCGGCGGGCGGCTGCGACGGCGTCGTGTAGTCGTGCCGGCCCATGAACATCAGCACCGGAACGGGGAACTCGGTGACCGCCGTGAAGTCGACCTCGAGCAGCTCGTCGAGGACCCGGCCGAGGGTGAACTGGTTGCCCTCAGCAATGGTGTCCGTCTCGTCCAGCGTGTACTCGGGGGAGAGCAGCGGCCCCTGGAAGAAGTAGAGCGAGTCGTCCCGGTAGGCGCTCAGGCCGCCCCGGTACTGGGCCCACCGCCGGGCGACGATGATCCGCTCCCTGGTCAGCGGTTCGTCGCCCGGGTACGGCGCGATCGACGCGAGCTCCTCCAGAGCCTCGGTGTGACCGTGCCGTTCGGCCTGGTCGACGGCGTACCGGAAGCACAGCTCCTCGTTCGTCCGGGAGTTGATCACCTGGCCGATGCCGACGTACGCGTGGAACAGGTCGGGCCGGGCGAGGGCCGCGGACATGCCGATCACGGTGCCCCAACTGTGACCCATCAGGATCACCTTGCGGACGCCGTACCGGTCCTTGACCCGCTCGGCGAGCTCGATCGCGTCCTCGACGTACTGCGAGATCCGCAAGGTGTCCGCGATCGAGTCGGGGTCGGTGGTGTGCAAGGTGCGGCCGGCGCCGCGCTGGTCGTACGTGACGACGGTGAAGTACTCCTCGACCGGCCGCTGGAACTGCCACCACGTCGGTGCCAGCGGCGACGCCGGGCCGCCGTGCACGAAGAGGATCACCGGATTCGAGCGATCCTGGCCGCGGGCGTAGACCCAGTGGTCGACGCCTCCGGCTGTGAGCTGGTAGCTCTCCTGGATGCCGGCCGGCGTGACGATGCGCTGCAGGTCCGCGACGATCTCGCGGGCTTCGTCGGCGGTCAGGGGCGATTCGTCAGCCATCCACCGATGGTAGGGGCTGGCAGGTCTTGGCGAGTGGTGCGTGCAGGCGCTCCGCGAGCACGCGGCGCTGGGTCGGCCGGGCCTCGGTCTGGCGGCGCAGGCCTGCCTCGGTGAGCCGGACGTTCACGGCGCGACGGTCCTCGGGGCACATGTGCCGCTCGACCAGACCCGCGGTCTCCAGCCGGCCAATCACGCGCGACAACGCGCTCTGGCTGAGATGCACCGACTTCGCGATGGTCTGCACCTTCGCGGACTGTTCGGGCAGCTCGGCGAGCCGCTCGAGCACCTCGTACTCACTCATGCCGAGCTCGTGACCCGCCTGCAGGGCCCGGTCGAGGGCGCAGGTCAGGTCGGCGTGCCGGGCCAGCAGCTCACGCCATTCCCTGACATCAGCGCTGGTCTCACCAGGGCCGGCGCTGACCTTCGTGGCGGTCATGGAGGGGACGTTATCATGCATACGCAATCTATGCAAACGCATTTAATGCCTAGACATTAGATGCACGTGCATGGAATAGTCTCCCCTCGTGACTACGCAAACCACATCACCGGCCCGCATGACCTGGGACGCGCGCCTCTGGGGCGCGCTTCTGGTGGTCTGCGGCGTGATCTTCCTCGACGGCCTGGACGTGTCCATGGTCGGCATGTCCCTGCCGTCCATCGGCGCCGACCTGGGCGTTCCCCTTTCTTCCCTGCAGTGGGTCGTGACCGGCTACGTGCTCGGGTACGGCGGCCTGCTGCTGCTCGGCGGGCGTGCCGCCGACCTGCTCGGCCGCCGCCGAGTGTTCCTGGTCGCGCTCGCGGTGTTCGCCGTGGTCTCGATGCTGAGCTCACTGGCCACCAGCCCCGAACTGCTCATCGCCGCGCGGTTCGTCAAGGGCGTCGCCGCCGCGTTCACCGCGCCGGCCGCGCTCTCCATCATCACCACGACCTTCCACGAGGGCCCGGACCGCAACCGCGCCCTCAGCATCTTCACCACCTGCGCCGCCAGCGGCTTCTCGATGGGCCTGATCCTCGGCGGCGCGCTGACCGAGGTCGGCTGGCGCTGGACCTTCCTGGCCCCCGGCCCGGTCGCCCTGATCGTGCTGCTGTTCGCGATCAAGCTCATCCCGAACAGCCCGCGCGACAACGCCGTCGGCGGGTACGACGTCCCCGGCGCGATCACCGTGACCGCCGGCATGCTGTCACTGGTGTACGCCGTCGTCGGCGCGGAGCACGCCGGCTGGGTGTCGTTCCAGACGATCGGGATGTTCGCGCTGGCCGCCGTACTGCTGGCGTCGTTCGTCGCGATCGAGCTGCGGTCGAAGCATCCGCTGGTCCGGCTCGGGATCCTGCGCAACGCGTCGCTGCGCCGGGCCAACCTGGCCATCCTGACGGTCTTCGGGGCGTACGTCGCCTTCCAGCTGATCGGCACGCTGTACCTGCAGAACCTGCTCGGCTGGTCGTCGTTCGAGACCGCGCTCGCCTTCCTGCCGGCCGGCCTGCTGGTGGCGACGCTGTCGCCGAACGCGGGCAAGCTGGCCGACCGGATCGGCACCGAGACGATGATCGTGGCCGCGATGGCGCTGTTCGTCGCCGGGTACGCGCTGTCGCTGCGGATCGGGCCGGAGTCGGCGTACTTCTCGACCGTGTTCCCGACCATCATGCTGATCGGCCTCGGGTTCGCGATCGGGTTCCCGGCGCTGAACATCCAGGCGGTGTCCGGCGTCCCGGACCACGAGCAGGGACTGGCGTCCGGGCTGTTCAACACCTCCAACCAGGTCGGTGGCGCGGTCGTGCTCGCGATCGTGACCGCCGTCATCAGCAGCCAGTCGGCCGGCGTGACCACGACGGCCGGGATGCTCTCGGCGTACAAGCCAGGTCTCGCCGTCGTCACCGGCATCTCCGCGCTGGGTCTGGTGATCGCGCTCACCGGTCTGCGGGGTCTGCGGGCCCGGCGGGAGGCCGAGGCGATCGAGGCTGCCGAGCTGGCCGCCGTACAGAAGGAACTGGCCAAGGAGGAGATGACTCCGGCCGCCTGACAACAACCAGCCCTCGTCGGGCTGTGAAGTGATAGAGAACGGGCAGTGCGGGCCGCGGGGTGGCCCGCACTGCTGTCCGTTCAGGGTGGGTTCGTCGTGGTTCGGGGCGATCCCCGATTGGTTTCGGACCCTCCGGGTGCTGGACTGGGGGCATGAGCAACGAGAGCGACTACGACCGGCGCGTCCGGGACATCCTCGACCGGGTCGCCAAGGGCCACCTGTCCACCGCGGAAGGCGCCACGCTGATCGCCGCCCTCCAGCCGACCTCGGCCGGGACGGGCGAGACCGCACCGGTCGACGGTCCGGTCGCTCAAGAGCCTGACGCCGCGACCTCGCCGACCGCCGGATCGCAGTCCCCGGACGCGACCGACTCGGACTCGGAGGACAAGACCGGCTCGGACTCGGCGGGGAAGACCGGGTGGCCGTCGGCGGACGACCTGCCGTCGCCGTCCGTCTGGGCGGACGCGGTCGACTCCCCGGACGCCGCCGACACCGCACCCGCGGGCCGGCACGCCGCCGCGACCTCCGCCCCGACACCGACCGCAGACCCGACACCGACCGCTGACCCGGCGCCGTCCACCGAGGCGTCGCCGACCGCGGACCCGTCGCCGGCCGCCGAGCCGCCGAAGTCTGCCGAGCCGGCGTCGGCGCCTGAGGCCGTAGTCGTCGAGCCGGTGGGCGAGAGCGACGTGCAGGACAGTGTCGTGGACGAGGCGCCCGCGGAGGTTGAAGAAGTCGAGGAGGAGCACAGCAACGTGCCGATGCCGGCGGGTGTCCAGCGGGTGACGGTACGGGCGATCGGACGCCGCGTCCGGTTGATCGGCGAACCGGCGATCAACGGCGTCGCGGTGGACGGACCGCACGTGATCAAGCGCGACGGCGACACCCTCGCGATCAGCAGCGAGGGCGACATGGGCGTCTCGATCGACGGGTTCAGCATGCTGCGCAACCCGACCAACCTGAAGTCGCACGTGAACGGCCTGGCCAGGGAGCTGTCCATCCGGGTGAACCCGAGCCTGCACGTCGAGGTCGAGGTCACCGGCGGCAGCGTCCACGCCGAGCGCTTGCCCGGTCTGACCCGGGTCCGCGTGACCGCCGGCACCGCGAAGGTCACCGACGTGGCCGGCCCGATCGACCTGCTGGTTCAGGCGGGTTCGGCCAATCTCGACGCCCAGATCACCAAGGGCCGGTCCCGGGTACGCGTCGAGTCCGGCGCCGCCAACGTCAACCTGCGCCGCGGCTCCGACGTACGCGTGCACACCGAGTCCCAGCTCGGCCGCGTCTCCTGGGCCGGCGCCGTCACCGGCCAGTCCAAGGACGTGGAAATCGGCCGGGGCCGAGCCGCCCTCGACGTCGAGGTCCTCGTAGGCACCGCCCAGATCATCTCCGACTGACCCCCGCCGACTCTCGGGGCCTTGAACACCTGGTGGGGGGCTTGCACACGAAATAACGTGTTCAAGCTCCCCGTCGGCTGTGTTCAGCCCCGGCTCTCGGTCGGGCTGACGGTGGTGGGCACCGTTCGCAGCGTGCGGAACGGGGAGAAATAGAGGAACGCGGTGCCGGCGAGTGAGGTCAGGCCGGCGATCCAGAGGGTGGCGCGCAGGCCGAAGGCCGTGCCCAACAGCCCGCCCAGGAGGCTGCCCAGAGGAGCGGCGCCCCAGCCGACGAAGCTCATGGTGGCGCTGACTCGGCCCTGCAGCTCCGGCGGGCAGACGCGTTGCCGGATGCTGACCTGCAGGATGTAGCTGACGATGATGCAGAAGCCCGCGAGCAGGGTGGCGAGCACGTACCAGCTCACCTGCCAGCCCGGCCCGGTCAGCGCCTGCAGCGTGAACGCGACGCCGATCCCCGTCGACGACACGAGCAGGGTGCGCGCGTCGCCGTACCGGGTGCTGATCTTCTCGGTCAGGCCGGACGCGACGATCGCACCGGCCAGGCCGATCATGCTCAGTACGCCGATCGTGCTCGGCTGCAGGTGGATCTCCCGGACGAGGAACACGATCATCACCGCGCCGGCGGCGGCCTGGAACAGCATCGTGGCCGCGGTGTTCAGCGCGATCGGCCGCAGCAGCGGGTGCCCGAACACGTAGCGCATGCCGTCGGCGATCTCGCGTCGCAGGTTCGGCCGCTCCGGCTTGACCGGCCGGGGTTCCGGCGTACGGATCGAGCGGAGCCAGATCGCCGACCACAGGAAGCTGAGGGCGTCCACCCCGATGGTGACCGCCGCACCGATCCACTGGACGAGTACGCCGCCCGCCCCGGCTCCGACCACGGCGCCGACGGAGTGGTTGGCGGCCAGCTTGGCGTTGCCCGGCAGCAGCTGGTCCGGCTCCAGCAACCGCGGTGGGTAGGAGCTGTGCGCCACGTCGAAGAGCACGGACAGGACCCCGGTCAGCACGAGTACGACGTACAACTGCGTCAGAGTCAGTACGCCGAACAGGGCGGCGACCGGGATCGAGCCGAAGAGCACCGCCCGCCCGAGATCGGCGAACACCAGAACGGGCAGGCAGCGGACCCGGTCGACCCAGGCGCCGGCGAACAGGCCGAGCAGCAGCCAGGCAGCCGTCTCGCAGGTGCGTAGCAGGGAGACCTCGAACGTCGTCGCGTCGAGGGTGAGGACGGCGAGCAGGGGGATCGCGATCATGCTCAGCCGGGTGCCGAGCTGGCTGAGCAGGTCCGCGATCCAGAGGCGGCGGAAGTCGGGATGGCGCAGGATGCTCGGGCTCATACCCGGACCGTAGGTGCCAAGTTGAGCGCTGTCGACTCAACTGTCAACAAAGTTGAGTCCTTAGGACTCAACTTCACGCTCAGGGTTAGCTCAGGGATAAAAGCCTCGAAACTGTCGGCGGCCTCCGACAGGATGGTGGCCTGCGTCACATCCAGAAGGGGGACGTGCGGCATGGCTGCAATCGAGGCGACCGGCCTCGTGAAGACGTTCAGGTCCAGGAAGAACACGGTGAAGGCACTCGACGGGATCGACCTCGACGTGCCGGAAGGGAGTGTCCTCGGCCTGCTCGGGCCGAACGGTGCGGGCAAGACCACGACGGTCCGGATCCTCACCACACTGATGGAGCCCGAGGAGGGCTCTGCGCGCGTGCTCGGGCACGACGTCGTCAAGGAGGCGGACACGGTCCGGTCGCTGGTCGGCCTGTCCGGTCAGTACGCCGCGGTCGACGAGCTGCTCACCGGCCGGGAGAACCTGTGGATGTTCGGCCGGCTCTACCGGCTGAGCACCCAGCAGGCGAAACAACGGGCCGAGGAGCTGCTGGAGGTCTTCGACCTGACCGAGGCGGCCGACCGGATCCTGAAGACGTACTCCGGCGGCATGCGGCGCCGGCTGGACCTGGCCGGTTCACTGATCGCGCACCCGAAGGTGCTGTTCCTGGACGAGCCGACCACCGGGCTCGACCCGCGCAGTCGCCTCGACCTGTGGCAGATCATCCGTGACCGGGTGAGCGAAGGCGTGACGATTCTGCTGACCACGCAGTACCTGGAGGAGGCCGACGAGCTGGCCGACAGCATCGCGGTGGTCGACCACGGTTCGGTGATCGCCCGCGGTACGGCGGACGAGCTCAAGGCGAAGGTCGGTGGCGAGCGGATCGAGGTCGTCGTCCACGATCAGGGCGAGGCCGAGCGCGCGCTCGAGCTGCTCACGGGTGCGCTCGGGATCACCGACCCGGACGCGACCACGCTGGACCAGCACAGCCGGCGGGTCACCGTGCCGGCGCCGGGCGGGTCGAGCTCGCTGGTCGACGTGATCCGCACCCTCGACGCGGCCGGCATCCGGATCGCCGACATCGGGCTGCGGCGGCCGACGCTGGACGACGTGTTCCTCACCCTGACCGGGCACGAGGCCGAGCAGAAGGAGGAGCTGGTATGAGCGCGACGGTCGAGCGTACGCCGGGCGACGCGCCGGAGCGGGTGAATCCGGTCGGCCGGGCGGTGACGGACGCCGGCGTGCTGGCGTGGCGGACCCTGAAGCGGATCCCGCGGACGCCGGACATGCTGATCTACGCGACGATCCAGCCGATCATGTTCGTGCTGCTGTTCGCGTACGTGTTCGGCAACGCGATCCCGATCCCCGGCTTCCCCGGGGCGCAGGCGTACCGCGAGTTCCTGATGTCCGGGATCTTCGCGCAGACGATGGCGTTCGCGGTCGCCTCCTCGAGTGTCGGGCTGGCCGACGACATGTCGAAGGGGCTGATCGACCGGTTCCGGTCGCTGCCGATGGCGCGGTCCGGCGTGATCGCCGGGCGGGTGATCGGTGACCTGGTGTTCAACGCGTTCGTGATGGTCGTGATGGTGGTCTGCGGGTTCATCGTCGGCTGGCGGTGGCACAACGGCTTCGGTCAGGCGCTGGCGGCGTTCGGGATCCTGCTGCTGTTCGCGTTCGCCATGCTGTGGGTCGGTGCGCTGATCGGCCTGTCGGTCGGCAGCCCGGAGGTGGCCGCCTCGGCGGGGCTGATCTGGCTCTTCCCGTTGACCTTCCTGTCGAACGCCTTCGTCCCGACGCCGAACCTGCCGAGCGGCCTGCAACCGGTGGCGGAGTGGAACCCGATCTCCTCGATCGTCGCCGCCTGCCGGCACCTGTTCGGCAACCCGTCCCCGTTCGCCAGCCCGGACGGCTTCCCGGCCCAGCACCCGGTCTGGCTCTCCCTGATCTGGTGCGCGGTGATCATCGGTATCTTCGCCCCCCTCGCAGTCCGCAAATACCGCAGCGCCACGAGCCACTGAAGCGAGCACTCACGGCGGCCGGACCTCGCGTCCGGCCGCCGTCGCACGTCCGAACCGTTGACAAGATTTGTACGGCGTGCAAATACTTCGAACTGTGTTAAAGAAACCGGCGGCGAACTGGCGGGAGGCGCGGCGGGAGAACGCCCGGGCCGCGGTCCTGAACGCCGCCTGGGAGCTGGTGGGGGAGCAGGGCCTGGCCGCGTTGTCGCTGCGTGAGCTCGCGCGGCGGGCAGGTATCACCACGCCGACGGTGTACGCGTACTTCGAGTCCAAGAACGCCATCCTGGACGCGATGTTCGCCCAGGCGGCGCAGGCGTTCCTCGACCTGAAGGCCGCGCTGCCGGTGACGGACGATCCGGAGCAGGACCTGCTCGCCGACATCCGGGCGTTCATCGCGTTCTGCGTCGCCGACGTACCGCGGTATCAGCTGCTCTTCCAGCACGCGGTGCCCGGTTTCAGGCCGTCGCAGGAGTCCTACGGGTTGGCGGTGCGGGCTCTTGACGCCTCCCGCGAACTCCTCGCACGCAACGGCGTGCACGATCCGCGGAACGTCGACATCTGGACGGCGGTGACCACCGGTCTGGTCGACCAGCAGATCTCCAACGACCCCGGTGGCGACCGGTGGACCCGGCTCGCCGAGGACGTCACGCGGATGTTCCTCGCCCAGACCAGGAGCGGGAAAACCCAGGAGAACAAGGGGGAACCATGACCAGCGTGACCCGGCCCAGCTTGCACCACCTCGCTCTGACCGTGACCGACCTGGACGCCAGCGTCCAGTGGTACGGCGACGTGTTCGGTGTCGAACCGGTGCTCGACATCCCGCACGAAGGCGGAGTCGGCCGCATCCTGGCCGACGCCGACCAGCAGTTGATGATCGCCCTGCACCACCATGACGGCAACGACGGCAGGCTGTGCCAGGAGACCGCCACCGGCCTCGACCACGTCGGCTTCGCCGTCGGCAGCAGGGCTGACCTCGAGCAGTGGCAGGATCACCTGGAGGCGCACGGCGTGGTCCGCTCCGACACCGCCGACAAGCCCCTGACCCAGTCGCCGATCGCCGACGAGCCGTACGCCTCTGTCCTCGTCTTCCGCGACCACGACAACATCCAGCTGGAACTCTTCGCGCCTTCCAGACGCCAGAGCTGACCGGCACCACGACCAGCGCCCCGGTGGATTTCCACCGGGGCGCTGGGAAGCTGGGGTGGGTCAGCCGGTGAAGGGTTCGGCGCTGACGATCTCTACGGTCACGTCCTTGCCGTTGGGGGCCTCGTAGGTGGCCTTGTCGCCCTTCTTCTTCCCGAGGATCGCGGATCCCAGCGGGGACTGCGGCGAGTACACGTCGATGTCGACCGACGCGTCCAGGGCGAGCAGTTCGCGGGAGCCGAGCAGGAACGTCTCGACGTCGTCGTCACCGGCGAACTTGATCGACACCTTCATCCCCGGCCCGATCTTCGCGCCGGCCTTCGGGGTCTCGCCGACCCGGGCGCGGCGCAGCATGTCCTCCAGCTGCCGGATGCGCGCCTCGATCTTGCCCTGCTCGTCCTTGGCGGCGTGGTAGCCACCGTTCTCCTTGAGGTCGCCCTCGTCCCTGGCCTCGCTGATGCGCTGGGTGATCTCGGCACGGGCGGGGCCCTTGAGGTGCTCGAGCTCGGACTTCAGCTGGTCGTAACCATCCTGCGTCAGCCAGACAACGCTGTCCTCTTCGATCCTCTGCGTCACGGGCTGCTCCTTGTGTCGGTGGGATGGGCAGAAAATGCTCTTGGCCGCCGTCGTCGACGGCGACCAATCCAACGAGCCTAGCAAGATCCGGCCCAGAACCCCACAGTTCTCCACCGCCACAAACGGTCGGCAACCGCTTGCCGCCCGGTTTTTCCACAGACTGCGCCCGCCGGCTGGCAACCGATTGCCGCCCGCCTTCGACCTGCAGTTTTCCGCATGGTGGACATTTCGCGGCGAGCGTGGGCGTCCGGCCTGGCGTAGTCTTTGCCGGCCGGATCGTCGTTGCCCGGCCGCGGGGGACCACCAAGCTGGGGGACAGCGATGACAGACGAGCCGACGCAGGCGACCGAATCCACGAAGCGGGGCAAGCGCCGGTCGCTGTGGACCGCAGGTGCCGCCGTGCTCGCGGTGACGGCCGCGGCGGCGACGTGGGCGGTGATCGGCCGGCAGGAGTCCGGTGGCGAGGCGGACAGGTCAGCGAGTACGACGCCGACGGCGACCGCCTCCGCGCCGTCTCCCGAGGAACAACTCTCCGCCGCCGTCACCCCCATCCTGACGGCCAGGGCCTCGGCGGTGCTGTCCGGCCGGCTTCCGCAGTACCTCCAGGACCTCGACCCCGGGAACCGGAAGCTTCGGCAGCGGGAGCAGTTGGTGTTCTCCAACCTGCGGAAGCTCGGCCTCAGCCGGGTGAGCTACCAGATCGACGCCAATTGGGCGCCGGAACCGCAGCCGCAGCACGGACCGACTGCCCGGGCGGTGCGCGTCCTCATGCAGGTCCAGATCGCCGGCATCGACCCGGCACCGCGCGCCGTACCGCTCGGTTACACCTTCGCGGAACGCCACGGCCGCTGGCTCCTGGTCGACGATGACGACCTGGCCGCCGAGACGGATCTCAACGCCTACCGCGAGCCCTGGGACCTCGGTGCGATCGAGGTGGCACGCAAACCCGGCGTACTCGTCATCGTCCCGGCCGGTGAGCGCGCCAACGGGGAACGACTCGCCCGCGAGGCGCAGGCGGCCCTACCGGCGGTGCGGTCGGCGGCCCGGCGCGCCGTGCCGGGGATCGTGGTCATCGCGATGTCCGACCGCCGGTCGATTGATCCTGAGTGGCAGACCGGTGGACACCTCGCGGCCGCGGTCGCGGTAACGAACTACACGCCGGCGAATCCGGAGGCGACGGAGTTCAAGGTCACCGGCAGCCGGGTGGTCATCAACCCGACCTGGCGGACCAGGTCGGACCGGATGCTGCTCGCGCACGAGTTCACGCACGCGGCCCACAAGACGCTGGGGAACGCGGCACCGACCTGGCTCGTGGAGGGGTTCGCGATGTACGTCGAGCAACGCCTCGCCGAGCAGAGTGGGAACGAGGACGAGGTCGACGAGTGGCGTCAGGAGCTACTGAGCGAGGCGATCCCGTCCCTCGTGGTGCTCCCGATCGACGGTGTCTTCCACGGTGAGTACGACGAGGACAGCTACGGCGTCAGCTGGATCGTCGTGGAGTATCTGGTGAGCAAGTACGGCCTCGCCACGCTGAACGCGCTGTACGCCGACCTCGCGAAGGGCCCCGACGACCCCGGAACCCGGGAACAGGTCATCCGCAAACACCTCAAAGTCACCGAGACCGCACTTGTCGCGGCGATCAAGAAGTACGACGGCTCTTCCTGAGACGTCAGTGCGGTCGGGGGCTGTCCGGGGTGGTGCAGCCGATCAGGACTACTGAGGTGGCTGGGCGTTGGGTGGTGAGGGTGGGGGTCAGGGTTTGGTGGCGGGGGGAGTCGGCGGGGACGGTGACGGTCAGTTCGCCGACGATGGAGAAGTCGGCGGCCTTGGCCTGCAGCCGGCAGCTCGCCTCGGTGGATTCGCGCTTGTCGATCTCGACGGTCGCCTTCGCGGACGTCGGCGAGGTGATCTCGAAGCCGATCAGCCGCGACGTCACCGGCGGGTTCGACCCCACGAGGGCGGCCCAGACCAGCCACGCCAGCCCGACGGCCACGATCACCGCGACCACGCCGATGATCACCGGGCGGCGCGACGTACCGGACCGTCCGTAGCGAGCGTCGAGGTCGGCGCCGGCGGGCTCCGAAGGACGGCTACCGGTGGCCGGTGGAGAGGCTGAAGGGGTGGGGTCGGTCGAGTCGCTCACGCAGGGTCCAGGGGGTCGGTCGTGGGGATGGGCCGGGCTTGGAGGACCATTGTGTCTTGTGAGTGGAGATCTTCGGTTGCTGCATGTACATGCCCACCCAGATGACGAGTCGAGCAAAGGCGCCGCGTCGACCGCCCGGTACGTCGCCGAAGGGGTCGAAGTCCTGGTCGCGACGTGTACCGGCGGGGAACGCGGATCCATCCTGAATCCGAAGATGGACCGGCCCGACGTGCTCGAGAACATCACCGAGATCCGCCGCAAGGAGATGGACGCGGCCCGGGAGATCCTCGGCATCCGGCAGGAGTGGCTGGGCTGGGTCGACTCGGGCTTCCCGGAGGGCGACCCGCTGCCACCGCTGCCGGAGGGCTGCTTCGCCGCGCAGAAGGTGGAGGACGCGGCCGCCCCGCTGGTGAAGCTGATCCGCGAGTTCCGTCCGCAGGTCGTGACGACGTACGACGAGAACGGCGGCTACCCGCACCCGGACCACGTGATGTGCCACCAGATCACCGTGGCCGCGTTCGAGGCGGCCGGCGACAAGGACGCGTACCCGGAGCTCGGCGAGCCGTTTCAGCCGCTGAAGCTGTACTACCACCACACCTTCCACCGGGAGCGGATGAAGGCGCTGCACGACGCGATGATCGCCCGCGGCCTGGAGTCGCCGTACGCCGAGCGCCTGCAGGACTGGAAGCCGGACCCGGAGAACGAGCGCCGGATCACCACCCGGGTCGAGTGCGCGGAGTACTTCGCCACCCGGGACAAGGCCCTGCTGGCGCACGCGACCCAGATCGATCCGGACGGCGCCTGGTTCGCCGTTCCGCTGGAGGTCCACCAGGAGGCCTGGCCGACCGAGGACTACGAGCTGGCCCGGAGCCTGGTCGAGTCCGGCCTGCCCGAGAACGACCTGTTCGCGGGGCTGCGCTGACGCGCGCCATCAGGTCGGGTGGGGAAGGAAGTCCGGACAGTGAGAGACTGGTGGCGTGACAGCGATGACCACCCTTGTGACGACCGAGATCGACCCGAACTCGGTGCGCCCCGGCTGGGTCGCGCTGCTGATCGTGCTCGCGCTCGGTGCCGCCATGGCGCTGCTGATGCGCAACATGGGCAAGCAGTTGAAGAAGATCGACTTCGACGACCCCGATGCTGCGCGCGACCGAGCACCGTCCGACGGCCCAGCGAGCGCGGACAGCTCACCGGACCCGGCTGGCGATGCCGGTCCGAAGGCGACGGCCGGTCCGAAGGCGACGGGCGGCCCGACGAAGGCTGATGCCGCGCCCGTGCAGGATGACGCCGCGACGGCGCAGGACGGCGCCGGTACGCCGACGGACAGTGAGCCGAAGCACTCCTCGCAGCACTGACGCCTGATCGTTGCCCGGCACCCCTCATCACGAGATGGTGTCGGGCCGGGTGGCCCACCTCCGGCTGACCCTATAGTGACTCGCGTGCTGCTTCCTCCCGGCAGAATCGCCCCGTGATGGCGACCCGCGCTGCCCGGCACCGCATGCCCGGACGCCTGCTCGCGGGTGGCGCGAGCGCGGTCCTGATCGCCTCGGTGGCGCTGGTGATCGCGTTGTTCGCGGCGGACAGCGAGCCGCGTGACATCGGTGGGATCGGCGGCCCGAGCCTGTTCGTGGGCTGGCTGCTGCCGCTCCTCCGGCTGGTCGCGACGCTGGCGACCGTCGGCTGTGCGGGTGCTCTGCTGGCCGCCGTCGTACTGCTCCGGATCGAGGGCGGGTCGCTCGGGGTCCAGGGCCGGCGGGCGGTGCGGGACGCGAGCAACTCGGCGATCATCTGGGCGGTCTGCGCGTTCGCCGGCGCGGTCGTCACCGCGGCGATCCTGCTCGACACCCCGGTCGACCTGCTCCGGCTCCGGCTGGACGACGCGCTCGGCGTACCGGAGGTCAAGGCGCTGCTGATCACCGGCATCCTCGTGGTCGCGCTGGCCATCGGCATCCGCCGGGTCCAGACGTCGTCGGCGGCCGGGCTGGGCGTGGTCGTCGCGATCACCGCGCTGATCCCGACCGCGGTCACGGCGTACCCGCGCAACGAGTCGTACGTCGTCCTGGCAGGTGCGGCCCTGGTGTTCCACGTCATCGCGGCGACCACCTGGATCGGCGGACTCGCGGGGCTGGTGCGGTACGGCCGGGCCAGTCGCACGGGCCTGAGGATCGTGCTCGAGCGGTTCAACCAGGTCGCGCTGATCTCGTCGGTCACCGTCCTGCTGAGCGGCCTGATCAGCGCCGCCGGCCGGCTCGCGGCGAAGGGCGGCGGCTGGGACGGCGCGCTGGACGCCGTCACCGCGGACTCGTACGGTCCGCTCCTGGTGGCCAAGATCGCCGTGTTCGTCGTCCTGATCGTCGCCGCCGCGCTGCGCCGCCGCAAGGCCGTCGACAACCTGCTCGAGAGCGGCCGCGGCTTCTGGAAGATCGTCGGCTTCGAGCTCTTCGTCATGGCCCTCACCCTGGGCCTCTCGGTCGCCCTTTCCCAGACCGCCTAGTCGTTGTCCACAGGGACACGCTCGACGTCACTGCACGTGATCAAGGTGTCGTAGTGTTCTGGTCACGGATCGATCGGAGAGTGGGGCACTTTGACCGAGATACGAAGCCGGATCAGCTTCGACGCGTTCGAGACCGACGACGATCTGGTTCTCGATCGGTTGTCCAAGGAACTCGCTGTCAGGTTGCGCGACGTCGGCGAGGTTTCGTACGCCGCAGCTCCGGTAGCGCCTGGTGACAAAGGGGCGGGAGAGCTGATGGTTGCGACTCTCAACGTCCTGACGGGTGTCGATCCGGCACAGATCGAAGCGATGATCAGGATTCTCGGTAGCTTCACTCGCCGCAACGCCGGTCGCCGTGTACACGTGCGCGTCGGTGACAGAGAGCTCAGCATAGATCGGCCGACAGATGCGCAGGTCGACTCGATCGTCGAGTGGTTCGTGTCGTCCGACGCCGATCGCACCGAGTGATGGGGCGGCATGCCCTGCTCGTCGGCGCCAGTACGTTCGCAGATCCCGCGCTGGAGAATCTGCCGGGTGTGCGTCACGACATCGATCAACTGAAAGCCGTTCTGGATCAGTGTGGCCAGTTCGACAGCGTCGAACCAGTTCTTGATCCGTCGCGTGATCGATTGGCCGCAGCCATCGAGGAGTTCTACGGCATGCGCAGGTACGGCGACCTGGCGCTCCTCTACTACTCCGGGCACGGAATGCTGGCCGACGATAACGAGTCACTGTTCCTCGCCGCCGTCGACTCGAGTCGCGACGGAGCGTTGCACGCCGGTGCGATCGATGCTGACGGCGTCCTCCGGCACTGCCTGAACTCGACGAAGGCGAACCAGAAAGTCGTTCTGCTGGACTGTTGCTTCTCGGGGGCTTTCGAACTACGCAACAGATTTCGTGGTGGCGTTCGGCAGGAGCCCCGCCGAGGCATCCGTCAGAACGGGACGTTCGTCCTCACGGCGAGTACTCATGTGAAAGCTGCGAAAAGCCAAGGGCCGGACCGTCCGTCGGTGTTCACCTCGATTGTTCTCGACGGTCTCCGGGGCGAGGCCAAGTCGGACCGGGACGGCTGGATCACCACCAACGATCTTGCGTTGCACGTTCACCGCGCCTCGACGCTGGGACGCCCGGTCGAGTCCAGCGAAGGCGTGACCGAACCGATTCAGCTCGTCCTGGCAGAGGTGCGGGAGCCGACGACCGATCAGCCGCGGACGTCTCGCCACATCGCCGACGACGCAGAGCTCGACACGGATCAATGGCGTCGATTGCTCGACTACTACGTGACCTGCCTGGAACGTGGTGCCGTCCTCGGCTCGTTCGTACCGATCTCCAACCGCGACAGTTATGTCGTTGGTGCGGCAGGTCCAGAATCTGTGTTCTCTGCGGCTCCCGAGTCGCGGCCCGAGCAGCCGTCGTTCACTCAGTTCGCGAAGCGATGCGCTGCCAACGGGGCAGCGATGCGATACGGCTATCCGCTTCTGGTTCTGCCGGGGCAGCCGAAGCGGTCGGACCTGCGGTTTGCTCCGTTGCTGGTGTCCGACATCGCTACGTCGGCGGACGATCGACTCTTTGCGACGCCTCCGGTCGTGAATCGAGCAGTGACGGCTGAATTGGGGCTCTCGGAGGTGGAGGTCGACGACCTCTGTCAACAGTTCGAGGAGACGTTCGCCGGTGGCGACCCGGGCTCACTGGATCGAGCGGTCCGCCGGCTTCTGGACATCCTGGGTTTGCACGCCGCCGGCGAGCTGCAGGCGTCGAGCCTCCTGGGCGTCCTCCCGAACGGACCGGCGAACAGGGTCCACAACGTCGCCGTCCTTCATACTGTCGACCCGAGTGCCGGGGCACAGCGCCAACTGCTCGAGGAGCTGCGGAAAGCCGAATGCGGGAGATTCGCCCAAACGGCGCTTGGGGTGCTGAGCGACAGCGCTGTCACGCTGACCGCCGTCGAGCAGGTGCCCATCGTCAGCCCGGTACGGCTCAACGAGGCACAGGAAGCGATTGTCCGGTCGGCGATGTCCGAGGCACTGACCGTAGCCCAAGGTCCACCTGGCACAGGCAAGAGTCAGCTGGTGACCGCGCTCGTGGCGACGGCGACTGCCGCCGGCCAACGCGTTCTGGTGGGCTCGACGAACAATCGAGCCGTCGATGAAGTTTGCTCCCGCATCGCGTCTGCGGTCGGACCCGGGCTGCTGATCAGGACAGGCAACCGCGAGCACACGGCTCGGGAACCAGCACAGCTGGTCGATCTGCTCAGCCGGTACGCCGGGAAGCCACCGGCCGACGTCCAGACGCCTGCCGCGGATCTGCGCATCGCTGAAGCCGAGATCGGCAATCTCAGAGCGGAGCTCGACGAACGGCGCAGGTGTGAGCGGGACCTCGCAGAGCTCGCCGAGGAGCGCGCCGGTTACGAGCCGATCGAACTCCCGGACGATGAGCTCGTCAAGCTGGTGGGCTGGTCCGACCGTGCCGTCCGGCGCGGTCTCCTCGGATGGTGGTGGCGCCGGCGCCTTCGAGCGATGGAAGTTGTCGGCCGCGCAGCGATCGTTGACTTCGGACTCCGAATGACCGTTGAGCTGCGCTGGCGAGCTGCGCGAAAGCAACTGGCCGGTATGACGGCGCCGTCCGAGATCTGGTCACGCTTGAGCACGTTGGTGACCGATGAACGTCCGAATGCCAGCAGACAGCTCCTCGAGGCTCAGATTGCGAACCGCGTCGGCGCAGGTCGCGACCGATTGGAGGCGCGGATCGAGATCATGTCCAGGACACCGCAACGGACGTGGACGCGATTCGCGGAGCTCCTCAACGTGTTGCCGGCGTGGGCGACCACGACGATGTCTGTGCGATCGCTGAAAGGTGATCCCGGACTGTTCGACCTGGTGATCATCGACGAAGCCGCGCAGTGCACCATTCCCGCCGTACTGCCCATGCTGTTCCGCGCCAAGAGAGTTCTCATCATCGGTGATCCCCGTCAGCTCAGTCCGGTGATCGTTCTCCCCGACTCGGAGGACGAGAAACTGCAGAAGAGAGCAGGCCTCAGCGAAAGCTGGCTGGAGCAGAGGCGCCTGGAGTTCACTCGGCACTCTGCGTACGACGCTTTCGCGGCCGTGGCCAAGCAGACTCATTTGCTGGATGAGCACTATCGCTGCCACCCGCAGATCGTCGCTCGACCGAACCGGTGGGTGTACCAGAACCGGCTCACGGTGCTGACCGACCGGGCAGGGCTGCGCGCGCCGAGGGACGAAGCCGTGGCCTGGAAACACGTCAGTGGTGCCTTCAGCCACGGCCGATCAGGATCGGGGATGAGCCGTCCCGAGATCGACGCTGTGGTTAATGAGGTGTCCGAACTTCGCGCGCAGTACCCCGGCGCATCGATCGGGGTGGTGACGCCCCTTGCAGCGCAGGCGAGAGCGATCGATCGAGCCCTGACCGGTGTGGGAATCGATGAGCGGGAGGTGGTGAGAGGAACGATCCATCGGTTCCAGGGCGGGGAGCGCGACATCATGGTGGTGTCTCCCGTCGGGGCCGAAGGAATCCAGCGCCGGACTCAGAACTGGCTGGTCGGTCAGACCAACCTCTGGAACGTGGCGATCACCCGTGCGCGTTCCCAGCTGATCGTCGTCGGAGATCGGGACTGGTGGTCGGCGCAGCGCGGCCTCTTGCAGACGCTTCTGCATGAGGACACCGAGAGTGCGTCGACGGACCGACCGGTCAAAGCCATCGACAATCTGCAAGCCGCCGTACGCCGGGCTGGGCGTACGGTGGCGCGGGACGTCCGTGCCGGGGGTCATCGCTACGACTTGGTGGTGGACGATGCTGTCATCCTGCAGGTCGACGATCCGGTTGGAGATGCCGATGGTCGTGAACTGCGGAAGCTGCTTGCCTGGCTGGACATCGGCTCGACCGGCCTGCCGATCCGAAGAGTGCCAGTCTGGCGCTGCTACCACGAGCCCGACAGTGTGGTCGCCGAGCTCCTTGACTGACATCTCGGGCGACTGCGCAGGGCTCCTGAACGCCACAGTCGGGTCCTCGGTGAGTTGTGCGGTCCGCGGTGTGCGACGGTAGACGTATGGGCGCCGATCCGAGCAGGTTTGGTAACGAGCTAGGCCGGAGTACGAGTCCTTACCTGCGGCAGCATGCGGGGAATCCGGTGGCTTGGCGGGAGTGGTCGGCGGAGGCGTTTCGGGAGGCGCGGGAGCGGGACGTGCCGGTGTTCCTGTCGGTGGGGTACTCCGCCTGTCACTGGTGTCACGTGATGGCGCACGAGTCGTTCGAGGACGAGGCGACGGCGGCGTACCTGAACGAGCACTTCGTCAGCGTGAAGGTGGATCGCGAGGAGCGTCCGGACGTGGACGCGATCTACATGTCGGCGACGGTGGCGATGACCGGGCACGGCGGCTGGCCGATGTCGGTGTTCCTGACGCCGGAGGCCGAGCCGTTCTTCTGCGGCACGTACTTCCCGGCCGAGCCGCGCGGCGGGATGGCGTCGTTCCGGCAGGTGCTCGAGTCGCTGGTGGACGCCTGGCGGACCAAACGCGACCAGATCGACGGCATCGGCCGACGGGTGGTCGAGCAGCTCGGCGCCCAGCAGCAGCCGGGCCCGGGCGGTCAGGTCGACCTCGACCGGGCGGCCGCGCTGCTGAAGCTCGACTTCGACCCGGTGGACGCCGGCTTCGGCGCGGCGCCGAAGTTCCCGCCGTCGATGGTGCTCGACTTCCTGCTGCGCCACCACCGGCGGACCGGCTCCGAGGACGCGCTGGCGATGGTGGCGGCCACGTGCGACCGGATGGCCCGCGGCGGCATGTACGACCAGTTGGCCGGCGGCTTCGCGCGCTACTCGGTCGACGGGCAGTGGATCGTGCCGCACTTCGAGAAGATGCTGTACGACAACGCCCTGCTGCTGGACGTTTACACGCACTGGTGGACGGTCGGCGAGGACCCGCTGGCCCGGCGGATCGCCGAGGAGACCGCCGGCTTCCTGCTCGCCGAGCTCCGCACCGCCGAGGGCGGTTTCGCCTCGGCGCTCGACGCGGACACGGAAGGTGAGGAGGGCAAGTACTACGTCTGGACGCCGGACCAGCTCCGCGAGGCGCTGGACGAGGACGACGCCGCCTGGGTCGTCGACCTGTGTGACGTCACCGGCACCTTCGAGCACGGCTCCTCGGTCCTCCAGCTCCGCCGGGACCCCGACGACCCCGAGCGGTGGCAACGCCTCCGCGCGAAGCTCCTGGACACCCGGAGCCGTCGCACGTATCCCGGCCGGGACGACAAGGTCGTGGCCGCCTGGAACGGTCTCGCCATCACCGCGCTCGCCCGGGCCGGCGTGATCCTCGACCGCCCCGAGTACGTCGAAGCGGCCGAAGCGGCGGCCAGATTGATCCGGGACGTCCACCTCGACGACGCCGGCCGACTGCACCGCACGTCCCGGGACGGCGTGGCCGGCACCGCTCACGGTGTGCTCGAGGACTACGTGGCGTACGCCCAGGCCTGTCTGACGCTGTTGGGTGTCACCGGCAACGTCGAGTGGTTCGAGACCGCTCGACGCCTGCTCGACCGGACGCTCGAGCAGTTCGTTGCCGATGGCTCCTACTTCGACACGGCGGCCGACGCGGAGGAACTGGTCTGGCGTCCGCAGGACCCGACCGACAACGCCAGCCCGTCCGGCGTGAGCCTGGCGGCCGAAGCCTTCACGACGATGGCCGCCCTGACCGGATCGGTCCGCTACGAAACGGCCGCGGAGCAGGCGCTCGCGGCCTCGGCCACGATCGCCGACCGGGCGCCCAGGTTCGCCGGGCGGGCGCTCGCGGTCGCGGAAACCGTTGCCTCCGGCCCGCTCGAGGTCGCGATCGCGGGCGCGTCCCCGGAGTTGCTCAGGACCGCGCTCCGCACGGCGCCGTGGGGTACGGCGATCGTCCACGGCCCGCCCGGTCTCGCCGTACCGCTGATGGAGGGTCGCGACCTGGTCGACGGACGGCCGGCGGCGTACGTGTGTCAGAAGTTCACCTGCCGGCTGCCGGTCGTGTTGCCGGAAGACCTTCGCCGGGAGTTGACGCCGGCCCGCTGACAACGTCGGCGGTGCGGGTTTTCCCTGCCGTTTCGCGACATTCCCTTGACTCCGGGCCTGCCGGGGACGAGAGTCCTCCCTCAGTCGGATGTAACAGAACTCGCATGTCCTGACACACAGTGTCACACCAGAGGCAGTGGCACTGCTGGGCCAACCAACTGCATCCGGCGTCCCCAAATTGAATGGTCGCTGCGCCCAAACAGCGACCGCACCGTGAGGAGATGTTGTCTTGAAACGACTGACATCAGCAGGGGCGGTGGCCATCGCCGCGGCAGCAGGACTCGCCGCCGCGATCACCGGCCCGCCCGCGGGAGCCGCTGATCGCGCGGCTCCGCTCCCGGCGTCCGGCTTCGACCAGCCGGCCGCAGTCCAGGCCGAACAGGCGCTGACCGCGCAGACGGCCGCAGCTCTCGGACTCGCCAGTGGCGAGGTGCTCAAGGTCCGCGACGTCGTGAAGGACCCGGACGGCACCGAGTACGTTCGCTACGACCGCACGTACAATGGCCTGCCGGTCGTCGGCGGCGACCTGATCGTCAAGCGCAAGGGCGCGACCGTCGGTCAGGTGACCTACAACCGCGGCGCGAAGTCCGTCGGAGTCGCGACCAAGCCGACCCTGTCCCAGTCGGCCGCGCTCGCCACCGCCGCCAAGTACGCCGAGTTCAAGCCCACCGGCAACAGGGGCTCGCTGGTCGTGTTCGTCACCGAGACGAAGCCCGTCCTCGCCTACGACGTCGTCACCACCGGGGTGAAGGCGGACCAGACCCCGTCCGTCCTGCACTCCTACATCGACGCCAAGTCCGGCGCCGTGCTGGCCCAGAGCGACGAGATCAAGACCGGCACCGGCAACTCGATGTACTCCGGCACCGTCGGCATCGGCACCTCGGGCAGCTACACCATGAGCGACCCGAGTCGCGGCGGCAACCACACCACCGACCTCAACGGCGGGACGTCCGGCTCCGGTACGACGTTCACCGACCCCGACGACACCTGGGGCAACGGTGCCACCTCGAACCGCCAGACCGCCGGGGTGGACGCGCACTACGGCGCCCAGCTGACCTGGGACTACTACAAGAACGTCCACGGCCGCAACGGCATCTGGAACAACGGCCAGGGCTCGCGGTCGCGGGTGCACTACGGCAACGCGTACGTGAACGCGTTCTGGGACGGCACCCAGATGACGTACGGCGACGGCGCCGGCAACGCCCGTCCGCTGACCAGCATCGACGTGGCCGGCCACGAGATGAGCCACGGTGTCACCGAGGCGACCGCGAACCTGAACTACTTCGGCGACGCGGGCGGCCTGAACGAGTCCACCTCGGACATCTTCGGCACCGCGACCGAGTTCTCCGCGAACAACTCCGCCGACCCGGGTGACTACCTGATCGGCGAGAAGATCAACATCAACGGCAACGGCACCCCGCTGCGCTACATGGACAAGCCGTCGAAGGACGGGCGGAGCGTGGACTGCTGGTCGACCAGCACCGGCGGCATGGACCCGCACTACTCGTCCGGTCCGCTGAACCACTGGTTCTACCTGGCCTCCGAAGGCACCGGCAGCAAGGTGATCGGGGGAGTGACGCACAGCAGCACCGCCTGCAACGGCGCCACCATCACCGCGGTCGGCCGCGACGTCGCCGCCAAGGTCTGGTACCGCACGCTGAGCACCAAGCTGAACTCGGGCAGCACCTACAAGGACGCCCGCGAAGGCGCGATCACCTCGGCCAAGGAGCTGTACGGCGCCGACTCGGCCCAGTGCAAGGGGATCGAGGCCGCGTTCAACGGCATCTCCGTCCCGGCCGGTGCGGCCAAGTGCGACGGTGGCACCGACCCGGAGCCGCCGACCGGTGACAACCTGCTGCTGAACCCGGGCTTCGAGTCCGGCGCGGTGAACTGGACCGGCACGTCCGGCCCGATCACCAACAACAGCGGGCGGCCGGCCCGGACGGGCACCTGGAAGCTGTGGCTGCAGGGCAACGGCCGGTCCACCACCGAGAACATCAGCCAGTCCGTCGCCATCCCGGCGTCGGCGACCACCGCGACCCTGTCGTTCTGGATCCGGATCGACACCGCGGAGACGACCACCCGGACCGTGTACGACACCGCCAGGGTGCAGATCGTCGACGGTTCGACCACCACCACGCTGGCGACGTACTCGAACCTGAACAAGAACACCACCTACACGCAGAAGACCCTGGACGTCACCGCCTACAAGGGCAAGACGGTCTCGGTCCGGTTCCTCGGCCAGGAGGACTCGTCGCTGCAGACGAGCTTCGTGATCGACGACACCTCGCTCGTCGCGGGCTGAGCCGGCTCCACTGCGTCCGGGGCGCGCGGCTCCCGCCCGGGCCCGCGCCCCGGATTCTTCTTTGTTTGAGGCCAAAGGAGAGACCCATGCGCACACCGCTGTACTCCGGTCTCGGCGTCGTCCTCGTGGCCGGCGCGTTGCTCGTCCCGGGCAACGTCGCCGGCGCGGTCGAGTCCCCGGACATCTCGGTCACCAACGCCAAGGCGCACCTCGACCAGTTCCAGTCGATCGCCACCGCCAACGGCGGCAACCGCTACACCGGCCGCCCCGGTTACAAGGCCTCCGCCGACTGGGTGAAGGCCAAGCTCGACGCGGCCGGCTACGCCACCACCCTGCAGTCCTTCTCCACCTCGGCGGGTACGTCGTACAACGTGATCGCCGAGTGGCCGCACGGCGACGCGAACCACGTCGTGATGGCCGGAGCCCACCTGGACTCGGTCAGTTCGGGTCCCGGGATCAACGACAACGGCTCAGGCAGCGCCGGCGTACTCGAAACCGCCCTCGCCTACGCTGCCAGTGGCCAGACCCCCAGGAACCGGTTGAGGTTCGGCTTCTGGGGTGCCGAGGAGCTCGGGCTGGTCGGCTCGAGGTACTACGTCAACAACCTGCTCGCGGCCGAACGCGCGAAGATCGAGCTGTACCTGAACTTCGACATGATCGCGTCGCCGAACCCGGGCTACTTCGTGTACGACGACAACCCCGCGGGCAACGGCGCCCGGGACGACCTGGTCACCTACTTCACCGGCAAGGGCGTGCAGACCGAGTTCGTCGACGTCCAGGGCCGGTCCGACCACGCCGCCTTCCGGTCGCTCGGGATCCCGACCGCCGGCACGTTCTCCGGCGCCGAGGGGACGAAGTCGTCCGCACAGGCGGCCAAGTGGGGTGGTACGGCGGGGCAGGCGTTCGACCGTTGTTACCACCGCTCGTGCGACACCATCAGCAACATCGACCTGACCTCGCTGGACCGGCAGATCGATGCCATCGGCCACATGGTCTGGAACTACGCGCAGAAGGACTACGGCGACGGCCCACCGCCGACCGGTGACAACCTCCTGCTCAACCCGGGCTTCGAGTCCGGCGCGGTGAACTGGACCGGCACGTCGGGCCCGATCACCAACAACAGCGGGCGTCCGGCCCGGACCGGCACCTGGAAGGCCTGGCTGCAGGGCAACGGCCGGACCACGACCGAGAACATCGGCCAGTCGGTGACGATCCCGTCGTCGGCGACCGCGGCGACCCTGTCGTTGTGGATCCGGATCGACACCGCCGAGACCACCAACTCGACGGTGTACGACACGGTCCGGGTGCAGGTCGTCGACGGATCCACGACCACCACGCTGGCGACGTACTCGAACCTGAACAGGAGCACGTCCTACGTCCAGAAGACGCTGGACCTGACGCAGTACAAGGGGAAGACCGTCACGGTGAGGTTCGTCGGCCAGGAGGACTCCTCGCTGCAGACGAGCTTCGTCATCGACGACACCGCAGTGATCGCGAGCTGATCATCACGCGGGGCGCGCGCTCACGGGCGCGCGCCCCGCGTGATTTCCACGGTGGTCGAAGGTATCTGTACAGCGCTGTAAACGCTGCGTAGGATCGGGAGCTCCGCCCACCGAGGAGCTTCCATGCGCAAGCTTGTCGCCGCCGTACTCGCCCTGGGGGCACTGCTGACCCCGATCACCGCCATCGGAGCCACGCCTCCCACCTACACCAATCCGGTGACCGCGGGCGTCAGTCACCAGTTCGCCGACCCGTCGGTGATCCGCGGGCGGGACGGCTACTGGTACGGCTATGCGACCAACGGCACCCGCGCCCCGGGCGACGAGCGGCACCTGATGATGATCGCCCGATCGACCGACCTGGTGAACTGGGAGTACGTCGGCGACGTGTTCACCCCGGAGACGGCGCCGACGTACGACGGTCGTCCGGCCGACGTCGTCCGGCAGTTCTGGGCGCCGAGCATCGAGTACTTCGCCGGCCGCTACCTGCTCTACTACTCCTACGTCATCAACAACGGCGACGACAGGTCGTGGCGTGCCATCGGGGTCGCCACCGCCAGCCATCCGGCCGGCCCGTGGACCGATTCGGGACGCTATGTCACCGGTCCCGAGACCTGGGAGCCGCGTCCGGGCGTCACCGGATGGCGCAACGTGATCGACCCGGACGTCTTCACCGCTCCCGACGGCCGGCGCTACCTGTACTACGGCTCGGTGAACGGCGGGGTCCAGGCGGTTCAGTTGTCCGGTGACGGACTGCGGACGATCGGGACCCGCGTCCAGATCACCGCGGAGAACCGCTACGAGGCGGCGTACATCGTCCATCGTGGCGGGTGGTACTACCAGTTCCTCTCGGTGATCGGCGGCTGCTGCGCCGGACCCGCGTCGGCCTATCCGGTGGTGGTCGCACGGTCGCGGAATCCGCTCGGACCGTTCGTCGACCGCAACGGTCACCCGATCGCCGGCCGGTACGGCGGCGGGACACCGGTCCAGGTGCCGAATGGCAACCAATGGGTCAGCCCCGGCCACAACGCCGTCGCCACCGATCTGTCCGGGCAGGACTGGCTGGTCACCCACGGCATCGACAAGGGGGCGCCGTACGCCGGACCCGAGAACGCGCGCGGTCTCGTGATCAGCCGCCTGGACTGGATCGACGGTTGGCCGATCGCCAACGCCGGAAGGGGTTTGGAGGCCGGCCCCACGCCGGGACCCGCGACCGACACGCTCGTCGCAGATGCCGTCACGGGACCGCAGCCGAGCGACGTCTGGCAGCCGGCGGCAGGCTGGTCGGTCGGCACCGAGCCCGCCGGTGGCTACCTCCGCACCGACTCGCCAGGCATGCTGACGTCCGTCGTGCCCATCGACGGGGACGTCAGGGCGCGCGCCTCGGTCCGGCTGAACTCGGCCGGCCGTGCCGGTCTGGTGCTCGCCTCGGATGACCTGGGACGTGGCCTCCGCGTGCTCATCGACGCCGATCGTCGAGTGCTGAGGATCGAGGCTCGGTCCGGCTCAGGTGTGGTGCGGAGCGAGGCGTCGCTGCCGAAGGGGTTCTGGTACCACGACTGGCACGAGCTCACGGTCGAGCGGCGAGGGAACAGGGTGCACGCCGAGGTGAGCAATGCCGGCCTGTACGACCCGGTGGCACAGGCGAGCCTCGTCGTTCCCGGCGGCCTCGAATCCGGTCCGCTCGCCCTGGTTGCTGAGGGCAATGAAACGGTCCGTGCCGACTTCGACGACGTGACCGCGGCACCGCTGTTCCAGCCGGTCACGGTGCGCGAGCCGGATCCGGTGGCCGGCGCCGTCGACCCGGCGTACAGCGACGAATTCGCCCGGCCACTCGGCCCGGAATGGCGGTGGGTCCGGCCGCCGGCGGCGACGGTCGGCGGTGGACGGCTGACGTTCCCGGTGCAGACCCGGACGCTGGTCGACGCCCGGCCCAAGAGCGACGACGACGCGTCGGTGCTGCTCCGCGACCCTCCGCCGGGGACGTGGACCGCCGAGGCGAAGGTGACCGTGCCCTTCGGCGGCAGCCTCCCGTACGGCTGGCCGATGGCCGGCTTGATCGCGTACGCCGACGACGATCAGTGGGTCGTGCTCGGATCCGCGACCAGGGTCGACCCGCGCTATGCGAGCTTCGGGACCGAGCAATTGTTCGACGGAGCCGTTTCCTACGGCTACGCGGCGATCGGGCCGGTGGCGGACACGCTGTGGCTGCGACTGCGGCACCAGGTCGATCCCGTGAACGGCGAGCACGAGTACCAGGCGGCGATCAGCGTGAACGGCACCCGATGGACGTGGTACGGCGCTCGCACCCTCCGGGTCGGACCGCAGCCCGCGATCGGCCTGGTGGCCATGGACCGTGACGATGACCCGACCGGGCAGACGAACGGTCTGGCGGCGACGTTCGACTATTTCCGGATCTGGCGCTAGACCGGCTTGCAGAGTTTGCCCGTGGGGTTGGCGGCGACGGTGAGCAACTGGCTCACCGACGCCGACATCGGCTGCAGCTTGGGTTCCTCGAGCCGGGCGGTCCTTCCCTTCGCGGTGACCGCGACGATCATGTCGTCGGGGTGCCGGACCGTCGGTTTCACGATCGGGAGGGCCGCCCAGTCGACCTGCTGCGCGGCCGCGGTGACGGTCGCCAGCACGGACTGGTCCAGCTTGCAACGGACCGGCTTCTTTCCGCGCGAGGTCACCGTGGCGACCCCCTCGGTGTCGATCACCACCTTGTCGTCGAAGCCGGCGAAACCGCCGGTCCGGGTGACGATCAGCGGAAGGGCGCTACCGGCCGGAGTCGACTGGCTCGCGGTCGGCAGCGTCGGCGGAGGCGTGCCACCCGGGCCGGTCGACGTGGACGGCGTGGACGGGGTGCCGCCCGCGCCGTCGGACTCGTTGCCGCAGCCGGTCAGGACGAGTCCCGCGACCATGGCCACCACTGCGTATCTGCTCAGGTTCCTCACGCACCATGGATACCCGCAGTGGCGGCGTTCGTTGCAGCCGTGACACGACTGAGACCCGGTTGTCACACCACCGTCGAGACCAGGTTCACCAGCGCCCGGGTGAGCAGGACGCGTTCCTCGAACAGCGCCTGGCCGGCCTCGCCACCGGGCTGGGTGAGCTGCTCCAGTGGCAGCGCGGTGAAGGTCGCCCTCGCCAGCAGCGAGCCGAGGTAGCCGTACAGGACCTGCTCCTTGGTCGCCGCCATCCCGTCCTCGGCCAGCCCGCTCAGGAACCCCTTGACGATCGTCTTGTGGACGACCGGCAGTGCCTCGGGTGACAACTCGCCCGCGTGCGCGAGCCCCACCAGCAGTTGCCCGAGGTCGAAGCCGACGGCCTGTGGACAGTCGAATCCCCAGTCGATCACCACGAACTCGTCCGGTGTGTCCCGCGGGACCAGGAGGTTCTGCGGGCTCGCGTCCCCGTGCTGGTAGCACTGCGGCAGCGCGTCCAAGCCGTCCAGTACGGCGGGAAGCCGCTCGGCCAGCGCGAGCAGGTCGTCCCGGAGCCGGTGGTCGCCCAGGTGGCACACGGCCGCCGCGAGCATCGGGTGCCGCCAGGTCTCCGGATCCGCGAGTGCCGGCAGCGCGTTCATCGTCACCCGGCCGTTCGTGTAGTTGCGCAGCGCGTAACCGGGCTGGTTGCACTCACCGCGGGGGAGCAGCGGCTCGACCAGGTGCGGCTGCCGGCGGGCCGACAACCGACCCAGCAGGTACGCCGCACGCTCGAACCGCTCGATCGGCCACGGCCCGGGCTCCTGGATCACGTTCTCCATCCAGATGGTGCCGCGATCGTCGTCGTACAGGTCGATCCGGTACGCCGTCGGCAGCCGCATGCCGTCGGGGAGCAGGTCGCCGAGGCCACTGCGGTGGACGACGATCTCCAGTTGCCAGGGCAGGTCCCGGATGAACTTCTCCCGGAACGGCTCGGGCACCATCCCGAGGAACGGCCAGTGCCTGACCGACTGCAGTTTCTTGACGAAGGCGGACCAGCTGACGGTGTCCCCGGTCGGCAGGGTCGCCGTGCCGACGACCCGCAGCAGCGCTGCCGTGCTCGGCGTACCGATCGGATAGTCGACGACCTCGACCCGGACGTCGCCCGGCTCGGCCTCAGGCTGCCCGGTGACGGCGCGGACGAGAGCGGTCAGGTCGTCCCCGGTCAGCGCGTCCCGGCCCAGCGGTTCCAGTGCGGTGGTCATAGCTGTGTCCCCCCAAACGATGGCTACTGCCTATCGTGCGGGACGACCTTCAGCCAGTCTTCAGGGGTGGCACGGAGATGTGCCCGGCGGATCAGCCCGCCTGGTACGTCGCGATGCTGACCGCGATGTAGTGGCAGATGAACGCCGCCACGGTGAACGCGTGGAAGATCTCGTGGAAACCGAACCACTGGGGTGACGGGTTCGGCCGCTTGGTGCCGTAGACGACCGCGCCGATCGAGTACAGCCCGCCACCGACCGCGATCAGGGTGACCACCGCGGCGCCGCCGTACTGGTAGAAGTCGCCCATCCAGAAGATCGCCACCCAGCCGAGCGCGAGGTAGATCGGGGTGTAGAGCCAGCGCGGCGCGCCCACCCAGAAGATCCGGAACAGGATGCCCAGCAGCGCACCACCCCAGACCATGCTGAGCAGCAGGATCCGGTCCTTGCCGTGCAGCAGCACCATCCCCAGCGGGGTGTAGGTGCCGGCGATCAGCAGGAAGATGTTGCTGTGGTCGAGCCGGCGCAGGATCGCCTCGCCGGTCGGGCCCCAGTAGAACCGGTGGTAGAGCGCGGAGATGCCGAACAGCAGCATCGAGCCCAGCGTGTAGACCGCCGCCGCCCAGCGGGCGCTCGCGCCCGGGGCCAGGCAGATCAGCACGATGCCGGCGGCGGTCGCGAGCGGGAAGGTGCCGGCGTGCAGCCAGCCGCGGAGCTTGGGTTTGAGCGGTCCGAGCCTGCCGGACAGCCGATGACCGAGTTCGTTGGGCTGGGTGCTGGTCGTGGTCATCGCCGTCCTTCCGAGGTGCTCGCCGGGCGGTGCTGTTCCCTACGCAACCGTAACCTACGCAACCGTAGGTACCACTGCGGTAAGCCTGAAATGTAGGCGAGATCACCACTACGCACACCTCACCTCGCGTGTCCGACGCGCGAACACCGGCGAAAGTTCGATCGTCCACAGACCTCGCTGCGGCCCTCTCACCGGGGGCGATTCTGGGCTAGCGTTGGGTGCCGAGAGTCTTCGAGGAGAGCACCCTGCCCATGCGGACACCAGGCAAGCAGAAGCTGCGCGACGCCTTGTACACGCTGTACGAGCGCCGCGTCCGCCGGTCCCTGTCGCCGGACCGGATCCCGCGGCACATCGGCGTCATCATCGACGGCAACCGGCGCTGGGCCCGGTCGGCCGGCAACCCGGTGTCCCACGGCCACGAGGCCGGGGCGAACAAGATCTCCGAGTTCCTCGACTGGTGTGACGACGTCGGCGTCAAGGTGGTCACCGTCTGGATGCTGTCCACCGACAACCTCAGCCGCCCGGCCGACGAGCTGGAGCCGCTGCTGCGGATCATCGAGCAGACGGTCGAGGAGCTCACCGCGATCGGCCGCTGGCGGATCCATCCGGTCGGCGCCCTCGACCTCCTGCCGGGCGCGACCGCGGAGACGCTGAAGGCGGCCGAGACGGCCACCCACGGCGTCGAGGGCATGCTCGTCAACGTCGCGGTCGGGTACGGCGGCCGCCGCGAGCTGGCCGACGCGGTCCGGTCACTGCTGCTCGAGGAGGCCGCGAAGGGCATCTCGATCGAGGAGCTGGCCGAGCGCGTCGACGTCGAGCACATCGCCCGGCACCTGTACACCAAGGGCCAGCCCGACCCCGACCTGGTGATCCGGACGTCGGGGGAGCAGCGACTGGGCGGCTTCCTGCTGTGGCAGAGCGCGTTGAGCGAGTTCTACTTCTGCGAGGCGCTCTGGCCGGACTTCAGGCACGTGGACTTCCTGCGGGCGATCCGGAGCTACGCACAGCGGGAGCGTCGGTTCGGGACGTGACCCCGCGTCCACACCGGCGGCACGCCGTCCGCCGGCGCAGGTAGTAGGCGTAGGTCGCCACGCCGAGGCCCGCTCCCCAGAGCGTCCACAGGACGCCCGGAAGGTTCAGCGCCCAGTTGTTCGCGTACGTCGGCAGCTGGGCGTTCATCAGCCCAGCGGGGATGAGTACGACGGCCACCGCCGACGCGGGGATGATCGCCAGCAGCGGTGGCACTCGCT
The DNA here is from genome assembly GCF_050942445.1 of Kribbella sp. CA-247076. Taxonomy (NCBI): domain Bacteria; kingdom Bacillati; phylum Actinomycetota; class Actinomycetes; order Propionibacteriales; family Kribbellaceae; genus Kribbella; species Kribbella sp. CA-247076. The sequence goes on along the minus strand of NZ_CP192051.1, from coordinate 6,003,339 downwards.
TGCCCGCCTTGAACCAGATCCACCGCGGGTAGACCTCGCCCCAGCGCCGGACCAGGCCGTGGGTGAGGATGCTGCCGATGATGCCCATCAGGGCCAGCCCGAGGCCCATCTCCAGCATGCCGGGGGTGTCGGCCATCATCTGGTGGAACTCGTCGGTGATCCCCAGCGGCCAGCCGAAGTACCAGGCCAGCCGGGTGAACTCGTAGGGAAGGTTCGCCACCACCGAGACGGCGACCGCCCAGCGTCCCCAGCGCAGCGCCGACTCCGGCGTCGTCCAGGTCTTCGCCGGCCCGTCGCCGCGGCCGCAGGAGACGCAGGCCTTCCGGCTGCGGCGGTGGTACGCGATCGCGGTCGCGGCCCAGAGCAGGCCGCCGACGAAGAGGACGACCAGGTTCACCCGGTGCCAGTAGAGGATGTCGCCGACGCCCTCCTGCTCGCCCGGGACGCCGGTGAACGCGAACAGCAGGATGGCCGGTGACAGCGCGAGCAGCGCCACCAGCGTGTAGTCGGGGATGACGAGGGCCAGGCCGACGGCGAGTACGCCGGCGATCGCCTGCAGCACGCTGCCGCGGGCGCGCCGCCTGGTCATCACGAGCGCGAGGACGGCGCCGCCGAGTCCGATCGCGGCCATCACCGGTGCTACGACCTCGGCCGGCGTACCTTCGAGGATCGACGCGGTGGCCCGGTCGTCGGGCACCTTCGCGAACGGGTAGTGGGCGCCGCCGAAGGACCAGTACAGGCCCAGTACGCCGTACACCAGCGACCAGAGCGCGGTCGCGTAACCGGTCAGTTCGGGCCAGTGTTTTCGCATGCAGTCAGCGTTCCGCGCGCGGCGGCGTACCGGATCACTCCGGAGAGTGAGCGGGCTCCCCCGTGTGGTGGACAAGGTGTAACAAGCCGTTAACCCCGAGGACGGGCGTGTCGGGCTGCGCGGTTTGGGCAGCGGACCTACCCTCCTAAGTGACGGTCGGAGGGGAAGCCGGCTGTCCGGGAGGCCCGATCAGCTTGAGAATCGTTCGCCAGCCGGTTGCCCCATGAGGGGCAGAACGGAGTGCCCGAGACGTACCGTCTCGATCTCACTGGTTCCCGTTGTCGCTCGTGCGGCGCAGCGGAGGGGATCTGCACCAGATCCCCGGGCCAGCTCCCGGTCCATCACTTAACCACTGGTGGGCCGGGCGTGGTGCACGTCGCGGCCCGAGAGGACGTGCGACATGGCTGCCACCCACGCCAAGGCGTCAAGTACCTCATCCACACCGGCCCAGCGCACTTTCGTGCTGGACACCTCGGTGCTGCTGTCGGACCCGCACGCGATGATGCGGTTCGACGAGCACGAGGTGGTCGTCCCGGTGGTCGTCGTCACCGAATTGGAGGGCAAACGGCATCACCCGGAACTCGGCTACTTCGCGCGCACCGCGCTGCGCCTGCTCGACGAGCTCCGGATCCTGCACGGACGTCTGGACGCGCCCCTGCCAGTGGGGGAGAAGGGTGGAACCCTCCGGGTCGAACTGAACCACACGGACCCGGAGAGCCTGCCGGCCGGTTTCCGGCTCGGCGACAACGACAGCCGCATCCTCGCGGTCGCCTGCAACTTCAAGGCCGAGGGCCGCGACGTCACGCTGGTCTCGAAGGACCTGCCGATGCGGGTGAAGGCGTCGGCCTGCGGGCTGATGGCCGAGGAGTACCGCGCCGAGCTGACGCTGGAGTCCGGCTGGACCGGGATGAGCGAGCTCGAGGTCGAGACCGCCGACGTGGACGACCTCTACGAGAACGGCGTCCTCGAGCTGCCGCAAGCCGGTGAGTTCCCGACCCACACCGGGCTGGTGCTGCTGTCCGAGCGGGGCAGCGCGCTCGGCCGGGTGATGCCGGACAAGCGGATCCGGCTGGTCCGCGGGGACCGGGAGGCGTTCGGGATCCGCGGCCGGTCGGCCGAGCAGCGGGTCGCGCTCGACCTGCTGCTGGACCCCGACGTCGGGATCATCTCGCTCGGCGGCCGGGCCGGCACCGGCAAGTCGGCGCTCGCGCTCTGCGCCGGTCTCGAGGCGGTGATGGAACGCCGGCAGCACAAGAAGGTGGTGGTGTTCCGGCCGCTGTTCGCGGTCGGCGGCCAGGAGCTCGGATACCTGCCCGGCTCGGAGTCGGAGAAGATGCAGCCCTGGGCGCAGGCCGTCTACGACACCCTCGGCGCGCTCACCAGCGCCGACGTGATCGACGAGGTGATGGACCGCGGCATGCTCGAGGTGCTGCCGCTGACCCACATCCGCGGCCGGTCGCTGCACGACGCGTTCGTGATCGTGGACGAGGCCCAGTCGCTGGAGCGCAACGTGCTGCTCACCGTGCTGTCGCGGGTCGGCGCGAACTCGCGGGTCGTGCTCACCCACGACGTCGCCCAGCGGGACAACCTCCGCGTCGGCCGGCACGACGGCGTGGTCGCGGTGGTCGAGCAGCTCAAGGGGCACCCGCTGTTCGCGCACGTGACCCTGACCCGCTCGGAGCGTTCGCCGATCGCCGCGCTGGTCACCGAGATGCTCGACGATCTGCAGCTGTGACCGGGGCGGTGGGGTGGGGAAGGTAGCGGTAAGGAGCGTTTCTACTCTTGGGTAATCAGAGTCTGTAAAGCACAAGTAAGAACTCGGTGCGGTCGCCACGTCGGCGGCCGCACCGTCCTTGTGACCTGCTTGTGATCACGGACCGTTTAGGCCAGAGTATGTTCCTGTTGCAGCCGACGGGGGTCGGGTTCTCTCGGAAGGACAGATGAAAGCGAAGCGCTCCGTCGCGGCTCTCTCAGTGACTGGGATCGCCGTCGTCTCCGTTGTCGCCGGTATCGACCTCTTCAGCTCTCCCGGCAGCAGCCACGCCTCCGAGCAGGTGTCCGGCCGGGCCGAGATGGCCGTGCTGAACAGTCAGAAGGCCCGGGTCGCCAAGACGCCGCCGGCTACGCCGACGCTCAGTGCGGAGCAGCAGGCCAAGGAGGTCGCCGCCCTGCGCAGCCAGGTCGAGGCCAGGACGGCGGCGCAGGACCAGGCCGAGGTGAAGCGGGCGGCCAAGAACGCCGCCCTGCGGCGGTACGAGGCGCTGCGGAAGACCAACCAGAACTCCGACGAGGAGCGCGCCAGCCGCGACGCCGAGCGCAAGAAACTCGAGGGCACCCCCAAGGAGGTCGCGCGCAACCTGCTGCCCGACCACGGCTGGGGTGATGGGCAGTTCAGCTGCCTGGAGAAGCTGTGGAACAAGGAGTCCCGCTGGCGCGTCGACGCCGACAACCCGACCTCGTCGGCGTACGGCATCCCACAGGCGCTCCCCGGCAACCGGATGGCCGCGTACGGCTCCGACTGGCGCACCAACCCGGTCACCCAGATCAAGTGGGGCCTGGACTACATCGAGGACCGCTACGGTTCGCCCTGCTCAGCCTGGTCCCACTCCCAGGCCAAGGGCTGGTACTGACCATCTCCTACTGTGGTGCCCGTGAGCGAGGTGGCGCGGGCGGTCAGTGAGCGCGGGGAGCTCGTGCTGCGGCGGCGTACGGACGACGACGCGCTGGAGCTGCGGGTGAACGGCGTCTTCGTGATGGACGACGTGGAGACCTCCAGCGAGGAGCTGCTCGCGTCGGCCGCGCTGGCCTCGGTACGACGTCCTGAGCGGGTGCTCGTGGGCGGTCTGGGCCTCGGCTACACCGTCCGCGCGCTACTGGCCGATCCGCGGGTCGGCGCGATCGTGGTCGCGGAGATCGAGCCCGAGTTGGTGGCGTGGATGCGTACCGGTCTGGTGCCGTCGGTGCTGGACGATCCGCGGGTGTCCGTGGTCGTCGGCGATGTCCGCGATGTGGTCCTCGCCCAGGACGACGCCTCGCTGGACGCGGTCCTGCTGGACGTGGACAACGGTCCGGACTTCCTGGTCTACAACGAGAACTCGGCGATCTACGCGCCGGCGTTCCTGGCGGAGTGCGCGTCCAGGTTGCGGACCGGCGGCGTACTGACCGTCTGGTCCTCGTCGGTCTCCGTGGACCTGGAGGACGCGGTCGCGTCCGTCTTCGGGACGTGTGCGGTCAGGCCCGTCCCGGTGCGGCTGCAGGGCCGGGCGGAGGAGTACTACGTCTACCAGGGCACGAGCGGCCGGCAGCGCTGAGCGACGTACTCTGCAGGTATGGGTGACAACGTGGAATTCAGGATCGAGCACGACACCATGGGCGAGGTCAAGGTGCCTCGGGACGCGTTGTGGCGGGCGCAGACCCAGCGTGCGGTGGAGAACTTCCCGATCTCCGGCCGGCCGCTGGAGCCGGCGCTCGTACACGCTCTCGCCCAGATCAAGGCCTCGGCCGCGGTGGTGAACGCCGAGCTCGGCGTCGTCGATCGAGCGCAGGCCGACGCGATCGTCGCGGCCGCGGACAAGGTCGCCGCGGGGGAGTACGACGCCGAGTTCCCGATCGACGTGTTCCAGACTGGCTCGGGGACGTCGACGAACATGAACACCAACGAGGTGCTCGCCACGCTGGCCTCCCGCGAGCTCGGCACCGAGGTGCACCCGAACGACCACGTCAACGCGTCCCAGTCGAGCAACGACACGTTCCCGTCGGCGATCCACGTCGCCGCCACCGCGGGCGTCGTCCAGGACCTGCTGCCGGCGCTCGAGCACCTGGCGGATTCCCTGTCGCGCAAGGGATCCGAGTTCGCCGAGGTGGTGAAGTCGGGCCGGACCCACCTGATGGACGCGACGCCGGTGACGCTCGGGCAGGAGTTCAACGGGTACGCGCAGCAGATCCGCCGCGGTGCGGACCGCGTCCGGGCCACGCTGCCGCGGGTGGCCGAGCTGCCGCTCGGCGGGACGGCGGTCGGCACCGGGATCAACACGCCGCCGGGGTTCGCCGCGAAGGTGATCGACGAGCTCAACCGGCGGACCGGGCTGGAGCTCCGGGAGGCCGAGGACCACTTCGAGGCCCAGGGGGCGCGTGACGGGCTGGTGGAGCTGTCGGGCCAGCTCAAGACGATCGCGGTCAGCCTGACCAAGATCTGCAACGACCTGCGCTGGATGGGATCCGGGCCGCGGGCCGGGCTGGGCGAGATCCAGCTGCCCGACCTGCAACCGGGGTCGAGCATCATGCCGGGCAAGGTGAACCCGGTGATCTGCGAGGCGACGCTGATGGTCGCCGCCCAGGTGATGGGCAACGACACCACGATCTCCGTGGCCGGTGCCGGCGGCAACTTCGAGCTGAACGTGATGCTCCCGGTGATCGCCCGCAACCTGCTCGAGTCGATCACCCTGCTGGCGAACTCCTCCCGCCTGCTGGCCGACCGCTGCGTCGACGGCATCACCGCGAACGTCGAGCACGCCCGCGCGCTGGCCGAGTCCTCGCCGTCGATCGTCACCCCGCTGAACCGCTACATCGGGTACGAGAACGCCGCCGCGGTTGCCAAGAAGGCACTCCGCGACGGCAAGACGATCCGCGAGGTCGTGCTCGAGAACGGTCACGTGCGCGACGGCGACCTGACCGAGGAGCAGTTGGACGCCGCGCTCGACGTACTCTCGATGACTCGGCCGGCCCAGTCGTGAGTGCCGCGGCGGCGTCCGAGCCGGGGCGCTTCTGGGAGCCGGGCACGGTTATCGAGTGGGTGTACCAGGGGACCGGACGGCACGAGGACAAGCCGAACGTCCGGCCGATGACGGTGGTGCGCGACGACGAGGACGGGCTGGTCGCCTGGCTCGCGCCGGGGACGCCGCTGATCAAACCGGTGCTCACCGACGGCCGCGAGACCCGGTACGCCGGTCCGGTCGCGATGTTCACCGAGGAGCGAGTGCTGAAGCTCGACGTCTGGCGCGGCACCGGGATCCTCAAGGTGCTGCCGCCGGGGAAGCCGTGGTCGGTCTGGCACTTCTGGGCCGAGGACGGCACGTTCCGCGGCTGGTACGTGAACCTCGAGGCACCCCACGTCCGCGACCTGGCGGCCCGCCGGACCAGCACGGTGGACCACGTCCTCGACCTGTGGATCCACCCCGACCGCACGATCGAGTGGAAAGACGAGGACGAACTCGAGGGCGCCGTCACCGCCGCCCGCTTCACCCCCACCGAAGCCGCCGCCATCACCGCCGACGCCGAGGCCGCCGTACGCGAGATCGAGGCCTGGAGACCGCCGTTCTCTGATGGCTGGCAGTCCTGGGCGCCGCCCGCAAACTGGCGGCTGCCGACAGCCCCGACCGATCACCAGCCGACGCTGATCGCCGAGGAGCTGCACAGCTGACATGCCGCGAGCCCTCCTGCTGACCGGCGGCGGTGGCGTCGGCAAGACCACCATCGCCCAGTCGATCGGCGCTCTCCTCACCGCGCGTCGGGACCGCACCGCGGTGCTCGACCTGGACGCCGTCGCCCAGTTCGGCCCGGCCGGGCTGCCGGTGCCGGCCCTGGCCCGCCGCCCTCTCCCCGGGCTCCGGTTCCACGACCAGCTGCGGGTCCACAACCTCGCCGCGGTCTGGACCACCTACCGCGATGCCGGAGCCCGGTTCATGGTCGTCAGCGGTCATGTGGAGACGCCCGAGCTCCGAGCGGCGTACGCCTCGGTGCTGCACGACTGCGACGTACAGCTGGTGCGCCTGGACACGCCGGTGGAGCTGATCGCCGAGCGGACCCGGACCACCCGCGGGCCTGAGTGGGATCTGGAGGCTGCGCTGGCCCAGGCGGCGACTCATCAGCCGATTCAGGACTTCACACTGGCGAACGACCGGGCGCCCGCGGAGGTCGCCGCCGAGGTGGTCGCCGCCGCCGGATGGGTCCGGTGAGACAACGGGTGGGTTACGAGGGGTTGTCAGTGCCGGGTTCGGTCTTACCGTGGAAACATGTACACGATCGAGCTGCAACCTGAGGAGCTGCGACTACTGCGATCCGCGCTCGGGTCGTACCTCCAGGCGTTCGGGCACAACGAGGCCGATGTCGTCCAGGCCGCGAAGACCCTCCTCCTGAAGCTCCCCGAGCCAGTGGAGGCCAAGGCCGGCTAGCTGCTCCGCCGGTCAGTCCCGGCCCGGCTGGCTGCCGGAGCCGGGCCGCTTCGTGCGTCTCCCCAACCTCAGCTTCTCGGGCGGACTGTCAGTGGGACCGGCTTCTTGGTGTCGGTGAAGAAGTCGTTGCCTTTGTCATCCACGACCACGAAGGCCGGGAAGTCCTCGACCTCGATCCTCCACACCGCCTCCATGCCCAGCTCGGCGTACTCGATCACGTCGACCGACTTGATGCAGTCCTGCGCCAGCCGCGCCGCCGGCCCGCCGATCGAGCCGAGGTAGAACCCGCCGTGCTGCTTGCACGCCTGCGTCACCTTCGCCGATCGGTTGCCCTTGGCAAGCATCACGAACGATCCACCGGCCGCCTGGAACTGGTCGACGTACGCGTCCATCCGCCCCGCCGTCGTCGGCCCGAAGGAGCCGGACGCGTACCCCTCGGGCGTCTTCGCCGGGCCGGCGTAGTAGACCGCGTGGTCGCGCAGGTACTGCGGCATCGGCTCGCCGGCGTCCAGCCGCTCCTTGATCTTCGCGTGCGCGATGTCGCGCGCCACCACGAGCGGCCCGCTCAGCGACAGCCGCGTCTTCACCGGCAGCTTCGACAGCTCGGCCCGGATCTCGCTCATCGGCCGGTTGAGGTCGACCCGGACGACGTCGGAGTCGTCCAGGTGCTCGTCGGTGGTGTCCGGCAGGAACCGCGCCGGGTCGCGCTCGAGCTGCTCCAGGAACACGCCGTCGGGGGTGATCTTCGCCAGCGCCTGCCGGTCGGCCGAGCAGGACACCGCGATCGCGACCGGGCAGGACGCGCCGTGCCGCGGCAGCCGGATCACCCGGACGTCGTGGCAGAAGTACTTGCCGCCGAACTGCGCGCCGATGCCGAAGTCCTGGGTCAGCTCGAAGACCTTCTCCTCCAGCTCCAGGTCCCGGAACCCGTGCGCGAGCGGCGATCCCGCCGTCGGCAGCGTGTCGAGGTAGTGCGCGGACGCGTACTTCGCGGTCTTCAGCGCGTACTCCGCCGACGTCCCGCCGACGACGACGGCCAGGTGGTACGGCGGGCAGGCCGCCGTACCCAGGGACCGGATCTTCTCGTCCAGGAACTCCATCATCCGCGACGGGTTCAGCACCGCCTTGGTCTCCTGGAACAGGAACGACTTGTTCGCCGAGCCGCCACCCTTGGCCATGAACAGGAACTTGTACGCCGGGTCCGTGGTCGCCGGGGTGGAGTAGAGCTCGATCTGGGCCGGCAGGTTCGAGCCGGTGTTCTTCTCGTCCCACATGGTCAGCGGGGCCAGTTGCGAGTAGCGCAGGTTCAGCTTGGTGTAGGCGTCGTACACGCCGCGGCTGATCCACTCCTCGTCGATCACGCCGGTGAGCACGCCCTCGGACTTCTTGCCCATCACGATCGCGGTGCCGGTGTCCTGGCACATCGGCAGGACGCCGCCGGCGGAGATGTTCGCGTTCTTCAGCAGGTCGAGGGCGACGAACCGGTCGTTCCCGGACGCCGCCGGGTCGTCGATGATCCGGCGCAGCTGGGCCAGGTGCGCGGTCCGCAGGTAGTGCGAGATGTCGTGCATCGCCTCCGCGGTCAGCGCTTGCAGCACCTCCGGCTGCACCTGCAGAAAGGTCCGGTCGCCGGCGGTGAACGTGCTCACGCCTTCGGTCGTCAGCAGTCGGTACTCCGTCTCGTCGGCACCGAGCGGCAACAAGTCGGAGTAACTGAAGTCGGCGGACACCGGCGTACCTCCATCACAAGTGGTCTGAGCGCCCCCAGCCTAGATCGCCCCCACCAACCCGCCGAGGTTAGGCACCACTCAGTCGGTCAATGCTCGCAGGGCACCAGGCACCTCGAGCCCGAGCGTTAGCCGGTGCCAAGCCCGGCTGAAGTTGCTGGCCTTGGGGTCGAACCTGACAGCCGGCACCGGCGCCCGGCGCAGCGCGAACGCGAGCCCGTTGATCCCGGCCTGCCCGATGGCGAAGAGCACTATCCCGGCGATCGCCGTCGCCGGAGCGCCGGTCACCTGGCCGATCAGGACCAGCACGACGCCGGCCCAGTTCGCAACCAGCAGGGCGAGGTAGGCGCCGGCGTACGTGCGCCGTCCAGTCCAATCCATGCGGATCAGTATGCGGCCCGCGCGTCAGGGGTGGAGTCAGGGTTGATTGGGGGTGGAAACCTGGCTGCGGACGGGGTGGGGCGCGCTTAAGGTTTTGGTGTGGCTCAGGATGAGGTTCCCCAGGACGACCGCCCGCAGGACTCGGTGCCCGCCCGCCCGGCACCGCCGACCGGTGACGAGTTGGCGATGCGGCGGAGAGTGTCGGATCTGGAGCGCGAGGAGGTCGGCGACGTACTGCGCGAGGCCGCGGCCGAAGGGCGGTTGTCGTACGGCGAGCTCGAGGACCGGCTGGAGACCCTGTACGCCTCGAAGACGTACGGCGAGCTGGTCGAGCTCACCGCCGACCTGCCGAACGGTCCGCGCGCACCCGGAGTCCCGGCCGTCAACCCGCAGTACTCGGGCGCCATGGTCGAGAACGGCCCGACCATCAACGCGTTCATGTCGGAGACCAAGCGCACCGGCGCCTGGCTGGTCCCGCAGCGCCAGGAGGTCAACGCCGTCCTCGGCGACGTCACCCTGGACTACACCGAGGCCCAGCTCCCGTCCGATGTCGTGTACGTCGAGGTGAAGGCGATCCTGGCCGACGTGAAGATCCGCGTCCCGCAGAACGCGATCGTCCACCTCGACAGCAACCCCATCCTCGGCAACGTCTCCGAACAACAGTCCGGCCCCGCCGACCCCACCCCGAGCACCGGCACCCCGCCCACCTTCCACATCCGCGGCACCGCGATCCTCAGCGAGATCAAAGTCAAACGAGGCCCCCGCCTCACCAAACGCCTCGGCCTCGCCTAACTCACGCCGGTCGTCCGGTGCTCGGCGAGCAGAACCTCGAGCCAGGCGGCCAGGGCTGAGAGGTCCCGGACGGTGTCCTGCCTGAGGATCAGGTCCTTGGCCCAGACGTCGGCCGGGATGATCGGCAGACTCCCGGCGAATCCCGGCCTGTGCGGGATGCCGATCGAGCCGACGTCGGTCCAGGGCATGAAGCGCCTGCGGCCCATACGGATGCCTTCGCGGTCGATGGTCAGAGCCGGGCGCTGCGTCGCGACCTGCCAGCCGATCAGGACGAAGAGGCAGGCGACACCCGCCAGACCGATGAACCAGAAGACGCGGTCGGTCCCGCCCTCGCTCAGCGAGTCGATCGACATGATCATGTTCGGGGCGAGCAACAGCACGAGTGCGCCGAACCGGATCAGCAGAGGCCGTCGGCGGACCGGAAACACCACTCGACCGGAGCGCTGCCACTCCGCCGTCCACACCTCAGGTGATGCCTCGCCCATGACGGTCATCTGAACTCCCAGATCCTGACTCCCCCCGGAGCATGCTCACCTTAGTGGAACTAGGTGCGGTGTTGGTTGTGGAGGGAGCGGAGCCAGGGGGTTAGGGCGTCGAGGTTTTCTACGTTGTCCTGGGGGATGCGGAGGGGGCGGGTACGGCGGTCGGCGGGGAGGATCTGGACGGTGCGGGCGCCGGGGAGGCCGGCCGGGTCCTCGATGCTGCCGATGCCCGACCAGCGCAGGCTGCGGCCGCGGGAGATGCCGTCGGCGTCGACCCGGACGACCGGGCGGTTGGTGACCAGTTGCCACACCGTCAGACCGGTGCCGTAGACGAAGGCGGCCAGCGCGGTCAGCCGCAGTACGCCGAGCGTTCCGGAGATGTCGTCGTTGCGCAGGTGATCCCAGTTGGTCCAGGCCGACATGACCATCAGCAGCCCGAATCCGATCAGCCGGAGCATCAGCCGCCCGCGCCGCGGCGGGAAGACCACGCTGCCCTTGCTCTCGAGCTCCGCGGACCACGTGTCGGCCGACATCAGGCCCCCCACCGCGCGACGTGGTCGGCCGCCGTCGGCGGATCGGCGCCGTGCCGGGTGCACGTGATCGCGGCCGCCTTCACCGCATAGTCGACGACCTCACGCAGGTCGGCCGCGGTCAGTCCCGTCAACCGAGTCGCGCCCAGCAGGCCGCGGCTGTGCAGCCCGGCCACCAACGCAGCCATGAACGAATCACCCGCGCCCACGGTGTCGACCACCTCGATCGCCGGCGCGGTCACCTCGACGCGCGCGTCCCGGCTGATCCCGGCCGCGCCGTTCCCACCACGCGTGATCACCACGCACCGCGTCCGCTCCACGCCGAGCAACTCCGCGGCGATCTCGTCCACCGACAGACCCGGCCGCAGGAACTCGCAGTCCTCGTCGCTCAGCTTCACCAGGTCCGACAGCGCGGCCAGCTCGCGTACGGCGGACCACGTCGACACCGGATCCGGGGTGATCGTCGGCCGCGCGTTCGGATCCAGCGTCACCGTCACCGGCTGGTCCACCATCGACTTCAGGAACCCGTGGATCGCCTTCGCGCCCGGCTCCAGCACGGTCGCGATCGACCCGGTGTGGATCGCCGGGCACCCCCGCCGCAGCGACAGCGCCGGCGGCTCCCAGGTGATGTCGAACTGGTACGACGCGACCCCGGCCGGGTCGAGCGTCGCGGTCGCCGTACTGGTCCGGAACCCGGGATCCACCGACCCCGGCGCGAGCTGCACCCCGTTGCCGAACAGGTGCGCGCCCAGCTGGTCGCCGTACGCGTCCGTCCCGAACCGGGTCACCAGCTCGGTCGGTACGCCGAGCCGCGCGAGCCCGACCGCCACGTTCGCGGGCGATCCGCCGGGGGTCGCCTTGGGCTTGCCGTTCCCGTTCCGCGTGGGCCGGGCCGCGCTCCCGACGATGTCCACGAGAGCCTCGCCGACCACCAGGACGGGTGCGCTCATCGGGCGTGCTCGAAGTCGATCGCGGAGTACGCGCGCAGCTTCTCGAGCTGGTGGACGCTCTCGATACTGCGGATCGTGCCGCTGCGCGAGCGCATCACCAGCGAGTGGGTGCGCGCGGTGGACCGGCCGTACCGGACGCCGCGCAGCAGCTCGCCGTCGGTGATCCCGGTGGCGACGAAGAAGCAGTCCTCGCCGGAGACCAGGTCGTCGGTGCTGAGCACCCGGTCGAGGGCGTGGCCGGCGTCGATCGCCTTCTGCCGCTCCTCGTCGTCCTTGGGCCACAGCCGGCCCTGGATCAGGCCGCCGACGCACTTCATCGCACAGGCCGCGATGATGCCCTCCGGCGTCCCGCCGATGCCGAGCAGCATGTCCAGGCCGGTGTCCGGCCGGGCCGCCTCGACCGCGCCGGCCACGTCACCGTCGCTGATGAACTTGATCCGCGCACCGGTGGCCCGGATCTGGGTGGCCAGGTCCTCGTGCCGCGGCCGGTCCAGCAGTACGACGGTGACGTCGTCGACCGTGGAGCCCTTCGCCTTCGCCACCCGGCGGATGTTCTCCGCGACCGGGAGCCGGATGTCGACCACGTCGGCCGCCTCCGGGCCGACGACCAGCTTCTCCATGTAGAAGACCGCGGACGGGTCGTACATCGAGTTCCGCGCGGACACCGCCATCACCGCGATGCCGTTGTTCATGCCCTTCGCGACCAGCGTCGTACCGTCGACCGGGTCGACCGCGACGTCGCACTCCGGGCCGTCGCCGGAGCCGACCTGCTCGCCGTTGTAGAGCATCGGGGCGTTGTCCTTCTCGCCCTCGCCGATCACCACCGTGCCGTTCATCCCGACCGTGCCGATCAGGGTGCGCATCGCGTTCACCGCCGCGCCGTCGGCGCCGTTCTTGTCGCCGCGGCCGACCCAGCGGCCCGCCGCCATCGCCGCGGCCTCGGTGACCCGGACCAGCTCCAGGGCGAGGTTGCGGTCGGGCGCGTCGGCCTCGACCTCGAGATGGGCAGGTGGCGTGGTCGGGTCGCTCATGCCACCGGATCGTAGCCAACGGCCTGCGGACGCGTTGCGGCGAGATGCGACACTCGGTGCATGAGTTCGACAGGCCAGGGTGCGTCCAGCGACGCGGAGGCACGGGAGAAGGCGCGGGCGCGCGCCGAGGCGATCGCCTACCGGGAACAGAACCGGAAGGACCGGGCCAAGGCCCGGACGCTGACCAACATGGTCTGGGCGCTGCTCGCGTGTTTCGTCGTGGTCGCGTTCCTGATGGTCGTCACCTGGCGGCCGAAGGAGGAGAAGATCCGCGCGGTCGAGTACACCGCGCAGCTCACGGACGCCCGCAAGGTGGCCCCCTGGGTCCGCGGACCGGAGCCGATGCCGTCCGGCTGGACGGCCACCAGCGTGGAATTCCGGACGCCGGAACAGAGCCCGATCACCTGGCACCTGGGCATTGTCACGAACGAGAAGAAATACGTCGGCCTGGAACAGTCCAACGTGACCGGCGGGAAATACCAGTCCGACGAGCTCGGCCGCACCACCGACGACGGTACGTCGACCGTCGAAGGCGTCACCTGGCAGCGGAAGGTGCTGCAGGACCGCAAGGACGAGAACGCCTTGGTGCTGGTGGATTCCGGCGTCACCACCATCGTGGTCGGAAATGCCGGCTACCCGGCCCTTGAAGCGTTTGCTTCGGTGCTGCGCTGATCAATTCCTGACCACGTTCCGGACGCTCGTTGACACGTCCGGAGGCGGCGCGGTTCCATCGATTCTTCGGTTCGCTCGGGGAATCCAGGAATTGAGGCGGGCATGTTCGTCACGGGGCTGCTGCTCGCGGCCGAGGGCTCTCCGCACCTCGGCGTACCGCGGCAACTGCTGGCCTACCACGGCGACACCGTGCTCGGTGCGGCGCTGGACACCGCCCGGGAGTGCGGATTCGACCAGTTGATCGTGACGCTGGGGGCGGCGTCGGAGCAGATCCGCGACCGGATCGATCTCGACGGCGTGCGGGTGGTCGAGTCGCCGCACGCGGACACGGGCCGTTCGTCGATCGTGCCCGCGCTGGACGCGGTCGACCGCCGGACGGACGGGATCGTGGTGCTGCTCGGCGACCAGCCGGGTGTGACGTCGGCCACGGTGTGGTCGTTGGTTGCGGAGGTCGCCGGACCGGCCACACCAGTGGGAGTCAGCCGGTACGACAACGGCCGCGGGCACCCGGTCTGGTTCGGCCGGGAGCTGTTCGGCGAGCTGCGGCGGCTGCAGAACGATGCCGAGCTGTGGGAGCTGGTCGAGCTCGGCAGCCACCCGGTCACCCAGGTCGATGCCATTGGCAACGTCCCGCTCCGGGTGGAGACGTGGGACGACTACCGGCGACTCGTGGCCGGCTACAACCCGGCGCTGCGGGCGTTCACGCCGGGCGCCTTCGACGACACCCATCCCACGCCGCTGCCGACCCGAGGCCCCCACCGCCGCCACCGCGCCACGCCGTAAGTGCTGCACCGCCAGCCCATCACAACGTCCGTGGATCCTGCCGTCACGCCCGGGGCCGCAGCTCGCGAGCGACATTGTGATGGGCTGGCGGTCCGTCAGTCGGCTCCGGCCAGGCGGAGGCCGACGACGCCGGTGACGATCAGGGCGATGCAGGCCAGGCGGGCCGGGGTGATCGGCTCGCCGAACAGCACGATGCCCAGGGTGACGACGCCGATCGACCCCAGGCCGGTCCAGACCGCGTACGCCGTACCGACCGGGAGGCGATCCAGCGTCTTCGCCAGCAGGACGACCGAGATCACGCCGAACACCAGCACGCCGACGGTCGGCCAGAGCCGGCTGAACCCCTCACTCGGCTTGAGGCTGAGCGCGAACGCGATCTCGAACGCCGCCGCCGCGAGCAGAACCAGCCACGCCATCAGGCAGCCAGAGCTCCCCTCAGGTGCCGCTGCGTGACGGTCGCGACGCGTACGCCGAGCGCGTGCGCGGTCCGCAGATCCGTCGCCGGCGGGGCCTTCTCGGCCGAAAGGTCGGCGTCGGACTGCGCCATCGCGCCGAGCCAGCTGCCGAGGCGGTTGAGGTCCTCGATGCTCGCGGTGCTCTCGGCCCAGCCGGGGTAGATGTCGAGGCCGACCCAGATCATCCCGTGCTGGGCGGCGAACACGGCCAGGTCGACCAGGCTGTTCAACTTGTCGCCGGACATCGCCTTCGAGTTGGTGAACCCGGCCGCGATCTTGTCCCGCCAGGCGAGGTTGTCGACCCAGGCCCGCACACTCTCCTCGGCGAACCGCTTGAACACCGAGCTCGGGCTTCCCATGTACGTCGGCGCGCCGAACACGATCGCGTCCGCGGCGGCGAGCCGCTCCCAGACGTCCTCGGTCAACTCGTCCAGCGGGACCAACTCGGCGACGGCGCCCGGGACCGACGCCGCGCCGGCGGCCACCGCCTCGGCCTGCTTGCCGGTGTGGCCGAACCCGGAGTGGAACGCGATCGCGATCCGGGCGGGGGTGTTGCTCATGCTTCCTCCAAGGTCGTTAGCGGACTACAGTCCGTCTTATGAACGACCGTACCGGACCGCAGTCCGCTTCACAACGGGATCTTCCGATCGTCGGGCAGGGCCGTCCCGAGCGGGCGGACGCTCGGCGGAACCGGCTGAGGGTGCTCGAGGCGGCCGAGCGGCTGTTCGCCGAGCACGGCGTGAAGAACGTCTCGCTGGACGCGATCGCCGCGGAGGCCGGCGTCGGCAAGGGGACGGTGTTCCGCCGCTTCGGCGACCGGGCCGGGCTGGCGGTCGCGTTGCTCGACGAACGTGAGCAGGAGCTCCAGGCGAAGATCCTCACCGGCCCGCCGCCGCTAGGGCCCGGCGTTCCCGCGGCCGAGCGGGCGACGGCGTTCCTGGACGCCTACCTGGACCTGCTCGACCGGCACGTCGAGCTCTTCGTCGACAGTGAGAACGCCTCCGAAGGCGCGCGCTACCGCATCGGCTCGTACCACCTGTGGCACCGCCACCTGACACTCCTGATCGAGGAGGCCCGCCCCGACCTGGACGCCGACTACACCGCCCACGCCCTCCTCGCCCCCCTGGCCGCCGACCTCCACCACTCCCTCCGCGAAACCGGCTACGACCTCAACCGCCTGAAATCCGGCCTGCGCAGGCTGGCGGAGGCTGCGCTGAAGGCCTGAGTCAGCTCGGCTTCTGGTCGTGCGCGGCTTGGGCTTTGGCGAGGCGTTCGCGGGCGCCGTCGAGCCAGCGCTGGCAGGTGGCGGCGAGCTCCTCGCCGCGTTCCCAGAGGGCGAGGGACTCCTCGAGGCTGGTGCCGCCGGCCTCGAGTTTGCGGACCACCTCGACCAGCTCCTCGCGAGCCTGCTCGTAGGAAATCTCCGGACGGTCGCCGCTCACGTGTTCTCCTCGGACTTGACTTCGACTGCGAATCGGCCGTCGCTGACGCGCGCCTGCAGCAGGTCACCGGCCGCGACCTGCGCCACTTCCCGTACGGCGGTCCCGTCGGCGAGCTGGAGCACCGAGTACCCGCGCTCCAGGGTCGCCTTCGGGGACAACGCCCGTACGCTCGCCAGCCGGTGACTGATGTCGTCACTGGCCCGGTCGAGCCGGTGCGTGAGCGTCCGCCGGCTTCGCTCCACGAGCGCCGCGACCTCGTCGGACCGCCGCTGCAGATCCGTCACCGGCGCCGCGAGCGACGGCCGGCTGCGAATCGCCGCCAGGGCGTGCGTCTCCCGCTCCAGCCAGCTGGTGATCGCGCGCTGCCCGCGCTCCCGCAGCAGCCGGACGCCGTCCAGCTCTTCCCGTACGTCGGGGACGATTCGCTTGGCCGCATCCGTCGGCGTCGACGCCCGTAGGTCCGCGACCAGGTCGAGCAGCGGTGAGTCCGGCTCGTGGCCGATCGCGCTCACGACCGGCGTACGCGCCTGGGACACCGCCCGGATCAAGCCCTCGTCGGAGAACGGCAGCAGATCCTCCAGCGATCCGCCGCCGCGCGCGATCACGATCACCTCGACCGACTCGTCCGCATCCAGCTTCCGCAGGGCGGTCATCACCTCACCGGCCGCCGCGGGACCCTGGACCGACGCGTACTCGACCCGGAAGGACACTGCCGGCCACCGCCGCTTCGCGTTCTCCAGTACGTCGCGCTCGGCCGCCGAGTCGCGCCCGCAGATCAGCCCGATCGTGTGCGGCAGGAACGGCAACGCCTTCTTCCGGTACGACGCGAACAGGCCCTCCGCCGACAGCAGTTGCTTCAACCGCTCGATCCGCGCCAGCAGCTCACCGATGCCGACGTGCCGGATCTCGGTGACGGCGAGCGCGAGCGTGCCGCGGCGGGCGAAGAAGTTCGGCTTCGCGTTCACCACCACCCGGGACCCGTCGGTGACCGGCGGGTCGACCGCCTCGAACACCCGCCGGTTGCAGGTGAACCGCAGCGAGATGTCCGCGTCGGTGTCCCGCAGGGTGCCGAACACGGTCGTCGTCCCGCGCCCGATCGACACGTCGGTCAGCTGGCCCTCCACCCAGACCGCGCCGAGCTGGTTGATCCAGCCGGCAATGCCGTTCGCGATCGTGCGAACGGCGGCAGGCGCATCCGGCGAGGTCTCCAAAGCCACGCCCAGACCCTACGACCCGCCGCCGACAAACCCTCGGACGCCATGCTCGACGACCTTCTCCAGCAGCCCGTCCGGGAGTACGCCGGGCAGCGTCAACTGCTCGAGCATGTAGCCGCCGACCGTCAGGTAGAGCAGCAGCGGGTCGCCGGGAAGTCCGTGCTCGCGGTGGAGGCGGATGTTCTCCTCGAGGTTCGCCTTCACCCGCTGGGCGAGCGCCTCCTGCAGGGCGGGCCGGCGAGTTGCCTCCAGCCGAAGCTCCAGGAGCGCGAGGTAGCCGGCGCGGTCCTTGGTGAGCCGGTCCTGCAGCAGCCGGAGCAACGAGGTGAGGAAGTCGGCGGACGGCGGCTGGTCCAGATGCGCCGGATCGGCGCCGAGCCGGTCGTGGATCCGCAGTCCGGCCTGGAGCAGGAGGTCGTCGCGGCTGGAGAAGTAGTTGGACGTCGTCCCGTGCGGTACGCCGGCCGCGACGTCGACCGAGCGGAACGTCAGCCCGCGCGCGCCGTCGGCAGCCAGGACCTCGATCGCCGCGTCCACCAGCGCACTCCGTCGAGCCGGGTTGGTTCGCATCAGTCCTCCTTGCATCAAAACCACTACGGTCAGAGTACTATGCTCGGAGTGGTTCAGCACGAGGAGGCACGACCATGCGAGAACTGACCTACTTCATCGCGTCCACGCTCGACGGCTACGTCGCCGATCCGGGCGGTGGTGATCCGACCGACGTCAGTCCCGGCGGGTTCTTCCTGTCGCAGGGTGACCACTCCGAGCCGTTGCTCACGGCGTACCCCGAGACGCTGCCGGGCGCCGTCCGCGAGCTGCTCGGGCTCGACGTACCCAACAAGGTCTTCGACACTGTCCTGATGGGCCGCAAGACGTGGGAGCTGGGCAAGGCGCTCGGCAATACCAACAGCTACCCGCACCTGCGCAACTACGTCTTCTCCCGCACGCTGACCGAGAGTCCCGATCCGACGGTCTCCTTCGTGGCCACCGACCCGGTCGCGAAGGTCCGGGAGCTCAAGCAGGAGGACGGTCTCGGCATCTGGCTGTGCGGTGGCGGCGGCCTGGCCGGAGCCCTCTGGCCGGAGATCGATCGCCTGGTCGTGAAGGTCAACCCGGTCGTGATCGGTGCCGGCGTCAAGCTCGTCGACGGCGCCGACTTCGCCGTACGCCGCCTCACCCTGGTCGACCACCAGGTCTACAACTCCGGCGTCGCCGTACTCACGTACCAGAAGGCCTGATGCGCCCACTCCTCCTCCTGGACTTCGACGGCCCGCTGAATCCCCATCGCGCGCAGGGAATCCCGCCGGGCTACGAGCGGCACGAGATCGTCGAGGGGGACAAGTCGTGGGTCGTGCTGCTCAATCCCTGGCACGGCGTGGAACTCAACGCGCTCGCCGATGTGTTCGACCTGGTCTGGGCGACCTCGTGGGAACACGGCGCCAACCGCCTCCTCGGCCCTCGCCTCGGGCTGCCCGCGCTCGAGGTGATCGTCTGGCCCTCGCGCCGGCGAGCTGAGCGGGGGTCGTGGAAGACGGCGTACGTCGCCGAGTGGGCGGGGGAGCGCCCGTTCGTGTGGGTGGACGACGAGGTCGGGCCGCAGGATCAGGCGTATCTCGGACGGCGGCAGGTGGTGCACACCGTGGACGCGGAGGTCGGGCTCACCGCGGCCGACTTCGCGGCGATCCGGGAGTACGGAAATTCCTTTGCCGGCAAGGAGTTCCGGCCGCATCATTGAAGCACTGGAACACCTCCCGGGGGAGCCGTCCGGACAGGGCGGACGGCTCCTCGACGTACGACAGCTTGCCGTCGGCAACTCACGCTCACGGCGGGCCGCCCGGTGATGCTGGTCACAAAACCGGGCGACTCGGGGGATGTGCGATCCGGCCCGTACCATGGGGGACGTGACTGCCCAGCCTGAGAACACGTCGACAACGACCGCGGTGAAGACCAAGCGGGTGCTGCTCGCGGCGCCACGCGGGTACTGCGCCGGCGTCGACCGGGCGGTGGTGGCGGTCGAGAAGGCGCTCGACCTGTACGGGCCGCCGGTCTACGTGCGCAAGGAGATCGTGCACAACAAGCACGTCGTGCAGACCCTCCAGTCACGCGGCGCGATCTTCGTCGACGAGACCGACGAGGTGCCGGAGGGGCAGACGGTGATCTTCTCCGCCCACGGGGTCGCCCCGGTGGTGCACCAGGAGGCGGCCGCGCGGCAGTTGAAGACGATCGACGCGACCTGCCCGCTGGTGACCAAGGTGCACCACGAGGCGAAGCGGTTCGCGGCCACCGACTACGACATCCTGCTGATCGGCCACGAGGGTCACGAGGAGGTCATCGGGACCAGCGGCGAGGCGCCCGACCACGTCCACCTCGTCGACGGTCCGGACGACGTACCGAACGTGACGGTCCGTGACCCGGAGAAGGTGGTCTGGCTGTCGCAGACCACGCTGTCGGTCGACGAGACGATGGAGACCGTACGCCGGTTGCGCGAGCGGTTCCCGAAACTGCAGGACCCGCCGAGCGACGACATCTGCTACGCGACCCAGAACCGTCAGGCCGCGGTCAAGAAACTCGCCCCCGAGGCCGACCTGATGATCGTGGTCGGCTCCCGCAACTCGTCGAACTCGGTGCGCCTGGTCGAGGTCGCCGTCGAGCACGGTGCGAAGGCGGGTTACCTGGTCGACTACGCCGCCGAGATCGACGAGGCCTGGCTCGAGGGCGTCGACTCGGTCGGTGTCAGCAGCGGCGCGAGCGTGCCCGAGGTGCTGGTCCGCGACGTCCTGCGCTGGCTGGCCGAGCGCGGGTACGCCGACGTCCAGGAGGTCACCACGGCCGAGGAGAGCCTGACCTTCGCCCTGCCCCGCGAGCTCCGCACCGACCTCAAGGCCGCCGGCCTCCCCACCACCGGCACCTCCGACCACGCCTGGACTATCTGACCACCACCTCGGCGGTCTCACTGGTCTCGAACGTTCCGTCGGCGCCGCAGTACCGCACCGTGTAGCGGAACGTGTACGTGCCCGGCTTCGTGTAGGTGTGCGACGGGATCGAGTACGTCTCCCGGCCGGTCGACCGCTTCTTGGAGAACTCGCACGTCACCGCACCGGCGTCCGACCCGCCCGTCTCCTGGTCGCCCCACGTGTAGTCCGTGCCGCCGGACAGGTTGACGAACGACGTGTCGGCCGGGAGGGCCCGTCCCTCGACGGTCGTCGGCCTCACCACGGTCCCCGACACCGTGATGCGCATGGTGACGGTCCGCCCCTCCACGGTGGGCTTCAGCACGACGTCCACGTCGATCGGAGGTTGGGCGGGCGGAGGGGTGTGCTTGATCGTCGGGCTGGTTGCACCAGCTCCGGTCGTCGGCACCGTTCCAGGTTTCGGGGTCTTCGAGCCCTCCGACGTCATTGGTAGGTAAGGCTTGGGGGTGTTGACGATCGTCGGCGTGGTGACGGCGGTAGGTGAGGTGCTGGGGGTGGTGGTGACCGGGGGGCTGCTGTCGAGGTCGGTGAGGTTGCCGGCGGCAACGGCGACCGCTGCCACGGCGGCCGCGGCCAGGGTGACCGCGCCGGCGGTACGACGACGTCGTACCGCACGGACCTGGGCGGCCACCTTCTCGCTCGGCACCCCGCTCGGCGCCGGCGGATCGGCGACGAGCTGCTCGAACTTGTGCTTGAGATCGTCGGTCATGGTCAGCCCTCCTTCTGGACCCTGGCGGGAACGACTGTGATCAGGTCGTGGTTGCGGAGCCTGGCGAGTCCGCGGGAGACGTTCGATTTCACGGTGCCGACCGAGCAGCCCATGATCTGGGCGATCTCGGCCTCCGGAAGGTCTTCGAAGTAGCGCAGGACCAGGGTCGCGCGCGTACGGCGGGGGAGCGTGGCCAGCGCCCGGAGCAACAGGTCGCGGTCGTCGATCGCGCCGTACTGCTCCCGGGCCTGCGGCTCAGGCAGTTCTTGAGTCGGCGTCTCAGCACGCCATTTCCGCCGCCACCACTGAGTGCTCGTGTTCACCATCACCGTCCGCGTGTAACTCTCCAGCGCGTTGGCGCTGCGCAGTGAGTTGCGCCGGAACCACACCTTCGTCAGCGAGGTCTGCACCAGGTCCTCGGCCAGGTGCCATTCGCCGGTCAGCAGATAGCCGAACCGCTGCAGTGCGGTGAAACGCCCGTCCACGAAGTCCGCGAACTCGCGGTCGCGTCCTGGATCCATTCCCAACCCCCAACTCGTCCGTACCGGTCAAACATGTGATGACCGGACGACCGCAAAAGGTTGAGCGCGATCCTTCAGGTGCTGAGTGGTTTGCCGAGGTAGGCGCGGGCGATCATGGTGACCCACTGGTAGACGGCGTCTTCGGCGGGGGCGAGGGGGCCGGGGCGGAAGTGGGGGGACTTGGCGCCGCGCTGGACCGACTCGCAGGCTGCCCAGTCCTCGCGATTCGTGACGTCCCAGAACTCGACGGCGTACGACGGGTCGCGCACCTCGGCCGGGAAGTACCAGGAGCACTCGATCGCGGTCACGCCCGGGGCACGCGGCGCGAGGCGGTGAGTCATCACGTAGTCGGGGTGCAGCGAGATCAGCAGGTTCGGGAACAGTCCGAGGTAGTTCACCCGCCGCGGGTCCACGCCGGGCAACGGCACACCCTGCGACCGCCCGTCGAGCGACATCGTCTCGGCATCCGGTCGCAGGTCCATCAGCCCGCCGACCCAGGCGCCCGGCAGGTTCCAGTTGTCACCCGAGGTCGGCGGCGACACCTTGCACAGCTCGGGGTGGATCAGCGGGCAGTGGTAGCACTCGTGGTAGTTCTCGACGATCGTCTTCCAGTTCGACGCGACGTCGTACTCGTGCCGCGCCTTCAGCACCAGCGTCTCCGGCCGGTACGGCGCGACCAGATCGGTCAGCCCGCCCAGGTGCTCGTCGAACGACGGCGCCGTACCGGTCGCGTTCACGAACAACCACCCGTGCCATACCTCGGCCGGAAGCTCGACCAGCTTGTACGGCGTGGGGTCGAAGGCGTCACCCATTCGCGGCGCGGCCTTCACCGAGCCGTCGAGCTCGTACGACCACCCGTGGTACGGGCACACCACCGACCGCCGATCGCTCGACGCGTCGCACGGGAGCAACTCATGTCCCCGATGTCGGCAGGTGTTCGCGAACGCCCGCGGCCGGTCGCCGAACGTCAACACGATCCCGATGTCGCCCACGGTCAGCGCGCGGTGCGTCGTCCCCGCGGACAGCTCGTCCACTCGGCCCAGACAGCTCCAGCTTCCGGCGAAGAAGCGCCGTTGTTCCCACGCGAGCACGGCCGGATCGACGTACGCCTCCCGCGGGAGCATCACCGACTCGCCGTGCGGCCGCAGTGACGCTTCCAACCCGCGTGCATCCACCGGAGCAATGACCATCCGCCCACTATCGACGGAAAACCGGTGCCACGTCGACCGGTGGATGGGCCAGGATGGCCGGATGAGTTTCCGGCTGGCCGCGTACGCCGTGTGCATCCAGGACGGGCGCGTGCTGCTCGCCCATCATGCGCCCTCCGACAACTGGACCCTCCCGGGCGGCCGGGTCGAGCATGCGGAGGACCCGTTCGACGCGGTGGTCCGGGAGGTCGCCGAGGAGACCGGCTGCGACGCGCTCGTCGAGCGCCTGCTGGGCGTGGACTCCCGGGTGATCCCGGCCGCCGAGTCCCGCGCCGGTGTCGAGCACCAGAACATCGGGATCTACTACCAGGTCCGCATCACCGCCGGGGACCTTCGCCCCGAAGCCAACGGCGAGATCGCTCGCTCCGCCTGGACCCCGATCACCGAGGTCCCCACCTTCCGCCGTTCCTCCCTGGTCGACGTCGGCCTCACCCTGGCCCGAATCCTCCCGCCGACCGGCCACGTGCCACCCGTCCCGGTCGGCGGCCTGATCCAGCACTGACCGGGTGCCTGCCTCTACTGAGCTCCGGTCACGTACTGGGCGAGGACGTAGTCCCAGCCGGCGTTGTAGCCGGTGCGTGCGCGGGCGCCGTCGGGGCGGCGTTCCCAGCCGGTGTGCACCAGTTGGACCTCGGTGCCTCCGGCAACGGCGGTGAACGTGACCGTCACCTGTCCCGCCTGCTGGGGATCGGTGCCCGGATGCCAGCTGAAGCTGACGGACCTGGGCGGATCCCACTCCGAGACCGTCCCCCACGACCCGACCTCGCCGGCGTCGTCGTACTCGACGATCCGGCCGCCCACAGCGCCCTCGAGGCGCACGTTCCGGGCCTTCTCCTCCATGACCGAGTGCGTCGCGAGCGGCCACCACGCCGACATCTCGGCCGTGAACACCTCGAACGCCCGCTCGGGCCCGACCGGCACCACGACCGTCTTCACCAACGGCGCCAGTTCCTGATCCACGCTCATCCCCGTTCCTCCACTTCCTCGTCGGGCGCGCCGGCCTCGGCCGCGTCACCCTCGCCCGCGTGGGCCCTGGCCGCCTCGGTCCGCCGGACGTGGTCGGCGTACGCCTCGAGGGCGTCGTCCCAGAACCGGTCCAGCCAGGCGCGCAGGTCGTCGAGGCCGGTGCGGTCGACGCGATAGATGTTCCGCGTGCCGCGCGACTCGTGATCCACCAGACCCACCGTCCCGAGCACCTTCAGGTGTTGCGAGATCGCCGGCCGGCTGACCGGGATCCGCTCGGCGAGCCCGCCGACCGAACTCGGTCCACCCCGGCGCAACGTCTCCAGGATCGCCCGTCGCGTCGGGTCTCCCAGAGCGTCCAGCACCGGGCCGGCATTGTCGAGCAATCCGTAAGTCCCCACGAACGGTAAGCTGCCACTAACCGATCCGCGCGTCAAGCCCTGAAGCACGACAGTCCACCGCACCCGTCGCCGCGAAGGGCTGCGGGTGCGGTGGACCGGGGCGGGATCGGTCAGTTGAAGGGGTCGAGGGTCAGGTACGCCTGCTGCGGGTTGCCGTCGTGCACGAGCGACTCGTGGTTGCCGACATCGTCGAAGGCGAACGCGTAGGCCTTGCCGTCGGCCATCTGGGCGTGGACGGCCCGCGCGTAGTGGTTGGTCACGGTGTCGAGGTAGAAGCCGGCCGAGTTCGGGTCGGGCTGGTTCGGGTTGGTCAGCAGCGTGGAGCGGTTGTAGCCCGCGCACAGGGTGCGCGAGATCGGGCCGCGGACCTGGTCGTTCGGTGCGTCGAGCAACTTGAAGCAGCCGAAGATGCTGGCCGAGTCAGGCTTCTGGAACGACGTGACGACCGCGCCCGAGCTGTTGGTGAAGTTCATGACGTTGCCGGAGACCCGGCCGAAGTACTTCACGTTCGGCTGGTCGCCGAACGGCGTCACGGTGAGCGTCTCCGAGCTGTACTTCGCCCAGACCCGGTTCACGTAGTCGTCCATCGCGTTCCCGGGCAGCGCGCCGGTCTCGACGCCGTACAGGGGTGAGAGCGCCCGCAGCACCGAGCCGTCCGGCGCTGTCTGGATCAGGTTCGCCCAGCCGCCGGGTTGTCCGCGGAGCGCGTTGTAGAAGCCGTTGTAGCCGCCTGGCTTGAGGTGGCCGGTGGTCTTGGTCGAGCCGTCGGCGAGCCGGACTCCGACGGCGTACGGCGCCGAGAACATGTCGACCTGGGTGCTGTTGATCCACAGCCCCGAGTCGTTCAGCGTGTACTCCGACCAGTTGAACAGGATGTTGCGGTTCGGATCGCTCGGGTTCTGTACGGCGGGTTGCACCAGACCGCCGGTGGTCAGTTTGAAGACGAGCTTCTGACCGTAGGAGAAGTACACCCGGCCGGAGAACTTCGGCATCCGGATGGTCAGCGACTGCCCGTTGGCCGGGCCGGCGATCGACGCGTCCGGCGCGGGAGTCGGTGGGTTGCCGCCCGCGGGCCAGGCGTGGAAGGTGCCCGCGGCATCGGCCCAGCCCTGCTGGCCGGTGGCCAGGTTGGTGCCGAGGTTGTAGATGTACAGCGGGTCCCCGCGGCCCGAGTTGTTGGTGATCTGCAGCGGAATGGTGGCGGGCACGGCGGCCGCCGGGCGATCGGTGATCGCGGTCAGCACGCCGGCGACACTCGCCGCGGCCACGGCGATCGCCATCAGGTGATGTTTGATGCGCAACGTTCCTCCTCAGGTTGTCCCGTACGAGAAGGCGAGGCGCCGGCACGGCCGAGCCGCTGTGTTACCAGGGCACACCAGCCCCGCGAACCGGCGCCCAGGTCCGGACGGCGAGGGACGGTTGGATCGCCGAACGACCAGGTGAGAGCGCTCTCATCCTTCGAGACCCGATCTGGCCTGTCAACACCCCATCCCTGTCGGCTGTCCGACACCTCAGGAACGTTTAGCGCCGAGACCTCAGCCGGCCTGGGACGGCGGCCACCTGCGCGTCGGGTCCGGATCCTCCAGGGCCAGGAACTCCGGCGCGGTGAGCGGACGGACGGAGGCCTCGATCGACTCCATGGCGGTCAGCTCCGCCTCGGTGACGTGCAGGTCCCGCAGCTTGCGGGCGGTGATGAACACCCGGCGCTCGAACGATCCCACCGTGCCGTTGTACGCCTCGACCGCCGAGGTCAGCGAGCGGCCGACGCGCCCCAGGTGCTCGCCCATGGTGCTCAGACGTTCGTAGAGCTCCCGCCCCAGCTCGAACACCTGCTGCGCCGACTCCGTCAGGGCCGACTGGTTCCACGCGTACGCCGCTGCGCGGAGGGTCGCGATCAGCGTCGTCGGCGTCGCCAGGATCACCCGTCGCTCGGCGGCGTACTCGAGGAGCGACGGCTCGACGTCGAGCGCCGCGGACAGGAACGATTCACCGGGAACGAAGAGGATGACGAACTCGGGCGACGGCGACAGGCGCGTCCAATACGCCTTCGAGGCCAGCTGGTCGACGTGCGTGCGCAGATGCCGGGCGTGGGCACGGAGCCGATCCTCCCGGAAGACGGCGTCGTCGGTCTCGGCCGCCTCCAGGAACGCGGCCAGCGGGACCTTCGAGTCGACGACCAGATTCTTGCCCTCGGCAAGTCTCACCACCAGGTCCGGCCGGAGCAGCCCGTCCTCGCTCACGGTCGTCGTCTGCTCGGTGAAGTCGCAGTGCGCGACCATCCCGGCCAGCTCGACGGTCCGGCGTAGATGCAGCTCTCCCCAGCGGCCGCGGACCTGCGGCTTCCGCAACGCGGTCGAGAGCGAGGCCGTCTCCCGGCGGAGCGCCTCGCCGCTCATCCGCACCTCGTTGACCTGTTGATGAAGCTGGCTCTGCCAGGCGGCTCGCCCCTGCTCGAGTTGGTTCAGCTGGGCGTGCAGGCGATCCAGCGCTTCCTTCACGACTGCCTGCCCGGACATCTGCTGACCGACGGCCGTCCGCTCCCGGGTCAGCTCGACCACGCGATCCTCGGCCGCGTCGCGCTCGGCGGTCACCCGCGCGAGCTCGGCGCCGTCGCGCCCGCGCACCCAGAGCACGCCGAAGACAGCCCCGAGGAGCAACCCCACCACGAGGAACAGCAGCAGCAACAACACCGTCGTACCGGTCATGTGACAGATAGTGCCGAAGGCCGCCGACAATTTCCGGGAGGTCAGCAGTTCATCGCGAGGAACGAGTAGCCCTGCGCCTTCAGAAGGGGAAGCACCTTGTCCAGAGCGGCCACGGTCTGCGAGCGGTCTCCACCACCGTCGTGCAGCAGGATGATGTCGTTCCGGTGAGCGTTCGCCAGGATCCGGTGCACGATCGCCTGCGTTCCGGGCCGGGCCCAGTCGCGCGGATCGACGTCCCAGAGGACCTCCACCATGCCGGCCGCCTTGATCTCGGCGCGGACCCTCGCGTTCGAGGCGCCGTACGGCGGCCGGAAGCAGGTCGACCGGGGTCCGTCGGCGATCTCGTGGTGCCGCTTGGCGGCGGACAGCGCGGTCAGTTGCGCGTGGGTCACGGAGTGACTGCCGATGGTGTTGCCAGCGGCAAGCACTTGGTCACGGAGACCGGGGTGGGCGGCCTGCATGCTGCCGAGCTCGAAGAAGGTCGCGTGCGCTCCGTGTTTGGCGAGCACCTGAAGAATCTTCGGGGTCCAGACCGGGTCCGGACCGTCGTCGAAGCTGAGGAACAGCGCCTTCTTGTTGCCATGAGCAAACGCTGCGGTCGGGTTCGGGGCCGGACGCTGCGGTGAGGCCGGCGCATGGACGTTCGGCGTCCGCGTCGGTGTCGCCGGGGGCGTTGCCGACGTGGCTGTCGAAGCGACGGCGGGCTTGGGTGGCCGCGACTTCGACAGGGCGACGGCGATCAACGAGCCGACGACGAGGACGGCCAGCGCCATCCCGGTGGCGACGTACGTGGCGAACCTTCGGGACATGACGCTCCCTCACAGATCAGCGGTTGTCTCCGTCGCTCCCCCTCAGGAGCCTCACAGTCTTGGAGACGCGGGCTCACCTGTGCTGGTTGGCGTTCTGGTGTTGCGGTGGCATCTCAGCTGCGTCGCGGACTTCGGTGTCCCGCGGGGTCACGGAGCGTGTCCGAGGAGTGGGGTG
The DNA here is from genome assembly GCF_050942445.1 of Kribbella sp. CA-247076. Taxonomy (NCBI): domain Bacteria; kingdom Bacillati; phylum Actinomycetota; class Actinomycetes; order Propionibacteriales; family Kribbellaceae; genus Kribbella; species Kribbella sp. CA-247076. The sequence continues at coordinate 5,975,436 of NZ_CP192051.1, read as the reverse complement.
TGCTCTCCAGGTGGTCACAGAGTGGAGACGTTGCTTGCTCTCGGGTGGGTCGGGCGGATACATCAACGGGAAGGGACGGGGAGGTGCCGGGATGGATCCGAGGGTGGTCTACGAGACGGAACGGCTCGTGGTGCGCGACTGGGTGGACACCGACGAGGACCGCGTGTTCGACATCTACCGGCGGTGGGAGGTGTCGCGCTGGCTCGGCGCCGAGCCGCGGGTGATGGCGGCCCGGGACGCCGCGGCCCGGACGATCGCGCGCTGGAACGAGCGCAACCGCGATCCGCTGTACGGCGTCTGGGCGGTGGAGGAGCGGTCGACGGCCGTCGTGGCGGGCACCGTGCTGCTCGTGCCGTTGCCCGACCCGTCCGACGGGACCGAGAGCAGGGGCGAGGTCGAGGTGGGCTGGCACTTCCACCCCGACGCGTGGGGTCGCGGCCTCGCGACCGAGGCCGCGGGCGGGGCGATCAGGCACGGGTTCGCGGGCGGGCTGGACGAGATTTACGCGGTGGTCCGCCCGGACAACTCCGCGTCCCTGGCGGTCTGCCGGCGGCTCGGGATGCGCCCGCTCGGACGGACGAGCCGCTGGTACGGCGCGGAGCTCGAGGCGTTCCTGATCTGATCCGGACCGGCCGCGGGTACGCCGCTCCACGTCGTACGGCGGGATGCCCGGCGTACCGCGGATTGGGGTGCGGCGGGGGTGGCCGCGTACCCTTGACGCCCGTGGCACTCACCATCGGAATCGTCGGGCTCCCGAACGCGGGCAAGTCCACGCTCTTCAACGCGCTGACCAAGAACAACGTGCTCGCGGCGAACTACCCGTTCGCGACGATCGAGCCGAACGTGGGCGTGGTCGGCGTACCGGACGCACGGCTGGGCAAGCTGGCCGAGCTGTTCGGCTCCGCCAAGGTGATCCCCGCCACGGTCCAGTTCGTCGACATCGCCGGGATCGTCCGCGGCGCGTCGGAGGGCGAGGGGCTGGGGAACAAGTTCCTCAGCCACATCCGTGAGTCCGACGCGATCTGCCAGGTCACCCGGGTGTTCCGCGACGACGACGTCACCCACGTCGACGGCAAGGTCTCGCCGGCCGACGACATCTCCACCATCCAGACTGAGCTGATCCTGGCCGACCTGCAGACCGTCGAGAAGGCGATCCCGCGGCTGGAGAAGGAAGCCCGGCTGAAGAAGGAGAGCGCGGTCACGCTCGAGGCGGTCCGGGCCGCGCAGAAGCACCTCGAGGCCGGTACGCCGATCATCGCCACCGACGTGGACCGGGACGCGATCCGCGAGCTGATGCTGATGACGGCCAAGCCGTACCTGTACGTCTTCAACTGCGACGCCGACGAGCTCGCCGACGAGGCGCTGAAGCAGCAGATGCGGGACCTGGTGGCGCCGGCCGAGGCGATCTTCCTGGACGCGAAGTTCGAGGCGGAGCTGGTCGAGCTCGGCGACGAGGACGAGGCGCGGGAGATGCTCGCGGAGATGGGCATCGAGGAGCCCGGCCTGGACGTCCTCGCCCGGGTCGGCTTCGACACGCTAGGGCTGCAGACCTACCTGACGGCCGGGCCGAAGGAGTCGCGCGCCTGGACGATCAAGCGCGGCGCCACCGCGCCCGAGGCGGCCGGCGTCATCCACACCGACTTCCAGCGGGGTTTCATCAAGGCCGAGATCGTCTCGTACGACGACCTGATCGGGGCCGGCTCGATGAACGCCGCCCGCGCCGCCGGCAAGGTCCGCATGGAAGGCAAGGACTACACGATGCAGGACGGCGACGTCGTCGAGTTCCGCTTCAACGTCTGAAAGGGAAAGAGAAGAGGTTGGGCGGCGTGGACGGCGGCGTGGTCGATCAGCCTTGGGGCGGCTGGGCTGGCGGCGTCCCGAAGAGGATGAGATTGCCGTCCGGGTCGCGGACGACGAACTCGTTGGCTCCCCACGGCTTCAACTGCAGCGGCTCCTGAAACTCGACGCCTGCCGCTTGGAACTCGAGGAAGAGGGCCTTGGCGTTGGTGGTCGCGATGCCGGCCGACAGGAGCTGCTCCCGCTCCCGAACGTCTCCCACGAACGGTGACTCGTCGACGTGGCGCAGGTTGAAGGACGCATCGCCGCGGCGGACCTCGCCGTAGAAGGGCGGCTCGCCGTACGTGAAGACGATGTCGAACCCGAGAAGGGTGCGGTAGAAGGTCAGTGCTCGGGCGAAGTCGGTGACGAACACCTGGGCGCTCGCTCGGTGAAGCTGGAGCGCTGACGTATCGGTGACAGGCATCGGTGGGTTCTCCTTCAGGTCGGACCAGGACGTGAACCCGAGCTCGGACGCGACGACCTCCTGTGCCTCGTGCAGGGCGAACCTTGCAGCGAGCACTTCCCGGTCGGTCAGGCCGGCAAACCGGGGCAGCGCGACACGCAGGCGTGCGGCCACCGGATACACACCGGCACGGTGCTGCCGGACGAGATGTTTCGCGCGTTTCCTGAGGTTCTCGAGTTCATCCATGATCGATGAACGAGTGGGCATGGCCCTTTCCGGACTCTCCAGGTGCGCCTCGGTCGCGCTGGGGTTCACGCTACCGGTTCGGCACCCGGGAGACAACGGCGCGGCGAAGGTCGCCACTGCGCCGCTGGATTCCGAGCAAGGTCAGGCCGGGGTGGTCTGGCGGCGGACCATCTCGGTGATCCAGGTTGGTGCGTACGGCGACGTGCAGCCGGGGGAGGTCGGGTAGTCCTTGAGCACGCCCAGGCGCTCGCCGATGTCGAGCGCCCGGCCGCGCAGCCCGGGGTGGTCGATACCGATCTGGGCCAGGCAGTGGTTCATCGCCCACTGCAGGCGGTCCGGCGCGTCCTTCATCTCCGCCTCGATGACGTCGAGCAGTCCGGCGAGGTCGAGACCCTCGGGCTTCTTGGTGACGCGGTCGATGGTCAGCGCCCACCCGGCGCTCGCGACCACCGGATCCGGATCGGCGAACCACGCCACCCGCAGCTCCTCGGCGTACGGGCTCTTCTTCACGACGTAGTTGACCAGCCAGTCGTGCACCTTGGCCGCACGCGCCTCGCGCAACATCGTGTCCAGCTCGTCGCGGCCGAACGCCTTCGGGCGGCAGATCAGCAGGCTCAGCAACCTCGCCGCGGTGTCGTCGGTCTGCCAGAGCTGACGCGCGAGCTCGTGGTCCGTCTTCAACCGCTTCGCGACCGCGCGCAGCTTGCCGAGGTTCACGCCGTGGTCGTCGCCGTGCTTCTCGTTCACCGCGCGCATCGCGGCGTCCTCGAGCCCCGCCAGCTCGGCCATCACCGCGGTCACCGTCACCTCGGTCACCCTGAGCCCTCCCGTCCGTGGTCGAGTCCTAGCCTACGAGGCACCGTTGCCGGGAGTGCAGCCGTCGGGTAGCGTCATGCGGGCGTGGTTGGGGCTGCGTCGAGACTCGCCGGAAGGCTGGAAGCCACCCTCAGGTTCGGCGTTCCCTTGTGGCCTGTGCGAGTCCGGGCCCGAGAGGACACGTCGTGAGACATCTGCCTGATCACCCGAGTCTGGGGTTCCTGCGGCAAGAGGCCAAGGACCTGCTGGCCGCGCTGCGTGAGTCGAAGCCGGACGCATCGCTGGCGGAGGCGCAGCGCACGCTCGCGGTCGAGTACGGGCTGCGTGACTGGGCCGCGTTGAAGGCCGAGGTGGAACGCCGGGTCGCCGACCAGCCCGTCGCTCCCGACGGCCTCGCGGAGGAGCTGGTCGAGGCGTTCGGGCTGGGACGCGTGACCGAACCTCCGGCGGCGGTCTCGTTCACGCCGATGGGCCGGTGTTGGTCGATCGTCACCGAGCGGGGCCGCTGGCTGGCGGTCACCGTCTACCCGTGGATCACCGCGGACCAGGCCGAGCTCGGTGCCCGGCTCCGGGACACGGCGGTTGCCGCCGGAGTTAGCGCGCCGACGCCCGTTCGCAGTACCGAGGGCCGCTTGATCGAGACCGTGCAGGATCAGAGCTGGCGGGTGCACGAGTGGATCGAGGTCGGCCCCTCCCCGGTGGCACCGACTCCGACAGGTGTCGCCCGCCGCGTGGGCGAGATCCTCGGGACGCTGCACGCGCAGGCCATCCCGAGCGAGACACCGATCAACCCGTACGTCACCATGCGAAGGCCGGAGTCCGAGTGGCAGGACCTGCTGAAGCGCGCCCGCGCCGCCGGCAAGCCGTGGGCCGAGCAACTCGCCGGGACCCTGCCGGTCGTGTTCGAGTTGCAGGCGATCAACGCCGACCTCGACGGCGCCGAGTTCGTCCTGTGCAACCAGGTGGTCATCCCCGAGAACGTCCGCCAGAGCCACAACGACGGACTCGTCCTCACCGAGTGGGACTTCACCGGATCGCTCACCCCGGAGCTCGAGCTCGCCTCCGCGCTCACCCACTGGGCGATGCGCCCGGCCATCAACCACAAGGCGATCGCGGCCTTCCGCGACGGGTACGTCGACGCTGCCGGCGACTGGCCGGAGTTGATGCTGTCGTCGTTCGGCACCGCCGTGACCGCCTGGCTCAACTGGACCCACAACACCATCTGTGAGGCGATCGACCCCTCGGACCCCGACCAGGCGAACTTCGCCGAGCACGAGTCCACCGACCTCCTCAACCACCCGATGACCCGCGAGTCCCTGCAGCGACTGCTCACCGCCGCCAACGCCCGGTAATTCCGTGGCCGCCCGGCACCGGGGCGCCCTAGGGTCGACTGCATGGTCGATGCCATTTTCGCGGAGCCCCGGTTGGCCGGCGTCTACGACGCACTGGACGCGGGTCGCGGCGACCTGCGGCACTACGTCGCGATGGTCGAGGAGTTCGGCGCGCAGCAGGTGCTGGACGTCGGCTGCGGCACCGGTGAGCTCGCCTGCAGACTGGCCCGGATCGGCATCGACGTGGTCGGCGTGGATCCGGCCGGGGCGTCCCTGGAGGTTGCCAAGAGCAAGGAGTACGCCGACCGCGTGCGCTGGATCCACGGTGACGCGACCACGCTGCCGCCGCTCGAGGCCGACCTGGCCGTGATGACGGGCAACGTGGCCCAGGTGTTCCTGACCGACGAGGAGTGGTCCGCGACGCTGACCGGCGTACACCGGGCGCTGAAGCCCGGCGGGCGGTTCGTGTTCGAGACGCGGGACCCGGCGCGGCGCGGGTGGGAGGTGTGGACGCGGGACCGGACGCACGCGGTGACGGACGTCGGGGGCGGCGAGTCGGTGGAGAGCTGGACCGAGCTGACCCGCGTCGAGCCGCCGTTCGTGTCGTTCCGCGGCACGTTCGTGTTCTCGTCGGACGGCGCCGTACTGACGTCGGACTCGACGCTGCGTTTCCGGGAACGCGAGGAGCTGGAGGAGTCGCTGCGAGCTGCCGGTTTCGCGGTGGACGAGGTCCGGGAGGCGCCGGACCGGCCGGGGCTGGAGTTCGTGTTCGTCAGCTCGAAGCGGTGAGCAGGGCGGTCAGCGTGTGGTGCGCGGTGCGGGACATGACCGGGTTGGTCTCGACGTAGTACCAGAGGCAGCCGATCGCCTGGGCGAACGACCAGCCCATGCCGCGGCGCCACTCGTCGTCGTCGCTGCCGAGGGCGGCGCGGAAGGCGGCCCGGGCGTCGGCGTCGAGGAGGTTCCACGCCGGGGCGAGATCGATCGCCGGGTCCGCGACGGTGAACGTGCCGACGTCGATGACCCCGACCAGCCGGCCGTCGGTGGCGAGCAGGTTGCCGGGCATCAGGTCGCGATGTGCCCAGACGTCCGGCTCGGTCCGCGGCGTCGTCCGCAGGTCCGCCCACAACCGGGCGAGCGCGTCGACGTCGATCATGCCGCGCGAGCGCTCCAGCCCGTCGGCGACCGAGGAGTCCTGCGACGCCAGTACGCCGCCCCGCCAGGAGCCGGTGAACACGCGGCCCTCCGTGGGCACCGCCCGCAGCGCACGGACGAACGTCGCCAGATCCTCGGCGAACCCGGTCGAGCCCGCGACATCGGCGTCGTACGCGATCGTCCCCGGGAGCCAGCTGTACACCGCCCAGGGCAACGGATAGCCCTCACCTGGTTCGCCGAGCTCGACCGGCTCCGGAGTCGGGTACGGCGAGATGCGGTGCAGCCGGCGGGCGGCGTCGGCCTCGTCCTCGAGCTCTTTGCGGGTCTCGGCCGGGTCGGCCGGCTGGATCGGCAACCGGGCGACCAGGTCGTCTCCGATCCGGAACAGCGCGTTGACCGTGCCGTGCGATGGCACGGGCCGGACGCTCAGGCCACTCCACCGGGGGAACTGCGACCGGACGAGCCGGGTCACCAGGTCGGTCGTCACGTCGAGCTGCCCGGGATGCATCGACCGGCCGCTCACTGCACGGCCAGCGGCTTCGCGCGGTCGGTGGCCAGGCGGACCGCGAACACGGCCAGCGCGGTGCCGGTGAGATAGCGGTGGATCCGCATCCAGGTCGGGCGGCGGGAGAGGAAGACGGCGACCGAACCCGCGGTGACCACGAAGACCGCGTTCACCGCGACGCCGACGGCGAGCTGGACCAGGCCGAGGATCAGGCTCTGCGCGCCGAGGTGGCCGCGCGCCGGGTCGAGGAACTGCGGCAGCAGCGAGATGTACAGGATCGCGATCTTCGGGTTCAGCAGGCAGGTCAGCAGCCCCATCCCGAACAGCTTCCGCGGCCGGTCCGCCTCGAGCTCCTGGGTCGCGAAGACCGAGCTGCCGCCGGGGCGGAAGGCGTTCCAGGCGAGCCAGAGCAGGTACGCCGCGCCCGCGAACTTCAGCGTGGTGTAGATCTCCGGCACGAGCGCGAACAGCGTGGCCAGACCGGCGCTTGCCGCGAGCAAGTACACCCCGAAGCCGAGACCGACGCCGGCCAGCGAGATCAGGCCCGCCCGCCGGCCCTGCGCGACCGACCGGGACACCAGGTAGATCATGTTCGGCCCCGGAGTGACGACCAGGCCGAGCTCGACGAGAGCGATCCCCAGCATTGCCTCACCACTGACCAGCACCCGCGTCCCCTTTCCTCGGATCTCGACGAACCTAACAGGGCACGTCGTCCGCCCGCCGGGGGTTTCCCCAGGCTGAGACGGGGACTCCGGGGGTAATCGGGTCGCGGTCCGGGGTGACTGTTGGTTAGCGTGGGGGTGTACGCCTGACGGTTTGAAGGAGACGGTATGAGCGACAAGTCCAGCGAGCCGGCGGACGATCTGCAGAAGAAGTTCCGGGAAGCGCTCGAGAAGAAGAACGCCAACCACCACGCGCACCCGGGGTCCGGGACGCGTCGTGAGGGCGTCGGCGAGGCGCACAACGACAAGCAGAGGCGCCAGTTCCGGCGCAAGTCCGGCAGCTGATCACGCCAACTGTCCATCCATCCGCCTGAGCCCCGGGTTGCCGCCCGGGGCTCGACCCGTTCCGGGCTCGTCTATTGTCGGGGGCGTGGGCGAGCCGTTGCATTTCGTGGTCAAGACCCGGTTGGTCGACATGCTGGAGCGGCTGGGGGAGGGGGCGGCGTTGCCGCCGGAGCGGGTGCTCGCCAAGGATTTCGGGGTCTCCCGCTGGACCATGCGGCAGGCGATCCGCGAGCTGGTCGCCGACGGCCGGCTGCGCGCCCGGCAGGGGCAGGGCACGTTCGTCGCGCGGCCGAAGCTCGTGCAGCCGCTGGCGCTGGTCAGCTACACCGAGGCGCTGCGGGCCCAGGGGCACACGCCCAGCCGTGAGGTCGTGACCTTCGACGAGATCCCCGCGGACGTCGTCCTGGCCGAGCAGCTCGGGATCGACGAGGAGGAGCCGGTGCACCGCCTGGAGCGGGTGCTGTTCGCGGACGGGCAGCCGATCGGCCTGGAGACGACGTACCTGTCCGTGGCCCGCTTTCCGACCCTGCGTACGACGCTGCGGCCGACGGGCTCGCTCTACCGCTGCCTGACCGACGAGCTCGGGGTCCGGTTCGGCGAGGGCGAGGAGCTGGTCGAGACGGTGATCGCCACGCCGCGCGAGGCCGAGCTGCTCAAGGCCACCCAGTCGCTGCCCATGTTGCTGCTGAACCGCACGAGCCGCGACACCGAGAGCCGGCCGATCGAGTCGGTGCGGTCGCTCTACCGCGGCGACCGCGTCGGCTTCCGCGCCACCCTGCGCCCCTGACCGCGCGCTGTAACTCAGCCTCTCCGACCGAACTGTTTCCCCGGGGTTCATCGCCTCGTCGCTCGCCTCGCACGTGCCCGTCATTGGTCCGGACCAATCTCGGAACGAGTCGAGCGAGGGAGAAGGTCAGTGCGGGTGGTTGTGGTCGGCGGTGGGGTCCTCGGGACCTTCCACGCCTGGGAAGCGGTACGGCGCGGGCACGAGGTGCTGCAGGTCGAGCGCGAGCTCGAGCCGCGCGGAGCCAGCGTCCGGAACTTCGGCCTGGTCTGGGTCAGCGGCCGGGCCGACGGCCCCGAGGCCGAGACCGCGCAGCGGGCCCGGGACCTCTGGGAGCAGGTGCCCGGCATCAGTTTCCGGCCCGCGGGATCGCTCACGGTCTGCCGGACCGAGGAGGAGCTCGCGGTCGCCAAGGAGGCGGCCAGCCGGCCCGACGCCGCGGCCCGCGGATTCCAGGTGCTCGACGCCGAGCAGGCACGCGAGCACAACCCGGCGCTGAAGGGAGACCTCCGCGGTGCGCTCTGGTGCACGCGCGACGCGATCGTCGAGCCGCGTGAGGTCCTGCCGGCGCTGCGGGCCGAGCTGCTCGAGTCGGGGCGCTACCGCTTCCAGCCGGGTCGCGAGGTCCGGTCAGTGGCCGCAGGAAGCATCACGGACGACCACGGCGAGACGCACCACGGTGACTTGATCTACCTGTGCACCGGCGCCTGGCACAGCGGTCTGGTCCGCGAGCTGACCAGTGAGCTGCCGGTCCGCCGGGTGCGGCTGCAGATGATGCAGACAGCGCCGCTGGACGACCGGCTCACGACGGCGGTGGCCGACGGCGACAGCTTCCGCTACTACCCGGCCTACGCCGGCCCGGCCCTCCAGGACCTCCCGCCGCAGGCGCCGGTGGCCGAGACCAACGCCATGCAGCTCCTGATGGTCCAGCGCACCCATGGTGGCCTGACCATCGGCGACACCCACGAGTACGCCGAGCCGTTCGGTTTCGACGTACAGACCGATCCGTACGACTACCTCGAGCAGACCGTCGAACGGATCCTCGGCCGGAGGTTGCCGCGGATCACCAGGCGCTGGGCCGGTGTCTACTCGCAGGCGACCGGCGGCGAGGTCGTCGTACGCCGGGAGGTCGCGGCCGGCGTCCACCTGGTGACCGGACCGGGCGGCCGGGGGATGACGATGGCGCCCGCGATCGCCGAGGCGAGCTTCGAGGCGGTGACCGCATGATCCAGCTCGCAGTGCTCGACATGGCCGGTACGACGGTCGCCGACGACGGACTGGTCGAGCGGGCGTTCACCGCGGCGATCGGTGCCCAGGGCATCGAACCCGGGAGCGACCGCTGCGACGCGATGATCGCGCACGTCCGGGCGACGATGGGCGAGTCGAAGATCACCGTGTTCCGGCACCTGCTGGACAGCGAGCAGGCCGCGCAGGCGGCGAACCAGGCGTTCGAGACCGCCTACGGCACCCTGATCGACGACGGCCTGAAGCCGGTCGACGGAGCGGAGGACGCGATCCGCCATCTGCGGGACCAGGGCGTCAAGGTCTGCCTGACCACAGGCTTCTCCGAGACCACCCAGCAGCGCATCCTGGTCGCCCTCGGCTGGGATGGCCTGGCCGACCTCACTCTCTGCCCGGCCCAGGCGGGCCGCGGCAGACCGTACCCGGACATGGTCCTCACGGCCGTACTCCGGCTGGAAGCCGACGCCGTGGCCGCCGTGGCCGTGGTCGGCGACACCGCCTACGACATGACGACCGGGATCCGGGCCGGAGCCGGGATCGTGGCCGGCGTCCTCACCGGTGCCCACGGCAGGCAACAGCTCGAAGCCGCGGGAGCCACGCACGTACTGGAGTCGGTCCGGGACCTGCCCGGCCTGCTCCTCGATCGAAGGCTGGAGAAGTGAAGACACTCAAGTTCCTGCTCGCCGCCGTTCTGCTGACCACCGTGGCCGCCTGTGGCGGAACAGGTGCCGCGTCCACCGACGGCGCCAAGACCGTCACCGTCTACAGCGCGGACGGGCTGGCCGACTGGTACAAGACCCGGTTCGACGCCTTCACCCAGAAGACCGGCATCGAGGTGCAGTTGGTCGAGGCCGGCTCCGGCGAGGTGGTGTCGCGACTGCAGAAGGAGAAGTCGAATCCGCAGGCCGACGTCGTGATCACGCTGCCGCCGTTCATCCAGAAGGCGTCCAAGGACGGTCTCCTGCAGGGGTACGACGTACCCGGCAGCGAGCACGTGCAGGGCGTGAAGGGTGACGACTACGTCGCGGTCGTGGACAACTACCTGTGCTTCATCGCGAACCAGAAGGCGGGGTCGCCGAAGTCGTTCGACGAACTGCTCGATCCGCGGTTCAAGGGCAAGCTGCAGTACTCGACTCCGGGGCAGGCCGGCGACGGTACCGCCGTACTGCTCCTGCTGCAGCACCTGCTGGGCAAGCAGGGGGCACTGGACTACCTGAAGAAGCTCGAGGCGAACAACGTCGGCCCGTCGGCCTCGACCGGCAAGCTGCAGCCGAAGGTCAGCAAGGGCGAGCTCCTGGTGGCGAACGGCGATGTTCAGATGAACCTCGCGTCGATCGCGGTGGACAAGTCTGCCTTCAGCCTGTTCTTCCCGGCCGGGCCGGACGGCAAGCGGACGACGCTCGCGCTGCCCTACGTGATGGGCCTTGGGGCCGGCGCGCCCAACACCGACGGCGGCAAGCAGTTGATGGAGTACCTGCTGTCCACCGAGGCGCAGCAGACCGTCTCGAGTGACGCGTACGGCATCCCGGCGCGCGCCGACGTGAAGCCGGCCGACGCCAACTTCCAGGCGGTGCAGCAGGCGACTGCCGGGGTCGAGGTCTGGCAGCCGGACTGGGCGAAGGTCCTCGCCGAGCTGGACGCGGACGTCGCCGGCTACACGAAGGCCGTGCAGGGATGACTGTCCAGCTCGACGACGTGACGGTCCACTTCGGCCGGACGTGTGCGCTGGAGGGCCTGGACCTGACCGTCCAGGCCGGTGAGACGGTCGCGCTGCTGGGACCGTCCGGTTCGGGGAAGTCGACGGCGCTGAAGGCGGTGGCCGGATTCGTCCGGCCGACCCGCGGACGCATCCGGCTGGCCGGTCGGGACGTCACCGACCTGCCGCCGGCGAAGCGAGGGATCGGGGTGGTCGTGCAGCAGTACGCCCTGTTCCCACACCTCCGCGTGGCCGACAACGTCGCCTTCGGGCTGCGGGCGGCCCGCAAGCCGAAGGGTGAGGTGAGCCGGCGGGTCGCCGAGATGCTCGAGATGGTCGGCATGACGCCGTACGCCGGGCGGTATCCGCGGGAGCTGTCCGGTGGACAGCAGCAGCGGGTCGCCATCGCCCGGGCGCTCGCGATCCGGCCGCCGGTGCTGCTCCTCGACGAGCCGCTGGCGGCGCTCGATGCCCAACTGCGCGCCGACATGCTCGGTGAGCTGCAGAAGCTCCGGCGCGAGGTCCCCGACGTGGCGATCGTCTACGTCACCCACGACCAGGCCGAGGCGCTCGCGCTCGCGGACCGGATCGCGGTGATGCGGGACGCCCGACTGGTCGACATCGCTCCGGCGACGGAGTTGTACGCCGCTCCGCCGTCGGCCTTCACCGCCTCCTTCCTCGGTGGTGCCAACCTGCTGCCGGTGGAGCACACCGGTGACCGCGTCCGGCTCGCCGGTCACGAGCTCCCCGGCGTACGCCCGGTCGCCGGCAAGCAACTGCTCTGCATCCGCCCGCACGCGGTGAAATTCGGTGCGGGCGGTCTGCCGGCGCGGCTGGTCGCGGCCCAGTGGCGTGGCGCGTCGAACCGCCTGACCTGCACGATCGACGGACTGCCGGACACTCGGGTGCACGTCGATGTACCGGCCGACGGCCGCGTCCCCGACGTCGGCGCACAGGTGTCGATGCTGCTGCCGGCCGAGGCGTGCAGTCTGGTCGCGGAGCGCTGATGGCTGCCGAGGTCCTGAGTACGCCGGTTGTCCTCGGCAACCGGCGTCGGAGCCGCAGCCGAGGGCTGTGGTTGCTGCCGCCGCTGGCGTTGATCCTGGCGCTCGTGGTCTACCCGTTGGTGCTGGTGGCAACGGAATCCTTCAGCGGTGGCCTGACGACTTGGCGTGCGGTGATCGGGTCCGCGGAGTTCCGCGACGCGCTGCTCCGGACGGTCCAGATCGCGGTCGGCTCCACGGCCGGCTGCCTGGTCGTCGGCACGTTCCTGGCGGTCGTGATCAGTTTCGTGCCGTTCCCCGGTGCGCGCGCGGTCGCCGGCCTGGTCGACACCATGCTGGCGCTGCCGTCGTTCCTGGTCGCGTTGTCGTTCACTTTCATCTACGGGTCCGCCGGGATCCTGCGGGCCGGCGGGTTCCTCACCACGCCGTGGGCGGTGATCCTGGCCGAGATCACGTTCTACACGCCGTTCGTGATGCGTCCGGTGCTGGCGGCAACGAGTCAGTTGCCCAGGGCCCAGTTGGACGTCGCCGCCTCACTCGGTGCGTCGCCGGCCCGGGTGCTGCGGCAGGTGGTGCTGCCGGAGGTCCGGCCCGCGCTGGTGGCCGGGGGCAGCCTGACGCTGCTGCTGACCCTGAACGAGTTCGGCATCGTGTTGTTCCTCGGCGCCCGGGACACGACCACGTTGCCGCTGCTCGTGCACACGAAGGGCATCGTGATGTTCGACTACCCGGCCGCCTGCGTGATCGCCGTCGTACAGATCGCGCTGTCCCTCGGCCTGTACGCCGTACTGCGAATGGCACTCGGAGGTCGTCGTGCTGGTGTGGACTAAGCCCGGGAAGGCGGTCACCTGGATCGCGTTCGCGCTGGTGTTCGGGGTGCTCGTGGTAGCGCCGTTCGTGGTGGTGATCGCGGCGGCCTTCGCGGGCAGCTGGAACGGCGTACTCCCGTCCGATCCGACCACCCGGCAGCTCCAGAAGGCACTGTCGGGGGATGAGCTCGCGTCGTTGTCGGTGAGTCTGCAGACGGCATTCTTCGGCGGCTTACTCGCAGTAGGTTTCGGCACCTGGGGTGCGCTGGCGGCGGAGTCCGGGCCGCGGGCGGCGAAGCGGCTGGCCGACGCACTCCATCATCTGCCGATCGCCGTACCGTCGGTCGTCGTCGGGCTGAGCCTGCTGGTCGCGTTCTCCCGGCAGCCGGTGCTACTCAACGGCACCAAGTGGATCGTGGTGGTCGCCCACCTCGTGCTGATGGTCGCCTTCAGCTACGGGACCGTCGCGGCCGCGTTGCAACGCACCGACCCGTCGTACGCCGACGTCGCCGCCTCGCTCGGGGCGTCGCCGGCCCGGGTGCTGTGGCGGATCCGGCTGCCGATGCTGCTGCCGGCGATCGCCTCGGCGGCCGGGCTGTCGGTCGCGCTGTCGATGGGTGAGGTCGGCGCGACGATCATGGTGTACCCGGCGTCCTGGCGAACGCTTCCGGTCAGCATCTTCGCGCTCACCGATCGCGGTCAGGCGTTCGTCGCGGCGGCCGAGGCCGTGGTCCTGCTGGCGACGACCGTCGTCCTCGTCGTCAGCCTCGACCGGCTGCGGGGTCGGGCTGCCGAGCGCTGAGCAGGTCGGCCAGGCGGGTCAGCTCGGGCTCCCAGCCGAGGCGGTGGTTGGCCGAGTCCTCGTCGGTCGCGAAGCCGCTGTGAACGAGCAGCATCCGGGTGCCTTCCGGCACCTCGGTCAGCTCGACCTGCACCCGGGTGGGCTCGTCGTCGGTGCCGTCCCAGTGCCAGCTGAAGGCGAGCCGGTGCGGCGGCTCGACCTCGAGGTAGGTGCCGCGGACGACGTGCGGACCCATCTCGACGACGTACTCGCCGCCGACCCGGACGTCGGCCTGGACCTTCAGCTCCAGGTCCGGGTTCGGGCAGTACCACCGGGTCAGCAGGCCGACCTGGGTCCATGCGTCGTACACCGCGCCGACAGTTGCCGGAAGCACCCTTTCGATCCGGATGTCAGGTCCCATCCCCGCCTCCTCGCAGCAACTCTTTCACCAGGCCGTCGTCGACGAGCACACCGACACTTCACCAGCTGGTGCAGCGTCTGTCGAGCGCTCAGAGGAGGTCCGCGAGTAGTTGTGCGGCGCGGGCGGCGCCGTCGTCGGCGACGGGACGGTAGTCGGTGGGCGTGGTCAACGCCTTGGCCATGGCCTCTGCGAGCACCAGTGGGTCGGCGGCTTCGTCGTACGTGAGGCGGTGGCCGGCGTGGTAGTGGTCGAGGCGGGCGGCGACGTGGAAGTTCTGCTCGAAGTGATGCCGCAGCGGCACGTAGACGAACGGGACCCGGGCCGCCGTCAGCTCCATGCAGGTGGTGAGTCCGCCTTGGGTGACCGCGAGGTCGGCCGCGGCCAGATGGCGATGCAGCTCGGGCAGGTAGCCGCGCAGCGTCACACCCGGCACGGACGGCAGCGACGCGGGATCGATCCGCGGACCGGTGACGACCACGAAGTTCAGCCCAGGGACCAACCGCCGCGCGATCGGGACCGCGTCCAGGACCTTGTGCAGCAGCGACGTACCGACCCCGGAGCCGCCGACCGTCACCACGCACAGCAGACCGTCGGCGGGATAGCTGAGCGTGGCCCGGTCGACGCGTTCGGGGACGAAGCCGGTGACGTAACCGGCGAAGTCGAAGTTGCGCTCGGTCCACTCGCGGATGCCCGGCAGCCCGGGACCGAAGGAGCCGTCGACGATGTCGTCCGGGTCGCCGACGAAGACCGACCGGTCCCGCAGCCGGGCGAACCGGGCCCGGTGCTCGATCATCTCCGCGTTGTAGTCCGCGGTCAGCCGGGCCTCACGCGACCCGCCGTCCGGCATCGGCAGCCAGCCGACGAAGTCCGTCATCCAGGCGTACGCGAACCGCTTGAGCTCCGGGTTCTCGTGCAGGAAGTAGTCGACCTCCCAGGCCTCGTCCCCGATCACCACGTCGTACGGCGTCTCGGCCACCACGTCGGCGAAGGTGAGGAAGTTCGCGACCAGGATCTCGTCCATCCGCCGGACCGCCTGGAACGCGTGCAGGTCGTGCTCACCCGCCTCGAACTCGATGTGCGCCGACTCGTTCCGCAGGTACGCCGACGCCGGATGGACCCGTTCGCCGGCGTCCTCGAGCACCCGGGTCACCGGATGCTGCGCGAGCCAGTCGATCTCCAGGCCGGGCCGGAGCGCCCGCAGTTCGCGAGCGATCGCCAGGTCCCGGCGGGCGTGGCCGAGGCCGATCGGCGACGACAGGTACAACGCCCGCCGTGGCCGGCTGAGCGCTCGAACCCACGTGCGTCGCACCGGCCGCGGAGCGACGCGATCGACGAAGGAACGCAGCAGGCCGTTCACCATGACCGGGTCGCGCGCGTGGGGAGCGTGTCCACCACCCTCCACGGTCACCAGCGAACCACCCGTCGCCTCGGCGAGCAGGGCGCCCTCCAGATGCGGCCGGATGCCGTCCTGCGCGCCGTGAATCACCAGCACCGGGCAAGACACCTGCGTGAGCCGCTCCGGCGGCAGGTGGTCCTCCCGGGCGACCTCGGTGTCCACGAGTCGTTCCGGAGCGATCTCGTGTCCCCAGCCGATGCAGTCCTCGATCTGCTTGGTGGAGTGCGGTTCGCTGAACAGCTTCCCGAAGAAGTACTCGAGGAAGTCGTCGTACCCGCCCTCCACCCAGTAGTGGCGGTTGTACTTCGCCCAGCCCTCGGAGCTCTCGTGGCGCTCGTTGAACGTCCACTGCGTGCGCTCCTCGAGCTTCGGCGCCAGTCTGGTCGCCGGACCGATGCACACGATCCCCAGAACCCGCTCCGGCTGCGTCAACGCCAGCTGCAACGCCCACGGGCAGCCGCGGGAGAAGCCGACCAGAACACACGACTCGGTCGCGGTCGCGTCCAGTACGGCGAGGGCGTCCGCGACGAACTCGGAGTCGCTGTAGGCCGCGGCGCCGACTGGTCGGTCGGATCGGCCGGAGCCGCGGCCGTCGAAGGTGATCACCCGGTAGTGCCTGGACAGGTACGGGACCTGCGCCTTCCACATGCGGGACGACACGATCGACCAGGTCGGCAACAGCAGGACCGTCGGCCCGCCACTGCCGTGGACGGCGTACCCGACCGTCACCCCGTCCCGCTCGACCGTTCCGCGTACCTCGGTCATCGTCTCGTCCCCCATGCGGTCACGGTGTCAGGGCCGAACCTCGAACACCAGGTTGAACGGCGTCTCCGCGACCGTGCGGAACCTGGAGAACCCGGCCGCGGTGGTGACGTCGCGGATCCGGGCCGGGCCGGCCTGGGTCCCCAGTGCGAGGCCGACCGGTTGCGACAGCGACCCCGGCGTACACAGCAGCGTGGAGAAGCCGTAGTACACCCGGCCGACCGGGTTGAGGTTGTCCTCGACGTGGTCGCCGGCCATCGGCTCGACCAGCATCCAGGTGCCGTCCGGCGCGAGCGCCTCCCGCACCCGGCGGGCGGCGCCGACCGGGTCGCCCATGTCGTGCAGGGCGTCGAAGGTCGTGACCAGGTCGTAGTCCGAGCCGCTGAACCCCGTGGCCGGCGCGACCTCGAAGCGGATCCGCTCGCCGACCCCGGCCTCGGCCGCGCGCAGCCGGGCGGTCTCGATCGACTCCTGGTGGTAGTCCGAGCCGAAGAACTCGGTCCGCGGGAACGCGTCCGCCATCAGGATCGTGGACGAGCCGTGCCCGCAGCCGATGTCGGCGACCTTGGCGCCGCGCTCGAGCTTCTCCACCACGCCGTCGAGCGCGGGCAGCCAGCTGGACAGCAGGTTCGCATTGTACGACGGCCGGAAGAACCGCTCGCACCCGACATGGACGTCGGACGTGTGCTCGTGCCACCCGATGCCCGCGCCGCTGCGCGCGGCCTCGATCGTCTGCGTGGTGTGCTGCACGGTGCCCAGTGCGGTCTGGAAGAGCCCGGGCAGGTACGCCGGACTGTTCGGGTCCGTCAGCGCCACGGTCTGCTCCGGCGGCAGCGTGTACAGGCCGGTGCTCGCGTCGTACTCGACGTACCCGCCGGCCGCCTGGGCGTTGAGCCATTCGCGGGTGTAGTGCTCACTGGTGCTCGTCCGCTCCGCCAGCTCTCCGGGCGTCGCGGGCCCGCCGTCGGCGAGTGCCTGGTAGTAGCCGAGTCGGTCGCCCATCACCACGAGTGCCGCGTGCAGGGTCGCGCCCGCCTCGCCCACAGCCTGGTAGACCAGCCCCATCAGCTTGTCGCCGTCGATCGCAACAGTCATGTCGTCCGTCCCCCTCGTTCCGGTACAGCGCTTGATGTACGGCGAACGTAGGCAAGGGGGCTCGCCCGTCGCATCAGGTGCCCCACCTGGTGCAGACTGCGAGACATGCTGATCGGGCGGGACGCGGAACGCCGGGTGATCGAGCAGCTGGTCGCGGGGGCGCGGGTGGGGGTCGCCGGCGTGCTGCTGGTGACCGGCGAGCCCGGCATCGGCAAGACCGCTCTGCTCGACGAGGCGGCGACGCTGACGACCGGACTCCGTCTCCTCCGGGCCCGCGGCACCGAGGCCGAGCAGGACGTTCCGTTCGGCGCCCTGCACCAGCTGCTCCGACCCGCGCTCGCCGAGCTGGACCGCATTCCGCGTCCCCAGCAGGCAGCCCTCGAGGCCGCGCTCGCCCTCGGCCCGGTCGAGAGCCCGGCCGACCGGTTCGCCGTCGGCGCCGCGACCCTCAGCCTGATCTGCCGGTACGCCGAGGACGCACCGGTCGCCGTGATAGTCGACGACGCGCACCTGCTCGACCGGCCGTCGGCCGAGGCCCTGCTGTTCGCAGCGCGCCGGTTCGTCGCCGACCCGATCGTCGCGTTGATCGGCGCCCGCCAGAACGAGCCTCATCCGCTCGCAGACGCGGACCTCCCGTCGCTCGTCCTCGAAGGCGTGCCACTCACCGCGGCGCAGCAACTGGTGCACGGTCTGCCCGTCGACCTCGTCGCCCAGCTCCACCGGACCGTCGCCGGGAATCCGCTGGCTCTGCTGGAGCTGGCCGGTGAGCCGGCTGCGTTGCACCGGCTCACTCCCGGTGTGCCCATGCCTGTCCCCGCCCTGCTCGCGAAAGCCTTTACCGCCAGGGCAAATCGACTGAGCCCGGCTGCGCGGACCACACTGCTCGTCGCCGCCGTCGACGACGGTGAGCTCGGCGCGGTCGCCAGAGCCTGCAAGGAGCTCGGCGTCGAGGTGTCCGCGTTGGCTGAGGCCGAGACGGCCGCGCTGGTGGCGATTCACGACGGCCGGGTCGAGTTCCGGCACCCGCTGGTGCGGTCGGCGGTCTACACGAGTGCCGACCCGGCTGAACGCCGTACTGTCCACCGGGCAGTCGCCGGGGCTACGCAGGACGAGGACAGGCGTGCGTGGCACCTGTCGGAGACAGTCCTCGGGACCGATGACGAGGTCGCGGGCAGACTCGAGGTCGCCGCAGGGCATGCGGCCGGGCGTGGGGCGCACGCGGTCGCAGCGACGGCGTACCAGCGTGCTGCGCGGCTGACCGAATCACCACAGGGTCGAGCACTCAGGCTGGTGGCAGCAGGTGAGGCGGCGTGGTCGGCTGGGCTGCCCGACCGGGCCGAAGCACTCCTGGACGAAGCGCTGGCGTTACAGCCGGGTGCGGCCACCAGGATCCGCGCACAGGAGATCCGGGCCGAACTCACCGTCAAGTGTGGGTCGCCCGCGCAAGCACGCGACATCCTGCTTGCGGCCGCCGCAGAGTGCGAGGACGACGCCATCGCCACCGGACTGCTGGCCGACGCGGTCAACGCGTGCTTCCGTCTCTGCGACACCGCGTCCGCGCTCCGAGCGGCGGAGGGCATCGACCAGCGGCTGCCGTCGGTGGAACGCCCGGGCCCTCGCATCATCGGCATGATGGCCAGTGGGGTCGCCAAGATCCTCGCCGGCCAGGGCGGGACCGACCAGATCCGTGAGGCCGTCGCCCTGGCGCCCTCGGACGAGCTGGACCGCGACCGCCGTCGGCAGGTGTGGATGGCGATCGCGCCGCTCTTTCTCCGGGAGAGCGGCACGGGTCGCGCCCTCCTGCAGCAGGCGATGCTCGAGCGCCGGGACCAGGTCGCGTTGGGCACACTGCCCGGCCTGCTGTTCGTGCTCGCGCGCGACGACGCCACCACTGACCGGTGGGCGGATGCGGCGGCGTCGTACGACGAGGGAGTGCGGCTGGCCCGGGAGATCGGCCAGACGACCGAGCTGGCGATGAACCTGGCCGGTCACGCCTGGCTGGCCGCACATCAGGGTCGAGTGCACTGTCAAACGCTTGCGGCTGAGGCTCTGCGCATCTGCGACGACCGCGACATCTCCCTCGGCGCAGTGTGGTCCTTGTTCGGACTGGGCGACTTCGAGTTGGGCCGTGGGGATCCGGCGGCCGCGTTATCGCAGTACGAGCGGCTGCTCGCCGTACTCGCGGCCAACGGGCTGATGGACCCTGATCTGTCCCCGGTGCCGGAGATGGTGGAGGCGTACCGGCGGTTGGGGCGGGCTGCGGACGCGGAGGCGGTCTCGCGGGAGTACCTCGTCCGGGCGCAGGCCAAGGGCCAGCCCTGGTCGCTGGCGCGGGCGGCGCGCGTCCGGGGGCTGGTGTCGGAGAGCGCGGACGACTTCGAGCGTGCACTCGAGTGTCACGCGGAGACGCTGGACGTCTTCGAGCAGGCGCGCACACGGTTGACGTACGGCGCCTGGCTGCGGCGGGCCCGAAGGCGTGTGGACGCCCGGACCCAGCTCCGGCTCGCCGTGGAGGCGTTCGACCACCTGGGAGCTGCCGGCTGGGCCGACCAGGCCGCGACCGAACTGAAGGCGACCGGCGAGACGGCGCGACGCCGGGTGCCGAGTACGGCGGACGAGCTGACCCCGCAGGAGCGGCAGATCGCCCTGCTGCTCGCGGACGGTCAGAGCATCCGCGAGGCGGCGGCCAGGCTGTTCCTCAGCCCGAAGACCGTCGAGTACCACCTGCGGAAGGTGTACACGAAACTCGGCATCCACTCGCGGACCGAGCTGGCCCGTGAGCTGAGCAACAGCACGTAGGGTCGCGGTCACGGTACGCGCTGCCGTGGAAGCCTGAACATCCGGTGAAACCCCGCTGAATCACACCGCTGGGATTGCAACGGATTTGGCTGCGGATGGCATCCTGTTCCGGATGACAGAGTTGATGGAGGCTGCGCGGCAGCTGCTCAGTGTGGCGATGGCCTCTCACTGGCTCCTGCTTGTCCTGTTCCTGGCAGCCGCGATCGACGCTGTCTTCCCGGTGATCCCGAGCGAGGGCCTGGTGGTCACCGCCGGGATGGCCGCCGCGGCGGGTCACCAGAACCTGCTGCTCGTGATCGTGCTGGCGATGCTCGGCTCGGTCATCGGCGAGACGGTCTGCTACTTCATGGGGCGTGGGTCCGGTCCGATGCTGCACCGCTGGATGAAGCGGCAGGAGCGTAGACAGGCGATCTACGACAAGGTGTCCGCCGCCTTGCACTCCCGCGGCGGGCTGATCCTGATGACGGTCCGGTACGTCCCCGGCGCGCGGATGGTGGCCACGCTGACCGCCGGCGCGACCCGGTACTCGTTCAAGAAGTTCTTCGTGTTCACCTTCGCCGGCGTCTCGATCGCCTACACGTACGTCGCGCTGCTCGGCTACCTCGGCGGGGACGCGTTCGCGCACGACTCGCTGAAGGCGCTCGGGTTCAGCCTCAGCCTGGCGTTCCTGATCGGCCTGGTGATCGAGACCTCCCGCCGCATCGCGGTCCGCCGGCGCGCGGCGAAGATCACCGCCGGATAACAGTCACCGCGCGGCTTCCCGCGCGGAGGCGTGTCCTGCCCGGGAATAGCTGGTCCGGCATGCGTCAGTAGACGCGTGGAGAGGGCCGCCGGCGTGAACCTTCTCGGCGCCGCTGCGGTCGTAGCGGCGCTGATCGCCGGATGCGCCGACGTCCCCCTGGAAGGCGCCCCTACGCCCGCCTCGACCTCGAAGCCGAGGACCACTCACAGCCCCAGCCACACTCCCAGTGCCAGTCCCAGCGCCCGCCAGAGCCCCGGCACGCCTCGCAGCCCGAGCGCCGGCGTGCCGCGGCGAGAGGACGGCGCCGCGGCGCCGGTCACCCGGAGCTTCCCGGCGCGACTGGCGAACGGGAAGCCGCCCTTGTTCCTGGTCGTCTCGTTCGACGGTGCCGGCGACCTCGCGCTCTGGGCTCGATGGCGGGCGATCGCGCGGCACGTGGACGCCCGGATGACGTTCTTCCTGTCCGGCCCGTACCTGTACCCGTCCACGCGCCGCACCGACTACAGACCGCCGTACCGCAAGGCCGGTGCGTCCGACATCGGCTGGGGCGGGGGACCGGACGCGATCGAGGCCCGCGCCGCCGTCCTGCGGCAGGCGATCGCCGAAGGCCACGAGATCGGCACCCACGCGAACGGCCACTTCTGCGGCACCACCGGGGTCGGCCGGTGGACCGCGGCGCAGTGGACCGCGGAGCTGGTCGCGTTCGACCGGATGGTGCGGACCGGGCCGACCAAGGCTCCGTTCGACCCGGCCACGGTCAAGGGCATGCGGACACCGTGTCTCGAAGGCGACCGGCCGGCGTACCGGCAGGCGATGGCGCAGCGCGGGATGCTGTACGACGCCTCCGAACCCGGGCTGATCGCGTGGCCCACCAAGGCCGGCGGGCTGTGGAACTTCCCGCTGCAGTCGATCGAACTCGCCGGGACCGGGAAGAACACGCTGACGATGGACTACAACCTGTGGTTCGCCCAGACCGGTGCGCGGACCGCACCGATCGCGCAGGCGCCGGTGCTGAAGGCGCAGGTGCTCGCGACCTATCGCCAGGCGCTCGCGCGCTCACGCGCGAACGGGAACCCGCCGCTGTTCCTCGGCAACCACTTCAACCGCTGGAACAACAGCGTCTACTTCGACGCCCTGACGAGCTTCGTCCACGAGACGTGCCGGCAGCCCGACGTCCGGTGTGTGAGCAACATCGAGCTGGTCGGCTGGCTGACGAAGTACGGCGCTCCGAAGGCCGGGCTGAGTCAGAGCCGGAGGTAGCCGTAGGCGCTCTGCCAGGTGCCGCCGGACTTGATCCGGCCGACGACGAGCCGCTGCAGCGTGGTGTCCTGAGGCAGCTCGTCCAGCCGGTCCAGGCCGTGCGTCCGGAAGGTGAAGAAGATCGCGCTGTCCTGGCTGTCGTTGGGTTCGCCGTACGGCGTGAAGCGGCGGCCGAACCGGACCATGTTCGACTCCGGCGGCAGGTTGTCGAGCAGGTGCGGGTCGATCAGCCACGACCACAGCGTCGCGGTCTTCACCGGATACTCCGGGAAGTACCGCGGGAAGAACTCCCGCGCCTGCTCGAGGCTGTCGTCGACCGCCTCCGGCGTCAGCGGTCCGGTCTCCGGGATGTGGACGCCGATCACCCACTCACCCGGCTCGGTCCCGGGGACGGGCTTGTCGGCCGGCACCTGGTGGAGCAGGTACTGCAGCCGGCCGAGCGCGTAGATCTGGCCGGTCCAGTGCACGGTCATCCACCAGTGCGTCTCCAGCCCGTACTCGCCGTGGGTCCGGCGGTTCACCCTGAGCTGCTGCCCGAGGTCCGCGAGCGTCGCCCAGCTGACGTCGTCCGGGATGCCGCGCTCGGCGTGGAACCGGCGGACGTCGGGCAAAGTGTCGAGGAACGCCTGCACCGAGTTCCGCGGATCCTCCGGCATTCGCAGCTGCGGCTCCTGCCCGAGCTTGCCGAGGGCCGCCCGGAGCTGGTCGGCCAGGTCGGCCACGACCGCCCGGTCGACCTGGAAGGCCTCGGCGTCGGCTCGGTCCTCGTCGCTGAACCCCAGCAGGCGGTACTCCTCGGCAGTCGTCACTCGCCAACGGTATCCGATCCACACCCAGGCAGAGACTTACCGCTCCTCGGCCAGCCCGAGGTACAGCACGGCCGGGTCGGCCGGGTTGAAGGCGAGCGACGGGATGCCGTCGTTGCGGTTGTGCTGCTTGGTCAGCTCGCCGGTCGACGGGCGGAACTTGTACAGGTCGGCGCCGTAGTTCGCGAACGACGTGCCGAAGCTGAAGTACAGGAGATCCGGGTCGACCGGACTGGCCCACATCCGGTTGCCGTTGATCAACGTCGCCCGGGTCTGGTCCAGCACCGGCTCGAACTTCAGCCCGCCGTCCGCCGACTCCCAGATGAAGCGGCTCCCCCGGTCGCGGTCGAAGCCCTCCATCCAGACCTTGGCGGGATCGGCCGGGGAGATCGCCAGGCTGAACGCGTTCACCCGGCCGACCGGCTCCGACCGCCGCCAGCTCCGGCCGCCGTCGTGGGTGACGTAGACGCCGTCCGACATCACCCCGAGGACGACGTGGTCGTGGTCGCGGGGGTCGACGACCGCGTCGTACACGAACAGGTCGCGCGCCGCCGGTACGCCGACGCGCTGCCAGCTGACGCCGTCGTCGTACGAGTCGTAGAGCTGACCGTCTCCGGCGACCACCCGCAGTCGGCCCGGCGCGGAGACCAGGGCGGCCAGGCCATCGCCGTTCACCGGGCCCTGCACGGTACTGACGGCGCTGCCCTTGACCCGGTGGATCGGCTGGTCGTTCACGGAATAGATGTACGCCGTGTCGCCCGGCCCCGGCTGGACGTCGTACGCGCTCAGGTCATCCGGCACCTTGTCGAGCAGCTGCCAGCTGCAGCCGGCGTCACTCGACCGCTGGATCGACTGACGGCCGATGGTGATCAGCGTGTTCGGCTCCGGAAGCGCCGCCACCTTCGCGTACGTCACCGGCCGCAGCTGCCCGGTGGTCGGGGCCAGCGTCGCCCCGTCGGTCTCGGTGATGGTCACCGACCCGTCGCCGTACACGGTGTCGCAGTGCGGCCGGTTCCAGCTCCAGCCGGGGTTCGGCGAGAACGCGTGGGCGGGGGTCGTCAGGCTGAGCAGGACGGCGGCGGCCGTGAGACCGGAGGCGAGGCGGCGTGAGGTCATGCCCTCAGGTGTAGACGGGCGGCCCGGTGGTCAGCCAGCGCTCGGTCTGGCCGAGAGCCGTCATGGCGGGAAGCGGTCAGCCGGCGGCGGTGTCGATGTGGCGGGCGAGGACGAGGTCGTCGTCGGTGATGCCGCCGGCGTCGTGGCTGCTGACCTTGAAGGTGATCGTGGTGTAGCGGATGTCGATGTCCGGGTGGTGGTTCATCGACTCGGCCAGCTGGGCGACGGTGGCGACCAGACGGATCCCGTCCAGGAACGTCTCCCGCTTGATGCTGCGCACCAGCGCGTTGTCCGCGAACTTCCACTGCGGCAGGTGGTCGCGGATCGCCTGGTCGATCTGGTCATCGGTCAGCAGCTCAGCCATGCCGCACACTCTAGACCCCAAGCCGCTCCCAGAATGCCAGTCGGTGCTCCTGTGCGTAGTCGACCTGGCGGATCGCGTTCGGCGCCAGGGACTGGACCGTGTCCGGAGTGGTGAATTTCGGCCAGTCCGGCAGACCGTCGCCGTTCGGGTCGCTGCGGTGCGCGAAGTTGGTCCAGTAGCGGATCATCGCGTCGGACAGGGCGAGCTGGTCCTTGGTCAGCTCGGACGTGCCGTCGCGGAACAGGTACTGCACCTCACCCGCGTGCCACGCACCCGCCGCGAAACCCTTCGGGAACGGGATGTCCTGCGGCGCCTTCCGGTCCGCGAACTCGTAGAACCACAGCGGATTCTTTGCCGCCAGCAACTGGTTCTGCCGGAGCTGGGCCTGCGCCCACATCCGGTCGGTGAGCACGGAGGCCCAGGCCACCGCCGGCGTGGGGTACGACGTCAGCGGGTACTCCCGCTCGACCGCGGCCGCGTCGGCACCGAAGGCGGTGCGGAGCAGCCGGGGGTACTCCGCCGCGGTCACCGGGGCGCCGGCCAGCTCGCGGAAGAAGGCGACGAAGGTGGTGTGCTCGTCGCGCGTCGTACCGGAGAGCACCGGGACGTTCGCGAACTCACCGTCGGTCAGCGCCTTCGCCGGGTCGGCCGGCAGCTGGTCGTTGCCGAGGGCGTACGGCTGGAAGATGTTCATCACCTGCGGCACCGCCAGCAGCTTGGCGACCGGAACCTTCCGCAGGCAGGCCAGGTCCTGGCAGCCGAGCTGTTTCGCCACCGCGAGACCTTGGGCCTGGGCGTCCTTCGTCGTGGTCCAGCCGTACCACGGCAGCGCCGGGAGGCCTTCGTAGACCGCGCCCGCCGGCATGTCCATCAGCGTGAACCCGCTCTGCATGATCACCTTGTGGAACAGCCCGTGTGACTCCTTCGACAGCAGGTGCGCACTCGTCGACGTGGCGCCGTACGAGACGCCGAACAACGTCACGTTGCCCGGATCGCCGCCGAACGCGGCCGCGTTGCGCTTGACCCACTGGAGTACGGCGCGCTGGTCCTGCAGGCCGATCGTGCCGGAGTCCTCCAGCTCGGGATGACCGAACGCACCGAAGACGCCGAGGCGGAAGTTGAACGTGACCACGACGACGTCACCGTCCACCGCCAGCCGGGCCGGGTCGAAGATGTCACCGGAACCGATCGCGCCGTCCCCGTGGATCCACACCATCACCGGCTTCTTGTCACCGGGCTTGGTCGGGGTGGTCACGTTGAGGAACAGGCAGTCCTCGTTCGTCCCGGACAGATCGGCGATCGCGCTCTTCAGCTGCGGGCACGGGCTGCCCGGTTTGGTGGCGTCGCGCTCGCCCGTCCAGGACGCCGCGGGTCGCGGGGGTGCCCAGCGGAGGTCGCCGACCGGCGGGGCGGCGTACGGGATCCCCTGGAAGACGCGCCGGTCCGGGTGGACCGTGCCGCGGACGTCTCCGGCGTCGGTGTGCACGACGGGGCCTTGAGTGGTCACTTCGGGGCTCACATCCTTGCTGCAGGCAACTAGTGTCGCGACGAGGGTCAGGGTGAGGGCGAGGCTGCGCATGTCAGGCCTTCCGGGTGGCGCGGTCGACCAGGGTGGCGAACTCCCGGGCGGCCGCGTCCAGGTCGAGGTCGGGTTCGAGGTCGAGTTGACGGATGATTCCGTCCCGGATCGAGAGGATGTACACCGCGACCAGGTGCGGGTCGAACTCGCGGAGTACGCCGGTCTGCTGGCCGAGCCGCAGGACGTCGGCCAGCCGGTCCTGGTCGGAGCGGGCGAGCTCGGCGATCGCGGCGTCCTGCTTGATCCGGAGCAGGGCGGCCGCGTGCGCACGGTGCGTCCGGAGGAAGGCGACGTTCGCCTCGGCGAGCGCCTGCAGCACCGCGACCGGCTCCTCGACGCCCTGCGTGCGGTCGAGGACGAAGGCGCCGAAGGTCTCCAGGATGTGCCGGCCGACCTCCGCGATCAGCTCCTGGCGGTTGGCGAAGTGGTACGAGATCAGGCCCGTGCTGCTCAGCCCGGCCTGCTCGGCGATCGCCTTGAAGCTGGCCTGCGCCGACCCGTGCGCCGCGATCACCTCGATCGCGGCGGCGACGATCTGACTCCGCCGCGCCTGCTCGGTAAGCGTTCGTTTTGCTCGCACAAGCAAACTCTAGCTCACGCGAGCAAACACGCAACTGCTAAGTTGGCCGGACGCGGCCGGCGGCGAGCAGGCCGAGGAGGGCGATCGCGGTGCCGGCCGTGAGGATCGTCCCGAAGACCCAGGGCTGTGGGTCGGCGGCGTTCAGGGCGAGCAGCGTGCCGCTGACCGCCAGCGCGATGGCGATGCTCATCGTGCCCGCCATCTGACCGGCGCTGCTGTTGCGGCCCGAGTTGCCCGCGTCGGACAGGTCCAGCGTGAGCACCGACAGACTCGACGAACTGAGACCCATCCCGACGCCCGCGAACCCCCAGCCGATCAGGCCGAACCACGCGGTCGCGTTCGTCCAGGCCAGCAGGGAGGTGACCGCCAGACCGACGGTCATCAGTGCGAGGCCCGAGCGGAGCACGCTGACCCGGTCGATGCCGAGTTCCCGGCCCTGGAGCCACGACCCGAACGCCCAGCTCACGCCGGTGATCGACAGCGTCACCCCGGCCTCCGACGGACTGAAGTCGTGCTGCAGCGTCAGCAGCAGCGGCAGGTACGCACCGGTCCCGACGAACGCCGCGCCGCCCAGACCCCGGACCGCGACCACCGCCGGGAAGCCCCGGCGAGCCACGAACGTCCCGGCCGGCATCACCCGTATGGCGGCCAGCCCGAGCACCACCAGCGTCACCGGGATCACCAACCCGCCGAGCACCGGGTGCGCCTCGAGGTGGTCACCGGCCAGCGTCATCGAGAACAGCGCGACCGAGGCCGCCAGCGCCCACGGCAGTGCGGCCCGCCAGGCGGCCAGCTCGGCGACGTCCTCCGCGCTGCGCTCAGGCGCCGGCGCGTTCGCCGCCTGCCGCATCGCGGGGCCGAGCAGCATCCAGCTCGGCACGATCAGCAGGATCGCGCCGAGGAACACCCAGCGCCAGCCGAACTCCTCGGTCACCAGACCGGTCAGCACCGGCCCGAGCACCGACGGCAGGATCCACATGGCCGCGAACAGCGAGAACATCTTCGGCCGCAGTACGGCGGGCAGCGTGCGGGCGACCAGCACCATCAGCGACACGTCGAGCAACCCTTCCGCGAACCCGCTGAGCAGCCGTCCGGCGACCACCATCGGCATCCCGGCCGCCGTACCCACCAGGAGCTGGGCGAGCGTGAACGCGATCGCGCCGACGCGGAGCGTGGGGATCGGGCCGCGTCGGTCGGACCACAGGCCGGCGAGCGCGAGCGAGATCAGGTAGCTCGCGTTCGGGGCGGCGTTGGCCAGGCCGAAGCTGCCGAGCGCGTCGAACTCGCGCACCATCGTCGGCAGCGCCGTACCGACCGCGCGGTTCTCGAACGCGCCGAGGGTGACGAGCCCGACGACGCCGAACACGAGCGGCAGGTGGCGGCCGCTGAACAGGCGGTGCGGCGTGGCGGCAGGTGCGCTGGTCGAGGACATGGTGGACATCCTCGAAGTTCAAGCTCACTTCAAGTCAAGGGCGGTTGCCGTCCGGCAGGCGGAAGACCAGCACGAGGACGCGGAGCACCAGGACGGCGCAGATCACCAGCAGGTTGTAGCCGAACAGCTGGAACAGGGTGATCGTCTCGGTGACCTTCGGACCGCCCGGCGTTCCCAGCAGCAGTACCGCCATCAGGCCGGCGGTCGCGCCGAGGATGGCGAGCAGCACCTGGTGGAGCAGCGTGGTGATGTGCCGGCGGTCGCGGTCGTCGGCGAGCAGCCGGACGTTCAGGCCGAGCCGCCCGCTCTCGGCCGCCGCGGCGATCCGGTCGATCCGCCGGGGCAGTCGCCGCAACATCGGCAACAATGTGGCGAGCTCCTCGGTCGCCGTACGGCGCAAGGCGTCCGGGGCGAGCCGGTCGGTGACGTGCGCGGCCGCGAACTGGCGGGACGCGGCGACCAGGTCGAAGCCGGGGGAGATGCGCGAGATTGTCCCCTCGATGGTGGCCAGGGAACGGAACACCGCGGCCACCTCGGGCGGTACGCCGAGCTCGTGCGAGGTGATGATCCGGAACAGGTCGTTGAACATCGCCGGCCCCAGGGCCACGCCGGCCGCGAGGTGCCGGGTCATGAACTGGCCGACGGCCCGCTCGAGACTGCGCTCGTCGACCACGTCCGGGCGGTGGACGATCTCCAGCAGGGCGTCGGTCGCGGCGACCGGGTCGCCGTGGTCGATCGCGAGCAGGAACCGCTGCAGCGCCTCCCGGGTGGCCGGGTCGAGCCGGCCGACCGAGCCCAGGTCGAGCATGCCGATCCGGCCGTCGGTGAGCAGCAGGAAGTTGCCGGGATGCGGGTCGGCGTGGAAGACGCCGTCGATCGCGACCTGTCCGAGCAGGCAGTCGAACAGCACCCGGCCGAGCCGGGCGGCGTCCAGGCCGCGGTCGGCGATCGCCTGCGCGGCGTTGCCGAGACCGATGCCGTCCAGCCGCTGCATCGTCAGCACCCGGGCGGTCGACGCCCGCGGGTACAGCTCGGGGACCACCAGGTCGTTGTTGGAGGCAACGGATCGGCCGGCCGCGACCGTGGTCATGTTGCCGGCCTCGACGGTGAAGTCGAGCTCCTCGCGCATCGCGTCCGCGAACCCGTCGGCCAGCGCCCGGACCCCCATCGACCGGCCCCAGTCGGTGTTCCGCTCCAGCAGCCGGGCGAGCCGGCGGACGATGTCGAGATCCCGCTCGACCAGCGCGGCGATCCCGGGACGTTGCACCTTCACCACGACGTCCGCGCCCTCCGGCAGACGCGCGGTGTAGACCTGGGCGACCGAGGCGGCCGCGAGCGGCTCGGTGTCGAAGGCGGCGTACACCTGGTGGGGCGAGGCGCCGAGCTCCTCGGTCAGCACGGCCTCGACCTCGGGCCAGGGGGCGGGGGAGACCTGGTCCTGCAGTCGGCTCAACTCGTCGGCGACCGACACCGGGATGATGTCGCTGCGGGTGGACAGCACCTGGCCGAGCTTGACGAACGTGACGCCGGCCTCGTCGAGGGCCAGCCGCAGTGAACGGGCGAGCTCGGCCTGACCGGCGGCGTTCTCGCGGCCGGGGCGGCGACGGCCGCGCAGGTACGGGCCGAGGCCGTGCCGGATCGCGATCCTCAGGATCTGCAGGTACCGCCTGGTGCGGGCGATCCGGCCGGCCAGGTCGCGGCGCAGATCGCGGGCCCGGGGCAACGACCCGGTCGGGACCAGGGCCTCGGACAGCACCAGGAAGATCAGGCCGGACAGCACCGAGCACAGCGTCGTGAGCACGAGCAGCGACATCGCGGCGCCGGTCGAGCCCTCGAACGGCGGCGGCCCGACCAGGCCCCGGGAGATCGGGTTGAACAGCGCGAGCGTCAGCCCGGCGCCCAGCGCGAGCCGGACCAGGCCGAAGCGCACGCCAAGCAGTCGCTGGGCCACCGGCACGAAGATCACCATGAAGATGACGATGTTGATCAGGCCGAGGATCAGGACGTCCATGCCCAGAACAGTAGGTGGTGCGGCGGCTCAGCAGCGTCACCCGCGCGAGTGAGTCACCCCTGGAACAAGCACGCGCGGGTCCCGGGCCTGCGGCCCGAAACCCGCGCGGCAGTTCGACGCCGGATCAGGCTGGGCGGCGGCGGATCTTGTTGCCGAGCCAGACCAGGGGGTCGTACTTGCGGTCGGCGACGCGCTCCTTCATCGGGATCAGCGCGTTGTCGGTGATCTTGATGTGCTCCGGGCACACCTCGGTACAGCACTTGGTGATGTTGCAGTAGCCCAGGCCGTGCTGCTCCTGCGCCTCGTGCTGCCGGTCGGCGGCGTCCAGCGGGTGCATGTCCAGCTCGGCGATCCGCATCAGGAACCGAGGACCGGAGAAGTTCTCCTTGTTCTCCTCGTGGTCACGGATCACGTGGCAGGTGTCCTGGCACAGGAAGCACTCGATGCACTTGCGGAACTCCTGCGAGCGCTCGACGTCCACCTGCTGCATCCGGTAGTCGCCCGGCTTCACGTCCGCGGGCGGCGTGAACGCCGGGATCTCCCGGGCCTTGGTGTAGTTGTACGAGACGTCGGTGACCAGGTCGCGCATCACCGGGAAGGTGCGCATCGGCGTGACCGTGACGACCTCGTCCTCGGCGAACGTGTTCATCCGGCACATGCACATCAGCTTCGGCATGCCGTTGATCTCGGCGCTGCAGGACCCGCACTTGCCGGCCTTGCAGTTCCAGCGGACCGCGAGGTCCGGCGTCTGGGTCGCCTGCAGGCGGTGGATGACGTCGAGGACGACCTCGCCCTCGTTCACCTCGACCTCGTAGTCCTTGAGCTCACCGCCCTCGGCGTCACCCCGCCAGACCCGGAATTTGCCTCTGTAGCTCACGCCGGCAGCTCCTCTTCGGTCAGGTACTTCTTCAGCTCGTCGAGCTCGAACAGCTCAAGCAGGTCGTCCCGCATCGGGAGCTGCTCCTTCTCCGACACGTTCACCCCGCCGTCGGCGTCGAGCCCGCAGACCAGCAGCTTGCGGCGCCACTCGGCGTTCATCGACGGGTAGTCGTCGCGGGTGTGGCCGCCGCGGGACTCCTGCCGCTGCAGCGCGGCCTTCGCCACGCACTCCGACACCGTCAGCATGTTCCGCAGGTCGAGCGCGAGGTGCCAGCCGGGGTTGAACTGCCGGTGACCCTCCACCGTCATCTTCGCGATCCGGCCGCGGAACTCGGCCAGCCGGCCGAGCGCCTGCTCCATCTCCTCTTCCTTGCGGATGATGCCGACCAGGTCGTTCATCGCCTGCTGCAGCTCCTGGTGGATCGCGTACGGGTTCTCCCCGCCCTCGAGCTCGAACGGCGCCAGCGCCTCGGCCGCCGCCGCGTCGACGTCGTCCTCGGCGATTTTCGGCCGCTCCTGCAGCGAGTCGACGTACATCGCCGCGCCCATGCCGGCCCGGCGGCCGAACACCAGCAGGTCGGACAACGAGTTGCCGCCCAGCCGGTTCGACCCGTGCATGCCGCCCGCGACCTCACCGGCAGCGAACAGGCCCGGTACGACGGACTGCGCGGTGTCCGGGTCGACCTCGACGCCGCCCATCACGTAGTGGCAGGTCGGGCCGACCTCCATCGGCTCGGCGGTGATGTCGACGTCCGCGAGCTCCTTGAACTGGTGGTGCATCGACGGCAGCCGCCGGGTGATCTCCTCGGCCGGCAGCCGGGACGACACGTCCAGGAAGACCCCGCCGTGCGGCGTCCCGCGGCCGGCCTTGACCTCGGAGTTGATCGCCCGGGCCACCTCGTCGCGCGGCAGCAGCTCCGGCGGGCGCCGGTTGTTGTCCGGGTCCTTGTACCAGCGGTCGGCCTCGTCCTCGGTCTCGGCGTACTGCGCCCGGAACACGTCCGGCACGTACTCGAACATGAACCGCTTGCCCTCGGAGTTCTTCAGTACGCCGCCGTCGCCGCGGACCGACTCGGTGACCAGGATGCCCTTCACCGACGGCGGCCAGACCATGCCGGTCGGGTGGAACTGGATGAACTCCATGTTGATCAGCGTCGCGCCGGCCCGCATCGCCAGCGCGTGCCCGTCACCGGTGTACTCCCACGAGTTCGAGGTGACCTTGAACGACTTGCCGACGCCGCCGGTCGCCAGCACCACGGCCGGCGCGTCGAACAGGATGAACCGGCCGGACTCGCGCCAGTACCCGAAGGCGCCGGAGATCGCGTCGCCCTCCTTCAGCAGCTCGGTGACGGTGCACTCGGCGTACACCTTGAGGTTGGCCTCGTAGTCGCCGGTCTCGCGGAAGTCCTCCTGCTGCAGCGACACGATCTTCTGCTGCAGGGTGCGGATCAGCTCCAGGCCGGTCCGGTCGCCGACGTGCGCGAGCCGCGGGTAGGTGTGGCCGCCGAAGTTGCGCTGGCTGATCCGGCCGTCCGGGGTCCGGTCGAACAGGGCGCCGTACGTCTCCAGCTCCCAGACCCGGTCCGGCGCCTCCTGGGCGTGCAGCTCGGCCATCCGCCAGTTGTTCAGGAACTTGCCGCCGCGCATGGTGTCGCGGAAGTGCACCTGCCAGTTGTCGTTCGAGTTCGCGTTGCCCATCGCGGCGGCGCAGCCGCCCTCGGCCATCACGGTGTGCGCCTTGCCGAACAGCGACTTGCACACGATCGCGGTGCGCTTGCCCTGCTCGCGGGCCTCGATCGCCGCGCGCAGGCCGGCGCCGCCGGCCCCGATCACGACGACGTCGTAGGTGTGTCGTTCGAGCTCAGTCATGACAGAGAAAGTCCGTATCAGTTGAAGATGCGCAGGTCGGAGAACCAGCCGGCCGACAACGCCATGATGTAGGCGTCGGTCAGGATCACGGTGAACAGCGACGTCATCGCGAACGTGCCGTGCTTGGGGTTCAGCTTGGACACGAAGGTCCAGTACCGGTAGCGCAGCGGGTGCTTGGAGAAGTTCTTCAGCCGGCCGCCGACGATGTGCCGGCAGGCGTGGCAGGACAGCGTGTACAGCCACAGGAACACCAGGTTGACCCAGATGATCACCGTGCCCAGGCCGATGCCGAAGCCGCCGTCCTCGCCGTGGAAGGCCAGGACGCCGTCGTACACGTTGAGCACACCGAACACGAGCGCGCCGTAGAAGAAGTAGCGGTGCAGGTTCAGCGCGACCAGCGGGAACTTGCGCTCACCGGTGTACTTCTTGTGCGGCTCCGGGACCGCGCAGGCGGCCGGCGCGAAGAAGAGCGACCGGTAGCCCGCCTTGCGGTAGTAGTAACAGGTGCCGCGGAAGCCGGCCAGCACCGCGAAGGTGATGATGCTGAACGGGATCACCCGGGGGAACTCGCCGAACCAGGTTCCCAGGTGGCTGGAGTTCGGGACGCAGGACTCGGTGATGCACGGCGAGTACAGCGGCGTGAGGTAATGGAAGTCGTCGACCCAGTACCACTTGTTCATGAAGATCCGGACCGTCGCGTAGACGATGAAGAAGGCCAGGATCACGCCGATCCGCAGCGGCGCCAGCCACCAGCGGTCGGACCTTGCAGTCTTGAGCCCGATCTGCGCGCGACCGGGTGCGCTCACACCAGTAGCCATCAGGGAGCGTGCCTGTCCGGCGCGCCGAAGCCTTCGTGCTCCGCGTCTGTCCACATGGACGCGTCATACTCCACGTCGGGAATCTCCTCGAGTTCCTCCGGAACGGGTCCGGGTCTGTGACGGGGGTCGGGCGGGCCGAGCTCGGCCAGGTCGTCGTTCAGCCGGGCCACGTCCGACACCAACCGGCGGATGCCGAGGGTGTCACCGTACTCCTGGCTGAGCTTCCCGACGGCCGCGTGTAGGTTCTCGAGCGCGCGGACGACCGCGGCGACGCCGGTGCCCCCACTGTTGACCTCAGCACCCATGCCGACTCCAGTGATTGATCTGTCGCTGTCAGTATGGGCACACTTTGCCTTCGCCGGGCGCCCAACGGAAGACCCCTCGGTACGGCGTGTTTCTAGTAAGGCTTACCTCAGTTGCCGAGGGCCGTCGGGTGGAGTATTGGAGCGAATCCGGCCTTCAGAACAACGAGATTCGCCGGTGGCGTGAGTACGGCGACCTCGACCAGCCCGGGTGGCCGGACCGGGTCGCCGTACCCCTCCCAGGACCAGGGCAGCACGTGGCGGCCGAGCACCAGGGCCGGGCGGCCGTCGTACCGGATCATCGCTCCGTCGGGTAGCGCGTCGAGGTCCTGGACGGTGGTGCGCTGCTGCCGGGTGCGTGGGTCGACGCGTTCGAAGTGGAGTTGCGCGTCCATCGCCGCGGCCCGCGGTCGCTCGCCGAGTTCGCGGCCGGTGGCCCAGGCCCCGGCGTACCGGAGGAAGTCCCTGCGGCGGCAGTAATGGCAGGGGCGATGACCGGCCGCGAGCGCGACCGCCTCGTCGAAGAAGAACAACGCGGTCCAGCGACCCGGCGGCATCGGATCGCGCCGCACGCCCTTCCAGTCGAGGACACAGCAGATCCACGCCTTGGAGCGCCAGCGCGTGGTCCCGAGCCGGCGGTCCGGCCCGTGCAGTGTGCCGCGGTTGCCCATCAACAGACCGCGGCCCGGCTCGGCCACGATCTCCTGGGTGGGCAGAACCCTGTTCTGCAACGGCATGCGGGTCATCCTGCCCGAGCCCACCGACAGTCCGGCCGGCCGCTCTGGCACAGTGCCTGTCCGTGAACGAACGGCAGATCGTCATCGGGGTCGCGGTGTTCCGGGACGGCAAGGTGCTGGCGGCGTTGCGGGCCGGACCGGGCGGCGGCTGGGAGTTTCCCGGGGGCAAAGTCGAGCCGTGTGAGACGGATCACGTCGCCGGTGCCCGCGAGTTGCGGGAGGAGCTCGGCCTCGAGGTGACCCTGGGCGCCGCCCTCGGTGCCGACGTACCGATCGACGACCGGTACGCGCTGCGCGTGTACGCCGCCGACGTGCGCGCCGGCGAGCCGGTGCCGCTCGAGCACGCGGAGATCCGCTGGGTAGGCCTCGACGAGCTCGACGGGCTCGAGTGGCTGCCGGCCGACCGGCCCTTCCTGCCGGCCGTGCGGGACCGGCTCGGAGTGGCACCTGAATTGTGACGATTCGGTGTCCGGGCGCCCGACTCTCTGGCGTCCACACTTCGAGATGCGTAGGGTTCCGGCAACTCGGCTGGACGACCGCGCCGGGGGGAGCACTCATCGTGAAGGACGGGTGACAGGGAATGACACTGGGGGTATCCGAGTCGCAGTCCCCCGAAGGGGAACTGCCGGCAGATCATCTCGCGGAGACCTCCGAGGCCAAGCAGATCGAGGGCCGTTCACTCGGCCAGATCGCGTGGGCCCGGCTGCGCAAGGACAAGATCGCCGTCATCAGCGCGATCGTGATCCTGCTGATCATCGCGGTGGCGATCTTCGCGCCGCTGATCGTCAAGCTGAACGGCTTCCCGCCGGACCAGTTCAACCGGACCGACGCGGACGGCAACCCGCTGCTGAACACCCGTGACGGCGGCATCCCGATCGGCGGGCTGTGGGGCAGCGGCACCAGCAGCGAGCACTGGCTCGGCGTCGAGCCGCAGAACGGCCGCGACGTGTTCTCCCGGCTGGTCTACGGCACCCGGGTGTCGCTGCTGGTGGCACTCGGCGGCACGATCCTCGCGGTCATCATCGGCACTGTCATCGGGATGGTGTCCGGGTACTTCGGCGGCTGGGTCGACACCCTGCTGAGCCGGCTGATGGACATCATGCTGAGCTTCCCGACCCTGCTGTTCATCATGGCGCTCACACCGGTGATCGCCGACCGCGGCCAGGACCTGTTCGGGATCCCCGACGACAACAAACTCCGGCTAGGGGTGCTGATGTTCGTCCTCGGGTTCTTCGGCTGGGCGTACCTGGCCCGAATAGTCCGCGGGCAGACGTTGTCGCTGCGCGAACGGGAGTTCGTCGAGGCGGCCAGGTCGCTCGGCGCGGGCCCGGCGTACGTGATCTTCCGGCAGATCCTGCCGAACCTGCTGCCGACGCTGCTGGTGTACACGACGCTGCTGATCCCGAACTACATCACCGCCGAGGCCGCACTGTCGTTCCTGGGCGTCGGGATCAAGGAGCCGACCGCCTCGTGGGGCCGGATGATCGCCGACGCCTCCGACTGGATCGAGAGCAACCCGCTCTACCTGTTCTTCCCCGGGATGGCGCTGTTCGTCACCGTGCTGGCGTTCAACCTCCTGGGCGACTCGGTCCGCGACGCCCTCGACCCGCGCGCCGGAAGGAGCTGACCCGTGGGCCGTTACGTCATCCGCCGGCTGCTGCAGACAGCCGTCATCCTGGTGGTCATCAGTGCCATCACGTTCTTCCTCTTCTGGGCCACCCCGGCGAACCCGGCGCTGCTGATCTGCGGCAAGAACTGCAACACCGAGACGGTCGCCCAGGTCAACGCGACGTACGGGTTCGACGACCCACTGATCGTCCAGTACGGCACCTACATGCAGGGCCTCGTCAGCCCGGCCGGCCGCATGATCGGCACCGAGGGCAGCGAGCGGGAGTGCGCCTGGCCGTGCTTCGGCGAGTCGTACCAGAACGGCATCCCGGTCTGGGACTCGATCTCGGACGCGTTCCCGGCGACCCTGTGGTTGGCGGTCGGCGCGGCCGTCCTCTGGTTGTTCTTCGGCGTGATGCTCGGCCTGATCGCGGCTCTGCGCAAGGGCAAGCTGGTGGACAAGTTGAGTGTCGGCATCGCCCTGTTCGGCGTGTCCTTCCCGACGCTGGTCTTCGGGTACCTGCTGCTGTTCCTGTTCATCGTCAAGCTGCAGTGGCTGCCGTTCCCGGACACGGCGAACGCGGCGCTGTTCACCGTCGGACCGGTGCCGTGGCTGCAGTTCTACATCCTCCCGTGGATGACGCTGGCCCTGGTGTTCGCCGCCCTCTACACCCGGCTCACCCGCGCCAACATGATCGACACGATGAACGAGGACTACATCCGGACCGCCCGGGCCAAGGGCCTGGACGAACGGACCGTGGTCTTCAAGCACGGCCTGCGGTCCGCGCTGACGCCGATCGTGACGATCTTCGGCCTGGACCTCGGCGGCCTGCTCGGCGGCGCGGTGATCACCGAGCAGATCTTCAGCATCACCGGTCTCGGGAAGTTCGCGATCGACTCGGTGCTGAGCAACGACCTGCCCGCGATCATGGGCGTCGTCCTGTTCGCCGCCATCTTCATCGTCGTGGCGAACATCGTCGTCGACGTCCTGTACGCCATCATCGACCCGCGCGTGCGGCTGTCCTGACCCGGCAAGGAGACAGAGTGACCGAGTCCGTGACGAGTGCCGCCCCGGCGGACGCCCGCGCCGGCAAGCCGTTCCTGGAGGTCAAGGACCTGCAGGTGCACTTCCCGACCGACGACGGTCTGGTGAAGGCGGTCAACGGCCTGAGCTTCACGCTGGAGCGCGGCAAGACACTCGGCATCGTCGGTGAGTCCGGGTCCGGGAAGAGCGTGTCCAGCCTGGCCATCATGGGGCTGCACAAGGGCAGCCGGGCGCAGGTCGGCGGCGAGATCTGGCTGGACGGCTCCGAGCTGGTGTCGATGTCGGTCGCGGAGATCCGCCGGCTGCGCGGGCAGCAGGTCGCGATGATCTTCCAGGACCCGCTGTCGGCGATGCACCCGTTCTACCGCGTCGGCGACCAGCTCACCGAGGCCTACCTGGTGCACAACGACGCCCCGAAGGCGGCGGCGAAGAAGCGCGCGATCGAGCTGCTCGACCGGGTCGGCATCCCGTCGCCGCAGAAGCGGTTCGACGACTACCCGCACCAGTTCTCCGGCGGCATGCGGCAGCGCGCGATGATCGCGATGGCGCTGATGTGCGACCCGCAGCTGCTGATCGCCGACGAGCCGACGACGGCGCTCGACGTCACCGTGCAGGCGCAGATCCTGGACCTGATGATGGACCTGCAGAAGGAGTTCAACTCCGCCATCATCATGATCACCCACGACCTCGGCGTGATCGCCCAGATGACCCAGGACGTCGTGGTCATGTACGGCGGCCGCGTGGTCGAGACCGGCAACGTCCGGGACATCTTCTACCGGCCGGAGATGCCCTACACCTGGGGCCTGCTCGGCTCGATCCCGCGGGTGAACCGCAGCGGCGACGGCCGGCTGAAGTCGATCCGCGGCACCCCGCCGTCGCTGATCAACCTGCCCAAGGGCTGCCCGTTCCAGGCGCGCTGCGACTACCAGCAGTACGTCGAGGGCCACTCGTGCGTCAACGAGCTGCCCGAACTGCTGCAGATCGACACCGCCGGGCACCGGGTGCGCTGTCACATCGACTCGGACAAGCGCAAGCAGTTGTTCGCCGAACAGATCAAGCCGAAGTTGTGATGGGCGAGGAGCGATCGTGACGACGACATCGGCCGAGCAGGCGCCGGCCAAGGAACCCGTGCCGGGCGAGCTGCTGCTGGAGACCACCGGCCTGCAGCGGTACTTCCCGGTCACCCGCGGCATCGTCTTCCAGAAGCAGACCGGCGCGGTCAAGGCGGTCGACGGCGTCGACCTGAGCGTGCACGCGGGTGAGACCCTCGGCGTGGTCGGCGAGTCGGGCTGCGGGAAGACGACGACCGGCCGGCTGGTGACGCGGCTGGACGAGCCGACGGGTGGGACGATCAAGTTCCTCGGCAAGGACATCACCCACCTGAGCCGGTCCCGGATGCGGCCGTACCGCCGGGAGATCCAGATGATCTTCCAGGACCCGTTCTCCTCGCTGAACCCGCGGCAGACGGTCGGTGCGATCATCGGGTCGCCGTTCGACATCCAGAAGGTGAAGACCGAGACCAGCACGAAGAGGTCGGTCCAGGAACTGATGGAGCGGGTCGGGCTGAACCCGGAGCACTACAACCGCTACCCGCACGAGTTCTCCGGTGGCCAGCGGCAACGAATCGGCGTGGCCCGGGCGCTCGCGCTCCGGCCGAAGCTGATCGTCTGCGACGAGCCGGTGTCGGCGCTGGACGTGTCGATCCAGGCCCAGATCGTCAACCTGCTGGAGGACCTGCAGGACGAGTTCGGGCTGGCGTACCTGTTCATCGCGCACGACCTGTCGGTGATCCGGCACATCTCCGACCGGGTCGCGGTGATGTACCTGGGCAAGGTGGTCGAGACCGCCGACCGCGACGAGCTCTACAACCACGCGCGGCACCCGTACACGCACGCGCTGCTGTCGGCGGTCCCGGAAGCCGATCCGGACGCCGCGGCCCACCGGGAACGGATCCGGCTGACCGGTGACGTCCCGAGCCCACTGAACCCGCCCTCGGGGTGCCGCTTCCGGACCCGCTGCTGGAAGGCGCAGGAGATCTGCGCCGAGCAGGAGCCGCCGCTGGTCCAGATCGGCGCCCCGGGCCACAAGGCTGCCTGCCACTTCCCGGAGGAACGCGATGTGATCTGACCACTACCGAGTGCATTCGAGAGATTTCGGTACGGCATTGAGAGGGGTCACGATCCGGTCACCCGGGCCGAATCGTCATTGCGCGCCTTGTGAATACGTGAGTTGATGTCCGCGACATGACGGGAGATGACTCTCACGAGCGCCGTGACCCGGCGACGAACGTCATACAGGAAAGGAAAAACTGGCCATGGACAACGTCAAACGGACCGGGGCTATCGCCCTCGGTTTCGTCCTGACCCTTACGGCGGCTGCCTGCGGCGGGGATGAATCAGGTACGCCCTCCGGAGGAGGAGACACGGCCGGTGCCAAGGGGGGCACCGTCACCGTCTACCACGTCAACGACGTGGAGCACCTCGACCCGGCACGGAACTTCGTGACCGACTCCCAGATGATCGGCAAGCTCATCGGCCGGACGCTGACGGACTACCGGTACGACGCCAAGGCGAAGAAGATCGTCCTCGAGAAGGACCTGGCGGACAGCTACGAGTCGTCGCCGGACTTCAAGACCTGGACCTTCAAGCTGAAGGACGGGCTGAAGTACGAGGACGGTACGCCGATCGTGGCGGCCGACATCAAGTACAACGCGGAGCGCTCGTTCTCCGCCGACATGGCCGAGGGTGCGCCGTACGCGCACGAGTACCTCGACTGCCCGGGCTACAAGGGCCCGTACGTTGCCGGCAACAACGCCGGCAAGGGCTGCACCGCGATCGAGGTGCCGGACGAGAAGACGATCGTCTTCAAGCTGAACCGTCCGGTCTCGTCGTTCGACGGCACCACCAGCATGAAGGTCTTCTCGCCGGTCCCGAAGGCGAAGGACACCAAGACGGCGTACGACAACCGCCCGGTCTCCAGCGGTCCGTACAAGATCGAGAGCTACACCCGCAAGAAGCAGTTGGTGCTGACCCGCAACGAGCACTGGGACGCCAAGACGGACCCGCTGCGGACCGCGCTGCCGGACAAGTTCATCTTCAAGTTCGGTGACGCCGAGGCGACCGTCGACCAGCGGCTGATCGCGAACGGCACCGCGGACCAGAGCTCGGTGAGCTTCGCCGGCCTGCAGCCCGAGAACATCGCCAAGACCAACCAGGCGAACGTCAAGGACCGCATCGTCGAGGGCACCGACATCTGCCGTCGCTACATCGCGTTCAACCAGCAGAAGCCGCTGCTGAAGAACCAGAAGATGCGCGAGGCGCTGTACTACGGTCTGGACCGCACCAGCTACCGCGACGGTCGCGGTGGCGAGCGGCTCGCCGCGGTGGTCGACTCGATCATTCCGCAGGACATGGAGGGCTACAAGGCGGAGGAGCACTTCAAGGCTCCCGAGCAGGGTGACCCCGCCAAGGCCAAGCAGCTGCTGACCGAGGCCGGCTACAAGGGCGAGAAGCTCGTCCTGGCGACCGCCGACTCCGGTCTGGCCGTGAAGGCCGCCGAGGCCGCGCAGGCGTCCTGGAAGGCCGTCGGGATCAACGTCGACATCCAGAAGATCCCGGGTGACAACTACTACTCGACGCAGCAGCAGGACTCCGCCGCGGCCGACCTGATCACCGCCGGCTGGTGCTACGACTGGGCCAGCCTGACGACGATCGTGCCGTCGGTGTTCGGTCCGGACTCGACCGCGCCGAACAAGGCCGCGCAGAACAACTACGCGCGCAGCCAGGCCGGCTGGGACAAGATGGCCGAGCTGGCGAAGGAGACCGACAAGACGAAGCTCGAGTCCGGCCTGTCCGACCTGTACGTCGAGGTGATGAAGACGGCTCCGCTGGTGCCGACCGTCCAGGACCTCAACGTGTACGTCGTGGGCTCGAACATCGACAACGCGGTGGCCGACCCGAACACCGGTGGTCTGCCGGACCTCACCCAGATCGGGCTGAAGAAGGCGAACTGACACCGGAGCGGTGCACAGCTGACGACTGACAGCTGATCGGAGAGGGCGGTGCCTGGACGGGCCGCCCTCTTCGGCTGTCCCCCGAAGGACGGCACGGACTTGTATGGGCGATCTGTACGGGTTGTACCTGGTGGTGGTCTGGACCGGACGAAAGAATCCTGGTCCGAGCCACTGGGGAGGAGCCTCCGATGCCGGTCCAGCACATCGTCCAGGCGGATCCGGAGATCGTCTGCGAGGTCTACGAGCTGGGCGCGCACCGGCGGACGCCGGCCGCGGTCAAGGAGCTGACCAGCCGCCAGGTCGCGATCGGGCGGATGATGTCCACCGGGGCCAAGGACGCCGCGATCGCCCGCGAGCTCGGGCTGTCGCTGCGGACGGTCCGGGCCGAGATCAGCGCGCTGATCGCCGGGCTCGGCGCGAAGTCCCGGTTCCAGGCCGGCTGCCTGCTCGTCCGCCGCTTCGGCTGAGGAGACTGTCCCCGGGCCGACGTAGGCTTTCGGCATGAGCGAGCTTCCTGACCGCCGGCTGCTGCTGGTGCACGCCCACCCCGACGACGAGACCATCAACAACGGCGTGACGATGGCGCGCTACGTGTCCGAGGGCGCCGCCGTCACCCTGATCACCTGCACGCTCGGCGAGGAGGGTGAGGTGCTCGTGCCCGAGCTCGCCCACCTGGCCGCCGACCAGACCGACCAGCTCGGCGAGCACCGCATCGGCGAGCTCGCGGCCGCGATGGCCGAGCTCGGCGTCACCGACCACCGCTTCCTCGGCGCCCCGGGGAAGTACCGCGACACCGGGATGATCTACAACGACGAGGGCAACGCCGACGTCCCGCCGGACACCCGCAAGGACAGCTTCTGGCAGGCCGACCTGCTCGAGGCGGCGAACGACCTGGTCCCGGTGATCCGCGAGACCCGTCCGCAGGTCCTGGTGACCTACGACCAGTACGGCAACTACGGCCACCCCGACCACATCCAGGCGCACCGGGTCGCGACGTACGCGGCCGCCCTCGCCGCCGCGCCGTCGTACCGCGAGGACCTGGGGGAGGCGTGGGACATCCCGAAGATCTACTGGATGGCGATGGCCGAGTCCTCGCTGCGGGACAGCCTGCGCAGGCTGCGCGAGTCCGGTGACACGACGACGTTCGAGGGGATGGACCCGGAGGGCCCGCTGGGCCCGTTCGTCACCCCGGACCGGTTCATCGACTGCGTGATCGAGGCCGAGGGCTTCATCGACCGCAAGATGAACGCGATGAAGGCGCACGCGACCCAGATCACCGTCGACGGCCCGTTCTTCGCGCTGTCGAACAACAACGGCAACGAGATCTGGGGCTCGGAGGCCTACCGGCTGGTGAAGGGCACCGCCGCGCCCGGACCGGACGGCCTGGAGCACGACCTGTTCGCCGGTCTGTGAGGGCATAGGCTGCTGGGGTGTCGTCCTCGGAGCCCAGTGGGAGCGTCGCGCCCGCGGAGTTCCGCGCGGCGCTGGGGCGGTTCGCGTCCGGGATCACGATCATGAGCACGCTCCAGGACGGCGTCGCGCACGCGATGACCGCGAACGCGTTCACCTCGGTGTCGCTCGACCCGCCGCTGGTGCTCGTCTGCGTCGACAAGGGCGTCCGGATGCACGCCGCCGTCCTCGAGTGCGGGTACTGGGCGGTGTCGGTGCTCGCCGGCGAGCAGCAACCATTGGCGGACCGGTTCGCCCGCTCCGGGCGGGACCTCTACAGCCAGTTCGACGGCGTCGGTACGACGCCCGGGCCGAAGACGGGCTGCCCGGTCGTCGAGGGCGCGCTGTCCTGGCTGGAGTGCCGGACCTGGGCGACGTACGACGGCGGCGACCACACGATCGTGGTCGGGGAGGTGCTGAGTCTTGGCGTACCGGAATCGGACGGTCACGGGGCGCTGATCTACTACCTGGGCGGTTACCGAGAGCTACCGGACGACCGCGGCTGACGGGTCGGAGCGGGGCAGCGCGGGGCAGGGTCAGCGGTCGGAGTGGGCCGGCTCGTCCCGTAGTATGTGCCCTTGTGCCCCGGTGCGGGCGCGGCCTGTGTACACGGCTCGAGGAGGACTTCGTCCGGTGGGGAGAAAGCAACTCGCGGGGATCATCGCCGCCGCGGGGCTTGGCGTGCTCGTGGTGGGGTACGGGGCGGCGTTCGCGTTCGCCGGCGACAAGATTCCCGGCGACACCACCGTGCTCGGGATCCCGGTCGGCGGGTTGTCCGAGGAGGACGCGAAGGCGAAGCTCCAGACGGGACTGAAGGACCGCCTGGCCCAGCCGATCACGCTGAAGGCGGGCGAGGCGACGTACACCGTGGACCCGGCCGAGGCCGGACTCAGCCTGGACGTGGACGCGACCGTCGACGCCGCCGGCCCGGGCCGCAGCCTGGCCCCGGCCCGGATCT
Organism: Kribbella sp. CA-247076; assembly: GCF_050942445.1. NCBI lineage: Bacteria > Bacillati > Actinomycetota > Actinomycetes > Propionibacteriales > Kribbellaceae > Kribbella > Kribbella sp. CA-247076. The sequence goes on along the minus strand of NZ_CP192051.1, from coordinate 5,931,778 downwards.
GGCAGGCCCTCACCGGCGGTGAGCCGGTCGAGCCCGTGATCACGAAGGACGACGCGAAACTGCAGGCGGCCGTCGCCAAGCTGGCGAAGCAGGTGAACCGGCCGGCAACCGACGGCACGATCACGTTCAAGGACGCCGAGCCGGTCAAGCACGCGGCGGCCGACGGACTGGAGCTGGACACCGCGAAGGCGAGCAGCATCCTGCTCGCGGCGTACCCGGCCGACCAGACGCCGGACGAGCTCGCGGTCAGCGTGACCAAGCCGCAGGCCGACGCCGAGGCGATCCAGCAGGCGATGACCGAGTTCGCCGAGCCGGCCATGTCCGGGCCGATCCGGCTGACGGTGGGGTCGAAGTCGGTCGAGCTCACGCCCAAGGAGCTGTCGCCGGGGCTGGCGGTGACGGTCAAGGACGGCAAGATCACGCCGTCGCTGAGCGCGAAGGTGCTCGAGCCGCTGTTCCAGGAGCGGTTCAAGGCGCTGGAGACGCTGCCGAAGGACGCCACCGTGCAGATCGTCGGCGCCGGCCCGAAGGTGATCCCGGCCGTCGACGGCCTGGTGGTGGACCGGACCAAGGTGGGCGCGGCCATCCTGAGCGCGCTGCCGAAGCCGATCGGCGAGCGGCGGGCGGCCGTCGGTCTGGCGCCCACCAAGGCGAAGGTGACCACCGAGGCCGTGCAGGCGCTCGGGATCAAGGAAGTGATGGGGCAGTTCACCACCCAGTTCCCGCACGCGTCGTACCGCAACGTCAACATCGGGACGGCGGCCCGCAAGATCAACGGCACGCTGCTGAAGCCGGGTGAGACGTTCAGCCTGAACAAGATCGTCGGTGAGCGGACCAAGGAGAACGGGTTCACCGAGGGCACGATCATCAGCGGCGGCAAGTTCAAGGAGGACCTCGGCGGAGGGGTGTCGCAGTCGGCGACCACGACCTTCAACGCCGCCTTCTTCGCCGGGCTGAAGGACGTCGAGCACAAGGCGCACAGCGTCTACATCCCGCGGTACCCGATCGGCCGCGAAGCGACCGTGGCCTGGCCGTCGGTGGACCTGAAGTTCCTGAACGACTCCGGCAAGGGCGTCCTGGTGCAGACGATCTTCAAGGCGTCCACGCCGGGCAGCCAGGGCAGCATCACGGTGAAGATCTGGGGCACCAAGGTCTGGGACGTCACCGCCGGGCAGTCGGGCAAGTCCAACGGCCGCGCGCCGAAGGTGGTCTACAACACCGAGCCGAACTGCCAGCCGCAGGCGCCGACCGCCGGGTTCGACATCACCATCTACCGGTACTTCGCGCAGAACGGCGTCCGGAAGAAGACCGAGTCGTTCGTCACCAAGTACAACGCGGCCGACGACATCCGGTGCGGTCCCAAGCCCGGGACGACGCCGCCTCCGGTGACCAACACCCCGCCGGGGATGGGCAAGCCGTCCACCACCACCCGCCCGCCGGGTTAGCCCTTCAGCTTGTGCAGCTCGGCGGCGACCTGGTCGAACAGGTCCTCGCCGATCACCGCGCCCTCCCGCCGTACCTGGCCGGGGTCGATCCGGAGCACCCGGTCCAGCCGGACCTCGCTCGCGCGGCCGCCCCGGTCCCAGGCGCCGCTGCCGATGTCCAGCCAGACCCGGCCCCAGCGGGCCTCGTCGGCGGCGTCGCGGTCGTGGTCCTTGCTGGTCAGGATGAGCGCCAGCAGCCACGGGCCGTCCGATCCGACCACCAGCACCGGCCGATCCTTGCCCCGGTGGTGATCCTCCTCGAACGGCACCCAGGTCCAGACGATCTCGCCCGGGTCCGCCACCCCGTCGTCCGGGTGCGGCGTGTACTCGACGTGCACCGTCCCCTCGAAGTCCCCCGCGTACTCCGGCCGCTCCGCCACGTGGTCTGCCATGGAACCAGAGCTTAGGCCCTGGTCAGGTAGCGGTACCGGTATGCGGACCGGTAGCCCAGGTTGCGGTACGTGGTCACGGCGGCTGTGTTCTCCTCCAGGACCTCGAGATACGTCCGCCGGCCGCCCAGCGGCCCCGCCCAGCGCGCCAGGCCCTGCAGGAGCGCCGTCCCGAGCCCGCGGCGACGGTACGACGGGTCGACCCGGATCGCGTCCGCCCCGAGCCAGTGCCCGGTCATCGACCCCCGTCCGACGGCCACCGCCCGCCCGTCCAGCGTGATCGAGGCGAACACGGCCTTCGGCGCACCCTCCATCACGGTCGGGGCGGGCTCGGGCACCGGCCCGTCGAAAGCGGCCGCGTACCAGTCCGGACCGGGGTGCTCCTCGATCAGTACGTCGTACGCCGGGGAAGCGTTCACGTGGTCGAGCGTGGTGTGCATGACGAGGACGTCGGACTGGCCGGGCCGGGCGTCGATCCACCCGCAGGCACGGAATCCGGCCTCCTCGGGGCTGCCGAGCCGGACCAGGGCGAGCGGCGGCAGACCGCGTTCGTCGTAGAAGGCCTCGGCGTGCTTCAGCGCCTCGGCCACCGGCATCCCGGGGTCGCCGGCGGGCAGCAGCGAGTTCCCGCGGCCGGTCCAGCCGGACGATGCCCGGAGCAACCACTGGCCGACGTACGACGTCTCGACGGCCGGCCGGCCGAGCGCGGTGGTGAGGAACAGCTGTTCCACGTCGACCGGCCGCAGCGGCATCTCCGGGATCGTCTTCGCCGCCGTCACGTCACCGGCCCGGACCTCGTGCAGACCGCTGTCCGCGTGCCGGACGACCAGGCTGTCGGGGCTCCAGGACTGCAGAACGCCGATGACGTCGGTCAGCCCGCCGGGTATCCGGTGCCGGACGACGACACGGTGGCCGATATCACGGACACTCAGGCCTGACACGATGCGGACTCCTGGCAGAGTGGGCGAAGTACTACCGTGATACTAGATACCAGCATCACAGCATCGCAGCACCCCTAGACCAGCGCTGCGCTTGCCTGCCATAGGAGGAGTAGCAGTGACCTACGTCATCGCGCAGCCGTGTGTTGACCTGAAGGACCTCGCCTGTGTCGAGGAATGCCCCGTCGACTGCATCTACGAGGGCAACCGGATGCTGTACATCCACCCGGACGAGTGCGTCGACTGCGGAGCGTGCGAGCCGGTGTGCCCGGTCGAGGCGATCTACTACGAGGACGACACGCCGGAGCAGTGGAAGGACTACTACACCGCGAACGTCGACTTCTTCAACGACCTGGGGTCGCCCGGCGGCGCCTCGAAGATGGGCAAGATCGACAAGGACCACCCGTTCATCGCCGCACTCCCGCCGCAGGAACACGACGAGTAGTCGTCTGGTGACTCCCTGACAGATGGCGCGCAGCGGTCGGGCGCGCCATCTACTGTTCCTGGACGTCGACGTGGACGTGGTCCAGGTGGCGGAGGATGGTGGGATCGCCGGAGCGGGCGGGCGGGGTGTAGTCGCGCCAGCCGCTGTCGGAGCGTCGGCCGGCGGTCCAGATCTTGTCGCTGAAGATCACCGTGCGGATGTTCAGCAGTTTCGCCCGGGCGACCAGGTACTGCGCCATCGCCCAGCCCCTGGTGGTGTTGGCGGCCGAGACCGGCCGGACGAACACGTCCACCGCCCGGCCCTCGTAGTGCGCCGAGCCCTCCATGTGCCCCGACCGGATCCCGCCCGCCTGGTAGCCACCGGTCGACAGCTTCCCGAAGGTCTCCAGCAGATCCCGCCGGACGGCGTCCGCCCGCGGCGTCAGCCCGTTCCGGCCCATCGTCTGCGCCTCCACCGCCTCCGGGTCGACCGTGCAGCTGAACACCGCCTTCGACTGCCCGGTCAGCGCGGACGCCAGGATCCGCGCGTCGGCCTCGTGATCGGCATAAGCGTTCGGGAACGCGCTGCGCTGGACCCGGTCGGCCGCGACCGTCACCGCGAGCTTCTGGTAGTTCCTGACCTTCACGAGCGCGTCGTAGAACTTCCCGGCCGCGTAGTGCGGGTCGCGCACCTGCGCCGCCGTACCCCAGCCCATCGACGGCCGCTGCTGGAACAGCCCGAGCGAGTCCCGGTCGCCGTGCGCGAGGTTCCGCAGGCCGGACTCCTGGTACGCCGTCGCGAGCGCGATCGTCGCCGCCCGCGCCGGCAGGCCCCGCCGCACGGCCACGCCGGCGATGATCGCGGCCGACTCGGCCTGCTCCAGGTCCAGGACGACGGTCGCGCCGTTGGCCGTGGCCTCGCACTGCTCCTTCGGCGGCAGGATCGTCGGGAAGTCCTGGTCGCCGACCCACGAGATCGCCACACCCACGGCGAGCGCGAGCGCACCCAGCGCACCCACGGCGACGACGGCGCCTCGCTTTATCGGCATACCGCTCCCAACGTTCGGGGGCGGGGTCGGGGTTCCTGGCCTACGATCACGAAGCGATAGACGTGCTGAACCCCCGGTTGGTTGGCAGCGTCAGGCGTTCGCGTGCAGGGCCTCGTTCAGGGCGATGCCCTCGCCCGTCCGTGGGCGGGCCTCGACCGCGCCGGTGACCGAGTTGCGGAGGTACAGCAGGCCGGGCTGACCGGACAGGTCGCGCGCCTTGACCACGCTGCCGTCCGGGAGGGTGACCTTGGTGCCGGCGGTGACGTACAGACCCGCCTCGACCACGCAGTCGTCGCCGAGCGAGATCCCGGTGCCGCCGTTCGCGCCCAGCAGGCAGCGCTTGCCGATCGAGATGACCTGCTTGCCGCCGCCGGACAGCGTGCCCATGATCGACGCGCCGGCGCCGATGTCGCTGCCGTCGTCGACCACGACACCGGCCACGATCCGGCCCTCGACCATCGACGTACCGAGGGTGCCGGCGTTGAAGTTCACGAAGCCCTCGTGCATCACCGTCGTCCCGGCGGCCAGGTGCGCACCGAGCCGGACCCGGTCGGCGTCGGCGATCCGGACGCCGCTCGGTACGACGTAGTCCGTCATCCGCGGGAACTTGTCGACGCTCGTCACGGTCAGGTACTTGCCTTCGGCCCGCGCCCGCAGCCGGACCTGCTCGACCTCCTCGACCGGGACCGGGCCGAGCGACGTCCACGCGTTGTTCGGCAGGGCGGCGAAGATGCCGTCCAGGTTCACGCCGTGCGGGCGGACGAGCCGGTGCGAGAGCAGGTGGAGCCGGAGGTACGCGTCGGCGGTGCCCGCCGGGGCCTGGTCCAGGGCGATCTCGGCCGCGACGACCTCACGCCGTACCTGCCGCACCTCGTCGTTCCCCTCGGCGGCGATCAGCTCGGCCGGCGCCTTCGCGTCCGCCGGCTGGGTGCCGAGCTCGGGCGCGGGGTACCAGACGTCGAGCATGGTCCCGTCGGTGGTCACGGTGGCGAGGCCGAAGCCCCAGGCATGCGTCGCGTTCTCGCTCATGCCCCCACCCTAATTCGGGCGGCGGGTGGCGGCTCGGCGTGGTCTACTTTCTGGATGCTTCCTGCGTGGCTCACGAAGGTGTCGGAACCGGTGCTGCGGGCGACGCGGGCACCATCGGTGGACGCGCTGCAGGGGGAGCTGCTGCGGCGGTGGGGCTCCTCGGAGGTCTGGCGGCTGTCGTACGGTCTGAACAGCGTGATCGGCAAGCGCGGTACGGACTCGCAGTCCGGGGAGGCCGAGAGCTACCAGAAGTACGTGATCCCACTGGGGCTGCCGGCGCCTGAGCTCATCCACAGCAGCGACGGGGTGCTGGTGCTGGAAGACGTCGGGCGGGCGACGCTGGAGCAGGAGCCGGCCGCGGAGGGGTTCCTGGCGGCGGCCGAGCTGCTGGCCGGCATCCGCAGCCGGCGGGTCGACGGACCGAGCGGATTCCCGCCCGAGCACGTCGAGGAGATCGCGGACAGGATCGGCCGGATCTCGTTCGACCTGACCCCGCTGACCGAGGCGCTGGCGGCGCTCGACCGGGACGCCCCGCTCGCCGTCGTCCACGGAGACTTCGTCCCGAAGAACCTCGTCACCGACGGCACCCGCTGGACCGCCGTCGACTGGCCGCTGACCTACCTGGCGCCGCACCTCGCCGACCTCTACACCCTGGTCCGCGATGCCGTTGCCCTCGGCCACGATCGCGGCCCGATCGTCGCCCGGTACGTCGACGTGGCCGCCGCGGACCCGTTCCTCGTCGACCGTCAGCTCCTGGTCGGCGGCGCCTGCTTCTGCCTGCGGGCCCTCGCCTTCGTGATCGCCGAAGGCTTCCGCATCATCCCGGAGTCCAAGGACTGGATCGACCCCTTGCTGTCCGAGCTCGAGGACCTCGTCGAGCAGCTCGGACGGCACCGTTTCGTAGCATTGCGCCCGTGATCATCGAGACAGGTGGCGGTCCGGCCGGTGGGCGGACGAGCCCGAGCGGCGTCGGCTTCAGCAGCGTCAACGCGACCCGGTACGCCGGCACGACCGGCGGACGCCAGGAGGCCGAGTTGCGGACGCCGGATCTCCTGGTCCGCCCGGGCGACCGGCTGCGGTACAAGATCTACCCGGAGCTCGACGTGCAGCTCGGCTACGAGGCGACGTACGCCGCCGTCGACCTCGTCTTCACCGACGGCAGCCGGCTGTCCGGGCTCGGCGTGGTGGACCAGTACGGGATGCCGTTCGACGCCGCCGGGCAGGGTACGGCGAAGATCCTCTACGCCGACCAGTGGAACGACGTCCAGGTCGACCTGACGCCGGCCGCCGGACGGACGGTCGCGCAGGTACTTCTGGTCGTGGACGCGCCCGGCGACGGAGCAGAGTACCAGGGCTGGCTCGACGACCTCGAGATCGGGCCGGCGCCCGCGCGACCCGACGGCTCCGACCTCGCGGCGTATGTGGACATCCGGCGCGGCACGAACGCCAGCCACGACTTCTCCCGCGGCAACACGCTGCCGATCACCGCATGGCCGAACGGCTTCAACTTCCTCACTCCGGTGACGGACGCGTCGACCCACCGCTGGCCGTACGAGTACCACCGGGCCAACAACGCCGACAACCGCCCGGAGCTCCAGGGCCTGAGCTTCTCGCACCAGCCGAGCCCGTGGATGGGCGACCGCGACCAGTTGTCGATCATGCCGGTGATCGCCGCCGAGCCGCTCGGCGACCCGGACGCGCGGGCCGCCGCCTTCAGCCACGACGACGAGATCGCGCGTCCGGACGTCTACTCGGTCACCCTGGCGAACGGCGTACGCGCCGAGCTCGCACCGACCGACCACGGCGCGATCTTCCGCTTCACCTTCCCGGCGGACTCGGCCGGACGGCACCTGGTCTTCGACACCATCGACGAGCACGGCGCGTTCGCGTACGACGGGACCGCGCTGACCGGCTGGGTCGAGAACGGGTCCGAGTTCGGCCGGACCCGGATGTACTGCTACGGCGTCTTCTCCGTTGCGCCCGATGGTTTCGGCCCGACGGTCGGCGGTCGGGACAACGCCCGCGCGGCGACGTTTCCGGCGGTCGACGAGGTGACGTTGCGGATCGCGACGTCGTTCATCGGTGTCGACCAGGCCCGGCACAACCTCGACCTCGAGCTCGCCGGCCGGTCCTTCGGCGACATCCGGCAGGCCGCCAACGCCGCCTGGAACGAGCGCTTGCAGGTGATCCGTCCCGAGGGCGCGACCGAGCCGCAGCTGCGCACGGTCTACGGCAACCTCTACCGCCTCAACCTCTATCCGAACTCCCATTTCGAGAACGCCGGCAGCCACGAGCGGCCCGACTACCGGTACGCGAGCCCGGTTACGCCGGTCGCGGGTGCGGCAACCAATTCCGAGACCAATGCGGTCGTGCGCGCGGGCAAGATGTACGTCAACAGCGGGTTCTGGGACACCTACCGGACCGCGTGGCCGGCATACGCGTTCCTCTATCCGGAGCTGGCCGGCGAGCTGGTCGACGGTTTCGTCCAGCAGTACCGCGACGGTGGCTGGATCGCCCGGTGGTCGTCGCCTGGGTACGCCGACTGCATGACCGGGACGAGCTCCGACGTCGCCTTCGCCGACGCCTACCTTCGCGGCGTACCCCTGCCGGATCCGCTGGCGACGTACGACGCCGGCCTGAGGAACGCGACTGTCGCGCCGGCGAACACCGAGGTGGGCCGCAAGGGGGTGACGACCGGGTTCTTCACCGGGTACGTCAGCACGGACACCGAGGAGAGCGTGTCGTGGGCGCTCGAGGCGTATCTGAACGACTTCGGTCTCGCGATGATGGCCGAGCGGCTGGCGGACGACCCGTCCGTGGCCGAGGAGCGGCGTACGCGGTTGCGCGAGGAAGCGACGTACCTGCGCCGGAGGTGCCTCAACTACGTGCTCCTCTTCGACCCGGCCGTCAACTTCTTCCAGGGTCGTCGCCCGGACGGACGGTTCGCCAAGACGCCGGCGGAGTTCGACCCGTGTGAGTGGGGCGGCGACTTCACCGAGACCTGCGGCTGGAACTTCGCCTTCCACGTCGCCCACGACGGCCGCGGGCTGGCCAACCTGTACGGCGGTCCGCGCGGGCTGGAGGCGAAGCTCGACGAGTTCTTCGCGACGCCGGAGCTCGCGGTGAAGAAGGGCACCTACTCGATCGTCATCCACGAGATGCTCGAGGCGCAGGCCGTCCGGATGGGGCAGTTCGGCTTCAGCAACCAGCCGGCGCACCACATCGCGTACATGTACAACTACGCCGGAACGCCGTACAAGACGCAGGCGATCGTCCGCGAGGCCCTGCAGCGGCTGTACGTCGGCGAGCAGATCGGGCAGGGGTATCCGGGCGACGAGGACAACGGGGAGATGTCCGCGTGGTACCTGTTCAGTGCCCTGGGCATCTACCCGCTCCGGGTGGGCGCGCCGGAGTACGCTCTCGGGGCGCCGCTGTTCCCCCGAGTCGTGGTGACTCCGCTGGGCGGTTCGTCTGTGGTGATCTCGGCCGCCGATGCTGAGCACCCTTATGTCCAGGACGTTCTGGTCGATGGCAAGCAGTTGCTGGTGGCATCGATCGGCTCCGACGAGCTACGCGCGGCCGCGCACATCGAGTTCGTCCTCGGGCCGGAGCCGTCCGATTGGGCGACCCTCGAGACTCCGCCGTCGCTGACTGTGGACGACGCCGTGGCGACGCCGTTGGTCGACCTGATCCCGCGCCAGGACCACCCGCTCTTCGACGACGACTCCAGCACGGAGGCGCGCCTCGACGACGCTGTCCTCACCTGGTCCCTGCCCGAGCCTGCGACCGCCACCATCTACACCTTGACGAACGGCGCGTCGCCGGACGACGACCCCACCGCTTGGCGCCTGGAAGGTTCACTCGACGGCACCACCTGGACCACCCTCGACGAACGCACCAACGAAACCTTCCCCTGGCGCCGCCAAACCCGCCCCTTCACCATCCCCACCCCGTCCCAACACCGGCACTACCGCCTGACCTTCACCTCCGTCCCCACCCTGACGCAGGTGGAACTCCTGCGGTAACGCCTACACCCAAACTAGGCGTGGATCGGTGTGACGTTTGCCCTTGTGGACAAGGGATTTCGTGATTTTGAGCGTTTGGTGAACCGGCTGCGTCTCAGCTAGAATCGAATGCATGTTCGAGAACGATCTCGCGTCACTGTCGACGGCCGACCTCCTGGAGTCGGCCGCCGCGCATCGCGCCGAGGTCAACCGCCTCGAGGCCCGGCTCCTCGAACACGCCCAGATCTACGCCGACCGCTACCACCCCGACGCCTGCCGGAACCGTCCCGGCCGTCGGTCCGGCGACGGCCGCGAACGAGCCGTCGTACTCGGCGGTGACGGCTGCCCTGAGATCGCCGAATTCGCGCCGGCCGAGTTCGGCGTCATGATCGGCATCTCGGCGGGCGCGGCCGCGGACTACATCGGTCAGGCCCTGGCGCTGCGGCACCGCCTCCCGTTCACCTGGGCCCGCGTCCAGGCCGGCGAAGCCACGCCGTGGAAGGCCCGCAAGATCGCGACCGCCTGCCTCGAGCTGTCGCAGGACGCCGCCAAGGCCGTGGACCAACGCGTCGCGAAGGTGGTCGACTCGCTCACGCCCGGCCGGCTCGACAAGATCGTGGAAGCCGCCAAGGCGCACGCCGATCCCGCCGGCGCCCGCGCGAAGGCCGAGGAGAAGCGACGCGAACGTGGTGTGTACGTCGGCCGCTCCGACGAACACGGCACCAAGAAGATCTTCATCCGTACGGCGTCCGGCCACGCGATCCGATTCAACGCCCGGATCACCAGCATCGCGGAAGCACTGAAGATCCTCGGCGACACCGCCTCCCTGCAGAGCCGACGAGCAGACGCCATCGGCATCATCGCCGACCCCCGCTACACCGAGGAACTCCTCCACCAAGCCAACCAGTTGCAGACCAGCACCCCACCGCCCGCCGACCGGGCTGCAGACGCGAACACGCACGATGACATAGACGTGCCGCGATCGAGCGCGACCCGTCCGCCACACGTCGCTGCCACACGCCGGCCCGCGGAACAAGGCGCCTACCAGGACGACGACCATCTCCTGCGTGACTGGGAAGAACCAAGCCCGTACGACGAAGCCGACCGCGACCCACCCCATCCCAGCGACGCCGACTGGCGCGACCCCTTCGACTCGCCGACCCCGGAGGCGGCCGAGCCATTCGACCCTGCCCTGCAACCCGCGCCCGACGACGGCGAACCCCTGGAAGGCTCCGCACGCCGCGCCCTGGACGCCCGCCTCGCCCAGATCCGGCACGACGCCCACACCGATCCCCACCACGGCGTGCACACCTGCCCGCACGCTGCCTCTCGCACCACCCGCCCTCTGCGCCCTGGGCAGACCGAAATCTACGTACACCTCACCGACCACACCCTCGCCACCGGCACCGGCGTCCTCCGCGCCGAGGATCTCGGCCCCCTCCTCGCCAACCAGCTCACCGAGCTCGTCGGCCACGCCCCCTACACCGTGAAGCCCGTCATCGACCTCCACGACGCCGTCAGCGTCGACGCCTACGAGATCCCCGACCGCATCCGCGAACGCGTCAAGCTCACCCACCCCGTCGAACTCTTCCCCTACGGCACCCGCGAAACCCATGCAGCCATGGACCTCGACCACATCGAGCCCTACGACCCCCTCGGCCCGCCGGACCAAACCAGCACTACCAACCTCGCACCCCTACGCCGCTTCCCCCACCGCCTGAAAACCCACGGCCACTGGCAAGTACGCCGCCTCAACCACACCACCCTGGAATGGCAAACCCCCCACGGCTTCACCTTCCACATAGACCCCACCGGAACCCACCGCCGCTGACGAAAGCGGAGCGAACTCACACGGCGTCTGCCCAGCCGGCTGGGTCATCACCGGCTGGGATAACTCTGATGCCGCGCCACAGCACGAGCGCTTGGAGCCATCGGCGCTCGAGGCAGGTGAGAGAGCGCACTGACTCGTATCCCTCGAGAAAGGTGTCGCGGACGCTTGCCGGTGTCGGTTGCCAGTCAGTGAAATGTGTGCCGAGCAAGACGAATGTGTTCGCGAGGTCGCTGATGCAGTAGTCCCACGCGACCTCGTCGAAGTCGATGACGGCAAGGATCTCCGACCCGGCCGTGAGGATGTTGGAGGCGCGGTAGTCGTTGTGGATCAGCTGCGGCTCGGTGTCGACCGGCGGCAGCGACCCCACGTGGTCGCGCAGTCTCGCTGACGCGGCCGGCGCCCTGCCTACATCCTTCAGGTCCAACCACGTCTCAATCCGCTGGCGCAAGTCCAAGGACTGGCCGGGTTCGGGCTCGATCAGCCGACTGTCTCCTTGCATGCTCAAGACGCCGTGCAACGAAGCCAGGCAAGCACCGGCCTGACGGACCGCAGTCTCATCAGTCGTGTCCAGCAGATCGCCAGCTATCAGCGGCTGCACCGTCATCGACAGCGGCAAGGAACCGGAATCAACAATCACCCGGTACCGGCTGTCGACCGACGACAGGGGCGGCGCCACCGGCAACCCGTGCTCGTGCAGCGCCCGGATCAAGTCCGCGATCGCGGCGAGCCTGAGGAACTGGCCCCGGGATCGAGACCACTTCGCCACCAAGGGTCCCCGGCTGGTGCGGACCCAGGCGATGGCGTTGTCGCTGCTGATGAGGATCCGGTCGCAGGCCTCCACCTCGACGGCCCAAGCCTGAGTTAGACACTTGGTGAGCCAGGTGACCGCTTCATCGAAGCTGTCAAGGCCGAACCGACCCCGCAGGGCACTCTGAGGCTCGGTCGGTTCCCACAGCATCGACAGTCCCGACGGAAACATCTTGCGGAGTCTACGACCATAAGAACGCCCTCGGACAACTGTCGGGAAACGACGCAGGTTTCAGGCCGTCGGCGTCGCGCCCCTGCCGCCGCGGAGGACCGAACTGCAGTCGGCGCCATCGAGTAGGCCGCCGCGCCGGCGCCTCTTGTGTACGCGTCTAGCGTTTAGGGGCTGAGGTGGCTCGGATGTGGAGTTCGGTGCGGAGGGTGACGGTGGAGGGTGGGCGGCCGGGGGAGGCGATGCGGTCTTTGAGGAGGAGGCCGGCGGTGCGGCCGAGCTCGTACGTCGGCTGGGCCACGGTCGTCAGGCTGGGTACGACGAGGTCCGCCCACGGGATGTCGTCGAAGCCGACGACCGCGATGTCCGCCGGCGCCCGGACGCCCTTCTTCGCCAGGCATTCCAGCGCGCCGACCGTCATCAGGTTGTTGGTGACGAACAGCGCCTCGGGCGGCTCCGGCAACTCGAGCAGGCTCTCCATCGCCGCGTACCCGCCGGCTTCGCGGAAGTCGGCGTGCCGGACGAGCTCCTTGTCGTAGCGGATCCCACCGGCCCGCAGCGCCGACCGGTAACCCGCCAGCCGATCCATCGCCGTGCTGACCTTCCGGGGCCCGGTGATACACCCGATCCGCTGATACCCACCGTCGATCAGGTGCTTCACCCCCTCGTGTGCCCCGTGCTCGTTGTCGACCAGCACGGTGTCCGCCTCGACCCCGTCGACGCGCCGGTCGATCAGCACCATCGGCAACTTCGCGTCCGCGAGTTGCTGGACGCCGTCCGCCGTACTCGTGGGGGAGATGACCACGCCGGCCATCTGCTCGGTCAGTACGGCGGACGCGTACGCCGCCTCCTTGGCCGGGTCCTCGTCGGAGTTGCAGAGGACCACGTGGTAGCCCTCGGTCTGGGCGACGTCCTCCAGCCCGCGGACGAGCGAGGTGAAGAACGGGTTCTCGATGTCGGAGATGACAACGGCCCACAGGTTCGTGCTGGATTTGCGAAGGTTTCTGGCCACGCCGTTCGGCCGGTAGCCGAGCTCGGCGACCGCGGCACGGACCTTCTCCGACAGCTCCGGATCCACGTTCCGCCGGCCGCTGAGCACTCGCGAGACGGTGGCCGGAGACACACCGGATCTCCGCGCGACGTCGTAGATCGTCGTCATGCCCGCTCCCCGCTGGAGTCCAGTAGTCCGTCTGGATCGCACTCTAACTCCGATCCGGGGAAAAGGATCTCACGGCGACGGTGAGCCCACGCTGGAGACTGCCCCGTCGAGCAGGGCGAGGGCGGTGGCCCGGTCGGGCGCTGAGTCGGCCGCGCCGTTCACCGTCGTCGACAACGCACCGGCCGCGTTGGCCAGGCGGACGGCGTCCACGAGCGGCGCGCCCGCTGCCAGTGACGCGGCGAGCGACCCGCAGAAGGCGTCACCGGCACCCACTGTGTCCACGGTCGCCACTTGATGCGGCTCGACCCAGACTTCCGCGCCGGAGCGGTCGACGACGAACGCGCCCCGCGACCCGAGCGTCACCACGCACCCGCGCAGCTCCCACTCGTCGGCGAGCTTCCGCGCGATCACCGGCACCTGCGTCTCGTCGTCGCAGTCCAGGCCGGTCAGCGCCGCCGCCTCGACCTCGTTCGGGACCAGGATGTCGACGAAGCGCGCCAGGGCAGGGTCGACCGGCCCGACCGGAGCCGGTGTGAGGATCGTGGTGACCCCCGCGGCCGAGGCGAGCTGGAGGGCAGCTCGGCTCGCCTCGACCGGGAGTTCCAGTTGCACGCTGAGCACCCGGCTGCGCGTGAGTACGTCGGCCGCGGCCTCGACGTCGGCGGGCGTGATCGCCCCGTTCGCGCGGGACACGATGATGATCGAGTTGCCGCCGTCCGGGAGCACGAGGGGCAGCCCGACGCCGGTGCCGAGCGACGGGTGCCGGACCACCCACGACGTGTCGACCCCGTCGGTCTCCAGGAGCTCGAGGAACTCCTCGCCATACCGGTCCTCGCCGATCGTGCCGACGATCGCCGTCCGCGCACCCATCCGCGCGGCCGCGATCGCCTGGTTGACGCCCTTGCCGCCGAGGAACTCCGCGAACCCGGTGCCGTGCAACGTCTCACCCGGCAGCGGCCGCCGTTCCGCGGTCGCCACCAGGTCCTTCATGAACGAGCCGAGCACGCACACGTCGTACGCGCTCATGCCTCATCCCCCAGCAGCCGCCGGCCGAGGGCACCGGACGGGTGGAACCGGGCGAAGTCGTGATGACTGAAGTCCCGCAGTACGACGAGGGCGCAGGCGAGCGCGTCACCCATCGCCAGCGAGGCCGTGGTCGACGCGGTCGGCGCGAGGTTCAGCGGATCCGCCTCCCGCAGCACCATCGTGTCCAGCGTGTACGTCGCCAGCCGGGCCAGCGTCGAGTCCTCGTTGCCCGTCATCGCGATCACCGGGATCTCGCGCTCACGCAACATCCTCGCGAACGCGCACACCTCGGCCGTCTCGCCGGAGGCCGACAAGGCCAGGACGAGATCGCGGGACGTTACCGCGCCGGAGTCGCCGTGCAGCGCGTCGCCGGAATGGATGAAGGTGGCCGGCGTCCCGGTGCTGGCGAGGGTGGCGGCGATCTTGCGGCCGACGAGGCCGGACTTGCCGAGGCCGGTCACCACCAGGTGACCCTCGCAGCCGGCGACCGCGATCAGCACGTCCAGGAAGACCCCGTCCAGCCGGTCCGCCAGCGCCGACACGGCCGCGGCCTCGGTCTCGATCGCGTTCCGCGCCGCCTGCAGCCCCAACGCGACCAGCTCCCGGGGCGCCTCGACACCGCCACGATTCGGCACAACTGGCATCCCAGAGCCCTCTCATCTCAGAAATCGATTTCCGCAGACTAGGCAGCCGGGTCGCACAGTGTCAACGTCTGCACCCAGGTCGAAACCCGTGCCTAGGCGAGGGAATCCGCCGGGTTTGATCACATCGAGACCGGCTCGCCCCTTGACCGGTCAGGTCGGCGCTCGTAGATTGCGAGAAATCGATTGCCCCGAAAACGGTTCAAACACGGTCGGCCGTTCGACACCCCCTGGAGCACCTGATGGCCGCAACACCCCTGCTTCCCAGCCACCGAAGCCTCGCCACGCCGGTCAGCCGGCGGTCGATCCTGCGCGGCGGGCTCGGCGCCCTCGCCGCCTCGGCGGTCGGCGGTCCGCTGCTGACCGCCTGTGGTGGTGACGAGTCCGGCGGCAACGCCAAGGAGATGTCGTTCTGGAACTTCTACGGCCCGTCCGACGACCAGGGACCGCAGAGCAAGTGGTTCATCTCGCTCGTCGACGAGTGGAACAAGAACAACGACGTCAAGGTCAAGCTGCGCTACATCCCGGGCAAGGACTACCTGAACGGCACCACCCTGCAGACCGCGTTCCAGTCGGGGCAGGGCCCGGACATCTTCCTGATCAGCCCCGGTGACTTCCTCCGCTACTACAACGGCGGCGTCCTGCAGGACCTCGGCCCGGCGCTGTCGGAGGAGTCCAAGAAGGACTACCTGCCCGGCCTGCTCGAGGCGCGCAGCGTGGACGGCAAGGTGTACGGCCTGCCGATGGAGATCGAGCCGCTGGCGATGTACTACAGCGAGGCCGCGTTCGAGAAGGCCGGCCTGTCCGAGGCCGACCTGCCCAAGACCTGGGACCAGACCCTCGCGGTCGCCGAGAAACTGACCGGCAAGGATCGGTACGGCGTGATGTTCGAGACGCTGCCCGGCTACTACCAGAACTTCACCTGGTACCCGTTCCTCTGGCAGGGCGACGGTACGCCGATCAAGGACGGCAAGGTCGCGTTCGA
The DNA here is from genome assembly GCF_050942445.1 of Kribbella sp. CA-247076. Taxonomy (NCBI): domain Bacteria; kingdom Bacillati; phylum Actinomycetota; class Actinomycetes; order Propionibacteriales; family Kribbellaceae; genus Kribbella; species Kribbella sp. CA-247076. The sequence continues at coordinate 5,915,844 of NZ_CP192051.1, read as the reverse complement.
CTCGCCGGCCGCCGTCCAGGCGCTGAAGTTCTGGCAGGACACCATCCAGAACAAGGTGGCTCCGCGCAAGGCGCTCGGCGACGGCGGCGGCGACGTGCCGTCCAACCTCGGCTCCGGTGCGACCGCGATGCAGCAGAGCGGGATCTGGGCGGTCGCGGACATGCGGACCCAGAAGAAGAACTTCAAGTACGGCATCATTCCGCACCCGACGCCGGACGGCGGCAAGCCGGCCACCGACCTCGGCGGCTGGGCCTTCGTCGCCAACGCCAAGGGCAAGAACCCCGAGGCCGCGGCGAAGTTCATCGCGTGGGCGCTCGGCTCGACCGATGCCGCCGGTGTCGAACGCCAGCGGCAGTGGAACACCGTGGTGAAGACCAACGTGCCGCCACGCAAGTCGGTGCAGGCGGCCGCGGATGCGAAGGGCGCGTTCGGCGAAGGTGTGCTGAAGCAGTTCGTCAGCGAGATCGCGCCGACCGGGAAGCCGGAGCCGCGGTTCCCACCCGAGGTGTACCAGCCGATCGCCGACGCCATCCAGGCCTGCCAGCTGAACGCGGCCGATCCCGGCAAGGCGGCGGCTGACGCGGCCGCCCGGATCGACACGTTCCTGAAGACCTACCAGGGTGCGCCGATCAGCTGATGGTGACCACGACAGCCCCTCCGTCCAAGCCCCTGGTGAAGGCTTCGTCGCGACGGCCGAAGGCCGGCATGACCCGGAAACGGCGCGAGGCCCTGGCGGCGTACGCCTTCCTCGCGCCGGACAGCATCGGTCTGCTGATCTTCGTCGCGCTGCCGATGGTGCTCGCCTTCGGGGTCGCGTTCTTCAAGGTCGACGGCTTCGGCAACTACCAGTACGTCGGTCTGGACAACTACAAACTGATGGCCGGCGACGACCAGCTCTGGGCGTCGCTCAAGGTCACCGCGACGTACGTCGTCACGTTCGTGCCGATCGCGTTCGTGGTGAGCTTCGCGCTGGCGATGCTGGTCCGCCACCACTTCCGCGGGATCGGCTGGGTCCGGTCGGCGTTCTTCCTGCCGCACGTGGTCAGCCTGGTCGTGGTCGGCCTGATCTGGCAGTTCCTGCTGGTCGACAAGCGCGGCGCGCTCTCCAAGCTGCTGGCGCCGTTCGGGCTGAGCGACGTGTCCTTCCTCGGTACGCCGTCGCTTGCCCTCGGCACCTATGTGGTGATCAGCGTCTGGTTCGTGATGGGGTACCAGATGCTGGTGCTGCTGGCGGGCCTGAAGGACGTCCCGAAGGAGCTCGAGGACGCCGCCGAGATCGATGGCGCGAGCACCTGGCAGCGGTTCCGGTTCGTGATCTGGCCGCTGATGCGTCCGACCAGCTTCTTCGTGGTGGTGAACTCGACGATCGGCGCGGTCACCGGCCTGCAGGCCTTCGACCTGGTCTTCGTGCTCACCAAGGGCGGTCCGGCCCGCGCGACCAGCACCGTCGTCCTCTACATCTACGAACAGGCCTTCACCTTCAACAACATGGGGTACGCCGCCGCGCTGACGACCGTGGTGGTCGCCATCCTGGTGGCCTGTACCGGCCTGATGTTCGCGTTCACGAAGGGAGGCCGGTTCGATGAGGACTAGAGGGTTCTTCCTCCCGGCCCTGGCCCACGTCCTGGCGATCCTCGCGGTCGCGCCGCTGCTGTGGATCGTGATCAGCGCGCTGAAACCGGTCGAGGACGTGTTCAACTTCGGCTGGCCGACGCGCTGGACGCTGGACAACCTGCAGTACGTGCTGTTCAAGATCCCGATGCCGACGTTCCTGATGAACAGCGCGATCGTGTCGGTCGTGGTCACCGTGGTGGCGCTGTTCTTCCACTCGATGGCGGCGTACGCGCTGGCCCGGCTGCGGTTCCCGGGCCGCGGGATCATCTTCTCCGGCATCATGTCGACGCTGCTGGTCTCACTGCCGGTGATCCTGGTGCCGTTGTTCCTGGTCGCCAAGCAACTCGGCCTGCTGGACAGCTACGCCGGCCTGATCGTGCCGAGCATCTTCCACGCGTTCGGCGTCTTCCTGCTCCGCCAGTACTACCTGAACATCCCGCGTGAGCTGGAGGAGGCCGCCGATCTGGACGGCTGCGGCTACTGGCGCCGGTACTGGAGCGTCATCCTGCCGCTCAGCCGGCCGGTGCTCGCCTCGCTGTCGGTGCTGTTCTTCCTGGCCAACTGGAACGCGTTCCTCTGGCCGCTGACCATCACCCGCAACCCGGACCTGCGCGTCATCCAGCTCGGCGTCTCCGGCATGCAGGGGCAGTACGCCTCGGCGTGGAACCTCATCCTCGCGGCCGCCGTGATCGCGGCCATCCCGACCGTCGTGGTGTTCGTCGCCGGCCAGCGCCGGCTCGTCGACGCGATGAAGACCACCGGTCTCAAGTAAGGGACAAGTCATGAAACGTGGGGCGTTGCTTGCTGTCCTGCCGCTGGTCTTCGGATCCGCGGCGCTGCTCACCACCTCCGACCAGCCGGCGGTCTCGCCGGCGGTTGCGCCCAGCACCTACGTCGGCACCGCCGCGGTCGAGTCCAAGGGCATGCCGAGCCAGAGCGACGGCGACCTGTGGCCGTCGTGCTGGGCCGGCAACGACAAGCTGTACGCCGCCAACGGCGACGGCAAGGGGTTCAGCCTGGACGAGGAGTTCGCCGACATCGCGGTGAACGAGATCACCGGTACGCCGGGGAACCTGTCCGGGTCGACGATCGCGAAGGGCGACCAGGTCGGGTCGATCTGGAGCGGCGGTGGGTACAACCGCAAACCCACCGGCATGGTGTGCGTCGGGGACACGATGTACCTGGCGGTCCAGGACCTGGCGCTCGACTTCAACGACGTACCGGCGGCGACGATCCTGAAGTCGACCGACCACGGCCGGACCTGGACGTGGGACAAGCGCAAGCCGATGTTCTCCGACCACGTGTTCACCACGATCTGGTTCGCCGACTTCGGTAAGGGCGGCGCGCTCGCACCCGACGGGTACGTGTATGCGTACGGGCTGGACGGGAACTGGCGGGACTCGTTCGACGACACCGTGGCCGATCCGCAGAGCGTGTTCCTGGCCCGGGTGCCGAAGAAGAAGGTGCAGGACCGCGGCGCGTGGAAGTTCTACACCGGGTCCGGGTGGTCGGCGAAGATCGCGGATCGCAAGCCGGTGCTGACCGACCAGCGGCGGCTGTACGCCCAGACGTACGGCACGAACGCGTCGAACCTGAGCGTGATCAGCCAGGGCGGCGTCACCTACCTGGCGCAGCAGAAGCGATATGTCTACACGTCCTGGACGGAGTACACCTTCGAGTTCTACGAGTCGCCGACGCCGTGGGGTCCGTGGAAGCACTTCCTCAGCAAGGACTTCGGCGGGTATCCGTGGACGACCTCGAAGTACGGCGGGTACGGCGTGACCATCCCGTCCAAGTTCGTCCAGCCGGACGGCAAGACCATGTATCTGCAGGCGAACGTCTGTCCGTGCGGTGGTGGCGGGATCGGTACCTCGGTCTACAACTTCAACCTGCGCAAGCTCGTGCTGACACCGTCCGACCCGGGTGCGGCCGACAACCTGCCGGGTGACGCCAACCTGGCCGCGCCCTCGACCGGCGCGGTGGCGATCTCCAAGTCGACCCAGTCGGGCAGCCTCGCGCTGATGAACGACGGTGCCGTGACGGGCAGCGAAACCGACTTCGACGACGAGGTCAAGGGTGCGTCGTGGTGGGGCTACACCTGGCCGGGCAAGCACAAGGTCAACCGGGTCGAGTTCACGTCCGGGGCGGTGTCGGCCGAGGGCGGGTACTTCACCGGCCGGCCGCGGGTCCAGGTGAGGGTCGACGGGGCGTGGGTCGAGGTCGCGGCGCAGACGGTTTCACCGGCGTACCCGGGTGACGCGTCAGCGGGCGCGAACAAGACGTACACGATCACGTTCCCGGTCCAGGAGACCGACGGCGTCCGGGTGATCGGCCTGCCGGGCGGCACCCGCAGCTACACCTCGGTCTCCGAGCTGGCAGTCCGGTACGTCGCCCAGCTCGCCGACGGCGGCTTCGAAGGCACGGGTGGCGGCAAACCGGCCTGGCTCTTCGAGGGTACGGCGGCCAACGGGGTGGACCGTGGACTCGGGTTCGCGCACTCCGGTGCGAACAACGGCTGGATCCGCTGCACCTGCACGGGCTGGAGCGCGCTCTACCAAACCGTGCCGGTCAACCCGGGAACGACGTACACGTTCGGCGCCTGGGTGAACGCGTCCGCCGGCCTGCCCGCCGGTGAGGGTCGCTTCGGGGTCCGCCAAGGCACGAAGGACCTGGCGTCCAAGACCTTCGGCGCGGCCGACGGCTACGTCCATCACGAGGTGACGGTCACCGTTCCTGCCGGTGTGCACGAGCTGACGGTCTACGCGGGCTTCAACGCGCCGAACGTCGACACCTGGATCCAGGTCGACGACTTCACGGTCAGCTAGGGCCAGGGGAGCAGCTCCGGGGCCGGTCCGTTCACCGGTCCCGGAGCGCGTCGGCCGGCGTACCAGGCGGTGAGGTCGGTCAGGGTGCCGGTCAGGACGGTGCGCTCGCCGGTGCCGTTCTCCCAGCTGGTGCCGTCGTCGGCCTGGAGGACCAGGTGGATGCCTTCGGGAGTGCGGTCGCGGAGGAAGTCGAGGAGGTGGAGGCAGAACTCCTTGGGCCAGACCGTCGCCGTCGGCTCCAGGACCAGGTCGACGGCGTGGACGGCGAGCTCCCGCCAGCAGGCGTAGATGCCGACGGCAAGAGTGCTGTCCCGGTGCGTGATCGGGCGGTCCCAGTCGTCCGCACCGACCTTCTCCCAGGCGGCGATCAGCGCGCCGGTCGACTGACGCAGGTGGCTGACGAGCTCGGGCGCGGGACGGCCCGCCCCGGCCTCGATGGCGGCGTCGCGAGCCGGGCGACCGCCGTCGTACACCTCGACCAGGCGGCCGGCGAGCGCCTCCTCGACCTGCCGCGTCATCGCCTCGGAGAAGTTCGCGAGGTGGGTGATGACGTGCCCGCGCGACCACCCGGGCAGGGCGGACGGCGCCCGTACGGCGGTGTCGTCGACCGTCGCGACCGTGTCGTTGACGCGTTGGGCAGCTGCTGTGACCTCGGGCCGGATGTCGCGCATGGGCGCACCCTAGCGAAGCAAGTGTTTGTCGGTCGCGCGGATTAGGGTTGGCCGCATGAGTGTCGCCCGGTTCAAGGATCTCTGTGTGGACGTGACCTCGCCGAGCGCGATGGTCGCGTTCTGGGGCCGCGTGCTCGGGTTGACCGCACCGGCCGACAACCCGGACGTGCTGGTCGGCGACGTTCCGGAGAAGACCATCTGGTTCAACACCGTGGACGAGCCGCGGACGGTGAAGCAGCGCGTCCACCTGGACGTGCACACCGGCTCCATCGACGACCTGATCCGCGAGGGCGCGACGATCCAGACACCCGCGACGGACGAGCTGCCGTGGACGGTCATGGCGGACCCGGAAGGCGGTGAGTTCTGCGGCTTCGTCCGCGAGACCGTTCCGGCGTACCGGTTGATGGAGCTGATCGTCGACTCGGCCGCGCCGGAGGCGCAGGCGCGCTGGTGGGCCGGGCTGGTCGGCGGCGACTTCATGAGCCGCCCGGGCACGCCGTACTACTGGCTCGAGAACGTGCCCGGCCTGCCGTTCCCGTACTGGGTGTTCGTCCCTGTCCCGGAGCCGAAGAAGGTGAAGAACCGGATCCACTGGGACGTCACCGCACCCGCCCTGCAGCCCGTCCTCGACGCCGGCGCGACCCTGCTGCGGCCGAAGGACGACGAGATCGGGTGGCACGTCTGCGCCGATCCCGAGGGCAACGAGTTCTGCGTGTTCCTACCACCGGCAGAGGAATCCTGAATGGCCAAGCTCGACCTGACCCAGCCGAGTCCGGACCTGACCGAGACGCTGGTGAACATCTCCTCGGTCAGCGGCACCGAGGAGAAGCTGGCGGACAAGCTCGAGCGGGCGCTGTCCGGGTTCGGCCACCTGAAGGTATTCCGGCACGGGAACACCGTGGTCGCCCGGACCGACCTCGGCCGGGACGAGCGGATCGTGATCGCCGGCCACATCGACACCGTCCCGCTGAACGACAACCTCCCGGCCCGGCGCGCGGCCGGCCTGATCCACGGGCTCGGCGCCTGCGACATGAAGGGCGGCCTCGCGGTCGGTCTCCGGCTGGCGGCCACGCTGACCGAGCCGAACCGGGACGTCACCTACGTCTTCTACGACTGCGAGGAGGTCGAGGCCGAGCGGAACGGCCTGTTCAAGCTGACCCGGTCGAATCCGGAGCTCCTCGAGGGCGTCTTCGCGGTCGTCATGGAGCCGTCGAACGCGGTCGTCGAGGCCGGCTGCCAGGGCACGATGCGGGTCGAGATCACCACCCGCGGCGAGCGCGCGCACTCGGCCCGCTCCTGGATGGGGTCGAACGCGATCCACGCGGCCGGCGGGATCCTCGAACGGCTGGCGGCGTACGAGCCGCGCCGGGTGCCGATCGACGGCCTCGAGTACCGCGAGGGCCTGAACGCGGTCGGCATCCACGGCGGCGTCGCCGGCAACGTCGTACCCGACCTGTGCACGGTCGAGATCAACTACCGGTTCGCGCCGAGCCGGTCCGAGGCCGAGGCGGAGGCGCACCTGCGGGAGGTCTTCGAGGGGTACGACGTGGTCGTCACGGACTCGGCGCCCGGGGGACTGCCGGGGCTGGAGCGGCCGGCCGCGGCGGCGTTCCTGGAGGTGGTCGGGGGTGAGCCGCGGCCGAAGTTCGGGTGGACCGACGTGGCCCGGTTCACGCTGCTCGGCGTACCGGCGGTGAACTACGGGCCCGGTGACCCGCTGTACGCGCACAAGCAGGACGAGTTCGTGCCGGAGGCCGACATCGAGCAGTGTGAACAGCGGCTGAGAGCCTGGTTGACGGCGTAGGTACTCCTCGTGGCCGGGTCCGCGTCAGCGGGCCGGTGTTCACTGTCCGCACTACTGTGGAGGTATGGCAGAACCCTCGATCCACCCCGACCGGCCGGCCGGCCAACAGCAGCGCGGCCCGGTCGTGATGCGGCGCAACCAGGTGCAGAACTCGACCTCGGAGCAGCGGCTGCTGGACAGCCGCGGCCCGTCGGACTGGGTGCACACCGACCCCTGGCGCGTGCTGCGGATCCAGTCGGAGTTCATCGAGGGGTTCGGCATGCTCGCCGAGCTCGGGGCCGCGATCAGCGTGTTCGGGTCGGCCCGGACCAAGCCGGACGACCCGATGTACGCCGCCGCGGAGGAGCTCGGGCGGAAACTCGTCGGCGCCGGCTACGCGGTGATCACCGGCGGTGGACCGGGCGTGATGGAGGCGGCGAACAAGGGTGCCTCCGAGGCCGGTGGCGTGTCGGTCGGGCTCGGCATCGAGCTGCCCTTCGAGAACGGCCTGAACGAGTGGGTCGACATCGGCATGAACTTCCGCTACTTCTTCACCCGGAAGACGATGTTCGTGAAGTACGCCCAGGGGTTCGTGGTGATGCCGGGCGGGTTCGGCACGCTGGACGAGCTGTTCGAGGCGCTCACGCTGGCGCAGACCCGGAAGGTCACGTCGTTCCCGGTCGTGCTCTTCGGCACGTCGTACTGGAACGGCCTGGTCGACTGGCTCCGGGAGACGATGCTCGCGGACGGGAAGATCTCGCCGGCCGACCTGGACATGTTCGTGGTCACCGACGACGTGGCCGAGGCGATCAGCTACATCGTCAAGGCCGGTGAGCTGGCCGACGCCGCCGCCGAGGAGGCAGCGGCCGCGGCCGCCCGCGACGTGGCCGAGGCGGACAACCCGGAAGCCCGCGAGCGGCGGGAGGCGCACCGGCTCGGGTCGGACGGCAGCTGACCCGGTTTCGCGGAGGGCCGAATCGCGCTCCGGTTGTGCGGGTGACTTCGTCGGCATGGCACGATCGGTCCCGTGATGTGGTTCTTCGGGCTGGTCGTGGTGCTGTTGATCGGGGCTGTCGCAGTGGTGGCCTCGGGTCGTTGGGGTGCCATGAGTACGGCGTACGACGACCGGCCCGACCTGAGCGTCCCGGCCAGGCAGACGCTCACCGCCACCGACATCGAGTCGGCCCGGTTCGGCGTCGGCCTGCGCGGCTACCGGATGGACGAGGTCGACTCGCTGCTCGAACGCGTCGCCCGTGAGGTCGCCGAACGCGACCGCCGCATCGCCGACCTGGAACGCGCCGTCTCCCCGATCGTCGACGGCCCCGGCTTCACCTCCGGCACCGACTACGACCCCGCCGACTTCGACGACACCGGCACCCACAAACCCATCCTCGTAGGCGGCAACTTCCCCGACTCCACCCCCACCGACCAACCCCCCACTGAAACCCCCGCCGACCCAACCGCCGCAGCGTCCCCCACCGAGGAGCACTCGGCCCCCGCAACCACGCACCTCACCGAGGAGCAGTCGACCCGCGCAGCCGACGCCGCGCCCGCCGACGACGAGCTCGCGGCATCTCGTTCGGCCGAGGAGCAGTCGGCCCACGCCCTCGCCACCACGCCCGCCGCTGAGGGCCTGCCCGCCGACGACCAGCTCGCGGCGTCTCGCCCGCCCGAAGAACACCCCGCCGACCCCCGCTCGAACAAGCCACAGAGCGCCGCCGAGCCCACCGAGCCGGAGTCCACCGACGGTCAGCCAGTGGAGTCTCGCTCGGCCGCGGAGCAGTCCCCCGACGCACGCCTCGCCGAGCAACCGGCCGCCGACGCCCCACCCGCGGAGTCTCGCTCAGCCGCGGACCAGCCCGCCGACGCACGCTTCGCCGAGCAACCGGCAGCCGGCGCCCAGCCCACCGACGCCCTGCCCGCGGGATCTCACTCGGCCGGGGTACAGCCCGCGGACGCAGGCTTCGCCGAGCAACCGGCAGCCGGCGCCCAGCCAGCCCACCCGAGGTCCGCCGACACGCCGCCCACGGCCGCCACGCACACCGAGCCGGGGTCCGCCGATGCCCCGCCCACGGCCGCGCGGCCCGGCGACGCACAGCCCGGCGACGCACAGCCCGGCGACGCACAGTCCGCTGACGCGCAGGCCGGCGAGTCGGCGTTCTCGGACGCTCGGCCTGCCGAGGCGCAGCCCGCGGTGACCGTCCAGCAGACCGAGCGGGCGCGTGCGGAAGCGGCCGAGGACGACTCGGAGCCGGACACGCTCGAGGTGCCGGTCCGCGACACCTCCGAGGCAGCCAACGAGTACGAACGCCTCCAAGCAGAAGCCCGAGCCATGCTGGACGCCCAGTCCCAGCCGCCCGCCCCGCGCACCCAGGCCGGGCCCACCTCCAACCCCTCGGTGCAGCATCCCGAAGCATCGCTCTACTCAGACGCTCACCCGCCTCACCACCAGCAGGCGGAATCACCTGGCCAGTCAGACGGCTACCCGCCGCAGCATCCCGCGGAAGCACCGCGCCAGTCCGACGCCTATCCGCCGCACCATCCCGCGGAAGCACCGCGCGAGTCCAACGTCTACCTGCAGCAGCAGGCGGACGCGTACGCCCCGCAGGAGCCGTACATCGGTCAACAGCCAGAGCCGTACAGCCCGCAACAGTCGGAGCCCTTCGGTCAGCACCCGGAGGCGATCGGTCAGCAGGACTACAACCCGCATCAGTCCGAGGACTACGGCTCGCGTCAGGCGGGGGCCTTTGCGCCGCAACAGTCCTACGAGCAGGCGTACACGCAACAGCCGGACCCGTACGGACAGCCCGAGCCCACACCGTGGTTCCCGACCGAGCCTGACCTGCCCGCCGACGCCCACCAGCCCGCTCAGCCGGCCCAGCAGCCGCTCCCCCCCGAGCCTCAGCAGGCTCCATCTGCACAAAGCACCCAGTCGGCGCCAACTCCCCACTGGACGCTCCCAGCCGCAGCTCCCCAGTGGCAACAGCCAACCCACGACCCCTACGCAGAACAGCAGCCGCCAACCCCACACCACGAGTCGGCGCAGCCGCAGTACGCCGAGCACCAGCCGGAGCAGGCGCCGTACGCCGAGGGTCGGGCGGGGCAGGCGCATTACGCGGAGCGTCAGCCGGAGCAGGCTGAGCAGTACAACCAGCAGGCTCAGCACCAGCCCGAGCAGGTGCAGTACGCCGAGGGTCGGGCGGAGCAGGCGCAGTACGCCGAGCGTCAGCCGGAGCAGGCGCAGTACGCCGAGCGTCAGCCGGAGCAGGCTCTGCAGTCGTGGTACAGCCAGCAGGCTCAGCAGCAGCCGGAGCCGGCCCAGCAGCAGGTGCAGCACTCACAGCACCGGCCGGAGCAGGCGCAGTACGCCGAGGGTCGGGCGGAGCAGGCGCAGTACGCCGAGGGGCGGGCAGAGCAGGCGCAGTACGCCGAGCGTCAGCCGGAGCAGGCTCAGCAGTCGCAGTACAGCCAGCAGGCTCAGCAGCAGGTCGAGCCGGCCTCGGAGCAGGTTCACTACACACAGCACGAGCCGGAGCAGCAGCAGCCCGAGCCGCCGGAGTACGGGCAGCAGCCGCAGCAGGCGGAGCAGGCGCAGGAGGGGTGGCAGTTTTGGCCGCCGGCGGATCAGCAGCCGGCTACGCCTCAGTGGCCGGTTCAGCAGGCACCTGCGGAGCCGGCCAACGGACATGCGCCTCAGCAGCACTCGCCTCATCAGGAGCACCCGCCGCAGCAGCACGCGCCGCAGCAGCGGCCGAGTTGAGCGTTGCACCGATGAATGCCGCGCCTACCTGCCATGCCGAGGCCTCGGTTCAGTTGCCGTTGGGGCCGGAGGTGGCGTGGGAGATCGTGATGGACTGGGATCGGCAGTCGCGGTGGATGGTGCTCACTCGCGTCTGGGCGACCGAGAACGACGGGGTCGGCCTCGGCGGCGGGGTCGCGGCGCGGACTTCTGTCGGTGGCGTGGGGTTCACTGATGACATGGTCATCACGCACTGGGATCCGCCGCGCGAGTGCACGGTGAAGCACCTGGGCACGGTCGTCCGCGGGACCGGTACGTTCGCGATCGTCCCCGGCCGCCGGGGCGTCGACGACGCGGGCCTGCAGTCGGACGTCTGCACCTTCATCTGGTCCGAGGACGTCGTACTGCCGCTGGGCAAGCTCGGGGTCGCCGTGTGGCCGTTGATCCGCGCGCCGTTCGAGATGTTCCTGCGGATGTCGTTGCGGCGGCTGGTGCGGGAGGTCGCGCGATGACCGTGATCGGGCCCGACGGGCAGCCGCGGTGCGGGTGGGCGACCTCGGCGCCGGAGTACGTCGAGTACCACGACAACGAGTGGGGCAAGGAGATCCGCGACGACGTCGGGCTGTTCGAGCGGATGACGCTGGAGGGGTTCCAGTCGGGGCTGTCGTGGATCACGATCCTGCGGAAGCGGGAGAACTTCCGGGCTGCGTTCGCGCAGTTCGACCCGGCGGTGATCGCGAAGTACGACGCCGACGACTTCGAGCGTTTGATGGCGGATCCCGGCATCGTGCGCAACCGGCTGAAGATCAACGCGACCATCAACAACGCGCGGGCGCTGCTGGAGCTGGACGAAGGCGAGCTGACCGAGCTCCTGTGGTCGTTCCAGCCGGCCGAGCACAAGGCGCCGAAGACACTGGCCGACGTGCCGGCGACCACGCCGGAGTCGGTCGCGATGTCGAAAGCCCTGAAAAAGAAGGGTTTCGTGTTCGTCGGGCCCACCACGGCGTACGCGCTGATGCAGGCGACCGGCATCGTCAACGACCACCTCTCCACCTGCATCGCGCGCTGACGATCACGGCTGGAGTGGCATAGCCCGGTGACCCGATCGGGCATGCGGTGGAAGGGCTTACAGACGCCGCTGGCGGATGCACGTGCAGCGAGCTTGTGCATCTGCAAGCCGCGCTCAGGAATCCCGAAAATAAGGGAAGACAAACGGCTGAACGAGTTGTGTTCCGGGCACTGAACGTGATGAGGTGTTCAGCGGGCTCCCCGGTCTGTCAGGTGGTTGTCCGGCCGTGACTCGCCCGGCCGGAACGCGGTCGGGGAGCCCACCAAACGTTCCGCCGCCAGCATCAAAGGTTGCCTATGGCACCTACCGCCCGTTGAAGGTCGGCTTCTCCTTGGCGACGAAGGACGCGACCGCGTTGCGATGGTCCTCGGTGTCGCCGGTGAGCTGCATCTTCCCGGCCTCGAACACCAGCGACTCCGCCAGCGTGTGCGTCGCCGAGTACCCGAGCGACTGCCGCACCGCGCCGTACGCGACCGTCGGTCCGGCCGCCAGCTTCGCGGCCAGCTCGCCGACAGCAGCAGACAGCTCGGCCGCCGGTACGACGCTCGTTGCGAGACCGAGCGCCATCGCCTCATCGGCGGGCACCGTCCGCGGGAAGTAGAGCAGCTCGAGCGCCTTCGCGTGCCCGATCAGCCGGGGGAGGGTCCAGGAGATCCCGGTGTCGCACGACAGCGCGATCCCGGTGAAGGCGAGATTGAATCCTGCCGTGTCCGCGACGACCCGGAAGTCGCAGGCGAACGCCATCGACGCGCCGGCCCCGGCCGCGACCCCGTTGACGGCCGCGATCACCGGCTTCGGCATCTCGGCCAGCGCCTGCGCGATCGGCGCGAAGTGTTCCGGCACGGTGCTCCACAGCGCGTCCGTGTCGTCCGCCTCGAGCAGGCCGATGTGCTCCTTCAGGTCCTGCCCGACACAGAACGCCCGGCCGGTCCCGGTCAGGACGACGACCCGGACCGAGTCGTCCTCGGCGGCCGTCAGCACGGTGTCGCGGAGCAGGACCTTGGTCGGCGTGTCCAGCGCGTTCATCGCGTCCGGCCGGTTCAGCGTGATGGTGGCGACGCCATCGGTGAGGGCGTAGGTGACGGAGTCACTCATCGTGGTCAGCTCCTAGACATTCGGTGAAGAAACTCAGTGATCGGTCAGGCAGTCGTCGACGAAACGCCCGGCCGCGGGGCTCAGTCGTTCGGCGTGGAAATCGAAGAACGCGGCCGCCCGCGTCCCGGCCCAGTCGTGCGGCAGCAACTCGGCCGGCAGCCCCGGGTCCCGGAACAGGAACTTGCGCCACTCGTGCACCAGCTCCGACCGGACGGCGAACGCCTGCTCGTCGGACGTGTCGTCGCCGGCGGTCTCCACCAGCGCCTTCGCCTCGATCAGCCAGGCGTCGTACGACGCGCCGAGTTCGTCGAGCCGCCACACCCGCCGGGCGAACTCGATCGCGCCGTCGTCCACCGGCGCCCGGAAGCGGTCCGTGGCGATGCCTTCGACACCGAGGATCTGGTCGACCTCGGCGTCGTTGCGCAGCCCGACCCAGGCGCCGTCGGACAGCGGAGCCCACCCCAGGAAGGCGAGTTGGCTCGCCAGCTGCTCGCGGCGGCGCGCGTTCGGCACCTCGCGGAGGATGCCCAGGTGCCAGTGTCGGTCCCAGTCGCCGGAGCCGTTGCCGTCGGCTCCGGAACCGTTGCCTTCGGGCCCTGTCCGGTAGATCCGGGCGGCCGCGTCGTCCAGCCGGCGACGCGCCCGGGCGGTCAGCGCGTATCCGGGCTGGCCGTCGATCCGGACCGGCTCCAGCCAGCCCTGGCGGACCATCCGGGACACCGCGGTCCGGACCGCCGGAGGGTGCACGCCGAGCGGCGCGAGCAGGCGGACGAGGGCCGCGACCGGGGCCCGCGCACCACGCTGGCGCAGGTGGTCGCCGTACAGGTCGAAGAGGGCAGAACGGGCGTGCACGTGCCTGAGTCTGCCGTATGGTGCACGGCTCTGGCCTGTGATCGGGAATAATGGGTTCTGATACACACTGCGATACGCGCCGACGGCGCATCACCGCACGGCGCCGGCGACGGTACCCAGTGCGGTGTCGTCGCTCAACACCGACACTGGGAAGGGGTGCGCGCATGGCGGCGATGAAGCCGCGGACGGGCGATGGTCCGCTCGAGGTCACCAAGGAGGGGCGGGGGATCGTGATGCGGGTTCCGCTCGAGGGCGGCGGTCGGCTCGTCGTCGAGCTGAACGCCGACGAAGCGACTGAGCTGGGCAACGCGCTCAAGGCCGTCGTCGGCTGAGCGATCCTCTTCCGGGAGTGCACCCCGCACTCCCACAGATCCTTGCGACCCCGGTGGGTGCCTCTTTGCGGCACCGGCCGGGGTCGTTACGGTTACCCGGGCGCTTTCTCCAACTTTTGATCACACAGTGAGGTCCTTCTCGTGGCTCGCCGCAGCAGCAAGTTCGCCTTCCCGACTCTTCCGGCCGTGGCCTGGCAGCCCGGCCTGCCGGTGCACGGAGCCCCGACCTGGGTGATCGTGGTCGGTGAGGGCGGCCTGCCGGCCGCGGCGAAGGACGCGGGCGAACGTCTCGGCGTCGACCTCGGCCGGCTGCTCGAGGTCCAGCAGGCGACCGGCTTCAGCCCGACCGCCGGCGCGACCGCGACGTACCCGTTGCTCAGCGGCGAGGTGACCGAGATCCTGCTGGTCGGTGCCGGCGACGGCAGCGCCGCGGACCTGCGACACGCCGGGGCGGCGGTCGCGCGGTTCGGCCGCGGCAAGGACGAGCTCACCACCGTTGTTGCCGACGGCATCGATGATGCGGGGCTGCAGGCGTTCGCCGAGGGCGTCGTGCTGGGATCGTTCACCTACACCCTGAAGACGGTCGACCCGGGCAAGCCGGTGGTCGGCCGGGTGACCGTGACCGACGGCTCCGACGACGACCGGCAGGTCGAGCTCGACCGCGGGGTCGTGATCGGGCGGACCGGCTGGCTGGCGCGGCAGTTCGCCACCACCCCGTCGAACGAGAAGGACCCGGCCTGGCTCGCCGCGCGCGCCACCGAGCTGGCCGCGGAGACCGGCCTCGAGGTCACGGTGTGGGACGAGAAGCAGCTCGCCGCCGACGGGTTCGGCGGCATCCTCGCGGTCGGCAAAGGGTCGACCCGGCCGCCGCGGTTCATCCGGCTCGACTACGTCCCGTCCGGCGCGACCGACGACACGCCGTACGTCGTCCTGGTCGGCAAGGGCATCACCTACGACACCGGCGGCCTGTCGCTGAAGCCGCGCGAGAGCATGGTCTCGATGAAGCGCGACATGACCGGCGGCGGCTCGGTGATCGCGACGCTGTCCGCGCTGCGTGAGCTCGGCGCGCAGGTCCGGGTCACCGGGCTGGTCTGCGCGGCGGAGAACATGCCGTCCGGGACGGCGTACCGGCCGGACGACGTGATCCGGCACTACGGCGGCCGCACCACCGAGGTCAAGAACACCGACGCCGAAGGCCGGCTCGTGCTCGCCGACGGGCTCGCCTACGCCGTCAAGGAGCTCGAGCCCGACGTCGTCGTGGACATCGCCACGCTCACCGGCGCGATCAAGGTGTCGCTCGGCTCGATGCTGTACGGCGGCCTGTTCGCCACCGACGACGCCCTCGCCGACAATCTCGCCGACGCCGGCCGGGTGTCGGGGGAGAAGCTGTGGCGGATGCCGCTGCCGGCGGAGTACCAGGAGCTGATCGCGACGCCGATCGCCGACTCCGTCAACAGCTCCAAGGGGCCCGGCTCGATCACCGCGGCGCTCTTCCTGAAGCCGTTCGCCGGCGACGTCCCCTGGGCCCACCTCGACCTCTCGTCCATCGCCGAGTCCCCGGCGGACCGCTTCGAGTACACCACCGGCGCCACCGGCGCCGGCGCCCGCCTGCTCACCACCTGGCTGACGTCCCCGACCCCGACCGCTGGGATCGGCTGATGACGAGCGTGTTCGAGGCCGCGGGTGGGGCCGAGGGCATGCGGCGGCTGGCGCACGCCTGGCACGTGCGCGTGCTGGCGGACGAGGTGGTGAGCCACGCGTTCAGCCACGGGTTCCACCCGGACCACACCGAGCGGCTGGCGGCGTACTGGGGTGAGGCCTTGGGCGGGCCGACGGCGTACACGGAAGCGTACGGCGACGAGTCGTCCGTCGTCCGCATGCACAGCGGGAACGGCCAGCACGACGAGATGGACCGGCGGGCGATCGCGTGCTTCGACCAGGCGCTGACCGACACCGGCCTGGACGGCGACGACCGCCTCCGTGCCGTGCTGCACGACTACTTCAGCTGGGCGACGACCGTGTCGATGTCCAGGTACCACGCCTCGGCGGACGACGTACCGGCCAACCTGCGGATCCCCCGGTGGTCCTGGAACGGGCTCGTTCAGGGGTGAGAGGCTAGGCTGCTGTAAAGCTCGACCGTGCGGTCGGCGACGGCGTTCCAGCCGAACTGGGTGACCGCTCGTTCGCGGCCCGCCTTGCCCATGGCTTCGGCCTTGGCGGGGTTGTCGATCAGCTCGTTGATGCCGTCGGCGAGGCCGCGTTCGAAGGCGTCGACGTCGTTCTCGTCGTACCGGACGAGCGTGCCGGTGACGCCGTCGTCGACGACCTCGGGGATGCCGCCGACCGCGCTCGCGACGACGGCCGTCTCACAGGCCATCGCCTCCAGGTTGACGATGCCGAGCGGCTCGTAGACCGACGGGCAGCAGAACGCCAGCGCGTGCGTCAGCACCTGCCGGACCTCCTCGCGCGGCAGCATCTCGGAGACCACGAACACGCCGTCCCGGGCCGTCTTGAGGTCGTCGATCAGGGCGTCGGTCTCGGCCTTCAGCTCGACCGTGTCGGCCGCGCCGGCGAGCAGCACGAGCTGGACCGACGGGTCCAGCCGGAGCCCGGCCCGGAGCAGATGCGGGACACCCTTCTGCCGGGTGATCCGGCCGACGAAGGTGACGTACGGGCGGTTCAGGTCGATGCCGAGCCGCTCCAGCACGGTGGTCGCCGGGTCCGGCCGGTAGAAGTCGGCGTCGATCCCGTTCGAGATCACGTGCACCTTGGCCGGGTCGATCGCCGGGTAGCAGTCGAGTACGTCGTCCCGCATGCCGCGACTGACCGCGACCACGGCGTCGGCCGCCTCGTACGCCGTCCGCTCGGCCCAGCTCGACAGCCGGTAGCCGCCGCCGAGCTGCTCGGCCTTCCACGGGCGGCGCGGCTCGAGCGAGTGCGCGGTCACGACGTGCGGTACGTCGTACAGGAGTTTGGCCCAGTGGCCGGCCATGTTGGCGTACCAGGTGTGCGAGTGCACGAGCTGGGCCTCGCCGACCGCGGCGGTCATGGTCAGGTCGGTGGAGAGGATCCGCAGCGCGGCGTTCGCCCCGGGGATACGGTCGTCCTCCTCGGAGTGCGCGGTCGCGCCCTGGCGTGGCTCGCCCATGCAGTGCACGTCCACGTCGAGCAGCCGGCGCAGCTCGCGGACCAGGAAGTCCACGTGCACCCCCGCCCCGCCGTACACGTCCGGAGGGAACTCACGCGTCAGGATGGCGACCTTCATGCAGCCGACACTAGGACATCACGACGTGCGGGTGGGTACCCAGAAGCGGAGCTTTCCGTGTCGCTCGTCCTCCAGCTCACCGCCGGCCGCCTCGATCACCTTGCGCGAGCCGACGTTGTCGGTGTCGCAGGTGACCAGGGCCGGGTCGATGCCGAGCCCGGCCGCGACCGGGAGCGACTCGGCCAGCATTCGGGTCGCGTGGCCCTGTCCGCGGGCCGACGGGCGGACGACGTACCCGATGTGGCCGCCAAGCTCGGTCAGGGCCGGGGTGAGCCGGTGCCGGATCGCGACCCGGCCGAGCCACTCGGCGCCGTCGACGTACCAGAGCATGGTCTGGTGGACGATGTCCGGCGGCATCACCGACTCCGGGCGCGCGTCGGCCTCGAGTGCCTCGACCAGCCGGGCGAACCCGGCCGGATCCGCCACCTGGTCCCGGGTCCACTCCCGGTCGCCGCCGGCGTATGCCCGCACTCCCATCCAGTGACTGTCGTCCGGACCCAGCTCGTCCCACGCGGCGAGGAACGAACGGTGAACGGCAACGGTCGGCGCAACGAGCTCTGGCATCCTCCCAGTGTCCCGACACTCGCAAACGCTTATGCGACCGGGGATCGGAGACTAAGGTGCGGACATGGCAAAGGCGCCCAAAGTTCTCGGAATCGTGCTGGCGGGTGGCGAGGGGAAGCGGCTGATGCCGCTGACGGCCGACCGGGCCAAACCCGCCGTGCCGTTCGGCGGGAGTTATCGCCTGATCGACTTCGTGCTGTCGAACCTGGTCAACGCCGGGTACCGCAACCTGTGCGTGCTCACCCAGTACAAGTCCCACTCGCTGGACCGGCACGTGACCCTGACCTGGCGGATGTCGACGCTGCTCGGCAACTTCGTCACCTGCGTCCCGGCCCAGCAGCGGCTCGGCCCGCAGTGGTACCAGGGCAGCGCGGACGCGATCTACCAGTCGATGAACCTGATCAACGACCACCGCCCGGACATCATCGTGGTCTTCGGCGCCGACCACGTGTACCGGATGGACGCCTCCCAGATGGTCGCCGCGCACCTCGAGCGCGGGAACGGCGTGACCGTGGCCGGGATCCGGGTGCCGCGGGTGGAGGCGACCGAGTTCGGCGTGATCAAGACCGGCGCGGACGGGCACACGATCGACGAGTTCCTGGAGAAGCCGGCCGACCCGCCGGGACTGCCGGACGCGCCGGACGAGACGTTCGCGTCGATGGGCAACTACGTGTTCAGCGCCGACGTCCTGGTGGAGGCGCTCCGCAAGGACGCCGCCAACCCGGCGTCGCGGCACGACATGGGCGGCGACATCGTCCCGATGCTGGTTGCCGAGGGCAAGGCCGGGGTCTACGACTTCAAGGAGAACGACGTCCCCGGCGCGCTCGAACGCGACCGCTCGTACTGGCGCGACGTCGGGTCGCTGGACTCGTACCACGAGGCGCACATGGACCTGGTGTCGATCCAGCCGGTGTTCAACCTGTACAACTCCGACTGGCCGATCTTCACCTCGCACCCGCAGCTGCCGGGCGCGAAGTTCACCGACAACGCCACCGTCGGCGAGTCGATCGTCTGTCAGGGCTCGGTCGTGTCCGGCGCCTGCGTCGACCACTCGGTGCTGGGCGCGAACGTGGTCGTCAACCGGGGCGCGACCATCGAGCGCTCGGTGATCATGGACAACTGCCGGATCGGCGCGAACGCCGTACTGAAGAACGTCATCCTGGACAAGAACGTGGTCGTCCCGGACGGCGTCGAGATCGGCGTCGACCCGGACCACGACCGGGAGCGCGGGTTCATCGTGTCCAAGGGCGGCGTGACCGTCCTCGGCAAGGGGCAGGTGATCCCGGCCGCCGAGGCGAAGCAGGAGGCCGCCGAGGCGTGAGCTCCGAGGCCGAAGCGCTCCAGCTCGATGCCACGGACCCCGGGCACCGGGAGCTGTTCGACGTACCGCCGGCGCAGGGTGGCGACTATCCCGAGGTCGCGTACTTCGCCGGGAACTCGCTCGGCCTGCGCCCGAAGGCGACCCGGACCGAGCTGCTCGAGGACCTGGACGCGTGGGCCTCGCTTGGCGTCGAAGGCCACCTCGACGCGGCCAGGCCTTGGCTGCCGTACCACGAGCTGCTGACCGGTGCGGCCGCGCGCCTGGTCGGGGCGCTGCCGACCGAGACCGTGGTGATGAACTCGCTCACGGTCAACCTGCACCTGCTGATGGTCTCGTTCTACCGCCCGACGACCTCGCGGCACCGGATCGTGATCGAGGACACCGCATTCCCGTCCGACAGCTACGCCGTCCGCTCGCAGGCCCGCTTCCACGGGTACGACGCCGAGGACGCGGTCATCCGCCTCCGACCCCGCCCCGGCGAGGACAGCCTGCGGACGGCGGACGTCGTCGAGCAGCTGAGCAGCGATGTGGCCCTGGTCCTGCTCGGCGGCGTGAACTACCTGACGGGCGAGCTGATGGACATCCCGGCGATCACGAAGGCCGGTCACGCGGCCGGCGCGGTCGTCGGCTGGGACCTCGCGCACGCGGCCGGCAACGTCCCGCTGTCGTTGCACGACTGGGGCGTGGACTTCGCGGCCTGGTGCTCGTACAAGTACCTGAACTCCGGGCCGGGCGCCCTGGCCGGCGCGTTCGTGCACGAGCGGCACCTGGGCGGGGACCTGCCGCGGTTCGAGGGCTGGTGGAGCACCGAGGCGGCGACCCGGTTCGAGATGGCGCCGGAGTCGCGGCCGCCCGCGACCGCGGACGCCTGGCAGGTGTCGAATCCGCCGATCTTCTCGATGAGCCCGGTCCGGACATCGCTGGAGATCTTCGACCGGATCGGCATGGACGCCTTGCGTGCACGCAGTCTGCGGCTGACGGCGTACCTGGAGAAGCTGCTGGCCAGGGTGACGGTCGGGCGGGTGATCACGCCGGGCGATCCGGCCCGGCGTGGCGCGCAGTTATCGCTGCGGATCGGTGGTTCGCTGCGGGCGGGTGAGCTGGCGAAGCGGCTCCGGTTCGAGTACGGCGTGATCGCGGACGCCCGCGAGCCCGACGTCCTGCGACTGGCGCCGGTCCCGCTGTACTCGACGTACCACGACTGCTGGCGCGCGGCGTCGGCCCTGACCGAGGTGATGCCGACGTGAACGTCGCGATCGTGGGAGCCGGGCTGACCGGGAGCCTGCTGGCGTGTTTCCTGGCCCGGCGCGGTCTCGAGGTGACGCTGTACGAGCGCCGCCCGGACCCGCGGACCGGGCAGGCCGAGCGTGGCCGGTCGATCAACCTGGCCATCTCCGAACGCGGGCTGGACGCGCTGCGGCGGATCGACCTGGTCCACCAGGTGATGGCGGACGCGCTGCCGATGAAGGGGCGGATGATCCACCCGGTGGACGGGCCGCTCGACTTCCAGCAGTACTCCGCCGCCGGCGACCGGGCGATCAACTCGATCAGCCGGGGTGCGCTGAACAACGCCCTGCTGACCGCGGCGTCGGCGGCGCCCGGGGTGAGCGTGGAGTTCGAGCACCGGCTGGTGGAGCTGGACTCGCAGGCCGGGCGGATGGTGTTCGCGACCCCGTCCGGGAAGGTGTCGGCGCAGGCCGACGTCGTCCTCGGTGCCGACGGAGCCGGTTCGGCGGTCCGTGAGCAACTGCTGGCCGAGGGCGTCGTCGCCGAGGACGTCGACTTCCTCGACTACGGGTACAAGGAGCTCTCGATCCCGGCCGCCGTCGGCGAGTTCGCGCTCGACCCGGGCGCGTTGCACATCTGGCCGCGCGGCACGTCGATGATGATCGCCCTGCCGAACCCGGACCGCTCGTTCACCTGCACGCTCTTCTGGCCGTCCGGTTCCTTCGACGCGCTCACCGACGCCGCGGGGATCGAGGCACACTTCCGGCAGCACTACCCGGATCTGTTGCCGCTGGCACCGGATCTCGTGGACGACTACCTGAACAACCCGGTCGGTGTCCTCGGCACCGTGCACACCCTGCCGTGGCAGGCACACGGGCGGACGGCCCTGCTCGGCGACGCGGCGCACGCGATCGTGCCGTTCTACGGGCAGGGCGCGAACTGTGCCTTCGAGGACGTGGTCGAGCTGGACCGCTGCCTCGACGACACCGGCGGCTCCTGGCCGCGGGCGCTGCCGCTGTTCGAGGCGCGCCGGCGGGAGAACACCGAGGCGATCGCGGAGATGGCGCTGGCGAACTTCGTCGAGATGCGCGACAAGGTGGCCTCCCCGGTGTTCCGGCTGACCAAGCGGATCGAGCACGCGCTGGAACGCGCCCTGCCGGGGCGGTACGTGTCCCGCTACGAGTTGGTGTCGTTCTCGACGACGCCGTACGCCGAGGTCCAGCGCCGGGTACGGCGTCAGCATCAGGTCGTCGGCGCGGTCGCCGCCGGCCTCGGACTCGTGGTGACGGGGCTGGCACGCAGGAGGCGGCGATGAGCCTGTGGACACCCGAGCTGCTGACCGGGCAGCCTACGTCGGTCGGGATGCTGCGGAACTTCGTCGACGGTGAGTTCGTCGAGAGCGGGTCGACGTTCGCGAAGCTGAGCCCGGTCACGGGGGAGCAGATCTTCGACGTCTGCGAGGCGTCGGCGGACACCGTGGACGCGGCCGTCCAGGCCGCCCGCGCGGCGCTGCGGGGTCCGTGGGGGCGGATGAGCGAGCAGGAGCGGGCCGTCGTCCTGCGCCGGGTCGCCGACGGACTCGAGCGCCGGTTCGAGGACCTGGTCGCGGCCGAGGTGGGCGACACCGGGAAGTCGATCAGCCAGGCGCGGACCCTCGACATCCCGCGCGGTGCGGCCAACTTCCGGGCGTTCGCGGACTTCGCCACCACCGTGCCGACCGAGTCGTACACGACCGTGCTGCCGGACGGGCGGCGGGCGCTGAACTACGCCGTCCGCAAGCCGATCGGCGTGGTCGCGATCATCGTGCCCTGGAACCTGCCGCTGCTGCTGCTCACCTGGAAGGTGGCGCCGGCGCTTGCCTGCGGCAACGCGGTCGTGGTCAAGCCGTCCGAGGAGACGCCCGCGTCGGCGACCGTCCTCGCCGAGGTGATGGCCGAGGCCGGCGTACCGGCCGGGGTGTTCAACCTGGTGCACGGGTTCGGCCCGGCGTCGGCGGGGGAGCACCTGACGAAGCACCCGGGTGTGGACGCGATCACGTTCACCGGCGAGTCCGCGACCGGTACGGCGATCGCGAAGGTCGCCGCGGACCGGGTGAAGTCGGTGTCGTTCGAGCTCGGCGGGAAGAACGCGGGGCTGATCTTCGCCGACGCCGACCTGGACGCGGCGGTCGAGGGATCGGTCCGGTCGGTCTTCACCAACGGTGGGCAGGTGTGCCTGTGCACGGAGCGGCTGTACGTCGAGCGGCCGGTGTACGACGAGTTCTGCACGTTGCTGGCGCGGCGCGCGTCCGAGCTGACCTACGGCTGGCCGTCGGACGAGGCGACGATGAACATGCCGCTGATCTCCAAGCAGCACCGCGACAAGGTGCTCTCGTACTACGACCTGGCCAGGGCCGAAGGCGCTGACGTGCTCGCGGGCGGCGGCGTGCCGTCGTTCGGCGACACCCGCGACGGTGGTTGCTATGTGCAACCGACCGTGGTCACCGGACTGCCCGCCGGCGCCCGGACGAACACCGAGGAGATCTTCGGGCCGATCTGCCACGTCGCGCCGTTCGACACCGAGGACGAGGCGTATGGGTTGGCTAACGGCTCCGACTACGGGCTCGCGGCGACCGTGTGGACGCGGGACGTCGGCCGCGCGCACCGGGCCGGCGGAGCGCTGGACGTCGGTCTGGTCTGGGTCAACACCTGGTTCCTCCGCGACCTCCGCACGCCCTTCGGCGGCATGAAGCTCTCCGGCGTCGGCCGCGAAGGTGGCCGGCACTCGCTGGACTTCTACTCCGAAACCACCAACGTCTGCGTGGAGCTCACATGACCGTCGTCCCGGGCAAGGCGGTGCCGCGGGGTCGGTTCCCGCACGTGAAGGTCAGTGGCGGGTTCGCCTTCGTGTCCGGTACGTCGAGCCGGCGGCCGGACAACTCGATCGCCGGCGCCTCGGTCGACTCGATGGGCACGGTCTCGCTGGACATCCGGGAGCAGACGCGGGCGGTGCTGGAGAACCTCCGCGACATCCTGGGCGCGGTGGGTGCCGGACTCGAGGATCTCGTCAGCGTGACGACGTACCTGGTGTCGATGAACGACTTCGGGGGCTATAACGAGGTGTACGCCGAATTCTTCGACGAGTCCGGGCCGGCCCGGACGACCGTCGCAGTACATCAGCTGCCGCATCCCCAGCTGCTGATCGAGATATCTGCCGTGGCGGCGATCCCGCTGAAGGAGGAGTAGGTCATGGTCAACCTTGAGTCGACGAACTTTCCGCAGTGGATCGAGGAGAACAAGCACCTGCTGAAGCCGCCGGTCGGCAACAAGCAGATGTTCCCGACCGGGGACGACTTCATCACGATGGTGGTCGGCGGGCCGAACCAGCGCACCGACTTCCACGTCGACCCGTACGAGGAGTTCTTCTACCAGATCAAGGGTCAGCTGGTGGTCAACGTGGTCACCGAGGACGGGCCGGCCAGCGTCGAGGTGAACGCCGGCGAGATGTGGGTGCTGCCCCGGAACATGCCGCACTCACCGCAGCGCGGTCCGGACTCGATCGGCCTGGTGATCGAGCGGGTCCGGGAGCAGGGCACGCTGGAGAAGTTCCGCTGGTACTGCGAGAACTGCCACGAGATCGTGCACGAGGTCGAGCTGCAGGTGAACGACATCGTCGCCGACCTCCCGCCGGTGTTCAACGCGTTCTACGAGAGCGAGGAAGCGCGCACCTGCCCGAAGTGCGGGGAACTGCACCGCGGTAAAGGCTAGGCATGGCGGTTGACGTTCACACTCACCTGGTGCCGAAGGGCTGGCCGGATCTGTCGGTAGCGTGCGGCGGGGACGGCTGGCCGTGGTTGCGGGTCGACTCCGAGCGGTCCGCGATGATCATGGTCGGCGCCGAGGAGTTCCGCCCGATCGGCCCGCAGACGTGGGATCCGGCGGTCCGCCGTACCGATATGGATGCCGACGGCGTCGAGGTCCAGGTAGTGTCGCCGACGCCGGTGTTCTTCGCCTACGACCGGCCGGCGGACCAGGCGGTGAAGGTCGCCCGGATCTTCAACGACCTCACCCTGGAGACGCTCGCCGGGGACGACCGGTTCGTGCCGTTCTGCCAGGTGCCGTTGCAGGACCCGGACGCGGCATGCGCCGAGCTGGACCGGTGCCGGGAGGCCGGGCACGCGGGCGTGGAGATCGGCAACCACGTCGGCGACAAGGACCTCGACGACGCCGGAATCGTTGCCTTCCTCAACCACTGCGCCGAGACCGGGACGCCCGTCCTGGTGCATCCCTGGGACATGCCGGGCGGGCCGCGGCTCGACCGCTGGATGGCGCGCTGGCTGACCGGCATGCCGGCCGAGACCCACCTGTCGCTGCTGGCGATGATCCTGGGCGGTGCGTTCGACTCGCTGCCGCGGTCGCTGCGGATCTGTTTCGCCCACGGCGGCGGGAGTTTCGCGTTCTGGCTGGGCCGGGTCGAGAACGCCTGGCATCGGCGCGGCGACCTCGTCCGTGGTTGCTCGCAGCATCCACCGTCGTACTACCTGGACAGGTTCTACGTCGACACAGTGGTGTTCGAATCAGCGCCATTGCGGCTTCTTGTCGATACCGTGGGGGAAGACCGCGTTCTGGTCGGCAGTGACTATCCCTATCCACTGGGTGAGCGGCCGGTCGGGGAGGTGGTACGGAAGGCCGGCTTCCTGACCGCGGAGCAGCAGCACAAGCTGCTGGTCACCAACGCCCTGAGTTATCTCGGGAGGGCTGGATGAGCGAAGACCGATCGGTTCTCTCGCGCGACGCGCGCGAGCCGGACGAGGAGCTGCGGTACGGCGAGCACGCGGACCACGTGATCGACTACTGGCACGCGAAGGAGTACCGCCCGCTGGTCGTCTTCGTCCACGGTGGCTTCTGGCGGCCGGAGTACGACCGGAAGCACGCACGGCCGCTCGGTGAAGCGCTCGCCGACCTCGGCTGGCCGGTGCTCTCCCTGGAGTACCGCCGCGAGTCCGGCGACCCCGACGCCAGTACGACGGACGTCCGTACGGCGCTCGACCGCCTGCCGGACCTGGTCGACGTCCACGCGGGTTATGTGCTGATCGGCCACTCCGCTGGCGGTCAACTGGCGTTGTGGGCGGCCGCGACGCTCAACCCGGTCCGGCTCCGCGGAGTGATCGCGCTGGCCCCGGTCGCCGACCTGCTGATGGCCGACCGCCTGGGGCTGGACGACGGCGCCGTACAGGACTTCATCGGCGGCGGCGTGCGCAACGACCTGGATCCCGTGCATCTGCCCGCCTCGATCGCCCCGGTCAGCCTGATCCACGGCACCGCCGATCTCCGGGTCCCGATCACCGTCACCGAGTCCTACTTCGCCGCCCACCCCACCGCCCACTTCACCCGCGTCGAAGGCGCCGGCCACTACGAACTCATCGACCCCCAAACCGAAGCCTGGCACGACGTCACCGCCGAACTAACCCGCCTAACCGGCCACTAGCCCGGCCACACGAAGTGTCAGAACAGGTCGGGGACGCGGCGCCAGACGGCTGCTCGGCCCGCGCCTTCCGGGTTGACCTTTCCCTCGGACTTGAGTTGTTCGAGGACCAGCCGGATCGTCTGGTCGCTCACTCCCGGTAACGCTGACCGGACGTCCGCGAGCCGGAACACCGGCGCCGCGTGCCGGAGGACGTGCTCTCTGACGCGCTCCTGTTTCGTCCCGGCTGAACGATCCGATGCTGCCCGCCGGGCGAACGTCTGGTAGGCGTCCGCGAGGGTGGAGACGAAGTACGACAACCACGGCCAGGGATCGGACGCTTCCTCGTGCCAGTCGTGGGTCGATCGCAGCAGCGCGTCGTAGTACAAGTCCGCGGAGTCCGCGATGAGCTGCTCGAGCGAGACCCAGCGACAGACTTCGTATCCGGCGTCGCACAGCAGGGCGTTGGTCAGGGCCCGGGCGATCCGCCCGTTGCCGTCCGCGAAGGGATGGATGACCAGGAGATCGAGCACCATCAGCCCGACCAGGAGCACCGGGTGGTGCCTGCCCTCGCGCTGGGCAGCCAGGTAGCGGTCGATGAGGTCGCTCAGGTACGCCTCGGTCTTCGACGCCGGGACCGGGATGAAGCGGACGGTGGTGGTCCCGTCAGGGGAGCGGTCGACGACCAGGTTGTCGTCGGTCTTCAGCTGCCCACCCGGGTACGCGGTCTCCGACCAGAGCAGGCGGTGAAGATGCAACAGCAGACCGAGGTTCAGCGGGTGCCAGTCGTCCTGGAAGAGGTAGTCGAGCGCCTTGCGGTAGCCGGCGAGTTCTTGCTCGCTGCGGTTGCGCATCCTCCAAAGAACCGACAAACATACTAATCACTGCTCATCTTAGTATGTTTGTCGGTTTCTTTAGCGCGTTTTCTGACGGTCGCCGGCGTGGGCGCGCGCCTCAGGTGAGGCGTTTGGCGGCGGTGAGGAGGCCTTCGGAGGTGGGGAGGAGGGCGGAGACGAGGTCGTCGTCGTCGCGGACGGCGCGGATGAGGTCGCGCAGCGCGTTGGTGTCGGGGTCGCGGTGGGCCGGGTCGGCGACCCGACCACCGGTGAGGAGGCCGGCGAACGCGACCACGCCGCCGGGGCGGAGCAGCCGGAGGGCTTCGTGCAGGTACGCCGTGTTCTCGCGCCGGTCGGCGTCGCAGAAGACCAGGTCGTAGTGACCGTCGGTCAGCCGGGTGACCACGTCGAGGCCGGCGCCGGCGATCAGGCGGAACCGGTTCGACGGGATGCCGGCGTCCAGGAAGGTCTTGCGGGCCAGCCGCTGGTTCTCCGCGTCGATGTCGACCGTGGTGAGGGTGCCGTCGGTGCGCATCCCGCGCAGCAGCGCCAGCCCGGAGACGCCGGTGCCGGTGCCGATCTCGACGACCGCCTTCGCGTTCACGCTGGCGGCGAGCAGGCTCAGCGCCGCGGCCGCGCCCGGCCCGATCGCGGCGATGCCGCTGTCCGCCGCGCTCGCCCGCGCACCGGTGACGACCTCGTCCTCACCGGTGTAGTCCTCGGCGTACGCCCAGGACGTCGGGTCGATACCGCTGGCGATGATGCCCTCCCGGAGCTCTGCTGTGCTTCCTGCCCACTGTTCTGGCGCTGCGCTACTCATCCTGACCCGAAGCCTAGCGTCACGCGGTCCGATTTCCGTGTCTCCCGCGCGGAGACTGCGCACTCTTGCTCATAACGCGCGGCGTTAAGTCAGATATGATCGTCCTCAACAGGCAAGACTCGTCCCCGGAGAGGAGGTACGGCGTGCTGCGGTGTCCGACCGCCAGGTCAGGAGCGGATGACGTCGATGCCGGCTTCCTTGAACACGGCCAGCTGGGCCTCGTCGGCCTGCGCGTCGGTGACGAGCGTGTCGATCTCGCTCAGCTCGCAGATCCGGGCGAACGCGCGCTGGCCGAGCTTGGAGGAGTCGGCGACCACGACCACCTTCGCGGCCCGGCTGACGATCAGCTGGTTGATGTTCGCCTCACCCTCGTGGTGGGCGGTGGCGCCGGTCTCGTCGATCCCGTCGACGCCGATGAACGCGATGTCGAGCGACAGGTCGGACAGGATCCGGTGCGACAGCGGGCCGATCATCTCGTACGACTGCGGCCGGGCGACGCCGCCGGTGAGCACCATCTTCACGTGCGGCCGGACGATCAGCTCGTTCGCGATGTTCAGCGCGTTGGTGACGAGGGTGAACGCGGGCTCACCGTGCTCGGCGGACAGCTCCGGCCGGGTCGCCAAGGTGCGCGCGACCTCGGAGATTGTGGTGCCGCCGTTCATGCCGATCACCATGCCGCGGCGGACCAGCGTGGCCGCGGCCTGCGCGATCCGCTGCTTCTCCGACGCGAAACGCGCAGTCTTGTAGCGCAGCGGGAGGTCGTAGGAGACGGCGTTGGCGACCGCGCCGCCGCGGGTCCGGGTGAGGAGCTGCTGCTTGCCCAGGTGGTCCAGGTCGCGCCGGATCGTCGCCGCGGACACGTGCAACTGCTCGGCGAGCTCGTCGACGTCGATGGCGCCCTTCTCGGCGAGCGACTCGAGCAAGGTGTTCAGGCGTTCATAACGCTTCACCCGGGGCTCCTCCTTCACACAATCGGTCAGCCGGATGGCGGCTGGTTGGCACCATTCGATCACGTTCGAGCAGTTTCGACCACGACAAGTGCGGAGACAACATGACCGGAACGCCGTTTGTGAGCACTGAGATCGCCACTCAGCCCGAGCTGTGGCGGCAGGTCTCGGACGGTTTCGCGCAGTACGGTGGCGCATCGCCGACAGCGGGTCAACGGGTCGCGGCGGTGGGCTGCGGCACGTCGTGGTTCATGGCGATGGCGTACGCCGCGCTGCGCGAGGACCGCGGTCAGGGCGAGACGGACGCGTTCGCGGGCTCGGAGTTCCCGCCCGGCCGCTCGTACGACGCGGTGGTCGTGATCAGCCGGTCCGGGACGACGACCGAAGTACTCGACCTCATCCGGTCGACCGACCTGCCGACCGTCGCGATCACCGCGACCGCCGGGTCCCCGATCGTCGAGTTGGCGGACCGGACCATCCTGCTGGACTTCGCCGACGAGCAGTCCGTCGTCCAGACCCGGTTCGCGACGACCACTCTGGCGCTGCTGCGCGCGTCGCTGGGGGAGGACCTGCGGCAGGCGGCGGCGGACGCGGAGACCGCGCTCACCGTGGACGTGGACGAGCTGGCGAAGCTGGAGCAGGTCACGTACGTCGGCACGCGGTGGACCGTCGGCCTGGCGCACGAGGCGGCCCTGAAGCAGCGGGAGGCCGCGTCGGCGTGGACCGAGGCGTACCCGGCGATGGACTACCGGCACGGCCCGATCGCGATCGCCCAGCCCGGTCGCGGCGTCTGGGTGTTCGGTGAGCCGCCGGCCGGCCTGCTCGACGACGTCACCGCCACCGGCGCCACGATCGTCCACCACGGCGACCTCGACCCGATGGCGTCCCTGGTGGTCGCCCAACGGGTCGCTGTCGCCAAGTCGCTGGCGCTCGGGCTCAACCCGGACCAGCCGCGCAGCCTCAGCCGATCCGTCATCCTCGACTGACCGCAACAACCGGCCGGCGGTCCACCGCCGCCAGCCGGCCCAGCCCGGCAGCGACGACCACGGTCCCGGCGACGGCGAGCAGGGCGTTGTGGGTGCCGATGATTGGGACCAGGAGCCCGGCGGTGACCTGACCGAGAGCTGAGGCGCCTACGCGCAGGCTGGCGGCTGTCGTGCTCACCCGTCCCTGCCGAGCCTCTGGACTGTACTGCTGCCGCGCGGCGAACATCGCCGGCAGCATCGGCCCCTCGACCAGTCCGGTGACGACGGCGAGCAGCAGGAGTACGACGAAGCTCGTGGCCAGCGGCCAGGACGCCATGACCAGGCCGGAGGCGGCTGCCGCCACGATGACGACGTACTCGGGGCGCCAGCGAGTCTGCAGACGCCCGAGTAGCAGTGCGGTGACGACACTGCCGATTTCCAGCGCAGTCCAGAGATAGCCGGCCGTGGACCGGGGCATGTCCACCGCGGCCATGTGCAGTGGCAGTGCGATCAGCAGTACGCCGAACGCGCCCAGGAGCAACGTGGTCGTGACGGTGGAGGCGCGTAGCCGAGGTGTGCGGATCAGATGAGCCAGACCGCCGACGACAGACGCCATGAAGGGCTCGTGGTGCGTCAGCGCCGGTGGGAGCGCCGGTAGGCGAGTGATGGCGACGATGCTCAGCGCTGCGGCGACCACGATGACCAGTGCGGCGGCTTCGACCGAGACGACCGAGGCAAGCGTCGCCGCGGTCGCCGGACCGGCGATGGTGGCAGCGCCGAAGCTGGCGGCCTCGAAGGAGTTCGCCCGGGCCAGCCGGTCGGCGGACACGAGAGTGGGGAGCATGCTGGTGAAGCCACCACTGACCATCGGCAGTGTCGCTCCGGCCACAGCTGCAAGCGCAGGCGTGACCCAGTGCGCGCTGTGGCCGACAACGGCCAGCAAGGTGAGCATGACGAGAGCCAGCACCGCTTGGTTCAGTGCGAGCGCCGCCCGGCGGTACGGCGTTCTGTCGAGCCAAGCGCCGAGCAACGGACCGGTGACCACGGCCGGCAGCGCGTAGGCAGCGCCCGTGATACCGGCGAGGGCAGGACTGTCGGTGCGCTCCAGCACGAGGAGGACGAGCGTGAACGCGACCATCTCGTCGGCGAACCGGGCGAGCGTCGCCGACAGGTAGTAGCTGGACACGCCCACCTCCGGTAACGCTGACCTGGATGTTACGCGTTACGCTAGCAAAGGCGTTACGGAAGGAGTCCAGTGGATATTCAGACGCCGGACCGGCTCGTGCGGCTGGCCGTCGACCTCGTGAACACGCGGACCCTCGAGCCCGAGAAGCTGTCGACAACCGACGACCTCCGCGCCTTCCTGCTCGAGCACGGTGAGTCCGAGCCGATCGAGCTCGCCGAGGATGATCTGGCCGAGGTGCGTGCGGTCCGGGAGCGGATCCGGCCGGTCTTCCACCGCGAGCCCGCCGAGGCGGCCCGCCTTCTGAACGAGTTGCTCGCGGAGTACGCCGTACGCCCGTACCTGTCCGATCACGACGGGTCGCCGTGGCATCTGCACGTCGCCGAGCCGGACGCGACCTGGAGCCGGTGGATGGCGGCGACCACGGCGCTCGGGCTGGCCGGGTTCGCGGCCGGCCACGGATTCGGCGCCCTCGGGTCGTGCGCGGCCGCGGACTGCGAGCGCGTCTTCGCGAACCCGGCCGAGCGCCGCCCACGACGGTTCTGTACGCCGACCTGCGCGAGCCGGACCCGGGTCGCGTCGTACCGCGCCCGCCGGAGCGCGGCAGCGGCGACCTAGGATCGATGGCGAGACGTCCCGGAACCGAGGAGCGCGCGTTGAGTCACACCGTGGTGGCCGAACTGGTGGCGAATGTGCTGAAAGTCACTGCCAGGGCCGGAGACCAGGTGGGACCCGACGACACCCTGGTCATCCTGGAGTCGATGAAGATGGAGATCCCGGTGCTGGCCGAGGTGGCCGGCACCGTCGCCGAACTGAAGGTCGTGGAGGGGGAAGTCGTCCGGGACGGCGACCCCATCGCGGTGATCGAGGAGAAGTAGGACCGCAACGAACATGACTGTCAGCGCGTCTCGTTCTGTGGAGGCACCGGCCGGGAACTTCCGTCCGGAGCGCCGCGTTGAGCCGTCGTACGAGCAACTCAGGGTCGAACCCGGGTGTTCCCGACGTGCGCAGAGGACGGTGACCGCGGCACCATGGCCTTCACGCTCATTGCCGAACCAACCCTGGGAGGCGTTGCGGTGAAGCCGGCCGACATCTCCGTGGCCCCTGCGCCTCAGCCGGTGCCGGACGCGCTGCCGTCGTGGGACGAGATCGTCCGCACGCACTCCGCCCGCGTCTACCGGCTCGCGTACCGGCTGACCGGCAACAAGCACGACGCCGAGGACCTGACCCAGGAGGTCTTCGTCCGGGTGTTCCGCTCGCTGTCGTCGTACACCCCGGGCACGTTCGAGGGCTGGCTGTACCGGATCACCACGAACCTGTTCCTGGACGGCGCCCGGCGCAAGCAGCGGATCCGCTTCGACGGGTTGCCCGAGGACGCGCACGACCGGCTGCCGGCCAAGGGCGTCGGCCCGGCCGAGAAGCTGGACTCCGACCAGTTCGACCACGACGTGCAGTACGCGCTGGACGCGCTGCCCGAGGACTTCCGCGCCGCCGTCGTGCTCTGCGACATCGAGGGCATGACGTACGACGAGATCGCCGACGTGCTGGACGTGAAGCTCGGCACCGTCCGCAGCCGGATCCACCGCGGCCGCTCGATGCTGCGCAAGCACCTCGAGCACCGCGCGCCGCGCTCCGGCCAGACCCGGGTCGGCGGCCCGCCCGCCGACGGACTCCTCGGTGACGGAGGTGAGCTCCGGTGACCCTGCAGCACCCGCTGGACAAGCTCAGCGCCGTCGTCGACGGCGCGCTCGACCACGACTCCCGGGACAAGGTCCTCAGCCACCTGGTCGGCTGTGACACCTGCCGGGCCGAGGTGGACGCCCAGCGCCGGCTGAAGGCCCGGATGGCGGCCCTGGAGACACCTGACCCCTCCACCGACCTGATGCAGCGCCTGATGGGCGTCTCGTCGTTCTCGCCCGAGCCGCGCGAGGAGGTCCGTCCGGTGCTGACGCCGGCGGTGTCGCTCTTCCCGCAGCGTTCCGCGTTCCCCGCCGCCCGCACGGGGGCTACCCGACCCGGGGCGCCTCGCAGTACGCGCAGTCGCCGTCGCGCCGGCGTACTCGGGGCGGCCGGTTCGGCTGCGGCCGTCGCGTCGCTGCTCGGGACGGCGTTCGTCGTCGGCGATCCGTCCCGGCAGGAGCAGCCGCCCGCGCTGCAGCCGCCGGTGGCGAGCTTCTCGTCCGACCACGCGAGCACGACGGGCGGAGCGCCGTTCGCCGACCCGGTCGCCGTGCTGAACTCGTACAACGGGGCTGGGTACGCCGGGCTGAGCCCGTCGCTGCAGCCGGTGGCCCTGACAGGACGCTGACCGTGAGCCTCTCCCGGCTCGCCGTACTGGTCAGCACCGCACTGATCGGCTTCGGCCTGCCCGCGCCCGCTGTCGCGGTGGCACCGACCACGCCCCGCGAGGACTCGCCGCTGGCGATCAGCTGGCTGACCCGCGCCGCCGCGGCTCCGGACCACGTCTCGTACCACGGCACCCAGATCGTCACCTCGTGGGGACCGCAGGGCGCCAGCTCGGCGATGCTCGACATCGTCCACGCTGCCTCACAGGGCTCCGAGATCAGTGTGGTCGGTTCGTCGTCACCCGGGGCCAAGGCATTCGTACAGCGTGCGAACCACCACGGCCCCACAGTCGACGGTGGACCGCTGAGTCTGCTGCAGGCGACGTACGAGCTGGTCTACAAGTGCTGCACGAACACCATCGGCCGGGCCGCCGTGCTGGTGGAGGCGCTGCGGGCCGACCGGACGCTTGCGGCCCGGTTCTGGATCGACAAGGCGACCGGACTGCTGCTGCAGCGGCAGCTGTTCGGCACGGACGGCAAGACTCTGGTGCGGGCGACCGTGTTCACCGAGCTGGAGATCGAGAAGTCGGAGTTCCTCGGCCACCTGCCGCCGATGGCGCCGAACGGGGTCCAGTCGCTCGGGATGGGCAAGGTCGACCACCTCCGCGACGAGGGCTGGGTCTGCGCCCCGGAGCTGCCCGCGTCCCTCAAGCTGTACGACGTCCACCAGGACCGCGCCAACGGGTCGCTGCAGTTCTCGTACTCCGACGGGCTGTTCAACGTCTCGCTGTTCGAGCAGCGCGGGGCGCTCGACCCGGCCGCGGTCGCCGGCTTCACCCCCACCGGGACGCCGGGTGTGCACGTCCGCTACGGGATGCCGTCGTACGTCGTCTGGTCCTCGGGCGGGATCGTCTACACGCTGATCGGCGACCTGCCCCCGGAGCTGCTCGAGCAGGTTGTGGACGCGCTCCCGCACGACGTACCGGTCGAGCTGACCGCGGTCCAGCGGATGGGTGCCGGGCTGGCCCGAATCGCGACCTGGCTCACTCCGATGGGTGCGCTTTCCGGGAAGCTGGGATAATCGAATCCGGTGGTCCCTTTCCGGAACCCGGGCAGCGGCCGCCGACCGACGACCACGACGACGACGTGAGGCGGGCACCGTGACCAGCGACGACGCCGAGCCGACAGTACCGACTCCGAGCACGGAGCCGACCCGTGTCCTGCCGGCCGAGCCCTCGAGCCCTCCCGCCCCGTCCTCCCCGGACGCGTCCGCCGACTCCCCGTTGACCGCGCTTGTGCCGCCGCCGGCGGGCTCGGGGACCACGCCGCTGCCGACGCCGAGTACTGACCAGGCCTACCGGCAGTCAGACGGGCTGGCTGCCTCGCAGAACGGCAGTACGGAACCTCCGGAGGGTGCGGTCGCGCCGCCCGTGCAGAACGGGTCTCGGTCCGTCACACAGCGCAGCTTCGGCCGGCCGCAGGCGCAGGAGCCGGGCTTCCGGCCGGTGTACCAGGGGCAGGCGTGGCCGACGCAGCGGCCGACGTACCAGCCGACGTACACGCCGCCTCCGCCGATCGACTGGCACCACCAGCAGGCCCGCGCGTACACCCCGCCTCCGCCGGAGAAGAACACCGGCAACCGGCTGATCGCCATCGCGGCCGCGGTCGCCCTGATCGTCGCGATCGTCGCCGGTGCCGGCGCGGCCGCGACGGTCGTCGCGCTCGACGACAACGGGCCGGTCGCCGAGCAGCCCGGTCCGCCCGTCGGTACGGGTGCGGACCCGAAGATCCGCAGCGGCTCGGTGTCCGCGGTCGCGAACACCCTCCTGCCGAGCGTCGTCCAACTGAAGGTCGAGGGCTCGGACAACTCGAACGCGACCGGCTCCGGCTTCGTGATCGACAACGCCGGTCACATCCTGACCAACAACCACGTGGTGTCCGGCGCCGCCAAGGGCGGGTCGATCCAGGTCATCAACGACAAGAGCAAGTCGTGGACCGCCCGCCTGGTCGGCCGCTCACCGGCGTACGACCTGGCCGTCGTCCAGGTGGTCGGGCTGGACGCGCCGTCGGTGCAGTTCGGCCGGTCCGACCTGGCGATCGTCGGGCAGGACGTGGTCGCGATCGGCTCACCGCTCGGGCTCGCGGGCACGGTGACGTCCGGGATCATCTCGGCGAAGAACCGCCCGGTCACCACCGGCGACGGCATCGACCCGAACTCGTACCTCAGCGCCCTCCAGACCGACGCCGCGATCAACCCGGGCAACTCCGGCGGTCCGCTGGTCGACATGAACGCGCGGGTGATCGGGGTGAACTCCGCGATCGCCACCGTCCGCGGCGCCAGCGAGGGCCAGAGCGGCAACATCGGGCTCGGGTTCGCGATCCCGATCGACCAGGCCCGGCGGACCGCGCAGCAGCTGATCGCGTCCGGCGTGGCGTCGTACCCGGTGATCGGGGCCGAGGTCGACATGCAGTTCGAGGGCGGTGCGCGGGTCAGCAAGGTTAGTCCCAGCTCACCGGCGCTGCGCGCGGGCCTGCGGGTCGGTGACGTGATCACCGCGATCGACAGCCAGCCCGTGCTCTCGGCCGAGGCGCTGATCGTGGCGATCCGCACGCACCAGCCTGGGGAGAGCGTGAAGCTCGTGTA
Organism: Kribbella sp. CA-247076; assembly: GCF_050942445.1. NCBI lineage: Bacteria > Bacillati > Actinomycetota > Actinomycetes > Propionibacteriales > Kribbellaceae > Kribbella > Kribbella sp. CA-247076. Next base: position 5,880,365 of record NZ_CP192051.1, on the reverse strand, counting down.
CGAGCGCGGCGGCAAGGCGCGTCAGGCCTCCGTCTCGCTCGGCCAGCAGACCGGCTGACCTGGCTGTCCGGATCCGGTTGACCCGGCAGGCGGTGTGACCAGGGTGCGGCTACGCTTGTCGCCGTCGCGGACCTGCGCGGGAACGACGTACAGAGAGGTGGGGACATGTTCGGCATCGGGCCCTTCGAGCTGGTGGTGATCGCGATCGTCGCCGTGCTCGTCTTCGGCCCGGACCGGCTGCCGGAGTTCGCCCGCACCGCGGGCCGGCTGCTGCGCCAGGTCCGCCAGATGGTCACCAACGCCCAGACCGACCTGCGCAACGAGCTCGGCCCGGAGTTCGCCGACCTGGACATCCAGGACCTGAACCCGCGCAACTTCGTCCGCAAGCATCTCCTCGAGGGCACCGACGAGTACGACGACGACAAACCCGTCTCCACCCCCGACTTCACCGACCCCCCCCAACGCCTCCCCGCCGGCCAGAAACCCCCCTACGACCCCGAATCCACCTGACCCTCAGAAAGCCAGGAGATCGCCGCAGAAGGAGCGGATGGCGCGGTTGACGAGTTCGGGTCGCTCCCAGGGCAGGAAGTGGCCTGCGCCGTTCACCCAGAACGGGCCGACCGCTTCGGGGAAGGCCAGTGCGCACCGCTGCTCGATGTGGTCACCGAGGGTGGCCTGTTCGGTGCCGATCAGGATCAAGGCCGGCTGCCGCACGGGCCGGTCGAGCATCTCCGGTGCCGACAGTCGACGTTCGCCCATGACGACCTCGTAGTCGGCGAAAGCGGCGCGCAGTCGGGCGGCGTCGCCGTACGGCTCGGTGAGGAAGGCCAGGTCCTCGTGGTCGAAGGCGTCGGGCGGACACCACAGGCGATGCCCGTAGAACTCGCCGATGTAGCGCTGCCGCTGTTCCGGGCTTCGCAGTTCGGCGATCAACGCGTCGGCGTGGCGTCCTTGGAGGCGGTGGTAGTCGTAGACGGCGGGTTTCGGACGGTTCGCCGGGATGCCGGCGGCGGCGAACGCCTCAGCCAGGTCAGGCATCGAATCGTCCAGGATCACCAGACGGTCCACGCGGCCGGGGTGGCGATTGGCCAGATCGATGGCGACCGCCGCGCCCAGATCGTGCGCGGCGACAACGGTGCGGTCCCAGCCGAGCAGGTCGAGCAGGCCGACCAGGTCGGCGTTGAACGCGTTGAGGTCGTAGAAGTCGTCCGGCGCGAAGTCTGAGTCGCCGTAACCGCGCAGGTCCGGCACAACCACGTCGAACCCCGCCGACGCCAGCGGGATGAGGTTGTGCGACCAGATCCGGCTCGTGCAGGGAAATCCGTGGATCAGCAGCAGCGGCACGCCGCCGTGCCCACGCCGACGCACGGCGAGGCGATGCCCCGGGCTGACTTCGACCAGCTCGGGCGCGACGACCTCGACAGGAAGGGCCATGCACGCTGTCTACACCACATTCCGGTCGAGTCACTTCCGGAATTGGTCGGTGGAGAGCAGGTCGTAGGTGACGCGGGCGTCGTGGGTGTTGTTGCCGAGGGGGAAGGCGGCGCGTTCGGTGCCGGCCAGGTGGAAGTGCAGCTTCTCGGCGACTCGGCGGGCGGCCAGGTTGGTGGCAGCGGTGCGGATGACGAGGCGGTGGCCGCCTCGACCGCCGGCGTCTTCCGGGGCGAAGTACCAACGGATGAGGCGGGTGATCGCCTCCGGCATGATGCCGCGTCCCTGGGCGTCCGGGTGCAGCCAGAAGCCGAGCTCGCCGCTGCGGCCCTCGCGCAGGTTGAACAGGGTGACGTTGCCCAGACCGAGGTCCGTCGCGGCGTCGGCCACGCACCAGTTGTAGCGGACACCGGAGGCGGCCTGCTCGGCCAGGTCCTTCAGCCAGAACCGCGCGTCCTCGGCCGTGAACGGTTGCGGGACGAACGGGAGGAAGTGCGCGGTTGCCTGGTTCGTACGGCCGGTCGTGATGCGCGGCATCTCGTCCTCCCGCCACAGCCGTAGCCGGAGCCGCGGCGTCTCCAGCACCGGATGGACGAACCACGGCCCGCGCGGCCGGCGCGGATCCGACGGCCCGATCCAGCCCGTCCACGCGTCCACCCGGCGGCCGCTCTCCTCGGCGAGCCGGGGGATCGTCGCACCGAACCGGAAGCCGGTCGCCCACGCGACCCGCCGCGACGGCCAGTTCCCGACCCGCGCCCACCAGTGGACGACGTGGAACCCGCACGTGCCGAACCCGAACTCCAGCAGCAACCGCACCGCCCGGCTCGCCACCCCGGCGCCGCGCGCCCAGCGAGACAGGCCGTAGTGCACCCGCGCGTTGCCGTCCGGATCAGGTTGCAGCGACGCGGTCCCGGCGTACCGGCCCTGGTACTCGATCACGAACGCGAGCCGCTCGCCCGTCTTCCACGCCTCGGTGATCCCGTACGTGATCCATCGGCGCGCGTCCTCCTCGTCGTACCCGCGGTCCGGGTCCTCGAGGTGACGCGCGGCCTGCCCGGGTACGTCGTCCGGTCGGGGACCGCGCAGCGTGACCACACCGTCGGTCAGGACCGGATGCTCAGCAGGAATCGGCACCCTGCCAAGTCAACAGCAACCGCCCGCCGGAGGCAGCCTCTAGCGTCAGCGACCGACCGGGGACAGGCCGAGTTGCCGGCCGAGGAGCCCGCGCGGGCGCCCGCCCAGCTTGGCCGCGATCTGGTCGAGGACCTGGGCCGCCGGGGTGTCCGGATCGGCTATCGTGAGTGGGTTTCCGAGGTCGCCGCCGCTGCGCAGCCGCTCGTCCAGCGGGATCTCGCCCAGCAGCGGGATCTGGTACCCGAGCCGCGCGGACAACGTCTCCGCCACCCGCGTCCCGCCGCCGGTGCCGAAGATCTCGATCCGGTGCTCCGGACCGCAGTGCGGGCACGGCAGGTAGGACATGTTCTCGATCACGCCGGCCACCCGCTGATGCACCATCTGCGCCATCGTGCCGGCCCGCTCGGCCACCTCGGCGGCGGCCTCCTGCGGAGTCGTCACCACGATCACCTCGGCGCTGGTGAGCCGCTGGCCGACCGAGATCGCGATGTCACCGGTGCCGGGCGGGAGGTCCAGCAGGAGTACGTCGAGGTCGCCCCAATACACGTCCGCCAGCATCTGCACGAGCGCGCGGTCCAGGATCGGGCCGCGCCAGGCCACCACCTGGTCGCGCTTCGGCTTCAGCATGCCGATCGAGATCACCTTCACGCCGTGCGCGGGCACCGGCATGATCATGTCGTCCACCGCGGTCGGCCGCTCGTCGGCGACGCCGAACATGGCCGGCACCGAGTGCCCGTAGATGTCCGCGTCCAGCACGCCGACGGACAGGCCCTGCCGGGCCATCGCGACCGCGAGGTTGACGGTCACCGACGACTTGCCGACGCCGCCCTTGCCGGAGGCGATCGCGAACACCTTGGTCAGCGAGTCCGGCCGGGAGAACGGGATCTCCTTCTCGGCCACGCCGCCCCGCAACTGGGTCTGGAGGGCGGCCCGTTGCTCGGCCGACATCACCCCAAGGTCGATCTCGACCCCGGCGACGCCGTCGAGTTTGCTGATCGCGGCCGTGGTGTCGCGCCGCAGCGTGTCCTTCATCGGACAGCCCGCGACGGTCAGCAGGATCCGGACGGCGACCACGCCGTCCTCCCGGACGACGACCGACTCGACCATCCCGAGGTCCGTGATCGGTTTCTTGATCTCCGGATCCAGCACACCACCGAGCGCCGTGGTCACCTGATCAGCAGTAGGAGCCATGCCCCCAGGCTACGTGCTCAGCCGAAACCCACCGACCACGGTCCGTGTGACGTACCTCCGGCAAGGCGACCCTTACCCGCCTACACGAACCGTCCATGCACGTCCCTGACAGGGAAGTATTTATTGGAGATTTGTTGCTTCTATGCCTAGATTTATCTGACAAACGTTGCCTAGGCGTCGAGGAGGGTCGAGGTTTCGCGATGAATGTTGCTCAGAACGCCCCGCACCCGGCCGGCCGCCTCGTGTTCGCCACCGCGACCAACCGCGCCTCGCTGTCTCGTCGCCACAAGTCTGGGCGCGCGATCAGGCTGGCGCCAGGGCTGTACGCCGTCGACGCGACGCTGCCGCCGCAGAAGGTCGCGCATCACCACCGGTTCGCCGTCGTGGCCCACATCTGGCCCGGCGCGGTGATCTGCGACAGATCCGCGCTGAACGGAGGAGAGCCGGTCGACGGCTGGCTGTTCATCTGTCATCCGGAGCCACCGCGTGCTGCCGATCTGTCCCTTCCCGGCCTGACCGTCTCCGTGCGCCTCGGACCCGGCGCACTGCCCGGTGACATGTCGATGCCCGAGGGGCTGCATCTGTCCGGCCCGGCACGAGGTCTGGTCGAGAACGCCATGAGCCGTGGCCGGCCTCGGGAAGGTAAGCCCAGGAGGTACGCCGGACTCGGTGCGGTGGAAGACCGGATGGACGAGGAGGCCCGGACCGGAGGCGCCGGCCGCATCCGTCGTCTGCTGGCACAGCTCGACGTCGTCTCGGGATACTTCGGCGAACGTCAGGTCGAGGACGTCCGCTCGCGACTGGCGGCCCTGCTCGGCACCGCGGCGGACACGCGGCTGACCTCGACCCGGCTGGCCGCCAGACTGGCCGGAGACCCGTACGACGAACATCGGCTGGACATGCTCGAACGTCTGGCCCGGTACCTGCAGACGGTCGCGCCCGTACCGCGTCCGGCCGTCGGTGGGTCGACCCGGTGGGAGTGGCTGCCCTTCTTCGAGTCGTACTTCTCGAACTTCATCGAGGGCACCCAGTTCGGCGTCGAGGAAGCCCGCAGGATCGCCATCGACGGCGAAGTACCTGCTGCCCGGCCGCAGGACGCACACGATGTCGCTGCGACTTACCGCATCGCATCCGACCCCGTCCTCTCGAGGACCGTGCCGGCATCCGCGGACCAACTCCTCGAACTACTGGTCGAACGGCACTCGACGCTGATGGCCGCCCGGGACGACAAACGCCCGGGGCAGTTCAAACTCGTCCAGAACTATGCCGGCGGCTACGCGTTCGTCGCGCCGGAGATGGTTCGGGGCACGTTGGCGCGAGGATTCGATGCGCTGGCGCCGCTCACCGACCCGCTTCACCGAGCGGTCGCCGTCATGCTGCTCCTGACCGAGGTGCATCCCTTCGACGACGGCAACGGACGGATCGCGCGCCTCTTCGCGAATGCCGAGCTGGCCGCGGCCGGGCAGGTGCGAATCATCGTTCCGACCGTCTACCGCAACAACTACCTGGCCGGTCTCGTAGGCGTGAGCAACGGTGCGGGCGACGGTCAGACGCTGTACTCGGTCCTGGACTTCGCCCAGCGCTGGACGGCGACGATCGACTGGAGCAGCTACGAACGGGCCGACGCAGAACTCCGGAGCGCCAACGCATATCTCGACGCGGGTGTCGCTGAATCCAGTGGAATCAGGCTCCGGCTGACCACCTGATCACAGGCCGGGGGCTCCGTAGATGGGGAACCAGCGGGAGAGGTCGGGTTCGAAGGGGAGGTCGGTGCCGATGACGGATTTGATCTGGAGTTCGGTGGCGTTGTCGCGGCGGTCGGGGCCGACGGGGACGAACGGGTACCAGGAGCCGCGTTTGTAGAGGTACACGAGCCCGAGCGACTTCGTGCCGTTGGTGAAGGCGACCAGCGTGCACAGGAGCGACGTACCGAAGCCGGCGTCGACGAGCGAGGTGTTGACCGCGTGCAGGTCGGTCACCAGGCCCTCGAGGTCGTCGGGTGAGGTCTCCCGGACCAGCCAGGTGAAGCCGTAGGAGTCGGTGTGGCTGGTGAACTTGTCGCCGTCGAGCGCGAGCAACTTGTCGACCTCCGCCCGCAACGTGGAGAACCCACCGCCCTCCGCGGCCTTGAAACAGACCGAGCCACTGCCGGTCGCCCGGTAGCCGGCGGCCGTGTCCAAGGTGATGGCGGCCGAGGGGAGTGCGAAGAGCTGGTCGAGGTTCGGCGGGACGGCTTTGCTTCGGCCGAACAGGATGTCGAGAAGGCCCATGGGCTAAGCCTGCTCCCCGAGCTCGCGGGACAGCATCCCGAGCCGCTCGAGTCGCTGCTCGAGCGGCGGGTGGGTGGAGAACAGCGACGACAGGCTGAAGCCGCCCGCGGCCGCGGGCGCGAAGAAGAACGCGTTGAAGGCCTCGGCCTGGCGCAGGTCGCGCGACGGGATCCGGGCGATGTCGCCGCTGATCTTGGTGAGCGCGGACGCCAGCGTCGACGGCCGCCCGGTCAGGATCGCCGCGGCCCGGTCGGCGGCGAGCTCGCGGTACCGCGACAGCGCCCGGGTCAGCAGGAACGAGATCGCGTACACCGCCGCGGACACCAGGATGATGGTCAGCACGACCATGGCGGCGTTCTGGTCCCGGTTCCGGCCGAGGCCGCCGTACAGGCCGAAGCGGGTGATCAGGCCCGCGAGTACGCCGAGGAACGACGCGATCGTCATCACCGCCACGTCCCGGTGGGCGACGTGCGACAACTCGTGCGCGAGCACGCCTTCGAGCTCGTCGGCGTCGAGCCGGCGCAGGATCCCGGTGGTCACGCAGACGACCGCCTTGTCCGGGTTGCGGCCGGTGGCGAACGCGTTCGGCAGGTCGACGTCGGCGATCGCGACCTTCGGCTTGGGCATGTCGGCCAGCGCGCACAGCCGGTCGATCGCGCCGTGCAGTTGCGGCGCCTCCTCCGGGCTGACGATCCGGCCGCGCATCGCGTAGAGCGCGATCCGGTCGGAGAACCAGTACTGCACGAAAAGCGCGCCACCCGCGATCACGACGGCCAGCACGGCGCTCTTCGTCAACGCGATCAGCAGGCCGACGAATCCGACGTACAGCAGGCCGAGCAGGAAGCTGGTGACGACCATCCTGCTGGTCAGCCCGCGATCAGGCTTGAAGCGACTCTTCACGGCATCGACCCTTCCTCACCTGCTAGCGAGCCTAGCTCGATCCCGAAGTCAGACCCGGTCGTCCTCGCGGGTGTCCAGGTCGGCGAGCAGCGAGCGCAGCTCGGAGCGGAGGAAGTCGCGGGTCGCGACCTCGCCGACCGCCATCCGCAGCGACGCCATCTCCCGGGCCAGGAACTCCATGTCCGCCCGGGTGCGGGCGTCGACGTCGCGGTCGCGCTCGTACTGCACCCGGTCGCGGGCCTCCTGCCGGTTCTGCGCGAGCAGGATGAGCGGCGCGGCGTACGACGCCTGCAGGCTGAGCGCGAGCGTGAGGAAGATGAACGGGTACTCGTCGAACCGCAGACTCGCCGGCGCGAAGATGTTCCAGGCGACCCAGAACAGGATCGTCCCGGTCATGTAGACCAGGAACTGCCCGGTCCCCAGGAAGCGCGCGATCCGTTCCGACAGCCGGCCGAACGCGTCGGCGTCGTACACCGGCCGGAAGGTCCGGCGCAGCTCGCGCGGAACGTCCAGCCGGGAGGTACTGCGGAGCAGTCGGCGGTCGTCGGTGCTGCGGTCGTCACGGGGCATGGCGGTCCACCTCCTGCTGTCCGGATTCGCGCCAGTCTTCGGGAAGCAGGTGGTCGAGGACGTCGTCCACCGTCACCGCTCCGAGCAGCCGGCCCTCGTCGTCCAGGACCGGCGCGGCCACCAGGTTGTACGTGGCCAGGTACTTGCTGACCGTGTGCAGACTGTCGTCCGGCCGGAGACCGTCGAGATCGGTGTCGAGTACGGCGGACACGAGCTCGGACGGCGGTTCGCGCAGCAGCCGTTGGATGTGGCCGACCCCGATGAACCGGCCGCTGGGCGTCTCCAGCGGCGGCCGGCAGACGTAGATCATCGCGGCCAGCGCCGGGCTCAGCTCGGCGTTGCGGACGTGCGCCAGCGCGTCCGCCACGGTCGCGTCGGCCGGCAGGATCACCGGCTCCGACGTCATCAGTCCGCCGGCCGTGCGTTCCTCGTACGTCAGCAGCCGCCGGACGTCCTCGGCCTCGTCCGGCTCCATCAGCGTCAGCAGCCGCTCGGCGGTGTCGGTCGGCAGCTCCGCGATCAGGTCGGCCGCGTCGTCCGGGGACATCTCCTCCAGGACGTCGGCGGCGCGCTCGGTGTCCAGGCCGGCCAGGATCTCCACCTGGTCGTCCTCGGGCAGCTCCTCGAGGACGTCGGCCAGCCGCTCGTCGTTCAGCGCGGCGGCGATCTCCTTGCGGCGCTTGGGGGACAGGTCGTGCAGGACGCCGGCCAGGTCGGCCGCCTTCATCGACTCGAACGCGGCCAGGATGTGCGTGGCGCCCTGGCCCTCCTCGACCTGGGCGAAGCCGCTCACGTCGGCCCAGTCGAGCACGTGCGACTGCCCCCGCCGCCGGAACCGCTTGTTGCCCTCGCGGACAGCCACCTTGGACAGCACCCAGTCCCGCGTCCGCCACTGCTCCATGGCCATGTCGAACACGACCGCGGTCGCACCGGTCTCGCGGATGGTGACCGTGCGGTCCAGCATCTCGCCGAGCACCAGGACCTCGGTCGCGCGCTGCTCGAACCGGCGCATGTTCACCAGCCCGGTGGTGATCACGTGCCCGGCGTCGACCGAGGTCACCCGGGTCATCGGCAGGAAGATCCGCCGCCGGGTGAACACCTCGACCACCAGCCCGAGCACCCGCGGCGGCTGGGTGCCCTGCCGCAGCATGACGACGACGTCGCGCACCTTGCCGACCTGGTCCCCGTTCGGGGCGAACACCGGGAGACCAGCCAGCCGGGCCACGTACACGCGCGACGGTGATCCAGTCATGCTCGAAGGCTAACCCGCCGACGGGGACTCTCAGCTCAGGCGCGGTCGGCGGCGGATCGGGCGGTGCAGGGTCCGGGGCGGCTTGCCCCGGGTGGTCGCCGGGGTGCCGACCGGGGCCTCGGCCCGCGGACTGTCGTCGAAGCGCCCGGCCGCCTCGGTGATCTCGCCCGTGGGCTCCAGGACGAGCAGGTCCGCCTCGGTCGTCCAGCGCTCGAGCTGCTGGTCCAGCTCGGCCGCGTTCAGCCGCTCGGTCCGCAGCACCTGCGCGGCCTCGGTCCACTCCGCGCTGCCGGGCTCCAGCCGTCGTACGGTCGCCGTCCAGCTCGCCAGCCGGTTGGTCGCGGGCTTCGCCGGTACGACGACCTCCGCGGAGCCGGCCGTGGCCAGCCCGGGCAGCGGTTGCTCGGCACCGTCGGCAGCGTCCGCGAGGACGACGTACCGGCCGTCGACCGTGGCGAACCAGGCCGGAGCCGGGCGGCCGCCGTTCCACGACAGCCAGACGAGACCGGCCTTCTTCATGACGGCGGCGATCTCGGTCACAGCCTGCTCCGTGTCCACGGGCCAAGGGTGTCACAGTGAGCGATGTCACCGGGCAGGACGCGTGCGTTTCGCCGTACGCTGCCGGTGACCGGTGAGTAACCGAGTGGAGGTCCGGAATGACGGAACAGGTTCTGCGCAGCCGACGGTCCTGCCTGGCGACCCCGGGGTCGAACCCGCGGTTCCTGGCCAAGGCGAAGGGGCTGGACGCCGACCAGGTGTTCCTCGACCTGGAGGACTCGGTCGCGCCGATCGCGAAGGTGGACGCACGCAAGAACGTCGTCGCCGCGCTGAACGAGGGCGGCTGGGGAAACAAGTTGCGCGTGGTCCGGGTGAACGACTGGACCACCGAGTGGACGTACGCCGACGTGATCGAGGTCGTCGGCGGCGCCGGGGCCAACCTCGACTGCATCATGCTGCCGAAGGTGCAGACCGCCGAGCAGGTGGTCGCGCTCGACCTGCTGCTGACCCAGCTCGAGAAGGTGCACGGCCTGGAGGCGGGCCGGATCGGGATCGAGGCACAGATCGAGAACGCCCTCGGCCTGACCAACGTGAACGCGATCGCGCAGGCGTCGCCGCGGGTGGAGACCATCATCTTCGGCCCGGCCGACTTCATGGCGTCGATCAACATGAAGTCGCTGGTGGTCGGCGAGCAGCCGCCCGGGTACGACGTCGGTGACGCCTACCACTACATCCTGATGCAGATCCTGATGGCCGCGCGGGCGCACGGGAAGCAGGCGATCGACGGTCCGTACCTGCAGATCAAGGACGTCGAGGGCTTCCGCCGGGTCGCCGGGCGGTCGGCCGCCCTCGGGTTCGACGGCAAGTGGGTGCTGCACCCGGACCAGATCGCCGCCGCGAACGAGGTGTACTCGCCGCGGCAGGAGGACTACGACCACGCCGAGAACATCCTCGACGCCTACGACCACTACACGTCGGCGGCCGGCGGTGCCCGCGGCGCGGTCATGCTCGGCGACGAGATGATCGACGAGGCCTCCCGCAAGATGGCCCACGTCATCTCCGCCAAGGGCCGCGCCGCGGGCATGACCCGCACCGACATCTGGCAGCCGGCGGACTAGGACCGGGTCAGCGGGCCCAGACCTTGTAGATGCGGATCGGGCGGACCGGCGGGCCGTCCTGGTCGGGGTCGGCGATGCCGGCGGCGACCATGCGGTCGAAGGTGGACATGCCGAAGATCACCCGGCCGAGGACGGTGTAGTTCGGAGCGATGTTGGCGAACGAGTGGACCACGAAGAACTCCGAGCCGTTCGTCCCCGGGCCCTGGTTGCCGTAGGCAACGGTGCCGCGCGGGTAGGTCTCCCGGCCGGTGACCTCGTCCGGGAACTTGTACCCCGGACCGCCCTCCTCCTGCCGGTAGATGTCGCCGCACTGCAGCACCCCGAGCCGGGCCGAGTTGGTCAGCCGGAAGCACTGGGTGAAGTCGTAGAACCGGCTCTTCACCAGGTGCACGAAGTTGTGCACGCCGCAGGGCGCGTTCTCGCGGTCCATCCGGACGACGAACGGTCCGTAGTTGGTCACGAAGTACACGTCGACCGTGCCCTTCGCCCGGGCGACCGGGGACGGGAGCCGGACCGGCTTGGCGGCCGGGTTCTCCGGGGTCGGCGTGAACTCGCACTTCACCACCGGCTTCGGGTGCCGGGCCGGTGCGGGGGCAGCGGTGGCTGTCGTGGTGGTCAGCGTGCTCGCGACCAGGGTGGCCGCGATCAGGGCGGTAAGTGATCGCTTCATGCGCTCAACGTAGTACGTCGATCGCTCTGTGCAGAGGTTCTTCAAGGAATCGGCCCAGAACTCGCTCTTCGGCGCGTGCCTCTCCTAAGGTGTTGCGGTCCGCTGCGGAAGGTGTGTTGTGTGAACGGCGAGGTACTCGCAGGTCGCTACCGGCTGCTGACCCTGTTCGGCAGAGGTGGCGCGGGTGAGGTGTGGCAGGCCGAGGACACCGTGCTGGCCCGGCAGGTCGCGGTGAAACTGCTCCGCCGGCTCGAGGGCGACCCGATGGACGCGGTCGTGCGGTTCCGGGCCGAGGCGCAGGCGGCCGCGCGGCTGATGCACCCGAACGTCGTCGCGACGTACGACGTGGGCACGGCCGGCGAACACGTGTTCCTGGTGATGGAGCTGGTGTCCGGCCCGGATCTGGCCCAGCTGATGCGTACGGCGGGCCTGCCGAGCGGCACGCTGGTCGCCGACATCGCCACCCAGGGCGCCCGCGCCCTCGACGCGGCGCACGCGGCCGGCATCGTCCACCGGGACGTGAAACCGGGGAACCTCCTGCTCGCGCCGGACGGCACGCTCAAGATCACCGACTTCGGCATCGCGAAGGGCGCCGGCACCGAGACCACCGGTGTCGGTGTGCTCCTGGGCACGGCGTCGTACGTCTCGCCCGAACAGGTCCGCGGTCAGTCCGCCACGCCGGCCAGCGACTGGTACTCCTTCGGCTGCGTCCTCTACGAACTCCTCACCGGTACGCCGCCCTTCACCGGGCCCAACGTGGAGGCGGTGATGCGGCAACACCTGGACGCCGTACCGGAGCCGATCCACCGCGCGGACGTGGAGCCGCCGCTCGCCAACCTGGTCCTGCAGTTGCTGGCGAAGGACCCGGAGGACCGGCCGTCGTCGGCGTCGGACGTGACGGCGCTGCTGACCGCGGCCCCGAACACCCAGGTGTTGCCGCTGCTGCCGGCCGACGGCGTCCTCGACGTGGGGAACTGGCAGGAAGAGGAGCCGGAGGCCACCGGGACGCACCGGGCGCCGAAGAGGGCGTTCCCGTTCGCCAAGGTGCTGGTGGCGATGGCCGTCGTACTGGCGGCCGCGGTCGGCGGCCTGATGCTGCGGCAGGGCCTCGCCACCGACCCGCCGACCGCCGCGGCGGGCGGAACGCCGTCGGCGCCGGCGGTGAAGGCGTCGACAGCACCGAAGCCCACGCCGAAGCCGACGCCGACGCCGTCCAGGACGCCGACCAAGAAGCCGAGCCCGACGCCGACGCCGAAGGAGACGACGCAGCAGAACCCGCGCGGCGCGCTGGTGCAGACGCTCCGGACCCTCGCCGCCCAGGTCCGGCAGACCGAGCAGGACTCCCGCACCAAGGCGCCGCGGGAGGCCGCGCGCGACCTGGATCAGGCCGCGGTGGCCGTGGACAACGGCAACCTCGAGTCGGCGTCCAAGAACTTCTACGACGCCCGCCGCCGGCTGGCCGAGGCCCAGCGCAACCGCCGCTGGCAGACCACCCCGCAGATCGCGGCGATGTTCGCCGCCGTCAGCCACGTCCTGCCGCCGGCCGGCGAGGGGAACGGCGACGGCAACGGGGACGGGGACGGCGAGCGCGACTCCGAGTGAGCCACACGACCTCCGTCGGGTGGCCGGTGTCACAGCGGGTGTCCCCTCGTGCCGGGATGCTGGGAACCGCGATACTCGCGGGTAAGCCGGCCGAAGGAGACGCACGATGAGCAGGTTGCAGCAGACCGACGGGCTGACCGACGTTCAGGAGGAGATCCTGAAGACGGTCCGCGCGTTCGTCGAGGCGGAGATCCTCCCGGTCGCGACCGAGCTCGAGCACCGCGACGAGTACCCGGCCGAGATCGTCGAGGGGCTCAAGGAGCTCGGCCTGTTCGGCCTGATGATCCCCGAGCAGTACGGCGGTCTCGGCGAGTCGCTGCTCACCTACGCGCTCTGTGTCGAGGAGATCGCCCGCGGCTGGATGAGCGTGTCCGGGATCATCAACACGCACTTCATCGTCGCGTACATGCTGCTGCAGCACGGCACCGACGAGCAGAAGCAGAAGTACCTGCCCCGGATGGCGACCGGCGAGGTGCGCGGCGCGTTCTCGATGTCCGAGCCGGGCTGCGGGTCGGACGTGTCCGCCATCAAGACCAAGGCGGTCCGCGACGGCGACACCTACACGGTCACCGGCCAGAAGATGTGGCTGACCAACGGCGGCTCGGCGAACCTGGTCGCCGTATTGGTGAAGACCGACGAGGGAGCCGACTCGGTCTACCGGAACATGACCACGTTCCTGGTGGAGAAGGAGCCCGGGTTCGGTGAGGTCGACCAGGGCCTGAGCGTGCCGGGCAAGATCGAGAAGATGGGCTACAAGGGCGTCGACACCACCGAGCTGGTCTTCGACGGCTACCGGATCGACGCCGGCCAGATCCTCGGCGGTGTGCCGGGCAAGGGGTTCTACCAAATGATGGACGGGGTCGAGGTCGGCCGGGTGAACGTGGCCGCGCGCGGCTGCGGGGTGGCCCGGCGGGCGTTCGAGCTGGGGATCGCGTACGCGCAGCAGCGCGAGACGTTCGGGAAGAAGATCGCCGACCACCAGGCGGTGCTGTTCCGGCTGGCCGACATGGCGGTCAAGGTCGAGGCCGCGCACGAGCTGATGGTGAAGGCGGCCCGGAAGAAGGACGCCGGCTCCCGCAACGACTTCGAGGCCGGGGTGGCGAAGTACCTGGCGAGTGAGTACTGCGCCCAGGTCGTGGAGGACTCGTTCCGGATCCACGGCGGGTACGGGTTCTCCAAGGAGTACGAGATCGAGCGCCTCTACCGGGAGGCCCCGATGCTGCTGATCGGCGAGGGCACCGCGGACATCCAGCGCATGATCATCGGCCGCCGCCTGCTGGAGGACTACAAGCTGTGAACCGGCCGGCGTGCTGGGTCGACAGGCGGGGCGGTGCCGGTCGGCCCAACACGCGGCGGGGCAGGGTCTAGGCGGTGATCCGGGACGGCACGTCGCGGGTGGCGCCGGCCGTCTGGCCGGAGCCGTAGCCCGACAGCAGCCAGATGCCGAGCTGGGTGATCTCGTGGCGGACCGACGCACCGGCCCGGCGGGTGGTGATCAGCCCGGCCTCGCGCAGTACCGTCGCCTGGTGGCTGGCCGCGGCCGGCGAGATCTTGCAGCGCTTGGCCAGCTCGGTCGTCGTGCAGCCCGCGACGGTTGCCTCCAGCGCGGCCGCCCGGGTGGAACCGAGCAGCGAGCCGAGCGGGTCGCTCGACGGGGCCGCCTCCGCGGACTGCTGCCGGAGGATGCCGGGCGCGTGGTGGATCGGGTACACCAGGATCGGCTTCAGCTCCGGGTCGCGCAGCTTGGTCGGCACCTGCCAGCAGAACGCGGACGGCTGCAGCTGGATGCCGCGCCCGTCCAGGTAGAAGTCGCGGTCGTGCATGTCCAGCACCTGCAGCACCGGCGCCACCCACCGCACCCGCGGGTGCAGCGTCGACAGCAGCCGGTCGACGCCGTACTGCGAGAGCGCCTCACTGCGATGCGACTGGTCGGCCGACACATGCGTCCCGATCGACTTCCAGTACGGCGCGATCGCGGCGTCGTGGTACGTCCGGATCGCCCGGCCGAGCTTGTGCAGCGAGGTCCGCTCGCCCTTCGCCAGCTCCCGCGTCCACGGCGACATCGGCCGGTACTTGCTCAGCAGCTCGAGCTGGTCGCGGATCTGCTGGCGCGGCGTCGCCAGGATGAGCTCCAGCATGGTCTCGAAGTCCGCGCCGGACTCGGCCGGGGTGAGGAAGTCGGGGGAGTAGCCCTTCGGCGGGGTCAGCTCCAGCAGCAGGCGCATCTGGTCGGGCGCCACCGTGGCCCGGACGTGCCGGCGCCAGTCCTCGAAGACCAGCCGGCCGTCGGAGTGCTGCAGCATGTGCAGGCTGAGCAGCACCTCCCACAGCGGGGCGGGCGTGGCGGCGACCGTGACGCGTGCGAGATCCCTCGGCGTGAAGTGAATCCGGAGCACGGCGGGCCCTCCCTGGTGATGCTGACTACCTCGCCGGTCGCAGATCGTGGCGGACCGCTGACCGAAAGCGATGGTCGCATTCAATCAAGCGCCACAATCGCCGCACAACCGTTGGAACATTCCAAAAGGTCAGCAGTGCCTGCCGTGGCAGAAGGTTGCCAGCGCAGGGATCAGAGCCAGTGATTGCGCTTGAACAGCCGGTACAGGACCGTACACGCGGCGGCCATCAGCGCGAGCACGACGAAGTACCCGTACTTCAGCCGGAGCTCGGGCATGTAGTCGAAGTTCATCCCGTAGATCCCGGCGATCATCGTCGGCACCGCCAGGATCGCCACCCAGGAGGAGATCCGGCGCAGGTCCTCGTTCTCCGCCACCTGCACCTGGGCCAGCCCGGCCTGCAGGATCGAGCTGAGCAGCTCGTCGAACGAGATCACCTGCTCCTTCACCCGCAGCAGGTGGTCGTCCACGTCCCGGAAGTACTTCCTGGTCTCGTCGCCGATCAGCGGGTGCCGCAGCGTGGACAACGTCCGCATCGGCCCGGCCAGCGGCGCCACCGCCCGCTTGAGCTCCAGCACCTCGCGCTTGAGCTGGTAGACCCGGTCGATGTGCCGCCAGCCGCGCGGCGTGAACATCTCGCTCTCGATCAGGTCGATGTCGGCCTGGACGGCGTCCGCGACCTCCAGGTACCGGTCGACCACGTGGTCGGCGATCGCGTGCAGTACGGCGCCCGGCCCGGCCGCCAACTGCTCCGGGCGCTGCTCCATCCGCTGCCGCAGACCGGTCAGCTCACTGTGCTCGCCGTGGCGCACGGTGACGACGAATCCGGGTCCGCAGAACACCATCACCTCACCCGTCGCCACCACCTCGCTGGTGGCCGTCATTTCCCCGTGCGGCACGTAGGTGACCGTCTTGAGTACGGCGAACAGCGTGTCGTCGTACCGCTCGAGCTTGGGCCGCTGGTGGGCCTCCGCCGCGTCCTCCAGGGCCAGCGGGTGCAGACCGAACTCCGCGCCGATGATGGCCAGTTGCCGGCCGGTCGGCTGGAACAGCCCGATCCAGACGAACCCCTGGCCGCGCTCGGCCCGCGACAGCGCCTCGGTGTAGGAGTTGACCCTGGTGTCGCGCCGGCCGCCGCGGTAGAAGGCCCAGTCGACCAGAGCCCCGTCCAGCTTGCCGCTGGCGACCAGGTCCATCGGCTCCGGGACGCCGGGGGAGCGCCGGGCGAAAACCCGGCCCATCCGGCGTGTCGCGCCCAGGTCCCAGCGTCGTCCGGTCATCACCGGCGAGGCTATCAAGGCGCGGTAACCAGGCGTCGGCAATGATGGGGGGTGGAAGCACGTGGAGAGGAACGACGATGACCACGCAGGGCATGCCCTCGATGGACCCCCGGCCGAGCGGCCTGACGATCGGGATCTACGACACCTACCGGGAGGCGCAGCGAGCTGTCGACTACCTCTCGGACGAGAAGTTCCCGGTCGAGCACACGACCATCGTCGGCAACAACCTGCGCCAGGTGGAGAAGATCACCGGCCGGCTGACCTGGGGCCGGGCGCTGGCCGCGGGGGTGGCCAGCGGTGCCTGGTTCGGCCTGTTCGTCGGTCTGCTGCTGGGCCTGTTCACGTCCGGTAACTGGCTGGCCGCGCTGGTGACCGGTGTGGTGCTCGGTGCGTTCTTCGGCCTGGTGTTCGGCGGCCTCGGCTACGCACAGTCGGCCGGCCGGCGGGACTTCACCTCCCGGACCGCGGTGGTCGCGACGACGTACGACGTACTGTGCGACTTCAAGTTCGCCGAGGAGGCGCGCAACCACCTGGCGAAGCTGGCGCTCAAGGGCGAGGTGAGCCCGCGGATGCCCGAGCAGCCGTTGCAGACGCCGCTCCAGCAGCCGCACGACTGAGCTGGATGACGCCTGGGTGACGAACGTCTCGCCCGGTTGAGAGCTAGCCCACGCGCGGGCTACTGCCCAGTCACGTCGTCTTTCGGCAGCATGGGGCCCGGGGTTACCGGAGAGGAGCCGAGGGATGCAGTTCGGGCGCAGCTACGAGGAGTTCGAGGTCGGCGCGGTCTACAAGCACTGGCCGGGCAAGACGGTGACCGAGTACGACGACCACCTGTTCTGCCTGCTCACGATGAACCACCACCCGCTGCACCTGGACGCGCACTACGCCGGCGAGACCACCCAGTTCGGCAAGAACGTTGTGGTGGGCAATTACATCTACTCGATCCTGCTCGGGATGTCGGTCCCGGACGTGAGCGGCAAGGCGATCGCCAACCTGGAGATCGAGTCGCTGCGGCACGTCGCCCCGACCTTCCACGGCGACACGGTGTACGGCGAGACCGTCGTCCTGGACAAGTGGGAGTCGAAGTCGAAGGACGATCGGGGCGTCGTCTACGTAGAGACCAAGGGCTACAAGCAGGACGGGACGGTCGTCTGCCTGTTCCGCCGCAAGGTGATGGTCCCGAAGAACAGCTACCTGGAAGCCCGGGGCGGAGAGCAACCCGGCCGCCCCACCCCGGCTTCGTAGGCCCTACCGGAAGATCTCGATCACCGGCACCAGGACGTCCGGGCGCTGGATCGGGAGCTGCAGGGTCAGTACGTCGGCGCCGATGCCGCCCATCGTGGTGTTCTGGGCCTGCTGATGCGGGTCGTTGACGATCCGCTTGATCTCGGACGCGTCGTTCAGCAGCTGGGCGTACTTCACCTGTCCGCCGCCCAGCCCGGGCAGGTGGACGTGGCCCATCGGCCAGGAGAACAGGTGCAGGTAGAGCCGGTCACCCTTCTGCGTGTAGCGGCAGTCGGGCGGCGCGGTGAATTCGCTCGGCCGGGCGCCGCGCACCGACCGCTCGTGCAGCCGCATCCACTCGCCGATCGCGCTCAGCGTCGCCAGCGCCCGGGGGTCGAACTCGCCGCGTCCGGTCGGACCGACGTTCAGCAACAGGTTGCCGTCCTTGGAGACCGAGTCGACCAGCATCTTCACCAGCAGCTCGGGTGACTTCCAGTCCAGGTTGTCCCGGTCGTAGCCCCAGCTGCCGTTCAGCGTCTGGCACGCCTCCCACAGCACCGGTTGCCCGTCGCGGGTCATCGGTCCGTCCGGCTGGTACTGCTCCGGCGTGACGAAGTCGCCCGGGATGTCCAGCCGGTCGTTGATCAGGATGTCCGGCTGCAGCTCCCGGACCATCGCCATCAGTTCCTCGGAGCGCCAGTCGTCCTTGCCCTTGCCGTGCCCGTCCCGGCCGTCGTCGTACGTCCGGCCCGGGTAGGAGAAGTCGAACCACATGATGTCGATCGGGCCGTAGTTCGTCAGCAGTTCGCGCGTCTGCGCGTGCAGGTAGTCGGCGTACACCTGGATGTCCCGGCCGGCCGCCTTGGCGATCACCTCCTCGTCGTCGCGCTGCGGGTGGACGAGGTCGATCGGGAACTCAGGGTGGTGCCAGTCGATCAGCGAGTGGTAGAAGCCGACCCCGAGGCCCTCGGCCCGGCAGGCCTCGACGAACGGCCCGACCAGGTCCTTGCCCCAGGCGGTCTTGGCGACCGTGTAGTCGGACACCGCGGAGTCCCACAGGCAGAAGCCCTCGTGGTGCTTGGTCGTGAGTACGGCGTACTTCATGCCGGCCCCGCGGGCGGCGGCGGCCCACTTCCGCGGGTCGTAGAGGTCGGGCTCGAAGTGGTCGAAGTACGGCTGGTAGTCCTCGTCGGTCAGCCGTTCGCGGTTCTTCACCCACTCGTGCCGGGCCGGCAGCGCGTACAGGCCCCAGTGGACGAACAGGCCGAACCGCCAGTCGCGGAACTTCTCGACGGAGTGCGCGGGAGGCGCGTCGGTCATGTCAGATCTCCTTCGGAGGGTTGTTAGCGGCCGCCCAGACCGGTGACGAGCAGGCCGCGGACGAGGTGTTTCTGCAGCAGGACGACGAGCAGGACGGTCGGCAGCATCGCCAGCACGGACGCGGCCATCATGAGATTCCACTGGGTGCCCTGCTGGCCGATGAACTGGGCCAGGCCGAGCGGCACGGTGCCCTTGTCCTCGATGCTGTTGACGACGATCAGCGGCCACAGGAAGCTGCCCCAGAAGCTGATGAAGGTGAACACGGTCAGCACCGCGATGGCCGGCCGGGCCAGCGGCAGCATGATCCGCAGGAACGAGCGGATCGGCCCGCACCCGTCCACCCGGGCGGCCTCCTCGAGCTCGGCCGGGACGGTCAGGAAGAACTGCCGGAGCAGGAAGGTGCCGAACGCGGTGAACGCCCAGGGCAGGATCAGCGCCCAGTAGCTGTCCACCCAGCCCAGCGACTGCATCAGCCAGTACATCGGCACGATCAGCACCTCCTGCGGCACCATCAGCGTGCCCAGGAACAGCACGAACAGTTGCTCCCGGCCCCTGAACTTCAGCCGGGCGAACGCGTACGCCGACATGCTCGACGCGACCACCACGACCAGGGTGCCGACCACCGCCACGAACAGGCTGTTCAGGAAGTACCGGCCGAACGGCGCGAACGCGAACGCGTCGGCGTAGTTCTGCCAGCGGATCTCCGAGCCGAACAGCTCCGGGGTCGGGGTGAACACCTCGTCGGCCGGTTTCAGCGACGTCGAGACGGCGTACACGAGCGGACCGAGGAAGAGGATGGCGACCACGATCAGCAGCACGTGTGAGACGCCGCTGCGGACCCGGCGGCTGACGGCGTTGGTTTCAGACGTCATAGTGCACCCACCGCTTCTGACCGAAGAACTGGATCGCGGTGATGCCCATGATGATCACGAACAGCACCCAGCCGGCCGCGGACGCCAGCCCCATGGTGAGGAACTGCCAGCCCTGGTTGTAGACGTACATGACGATGGTCTGGGTGGACACGCCCGGTCCGCCCTGGGTCAGGATGAACGGCTGCGCGAACACCTGGAACGAGGTGATCAGCGTCATCGTGGTGGCGAAGAAGATCGACGGCGTGATCATCGGCCAGGTCACGTACCGGAACCGCTGCAGCGGGCCGGCGCCGTCGATCTGCGCCGACTCCAGCTGCGACTGCGGCACCTGGTCGAGGGCGGCGGAGAAGACCAGGAAGTTGTAGCCGAAGCCCTGCCAGATCGACATCGCCACGATCGCCGGCATCGCCCAGTTGGACGAGCCGAGGAAGTTCGGGGCGTTGACGCCGAACCAGCTCTGCATCCCGGTGTCGATCAGGCCGCCCGGCTGGAACAGCAGCCGCCAGACCATCACGTTGGCCACCATCGGCGTCATCACCGGGATGAAGAACAGCACCCGGAACGCCTGCCGGCCGCGGATCTTCGGCCCGAGCCAGACCGCGAGCCCGAGCGAGACGACCACGTTCAGCGGCACGTACAGGACCACGAACAGCGTGGTGTTCAGCACCACCCGGCGGAACACCGGATCGTTCAGCAGGTGGGTGTAGTTGTCGATGCCGAGGAACGTGCGCTCGCCGAACACCGGCCAGTCGAACAGGCTGATCCCGAGGGCCATCGCGGTCGGGAACAGCGTGAACAGGGCCAGCCCGGCCAGGCTCGGCGCCAGGAACAGCCCGGCGTACCGGCCGTCCCGCCGCAGGCCGGGCCGGCGCCCCGCCGGAGCGGCACCCGGAGGCGCACCCGGCGGAGCGACGGTGGTGGTGTTGACGGCGGCCATCAGGATCCGGCGCCCGCCTGGTCCTGGATGGTCTTCAGCGCCTGGTCCGGCGGGACCTCGCCGTTCAGCGCCTGGGTGCCGAAGCGGTTGAGCAGGTCGGCCACCTGGACCCAGTTCTTCGAGGTCACCAGCGGGACCGAGTTCTCCGAGGCGTAGTCCAGGGTCTCCTTCGCGCCGTCGATCTTCGCCGCGGCGAACCAGGCGTCGTGGGCGGCGGTGCGGGCCGGGTACGCGCGTCCCGCCGCGGCCAGCGTGGTCAGCGGCTTCTCACCGGTCATCGACATGATCGCCTGGAAGGCCGCGTCCGGGGTCTTGCAGGACCGGGAGATGCCGAACCCGGAGCCGGCGGTGTACGTCTTGGAGCCGTCCGGGCCGGCCGGGATCGGCGCGACGCCGAGCTGGAACTTGACCTTGCCCTTGGTGTCGATCAGCGACCACGGCCCGTTCAGCTGCATCGCCGACTTGCCGGAGACGAACTGCGTGGTCTCGAAGTCGGTGCTGCCGGACGGCACCTGCGGTGCGATCTTGTCGGTCCGGACGAAGTCGGCGTACCCCTCGAAGCCCTCGACGAACTTCTGCTCGGTGAGCGCGAGCTTCCCGTCGGCGAGCGGCTCCGCGCCGGTCTGGGTGCGGACCCAGGCGGCCACGCTGAGGTCACCGGGGGTCGTCACCAGCCCGGTCCGGCCCGCGCCGGTGAGCTTCTTCGCCGCGGCCTTGAACTCGTCCATCGTCCAGCCCGGCTTGGGCTCGGCGACACCGGCGGCCTTGAACAGGTTCTTGTTGTAGAAGATCACCATCGGGCCGGAGTCGTACGGGATCGCGATCTGCTTCCCGTCGGACTTCAGCCCGTCCATGATCGGCTTGTCGAACTCCTCGGTCTTCAGGCCGTACTTCTGCATCAGCTCGTCGAGCGGGAGCATGGCGTTCGCGTACGACGCCAGCCGCAGGCTCTGCATGCCGATGATGCACGGCGCCTTGCCGCTGGCCAGCAGCGTGCCGATCTTGGCCCAGTAGTTGTTCCAGTCGGTGCCCTGGAGTTTGACGGTGATGCCGGGGTGGTCGGTGGTGGCCTGGTCGGCCACCTTCTGCCAGGCCGCCTGGTCCTCGGTGCCGCCGACCCAGAACGACCAGGTCAGGTCCGCCTTGTCGGCCGACCCGGAGCTGTCGCCACCGCCGCTGCCGTCGTTGCCCCCGCACGCGGCCACGGCCGTGAGGGCGAGAGCCGACAGGGTCGCGATCGCCCAGCGGCGGGCTCGCGCTGGTGTTCGGTACATCCTGACCTCCAGGGGAAACCTCGAAGAAATGCGAGTGATTCATCCGATCTATATGTCGTCCCCTTGACATGAGTCAACAGCTCGTGGCCTTATTTCAGGGCAGAAAGTCGTCGATCAGGCGGAAAACTCGCCCAGACATCCGATGTGTGTCAGGCTGACATCGGATGTTTCCACCCGGCAGGTCAGGAGGTGCGCGTGCGGGTCACCGACGAGGCGATCGACCGGATCAAGCAGATGATCGTGGCCGGTGAGCTGCGGCCCGGCGACCGGCTGCCGCGCGAGCCGGACCTGGCGGCGCGGCTCGGCCTGTCCCGGAACTCCCTGCGGGAGGCGGTCAAGGCGCTCGCGCTGATCCGGGTGCTCGAGGTCCGTCAGGGTGACGGCACCTTCGTGACCAGCCTCGACCCGGCCCTGCTGATGGAGACGATGGGCTTCGTCCTCGACCTGCACCAGGACGCCTCGGTGCTGGAGTTCTTCGAGGTACGGCGGATCCTCGAGCCGGCCGCGGCCGCGCGGGCCGCCCTGCGGATGGCCGACGAGGACATCGCCGCGCTCCGCAAGCTACTGGACGAGCTCGGTCCGGAGCCGTCGGTGGAGGACCTGCTCGCCAGTGACGTGGAGTTCCACCGGTTGCTCGCGGTCGGCAGCGGCAACCGCGCGCTGGCCTCGATCATCGACAGCCTGCGCCAGCCGACGTACCGGGCCAGGATCTGGCGTGGCCTGACCCAGAACGACGCCGTCGCCCGGACCCTGGCCGAGCACCGGGCGATCCTCGACGCGATCGAGGGGCGCGAGCCGGAGGTGGCGAGGTCCTGGGCGACGGTGCACATCGCGGGCGTCGAACGCTGGATCCAGGAGGCGGTCAACCTCGACGAGGTGGCGCAAGCTCCAGCAGGACGGCGGAAGGCATCGGCAGCGTCAGCTCGACGGCTGACCCGTCCCGTGCCAGCGGAGTACTGACCAGCCGGCTGCGTTCGGCCAGCTCGGTCAGCTGCTCGTCGGTCGGCCAGTCGCCGAGGCCGAGCTCGGCGGCGGCGGTCGCGATATCACCCGCCCCGATGCCCAGCGTGGTCGCCGTGGCCTGCCAGGACGGGTCCACGCCGGGCAGCTCGACCCGGACCGTCCTGGACAGCTCGGGCGCGCCGTCGGCCTTCGTCTGGTCGAGGGTGAGATTCCACACCAGTACGGCGATCCGGTCGTCGGCACGGGACGCCCACGCCTCCACCAGGCTCCCACCACCGTCACCGGTCAAGCTCACCGGCAGCTCGATCGGACCGAGCCGGCTCAGCATGGTCATCGCGTGGTACCGCGGCTTCGCCAACCCACCCACCGTCTGCAGCCCAAAGCCGCCGTGCAGCAGGCGCGGCGGGCGGCCCAGCTCCTCGAAGTGGTCCGACGCGACCCAGTAGGCCAGCGCGTCTACCCGGCCCGCCGCGGACCGCATCCCGCGCAGCAGGAACACTCCGGAGAACACCGAGTCGTTGATCGGGTTGAAGTGGGTCGGCGTCACGCCCCACTCGGTCCACAGGATCCGTGCGTCGCTGAAGCCGTGCCGGTCCATCGAGGCCCGGACGTCGAGCGGCGGGCTCCCGTAGGTGTGCGTGGACACGAAGTCGACCGGGGTGCCGTGCGCGGCCGCGTGCGCCAGCAGGTCGTCGACCCAGCCGGCGGCGGCCGACGACGGACCGCCGACCGCGAGCCGGGCGTCGACCGACTTCACGGCCGCCGCGGTGGCGTCGTACAGGTGGAGCCACTCGGCCTTGGTGCCGGACCAGAAGACCTCGAGGTTGGCCTCGTTCCAGACCTCGAAGTCCCAGGTGAGCACCTCGTCGAGGCCGTACCGCTCGACCAGGTGCCGCACCAGCGCGCGGACCAGGTCGTGCCAGCGCTCGTACGACTTCGGCGGCGAGATGATCGCGCCGTACGCGAACACCGTCTTCGACGGGTCACTGGCCAGGTCCCGCGGCATGAACCCGAGCTCGACCACCGGCCGCAGGCCGATCGCGAGCAGCTTGTCGTAGATCGCGTCCACCACGGAGAAGTCGTACGCCGGTTCGCCGTCGACCTCGGTGTAGACCCGGGTGTCGTCGTGGAAGATCGCGTGCGCCCGGACCGTGCGGACCCCGATCTCGTCGTGCATCCGGCGCAGCGCCTGCTCGAGCTCGACGCCGATCTCGTGGCCGCCGCTGAGGTCCGTGCAGAGCAGTTGGCTGAGCCGCTCGCTGCCGATCATCGGCACCCACGGCATGGGCAGCTCGGTGCCCTCGGCGCGCGCGTCGACGGTCACCGACACGACCGGCACGGTGCCGTCGGCAACCAGTGGGACCGCGCCGACGACCGCGCTCGGCCGCCCGGCCACGGTCACCTCGGGAACGCTCGCGACCGCGTACCGGTACGGCGTCCCCGAGGTGCACGTGGTGTCGACGTACGGCGGCGCCGGGACCGACAGGACATCGCCGCTGTGGTGGTCGACCGGCTCGAGCGGACCGTGGTCACCCGTCCCGCGCAGGATCAGGTACCCGGAGGCGCCGTCCACCGGCGACCAGTCGATCGTCACCTGGCCGGCCCCGCCGACCGCGGTGACTTCCTTGGGGGGATCGAGGTCGGGGAAGGTGAACTCCCGGTCCTCGTCGCTGCGGACCGCGATCCGCGCGTCCCAGTCGGCCTTGGCGTCGTCGTGCTGCATCAAGAACTCTCTCCCGTGTCGTCCTACTCGAGGCCGGACTCGAACTTCTCCATCGCGATCAGCGGCCGGATCCGGCGCTCGACCTGCCGGCTGCTGAAGTTCCGCCGGATCACGTCGTGGGCGAAGACATTGCCGATGGCACCCATCACCATGGCCTGGTCGAGCGACAGGTACCGCTTGGCGATCAGGCCGGAGCGGACCGCAACCGAGTCGTAGAAGCCGCCACCGGCGTACGCCTTCAGGTTCTTCTCGATCTTCGCGAGGTTGTCGATCGCCTGCCGCGGCGCGTACTGCATCGCCAGGAAGGCGGCGTGCGGGGTGACCACGCCGTCGCCGAACGTCGGGTTCGGGTTCGTGCCCTCCCGGCAGCCCTCGAAGCCGGCGTCGTAGTTGGTCGCCTCCAGGTCGGACGGGTAGCCGCCCGGATCCATCCCGATCGCGTCCACGCCGTAGACGGAGTACCCACCCTTGGGGTTCGAGGCGGGGGAGAAGCCCCAGTAGCCGTACCTCGCGTCCTCGAGACCGTGCTCGATGTGCGCGCGCACGGTCAGCGGGTGGTTGATGCCCCAGCTGCGCGGCGCCCACCGCGACTCCGGCACGAACAGGTCGGGCATCAGCGACTCGAACATGTCGCCGCCCCACGACGGCACCAGCCGCATCCCGCGGTACGAGTACGTGCCCTCGAAGACGTCCAGGCCGAGGTACGTCCGGTGGACCCCCTTCGGCCGCTGCTCGACCCAGGACCAGTCGCACGAGTCCGGGAACGTCCGGTAGGTGGCGAAGTACTGCGTGTGCGGCACCTGTCCGAGCGCGAACCCGATGTACGGCGCGATCCGCGCCTCGGTGTTGCAGGTGTCGTAGTGGAACTTGCGGTAGTACACGTCCGGGCCGACGCCGGCGTGGTTGCCCTTGTCGGTCTCCTCGTCCGGCGGCGAGGTCTCGAAGAAGCCACCGCGCATCAGCCCACCGGGCCGGGCCGCCGGGTTGTAGTAGAAGGCGAAGTTCATCTTGCCCAGCAGGTGCTCGGCGAGCGCGCGGGCCCGCGGCTCGGCGTTCCGGACCACCATCAGCGCGGCCGCGAACCAGCCGTTGTCGACACTCGACACGAACGGCGTGATCGGCCGGGTGCCGTCCGGGTCCGTGTACAGCACCTCGCCAGTGGACTCGTCGTACCAGTTGAAGTACATGCCGCTCGGCTCGTGGTGGTCGACCTTGGTCATCGTGGTCAGGGTCTGGGTGATCCGGCGGTACGACTCCTGCGGCGAGATGATGCCGAGGTGCCGGGCGACGACCGTGCTCCACAGGTAGCCGCCGATGTTGGTGGGGGAGGTGTAGCGGCTGCGGACCGGGTCCGTGACCGAGGCGCCGATGTTGTCGGCGGGCAGCCCGGTCTTCTCGTCGGTCATCGCGACCAGGCTGCGCCAGGTGTCCCGGGCCCAGCGGCCGACGAGCGCGCGATCTGCCTTGCTGGGCTTCCAGTTCCCTTTGAGCAATGCGCCGGGGTCAGGCTTTCCGGCGTACGTCGTACCACTGGTGGCACCGATCAGAGCGACGGAGCCGGTGGTGGCGAGCAGTGTGCGGCGACTGATGTTGGCGGTCATCTTGTCTCCAGAGAAGGGGGTCTATTTGATGCCCGTGATCGCGATGCCCTTGGTGACGTGCCGCTGGAAGGCCAGGAACATCACCAGCACCGGTACGACGACCACGACCGCGCCGGCCATCAGCAGGCCGAAGTTCTGCGCGTTCTGGCCTTTCGAGTACAGCGCCAGGGCGACGGGCAGGGTGTACATGTTCTCGGTCTGGGCGATCACCAGCGGCCAGAGGAAGTTGTTCCACGAGCCGAGGAAGGTCAGGATGCCGAGCGTGGCCAGGGCGGGTCTGGTCAGCGGCAGCATGATCCGGGCGAAGATGCCGAGCTCGCTGCTGCCGTCCACCCGGCCGGCGTCCATCAGGTCGTCCGGCAGACCGGAGAAGAACTGCCGCATCAGGAACACGCCGAACGGCGAGACCAGGAACGGCAGGATCAGGCCGGGGAAGCTGTTCGCCAGCCCGGCGTTGGTGACCAGCACGAACAGCGGCACGAACGTGACCATGCCGGGGATCATCAGCGTGGCCATCACCAGCACGAACAGGGCGTTGCGGCCCTTGAACCGCAGCTTGGCCAGCGCGTAGCCGATCATCGAGCAGAAGGCCAGGTTCCCCGCTGTCACCGCCAGCGCGACCAGCGTCGAGTTGAGGAAGTAGCGCGGGAAGTTCGCCTTGTTGAACAGGTCCGCGTAGTTCTGGCCGGTCGGCTGCTCCGGCCACCACGTCGGCGGGACCCGGAGCAGCTCGCCCTGGGTCTTGAAGCTGCCGAGCACCATCCAGGCGAACGGCGCCGCGACCGTGACCAGGCCGAGGACTCCGATCAGGTAGATCCACCAGGTGCGGCGCATCACTTCTCCCTCAGCAGCCGGAACTGGATGAACGTGACCACCGCGATGACGACGAACAGGATGTACGCCATCGACGTGGCCAGGCCGTAGTTGCCGAAGCCGAACTGCTGGTAGGTGTACATCGACACCGAGATCGTGCTGTTCAGCGGACCACCCTCGGTCATCACGAACGGCTCCTCGAAGAACTGCAGGTAGCCGATGCCGGTGGTCACGCTGGTGAACAGCACGGTCGGCCGCAGCAGCGGCAGGATCAGGTAGCGGAACCGTTGCCACGGCCCCGCACCGTCGATCTGGCCGGCCTCCTCGACGGTCTGCGGGATGCCCTGCAGCCCGGCCAGGAAGATGATCATCGCGGCGCCGAAGTTCCGCCAGACCGCCATCGCGATCAGCGACGGCATCGCCCAGGTCTTCGACGCCAGCCAGTTCGGTCCCTCGACGCCGACCCAGCCGAGCACGGTGTTCAGCAGCCCGGCCTCCGGGGCGAGCACGAACCGCCAGATCACCGCGATCGCGACGATCGAGGTCACCACCGGCAGGTAGTAGCCGACCTTGAACACGCTCTGGAACTTCTTCAGCCCGCGGTCCAGCAGCACCGCCGCGGCCAGCGCGACGACGAGCGTCAGCGGGACGCCGAGGACGACGAAGTACGCCGTGTTGAACGCGGCCTTGCGGAAGGTCTCGTCCTGGAACGCCTTCACGTAGTTCTCGAACCCGACCCCGTTCACCGCGAACGGCGTCCGCAGGTCCCGCTGCCGCATGTCGGTGAAACTCGTCGCCAACGACCCCAGCACCGGCCCCGCCGTGAACGCCAGGAACAGCACCGCGAACGGCAACACCAGAATCCACGCCGTCACCGTCTGCTGATCCAACCGCCCCCGCCGCGGTCGCTTGCCGGAGTCCGTCACCGGTGGGGGTCCGCCCGCCGGGACGCGTCGCGCCCCGGCGGGAGCCGTCTTCTGACTCATCGGGGATCAGCTACCGGTGCCGATCGACGTGGCCTTGGTCTGCGTGGCCTTGGCGGTGTCCGCCGGCGACTGACCGGCCTTCGCCATCTTCTCGATCTCCGTGTCGAAGGCGTTCGCGACCTGCTCCCAGTTCACGATCGCCGGCGGCGCCTTGGCCGACTCCAGCTGCTTGCCGAACACCGGCAGCAGCGGGTCGGACGCGATGCTCGGGTCCTCCCACGCGCTCTTCACCGCGGGCAGGTCGGACGACATCTTGAACCACTCGGCCTGCGTCTTCGGGTCGGACAGGAACTTGACCAGCTTCCACGCGCTGTCCTTGTTCTTCGACGTCTTGAACACGACGAAGTTGGAGCCACCCACGAACGACGTGGACGTCTTGTTCTTCGGGATCTCGAAGACCCCGATGTTCGGCTTGATCGCGTCCCCGCCGAGCTTGGCGACCGAGCCCGCCATCCACGGCCCGGAGATGAACATCGGCACCTGGCCGTTGACGAACTGCGCCTCGGTCTGGTTCGGCGGCAGGTCGGTGCCGGCCAGCTTCTCGGTGAAGAAGCTCTGGTAGTACTCCAGCCCCTCCTGCATCTCCGGCGTGTCGAAGGTGAACTCCTTCTGGTCGTCGGTGGTCAGCTCGGCGCCGGCCGACCACGCGAACGGCATGACCGTCTGCCAGGACCCGCTGCCGCCCGGCTGCAGGTTGATGCCGTACCTGGCGCCGGCCTTCTCCTTCATCGCCTTGGCCATCGCCTTCAGGCCGTCCCAGTCGGTCGGCGGCTCGGTGATCCCGGCCTTCGCGGCCAGGTCCTTGCGGTAGTACACCAACCGCGTCTCGACGTACCAGGGAACGCCGTACTGCGTCCCGCCGACCTTCGTGGTGTCCAGGGCGCCGGGGTAGAAGCCCTCGTTGTCGAAGCCCTCCGGGGTCGGGTCGAGCGCGCCCAGGTCGGCGAACTCGCCCATCCAGGTGGTGCCGACCATGGCCGCGTCCGGCAGCGTCTGCGCGGTGATCGCGGTGGTGAACTTGTTGTGGGCCGAGTCCCACGGGATCGGCGTCACGGTCACCTTCGCACCCGGGTTCGCCTGCTGGAACTGCTGCATCAGCTTGGGCAGGTTCTCGCCCTCGGTGCCCATCGCCCAGACGGTCAGGTTGCCGGTGGCCGGCCCCTCGCTGACCGTCGTGGTCGGCTGCGAACCCCCCGCGGGGGTGTCCTCCGACCGGCCACACCCTGCCAGGGCAAGGGCGGTGGCGGTGATCGCAGCGCTGCCGATCACCAGCCGGCGGCGGATGCTGTGGGTGATCATCTGTTCTCCTCAGTCGGTTACTGCTGCAGCCCCGTGGAGCCCGTGCCGCAGCTGTCCCGCAGCACGAGTTGTGTCGCCAGTACGTCGTTCCGCGCGCGCGTCCGTTCGCCGGTCACCCGCTCGTGGAGTCGTTGCGCGGCCAGCCGGCCGAGCTCGGTCATCGGCTGCCGCACCGTGGTCAGCCCGGGCGACACGTACCGTGCCGCCATCACGTCGTCCCACCCGGTCACCACGAGCTGACCGGGTACGTCGACGTCGTTCGCCGTCAGCGTGTCCACGGCCGCGAGCGCGAGCTCGTCGTTCGCGCAGACCAGCCCGTCGGGACGTTTCTTTGCCTTGAGCACCCTTTCGGTGACCGCGGCGCCGGCCTCCTCGGTCAGCGGCACCTGCTCCGGCTTCGGGGCGCGCAGTCCGCGGGCCTCGTGCGCCTTCGCGAACCCGGCGTACCGCTCGGAGACGTCGTACGACGTGGCCGGGTCGCCGACGAAGAGCAGGCTGGTGCGGCCGTGGTCGAGCAGCCGCGTGGTCAGCTGCTCGGCACTGGCCGCGCTCTCGCTGCGGACCGAGTCGCAGCCGGTGACCGGCGGCCGGGCGATCAGCACGATCGGTACGTCGGCGCGGCGTAGGCTCTGGATCGTCGGCAGGTCGAGAGCGTTGCCATGGACAACGATCCCGTCGACCCGGCCGGCCAGGTCGCGGATCGTCCGGCGGGGGTCGGGGTTGCCGTGGGTGACCGTGATGATCACGCTCTGGCCGTGCTCGCCGGCCCAGCGCTCGTACCCCATCAGCAGGTCGCCGTAGAACGGGCCGGCCAGGTCGGGCAGCACGAGCCCGTGCGCCTCGTGCCGTTGTACCGCCAGGCTTCGGGCGGCGCGCAGCGGTACGTAGTTGAGCTCGCGTGCCGCCTGGTCGACCCGCGTCCGCGCCTTCTCCGACACCGGTCCGGTCCCTTGCAGAACCCGCGAAACCGTCGCGATGGACAGCTTCGCGCGGGCCGCGACGTCGTAGATCGTCGGCGGCCGTCCGCTGGGTCCGGAGGGCACTGCTGGCTCCTGGGGTCGGAGTGGAAGCGCTTACAGTTTTCGACCCTGCCTTGTCCGGGGCGGGTTGGTCAAGGGCTCGCGTGTCATCTGCGACGATGAAACCGTGACCACACAGGAACGGAAGGACCAGCTCTTCCTGATCCGGCACGGTGAGACCGAGTGGAGCAGGTCGGGCCGGCACACGTCGGTGACCGACCTTCCGCTGACCGCGGAGGGCGAGCAGGTCGCGGCCTCACTGAAGGCGCGGTTGGCCGAAGCGTCCTTCGAGCTGGTGCTGACGTCACCGCGGGAACGCGCGCGCCGGACGGCGGAACTCGCGGGCTTCCCCGAGGCCGAGGTCGACGACGACCTGGTCGAGTGGGACTACGGGGACTACGAAGGCATCACCACCGCGGAGATCCGCAGGACCGTTCCGGGGTGGACGGTCTGGTCGCATCCGGTACCCAACGGGGAAACGCCGGCCCAGGTCGCCACCCGCCTCGACCGGGTCAACGCCCGGATCGCCGCGGTCGACGGGGACGTACTCGTCTTCGGTCACTCACACGCGTTGCGCGCGCTCACCGCCCGGTGGCTCGAGCTCGACGTCACCGAGGGTCGCCACTTCGTGCTCGACACCGCCACGATCTCGGTGCTCGGCTGGGAACGCGGCTCACCCGCCGTCCACCGCTGGAACAACGAATAGGTCGACCAGCAGGTCCGCGCGCGCCTGCCGGTGTTCCGGCCGCATCCGGGCGCCCCGGTTGAGCGTCGCTTGCCCGTGCAGCGCGCCCCAGAACACCTCGGTCGCTGTCTCGGCATCCGTCGTCACGTGGGGCGTGACCGCGGCCAGGATCTCCGCGAACGCCTGCCGGAGCACGGCCGGCGTTTCCGTCGCCCCGAACACCAGGTCGGTCCGCCGGACGAACATCGCGTCGTACATCGCCGGGTGCTCCTCGGCGTACCTGAGGTAGGCCTTCGCGAGCCCGCGCAACCCGTCGCCCGCACGCCCTTCCCGGAGTACGACGGCCAGCTCCTCGAACCCCTGCAACGCGACGGCCGCGGCGATCGCGTCCATGTTCGCGAAGTGCCCGTAGAGCACCGGCTGGCTGTAGTCGACCTGCTCCGCGAGCCGCCGCGTGGTGACCGCCTCCCAGCCCTCGGCCTCAGCCAGCTCCCGGGCGGTCCGGACGATCAGCTCCCGGCGCTCCGCCCGGGCCCGCTCTCTGCGTGACTCACTCGGCATGACCGAACTCTAGCACTGCTAGACAATCTAGCGATGGCAGTGCTAGCGTCACTAGAAAGGTTAGCAACGCTAGATTCAGGAGCCTGTCATGCGCCGTTTCACCACTGTCCTCACCATCCTGCTCGGCCTGTTCCCGATCTCGTTCGGCGTGCGGTTCCTGTTGCTCGATCCGCAGGGTGCCGCCGCGGGTTTCGGCACCGAGTCCTGGCCCACCGGCGCGGCGGCCGGTTATCTCGCCGTCAAGGGGATCCGCGACATCGCCTGTGGGCTGATCATCCTGGTCCTGCTCGCCCTGCGTGAGCGGCGCGCGACCGGTGTCGTGCTGGCCGTCCTGGCGATCATCCCGTTCGTCGACATGGTCGTCGTCCTGACCCATGGCGGCACCGTCGCGACTGCGCTCGGCGTCCACGCGCTCACCGGCGTCGTCGTACTCGTCAACGCCGTCCTGCTCCTCCGCGAGCGCACAGCGGTTGCTCAGCCCGTCCCCGCCCACTCGTAGAGGTCGATCGTGCAGTGCTGCTGGAACCCGAGAGAGGCGTAGACCGACCGTCCGGCGGCTGACGAGCCGAGTACGGCGTACTCGACGTCGTGCACCTCTCGTAGCGCGGTGTACGTGACCGCGGCCCCGATGCCGCGTCGGCGGGCCTCGGGGACGGTCATCACGAAGTACACCCCGGCGACACCGGCCGCGAGAAAGACGGTGATCGTCGCGACCGGCGCGCCGTCCAGCCGCCCGAGGTAGTGCCGCCACGGGTCGGCGAGGCCGAGGCGGCGGTAGACGCCGGCGACCCAGCGGGCTTCCCGCTCACCCTCGCCGAAGCCACGACCGAGCGTGTTCTCCCAGACGTTCAGTTGGTCCTCGGTGTCCACCCGCGTGATCTCGAGCCCGGGGACCGCAGCCGGCCGTCGCAGCCCGGCCAGCTCCACCGCCATGCCCGGTTCGCTGCCGCCGTCCCGGAAACCGGCGGCGAGCAGTCGCCGGCCGAGATCCGCCGGGCGCATCGACGGCCCTACGTGCCAGCACCCGGGCACGGCCCGATCCCTCAACTCCTGCACGGATTCCGCGATCACTCGATCGGCCTCGGCGTCCGGCAGATCGGCCGCGACGACCGCGTTGTGGTAGTCGAGCGGGGAACCGCCGATCGTCCAGCGGACCGTGCCGTCGTCCCGCTGCACCCCACCGCCGGCAGCGCCCATCGCCATCAGGAGCTCGGCGGCGTTCTCTTC
The DNA here is from genome assembly GCF_050942445.1 of Kribbella sp. CA-247076. Taxonomy (NCBI): domain Bacteria; kingdom Bacillati; phylum Actinomycetota; class Actinomycetes; order Propionibacteriales; family Kribbellaceae; genus Kribbella; species Kribbella sp. CA-247076. The sequence goes on along the minus strand of NZ_CP192051.1, from coordinate 5,847,552 downwards.
GATCGCGCGCACGATCATCCGGGCAGCGCCTGCCACTGATCGAGGGTCGACACCAGCAGCGTGGTGGTCGGCAGTGCCAGGAACTCCGCGCGGGTGACGAACCTGGCATCCGACGCGTCGTCACCGGCCCGCAGGTCGCCGCCGACCGCCTTCGCCTCGTAGTCACGGATCACGTACAGCACGCCGTTCGGTCCCTCGCGTTCGACTTCGCCGACCAACGGGCCGACCCTGACCGTGAGTCCGGTCTCTTCCGCGACCTCACGCGCGACCGCGGCCTGATCGTCCTCACCCGGCTCGACCCGCCCACCCGGCAGCGACCACAGGCCGCGACCGGGCTCGTTGGCCCGCCGGACCACGAGCAGCCGGCCCTGGTCGTCGTACACGAGGGCCCCGACACAGTCGACCCGGTGCGCTTCCATGCCTCCACAGCCTAGGCGGTGCCTGGGGACAACGGACGGGTTCCGGGGGCGGTCACGGATAGCATCAGGCCTGACAGTCCTCGATCGAAGGGATCCGGCACCGCTCGTGCGTATCGACCTGCACACCCATTCGAACCGCTCGGACGGCACCGACCCGGTGGACGTCCTGATGGGGCACGCCAAGCGGGCCGGCCTGGACGTGATCGCGCTCACGGATCACGACACGGCCGACGGGTGGGCCGACGGCCGGCGCGCCGCGGAGGAGCTCGGGATCGGGTTCGTTCCCGGGATCGAGATCTCCTGCAAACTCCGGGGCATCAGCGTCCACCTGCTCGGCTACCTGCCGGACCCGTCGTACCCCGGGCTCGCCGAGGAGCTGCGGATCGTCCGCGACGGCCGCACCGACCGGATCCCCTCGATCGTGGCCCGCCTGAACGGCCTCGGCGTACCGCTGACCGTCGACGAGGTGCTCGCCCAGGCGACCGGTACGCCGTCGGTCGGCCGGCCGCACGTGGCCGACGCGCTGGTCGCCAACGGCACGGTCGCGAACCGGAGCGAGGCCTTCGACCGGTTCCTCGCCGACGGCAAACCCGGTCACGTGTCGCACTACGCGATCGATCCGGGGCGCGCGATCGACCTGGTCCGCGCGGCCGGCGGCGTCCCGGTGATCGCGCACCCGTGGGGCCGGTCCAGCTACAAGGTGATCACCGCGGACACCATCGCCCGGCTGGTCGAGGAGCACGGCCTGGCCGGGATCGAGGTCGACCACCAGGACCACTCGCCGGAGTCCCGGGCCGAGCTGCGCGGGATCGCCCGGGAGCTCGGCATCGTCTACACCGGGTCCAGCGACCACCACGGCGCCGGCAAGATCGACCACGACCTGGGGGTGAACTCCACCGAGCCGGAGCAGTTCGAGCGGCTCCTCGAGATCGCCAAGGCGAACGCCGCGGCCTCCGAGGCCCAGGTGCCCGAGGTCTACCTGCCGTGAACGACGTCATCAACTGGGGACTGCTCAGCGAGGTCGTGGTCACGCTGTTCGTGATCATGGACCCGCCGGGCACGGTGCCGGTGTTCATCTCGCTGACCGCCGGCCAGTCCCGCGCGGTCCGGAAGAAGGCCGCCTGGCAGGCGGTGCTGGTCGCCTTCGGCGTGATCGTGGCGTTCGCCGCGTTCGGCCAGCAGATCCTGCACCACCTCGGCATCACCCTGCCGGCGCTGCAGTGCGCCGGCGGCCTGCTGCTCCTGCTGATCGCGCTCCAACTGCTGACCGACACCGCCGAGGATCCGGTCCAGACGAAGAACGTGAACATCGCGTTCGTCCCGCTCGGGACTCCGCTCCTCGCCGGTCCCGGCGCGATCGTGGCCACGATGGTCTTCGTGCAGCGGGCGGACGGCGCGGTGCCGGACGTGGTGGCGATCTCGGTCGGCATCGTGCTGATCCACCTGGTGATGTGGCTGACCCTGCGGTTCTCCGGCGTGATCATGCGCGTCCTCGGGGAGAACGGCGTACTCCTGGTCACCCGGATCGCCGGCCTGCTGCTGAGCGCGATCGCCGTCCAGTTGGTGGCGGACGCGGTGGCCGACTTCATCAAGGCGGGCTGACATGTCCGAGTCAGGGCGGGCCGGGACGCCCGACATGCTGCCGGGGATGCCGACCCGGCTGTTCGTCGCGACCCCGACCAAGCTGCTCACCTTCGCCGACTGCAAGCGGAAGTACCGCTACACCTACCTCGAGACGCCCCGGCCGCCGAAGGGTCCGCCGTGGGCGCACAACACGGTCGGGGCGGTCGTCCACGAGGTGCTCGCCGACTTCTTCGGCCGCTGGCCGGCCTCCCGTCGTACGCCGGACGAAGTGGTCGCCAAGATGCGGTCGAGCTGGCGCAGCGAGGGCTTCCGGGACGAGGTGCAGTCGCTGGACTGGCGCGAGCGGTCGACGTCGATGGTGCTCGGCTACCTGCGCGACTCCGACCCGTACTACGAGCCGCGCGGCGTGGAGCGCACGGTCGCGTTCACGACCGAGCGGGCGTCGCTGCGCGGCCGGGTGGACCGGATCGACGAGCGGCCGGCGCGTGACGGCAGCGGCGGGACCGAGCTCGCGATCGTCGACTACAAGACCGGCCGCCGTCCGCTGACGCCGACGGACGCGCGGTCGTCGCTGGCGATGGCGCTGTACGTGCTGGGTGCGCGCCGGGTGCTCCACCGGCCGTGCACCCGGGTCGAGCTGCACCACCTGCCGACGAACACGGTCGCCGCCGCGGACCACGACGACGCCTCCCTGGCACGGCACCAGCGCCGGGCCGAGTCGATCGCGGACGACGCCGCCGCGGCCGAGGCCCGGTGGCACGGAGGGTTGACTCCGGCCGAGGCGGACGAGGTGTTCCCGCCGGAGCCGTCGGCGTTGTGCGGGTGGTGCGACTTCGCCCGGATCTGCCCGCAGGGGCGCCGGGTCGCGCCGCCGCGCGAGTCCTGGGCAGGACTGGACGACAGCGTGCCGGTAGCGATGGAGGACGACGGCTGAGATCCTGCCGTGCCAGCGCGGTGTGCGTGGGGTGCCAGCGGGTGGTTGGAGGCTGAGGGCAACGAGAGAGGGGTTGCCTGATGGGCGCGAAGACCGTGAACAAGCTGGCCGTGCCGGGGGCCACGCTGCACTACGAGGTGACCGGCTCCGGGCCGGTGCTGCTGCTGATCCCGGGCGGCGCGACCGACGCGGCGGTGTACGACGGCATCGTCGGCCGGCTCGCCGCCGACTACACCGTGGTGACCTACGACCCCCGCGGCAACTCCCGAAGCCGGCCGGACGACTCGGCCGTGTTTCCTGGGCGGCGACCGGTCGGGACCGTTGACGAGGAGGTCGCGCGGTCGGCCGAGGATGCGCTTGCGCTGATCCACGAGGTCTCCGGCGACGGACCGGCGTACGTGTTCGGCAGCGGCTCCGGCGCGATCACCGGCCTGGAGCTGATTACGCGCTGGCCGGATCGAGTCCGCCTGCTCGTCGCCCACGAGCCGCCGTGCGTCGAGCTGCTCCCGGACGTGGTCGACGCCCGAGCGTTCTTCCAGGACGTGCACGACACGTATACCCGGGACGGCGTCGAGGCGGCCGACCTGCTGTTCACGATCGGCACCGGTCTGGACGACGACGCGATGCCGCCGGCGGAGGACCTGCTGCCGGAGTACCGCGACCTCGCCGAACGCATGCAGGCGAACGCGGCCACCTTCTACCAGCACAAGCTCCTACCGTTCACCCGCTACCAGCCCGACCTCGACGCCCTCAAGCTCGTCGCCGACAAACTGGTCCCCGCCGCCGGTCTCACCTCCGCCGAACACCTCCCGGCCCGCCCCGTCCACCACATCGCCACCCACATCGGTTGGCCCGTCGTCACCTTCCCCGGGGCCCACACCGGCTACGCCACCCACCCCATTCCCTTCGCCACTCTCCTCGCCCGCCTCCTGGAGACCGAAGGCTCCTGAACCACCGGTCCGGGTGCGGGTCTGAGGGGTCCCGCACCCGGCCCGGTTATCCAGTTGACGCTTGTCGGCCGGGCGGCGTACTGTCCGAACCCTTTCCTTGACAATGGTGTGGGTCAGCCATGCCTGTCACAGTGGTGTCCGAACCCCCCGGGTCCTGTCAGATCCGGGGTAGTTCTGCGTGCCGCTGGACCGTCGGACACCACCTCGAGCGATGAGAGGAGGTTGCCGTGGGCGTCTACTGGGCGATCGGCGTACGGTCGTTCCGCCGGTTCTCGACGTACCGGATCGCCACCGCGTCCGGCGCGTTCACGAACACGGTGTTCGGGTTCATCCTCTGCGGCGTGTACCTGACGCTCTGGCACGAGCGGCCGGGTCTCGGCGGGTACGACGCGACCGACGCACTGACGTTCGTGTGGTTGCAGCAGGGGTTGCTGATGCCGATCGGGATCTTCGGCGCCAGCACCACCGTCGAGCTCGGTGAACGGGTCCGCACCGGCGAGATCGCGGTCGACCTGTATCGGCCGACACACCTGATGCTGTGGTGGCTGTCGGTCGACTTCGGGCGGGCGACGTTCCAGTTGATCGTCCGCGGCGGCGTACCGCTGCTCGTCGGTGCGCTCGTCTTCGACCTCAAGTTCCCCTCCGGCGCCCTCACCTGGCTCGCGGTCGCGACCGGGTTGACGCTCGGCATCCTGGTGAGCTTCGGCATCCGGTACCTGGTCGCGCTGTCCGGGTTCTGGATCACCGACTCGCGTGGGATGGAGGCCCTCGGGCTGATGCTGTCGCTGTTCTTCTCCGGGACGATCCTGCCGCTGGTGGTCTTCCCCGGCTGGATCGGCGAGTTCGCCCGGGCGACGCCGTGGGCCGCGACCCTGCAGGTGCCGATCGACATCTGGCTCGGCCGCAACCCCGGCGAGACCGGGTCCGCGCTGATGTTCCAGCTCGGCTGGATCCTGGTGCTGCTGCTGGCCGGGCAACTCGTCACCTCGCTGGCGACCCGGAAGGTGGTGATCCAGGGTGGTTGAGCAGCTCCGCCGGATCCCGGCGCAGTATTGGATGCTGGTGCTGATGTGGATCCGGTCCGCGCTGGCGTACCCGGCGTCGTTCGTGCTGATGCTGTTCACCGGGATGATGATCACGGTCACCGACTTCGCCGCGATCGTGCTGATGTTCAGCCACATCGACGCGTTCGGCGGGTTCACCCTCGGGGAGATGGCGTTGCTCTACGCAACGGCCTCGATGACGCTGGGGGTGGCCGACCTGATCACCGGGTCGATCGAGCGGATCGGTCAGCGGATCCGCGACGGCTCGCTCGACGTCTACCTGATCCGGCCGATGCCCGCGTTCATCCAGACCGCCGCGGACGGGTTCGCCCTGCGCCGGATCGGCCGGCCGCTGCAGGCCGGCGTCGTACTCGTGTTCGCGCTCGGCCGGCTCGACGTCGACTGGACCGTTGCCAAGGGCATCATGCTGGTGCTGTCCCTGGTCACCGGGTCGGTGATCTTCGCCGCGATCTTCGTGCTCGGGGCGGCCTTCCAGTTCATCTCGGTCGACTCGGCCGAGGTGGCCAGTGCGTTCACGTACGGCGGTCAGACGCTGACGCAGTACCCGTTGAGCGTCTTCGGCAAGGACATCGTCCGGGCAGTCACGTTCGTCGTACCGCTTGCCTTCGTCAACTACTACCCGGTGCTCTTCGTGCTGGGCAAACCGGCCCCGCTGGGGTTGCCGTCCTGGATCGGCCTGCTGTCGCCGGTCGTCGCCGCGGTGATGATCGCGCTGGCGTCGCTGGCCTGGCGGGGCGGTCTCCGTCGTTACCGCAGTACAGGGAGTTGAGCAGTGGCAGTCATCGAGCTGGACAACGTGTCCCGGGCCTTCACCGTGTCCTCGCGGGCCGGGTTCCGCCGTACCCGCCGGGTCGTCCGCGCCGTCGACGGCCTGTCGTTCACGGTCGAGCCGGGCGAGGTGATGGGATACATCGGCCCGAACGGCGCCGGCAAGTCGACCACGATCAAGATGCTCACCGGCATCCTGGTCCCGAGCGGCGGCTCGATCCGGGTCGCCGGCGTGGACCCGTCCCGCCACCGGCTCAAGCTGGCCAAGCGGATCGGCGTCGTCTTCGGCCAGCGGACCACACTGTGGTGGGACCTGCCGCTGAAGGACTCCTTCGCCGTCCTGCAGAAGATGTACGACGTCCCGCGGGCACGGCACGCGGAGAACCTGGCGACGTTCGTCGAACTGCTCGACCTCGGCGACCTGCTCGACGTCCCGGTCCGCCAACTGTCGCTGGGGCAGCGGATGCGCGGCGACATCGCGGCCGCGTTGCTGCACGACCCCGAGATCGTCTACCTGGACGAGCCGACGATCGGCCTGGACGTGATCAGCAAGGCCCGGTTGCGCGAGTTCCTGGCCCAGGTCAACGCGGAACGCCGTACCACCGTCATCCTCACCACCCACGACCTCGACGACATCGAGGCCCTCTGCACCCGCGTCATGGTCATCGACCACGGCCGCCAGATCTTCGACGGCACCCTCGACCGCCTCAAGTCCAGCCAGTCCGCCCCCCGAACCCTCGTCGTCGACCTGGCCACCTCCCTCCCAGCCATCCAGGTCGAAGGCGCCACCGTGATCAAGGTCGACGGACCCCGCCAGCATCTGACCTTCCCTACCACCACCAAAGCGGCCCCGCTCCTGGCCCAGATCGCCGCCAACTACCCCCTCATCGACCTGACCATCGCCGAACCCACCATCGAGTCAGTCATCACCCAGCTCTACACAAGCGTGCCACCCGGAACGTCTTGAAAATAAGGGTGATTGGCCTTCGGAAACTGTCGGAGGGGGTGTCTAGAGTTGGTGCATGGAAGATCTGGGACAGCGACCGGTGTGGTCGATGAGCGGCAGCGAGATGCTGTCGACTCTCGACCTGCTGGATGCTGAGCTGGCCCGGTTGCAGACCTACCGCCTCCAGGTGATCGCCGGTCTCGAGGATGTCGGCTACGCGAACGAAGTCGGCGCCCACGACACCGCCCGACTGCTGACCTTCCGCTACCGCCTCAACAGCACCGACGCCCACCGAGACGTCCGCCTCGCCCGCGCCCTCCCCAAGTACGCCACCGTCTCAACAGCCCTCCCCGATCCAAACCCAACCCCGCCCACCACAGCCGACCCCGCCGACTCCGCTGTCGACCCCACAGCCGACGCTGCCGCCGACTCCGCAGCCGACGCTGCCGACTCCACAGTCGCACCTGCTGTCGACTCCGCGGCCGACCCCGCTGACCTCACAGCCGACTCCGCCGACCCCGCGGCCGACCCTGCGGCCGGCCCCGCTGCTGACTCCGCGGCCGACCGGCCCTGGCTGCTGCGCCCGGCCCAGGCCGAGGCGATCGTCACCTCCCTCGAACGAGTTCCGGCAACGGTCCCGGTCGAGGACCTCGAGGTCGCCGAACAGCAACTGGTCAGCCTCGCCCGCCACCTGTCCCCGGCCGAACTCCGCCGGGCCGGCAAACAGATCCGCGACCTGCTGGACACCGACGGCCCCGAACCCGACGAACACAAGGCCTACGCCCGCGAATCGTTGACCCTGAGCGACGCCGACAACGGCGTGACCTTCCGCGGCTACCTGGCCAACGAGAACGCCGAACTCCTCCGCGCCCTCATCCACGCCAACGCCCGCCCCCACAAAACCGTCGACGGCGACCCCGACCCCCGCCCCCGCGCCAAACGCCAGGCCGACGCCCTCACCACCACCCTCACCCTCGCCGCCACAACCACCGACACCACCCCCCGCCGCGACCACCGCCACAGCGACCCGCCCCGCCCCGCACCCGCCGACACCGCCGATCGCGGCGATGACCGCCCCAGCCAGCCACCCCGCGCCACACCCACGGACACCGACCTGCGGGGCGAAGAACTCCCCGGCGACCCGCCTCTTCCCGCGGCCACCAGCAGCGGTCTCCGCGGCGACGACCGCCCCACCACCGACCGCCGTTCGGCTGGTGTCGGCACCGCCCTCGCCGGCGACGGAACCACCTCGACCGACCGTGATCGCCCTGCCGCCGAGCCGACCGGAAGTCCGGCGGCCGATCACCTGACCGGGGCCGGCGGCGGGCGGTCCGGCGGGGACCATTGGGTGCCGGGGTTCGGGGCGAAGGCGAACATCACCGTCACCATCGACCTGAACGACCTCAAGGCCGCCACCGCGGATGCCACGGGCCAACTCGTCTACGGCGATGACCTGTCCGCGGCCGCCATCCGCCGCCTGGCCTGCGACGCCAACATCATCCCGCTCGTTCTCGGCACCAACTCCGAACCCCTCGACATCGGCCGCGCCGCACGCCTCGTCAACCGCCACCTGCGCCGCGCTCTCAACGCCCGCGACAAAGGCTGCGTCGTCTGCGCCGCCCCACCCATCCACTGCGACGCCCACCACCTCCACAGCTGGCTCGACGGCGGCCCCACCGCCATCAACAACCTCGTCCTGCTCTGCCGCCGCCACCACCGCGACCTCCACTCCGGCCACTGGACCATCCACATCACCAACGGCACAGTCCACGTCACCCGCCCCACCTGGGCCGACCCACCACCCCCAACCCTCCACCGCACCACCAACCCACCACCCCCACGCCCCTCGCGCAGCCACCCACCCCTGCCCAACGACGCTTCGAAGGACCACCAGGCCCCGCCATCCTCCGCGCCCCCAGCCTCCGCACCGGCAGCCTCGGCACCGGCAGCGTCCGCACCGGCAGCCGCCGGACCGAACTCCACAGCGTGCGCGCCCGCAGCTCGCACGGCCTCGGGCATGGACTCCGCGTGGTCAGTTCCGGCACCCTCAGGCTCTGAGGGTCCAGGACCTTCACCTCTAGCTTCGGCGCACTCAGCCTGTGCGCCTCCTGTATCTGCGGACTCAGGCCCGGCGGTCCCAACCTCAGCGGACTCAGCCCCGGCGGTCCCAACCTCTGCGGACTCAGCCCCGGCGGTCCCAACCTCTGCGGCCGCACCCTCGGCAGCCTCCACGTCCGCGCCCCCAGACGCAGCCCGGTCAGCCTGGGCGGCGTCACCCCCCGAGCCCGACCACAGCCCAAACGCGTCGGGCACATCCACCCCGCCGCCACGCAGACCGTCCCGCTGGATCGCCGACGACGAGAAGCTCAGGCAGGCCGCACACTTCGCAGTCTGGGACAACGAACCGTCGGATGACCGCCCGCCAGGCAACCCGATCCGCGGCGCAGCAACGCCAACGACCGATCTTCACCTGAACCAGCCGACATCCAGCGTCCTGACCCAGAAGCTTGGTGGCGTCTCCGAACGCCCAGGCACACCTGACCACCTGGATCTCGCGCCGAACGTCTGACTCAGGACACTAGGCGAGATCAGCCACCACCGACGCGAACACCACCTCGGCATCCATCGCGTCACGATCCTCCAGCCACCTGCGTGCCGAGTCAGGGAACTCCTGCTCGTCAACCGTCCCAACCCCAGCGCGGATCAGCCGCTGCGCCTCGGCGATGCCGATCTCGGCGTACTCCAGTTCGTTCAGGAAGTAGTAGTCATGCCGGGCGCCCTCATTGCGATGGAACTTCCCCGTGTTCACCACATGAGTCCAGACATCCTCATCCACCAACGCCGCCACCACAGCACCCGCTCCCCGTCCCTGACGACGTACAACCGAGTCATCAGCGGTAGTAACCAGCCGCAATGGACAGCACGTCAACCGGGTCGAGCGGCTTGGGATCGGACCGCCATTGGGCCAGCGCGTCCGTGTGGTCGTCGTCGTCCAGAGTTCCGACCCCTTCATCGATCAGCCGCCGAGCCTCGGCCGGCCCGATCGCCTCGTACGTGAACCAGCGCTCCATGTAGTAGTCGTTGCGCAAGGCATTGTTGTCGTGGAACTTCCCCGTGTTCGCGACGTAGGCGTACATCGTCTCGTGCGCCAACGCGGCGACCCAGACCCGCCGCTCGTCCTCCGACACCAGGTACAGCAGCATGATCAGCGGTTGTATCCGGCTGCGATGGACAGTACGTCGGCCGGGTCCAGTGGCTTGGGGTCTGCTTGCCAGATGGCGAGGTCCTCAGCTTCTTCGATCTCGTCGAGCCGACCGAGGTCGTCGTCGATCAGGCGCCGCGCTTCCGCCGGGCCAATCTGCTCGTAGGTGAAGTGCCGTTCCATGTAGTAGTCGTTGCGCAGAGCGTTGTGGTTGTGGAACTTGCCGGTGTTCGCGACGTAGGCATACATCACTTCGTGCGCCAGGGCTGCCAACCAGCGCGGCTCTCCTTCTTCCTCCACCAGATAGAGCTTCATCGCGTCATCCCGTCGTTCGTCCTCATCCGTGATACCTGATCGACAGTGTGCGGCTCATTGGTCCGCAGCCGGGCTGCCGGCGGCGGTTGTTGCCGGGAGTCACTGTAGTTGTTGACCGCAACAGGTCGGCCGCCCAGCGTGGTCAGACGGCCGATACCGGCAGGTTCGGACAGGCTCGCCGACAACTCGATGCACTTCTGGCGTGCGGCGGCGCGTTCGTCGGTCGAGAAGCCGGCACCGCGCTCGATCTCGTACCACGCAGTCGTCTGTTCCTTGATCCTCACTGACTCGGGTGAGTGGAATTGGACCTCAACCCGGTCGACGCCTGGCACCGCGACGTAGGCGTGGAGGCCCTTGTAACGGGATCCATCAGTGTACGAATGCATGGCGTATGTAACCCTCCAGTCCTGATCCGTCAGGCAGTCGATGGTGTGGCGTGCGGAACTGACCAGATCATCGGGCGAGGTGGCGAGCACTGTGTAGCGGAGTACGTCGTCCAGCGGCACCCGGCGGCGCTGGGATGTGGAGTCCCGGATCTTGCGTGCGAGTGACTCAGGTGCCTTGACCCGTCGGTCCAGTTGGTACGGCGCACTGCCCGGTGGAAGTGCAGCCAGGAACTGTGCTGTGACCTGCGGTTCCACGTGAAGAGCCTGCTGGATCAGACGAAGGCTCTCTCGGGTCGCCCTTGCGCCATGGCGCCGGGCGATCTCTGCCGATGTCGGGAAGCCGGTGCCCCAGTCGAGGGGGCGGGTGCGGTTGAAGGCTTGGTGGAGGGTGGTGGGGTCGGGTGGGTGGTCTGGTGCGGGTGGCATTGGTCTCCCCAGGTCGTGGTGGTTCGACGGTAGTTAGTGGGGGAGGGGTTGTGGGGTGGGTTCGGGGATCTGTGGATAAGTCGGGGGTGTGACTTGGGGTGGGTGGGGTCGTTGGAAATCGGGTAGGGACCCAACCGGAAGTGGGATTCGGGGGTAGACGAGGTATGCCGACGATGACGGATGAGCCGGTGGTGGTAGTGGGGCCGCCTTCGGACGGGGCCGGGTTCGCGGAGTGGGTGCGGCCGCATCTGCCGGCGATGGCTCGTCTGGCGGCGCGGCTCGCCGTCGGGGCGGACCGGGACGACATCGTGCAGGAGGCGCTCGCGCGGGCGTGGGCGAAGCGGAGTCAGTACGACGCGAGCCGCGGGACCCCGTCGGCCTGGCTGCTCGCGATCACGGCGGACCAGGCCCGGAAGGCGGTCCGGCGGTTGCGGCCGGTCGGCGAGCTGGACGAGCACGATGGCGCGGTGGCGCGGCCGGATCTGGACGCCCGGATGGACGTCGACCACGCGCTCGGCACCCTGTCGGCCCGGCAACGTCTCGCGGTGGACTGTTACTACTTCGCCGACCTGTCGATCGCCGACACGGCCGCGGTGATGGGCTGCTCCGAAGGCACCGTCAAGTCCACTCTGTCCGATGCGCGGGCCCGCCTGCGCACCCTGCTGGAGGTCAGTGAATGAACCCGACCGACGAGGTCGACGACCTGTTGCGGCGGGCCGGTGCGCGCTGGCGCGCCGACCAGCCCTCGGCGCCCGAGCCCGACCTGGATCGCATGCTCGCGGGCCGGCGCCGTCCGCGCGCGTGGGTTCCCGCCCTGGCCGCGGCCAGCGTGGCCGCGATCGCGGCGGCCGCGTTGACCGTGCTGCCCGGCGGCCGGGAACCCACTCCACCAGTTGCTGAAAGCAATCAATCGCAGACTCCGCAGCTCCGGACCGCGCAGGCGGCGCCGTCGAACGACGACCTGCTGGTCCGTCCGGGTGATCGCGTCCAGGTCAGTGGCGAGATCATCGCCGAGCCGGGGAAGGCTCCGGTCTTCTGTACGCCGCACGTCACGACGCTGGTCGGCTACCTGCCCGGGAAGGCGCCGGCGCCCAGCTGCCCCGAAGGGTTCGGGGTCACGTTGAAGGGTGTCGACCTCGACCGCATCGCCGGGATGACGACGACCAAGGGTGTTCGCGTCGGCCGGGCGACCCTGATCGGGATCTGGGGTGCGGACCGCTCGATCGAAGTACAGGAGCAGGAGGCACCGGCCGCGCCGGTGGAGGAGCCGTTGCCGCCGCTGCCGTGTGCCGCGCCGGCCGGGGGCTGGGTGTCGAAGCCGAGCAACCTCAACTCGGCCGCGGTGACGAGCTTCCTGGCCGCGCACGCCGACCAGGCTTTCGGCCCGGTCCTGCACTATCCGAAGGGCTCGTCCCGCGGCGCGCCCGTGGTGGTGATGATCGGCGTCGCCCGTGGCGACCTGAACGCGTTCAAGGCGGCCTTCGAGAAGGTGTACGACGGCAACCTCTGCGTAACCCCGGTCCTGCTGAGCCGGGCCGACAGTGAGCGCATCTCCAACCAGGTCGGTGACCTCATGTCGACTCGGAAGGAGCTCGGCATCACGATGGGCGGCGGGACGGGGATGGACGGCGGTCCTTCGCCGGTGCAACTGGTGGCCTACACCGAGGAGGTCAAGACCGCCTTGACCCCGATCGGCCTCGACCTCCTGCGGGTCGAGCCGGCGGTCAAGCCGGTCAGGTGACTCAGCGGTCGTGGAAGAACTTCACCAGTAGGCGCGCGGTCGCGGCCGGCTGCTCGATGGCCGGGGAGTGGAACGCCTCGGGGATGACCTGCGGCTCCACGCCCAGCTCCGCGGCCATCTGACGCTGGCTCTCGATCGGCCAGCCGTCGTCGCCCTCGCCGTACAGGACCTGCGCGCGGACGCCGGTCTTCGCGAGCTGGTCGGTCTTGTCCTGGGCGTCCACCAGTCGCCGGGTGATCTCGGCGAGGCTGACCGGGACGTTGCCGGTGAAGCGCTTGCGGAGGAAGGCCGCGATCTCCTCCGGCGGCGCGATGTACGCCGGTCCTGTGGTGTCGTGCTGCAGCTTCAGGTCGTACACCTGCTCGATCGGCAGGTTGTCCAGCCCGTAGGCGAGCATCTGCAGCCCCTGCACCTTCACCTCGTCGGTGAACGCCGCCGGACCGGAGCACATCAGGCTGATCGTCGAGAACACCGACGGATCGGTGAGCACAGCCTCCCGCGCGACCAGGCCGCCGAACGAGTGCCCGACGAGCTGGCTGTAGCCGCCCAGAGCCACGCTCATCGCGACCACGTCGGCGCCGAGCTCCGCCAAGGTGTACGCCGAGGGGTCCGCCGGCCCGGGTGTTTCGTACTGACCGCGCTGGTCCACCGCGACCGTCCGCCAGCCGTAGCGGCACAGGTGGTCGACCAGCGGCGTGAAGTCCTCCTTGCTGCCGGTCCAGCCCGGGACGAGCAGGACCGTCCCCAGCGGCGTACCGATCTCCGGCACCGCCATCAGGGTGGCGAAGGACCCACGGTCGGTGTCGAGGGTCGCGCGGTGAACCCCGTCGGGCAACGTCAGCGAACGTGGCGTACTCACAGGTACCGAGGGTAGCCGCTCAGTCCGTCCGAACCAGTGTGGCCGTGGCCACCCCGAGCAGAACGACGATGGCGGCGCTCACGACGACGGCCAGTTGTACGCCGTTCGTGTACGCGTCCCGGGCGAGCTCCAGCAGCTGTTGTCCGACCGGCCCGGGCAGACGCTCGGCGGCCGCCACTGCACCGCCCAGCGTGTCGCGCGCCGCCTCGGGCGCGCCGACCGGGATCGCCGCGCGGTAGACCGCGGTCACGAGGCTGCCGGCGATCGCGATACCGAGCGCCATGCCGAGCTCGGTGCCGGTTTCACCCATGCCGGACGCCACCCTGGCCCGCTCGGGCGGCGCGCTGCTCACGATCACGTCGTACGTGAGCGCCAGCACCACCTGGATGCCCGCGCTGGTGATCGCCAGCCCGACCACCACCGGGAGGCGTCCGGCCATGGTCATCAGGGCCAGTCCGGGTACGGCGGCCGCGAAGCCGAGCGTCATCGCCGTACCGGACCGGAGGTGGCGGACCACCCACGGGGCGCCGAGCGTGCCGATGATGCCGGTGACCATCATCGGGAGCATCCACAGACCGGCCTCGAGCGGCGACATGCCGAGCACGAGCTGGAAGTACTGCACGGTCAGGAACTGCATGGCCGCGAGCACGTACAGGCCGAACGTCTGTGCGCCGAGGGACGCGCGGAACGTCGGCCGACGGAACAGCCGCAGGTCGATCAGCGGGTCGGTGAGCCCCAGTTGCCGGCGCGCGAACACCCAGCCCAGCAGTACGCCGACCAGCGCGATGCCCAGACTGCTGAGGTGGAAGCCGTCCTTCGCGGTCTCCTTGATCGCATACACGACCGCGAGGATCGCCCCGGTCGACAGCGCCACGCTGAGCAGGTCGATCCGTCCGGTCCGCGCGTCCCGGAACTCCGGCAGCAGGAACGGCGCCGCCACCAGCAGCACGATCAGCGGCGGTACGCCGATCAGGAACACCGATCCCCACCAGAAGTGCTCGAGCAGCACGCCACCGATGAGCGGACCGGCCATCCCGCCGATCATGAAGTTCGTCATCCAGATCGCGATCGCCAGGCGTCGCTGACCGGGATCGCGGAACATGTTGCTGAGCAGGGAGAGAGTCGACGGCATCAGCGTTGCGCCGGCCAGGCCGAGCAGTGCGCGGGCGGCGATGAGCAGCTCCGCGCTGGTGGAGAACGCGGCCAGGACCGAGGCGGTCAGGAAGCCGGCGGCACCGATCATCAGCAGCCGGCGGCGGCCGATGCGATCACCGACCGTGCCCATCGTCACGAGCAGGCCGGCCACCACGAAGCCGTAGACGTCGATGATCCACAGCAGTTGTGAGGACGTCGGCGCCAGGTCGGCGCTCAGCACCGGAGCCGCGAGGTGCAGGACGGTCCCGTCCATACCGATCAGGATCGTCGGCAACGCGAGTGCGGCGAGCCCCAGCCACTCCCGCCGGCCGGCCCGCAGCGGCACCTGGCCGTCCGCGGCGGTCAGGCCGTCGCGGTCGTCACAGTCAGGAGTCGGAGGATCGGGGCACACTGTGGTTCCGGTCATGCCCACCATGCTGAAAGTTAAACCGAGGTTGAGGTCAACCCCCCGGGGTGCGACCGGGCGTGCCGGGGTGCGGCACAATGTCCGGGTGCCTCGCACGATGGCGGTTGCCAACCAGAAAGGCGGCGTGGCCAAGACGACCACGGTCGCGACGCTCGGCGCTGCGCTGGCGGAGCGTCGTCAACGGGTGCTGCTGGTCGACCTGGACCCGCAGGCCTGTCTCACCTTCTCGGTCGGCACCGACCCCGAGGACCTGGACAAGTCGATCCACCACGTCTTGCTCGGCGGCGTGAAGGCGCGCGACGTGCTGATTGCGCTCGACGACGGAGTCGACCTGTTGCCGGCGACGATCGAGCTCGCGACCGCCGAGGTCCAGCTGGCTCGGGAGAGCGGCCCGGAGCAGGTGCTGCGGACCGCGTTGCGCCCGCTGCGGACGTCGTACGACTGGGTGCTCGTCGACTGCCCGCCGACCCTCGGGCTGCTGACGGTGAATGGGCTGTCCGCGGCGTCCGACGTACTCATCCCGCTGCAGTGCGAGACGCTGGCACATCGTGGCGTAGGGCAACTACTGGACACGATCCACGACGTCCAGCGGCTGACGAACCCACAGTTGCGGGTGCTCGGCGTCCTGCCGACCTTGTACGACGGCCGGACGACGCATGCCCGCGCCGTACTGGAGACGATCGCGGACACGTACTCGCTCGACGTGCTGGAGCCGGCGATCCCGAAGTCGATCCGGTTCGCGGAGGCTCCGGCGATCGGCGAGACCGTGCTCAGCACGGCGCCGGCCTCGCCCGGTGCGAAGGCCTACCGGGCGCTGGCCGGCGCGCTGCTCTGACCTACTGCCCGCCGTCGGGTGCCCGACTCGGCGCGAGCGCCGGCTGACGGCGCAGCCGGCTCCGGAACCTCCACAGTGGTACGCCGATCAGCGCCAGCAGCACCAGGAACGGCAGCACCGCGCCGAATGCCGTCGCCAGTGCGGAGAACGTCGCGGTGAACGCGTCCCAACCGCCCTTCAGGCCGGCGAGGAAGCCGTCGGGGTCCTGGGGTGCGGGCGAGTCGCCCTTCGCGGTCAACGTGAGCGCGAGGGTGGCGAGCTCGGTCTGCAGGGCGAGGTTCTTCTGCTTGGCGAGCAGCGACTCCAGGTCGGCCTCGCGCCGGGTCAGCTCGGTCTCGACCGAGACGATCTCGCCGATCGTGTTCGCCTTGGCGAGCAGGGTGCGCATGCGCTCGAGGCTGGCGCGCTGGGAGGCGATCCGGCTCTCGACGTCGACCACCTGCTCGGTGACGTCACTGGACTCCTGGTGGATCTGCCTGCGCTTGCCGAGCTCGGACAGCCGCTGGATGGCGGTCTCGTACGACGCGGTCGGCACCTTGAGGACGAGGTTCGCCCGGGTGATCCGGCCGTCGTGGTCACTGCCGGTGTCCTCGGACGCGACCTGGCCGCGGAGACCGGCCACGACGGTGATCGCCTTCTGCCGCTGGGCGTCCACGTCGTCGGCCTCGATCGTCAGCGAGCCGGTCTTGATGATCGCCCGCGTCAGCGTCGGCTGTGCGGCCGGTTTGTCCTGCGACTGCGGCGCGTTCCCGGTGGCCTTGCCGTCCGACGCCTCGCCCGGGCCCTGTGGTGCGGCCGCGCCGGACCCGCCGGACTCGCTCGTGCTGTCGGCGCCCTCTCCGGAACACCCCGCCAGCAGCACGATCCCCAGCAACGCCACCCCGGCCGCGGCAGTCCTGATCCGCCTCATCACCCATGCCCCTCTCTCGTGGTTGTCGCTAGGACGGCCACGCAGGGGCAGGGCGTTGCAGGCTCAGATCACCGTTCAGCCACGGTCGGGCGACGGCACGGTCACTCCGGCTCGATCACTCCGGCGCCGAGAACAGCGGAACCGTCGGACCGGTCCCCGGCTCCGGTGCGGCCGGCGCCTCCGCGCTCTTCCGCGTCCGCGCCCGACTCCGCTTCACCGGCTTCTCCGCATCTCCCGCCGCAGCCTCAGCCTCAACCGAAGCCTCCTCGGCGGCGGACTTCCGAGTCCGAGTCCGCTTGGCCGGAGCGTCAGCCACGGCGTCACGGGAAGCCTCCGTGCCGGCCGCGTCGGCCGGGGTCTCGGCGGTCTTCCGGGTGCGGGTGCGCTTGCGCGGCTTCCGTTCCGGTGCCTCGGCGGCCTCGGTCGACGACTCCGCCGTCGGCGGGACCTGGGTCTTGGCGGTCACGTCCGCCTCGGACTTCTGCTCGGTCGCCGGACCGTCGACGACCTGGCCGCTGCGGGTCCGCTTCCGGGTCCGGCTCCGCTTGCGCGCCGGCCGCTCGCCGCTCTCGGCGGTGTCCTCGGTCCCTTCCCCGGTACGCCGCCGCTCGCGGGCCGGCCGTTCCTCACGCGGCTCGCGGATCGGCTTGATCCGGCCCTTCGCCTCGGTCGGGATCCCCAGGTCGTGGTAGAGCTCCGGCGAGGTGGAGTAGATCTCCTGCGGCTCGTCGTACGGCAGGTCGAGCGCCTTGTTGATCGTCTTCCAGCGGGTGACGTCCGGCCAGTCGACGAAGGTCACCGCGATCCCGCTCGCCCCGGCCCGGCCGGTCCGGCCGATCCGGTGGATGTAGGCCTTCTCGTCCTCGGGGCAGGTGTTGTTGATGACGTGGGTCACGCCCTCGACGTCGATCCCGCGGGCGGCGACATCGGTACAGATCAGGACGTCGATCTTGTCACCGCGGAACCGCATCAGCGCCCGCTCGCGGGCCTGCTGGTTCAGGTCGCCGTGGATCGCGGCCGCCTTGAAGCCGCGGTCCTGCAGGTCGTCGGTCAGCCGGGACGCCTCCCGCTTGGTCTTGCAGAAGATCATCACCCGGCCACGGTCCTCGGCCTGCAGGATCCGGGCCACCACCTCGGGCTTGTCCAGCTCGTGCGCCCGGTAGACGAACTGTGCCGTCGTCGGCACCATCTGGGTGTCCTCGTGCGACTCCGCCCGGATGTTCAGCGGGTGCCGCATGTGGGTGCGGGCCAGCGCGATCACGGCCGACGGCATCGTTGCCGAGAACAACATCGTCTGGCGCAGCTCGGGGGTCTTGCGCAGGATGCGTTCCACGTCCGGCAGGAAGCCGAGGTCGAGCATCTCGTCGGCCTCGTCCAGCACCAGCACCTTGATGTGGCTCAGGTCGAGGACGCCGCGGTTCGCCAGGTCCAGCAGGCGGCCGGGCGTGCCGACGACGACGTCGACGCCCTTCTTCAGCGCGTCCAGCTGGGGCTCGTACGCCACCCCGCCGTACACGGTCAGCACCCGGACGGTGCGGACGGTGGACGCGGTGGTCAGGTCCTTGGCGACCTGGATGGTCAGCTCGCGGGTCGGGGTGACGACCAGCGCCTGCGGCTTGCCCGGCGCGGCGAGCTCCTCGTAGTCGGGCTCGCCGGGGGAGATGGTGCGCTGCAGCAGCGGGATGCCGAAGCCGAGCGTCTTGCCGGTCCCGGTGCGGGCCTGGCCGATCAGGTCGGTGCCCATCAGGGCGACAGGGAGCGTCATCTCCTGGATCGGAAACGGCTCTACGATGTTGACGCGGTCGAGCGCGTCGCAGATCTCGGGCAGCACCCCGAGCTCTCTGAAGGTGGTCAGGCTGATCGCCTCTCACATGCTTGTACGGACAGTTGCATCAGGTGGCCGGGCGCCAAGAGCATTCCAGCTCCATCGGGAGGCGCGGGGACACTGTGCAAGCACCTCGCACCAGCTTGCCCATCTGGGCGCGTCACCGGCGAATCGCCCACCAGTGTAACCGCAAGACCTGTCAACGCCGCCTCGTGTGGTTTGCGCCACTCGCGGCTCTGGCCGGGAAGTGTGGTGTGCGCCACTCGCGGCCGGGTCCCGATAGGGTGCCGGGCATGGAGCAGACGGCCTTTGATGATCCCGCCTACCGGGCCGCGGCGGTGGATCTGCTGGGAGTGCTCGCGTACGGCGAGCTGACCGCCTTCGAGCGGATCGCCGAGGACGCCAAGCTGGCGCCGACGCTGAACGACAAGGCGGAGCTCGCCGCGCTGGCGACGACCGAGTTCGGCCACTTCCAGCAACTGCGGGACCGGCTGGTCGCGCTCGGCGTGGACCCGATGGAGGCGATGCAGCCGTTCGTCACCCCGCTGGACGCGTTCCACGACCACACCGCGCCGTCGGACTGGCTCGAGGGCCTGGTCAAGGCGTACGTCGGCGACGGCCTGGCGAACGACTTCTACCGCGAGATCGCGTCGTTCGTGGACGCGGACACCCGGGCCCTGGTGCTCGAGGTGTTCGCCGACTCCGGGCAGGCCGAGTTCGTGGTCGACCGGGTCCGGGCCGCGATCGACGAGGACCCGAAGCTGGGCGGCCGGCTCGCGCTCTGGGGCCGCCGGCTGGTCGGCGAGGCGCTCAGCCAGGCGCAGCGGATCGCCGCCGACCGCGACTCGCTGGCCGCACTGCTGGCCGGCAGCGTCGACCGCCCGGGTCTCGACCTGGCCGCGATCGGCCGGATGTTCACCCGCCTCACAGAGGCCCACACCGCCCGCATGACCGCCCTCGGCCTCCAGGCCTGACCCACCCCGCACACAACGGCCGCCCGCCCCTGGGGAGGGGCGGGCGGCCGTTGTGGTGCGGGTGCGGTCAGACGTTCGATGGTCGGGTGTTGCGGGCGGAGATGATGGCGATGACGATCGCTGCGCAGACGATCTGGATCAGGTACTGGATCCAGTCCGGTCCGCTGGTGTCCTTGACGCCGAGGAAGTAGGCGATCAGACCACCGAGGAAGGCGCCGATGCCGCCGCCCAGGATGGTCCAGCCGAGGCTGATGTTCTGCTTGCCGGGGAGCACCAGCCGGGCCAACGGCCCGAAGATGATGCCCGCGATGAGGCTGACGATGATCATCCAGACCCAATACACGGTTCCTCCTTGAGGGATGGCTGACCTGCGCCTCGTCCGGTGCTCCGTGACCAAACCAGACCACCGCAACGCAGGTCCTACCCGTCATCGTGCCCCTTGCCGGGCACTCCGCAACCGGGACACGCTCGACTGTGTCCGGACCGGGATCAGATCGCGCCGAACCCGACCTTGCGGATCGACACCTCACCGATCTCGACGTACGCGAGCCGGTCGGCGGGCACGATCACCCGGCGGCCCTTGTCGTCGGTCAGCTGCAACAGCCCGGACTTCCCGCTGAGCGCGTCGGCGACGGCCTGCTGCACCTCGTCCGGGCTCTGCTCGCTCTCCAGCACCAACTCGCGATTGGCGTGCTGCACGCCGATCTTGACCTCCACGAAACCCTCCGGGCACGTTCCGACCGGCGGCTCTCGCCGGTGACGGTTCGAGCCTATCCGCTGCCGCCCGTCAGCTCTCACCCGTCCGCCGAGAGCAGAACCGGCCCGGGCGTCAGGACGTTGTCAGGACTCAGTGCGGGGGAAGCCGCCGATGCCGCGCCAGGCCAGCGACGCGACCAGGTCGGCGGCGTGCTCCTGCGGCAGCGACGGGTTGTCGGCGGCCAGCCAGTAGCGGGCGCTGACCTGGGCCATGCCGACCAGGCTGACGGCGAGCACCATCGACTGCTCCCGGCTCAGCCCGGCGTCCGCGCTGATCACCTCGGAGACGGCCTCGGCGCACTCGTGGGTGACCCGGTCGACCCGCTCGCGCACGGACGGCTCGTTGGTCAGGTCCGACTCGAACACCAGCCGGAAGGCGCCCTGGGCGTTCGCCACGTAGTCGTAGAACGCGTGCATGGTCGCGGTGACCCGCTGCTTGTTGTCGTCGGTCGACTTCAGCGCGTCCCGGACGGAGGCGACGATCGCGTCGCAGGAGGTGTCCAGCAGCGCCAGGTAGAGCTCCAGCTTGCCCGGGAAGTGCTGGTAGAGGACCGGCTTGGAGACGCCGGCGCGGTCGGCGATGTCGTCCATCGCGGCGGCGTGGTAACCGTTCGCGACGAAGACCTCCTGCGCCGCCTCGAGCAGTTGCGCGCGGCGGGCCAGCCGCGGCAGGCGGCTTCCGCGCTTGGGCGCGGTCTCGGGTGTCGTCGACACGTCGGCTCCTTCGGTGGTGCGGCACCGGCGGCGCGGGCTCGACCGCCGGGTGGTTCCCCGAATCCTACCCAGCGGTCATCCCGGCCAGTAGCTTCGGCACCCGGTGGCGTTCCATCGTCGTACTGGCCGTCGGCCCGGCGTACTGTTCCGGCCGCCGGTCAGCGATAGTCGTCCTCGTCGGCGTCGCCGACCTCGCGGCGCTGGTCGTCCACGTCGGCCGGATCGGCCTCGATCGGTACACCGGAGTCGTCCGCGCGCCGGTCCGTCGCGGTCTGGCTCAGGCGTTGCTCCAGGACGTCGGCCTCGGGCGCGTCGTCGGGCACGCTGTCGAAGCCGGGGCCCTCGTAGTCGGGCTCGCTGGTCATGCGCCTGCTCCTCTCGGTACGACGGACGGGACGGATGCCACGGGTTACGACGGTAGCGGTTTGGGGTCGTCGTACATGCCTTCCAGCACGTCGCCGTACTCCTCGATCCGGGCCAGCACCTCGTGCGGCAGGAACCTGAGCTCCTCGGGCTTCGTCGCCGAGGCCACCTCGTCCCAGTCGATCGGGGTGGACACCCGCGGCTCCTCGGCCCCACGCAGCGAGTACGGCGCCAGCGTGGTCTTCGCGCTGTTGTTCTGGCTCCAGTCGATGAACACCTTGCCAGGCCGGAGCGCCTTGGTCATGTTGGCGGTCACATTCTCCGGCAGCGCCTCGGCCAGCTGCTCCGCGAGCTGCTTGGCGAACGCACTGGTCTCCCTGGACGACGCCGGCTCGATCGGCACGTAGAGGTGCATGCCCTTGTTGCCGGAGGTCTTCGGCCAGCCTTCCAGCCCGAAGTGGCTGAGCAGCTCCCGCAGGGCGAGGGCAACGTCGCAGCACTCGACGATAGTGGCTCCCGGCCCCGGGTCGAGGTCGAACACGATCAGGTCGGCTTGCGGCTCTTTGCCCTTCTTCGACAGACCGATCCGCCACTGCGGCACGTGCAGCTCGAGCGCGGCCAGGTTGGCCAGCCACACCACCGTCTGGACGTCGTCGGCCACCACGAAGTCGGCCTCGTCCCGCCCGGTCGAGCTGCCGGGGGTCGGCAGCGTCACGGTCCGCACCCAGGACGGCGTACCGCGCGGAGCGTTCTTCTCGAAGAAGTACGCCGCTTCCGTGCCGTCGGGCCAGCGTTTCCGGGTGAGCGGGCGGTCGGACAGGTGCGGCAGCAGCAGGGTCGCGACCTGGTGGTAGTAGTCGATCACCTCGGCTTTGGTGAACCCGGTCAGCGGATACAGCACCTTGCCGAGGTTCGTGAGCTTCATCGTCTGCCCGTCGACCTCGGTGGTCAGTTGCTTCGGCGCGGCTGCCATGCCTCCCAGTCTCCACCCCGGAGCGGTCCTAACGGGTGAACACCGCCAGGGTGGCGTCCTACCATGGTTCTCGTGGAACGTTACGCGGCAGTAACCGGTGAATCCGTCCGGCTGGGTGCGCAGGAGTGGCCGGCCCGGCGGGTGCCGGTCGCGGGCGTGGACCTCCTGGTCAGGGACGTCCCGGGCGCGGCAGCGGATCTCCCGCCGGCCCTGTTCGTGCACGGGCTCGGCGGGTCCTCGCTGAACTGGACCGCGCTCGGCCTGCTGCTCAACGACACCGTCCGCGGGATGGCGCCGGACCTGCCCGGGTTCGGGCGTACGCCGTTGGCCGGGGTGGTCGGGATCCGCGAGCAGGTCGACGTACTGATCGCGTTGATCGAGCAGGAGACCGACCGGCCGGTGCACCTGTTCGGCAACTCGATGGGCGGAGCGACGTCCGTGGCGCTGGCCGCCCGCCGGCCGGACCTGGTCGCCTCGCTCACGCTGATCTCGCCGGCGCTGCCGCATCCGCGGGCGTCCGCGACCGCGCTGTGGTTCGCGGCCGTCGCGACTCCGCGGCTCGGGACGGTCGTGCTGGAGCGGAGCCGGCGGCTGCCGTTCGAGCGGCGGCTCAAGATCGGGCTGGCGATGGTGTTCGGTGACCCGCGGTCGCTGCCGGCCGAGGTACGAGCCTCCTACGAGGCGGAGCTCCGCCGGCGGGACACCGATCCCTGGGGCATGCAGGCGACGGTGTACGGCGCCCGGAGCATGCTGCGGTCGTCGTTGGCACTGCCACGGCAGTCGCTGTGGACGGTCGCGGCCAGGGTCGAGTGCCCGGTGCTGCTGATCTACGGCGGCAAGGACCGCCTGGTCGACGCACGGATCCGGACCAAGGCCCAGCGCAGCTTCCGGGACGCGCGGCTGCTCTACCTGCCGCAGTCAGGTCACGTCGCGCAGATGGAACACCCCGAGCAGGTCGAGCGGGCGTTCCGGCAGCTGATCAGCTGATCGAGTCACAGCTGTGTCCGGACCGAGACACAGTCGAGCGGCCGGTCGGATCAACTTTCCTCTCGCCCACGAGGTCGGACCAACGCCGGCTTCGTCGAACGAGAGGACCACTGTGCGGGTAACGGGCAGACTTGCCAGAAGCCTGTTGCTGGGGATGGTCGCACTGCTCGGTGTGGGGTCGCTGACCGCAACCGCCGCACCACCACGTCCGCCATCATCAGTTGCTCAAGGCAATAACTGGGACGTCCGGCGGGTAGCTGCCGGCTATCAGGTGACGCTTCGTCTGGAAGCGCCGGCGCCGATGCGGGCGTCGCTGCCGCTGCTGGCCGTGAACGGCGTACCGATCGGGGTGGCCCGGCAGTCACCGGACCAGCGGACGCTGACCCTGGTCACGACCGATCCGGCCGCGCTGACGGCGCGTGACGTCCGGCTGGTCTGGTCGGGTGACCTCGGCAAGACCACCGGCCGGAGCCGCGGTCAGGCGACCGGGACGACCGACGCCGATTGGCTGAAGGCCAGGCAGGGACCGCTGCTGCCGGTCGATCCCGGTGCCCGGGGCAAGTACCAGGTCGGCACGTCGGAGTACGACCTAGGTGACGAGGCCGTCTACCTCCCCGGGCTCGAGCAGCGGGCCGAGGTTCGCGGGAAGGTGTACACGCCGCGAGGCGCGATCGGGCCACGGCCGCTGGTGATCTTCCTGCACGGCCGGCACCAGTTCTGCTACGGCGACGACGTCACGCCGCCGGACAAGCCGTGGCCGTGCCCGCCGGGCACCCAGCCGGTGCCGAGCTTCCGCGGGTACGACGGCCCGGCCGAGGCACTGGCCAGCAACGGCTACCAGGTCGTGTCGATCAGTGCCAACGCGGTCAACGCGTACGACGGGGACGTCTACGACTCGGGTGCGCAGGCGCGGGCCGAGCTGATCCTTCACCACCTGGCACTGTGGAAGAAGTGGTCGACGATCGGCGGCGGGCCCTTCGGTCGCGCGTTCGTCGGCAAGGTGAACCTGCGGAACGTCGGCCTGATGGGCCACTCCCGGGGTGGCGAGGGCGTCGCGCGGGCCGCCGTACTCAACGCCGACCGCGGCGGGCAGTACGGCATCCGCGCGGTCCTGCCGCTCGCGCCGACCGACTTCGCCCGGGCGACCGTGCCGGGCGTGGCGATGAGCGTGCTGCTGCCGTACTGCGACGGCGACGTGTCGGATCTGCAGGGCCAGAAGTTCTACGACGACACCCGGCACTCCGTCACCGGCGACACCGCGCCACGGTCGACCGTGACGGTGCTCGGGGCCAACCACAACTTCTTCAACACCGAGTGGACCCCAGGGCAGTCCGAGGCGCCCTCAGGCGACGACTGGTTCGGCGAGGAGAACGAGTCGCCGTGCGGTGCGAAGTACGCGGGCCGGTTGACCGCCAAGGAGCAGCAGGCCGTCGGTACGGCGTACGTCGCCGGGTTCTTCCGGTTGCACCTGGGGCGCGAGACGACGTTCCTACCGCAGTTCGACGGGTCCGACGCCCGGGCTGCCTCGGCAGGACGGGCCGTCGTACGCGTGGTGTCGCAGGTCCCTCTGCTGTCGCGGCGGGACGTGAACGCGCTCGATCGGGCGCTGCCGGCCGGAGCGGTCCGTGGGAAGGCGTCCGCGGAGGTGTGTGCAGGCGTCAGCCAGCCGTCCGGTCGTTTAGCTGCGACACCGACCTGCATGACCACGGACGACTGGGCCAACGCGCCGCACTGGGGTGCTGCCTGGTACGCCGCTCGCACGCCGACCACTGCGGTGACGAAGCTGAGTTGGACCGGGACCGACGGGGTGCTGCACCTCGACCTGCCCGCTTGGCAGCGGGACGTCCGGCGCTATGCGGCCCTGACGTTCCGCGCGGCGCCGGACCCGGCCGGAGCGCCGAAGACCGACCTGAGCGTCCGGGTCGTCGATGGGCGCGGCCGGGCGGCCGACGTACCCGTGTCCGCTGTCAGCGACGCGCTGGTGCGGATGCCGGGGCGGAACGACAGTGGGCTGCCGAAGAACCTGCTGCGGACAGTCCGGATTCCGGTGGGGTCGCTGAAGGGCGTGGACCTGCGTGACGTGCGTGCCGTCGAGGTGCGGACCGATCGGGTCGCGCGTGGGTCGGCGTACCTGAGCGATGTCGCGTTCTCGTCGCCTGGGGTCGGGCTGTCCGCGCCGGCGCGGTTGCTGCCGCAGTTGTCCGCGTCGAACGTGACCGTGCAGGAGGGAGACCGGGGTACGAGGGCGATGGACTTCTGGGTGACGCTGTCGCGCCCGAGCATCCGTCCGGTCAGTGTGTACGTCGAGACGAGTGGCGACCTGGGTGAGACGGTGGGGGACGTCACGCGGCAGGTGGTGTTCAAGCCGGGGCAGGTGCGGCAGAAGGTGAGTGTTCCGGTGACCGGGAACACCCAGAAAGGTTTCGACGTGCCGTTCGACCTGGTGCTGTCCGCGCCGCGCGAGGGCCTGCTGAACCGATCCTTCGGGCACGGACTCGTGCTCGAGGACGACGGCGCGCCGGAGCTCACGGCCGGCGGCTGAGCGTCTGTGGTCCGCATCCCGGGATGAGACAGCGGTTCCGGGATGCGGACTCCGGCGGGGCGGGTTGGGGATGTGCGGGAACATGGGGGAGGGACGGATGGTTGAAAACCGGAGATCCCGACAGACATCGTTCACGAGGAGTCGACACGTGTCACTGCCACCCCTGGTCGAACCGGCCGACGAGCTCACCATCGACGAGGTTCGCCGGTACTCGCGGCACCTGATCATCCCCGAGGTCGGGATGGCCGGGCAGAAGCGGCTGAAGAACGCCAAGGTGCTGGTCATCGGCGCCGGCGGCCTGGGCAGCCCGGCGCTGCTCTACCTGGCCGCGGCGGGTGTCGGCACGCTCGGCATCGTCGAGTTCGACACCGTCGACGAGTCGAACCTGCAGCGCCAGATCATCCACGGCCAGTCCGACGTCGGGAAGTCCAAGGCGCAGTCGGCCAAGGAGTCGATCCTCGAGACCAACCCGTACACGAACGTCGTCCTGCACGAGGAACGCCTCGACAACGACAACGTGTTCCAGATCTTCGAGCAGTACGACCTGATCGTCGACGGCACCGACAACTTCGCCACCCGCTACTTGGTGAACGACGCCGCCGTCCTGCTCGGCAAGCCGTACGTCTGGGGCTCGATCTTCCGCTTCGACGGCCAGGTCAGCGTGTTCTGGGCCGAGCACGGTCCGTGCTACCGCTGCCTCTACCCCGAGCCGCCGCCGCCCGGCATGGTCCCGTCCTGCGCCGAGGGCGGCGTCCTGGGCGTGCTGTGCGCGTCCGTCGGCGCCGCGCAGGTCACCGAGGCGATCAAGCTGCTGACCGGCATCGGCGACCCGTCGCTGGGCCGGCTCAACATCTACGAGGCCCTCGACCTGAACTGGCGCACCCTGAAGGTCCGCAAGGACCCGAACTGCGCCATCTGCGGTGAGAACCCGACCGTCACCGAGCTGATCGACTACGAGAGCTTCTGCGGCGCGCTGACCGAGGAGGCGGCCGACGCGGCCGTCGGCTCGACCATCTCGGTGAAGCAGCTGAGCGAGTGGATCAAGCTGAAGGACAACGGCGAGAAGGACTTCGTGCTGATCGACGTCCGCGAGCCGAACGAGTACGAGATCAACCGGATCCCGGGCTCGGTGCTGATCCCGAAGGCCGACTTCCAGACCGGCGTCGCCCTGGAGAAGCTGCCGCAGGACAAGCAGTTGGTGTTCCACTGCAAGTCCGGTGTCCGCTCCGCGGAGGTGCTCGCGATCGCCAAGGGCGCCGGCTTCGCCGACGCCGTCCACGTCGGCGGCGGCGTGGTCGCCTGGGTCGACCAGATCGACCCGAGCCAGCCGGCGTACTAGCTCGCTGGTTTGAATGGTCAGAAAGGCATCCGACAGCTCGCGACCGCTTGGACGGCCTGCGGGTCGCCGGTGACCAGCGGATCGTCGTCGCGGCCCGAGAGGGTGCGCATGTAGCCGACGGCGTCCACGGCGGCTCGGCCTACCGGCTCGTCCCTCCCGAGCCGGTAGGTCCCGCCGCCCGCTCCGGTCAGCTCCAGTACGACGGCCGGCCGCTCATCCCAGAACGGTCCCGACGCCTCCAGGTCGTACACCACCTGCGCGATCAGCTCGCCGGCGTACGGGCCGGGGTCGAACGTCCGCCCGAGCGCCTGGCACACGTCGTCGCGGTGCATCCACAGGTCCCGCGCCAGCAGGATGTCCTGCACGTAGCCGAGCGCCATCCGCGGAGCGTCCTCCACCTGCATCGCGATCCGCCGGATCAGCTCCGGGTTGCGGGAGATCGTCCGCGTCGCCTTGCCCCACACCCGGTCGAACGACGCCCGCAGCTCGGCCGGCGGCGTACCGCGGTGCTCTTCGGCCTGCACCATCATGTGCGCGTCGAACCGCGGCTTGTCCGGGTAGACCCGCTTCGCCTTGCGGAACCGCCGCGGGAACGACCACGGCTTGATCACGTCCTCCGCCTGGCCGATCAGATGTCCGGCGATGTCGGCGACGTCCCACTCGTCGCAGACCGTCCGGCGATGCCACTCGGCCCCGTCGATCGACGCGAGCAACTCGTGCCACGCCTGGAGCTCCGCGTCCCGGTGCGCCCGGCACCGCTCCCGTCCGGCCCGGCCGATCTCCCCCGCGAGTACTGCGGTCATGACTACCCCCTGGTTGGTGCGTATCGCTGATAGAACATCTCGAGTACGACGGGCAGCAGTCGGCTGAACCGTCCGTCCTCGAAGGACGCGTCCGGCTGGTTCGCGATCTGCTGCGACAGCAGTCCGGCGATCAGTGAGCTGTGGAGCGCGACGCCCTCGTCACCGGCCGCGTCCGGGTGCAGGTGGCCCGCCTCCACCTGCTTCTGCAGGACGTCCCGGAGGTCCTGCATGGAGTCCAGCGCCGGAGCGAACGCCTCCGGGCTCGGCTCGAAGCCCGGCACCGTCCGCCAGAACAGCAACTGCGAGTACACCTGGTGCCCGAGGCACCAGCGGCAGAAGGCGGTCGACGTGATCAGTCCGACCTCGAACGGGTCGTCGGTGCCGGCCGCGGCGTACGCGGCCCGGCACTCGTCGCGCAGCAGCTCGTGGCCGCGCTGGAAGAGCGCGTCGTAGATCGCCATCTTGGACGGGAAGTACTGGTACAGCGACGGCGGCTGCATCCCGAGCCGCCGGGCCACCGCGGACAGGCTGAGCGCCGCGACGCCCTCGGCCTCCATCAACTCGATGGCGACCCCCAGGATCTCCTCGATGGTCTCCTGACGGCGACGCGTCCGGCGGTCCAGTCCCGCAGTACTCATGCTCTGAGGAAAACCTAAAGGCATTAGGGAAGTCAATACCTCGTAGTTTCCGACCCGGTTGTCCGTCCGGGCACGTAGGGTCGGACCATGTGCAGAAACATCACCGTTCTCCGTGGACTCGAGCCGGCCGCGACCTCTGAGGAGATCTACGCGGCGGCGTTGCAGTACGTGCGCAAGGTGACCGGGGTCGGCTCGCTGAGCGCGACCACCCGCGAGCCGATCGAGCGGGCGGCCGCCGAGGTCGCCCGGATCACCGAGCAGTTGCTGGCCGAGATGCCTCAGCGGCGGAATCCGCCGCAGACGGTGCCGCCGCTGCGCCGTCCCGAGGTCCGCGCCCGCCTCGGCCTGGACTGAGGAGGCCGGGATGCGGTTCGGGATCAAGACCAGGCCGGAGCACACCACCTGGCAGCAGATGCGCGACGTGTGGGTCGCCGCGGACGAGTTCGAGATCTTCGAGTCCGCGTGGCACTGGGACCACTTCTACCCGTTGAGCGGTGACATGGCCGGCCCGAACCTCGAGGCCTGGACGACGCTGGCCGCGCTCGCGCAGGCGACCCGGCGGATCCGGATCGGGTGCCAGGTGAACGGCATGATCTACCGCCATCCCGCGGTCACGGCGAACATGGCCGCGACCACCGACATCATCTCCGGCGGCCGGCTCGAGCTCGGTCTCGGCGCCGGGTGGAACGAGATGGAGACCGCGGCGTACGGCATCGACCTGTACGGGCTGAAGGAGCGCTTCGACCGGTTCGACGAGGGCGTGCAGGCGATCATCGCGCTGCTCACCGAGAAGGTCGCGAACTTCGACGGCCGGTACGTCAAGCTCACCGACGCGTACTGCGAGCCGAAGGGCGTGCAGACGCCGCATCCGCCGATCACGATCGGCGGCAAGGGCCCGAAGCGGACCCTGCGCGCGGTCGCCCGCTGGGCCCAGCACTGGAACGTGATCGTGGCGAACCCGGAGGAGTGGAAGCCGCTCAAGGACATCCTCGTCCGGCACTGCGAGGACGTCGGCCGGGACGTCGGCGAGATCACCTGCTCCGTGAACGTGCGGATCGAGCCCGACCAGCCCCTCGACGCGGCGGTCGCGGCCGCGGCGGCGTACGGCGAGGCCGGCGTCGACCTGGTCGTGATGAACCTCCCGCTCGACGCCCCGCCGTCGGTCGTCGAGCCGCTCGCGAAGGCACTCGAGCCACTGGCCTGACGGGCCGACACTAGGGTTGGCCTCGTGGACCGGGAGGAGTACGTCGAGGCCGTGCTGCGGGCCGTGGAGTCGATCCCGCCGGGCAGCGTCGCGACGTACGGCGACATCGCCGAGTACGTCGGCCAGGGCGGACCTCGCCAGGTCGGCGCGATCATGCGCGAGTACGGCGCGAGCGTGCCGTGGTGGCGGGTGATCCGGGCGAGCGGCGTACCGGCCGACGAGGTGGGCGACGAGCAGTTGCACCGGCTCCGTTCGGACGGAGTCCGGGTGACCAACGGCCGGGTCGATCTCCGCCGGGACCGCTGGCATCCGGGCGAGCGCTGAAGCGCACCGGCGGCCCTGACGGGACCGCAAGGTGTCCGCAGTCCGGCCAGGTGCCGGGCCGGCGGAGTGTGCTTCGGGGATTGTCGGTGGGGTCTGATGGGATGTGGCGATGGTCAGCAGACAGGGCGCCCGGAACCCCAGCCGGTACAGGTTGGTCCGGGCCGAGGCGCGGAGCGCGGAAGCCCCTGTTCTGGATGCGGATCAGCAGGCCGTCGTCGATCATCCCGGCGGACCGTTGCTGGTGCTCGCCGGTCCGGGGACCGGGAAGACGACGACTCTGGTCGAGGCGGTCGTCGACCGGGTGCGCAACCGCGGGCTGAGTCCCGACGAGGTGCTCGTGCTGACGTTCGGGCGCAAGGCGGCGACCGAGTTGCGCGACCGCATCACCGGCCGGCTCGGGCGGACGACCCGGGTGATGCCGTCGATGACGTTCCATTCCTTCTGCTACGCGTTGCTGCGACGGTTCACGCCGGCCGACGCGTTCGACGTACCGCTGCGGCTGCCGTCCGGGCCCGAGCAGTCGTTGCGGTTGAGCGAGGCGCTGGCCGGCAGTCGTGAGGTCGGCGCGGTGCACTGGCCGGGCAGTCTGCATCCGGCTCTGAAGACGCGCGGTTTCACCGACGAGGTGCAGGCCGTGATCGGCAAGGCCCGGCAGCTCGGGCTCGACCCGGAGGACCTGTCCGCGATCGGCCGGTCCGCCGACCGGGCCGAATGGGTGGCGGTCGGCGACTTCTTCGAGGAGTACCTGCAGATCCTCGACCACGAGCAGGTGCTGGACTACTCCGAGCTCATCCACCGTGCGGTGATCCTGGCCCAGCAGCCGCAGGTGCGGGCGAAGCTGCGCAAGGAGTTCAAGGCGGTCTTCGTCGACGAGTACCAGGACACCGACCCCGGTCAGACCCAATTGCTGCAGGCGATCGCCGGCAACGGCGGCGACCTGGTCGTGGTCGGCGACCCGGACCAGTCGATCTACACCTTCCGCGGCGCCGACGTCCGCGGTCTGCTGCGCTTCACCGACGAGTTCCGGACGGCGGACGGCGCCGAAGCCGCCCAGATCGCGCTCGGCACGACCCGCCGCTTCGGTACGACGCTCCAGCGTGTGTCCCGGAACGTGGTCAGCCGGCTCGGCGTGCCGGGATCGCTGGACCGCGACACCTTCGAGCGGTTCCGCAACCCGGACGCGAGCGGCTGTGTGTACGGGCCCGGCAAGGTCGAGGCGAACCTGTACTCCACCAGCGGCGCCGAGCTCGAGCACATCGCGGACCTGCTCCGCCGGGCGCACGTGCAGGACGGCGTCGGCTGGCACGAGATGGCCGTGCTGGTGCGGTCGGGCAGCCGGTCGATCCCGCCGCTGCGTCGGGCGCTGGCCGCCGCGGGCATCCCGGTGGACGTGGCCGGTGACGAGCTCCCGTTGTCGCGCGAGCCCGCCGTACGGCCGATGTTGCTGGCGCTGCGGGCGGTCGCGGATCCGTCCACGCTGACGGTCGACGTGGTGCGGGCGCTGGCGTTGTCGCCGTTGGGGGCGATGGATGCCGGGCAGCTGCGGCGGCTGGCGCGGGTGCTGCGGCGACGCGACCGCGAGGCGGCGGGTGGCCGGCGGCTGCCACGGTCGTCGGACGAGTTGCTGCGGGACGCGCTGATGGACCCGTTGCTGCTGGACGAGCAGGCGTCGCCGGCCGAGGCCCGGTTCGCCGCCCTCGGCGAGCGGTTGCTGAAGGCAAGGAACATCGTGACCGCCGGGGCCGCGCCGGACGAGGTGATGTGGTCGCTGTGGTCGGACTCGCCCTGGTTGCGGCGGCTCCGCGGCCAGGCGAACGCCGGCGGTGAGCTCGCCCGGGCGGCGAACCGCGATCTCGACTCGTTGTGCGCGCTGTTCGACGCGGCGAGCCGGGCCGAGGAGCAGGTCGGGTTCAAGGGCGTGTCCGCGTTCCTGTCCGAGTTGGAGTCGCTGGACATCGCCGCGGATCACCGGTTCGACGGGACGTACCGCGAGGCCGGCGTACAACTGATGACGGCGCACCGGTCGAAGGGCCTGCAGTGGCGGCTCGTGGTGGTGGCGAGTGTGCAGGAAGGGCAGTGGCCGGATCTGCGGCGACGCGGCTCACTGCTGGAGCCGGACCGGCTCGGGCCGGACGGCCTGGTCGATCCGTTGTCCGCGGGCGCGTTGCTGGCGGAGGAGCGAAGACTCTTCTACGTCGCGATCACCCGGGCTCGGGAGCGGCTGATCGTGACGGCGGTGCAGGCCCCCGAGGCCGACGGCGACCAACCGTCACGATTGCTGGGTGAGCTGGACATTCCTTTGAAGCTGGTCGCGGGGCGGCCGCGGCGACCGCTGTCGCTGCACGGTCTCGTGGCCGACCTGCGGTGCGTGCTGGCGGATCCGGCGTCGTCGCCGGCGTTGAAACGGGTCGCCGCGGATCGGCTGGCCCAGCTCGCGGACGCGGTGGACGACCGCGACCAGGTGCTGGTGCCGACGGCGAACCCGGACCGCTGGTGGGGCGTGCGCGAGCGGACCCGCTCGGAGCGGCCGATCGCCGATCCGGAGCTGCCGGTGCCGTTGTCCGGGAGTGCGCTGACGACGATCGTGGACTGCCCGCTGAGGTGGTTCCTGCAGCGCCGGGCAGGCGGCGAAACCCCGAGTACGTCGGCCATCGGGTTCGGCATGGTGTTGCACACGCTCGCGGACGCGGTGGCGACGGGGACGCTGCCGCCGGACGTGGACGAGCTGAACGGCTGGCTCGACAAGGTGTGGACGCAGCTGGAGTTCGAGTCGACCTGGATCTCCGACCGCGAACGCGTGGAGGCGGAGCAGGCGTTGCGGCGGTTCGTCGCCTGGCACCAGGGCCGCCCGGACCGGCGGCTGGTCGGGACCGAGGTCGACTTCGACGTACTCCTGCCGGACGCCGACAAACCCGCGGTCCGGGTGAAGGGCCGGATGGACCGGATCGAGCAGGACTCCGAGGGCACGATCCGGGTGGTCGACCTGAAGACCGGGCGGTCGATGCCGACCAAGCCGGCGCTCGAGCGGCACGTCCAGCTGGCGATCTACCAACGGGCGATCGCGTCCCGGCAGCTGAAGCAGCTCGGCGAGGACCCGGTGGCGGGCGGTGCCGAGCTGGTCCAGCTGCGGCACGACGAGAGCGGGTTCCCCAAGGTCCAGCACCAGGGCCCGCTGGAGTCCGGTGACGACGGCCGCACCTGGCTCGACGAGGCCGTCGAGGACGCCGAGGCGATGGTCCGGTCGGAGGAGTTCGTTGCCAAACGCAACGACGGATGCAGCCGGTGCGAGGCCCGTCCGCTCTGCCCGATCCAGCCTGAAGGCCGGGAGATCGTCTGATGCGCGCGCAGTTGACGTCCACCGCCGAGCTGGTGGAGCTGCTCGGGATTCCGTTCAGCGATCAGCAGCTGGCGGCGATCACGGCACCGCTGGAGCCGGGGGTGATCGTGGCGGGTGCCGGGTCCGGCAAGACGACGGCGATGGCGGCCCGGGTGGTCTGGCTGATCTGTACCGGCCAGGTGAAGCCGGAGGAAGTGCTCGGGCTGACGTTCACCAAGAAGGCGGCCAACGAGCTCGACGTCCGGATCCGCGACGACCTGACGAAGGCCGGTGTCCTCGGGTCGACGCTGCCGAAGGACCAGCACCCGATCCTGGCGGCCCACCTGCGCAGCAACATCCCGAACTGGGAGCCCGAGGAGCCCGGTGAGCCGGTCGTGTCGACGTACCACGCGTTCGCCGGCACGCTGATCGCCGAGCACGGGCTGCGGCTCGGTCTGGAGCCGGATGCGCGCGTGCTCGCCGACGCGACCAGGTTCCAGTTGGCCGGCCGCGTCGTACGGCGGTCCGCGGGTCCGATCCGGTTCGCGTCGCATCACGTGCCGACGCTGGTGAACAGCCTGCTCGCACTCGACGGTGAGCTCGCGGACCACCTGCTCCGGGCGGACGACGTACGCGAGCACGACGAGGCGGTACGCCGGGAGGTCGCGGCCGCGCGGAAGCAGACGGTCGAGGTCCGCAAGCTCGCCGAGACCGCGTTGAAGCGTGGCGAGATCCTGCAACTGGTCGAGGAGTATCAGGCGTACAAGGTCGATCGTGGAGTCGTGGACTTCGCCGACCAGATGGCGCTCGGTGCGCGGCTGGCGGAGGAGTGTCCGGAGGTCGCGGTCGCCGAACGGGCGCGGTACAAGGTGGTGCTCCTCGACGAGTATCAGGACACGTCGGTGTCCCAGCGGCGGATGCTGACCGCGCTGTTCGCCGGTCCCGGGGGCCGCGGTCATCCGGTGACCGCGGTCGGGGACCCTTGCCAGGCGATCTACGGATGGCGGGGTGCGTCGGTCGCCAATCTCGACGAGTTCCCGGAGCATTTCCCGCAGGCCGACGGCACGCCTGCCCGGCGTTACGTGCTGAGCGTCAACCGCCGCTGCGGCAGCCGGATCCTCGCGGCCGCCAACCAGCACGCGGCCGAGCTGTACGAGCAGCATCCGGGCGTCATCCCGCTCGAAGCGCCGGCCGATGCGCCGGAGGGTGCGATCACGGTCGGCCTGTTCGAGACGCGCTCGCAGGAGATCGAGTGGATCGCAGACTCGATCGTCGCCGCGCACCGCACGCCGAACCGCCGGTGGAAGGACATCGGCATCCTGATGCGGACGAACGTCGACCTGAGCGCTGTGCACGAGGCCCTGATCGCGCGCAAGGTCCCGGTCGAGGTGGTCGGCCTCGGCGGGCTGCTCGCGCTGCCCGAGGTCGTCGACGTCGTCGCCACCCTGCAGGCGGTGAACGACCTGACCGCGAACGCCGCGATGCTCCGGATCCTCACCGGTCCGCGCTACCGCATCGGTCACCGCGACCTCGCCCTGCTGGCGAACCGGGCTCGCGCGCTCGCCGACGGTGGTGAACGCCCGGACGCCGACGATCTGGTCGCCGCGCTGGATGCCGCCGTCGCGGGCATGGACTCGACCGAGGTGATCTCGCTCGCGGAGGCCGTCGACGATCCGGGCCCGGATGCCTGGGGGTACTCGCCGGAGGCGCTGGTCCGGTTCAAGGAGCTGTCGGCCGAGCTCCGCGAGCTGCGTACGCACGCGGGCGAGCCGCTGCTCGACCTGGTCCGCCGGGTGATCACGACGATCGGCCTGGACGTCGAGCTGACCGCGACGCCGGACCACGTCGACTCCGGTCGCCGCGACCACCTGGCCGCGTTCCTCGATGCGGTCGGCAACTTCGTGTCCACCGAGTCGGACGGTTCGCTCGACGGCCTGCTGGCGTACCTGGCCGCCGAGGAGGAGTACGCCGCCGGCCTCGACCTCGCCGTACCGAGTGAGGCCGACTCGGTGAAGCTGCTGACCACGCACCGGTCGAAGGGGCTGGAGTGGCCGGTCGTGTTCGTGCCGACGCTGGTGAACAAGGTGTTCCCGTCGGACCGCGGCCGGGACAAGTGGACCACCAACGCGAAGGTCCTGCCGTGGCCGCTGCGCGGTGACGCCGACACCCTGCCGGACTTCCACGACCTGTCGAACGCCGGGCTGAAGGCGTTCGCGGACGAGTGCAAGGACGTGAACGCGCTGGAGGAGCGCCGGCTCGGGTACGTCGCCTTCACCCGGGCGAAGGAGATCCTGGTCGCGACCGGGCACTGGTGGGGTCCGACGCAGAAGCGCCCGCGCGGCCCGTCGTCGTACCTGTCGATGCTGAAGCAGCACGCCGGCGACCGGGTGATCGCCTGGGCCGACCAGCCGGAGCTGACCGAGGAGAATCCGGAGCTCGCCGAACAGACGCAGGCACCGTGGCCGGCGCCGTACGACGCCGCGGCGTATCAGCGACGCCTGGACGCGGTGGCGCTGGTGCAGCAGGCGCGAGCCGAAGGCCGGTCGCAGGACGCGGAGGACTCGCTGCTGCTGGACGAGCAGGCGACGGTCGCGCGCTGGGACTCCGAGCTGGAACGATTGTTGTCGGAGGCAAGGGAGAGCCGGAGCCGGAAGGCCTACGACGTGGCGCTGCCGGCCTCGTTGTCGGCGACCCAGGTGATGCGGCTGGCCAAGGACCCGGATGGACTCGCGTCCGAGCTGGCCCGCCCGATGCCGCGCAAACCCAACCGGGCCGCGCGGTTCGGCACCCGCTTCCACGCCTGGGTGGAGAGCTACTTCGGTCAGCAGTTGCTGCTCGACCCCGACGACCTGCCGGGCGCCGCGGACGAGGACATCGTCGACGACACCGACCTGACCGAGCTGATGGACGCGTTCCGCACCGGTCCCTTCGGCGAGACCATGCCGTACGAGATCGAGGCGCCGTTCGCCCTCGCCATCGCCGGTCGCGTCGTCCGCGGCCGCATCGACGCCGTCTACCAGGTCGTCCGCCCCGACGGCTCGCGCGGCTACGAGGTCGTCGACTGGAAGACCAGCCGCTCCGAGACCGCCGACCCCCTCCAGCTAGCCATCTACCGCGTGGCCTGGGCCGAGCTCCACAACATCCCCCTCACCCACGTCACCGCCGCCTTCTACTACGTCCGCACCGCCGACATCGTCCGCCCCGAAAACCTCCCCGACAAACAACAACTCACCGAACTGCTCAACGGCGGTTAGTCGACCAGGTCGGCCGGCACGATCCTTACGGGGAAGGGGAGTTCGGCGTCGAACGTCTCCTTGCCGGTGACGACGGCGCGCTGCTCATAGGTCCCACCGGCGAGCTCCAGCACGGTGAGCTCTTCCTTGGCCGGGTCGAAGATCCAGTACGACGTGACGCCGGCCTCCTCGTACAACCGGCGCTTGAGGACGAGGTCCTTCGACCGAGTGGCCGGCGAGAGGATCTCGACCGCGAGCAGCAGCGGCTTCTCGATCGCCTTGGGACCGACGTCCGCCCGCCGGCAGACCAGCACATCCGGCTGGAGCGAACGCTGCGGCGTCGGCTGAAAGTCCAGTGGCGCGATGAAGACCTTGTGCTCGACCGGGCAGGCGGCCCTCAGCCTGATCGCCAGCTCGAGCGCCGCCGTCTGGTGGATCGGCAACGGTGCAGGTGTCACCAGCAACACCCCGTCGACCAACTCGTACCGCATCCCGTCATCGGGAAGAGTGTCGAGATCGGCCAAGGTGAATGTTCCCGGCTCGAGTGTTTCCACGTACCCCATGGTGCCTCCTTCTTGGTCACACAACCAGCATGAGGGTGCCGGCGGGGTGGTTTTCGCCATTTCAGTGATCTGCCCCGGGTTGCCCCGCGATCTGCCCCGGGTTGCCCGCGATCTGCCCTGCGATGCCCTGCGTTGCGGCTCATCGGGTGAGGGTGGCGGGGGACAGGGTGATGGGGAACGGAGTCGTCGTGTGGAAGGTTTCTTCTGCCTGGACGACGGCTTGGCAGGTGTAGCCGGTGGGGGTCAACTCGAGGACGGTGAGTTCGGCGTGGGTGGGGTCCAGGAGCCAGTAAGACTGGACGGCGTGGGTTTCGTAGAGGGCTCGTTTGAGGACCACGTCGGTGGTGCGGGTGGTGGGGGAGAGGACCTCGACGGCGAGCACGGGTGGGGTGCTCACGAGGTGGGGGCCGGCGTCGGCGCGGTGGCAGACGAGGAGGTCGGGGCGGAGGGAGACGCCGCGGGTGGGCCGGAAGTCCACGGAGCCGACGGCGACCAGGAGGTGCGGTGGGCAGGCCTGTTTGAGTTGGATCATCAGCGCGACAACGGCGGCGTGGTGGGCCGGTGGCTGGACGCCTGTTACCAGCAGACGTCCGTCCACGACCTCGTACCGACGCCCGTCGCGCGGGACGGTGGCAAGCTGGGTCACCACCTCAGCTTGACCGAAGTCGTCGTGCCGCCGCGGAAGTTATCCACAACGGCACGACGGGTGGGTCAGGGCTTGCGGGCGACGCCGACCCAGAGGCTGCACATGACGTCGGTGAACTCGCCCTTCTCGACGAGCTTGGTGGTCTCCTCGTCCGGGTGCCAGCGGAACGGCGCGGAGACGCCGGGCTCGACCAGCTCGAGGCCGTCGAAGAAGCGGGTGACCTCTTCCTTGCTGCGGACCTGCGCGTCCCCGCCGTCGGCCTT
Organism: Kribbella sp. CA-247076; assembly: GCF_050942445.1. NCBI lineage: Bacteria > Bacillati > Actinomycetota > Actinomycetes > Propionibacteriales > Kribbellaceae > Kribbella > Kribbella sp. CA-247076. Next base: position 5,809,189 of record NZ_CP192051.1, on the reverse strand, counting down.
GTAGACCTGGATCGCCCGCTCCCACAGGTCGGGCGCGAAATCCGGCGTACAGTGCGAGAAGATCAGGTACGACCCGGAGGCGAGCGGCTCGACCAGCTGCCTGACCAGGTCGTACGGCTTCAGCTCGTCGGGCAGGTAGTGGAACACGCCGACCAGGCTGAGCGCGACCGGCTTGCTCAGGTCGAGCGTCTCCTTGACCTCTTCGGAGTTGATGATCGACTGCGGGTCGGTCACGTCGGCCTCGAGGTACGCCGTCTTGCCCTCCGGCCGGCTGCTCAGCAGCGCCCGCGAGTGCGCCAGCACGATCGGGTCGTTGTCCGCGTAGACGATCCGCGCCTCGGGCACGATCTGCTGGACGACCTCGTGCAGGTTGGGGCTGGTCGGGATGCCGGTGCCGATGTCGAGGAACTGGGTGACGCCCTGCTCGGCCACGTAGCGGGCGGAGCGGTGCATCCACATCCGGTTCGACAGCGCCGCCGTCCGGAAGCCGGGGAACGCCTGCAGCAGGTGCTCGGCCGCCTGCCGGTCGATCTCGAAGTTGTCCTTGCCGCCGAGGAAGTAGTCGTAGACGCGGGCGCCGTGCGGCCGGTCCAGCCTGAGTCGCTCGTACATGGCAGGTACTTCGTTGTCGGCCACTGCTGCTCCCTACTCCGGTGCTGATCCCCGCGGCAGAGAGATGGTAACTGATATGCGACAGTACGTGACCAGTCCGGCCCGAACCTTTGCCGGAATCGAAGGTCAGACCGCGAAACTCGGCACCGGCGGTGACGCCGGCGACAGCCCGATGAACGACGGTTCCGCGGCCAGGATCTCCAACGCGTCCCAGATCTCCAGCCCGCCGTCGACCGGCAGCGGCGCCGACACCACGGCTCCACGGAACAGCACTCGTGGCCCGGCGGCGAGGGTCGGCACGACCGGGGTGCCGACCAGGGCCGACAAGGCGGCGGTGGAGCTCTCGATCACCGCGTCCCACCGCGGGTCGTCGGCCGCGGCCAGCCAGGAACGCTCCAGCCCGGCGGCCGCGAGGGCCTCGTCGAGTACGCCGGGGCCTGGTGCCTGAGGCGGTCCCGGGACGAAGACCCGCGAACCCCACTCGAGGTAGAGCCGCTCGATCGCGGCCGCGTGGCCGGCGTCCCGGAGCGCCTCGAAGACGCGCAGGACCCGGGTCGATTCTTTGCTTGTGGCAACCGCTATGGCGCGGACGAACTCCGGCATACCGGGCGGCTGGGCGGTCGCGCCGTCGCGCATCCACAGGCTGTGGGACCGGAAGGTCAGTCGCAGGTCGCGGTGGGGCGCGATCGACGTGAGCCAGCGGACGGCCAGCCAGGTCCACGGGCAGGCCGGGTCGACGTACAGGTCGAGCGATCTCATCAGACTCTCCATCTGCTCATCAAAGTAAGACTATGATGAACAGAGTGCTAGATTGCCGCCGTGGATGTCAAGGAGTCGCACCGCGAACGCCAGGCTCGCGCGACCAAGGAGCAGGTCGCCCAGGCGGCGCGCGGCCTGTTCGCCGAGCAGGGGTACGTCGTCACGACGATCGCGGCGATCTCCGCGGCGGCCGGGATCCCGGCGCAGACGATCTACTCGGCGTTCGGGAACAAGCCGGCCATCCTGCGCGAGATCTCCCGGCTGTGGATCGCCGAGGCGGACACCCGGCGGCTGGCCCAGGAGTCACTCGTCATCAGCGACCCGGCCGAGCGGCTCCGCAGCGCGGCGCACTGGCATACGCGCCAGTTCGAGACCGGGATCGACGTCATCCGGATCTACCAGGAGGCCGCCCGCGCGGACGCGCGGATGGCCGCGGAGATGCAGCGCGTCTGGGCGGCCCGTGAGCACGAGCTCGAGCTCTTCCTGCAGTCGTTCAAGGGGCAGCTGAAGCCGCGGGCCCTGGACATCTTCCTGGCCTGTACGGCGGCCGAGGTCTACCAGATCCTGGTCCTCGACCGGAGCTGGCCGGTCGAGGACTACGAAGCCTGGCTGGGCGACACCCTGGTCAGTCAGTTGCTTCCGTGACCAGGGGGTTGTCGAGGAGGCCGGCGTACTGCAGGGAGCCGGCGAGGTCGGTCAGGTCGACCATCTGCTGGTTGTTCTTGAGCTGGAGCCGGTTCAGGCAGGACAGCTCGAACGTCGGCGCGAAGACGTCGTACTTCGCGAAGGCGTCGGCCAGCTCCGGCGTGAGCGACTGGTAGTCCCGGATCGCCGCGGCCACCACCGACCAGAACTCCGCCGGCGTCAGCAGCCCCTCGCGGTCGAGCAGCGGCGAGAGGAACCGGAAGATGCAGTCGAAGATGTCGGTGAAGACCGCCTGGAGCTTGTCCGCGTCCGGTACGACGGCGCGCACCCGCTCGGCGTCCGGCGGCAGCGGGGTGTCCGGGCTCATCACCGCGATCTCCTCGGCGATGTCCTTCATGATCGCCCGGATCGGCACCGCGTCCCGCAGGACCAGGATGAGGTTCTCGCCGTGCGGCATGTAGGCGAGCTCGTACGCGTAGAGGCTGTGCAGCACCGGGATCAGGTAGGCGTCCAGGTACGCCCGCAGCCAGTCGGCCGGCGCCAGCCCGGAGGCGCGGATCAGCGCCGCGGCCAGGGACGCGCCGTTGCGGTCGACGTGCAGCAGGCTCGCCATCGTCGCCAGCCGCTCACCCGGCTCCAGCGCCGGGACCGGGCTCTCCCGCCACAGCGCCGCGAGCATCTTCCGGTACGGCGACGTCTTCTCGGTCGCGGCCTCGTAGTACTCGTTGTGGTAGCCGGCCGCCGCGATCTCGCGCAGCACGGAGAACCCGTAGCGCTTCAGCACGACGTCGTTCTCGACCACGCCGTACACCCAGTCGTTGATCGCCGGGGTCTTCTCCATGTACGCCGGGGAGAGGCCGCGCATGAAGCCCATGTTCAGCACCGACAGCGCGGTCTTGACGTAGTGCCGCTCCGGGTGCGACCGGTTGAAGAACGTCCGGATGGACTGCTGCGGCTGGTACTCGTCGTCGCTGGCGCCGACGTGGATGATGTGCCGCTGCGCGATGTCGGCCGCGAACGTGATCGACGTCTTGTTCTCCCACTGCCACGGGTGCACCGGCAGATACACGTACTCATCCGGATCGGCGCCGACGGCAACGATCCGGTCGGCGAACCGGCGCAGTACGTCGTCGCCCAGGTCGGTCCGGAGCAGGTCGTCGTACGTGATCGTGCTGCTGTGGGAGATCGTCGTCCGGTCCTTGCGGACGGCGATCCAGGTCAGCCGGACGGCGGCGCCGGTCTCGGGCGCGAACGCGCGGTAGTCGGTGACGCCGAACCCGAGCCGGCCGTTGTTGGCGACGAAGCACGGGTGGCCCTCGGTCATCGCGGCCTCGATCGCCTGGAAGTCCGCGCCGACCAGGTCCTCGGCGGTCAGCTCGGGCTTGGTGAGCTTGTACGCCGAACTCGCGAGCGTGCTGCTGATCTCCTCGAGGTACACCGGCAGCATCTCGGCGCCGATGCCGAGCTGCTGGTGGAACTCGGTGATGAAGTCGAGCGCGTCGACCGGTGCGTCCTGGCCGGCCCGCTCCCGGGTGATGCTCGCGCCGTCGACGTCCCAGTGGTTCAGCGGGTACAGCCGGGCGGCGAACGTGTACCGGCTGGTGTCGTTGACCAGCTCGTACAGGTTGCCAGCAGCAACCGGTTCGAGAATCCGCTCGTGGGTGAACTCGGCGATCGCCTTGCGGACCAGGGCCCGGTTCGCGACGGCCCAGGTCTCGGGGGTCAGGTGGTCGGTCGTCATCTCAGCCTGCCTCGTTCATCCGGGTCGCCTCGGCGTACTGGTCGCGGGTGCAGAAACTCAGCCAGGCCTGCTTGTCCGGCAGGTCCACGATGCTGTGCTTGCGGAACCCCATCCGTTCGTTGAGCGCCTGGATCTTGGCGTTGCGGACGTCGGGCTCGACCACGATCCGGTCGACCAGCGGGTCGGTGAACAGACTGTCCAGGATCGTCTCGAAGACCGCACCGGTGAACCCGGGGACCCGGGTCCGCGGCGGGGCGACCAGCACGTGCATCCCGATGTCGCCGGGCGCGACGTCGTACACAGTGCCGACGGCGTCGTACGCCGGTTCGTAGCGCTCCATCAGGAACGCCGGCCGGCCGTCGTGCTCGCCGAGGAACGCCTGGTGGTGACCGGTGCGCTCGATCCGGAGGTACTCCGCGTGCACGTCCTCGACCGAGGCCTCCAGCAGGCCCCAGTACCGCGCGTACGGCTGGGTGACCCAGCTGTGCAGGGTGGGCACATCCTCGGTCAGGTCGAACGGCCGGAGGCTGAGGGTGCCGATGCCGGCGAAGAAGCGCCGGTACAGCGGCTCGGGCAGTGCTGTGGTCATGGCGGTCTGCTTTCGAGGTGGGCGAACCTGTTAGCTAAGGCTTACCTTACTTGATAGCTGACCCGGCACGGACGTGGGGTCGGTCACCCACGACTGAAGTCGGAGATCCGGGGTAGCCCGCGCGGCTGATGTGCGCCGGACGCCGGCCTGCCTACGTTGGAGACATGTTGATTGCCGAAGATCTCTTGCTGCTGTTGTACGACGACGAGAGCGGGAAGCCGATCGCCGGATCGCCCGGCCTGGACTACGCGCTGGCCGGAGCCGTGCTGATCGAGCTGACCCTGCTCGGGAAGCTGGACGTGGCCGGCGAGGGCGAGCAGGTCAAGCGCGGCCGCCTGAAGGTCCTGGACCCGAGCCCGACCGGGGACCCGGTCCTGGACGAGCGGCTGGCGTACGTGGCCGACAAGCCCGGCAAGCGACCGAAGGACCAGCTCGGCCGGCTCTCCAAGAAGCTGCGCGACCAGTTGCTCGCCCGGCTGGCCGAGCGCGGGGTGCTCGAGGCCGACGAGAACAAGGTGCTCGGCATCTTCCCGGTGACCCGCTGGCCGGCCAAGGACGCCCGGCACGAGGCCGAGGTCCGGGCCGCGCTGGAGAGCGTGCTGAAGGTCGGTACGACGCCGAACGAGCGCACCGGGGCGCTGATCGCGCTGCTGAGCGCGCTGAACGTCGTACCGAAGGTCGTCACCGACGCGGTCGACAAGAAGGCGCTCAAGCAGCGCGCGAAGGAGATCGCCGAGTCGGACTGGGCGGCGGACGCGGTGAAGAAGGCCGTCGCGGAGATGCAGGCCGCGGTCACCACCGCGATCGTCGTGTCCTCGACCGCCGCGACCGCCGGCAGCAACTGATCCGGCGAGAGGCCCGCCTAGCCGGCGGCCAGGCGGGCCTTGATGTCGGCCTTCAGGACCTTGCCGACCTTGGACCGCGGCAGGTCCGGCCAGACCAGCACCTCCTTGGGTGCCTTCACGCTCCCGATCCGAGCCTTCACGAACGCGATCAGCTCGCCGGGATCGGCCTCGGCGCCGGGCTGCTGCTGGACGACGGCCACCACCCGTTCGCCCCACTTGTCGTCGGGCCGGCCGATCACCGCGCAGTCCCGGACGGCCGCGTGCGCCATCAGCGCCTGCTCGACCTCGGTCGAGTACACGTTGAAGCCGCCGGTGATGATCATGTCCTTGGCCCGGTCGACGATGTAGAGGAAGTTGTCCTCGTCCAGGTAGCCGATGTCGCCGGTGTGGTGCCAGCCGTGCCGGGACACCTCGGCGGTCGCCTCGGGGTTGTGGTAGTACCCGCGCATCACCAGTGAGCCGCGGACGACGATCTCACCGCGTTCGCCGCGCGGTAGCAGTGCGCCGTCCGGCGCCATGATCGCGGTGGTGACCAGCGGCGACGGCCGTCCGGCCGACGCCAGCCGGGTGCGCGCGATGTTGCCGTCAGCATCGAAATGGTCGGCCGGTGCCATCGTCGAGATCATCATCGGCGCCTCGGTCTGGCCGAACAGCTGGGCCATCACCGGGCCGATCCTTCGCAGCGCCTCCTCGAGCCGGGCGACCGACATCGGCGCGGCGCCGTACCAGAAGCAGCGCAGCGACGAGAGATCGGTTGCGTCGAGCTCCTCGGCCGCGAGCACCATGTAGATCAGGGTCGGCGGCAGGAACGTGTGGGTGACGCCGTGCGCAGGGATCAGCCGGAGGAACTCGTGGACGTCGGGCGTCCGCATGATCACGATCTCGCCCCCGCAGGCCAGCACCGGGAAGCACAGCACCCCGGCCGCGTGGGTCAGCGGCGCGAGCGCGAGGTAGACCGGCCGGTCGCCGAACGGGTAGCTCATCAGTGTCAGCGCCGTCATCGTCTCCAGGTTGCCGTTGGTCAGCATCACCCCCTTCGGCCGACCCGTGGTCCCACCGGTACCGACGATCAACGCCAGATCGTCGGGACCGGTGAGATCGGGTGCCGGCTGGGACACGCCCCCGCAGAACGCGTCCCAGCCGACGCTCCGGCCGTGGAGGTGAGGGGGTTGGCCGGAGCCCGGATCCCGGTCCAGGCAGACGAAGGTGTGGACCTTCGGCAGCCGGTCCCGGATCCGCTCCACCAGCGGCGCGAACGCCGCCTGGTAGATCAGCACCTCACAGTCGAACTGGTCGAGCAGCTCGCGGTTCTCGGCCGCCTCGTTGCGCGGGTTGACCGGGCACCAGACCGCACCGGCCCGGCTGATCCCGAACACGCAACCGAAGGCGACCGGGTCGTTGGCCGACAGGATCGCGACCTTGCCGCCCGGCCGTACGCCGGCCGCCGCGAGACCGGCCGCGATCCGGTACGACAACTCCTGGACGTCGGCGTACGAGAGGGTCTCGCCGTCGGTGGTCAGGCACGGCGCGTCCGGACCCAGCGAGGCTCCCTTGTCCAGGTAGTCGACCAGTCGCACTGCTCCTCCTTCAGTGCAGGACCGTGAGCTGTGGTTCGGTGACGAGGCCGAAGCTGCGCAGTACGCCGAGCAGCTCGCGGTGGCCGAAGGCCTGGCAACCGCTGGCGAAACCCACCCGCTTCGGCGGCGTCTGCAGCAGCGAGTACGCCGCGTACGCCTGGAGCAGACCGGTCTGCTGGTAGTTGTTGTTGCCGTGGATGACGCAGTGCGCCCGGCCGAGTGGACCGGAGGCGTGCACCGAGTCCAGCGTCTTGTTCACCCGTGGGTTCTCCCGGGGCGGCATCTGGTTCATCACCTGGCGCGCGGTCTCGGTCAGGGCCGCGTTGCGCTCGTCCGGCGCCATGTCCTTCGTTGCTTCGAGCGCGCCGGCGACGATCTGCGGTACGCCGTTCATCAGCGCGGCGTTGAAGACACCGCCCTGGGCCTTGCAGTTGGCGACGCGCGGATCGCGCTTGAACCAGACCGGGTGTGACATACCGCCCCAGGGCAGGGACAGCGCCAGCTCGTGGTGACCGGGGACCACCAGCGGCACCAGTCCCTGCTCCGGGAACTCGACGTACGCGTTCCGCTCCAGGTAGTGCGCCTTGGAGGTGGCCGCGTTGACCAGGATGGTGCGGGTCGAGGCGATGGTCGGGCTGCCGCCCCAGAAGACGGCGATGTCCAGGGTGTCCAGGCCTGGTTGTTCGAGGCACAGTTGTGCGGCGATCTCGCTGGTCGTGTACATCTGCGCGATGCCGGGGGCCAGCAGGAGACCGGCCTCGGCGAACTGCGGACCGTACGTCTCGTCGCAGGTCATCAGCCAGTCCTGCTCGCCGGTCGTGTCGGTGTAGTGCGCACCGGCCGCGAGCGCCGCCTCGACCGCGGCCGGGCCGAGCTCACTGAACGGGCCGACCGTGTTGAGTACGACGGAGGCGCCCTTGAACAGATCGGTCAGCGCGGCCACGTCGTGGTCCACCACGGCCACCTCGTAGTCGGCCGTCTCGATGCCGGCGACGTGCGACTCCATCGACTCCATCAGCCGCTCCTCGCTGCGGCCGGCGGCCACGAACGGGACGTGGTACTGGCGGAGGTACTCGCAGACCAGCCGGCCGGTGTAGCCGGAGGCGCCGTACACCACGACAGGCTTGTCGGTCATGGTCACATCCCCATTCCGCCGTCGACGGGCAGGCCGATGCCGGTGATGAACCGGGCCTCGTCCGACGCCAGGAAGACGACCGCGTCGGCCATGTCGGTGACCTCGCCGAGCCGGCCGGCCGGGGTCAGCCCGACCACGGCGGCGACGGCTGCCTCAGGCGACTCGAACAGGCCGAGCTCGGCCACGTCGTTGGCCAGTCCGGCCCCCATCGCGGTCGGCACCAGGCCGGGGTAGATGCAGTTGACGCGGACGCCGTACCCGAGCTTGCCGGACTCCATCGCGGCCACCCGGGTGAGCCGGTCGACCGCCGACTTGGTCGCGGAGTAGACCGCGATCCCGGGGAAGGCGATGGTGGCGGCGACCGAGGCGACGTTGACGATCGCGCCGCCCTGCCCGGCGAGACCGTCCGGCCGCATCGTCCGCAGGCCCCACTTGATGCCGAGCGTGGTGCCGAGCACGTTGACCTCGAGCATCCGGCGGATCTCGTCGGCGGTGACCTCGGTGAGCAGGCTGGTGATCTCGATCCCGGCGTTGTTCACCAGGATGTCCAGGCCGCCGAGGATGTCGTTGGCGGCGATCACCGCGTTCTCCCAGCTGCCCTCGTCGGTGATGTCGTGGGCGACGAACCCGTGGCCTTCGCCGTACTCGCCGTCGAGTGCGTCGGCGACCGCCTCGCCGGTGTCCTTCTGGATGTCGCTGATCACCACTTTGGCGCCGGCCGCCGCAAGTGCTCTCGCCATTCCTTCGCCGAGCCCCTGGGCTCCGCCGGTGACGAGGGCCTTGCGGCCGGAGAGGTCGAGTCCGCCCATCTGAAGCTCCTTTGCTCGAAGGACCGCTGCGTTTTCACTCTGGAGATTCTTTTGACAATCGTCAAGACTTTGTTTGACACTTGTCAAGAAATCTCCCGCCGCGGATCGCGCCTGGGTCCGCGGCGGGTAGGCTGACGAAGTCCTCAGGGAGGTGCGATGGCGTTGACGTCGGCAACGACAGCGGCAGCAACAGCAGCAGCGGCCGCGGAGCCGGTCCGGCCCGCCCGGGTGTCCGGGATCGACAAGACCGAGCGCCGGCGCGTCGAGCTGGCCGAGTCCGCGCTGAAGACGCTGGGCGAGCTGGGGTACGCGCGGACCAGCCTGCGGGAGATCGCGAACAACTCCGAGTTCACCCACGGCGTCGTGCACTACTACTTCCGCGACAAGATCGACCTGATCAGCTACTGCGTGCGCTACTACAAGACCAAGTGCGCCCAGCGGTACGACGAGGTCGTCGAGACCGCGACCTCGGCCGACCAGCTCGCGGCCGGCTTCCTCGGGAAGATGACGCAGACGCTGGTCGAGGAGACCGCGATGCACCGGCTCTGGTACGACCTGCGCGCGCAGAGCATGTTCGAGGAGCAGCTCCGCGACGACGTGGCCGCCATCGACCAGCTGCTCGAGCAGATGATCTGGCGCATCCTCACCCGGTACGCCGACCTGACCGGGAGCACCCCGACGGTCGACGCCCCGACCGCCTACGCGCTGATCGACGGCCTCTTCGAGCAGGCGGTCGTCGCGTACGCCGCGGCCCCGGAGAAGTCGGCGGACCTGTTGACCGATCGGGTCAAGCAGGTCCTGCCGAAACTCGTCACGGGGTAGGTCCTACTCCGCCTGGCACTTGGTCTTGCACAGCGTGTCGGTGAGCGTGAGATGCACACCTGGTTCGTCGGTGTCCACCTCGGCCGAGTAGGCGGCCTGCCAGTCGCCGAACATCTGCTGGGCGACCTGTTTGCCCTTCTGCTGGTCGAACCAGCCGGCGATCTCGGCGCCCCCGTTGATGTGCGCCAGGTCGAGGATTCGCTGGAGCGAGTTGGAGATCTCGGCCCACGCGACGTCCACCGGACCGGCGGCGTGCACGGACACCACCGGCGGCCGCGGGTGGTCCCCGGTGAGGACCCAGACCGAGGCGGCGCCCAGCCGGCAGATGGCGTAGGCCACGTCCGTCGTGCACTCGTAGCCGGCGCCGGTCAGCGCGCCCATCACCTGCCTGGCACTGAGAGCCGGAAGCACTGTCGGCGTCGCCGCGGTCGTTGTCGCACCGGACGGCCCGGTGGCGGACTCCGTTGCCGTCGGCTCGTTCCCGCCGGAGCAGGCGGTGAGCAGGAGCAGGGCTGCCAGGGCGGTGGCTACCCGCTTCAGACCGGCACCTCGATCGCCGCGTCGAGGGCGATGGTGATCATCTCGGAGAAGGTCGTCTGCCGCTCCTCGGCGGTCGTCTCCTCCTTGGTGATCAGGTGGTCCGACACCGTCATGATGCCGAGCGCCCGGCGGCCGAACTTCGCCGCGAGCGTGTACAGCGCGGCGGCCTCCATCTCGATGCCGAGGACGCCGTACCCCGCCGTCTGCGAGACCAGCTCGGGGCGGTCGTTGTAGAACAGGTCGCCGGAGAACACCTGGCCGACGTGCACGTTCAGCCCGGCCGCCTCGGCCGCGTCCACCGCCGCGCGGAGCAGTTGGTAGTCGGCGGTCGGTGCGTAGTCGATGCCGTGGAACCGCAACCGGTTCATCTGCGAGTCGGTGCTCGCGGACATCGCCACGATCACGTCGCGGACCCGGACCGCCTCGGTCAGCGCGCCGCACGTCCCGACCCGGATCAGCGTCCGGACGTCGTACTCGGCGAACAGCTCGTGCGCGTAGATGGAGGCGGAAGCCTGGCCCATGCCGGACCCCTGGACGGAGATCTGCTCACCCTTGTAGGTGCCGGTGAACCCGAGCATGTTGCGGATCTCGGTGTAGCAGGTCACGTCGGACAGGTAGGTCTCCGCGATCCACTTGGCCCGCAGCGGGTCACCGGGGAACAGCACGCGCGGCGCGATCTGCCCCTTCTCGGCGGCGATGTGAATACTCATGCGGCGATGCTCTCACGGTGCCGGGATATGTTGAGGCATGTGGCCTACTCCATCGCTCCCGGTTCGCTAGCCCTCTCCCGTGCGGTGCTCGACCGCGCCGCCGATCGGAGGCGGGACGACGAGTGGCTGGACAAGGCGTGGGACGCGCCGGACACCCAGGTGGCCGTGGTGGCCGGGGACAAACTGCTCGTGAACGACGAGCGCACCGCTCTGCGCCTGGTGTCGCCGGCCGAGGCGCCGGACGGGATACGTGTCTTCCTCGGCATCGACCGCGTGTCCGGTGCGGGCCAGACGGCCGACGGGCGCGCCGTGTTCGCGGTGATCGTCGACGCGGACGCCGACGCCGAGGAGGGCGAGTCGTATGCCGGCCTGCGCGAGGTCGGCGCCGTGCTGAACGACCGTGAGGCCGGGATGGCGGTCCACGTGGTCGGGCTGTCCAATTGGCACGGCATCCACACGCACTGCGCGAACTGCGGCGCGCACACGGTCGTGGTCGAGGAAGGACACGTGCGGCAGTGCCCGGAGTGCGGGCTGTCGCACTTCCCGCGCAGCGACCCGGCGATCATCGTGCTCGTCACCGACGACCAGGACCGTGCGCTCCTGGGCCGCAACGAGGCCTGGCCGGAAGGGCGCTACTCGACCCTGGCCGGCTTCGTCGAGCCGGGGGAGTCGCTCGAGGCCGCCGTACGGCGGGAGGTGCTGGAGGAGACCGGGGTGGTCGTCGGGCCGGAGGTCGAGTACGCCGGCAGCCAGCCGTGGCCGCTGCCGTCCAGCCTGATGCTCGGGTTCTACGCCAAGGCGGCGAGCACCGACATCGAGGTGGACGCCGACGAGATCGCCGAGGCGAAGTGGTTCACCCGGGAGGACCTTCGTGCGCTGGTGGAAGCCGGCACGATGGCCCTCCCCGGCAGCATCTCCATCTCCCGTCGCCTGATCGAAGGCTGGTACGGCGAGGAGCTCACCGGCAGCTGGTGATCACCGGCCGACGTCGGACCGGGCGGCCGCGATCCGGATGAGGATGCCCTCCCAGCGCTGCACGGTGCCCGCCCGCTCCAGCTCTCTCAGCTTCCGGTCGACGGCTATGACGTACGCGGCGTGGCTCGGCCAGTCCGCCTCCGCGTCTGGCAGTACGTCGGTCAGCGTGCAGCCGTACGTCACGTGCCGGTTCGTCACGTAGCTGTTCACGTTCCCGGTCCACACCATCGCCCGGAGATCGGACTGCGGACAGCCGTCGACCGGTGGCGTGTAGGAGGCCAGGTTGGTCGGGTTCGTCCAGCCGTCCGGTCGCAGGAGCGTGTAGTAGGTGCCGTCCGGGGTCTGCGTGAGCCGGTTGAGGCCGTGGTCGCGCAGCATGGTCGACACGCCGCCGAGGCTGTCCACGACGAACAGTCGCCCGGCGGTCACGCCGTACAGGTAGCCGTCGCGCCACTGCAGCGCACCGTCGTTCGCTCCGGCTCGGCCGCTGAAGACGGGGATCTGGCGGAGTACGGCGCCCGTCGTCGGGTCGGCCACGAACACGATGCCGTCCGCCAGGCCCCACAGTTTGCCGTCGGGTCCGATGGTCAGCCCGTTGATGCTGGCCGCACCGGGCACAGGAACGACGTCGGTCAGCACGGTGCCGGTCGACGGGTCCACCTTGACCAGGTGCGCCTCGTCCGCGATCGGTTCGGTGCCCTGACCGCCTTCGATGCCGGAGCCGGCCCAGACCCCGGTGCTGACCGGCAGCAGCGAGGAGATGGTCTGGTCGGGCACCACGTTGCGGTAGACGGTGAAGGCTCCGGTCGGTACGTCGTACACCGTGAGGGCTCCGCCGTACTCGCCGTACGCCGGGGTAGTGCCGACGTACACCTTGTCGCCGGCCGGGACGACCGCGACCGGCCGGTTCTGGTGGTGGCTGTCGACGAGACTGAAGAGCTCTTTCGGGTTCGTCGGGCTCGCGGGGGCGGTCGGGTCCCAGAGCGACAGCCGGCCGTAGGGGTAGATGCCGACGTACATCTTGCCGTTGCCGTCCCAGGCCCAGTCCTCGACCTGGCCCTGGCGGGTGGTGACGGTCGCCTTGCCGGTGGCCGGGTCGTAGACCGACGTGGAGCCGTTCAGGTAGGCGTTGACGAAGACCTTGCCGGTCGAGGGGTCGGCCAGCGCGTGCATGAGGGCGACCGGGACGTACTGGAACGGCGAGCTCCACTGCGCGAGCGTGTTGGCCTGCGGGTCGTACCGGAAGGTCCCGCCGGAGTAGTTGCCGGCCAGGCCGTAGAGGACCTGCTGGTCGTTCTCGGTGACCCAGCCATAGCCGATCGAGGCGCCGCGGGTGAGTTTGAAGCCGGTGGTGGCGACGGTGTTGGTGTCCAGGTCGTAGCGGATGAGGTCCAGCGTGTTGTTGGTGAAGTACACGCCGCCGGGACCAGCCGCGGACACACCACGGGCGGCGATCGGATAGTCCATCACCTGACTGCCGGTGGCGGCGTCGGTGTACTTGAGTTGCTCGCCGGTGACCGCGTCGACCACGACCAGCCGGCTGCTGGCGTTGGCGAAGACCCGTCCGGTCGCGTAGTCGAGGTCGATGAAGTCCTTGGCCGTCGTACCGGGAGGAGTGAGGTCGTCGACCTGCCGCGTCTCCACGTCGATCCGGAGCAGCCTGGCGTTCGGGGTGGAGATGCCGACGAACAGCTTGTTGTGGTCCGGGTCGTACACGGTCGAGCGCGCGTACTGCTGCACCGGGTCGAGTGAGCCGTAGTCGGTCACCTGGCCGTTGGACGGGTCGTACTTGAAGGCGTGCGCGGTCGGATAGGTGCCGGCGTACACGTTGCCGTTCGGGTCGGCGGTGAGGCCGTAGATGACGGATTCGCCCGGGATCGGTTGGCCGAGGTCGGTGACCGTGCCCGCGCCCGGGTCGTAGCGGTACAGGTGCGCGTTCGGGTACGTGCCGACGTACAGGTGGCCGTTGGGCGCGACCACGATCGCCCACGCGCCCGCGGCGCCGGCCAGCGGCAGGGCGTGGATCAGCTGACGGGTGTGCAGGTCGACGACGTTGAGCTGGGCGTTCTCGCCGGCGGGTACGGCGTACACGACGTCGCGGCCGTCCGGCGTCCGGCCGACCGCGCCCTCCATCACGGTGAGCGAGCTGATCGGCGGGCCGAGGTCGCGGACCGGGTCCTCGACGTGTGGGCCCATCCGCCCGGCGTCTGGCCGGATCGGACCGACCTCGGACGGGAACGGATCAGGTCGCTTCGGGTCCGGGGCCGCGGAGGCGGGGGGACCGCCGGTGGCGAGCAGACCGAGGGTGACGGCCAGGACGGCGGCGGCACGGGACACGGCACGGCGGAGATGACGGCGCGGAATCATGGGCGGGCTCCTCGCGGCGTTGTTCCGAGGAAGGTATAACGGTCATGACCGTAAAGTCCATAACTCACGCCCTATGAGCATGAGAACGGCGCCGCACCCGGGTCGTGGGTACGGCGCCGTCCGGCGTACCGAGGGTCAGGCGGCCAGCTTCTCGGCCACCTGGGCCAGCGACGGGTTCGTCATCGCGGTCCCGTCCGGGAACACCACCGTCGGCACCGTCTGGTTGCCGTTGTTGATCTTCTCGACCAGCTTCGCGGCCTCCGGCACCTGCTCGATGTCGACCTCGGCGAACTCGATCCCGGCCCGCTTCAGCTGGCCCTTCAAGCGGTGGCAGTAGCCACACCAGGGGGTCGAGTACATCGTGAAAGCCGCCATCGGCTGACTCCTTCGTGCAGTGGGAGGGGAATTCTGTCCGGCCGCCCGTCTAGGGTTGCTGTCGACGTATCCGAACCGTTTCGCAGGTGGTGCTGTTCCCGTATGTCCCCGTCGGTGAGCGATCTCACACGCTCCGCTTCTGCGGATGACCTCCTCGAGGCGCTCGATCCTGAGCAGCGCGCGGTCGCGACCACGCTGCACGGGCCGGTCGTAGTGATGGCGGGCGCCGGGACCGGGAAGACGCGGGCGATCACCCACCGGATCGCGTACGGCGTGCGCACCGGCACGTTCGACCCGCTCCGCGTGCTCGCGGTCACGTTCACCCAGCGGGCCGCGGGGGAGATGCGCGGCCGGCTCACCCAGCTCGGCGTCGAGGGCGTGCAGGCGCGCACGTTCCACTCCGCCGCGCTGCGGCAGGCCCGGTGGTTCTGGCCCAAGGTGTACGGCGGGGAGCTGCCACCGATCGCGGACCGCAAGTTCCCGCTGCTGACCGAGGCCGCCTCCCGCTGCCGGATCCGGGTGGACACCCCGGCGCTGCGCGACCTGGCCGGCGAGGTCGAGTGGGCCAAGGTGAGCAACGTCCGCCCGGACGACTACGCGAAGCTGGCGCCGAAGTCGGGGCGGACGCTGGCGGCCTTCGACCCGGCCACGATCGCCCGGGTGTTCGCGGCGTACGAGGACGTCAAGCTCGAGCGCGGGCGGATCGACCTGGAGGACGTCCTGCTCTGCGCGGTCGCGCTGCTCGCCGAGGACGAGCGGGTCGCGGCCGAGATCCGCCGGCAGTACCGGACGTTCGTCGTCGACGAGTACCAGGACGTCAGCCCGTTGCAGCAGAGCCTGCTCGACCTGTGGCTCGGCGGCCGCGAGGACGTCTGCGTGGTCGGCGACCCGGCGCAGACCATCTACTCCTGGGCCGGCGCCGAGCCGGAGAACCTGGTGCGCTTCGCGTCCCGGCATCCCTCCGCGACCGTGATCAAGCTCGTCCGCGACTACCGGTCCACCCCGCAGATCGTCGACGTGGCCAACAAGATCCTGGACGCGACCGGTCCGTCCGGGCTGCCCGGCCGGGTGACGCTGCGGTCCCAGCGCGACCCGGGTCCGGCGCCGGTCTACCGGGAGTACTCCGACGAGGTCGCCGAGGCGGACGCGGTCGCGCGGGCGGTCGTCCGGTTGCAGGACGAAGGCGTGGCGCTGCGCGACATCGCCGTACTGTTTCGGACGAACGCGCAGTCGGAGAACTTCGAGCAGGCGCTGGCCGAGCGGAAGATCCCGACCGTGCTGAAGGGCGCGGAGCGGTTCTTCGAACGGGCCGAGATCCGGCAGGCCGCCGTCCTGCTGCGCGGTCAGGCGAAGGCCGGGGACGGCGGCGACGACCTGGTGTCGGTGGTGACCGGGGTGCTCGGCGGGGCCGGCTGGACACCCGAGCCGCCGACCGGGACGGGCGCGGTCCGGGACCGGTGGGAGTCGCTCAGCGCGCTGGTGACGATGACCTCGGACTTCGCCCGGGAGAACCCGTCGGCCCGGCTGGCGGACCTGATGGCCGAGCTGGACCGGCGGGCGTCGATCCAGCACGCGCCGCTGGCCGAGGGGGTCACGCTCGCGACCCTGCACGCGGCGAAGGGCCTGGAGTGGGACTGTGTCTTCATCGCGGGCGCACACGAGGGGACGCTGCCGATCAGCTACGCCCAGACGCCGGCGCAGGTGGAGGAGGAGCGGCGACTGTTCTACGTCGGCGTGACCCGGGCGAAGCAGCAGTTGTTCGTCAGTTGGTCCACCTCCCGCTCGCCCGGCGGCCGTGGTCAGCGCGGGCCGACCCGCTTCCTCGACCCGTTGCACGTCCGTTCGCCGCGGCCGACGGCCTGGGAGCCGTCCGACCGGGCCGAGCGGTCCTCTCGGGCCGGGCGCCCGATCCCGAAGTGCCGGATCTGCGGCCGGGGCCTGCTGGAGCCCGGCGCCCGCAAGCTCGGCCGCTGCGAGGACTGCCCGTCGTCGATCGACCAGGAGTTGTACGACGCCCTGGTCGCCTGGCGCACCGAGCAGGCGGCCACCGAACGCATGCCCGCCTTCGTCGTCCTCACCGACGCGACCCTGACCGCGATCGCCGAGACCCGGCCGACGGACGAGCAGGCGTTGCGCCGGATCCCGGGTGTCGGGCACACCAAGCTCACCAAGTACGCGGACAGCATCCTCGGGCTCTGCGCCCGCTGAGCCCACCGAACTACTGGGGGACCGAGTCCGCCTTGACCGCGTTCCGCTCGCCGAGCGGGCGGGGCTCGCCCTTGGTCGTGTCCCGCGCGGTCTGCTGCTCGG
This sequence comes from Kribbella sp. CA-247076, assembly GCF_050942445.1. Lineage (NCBI taxonomy): Bacteria > Bacillati > Actinomycetota > Actinomycetes > Propionibacteriales > Kribbellaceae > Kribbella > Kribbella sp. CA-247076. The sequence continues at coordinate 5,792,378 of NZ_CP192051.1, read as the reverse complement.
ACTCGGCGTTGATCTCGGCGCCGAGCAGGATGGCATATGCGGTCAGCCACAGCCAGAGCATCAGGATGACCACGGCGGCCAGGCTGCCGTAGGTCTTCGCGTAGTTGCCGAACGTCTCCACGTAGATCGAGAACCCGACCGACGCGACCAGCCAGATCACGGTCGCCACGGTCGCGCCGACCGAGACCCAGCGCAGCCGCGGCGCGTCCCGGGACGGCCCGACCCGGTAGATGACCGCGAGCGCGACGGTGATCAGGACGACGGCCAGCACGAACCGGGCGACCTGCAGACCGATCCGGACCGGTCCCGGGACGTCCTCGCCGATGGCCGCGCCGGCGGCGAACAGCGCGACGGCGAGCAGGACGAACACGATCGCTCCGAGCGTCATCCCGAGCGCGAGCAGCTTCCGGCGGACGAACCCGCGGGTCTCCTCCTCGTCGTACGCCAGGTTGACCGCGGTGAGCAGGTAGCCGACGCCGCCCGAGGCGCTCCACAGCGCGGTGGCCACGGCGATCGCGACGCCGATGCCCAGGCTCCGGCTGGCTGCGGAGGTGAGCGCGTCGATCTGCTGCAGGAGCAGATCGCGTCCGGACGCCGGCATGGCCGCCGCCAGGTCCTCCGCCTGGGTCCTGATCTGGGCGGGATCCGCGACCAGCCCGTACGTCAGCACCGCCGCGACGATCGCGGGGAACAGGGACAGGAACGCGAAGAAGGCGACACCCGCGGCCAGCAGCGGGACCTGGTCGGCCTTCGCCTCGGCCCACGCCCGCTTGACCACCTGCCACCAGCCCGCCGCCGGGATCTGGGCCGGCCGCTCGGCCTCCACCCCCGGTACGTCGTTCGCCTGCTTGCCGGCCATCTCCGCCCCTCTCTCCCCAGGCTGCCCTGGAGGTAACCCGGGCCGGGCCTTGCAAACCTTCCGCGTCGCCCGAGTTCGTGGCCGGTGCCCGGGAAAAGCTGTTGCGGTCACATGGGGAGGGGGCGCATGGTGGAGGACGTGCCGGGTTCTGCTCACGGCAGACGTGGCATATAGGTGACAGAGGCAACGATCCCGGAGCGTGCGGACGACGTCCCGGAGCGTGCCGGGAGCCTGTCGTGGCAGCCAGTTCCGGCCACCGCGGCGGCAACTTCCGGCCAACTTCGCGAACTGGCGTTAAATAGTTTGCGGGGCCCGCCGGGGACGGCGTACTGTTCTTTCTGCGGTCGAAGGCTGGCCGAAAACTTCAAACCACCATAGCGATCGAGCTAACCGCCCGCTTCGCCACAACGAGAGGAGGTGCCCTGGAATGATCACCAACACGGTCAAGAAGCCGTTCAGCGACACTGCCGCGCTGCCGTGCGCCCTGATTCAGGGTGCCTCGCCGCGCCTGCGTGTCGCGACCGTTGTGCTCATGGCCTCCGGCGCTGCCCACTTCCAGGGCGGAGCTGTCGGCGATGTGAAGTACGGCGGTTCGGGTTCTCGAGCATGGAGTCCACCGGTCTGACAGACGTCAGCGCCGGCACCTCCAAGGCCGCGGAACCCGAAAAGGGTCCCGCGGCCCTTTTGTTTGTCCCTGATTCTGGCGGCCGTCAACCGGCGGCTGTCACCGACGACAAGAGATCAGCACCACAAGTCACTGGGAGGTGACCGGAATGAGCGTGAGCTTCCTCGATGTCTTCACCGAGGTGGCCTCGTCGCAGGACCTGCCCTGTCGGTCCTACGCGCCAGAACTCTTCTTCGCCGAATCGCCGGCCGACGTCGAGTACGCAAAGTCTCTTTGCACCACCTGCCCGCTGAAGGCCGAGTGCCTGGCCGGAGCGCTCGAGCGTTCCGAGCCGTGGGGAGTGTGGGGCGGTGAGCTGTTCGTCCAGGGAGTGGTGGTTCCGCGCAAGCGGCCCCGTGGGCGTCCCCGCAAGAGCGACACCGTAACTGCCGCCTGACGATCCAGATCCGAATCGAGACTCCAGATCATGACGAACCAGATTTCTTGTAGGAGAACTGAGATGCATTTACTCAACGAAGATCTCGCCCGTGCTCATTGTCGTTCCAAATTGAACGACGCAGAGCAGAACCGGCGCTTCTACCTCGCGCTCTCGATGGAGCGCGCGCAGAAGCGGGCCGAGCGGGCCGCCCGGCGAGCGGAGAGGGCCAGCGCACGTGCGCGCCTCGCGCTTGCCCGGCTGGTCTGATCCACCAGCACAACTGAACGCCTGGCCGGCCGGTCCGCAAGGGAGGACCGGCCCGCGGGGCACCAGCCTGACCAGCTGAATCGCCGAGGGGCGGCATCCACTGCGATGCCGCCCCTTTGGGTTGTCCGGCCGGCGCGGGGCACACTGTCCGCGTGACCAGAGCTACCTGTTCGTTGTGTGGTCAGCAGGCGGAGACCGACGAGGCGCCGCTGACCTGGCTGACCTCGGTCGAGGACGGCCGGAAGTTGCTGTACTGCGACCGCTGCACCCGGGAGAACGTCCGCAACATCGAGGGGAAGCTGGACTCGGTCTACTGGTGAGAAAGTCCTGAACCGGATGTCGATCCGGCGCTGATCCGTCCGACGCAGGGGTGAAGGCAAGAACCCCCAGCGGAAGGACCGGATCGATGACCGTCACCGAGAGTGCGCCCGCAAGGGCCGGCCGCCGGCAGTGGATCGGGCTGGCCGTGCTGTCGCTCGCCACCCTGCTGGTGTCACTGGACCTGTTCGTCATGCTGCTGGCGGTGCCGGCGGTGACCGAGGCCCTCGGCGCGAGCGGCAGCGAGCAACTGTGGATCCTGGACGTCTACGGGTTCATGGTGGCCGGGCTGATGATCACCATGGGCACTCTGGGCGACCGGATCGGCCGGCGGCGCCTGCTGCTGGCCGCGGCCGCCGTCTTCGGTGCCGCCTCGGTCGTCGCGGCGTACTCGACGAGTCCCGGGATGCTGATCGGTGCGCGGGCGGTGCTCGGGATCGCCGGTGCCGCGATCGCGCCGACCACGCTGTCGCTGATCTCCACGCTGTTCCCGGACGCCCGGCAGCGGGCGTCAGCGCTGGGCGTGTGGGCCGGCTGCTTCACGGTCGGGGCGATCGTCGGGCCGATCGTCGGCGGGGTGCTGCTGGACCACTTCTGGTGGGGCTCGGCGTTCCTGATCGGCGTACCCGCGATGGCCGTGCTCCTGGCGGTCGGTCCGTTCCTGCTGCCGGAGTACCGCGACCGGAAGGCCGGGCGGATCGACGTACCGAGCGTGCTGCTGTCGCTGGCGGCGATCCTGCCGGCGATCCACGGGTTGAAGGACCTGGCGTCCCACGGCCCGAGTACGACGGCCGTCGGCGGGCTGGTCGTGGGCGCGGCCTTCGGCTGGGTCTTCGTCCGGCGTCAGCAGCGGTTGGCGGACCCGCTGGTCGACGTACGGCTGTTCACCCGCCGGACGTTCACGGTGACGCTCGGCAGCATGATGACGTACTCGATGCTGTCGGGTGGGGTGATGGTGTTCGTCGCGCAGTACCTCCAGCTGGTGCAGGGCCTGACCCCGCTCGCCGCCGGGCTCGCGCTGATGCCCGGCATGATCACCTCGACCGTCTCCTTCCAGGTCGCGCCGCGGCTGGCCCGCCGGATCCGGCCGGGCGTGCTGATCCCGGCCGGGATCTCGCTGACCATCGTCGGGATGGCGGTGATGGCTCAGGCGACGTCGACCGCCGTACTGGTCGTCGCCTTCGCGATCGAGTGCGCCGGAGTCGCCCCGCTGGTGACGCTGGGCACGAACCTGGTCATCGGCTCGGTGCCGCCGGAGAAGGCCGGCTCGGCGGGGGCGTTGACGCAGACGAGCAACGAGTTCGGGTATGCGCTCGGGATCGCGGTCCTGGGGAGCGTGGTCACCGCGACGTACCGCAGCCAGATGGACGGGCAGGGCGGGAGCTCGCTGGGTGAGGCCGTCAGCGGCGGGGTGCCGGCCGCCGTACTGGACGCGGCCCGCGACGCCTTCACGGACGGGCTGCACCTGGCCGCCGGGATCACCGCCGTCGTACTGACCGTGATCAGCGTCCTGCTGGCCCGCACGCTCCGCTCCGAGCCGGCGCTCGACTAGCTCTCGACGCGGGTGAAGCCGGGGAGGAACTCGTCCAGGACGGAGCTGAACGGCGCCTCGGCCTCGAGCTGGGACAGGACGGCGACGCCGCCGATCCAGACGCGGTGGATCAGCAGGTACGACGGCGGCAGGTTCAGCTTGAGCGCGAGGGACGCGCTCGGGCTGCGGAAGTCGCTGGTCCGGTTCGCCTGGGCGCGCATCCACTCGCGGCTGAACTGGAACGTCTCCGTCCTGGCCGGCTCGGCGAACGGGGCGAGGTAGTCCATCAGCTGCTCGGGGTCGATGTCCATCCGCGGCTTGATGAAGCCCTCGGCCCGGAGGCCGTCGCGGACCGCGATGCCGTCGCCCTGGAGCGAGATCGTCAGGAGCCGGCCGATCGCCGGCGGAAGGCCGTCGGGCAGCCGGGCGCACAGGCCGAAGTCGACCACGCCGAGCCGGCCGTCCGGCATCACCCGGAAGTTCCCCGGGTGCGGGTCGGAGTGCAGCAGCCCGGCCAGCTTCGGCCCGCTGAACATGAACCGGACGTACTTCAGCCCGATGTCGTCCCGCTCCTGCTTGGTGCCGCCGGTGATGTACGACGACAGCGGCCGGCCCTCGATCCACTCCGACACGATCACGCTGGGGGAGTGCTTGATGACCCGGGGGACGACGAATTCCGGGTGGTCCTTGAAGGCGTCGGCGTACTGCTGCTGCGCCTGGGCCTCGCGGTCGTAGTCGAGCTCCTCGCCGATCCGCTCCTGGAGCTCGGCGACCAGCGGCTTCATGTCCAGGCCGGGTACGAGCGTGCCGAAAGTGCGGGCGAACCGGCCGAGCTGGCGCAGGTCCGCGCGCAGGGCCTCCGCGGCGCCCGGGTACTGCAGCTTGACCGCGACCTCACGGCCGTCCTTCAGCGTGCCCCGGTGCACCTGGCCGATCGAGGCGGCCGCGGCGGGCAGGTCGTCGAACTCGTCGAACCGGTCCCGCCAGCGCCTGCCCAGCTCCCGCGACAGGATCGTGTGCACGGTCGAGGCCGGCATCGGCGGGGCGGAGTCCTGCAGCTTGGTCAGCGTCGCCCGGTACGGCGCCGCGAGCTCCTCCGGCATCGCCGACTCCATGAGGCTGAGCATCTGCCCGAACTTCATCGCGCCGCCCTTGAGCTCGCCGAGCACGGCGAACAACTGGTCGGCGGTCCGGCGCTGGAACTCGGCCATCACGGCCTCGGCGGGCGCACCGCCGATCCGCTTGCCGAGGCCGACCGTCGCCCGGCCGGCGGCACCGATGGGCAGGCTGGCGAGCTTCGCGGTCCGGCTCAGCGCCTTGCGGGGAAGGTCCGACACTCCTCCATTCTGTCCGGTCACCCAAGCGCACCCCCGCGGGGGTCGCCGGTGCCGGTCGCGAACGGCGGGAACGACGAGGGGCGGTGGTGGACCGTGTGGTCCACCACCGCCCCTACGACTTGGTGCGTCAGGCCTTGCCGAGGATCCGGTTCAGGTTCGTACCGCACTCGGGGCACTTGGCCTTGGCCATGCGCGTGCCCTTGTCGTTGACCTTGACCTCGCCGTCGGCGGTGCGCTTGGCCTTGCACTTGACGCAGTAGAACTCGCCGCTCCAGGTCTCTGCCATGAGGGCCCTCTCCTTGCTCTGAATACCAGCCCGGGGTTCCCACCCCAGGCAGTCGTGGATGCTAACGGCAGACCGTCCTGCCGTAGGCCGTTCGGCCCAGTCGGGATTCACCCTACGGCAGCCGGGCGCACGCTCAAGCGCACCTCCCGGCCCGCGCGCCGCTGGGAGCACCCGAGGAAAGCCCTTTCCGAACCTGCCGGCAGCACAGAGCAGGCTCCCGGGGGTCCGCCTTCGGAACCGCTCGGCTTCCCCTCCGAACGGCCCCGGAGGCGGTCCGGGAGCCTGCTGACCCCGACGCTAGGAGCCCGTCGCCGCGCAGGCAAGAGGGCGTTGTCCACGCCTGTGGATAACCCTGTGTGCAACCTGTGGGACGCGCCGCCGGGCGCTGTGGACGGCCGGGGGAACAGGATGTGAACAACCGGCGGCGCCGGGCTCAAGATCTGGCGTCTGACCTGCGGAAACGTCGATGCACAGGATGTGGACGCAAGAAAGTTGTCGGATTCGGGGAGTACATTTCTGACCCATGGCCGACTCTCCACCGCGCCCGATCCCGCCCTATGTGGACATCCGCCGGAGCAAGCGGCGCAAGCGGACCGTCAGCGCCTACCGGGACGGTGAGCGGGTGGTCGTGCTGATGCCCGACCGGCTGTCCGCCGCGGAGGAGGCGCGCTGGGTCGAGACCATGCTGGCGCGGCTGGAGAAGCAGCGCAGCCGGTCCCGCGTGTCCGACGAAAAATTGTTGGCCAGAGCACACGAACTCGCGTGTCGTCACCTGCCGGAAGTGCCCGAACCTGCGTCCGTGCGGTGGGTTTCGAACCAAAACAGACGGTGGGGATCCTGCACTCCGGCGGACCGGTCCATCCGGCTGTCCACCCGGCTGCAGGCGATGCCGGGCTGGGTGGTCGACTACGTGCTGATCCACGAGCTGGCCCACCTGGTCGAGCCGGCTCACAACGCCGCCTTCTGGGCCCTGGTCCACCGCTACCCCAAGGCCGAGCGCGCCGAAGGCTACCTGGAGGGCATCTCCGCCGCCTCCTCCCTCGACCTCGAAGACTTCTGACCCCACCCTCCGCCTCCACCCGCTCACCCTCCGGCATCCACCCTCGCCTCGGGTGTGGGTTTCCGCAGGGGCGGGGTGGGGTTCTCCTCAGGGTGAACTCGGTGGCTTCCTGCATGGTGGCGACCACCCTCCTCCAGCGAGGCTTTTGACCCGTAGCCAGCGCCACGCCAGGTGCGCTGGGTGGGGCGCCGGAGGGGGCGCAGAGGGGTAGGGAAGGTATGGCCAGGGGACAGATCACGGTGCGGATGGCGCGCTGGAGTGCCACCCATCCGTGGCGGGCGATCGCGATGTGGGTGGTCGTCGTGATCGCGTGCTTCGCGCTCGGCTCCGCGACCGGCACGAAGGAGTCCGAGGGTGACGGCGACATCGGCGAGGTGACCCGGGCCGACACCATCGTCAAGTCCGGCAACTTCGCCGATCCGGATGTGGAGAGCGTGCTGATCACGTCGCCGTCAGGACAGCTCGACCAGGCGGAGGCGACCGAGGCGGCCGGTGTGGTCATCGAGCGGATGCGCGCCCTCGGTGGGGTCGCGCAGGTCGCTCAGCCGATGCCGTCGCCGAGCAGAGACGCCCTGATCGTCAGGGTCACCCTGAAGGACGGCGACGATGACAACCGCGTACAGCCGCTGCTCGACACCACCGCCCAGGTCCAGCAGCAGTATCCGGACCTCCGGATCGAGGAGGTCGGCAACCTGTCCATCGGCAAGGCCCTGGACGAGACGCTCGGCGAGGACTTCAAGCGCGCGGAGATGTTCAGCCTGCCGGTGACACTGGCGATCCTGCTGATCGCCTTCGGCGCGCTGATCGCGGCGTCCGTGCCCCTGCTGCTCGCGCTGTCGGCGGTCGCCGCGGCGATCGGGTTGTCGGCGGCCGCATCGCAGTTCGTCCCGGCGGTCGACGCGGTCAACAGCGTCATCCTGCTGATCGGCATGGCGGTCGGCGTCGACTACTCGCTGTTCTACCTCCGCCGTGAGCGGGAGGAACGCGCCAAGGGACGCGGCCACGTCGACGCGGTCGAGGTCGCCGCGGCCACCTCGGGGCACGCCGTCGTCGTCTCCGGTACGGCGGTCATCATCTCGATGGCCGGGTTGTTCCTGGCCCGGGACGCGGTGTTCTCGTCCTTCGCGGTCGGCTCGATCCTGGTCGTCGCGGTGGCCGTCGTCGGTTCGCTGACCGTGCTCCCCGCCGTGCTGGCGAAGCTCGGCCGGTGGGTGGACCGCCCGCGGATCCCGTTCGTCTGGCGGCTGACCGCGAGCAAGGGGCAGCCGAAGTTCTGGCCGGCCGTGCTGAAGCCGGCGCTGAAGCACCCGATCGCCACCCTGCTGGTGTCGGTCACCGCGCTGCTCGCGGTCGCCTCGCCCGCCCTGGGGATGACATTGAAGTTCCCCGGCACCGAGGACCTGCCGCGGGACACCGCCGTGATGCAGGCGTACGACCGGCTCACCGCGGCCTTCCCGAGCACCGGGACCAGCCACCAGGTCGCCGTCCGCGCGCCGGCCGGCCAGCAGCCGGCGGTGCAGGCCGCCCTGGCCGAGCTGGGCAAGCGCACGCAGAGCGACAAGCTCTACGCACAGGACGGTCTCGAGGAGCCGCGGGTCTCGAAGGACGGCACGGTCACGGTGGTCGAGGTCGCCACGCCGTACGACGGCGGGAGTCAGGAAGCCCGCGACTCGCTGAACAAGCTGCGCAAGGAGCTGATGCCCCAGACCGTCGGCACCGTGCCGGGAGTCGAGTACGCCGTCGGTGGCTTCGTCGCCGCGGACGTCGACTACGCGGCCCACACGAAGTCGAAGCTGCCGCTGGTGATCGGGTTCGTGCTGCTGCTGACGATGATCGTGATGATGGTGACGTTCCGGTCCGTGGTGGTCGCACTCACCGCGATCTTCCTGAACGTGCTGAGCGCCGGGGCGGCGTACGGCGTGGTGACCGCGGTCTTCCAGAACACCTGGGCCGAGGGCATCCTCGACTTCCGCTCGAACGGCGCGGTCGTCTCCTGGCTGCCGCTGTTCCTCTTCGTGGTGCTGTTCGGGCTGTCGATGGACTACCACGTGTTCGTCGTCAGCCGGATCCGCGAGGCCGTGCAGCGCGGGGTGCCGACCCGGCAGGCCGTTGCCGAAGGCATCACCGGCTCCGCCGGGGTGGTCACCAGTGCGGCCGCGGTGATGATCGGGGTGTTCGCGGTCTTCGCCACGCTGAGCACGCTGGACATGAAGCAGCTGGGTGTCGGCCTGGCGGTCGCAATCCTGATCGACGCGACCATCATCCGGGCGGTCGTCCTGCCGAGCATCATGATCCTGCTGGGCAACGCCAACTGGTGGGCACCGAGGTGGCTGCGCGGCCGTCCCGCCAAGCACGCGGCCCCTGCCGCCCCCGCCGACCCCGAGCGCGAGCTCACCCCGGTCGGCTGACCCTTCGACCAGAACGCAACCCGACCACGGTCGGCAACGCGTCAGCACGAGCGCTCCACCGAACAACGGTGGAGCGCTCGGCGCTTTCTCGGTCGATGCTCCGGCGGCCTCGACTACTTCAAGCGTGCGGTCGAGCTGCGGACGACGTACCCGGTGGATTCGCCGGAGGGCTACTACCTCGAGACGTGGGACAACGAGGCGATCCGCGCTCGGCTGCTCGTCCCGCTGGGCCCGGGAGGCGACCGTCGCTCTACCACCGGTGTGATGGACCCGTCCGCCCGAGCTGCACTCGACCGGCCGGCCCTGCGGGCGGCGGATGACGCGATCCTGCTGGCCGACGGGGTGTTCCTCCAACGGCCCGAGCTCGACGACTGCTGGGAGCTGCGTGTGTACGTCGACATCACCTTCGACGAGGTGCTCCGTCGCGGCACGGCTCGGGACCAGCAGTGGATGTCGTCGGCCGAGGCCGCCGAGCAGCGCTACCGGACGAAGTACATCCCCGGCGAACGGCTCTACGTCGACCAGGTCCGGCCGCAGACCCGCGCCCAGGTTCTCGTCGACAATCAGGATCCGGCCAACCCGGTCCTCACTTTCCGCCGGTAGGCCGGGGATGCTGCCGGGCGCGGTGGGTTGCCGCCTTGACCCGGCTTTGGCACTGAGGCGAGCAGAAGCGACGCTGGGCGTTCCGGGAGACGTCGACGAAGACGCGGTCGCACTGCGGGGCGGCGCAGACGCCGAGGCGACCGGCCAGGTCACTGCCGAGCGCGATCGCGAGGCCGGCCGCGCAGCCGGCGGCCCAGCCGTTGGCGAGTTCGTCGTCCGGGCCGTGGAAGTGCAGGCTCCACGGACGGTCCTTCCCCCGGTCCAGCTGGGGACGGGCGTTGGTGTCGAGCAGGAGTGCGTTGACCTCCGTCGCGGCCCGGTCGAGGTCGCCGGTGTGCGCCGCCTCGAAGACGGTCCGCATCTGGCCCGCGAGCATCGTCAGCCGCCGCGCATCGGCCGGTGGTACGTCGGGACGCGGATAACCGATCGCGGCCAGGGCATCCCCGACAGCCTGTGACTCGTCGGCCGGCGCGGCCACCGGCGAGCCGCCGGAGTACCCGGGCGTCAGCCGGTTCACGTACTCCACGGCAGCAGCCAGCACGCTGCGCGCATGACTATCAAAAGACACTTGACCGGTCACAGGCTCTCTCCGTACAGTCGACCTCGCGTGACTAACCATATCCCTTTAGATAGTCACGCCGGAGGAGGCGGTCGTGTCCACCGCAGCAGTTGGGCGCACGCCCAGGACGCTGTGGCGCGGGGTGTCGCGGGTGGTGTGGGTGCTGGTGGCGGCCCGGGCGGTCAACCGGATCGGCGCGTTCACGTTGCCGTTCCTTGGGGTGGTGCTCACGGTCGAGTTCGGCGCGTCTCTGAGTCAGACCGGCCTGATCCTGGCGCTGTTCGGGGCGGCGACGATCCCGTCGCGATTGCTCGGCGGGCACCTTGCGGACCGGCTCGGTCGTCGCCGGACGATCGTGCTCGGGCTGACCGGATGCGCCGTCGCGCAGACCTGGATCGCGCTCTCGAGCGGGCTCTGGTCCGCGATCGTGGCGACCGTCCTGCTCGGCCTGGTCTTCGAGATCTACGAACCACCCAGCCAGGCGACGATCGCCGACGTCACCGATCCGATCGACCGACCGGCTGCGTACGGCCTGCTCAGCGCGGCGATGGCAGCCGCCGGAGTGCTCGCCGGGCTCCTCGCCGCAGCCCTGAGTCATTGGGATCTGCGCTGGCTGTTCGTCGCCGACGCGATCACGTGCGCAGCGTGCGCGATCCTGGTCGCCCGCGCGCTCCCGGCCGACGTACGCCGCGACCGCGAGCAACCGACCCGCACCCAGGTCTGGCGTGACCGCCGCCTGTTGCTCCTGCTCGCCGGCGGCACGGTCTTCGCCACCATCTACATGCAACTGGTCATCGGCATCCCGCTGACGCTGGTCGAGCAAGGCCTACCCGAGTCCGGCGCCGGCTTCATCCTGGCCGTCTCGGCGGTCACGATGATCGTCGCCCAGCGTTTCCTGCGTCTGCGACACCTGGACGACTTCAGCGCACTGACGATCGGGTACGTCGTGGTCGGCGCCGGTCTCCTGGTCAGCGCCTTCGCGCACACCCTCGCCGTCTTCCTGGCCGCCGCGGTCCTGTGGAGCCTCGGCGAACTCTTCCTGCTGACCCGCTACCTCACGCTGGCGTCGAGCCTCGCGCCCGACCACGCCCGCGGCCGCTACCTGGCCGTGTTCGGTCTCAGTTGGGGCTTCGCCACCGCGATCGCGCCGCTGACGGTCACGCGATTGCTCGAGTCCTTCGGTGCGGCCGGACTCTGGCTCTCTACCGCGGCGGTCGCCGGCCTGCTTGCCGCAGCTCAGCCGTGGTTCAGGCGGAGACTGGCTCCAGCCTGACCGTCAGGCCCTTGGCTACCGGGGTGTTGCTGCCCTTGGCCACGTCGTCGGCCGCCATCAGCACGTTGGTCTCCGGGTAGTACGCCGCCACGCAGCCGCGCGCGGTCGGGAACGACACCAGCCGGAACCCGGACGCCCGCCGCTCAACGCCGGCGAACTCGCTGACGATGTCGACGTACGCCCCGTCCCGCAGACCCAGCTCGGCCAGGTCGTCCGGGTTGACGAAGACGACCTCGCGGGTGCCGTGGATGCCGCGGTAGCGGTCCTCCAGACCGTAGATCGTGGTGTTGAACTGGTCGTGGCTGCGCATCGTCTGCAGCAGCAGGCGGCCTGGCTCGGTCGGCAACCAGCTCAGGTCGTTCGCGGTGAACTGCGCCTTCGCGTCGGACGTGCGGAACTCCCGCCGGTCCCGGGCCGCATGCGCGAGCAGGAAGCCGCCGTCGTTCGCGCGCAGCCGCTCCTCGAAGTCCTCGTAGCCGTCGGCCACCCGCCCGATCCGCCGCCGGATCAGGCTGTAGTCGTCGGCGAAGTCGGCCCACGGAATCTGCCCGACCGACGGTACGACGGCCTGCGCGAGCCCGCAGATGATGCCGATCTCCGACTTCAGCTCGGGTCCCGGCGGGATCAGGTTGCCGGTGGACAGGTGCACCGCACCCTGCGAGTCCTCGACCGTCACCGACTGCGGACCGGCCGGCGTGTGGTCGTGGTCGGTCCGGCCGAGCGTCGGCAGGATCAGCGCCTCGCGGCCGACGACTGTGTGCGACCGGTTCAGCTTGGTCGACACCTGCACGGTCAGGTCGCACTGCCGCAGCCCGCGATGGACGACCTCGGTGTCCGGGGTCGCGGACGCGAAGTTGCCACCCATCGCGAAGAACACCCGGACAGTCCCGTCCCGCAGCCGCTTCACCGTCTCGGCCGCGTCGACGCCGTGCGCACGCGGCGACGTGAACGCGAACTCGTGGTCGAGCTTGTCCAGGAACGCGTCCGGCATCTTCTCCCAGATGCCCATGCTGCGGTCGCCTTGGACGTTCGAGTGGCCGCGCACCGGGCACGGGCCCGCGCCGGGCTTGCCGATGTTGCCCTGCAGGAGCAGGACGTTGACGATCTCGCTGATCGTCGCGACCGCCTCGCGATGCTGGGTCAGGCCCATCGCCCAGCAGATCACCGTCGCCTTCGACCTGATGAACCGCTGGGTGAACTCCTCGATCTCGGCCCGGCGCAGCCCGGTGGCCAGCTCGACGGTGGCCCAGTCGAGCTCGGCATTGTGCTTGGCGTACAGCTCGAAGCCGCTGGTGTGCGACTCGACGAACTCCTTGTCCAGCACGGTCCCCGGGTTCGCCGCCTCGGCCTCGAGCAGAAGGTGGCCGACGGCAAGGAACAGCGCCTGGTCGCCGCCGATCCGGATCTGCAGGTGCTGGTCGGCGAGCGTCGTACCCTTGCCGACCCAGCCGCTCGGGCGCTGCGGGTTCTTGAAGTTCATCAGGCCCGGCTCGGGCAGCGGGTTCACCGAGACGATCTCGGCGCCGTTGCGCTTGGCCAGCTCGAGGTGGCTGAGCATCCGGGGCGCGTTGGTGCCCGGGTTCTGGCCGACCACGACGATCAGCTCGGACTCCTCCAGCATCTCCAGCGTGACCGCGCCCTTGCCGCTGCCGATCACCCGGGACAGCGCCGTACCGGAGGACTCGTGGCACATGTTCGAGCAGTCGGGCAGGTTGTTCGTGCCGTAGGCGCGGACGAAGAGCTGATAGAGGAACGCGGCCTCGTTGCTGGTCCGGCCGGAGGTGTAGAAGACCGCGTCGTCGGGGTCGTCGAGACCCTCGAGGTGCCGGGCGACCACCTGGAAGGCCTCCTCCCAGCCGACCGGCTCGTAGTGGGTCGCGCCGGCCCGGAGCAGCATCGGCTCGGTGATCCGGCCGAGCTTGCCGAGCTCGTACTCCGAGATCCGGTTCAGCTGGTCGATCGAGTGACTGGCGAAGAAGTCCCGCGGCACCCGTTTGCGGGTCGCCTCCCAGGCCACCGCCTTGGCGCCGTTCTCGCAGAACTCGGCCGCGTGTTTGCGCTTGTGGTCGGGGTCCGGCCACGCGCAGGACGGGCAGTCGAAACCGCCGTCCTGGTTCATCTTCAGGAACACCTTGCCGGTCCGGGCCGGGCCCATCTCGCGGAAACCGAACCTGAACGACGAAAGCACCGCCGGGACGCCGGCGGCCTTCTTCTTCGGCTGCTCGATATCGACCATGTTTCAACCATAGTTCGCGCTATCAGTTCAGGCCGCGTTGATAGATGTCGCCTGCGTTGCGGTTGACGGCAGCTATCGAACCGGCCCGCGACCGGTTGCGGACAGATCCCTCGACAGCTTCGAGGCAGCGTCCTACCGTGCTTGGGAAAACGCTTGCCACCCCTCCGTGAAGGATCCGCCCATGTCCAGCTCCCGGAGTCGGCGCCTCGCCGCCGTTGTCCTCGCCGCCGCGACCGCTCTCGGCGGTACGACGTACGCCGCCGCCGGCCCCGCCCCGGCCGCCGACAGTCCCGCCCCGGCCGCCGACGCTCCCGCCCTGGCCGCCGCCGGTTCCGCCCCGGCCGGCGACCGGCCCAGCCGGCCACAACTGGAGCGCCTTGATCGCGGCCTGGTCGCAACCACCACGAGCGAGGGTGTGTTCCTCAGTTGGCGGCTGCTGCGCAAGGAGGCCACCGGCGCGAGCGACCATGGCCTGACCGGCGCCGACTTCAACGTCTACCGGGACGGGAAGCGGATTGCGACCGTCACCGACAGCACCAACTACCTGGACCGGTCTCGCTCGCTGAGTTCGCGCTATCGGGTCGTGTCGGTGGTGAAGGGTCGCGAGGCCGATCGCAGCGACTCCGTGTCGCCATGGGCCGCCGGCTACACCGAACTGCCGCTCCGCAAGCCGGCTGACGGCGTGACGCCGGCGGGTGAGGCGTACACCTACTCGGCCAACGACATGAGTGTCGGCGACGTGGACGGCGACGGGCAGTACGAGTACGTCGTGCTGTGGAACCCGTCGAACGCCAAGGACGTGTCCCAGGTCGGCTACACCGGCAACGTCTACCTCGACACGTACAAGGCCGACGGCACGTTGCTGTACCGCCTCGACCTCGGCGTGAATATCCGTGCGGGCGCGCACTACACGCAGTTCCTCGTGTACGACTTCGACGGCGACGGCCGCTCGGAGCTGATGCTCAAGACCGCACCGGGCACCAAGGTGATCACCTATCACCGTGACGGGCGGGTGAAGTCCGGGCGCTACATCACCATGCCTGCCGCGGATCGACGGGCCGGCTACTCACACCGGAACGACTACCGCGTCAGTGCGGCCGACTACTACGACCACCTGGTCGATCTGTTCCAGCAGTGGCACCGGCAGCCCGAAGTCGTGCGTGGACAGTGGCCGTCGACCCTCGAGGCGGCGTTCGGCATCGAGCCGCGGTACGAGTACCCGCTCACCCGCGCCGACGCCTCCGCGCTGGTGGACTACTTCATGGACGTCTACGCGCCGAGCCGCAGTACTCGCAACCAGTTGCGCTCGTTCGAAGGCTTCATCCTCAGCGGGCCGGAGTACCTCACCGTCTTCGAAGGTCGCAGCGGCCGTGAGTTGCAGACTGTCCACTACCAGCCCGGCCGGTCGGACGACGGACTCCGGTGGGGCGACTACGCGATGGCGCGGATCGAGCCGGGGAACCGGGTCGACCGCTTCCTGGCCGGCGTCGCGTACCTCGACGGCTCCCGGCCGTCCGCGGTCTTCGCCCGCGGCTACTACACCCGGACGACGATGGCGGCGTACGACTGGAACGGGCGGCGGATCATCACCCGGTGGTACGTCGACAGCGGCTGGACACCGATGACGAACCCGTTCAACGACAGCCCGCACGGCCGCGACGGCACCGACCCGGAGTACGGCTCGATCACGACGCAGGGGTTCCACTCGCTCAGCGCCTCGGACGTCGACGCCGACGGCAAGCAGGAGATCGTCTACGGCTCGGCGACGATCGACGACGACGGCAGCGTGCTCTACAGCTCCACCGATGTCCTGCCGCCGGGCAGTGCCGACCCGGGCGCGGTCGCCCGGCTCGGTCACGGCGACGCGATGCACGTGACCGACATCGATCCACAGCGGCCCGGGCTCGAGATCTTCACCGTGCACGAGGGGGCGACGTCCGCGCCGTACGGCTATGCGCTGCGGGACGCGAAGACCGGCGAGGTGATCTACGGCGAGTACTCCGGCCGGGACACCGGGCGAGGCATGGTCGGGGACATCGTTCCGGCCGAGCCGGGGCTGGAGACCTGGGCGATGCGGCTACGGACCGCGGACGGCGACGATCTGGGCACCGCTCAGCCGGGGACCAACCAGAGCATCCGGTGGGCCGCCGACCTGACCACGCAGATTGTCGACGGTGCCGGCACGGTCACGCCGACGATCAAGGACTGGCAGCGCGGCACCCTGCTCGAGGCCACCGGCACGCAGACGAACAACGGCACGAAGGGCAATCCGTCGCTGGTCGCGGACGTGTTCGGCGACTGGCGGGAGGAGTTGCTGGTGCGTACGGCGGACAGCAGTGCGATCCGGATCTACCTGAGCACCGAGGTTACCGACCGGAAGCTGTACACGCTGATGCACGACCCGCAGTACCGGGTCGAAGTGGCGCGGCAGAACACGGCGTACAACCAGCCGTCGTACCCGGGTTTCTACCTCGCCTCGGACACCGACTGGTCCACAGTGCCCCGGTAGCTCCATGCCACACGTCGCGACCGCGACTTGTGTGACTCCATCCCATAGCTGGCGCTCGGCCGGATTCCTAAGGTTCCGGCATGGCTACCCCACGTCGAGCTCTCGTCACCGGCGCCGCGTCCGGCATCGGCGCCGCGTGTGCCCGGCGGCTCGCGGCCGACGGCGTCCAGGTGGTCGCGGTCGACTACGACCGGGACGCGCTCGAAGCACTCGACGGTGTCGAGACGGTCGTCGCCGACCTGGCCGACCTGGACCGGCTGGCGGAGCTCCCGGCGGACGTGGACATCCTGGTCAACAACGCCGGGGTCCAGCAGGTCGCGCCGATCGAGCAGTTCCCGCCGGAGCGGTTCAGCTACATCGTCCGGCTCATGCTCGAGTCGCCGTTCCGGCTGATCCGGCAGACCCTTCCGCACATGTACGGCCGCGGCTGGGGCCGGGTGATCAACATCAGCTCGGTCCACGGACTGCGGGCCAGCCCGTTCAAGGCGGCGTACGTCGCGGCCAAGCACGGGCTGGAGGGGCTCAGCAAGGTGGTCGCACTGGAGGGTGCGGCGCACGGGGTGACCAGCAACTGCGTCAACCCGGCCTACGTCCGTACGCCGCTCGTCACCGATCAGCTCGCGGATCAGGCCGCCACCCACGGCCTGACCGAGTCGGAGGTGCTGGAGAAGGTCATGCTCGAACCGGTCGCGGTGAAGCGGCTGATCGAGCCGGACGAAGTGGCGGAACTGGTCGCGGTGCTGTGCGGCCCGGCGTCCGCCTCCATCACGGGGAGCTCGTTCGTACTCGACGGCGGCTGGACCGCCCACTAGCTCAGGAGCCCGTCATGACAGCAACACAACCGGTCCACACCCGTACGCCGATCGGCCGGGTGGTCGGCGCGAGTCTCGTCGGCACGACCGTCGAGTGGTACGACTTCTTCCTGTACGGCGTGGCCGCGTCGGTCGTGTTCGGTGAGCTCTTCTTCCCCAAGGGCGAGGAGCTCACCGGGACGCTGCTGAGCTTCGCCACCTTCGCGGTCGGCTTCTTCGCGCGTCCGATCGGTGGCGTGGTGTTCGGCCACTACGGCGACCGGCTCGGCCGCAAGAACCTGCTGGTGCTCTCCCTGTTGATGATGGGCCTGGCCACGTTCGCCATCGGCCTGCTGCCGACGTACGCACAGGTCGGTGCGCTCGCTCCGATTCTGCTGACCGTGCTGCGGCTCATCCAGGGCTTCGCACTCGGTGGTGAATGGGGTGGCGCCGTACTGATCGTGTCGGAGCATGGTGATCCGGCACGGCGTGGCTTCTGGGCGTCCTGGCCGCAGGCGGGCGCTCCCGCCGGCCAGTTGCTCGCCAACGGCGTCCTGGCCGGTCTGGCCGCGTTCCAGTCGGACGAGGCCTTCAACTCGTGGGGCTGGCGCATTCCGTTCCTGCTGTCCGCGGTGCTGGTGCTGGTCGGTCTGTGGGTGCGGCTGCGGATCGAGGAGTCGCCGGTGTTCAAGGAGGCCCGCGCCAAGCAGCAGCCGACCGACAAGCTGCCGCTGCTCGAGGTGATCACCCGGTACCCGCGTGAGGTGCTGACCGCGATGGGTGCGCGGATGGCCGAGAACGTCAGCTACTACATCTTCACGATCGTCATCGCGACGTACGCGAAGGAGCAGCTGGGTCTGGGCAAGTCGTTCGCGCTGAACGCCGTACTGATCGGTGCGGCCGTGCACTTCTTCGCGATCCCGATGTGGGGTGCGCTATCTGACCGGATTGGCCGCAAGCCCGTGTATCTGATCGGTGCGGTCGGGGTGGGCGTGTGGGCCTTCGTCTTCGTCGCACTGGTCGACACGAAGAGCTTCGTCCTCGCCACACTGGCAGTGACCGTCGGTCTGGTGTTGCACGGCGCGATGTACGGGCCGCAGGCATCCTTCTTCACCGAGCTGTTCGGCACCCGGGTCCGCTACTCCGGCGTCTCGGTCGGCTACCAGCTCGCCTCGATCATCGCCGGCGGTCTGGCCCCGTTCATCGCGGTCGCCCTGCTCAAGGCGTACGACTCCGGATACGCGATCGCCGTGTACGTCGCCGCCTGCGCGGTCATCTCCATCGTCGCGGTCACGTCGTACTCCGAAACCCGCAGGCGAGACCTGACCAACGTGTAGGTGGAATGATCGCCGGCGTGGAGGAGCTGCTGCGGCTACTGGCCGAGGACGCGCCCGGTAGCGAGCTGGCCCGGGCGGCGGGAGATGACTCCGTCGCCCGGGAGCTCGCTCTGCGGATCCGCGCCGGGATCGACGCCAGCAAGAAACGTGAGGCCGAGCTGTCCGCCCTGGTCGACGTCGCCCGTGAACTCGCCTCGGCCCGCGATCCCGGCCGGGTCCTCGACACGATCGTCCACCGGGCGCGGACCCTGCTCGGCACGGACGTGGCCTACCTGACGCTGTACGACGACGCCCGCGGCGACACGTACATGCGGGCGACCGACGGCTCGGTGTCGGCCGCCTTCCAGCAGGTCCGGCTGCCACTCGGCGCCGGACTCGGCGGACTGGTCGCCGAGACCCACAAGCCCTACTGGACCGCCGACTACCCGTCGGACCGGCGCTTCCGGCACACCACTCACATCGACCAGGCGGTGGGGGAGGAGGGGCTGGTCGCCATCCTCGGTACGCCGCTCATCGTCGACGGCGCGTTCGTCGGCGTACTGTTCGCCTCCAACCGGAGCCGACGGCCGTTCAGCCGGGAAGAGGTGTCGCTGCTCGGCTCACTCGCCGCCCTCGCGGCCGTGACGATCGTCCAGGTCCGTGCGGCCGCCGAGACCGCGGCCGCGCTCGCGCAGCTGTCTGAGGCCCACGCCGGCACCGAACACGCGGCCGCCGCACACGACCGGTTCGCCGACATCGTCCTGTCCGGCGGCGACGTCGACGCGGTCGCCGCCGCACTGGCGGAGCTCCTGGACGTGTGGGTGGTCCTTGTCGATGCCGTTGGCAACGAGTTGGCGGTAGCCGGGTCGCCCGACCGCGCCGCCGTACCGTGGCAGGAGTCCGAGTCCGGCCGGCTGACCCGCATCGGCGACTGCTGGGTCGTCGCCGCGACCGCGAAGGGCGAGCGGCTCGGCGCGCTGGTGATCGGTGGCGTCGACGACCTGTCCGGCGCAGACCGGCGCATCGTCGAGCGGGCGGCCGTGGTGACCGCGCTGGTCCTCCTGTTCCGCCGACAGGCCGCCGAACAGTCCCAACGAGCACAGGCCGACCTGCTGGCCGACGTACTCAGTGGAAGCGCCGACCCGAGGACTCTGACCGACCGGCTTCGACTGCTCGCACCGAGCCGTCATCACGACCGTCTGGTGGTCGCGGTCTGTCGCGGCGACCACAGCGGCGTACTGGCCCGCCTGACCGCGCCTCTGGAGGACAAGCTCACCCTGGCCGGTCCGTACGCCGGTGATCTCGTGCTGCTGTTCGCGTCGTCCGACCCGGTCAAGGTCGTGGCCGAACTGGGCGCGGTGGCTCGTCAGACCGGGGTGACGATCGCGGTCGCCGGCCCGGCAGCCTGGGGCAGCGAGCTGATCGCCGTACACCGCCAAGCGGCCCGACTGGTCACCACCATGCAGCGACTCGGCCGTACCGCCCAGGCAGCGACACCCGACGATCTGGGCCTGGCAGGACTCGTCGGAGCCGCGCAGACCGACATCGCCGGGCACGTCCACCACGTGCTCGGCCCGGTCATCGAGTACGACGCGCAGCGCGGTACGGACCTGATCGGCACCCTGCGGGCGTACTTCGCCGCCGGCCAGAGCCCGACCCGCGCAGCCGAGGCCCTGCACGTCCACCCCAACACGGTCCAGCAGCGGCTCGACCGTGTCGGCGTCCTGCTCGGGGATGGCTGGCTGCACCCCGACCGCGCCCTCGACGTCCAGGTAGCGCTCCGCCTGCAGGCGGCTCTCGGCTAACGCTTCCGTCTGCCACCGCTCGTTGCCAGGGGTCGAGCTAGTCTCGCTTGCGAAGCTCATCTGAGTTCCCACCTCCGGAGAGACAGTTGCCAGCCCACGACGCACCTCGCTCGAGTACTCCGGGCGCCGACGACCGGCGGGTCGTCGTACTGGTCGTCCCCGCCACCGGCACCTGGGCCCCACCCGGCCGCGACCCCGAAGCCTGGCGCCTCGCTCTCGCCGAAGACACCTACGAAGTCCTGGCCGCCCTCGACCGCGTCGACGTCGCCATAGCCGTCGTACACACAAACGACCGAGCCACCGACGCTCAAGCCGCCGACGCTCGAACCACCGACGCTCGAACCACCGACGATCGAGCCGTCGACGGTCGAGCCGCCGACGATCAGGCCGCTGATGGTCGAGCTGCCGACGGTCGGGCCGCTGACGCAGCCGTGGCCGAAATCGCGGCCCTCACCTGGCCCGGCACACCCGTCTACTCCGTCGACAGCACCCAACCGGTCCTCGACGCCATAGCCTTCGCCGGCCCCGCCGCCGCAGTGGTCGCCGTCTCCCACGACGTACCCGACCTCCCCGGTCTCCTCATCGGCAAACTCTTCCGAGCCCTGAGCTCAGCCGACCTCGCCGTCACCCCCGCCTCCGACGGAACCCTCGCCGCCATCGGCGTCAACCTCCCCACCGCCGACTGGGTAACCGCCGCCGCCCCAACCTTCGACACCCCGCTGGCAACCCTCGAATCCCTCAAACCCCGGCGCCACGCCCTGGCCATCGGACCCGGCTGGCACCGTCTGCGATCACCCGCTGACATAGCGCAACTGGATCCCGGGCTCGAAGGCTGGCACTCCACAAAATCCCTACTTCGCCACAACTAACCCGTCACCTTCCCGACCCTGACTCGTTCACCAGGCAGCAGCAAACTTCTCGAAGACCCCGGCCCGGTGCCGATGCCGTTCAGGGGCGGTACCCGCCACCAAGGCCGCGGGTCAACGAGAAGCGGGGGACACGGGGACAGCAACACCAGTACGACGGGGGACCGCACCAACCACGCCACGGGGGCCTCACCTGCGTTGTCCTGGGGCCGACAACGCACCGAGGAAGCACCACACACGGGGGACGACAACACACGGGGATCTCGCAGCACACCTGGACAGACTTGTGCAGCGAGCCAGCAACACCACGCGGGAAAGTCACGGGGGACCCGCGGCACGGGAAATCACGGGGAACGCAGTACCACGGGGGATCTCGCAGCACAGCCCTGGAACAAACAGCTGCTGCGAGCCAGCAACACAACGCGGGAAAGTCACGGGGGACCCGCGGCACGGTGGATCACGGGGAAATCGCAGTAGCACGGGGGTTCGCAACACCATGGGGGACCTCGCAGCACAGCCCTAGAACGAACAGCTGCTGCGAGCCAGCAACACAATGCGGAGACATCACGGGGGATCCGCAGTACGTGAATCACGGGGAACGCAATCGCAGCAAGCACGATGGGGGCGCCGGTCGCGCTGTCGAGAGGGACGACAGCGCGACCGACCATCAGTACGACGGGGCGCAGCAGAACTGCCGCGTGGGGAAATCACCGGGACCACACAGCCCACGGGGATCGCACTGCCGCGTGGATCGCAATGCCGGCGTGAGAAACACCGCGCCGGCGTGGAGCACCGTGTTGGCGTGGGAGACACCGTGCCCGCGTGCAACGCCGTCCCCGCGTGGGAGACGCCGTCCCGCGTGGGGAAACACGGTGTCGCGTGGGACACACAGTGCCGGCGCCCGAAGCACAGGCCAGCCTTGGGGGGGCGTCGGGCGAGGTGAGCACGATGGGGACTCGGGGCGTTCGCAGCACGGCGCGGGCCATAGGTGGAACGCGGGGCGGTCACGCGCCCCGAGGCTCTACCGAGCAGGAAGCACGGTCCGGGACTGTTTCGGGTGGTGTTAGGGGTGGGCGGGGGACCGGCGGGTGTGGGCTTTGGTGGTTAGGGCTGTGACGGTTCGGTCTACGCCAGGTGGGAGGGCGTTGAGGCGGAACCAGGCCAGGTCGTCGGATTCGTCGCTGATGACGTGGGTCGTGGTTTCGGCGGCGGTCACCAGGAACTGGACGTCCAGGTGGTAGGCGCCCGTGCAGCCGCCGGCCAGGAGTTGGTGGCGGGAGAGTTGGAGTGGGTTGGGGTCAATGGTCAGGCCGGTGAGGCCGGACTCCTCCGTGGCTTCGCGAAGGGCGGCGCCGGCCAGGGTGGTGTCGCCGGGCTCGCAGTGGCCGCCTAGCTGCAGCCACTGGCCAACGACCGTGTGCAACGTCAGCAGGACCCGGCCGCTGGACGCGTCGACCACCAGCGCACTCGACGTCACATGCTCCGGGCGACAACTCCGCCACATGCCGTCCGGCCGCTCACGCAGATGCCGCAGGTAATGCTGCCGCAACGCCTCCTGCTCCGCATCAGGAGGAACCCACGCCTCCAGAACCTCGACAGCATCCCGATGCAGCATCCGGCAAGTCTCCCTCACACCGGCCCCGGCCCGGACCACGGCCTCACACCCGCCCCGGTTTCGTACCCGGCTCGGCTCCGGCCGCGGCTTCACAATCGGCCCGGTTCCTGCCGTGGCCTGGCACCCGCTCCGGTTCCTGCCGTGGCTTCGCACCCGGCGCGGCTGCGATCGCGACCTTAAACGAGCGACCGCCGCACGACGGTTGTGGGAGCGTCGTACGGCGGTCGTGAGTCGGCTACTTGGGGTCGGGGTTGTTGCCTTCGTTGGGGAGGAAGTCGGTGATGTCGATGTCGGCTAGTTCGCCGGCGTGCTGGGCGAAGCCGATGGGGTCGTCGAGGTCGGCGGCGCTGGGGAGGAGGTCGGGGTGCGACCAGAGGTCGTCGCGGCCCTCGACTCCGCGGGCGTCGCGTACGGCGGCCCACAGGTTCGCGGCGTCGCGGAGGCGGCGCGGGCGGAGCTGAAGACCGACCAGCGTGGCGAACGTCTGCTCCGCCGGCCCACCGGCCGCGCGGCGACGCCGTACTGTCTCCGCCAACTGCACCGCGGCGGGCATCCGGTCCTTGGTTGCCTCGCGTACGACGTCGTCCACCCAGCCCTCGACCAGCGCGAGGTTGGTCTCGAGCCGGACCAGGGCCGCCTTCTGCTGCTCGGAGTCCTCCGGCTCGAACAGGCCGCCGGCGAGCGCCTCCTGCATGGCCTCCGGGTTCTGCGGGTCGATGTCGGCCATCGCCCGCTCGATCTTGCCGGTGTCGACCTCGATACCGGCCGCGTAGTCGGCGATCGCCGCGAGTACGTGCTGGCGGAGCCACGGCACGCCGGCGTAGAGCCGCTGGTGGGCGACCTCGCGCAGCGCCAGGTACAGCCGGACGTCGTCGTCCGCCAGCCCCAGCCCTTCGGCGAACTTCGCGACGTTGTCCGGAAGCAGCACCGCCTGGCCGGTCGGACCGAGCGGAAGACCGATGTCGGAGGAGCTCACGACCTCGCCCGCGAGCTCGCCGAGCCCCTGGCCGACCTGCGCGCCGAAGATCGAGCCGCCCAGCTGGCGCAGCATCCCGGCCATCGGGCCGGCCAGTTGCGCCGCCTCGGCCGGGAGAGCGTTGCCCATGGCACCGGCGACGTGCTCGGCGACGGGGTCGACGATCGTCTGCCAGACGGGCATTGTGTTCTCGACCCACTCCGCGCGGCTCCAGGCCGCGGACGTCGTCGACGCCTCGGGCAGGGTGGTGGCCTCGTTCAGCCAGTGCTCGGCGAGCCTGACGGCGTCCGCCACGCGATCCGAGTCGGTCGGCGTGATGGAACGGTCCCCGCACACGGAGACCGTCTTGCGGGCGATGTCCTTGGCCAGGTCCCAGTTGACCGGCTTGCCGTCGCCGGAACCGCTGAGCAGCTGCTGGACCTGGGCGAAGATCGCGTTCAGGTCGGGGGCACCGCCCGCGCCGGCCGCTCCGGAGAACTGCTGGAACATGGCCTCGAACGGAGTTCCCTTGAACGGGTTGTCCGGTTCGTCGCTCATCGGAGGAGCCTTCCTGTGCGGGTGGGGCGTACTACTCCAACGTACTGGTTCTACCGCCCGGTTCCGCCCCCGGCGAACGCTTTACACCTGCACTTCGCCCCTGGCAGACCCCTGACCTTCCCCTGAGCCCGCCGGTACGTCGGGCGCGATCATCGGGGTGGATCGGGAGGGCGAGGTGGGGCCGAGGGGCGGGGAGGGGAGAATTGGTCGGGTCGAGGGTTGTCCGTGGTGGGTGCTGGGCCGGGAGTGAGGGACTATGAGCGACGCGATCAGGCTGCTGGACATCCGTGAGGGTGTACTGACCAGCGACGAGGTGCTGGCCGCTGTCGCCGACCCGAGCGCCGGCGGGACGGCTCTGTTCATCGGCACTGTGCGCAACCACGACCAGGCGAAGCCGGTGGATCGGCTGAGCTACGAGGCTCACCCGGAGGCGCTGGAGCACCTGCGGAAGGTCGCGGAGCGTGTCTGCGACGACCAGGCGGTGACCGCGCTGGCCGCCGTGCACCGGACCGGTGACCTGAAGATCGGTGATGCCGCCGTGATCGTGGCCGTCGCCGCCTCGCACCGGGACGTCGCCTTCGCCGCCTGCCGGCGGTTGATCGACGATCTCAAGGCCGAGGTCCCGATTTGGAAACACCAGCACTTCACCGACGGTGCCAGCGAGTGGGTCGGCGCTCACTGACACGTACTCTGGGCGCATGAAGGTGGCCGGATGAAGGTTTTGGCGTGGCTGGCGTTCCCGCTGGTCGCCACGCTCCTGGCGATGTGCTGGGCCGCGTGGCGCGGGCGGAGCCGCGGTCCGCGCCGCTCCGGTGGTGCCTTCGCGTCGGTCGAGGACTTCCGCCGCTTCAACGAGGCTCTGGCCGCACCGGGCCCCCGAGCCGTCCCGGAGCGCCGTCGCCGCCTCCGTCGTACTCCGAAGGACTCAGCGGACCCGAGCGGGTCCGGGACGGTCGGGGGCGCTGGAGCGTTGGAGTCGGCAGGGACGCTTGCCGTCACCAGGAAGCTCGGTTCGGCCGAGACGTTCGGTTCCACCAAGATCGCAGGGCAGGGTTCGTGACACGTCGTACCGCCACGCTGGTCGCTTCGATCGTCGTGCTCGTCATCTCGCTCGGGCTGGTCACTGCCTTCCCGGTGCCGTTCGTCTCGTTCAGCCCGGGCCCGGTGCGCGACACCCTCGGCGAGTCGAAGGGCAAGCCGGTCATCGAGATCAAGGGGCACCAGACGTTCCCGACCTCCGGCCGGCTCGATCTGACCACGGTTTCGGTGACCTCTCCCGAGCGTGAGTTGACGCTGCCGCAGGCGATGCGCAACTGGCTCGACCCGGACCACGACCTGTTCCCGCGCGACATCATCTACCCGCCGGACCAGACAGCGGACGAGGTCGAGGAGCAGAACACCGCGGAGATGACCGGGTCGCAGGACAGCGCGATCGCTGCCGCGCTGCAGGAAGCGAAGGTGCCGTACCACCCGAAGGTCTCGACGGTGGCGAAGGACACCCCGGCGGACGGCAAGCTGAAGCCGGGCGACGTCGTCCTCGCGGTCGACGGTACGACGGTGTCGCAGGTCCCACAGGTGGGCGAACTCGTCCGCAGGCACAAGGTCGGCGAGAGCGTCGTCTTCCTGGTCCGGCGCGGCACGTCTGAACTGACTGTGCAGCTGACGACCGCGGCCACGCCGGGGGAGGACACCCGTCCGATGGTCGGCATCACGATCGGCATCGAGTCGCCGGTGAAGGTGACCGTGAATCTTGGTCAGGACATCGGCGGCCCGAGCGCCGGGACCGCGTTCGCGCTGGCGATCTACGACAAGCTGACGCCGGGTGCGCTGCTGAACGGCAAGCACGTGGCCGGCACCGGCACCATCGACGCGCTCGGCCAGGTCGGCGCGATCGGCGGGATCCAGCAGAAGATCGCCGGCGCCAAGGAGGACGGCGCGACCGTCTTCCTGGTCCCCGGACCGAACTGCGAAGCCGCACTGCACGCGGGCGTCAAGGACATCCAACTGGTGAAGATCACCACTCTGAGCGAGGCGATCGGTGCTCTCAAGGCCATCGCCGGCGGAACCGGAGCAGTCCCGACATGTACGCCGTGAGCCACCCGAACGTACTGGCCGGCCGAAGGGGAGATCTGGCGGCATGGATTCCGTAGGCACCCTGCCTCCCGACGCGCTCAGTCGCGCGGTGATCGAGATCGAGAAGCACGTCAGTGGCGCGGGCTGGGACCAGCCCGCGCAGCTGTTCGCGTTGGTCCCCACCGCGGAGCTGCTGCGCGCCGAACCGCAACTGGCCGCCGAGCTGGGCGCCGAGGACGCGTCCCAGCCGCTCACTCCGGTCGCCCAGGGTGAGCTGCCGGGCGGCCTCGAGGACGAGCACCTGGCCGACGCACTGGGCCGGATCGAATGGCCCGACGGCGTCAGCGGCTGCGCGCTCGCGATCGAGCGGGTCGTGCTGCCGCCCTCGGCCGAAGCGGGCCTGTCCAGCGCGGAATCCGACGCCGAGCTCGCCCGGATGGCCGGTAGCGACCCACGCCGCCACGAGGTCCGGATGGTCGCGGCGGTCCTGCGCGAAGGTGACCGGTTCGGGGCCGTCCGGCTGCGTTCACACGACGAGGACAGTGCCGTGCTCACCGGCACCGACTTGGTCCCTACGCTGTGCGAAGTACTGTCTTTGACATTCGAACCTTCGGCCGACAGCCGGCCGGGTGAAGGTCCTGGGGTCGACGGCATGAGTGACGACGAGGAGAAGCGACCATGAGCGACGGCGTCTACGACATGCCGGAGGAGCCGCGGCGGACGCGGCGAACGTCCGGAGGACGGCCCCGGGCCCTGCTGCCGACGATCGCGACGCTGATCGTCCTGCTGATCCTGTTCAGCGTCTTCACCGACGTCTGGACCCAGCGGCTGTGGTACCGGTCGGTGGACCTCGGCTCGGTGTTCAGCACCGTCCTCGGGACGCGGGTCGTGCTGTTCCTGGTGGTCGGTCTGCTGATGGCGGCCGCTGTGGTGGCGAACATCATCGTCGCCTTCCGCACACGCCCGCGGGTCGCTCTCGCGCCGTCGCCGAGCCCCGGCTTCGAGCGGTACGGCGACCTGCTGCAGCAGCGTGGGAAGATCGCCGTCGGCGTGATCGCGACCCTGATGCTGGTGTTCGGCGGATCGGCCGCGTCGGGGGAGTGGAAGGTCTTCCTGGCCTGGCGGAACCGGACTCCGTTCGGCGTCACCGACAAGCACTTCAACAAGGACATCGCGTTCTTCGTCTTCGACTACCCGTGGCTGCGCGTCCTGCTCGGCTTCGGCTACTCGATCGTGCTCCTCTCGCTGGTCGCGGCAGTCATCACGCATTACCTGTACGGCGGTTTCCGGCCGTCCGCGAAGGGACAGAAGGCCTCCGGCGCGGCGCAGGTGCAGTTCTCCGTGCTGCTCGGCCTGCTGGTCCTGCTGAAGGCGTTCAGCTACTGGCTGGACCGCTACGGACTGACCACCTCCGACAGCCGGCTGTTCACCGGTATCTCCTACACAGGCGACAACGCGGTCCTCCCCAGCAAGGAGATCCTGGCGGTCATAGCCGTCCTGTGTGCCGTGCTGTTCTTCGCCAACGTGGTGCGCCGGACCTGGCTGCTGCCGGGCGTGGGCACGGTCGTGCTGATCCTGTCCGCGATCCTGCTCGGTGCGTTGTGGCCGGCGGCGCTGCAGCAGTTGCGTGTACGGCCGAGCGAGCCGGTGCGTGAGGCGCCGTACATCACCAAGAACATCGAGGCGACTCGGCAGGCCTACGGGCTGGAAGGCACGCAGGTCATCAACTATCCGGCGAAGTCGACGGCGACCCCGGGCGACCTGGCCGCGGACGCCGAGGTCCTCCCCGGCATCCGGTTGATCGACCCGAGCGTGGTCGGGCCGACGTTCGAGCAGTTGCAGCAGGTCCGCGGCTTCTACTCGTTCCCGACCGACCTCGACGTCGACCGCTACCGGATCGGCAACAATGTCAACGACACCGTGATCGCGGTCCGCGAGGTCCAGGTCGACCGCCTGCCGGCCGGCCAGCGCAACTGGAACAACGACCACACCGTCTACACCCACGGCTACGGTGTCGTCGCCGCCAACGGCAACCAGCGGGCCCCCGACGGTACGCCGGTCTGGTCGGAGAAGGACCTGCCTCCGACCGGCCAGCTCGGCGACTATGAACCGCGGATCTACTTCGGCGAGCAGTCCCCGGACTACTCGATCGTCGGCGGGCCGAAGGGTGGTCAGCCGGTCGAGCTCGACACGCCGGAAGGCACGAACGGCGGCGACCCGACGCTGAACACCTACGCCGGCAAGGGCGGCGTACCGGTCGGTTCGTTCTTCAACCGGTTGCTGTATGCCACCAAGATGCGGGACGCGAACATCCTGCTGTCCAGCCGGGTGAACTCCGATTCGAAGATCCTGTACGACCGCAGCCCGCGCGAGCGGGTCGAGAAGGCCGCTCCCTGGCTGACCCCGGACGGCGACCCGTACCCGGCCATCGTGGACGGCCAGGTCGTCTGGATCGTCGACGGCTACACCACCTCGGCGAACTACCCGTACTCCGAGAAGGTCGCCCTGGACGACAGCACCCGGGACACCACGACCGGCCGCGGCACCATCGCGCAGCAGCCGAGCGAGGAGATCAACTACATCCGCAACTCGGTCAAGGCCGTCGTGAACGCGTACGACGGATCGGTCGAGCTGTACGCCTGGGACGAGAACGACCCGGTGCTGAAGACGTGGATGAAGGCGTTCCCGGACACCGTCAAGCCGCGTGCGGACATCTCGCCCGCGCTGATGTCGCACCTGCGCTACCCGGAGGACATGTTCAAGGTCCAGCGTGACCTGCTGGCCAAGTACCACGTGACCGACTCGACCACCTGGTACCAGAACAGCGACCTGTGGCGTGTCCCGGCGGACCCGACCGCGGTGTCCGCCGGCGCCGACTCGTCGGCGCAAAGCAACCAGCCTCCCTTCTACCTCTCGTTGCGGATGCCCGGTCAGACGGAACCGAGGTTCTCGCTGACGTCGGTGTACGTGCCGAACGCGGAACGGGAGAACCTGACCGCGTTCATGGCAGTCGATGCCGAGGCGACCTCACCGGACTACGGCAAGTTCCGGATCCTGCGATTGCCGGGCAACGTGCAGATCCCCGGTCCTGGACAGGTGTTCAACAAGTTCCAGACCGACGACGGGATCAGAACGGCGCTGCTGCCGATCAACCAGCCGACCAGCGGTGCCCGTGCACAGTTCGGCAACCTGCTGACGCTGCCACTCGGCGGTGGTCTGCTCTACGTACAGCCGGTGTACTCGGTCCGGACCAGTGGACCGGGTAGCTATCCGGTGCTGCGGTACGTGTTGGTGTCCTTCGGCGAGCGGGTCGCCTTTGGCGCCACGCTGCAGGAGGCGCTCGAGAAGGTGTTCGAGGCCCGGGTAGAGACGGGCGAGCCGAACCCGAACCAGCCGCCACCGACCAACCAGCCACCGGCCAACCAGACCGTCAAGGAGGCGCTGACGCAGGCGCAGACCGCCTACGACCGGGCCCAGGCTGCGCTGAGAGCCGGCAACCTGGCCGAGTACCAGAAGCAGGTCAACCTCATGAAGGCGGCGCTCGACCGAGCCGTGGCGGCAGGAGCCGGCACGACGACGCCGGGCACCCCGACGCCGAGTGGTACGCCGACACCCTCGACGCCGGCGCCATCGACTCCGCCGAGTTCGCCAACAGGCTGATCCAGCGGCTGCTCGCCCGGGGCGGCGACACCGACCACCCGTCGGCGTCGCCGCCCCGCGCCGTTGCCCGCCCGAAGCCCGAACTATCAGCTGGTTGCCTAAGGCACCGGTCAGTCAGTGTTCTCCCAGCAGGTTGCCGAGGGCACCGATCAGCCGGTGATCTCCGGATGGAAGCCGTTGGCGGTGTCCAGCAGGTCCTGCTCGGAGAAGCGCTCGCGGTCGATGGACACCTCGGCCGCGAGACCCGGTGAGACGAGGTAGAACACGTCGTTGTCGGCCGCGAGACCGTCGTACGCGCCGACCTTGACCGCGCGGAGCTCCCAGGTCTCCGGGTCCTTCTCCTGGTACTCGACCATGAAGGCCCTGAGCGCCTCGAGATCCGTCAGCTTCTCGCCGCGCAGGGTCTTCATCGTCAGGTCCACCTTGAAGGCACCGTCGGGATCCGGCCCGGTCTCCCAGACCCGGCTCTTGAAGCGCACCTCCTCCCACTCGTACTCGAAGTCCGACGGCGAACCGAGGCCGTCAGGCAGGTGGTCGATCACGAAGCCGTCCAAAGTGCAGGCCCTTTGCTCGGTCGAAGGAGGAGCCACCGCGGTCCCGGATCGCGGCTCGATCTCGCCGGCCGAGGCCGGGGTGGTCGTCCAGGCGCCGAGGGCGGCGAGGACGATCGCGCTCCCGATCACGATACGACGGGTCGACGGCACGAATCGGGAACCAAGGAACGAACACGACATGGCTGCCTCCTGAGGCCTCGGCGTCCCGCCCGCTGCAGAACGCCTTCTTGCCCTAGAAGGTGCACCGATCACCGCGTCGATTCGGCCACGATCTCCGAGGCTGTGGAAAAGCCGGATCAGTACCCGATCGTCCGATGCAGCCGGTGGAAGGTCTGCTGGAAGCCGAGCCGTGGCCACGTCCGCGACGACAGCAGGTTCGTGACCCGCCAATCGGTCACCACAGCGGTGTACCCGATGTCGGCAGACCACTGCACGACCGCCTCACCCAACGCGCGCCCGGCACCGTGTCCACGTGCGTCCGGCAGTACGGCGGCGTACCCCAGGAAGCCGGCGTTGTCCGGACGAGCCAGCCCGCTGTGCGCACTGGACTTCTCGACCGAGCACCCGACGGACATGCCGATCACGCGACCGTCGTACTCGGCAACGAACGTCGCGTAGTCCTGGTCGTCGATCGACTCCTCCCAGTCGGCCAGCGCCTCCTCCAGCGTGGGCAGCTCCCCGGCGGAGAAGACAGGTGACCGGCCCTGGTGCTGTGGGAGGACGAGATCGAGCTCCGCGAGTACGGCGATGTCGTCGCGCGTCGCACGCCGTACCTTCACGTCGGCGGGCACCTGTAGGCGAGTGGTCGGGGCAGGGCGTACGGCGTGCGCGTGCTGGGCGCCGAAGCCGAGGCGGAACCAGGCGTCGATCAGGTCGACGTCGTCCGGGACCACGACGTACTGGGCCGTTCGGCCGTCGTCGACCCACTTGGCGGCGGCAGCGGCGTACAGGTCGCGGATGTGTTCGGGCTCACGTACCGCGTGGCCGGCGGACTCGACCCAGACGTTGGGTCCCCAGACGGGCGACGGCTTCGGCGCCCCGAGCACGTACCCGGTCAGCTCGGAGCCCTCGAGCAGTACGGCGCCGGATGCGCTCTCGCTTTCCCAGAGCGCAGTGACCTCGACCACGGCGAGCAGGTCGTCCTCGTACTCGGCCGGGAGCAGAGGGTGCCGCTTGCGATGCTCCTTGTGCCGGTCCGCGAGCAGGCGCCCGGCGGCGGGCAGATCCGCCTCCTCGAACGGGCGAATGACGTGTCGGGACATACCCGGACGGTACGCCGCCCCGGCCACCGCCGACACGCGTTTTAGCCTGCCGACAGGCGCACCGGGAGCCGATTTGGTTGCTCAGCCGCGATCTATTAAACTAAAACCACAACGACGCGGGGTGGAGCAGCTCGGTAGCTCGCTGGGCTCATAACCCAGAGGTCGCAGGTTCAAATCCTGCCCCCGCTACCACCCGAAGGCCCGGACCATTGGTCCGGGCCTTCGTCTTCTCTGTGGGGTCTGACCTGCGGCTTTGTACGACCGTCTTAGCTCAGCGTCTGGCTTCAGCCGACGACCGCGAGCGGAGAGGATCTCCGTCATCGGGGTCACTGTTCGGGCGGTCTGTGACCAGAGCTGTGACCAGCGGGTCCAGCTCCCCTCGAATGCGTCCCCCTCGCCCGCGTCGGACTTGCCGTCAGACTCGGCCGCTCACCCGCGCACCACCACTCGGGTGTCCTTGATCGTCAGTGTCCCTGCGTGCGATCCCTGCCTAGAGAGCGGCGGTCGCGTATGAGTGCCGCGTCGTGGAGCCAGTTTTCGTGAGCCGCTCGCTCCTTGCCATCCGGCGGGGGGCGGACGTACTCTCGCGAAGGAAGCAGTTCTCGGGAAGTCGACGCTCGAGTCGATGGTGGCCAGGCCCCTCCCGCGGCCCGATGTTGCAGGTCTTGAACGACGCTGCCCCGGTCAGCCACTTGGGTGTTGTCACGAAGTAAACAGACTGGCCTGTCCCCGCGACCGCACGTCGCGCACGGGGCGCGCGATCACGCGGGAGGCGCCGGCAACGGCGACGAGGGAGTTGACCATGCCCACCGGGATCCCGACGACACACATTGCTGACACCCAGCTGGTGGACTGGCCGGACGAGGCCCTGCACAAGGTCAAGCGTTGGGCTCTGGTGATCGCGGTCGGCAGCTTCCTGTTCGGCTATGACACCGGCGTCATCTCGGGAGCGCTGCTGTTCATCACGCAGGACTTCGACCTGAGCGCATTCCAGCAGGGCACCGTCGTCAGTGTGCTGCTGATCGGCGCGATTGCGGGAGCGCTGACGGTCGGCCGCGTCGCGGATCGCTTCGGACGCAGGATCACGCTGGGAATGGTGGCGATCACGTTCGCGATCGGGATCACGCTGGCTGCTGCCGCGAACGGCTACGCGATGATGCTCCTCGGTCGCGTCGTCATGGGGCTCGGCGTCGGCGGGATGTCAGCGCTCGTCCCCCTCTATCTCTCGGAGATAACACCCGCGCAGATCCGCGGGCGGGTGCTCACCTACAACCAGCTCCTGATCACGATCGGGCTGCTGGTGTCGTACCTGGTGGACCTGGCGCTCGCGGATGCCGGCAACTGGCGTGCCATGTTCGCGGTCGGTCTGCTACCCGCTGTCGGGCTCGCGATCGCCACCTCGCGCCTTCCGGAATCGCCGTCGTGGTTGATGAACCACGGAAAGGTCGACAAGGCGAGGGCGGAGATCGTCTCGGTAGCGGGCGCCGACGCCGCGGACAAGACGATCGAGCGGCATCGACTGGAGGACGAGGAACGCAAGCGCGCCACCCCTGCGGGTGAGCGCACCGGGTGGCGGGTGCTGACGGAGCCTCGTCTTCGGGCGGCCGTCGTGGTCGGCCTGACGCTGGCAGTGCTCCAGCAGTTCGCCGGGATCAACACGATCATCTACTACGCGCCGACGATCATGCAGGACACCGGACTCTCCGCGTCCAACTCGATCCTCTATTCCGTGTTCATCGGGCTCGTCAACTTCGCGATGACGGTTGTCTCGCTGCGGTTGGTGGACCGGGTCGGGCGCCGACCATTGCTGCTCGGCTCCCTGCTCGGCATGTTCGTCTCCCTCGTGGCGCTGGGGTTCGCGTTCGTCGCCGAGATGAGCTCGGTGATCATCCTGATCTTCATCCTCCTGTACATCGTGGCGTTCGCCATCGGCATGGGGCCGGTCTTCTGGGTCCTCCTCGGCGAGATCTTCCCGTCCCAGGATCGCGCCGTTGGCGTCAGCGCCGGCTCGACGACGAACTGGACCGCCAACTTCGCAGTGTCCCTTGCGTTCCTGCCCGTCCTGAACGCGATCGGGACGGGTCAGACGTTCTGGGTCTTCGGGGTGGTCTGCGCGTTCGGCGTCTGGTTCGTCGGCCGCTACGTGCCGGAGACGCGCGGTCGTGGCTTCCTCACGATCGACTCCGAGCTCCAGGCCCGGTGGAACGGCACCTACCGACGTGATTCGAGGAAAGCATCATGACCACTGCCAGGGCGGAACAGACACTGCTGATCGTCGGTGCCCGCGGTGACCTCGCGGCGCGACTGCTGTTGCCCGGTCTGGGAGCGCTGCTGGCCAACGGATACGCCGAAGGCGTGTCCCTGGTGGGCAGCGACGTCGAGGACTGGGACGACGAGAGCTGGCGCGTCCGGGTGATGGAGGCGTTCGCCGACGCACACGCGGATGGCGAGCGGGCAGTAGCCGTGGCCCGCTCCAGTCGCTACGTGCGCGCGGACGTCACCGCCGACAGCGACTGGCGTCGACTGCTCGAGGCCTGCAAAGGTCAAGTCCTCATCTACTTCGCGTTGCCCCCCGCGATCACCGTGCGCGCCGTTGAGGCCCTGACCGGTGTCCCGCTCCCCTCTGACACGCGGCTTGTGTTCGAGAAGCCGTTCGGCACCGACGCTGTGAGTGCCCAGGCCCTCAACGAAGCGGTTGACCGGCTCGTACCCGAGGAGCAGGTGCACCGTGTCGATCACTTCCTGGGTACATCGACGGTGCTCGGCGTTGTCGGGCTGCGTTTCGCCAACCGCGTCTTCGAGCCGGTGTTGAACGCCGAGCACGTCGAGAGCGTCGACATCGTCTTCGACGAGACACTCGGCCTCGAGGGACGGGCCGCCTTCTACGACAGAGCGGGTGCCTTGGTCGACATGATCCAGAGCCACCTGCTGCAGGTGTTGTCGATCGTCGCGATGGAGCCTCCGAGCACGATCCAGGCGCGCGACGTACGCGCCGCTCGGGCGGCCGTACTGCGCGCGACATCGGTATGGGACGACGACCCGAGCGCCCACAGCTATAGGGCCCGCTACACCGCCGGAGAGCTCGACGGACGACGACTGCGGTCCTATGCGGACGAGCCCGGCATCCCGGCCGACAGCACGACGGAGACGCTCGCCGAGGTCACGTTGGCAGTGAACACGTGGCGTTGGGCGGGTGTGCCGTTCCGGTTGCGCTCGGGCAAGGCCCTGAGCAACCCACGCCAGGAGATTGTGATCACCTTCAAGCCGCCGTCGCGGCTCCCCGAAGGCTTCAGCGGCGCCGACCAGCCCGACCGGATGCACATCGGCATCGCCCTCGACGCCGGCAAGGTCGGCCTCGACCTCAACGTCAACGGCCCCGGAGACCCGCGCGTCATCGACCCGGTGACGCTTCAGGCCGCACTGGGACCTGGCGAGCTGCACGAGTACGGCGAAGTGCTGAAGAGCGTCTTCGAGTCGGACCCCATCCTGTCGGTGCGCGGCGACATGGTGGTCGAGTGCTGGCGGATCGTCGACCGCGTACTCGACAGCTGGCGACGAGACGACGTGCCGCTCCAGGAGTACCCGGCGGGTTCCACCGGCCCGGACGGCTGGCCGCTCTCCGGAGTGTCCCCGTCGTCGTCGGAGCCCACTGCCCCGAGGCTCATCGGATGACGGCGACCGCCGAACGAGCCCGCGGACCGGTGGTGCGTCCGTCCGGCGAGCAGTTCGAGATCAGCGCCGGCGGTCAACGCGCAGTGATCGTCGAGGTCGGCGGCGGGCTGCGCGAGTACCAAGTCGACGGCCGCCCGGTGCTCGAACCGTACGACGTCGATCGCATGCGGGACGGGGCTCATGGAGCGCCGCTCATCCCGTGGCCGAACAGGCTGGGCGACGGTCGGTACTCCTTCGACGGCGGCGAGTACCAGGTCGCCTGGACCGAACCGGAGAAGCGGAACGCGATCCACGGCTTTCTGCTGTGGCGACCGTGGCGGGCCGTCGAGCACGAGGCGGACCGCGTCGTCATGGGAACGATGCTGCATCCTCTGGACGGGTACCCGTTCGCACTCGACGTCCGCGTTGCCTACGAGCTCGGGCCGGGGGGACTCGCCGTGACCACCACCGCCGAGAACGTCGGCGAGCGCCCGTGTCCCTACGCGCACGGTCAGCACCCGTATCTTTCCCCGGGAACGGGTCTGATCGATGACTGCACCCTGCAACTCGCCGGGCGCACCAGGATCCGCACGGACGAACGCCAGCTCCCGACCGACCGTGAACCCGTGGCCGGGACCGCCTATGACTTCCTGGAGCCACGGCGGCTCGAGGCGACGCGCATCGACCACGCCTTCACAGACCTGGTCCGCGATCCCGACGGCCTGGCGTGGACACGGTTGTGGGGACCCGACGGCGGGTGCGCCGAGCTCTGGGTCGACGGGACCTACGCGTACGTCGAGACCTACACCGGCGACACACTCGCCCCGGCACGCGCGCGTCGGGGCCTGGGCACCGAGCCGATGACCTGTCCCCCGAACGGCTTCGCGAGCGGTGAGGATGTGATCCGCCTCGAGCCCGGGCAGTCGCAGGTGACCGTTTGGGGGGCTCGCCTCACCGACCACTGATCCTGCTGGGAGGGCACGGCATGACCAACACCACGGACGGCCACGCACCCACGGCTCGGCATCGCGTCGTGGTCATCGGGGCGGGGTTCGGAGGGCTGTTCGCCACCCGGGCCCTGCGCCGGGCACCCGTGGACGTCACCGTCGTGGATCGCGTGAACTATCACCTGTTCCAGCCGCTGCTCTACCAGGTGGCGACGGGTGTGCTGTCGGAGGGGGACATCGCGCCGCCGATCCGCGACGTACTGCGCAGGCAGTCCAATACACGCGTGCTGCTCGGCGAGGTCAAGGACATCGAGCTCGAGGCACGGGAAGTCGTGCTCGCGCCACCCCAGCAGGGCGAGCAGGTCCGGGTGCCGTACGACACGCTGATCGTGGCAGCGGGAGCCGCGCAGTCCTACTTCGGCCACGACGAGTTCTCCGTCCACGCGCCCGGGATGAAGTCGATCGACGACGCGCTGGAGCTGCGTGGTCGGATCTTCGGCGCGTTCGAGATGGCCGAGCTCGAGTCCGAGCCCGCGCGGCGCGATCCCTGGCTCACCTTCGTGGTGGTCGGCGCCGGCCCGACCGGTGTCGAGCTCGCCGGGCAGATCGCAGAGCTCTCACGTCGTTCGCTCGAGCGCAACTACCGCAGCTTCGATCCCCGCACAGCTCGGGTCATCGTCATCGAGGCCGCCGACGCGGTGCTCCCGCCGTTCCCCGAGCAGCTTCAGCGCCGCGCTCATCGCGATCTTCTTGATCTGGGAGTCGAGGTGAGGCTCGGGACCAGGGTGACCGACATCGACAGCGGCGGACTGGTCGTCGCGCTCGAGAACGGCTCGACCGAGCGGATCCCGGCCCGCACCAAGATCTGGGCAGCAGGCGTGCAGGCATCGCCCTTGGGTGCCGTCCTGGCGGGCCGGAGCGATGCCGTCGCCGACCGCGCCGGACGGGTGTCGGTGCGGCCCGACTGCACGCTCCCCGGGCATCCCGAGGTCTTCGTGATCGGCGACCTGATGAGTCTCGACCACCTGGGCGGCGTGGCCGAGGTGGCGATGCAGTCGGGGATCCACGCAGCGCGCACCGTCGAGCGGCGACTGGCGGGCGACACCAGCGCGCATCCGTTCCGCTACCGCGACCTCGGCACGATGGCGACGATCGCGCGGTTCCGCGCCGTCGTCTTCATCGGCCGGGTGCGCGTCAGCGGAATCGTCGGTTGGCTGATGTGGCTGTTCGTGCACCTGGTTTTCCTGACCGGCTTCAAGAACCGCGCTGCGGCGCTCCTCAACTGGGGAGTCGCGTTCCTGGGGCGGGGCCGGCGGCAACGCGCGATCACCGAGCAGCAGGTCTTCGCCCGGATGCGCGCGCTCGAACGACCGAGTGACGAGGAATGACGCAGCGTGAGGGCGCTCGAGGATGAGAGTGCATGAGGGACGCGCTGGCGGCAGTCGTGGGTTCCTGCAGCCGAGCCGCCGCGAGCGGATGGTTGCTGATCCAGCAGGCGGTGGCAGCGACGGTGGCATGGGTTCTGGCGTCCTACGTCATCGACCACCGCGAGCCGTTCTTCGCGCCGATGGCCGCGCTGGTCGCGCTCAATGCTCCCTTGGGTGAGCGCGGCGGCAACGCGGTGCGCCTCGCACAGGGCGTCCTCATCGGAATCGTCGCCGGCGAAATCGGTCTTGGGATCCTTGGTACGTCCTCCGCGTCCCTCTTCCTCGCGACCCTGGTCGCCATCGCGGCATCCCGAGCGCTCGGCGGCACGCCTCTCGTGCTGGCTCAAGCCGGTTCCGCGGCGATCCTGACCATCGCCACGGGCGACAGCGACGTCGGACCCGGCCGGCTGATCGACGCCCTGATCGGAGGTGGCATCGCCCTCCTCTTCAGCCAGGTCCTGTTCACCCCAGAGCCCACTCGGCTGCTGCGGCGCTCCGAGTCTCGTGTTCTCCTCGTGATCGCCGACGGGTTCGACCTGGCCGCAACCGCGATCGAGCGGGACGACCGAGAGCTGGCTGCCCAGGCCATCGACAGTCTCCGCGAGGTTTCCCCTCGGCTGGTCGAGCTGGGACGGACCAGGCGGGCGGGCCCACTGATGGCGCGCCGGTCAGCCGTCTGGCGCACCCAGATGGCGCCAGTCGTGGAGGAGAGCGAGAAGGCCGGCCAGCTCGATCTGCTCGGTGGGAGTGCGTTGATGGTCGTCAGGTACGCGACGGCCGCTACCGGAGGGGAGCGCCTCATCCTGGCGCCGGCGATTCGCGAGCTCGCCGACGACGTCCGCGACCTTGCAGAGGATCCGGGTGACCGCGCGGTGCGTCAACGCGTGGTCGACAGGCTGCTCGAGCGCGCACGTCGGCTGAGGTCGGAGCGTGATGTCAGGGAGGCGGCGCCTGACTCCACGCTCACCGCCACGGTCTTTGCGATGAACGCAACAGCTGCCGACGTGATGGTCTTCGCGGGCGTCGATCCGGACGACGCAGCAGCGGCGATCCTACGCATCGGTGAGTCACTCCCGAGCGTCTCCACGCCCGCGGCCGCGGTGGGTGCACCGTTCGACCGGGCACGCCGGCTCTGGGAGGGCATCACCAGCGCCGGCGCGAAGGCCGTCGGAGCACCCAGCCGATGGATCCGGAGAAGGCGCTGGAGGGCTCACTGATTGCGTGACTGCCCGTCCAGCCCGGGCCAGCTCGTCGAGAGCCGTTATCAGCGCGATCTGGTCTCAACCACCCAAACGCTTCCTATGTCCTGAACCACACCACTGGCCTTCGCTTTGCTGCGGGGAGTCGTAGGTGGGTACAAGACAGGTATCCGCCCGACGACAAGGAGCACTCGATGTTCGCGATCATCGCCGCCGTCATCTTCGGCCTCGCGCTCATTCTGGACTGGGCCAACGTTCGCGCGAGCGACGCGTTCACTCCACAGACCCTTCTCACCGCCGGCCTGCTCTGCATCGCACTGCACCTGGCCGGTCTCGGTACGTCGACCCGCCGCTGGGGACGCCGCCGCTGACCAAGCACACCTGAAGGAGCGCCCGGGCCAATGCCGGCCGGGCGCTCCTCTCAGGTGTCGACGAGCAGCGTGGCGCGCAGGCCGAGGTGGTCGGAGACGTGCACTGGACCGCTGGAGGTGGCGAGCGGTTCGGGGAGGATGAGATCGGTCGACTCGACCCGGACGGTGCCCGTCACCAGCACGAAGTCGATGCAGTGGGCGGTGCGTCCCGGCGGTAGGTAGGCGGCATGGAAGGTCGGGGGACAGGCGCCGGCGAAGGCGTCCGTCAGGTGGGTTGTGGTGATGAAGTCGTGAAAGAGCTTGCTGTCACGTGCCACGTTGAAGTCTCCGCCAACGGCAGCAGGACCAGGTAGTGCGTCGATCACGTCGGTGAGCGTGGCGAGTTGTTCGCGATGCAGCTTGTAGAAGCGGTTGGACTCCGACCAGTCGCCGTCGGGGTTGGCGGTCGGGTGCGTGTTGACGACGTACCCGAAGGAGAAGCGGGTGACCAAGGTGCCCTTCAGCGCACGGAAGCGGTGGTACGTCGAGGCCTCGATCGGGCGACGGGAGAAGGTCACCAGGCCGCCGGCCGGACCGACGAGCGAGCGGCGGTAGCTGACGAAGGGATACGAGCGCAGGCGCCTGACCAACAGCCGCAGGTGGTAGTAGGTGAGCACCTCTTGCAGGTTGACGACCTCGACATCCGATTCCTCGAAGAAGCCTGCAATCTTGCGGAACCGCGCCGGCAGCTGTGAGCCGACGACGGGGATGCCGCGGGTGTTCAGGGTGGCGAGGGTGAGGTGGGGCATCGGTCTCCAGTCGTAGTCCGGGTCAGGGTACGGGTCGGGTTGGGCCCGGATGTTGGGGTGTGGCGGAGTGCGTAGTTTCGGGGCGTGATGACTTTTGTGGTGGTTGTTCGGGGTGGTGGGTTGGGGTTGCAGGAGTCGGTCGGGCGGGTGTTGTGTCCGGTGGAGGAGCATGACGGGCCTTGTGAGGTGCCGTGGGGGTTCTCGGTGAGTGAGGAGGGAGACCTCGCGCTGGGGATCTACGCGTCGGCGGAGAAGGCGCGGGAGGTGGTCGAGCGGGTGCGGGGCGTCGTTGGTGGGCGGGAGGTCGTGCTGACCGCGGCGGCGGTTGGGCAGTTCGAAGAGTTGGCGGAGCAGTACCGGATCGAGCGTCGCGGCTGATACTGGGGTCGTGGGTGGTGTTGCGGAGGCGAGGCGGGCGTACGGCGCGCAGGCGTGGGCGCGGGCGTACGAGCTGTACGCGGCCGCGGAGAAGCTGGCCGCGGAGAGCCTGGACGCGGAGAGCCTGGACGGGGAGCGCCTGGACGCGGACGCGTTGGACGAGTACGCCGTCGCCGCCATGCTCGTCGGGCGGATGGACGACTACTACGCGATCCGGGAGCGTGCGTACGAGCAGCTGCTCGCGGAGCGTGACCTGCTGGGTGCGGCGAGCGCCGCGCTGTGGTCGGGGATACAGCGGATGGTGTCGGGTGACGTGGTCGTCGGCAGCGGGTGGTTGGGCCGCGCTGCCCGGTTGATCGAAGAGGACGGCACCGACTCCGTGCCCGCGGCCGTCCTGAAAATGAGTGCGGCCTTCCAAGCGGAGGAGGTCGAGCAGGCGGTAGCCATCAGCGGTGAGGCGGTCGACGCGGGCCGCAGGCTCGGCAGCCGGGACCTGGTCGCGCTGGCTCTGCACCAGCAGGGACTGTTCCTGCTCCAGGCCGGACGGACCACGGACGGCCTGGCGAAGCTGGACGAGGCGATGGTCGAGCTCGCCTCCGGAGCACTGTCCCCGATGGTGACCGGCATCGTGTACTGCGGAGCGATCGCCGGCTGCTGGACGGTGTACGAGCTACGTCGCGCGGAGGAGTGGACTGCCGCGATGACGCGCTGGTGCGACGCGCAGCCGGAGCTGGGCAACTTCACCGGTGAGTGCAAGGTACGACGGGCCGAGCTCAAGCAACTGCGTGGTGCCTGGACCGACGCGCGGAAGGAGTTGGCCGAGGTCAGCCCGGCCGACGTCGACCTGTGGGCGGCCGGGTGCGCGGCGTACGTACGCGGAGACATCGATCGGCTGCAGGGACGGTACGACGACGCGGACGCCAACTTCGCGGAGGCGAGCCGGCTGAGCTACGACCCACAGCCGGGACTCGCGCTGCTGCGGCTGCAGCAGGGCAGCGTGCAGGCGGCGGCCGCGATGATCCGCCGTTGTGTCTCGGAGTCGCAGGACGATGCGAAGCGGGTGGAAACCACGTTCGCTGCGATCGAGATCTTGATGTCGGCCGGCGACCTCGAGGGAGCCACCGCGGCAGCAGACCGCCTCGAACAGCTTGCCGAGAGATGCCGCAGCTCGATTGTGTACGCACTCCGGGACCAAGCCGAAGCTATGGTCGCGCCGAGTCCGGAGGCAGCGCTGACGCCGGCCCGGGCTGCACTCCGGCGGTGGGTCGAGCTGCGAGCGCCGTACCAGGAGGCTCGGACGCGGTTGCTGATCGCGGAGGCCTGTCGGGCGCTCGGCGACACCGAGTCGGCGGAGAGCGAGACGGCTACGGCCAACGCAGTACTGGAGAGGCTGGGAGCGGTCACAGAGTCCAAGGGGCCGGACGGACAGCTGACGCCTCGTGAGATCGAGGTATTGCGGCTCGTCGCCACCGGAGCCACCAACCGGGCGATCGCCGCGCAACTCGTGCTGAGTGAGCGCACTGTCGACCGGCACGTGAGCAACATCTTCACCAAGCTCGGCGTCTCGTCGCGGTCGGCGGCGACGGCGTACGGCTTCGAGCACAAGCTGGTCTGAGTACCCATCCGGCCTGTTGGGTGAAATCACCGACGCGGGCGGACGGCCTGAATTCCTACCTTCGACGAAGAAGCACCGACGAAGGAGGGGACCATGAGGTACGAGACAGTAGTGATCGGGGCCGGACAGGCCGGTCTGTCGGCCGGATACCACCTCGCGAAACGCGGGAAGCCGTTCATCATCCTGGATGGTGCGCAGGAGGTCGGAGGGTCCTGGCTCAACCGCTGGGACTCGCTCAGGCTGTTCACCCCGGCCGGCCGGGACAACCTGCCAGGCACCAAGTTCGGCGGTGGGTACACGTTCCCGTCCAAGAACGAGATGGTTGCCTACCTCCAGCGGTACGCCGAGCAGCACCAGCTACCGGTCCGACTCGACACCCGCGTGGACGGGCTGTTCCGGGAGGGCGACGGCTTCCGCGTCACTGCGGGCACGGAGTCGTTCGAGGCGGACAACGTGATCCTGGCGACCGGCGTCCATCGGGTGCCGAAGATCCCGGACTTCGCCGGGGAACTGTCGTCGGACATCGTCCAGTTGCACACCGCCGGCTACCGGAATCCAGACCAACTGCAGCCGGGGACCGTACTGATCGTCGGCGCCGGCAACTCCGGTGCGGAGATCGGGGTGGAGGTCGGCATGACGCACAAGGTGCTGCTGGCCGGGCGGAACGTCGGCTACCTGCCGATCGAGATGCGCAGCTGGCAGGGGAAGGTGATGTTCCCGCTGATCTGGTGGGTGTGGGAGCACGTCCTCACCGAGACCAAGAAGCCGGGCCGGAAGGTGCAGGCCGAGGCGCTCAAGGAGCACGGCCAGTTCCTGATCCGGCAGAAGGAGAAGGACCTGCTTGCCGTCGGCATCGAGCGGGTCCCGCGGATCACCGGTGTCGTCGACGGCCGGCCGCAGACCGAGGACGGCGTACTGCTCGACGTCGCCAACGTCATCTGGTGCACGGGTTTCCTGCCCGACTTCGGTTGGATCGACCTGCCTGGGCTGGATGCGTCCAGCCGGATCGCCAGTCAGCGTGGGGCTGTCGTCGGGCAGCCGGGGCTGTACGTGCTCGGGCAGGAGTTCCAGTACATGTTCAACTCGCACACCACCGGCGGCGTCGGCAAGGATGCGGCCTACATCGTCAAGCAGATCGCCTTGACCTCAAGTGGCCTTGAACGAGCACGATCGGCGTCATGAAGATCGAAGGACAGATCCCGAGTCAGGCCGACGTCGACGCGATCCTGGCGCTGGTCGACGCCGTGCAAGAGGCGCAGAGCACGGAAGATGTGGACGGGTTCATCGCGCTGTTCCGCAAGGACGCGTTGTGGGTGACCGGGCACGGCAAGCGGCTGTACGGGCGGGACACCATCGCCGAGTTCACCGCCCAGGTCCTGCCCGGGGCGACGAAGGACTCGTACGCCACCTACGTGCCGGACCACCTGCTGTTCGTCCGGCCGGACATCGCGGTCGTGAACGTCAATCAGACCTACGTACGGCGCGACGAGTCAGCTCCCGAGCTCCCGGTCGAGCACGGCAGCCCGGTGTACTTCCTGGCGAAAGACGACGGCACCTGGAAGATCGCCGCCGCGCA
Source organism: Kribbella sp. CA-247076 (assembly GCF_050942445.1). Lineage (NCBI taxonomy): Bacteria > Bacillati > Actinomycetota > Actinomycetes > Propionibacteriales > Kribbellaceae > Kribbella > Kribbella sp. CA-247076. The sequence goes on along the minus strand of NZ_CP192051.1, from coordinate 5,748,682 downwards.
GAACACCGTGGTGGTTACTTGACGGCGAGTTCTGTCAGTTCGGACCAGTCGGTCTCGGGGAGTTTGAAGTTGACGATGCGTGGGGTCTCGACGAGGAACTGCGGTAGATGCTGCTGAGCGGTCTTGAAGTGGTCGGAGGTGACGTGGGCGCTGGCCGCGTCGTCGTCGGCGAAGGCCTCGACCAGGACGTACTCGTCGGTGTCGTCGATCGAGCGGGACCAGTCGAACCACAGGCAGCCCGGTTCGGCGCGGGTCGCCTGGGTGAACTCGGCGCTGATCGACGGCCAGTCCGAGGCGTGCTCGGCCTTGACCCGGAACTTCGCGGTGATGAAGATCATGCGCTGATGCTAATCCTCAGCGCAGGGTGAAGCCGGTGCCGAGCGGGTCGCGGGGGTCGAGGGTGAAGGTGGCGGTGCCGGTGCGGTACGCCGTGCCCTCGACCTCCGTGATCACGCCGCCGTCCGCTTCGGAGACGACCCGTCCGAGGAACGTCGAGCCGACGATCGAGTCGTGCCGCAGCACCCGACCGTCCGTCAGCCGGCCCTCGTCGTACAGCAGGGCCAAGCGGGCGGACGTACCCGAACCGCACGGGGACCGGTCGACTTCGCCGTCGGCGAAGACGGTGACGTTGCGCTGGTGCGGCCCGCCGTCCCAGGAGCCGAGATCGTCGTAGAAGATCGTCCCGTACATGCCGTTGAGCCGCGGATCCACCGGGTGTACGGCGGACGAGTCGAGCGCCCACTTGATCTCCCGCCCGACCGCGATCAGGTCGGTGTAGCAGGCGGGCGTGACCGCGAGCCCGACCGAAGCCGCCGGCACGGAAGCGTAGAACGCACCGCCGAAACTCACGTCCGCAAGGGCGGAGCCACGTGACGTCGACACCGGCACCCCACGACGATCGACGTACGCCGGAACGTTGCGAAAGGCAACGCTGGACACCGAACCGCCAACACAGGTGACCCGGGCAACGACCCGGCCGGACGGTACGTCGATGACGACCTCGGTCACGCCGTCGGCCGGAGCGGACACCAGACCGCTCTCCACAGCCCAGGCGCCGAGCGCGATCGTCCCGTGTCCGCAGGCCGTCGAGTACCCGTCCTTGTGCCAGAACAGTACGCCGAAGTCCGCGTCGGAATCGTTGCCCGGCACCACGAAGCCGCCATACATGTCGGCGTGTCCGCGCGGCTCGTTCACCAGCAACTGCCGGACGGCGTCGACCTCCGCGGAGGACTGGGCGAACACCCGCCGGTCCGGCACCGACGCGCCGGGGACCTCCACCGACGTCACGATCCGGAACGGTTCGCCGGCCGTGTGGTAGTCGACAACGCGGACCTCGTCCATACCTCAAAAGCCTAGTTGCTGGCGCAGCGACTCCAGGGTGTGCGCGGACTCGAGGGTCCGCTCGGTGTCCGCGGCCGCCACCGCCTGCGCCAGGGCGTCCGTGGTGACGATCGTGGTGAGCACTTCCGCGGTGATCCCGGTGACCGTGTTGGGGACGTGGATCGCGACCGTCACGTCGTCGGCCAGCCGTTCGCCGACCAGCCGCTCGCTCAGCAGGATGATCCCGGCGCCGACCGCGCGGGCCCGGTCGATCACGATCTCCGCGTCGACGATCACCCGCCCCGGCGCGATCACGATCACCACGTCGTCGGACTCGATCGCCAGCAGGTCGTCGGCCAGCCGGAAGCCGGCCGTCTGGATGCAGCGGCTGCGCAGGCCGAACCGGCGCAGCTTGAGCGTCAGGTGCTCGGCCGCGACGAAGTTGGCCCCGAACCCGTACGTGGTGATCTCGCGCGCGTCCAGCATCAGCCGGACGGCCTCCTGGTAGGCGTCCATCGAGATGTGCTGGTTGAGGAACTCGATCCGCTCGATCGCCTCCGCGATCACCCGGTCCCAGACGTGCTTCGGGTCGCCGCCGGTGAGCTCCATCCGGTTCCGCAGCCGTTCCTCCCGCCGGTTCGACTGGAACGGCGCCGCGACCCGGTCCTTCAGTTCGGCCAGACCGGCGTACCCGAGCGACTGCAGGGTGCGGACCACGGTGGCGTTGCTGGTCTTGCTCGCCTGGCCGAGCTCGGCGGCGGACAGGTAGAGCAGCCGCTCGGGCGAGATCTCCGACAGCGACCGGCAGACCGCCCGGGAGGCGGGCGTGAACTCGTCCCAGTGGTCCCGGATGCGGCGGCGGAGTTCGGCGATCGCCGGATTTCTCGTAACCCCTGTTACCTCATCGACCATCTGTGTATCATCCGTTTCCATCGCGGTTGTAACAGTTCATCCAAGCTCACCACTTCTGTAACACATCGTCAAAAGGAAGCTGATGCGGATCCTCGAAGTGTCCAGCCCCTCGGCCCATGATCGCGGACGACAGTACGGTCGCGCCGCAGCCGACCTGATCGGCACGTCGATCGAGTACTACGGCCGGGCGTTCGAGCTGCAGACCGGGCTGACCTGGCAGCAGATCGTCGATCAGTCCGCGCCCTGGGAGCAGCTGATCCGCCGCGACTTCCCCGAGCTGTACGACGAGATGCGCGGCATCGCCGACGGTGCCGGTGTCGCGGTCCGCGAGATCGTCGTGCTGAACTGCCGCGGCGAGATCGTGTACGACGCCCCGCTGCCGGACGAGACCCGGTCCGCGCAGGACGCCCCCGACGGCTGTACGTCGTACTCGCTGACGGCCGGTGACGGCCACGTCTACACCGGCCAGAACTGGGACTGGCGGCACGCGGTCCGCGACACCGTGGTCATCCTGCGGATCGTCCAGCCGCCGAAGCCGACCGTGATCATGCAGGTCGAGGCCGGCCAGATCGGCCGGCACGGCGCCAACGACCGCGGTTTCGCGCTCAACGCCAACGGACTCGGCGGCCGGTTCGACGACACCGTCGGCGTGCCGCAGACCGTCGTCCGCCGGCTCGTCCTCGACTCGGCCTCGATCTCCGACGCACTCAAGGTCCTGGTCAGGACTCGCGCGCACATCGCGAGCAACGCGCTGCTGACCGATCGATCCGGTTACAGCATCGACCTGGAGACCACCCCCGGCGCCCACGGCTGGGAGTACCCCACCGACGGGCTGCTGGTCCACGGCAACCACTACCAGGCGTTCGTCCCGCCGCAACTGGCGGCGGACCACCGCCCGATGTCGCCGGACTCGCTGCTCCGGGTCCCGCGCGCCCAACAGGGTCTGCGCGAGGCCCAGACCTCGACCGACGTCCGCAAGGCGATCCGCACCGCGATGTCGGACCACCTGGGACACCCCGACTCGCTCTGCGCCCACGCGGACGATCGGCTGCACCCGCTGCGCCAGTGGTCGACGCTGCTGTCCAGCTGCGTCGACCTGACCACCGGTGAGTACTCCGTGGCTCCCGGAACCCCTTGCGAGCACGAGTACGAGCTCGTCCCGTTCAATCTTTACGACTAGGAGTCCCCTATGTCCGCCAAGCTAGTGAGTACGGCGCTCTGCGCCTCCGCCGTACTCGTCGTCGCCGGGTGCGGCGGTGGTCAGAACGCCGCCCAGTCACCCGTCAAGGACCAGGTCAAGCTCGTCGACAGCACGCCGGCCGCGGCCGGGCAGCTCGACCAGGCCACCTGGTTCATGCCGAAGGAACCGCGCTCGCTCGACCTGGACGCGGACGCGGCCAACTCGCAGAGCGATCTGATCATGGCGAACGTCTGCGACCGCCTTCTGCAGCTCCAGCCGGATCTGACCCTCAAGCCGGGCCTGGCGGAGAAGTACGAGTGGAAGGACAAGAACACCCTGGTCTTCACCATCCGCCAGGGCGTGACGTTCCACGACGGCAGCACGATGACCGCCGACGACGTGCTGTGGAGCCTGCAGCGGCACTCGGCCGAGGGTGCCTCCGAGTCCGACGAGTACGTCAACGTCACCGGAGTGTCGAAGACCGGGCCGAACGAGGTCACGGTGAAGTTCAAGCAGCCGGACGCCGTCTTCGTGGAGGCGATCGCCGGAGACGCCGGGGTGGTCTGGAGCCGCAAGGGCGTCGAGTCGCAGGGCAAGAGGTTCGGTACGCCGGACGGCAAGGACGCCTGCACAGGTCCGTTCGAGCTGTCCGAGTGGTCGCCCGGCAAGCAGATCGTGCTGACCAAGGCGGCGACGTACTGGAACCCGGAGAAGGCGTCGAAGACCGACAAGATCACCTTCAAGTGGGGCAGTGACGACGTCATCGTCAACTCGCTCGTCACCGGTGCCGCGACCGGCTCCTACCTGGAGAACCTGTCCTCGGCGACCCAGTTGGCGGGCGGCAGCGTCACCACCGTCAGCCAGGGCCCCGACACTCGGGTCTGGAACCTGATGGTCACCGAGAAGGGTGCACTCAAGGACGTCCGGCTGCGCAAGGCGCTCGCGCTGGCGATCGACCGCGAAGGCGTGTCGAAGGCCGCGCTCTCCGGTCTCGGCCAGCCCTGGAAGGAGCCGGTCGGCTCCGGTGCCTGGGGCTACGAGAAGGAGAAGTTCCAGGCGGCGTACGACGAGATCGGTGGTCTGCCCGCGTCGCCGCAGCAGACGGACCTCGACGCCGCCAAGAAACTCGTCCAGGAGGTTGGCCAGACGCAGCCGATAGTGGTCGCCAGCGACGGCAGCCCGGTCCGCAACGTGATCGCGAACGCGGTCGTCGACGCCGCCCAGAAGATCGGGCTGCAGGCGTCGATCACGCAGATCCCGACCCAGGGCTACGACATGACCGACGAGTCGGTCCGGTTGACCGCCGACCTGTTCAGCGACGACTACTTCATCTCCAAGAACGACCCGGTCGGCTTCTACAAGAACGGCGCGAGCAAGTCGTCGGTGCAGTGGCTGCTGCGTGACCCGGCGTACGACGAGCTGGTGAACGAGGGCCGGGCCGCGCTGGAGGACGCCGAGCGGGCGACGGTCGCGATCGAGCTGGCCAAGCGCTGGAACGACGCCATGCCGTGGATCCCGCTGGTCCAGAGCCCGAGCACGGTCGCGCTGTCCACCAAGGTGACCGGCGTACCGGCGAGTGGCTGCTACCGCTACTACCCGTGGGCCGCCGACCTCGGGACCAAGGGGGCCTGACGACAATGGTCGCACTGCGGCGCCTCGGCGCGATGGTGCTCACCCTGGTGATCAGCTCGTTCGTGATCTTCGCCGGCATGTACGCGGCGCCCGGGGATCCGGTGTCGTTCCTGATCGGGAACCCGGAGAATATGACGCCGGAGCGGATCGCCGCGGTGCGCGCCGAGTACCACCTGGACGACCCGTTCGTCACCCAGTACCTGACCTGGGCGAAGGACCTGCTGCACGGTGACTTCGGCACGTCGATGGTCTACCAGCAATCCGTCACCACGCTGCTGGGCAGCCGGCTGCCGGTGACACTCTCGCTGGTCGTGTACGCGTCGGTGCTGTTCGTCGTGGTCGGCGTACTCCTCGGGATCTGGTCGGCGCTGCGCCGGGGGAGCACCGCGGACGCGCTGATCACCGGCGTGACCACGTTCGCGACGTCGATCCCGAACTTCGTCGTCGCGGTCGTGCTGATCTCGGTGTTCGCGGTGAAGCTGCGGTGGTTCGCGGTGTCGGGTCCGGGCGAGGGGTTCTTCGGCCGGATCCACCACCTGACTCTGCCCGCGATCGCGCTCTCCCTGGGCGCGGTCGCGGTGGTCAGCCGGGTGACCCGGCAGACGATGGTCGAGCAGCAGAGCCTCGACCACGTCGAGGCCGCGCGCAGCTACGGGCTGGCTTCGCGCAAGACGGTGCTCCGGCACGTACTGCGGAACTCGCTCGGGCCGATCGTGACGATGTGCGGCCTGATCGTCGCCGGCATGCTCGCCGGCACGGTCGTGGTCGAAGGGGTCTTCGGGCTCAACGGGATCGGCAGTCTGCTGGTCGAGGCGATCAACACCCACGACTTCCCGGTGGTCCAGGCGATCCTGCTCTACATGGTGATCGCGTACATGGCGGTCACGGTGATTGTCGATCTCGTCTACCCGTTGCTGGACGCGCGGGTCCTGGCCAGGAGCGCCTCATGACAGTCGCCGTACTGACCGATGCGACCGGGGTACGCCGCAAGCACGAGTGGCCGTTCTACCTCAGCGCCGGCGTGCTCGTGGTCGCCGTACTCGCGGCCGTGTTCGCGCCGTGGGTGGCGCCGTACGACCCGGCGAAGACCGACTTCGGGGCGATCTGGCAGCCGGCCGGTGCCGAGCACTGGCTCGGCACCGACCAGCTCGGCCGGGACCTGTTGTCCCGGATCATCCACGGCGCCCGGCCGAGTCTGCTCGGGGCGATCGCCCTGCTGGCCGTGGCGACGTTCCTCGGCGTGCTGATCGGCATCACCGCGGCGTGGAAGCGCGGCTGGGTCGACACCGCGCTGAGCCGAGTCACCGACGTGATGTTCGCGTTCCCGGGGCTGTTGTTCGTGGTGCTGTGCATCGCCGTGTTCGACCGCGGCGAGCTCACGTCGGTGCTCGGTATGGCGCTCGCGTACGCCCCCGCGATCGCGAAGTTCACCCGGTCGATCGCGCTGGAGGAGATGGCTCGCCCGTACGTCGACGCGTACCGGCTGCAGGGGGTCGGCGGGTTCGTGCTGTGCGTCCGCTACCTGCTGCCGAACCTGTTGCCGACCCTGGTCGGGTATCTCGTCGTGCTGTTCGGCGAGGGGCTGATGAGTCTCGCGTCGCTGAACTTCCTCGGGTTCGGCTCCCAGCCGCCGAGCTCGGAGTGGGGCCTGATGGTGCAGGAGGGCAGGACCGGAGTGATCCAGGGCGTGCTGGGACCGGCCCTCGTCCCGGGCCTCACCATCGCGCTCGTGGTGGTCGCCACCAACGTGGTCGGCGTCCGGCTCTCCGACAAGTTGGCGGTGCGACGATGAGCCTGCTCGAGATCAACGAGCTGACCGTGGCCGTCCGGACGACGGAGATCCTGCGCGGCATCTCGGTCACGGTCGAGACCGGCGAGACGGTCGGTCTGGTCGGTGAGTCCGGGTCCGGGAAGTCGACCACCGCCCGGGCGGCGCTGAAGCTGTTCCCGGACCGGGCCGTGACGTCCGGATCGGTCGTTGTCGGCGGCACCGATCTGCTCGGCTGCACACCGGCCGAGGTCCAGCAGGTCCGCGCCCACCGCGCCGCGATGATCTTCCAGGCCCCGCGGACGGCGCTCAACCCGGTCCGGCGGATCGGGGACTCGGCGACCGAACGGCTCGTCCAGGTGCACGGCCTCCGGAAGAACGTTGCCCGCGGCAAACTCGTGGAGCTGTTCGGCGAGGTCGGCCTACGGGATCCGGAACGGCTGCTGCGGTTGTATCCGCACCAGCTGTCCGGCGGCATGCTGCAGCGCGTCGTGATCGCGGCCGCGCTGAGCATCGACCCGCGGCTGCTGCTGGCCGACGAGGCAACGAGCGCACTCGACGTGACCACGCAGGCCGAGGTGCTCGCGCTGCTGAAGCGGCTGCGGGCCGAGCGGGAGCTCGGGGTGCTGTTCATCACCCACGACCTGCACCTGGCGGCGGCGTACTGCGACCGCGTCTACGTGATGAAGGACGGGCTGATCGTCGACCACCAGCCCGGGACCACGCTCTTCGAGAACCCGCAGAACGAGTACACCCGCGCGTTGGCGGACGCCGTACCGATGCTGCCCGACCGTGAGGAGGTGCCGTCATGAGCCTGCTCCAGGTCGACGGTCTCGGCAAGACGTACGGCGGCCGGCGTGGAGCCGCGCCGACGGTCGCCGCCCGGGACATCAGTTTCACCGTCGAGGCCGGCGGATCGCTCGGAGTCGTCGGCGAGTCCGGCTCGGGCAAGACGACCGTGGCCCGGATGCTCGTCGGGCTGACCGCGCCCGACACCGGCAGCGTGACGATCGACGGGGTCGAGCTCCACCGGTCCGGCCGGGGCCGGGCGGCGCGGTTGCGACGGGCGCGCGCGATCCAGATGGTGTTCCAGGATCCGTACACCTCGCTCGACCGGCGGCTGACCGTCGAGTCCTGCCTCCGCGACGTCCTCCGCCGGCACCGGCCGGATGCGGGCGCGGACGAGATCGCCGGGTTGCTCGACCAGGTGGGGCTCGCGCAACGACTGCTGACCTCGCGACCCCACGAGCTCAGCGGCGGTCAGCGGCAACGGGTCGCGATCGCCCGGGCGCTCGCCGTACGTCCCAAGGTCCTGGTCCTGGACGAGGCCGTCTCCGCCCTGGACGTCTCCGTCCAGGCGAAGATCCTCGCCCTGCTCAACGAGATCCGCGAGTCCCTCGGGATCGCTCTGGTCTTCGTCAGCCACGACCTCGCCGTGGTCGGCGAGGTCACCGACCGGATCGTGGTGATGTACCGCGGAGCCGACGTCGAGCAGGACGCCACCGCCGCGCTGCTGCGCCGGCCCCGGCACCCCTACACCCAGATGCTGCTCTCGTCCGCACCCGGACCCGGCTGGCAGCCGGAGCGGGTCGGCGAACTGAGAGCGGCTTTTCGCACTCACCGAAGGACGCCCATGACGCACACCTCGACCTTCTACCAGCGCGGGGCGACCCCGATCTTCGCGGCCCAGGCCGATCCGCGGCTGCACTACTGCCTCTACGTCCCGCACCAGCTGGCCGACGACGATCGCGCGCCGCTGCTGGTGGTCCAGCACGGCACCGCCCGGTCGGCGACGAACTACCGCAACCAGTTGAAGGAGTTCGCCGAGGAGCAGGGGGTCGTCGTCCTGACGCCGATCTTCCCGGCCGGCCTGGTCGACCCGTCCGACCTGCACAACTTCAAGTTCATCGAGTACCACGGGATCCGGTTCGACCGGATGCTGCTGTCGATCGTGGACGAGGTCGCGGACCGCTTCCCGGTCGCGGCCGAGAAGTTCTACCTGCACGGCTTCTCCGGCGGCGGTCAGTTCACCCACCGGTTCCTCTACCTGCACCCGGACCGGCTGGCGGCCGCGTCGATCGGTGCGCCCGGCCGGATCACCCAGCTGGACGACAGCCTGGAGTGGTGGCTCGGCACGAAGGGGTTCGAGGAGAAGTTCGGCCAGCCGATCGACCTCGACGCGCTCCGCCGGGTGCCGATCCAGCTCGTGGTCGGTGCCGAGGACGTGGAGACCTGGGAGATCATGAACCGCGGCGAGTCCAACTGGATGGACGGCCTGGAGCTCACCGGCACCACCCGGATCGAGCGCCTGCGCACCCTAGAGCGGAACTACCGTTCGCACGGTCTGGACGTCACCTTCGACGTCGTCCCCGGCGCGGCCCACTCCGGCCGGCTGATCCTGCCGACGGTGGAGAAGTTCATCGCCGACCAGTTGAAGAACCGGCCGCGGCGGTGTAAGGACCGCTACAGACGTCAGCCGCTGCCGCCCGGGTGGGCAGCAGCGGCTGACGTTCGTTCGCGAAGCGACCTGAAGGAGTGTCAGGCAGCTTGCGGGACTCGGGTGCGGTTCTTCTGCGCCCAGACGGCCCGGCGCAGTTTCGCCTTGTCCGGGTAGCCGGCGGCGCGGCCGATCATGTAGACGTCGTGGCTGCGCATCTTGACCATGCCGGCGACGTACCAGACCGGGCTGCCCTCGGCCAGCATGGTGACGATCATCGTGGTGGTCGCGGCGTCGACGGTGGCGGTGGCGGTGGCGGTGGCGGTGGTGTTCATTCTGACCCTCTCCTTTGGTCGCTCTCACTGATACGTCGGAGCAACCCCGCCGAAATTGACACCACCGCCGGAATTTCCTCGAGAAATTTTCCGCGGCCGTCCGGTCCAGTCCGGAATCCCCTGCTGCACAAGAGAAAACGAAGCGCCCCGATCGCAGAGATCGGGGCGCTTGTCCGTGTGGGTCCCGGGGGGAGTGGGACCTCCACACGTTGGGGGGGACCTAGACGGTAACCCGGACGAGGGGTCACCTCCGCACCGGATCAACCCTCAGAAGGCGAACGGTGCGAAAACTGCGCTCAGCGGCTGGTGCGACGCCGGTACAGCGAGGTCGCCAACGTGAACGAGAACAGGAGCAGACCGGTACACCAGGCGAGCGCGATCCAGCCGTTGTTCTCCATTGGCGCTCCGATCAGGAAGCCGCGCACGGTCTCGATCACCGGCGTGATCGGCTGGTGCTCGCTGATCGGCCGCAACCACGAGGGCATCGTCTCGGTCGGAACGAAGGCGCTGCTCAGGTAGGGCAGGAACAACATGAAGAAACTCAGCGTGCTCGCCGACTCCACCGACTTCGCGACCACGCCGAGCCCGGCCGCGAGCCAGGAGAGCGCGAGGACGTAGAGCAGCATCAACCCGACCGCGGCCAGCCAGTCGCCCGGGCCGGCGCTCGGCCGGAACCCCATCGCCAGCGCGGCCGCAATGACGATCGCCGTCGACACCGCGTTCCGCGCGATGCTCGCGGTGACGTGTCCGGTCAGGACGGCGAAGCTGCGGATCGGCAGTGACCGCAGCCGGTCGATCATCCCGCTGGTCATGTCGTCCGCGACCGCCATGGCCGTGTTCGAGGCGCCGTACCCGGTGGTGAGCAGCAGGATCCCGGGGACCACGTAGTTGATGTACTCCGTGCCGGTGCTGATCGCGCCGCCGAAGACGTACACGAACAGCGCCATCATCAGCATCGGCAGCAGGATCGACACGAACAGCGTGTCCACGTTGCGGCGCATCAGCCGGACGCAGCGGTCGATCATCGTGACCGTGTCGGAGATCGCGGCGGCGGCTCCTTGGTGTGACATGTGATCAGCTCCTTCTCACGCCGTCAGGGCCAGGAAGACGTCGTCGAGCGTCGGCCGGTGCGACGACACCCGCTCGGGCACGACGCCGTTGTCCCGGAGGACGTCGAGCACGTGGTGCAGGTGCGCCGCCGTGCCGTCGGACGGGATGTTCAGCACAAGCTGGTCGACGATCCCGTCCAGTACGCCGGTGGCCTTCAGCAACTGCGGTTCGTCGGCGAAACGCAGTTCGATCCGCTCGCCGCCGATCTGCGCCTTCAGTGCGTCGGCGGTGCCGGTCGCGACGATCCCGCCCCGGTCGAGCAGCACGATCCGGTCGGCCAGCCGGTCCGCCTCCTCCAGGTACTGCGTGGTCAGCAGGATCGTGGTGCCGCCGCGGACGAGCTCGCCGATCGCGTCCCACATGGTCGACCGGCTGGCCGGGTCGAGGCCGGTGGTCGGCTCGTCCAGGAAGATCACCCGCGGCTGCGCGATCAGGCTCATCGCCAGGTCGAGCCGCCGCCGCATCCCGCCGGAGTACGTCTTCACCCGGCGGTCCATCGCGTCCGTCAGGCCGAACCGCTCGAGCAGTTCGCCGGTACGCCGGCGCGCGGTGGGCCGGCCGAGATGCATCAACCGGCCGACCATGACCAGGTTCTCCCGGCCGGTCTGGTTCTCGTCGACCGCGGCGTACTGCCCGGTCAGGCTGATGACTCCGCGGACCCGGGCCGGCTCGCGCAGGACGTCGTACCCGGCGATGGTCGCCCGGCCCGCGTCCGGTCTGGTCAGCGTGGTCAGGATCCGCACGGTGGTGGTCTTGCCGGCGCCGTTCGGGCCGAGCAGGGCGAGCACGGTGCCCTCCGCGACCTGCAGGTCGACACCGGTGAGCACCTCGGTCGCGCCGAACGACTTCCGCAGGCCGGTGGCCTCGACGATCATCGGTCCCCTCCTTATTGCGTACTCGATACGCTAAATAGCGTAGCAGGTACGCTATATGTCTGCGCAAGCCCTAGACTGAGGCGGTGGAGGAGATGAGCGAACTGCCGGCGGACGTGGCACTGATGTGGCGGCTGCGGGACGCCGGCCGGCGCGGGCCCAAGCCGTCGCTGACCGTCGACGACATCACCCGGGCGGCGATCGAGCTCGCCGACACCGAAGGGCTGGCCGCGGTCTCGATGGCGCGGGTGGCCGAGCGGCTCGGCAACTCGACGATGGCGCTCTACCGGCACGTGAAGAGCAAGGACGAGCTGCTCGTGCTGATGTCGGACGCCGCACTCGAGCGACCCGCGGCGCTGCCGGACGGCGTCGACTGGCGGACCGGGCTGACGTTCTGGGCGGAGGGCGTGATGGTCGCGATCCGCAAACACCCCTGGTACTCGAAGCTCCCGATCTCCGGCCCGCCGGCCGGGCCGAACAACCTCGCCTGGTTCGACTCCGCCCTCGGTGCGCTCGAGGACACCGGCCTGCCGGAGGAGGCCAAGGTCGGTGTGGTCATGGGCCTGATGACGTTCGTCCACGGCGAGATCCGGCTGTCCCTCGACCTGGCCGCCGGCTACGCCGACAACCCGAACGCCTTCAGCCGGTACGGCGCCGTCCTGTCCCGGGTCGTGGATCCGCGCCAGCTGCCCGCCCTCGCCCGGGTCATCGACGCCGGCGTGTTCGAGTCGGTCGGGAGTTTCGAGGTCGAGTCGGACGAGGACTTCGACTTCGGCCTGCAGCTCTACCTGGACGGCGTGGCCGGCTTCATCGACCGCGTCTGTCAGGCCGGCTGAACGATCGCGTCCGCCCGTGACGCGCTCGCGGCGATCAGCCGGGCGTTGCGTTCGTCCGTGCCGTACGTCCGTGCGCGAGCTTCCTCGGGAGATCGTCCGTAGCGACGGTGCCGGGCTTCGAGCCGTTCGTGCCGCAGCTGCTCAGGCACCTCGACGTACCAGCACTGGTCGAGCAGCGTGCGCACGGTCGCCCACGGCTGCTCGCCGAGCAGCAGGTAGTTGCCTTCAGTCACGACCAGCGTGACGTCGGGGGCGATCCCGATGCTCGCGGCGATCGAGTCCTCGATGCCGCGGTCGAAGCGCGGCGCCCAGATCTGCTCGTCCGGCGTCTCCTTGAGTCTGCGCAGCAAGGCGACGTACCCGTAGCCGTCGAAGGTGTGCGGCGCGCCCTTCACGTCGGCCTGGTCCAACTCCTCCAGCACCGACTGGGCCAGGTGGAATCCGTCCATCGGCAGCAGCGCGACCTGATGCCTGTCGGCCGTCAGCTTCGCCGTCAGTTGCTCGGCGTACGTCGACTTCCCGGCCGCCGGCGCGCCGGTGATCCCGAGCAGCGCGCGGCGCCGACCGGCTGCCAGCCCGACCGCGCGCTCGTACGCGGCGGCCGGGTCGAGAAGCTCCACCCTCCTAGTCTTCCGGTGGCGGGGGCTCCTCGGCGCCTTCGCGTTCGTCCCGTTCGGCCCACTCGAGCAGGGTGTCGAGGGTGTAGACGTTGTCGTCGATGGTGGCGTGCAGGTCGCCGAGCTCGGCGAAGCGGGCGGGGACGGTCTCGATCGTGAACGCCTTCGGGTCGACGTCGTCGATCTCGTCCCAGCGGATCGGGGTCGACACCGTGCCCTCGGGATTCCCGCGGACCGAGTACGCGGCCGCGATCGTGTGGTCGCGGGCGTTCTGGTTGAAGTCCACGAACAGCTTCTTCGGGTCGCGGTCCTTGCGCCACCACGTCGTCGTCACGTCGTCCGGCGCCCGCCGCTCGACCTCCCGCGCGAACGCCAGCGCCGCCCGCCGTACGTCGGTGAAGCCGTACTCCGGCTTCACCCGGACGTAGATGTGGATGCCTTTGCCGCCGGAGGTCTTCGGATACCCGACGGCCCCGAGCTCGTCGAGGACCTCGTGGACGACGTGCGCGACCCGGCGGACCCGGTCGAACGGGCAGTCCGGCATCGGGTCGAGGTCGATCCGCCACTCGTCCGGCTTCTCGGTGTCGGCGCGCCGCGAGTTCCACGGGTGGAACTCGACCGTCGACATCTGCACCGCCCAGGCCACGTGCGCGACCTCGGTGACGCACAGCTCGTCCGCGGTCCGGTTGTAGCGCGGGAACTTGACCCGGACGGTCTCCATCCACGGCGGGGCGCCGTGCGGCAGCCGCTTCTGGTGCACCTTCTCGCCGGACACGCCCTCCGGGAACCGGTGCAGCATGCACGGCCGCTCCCGCAGGGCGTTGACGATGCCGTCGCCGACGGACAGGTAGTACTTGACCAGGTCGAGCTTCGTCTCCCCGCGGGCCGGGAAGTACACCCGGTCCGGATTCGAGATCCGCACCGTGCGCTCGCCGACCTCGAGCTCGATCGCCGGAGTCTTGGACTTCCCCGCCTTGGACTCAGCCATGACCTCAACTTAACCGGCCACGGGGACAACCGGCAGGAACTACGCCATCCGGGTCAGCCAGCCGCGGTGATCGGGGATGCGGCCGTACTGGAGGTCCAGCAGCGTCGAGCGGATGGACCTGGTGACCGGCCCGACGCCGTGGTCGACGTCATGGTTGCCGATCGTCAGGTCGCCGTCGGGCCACGCCAGCCGGCCGATCGGGGTGATCACCGCGGCCGTCCCGGACGCGAACACCTCGGTGATCTCGCCGCTGCGGACGCCGTCCTTCCACTCGTCGGCGGAGATCCGGCGCTCCTCGACCTTGTGACCGAGATCCGCCGCCAGGTCGACGACCGAGGCCCGGGTGACGCCCTCGAGGATCGAGCCGTTCAGCTCCGGCGTGACGATGCGGCCGTCGGCGTACACGAGGAACAGGTTCATGCTGCCGATCTCCTCGAGCCACCGGTGCTCGACCGCGTCGACGAAGGCGACCTGCTGGCAGTCGTTGGCGACCGCTTCGGCCATCCCGGCGAGGCTGGCCGCATAGTTGCCGCCGCACTTGGCCGCCCCGGTCCCGCCCGGCGTGGCGCGGATGGTCGACGTCGTCAGCCAGATGGACACCGGCCGCGGCCCGGTGTCGAAGTACGGCCCGGCCGGAGAGGCGATCACGCCGAACAGCACCTCGTGCGCCGGCCGGACACTCAGCGCCGCTTCGGTGGCGATCATGTACGGCCGCAGGTACAGGCTGGTCTCGCCGCTGTCGGCCGACGGCACCCACGGCTCGTCGACCGTCACGAGCGCCCGGAGCGCGGAGACGAACGCGTCCTCGGGCACCTGCGGCAGCGCGAGCCGTGCGGCGCTGGCAGCGAACCGGGCCGCGTTGCGGTCGGGCCGGAACGCCCACACCGACCCGTCCGCGTGCCGGTAGGCCTTGAGGCCTTCGAAGATCTCCTGCGAGTAGTGGAACACCGCGGCCGCCGGACTCAGCTTGAGCGGCGCATAGCCGGTCACCCGCTGGTCGTGCCAGCCGCGCTCGACCGTCCACGTCGCCACCACCATGTGGTCGGTGAACTCCTGCCCGAACGCTGGATCGGCCAACACAGCCGCCCGCGCCTCCGCAGTGGCCGGATCACTCCGCAACTCGACCGCGAAGTCCCACGCGTCTGTCACTGTCGCTTCACTACTCACTCCGGGCACGTTACTCCCGTCACCGCGCTGCGCTCGACCCACTGCCCACACTCCGGCTGTCGAGGTACGGCGTACGCCGCAAGAGCTCCTGCAGCGTCGCGGCCGCACCGGGCCGCCGGTCCTGTACGGCGCTCAGCACGCGCGCGCCGTCGTCGTACAAGTAGTAGGTGTGCCACTCGTCCGGCAGCTCGACCAGGACCCGGAGAGCCAGCGCCACCCCGGCGGCGATCTCACCGTCGACCGCCAGGCACTCTGCCAACGCCATCCGCAGGCGGGCCTGCTCGCCGACCCATTCCTCCGGACACAGCTCGAGCGCCCGGGCCAGCAGCACGCACCCGGCGGCGCCGTACCCCAGTCGTGCGCACACTCGGCCCTCGACGGCGTGCACCTCGTACGCCCTTGCCGTGGGCAAGCCGTCCGCGACCCCGATCAACTCCTGCAGGGCTCGATGGGCTTCACCGTGCCGCCCCAGCTCTGCCAGCACCAGGGCGCGAGCCGCATGCGCCTGCGCCACGGCTTCGTCGCCCGCTGCCTGCTCTGCGCTCTCAAGCAGTTGCGGCAACGGCCGTCGTTCCGCCAAGCCACTGAGCACCTCCTGCGCAAGCACCTGGCTGTGCACCGCTCCGCCCGCGCTGCTCGCAGCGCCCCGAGCGGCCAGCCACCACCGCCCAGCCGCCGGCGCCTGTCCCAGAGCCGTCAGGGTCTGTGCGGTCAGCGCGCTCAACTGCGCCGCCTCGACGGCCGAATCGGACTGCATGACCTGCAACTCCGCGACCAACGCCGGCAACAGCCGTCCGGGTGGAACTCTGGCGGCCTCCCCGAACGCCCTGCTCACACCGGTGCACCCGAAGGCCGCGGCGACCTTCTGCCACGCCACCGCCAACGGATCGGGCGCCGGCGGAGTGGACCGCCGGCGCGCGAAGGCGTCGCTCAGCTCGGTCCCCGTGCCGAGCTCACGGTCACAGAGCCGCGCCAACTCGGCAGACCCCGGTCGCTGCCCACGCTCCACCTGCGACAGATAGCTGTGGTCGTACCCGACCCGCGCAGCAAGCTGCCGCAGACTCAACCCGACCGCCTGCCGGCACTGCCGCAACCGAGCGCCGAACGCCGCCTCAGCCACAGGATCACCCCCGCTCACTAGTACTGCGGTGCGTGCCAGGGACAGTACAAGCCCTCGCCGACAAAACGCCCCAGAACCCTTGCAGGCAAAGGCATGTGGGCTGTGTGGGCTGTTCACACAGCCCACAGCCCACACCTGTTGCAGACACCGGGCGCCGAGCACTGTGGAGCAGTGAACACGATGCAGCGGCAGCCTCGCCTCTTCCGGTTGGTGCGCCACACCGCTGCATCCGGCGTCCGCGACACAGGCACCCTCGCCGAAGGCGTCGAATGGTCCGACGGCACGGTAGCCCTCAGATGGCGCGGCCCCTCGGCCCATACCTCCACCTGGGACAACGTCCAGGCTCTACTGGCCCGGCACGGTTCGGGCGGTCGCACCCAGGTCCACTGGCTTCCGAGCGCGGTGCGGCCGGTAGCCGCGACCGCGCCCCGGATCACCCCACTCTGGCTGCCGGCGCCGACCCCCGACGGCTGCTGCGCCCGCTGCGGTCACCCCTGGCCGTGCCCGACGCTCTGCTCGACCGGATAGCTCCAGTTGACGGCTCCTGCTGGCCGGTCAGCGCGTGGCTTCCGCCAGCAGGTACCGCGCCGGCAGACGGACCTCTCCGGACGGCTCCGTCCACCTCTCGGCAATCAGGTCGAACACCCGGGTGCGTACCTCGTCCAGCCGGCCGGCCTGTTCCAGGATCGGGAACGTCGCCACGCCAAGTGGATGATTGGCGATCCGCGTGGACCAGTACTCCTCCGCCGAAGCGGTGACCGTCGTCAGGTCCCTGGGGGTGGCGGAGAGGGCAAAGCCGTGTGGGCCGAGGTGGGCGGCCAGGGTCCCGGGATCGTGCCAGTCGAAGCGACCCTCCGTGGACTCGTCGCTGCCCTTGCGGGTGACCTCGCGGACCGCGCCGACCATGATGCCGACGAGCTCGTCGACACCGCCCGGCAACCAGGCGGTGAGCAGGATGCGTCCGTTCGGCGCGGTCACGCGCGCCAGTTCGTCGATGGCGGCCTTGGGATCCGGCGCGAAGATGGCGGCGAAGTTGGACAGCAGTACGTCGGCCGAGCCGTCCGGCAGCGGGATCGACTCGGCGGTCCCGTCGACGACCGTCAGGTCGCGCGCGCCGGAGACCTCCTGGATCACCTCACGCAGGCGGGCGGCGGGCTCCACGGCCGTCACCCGGGCGCCGAGGTCCGCGGCGAGCAGGGCGACGTTGCCGGTGCCGGCGCCGAGGTCGACCACGTGCTCACCCGGCCGGATCCGGGCCGCGTCGACCAACTCCCGGGCTGCGGGCCGCAGATCCGCGGCGGTCGATTCGTAGCTGCCCTGGCTCCAGTCGATCATGGCCCCAACAGTAGGCGGCGATCCGACACGGTCGGGAAACCGACAGGTACGGCGCATTGACCGGACAGTTATGGAACGTCTCTACTAAATGGACCCAACCGCCCCGGAGGTCCACCATGCGTGCACGGTGCCTTGCTGTCGTCCTCGGTCTGATCCTGGTGCTGGTCGGCGGCACGCAGACCGCGCAGGCGGCGAACGTCCTGTCCAATCCAGGCTTCGAGACCGGCTCGCTGAGCGGCTGGACGTGCTCTGGCGGGTCTGTGGTCAGCAGCCCGGTCCGCTCTGGCGGCCACGCCCTCAACGGTGCGGTGACGAGTTCGGACTTCGCGCAGTGCAGTCAGACGGTGCCGGTGCAGCCGAACACGGCGTACACGTTGTCGGGCTGGGTCCGTGGGTCTTACGTGTACCTAGGTGTCACGGGCGGATCGTCCACCTGGACGCCGTCCGCCACGAGCTTCACGCAGTTGACCGTGTCCTTCACGACGGGTGCGAGTCAGACGTCGGTGCAGGTCTACGTGCACGGCTGGTACGGCCAGCCGGCGTACCAGGCCGATGACATCAGCCTGGACGGTCCTGGCGGCAATCCGTCCGGTCCGGGCGTCCCTGGCCCACCATCTGTCACCGGTACGACGAACAGCAGCATCTCGTTGAGTTGGGGCGCGTCCACGGGCACAGTGACCGGCTACCGCGTGTACGAAGGGTCCAGCGTCGTACAGACCGTCACTGGTACGTCGGCGACGATCAGCGGGCTCGGGACGTGTACGAGTCACACTTACTCCGTGGCGGCGTACAACGGCTCGGGTGAGTCGGCCAAGTCGACAGCGGCAACGGGTACGACGGGTGGCTGCACGAGCACGGGGTTGCCGAAGCATGCGCTGATCGGATACCTGCACGCGAGCTTCGCCAACGGGTCCGGGTACGTGCGGATGGCCGACGTACCGGCCGAGTGGGACATCGTCAACCTGGCCTTCGGCGAGCCGACGTCGGTCACCTCCGGCGACATCCGGTTCAACCGGTGTCCGGTGGCCGAGTGCCCGAACGTAGAGAGTGAGGCCGAGTTCGTCAGCGCGGTCCGGGCCAAGCAGGCGGCCGGGAAGAAGGTGCTGATCTCGATCGGCGGTGCGAACGGACAGGTGCAGCTCACGACAACCGCGGCCCGCGACGCGTTCGTCACCTCGGTCAGCGCGATCATCGACCGGTACGGCCTGGACGGGCTGGACATCGACTTCGAGGGACACTCGCTCTACCTGAACGCGGGCGACACCGACTTCCGCAACCCGACCACACCGGTGATCGTCAACCTGATCTCGGCGCTCAAGTCGCTCAAGGCGAAGTACGGCGCCGGTTTCGTGCTGACGATGGCGCCGGAGACGTTCTTCGTGCAGGTGGGGTACCAGTTCTACGGAGGCGCCGGCGGTGGCGACAACCGGACCGGGTCGTACCTGCCGGTGATCCACGCCCTGCGCGACGCACTGACCGTGCTGCACGTCCAGGACTACAACTCTGGTCCGGTGATGGGTCTGGACAACCAGTACCACACCATGGGCGGTGCGGACTTCCACATCGCGATGACCGACATGGTCAAGGCCGGTTTCCCGGTCGCGAGCACCGGTCACACGTTCCCCGGACTGCGAGCGGACCAGATCGCGTTCGGGCTGCCCGCGGCGGTCAGCGCCGGCAACGGGTACACCGCACCGGCGGCCGTGCACCAGGCGCTCGACTGCCTGGTCAAAGGCCAGAACTGCGGCGGGTACACCCTCCGCGGTGGTGCGTCACCGGCCTTCCGGGGGCTGATGACCTGGTCGATCAACTGGGACAGGTACTACGGCTGGGAGTTCAAGAACAGTCACGCGCCGTACCTCGACGCGTTGCCCTGAGGTTTCCCACAGTTCCGGGATGGGGGAAGCCGCAGCGGAAGTGTGCGGGAATTACCCTTCCCGGATCCTGGTGTGGCGCTGGTATGAAAGAGGCATGACAGCGTCAACGACCCGCCCGGTGATCCTCACCGTGGACGACGACCCCGGCGTTTCCCGGTCGATCGCCCGCGACCTCCGCCGCCGGTACGGCGAGGACCACCGGATCGTCCGGGCGGAGAGCCCGGGCCAGGCGCTGGACGCGTTGCGCGAGCTGAAGCTGCGCGGCGAGCCGGTGGCCCTGCTGCTGGCCGACTACCGGATGCCCCAGCAGTCCGGGATCGAGTTCCTCGAGGCCGCGATGGACCTGTTCCCGCTGGCCCGGCGCGTCCTGCTGACGGCGTACGCCGACACCGACGCGGCGATCCAGGCCATCAACGTGGTCGACCTCGACCACTACCTGCTCAAACCGTGGAATCCTCCGGAGGAGAAGCTCTACCCGGTGGTCGACGCGATGCTCGACCTGTGGAAGTCCACGCCGGCGCCGTCCACCGACGAGACCCGGGTGATCGGGCACCGCTGGTCGGCGCCGTCATTCGCCGCCCGCGACTTCCTCGCCCGCAACGCCGTGCCGTACCAGTGGCTCGGAGTGGACGAGGACGAGGCGAAGCGGCTGCTCGACGCGGCCGGTGTGGACGGCTCGAGGTTGCCGGTCGTCGTCACCCCGGACGGCACGGTGATGGTCGCGCCCAGCGAGGCCGAGCTCGCCGACAAGGTCGGGCTGACCACCTCGCCGGCCAAGGACTTCTACGACCTGGTCGTGGTCGGCGGCGGCCCGGCCGGGCTGGGCGCCGCGGTGTACGGCGCGAGCGAGGGCCTGCGGACCGTCCTGGTCGAGCAGTTGGCGACCGGTGGACAGGCCGGCCAGTCGAGCCGCATCGAGAACTACCTCGGTTTCCCGGACGGGGTGTCCGGGGCTCAGCTGACGGACCGGGCGCGCCGGCAGGCGGTCCGGTTCGGTGCCGAGCTGCTCACCGCCCGCCAGGTCGTCGGCCTGGAGACGCTCGGGTCGGCGCGCCGGCTGCGGTTCTCCGACGGCAGCGAGATCTCGTCGCACTCGGTGATCCTGGCGACCGGGGTGTCCTACCGGACGCTGGACGCCCCGGGCGTGGTCGACCTCTGCGGGCGCGGGATCTACTACGGCTCGGCGACGACCGAGGGGCCGAGCTGTGCCGGCCAGGACGTCTACATCATCGGCGGCGCCAACTCCGCCGGCCAGGCCGCCGTGTACTTCTCGAACCATGCCGAACGCGTGCATATGCTGGTGAGAGGGCCGTCGCTGACCGCGACGATGTCGACCTACCTGATCGACCAGATCGAGGCGATCGACAACATCGAGGTCCACACCTGCACAGAAGTGGTCGACTGCAAGGGTTCGGACCATCTCGAGCGGGCGACCCTGCGGAACAACGCGACCGGCGAGAGCCGTGAGGTGGACACGGAGTGGATGTTCGTGTTCATCGGAGCGGCCCCACGCACGGACTGGCTGCCGGGTGACCTGCTGCGCGACGACCGCGGGTTCGTGCTCACCGGGCCCGATCTGCGCGGACGGCCGCCGGGCTGGACGCTGGAGCGGGAGCCGTACCACCTGGAGACGAGTATGCCGGGCGTGTTCGCCGCCGGCGACGTACGGGCCGAGTCGGTGAAGCGGGTCGCCTCCGCGGTCGGCGACGGAGCGATGGCCGTGACACTGGTGCACCGATACCTGGAGATGCTCTGATGACTGACCAGACCGAGGACGTGCGGCGGCTGACGCCGGACGAGCTGCGCACGCTCTTCCTGTTCGAGTCGCTGACGGACGAGCAGTTGCAGTGGCTGTCCGACGCCGGGTACGTCGAGTCGGTCCAGGACGGGATCGTCTACAGCGAGGGTGAGCCGGCCACGTGCTGCTACATGCTGCTGTCGGGTGAGCTCCGCCTGTGCAAGCTCTCGCACGGCGAAGAGGTGGAGATCAACCGGACCCGGCAGCGCGGGGTGTACGCCGGTGCGTTCAACGCGTTCTTCGGTGCCGACGAGAAGAAGTTGTACACGGCGACGCTGCGGGTGACCGAGCCGTCGGAGTTCTACGTGATCGACGCGGCCACGATGGCCCAGATGATCGGGACCTGGTTCCCGATGGCGGTGCATCTCATCGAGGGCTTCGTCATGGGCACGCGGCGGACGAACGAGACGATCGGCGAGCGGGAGCGGTTGCTCGCCCTCGGGTCGCTGTCGGCCGGCCTCACCCACGAGCTCAACAACCCGGCCGCGGCGGCGGTCCGGGCCGCGGCGACCCTGCGGCAGCGGGTCGCCGGGATGCGCTCGAAGCTGGCGATGCTTGCCGACGGCACCTTGGACGCGACCAAGCTGCACCAGATCGTCGAGCTGCAGGAGGCGGCGGTCGAGCGGCTGGACAAGACCAAGGACAAGGACGTCTCACCGATCGAGCAGTCCGACGCCGAGGACTCGTTGACCGACTGGCTCGACGATCACGACGTGCAGGCGAGCTGGGACGTCGCGCCCGTGCTGGCCGCGGCCGGCCTCGACGTCCCGTGGATGGAGGACGTGCTGGCCGCGGTCGGGCCGAAGTACCTCGAGGGTGCCGTTCGCTGGCTGATGTACACGATCGACACCGAGTCGCTGATGAACGAGATCGATGACTCCGTCACCCGGATCTCGACGCTGGTCGGGGCCGCGAAGCAGTACTCGCAGATCGACCGGGCGCCGTACCAGGTCATCGATCTGCGCGAGCTGCTGAAATCCACGCTGGTGATGATGTCCGGCAAGCTGCAGGGGCTCGAGGTCGTGAAGGACTTCGATCCGGAGCTGCCGCCGATCCCGGCGTACGCGGCCGAGCTCAACCAGGTGTGGACCAACATCATCGACAACGCGGTCAGTGCGATGGGTGGATCGGGCACGCTGACGATCCGGACGAAGAAGGACGGGGAGTACGCCGTCGTCGAGATCGGGGACACCGGGCCGGGCATTCCGGCGGAGATCCGCAGCCGCATCTTCGAGCCGTTCTTCACCACCAAGCCGATCGGCGAGGGCACGGGGCTCGGACTGGACATCTCCTGGCGGATCGTGGTCAAGAAGCATCACGGTGACCTCCGCGTCGAGTCGGCGCCGGGGGACACCCGCTTCCGGATCGTCCTGCCGCTGGATCCCTCCAAGGAGTTCGAGTCCGAGGCGGACCTCCTCGCCTGATGGGTGCTTGAGGCTGCCCCAAGGGCAGCCTCGAGCCTGGAAGCTGGACAAGCCCGTGGGAGGCGCGGATGGATCTCCTCGAACCACCTCGAGTCGTCGAGCGACCCCAGCAGGACTACCTGGGCATCCGGGTCGTCACGCCGTTCCGCGGCATGTTGAGCAAGCGCAACGAGTTGCTGACCGAGCTCGACACCTGGCTCACCAAGCAGGGCATCGACGACGTCGGTCCGTTCTTCCTGCGACTGCACGTGATCGACATGAGCGGGCCGATGGACCTGGAGGTCGGTGTCGTCACGCAGGGGCGGCTCGACGGTGACGATCGCGTCCGGCCCGACGTACTCCCGGCCGGTGCCTACGCCACGCTCACGTACCGGAATCATTCGCTCCGGGCTAATCGGGCCCTGATCGACTGGGCGGAGGAGAACGGGGTGAGGTTCGACCGGTACGACGTTCCCGAGGGCGACAAGTTCGCGTGCCGGTACGAGGCGTTCCGGACCGACCCGCGGACCGAACCGCGCAAGACGAAGTGGGAGGTCGAGCTGAACTTCCTCACCCTCCCCGGCGCGACTTAGCGGCTTTCCTCCGTGGGGGGCTGCGGTGCGTCGTTGCGCTCGGAGTCCGGCGGGGCGCCGGCGTCGTGCCGGATGTCCTGGCCGCTCAGGTCGACGTCGCCGCCGCGTTCCAGGGCCTCGTTGACGTCGGTGTCGGTGACTTCGGCCGGGTCCTCGTGGGTTGTCGGCGTCAGACCTTCGTACGGACCGCTGGGACTCGTCATGACCGTCCTCCGTTCCTGGGAGCTGTCACCCGCCCGGTGCCCCGCGGTCTGCCAGCTCAGTCCTGTGCCACTGCGTTGCGGGATGAGACCAGGCGGTCAGCGGAGGGCGGTGCCCCGGGGGTGGGTGCGGAGGGTGAGGTCTTCGCGGGTGGGAAGGGATTCCCAGTCGCCGGTGGCGGTGACGCAGAAGGCGCCGGAGGTGGTGGCGCGGTCGAGACGTTGGTCGGGAGACAGGCCGTCGAGGGTGGCGGAGAGGTACCCGGAGACGAAGGCGTCACCGGCGCCGATGCTGTCGACGACGGTGACAGGAAGGGCGGGGCGGTGGAGCGTGCCGTCGGCGGTGTGTGACCAGGCACCCTTGCCGCCCGCGGTGACGACGACCTCGGCGATGCCGTTGTCGAGGAGGTCGCGGACCGGTTCGGCCCCGTCGGAGAGGATGTCGAGCTCGTCGTCGGAGGCGAACACCGTGTGCACGTGGGGAACGAGCTCACGCAGGACCACGGCTTCGGCCCGGGACCAGAGGCGAGCACGGTAGTTGACGTCGAGGGACACGAGTACGCCGGACTCCGCAGCCGCACGTACGACGTCCAGCGTCGCGATCCGGGCTGAGTCGGAGAGAGCCGGGGTGATTCCGGTGACGTGAAGCAGACGGGGTGTGGCAGCCTGCAGAGCGGCGACGCACTCCTCGCTCGTCAGGGTGGACCCGGCCGAACCGCGCCGGTGGTAGCTGACCCGGGTGATGTCGTGCGACGGCTGGTCGAACGCGATGAACCCGGTGAACGACTCCTCCGAGAACCGGACCCACCTGGTGTCGACGCCCTCGGCTCGCAGGGTGCGCTGGATCAGCCGCCCTGGCTCGTCGTCACCGACGGCGCCGACCCACGCGGCCTGGTGGCCGAGTCGGGCCAGCCCGATGGCGACATTGCTCTCGGACCCGGCGATCGACAGGTGCGCGTCCCCGCCCAGCCGCATCGGCCGGGCGGTCCGCAGCGAAACCATCGTCTCGCCGATCGTCAGAAGATCAGTCATATCCGGGCTCCGAGCTGGTCTAGTGTCCTGAGTCAGATGCCGAGGGCGGTGCGGAAGGTCTGGGCGCGGTTCGCGAGGTCGGTGAGCGATCCGCCGGTTCCGGCGTCGCCGAGCAGCGGGGATCCGACGCCGACGGCCAGCGCACCCGCGGCCAGGTACTCCGGGGCCGTCTCGGCGTCGACTCCGCCCACCGCGATGAGTGGCGCACCGGGCAGGGGTGCGCGAAGCTCGCGGAAGTAGCCGGGTCCGTAGACCTTCGCGGGGAAGATCTTGACCGCGGTCGCGCCCAGCTCGAGGGCTGCCACGACTTCGGTGGGAGTGAGCGCGCCGCACAGGACGGGCAGGCCGAGCTCGACGCTGCGATGGGCTCCGCGGGTGATCGCCGGCGTGACCACGAAGCCCGCACCCGCCGCCGCGACCTCGTCAGCCTGGGCGGGGGTGATCACCGTGCCGGCACCGATCAGGATCGACGGGTCGTACTCGGACCGCGCTTTGGCGATCGCCTCCACCCCGCCAGGCGTCGTCAGCGAGATCTCGAGTGCGGTGATGCCGGCGTCGACCAGGGTACGGACGCAGGCGAGAGCGGTCTCCGGGCCGTCGGCACGGACGATCGCGAGCACCTTCCGGGTACGGAGTTCGGCAAGCAGATCCATGGGCTCCTCCTCGGGGTCCACGCTATTCGATTGATAAAGACATAGGACGTCCCATGTCATCGGTTTCAGCACACTGGTGGGTGGATAAGTTACGGACTGAACAGCCCGCCCAGTTGGTTACTTTCTGTTCGCAAGGAGGCATCCGCTCATGCCCACACGCCGTCCACCGCTGCTCGCCCTCGCACTCGCCCTGGTACTCCTGATACCGACCACGCCCGCCGCCGCCCGGCCCGCAGTTGACGCCGGGCAGGACGCCGAACCCGCAGCGATCACCCAGACCGTGCTGTTCAACAAGGGGGATGCCGGCTACGGGTGCTACCGCATCCCGGCCATCGTCCGCACGAAGAGCGGAGCCTTGCTGGCCTTCGCCGAGGCGCGACGGGCGTGGTGCGGGGACTCGCAGGAGATCGACCTGGTGATGAAGCGGTCCGACGACGACGGACGGACCTGGTCGGCCACGCAGACGGTGCTGTCGGGGACGGACGCCGACCCGAACGCGGTCGCGACCCGCGGCAACCCGGCGCCGATCGTCGACTACGAGACCGGGCGGATCGTTCTGCTCAGCACGATGGACCCGGGAACGACGACCCGGCCGCGGACGCCGTACGTGCAGGTCAGTGACGACGACGGCCGGACGTGGAGCAAGGCGAAGAACATCGGCGCCCAGATCGACGACCCGGGCTGGGGTTGGTACGCGACCGGGCCGGTGCACGGCATCCAGTTGACCCGGGGAGCGCACGCGGGCCGGTTGGTGGCCGGCACGAACTACGACAACGGCGCCGGTGGTCAGGCCGGGCAGCTCGTCTACAGCGACGACAGCGGCGAGACCTGGCACAAGGGTGCGACCGATCTGCGGACCGACGGTGCGGTGCCGCAGGAGATCAGTGTCGTCGAGAAGGTTGACGGCGGCATCTATGCGATCGCCCGCAACAACGCCGGCGGTCCGGGAGCGAGCCGGATGTCCGCGGTCAGCAACGACGGCGGTCAGACGTACGCGGCGCCGTACGCGACCATCCCCGGACTGACCACGCCGGTGGTGCAGACGTCGTTGCAGCGGCTGCGTGCGGTCGACCAGGGGGACAGCTACAACCGGCTGCTGTTCGCCGGACCGGCGGATCCGGAGCGGCGTCGGTACATGACGATCCGGTCCAGCTTCGACGAGGGCAAGACGTGGCAGTCCGTGGCCGAGGGCACCCGGATCACCAGCGACTGGTCCGGGTACTCCGACATGGCGATCCTGGACACCGGTGAGATCGGGCTGCTGTACGAAGGCGGCACGGTCGACGCCCGGGACCAGATCCGCTTCGCCCGGTTCACCGAGAGCGACATCGGTCACCCGGACGCGCCGCTCGGGACCACGACGCCGGACGTGTCCGGGCTCGACAACGACAGCTACCTGCGGGGCGGGACGACCGCGGTCGCCGGGAAGTTCGGGCAGGCGCGGGATCTGGACGGGGTCGACGACGCGATCCAGCTGCCGTTCGCGGAGTCGCTCGCGGTCGGGTCCGGCGACTTCACCGCGATGGCGTGGATCAAGTACGGCGCGAGTACGGCGAGCCAGGCGATCTTCTGGGGCTACGGCATCAACGAGTTCTCGCAGTTCTGGCTGCGGGCCGAGCCGGCGAGCAGCCGCATCCGCGGGCTGATCACCACCAACGGCAACACTGCGTCGGTCGCCACCACCAAGGCGTACAACGACAACGCCTGGCACCACGTCGCCTTGCAACGCAAGGCCGGGACGCTCTCGATCTGGGTCGACGGCGTCCAGGCAGCCAGTGTTACGGCCCCGACGGGATCGGTCAGCCCGGGAAGGCCGTTCAAGATGTACGTCGGTCAGCGGCTCGACGGCGCGCACCACTTCGACGGCGCGCTGGACGAGGTCCGGATCTACAAGCGGGCGTTGACCGCGACCGAGCTCAACAGCATCCGTACGACGAACAGCACCACCGTGCCGAACGTCGTACTCGATCTGCCGCTCGGATAGCGCCATCAGACCGGCCTGGCGGTGACGGTCAGCCGCCAGGTCAGTTCACCGTTCGCCGGTACGACGGCCGCGTCACCGGGACCCGCCTCGGCGAGGTCGAACACCCGACCGAGCATCGGCTCGACCCCGAGACTCCGGTACGGCGCCCCGTCGGGGAAGCCGGCCTGGTTGCGCCAGAGCGCGGTGGACACTGGTTGCCCCGGGCAACTCAACTCCCACGTCAGCAGGGCATCACGGTCCTGAACGGAGACGGTCGGGCAGTCGACCAGGACGGCGCCGACCGCGGTCCCGTCGGACGGCCCGTAGGTGTCCAGGCCGAGGGTGGTCGGCCAGGTGTCGGCGACCCAAGGGGCATCGGCCGGCCAGGGCTCGGGCAAGTGCGCGGCGGCTTCGGGGTAGAGGCGGCAGGTCGGCGCGAAGGGGGCCGAGATGGTCGCTCCGACCGCACAGTCCAGCAGTGCGTGGGCGGCCCAGATGAAGCGGTAGCCGGGTGGTGCCTGCAGTGTGTAGTCGGCGACCACGGTGTCGGCGCCTGCGGTGAAGGTCCTGGTGAGAGTCGTTTCCTCGAACGACACGGTGGTGTCCCATGGTTGGTTCCACAGGCCGCCGTGGTCCGGGGTGCCGCGGACGGTGGGAAAGCACTCGTCGAGGCCGCCGGCGTCGACGAAGTCGCGGCGGCCGGTGCGCGGGCCGGACAGCAAACCCGGTCCCGCCCACAGCCACTCGCGACCTGCGAGCACAAGTGAGGTCCAGCGGCCGCCGTCCACCGGATCGATCGTCACCGCCGCGCTGCCGCCGGAAGCCGTCACCATTCGGCGAAGGAGCCGTCTTCGTGGGTCCAGATCGGGTTGCGCCAGGCATGGCCGGTCTTGTCGGCGGCGCGGACGGCCGCCTCGTCGACCGTGATCCCCAAGCCGGGCAGAGGATTCCACTCGGCGTGACCGTTGACCCACGCGTACGGCGTCGGGTCCGTCACGTACGACGTGAGGTCGCTCGCCAGGTTGTAGTGGATGCCCCGGCTCTGCTCCTGGATGAGGAAGTTCGGCGTGGCGAAGGCGACCTGCAGGCTCGCCGCCAACGAGATCGGGCCGAGCGGGCAGTGTGGCGCCACCATCGCCCCATGGGTGTCGGCGAGCACGGCGATTCGCCGGAGCTCCGAGATCCCACCGGCGTGCGACACGTCCGGCTGCACGACCGCGACCCCGGCGTTCAACGGCGCGACGAACTCGGACCGATGGTAGAGCCGTTCGCCCAGCGCCAACGGCACCGTCGAGGCACCGACCACCTCGGCGAGATGACCCATGTGCTCGGGGAGCACCGGCTCCTCCACGAAGAACGGCTGCAGCTCCTCGACCGCCCGCAGGATCCGTCGCGCACCCGCGACCCCCACCCGCCCGTGCAGATCGATCGCCACGTCGCGACTGTCGCCGACAGCCTCCCGCGCCGCGGTCAGCCGGACGACGATGTCGTTGATCTCGGCAACCGACGGCGACGGCTGGATCCGGCCGCTGCCGTTCATCTTCACCGCGGTCATCCCGGCCTCGACCTGCTCCGCGACCTGGTCGGCGATCTCGGCCGGCTCGTCGCCGCCGACCCACGCGTACACGCGGACGCGGTCGCGCACCCGTCCACCGAGCAGGGACGCGACCGGAGCGCCGTACACCTTGCCGGCGATGTCCCACAGGGCGTGGTCGATCCCGGCGACCGCGCTGCTCAGCACCGGGCCGCCGCGGTAGAAGCCGCCCTTCGACAGCACCTGCCAGTGCCGCTCGATCTGCAGCGGGTCCTGGCCGATCAGGTACTCCGACAGGACGTCGATCGCGGTCCGGACGACCTCGGCCCGTCCCTCGACCACGGGTTCGCCCCAGCCGACGACGCCGTCGCTCGTCTCGATCCGGCAGAACAACCAGCGGGGTGGAACCAGGAACGTCTCGATCCTCTCGATCTTCACGAGCGACGCTTCCCCCGGCCGCGGGCAGACTGGGCCGACCCACGCACCTCGGTCAGGTCCTCGGCCGCTTTCGCCAGCAGCTCCCGCATCGCCAGCTCGGCCGCCGCCAGATCACCTGCGCGGACGGCGTCCACCACGCGCCGGTGGCTCGGCACCGGATCGTCGGACGGCTTCACCTTGTGCACCAGGCGGTCGCGATCGGCCAGCCCGGTCTCCATGATCACTTCCATCTTGGTCAGCAGCTCGTTCCCGGTCGCTGCCAGCAGCGCCCGGTGGAAGCGCAGGTCGGCGTCGACCGCGGCCAGGTCGTCGGTCGCGGACGCCATCTGCTCCAGGGCCGCGTCCAACGCATCCAGGTGCGCCGGCTGCGCACGCAGCGCGGCCAGGCGCGCGGCGGCCGGCTCGACGATGCCGCGGACCTCGTGCAGCTCCTCGAGCAGCTCCGGACGGACGTCGTCGTCGAAGTGCCAGCGGATCATGTCGGCGTCCAGCAGGTTCCAGTCCGACCGAGGGCGGACGAACGTGCCGCGCTTCTGGCGCGCGTCGACGAGGCCCTTCGCGGTCAGCACCTTGAGCGCCTCGCGGACGGCGGTCAGGCTGACACCGAGGTCG
The DNA here is from genome assembly GCF_050942445.1 of Kribbella sp. CA-247076. Classification (NCBI taxonomy): domain Bacteria; kingdom Bacillati; phylum Actinomycetota; class Actinomycetes; order Propionibacteriales; family Kribbellaceae; genus Kribbella; species Kribbella sp. CA-247076. The sequence goes on along the minus strand of NZ_CP192051.1, from coordinate 5,718,950 downwards.
GCCTGCAAGTCGGGCACGTTGATGGTCGCGCCCTCCGGGATCTGCCCGGACAGGATGCGCTGCGCCATCACCTCCACGATCTGACCGTGCAGGCCCCGCGTCACGCCGCGCTGAATCCCCGCCACACCGTTCTCCCTCATGCCGAGTCCTTCACCGCGGACCACCCACCGTCGACCACCAGACTGGCGGCGGTCACGTACGAAGCCTCCTCCGACAACAGGAACGCCACCACCCGGGCTACCTCGTCAGGCCGGCCGAGTCGCCCGACCGCGGTCGCCTTCGCGCTCTGTTCCCGCCCCTCGGCGTCGACACGGTCCCACATCGCGGTGTCGATCGGGCCGGGCAACACGGTGTTCACCCGGATCGAGCCGCCGTACTCGACCGCGAGTTGGCGGCCGAGCGCGACCAGGGCGCCCTTGGTCGCCGCGTACGCGGGATGCCCGGGCAGTCCGACCAGGGCGTGCACGGACGACACCAGGACGACGGAGCCGGAGCCGGCCGCGAGGTCGTCGTACAGGGTCCGGAAGCCGAGGAACGCCGCGGTCAGGTTGACGTCGAGCTGTCGCTGCCAGGACGGCGGCGACAACTCGTGCGCGGGTTTCACCTCGACCACGACGGCGTTGCTGACGAGTCCGTCGATCGGGCCGAGCTCGTCGCGGCCGCGGGACCGGACCTCGGCCCAGGTGTCGGGCGCCGAGACGTCACCCAGTACGGCGATGGCCCGGCCCGGCACCTCCTTGCACGGCTGGACGTCGACCTGCACCACCGAGGCGCCTTCGCTCAGCAGCCGCTCGGCACAGGCCGCACCGATGCCGGACGCGGCTCCGGTCACCACGATCACTCGCCCCGTCAACCGCACCCGCGCCTCCTGAACCCCCCGACCGCACGGCCGGGCCCTGCATCGATGAACGAGGCACCAGTTGACCGTGACGCCGTCGTCCCGTCAAGCGATTTGCTCGTAATTTACGAATTAATATTGACACTCGCAGCGGCTCGCCGCAAGATCGTCCGCAACACACCACTCACGCGACCGGTCTGCTTCAGCGAACGGCCGGCGCGGCGATTCCAGGAGTTGGCATGACGGGTCTGGCAGCAGATCGGCGGACGTTCCTCAAGGGGCTCGGAGTGCTCGGGGCGGCCGCCCTGGTGCCCGGCTGCGCGACCTCGACGAGCAGTCCGGGCAGCGGGAGCGCGGCGACCGGTGAGCTCTCACTGCAGTCCAACCTCTCCAGCGAGCAAGCGAAGGCCGCGATGGAGAAGGTAGTTGCCGCATACAACAAAACGGGCGGCGCACAGGTCAAGCTGAACACGGTCGCGTCGGAGATCTTCCGGACGCAGCTGCCGACGTACCTCACCTCGGCGAACCCGCCGGACGTCTACACCTGGTACGCCGGCTCGGTCGCGGACTCGTACGCGAAGAAGGACCTGCTGCTCGACGTCACCAGCGTGTGGGACGGCCTGCAGAACTACCCCAAGTCGATGCAGACGCTGTCGACCAGCAGCACCGGGCAGAAGATCTTCGTGCCGACCAGCTACTACTGGTGGGGCATGTTCTACCGGAAGTCGAACTTCGCCAAGTGGGGCGTGACGCCGCCGAAGACCTGGGACGAGTTCCTGCAGGTGTGCAGGACGATCCAGGGCAAGGGCGTCCCGCCGATCGGGATCGGGCTCGGTGACACGCCGTGGGTCGCGTCGGCCTGGTTCGACTACCTGAACATCCGGATCAACGGGGCGCCGTTCCACCGCGACCTGCTCGCCGGGCGGGGGCGGTTCGACGACCCGAAGGTGAAGGCGGTCTTCACCAAGTGGCGCGAGGCGCTGCCGTACTTCGACCCGAAGGGCAAGTCGTTCCCGTTCCAGGAGGCGACCTCCGCGCTGCTGGCCGGCAAGACCGGGATGTTCCTGATCGGCACGTTCTTCGCCGACTCCGCGCCGAAGGACGCGCTGGACGACATCGACTTCTTCCAGTTCCCGATCATCGACCCCTCCGTGCCGGTGGCCGAGGAGGCGCCGACGGACGGGTACTTCGCGTCGAAGAAGGCGAAGGACCCGGAGGCGGTGAAGAAGTTCATGGCCTGGCTGGCGACGGCCGAGGCGCAGGAGCTGTACGTCGAGAACTCCTCCGGGACGGCGATCCCGGCGAACCCGGACGGGAAGGCCGCGGACACGCCGCTGGTGACGAAGGGCAAGGCGATGATCGAGGGTGCGGCGGAGCTGACGCAGTTCTTCAACCGCGACTCGAGTGACGCGCTCCAGCCGACCGCCGACACCGCGCTGACCAAGTTCCTGGACAAGCCGGACCAGCTCGACCAGATCCTCAAGGACTGGCAGACCGCCGCCGAGAAGGTCTTCAAGGCGTGACGTCCACCCTGACCGAGACAGCCCCCGGCCGGTCCGCACCACGGGCCGGCGGGGGCCCGTCCCGCCGTACCAGGCAGCGGCGCTTCTCCCCGCTCATCCTGGTGTTCGTCTTCGTGCCGTTCGCGGTCGAGGCCGTGTGGGTGTTCTGGCCGGCGCTGCAGGGGTTCTGGTTGGCCTTGACGGACTGGGACGGGTTGTCGGCGCCGACGTTCGTGGGGCTGGGCAACTTCCGCGACATGGTGTCGGACCCGATCTTCGCGACGGCGTTGAAGAACACGGCGATCTGGCTCGTGCTGTTCGGCGGGCTGAGCGTGATCGGCGGGTTCGGAATGGCGTTGCTGCTGCAGCGGGAGCGTCGCGGCGTCGGCATCTACCGCGCGGCGCTGTTCACCCCGGTGGTGTTCTCGCTGGTCGTCACCGCGCTGATCTGGCGCGTCTTCTATCAGCCGGACGGCCTGGTCGACACCATCCTGCGGACGATCGGCCTGGGCGACTTCGTCCGGCCCTGGCTCGCGGACCCCGACACCGCCCTGTACGCCGTGATCGTGCCCGCACTGTGGCGGCAGATCGGCTACGTGATGGTGCTGTACCTGGCCGGCCTGAAGGCGGTCGACCCCGCGCTCTACGAGGCGGCCAGGGTCGACGGCGCCTCCGCCTGGCAGCGGACCTTGTACGTGACCATCCCGCAGTTGAAGGGCGTCAACTCGGTCGTGCTGTCGGTGATCGTGATCGACTCGCTGCGGTCGTTCGACATCGTCTGGTCGATGACGAAGGGCGGTCCGTACCACTCGTCCGAGCTTCTCAGCACGTACATGTACTCGACCGCGTTCCAGTCCACCCAGCTCGGCTACGCCTCCGCTCTCGCTGTGGTGATCTTCCTGCTCGCACTGGCCGTGATCCTCGGCTACCTGATCCGGGCCTTCCGGGAGGAGACATGAACCGCCTCAAGACGTCCGGCTACCACGTGGCGATGGGGCTGATCTCGTTCCTGTGGGTGGCGCCGATCCTCTGGGTGATCGTGATCTCGTTCCGCAGTTTCGACGACGTCGCCGCGAACGGGCTCGGCTCGCTGCCGCACTCGTTCACGTTCTCGACGTACCAGTCGGCCTGGGAGGACGCGGACGAGTTCCGGGCGCTGATCAACAGCCTGCTGGTGACGATCCCGGCGGTGATCCTGAGCCTCGGGCTCGCGTCGATCGCGGCGTACGGGCTGGCGCGGTACAGCATCCCGTTCCGGCGGACCGTGCTGCTGCTGATGCTGATGGGCAACCTGCTGCCGCCGCAGATCCTGCTGATCCCGATCTCTCGGTTCGTCGAGTTGATCGGGTACTACGACACACTGGTCGCCCTGATCGCGGTGCATGTCGGTTTCGGGCTGGGCTTCTACACCTTCGTGCTGCACGGGTTCATGCGGGATCTGCCGCGGGAGATCCAGGAGGCGGCGACGATCGACGGCGCCGGGCCGGGGAAGATCTACGCCACCGTGATCCTGCCGTTGACCCGGCCGGCGATGGCGGCGCTCGGTGCGCTGTCGTTCACCTGGATCTTCAACGACCTGCTGTGGTCGATCACGGTCATCCGCTCCGGCGAGAAGATGCCGGTCACGCCGGCGCTGCTCGGTCTGCAGGGGCTGTTCGTCTCGTCCTGGAACGTGATCGCCGCGGGCACGGTGATCGCCGCGATCCCGACGGTGGCGGTGTTCCTCCGGTTCCAGAAGCACTTCGTCGGCGGTCTCGCGATCGGAGCGGTCAAGTGAAGACGTGGACGCTGCGTGGAGACAGTACGTCGTACGTCGTCGGCGTACCGGAGCACGGCCGATGGGTCGAACTGGTTGCCTGGGGCCCGCATGCGGTTGCCGACGGCCCGTCGACGGTCGCGCCGGTCGGCACCGAACACTTCCTGCCCCGGGCGGACGTCGAGCCGCTCGAGTACGCGGTGCGCGGCGTGCGGTACACCGCACCGACAGAGTTGGTCGTCTCCGGACCTGACGGTTCCGACGAACTGCGCCCGACGTTCGTGGGGGAGCAGTCCGGGGACGAGTTGCGGTTGGAGTTCCGCGACCACGTGCGGTCGGTCCGGCTGGTTCTGCATTACCGGATGGTCGGGGACGCGGTGGAGCGGTGGGTTTCCGTGCACAACGACGGGAGCGACGAGCTGACGTTGCATCGGCACGACTCGGCGGCGTTCGTGATTCCGGCTCGTGGGCCGATCCGGTACCTCTGGGGTGAGTGGAACAGCGAGTTCCAGCAGGCCGAGGTGATGCTCGACCGCGGCCGTCTCACCATCGGCAGCGCGCAGGGCATCACCGGGCACTCCTACTCGCCGTTCCTCTCGGTCGACGGGTACGGCGTACAACTCGCGTGGACCGGGTCGTGGGAGATGTCGGCCGACGTCGACACCACCGGACAGACGCGGATCCAGGCCGGTCGGGCCCCGTCTACTCTTGGGCTCCGACTCGCGCCAGGGGAGTCATGGACAGCTCCGAAGGCCGTCGGCGCCTACAGCAGTGAGGGCGCCGAAGGACTGGCTCGGGTCTTCCACGACTACCAGCGGTCGCTCAGCCGCGGACGTACGCCGAAGGTGCTCTACAACTCGTGGTTCGCCACGGAGTTCGACGTCCGCGTGGACCACCAGTTGGAGCTCGCGCAGCGGGCCGCGGCGATCGGCGTGGAGACGTTCGTCCTCGACGACGGCTGGTTCACCGGCCGGGCGGATGACCGTCACGGACTCGGAGACTGGGACGTCGATCCCGCCAAGTTCCCGGACGGGCTGGACGCGTTCATCGACCAGCTGGGTGAGCTCGGCCTCGACTTCGGCCTGTGGGTCGAACCGGAGTCGGTCAGCCCCGGTTCCGCGCTGGCGACCGAGCACCCCGAATGGATCCTCCGGACCGACGGACGCGAACCGCTCCAAGTCCGCAACCAGTGGCTCCTCGACCTCAGCCGGGAGGACGTCGCCGAGTTCGTCTGGGAAACGCTCGACCGGCTGCTGTCGTCGTACCGGATCAGCTACCTCAAGTGGGACGCGAACCGGCCGCGTCTCGATGCCGGCGATCAGCGGCGCGACCTCGACGGCCGGGTCGTCGCCAACCTGTACGCCATCCTCGACCGGCTGCGCGCCGAGCATCCCGAGGTGTACGTCGAGGGCTGTGCCGGAGGTGGCGCGCGGGTCGATCTCGGGATGGCCGCGCGGGTCGATACGCTCTGGCCGAGCGACAACACCGCCCCGCTGGATCGGCTCAGGATCCAGCGGGGTTTCCTGACCGGGTACGCGCCGCACCTGATGAGCTCGTGGGTGACCGATGCCGTCGGCACCCATGACGGCCGCGAGCGGTCCCTCGACTTCCGGTTCCACGTGGCGATGTCCGGCGTACTCGGGATCGGCGCCGACCTCTCCCGGTGGACCGACGACCAGCTGAAGACGGCCCAGCGCCACCTCGTGCAGTACAAGTCGATCCGTGAGGTGGTTGCCACCGGCAACGTCCACGAACTGTCGGCCGGCCTGCAGTACGTCGGTGCCGACCGGTCCGTGGTCTTCCTGTGGGAGACGGGTGACGGCAACGTCCGCGGCACGCTGCCGACCAGGCCGCGCCGCGTGCCGCTCGTCCGCCTGGATCCCGCGACGAACTACCGGGTGGGAGACGAGGCCCACCCGGGCAGCTACCTGCTGCAGGTCGGCGTCCGCTGGGACGGCTCGACCGACTCGAACTGCCTGGTCGTCGAAGCCCTCGACTGACCGTTCCGCTCAACGGCAGCAAAGGACAACAGATGAAGCGACTATCCGCCCTGCTCTCGGCGGCGGCCCTGGTGACCGTCTCACTCGTCACCGGTACGCCGTCGGCCGGTGCGACCCCGGCGCAGCCGGCCGACGTGATCAGCCCCACGCCGTACATGGGCTGGAACACGTACTACGGTCTGGCCGGCGACTTCACCGAGGACACGATCAAGTCGGTCGCGGACTCGCTGGTGAGCCGCGGGCTGGCGAAGGCGGGCTACGACATCGTCTGGCTGGACGGTGGCTGGCAGGCCGACGTACCCCGCAGTGAAGCCGGTGACCTGCAGCCGCACCCGGCCAAGTTCCCGAACGGGCTCAAGCCGCTGGTGGACTACATCCACAGCAAGGGGCTGAAGGCCGGCATCTACACCGACGCGGGTCCATACATCCCCGGCAAGTGCGGTCTGGGCAGTGGCGGTGGCTACTACCAGCGCGACGCCGACCAGTTCGCAGCCTGGGGCTTCGACGCGGTCAAGGTCGACTACCTGTGCGGGATCGCGGCCGACCTCGACCCGAAGACGGTGTTCACCGAGTTCGCCCAGGCGCTGCGGAACAACGCGAGCAAGCGGCCGATGATCTTCAACCTGTGCAACCCGGTCACTTCGCCGGACTGGGGCGACTACCCCGAGTCCCAGCAGTCGATCTACTCGTGGTCGTACGCGCCCGGGATCGCGCAGTCGTGGCGCACGTACACCGACGTCGGCTTCCTCGGTGACATCAAGTTCAAGGACGTGCTGCGCAACTACGACGCGAACGCGCGTCATCCCGAGGTCGTGAAGCCCGGTGCGTTCAGCGACCCGGACTACCTCGGGCCGGAGCTCGGGATGTCGGACGAGGAGTTCCGCAGCCAGTTCTCGCTGTGGGCCGTGGCGGCGGCGCCGCTCGTGATCGGCAGCGACGTCCGCAAGCTGAGCGCGAAGACGATCGCGACGTTGACCGATCCGGACGTGATCGCGATCAACCAGGACCGGGCCGCGGTTCAGGCCGTCCGCGTCGGTGCGGCCGGTACGACGGAGACGTGGGTGAAGCGACTCGCCGACGGCGGGCGTGCCGTCGTCCTGCTGAACCGTGGAGACAGTGCGCGGACGCTCACGACGACGGCCGGCGCGATCGGGTTGTCCGGTGCGCGGTTCACGGTGAAGAACGCCTGGACGAATGCGGTCACCGAAAGCGCGGGGACGATCAGTGCGGCGGTGCCGGCGCACGGTACCGCGTTGTTCCGGGTGGAGCCGGCGCGTGGGGTGCCCGGGGCGCCGCATGTGACGGCCGGGATTCCGCAGGTGACGAAGGTGGGAAGCGACGCACAGCCCGAGGGCGTGGCTCCGGTGGTTGCCGGCGGCGACGAGCTGACCGTGCAGGTTGCCGTGCGCAACGACGGGTTGTTGCCGGTGTTCAAGCCGTTGGTGAAGGTCGCCGGTGGAGCCGGATGGACGGTTCGGGCGTTGACCAAGGCGCCGGCCCTTCTCCTCGGCGGCCGGCAGGCGACGTTCGTCTTCCAGGTGAAGCTGCCGGTGGGAGCAGCCGTCGGATCCGCGAGTCTGACTGCTACGACGTCGTACCAGACAGTCGGGTACGGCGTGAAGCGGCTGACGACCGTGTCGCCGGTCGTGGTTGCGCCGGAGCCACCCGCCGGGACCGTGGCGCTGTCGCATCACGACTGGATCAGCGCGACCAGCGGGTGGATGTCGCCGACGATCGACGAGGCGGTCGGTGGCGGATCGCCGATCCAGCTGGTCGGGACGACGTACCCGACGGGGATCGGAGTGGCCTCGCCGTCGACCGTGCGGTACTACGTCGGGAAGGAATGCAGCCGGCTGACCGGGACCGTCGGGATCGACGACGCCGTACGCAACGTCGGGCCGGAGGGCGGGACGGCGACGTTCCAGGTGATCGGTGACGGGAAGATCCTGTACGACAGCGGCGTCGTCGACCGGGACAACCCGAAGGCGATCGACGTCGACCTGACCGGCGTACGCGTCCTCGACCTGACCGTCGGCGACGCCGGAGACGGCGGCTACAACGACCGCGCCGACTGGGCCGCCCCCACCATCACCTGCTGAACCCCAGATTCGCCGGCCCGCTCAGCTCGAGCGGGCCGGTGGTCGTTTGGGTTAGGACCAGGTGACGGTGGTTGCTCGGAGCCAGGTCCAGTTGCGGTGGGCCCAGGCAGGTGACTGCCGGCCCAGGCGGGCGGCGTAGTCGGGCCAGTCGGTGGGCTGCCGGGACCACGCTTTCTCGGCGGCGCCGGGGAGGCGGGGGAGGAGCATGAATTCCAGCTCGTCCGGGGTGGTGATGGTTTCGCACCAGATGGCGGCCTCTACTCCCGCGAGCTGGGTCTCCGACTCCACGCCGGGGAGGCTCTCGACCGGGTCCCAGGCAACGCCGTCCTCGATCGACGCGGGCGGGTAGATCGGTAGGCCCACTCGCTTCCGGAGTTCCTCTTGTGCCGGGTCCGACGACGTGTCGGCGTGCGGGCAGTCGAAGTACAGGCGACGGGTTGGTGACACCAGCACCCGGGCTCCGCGCTCAAGGGCGCGTGGAAGGTCGAGCTTCGCCTTCCTCATGCCGTCCAGGAGGATCGGGAGCAGGTCAGGTGGCAGCACCGAGTTGGTGGTGTCGTCGTCCGGCGGCTCGGTGACGTCCATCCAGTACTGGACTACGTCGTCGGACCCGATGTCGGCGCGGGCGGTCTCCTGCCAGCCGACCACGCGCCGTCCACGCTCGCGAACCAGAGCGGCCGCCCGGTCGACGAAGGCGGCGTGGGCTTCGTCGGACATGCCCCAGGCCTCGTCGCCGCCGAGGTGCAGGTACGCACTCTTTGGGAACTGCGGGATCACGGCGTCGAGCACGTCCTCGACGAACGACCACGTCTCGGCGCGATCCGGGTTGAGGGTGCTGAGCTGGAGGCTGGCACCGTTGCCGAGTTCAACGGTGCGGATCTCGTCCGGCGCCAGCTCCGGGTACGCACGGAACACGGCCGACGTATGGCCCGGCATGTCGATCTCCGGCACCACGGTCACGAAGCGCTCGGCGGCGTACGCCACCAACTCCGCCAGCTCGGCCAGTGAGTAGAAGCCGCCCGGACGATCGCCGATCGCACCGGTCGCGCCGACCTCGGTCAACGCCGGCCTCGACGGCACCTCGAACCGCCAGCCCTGGTCGTCGGTGAGATGCAGGTGCAGGACGTTGAGCTTGTACAGCGAGCACATGTCGACGACCCGGCGTACGACGTCCGGCGCATGGAACGTCCGTACGACGTCCAGCGACAGCCCACGCCACCCGAAGCGAGGACCGTCGACGATGCGCGCGAACGGCAGGACAGCGGTGCCGTCGTCGGCGCCCGCCGAGATCAACTGCCGGAGCGAGGTCAGCCCGCGATGCACGCCCTCCGCGGTCGTGGCCCAGACCCGCGCACCCTCGCCGGTGATCTCGAGGCCGTACCGTTCGTCGACCGCCTGACCATCGGCCCGCAGACCCGCGGCCGGTACGACGTCGTCGAGGCCGTCGGCGTCGAGGTGCACCGTGATGCCGCCTGATCCGGGCGAGAGTGCAAGGCCAGTGTCGAGCCGGACGTCCTCGACGAAGCGCGCGGCGAGGTCGGTGAGCTCGGGCGAGTGCGCCGCGACTCCGAAACCGGGTCCGACGGTCAGCGTGCCCGTGTGCGTGGCGGAGACAGCGGGGGCGGGGATCACGGGGAGGTTCATGACACTCCAGTCGTGGCGGGTGGTGGCCGGAGGCTTCGCGGGACCGCCGGCCACCACGGTCGTATTTGATCAGATCCAGGCGCCGGTGGGCAGCGGCGGTCTCAGATCCGGGTCGTCACATTCTTTCCGGATTCGACGAAACGCCGTTCGGTAGTGACTTCGTGTTCATCGTAGGGCAGTCTCATCCTGTCGGAAAGTGCTTGCTCAGACACCCGAGGAGACAATTGTGCGCAGAGCCCGCCGCCCACGAGCTATCGCCGCCACTCTCGCCGCGGTCCTCGCCGCCGGTCTGACCCCCGCCGCACTGGCCTCGGCCGCCGGGGCCGTTACCACATCGGTACCGGATTCCGCCGCCGGTGGCGTCCCGGTCCAGCTGGTCTCGATCACCGATTTCCACGGGTACCTGCGGCCACCGTCGCCTGCGGACGGCGGCACCATCGCCGGTCCCGACGGCCAGCCACAGGTCGTCGGGGGAGCGGCGTACCTGGCCACGCATCTGAAGAGCATCCGCGCCGGGAAGCCGAACTCTATCTTCTTCGCCGACGGTGACAGCTTCTCCGGCTGGCCGTTCGAGGTGGACGCGCACGCGGACGAGCCGACGATCGAGGTGCTGAACGCGCTCGGCGTCGAGTTCTCCAGCGTCGGGAACCACGAGCTGGACGTCTCGAAGAGCTTCCTGGTCGACCACATGGCCCGCGGCAAGTGCTTCGGCCGGGTCGGTGTCGACAGCTGTTTCACCGACTCCACCGGCCGCCGGTTCCGCGGTGCCGACTTCGACTTCCAGTCGGCCAACATCGTCGACTCCAAGGGTCGCCGCATCGTCGCGCCGTACACGATCCGCTGGGTGCGGGACCACGGTCGCGCGTACCCGATCGGGTTCATCGGCCTGACGGTCCCGGACACGCCGGTCGGCTCGACGTCGTTCCAGCCGGAGCTGCGGGCGCTCGACCCGGTGAAGTCCGCCAACGCGGCCGCGGTCGAGCTGACCCGGCGCGGCGTGAAGGCGATCGTGCTGAACATGCACGACGGCGGGACGGACGCGTCGGCGACGTACGACAACTGCGTCAACCCGAGCGGTCCGGCGATCGAGCTGGCCCGGCAGGTGACGCCGCAGATCGACGCGATCGTCACCGGTCACTGGCACGCGGCGTTCAACTGCGGCATCCCGGACCCGGCCGGCAACCCCCGGCCGGTGGTCGAGGCCGCGAACCACGGCCGCCTGATCAACGAGATCAACGTCCAGCTGGACCGCCGGACCGGAGAGGTCCTGCGGGACAAGACCACGTCGACCAACCACCCGGTCACCCGCGACGTCACGCCGGACCCGAAGATCCAGCGGATCGTCGACTACTGGACAACCGCGGGGGAGCGCAAGTACGCCGAGCCGGTCGCGACCGTCACCGGTGACTTCACCCGGACGGCGAACGCCGTGGGCGAGAGCACGTTCGGCGACCTGGCGGCCGACGTACACCTATGGACCGCGCGGAAGGACGGGCGGGCCGACCTCGGCCTGATCGCCGCCAAGCCCGCCACCGGGTCCACTGCCCTGCGCGGTGACCTGCTGGTTGCCAAGAGCAACAAGCCGGGCGATGCGGACGGACGGGTGATGCTGGGGGAGTCGTGGGACGCGTACGGGTACGGGAACCCGGTGCTGACGGTGAGCCTGACGGGTGCGCAGCTGGACGCCGTCCTCGAGCAGCAGTGGCAGACCCAGTCCGATGGCACGGTGAAGTTCGCGCCGCTCGCAGTCTCGGGCAACGTGCGTTACGCCTTCGACGCCGGCCGCCCTGCCGGTGACCGCGTCGACCCGGCCGACGTGATGATCAACGGCACCGCGCTCGATCCGGCCAAGACCTACCGCGTCGCCGCCCTGGCCTACACCGTCATCGGCGCCGACGGCTACCCGGCCTTCAAGGCCTACACCAACCCCGTCCGCAACAACACCGACCACGAAACCTTCGCGTCCTACCTCCGGACCCACAAGACGCTGACCCCAGCACCCCTGACCCGCGTCACGCAGAAGGGGTGATCGGTACCGAAGGACAGGAGGTAGTCGGCTCGGTCGGCCGGCTCACCGCGGGAGCCTCGCCGCGGGAACCGGCCGCGGGGCCGCACCTCCTGTCCTTCGGTACCCCAACTCACCCGCTACGGTGCTGCTCGGCCAGGTGTTTGAGGTAGAGGGCGCTGGCTTTGGGGGTGCGGGTCTGGGTCTGGTAGTCGACCCGGACGATGCCGAAGCGTTTGGCGTAGCCGTAGGCCCATTCGAAGTTGTCCATCAGGGACCAGGCGAGGTAGCCGCGGATGTCGGCGCCCTGCTCGATGGCGGCCGCCACCGCCGCCAGGTGGGTGGTGAAGTAGGCGACCCGGTCGGTGTCGTCGACGAAGCCGGTGGCGTCGGGCTGGTCGTCGAAGGCGGAGCCGTTCTCGGTGATCACCATCGGCAGCCCGGGGTAGTCGCGGGCGATGCCGACGAGGAGGTCGGTGAAGCCTTCGGGCACGATCTCCCAGTCCATCGCGGTCCGCGGGCGGTCGAGCGGCAGGGTCCGGCTGATCGGCAGGCCGTCGTCGTCGACCGTGCGACCGTCCTCGGCGTACCCGGTGAACTTCTGGCTGAAGTAGTAGTTCACCCCGAGGACGTCGATCGGCGCAGAGATCAGCTCGAGATCGCCGTCCTCGACCGGTAGCTCGACGCCTTCCGCGGCGAGGTCCGCGACCACGTCGGCCGGGTAATGACCGTGCACGAGCGGATCGAGGTAGATCCGCCGGCCCATCCCGTCCGCCCGTCGCGCGGCCTCGACGTCCGGCTCCGCGTCCGACGCCGGGTACGCCGTGGCCACGTTCAAGGTGATGCCGATGTCGAGCTTCCGCGGAGCCGCCTCACGCATCCGGACCGTGGCCAGCCCGTGCCCGAGCAGCAGGTGGTGTACGGCGGCCAGCGCGGCCGGGTATTCCCGCCGGCCCGGCGCGTGGGCGCCGTACGCGTAGCCGAGCATCGCCGAGCACCACGGCTCGTTCAGCGTGGTCCAGGTGTCGACGCGGTCGCTCAGCGCGTCGAAGACGAGCATCGCGTAGTCCGCGAACCGGTACGCCGTGTCGCGCACCGGCCAGCCGCCCGCGTCCTCGAGCTCCTGCGGCAGGTCCCAGTGGTACAGCGTCACCCACGGGTCGATGCCCTGGGCAAGCAGCTCGTCGACCAGCCGGTCGTAGAACGCGATCCCGGCCAGGTTCACCGGACCCTTCCCGCGCGGTTGGACCCGCGGCCACGCCACCGAGAACCGGTACGTGTCGAACCTGAGCTCCTTGATCAGGGCGACGTCGGCCGGCATCCGGTGGTAGTGGTCGCAGGCGACGTCTCCGGTGTCGCCGTTGTCGATCGCGTCCGGGACCCGGCAGTAGGTGTCCCAGATCGACGGCGTCCGGCCGTCGACCGCGACGGCGCCCTCGATCTGGTACGCCGACGTCGCGACCCCCCACCGGAATCCGGCCGGCAGGCCCGCGACGAGTTCGGCGTCCCCCGAGACAGAAGTAGTGCTCATATTCGCCTTTCAGAACGTGAGGGAGGATTCAGCCGACCGGAACGCGGCCGGGCAACCAGCACGCGACCGATCGGTTCGGGTCGTTGCGCGCCGACGGCACCCCGAGCACCGGGATCTCCGCCGAGCACCGGTCGAACGCGTGCGGGCACCGCGGATGGAACGAGCACCCCGACGGCATCCCGCGCAGGTCCGGCGGCGAACCGGGGATCCCGGCCAGCTCCCGCCGCGGCCCGCGCAACGCCGGGAACGACTTCAGCAGGCCCTCGGAGTAGGGATGCAACGAGTCCTTGTACAGGTCCGCGGAGCGCGCTTCCTCCACGATCCGGCCGCCGTACATGATCGCGATCCGGTCGGAGAACTCCACCAGCAGCGAGAGGTCGTGGGTGATGAACAGCACCGAGAACCCGAGCCGCTCGCGGAGCTCGACCAGCTGGGCGAGGATCTGCCGCTGCATCACCACGTCGAGCGCGGTCGTCGGCTCGTCCATGATGACGATCTGCGGCTCGAGGACGAGCGCCATCCCGATCATCACCCGCTGCCGCATGCCGCCGGACAGCTGGTGCGGGTACGCGTCCATCCGGTCGGCCGAGATCCCGACCAGTTTGAGCATCTCCTGCGCCCGCGCGATCCGTGCCTGCGGGGTCAGCCCCGGCTCGTGCGCCTTGATCACGTCGAGCATCTGGGTCGAGACCTTGTGGACCGGGTTCAGCGAGTTCATCGCGCCCTGGAAGACGATCGACGTCTCCGCCCACCGGAACGCGCGCAACTCGGCATCGGTCAGCGCCATCACGTCGTACGCATCACCGGCCGGCGGGTGGTAGACGACCGAGCCGCCGCTGATCACACCCGGTGGCGGGAGCAGCCGGGTGACGCCGTACGCGAGCGTCGACTTGCCACTGCCGCTCTCGCCGGCCAGCCCGAGCACCTCGCCGCGATGCAGGGTCAGCGTGACGTCGCGGACCGCCTGCACCGCCTGGTCGCCCAGACCGTAGTCGACGCAGAAGTCCTTGATCTCCAGCACCGGTCTGGTCATTGGGCCTCCCGGCCTGGACTGAGGAGCGGAGGGAGCGAAGCGACCGGAGCGACGAGGGAAGGCCGGGAGTTCCAGCCCAATGACCCGCCGAGCGGTAGCGAGGCAATGTGCACAGTCATGCCGCGTCCTCCTTCGTGCGCCGTACGACGGGGGTCGCGGGCAGCTCCTTGGAGCCGAGGACCGGGGTGAACCCGACCCGCATCCGGACGGAGTGACCGTCCTTGGTCTTCACCCGGGTGTGACCGCTGCTGCGCAACCGCGGGCTGACGAACTCGTCGATCCCGAAGTTGATCAGCGACAGCGCCGTACCGAGGATCGCGATCGCCAGACCGGCCGGGACGAACCACCACCAGGCGCCCTGGGCGAGAGCCTGCTGGCTCTGCGCCCAGAACAGGATCGTGCCCCAGTTCCACTCGGAGATGGTGGAGATGCCGATGAACGCCAGGGTGATTTCGGACATGACCGCGAAGATCACCGTGCCGACGAAGCCGGAGGCGATGATCGCGGTCAGGTTCGGCATGATCTCGGCGGTGATGATCCGCCAGGTGCTCTCCCCGGTGGCTCGCGCGGCCTCCACGTAGTCGCGGCGCCGCAAGGACAGGGTCTGTGCGCGCAGCACCCGGGCACCCCAGGCCCACGAAGTCAGACCGATGACGAGCGCAACCATGAGGTCACCGGCGCTGGGGATCGTCGAGGCGACGATGATGATCAGCGGCAGCGCCGGGATCACCAGGAACACGTTCGACAACGCCGACAGGCTCTCGTCCGCGGCGCCGCCGAGGAAGCCGGCGCTGACCCCGATCAGGATGGACAGCGCGGTCGCCACGATGCCGGCCAGCAGGCCGACGAACATCACGCCGCGGGTGCCGACGAGCACCTGGCTGAAGATGTCCTGGCCGAGGTGCGTCGTACCGAACCAGTGCTTGCCGGACGGCGGCTGGATCAGGTCGCTGCTGCGGGCGGACGGGTCGTACGGCGCGATCCACGGCCCGATGACCGCGATCACGCAGAAGAACCCGAGCACGATCAGGCCGGTGGCCGCCTTCGGGTTGGCGACGAACCGCAACCGGCGGCGTTTGACCGGGGCCGCCGCGACCTCGGGACCTTCGGGAGTGACGGCTGTGATGGTGCTGGCTGGTGCGGACACGTGCTCAGCCCTCCTTCCGGGTACGCGGGTCGAGCAGCAGGTAGGCGATGTCGGCCATCAGGTTGGCCACCAGGACGGACAGCGTGATCACCAGGAAGATGCCCTGCATCAGCGGGTAGTCCTTGGCACCGACGGCCTGGAACAGGTTGTAGCCGATGCCCGGGTAGGAGAAGACGATCTCCACCAGCAGGGTGCCGCCGACGATGAAGCCGAGGGAGAGCGCGAAGCCCGAGACGTTCGGCAGCAGCGCGTTCCGGGCGGCGTAGCTGACCATCACCCGGCGCTCGGGCAGACCCTTGGCGTGGGCGACGGTGATGTAGTCCTCGGAGGCGACCGTGACCATCATGTTCCGCATGCTCAGGATCCAGCCGCTGACCGACGAGATCAGGATCGTGATCGCCGGCAGCAGGCTGTGCTGGATCGCGCTGCCGATGAACTCACCGTTCCACGACGGCACCAGACCGGGTTCGTACCCGCCCGACGACGGGAAGATGCTGTCCGGTCCGGCCAGCAACGTGATCGCCAGCAGCCCGAGCCAGAAGTACGGGATCGACGACAGGAACGTTGTCACCGGCAACAGTCCGTCCAGCCAGGAGCCGCGGCGCCAGCCCGCCAGGACGCCGAGCGACGTACCGATCATGAAGCTGACGAACGTGGTGATGCCGACCAGCGCGATCGTCCACGGCAGGCTCTGGCTGAGGATGTCCGCGACCGGCGTGGGGAAGAAGGTGAACGACAACCCGAGGTCGCCGCGGAACACCTGACCCCAGTAGTCGACGTACTGACCCCACAGCGAGGCGTCCTTGTCGAGGCCGAAGAGCACGTAGAGCGAGTTGATCGCCTCGGTGCTCATCTGGCCCTGGAACTTGTTGATCAGCGAGGTGACCGGGTCGCCGGGGATCATCCGCGGGATGAAGAAGTTGATCGTCAGCGCGGCCCAGGCGGTGAACAGGTAGAAGGCGATCCGCTGCAGCAGGAACTTCACTTGGCGGCTCCTTCCTCGTAGAGCCAGCAGGCCGCCCAGTGGCCGTCAGCCGTGGGCAGCTCGAAGCGGGGTGGGAGGTCGGTCGAGCACTTCGGCATCGCGTGCACGCAGCGCGGGTGGAACCGGCAGCCGGTCGGCGGGGCGATCAGGCTCGGCGGCTCACCGGTCCCTCGCTCCTCGGGAGGCTGCAGGTCGCCGACGCGGTCGAGGCGGTCCGGATCCGGGGCGCTTTCGATCAGCAGGCGGGTGTACGGGTGGGCCGGGTTCTGGGTGACCGTCTCGGAGTCGCCGCCCTCGACCATCCGGCCGGCGTACATCACCAGCGTCTCGTCGGCGAAGTAGCGGGCGGACGCGATGTCGTGGGTGATGTAGAGGATGGCCAGGTTGAGGCGTTCCTTCAGGTCCCGCAGCAGGTTCAGGACGCCGAGCCGGATCGAGACGTCCAGCATCGACACCGGCTCGTCGGCCAGCAGTGCCTCCGGATCCGCGCCGAGGGCGCGGGCGATCGACACCCGCTGGCGCTGACCGCCGGACAGTTCGTGCGGGAACTTGTCCAGGTAGCGCTCCGGCGGCGTGAGCTGGACCCGGAGCAGCAGGTCGCGCAGGTTCGCCTCGAGCTCGGCGGCCGACTTGCCCGCGCGGCCGTGGATCTTGAGCGAGCGCGTCAGGTGGTAGCGCACGGTGTGCGTCGGGTTCAGCGACGCGAACGGGTCCTGGAAGATCATCTGCACCCGGCGGCAGTACGCGCGGAACCGGCGGCCGCCCTTGACGGTGACGGACTCGCCGTGCAGCCGGATGTCTCCCGACGTCCGGCCGTACAACTGCGCGAGCAGCCGGGCGACCGTGGACTTCCCCGAGCCGGACTCACCGACGAGGGCGGTCACGCGTCCCCGGCGCAGCGTGAGCCGGATGCCGTCCACGGCGTGCACGACCTTGCGCTCGCGGGTGAGCAGGTCGCGGACTCCCCGCCGTACCGGGAAATGCTTGGTGAGGCCTTCGGCCTCGAGGACCACCTCAGAGTCGGTGACCGTCATGAAACTCCAATCACGGCTCGCTCCGCTCGCCGGCTGTGGTTGGTGGTGCCGCGGCGCCGGGGGCCGGCGCCGCGGCACGGTGGTCACTGAGCGCCGGCGGGCTTCAGGTTGAGGACGATCTGCAGCGCGTTCTGCTGGGTCGGCTGAGCAGGCGCGTACTGGTTCTGCTCGTCCGGCCAGCCCTCCCAGTTCTTCGTGCTGTAGAGACCGCCGACGTTGGAGGCCGAGGTGGGCACCACCGGCATCTGCTCGACCATGATCTTCTGCAGCGTGTTCAGCGCCGCGGTCCTGGTCGCGTCGTCGGTGGCGTTGGCGTACTGGTCCAGCGCCTTGGTCGCCTCCGGGCTGTTGAACCGGCCGTAGTTGCCGCTGATCCCGCCCTTGCCGACCGGCTTGAGGATCTTGCCGTCCATGATGTTCTGGTAGATGTCGTACGGCGTCGCGCCGCCGTTGGTCCAGTGCATCCCGGCGTCGAAGTTGCCCTCGTCGAACGCCTTGAACCAGGCGTCCTGGTTGGCCTTGTCGACGGTCGCCTTGATGCCGATCGTGGACAGGTTGTCCTTGATGATCTCCAGGTCGGTGATGTAGTCGGACCAGCCGGCCGGGTCGGTCAGCGTGATCGTCACCGGCTTGCCGGTCGGGTCCTTGAGGACGTCGCCCTCGAGCTTGAACCCGGCGTCGGCCAGCTCCTTCTTCGCCGCCTCGACGTCGACCTTGTGGTTCACACCCTTGAACTCCGGTGCGATGAAGGACTCACCGGCCGGGGTCGGGATGCCGGTGACGGACTCGACCTTCGGGTAGAAGTAGCCGGCCTCGCCCTGCATGAAGATGTCGTCGCGGTTGATCACCTTGTCCATCGCCCGCCGCAGCGCCGGGTTGTCGAACGGCTTGCGGGTGGTGTTGATCCACAGGCCGTGGATGCCGAGGTTCGCCGGGAACCACAGCTTGTGGTGCTCCGGGTCCTTGTCCTGGTAGACCGCCTTCACGTTCGGGACGAAGACGAAGCTCCACTCCGACGAGCCGTTGGCCAGCGCGGTGGTCTGCGCGTTGTTGTCGTTGTACGACGTGTACCGCAGCTCCTTCACCTTCGGCAGGTCCTGCCAGTACGAGTCGCGGACGGTCAGCGTGGTCGTCTGCGGAGTGAACGACTTCACCGTGTACGGGCCGGTGCCGACCGGGCTCTTGAGCGTGTCCTGGGTCGGGTCCTTCAGCGTCGACCACTGGTGCTTCGGTACGACGAACGTCGTGAGCACCTTGTTCTGGTTGACGAACTGCGACCGCGGGAAGGTCAGGTCGACCTTGTTGCCCGCGACGGTGATGGCGCCGTACGGGATCGCCTCCGGGTTGAGGCCCTCGTTGGCCTTGCGGAGCTGGAACGAGTAGGCGACGTCCTCGGGCGTCATCGGCTTGCCGTCGGACCACTTCACCCCGTCGCGGACGGTCAGCGACAGCTTGGTGAAGTTGTCCGCCCACTTCCACTCGGTCGCCAGCCACGGCTTGCCGGCCTCGGTCGGCTTGATCGGGTTGATCATCACCAGGGGCTCGAAGATCATCCACCGGTACCCCAGCGCGGCACCCGAGGAGGAGCCCAGGAACGGGTTGTGGTTCTCGGTCTGCGGGCCGTTCGGCATCCCGACGTTCAGCACCGTCGCGGCGCTGCCGGACCCGGTGTTCGTGGTGTTCCCGTCCCCGCTGCTACAGGCAGCCAGGGTGGCTGCCGCGAGCAGGCCCGAAAGGGCCAGCGCGACAGTGCGTCGTGCTCGCATCGGTTCCTCCTGTGTATCTGTTGGCGGATGCTCACGCCTGAGCCGCGCGAGCGAGTGCATCGTGGCGTGAGAACGCTCTCATGGGAAGAGCTGACGCCTTAACGGATCGATATCGGGGGTGTTCGCCGGCGGCGGGACAGGGGCAGCTGCCCCGCCGCCGGAGTTCAGCGGGACCGGTGTCTCGGGGCGGGTTTGGTCCTGGTCGGGGCTTTCGGGGCGGTTGAACTGCGGACGATCAGCGTCGTCGGCAGCACTTGGGGGTCCTCCGGCAGCGGGGTGCCGCCGAAGTACCCCATCAGCATCCGGGCCGCCGCCTGACCCATCTGGCGCATCGGCTGATGCACCGTGGTCAGCGGAGGCTCGGTGTGCTCGGCGTACGGGATGTCGTCGAACCCGACCACCGAGACGTCGTTCGGCACGTTCCGCCCGGTCTCCCGGACGGCCTGGATGGCGCCGCCGGCGGACAGGTCGTTGTGGGCGAAGATCGCGTCGAACCCGAGCCGCCGCTCGAGCGCGTACTGCACTCCGCGGCGGCCGCTCTCATGGGTGAAGTCGCCTTCGAACACGAGCTCCGGGTCGAGCTCGATACCGGCCTCGGCGTAGGTGTCGCGGAAGCCGTCCAGGCGTTCGTGGGTACAGCCGAACCGCTCGACGCCGGTGATCACCAGCGGCCGGTGGCGGCCCAGCTCCAGCAGGTGCCGGGCGGCGGACTCACCGCCGGCCCGGTTGGTGGTGGCGACCGACGGGAACTGCGGGCGCTTGGCGCGGTCGTCGATCAGGACCACCGGCAGACCGCGGGCGT
Organism: Kribbella sp. CA-247076; assembly: GCF_050942445.1. Classification (NCBI taxonomy): domain Bacteria; kingdom Bacillati; phylum Actinomycetota; class Actinomycetes; order Propionibacteriales; family Kribbellaceae; genus Kribbella; species Kribbella sp. CA-247076. The sequence goes on along the minus strand of NZ_CP192051.1, from coordinate 5,698,808 downwards.
GCAGCTGCTCGATGTAGGTCAGCGTGCCCTCGGGCTCGATCACCAGCAGGCCGTCGAACGACTGCGCCGAGACCTGCGAGGCGAACTGCTGCATCGACTCCTCACCCCGGTTGAAGGTGAAGAGCAGCAGGCCGTAGCCCTGGCTCTCGACCACGTCGACGGCGCCCTGCAGTACCTCGCCCATCCACGGCCAGGTCAGCGACGGGACCAGCATGCCGACGATCCGGGTGCGGCCGCGGGCCAGGCCGACCGCACGCGCGCTCGGCACGTAGCCGAGCTCGGCGATCACCTGACGGACGCGCTCGGCGGTGCGCAGATCGAGCTCACCCTTGCCGTTGAGCACGCGCGAGACCGTCGTCTTACTGACGCCGGCGCGTGCCGCGACATCGGCAATCGTGATCGACACCGCACAGCTCCCCTCGGGCGGGTGTGGCTCCAGCATCTCGCCGGAACCGGTTTCGGAAGCGGTTCCGTAGAGTGAAGCCGAGCGCGACCGGGGTCGTCAATCACGGGACGGTAACGAAACAGGTCTTAGTTCACGACCTGGAGGAAGGCGCGTCTTCCGGCCGGCAGCGGCGCGTGATGAACTCTGCGGGAGCGGCCTGCCTGAGGCCGGACCAGGTAGGGGCAGGGGTAGGGGCATGGACGTTCGGCGGACCACTGTGCGCGACATGCGGCGGTCCAACCGGTCGGCGCTGCTGACCACCATCTTCCGGGAGGGCCCGCTCAGCCGGCACGAGCTCGGCCACCGGACGTCGCTGAGTGCCGCTAGCGTCAGCAACCTGGTCAGCGAACTGATCACCGAGGGCCTGGTCGAGGAGGCCGGATCGGTGGACTCCGAAGGCGGCCGGCCGCGCATCCTGCTGCGGGTCTGCCCGACGTTCCGGTACGTCGTCGGCGCGGAGGTCGGCGAGACCCGGGTGCGGGTCGAACTGTTCGACCTCACGATGAACGTACTCGCCCGGGCCGACCATCCGATCGGCACGCCGACGCCGGCGGTGGTCGTGAAGCACGTGCTGGAAGGGCTTTCGGCCGTGATCGCCTCCTCGGGCGTACCGCCTGAGCTCGTGCTCGGCATCGGGGTCGCGGTCGCCGGCGTGGTCGAGGGCAACGAGGTCGTCGACGCGCAGACGCTCGGGTGGGACGCCGTACCGCTGCGGCGGATGCTTGCCGAGGGCACGGACATTCCGATCCAGGTGGACAACGGTGCGAACATGCTCGGTCAGGCGGAGATGTGGTTCGGCGCCGGTCGCGGCGCGACGGACGCCGTGGTAGCGCTGATCGGTTCCGGCGTGGGCGCGGCGCTGGTCGCCGACGGCTCCAGCTACCGCGGAACCCGAAGCTCCGCGGGTGAATGGGGCCACATGACGATCGCGTACGGCGGCCGCCGGTGCCGGTGTGGAGCGATCGGATGCCTGGAGGCGTACATCGGCGCCGAAGCGGTGCTCGAGCGTTATCGCGAGGCCGGTGGAGTCGTCTCAGCGGTCGACGAGGAGGCGGCCTTCGTAGAACTACTGGATGCCGTCGGTACGTCGGAGGTCGCGGCGACGAGCGTGGCCGACACGATCGGGTATCTGGCCGCGGGAGTGGCGAATCTGGTGAACCTGGTCAACCCCGAGCGAATCGTGCTCGGCGGGTGGGCCGGCCTGCTGCTGGGGGAGCGCTACCTGACCGAGCTGCGGTCCGCCGTCGGCGAGCACGCACTGCGCCAGCCGTACTCACAGGTGCGGATCGAGCTGTGCGAGCTCGGGCGTGACGCCGTCGCTCTCGGCGCCGCGACGCTCCCGGTCCTGCGGTTGCTCCGAGAAGGCGGCGCCGTACCGCGCTAGCCGGCTGTTTCCGGAAGGTTGCTGCCACCAGGTGGCAGCAACCTTCCGCGAAGGTGGCTCAGACGGTCCACTTCTGGTTGGCTGCTCCGGTGCACGTCCAGGTCTGCAACGGGGTGGAGTTCGCCGAGTTGTTGCCGCTGACATCGAGGCACTTGTTCGCCTGTGGATTCACCAGGTCCCGGCCGGACGTGTGGACCCAGTGCTGGGCCGCACTCCCGTTGCAGGTCCACAGCTGAACCTTGGCGCCGTCGGCAACGGATCCGGCGTTCACGTCGAGACACTTGCCCAGGGCCCGGATCGTGCCGTCACCCGGACGGGTCCACTGCTGGGCGTTGGTGCCGTTGCAGTCGTACAGCTGGACCGGCGTACCGTCCGCGGTGCCGGCCGCGGCGACGTCCACGCACTTGCCGGCCAGCCCGGTGATCGGCGTACCGCCGGAGCTGCTGCCGATCGTGGAGACGCGGACGTAGTCGATCGTCATGGTCTGCGGCAGAACCGTCGTACCGTCGGGGTAACCGGGCCAGTTCCCGCCGACCGCGACGTTCATGATCATGAAGAACGGGTGGTTGAAGACCCACGTCCGGCCGCCGAGGTCGGCCGGGGTCCGCTGCTGGAACTGCACGCCGTCGACGAACCACTTGATCGAGTTCGGCTCCCAGTCGACCCGGAAGGTGTGGAAGTCGTCGGCGAAGGCCCAGCCGTTCGGATGGTTGTACGACGCGCCGATGCCGCCGGCGCCGGAGTACCCCGGACCATGGATCGTGCCGTGCACGGTCGCGGGCTCGCGGCCGATGTTCTCCATGATGTCGATCTCGCCGTCGTTCGGCCAGTTGCCGCCGCCGAGCATCCAGAACGCCGGCCAGATCCCCTGCGTGCGGGGGATCTTGATCCGGGCTTCGTAGCGGCCGTAGGTGTGGGTGAAGGTCTGCGCGGTGAGCAACCGGGCGGACGTGTACTCGCAGGTGCCGTAGTGACACTGGTGGCCGCCGCTCTCCCGGCGGGCGGTGATCACCAGGTTGCCGTTGCCGTCGAGGGCGGAGTTGCGAGTGCTGTTGGTGTAGTACTGGCGCTCGTTGTTGCCCCAGCCGGAGCCACCGATGTCGTAGCGCCACTTGGACTGGTCAGGGGCCTGGCCGGCCGGGCCGTCGAAGTTGTCCTCCCAGATGACGGCCGTCGGCGCGGCCGCGGCCTCCGGACGGGCGGTGGCCGGCGACTGCAGCAAGGCGGAGCCGACGAGTGCGGCGGCGCCGATCGCGACGAGCGCCGTGATGCGGGAACGCTTCATGGATGCCTCATTTCTCGCGGGGGCGGTCGGAGACAGGGCTCGGGCCGCAGCCTGCTGTGAGAACGCTTTCACGTCAAGGCCGGGACTAAATAAAAGACGTGAAAAAAGTGTCCGTACGGCGTTGACACCGGTTCTCACGGATGGTTACCTCGTGCTGACCACCTGTTGCGGCGCGGGCAGACGCCGTCAACCCCGACGTCCCCAGAACCCTTTAGAACAAGGGAGAACCGCCCCATGCCCGCGAACGGGACCTTTCGTCGTGCCCGACGACGCCTCCTGCCCCTGGCGGTCGCCGCCCTCTGCGTGGCCGCGGCCGGTATCGGCTTCGGCACCGCCTCGCCGGCCCAGGCCGCCGGCGAGCAGGTCAACATCTGGCTGACCACCACCAACGACTCCGCCGGCCGCAACGTGACCCGCGGCCTGCAGCAGCAGACGCCGGTCACCTTCGGCCCGGCCGGCGGGACCGCGAACCAGACGATCACGGTCAACGAGAACACGACGTACCAATCCTTCGAAGGCGGTGGCGCGTCGTTCACCGACAGCGCCGCCTGGCTGCTCAACAGCAGCAACACGGTCACCGCCGCGACCCGCAACCAGGTGATGAAGGACCTGTTCGACCCGGTGAACGGGATCGGCCTGGCCTTCGTGCGCAACCCGATGGGGGCGTCCGACCTGGCCCGGTTCAACTACTCCTACGACGACACGTGCTGCGACCTGAACGACTTCAGCATCGGGCACGACCTCGCGGACGTCGTACCGCTGACCAAGCAGGCCCGGCAGCTGAACCCGGCGCTGAAGGTCAAGGGCGCGCCGTGGAGCTCGCCGGCCTGGATGAAGGACAACAACAAGTTCACCAACCGCGGCTGGCTGAAGTGGGAGTACTACCCGATGTACGCCCAGTACTTCGTCAAGTACGTCCAGCAGAACGAGGCCCAGGGCAACCACATCGACTACGTGTCGGTACAGAACGAGCCGACCTGCTGCGGGACCGACGCCACCGGCTACGCGTCGATGAACTGGAACGGCTCCGGCCTGCTCGAGTTCACCAAGAACCACCTGATCCCCGCGTTCCGGGCGGCCGGGATCACCACCAAGGTGATGATCCTCGACTACAACTGGGGAAACTACGACGACCTCGGCTCGGTGCCGCTGGCCGACGCCGCGCTCCGCAACGACCCGCTGTTCGGCGGCATCGCCTGGCACGGGTACGGCGGTGACGTGAACCTGCAGACCCAGGTGCACAACCAGTACCCGGCCGTGAACCACTACATGACCGAGCACTCGGGCGGGACCTGGATCGCCAACCAGCAGGTCGAGGACATGAACAACCTGATCGACTACACCCGGAACTGGAGCAAGTCCTGGGTGAAGTGGAGCCTCGCGCTCGATCAGAACCACCTGCCGTACGTCGGTGCCGGCTGCAACGTGTGCACGGGTCTGGTGACGGTGCAGCGTGGCGGCAGCCGCGCGGGTCAGGTCGACAAGACCGTCGAGTACTACACGATGGGCCACCTGACGAAGTTCGTGAAGCCGGGTGCGGTCCGGATCGAGTCGAACGCGAACAACGCGGTGAAGAACGTCGCCTGGAAGAACCCGGACGGCTCCAAGGCGCTGATCGCGTTCAACACCACCGGCAGCTCGCAGTCGGTGCGGGTCAACTGGGGTTCGCAGTCGTTCATCTACACGTTGCCGACCAAGACGTCCGCGACGTTCACCTGGACCGGTTCGCAGGAGGGCGGCGGCAGCGGAAGGCCGATCACCGGGCTGGCCGGCAAGTGCGTCGACGTCGCCGGAGCCAGCAGCGCGGACGGGACCGCCGTACAGCTCTACGACTGCAACGGTACGACGGCGCAGCAGTGGACCCGTCCTGGTGACGGGACGATCCGGGCCCTTGGCAAGTGTCTCGACATCAACGCGGGGTCCGTCGCGAACGGTGCCCGCGTCCAGCTCTACTCGTGCAACGGCAGCGCAGCCCAGCAATGGACCTATACGAGCGGGAGAGATCTCGTGAATCCACAGGCGAACAAATGTCTTGATGTGACCGGCAACAACTCGGCGAACGCGACACCGTTGCAGATCTGGTCCTGCACGGGCGCGGCGAACCAGAAGTGGACCGTCTGATGCGCCGGGTGGCGGCGGTCGCCGTGGCCGGGGTCCTGCTGTTCGGCGTGACCGGGGTCGCTCCGGCACAGGCGGCGACCGGGACGATCACCGGGCTGGCCGGAAAGTGCGTGGACGTTGCCGGGGCCAACAGTGCGGACGGCACCGCCGTACAGCTGTACGACTGCAACGGGACGGCCGCGCAGTCGTGGAGCAGATCCGCGGACGGGACGATCCGGGCGCTGGGCAAGTGCCTGGATGTCAGTGGTGGATCGACTGCGAACGGCGCGCGGGTGCAGCTGTGGACCTGCAACGGGAGCGGTGCCCAGCAGTGGACGTACACGTCCGGTCGCGACCTGGTGAACCCGCAGGCGAACAAGTGCCTCGATGTCACCGGCAACAACTCGGCGAACTCGACGCCGCTGCAGGTGTGGTCGTGCACCGGTGCGGCGAACCAGAAGTGGAACGCTCCGCCGGCCGACGACGGTCCGCCGCCCACCGGCGCTCCGATGGCGGCGGCGCCGTACCTCTATCAAGGCTGGGGCAGCCCGCCGAACCCGGCGACCGTGATGAACGCGACCGGGGTCAAGTGGTTCACGATGGCGTTCATCCTGTCGAACGGGTACTGCAACCCGATGTGGGACGGGCAGCGACCGCTCACCGGCGGGGTCGACCAGCAGGCGATCAACGCGATCCGCGCGAACGGCGGTGACGTCGTCGTCTCGGTCGGTGGCTGGTCCGGGAACAAGCTCGGCCAGAGTTGCGGCTCGGCGGGCGAGCTGGCTGCGGCGTACCAGAAGGTGATCAACGCCTTGTCGCTGAAGGCGTTCGACGTGGACATCGAGGCCGGCGAGTTCACCAACGCGACCGTGCGGCAGCGGGTGATCGACGCGTTGAAGATCGTCGAGCAGAACAACCCGGGGATCGCGACATACCTGACCTTCGGTACGTCGACCAGCGGGCCGGACGCCGACGGTCAGGACCTGATCCGGCGCGGCGCCGCCTCCGGGCTGAACCTGGACGGCTGGGTGATCATGCCGTTCAACTTCGGCGGCGGGTCGACGAACATGGCCACGCTGACGCGGCAGGCGGCCGACGGGCTGAAGAACCGGGTCCGGGACGCGTACGGGCTGAGCGACGACGCGGCGTACCGGAAGATCGGCATCTCGTCGATGAACGGGATCACCGACGTCGCCGGGGAGCGGGTCAACCTGTCCGACTTCGAGTCGATGCTGTCCTACGCCTCCCAGCACCACCTCGCCCGCTTCACCTTCTGGTCCGTCAACCGCGACCGCCCCTGCACCGGCGGCCCCGCCGATAGCTGCAGCGGCGTCCCCCAGCAACCCTGGGACTACACCAAGGTCATAGGCCGCTACCGCGGCTGACCCCCTCCTACCAACCCGCCCCCGCGACGCGCAGCGTCGCGGGGGCGGTTCTTCGTCTGGTTGACTCTCCGGTTACCGGAGGGTGGAGGTTAGGGACATGGCGGCTTTGGTGACGGTGGGAGAGTTCTCCCGCCTGACGCATCTCAGCGTGAAGACGCTGCACCACTACCACGAGATCGGCCTGCTCGCGCCGGCCTCGGTCGACCCGTCGTCCGGGTACCGGCGGTACGGCACCGGCCAGGTCGACACAGCGCTGCTGATCCGGCGGCTCCGGGAGCTCCGGATGCCACTGCCGGAGGTCCGCGACCTGGTCGAGACCTCCGACGGCGCCCGCCGCGAGGAGACGCTGCGGGCCCACCTCGAGCGGATGGAGCAGGAGCTGGCCCACACCCGCGACGTCGTGACGTCGTTGCGCGAGATGCTGACTCCCGGGCAGCCGGACCTGGACGTCGACTACCGCTTCATCCCCGCGTTCCGCGCGTACGGCGTCCGCGACCGGGTCGAGCGCGCGCAGATCGGCCCCTGGTGCGAGCGCACCTTCGCCCGGCTCGGCGCGATCGGCGCGGAGCACGGGATCTTCGCGACCTCCGGAGCGACGTACGGCGACGACTTCTTCGCCGAGGACACCGGCGAGGTGGTCGCGTTCCTCCCGGTCGCGCCGGACCAGGAGCCGGCCGACGGGGTCGAGCTGATCGACCTGCCCGGCGGGTTCTTCGCGATCGGGGTCCACGCCGGATCGCTCACCGACTTCGACCGCACGTACGGCGCGCTCGGCAGTCACGTCGCCGAACACTGCGAGGTCGCTCCCGGACCGATCAGGGAGCTGTACGTCGTCAGTCCGGGCGACGTCGACGACCCGGTCGACTACCGAACCGAGATCTGCTGGCCGATCCAGCGCATCCCCGCACCGAAAGGCTGACCATGTCTATCGCCATCGCCCAAGTCACCTTCGACAGCGACAACCCGCGCGCCCTGGCCGAGTTCTGGTCGGCCGTGCTCGAGCAGCCGGTCGACGACTACGGCAACGAGTTCGTCGCCACCGTCGGTCGCTCGAGCGGCGGCACCGGCCTGATGTTCATCAAGGTGCCGGAGGGGCGCAGCGGCAAGAACCGCTTGCACCTGGACCTGGTCACGGCCGAGTGGTCCACCGAGGTCGACCGCCTCGTCGGCCTCGGGGCCAAGCGCCTCGAGGAGTACGACGAGTTCGACACCCACTGGATCACCTTCGCCGACCCCGAAGGCAACCTCTTCGACCTCGCCGAACTCCGCTGACCCTCCTCTGCCAGGGGTAGCTCACCCGCGCGAGGGAGCCGGATCACCCGTTGTCGGGAAGTGCCGGCGCGCTGTCCCGTCCTACGTTCGGGGCATGGCTGAATCGGATGACGCTCGACGCTGGCCGGCGTACGCGATGGCGGTGTTGATGCTCGGCTATGCGGTGGGCAAGGCCACGTTCGCAGTACAGGCGAGGCTCGGGTTTCCCGGTGGTCCGCCGGTGTCTGCCGCGGAGGCCGCGAACTACTTCCTCGACCCTGCCCTGGCGCAGTGGCTCGCCAGTCTGTCCGGCGTACTGGGTGCGTGCATCGCCGTCGCATCCATCTCGTCGCGGGCGCGCGCCGTACCCAGACCGCTGATGGTGGCAGTGCTGGCGGTGATGACCCTGGCTGTCGTCGGCGGTGGCGGAGTGATGGCGTTGGACGGATTCGTCGGCCTCGGGGTGGGGTGGCGGTGGTACCACGGAGTCGTCGGTCTGTTCGCGATTGCTGTAGCCCTGGAGATGTTCCGCTCCTACCTGACCGCGAGCGCCCGTGTCCGGCGCTGATCGAGCGCGGGTCGGCGGCTACGGTGCCGCCGTACTCGCAACGCTCTACGGATCGATGAAGCTGGCCCAGGCACTCGGTGCCAATGCGTTGGCCGACAAGGACCCCCTACCTCCCGAACTGCGTGCACGCCTGCTCGCACGCGACCCGTTCTTCGTCGCCAGCCATTGGGTCTTGGCCGGTGCGGCCGTCGTCGGTGTCATCGTCGCGCTCGCAACAGTCCGTCCCTGGGGTACGGCGCTCCCACGCCGGCCGCTCGCGGTGGCGACCCTGCTGCTCGGGACGCTGATGATCGCCCGGTCGCTCGGCGCTGTCGGGTTCGGCTTCGTCGGCGATCTGCTGTTGCTGACCGGGATCCGGCCCGCGTCGGGCGAGCACGCCGAGCTGGAGCGCGAGCTGGCGACCTGGGATCTGTTGCTGTGGTCGCCGTTCTTCCTGCTCTGGGGCGCGCTCTGGGCGACAGCCGGGTGGCGGCTCGCACGGCGGCCGCGTACTGATCGGGTGTGGTCCTGATCGGCGAGCAAGGACAGCGCGTGAGACCTCGAACTCTCGCTCACCGTGAACGGCGCTCGGCCAGCCGGTCGTGCAGCTCGCCGTAGTCGCCGGGGAACAGGCCGGGCAGGACCTCCAGCATGTGCTCGAGTTGCCTGACCGTGCTGCCGGAGCTGGGGCCGTTGAGCGAGACGTCGGCGAACAGGTACTGCCAGCCGTACGAGCCCTTGGTGAGCAGGAGGGCGTCGAGGTACTCGGCGTAGGTCAGCTCGAGTTTCAGGTAGCCCGCCGGATACGGAGAGGCGCCGACGTCGGCGAGGTCGGCGTACCAGATCTCGAGCGGAGTCGTCCCCGGCCGCATCCGGAGGTACGAGCGCATGCCGGCGCCGGAGCGTGGTGTCGTGTCGAAGCTGCGCAGCTCGGAGAGGAACTCCCGCTGGAAGTCCGTCGCGTCCGGCATCGCCCCCGGACCTTCCGGCTGATCGAACACGTCGTAGAAGTGCAGGATCCGGAACTCGCCGTACAACTCGGGCAGCCCGTCGGCCGTCTCCCACTGCGCGCCCAGGTTGGTGAACCGCAGCGCGCAGGCCCCCAGGTCCTCGTCCAGCTCAATCTCGTCCCAGTCCTCGTTGTGCTCGTAGAGGGGAAGGAGGTTCTCGAGCGGCTCCGCGAGCTCGTCGCAGTCACCGCACGTGGCGATGAGCGACGGGTGGTCCCGGATGGCGGTCAGCGATTCGGCGTGCCGCTGCTCGTTGGTGGTCAGGTGGGTCACGGGCGCCTCTCGGGTCGGGCAACGGGAACGGGCGGGGCGTCAAGCTATCGCGGTGCCGGGTCCGGGGCCGGTCGGCCTCGGGGCATTGCCAGAGGTCGGGTTGCGGAGCAATGTGGGGTGCGACCGGTGGCGCCGCCGGGGCGCTGCCCTGATGGCAAAGGGGGTGGACCGTGTACGCGCGTTCCACCACGATCAACGCCAAGCCGGAGTCGATCGACGCCGGCATCGCGCAGCTGCGCGACGAGGTGATGCCGATGCTGCTGGACATGGACGGCTGTATCGGGTTGTCCATGCTGTCCGACCGGGAGTCCGGACGGTGCATCGCCACGAGCGCCTGGCAGTCCGAGGAGGCGATGCGGACCTCCGACGAAGAGCTCAGGCCGGTCCGCGACCGGGTCGCCGAGATGATGGGCGGTGGCAGTCCGACCGTCGACGAGTGGGAGATCGCCGTACTCCACCGTGACCACCGTTCCGGAGAAGGTGCCTGTGTCCGGGTCACCTGGGTGCAGGTCGACCGCGCGAACCTGGACCGGGCGATCGACGTCTACAAGCTGGCGTCCTTGCCGCGGCTCGAGGACCTGGCGGGCTTCTGCAGCGCCAGCCTGCTCGTCGACCGCGCCTCCGGCCGCGCCGTCTCCTCCGTCACCTACGACAGCCACGACGCCATGGACAGCAGCCGCGAAGCCGCCGCCTCCATGCGCTCCGCCACCGCGAAGGACGCCGGCGCCAAGGTCCTGGACGTCCGCGAGTTCGACCTCTCCCTGGCGCACCTCCGAGTCCCTGAACTCACCTGACTCAGCGCGGCGACTCGACAGCACGGCCCGGAGTCATGCTCCGGGCCGTCGTTCGTCGTCCCGCACCCTCCGGCAGCTGCTCCGCGCGGTGAGGGTCGGGCCGAGCGCGGATCCGATGTGGGTCAGTCCATCGTGTCGAGGTGGGCTTCCAGCGCCTCCAGGCGGGTGCGCCACAGATCACGGTACGGCTCGAGCCAGGCGTCGACCTCGGCGAGCGGGGCCGGACGCAGGCGGTACCACCGGCGCTGGGCGTCGTGGCGGACCTCCACCAGCCCGGCGTCCCGCAGTACCTTCAGATGCTTCGACACCGCCGGCTGGCTGAGCGAGAGCTCCTCGACCAGCTCACCGACCGGCCGCTCGCCGGTGCGCAGCAGATCCAGGATGTCGCGCCGCCGGCCCTCCGCCAGCACCTCGAACGTACTTGCCATACAAGGAATATACGTCAGAACCCGTGGCCGAACGTCGCCGTGAACGCCTCACCGAACAGCTCGCGCAACTCCGGCTCACCGTCCTCGGCCGCCCAGCGGAGTAGAGCCACGTGCACGACCCCGAGGCACGCGCTCACCGCGGCGCGCGCCTGGAACTCCAGCGCGGGATCCTGCGATCCAGCGCAGATCGCTCCGACGAGTGCCTCCTGAGTCGCGTATTGGCTGTCGAGGTGCCGAGCCTGCAGCGCCGGCGTCGAGATCATCAGCCGCAACCGGGCCAGGTGGAACTCCCGATCAGCGATCGCCTGGTCGTACGTCGCTGCGAGCGTCCGGGCGATCCGTACGACGAGTGGCTCGTCCGCCGGTTGTTCGGTGATGGTCGCGGCGGCCTGCTGGTCGAACTCGTCGTACAGCACGAGGTCTTCCTTCGTGGCGAAGTGCCGGTACACCGTCATCGCCGAGACTCCCGCGGCCGTGGCGACGTCGTTCACCGTGGTCGCGTCGTACCCGCGGTCGACGAACAGTCGGATCGCATGCCGCTGGATCGTGTGCCTGGTCTCGGCTCGGCGGCGCTCGCGGCTACTCATGTGTTAGATTCTAACAACTTGATAGTTTCTAACAGTTTGAGGGGTGGAACGTGAAGAGCAGCAGAGTCGCGCTGGTGACGGGTGCGTCGCGGGGGATCGGGCGGGCGATCGCGGAGCGGTTGGCGGCCGACGGGGTTGAGGTGGCGGTGCACTACCACCGGGACAAGGCGGGTGCGGCCGAGACCTTGGATCGGATCGGCGGGCGTGGATTTCTGATCGGGGCTGAGTTCGGTGTACCTGGCGATGTCGAGGAGGTCTTCGCGCAACTCGAGTCCGGTCTGGAGGGGCGACCGCTGGACATCCTGGTCAACAACGCGGCCGCGCCGCCGGCGGGACCGATCGAGACCGACGATCCGTCGCAGTTCGACCGGCTGATCGCGGTGAATGTGCGGGCGCCATACTTCCTCATCCAGCGCGCTCTCCCGATCATGCGCCACGGCGGCCGGATCATTTCGGTCTCGTCCGTCGCCACCCGGATGGCGAACCCGACTCAGACCTCGTTCGCCATGACCAAGGGCGCGCTCGAGACCATGACCCTCACGCTAGCGCAATCGCTCGGCGTCCGCGGCATCACGGTCAATGCGGTCGCTCCCGGCGCAACCCGCACCGACGCGAACTCAGCCCTCTTCGACAGCCCGGGCCTCGCCGACGCGATCACCGCGCTGACTGCCCTCGACCGCCTCGGTCGAGCCGAGGACGTGGCCGACGCGGTCGCCTTCCTCGCCTCGGACCGCGCCCGCTGGATCACCGGCCAAACCCTCGACACGACCGGCGGATTGTTCCTCGGCCCGCGAGTCGCCTGATCCTGGGTGGCTAGTTGGTGAGGTAGGTGACGACGGCTCGGATTCGGCGGTTGTAGCCGGGGGCGTGGCTGAGGTTCAGTTTGTCGAAGATGGCGTTGGCGTGTTTCTCGACGGCGCTGGACGAGATGAAGAGGCGTTCGGCGATCGCATTGTTGTTGTGACCCTCGGCCATCGCGGCGAGTACCTCGCGTTCGCGGGCGCTCAGGCTCTGCAACGGGTCCGCGTGTGTGGTGCGGGACAGGAGTTGGCGGACGACCTCCGGGTCCAGCGCGACTCCGCCGGATCCGACCCGCTCCAACGCTTCGAGAAACTCTTCGACCCGCATCACCCGGTCCTTCAGCAGGTACCCGATCCGATCCTGCCCCGACGTGATCAGCTCGCTGGCGTACGACTTCTCGACGTACTGCGAGAGGACGAGCACCCCCACGGACGGCCAGCTCTGCCGGATCGCGAGCGCGGCGCGGAGCCCTTCGTCCGTGTGGGTCGGTGGCATCCGTACGTCGACGCACACGACGTCCGGCAGTACGCCCTCGTCGGCGGCCGCTCGCACCACCGCGACCAGCGCATCCCCATCGCCGACTGCGGCCGGTACGTCATGCCCTTCCTCGAGCAGCAGTCGCACCAGCCCTTCCCGCAACAACGTCGAGTCCTCCGCCAGCATCACGCGCATGGGAGCTCCGCATGGATCGTGGTGGGCCCGCCGGGCGGGCTGGTGATGGTCAGTTGGCCGTCGTTCGCCGCGACCCGGCCGGCCAAGCCGGTCAGGCCTCTGCCGTGGGGATCGGCACCACCCCGACCGTTGTCGGTGACAGTGATCACGGTGGTGGTGCCGGTCCGAACCCGGTCCGCGGTCCTGACGGTTGCTGCTGTCTGCTGACTGTGCGGCGGATGGTCCACCTCATCGTCACCAGGCGTGGTCACAACCTCCTGCGTCGTACTGACGCTCACGTCGATCTGAGTCGCGTCGGAATGCTTGATGGCGTTCGTCAGGGCCTCGGAGATGACGAAGTACGCGGCGGTCTCGATCCCCGCGGGCGGGCGATCCGGCAGGTCGTAGTGCAGCCGGACCGGGATGCTGGAGCGTTCGGCGAGGACTCCGATGACGTCGCGGAGCCCGAGTTGGTCGAGCACGGTGGGATAGACGCGCCAGGCGACGTCCCTCAGATCGGCGAGGGCCAGCTCCGACTCCTCGTGTGCTTGGCGGACCAGCTCGGCGGCCTGCGCTGGATCACGAGTTCGGCGCGCGCGACTGAGGAGCAGGCCGAGCGCGACCAGGCGTTGCTGGACGCCGTCGTGCAGATCACGCTCGATCCGGCGGCGCTCGTCGTTCACCACCTCGACCACCTCGGCGCGGCTCACGGTCAGCTCCGAGATCCGGCGGGTGAGCGTCTCCTCGACGGACGGCACCAGGTATCGATGGGCGAGACGGGCGTCCAGATCGACGATGCCGACGAGCCCCATCACGTTGAGATACAGCAGCAGGGCACCCGGAACAGCCGCCACCAGCAGCGTCCCCGTGCTGACCCGGCCGGCGCTCTCGATGAAACCCCACGTCCCGTCCAGGGCCCAGGCGCTGATCATCGTCCCCGCGACGACCAGCCCGTAGAGGAGGAGGAGCACCACCAGTCCGCCGAGGCCTCCGACCATCCAGCGTCTGAGGATGTAGTCGTACGCCGACCGATCGGTATACGGACCGAGGTCCCGGATCGAGTGAAACGTGGCGAGCCGCCGCTGCTCGACCGCGGCAAGTTGCCGTGCGCAACGATGAACGGACCGCTCCACCGCACGCCGGGCGCGCGGCGTCGCGACGACGGGAACCAGCGCGAGCGCGGAGAGAAGCACGAACAGCAGCTCGACGACAGCCGTGAGCGCGCCGGACATGAGACCCGCGAGGGTCGCGATGCTCCGGTGCAGGAGGCTGTGTCGTGGCTGCATGCCCGCAAGCGTAGTGGGCACCGGGCAAGGAGAAACTGCGGTTTTCCTCAGTTTGTACTGTGGGAAACCCCAGGAAAAGACGGCGGTTGGCCGCAATGTGCGGACCCGGTCCGCAGGCCTAGCGTCGTTGCCATGTTCACGACGAAACAGGTGATGATGACCGCGCTGCAGGCGACGCCCGAGCCGACCGGAGTGGCCGGGTGGGCGATCGACCTGATGGAGAAACTCGGTGCACCGGGCGCCGGCATCGCGGTGGCGCTCGAGAACTTGTTCCCGCCGCTGCCGAGCGAGGTGATCCTGCCGCTGGCCGGGTTCGCCGCCAGCCGTGGTGATCTGGGTCTCATCAGCGCGATCGTGTTCACGACCCTCGGATCGGTCATCGGGGCGCTGGCGCTCTACGGCGTGGGTGCGGCGCTGGGACGCACCCGGACCAGGGCGCTGGCGGCGAAGCTCCCCCTGATGAAGATCGAGGACGTGGACAAGGCCGAGGACTGGTTCAACCGGCATGGGCCGAAGGCTGTGCTCATCGGCCGGTTGGTGCCGGTCGTGCGGAGCCTGATCTCGGTGCCGGCCGGGGTCGAGCGGATGTCCGTGCCGCTGTTCCTGCTGCTCACCACGATGGGCAGCTTCCTCTGGAACTCCGCCCTGATCATCGCCGGTTACCAACTAGGCGAGCAATGGCACGTGGTCGAGTCGTCGGTGGGGGTCTTCCAATGGGTCGTGCTCGCCGGTGCGGTCGCTGCGGTGGCGTGGTTCGTGGTGGTCAAGGTTCGGGCCAGGCGTTCGGAATCTGAGAAAGTGAAGTGAGCCGCTAGACTTTGGCTAGGGTCGATCCATCACTGCCGAGCTCAGGAGATGGGTCAGATGCCCTCAGTCGCGTTCGAACCGCAGGTCGTGCCGGAGCCGCCGGTGTGGCCGCAATCCGTGGTCACGGTGGTCGGCAATCCGCGGGCGGGCTCGCGGACGGCGGCGGCTGCTGCGTCGGTTGCCGAACTGCTGGCGTCCGAGCTCGGTACGCCGTACCGGATCGATGAGTTGGTGGACCTGGTGACGTTCGCGCCGGCGATCTTCCAAGGCGAGCGTGCGCGGGAGGTGGAGCGGGCGGCGTTGGAGGATGCGGTTGAGTTGGTGTCCTCGGCGTCGGTGGTTGTGGTGGCTACGCCGGTGTACAAGGGCAGCTATACGGGGTTGCTGAAGAGCTTCCTGGATGTACTGCGGGCGCAGGCGTTGGCCGGCGCGGTCGTGGTGCCGGTCACGGTGGCGGCGGCTGCGAGCCATAAGTTGCTTGCGGATCAGCATTTGCGGCCGGTGCTGGCGGAGCTCGGGGCGAGTCTGCCGGTGCCGGGCGTGGTGCTGGAGGAGCGTGACCTCGAGGATCTGCAGGTGGTGCTGTCGGGGTGGCTTCGCAGCAAAGCCGGGATCGTCCAGGCCACGACCATCGCCCTGCAACCCGTCGCCGAGCCCACCCCGGCGAGGTAGGCGCCGCGGCCGTCCCTGGGGTGGCGAGATGCATGGCAGGTGGTTGGTGGCTGCGCCGCGGGGTGGGTGGAGTGGCGGGATGGGGGTGGAGGAGTGGGTGCCGGGGGATGGCGAGGTGGGTGGCGGGGACTAGCCGCCACCCGCTCACGCCCAACACCTCGCAGGTCGCAGCGGTTAGTCGGTGTGGGTGGGTTGGGTGGGGGTGTGGCGGAGGGTTGTGGTGGCGGGGAGGAGGGTTGAGGTGAAGGTGAGGAGGGCGGCGGCTCCGAGGATGGTCAGGTAGATCCAGAGGGGGCCGGTGGGGAAGGTGGAGTTGGAGACGGTGGTCGTGTAGGGGATCAGGCAGGCCAGGGCGACCAGGGTGCCGAGGGTGATGCCGGTGAGCCAGATCAGGGTGCTCTCAGTGGTGAGCATGCGGAGTACCTGGGCCCGGGTGGAGCCGGTGAGGCGTTGGAGGGCGAACTCGCGGCGCCGGCGCAGGGTGGTCGAGACGAGGGTGTTGACGACCGAGACCGCGGTGTATGCGATCAGCATGCCGACGAGCAGGTAGTTGACCCAGGCCTGCGTCTGCAGGTCTTCGGCGTTGGCGGCGACCAGGCTGTCGCGGTCCGCGACCTGTACGCCGGGGTGCTCGGCGGCGAGTGCGGCCAGCGCAGGGCGTACGTCGGCGCCGGACTCGGAACGAACCAGGATCTGCTTCGTCAGCCCGTCGGTGGTGTGCGCCGCGACCAGTGAGGCGGGCAGGATGACCGACTCGTAGCCGCGTTCGGCTGCGAACAAGGCGACCACCTTCAGCGCGACGGACGTCCCGTCGCCCAAGGTCATCGTGATCTCCGATCCGATCCCGCGGTCGAGCTTGGACGCGACGTACTCCGGCAACGCCACCGTTGACCCGACCAGGCCGGTGAGCGATCCCGCGGTCAGCCGGACCGGCGCCGTACCCGAGGAGTCCTGCGCGTCGACCCCGAGCACGGGAGCGCCCTCTTCGTCGAAGGGAGCGTTGCGCGGCTCGTCGATGACGCCCGTACTGCGGACGAACGCCGAAGCGCTCGCGACACCTGGCACGTTCCGGACCTCGGACAGGAGCGCAGGCGACAGGCCGGCTTCGGAGACGAGTACGGCGTCCGCGCGGAGGTCGCGGGTGAACGCCTCGGAGGCGGCGTGCATCTGCGTCGTCTGCATATACAGGTTGGCGGTCGAGATGCCGACGGCAAGCATCACCGGCATCACGGCGGCCGACATGGCGACCGACCGCGCCGACACGTTGAGGATCGCGAGCCGGCCATTGACCCGGGTCAGCGCCTGGACGGGCCAGCGCCACAGCAGCAGTACCGTTTTGGTCCAGAACGGTCCGAGCAGTGCAACGCCGATCGCCCAGCAGAGGATCGACGGACCGGCGGTCGCACCGGCGAGCGGCCCGGTCATCACAGTCGCGGTCACGATCAGCAGCGTCAGACCACCGCCGAGGAACAGCAGGCCGAAGATCAGCCGCAGCCAGCTGAACCACTTCCGCTGCAGCGAGGCCTCCATCAAGGCCTCGACCGGCCGGATCCTGGCCGACCGGCGGGCCGCGATCAGGGCGGCGCCGATCGCCGCGAGTACGGCGGCACCCGCGCCGGCGGCGAACGGGATCCAGCCCTGGTAGAACGTGATCACCGACGACGCGACCCCGTGCGAGCTGAGCTGCTCGAACAGGAAGCGCCCGAGGAACACCCCGGGTACGACGCCGAGCACCACGGCCGGGATCGACACCAGCATCGCCTCGCCGAGGATCATCCGGCGTACCTGGCCGGGTGTCGTCCCGATGCCGCGCAGCAGGGCGAACTCGCGTTCGCGGTGCTGGGCGGACAAGGCCAGCGTGGAGGCGACGACGAACATCATCGTCATCGCGGCGATCCCACCGAAAGAGCCTGCGATCGCGATCAGTGCTTCCCGCTGTGACACGCCGCCCGGGTGCTCGGCCAGGCCGCGGTCGATGCCGGTGTGGACGGCGATGCCCGGGTCGAGAGCCTCGATCCGGTCCTTCACCGGGGACACATCGGTGCCAGGAGCAACAAGTACGCCGACGACGGCGAAGCGCGTCGGATTGTCGACAATCCGCGCGGCGTCCTGGTCGGAGAAGTAGACGTGACCGGCCGGACCCACGGCGGTGCCGCTGACCGTGAACTCGGTGGCGTTGCCGTTCACGACGAGGGTGACCCGGTCGCCGACCTCAGCGCCCGGCGCGGTCAGGACGACCTGGCCGTCGGCCGGCGCTCGACCCGAAGCCAGGTCAAGCGGGGTGAGAACGGAGGAGCTCCAGTTGTGGCCCTCGGCGGGTGTGGTCGAGCCGCCGTGCACGGTCGCGGCCGGGAAGGTGAAGTCGCCCACCGCCTCTGAAACCCCTTCCACGGAACGGATCTTGTCCAGCAGCGCAGCCGGGACCCCGACGCGCTCGGGGAGCGGCGTCGCGTCCTCGGCGCCGGGGCGAAGATGAGACTGATTGCCGGTGACAACGATCGGTGCGCCGGCGAGGCGTTGCGGTTCGACGTTGGAGCGGATACCGGTCTCCATCAGCCCACCGCACGCCATCACGATCGCGGTCCCGAAGACGACCGCGACGAAGGTGGCGATGAACCCGCCCTTGCGGAACCGCAGCGTCCGGACAGCCAGCCGCATCATCGGGCCACCCCCGAGAAAGCGTGACCGGCGGTGGTGAGCGCGCGGGCGCCGAGATGGGTCATGCGATCGGCGACCTCTTCGGCGGTGGGGGAGGTGAGGCTGCCGGCCAGTACGCCGTCCGCGAGGAAGACGACCTGGTCGGCGTACGACGCGGCGACCGGGTCGTGCGTGACCATGACGACCGTCTGTCCTTGGGTGCGGACCGGCTCGCGCAGCAACTCGAGGACGTCAGCCGCGGTCTGGGTGTCGAGCGCGCCGGTCGGCTCGTCCGCGAAGATCACCGCGGGCCGGGCGACCAGGGCGCGGGCGATGGCGACGCGCTGCTGCTGACCGCCGGACAGTTCGCCGGGGCGGTGCTTGTGGCGGTCACCGAGGCCGACGCGGTCGAGCACGTCGCGGACCGCCGTACGGTTGGGACGGCGGCCGTCGAGTTCCTGCGGCAGGCAGACGTTCTGCCAGACCGTCAGCGCGGGGAGCAGGTTGAAGGACTGGAAGACGAAGCCGATGCGCTCGCGGCGCAGCTCGGTCAGTCGCCGTTCGTTGAGGTCGGCAAGGGATTGGCCGTCGATGTGGACGGTGCCGGAGGTCGGCCGGTCGAGGCCGGCGGCACAGTGCAGGAAGGTGCTCTTGCCGGAGCCGGACGGCCCCATCACCGCGGTGAACGTGCCAGGGGCGAACCCGATGGAGATGCCGTTGAGGGCGGTGACGGCGTTGCTGCCACGGCCGTAGACCCGTCGTACGTCGTGCAGGACGACCGAGTGCCCGGTCCCGCCGACTGTTTCCTGCGACCGTCGCGTCTTCTTCTTCATGCCGCTGACGCTACGGAGAGCGGGCCGCGCTCCCCAGGGTGCTGGACCGCCGCCGGGGGTGGGTGAAAGTCCACCCAGGCTTCAGGACCGTAGTAGCGCGCGGAGGCCGGCGGTGTAGCTCTTCGGGTCGACGTCGCCCATGATCAGGCGCTGGAGCACGAAGCCGGGGACGACGCCGAACATCGCCTGCGCGATGTGCCGCGGGTCGACCGAGGGATCGACCGTGCCGTCGGCCTGGCCGCGCCGGGCGACCTCCTCGAAGTGGCTGCGCAGGTAGGAGTACTTGCCCTGCGCGATCGCCAGGATCACGGGGTTGTGCAGCGCCTCCGCCCAGGCCTGGATGCCGACCCGGGTCACGTCGCCGCCAGGCCGCTCGGCGATCGCGATGACCTGCTCCAGTGCGGCTTCGAGCGCCGCGAACGGGCTGAGCGGCTGCTCGGAGGTCAGCAGCTTCCCGAAGAGTTCGTCGACGGTGCCGAGCGCCTGCTCGGCGATCGCCGCGACGATCTCCTCCTTGCTCTTGAAGTAGCCGTAGACCGCGCCCGCGGACAGCCCGGACTCCCGGATCACGTCGGCCATCGTCGTCTTGTGGAACCCCTCCTCGATCACGCAGCGGCGGGCCGCGTCGACGATCTGCTGACGACGGGCGAGCCGGTGTTCCTCGGTGACCTTGGGCATCTCCGGAACATAAAACGAATGCCCGTTCTTGACAAGTCGGGGTTCATCACGCCAGGCTGGGGGTCAATAAAGAACGGTCATTCGGTTTCCAAGGAGTTCACATGTCCGCTCAGCTGACCGGGCAACGCCCGGTCCATACGCCCGAGCACGCGGCCAAGGCGCCTCGGCAACCGCCGGTGGTCGTGGTCGTCACATTGCTCACCGCGCTCCTCACCGTGCTGCTGATCGCATTCGCCTGGCCGGCTGCCCGGTCCGAGCCACGGGACGTGCCGCTCGCCGTCGCCGGCCCGGCGCCGGCGGTCGCCCAGGTCGAGCAGGGCCTCGAGCAGGCGATGCCCGGTGGTTTCGAGCTCACCGCCGTACCGGATCGGGCGGCCGCGGTGCAGAAGATCGAGGACCGGGACGTGTACGGCGCCATCGTGCTCGACCCGCGGCAGCCGGAGGTGCTGACCGCGTCCGCCGGTGGTCCCGCGGTCGCCCAGATCCTGGCGCAGCTGGCGACGCGGTTGTCGCCGGAGACGCCGGCGAAGGTGACGGACGTCGTACCGCTGCCGGCCGACGATCCCCGGGGTACGGGCCTCGCCGCCGGTGCGTTGCCGCTGGTGCTCGGCGGGATCGCCGCGGCCGCGTTGCTGACCCAGCTCGTGCGGAGCGGGGCGAAGCGCATGGCCGGTGCGGTGGCGTTCGCGGTCACGGGCGGTCTCGCGCTGGGCGCCGTACTGCAGTTCTGGCTCGGATCGTTCGAGGGCAGCTACCTCGCCAACTCGGGCGTGATCGCGCTGTCGATCGCGGCAGTCAGTCTCACCCTGCTTGGGCTGGAGTGGCTGCTCGGGCGGCCGGGGCTCGCGCTCGGCGCGGCGGTGATGATGCTGCTCGGCAACCCGCTGTCGGGCCTGACGAGTGCGCCGGAGATGCTGCCGAGCGGTTGGGGCGCGCTGGGTCAGTTGCTGCCGCCGGGAGCCGCGGGTACGGCGCTTCGTTCGGTGAGCTTCTTCGACGGCGCCGGAGCAGCCGGCCCCCTCGTCGTACTCACGAGCTGGTTGCTCGCCGGACTGGTCCTGTGCGGACTCGGTGCGGTCAGATCGCAACGCGTCGTACGCACCCGTCCAGAGGCCGAAGCAGCTACTGTCTGATTGTCATGACAACGCGGTGACCGGATTGTTACCTGCCGGTCACCGCGTGGCTGCGTTCGGCCGAGGACAACGTTGTCTGTCAAGCATTGACTTGCACGGCCTCGGACTCCTACGGTCGCGAGAAAGCCCAGCGGGTTTGGGTCGGGGTACCGGTATGACAACGATTGCCCGAAGGTGGACGTGATGGTGACAAGGAAACGTTTCAGAGCAGCCGCCGCGGTGAGTGCGTTGCTGCTGGCGGTCTCGGCCTGCAGTCAGGGGTCGACGACCAAGGAGCCGGAGGCTGCCGGCTCCCAGAGCGCCGGGCCGGCGAACCTCAAGATCGCCTACCAGCAGTGGGGCCCGGGCGTGGTGATGAAGAACTTCCTCACCGGCGTCAAGTCCGAGTACGAGGCGGCCAACCCCGGCTCGAAGGTCGAGCTCCTGCCGATCGTGGCCAGTGAGAACGACTACTACACCAAGCTGCAGCTGATGATGCGGTCGCCGAACACCGCTCCGGACGTGGTCTACGAGGACACGTTCCTGATCAACTCCGACATCACCGCCGGCTACCTGCGCCCGCTCGACGACTACATCAAGGACTGGGACCAGTGGGGCCAGTTCGAGGAGACCGCCAAGGGCGCGGCGAAGGCGCTGGACGGCAAGACCTACGGCATTCCGGACGGCACCGACACCCGGGCGCTGTGGTACAACAAGCAGCTGTTCGCCAAGGCCGGGCTGCCTGCGGACTGGCAGCCGAAGACCTGGGACGACGTGCTCAGCGCGGCCCGGACCATCAAGGAGAAGGTCCCCGGTGTCATCCCGCTGAACGTCTACTCGGGCAAGCCGATGGGTGAGGCCTCGGCCATGCAGGGCTTCGAGATGCTGCTCTACGGCACCAAGGACTCGCTGTACAACAACGACCAGCAGAAGTGGGTCGTCGGCAGCCAGGGCTTCAAGGACTCGCTGAACTTCATCAAGACGATCTTCACCGAAGGCCTCGCGCCGACGCCGAAGCAGGCGCTCGACCCGAACATGGGCAGCAAGGTCGGCACCGAACTGCTGCCCGGCGGCAAGCTGGCGATCGCGCTCGACGGCTCGTGGATCTACGGCAACTGGCAGAAGACCGGTGCGAAGCCGTGGCCGCAGTGGAGCGAGGTGCTCGGCCAGACCGCGATGCCGACGCAGGACGGCGGCGGCAAGGGCAAGGTCAGCCTCTCCGGCGGCTGGACCTGGGCGATCCCGGCCAAGTCGAAGAACCCGGACGCGGCCTGGAACCTGATCAAGACGCTGCAGACCCCGAAGAACGCGGCCAAGTACGCCACCGACGGCGCGCAGATCGCCGTCCGCAAGGACGTCGCCGCCGACGAGACCTACAAGACGTCCGCGAAGAGCACCCAGTTCTTCACCGACCTGGTGTCCGTCACCGTCTACCGGCCGGCGTACGCGGAGTACCCGAAGGTCTCGAACGAGATCATCACCGCGATGGAAGCGGTGATGACCGGGCAGTCGACGCCGGACGAGGCCGCGAAGAACTACGACGAGGCGGTCGAAGGGATCGTCGGCAAGGACAAGACGACCACCGAGAGCGGCGGCCAGTAGCCCCCGTCCGACGAAGGATCTGCCCCTGTGACGACGACAGTCGCTCCCACCGCGGCCGCTCCTGCTCCGTCCGGTAAGAACGCCGGGCGGGGCGGTCGGCCGCGGGCCGCCAAAGTAGTCCGGATGCTGCCCCTCGGTCCGGCCATCGGACTGATGGTGGTCTTCCTGGCCGGACCGATCATCTACTGCCTCTACGCCGCGTTCACCAACATGGCGCTCACCGGCACCGGTGCGAACGAGGTGCAGTTCGTCGGTCTGGACAACTTCCGCAAGGCGTTCTCCAGCGGCGCGTTCACCAACGCGATCTGGCTGACCCTGGTGTTCACGCTGATCTCCGCGATCATCGGCCAGAACACCCTCGGTCTCGGCCTGGCGTTGCTGATGCGCCGGTCCACCAAGGTGGTGCGCAACTTCGTCGGCACCGCGGTGATCGGCGCCTGGGTCCTGCCGGAGGTCGTCGCGGCGTACCTGCTCAGCGCGTTCTTCAACGAGGAGGGCACGCTGAACGTGATGCTGGACGCGGTCGGCCTGCCCAGCCAGGACTGGTTGTACGCGGCACCGATCATCGCGGTGTCGCTGGCCAACATCTGGCGCGGTACGGCGTTCTCGATGCTGGTGTACTCCGCCGCCCTGAGCGAAGTACCCAAGGAGATCGAGGAGTCGGCCGAGATGGACGGCGCGACCGGCGTCCGGCGGCTGCTGTTCGTCACGCTGCCGATGATCAGCCGGGCGATCATGACCAACCTGATGCTGATCACGCTGCAGACGCTGAGCGTGTTCGGCCTCATCTTCGCGATGACCCGCGGCGGGCCCGGCACCAAGAGCCAGACGCTGCCGCTGTACATGTACGAGCAGGCGTTCAGCTTCTCCCAGATCGGCTACGGTACGGCGATCGCGCTGGTGATGCTGGCGATCGGCGCGGTGTTCTCGCTGATCTACCTGCGTGGACTCAATTCGGAGGCCGCATGATTGCGCGTGACCGGCTCAGCAAGCTCACGTCGAACGTGGTGCTGCTGGCGATCGGCGTACTGTTCGTGCTGCCGCTGCTCTGGGTGCTGTTCGCGTCGATCAACCGGACCGCGGGGCTGCGGGTCGAGTTCCCGACGTCGCCGACGCTGGGCAACTTCAAGGCGGTGCTGAACACCGACACGACCTATCGGCCGGTGCTCAACGGCATCGTGCTGTGCGGCGGGTCGGCGCTGCTCACGATGATCTGTGCCGTGCTGGCGGCGTACCCGTTGTCGCGGTTCAAGTCGCGGTTCAACCGGCCGTTCCTGCTGACCGTGCTGTTCGTGACCGGGTTGCCGATCACCGCGGTGATGGTGCCGGTGTACGGCCTGTTCGTGCAGCTCAACCTGGTCGACACGATCGGCGGCACGATCATGTTCATGGCGACCTCGTCGTTGCCGTTCGCGATCTGGCTGACGAAGACGTTCATGGACGGCGTACCGATCTCCCTCGAGGAGGCCGCCTGGGTCGACGGCGCCGGCAGCATGCAGGCGCTCCGGTCGATCGTGCTGCCGCTGATGTGGCCGGGGATCGCGGTCGTGCTGATCTTCACCTTCATCGGGATGTGGGGGAACTTCTTCGTCCCCTTCATGCTGCTGCTGTCCCCGGAGCGGTTGCCGGCCTCGGTCAGCATCTTCACCTTCTTCGGCCAGTACGGCGAGCCGAACTACGGCCAGCTGGCGGCGTACTCGCTGATCTACACGACTCCGGTGCTGCTGCTGTACCTGCTGCTGAGCCGCAAGCTCGGCGGGGCGTTCGCGCTCGGCGGCGCGATCAAGGGCTAGGGCTCGATAAACCCGGCGACGTTGGCGGTCATCCCCGGAATACTGGTCGCTCATGGATGAGGTCGAAGTCGTCGTCGCCCATTCCGAGCGCACGACCCTGCGTGTCGGCGACGTGTTCCTGAAGGTGGACGCCGATCAGGCGCGGCTCGACACCGAGGTCGCGGCGGTGGCCCTGGCGCCGGTCCCGACCCCGGAAGTGCTGTGGCACAAGCCGCACGTGCTGGCGATCGCCGCGGTCAAGGGAACGGCGCTCGGCGTCCTCGGCGAGCCGTCGACCGCGTCCTCAGCGGCGTGGGCGGCGGCGGGGGCCGCGATCCGGAAGTTGCACGAGGCACCGTTACCGCACTGGCCGCGGCGGGGCAAGGATCTCGACGAGTTGGCGGCGGACCTCGACGCCGAGTGCGAGCTGCTCGTGTCGAACGGCGTCCTGCCCGCCGACCTCGTCACCCGCAACCGCAAGGTCGCCGAGGCCGCGCTCCGGCCGTGGACTCCGAGGTTCACGCACGGCGACCTGCAGATCACGCACATCTTCGTCGACGGCGACGAGGTCACCGGCATCATCGACTGGTCCGAGGCGGGCCCGGGCGATCCCCTCTTCGACCTCGCCATCCTGACGCTCGGACATGAGGAGCGCCTCGCCGACGTCGTCGCCGGGTACGGCGCTGACGTCGACCTGGACGTGATCCGCGCATGGTGGTCGTTGCGCAGCCTCTCGGCGATTCGCTGGCTGGCCGAGCACGGCTTCGACCCGTTCGCGCCGGGCTGCGAGGTCGACGTACTGAAAGCCCGGATGTAAAGGGCGCCGACTAGGCGTGGTCGGTCAGGGTCTGGCGGGTCTGCTTCCAGAACTCGAGCTTCTGCGCGAACGTCCAGTCCCATTGGGGATCGGGCATGGCCTGGATGTAGCGGTCGAGCGCCACGGGGGCTAGCCGGGCGGTTGCCTCCGGCAAGCTCTCGGTGACCAGCGCCAGGCGGACGACGAAGGTGACCAGGCGAGTCAGCCGCGAGTGGTCGGGTGACTCTTTCAGCTGAGCTCGGAGTTGTTTGATGGTGCGTACGGCGGTGCGGTGTTCGGCGCGGCCCGGCGTCGGGGTGAGCTCGTCGGCCGGGATGCCGAGGAGTTCCGCCACGTCGTCCAGCGGTACGTCGGCGGGCGTGGTCGACTTGCGCAGCCGGCGAGGACGGTCGGCCTGGATCCGTTCGGCGAGCTGATCGAGGAGTACGTCGAGGCCGCTGACTACCGCGGGGAGCGCGAGATCCGCGGTCTTGCGGCGATTGGTGGCCAGGGCGGTGACGCGGTCGTAGTCGGCCTCGACCACCGCACGCACGTCCGGCGGCCAGTCGTCGAGGCCGGCGAGTTGTTCCTGCTTCGGCGCGGACGGGTTGAGATCGCCGGCGCTCAACGGCTTGGCGCCGGAACGTGCCGCGCTGATCTCCTCTTCGAGCTTCTTCTGCGGACCCGGAACGATTGAGCTCACCCGACCACAGTACGCAGCTTCGCGGATTGGAACAGCGGGCGGGCGTTCGCTGGGGTCGTGCACCCGCCCGCTGGTTCACGGGACCCGGTTCTGACAGCTAAGACCAAGCATCACGGCCGGGTGTGACACGCCACGGCGCGCGGAGCGGTGTCAGGGGTTGAGGAAGGCCAGGACGGCCAGGACTCGGCGGTGGTCTTCGGGCTGGGGTGGGAGGTCGAGTTTGGTGAGGATGCTGCTGATGTGGCTCTCGATCGTCTTCGGGGTGAGGGTCAGGTGGCGGCAGATGGCGGTGTTGGAGCGGCCTTGGGCCATCAGGGCGAGGACCTGGCGTTCGCGATCGCTGAGGATGGCGAGGTTGTCGCGGGTGGAGCGGCGGCCCAGGAGGTAGGCGACGACGTCCGGATCGAGGACGGTGCCGCCGCCGGCGACCCGGGTGACGGCGTCGGTGAGCGTGGAGACGTCGACGACGCGGTCCTTCAGCAGGTAGCCGAAGCCGCGGGGCGATTGGCGGGCCAGGCCGGCGGCGTACCGGCTCTCCAGGGACTGGGAGAGCAGGAGGATGCCCAGATCGGGATGACGAACTCGCAGGTCTGTGGCCGCGCGGGCACCTTCGTGCGTGTACGTCGGAGGCATGCGAATGTCGATCACGGCAACGTCGGGCTTCTCGGCGTCCACGGCTTCCACGAGCGAGTCGGCGTCGCCGGTGAGGGCGCAGACCTCCAGACCGGCCTCGGCGAGCAGGCGGGCCAGGCCCTCGCGCAGCAGGACGGAATCATCCGCGATCACGACTCGCACATCAGTCCTCGACTTCTCTCGAGACGGGCAGTTCCGCGGTGAGTCGGGTGCCGGTCGGGGCGGTGGCGATGGTCAGGCGGCCGTTGAGGGCTTCGGCGCGGTCGGTCAGGCCACGGAGGCCGCGGCCGTCCGGGTCGGCTCCGCCGCGGCCGTCGTCTTCGACGCGTACGACGAGACGCTCGTACTCGACCGTGGCTGCGACGGTCAGCCGCGTGGCATTGGCGTGCTTGACCGCGTTGGTGACGGCTTCGCAGATGATGAACCAGGCTGTGGCCTCGACGGCGGCGGGGAGGCGGGTGGTGGTGACGTCGAGGTCGACCAGGAGCGGGAGGCGGTTGGCGAGGTCCTCGGCGGCGGGCGCGAGGCCGGCGTCGCCGACCGGGTAGAGGCCGTTCGCGAGCTCGCGGAGTTCGGCGACCGCGGCACGCAGTTCGACGATCGCACAGTCGATCGCCTGGTTGAGAGCGGTCGCGCTGCCGACGGTCCGGTTGGGGTTGGCCGGGTTGTCGGTGGTTCGGGTCAGCGCGTTGAGTTGGGTGGCTCGGAGATTCATCGCCAGGGCGAGCAGGTGCTGCTGGGCGCCGTCGTGCAGGTCGCGTTCGATGCGGCGGCGTTCGGCGAGTTGGGCGGCGGCGATCCGGGCCCGGGACTCGCGGACCTCGACAAGCTGCAGGCTGATGGCGGCGCGCAGACCGGCGTTCTCCAGCTCCGGCAGCGCCTCGGTCGCCGCAACCTGGACGAGGTCCCGGTCGAGCCGCGCGAGCCAGGAGATCCGGGCGACATCCTGATCGAGCCGCCGCACCACGACATGATGACCAGTGCCGGGGCCAACTGATTCGCCGGTGTCGGTGACCCACTGGTGGCGGTCGCCGACCCAGTAGGCGACGCGCAGCGCGGGATCGCCGAGCGCCTGCCGCAGTACCTCCTCGACGGTTCGGCCGCCGGGTGAACGCACAAAGGCGCGGATCAGCTGCACCGTGTCGAACCGCCGCCGGTTGAACCGCCGGTCGACGGCCTCTTGGAAGGCCCGGTAGACCGGCCCGGCCAGCGCGACCGCCGACAGCGTGCCGAGAACGGCCGGGATCTGCGAGTCGCTGCGGCCCCCGATCACCTGGCCAGCGGTGATCGCGACGGCCGCGAAGGTGAACCCGAGCACGCCCGAGACGAGCAGGTACGCGACCGCCCGGCTGAGGATGCGCTCGACGTCGTACAGGTGGTACTGCGCGATCGCGAGCCCGGTCGCGACCGGGATGACCACGATGAATCCGCTGGTTGCGATGAGCAGCAGCACCGGGTGTTCGTCCGCGGCGTAGAAGGCGATCGCGACGAAGACGGGCAACGGTACGACGGCCACGGCCAGCCAGAGGAGTTGGCGGCGCTCGACTCCCGCGGCACGACGGAACCTGATCAGGAGCGAGAGACCCGCGACCACCAGCGCGACCGCGGTCAGGACACCCGCGACGGCGCGCATCGGCTGGAGGTCGAGCAGCGCCGTGACGATCCACACGGTGCCGACGGCAACTGTCGCCGGAGGCACCCAACGCCACAAGGGCCGGCCCGTCGGGGTGAGGTGAAGGATCAGCGCCAGCAGCACGAACCACGTGATGAACGTGATCTCGGCCAGTGCCGCGGCCACGCCGGACTCGTACAGACCGGCGTACCCCTCGAGTACGCCGGTCAGCGCGAGACTGCCGCCGAGCGCGAGGAACAACCAGCCGACCGGATGCTCGGGTCGGCGGAATGCCAGCGCCGCACCGACGGCCGAGGCGCTGATCAGAGCGACGACGAACAGGAGATCGTCCAGGCCGAACAGCCAGACCAGCGGCCGCCCGGAGATCGGGAGCCGCCCAGAGCTCACGAGCCGGTGCTCGAGCACGAACGCGGCAGCGACGGCCAGCGCGATGGCTGCGCAGGCCGCGAACGCCAGACCGCGAGTTCGTCGTTCCCCCACACCCCGATGGTGGCACCGAAAGCCGCGCAGGTCTTCGGGGCAGACCCTGATCGGAAGTCCGGTGACTGCCCCGACGCGGCGGACGGCCGCCGAGGCGCACAGTCGAGGCACCGACTCAGGGAGGGAACCATGAAGACGACCGTTGCTCTCATCGCGGCACCACTGCTCGCCGTGGCGGCACGCCTGCTGATGACGCCGGAGTACCAGGACGACGCCGACCAGTTCGATACCACGCGCTACCTCGCCGCGCTGACCGAGGCCGGCGCTCGCAACGATGCCGGTGCGCTGATCGCCACGCTCAGCGCGATGCTGTACGTCGCGTCCGCGCTCGCACTCGCGGGGATCGTGAAGAGCCGGCTCGGGACGGTCGGTGCCGCGCTGAGCATCGTCGGCGCGTTCGGGCTCGCGGCGCATGCGGTCTTCGTGCTGACGGCCGGGCGGCTGAGGGAGGAGAGCGACCGCGGCGCCGCGGCGGCGCTGCTGGAACGGCTGTACAACGCACCCGTGTTCACGGTGTTCTTCCTGGCGACCCTCGCGGGTGCGGTCGGCGCCGTCCTGCTGGCGATCGGTCTGTACCGCGGCCGGCAGGTGCCACGGGGAGCGGCGCTGCTGTGGGGCATCGGAGGAGCCGGCCTGATGGTGACCACGCAGGGTCCGTTGCTGTCCTTCGTTGTCGGCGGCGCGCTGCTGGCACTGGCCGGGCTGACCTGGATCGCCGTCGGTACGACGGAGCGCGAGCCTGTCGAGGTTGGTTACCCGGAGTGATCATATTCGCGGACGATGATTGACAACCTGTGATCGGCGAGGGCTGCCGCTGGGGGGCGGTTTTCGTTACCTTGGGGTATTGGTCCCTCGATCTGCAGGAGGCTCCGTGAAGATCAACGACGTACTGCGCGGCAAGGGCAACCAGGTCGTCACCATCTCCCCAGAAGCCACCGTCACCGAACTGCTCAGCCTGCTGGCCGACCACAACATCGGCGCCGTCGTGGTGAGCCCGGACGGATCCTCCGTGGCCGGCATCGTCTCCGAACGTGACGTGGTCCGGCTCTGGAACGGCACCCCGGACGCGGGAGACGTCCGGGTCAGCTCGATCATGACGGCCGACGTCGCCACCTGCGGGCCGGACGACCACATCGACAACCTGATGCGGCTGATGACGGACCGCCGGATCCGGCACGTCCCGGTGGTCGTCGACGGCGCGCTGACCGGGCTGGTCAGCATCGGCGACGTGGTCAAGTCCCGGATCGGCGAGCTCGAGTTCGAACGCGAGCAGCTCTCGAACTACATCAGCAGCTGACTCACGCCGACGCGACGAACAGCAGCACGGCCAGACCGGCCAGGAACAGCAGGCCGAGGGTGAGCAGGGCCGTGCCGATGAGACCGCAGATCTGGCCGGCCTGGGCCATGCCGCGGTTGTTGTAGACGCCCGGGGACGCGTCGATCTCGGCGAGGGCCTGGGTGCCGAGCCACCAGGCCACCGGCGAGACGATCAGCAGGCCGGTGCACAGCGCGATCGCACCGAGGACGAGGGACACGGTGGCCCGGCCGTGGTCGCGCAGGACGCCGTACGCGGGCTGGTCCGGGAAGCCGGGCTGCAACGGGTACGCCGGTGACCAGAAGGTGTGGGTGCGGTCCGTCGCGTCGGTCGGACGATCCGTGAACATGCTGCTCCTCTGCTCGGGCCCTCGGGTGCCGAGCAGAGGAGCGGTGCTTCTCAGCTCAGCTCGATCAGGTCGCCCAGCGCCAGCTCGGTCAGCTGGGCCCGGACGTCCTTGGCTTCCCCTACGACGACGACCAGCAGGCCGTCGGTTCCGACGTACCGGCGGTAGGCGTCGGTGGCCTCGGCGGCGGTGGTGGCGGCGATCTGGGCGAGGTAGGTGTCCGCGAAGCCGATCGGTACGCCGTTGGCGATGTTGCTGCCGACCTGCTGGGCGACCGAGTCGGCCTGCTCGTACCGCAGCGGGGCGGTCCGGATCAGGCTGTCCTTCGCCTCCTGCACCTCCTGCTCGGTCAGGCCGTCGCGGGCCTCCCGCAGGATCCGTAGCGCGTCGCCGATGGCGGCGCCGGTGACCTCGGTGCGGACGGCGCCGCCGAGGCTGAACGTGCCGCCCTTGCGGGGCGCGGCGAAGCTCGTCCGGGTGCCGTAGGTGTAGCCCTTCTCCTCGCGCAGGACCGTGTCGACGCGGGAGGTGATCGTGCCGCCGACCACGTGGTTCGCGACCGCGGCCGAGCCCCAGGCAGGATCGCGGCGGTCCGGCCCGGCGCAGCCGATCAGCAGCTGGCTCTGCACGGAACCCGGCCGGTCCACGAGCACGACCCGGTCGCCCGGGAGGTAGAGCGGCTCGGGGGTGTCCAGCGCGGGCCCGGCGGCCGACGTCCAGCCGCCGAACGCGGCGTCGATGATGCCGGCCACGTCCACGCCGGTCGCGTCACCCGCGAACAGGATCTGCGCCCGGCCCGGGCCGATGTTGTCCCGGTAGAACTCGGCCACCTGGACATTCGTCAGCGGGCGGATCGTGTCCGGC
Organism: Kribbella sp. CA-247076; assembly: GCF_050942445.1. Classification (NCBI taxonomy): domain Bacteria; kingdom Bacillati; phylum Actinomycetota; class Actinomycetes; order Propionibacteriales; family Kribbellaceae; genus Kribbella; species Kribbella sp. CA-247076. The sequence goes on along the minus strand of NZ_CP192051.1, from coordinate 5,667,698 downwards.
GTCCCCGCGGTCGGGCGGGAGCGCCGGGTCGACCGGTCGAACAGGTGGGCCGCGAACGCCTCACGGGCGCGGTACCCGGCGTTCGCCCGCTCCTGGTTGATCTCGCCGAGCCGGATCGTCACGTGCCGGCCGACGTCGGCGGCGTTGAACGCGGGCCGGGTGACCGCCTCGGCCAGCAGCTCGACCGCCGGTGCCAGGTGCGACACCGGGACGGAGATCTCGACGTGCAACGCGTCCGAGCTGACGTCCACGCCGTACGCCGCCCCGTGCCGCTCGAGGGCGGCCGCGAACTCGTTGGCCGACCGCAGCTCGGTGCCCTCGTCGAGGGTCCGGGACATGATCGTGGCGACCCCCTCGAGCTCCCGCGGCTCGGCGATCAGCGGCATCGCGATCGTCACCCGGACGGTCGCGACGTACTGGCCGGGGCGGTCGAAGACGTGCACCGGGGTGCCGGCGGCCGTCGACGTCGTGGTCGCCTCCGGGAACTTCCACGGCCGGGGCGCACCGACGGCCGGGGGAGTGGTCAGAACCTGGTTCATGCGTCCTCTCCTGCCGTTTCCGTCCGGCGGTAGGTCACCTGGGCACGCCCGGACGCGCGGATCCACTGGGCGGCCGCGGCCTGGACCTGCTCGACCGTGACCGCGCGGACCTGGTCGATCCGGGTGTTGATCCGCTGCGGGTCACCGAACAGCAGCGCGTGGTGGGAGATCTCGTCGGCCCGGCCGGCGCAGGTCGCCAGCTGCTCCAGCCAGTCCCGCTCGGCCTGCGCCTGCACGGTGGCCAGCTCGTCCTCGGTGACGCCCTCCTCGGCGAGCTTCTCGATCTCCTCGAGCAGCGCGTCCTCGACCTTCTGCAGGTCGACGCCGTCGGAGGCGATCCCGGTGAGCGTGCCGAACGACACGCCGCCGATCAGCGGCAGCGCACCGCCGGACACCGACTGCGCGATCTGCTCGTCGCGGACGAGCCGGCGGTTCAGCCGGCCGCTCTGGCCGGCGGCCAGGATGTCGAGCGCGAGCCCGGCCGCGTCCAGCTCCGGCGTCCCGTCGACCGGCAGCCGGAACATCATCGTCACCAGGTCGGACGGTACGTCGGAGACGACGTCGTCACGCCGTACCTCGGTCAGCGGGCCGATCGTGCCGTCCGGGGCGGCCGGCGGCCTCGGGATCGCCGGCAGGTGGCCGAAGTACCGCTTGGCGGCGTCGAAGGCGTCGTCCTCGGAGACGTCGCCGACGATGGTCAGGACGGCGTTGTTCGGCCCGTAGTACGTCCGGAAGAACGCGTGCACGTCCTCCACCGAGGCGGCGTCGAGGTCGGCCATCGAGCCGATCGTCATGTGCGCGTACGGGTGGTCCGCGGGGAAGGTGAGCCCGACCAGCCGCTCGTAGGAGTCACCGTACGGGCGGTTGTCGTAGCTCTGCCGCTTCTCCTCCTTGACCACGTCGCGCTGGTTGTCCAGGTTCTCCTGGTTCACCGCGTCGAGCAGGTAGCCCATCCGGTCTGCCTCGAGCCACAGCGCCAGGTCGAGCCCGCCGCTGGGCAGCGACTCGAAGTAGTTCGTCCGGTCGAAGAACGTGCTCGCGTTCAGGCTGGCGCCGGCCGTCTCCAGCAGGCTGAAGTGCTGACCCGAGGCGACGTTGCGCGACCCCTGGAACATCAGGTGCTCGAACAGGTGCGCGAACCCGGTCAGCCCCGGCGGCTCGTGACGCGAGCCGACGTCGTACCAGAGGTTCACGGCGACGATCGGTACGGCGCGGTCGGAGCTGACGACGACGCGTAAGCCGTTGTCCAGCGTCTGTTCCGCGATCGGATAGGTCAAGGGCATGCCAGCCACCCTACGTGGTCCGCGAAGCCCCCGGATCACTCCAGCCGCTTGAGCACCTCGTCGTGCAGGCGGCCGTTGGTGGCGACCGCGTTCGTCCCGTTCGGGCCGGGTACGCCGTCGACCGAGGTGAACCGGCCGCCCGCCTCGTCGACGATGATCGCCAGCGCGGCCATGTCGTACAGGTTCAGCTCGGGCTCGGCGGCGATGTCCACGGCGCCCTCCGCGACCAGCATGTACGACCAGAAGTCGCCGTACGCCCGGGTCCGCCAGCAGGCGTCCATCAGGTCGGCCCACTGGTTCTTCTTGCCGAGCTTCTCCCAGCCCTTGAGCGAGGCGTACGACAGCGAGGCGTCCTCGAGCCTGCTCACGTCACTCACCCGGCACGGCTGGGACGAGTGCAGGGCGCGGCCGGTCCAGGCGCCGTCGCCGTACGACGCCCACCAGCGCTTCCCGAGCGCCGGGGCGGAGACCACGCCGACGACCACCTGGTCCTCGATCATCAGGCTGATCAGCGTGGCCCAGACCGGGACGCCGCGGATGTAGTTCTTGGTGCCGTCGATCGGGTCGACGACCCAGCGGCGGACGCCCCAGCCGGTGGTGCCGTCCTCCTCGCCCACGAACGCGTCCCGCGGGCGGGCCCGGGCCAGCGTCTTGCGCATCACGTCCTCGACCTTCTGGTCGGACTCGCTCACCGGGGTGAGGTCCGGCTTGGTGGCCACGTGCAGGTCGAGCGCCTTGTAGCGGTCCATCGTGGTCGAGTCCGCGTCGTCGGCCAGGATGTGGGCGAGCCGCAGGTCATCCGTGTGCGAAGGCATGCCGGAAGGCTAGCCTGACCCGCCGCTCAGCGGGGGAGGTGTCCGCAAAGGTTGCGGAACGGTTGCGGCACGCATTGAACCGAACAGTGTCGTTGAACGTGCAGTTAGTGTCTGGTCCAGTTCACGACTGCCTGGAGGCGTCAATGTTCGAGCGCTTCGGTGACCTGCCGCTGCACGTGCTGGTGATCCACGCCGCGGTCGTCGTCCTGCCGGTGGCCGCCCTCACCCTGATCGCGTTCGCCGTGCTGCCGCGCTGGCGCTGGCTGCTCCGCTGGCCGGCCCTGCTGCTCGGGGTGGGAGCGCTGGTGCTCGCGTACGTCGCGCGGGAGAGCGGGGACGCCTTCGTGGCCGCGGTGCCGACGCTGGAACAGGCCGTCCGCGAGCACAAGGAGCGCGGCGAGCTGCTGTTCTGGTTCTGCCTGATCTTCGCGGTGGTCGCGGTGGCCGCGGTCCTGCTGCTCGGCGGGCCGTCCGCGCTGGCCAGCGGAAAGGGTGCGAAGGCAACCAAGAGCAAGCCGCTGGAACTCGTCACCAGCGCCGCGGTCGTCGTCATCGGCGTCCTGGTCATCTGGCAGACCGTCCGCACCGGCGACGCCGGCGCTAAGGCGGTCTGGGACGGCCAGCTACCGCCGAAGTAGTCAGGAGCCCTCGCGGCTGGCGAGCAGGCGGCGGAAGGAGGCGACCCGGTCGGCATCGGCGCGGCCTTCGGCGACCGCCTCGTCGAGCGCACAGTCGGGGGCGTCGGCGGCGTGCGAGCAGCCACGCGGGCAGTCCTCGGCGATCTCGGCCAGGTCGGGGAACGCGTGGATGAGTTTGTCCGCGTCGACATGCGCCAGCCCGAACGAGCGGATCCCCGGGGTGTCGATGATCCAGCCGCCGTCGGGCAGCCGCAGTACCAGCGCGCTCGTGGACGTGTGCCGACCGCGGCCGGTGACCTCGTTGACCACGCCGATCGCGCGGTCCGCGCCCGGGATGAGCGCGTTGACCAAGGTGGACTTGCCGACGCCCGAGTGGCCGACCAGCACGCTGCTGCGGTCGTGGAGCTGCTCGCGGAGCGCGCTCAGATCGCCGTTCTGATGGGTCGCCACCGATTCGACACCGAGTGGGCGGTAGATCGAGAGCAGCGGGTCGGGATCGGCCAGGTCGGTCTTGGTCAGGCAGAGCAGCGGCCGCATGCCGGCGTCGTACGCGGCGACCAGGAAGCGGTCGATCAGGCCGGTTCGCGGCTCGGGGTTCGCGACCGCGACGACGATGACGAGCTGGTCCGCGTTCGCGACCAGGGGACGCTCGACCGGGTCGTCGTCGTCCGCCGAGCGGCGCAGCAGGGTCGCGCGCGGGAGGACCTCGACGATCCGGGCGAGCGTGCCGTCGTCGCCGCTCGCGTCGCCGTCGAGCTTGACCTGGTCGCCGACGATCACGCCCTTCCGGCCGAGCTGCCGGGCCTTCATCGCGGTCACCTGCCGACCTGTGCCGGAGCCGTCGACCCAGCAGGTGTAGCGGCCGCGGTCGCGGGTGATCACGAATCCGGTGACGGCGTCGTCGTACGACGGGCGGTCCTTCGTCCGGGGCCGGGTCCGGCGCTTCGGCCGGTCGTACCGGGCCTCCTCGTCGTACCGCGACATCAGCCGGCGAGTCCGGTCCAGAGCTCGGGGAACTCCGGCAGGGTCTTCGCCGTGGTCCCGATGTTCTCGATCTGCAGGCCGTCGACGAGCAGCCCGAGGACGGCGGCCGCGTGCGCCATCCGGTGGTCGTGGTAGGTGCCGAACAGCCCGCCCCGCAAGGGCTTCGGGCGGATCTCCAGCCCGTCGGCCGTCTGGGTCACGTCCCCGCCGAGCGCGTTGAGCTCCCGCTCGAGCGCCGCCAGCCGGTCGGTCTCGTGGTTGCGCAGGTGCGCGATCCCCCGCAGGTACGACGGCCCGTCCGCGAACGCGGCCACCGCGGCGATCACCGGGGTGAGCTCCCCGACCTCGCCCAGGTCCAGGTCGACGCCCTGCACCCGGCCGGTGCCGCGAACCGTCAGCTCACCGTCGTCGACCCGGGCGACCGAGGCGCCGAAACGGGTGAAGATGTCGCGCAGTTGGTCACCCGGCTGCGTGGTCCGCGCCGGCCAGCCGGTCACAGTCACCGCGCCGCCGGTGAGCACGGCCGCGGCCAGGAAGGGCGCGGCATTCGACAGGTCGGGCTCGATCGCGGTGTCGGTCGCCCGGATGGGGCCAGGGGCAACGACCCAGCGGTTCGGCTCGCTGTCGTCGACCTGGACGCCGCGCTCGCGCAGCATCGCGACCGACATGTCCAGGTGTGGCTGCGACGGCACCGGCTTCCCGTCGTGGCGGATGTCAACGCCATCGTCGTACCGGGCGCCGGCGAGCAGCAGCGCGGACACGAACTGGCTCGATCCGGACGCGTCCAGCGTGACCTTGCCGCCGCGGACCGCCCCGGATCCGGACAGGCTGTAGGGCATCCGGCCGGTGCCGTGGTCGTCGATCCGTACGCCGAGGGTCCGCAGCGCACCGAGGATGACGTCCATCGGGCGCTCGCGGGCGTACGGGTCGCCGTCGAACTCGACCACGCCGTCGGCCAGCGCGGCCACCGGCGGGACGAACCGCATCACGGTGCCCGCCAGACCGCAGTCGACGCTCGCCGGGCCCTTGAGCGAGCCGGGGGTGACGGTGACGGTGTCGCCGTTCTCGGTGATGCCGACGCCGAGGGAGACCAGGGCGGCCCGCATCAACGAGGTGTCGCGGGCGGCGAGCAGGCCGGTGAGGTGAGACGGGCCGTCCGCGATCGCGGCCAGGATGAGCGCGCGGTTGCTGATCGACTTCGATCCGGGCACGGTGACCCGGCCGGTGACCGGACCCTTCGCCCGCGGCGCCGCCCAACCCTGCTGATCGCTCATCCCACTCCCTCGACTCGGACTTCTCGCTCCGAGCCTAGGGCATAGGCCTCAGGGTCAGCCTCAGGTCAGCGTCAGGTCAGCTCAGCCTTCGCCAGGCGCGCGGCCTGCTTGGCCTCGTGCGCCAGCTGGCGTGCTTCCCGCTTCGCGGCCTTGGCGCCGCGTTCGGTCTCCCGCTTGGCCGCCTTGACGCCACGCTTGGTCTCGCGTTTGGCCGCCCGGGCGCCGTGCGTGGCCCGCCAGGCGATCCCCGGCTGACCCTCGGTGTCGACCGCCGCCAGCAGCAGCCCGCCGAGCAGACTGAGGTTCTTCATGAACTGGATCCGCTGGACCTGGCGGGCCTCCTTGTCCTTCACCTGCCAGAACGGGTGCCCGGCCACGGTCGCCGGCACCAGCGTGGTCGCCAGCGCCGCGGCACCCAGCCGCCGGCCCTTGCCGGTCGCCAGCGCGAGTCCGCCGAGCACCTGGACGGCGCCGTTCAGCCGGACCAGGTTCACGGTCGTCTCGGGGATGCGGTCACCGACCTGCGGCGGGGCGACCCGCTTCACCATCGGCACCAAGCGGTCCGCCACCGGCTGGGCCTTGGGCACCAGCGGCTCGGGGTTCCGGATCGAGTTCGCCCCCTGCACGACGAAGATCATCGACAGCAGCGGCCTGGCCAGTGCACGCACGACAGTCATGCCTCCTTCATACACCACCTTGGCGATGACTCCCTGTACCCAGGCCTCAACCGTTCAGCCCCGGCCGGCCGGCCTCAGATCGGGCAGCCGTCCGGACCGCAGGCGGCGTCGTCGGTCGCGTCCGGGCTGCTGATCAGGGTGACCGGCTTGCGGTCCGCGTTCGCCCGGCGGAGCGCCTCGCGGAACACCTCCACGGGCTGTGCACCGCTGACGCCGTACTTCTCGTCGATCACGAAGAACGGGACGCCGTTGGCGCCGTACGCGAGCGCCTGGGCCTGGTCGGCGGCGACGTCGTCGGCGTACGTCGTCCCCGCGAGCACGTCCGCGGCGCGGTCGGCCGGGAGACCGACCTCCTCGGCGAGGGCCGTGAGGGTGGCGTGGTCACCGACCGGGAGGCCGTCGGTGAAGTACGCCTTGAGGAGTCGCTCCTTCAGGCGGCCCTGGGTGTCGGCCGGGACCTCGCCGGCGGCGGCCAGGTCGCGGGCGAGGTGGAGCAGGCGGTGAGCGTCGACGGTGTTCGCGGACTTCGCCTGGTCGAGGTGGTAGTCGAGGCCGAGCTCAGCGGCCACCTCGGTCACATGCGCGTTGGCCTGCACGCCCCACTCGCGGCCGCGGCCGTACTTCTCGCCGAGCCGGGTCGGTAGGTCCCGTGGGTCGTCGTTCGTCGCGGAGGGATCCAGCTGGAAGCTGTGCCAGACGATCTCGGCCTGGTCACCGGTCTCGGCGATCGCCTGCTCGAGGCGCCGCTTCCCGATGTAGCACCACGGACAGACCACGTCGGACCACACATCGATTCGCATGTCCGGAGCAACCTCGGCGGATTGGGTGGCATTCCCAACCAGATGCCGGTGTGACGCGTCTGACGCCTCGTGGACGAACAACTGGTACGCGGTCTGTTGCAGGAGCAGTGTCCGGACCTCGCCGAGCTCGAGCTCAGGCAGGTCGTCGGCGGCTGGGACAACCAGGTCTGGCGGCTCGGGGAGGAGCTCGCGATCCGGATGCCGCGGACCGAGCGCGGTCCGGAGTTGCTGCGGAAGGAGTACCGCTGGCTGCCGGAGCTCGCTCCCCGGCTGCCGCTGGTGGTGCCGGTGCCGCAGCGGCTCGGGGAGCCGACCGAGCGATTCCCGCACTCCTGGCTCGTCACCACCTGGGTCGACGGCGAGCCGGCCGACCGTACGCCGATCAGCGCGGAGAAGTCCGCGGACACCTTGGCCGAGTTCCTGCGGGCACTGCACACGGATGCGCCGGCGGACGGGCCCGTCAGCCGGGACCGCGGTGTCCCGATGAGGACGCTGGGGTTCCCGCCCGACGCGGATGCCGCCGTACGCAAGGTCTGGGACGACGGTGTCGCCGCGCCGGAGTGGGCCGGGCCGCCGAAGTGGCTGCACGGCGACCTGCATCCCGCGAACGTCGTGGTCACGGACGACGGTGCGTTGTCCGGGGTGATCGACTTCGGTGACCTGAGCATCGGCGACCCGGCCACCGACCTCGCCGCCGCGTGGGTGCTGCTGCCGGATGGCGCGGCGGAGCGGTTCTTCGACGCCTACGCGCTCGCCGACGACGCCATGATCACTCGTGCGCGCGCTTGGGCCGTAGGGAAGGCGCTGGCGCTGATCTCGGTCGGCGAGGCGGGCGAGAAGGGGTTGCCCGGCGGCAAACCGACCTGGCTGCCGGCCGGGCGGCGGGCGCTGGCACGCCTTGTGTGACGGCCGCCCGGATCAGCCGCAGCGCCTCAGAGCCAGGAGGGCGTAGGTGCGGGCCGCATGCAGTACGTCGTCCAGGCGGACGTGCTCGTCGGTCGCGTGCGCGTAGCGGACGTCGCCGGGGCCGTACTGCAGGGTGGGGATGCCGGCGGCGGCGTACTGGCGGAGGTCCGAGCCGTAGGGCGCGCCCTTGACTCCGGGGGTTGGCTGACCGGCAGCCTGCAGGGTGTCGGTCAGGAGCGGGTCGTTGTCGGGGAGGATGCCCGAGGCGAAGGCGCCGCCGGGCCACGTGACCTTGACGGGGTGGTCGCGCAGCCAGTCGTCCTTGGCGCAGGCTTCGGCGATCGCGGCCTCGAAGGTGTCGCGGGCCGCGGCGAGCGGTTCGCCGAGGCGTACGCCGTACCTGCCCTCGGCAACGAGTACGTCGGGGACGGTGCTGGCCCAGTCGCCGGAGCGGACCGTGCCGACGGACAGCGGGTTGGCCAGGTCGAGGTGGGTGAGCAGGGGATGCGGGTCGCGGTTGCGTTCGGCTTCCAGGGCCTGCAACGCGGACTGGATCAGGCCGAACTTCTCGATCGCGCTGACGCCGCGGGTCCTGGTCGAGCCGTGGGTCGCGAGACCCGGCACCTCCAGCCGGAAGGTGAGCGAGCCGGAGTTGGCGGGGATCACGCAGCCCGCGGTCGGCTCGGCGATCAGGCAGGCCTCGCCGGTGTGACCGCGCTCGAGGGTCGCGAACGTCCCGGCGCCGCCGTCCTCCTCGCCGATCACCGTGTGCACGGCGAGCGGCTTGCGCAGCTCGATGCCCGCCGCAACGATCGCCGCCACCGCCCCGAGGATCGCCGCGACCCCACCCTTCATGTCACAGGTCCCGCGCCCCCACATCACCCCGTCGACGATCCGCGCCGAGAACGGGTCCTCGTCCACCCACAGCCGCAGCTTCCCGGGCGGCACCACATCTACGTGCCCGTTGAGAATCAGACCCGGAGTGCCGGTTCCACCGAGGATGCCGACGCAGCCCCAGGCCTGGTCGCGCTCGACCTCCATGCCGGGGAAGTCCGGGTCCTCGGTCAGCGTGGGCAGGTCGATGCGCCAGTGATCGACCTCCAGGCCGAGCTCGGCCATCCGGCGCGCGCACCAGGCCTGTACGTCGCTCTCCGCCGCGGTCCCGTCCACACTCGGAATCCGCACCAACTCCCGCAGATCGTCGACAATCCGCTTGTCGTCGATCGCCCCCAGCACCCGTTCCTCGACCCCACCCGTCATGCGCCCATCATGCTCGATCGCACGACGCAGCGCGGGCACGTCGCGTCGACCGGATCCAGACGCCCATCCACCCGTCATGCGTCCAGCAGTTCGAGCAAGCGGCGGGCGCCCTGGGCGACTAGGTCCTGCGAGTACGTCGACCGGTCGCGGACGAACTCGGCGATGGTGGCGTACGCCGCGGCCGCACACACCGCGACCGTCGCCCGCCCGCCGGCCCGCAGCGCCGCCTCCAGGAACAGTTCGTCGACGCCGGCCTGCGCGCCGTCCCGGCTGGCCGAGGTCGCGAGCGAGACCAGGTCGTACGCCCGCGACCCACCACTGACCGCCTCGATGTCGATGATCCCGGCGATGTGTCCATTGTCGACAATCACATTGCCGACGTTCAGATCACCGTGGACGAGATCGTCTCCCGGAAGCTCCACACCCCGGTACGGCCGGCACAGCACGCCGTACCGCTCGAGCAGCTCGCCGGCCTCGCCGCCGTACGCGCGGACCCGGTCCCACACCCCGTCCCAGCCCTCGAAAACGACGCCGGCCGACCAGGCCGACCAGTTCGAGTCCTGGTCCGGGACGAGCCCGCGCTGGGTCTCGCAGATGCCGATCAGCTCGCGCGCGAGCGACGGCCCGATCACCGACGCATCGGCCATCCCGCCGCCCTCGACGAACTCCTGCAACTGGTACGGCGACCCGGCCGCGGTCGTCCCGACGGCCAGCCACGCGGGAGTCGGGTACCCGGCCGCCCGCGCCCGCCGGACCAGTTCGGCCGCCCGCCGGACCCGCGGGGCCCAGCCCGGGTCGTCGCTCCACTTGAGGACGACCCGGGCCCCGCCGTCGCTGAGCTCGTAGGCACTCGACTGCAGACCACCCGGCAGTTGCCGGACCAGCCGATAATCGGTGCCCAGGGCAACGTTGAGCTCGGCGACGACGGATGCGGTGGTGTCCACTACGGCGTCAGCCGGTGCAGGTCGCGCGGGAACAGCGTGACCTCGCGGACGTTCTCCGCACCGGTCAGCCGCGCCACGAACCGCTCGAGCCCGATCGCGAACCCGCCGTGCGGCGGCATCCCGTGCTTGAACGCCTGCAGGTACGAGCTGTACGCCGGCGCCTCCGCCGACTCGCCCCGCTCGGCCAGCGCCGCCTCGTAGTCGCTGTAGCGATGCAGCCGCTGCCCACCGGTCACCAGCTCGACCCCCTTGAACAGCAGGTCGAACGAGTTCGACCAGCGCGGGTCCGACGGCTGCGGATGCGTGTAGAACGGCCGCTTCACCATCGGGTACCCCTCGACCGCGACGAACTCGCTGCCGTGCTCGCGCAACGCCCACTCGCCGATCGCGCGCTCGTCGGCCGGCGCGAGGTCCGGCTCGTCCGGGTCCGCCCCGGCGATCTTGAGCGCCTCACTGAAGTGGAGGACTGGTACGTCGACCGGGATCTCCGGCAGTGCCACCCCGAGCCGCTCCAGCGCCAGCGCTGCGCGCTCACCGACCGCCGCCAGCATGCCTGCGATCGTCGACCGCAGGACGGCGAGGACGTCGCGGTGGTCGGTGATAAACCCGAACTCCGCGTCGAGCGAGACGTACTCGGCCAGGTGCCGGACCGTGTCGTGCGGCTCGGCGCGGAACACCGGCCCGACCTCGAAGACCCGCTCGAACACCCCGACCATGGTCTGCTTGTAGAACTGCGGCGACTGGGCCAGGTACGCCGGTCCGCCGAAGTAGTCCAGCGCGAACACGTTCGCTCCGGACTCGGTCGCCGTACCCACGATCTTCGGCGTCTGGATCTCGGTGAACCCCTGCCCGTCGAGCGCCGTACGGAACCCGTGGATCGCCGCGGCCGCGATTTCCCAGCCGGCCCGGACCGCCGGATGCCGCAGGGCCACCGGCGCGTTGTCCAGGACGACGGGCAGACCGGCACCGACCGTGGGCCGCCAGAGCTCGATCGGCGGAGTCCTCGCGGGCTCGGTCAACGGCTCGATCACCGGGTCGACGATCTCGGCGCCGCCGGGCGCCTGCGGATTGGCGGCGACCGTACCGGTCACCTGGACGACGGTCTCCTCACCGAGCTCGTCCAGCAGCGCCTGGGTTTCCGGCGTCTTCACGACGATCTGGCTCAGGCCGGACCGGTCGCGCAGGATCAGGAAGCTGACGGCGGCGAGCCGTCGTCTTCGGTGCACCCAGCCGGCCACCGTGACGGTCTGGCCCACTGCTGAGGGGATCTCATGGCTGAGAATGCGCATTGCTGTTTCACCTCCAGGTCGTTTCTCGTACCCCGGAGGTGTGGGCGAAGGGGAACTCGCGGTGCCACCACACCTTCACCGGATCGGGTCGACCCGGCCTCTTGCCGTGCATTCGCTCGGGAGTGTCTTCACCACCGCTCCATGTATCGCCTCACAGCAACCGGCGACTCTCTCGGACATGGTGTACGGCGCTACTCGGTTCCGTCAGCGCGAACAGTTCCAGACTAGGGCAGGCGGCAACCCGTTTTCAGCGCCGGCTGCCGGTCGGCGGGATCTGGTCCGTGTCGGTGTCCTCGCGGCCACCGACCCGCGCGGACACGGTGATCCGGTTGCCGGTGCCGGTGCCGGGCAGCCAGGCGGTCCACTCGGAATTGAACGGCTTGCGGTAGTCGTCCGTCCAGCAGGTCGCGCGCCGGATGTCGCTCGAGCGCGAGCAGGTCCAGCCCTTGTCCAGCGCGGACAGGAACGACAGGTTCCGCCCCCAGGAGATCTCCAGTGTCACCCGCCGGTTCGCGACCCCGTTCACCTTCAGGAACCGGTTGTAGACGAACGGGTTCGGGTCGGTGTGCGGCGTCGGCGTGACGATCTGCAGCAGCGTCTCGTCCAGGCGGATCCCGGCCAGCACCTGCGCGTCGGTGTCACTCACCAGCCCGGCGGTCGCGGCCACGGTGAACGTCCGGGCCGCCGTCGAGCCGTCCACCGGTACGTCGAACGCGGCCGGCAACGGAGCCGGCCTGGCCGGAGTGAGCGCCGTACACGTCCGGGTCTTGGCCGAGCACCGCCAGCCGACCGGGTTCGCCGCGATCGGCCACTCGAGCGACGAGCCGTAGCCGATCTTCAGCGTCACGCTCGACCGGCCGGTGCCGGGGGCAACGGTCAGGACGCGGTGGTGGACGTCGGGATCGACCTTGCCGGCGACGATCCTCAGCAGGTTCTCGTCGGTCCGCGGCGGGGCGATCAGTGTCTCCGAGTCGTCGTCGTACAGCCGGCCGCTCTTCGCCGAGACCGTGAAGGTGCGCTCGGTGGCGGATCCGCCGGTCGGCGCGTCGAAGGTGACCGGCAGTGATGCCGGGGTGGCCGGGTTGGTCGCCGTACAGGTCCCGGCCGCGGGGGCGCAGGTCCAGCCGGTGGGGTTGCCGCTGAGCGGCCACCTCAGGCCCTTGCCGTACTTGATGCCGACGATAACCGGTTTGGCGTTCGCCGCCGGGACCTTGATCGTGATCACGAACCGCACGCCCGCGGCCTGCGTGCTCACCGCGCGGGTGGACGGCCCGCCGCCACCGGACGGCATGCTGATCGTCACCATGCCCTCGTCCAGGATCGGTGTCGTCGGCTCCGGCGGGGTCGGCGTCGGCGTCGCGGCGGTCGGCTCCGACGGCGTGGGGGTCGGGCTCGGCTCCTGCGTCTCCGTCGGCTCCGGCTCTGTCGGCGCGGTCGGCGGCTCGGTGGTCGGAGCCGTCGTCGGCTGGGCGGACGGCGGCTTGACCGTCGACGGCTTCACCGGCGGCACGGTCGGCGGTTCGCCCGGCGGCTGGGTCGGCTGCTGCGCCGGCGGGTTGTTGATCGCCGCCGGGGGAGTGTCGTTGCCGGTCAGCGCGATCGCGGCCAGCACGGCGGCGACTGCGACGACCACGACCGCTCCGGCGCTGACCGCCGTACGCGTGCTGTTCTCCGTCGCCTTCTTCCAGCCGGTGACGAAGAAGCCGACCAGGCCGACCTTCGCACCAGACGCGGCGGCCAGGTAGCCGAGGCCCGCGGTGCCCAGCAGGGCCGGGGCGAGCAGGGCCGGCAGCGCGCTGTTGACCTCGACCAGCTCGAGGTAGACCGCGGTGCACTTGGCGCAGTCGTCCAGGTGCTCGCGGACGTTGCGGTTCTCCCGTTTGGTCAGACCGCCGCGAACGTAGGCGCCGAGGCGCTCGGTGGTCCAGCGGCAGCGGTCACCGGCGACGTCGGCCAGGTGCTGCTGCAGGTACGCCTGCCGCAGACCCTCGCGGGCACGGTAGGCGAGCGCGGACACGCCGTTCGCGGTCAGGCCGAGGAGCGGAGCGATCGCCGCCGGCTTCTCGCCCTCGACCTCGGTGTGCCAGAGGACGGCCTGCCAGCGCTCGGGCAGGCTCGCGAACGCCTTCGCCGCCGCGCCGCTCTCGAAGCCGGTCACCGTCGGGTCGTCGAAGGTCTCGGGCTCCCGCTCGTACGCCGCGATGTCGTCGGTCGCCTGGACCTTCCGGCCGGACCGGATCCGGTCGACGTGCACCCGCCGTACCGTCGTCAGCAGGTACGCGCGGAAGGAGACGTCGGGACCGCCGCCGCCGCGGAGCGCGTCCAGCACCTTGGCGAAGGCGTCACTGGCCAGGTCGTCGGCGTCGTTGGCCGGGACGAGCTGGCGGGCCATCCGCTCGGCCGCGTGGTGGTGCCGGCCGAACAACTCGCCGTACGCCTCGAGATCGCCGGTGCGGACACGCGCGATCAGTTCGGCGTCGCTCGGTCCTTCCGGCGTCTCCATCTGTCTCCCCGTGGTGTCACGACTGTCCGTGCGGCGCTGTCACGGTCCGTCACATTGTTGCCGGGAACAAGGCTCCCACGTGGGACGGCCGAGCGCACGTTTCCTGACGCGGAACTGTGCCTCTTTCCTGACGAGAACGGTAGGGCGGAAGTTACGCGAAAAACTTCCGCGAATCCGCGTCATGAACCCCGGCGCCCACTGTCTCACCTCCGGAACGACGCTTCCGGCCGGCCGGTCGGGAGACTGACGGGGCTATTCGAGGAGGGCCATGTCGCTGTTCGCGGACATCCGCCGACGGTTCGACCTGCGTCCGGCCAAGTCCCTGAACCTGGCGGGGTCGCCCGCCCGGACCCGGCCGGAGGCGTCGTCCCCCGATCAACCGTGCGAGTGGAGGGACTCGCACGGCACAGCTGGTACCGACCACAGCGCCTATCTCGCGATCGCCGAGGCGCTGCAGGACGGTGCCGACGTCGTGCCTGCGAGCGACGAGGTCGGCCGGCAGTTGGCGGCCGACGGAGTCTCGTTGCTCGAGGCACTTGATGGGCTGAGTGCGCTGTACTGCTCGATCGCCGGGGGCGAGCCGGCTTTCGCCGCGGTACGCGCACTCAGTTCCAGCTGGGCCGAGGCCTCCCTGATCTACCTGCACACGCTGTCCTGCGAGGACCCGCTGACCGGGCTGTCCAGCCTGGCGCACCTGCGGTCCCGGCTGGGAGAGCTCTACCGAGAGGCGGAGTTCCGTGGAACTTCCGTACCGCAGACCCACGCACTGGTGGTGGTCGAGCCGCTCACTCGGCCCGGGACGACGCCGTTCGACCGTGAGCTCCGGCTCGTCGACGTCGCGGAGTGCCTGCGGATCGTGTTCTACGGCGGTGACGTACTGGGCCGCGTCGGCTCACACCGCGCGGCGGCGCTCGTCGGCCGCGAGCCGAACCTGCCGGAGCAGGTCGAGACGGTACGAACCCTGATCACGCAGTGGCGGCTGGACACCGACGTACCCCAGCTCGCCCGGATCTGGATCGAAGGACTCCCGGCCAGTGACGCTATGGCCGGGCGTGTGCTCGACGAGCTGGCCAGACCGTAGGACCTGCGTCCGGACGCCAACAGGGGGGTGCCCGGACGCACCACGCAGGCGGCGGATCGCCCATCACGGGGTGGGCGATCCGCCGCCGCTCGCCGGTCGCCACTGTCGGTGGGGCTGTCTAGGCTGGTCTCCATGTGCGGTCGATACGCCTCCAGCCGGGACCCGTCCGATCTCGTCGTCGAGTTCGAGATCGAGGCGGGCAACGTGCGCGAGTCCGTCCAGGAGCTCCCGGACAACTACAACGTCGCGCCGACCGACCAGGTGATCGCCGTGGTCGAGCGGAAGAACCGCGAGGTGCCGGACGAGACGGTGCGCAAGCTGACCACGGTCAAGTGGGGGCTGGTGCCGTCGTGGGCGAAGGACACCTCGATCGGGAGCCGGCTGATCAACGCGCGGATGGAGACGGTCGCCGAGAAGCCGGCGTTCAAGAAGGCGTTCGCGACCCGGCGCTGCATCCTGCCCGCTGACGGCTACTACGAGTGGTACAAGTCCGAGCAGAAGGTGAACGGCAAACCGGTCAAACAGCCGTACTTCATCCGCCCCGCCGACGGCGGCGTGCTGGCGATGGCCGGGCTGTACGAGATCTGGCGGGACAAGTCGGTCGAGGACGCGGACGCCGACGAGGCCTGGCTGTGGACCTGCACGGTCCTCACCACCACGGCCACCGACGACCTCGGCCGCATCCACGACCGGATGCCGTTGCTGGTCGAGAAGGAGCGGTACGACGCCTGGCTCGACCCGCTCAGCTCCGACCCCGACGACCTGCTCGACCTGCTGGTCCCGGCCGCGCCCGGCCGGCTCGAGGCGTACGCCGTCTCGAAGGCTGTCAGCTCGGTCAAGAACAACGGGCCGCACCTGGTCGACCCGCTGCCGCCGGACGGCGTCGACCCGATCGACCGGCCGGAGGAGCCGGAGGAGACCACTCTCTTCTGACGCGCTCTCTTCTGACCCGCGCCGTTTCCGTGCCGTTCTGCGCCGTTTCCTGCCCCGTCTTGGCGCGGGCTGATGACAGGATGGGGCGGGTGACCGACGAACGGATTGTGGGGACGCCGCACGGGGACGCCCGGATCGTGGCGCATCGGGCCCGGCGGCCGGTGGCGACGCTGGCGCTCGGTCATGGCGCCGGCGGCGGGATCGAGTCGGGTGACCTGGCCGCGCTGGCCGCTCGGCTGCCGAAACAGGACATCAACGTGTTCCTGATCGAGCAGCCCTGGCGGCACGCCCGCCGGAAACTCGCGCCCGGTCCGAAGGCCCTCGACGAGGCCTGGATCGCGATCATCGGCCAGCTCCGGATCCGCACTCCGCTGGTCGTCGGCGGCCGCAGCGCCGGGGCCCGGGTGGCCTGCCGGACCGCGAGCAGTCTCGGCGCGTCCGGCGTACTCGCCCTGGCCTTTCCGCTGCATGCACCGGGGAAGCCGGAGAAGTCGCGGGTCGACGAGCTGCAGGGCGCCGGGCTGCCGACGCTGGTGGTCCAGGGGGAGCGGGACCCGTTCGGGACCCCGGAGGAGTTCCCGCCGCTCACCGAGATGGCCGTCGTACCGGAGGCGGAACACTCGTTCAAGGTGCCGAAGCGGGCGGAGCTGACCCAGCAGGAGGCGTACGACGTCCTGGTCGAAGCCGTGTTCGAATGGGTCAGCCGCGAGGTGTCCGGATAGTGGGCCGCTGACGGGGAATGCCCCCGCGGCCGGGCGTGTTGTGCCGTACATGACGGCGACGAGAGAGGCTCCGGCGAGGACCACCGGGAAGACCCCGGTATTCTCGATCACGATGCCCACTCCCACCACGACCGAGACACCCGAGCAGCGGACCGCGCGCTTCGAGCGCGAGGCGCTGCCCTTCCTCGACCAGATGTACGCCGCGGCGATGCGGATGACCCGCAATCCGTCGGACGCCGAGGACCTGGTCCAGGACACCTTCGCGAAGGCGTACAGCTCGTTCCACCAGTTCACGCCCGGCACCAACCTGAAGGCGTGGCTGTACCGGATCCTGACGAACACGTTCATCAACGGATACCGCAAGCGGCAGCGCCAGCCGACGCAGTCGCCGACCGAGGAGATCGAGGACTGGCAGCTCACCGCCGCCGAGTCGCACACCCCCGGCGGCCTGAAGTCGGCCGAGGCGGTCGCCCTCGAGCACCTGCCCGACTCCGACGTCAAGGAAGCCCTGCAGGCGATCCCGGAGGACTTCCGGCTGGCCGTCTACCTGGCCGACGTCGAGGGCTTTGCCTACAAGGAGATCGCCGACATCATGGGGACGCCGGTCGGCACCGTGATGTCGCGGTTGCACCGCGGCCGTCGCCAGCTGCGTGACCTACTCGGCGACTACGCGCGCGACCGGGGCCTGATCCCGTCCGACGAGACCGGAACCGAGGAGGAGTCGTGAGCTGCGGCGAGCACCACGACGTCGACTGCAGCGAGATCCTGCAGCGTGTCTACGTCTTCATCGACGACGAACTCGAGGACGCCAGCACCGAGGAGATCCGGCAGCACCTGGAAGAGTGCGCCCCCTGCCTCGACGAGTACGACCTGGAACGCTGCGTCAAGAAACTGGTCCACCGCTCCTGCGGCTCCGACCACGCCCCCGACGCCCTCCGCCAGAAAATCCTCCTCCGCCTAACCCAAATCCAAGTAGAAACCACCATCCCCACCACCGACTGAGGATCGTGAATTCGATTCAGACGATGTTGGAATCGTCGAAGTTGTAGGTGTAGTCGCCTCCTCGGTCGATGAGTGCGAGGAGTTGGCGGGCGGCGGTCTCGAAGTACGGTGATTTGCCGTGCAGGATGGTGAGTGCTGCGTTGAGGTGCGCTATCGCGGCATCCCGATGACCGGTCGCGGCACTGATCTTGCCGAGCTCGAGGAGAAAACAGCCTTCGCGCAGGCGGTTGCCCAACTGGCGGGCGAGGGCTAGTGCGCTTGCGAGGTATTCCTGTGCTTTGGGGTACTCGCCCTGGCTCGCGAAGACCGCAGCAAGGCATTGCAGGCTTTGGGTGACTTGATCGTCGTTTCTCACTGCTTCGGCGATCTTCAAGCATTCGTAGAGCGGGGCTTTCGCGTCTTCCACCCGACCGACCAGGAGGTGCGAGAACCCGACGTTGAGGTACCGCTTGGCCAGCGAGCGGGTGTCGCCCATGTCGCGAGCCAAGTGGATCCCCTGTGCGAACGCCTGGTCGGCCTGCTCGGCATCGCCCTTACGGTCGTACAGACCTCCAAGAGCGATGTACGAGACGCCTTCGATGGTCCGCTGGCCGAGTTCCTGACTGAGCCGCAGTGCCTCGGTACCGAGTTGGAGCGCCTCGTCCAACCGGCCGAGCCGACCGAGGACGTGCGTGAGCGACGAGCAGCAGCGGGCCTGCCCGGGTCCGTCCGACAGATCGCGGAACATCTGTAGCGCCTTGAAGAGATGCACCACTGCGACCTCGAGAGTCCCGTTCTCGACCTCGGGGATCGCGGTGTCGTGCTCGAGCCAGGCGGCCATCAGTGGCAGGTCGAGCTGGTGCGCGATCGCGACTCCGGTCAGGCAGAGATCGCGCATCTCCAACCAGCGCGAGCGGGATTCGTTGTAGCCGAACATCGCGAGGGCCAACTCCGGGAAGAGCGCGGACCCGGCCAGCGAGGAGGCCGCTGCCTGATGGAACCGGTCCATCAGGTTGCGCTGTTCGTCGTCCAGCCAGCGCACGGCCGTCGCCGCACTGTCCAGCGCCGGCATCGGACCGGTCGAGGACTCGGCGAGGGACAGCCGCGGACTGGTGGCGTGCGTGAGACGCTGGCACGCCCAGGCGAAGCCTGTGTAGAAGCGCAGGACTCGCTCGAGGCCGGCGTCCTGTGCCGCCGGGGTCAGACTCTTGTCAGCAAGCTCGCGGCCGAACGTCCGGATGAGGTCGTGGAACCTGTATCGCTCCGGCGCGACGGACTCGAGCAGGTTGAGATCTACCAGCCGCTCCAGCACGGCGTCGGCTTGCCGGACCGGAACGTCGAGCAAGGCGGCGGCGACAGCGGTGATCAGGTCCGCCCCGTCGAGGAGACTCAACACCGGTAGGGCCTGTGCGGCCTCACGATCGAGGGCGTGGTCGCTGGTCTCCAGGAAGCGCACCGAGCTGGCAATGCTCGCCCGTACGCCGGTTTCGTCAGCTCCCAGGCTGTCGAGCCTCCTCCCCTCGTCGTGGAGGAGATCTACCAGGTGCTGGACAGGCCACGACGGCCGGGCGGCGAGTCGGCCGCCGGTCAGCCGAACAGCCAGTGGCAAGCACCCGGTCAGCAACGAGAGATCCTCGGCGGCCTGCGGCTCGGCGGCGATCCGCTCGGCACCGACGATGCCGGCCAGCAGGTCGACCGACTCGGTCTCCGACAACGCGTCGAGGCGGATCTGCCGCGCACCCGAGAGTGCCGCCATCGATCCTCGGCTCGTGATGATCACCGCCGATCCTGGGCTTCCTGGCAGGAGTGGCAGCACGTGCCGAACGTCGGTCGCGTTGTCGAGCAGCAAGAGCACGCGGCGGCCTGTCAGCTGGGATCGGAGCAAGGCGGCCGCTTCCTCCACCCCGTCGGGGATCAGTTGCGGGTCGAGCGCGAGGGAACGAAGCAACTGGTGCAAGGCGTCCGCGGTGGTCATCGGCTCGCTGGGACCGTATCCACGCAGGTTGAGGTACAGGTGACCGTCGGGGTAACTGTCGGCCAGCTTGTGGGCGGCCTGAACTGCGAGCGCGGTCTTACCGATTCCACCCATCCCTGTCAGCGCGACCAGGCCGACAGTTCGATTCCGTCCGGGTTCGCGCAGTGCGGTCAGGACGGCCTCGATCTGCGCGGCGCGACCGGTGAAGTCCGAAAGAGCCGGCGGCAGTTGCCAAGGCAGCGGCAGCGAGTCCGCGCCTGGCGCGCCCGTGGACGTGGCAGCCGCCTTGACCTTCCGACCTTTGCTGCGTGCAACGGTCTCGAACTCCGCGGCCTCGGCACTGCTCAACTCGAGGGCGGCGGTCAAGGCCTTGACGGTGTCGATGCGCGGACGGCTCCGGGTGCCACGTTCGAGAACGCTGATGGCCTGTTCGCTGAGGCCCGCTCTCTCGGCGAGGGCGGCCTGCGTGAGACCGGACCGAGCCCGGTATCTGCGCAGCAGATCACTGAGGCTGTGTGCAGCCACGTCCTACCTTCCTCACGCATCGGCAACTGTCCGGCTACGGTCGGTGCCGGAGATCGGGGCCAACTCTAGGAGGCTCGCCTGATCCCCTGCAGGCGATATCCACAACGCCGACTGGACCGGTTTGGCGTTGATCGCGCGAGTGCCGGAGATCACACGTCACGACGCATAAACGGTCGTTTGAAAGTCGCTTTGAGTATTCAGCCGCAAACGCTCTGGATGCAAGACCTGGGGCGGGACTGGTCTGAACTCACCCGTAACCAAATTGCAAAGACCCCGGTTTTAGCCGGGGTCCTCGCTGTCTGTAGCAGCCGCCTGGGTCAGGCGTTGGGGCGCTTACCGTGGTTTGCGCCCTTCTTCTTGCGTGCGCGGCGCTTGCGGCCGGTCTTGCCCATTCCTAAGCCTCCTTGAAACAACTGCAAAGAGTCACAGTCTCTCATACCATGCATCGCTCTTCACGTCGTGCGGCGGGTCACGGTCTGGCTTACAGTGTTTCGGCGCAGGCCATATGAGCAAAATACTGATCAGTCAGCGATGTGCTGTCTGCCCCCCTGCGTCCTGCCGCCGCCGGCGGGGCGCAAGACCGCGACCGCTGAACGGAGGTGCGACATGCTCGCCGACGGTTGGGACTGGTAGTCCAAAGACGTCTGTCCGGGTAGCGTTGCGCGCGTGAACCGGCGGGTGCTGCTTCGGCTGGTGGTTGTCACCACGACCATACTGGCTGTTGCCATTCTGGTACTGGCTGCAGCACACGCAACGATTGACGCGCCCACCATCTGCCTGGGCCTGCTCATGCTGGCGGGGACGGTGCTCCGGCCTCGTGTCGGGCAGGTATACCGGACCTCACTCGATTACGTACTCGTCATTGCGCTCTACTTGTTGTCAGGAGTCGGGTCCGCGATCCTTGTCGGCGCCGTCGGTGCCTTGTCGCAGGATCGTCGGCATCCGATGGTCAAGAAGGTCTTCAACGGCGCCCAGTCGGTCATCTGCGCGGCGGCGGGCGGATTGGTGTTCCACTTCGCGGGCGGCCCGACCGGCGATGAGGTGCTGTCGCGCCCGTGGGACGCGATCTGGACCACTACCGCGGCCAACGCGACCTGGCTGGTCGTGAACGCTCTTCTGCTGTGCGTGGTGCTCTCGCTCGAGGCGGGCGACCCCAGCCCGGCGACGTTCCTGCGGAAGGTGGCGGTGCCGACCTCTCCACCCCTGCTCGGCTACGGGCTGCTCGGACTCCTGCTCGCGGTCGCATGGCTGTCCGGTCTCGGCTTCCTGTCGATCCTTCTCATCTTCGTGCCGCTGTACGTCAGTAGGTGGGCGCTGTCGCAGTACGAGGCCGAGAGGCGGGCGCAGGCCGCGACCATGCGTGCGTTCATCCAGGTCATCGAGGCCAAGGACTTGTACACTCGAGGTCATTCCGAACGTGTCAGCGAGGGCGTCGGAATGCTCGGCCGCCACCTGGGGCTGGCGGACGACCGGCAGAGCGCGCTCGAACATGCCGGTCTACTGCATGATGTCGGCAAGGTCGGTGTGCCAACGAGCATCATCCGCAAACCCGGTCGGCTGGACGACTCGGAGATGGACGCGATCCGGCTCCATCCTGCTCGCGGAGTGGAGTTGATCGGCAACATCCCCTTTCTGGAGGAGGTCAAGTCCGCGGTTCTGCACCACCACGAGAAGTACGACGGCACCGGCTATCCGGCCGGCCTCAGCGGCGACAACATCCCGTACTTCGCCAGGATCATCGGCATCGTGGACGCGTTCGACTGCCTGACGTCGACACGGTCGTACCGGCCGGCCCGTGGCGTGGAGGAGACGCTGCAGATCCTGATCCAGGACCGCTACACACACTTCGATCCACACTTGGTGGACGCCTTCGTCGACGTCATCAGAAAGCAGGGCTGGAAGACCGTCGACCAGCCTGCTCCGGACGGCTCGGTGGTGGTGACGATCGACCATGACGACCTCAGCCTCGGCAGCGGTGGCGGGGCGACCGGCAACGCGGCAGGCCCGGAGTGATGGCCGGCGGCGGCATGACGGAAGGCCTTGAGCTGCGGAGGATGGGCAGCGGGGTCGTCATCGTGGCTGCCGGCGCCGCGTTGGCCTTGATCGCAATCGTGCTCACCGCCCGCGACGGGATGACCGAGTGGTCGTACGCCGTCACCTTCGGAGCCCTCATCGCGATCGGTGAGATGGTGCAGTTCCGGGTCGACCGGATCCGCAACCGGGCACCGATCGCGACCAGCGCCGCCCTGGGGTACGCGATGCTCCGTGGACCGTCGGTCGGCGTACCTCCGGATGTCGCACAGGTCGTGGCAGTGACTGCGGTGGCCACCGTTGCAGGGCTCTTGCCGAGAGCGATCGCGGGGCTTGGATGGGACATCGTCGTGTCGTGCCGGCGAGGCATCTCGGTCGCTTGTGCGGCCGCAGTCTTCTCTCTGCTGGCGCCCGCCGACCTGGCCTGGACGGGTCGTTGGCAGGATGCGTTGTGGCTGTCCGGCGCGATGCTCCTCGGGGTGCTGAGTGCCGGTGTCAGCGACGCCCTGATCGGCGCGGGGCAGGCGACGGAACGCCACAACAGACCGTTCCCCGCCGCGCTGCGGGACGAACTGTCGGTGATGGGAAGGATCGGGCTGGCGATGGGTATCAGCGGCATCCTGCTCGCCACCGGTACGGCGCTGTTGGGCCTGTGGGCGCCGCCGTTGGTGGTGGTGCCGTTGTTGTTGACTCAGTTTGCGTTTCGGCGGTTTGCTTCGGCTCAGCGGACTTATCGGACTACGGTGCGGTCGATGGCTCGGAGTACTGAGATTGCCGGGTTCAGTAGTCCCGGGCAGAATGCGCGGACGGCGCAGTTGGCGGTTGCTTTGGGCCACGATCTGGGGTTGACGCCGGCGCGGATGGAGGCGTTGGAGTACGCCGCTCTGTTGTCGGGGGTCGGGCAGTTGGCGCTGGCGGATCCGAGTCCGGGTGGGGCGAGTCTGCTGCGGACGCGGGAGGAACGGCGGCGGGCGGCGGAGATCGGGGCCGCGGTGATCGAGCGGTCGGGGGTGCTGGATCATGTGGCCGAGATCGTGCGGCACTCGAACGATCCGTACCGGCAGGGGCGGGCGAACAACGCGGACATCCCGGTGGAGAGCGGGATCGTCAACGTGGCGCTGGCGTACGAGCAGTTGGTGGGGGAGGGCAACGGTCAGTCGCCGGCGAAGGCGATGGAGTCGATCGGGCTCGGGATCGGGGCCGAGTACGACCCGGTCGTGGTCGAGTCACTCCGACGGGTGATCGGCCGGGGATTCCGTTTTTAGCCGGAGGATCGCCGGGGCTCCGTGGCACGGGGAGAGGTCGTCCCACCCGGGCGCCGTTCCGGCCGGGACCCGGTGCGTTCCGCCCATTCCGGCGTACAGCAGGAGCCCGGCGCCGGCGGCGATCAGTACGTCGCCCGGGCTGACCGCCTGACCGATGCCCGGCAGGGCCACGGGTACGACGTCGCCCAGCCAGGGCAGCGTGGTCGAGGCATCGGCGAGTTCGTGGCGTGGTGAGTTCATGAACGTGTCGACGCCCGCGCGGGCGAGGGCGTCGGCGGACACCGGCATCGCGCCGTTCAGCGCGACCACCAGGGCGTTGCAGAAGAAGCCCAGGGCAAGTAGTCCGACGCCGGGATGGCGGAGGTTCTGGCGGAGGAAGACCGCGATGCAGACCGCGGACCCGATCAGGCCGACCGGGTACGCCGTACCTCCGACCAGTGAGCCGAGGAACTGGCCGATCGCCGCGGCGGCCAGCCAGTGCACGCCGGTCAACGAGTTGTCGGCCAGCCGGGTGAAGCGTCCACCGGTCGCCCAGGCCGCGGCGGCGGCGAGCAGCATGACGAGGAGGACCAGCAACACCCTCGCGATTCTGCCGCGCCCCGGGCGGAATCCCGGGCAAGCTGATCCCGCAGCGTGTCGACATAACAGCAAAGAGTGACGGGCGGTCCTTCCCTGGGAAGGACCGCCCGTCAGCGTACTAGGGCTTCGCCGGGGAGGCGCCGCCCTCGTCGAGCAGCTCCGGCAGGTCCTTCACACCGGGGTCGCCCTGGTCGGCGCGGTAGTCCGTGGCGTGGGTGCTGTCGACGCCGTTCGGCACCTTCAGCGCCCGGAACACCAGCGTCAGGACGACGACCACGATCACGTTGAGCGCGAACGCGGTCAGCGCGATGTACGACTGGGTGTCGGTGAACGGCACGTTCGCCAGCGAGCCGCCGAAGTGCTTCCCGGTCGCCGGGTTGATCACGTTGTAGGCCTCGATCGTGCCGAACAGCATCGCCGCCGCCCAGCCGGCCAACAGCGCCCAGCGATGGAACCACCGGGTGTACAGGCCGACCACGATCGCCGGGAACGTCTGCAGGATCCAGATCCCGCCGAGCAGCTGGAAGTTCAGCGCGAGCGTCTTGTCCAGCGTGAGCACGAACGCGAGCGCACCGAGTTTCACCAGCAGGGACGCGATCTTGGAGACCTTGGCCTCCTGCGCCGGGGTCGCGTCGCGTTTGATGAAGTCGCGGTAGATGTTGCGGGTGAACAGGTTCGCGGCCGCGATCGACATGATCGCCGCCGGCACCAGCGCCCCGACCGCGATCGCCGCGAA
Organism: Kribbella sp. CA-247076; assembly: GCF_050942445.1. Classification (NCBI taxonomy): domain Bacteria; kingdom Bacillati; phylum Actinomycetota; class Actinomycetes; order Propionibacteriales; family Kribbellaceae; genus Kribbella; species Kribbella sp. CA-247076. The sequence goes on along the minus strand of NZ_CP192051.1, from coordinate 5,642,958 downwards.
CGCGATCCCGGCGAACCAGGACGGGAACTCCTGGTCGAACAGCCGCGGGATCGCCAGCTGCGGGTTCGGCAGCCCGTCCAGGCCCCGTACGTCGACGTTTGCCTTGATCGCCATGAAGCCGAGCAGCGCGAGCAGGCCGAGCAGCAGTGAGTACGCCGGCAGGATCGCGGCGTTCCGCCGGACGATGTTGCGGTTCTTCGTCGACAGCACCGCGGTCACCGAGTGCGGGTACATGAACAGTGCCATCGCCGAGCCGAGCGCCAGCGTCCAGTACGCCGAGTAGCCGGACTCACCCGGGATGAAGGCGCCGACCGGCTTGCCGGTGTTCGGGTTGGTCGCGGTCAGCTTGGCCTCCGCGGCGTCGAAGATCGAGCCCCAACCGCCGAGCACGCTCGGCAGGTAGAAGATCGCCACCGCGATCACCAGGTAGATCAGGCCGTCCTTGACGAACGCGATCATCGCCGGCGCCCGCAGACCCGACGAGTAGGTGTACGCCGCCAGCACCGCGAACGCGATCAGCAGCGGAAGGTCCTTGGCCAGCAGGTTGTCGCCGCCGAGACCCATCGTCTCGAACACGGCCTGCATGCCGACCAGTTGCAGGGCGATGTAGGGCATCGTCGCCAGGATGCCGGTGATCGCGACCGCCAGCGACAGCGCGCGGCTGCCGTACCGGCCGCCGACGAAGTCCGCCGGGGTCACGTAGCCGTTGCGGTGCGAGACCGACCACAGCCGGGACATGAAGACGAAGATGATCGGATAGACCACGATCGTGTACGGCACCGCGAAGAAGCCGCTGATCGCGCCGGTGGCGTACATCGCGGCCGGTACGGCGATGAACGTGTACGCCGTGTAGAGGTCGCCACCCAGCAGGAACCAGGTGATGAAGGTGCCGAACCCGCGGCCGCCGAGACCCCACTCGTCCAGGTTGTCCAGGCTGCCCGAGCTGCGCCAGCGGGCCGCCATGAAGCCCATCACGGTGACGGCGCCGAAGATCAGGATGACGATGATGAGCTGGACCCAGTCGACACTGTGGTTCACTGGTCGCCCTCCTTCGCCCGGTCCGCCTTGTCGGGGTCGCCGAGCCCTTCGGCGGCGCGCCGCTTGCGCTCCTCGGTGATCACGAGCTTGTAGCAGATGCTGACCAGCCCGGCGGAGAGGAAGACCCACAGGAACTGGTACCAGTAGAAGAACGGGAAGCCCCACAGCCTGGGCTCGTCCTTGGCGTACGTGGACACCAGGAGCGGTACGACGACCGCGACCGCCAGCAGGACGCCGGAGATCCAGTACGCGGGTTTGACCGCGGACAATCGGGACACTGCAAACCTCCTCGGGACACAGGCGCAACGGAGCACGCTACCGTTCGTCCGAACAAGCGACCAGATCTTCAGGGTGGATCATGGATAACGAACGAGCATGGTTCGTCCGGCGGGTCGTGCTGTCCGTTCTCTTCCTGGTGATCGTTGCCGTGCCGCTCTACCCGGAGCTGTTCGGCCTCGACGAGGTCACGCCGTTCGCGCAGCTGGTGGCGTTCCGCCCGCAGGGGCTGGCCGTCGTCCTGGCGCTGGGGCTGGTGATGCTGGTACGGCGGGGCTGGCGGATCGCCGCCGTACTCGTGCTGTCGCTCGCGCTGGTCGGTGCCGCACTGACGGCGCCGCGGCAGTTCTCGGAGGCGGATCCGGTGCCGGCCGGGTCCCGGGTGCTGACGATCATGGTCGCCAACGTGCTCGGTGGCGGCGCCGACGCGGGAGCGGTGGCCAAGGTGATCCGGGAGCGCCGGCCGGACCTGGTTTCGTTGCCGGAGGCCCAGGTCGACGTCCGGGAGGACATCCGGGCGCACCTGCAGGGCCTTGCCTACAACGGTTACACGCTGCAGCCGAGCGCGGCGGTGGAGAGCGCGACGAGTGTGCTGGTGGCGTCGTCACTCGGTGCGGTCCGGTTCGCGAAGGACGCGTCCGCGACGACCTTCGGGCACATCGTCGTCACCGGCGGGACCCTCGGTGAGGTCCGGCTGATCGCGTACCACGGGTTCCCGCCGCTGCCGTCCGAAGTGACCACCTGGAAGAAGGATCTCGGCGTACTGCGGCAGTGGTGCGCGCAGAACCCGCCGACGATCGTGGCCGGCGACTTCAACGCGACCACCGACCACGCGGACTTCCGGTACGCGCTCGGCACGAACTGCCGCAGCGTCGCGTCCCTCACCGGCTCCGGTCTGGAAGGCACCTGGCCGTCGGACCGGCCGGCGGTGACCCGGACGCAGATCGACCACGTGCTCATCACCCGGCAACTCGAGCCGGGCCGCTTCACGACGTACGCGATCGAAGGCAGCGATCACCGCGCAGTCGTGGCGACGGTCGCCGTACCCTAGGACTGGTTGGCGGCCGGCTTGTAGATGTAGGGCTGGGACGCCTGCACGGCCTCGGTCAGCATCAGCAGCATGTCCGCTCGGGCCTCGATCGGCCGGCCGAACAGCTCGTCGTCACCGGGGATCGGGAAGCCCTTCACCCCGATCGCCAGCTGGCTCAGCAGGACGTGCAGTACGCCGCGGGCGTTGAACACCGGCGGAGTCGGCCACTCGGGCAACGTGTCGTGCATCAACGGCTGCTGGGCCGCGGTCGCAGCGACCGGCTTCAGCCAGCGCTCGAGCTCGTCGCTGGTCAGCATGTTCCGGTGCAGGATCGTCATCACCGCGTGCGCGACCCGGTCGTGCTCCTCGTGCACCCAGCGGTACGGCGTGTCCTTCACGATCCGGTCGGCGAGTACGTCGAGCAGCGCCCGGAGCACACCGGCGTCGCAGTGCCGCGACCGGGCCAGTGCACCGATCGCGTCCGCGCCGTGGGCCACGGCGTGCGCCCAGCCGCAGTCCGGCACGTAGCCGCGCAGGTCGCGCTCGCGCAGCAACCAGGTCGCCAGCCGGTCGCCCCAGCGCATCACCACCTCGTCGTGCACGAGGAACTCGGCGTTGTCGCGGTGGATCACCTCCGCCAGCGTCAGTGCGGTGAAGGACCGGCGGAACACGGTGTCCGTGCCGTCCTCACCCAGTCCGTACGCGAGCCCGGCACACAGGCCGTCACCGAACCCCGGCAGCAGATCGTCGTACACCCCGCGCTCCAGCCAGGTCGCGAGCGTCGGGTACGCGAGCGCGTCGCGGATCTGCGGGTTGGTGCTGGCGAGGCCGCGGACGAGCTCCTCGGTGAGGTCGGTCAGCGCACGGTCGCGCGGTACCGCGTAGTCCGCGGCCATCACGTCCTGCCAGTACGTCGACTCCACCGAAGCATCCTTTCATCCGTGCCTGATCAATCAACACCCATTCGCGCCCTTCAATCAAGCCGGACCACCCCAGGGACCGGTGCCGGCGTCGGTAGCATCGAGGGGTGCCGTCTCTGAGCGACGTGGCCCGGAACCACACCACCCTGGACCAGGCCGACCTGGACCGTCTGCAGCTGCTGGTCTCCGACTGGCAGATGCTGGCCGACCTGTCGTTCGCCGACCTGGTGCTCTGGCTGCCGGACACCGAGGGTCTCGGCTTCTGGGCCGGGGCGCAGATGCGGCCCACCACCGGGCCGACGGCGTACCTGGACGACATCGTCGGCAGCTTCATCCCGCGCGGCCGCCGGCACCTGCTGGACCAGGCGTACGACGGCGGCCGGATCTGCCGGGAGGGTGACCCGGAGTGGCGCGACGACGTCCCGGTCCGGGTCGAGACCATCCCGGTCCGGCGGGGCAGCCGGGTGATCGCGGTGATCGCCCGGAACACCAACCTGCTCGGCGTCCGCACCCCGTCCCGGCTGGAGATCGCCTACCTGCAGAGCGCCACCGACCTGGCCCGGATGATCACCGACGGCGTCTTCCCGTACGGCGGGGAGCGGCTGCTGTCCACCACCCCACGGGTCGGCGACGGCTGTATCCGGGTCGATCGGCACGGGATGGTGACGTTCGCCAGCCCGAACGCGTTGTCGGCGTACCGGCGGATGGGGCTCGTCACCGACCTGGTCGGGAGCCGGCTGAAGGACGTCACCGGTGAGCTGCTGCAGGCCGGCCACAAGGTCGACGACGTGCTCGCGTCGGTACTGACCGGGCGCGCGGCGAAGGAGCTCGAGATCGAGAACGCCGACGCGACGCTGTTCCTGCGCGCGATCCCGCTGCGGGCCGACGGGCAGCACGTGGGGGCGCTGATCCTGCTCCGGGACGTGACGGAGCTGCGCAGCCGGGAGCGGGAGCTGGTCACCAAGGAGGCGACCATCCGGGAGATTCATCATCGCGTCAAGAACAACTTGCAGACCGTCGCGGCGTTACTCCGGATGCAGGGCCGGCGGATCGCGGTGCCGGAGGGCCAGGCCGCGCTGGCCGAGGCGGTCCGCCGGGTCGGCTCGATCGCGATCGTGCACGAGACGTTGTCGGAGTCGTTCGACGAGCACGTGGACTTCGACGACGTCGCCGACCGGGTGGCCGCGATGGTGGCCGACGTGTCCACGGTCGCCACGTCGGTCGAGACCCGGCGCTCCGGGAGCTTCGGCGTACTCGACTCCGAGATCGCGACGCCGCTGGCGATGGTGCTGACGGAGTTGATGCAGAACTCGGTGGAGCACGCTTTCCGGTCCCGCGACGGGGACGAGGCGACCGGCACGATCGAGTTGTCCGCCGAGCGGTCGGTGGGCCGGCTGCGGGTCACCGTCGTTGACGACGGCCACGGGCTGCCGGCGAACTTCGACTCCGAACTGTCCGGCAACTTGGGGCTGTCCATCGTCCGCACCCTGGTGCTCGGCGAACTGGACGGCACCCTGGACTTCGGCTCCCGCCACGACGGCCGCCCCGGCACCCAGGTCACCCTCGACATCCCGGTGAAGGACTAGGGGCGCAGGGGGAAAGCGAAAGGCCCCGCGGATGGTCCGCGGGGCCTCGAAAGAGTTGCTCAGGCGGTGCGGATGCGGGCGCGGGCGTTACGCCGCTTGAGCGCCCGGCGCTCGTCCTCGCTGAGGCCGCCCCAGACACCGTGGTCCTGGCCGGCTTCCAGCGCCCAGGCGAGGCACTGCTCACGCACGTCGCAGCGACGGCACACCTGCTTGGCCTCCTCGATCTGCATGATCGCGGGCCCGGTGTTGCCGATGGGGAAGAACAGTTCCGGGTCCTCATCGAGGCAAACGGCCCGGTGGCGCCAATCCATGGCGGATCCCATCTCTCTCAGTAGTTGTCGTACGCTGAATCTGGTCGGTGCCCAGTCAGCGCGGCTTTACTCTCGTGATTCAGCTCGCACCAGGGGGTCTCGGCGTGCGAGGTGTTCGCTGCAGGAACGTGTTGTGAACGTTTTCACGAACGAGACCATGTTCCCAATCTCAGCTGGGTGAAACAAGGGTTCTGGAGTTGTCGATCAGATCACAACACTTCCTTAACACTACGAACCGGTGCGCAGTGGAGCTCCCCGTCCGTTAACCGGACGGAGCATCGTTCATGCACTCACCCGTTCACTGCAAGTAACCGATCCAACCGCCTTTTGGTTACGCACGACCTCAGTTCCTTGTGGGGCTGGGGTTCCCGCGGACCCAGGGCTCGCGGGAAGAGCGGGTGGTCGTCCCTTGCGCCCGAAACACAGCAACGGCACGGAGCACTAAGCTGGCGAAGTGCCGACCGACTCCCCAGCCACCGCCGTACCGAGACCGCTCAAGCTAGCCGCCGGTGTGGTGGCTGCGGAAGGCCTTGTGCTGGTCGTTCTCGGAATTGCCGAAGCATTTACGATCCAGAGCTCGCGGCTGGTCCTGGGACTGACCACCACCGCCTTCTTCGTCCTGTACGGCGGGGGCCTGCTGATCGTCGCTCGCGGCCTCTGGCGCGCGTCCACCTGGAGCCGGGGGCCGGCCGTGTTCGCCCAGCTGATCCAGCTCCTGGTCGCGTACAGCTTCTGGGGCGGCTCCACCCGGCCGGTCGCGATCGCGCTCGCCCTGGCCGCGGTCGGCGTACTCGTGGGCATCTTCCAGCGGTCGTCGACCGAGGCGCTCGCGGACGACCCGACCAAGGACCGCCCGGTGCTCTGACTACTCCTTGAGCAGGCCGGCGCGGAGCTCGGTCAGGGTGCGGGCCAGCAGGCGGGAGACGTGCATCTGCGAGATGCCGATCTCCTCGGCGATCTGGGACTGCGTCATCCCGCGGAAGAACCGCAGCGTCAGGATGCGTTTCTCCCGGGTGTCCAGCTGGGCCAGGAGCGGTTTCAGGGACTCCCGGTACTCCACGCTCTCCAGCGCCTCGTCCTCGCCGCCGAGGCCGTCCAGGACCGTGGTCGCGTCCGCCTCGTTCTGGTCCGGGGCGTCCAGGGACAAGGTGTTGTAGGCGTTCGCGGACTCCAGGCCCTCGATCACCAGGTCCGGCGACAGGCCGAGCCGGTCGGACAGCTCGGCGACCGTCGGCGCCCGGCCCAGCTCCTGGGTGAGCTCGGCCGTGGCCGCGGTCAGCGACAGCCGGAGCTCCTGCAGCCGCCGCGGCACCCGGATCGCCCAGCCCTTGTCCCGGAAGTAGCGCTTGATCTCGCCCAGGATCGTCGGGGTCGCGTACGTCGAGAACTCGACCCCGCGGTCGGAGTCGAAACGGTCGATCGCCTTGATCAGGCCGATGGTGGCCACCTGGACGAGGTCGTCGTACGGCTCGCCGCGGTTGCGGAACCGGCGGGCCAGGTGCTCGACCAGCGGCATGTGCAGCGCGACCAGGCCGTCCCGGGCCAGCGTCCGCGCCGGGTCACCGGGGCCGCCGGCCGCCATCGCGCGGAAGAGCTCCGCCGTCCGGGTACGCAGATCTGGAGTTTCCTGGGGCTCGCCCAGGACAGGTCGGTCGCTCACGCGGTCTCCGCGGCGGTGGCGGTTGCCGTCACGGTGATGGTGAGCCGGCCGTCGATCGTCTCGGCGGCCGCGGACTCGACCAGCGCGGTCAGCACGGTCCAGCCGAACGACGACGTGTCCGGACGCCAGCCGTTCGGTACGACGGCGCTCGTGCGCACCGTCAGCTGCGGCGGGTCGATCTCGAACACGCAGTCCAGCACGCCGTCGGAGGCCTGCGGCAGCAGCAGCGCGCAGGCTTCGTCGACGGCGATCCGCAGGTCGTCGATCGCGTCCACGGTGAAGTCGTTGCGGGCCGCCAGGTTGCCGACCACCGACCGCGGAACCGCGATGTACGCACTGTCCGCCGGAATGCTCAGACGGACCTCGGCGGATCGTCCGGTGCTGCCCACACTGCCTCCCTCGTGTCCGGCGGGTGATCGCCCCACCACGCCGTACATCTTCCACTCTCGCAGGCCGCTTTGCACGGCGAAGGCCCGGCCTTGTGGACAAGACCGGGCCTTTCGCGGCGCGAACCTCAGCCGGTCGGCTCGACGTGCGTCGGGTCGAGGACCCGGCGCAGGAAGGTCCGGGTGCGCTCGTGCGACGGGTTGCCGATCACCTCGGCCGGCGGGCCCTGCTCGACGATCACGCCGCCGTCCATGAACACCACCCGGTCGGCCACCTCGCGGGCGAACGCCATCTCGTGGGTGACCACGAGCATCGTCATCCCGTCCAGCGCCAGCTTGCGCATCACGGTCAGTACGTCGCCGACCAGCTCGGGGTCGAGCGCCGACGTCGGCTCGTCGAACAGCATCAGCGCCGGGTCCATCGACAGCGCCCGGGCGATCGCCACCCGCTGCTGCTGCCCGCCGGACAGCTGGGCCGGGAACGCCGTCATCTTGTCGTGCAGGCCGACCCGCTCGAGGTTGGCCCGGGCGATCCGGTCGGCGTCGGCCGGCTTGCGCTTCAGCACGGTGGTCTGGGCGACCGTGCAGTTGGCCAGCGCGGACAGGTGCGGGAACAGGTTGAACTGCTGGAACACCATCCCGATCTGCTGCCGGGCGGCGTCCAGATGGCAGTCCGGGTCGGTGATGTCCTCACCGCGGACGAACACCTGTCCTTCCTGCGGCTGCTCGAGCAGATTGACGCAGCGGAGCAGCGTCGACTTGCCCGACCCGGACGGGCCGATGACGCAGACCACCTCGCCCTGGTCGACGGTGAAGTCGATCCCGCGCAGGACGTGGTTGCTGCCGAAGGACTTGTGCAGGTTCTTGATCTCGACCAGTGCCATCAGCGTGCCCTCGCCGCCTTCGCCTCGAGCCTGCGGACCAGGATGCCCAGCGGCAGGGTGATGATCAGGTAGCAGAAGCCCGCGGTCACCAGCGGGGTCAGGTTCGAGTAGGTGTTGGCCAGGTCGCGGCCGAACCCGGTCAGCTCGTACCCGTCCGCGGCGACGCCGATGATGAACACCAGCGAGGAGTCCTTGACCAGCAGGATCAGGTCGTTGGTCAGCGGCGGCAGGACGATCCGGAACGCCTGCGGCAGCACGATCTTCCGGGTCGCCAGGCCGGCCGGCATGCCGAGCGAGCGGGCCGCCTCGACCTGTCCCTTCGGCACCGCCTGGATGCCGGCCCGGATCACCTCGGCCATGTACGCCGCGGCGACGATCCCGAGCGCCAGCCAGACCACGCCGTACGGGTCCCACGGGATGGTGAGGCCCTCGAAGGCCAGCGGCAGCAGGCTGAACGCGATGAACACCACGATCGCCGGCAGGCCGCGGAAGAACTCGATGTACGCGGTCGCGATCCACCGGTACGGCGCCACCTGGCTGAGCTTCATCAGCGCCAGCACGGTGCCGCCGATCAGGCCGATCACGAACGCGCCGGCGGTGTACTCGATCGTCTTCAGCAGCGCCGTCAGCAGGCCGTCGCGGAACGCGCTCTCGATGAACTCCGGCTTGAAGAAGACGCTGCCGATCTGGCCCCAGTCCGCGCTGAAGGCGGCGACCAGGGCGACGACGACGAGAACCGCGTACTGGATCCAGCGGGAGCGCTGGGCCCGCTGCCGCGGGCTCAGCCCCTTCCGCTCAACGGTGTCGGTTTCGGTGGTCGCACTCACTTCTTCGGCTCAACCCCGAACCACTTCTTGTAGATCTCGTTGTACTGGCCGTCGGACTTGGCCTTGGCCAGCACCTCGTTGAACTTCTCCACCAGCTTCGGGCCGCTGCCGTCCTTGAGGGCGGCGAAGCCGTACTGCTCACCGGTGTTGAACTCGGTCGCGATCTCCATGTCCGGGTTCGCCTTGACGAAGTCGTACAGCACGCCGTTGTCGTTGATCGCGGCATCGACCCGGCCGGACTTCACGTTGTTGGTCTGGATCGCGAGGTCGTTGAACGGGATCACCGTGTAGCCGTTGGCCTTGGCGTTGTCGTCGGCGTACTTCTTGCCGGTGGTGTCCGCCTGGGCGCCGATCTTCTTGCCGCGCAGGTCCGCGAGGCTCTTGATGCCGGAGTCCTTCTTGACCATCAGCACCTGGGTGGCGTCCATGTACGGGTCGGTGATGCTGATCGCGGCCTGGCGCTCCGGCGTGATCGTCATCGCGCCCATGCCCATGTCGCACTTCTTCGCCTTGAACGCGGCCCCGGAGGTGACCTGCGCCCACTCGATGTTGACGACTTCCTGCTCCAGGCCGAGATCCTTGGCGACCAGGTCGAGGAGATCCACGTCGAAGCCGACCACGTCGGCGCCGTCCTTGTACTGGAACGGCTTGTACGGCAGGTGGGTGCAGACCATCAGCTTGCCGGACTTCACCAGGGTGATGCCGGCCGCGGCGGCCTTGTCCTCGGTTCCACCGCTGCTGCCCGAGCCCGACTCGTCACTGCCGCAGGCTGAGAGCGTGAGCGCGAGCACGGCGGCCGCGGCGACGACGGTGCGGGCGCGACTCTTGCGGAGGGTGGAGACGATGTTCATCGCTGATACTCCTCGACACTGGAACTGGTACTCCGAACCGGTCGGTACCGGGCCGGATGCCGCATCCTGACACAGCAACCACGCGCGTGTCGGCTACCGGCTGCGGCTGAGACCTCATCGTCACCCTGTTGCCGCTCCGCCGCATCCCCCGGGGGTCAGGTGTGAACCCGCACACAGCAGACCAGTGCGGTGTGTGGTTTACTCGGTGCGACGGGTGACCCCCTGGCCGCGGCGTGGTTCGACGCACCCTCTGATCGAGCCGCCCACTCACTGTAATCGACCGCCTGCTCGCTGTTTCTCCGAAGGGTCCCCGCATGGTCGCCCAGCCGCATCCGTCCGTTTCCGCCGTCCCCGCTGCCGAGATCGACCGGTACGCCGGTGATCCCGTCTTCGAGCTGCACCGCGGCGGCAAGATCGAGGTCACGTCGTCGATCCACGTCACCGACGCCGCCGACCTGTCCAAGGCCTACACGCCCGGGGTCGCCCGGGTCTGTACGGCGATCGCCGAGGACCCGGCCCTGGTACGGCGCTACACCTGGAAGTCCAACGTGGTCGCGGTCGTCACCGACGGCACCGCCGTCCTCGGCCTCGGCGACATCGGGCCGGCCGCGTCGTTGCCGGTGATGGAGGGCAAAGCCCTGCTGTTCAAGGAGTTCGGCGGGGTCGACTCGGTGCCGATCGCGCTCGACTGCACCGCCGTGGACGAGTTCGTCGAGACCGTGGTCCGGCTGGCGCCGACGTTCGGCGGGATCAACCTCGAGGACATCTCGGCACCCCGCTGCTTCGAGATCGAGCGCCGGCTGAAGGAGCGGCTCGACATCCCGGTGTTCCACGACGACCAGCACGGTACGGCGGTCGTCGTCCTGGCCGCCCTGCGGAACGCGCTGCGGGTCACCGGCAAGTCGATCGAGGACATCCGGGTGGTGATCTCCGGCGCCGGCGCGGCCGGGGTCGCATGTGCCCGGATCCTGCTGCAGGCCGGCGTCGGCGACCTGGCCGTCGTCGACAGCAAGGGCGTGCTGCACGAGGACCGCCCCGACCTGAACCCGGTGAAGCTGTCGCTGGCCCGGGACACCAACACCGGCGGGCTGTCCGGCCGGCTGGTGGACGCGCTCGACGGCGCCGACGTGTTCCTCGGGGTGTCCGGCGGCACGGTGCCGGAAGAGGCGATCGCGCGGATGGCCGACGGGTCGATGATCTTCGCGCTGGCGAACCCGAACCCGGAGGTGCACCCGGACATCGCGCACCGGCACGCCGCCGTGGTCGCGACCGGCCGCTCCGACTTCCCGAACCAGATCAACAACGTGCTCGCGTTCCCGGGCATCTTCCGCGGCGCCTTCGACGCGAACGCGTCCCGGATCACCGAGGGGATGAAGCTCGCCGCGGCCGACGCGCTGGCCGGCCTGATCTCCGCGGACGACCTGCGGCCGGACTACATCATCCCGTCGCCGTTCGACGCCCGGGTCGCGCCCGCGGTCGCCGCCGCGGTCGCGGAGGCTGCTCACGCCGAGGGAGTCGCCCGCGCCTGATCAACCGCGGACGACCATGCGCTCCCACCACCGGCCGGCCCGCTCCAGCGTGTCCAGGTCGCGGCCGCCGGACTCGACGTACCCGGTCATCGCCAGGCGGGAGTAGACCGCGGACATCGCGCCCCGGCCGGAGCCGTCGTACCAACCGTCGCGGCGGACGGCGTCGTCGCCGGTCCCGGGGAAGGTGGTGCGGTCCAGGTCGAGCCACGGGAAGTCCGCGGGGACCGGAAGCTGGGTGGCCTCGATCGAGCGGTGCGTGTACGCGACCTTCGCGTCCAGCCCGTGCCAGAACAGGCCCGGTGCGAGCACGCTGCGCGGCGGAGTGCCCCGCCAGTACGACGCCAGCCAGGCGGAGGAGTGCGGCACCTTGACCCGGTTGTCGCGGACCGCCTTCAACGCCGTCCCCAGTTGGGCGATCGCGTTCGGCGACCAGCCGTAGGTGATCAGGTAGGGATGTTCGCCGGTCTCCTCGCCGATCTCGTACGTCGCCCCGTCGAGCGGAAACCCGGCCGGTGCGCCGGCGTAGATCAGGCCGGGGTCGATCTCCGTCGTACCGAGGAGGTGCCGGGTCCCGGACGCGGCGGCGTTGTTGTAGGTGGCGACATGGAACCGGCCGAAGCCGGTGGCGAGTGCGCGGACCGCGGCGTACTGGTCGAGGGACAGCATGGCGGGGGCCCAGTGCTCGACGTCCCAGCTGCCCATGCTGCCGTCGTCGCCGGTGACGAAGTGCGGGAAGGCGCCGACGTACCGGTCGTTGTCGAAGGCCGCGACCGCTTCGGAGCGGGTGTACTGCAGGGCCGCGACCCGGTCGAGCATCGCCTGGGCCGCGGTGTCGGCGGCCTGGATCCGGGCGGGGTCGCCGGACCGTCGCTCGAGGTGCTCGGCGTAGTTGACCAACAGCTCGGCCCGCCCGGTCAGGGTGCGGATGTCGCCCGTGCGGAGAACGGTGTCCGGCTGCGCGGCGTACAGGTCGAGCACCGAGGTCACATAGGTCTCGAGATTGGTGGTCAGCCGTGAATCGCCTTGCAGATAAGGGCTCCGAAGGACTTGCAGGGCGAGGTCCGTGCTCATGTGACCCGGCCTCCGCTGCAGGAGGTAGTCGAGAAGCTCGTCGGCGGTTCGGCGTTGCTGCGGGTCACCGGTCACGTCGTACATGGCTGCCAGCGCGGCGTGGGCGTGCGAGGCGCCCTCAAAACCGCGCCCGGTGGCTACGCCCTCGGCGGTGATCTGCAGGTACGCCCCGGTCACTTGCGTGGCCTGGGCGGCAGGGGAGGGGGTGGCCGGTCCGATCAGCAGGGTGACGGCCAGCAGTGCGCGGAGCATCGGTCCTCCTGGAGAATTTCGGTCAAGTCCGTTATTGCCGGAGACGGCGCGGGCTAAACTCTGACACGGATGTCGGAGTGAGGAGTCAGGGCGTGCGTATGCGGGAGATGGTGGCCCGGACGGGGGTCAGTGAGCGGCTGCTGCGGTACTACGAGGACCAGGGGCTGCTGAAGCCGGAGCGGCTGCCGAGCGGGTACCGGGAGTACGCCGCGAGCGACGTCGACCTGGTCGGGCGGATCCGGACGTTGCTGGCGGCCGGCCTGTCGACGTCGACGATCGCACAGGTGCTGCCGTGCGTGACCGAGAAGCTCGAGCCGACCTGCCCGGTGCTGATCGACAAGCTGCAGCACGAACGCGACCGGATCAGCGCGTCGATCAGGGCGCTCGAGGAGTCCCGGCAGTTGCTGGACGGCGTCCTGTCGACGCCGATCGTGAATTCGGTAACTGATTCCGCGTAGACCAGGTCCTAAGGTGGTACGCATGCTTGCTGCCTACGCCGCCAGGTTCGACGCCGACGACCCGATCGCCGCCCTGGAGGTGGGCGAGCGTCCCGACCCCACCGTGCCCGACGGCTGGGTGACGATCGACGTCCGGGCGACCGCGCTCAACCACCACGACCTGTGGTCGCTGAAGGGCGTCGGCCTGGCCGAGCAGAGTCTGCCGATGATCCTCGGTTGCGACGCCGCCGGGATCGACCCGGACGGCAACGAGGTCGTCGTGCACGCGGTCATCTCCGACCCGGGGTGGAAGGGGGACGAGACGCTCGACCCGAAGCGGTCGCTGCTGAGCGAGCGCTACCAGGGGACGCTGGCCGAGAAGGTCGCCGTACCGGCGCACAACGTCGTGCCGAAGCCGGCCGGGCTGAGCTTCGAGCAGGCCGCGTGCCTGCCGACCGCGTGGCTGACGGCGTACCGGATGCTGTTCACGCAGTCCGGTCTGAAGCCCGGCGACACCGTGCTGGTGCAGGGCGCCGGCGGCGGCGTGGCGACCGCGCTGATCACGCTGGCACGGGCGGCCGGGATCCGGGTCTGGGCGACCAGCCGGGACGACGCGAAGCGCGCGAAGGCGCTTGAGATCGGCGCGCACGACGTGTTCGAGTCCGGAGCGCGGCTGCCGGAGCGGGTCGACGCGGTGATGGAGACCGTCGGTCAGGCGACCTGGTCGCACTCGCTGAAGTCACTGAAACAGGGCGGCACAGTGGTCATCTCCGGCGCGACCAGCGGCCAGGCGCCCAAGTCGGCCGAGCTGAACCGGATCTTCTTCCTCCAGTTGCGGGTGCAGGGCTCGACCATGGGGACTCGGACCGAGCTGGCCGAGCTCGTGCAGTTCATGGCCAACGCCGGCCTCTCGCCGCACATCGACTCGGTGCTGCCGCTGGCCGACGCCCGGAAGGGGTTCGCCAAGATGAACGAGGGCGACCTGTTCGGGAAAGTCGTCTTCACGGTCTGATGCTTCCCGAGATCCGCCCCGCCACCGTCGAGGACGCCGAGGCCGCCGCCTGGTGTCACCTGCTCTGCTGGCGGGAGGCGTACGCCGACCTCGTGCCGGCGGATCGTCTGCTCGAGGGAACGAGCGACATCGACCGCCGGACCGAGCGCTGGGTGACGAACCTCGAGGAGGGCCGGAAGCGCTGGATCGCGCTCAACCCTGACCCGGCAGCCGCTGTCGAGGATCAGGTGATCGGCTTCTCGGCAGCCGGCTCAGGACGCGACGAGGACGCTCCGGTGACGCTCGAACTGGAGGCGATCTACACCCGGCAAGCGCAGTGGGGGAGTGGGCTCGGCCGCCGGTTGCTGGAGGTTGCCATTGGCAAAGACCAGGCCAGTCTGTGGGTGTTCGAGGACAACCTGCGCGCGCTGACCTTCTATCGCCGCAACGGCTTCGTCGCCGACGGCGCCCGCAAGCACGACCCGTACTTCGGCCTGATGGAGATCCGCCTGGTCCGCCGGTAGTGCCACGGCACTGCTGTGCCGGGTCACGTTGCACGCCGGAAACACCAGCGTCTCACCGGGGCAATCGAAGGGGCTCAGTCTTGGTCCTACCGCGGGAAACCCCCGCGGTTTCGATCCGCCCGATCGACGAGCGACCAGGAGAGCCCATGAGGCCGATCTTGACGGTGATCGCCGACCCCGCCGACCGCTGGATGACGAAGGCGGCGTGCGTCGGCCAGGCACCGGCGTACGACGAGACCGCCAGCCAGTGGGAGCAGCGCAAGGCCCAGGCGGTCTGTCTGACGGCCTGCCCGGTGATCGAGGAGTGCCGGGAGTGGGCCCGCCGGACCAAGTTCACCGGGACCGCGGCCGGCGAGAAGTTTCTGTCCGGCCGCCGCCGGGGCCGTCCCGGCCCGCAGGAGCGCCGCCGTCCGGTCGTCGTCGAAGAAGCCCAGCAGGCGAGCTGAGGCGGAAACAGCCGTCAGACCCCGACGAGCTCGTCGGCGCGCTCCGCGTCGGCGGGCTTCGGGGTCCGCCGGAACGGCGAGGTGATCGTCGGCAGCAGGTGTTCCCGGTTGCGGACCATCGCGACCACCGCGAGCACGAGGTAGATCCCGCACAGCACGTACCGCCCGGTCTGTCCCGGTACGGCGAACTGGATCGCGAACAGCCCCAGGAGCGTCCAGGCCGCCCACCGGGGGAAGCGGAGGCTCAGCAGCACGGCGAGACCGAGCAGCGTCTGCGTCGCGGTGAGCAGGAACTCCTCGACCTGCCGCGCGTCCAGGTCCAGCGCGGGCCGGCCGCCGCCGAGCAGATAAGCGACCGGCAGGCTGCCGATCAGCAGCGTCCACTGGTTCACCTTGGCCGAGATCAGCAGACCGAGCGCGGCGCCACCCTTGCCGCGCCAGGCGAACAGCAGCGCGACGATGAACTCCGGCGACTCCGACGCGAGCGGCGCGAGCCACTGCACCAGCAGGAACTGGTCGATCCCCAGCGCATGACCGCCCTCGACCAGGGAGTCCGCGAACGGCTCCGCGGCCGCCAGGATCACGCCGGCCGAGACCAGGAACATGCCGATCACGGTGATCCGCCGCTGCACCGTCGGCAGTCCGCCGATGGTCGCGGCCGGGCCGATCAGGTCCGGCTCGTCGGTGTGCTCCGACGCCGCCGCGCGGTAGAGGTAGTAGGCGAAGAACGCGAGCAGCAGGATCCCGAGCACCAGGTGGATCTCGCCGGTCACCGGGATGACGAAGGCGACCACCGCGGCGATCGCGAGGAACCCGAGCTCGCGGCGGTAGCCGGAGTCGAGCACCAGGGCCCTGACCGTCCGCCGGCTGCGGCGCGAGGCGACGTACAGGCTGATCAGGACGACGCTCGACCAGCCGAGGCCGAGGAGCAACCGGTTCGACCCGGTCATGTTGGCGGCCGCGTACTGGACGTACTCCGGGTTGCTGCCGGCGGTGTGCGCGAAGTACAGGTCCACCGCGTACTCCGGGAGGACGGCGATGACCGCGAGCAGTGCGATCGCCAGGCCGCCGGAGATGTCCACCTCGGCCGCCTCCGCCGCCCAGGCCAGCACGAACGACGCGGCCACGACGGCGGCGCCGAAGAGCAGGATCGACGCGAGCGCCGGCGGGTGCGTGCCGGTGAGCCGCAAGGCGACGGCCGGGATCGCCGCCACGAGCGACAGCAGCACCGGGCGCAGGGCTCGAACCATATCTCCAGCGTGCCATCGTTTTGATACTTTCGCAATTGCGAAAGTATGAGAGCGTCGTCACCCCGGCCTGCCGCGCTGCCGCCTGGCCGGTCCACCGGTCACAATGACTGCGCGATGACGACACCGACGCCCGAACCGACGAAGGCCCAGCTGGAATCCGCCGCCGGCACCTTCGCGATGCTGTCCGCCCCGGTGCGGCTGCACCTGGTCTCGCTGGCGGCCCAGGGCGAGTACGACGTCGGCACGCTCGCGGAGCGCGCGGGCGTGAGCATCGCGACCGCCAGCCAGCACCTCGGCAAGCTCAGGCTGGCCGGCATCATCACCGCCCGGCGCGAGGGCCGGCGGCACATCTACACCGTCGACGACCCGCACGTCCTCAACCTGGTCGACCAGATCTTCGAGCACATCGCCCCCGACGGCTCCCTCGCCCCCGACCCACCCCGCCGGACCAGACCTCCGCACACGGACTAGAGGACGTGCCGCAGGTACCTCTCCGGCCCCTGCAGGTACGCCTTCCAGTTCGCGACCAGTTGCAGGTCGTCCCAGGTCGTCGTACGGATGCCCCACTCGCCGACCTCGAGGATCGTCGCGCCGGGCAGAGCGGCGATGACGGGGGAGTGGGTCGCGCAGAGGACCTGCGAGCCGGACTCGGCCAGCCGATTGAGTACGCCGACCACGGCCAGGCTGCTGGAGAACGACAGCGCGGACTCGGGCTCGTCCAGGCAGTAGAAGCCGGGCCGGGTGAAGCGGTCGTTGATGAGGGTCAGGAAGCTCTCGCCGTGGCTCATCTCGTGGAAGACCGGCTCCGGGCGGGCGCCCGGGTTCTGCTCCAGGTAGGTGTAGAAGCCGTGCATGGTCTCGGCGCGCAGGAAGAAGCCGGCGCGCTTGGCGCCGGCGCCGCGGGTGAGCAGCAGGTCGTCGGCCAGCGGTGACTCGGTCGCGCGGGTGGTCAGCCGCGCGCCGGTGGAGCCGCCTTCGGGAGAGAGGCCGAAGGCCACGGCGATCGCCTCGACCAGGGTGGACTTGCCGGTGCCGTTCTCACCGACCAGGAACGTCACGCCGGGCTCGAGGTCCAGCCCGTCGGTGAGCAGTTGGCGAACGGCCGGGATCGTGTGCGGCCAGGTGCCGGACGGACGAACGCCCTCCGCCGCGGCAACCCGGCGTACGGGGTGCGTGGCGAAGGGCATCCGCCGAGTCTATTCGTCCTCGTCGTCGAGGCGGGCGAGCCAGGTGGCGAACCGCTCGATCGGGGTCTCGAACTCGGGGTTCAGGTCGACGAACTCACGCAGCCGCTCGGCCACCCAGGCCAGCGAGACGTCCTCCTCGCCCCGCCGGCCCTCGAGCTCCTCGATCCCTCGGTCGGTGAAGTACACGTCAGCTGAACGCCTGCTTCAGCAGCGTCTGCTGCTCGGCGACGTGCACGCCGTGCGCGCCGACCGACGGCGCCGACATGGCCGGCCGGGAGACCCGGTAGAACGGCTTGCCGCCGAGGTGCTCGGTCAGGTTCAGCGCCATGAACGGCCACGGGCCCTGGTTCGCGGGCTCGTCCTGGACCCAGCGGACCTCGGTCGCGTTCGGGTACTTCGCGAGCTCGGCGGCGATCTCCTCGGCCGCCAGCGGGTAGAGCTGCTCGACCCGGACGATCGCGGTGCTGAGCTTGTCCGGCTCGGCCTTCTTCCGCTCGGCCAGCAGGTCGTACACGATCCGCCCGGACGCCAGGATGACCCGCTCGATCCCGGCCGCGGCCTCCTCGGCCGCGACGTCGCCGATCACCGGCCGGAACGTGCCGTGGGTGAGCTCCTCCGGCTGCGACACCGCCTCCTTGCGCCGCAGCAGCTGCTTCGGCGTGAAGACGATCATCGGGTTGTGCTCCTCGCCGAGCGTGTGCCGGCGGAGCAGGTGGAAGTACGACGCCGGCGTCGACGGCTGCGCCACCGTCATCGCGTTCTCCGCGCAGAGCTGGAGGAAGCGCTCGATCCGGGCCGAGGAGTGGTCCGGGCCCTGGCCCTCGTAGCCGTGCGGCAGCAGCAGCACGACCCCGGACTTCTGGCCCCACTTCGCCTCACCGGACGAGATGTACTCGTCGATGATCGACTGCGCGCCGTTGACGAAGTCGCCGAACTGCGCCTCCCACAGCGTCAGCGCGTCCGGCCGGGCCACGGAGTACCCGTACTCGAAGCCGAGCGCGGCGTACTCGCTCAGCAGCGAGTCGTAGACGTGGAAGTTCGCCTGCTCCTCGTCCAGGTGCTGCAACGGCACCCAGTCCTGCCCGTTGACCCGGTCGATGATCGCCGCGAACCGCTGCACGAAGGTGCCCCGGCGGCTGTCCTGGCCGGCCAGCCGGACCGGACGCCCGGCCAGCAGCAGCGAGCCGAACGCGGTGATCTCCGCGCTGGCCCAGTCGATCGGGCCCTGGGTGATCGCGGCCGCCCGGCGCTGCATCTGCGGCAGCACCTTCGGGTGCACGGTGAAGCCCTCCGGCAGCGTGGTGTACGCGTCGGCGATCTTCTTCAGCACCTCGGGCGTGGTCGCGGTCGCGTCCGGGCCCTCCGGCTTGTCCGGGTAGACCGGGACAGTGACGTACGGCGCCGGCGTGTCCGGCTGGCTCTTCGCCTCACGGACCTCGGTGAACACCCGCTCCAGCCGCTGCTGGAAGTCCCGCATCGCCTGCTCGGCCTCTTCGACCGTGATGTCGCCACGGCCGATCAGGGCCTCGGTGTAGAGCTTGCGGACCGACCGCTTCTGCTCGATCAGGTCGTACATCAGCGGCTGGGTGAAGCTCGGGTCGTCACCCTCGTTGTGACCGCGGCGGCGGTAGCAGACCAGGTCGATGACGACGTCCTTGTTGAACGCCTGCCGGTACTCGAAGGCCAGGTCGGCGACCCGGACACAGGCCTCGGGGTCGTCGCCGTTCACGTGGAAGATCGGCGCCTGCACCATCCGGGCGACGTCGGTGCTGTACATCGACGAGCGGGACGAGGCCGGGGAGGTGGTGAAGCCGACCTGGTTGTTCACGATCACGTGGATCGTGCCGCCGGTGCGGTAGCCGCGCAACTGCGACAGGTTCAGCGTCTCGGCGACCACGCCCTGGCCGGCGAACGCCGCGTCACCGTGCACGAGCACCGGCAGCACCGGGAACGCGGAGCCGCGGTCCAGGATGTCCTGCTTGGCCCGGACGATGCCCTCGAGCACCGGGTCGACGGTCTCCAGGTGGGACGGGTTTGCCGCCACCGACACCTTGATCTTGTCGCCGAACTCGGAGACGAACTCGCCCTCGGCGCCCAGGTGGTACTTGACGTCGCCGGAGCCCTGCACGGTCCGCGGGTCGATGTTGCCGTCGAACTCGCGGAAGATCTGGCCGTACGACTTGCCGACGATGTTGGCCAGCACGTTCAGCCGGCCGCGGTGGGCCATCCCGATGACGACCTCGTCCAGGCCGGCCCCGGCCGCCTCCTCGCAGAGCTCGTCGAGCAGCGGGATGGTGGTCTCGCCACCCTCCAGCGAGAACCGCTTCTGGCCGACGTACTTGGTCTGCAGGAAGGTCTCGAACGCCTCGGCCTCGTTCAGCTTGGCCAGGATCCGCAGCTGCTCCTCGCGCGGCGGCTTGGTGTGCGGCCGCTCGACCCGCTCCTGGATCCACTTGCGCTGCTCGGGGTCCTGGATGTGCATGTACTCGATGCCGGTGGTCCGGCAGTACGAGTCGCGCAGGATGCCGAGGATCTCCCGCAGCTTCATGAACTTGCGGTCCGCGCCGCCGAACGAGCCGGTGGCGAACTCGCGGTCCAGGTCCCACAGGGTCAGGCCGTGGGTGGCCACGTCCAGGTCCGGGTGGCTGCGCTGCTTGTACTCCAGCGGGTCGGTGTCGGCCATGATGTGGCCGCGCACCCGGAACGCGTGGATCAGCTCGAGGATCCGGGCCTGCTTGCTGATGTCCTCCTCGTGGCTGTGCGGGAGGTCGGCGGCCCAGCGGATCGGCTCGTACGGGATCCGCAGCGACTGGAAGATCTCGTCGTAGAAACCCTCCTGGCCGAGCAGCAGCTGGTGCAGCCGGCGGAGGAACTCACCCGACTGGGCGCCCTGGATGATCCGGTGGTCGTACGTCGAGGTCAGCGTCATCACCTTGCTGACCGCGAGCTTGGCCATCGTCTCGTCGGCGGCGCCCTGGTACTCCGGCGGGTACTCCATCGCGCCGACGCCGATGATGCAGCCCTGACCGGTCATCAGCCGCGGCACCGAGTGCTGCGTGCCGATCGTGCCGGGGTTGGTCAGGCTGATCGTCGTGCCTTGGAAGTCCGGCAGCGCGAGCTTGTTGTCCCGGGCCCGCCGGACGATGTCCTCGTAGGCCATCCAGAACTCGGCGAACGTCATCGTCTCGGCGGCCTTGATCGACGGCACCAGCAGCTGCCGGGTACCGTCCGGCTTCTGCATGTCGATGGCCAGGCCCAGGTTGATGTGGGCCGGCTGGACCAGGGTCGGCTTGCCGTCGGTCTCGGCGTACGACGCGTTCATCTCCGGTAGCGTCTTGAGCGCCTTCACCAGCGCCCAGCCGATCAGGTGGGTGAACGAGACCTTGCCGCCGCGGGCGCGCTTCAGGTGGTTGTTGATGACGATGCGGTTGTCGATCAGCAGCTTGACCGGCACCTGCCGGACGCTGGTCGCGGTGGGGACCTGGAGGCTGGTCTCCATGTTCTGCGCCGTCCGCGCGGGCGCGCCGCGCAGGATCTGCCGCTCGGCGTCCGCGCTGGTCGTCGGCGCGGGCTTCGGCTGGGCGGCGGGGGGCTGGTTCACCGTGCCTCCGGTCGGGGTGGCGCTGGTGGCAGCCGGCGCCGCTTTCGCTGCGGGTTGGTCCTTCGGTACGGCGGCCTGCGCAGCGGCCGGCGGGGCGGCGGCCGCCGGGGCCGGAGCCGCGGCGGCGGGAGCGGCCGCGGCCGCCGCGGCCGCGGGCTCGCTCGAGGAGGGCGTGGACGCGGTCGTGCCGCGGTTCGGCGCCTCGGGGGTCTTGTTCTCCGACACCGCGTCGGGCCGGGGAGCGTCGGCCGGGGTCTTGGTCACCGGCTTCGCGTCACCTGGGGTGTAGTCCTTAAAGAAGTCGAGCCACGCCGGATCCACTGACTTGGGGTCCTGCAGGTACTTCTCGTACAGCTCGTCGACCAGCCATTCGTTCGCACCGAAGGCTGCTAGTGGATTTGTGTCTGATGGCTCGGTGGCCACTGGGCAGTTCGCCTCTTCCGATCGGTCCGGTACCGCGGTGGTTAATGCTGATGTTATGGGGGCGTCCCCAGAGCAAGGCTAATAGCACCCGGACCACTTCCACAGCCCGGGACCACCGGACCAGTGCGTCGAGTGGTCAGGCCCTGCCGACTGGATCGATCGAGCCCTGAAACACTGTGCTGGCAGGTGTTTCAGCTCACAGACCGCCCCCGGCGACGTGAGCTCGCGAACCGGTTCCCGGCCGGAGCCCGGGACGCCTTACAGAGGTGGGATTCCGGCGCCGTCCACAGTCACTCTGGGTGCACCGATCCAGCGCGGACGGCCACTGTGCGCAGCGCTCCGCTCGCGGTCGGTCGCCGCTCGAAGTGTGGCGAAGCTCACGCTGTGGATCAGTCCAGTCGCCTGCTACTGGGCTCACCTGAGCCGGGAGGCGGCATACTGACGTGATGGCGTTGACGGATGAGGCGATCGTCAAGATCAAAGGGATGATCACCTCGGGGGAGCTGGGTCCGGGGGATCGACTGCCGAAGGAGGCCGACCTCGCGGCCCGGCTCGGCCTGTCACGGAACTCGCTGCGGGAGGCGGTCAAGGCGCTGACGCTGGTGAACGTGCTCGACGTCCGCCACGGCGACGGCACCTACGTCACCAGTCTCGACTCCGCCCATCTGCTCGACGCGCTGAACTTCATGGTCGACCTGCACCGGGACGACTCCGTCCTGCAGTTCTTCGAGGTACGGCGGCTGCTCGAGCCCGGGGTGGCCGCCCTGGCCGCCGTACGGATCAGCAAGGAGCAGCTGACCGAGCTACGGCTGCTGTGCAGCGACCTGACCCCGGACGCGCCGGTGGAGGAGCTGGTGGCGAACGACCTGCGGTTCCACCGCGCGATCGCCGAGGCGACCGGGAACCAGGTGGTCTGCTCGCTGCTCGACGGCATCTCCGGCGCGACCCAGCGGGCCCGGATCTGGCGCGGTGTCACCCAGGCCGGCGCGGTCGAGCGGACCCTGTCGGAGCACGCCGCGATCCTGGACGCGATCGAGATCGGCGACGCGGAGGCCGCCCGGGCCTGGATGACCGCCCACATCGCCGGCGTCGAAACCTGGCTGCGCAAGGCGCCGTAGCGGCGCCGCCCAGGCGGTGATAGTTGCCGGGCGCAAGCACCATGGATAAATAGTTGAACTGGTGAAGCGGGGCGCCTACGCTGGGACGCGTCCCATTCCCGAGGTCAGGGGTCTGCGTTGTAACTCCGAGGTCTTTTCTTCAGCCGGTGATCGCCACCCGTCGCGGTGCGCGTTCTCGTCCGAGACCTCTTCCTGGAGTACACGCACATGAGTCATTCCCTGTCCTGTACGGACCTCTTCTTCGCCTGGCCGGACGGCGACGTCCTGTTCGACGGCCTCAGCTTCGTCGCCGGACCCGTGCGGTCCGGGCTCGTCGGCCGCAACGGCGCCGGCAAGTCGACGCTGCTCCGGCTGATCGCCGGCCGGCTGACCCCGCAGCGCGGTGCGATCCGCGTCAGCGGCGAGCTCGGCTACCTCCCGCAGGACCTGACCCTCGACACCACGCTGCGCGTCGACCAGGCGCTCGGCATCGACGCCGTCCGCCGCGCGATCACCGCGATCGAGTCGGGTGACGCGTCGGAGGAGAACTTTGCCGTCATCGGTGACGAGTGGGACGTCGAGGAGCGCGCCGAGGCGCTGCTCGGCAAGCTCGGTCTCGGGTCGATCGGGCTCGACCGCAGTGTCGGCGAGCTGTCCGGCGGCGAGACGATCCTGCTCGGGCTGGCCGCCGAGCTGCTGCGGCGTCCCGACGTACTGCTGCTCGACGAGCCGACCAACAACCTCGACCTGCGCGCTCGGCGGCACCTGTACGACGCCGTCGACCAGTTCCGCGGTGCGCTGCTGATCGTCAGCCACGACCGCGAGCTGCTCGACCGGGTGGACCAGATCGGCGACCTGCGCAAGGGCGAGCTCACCTGGTACGGCGGCAACCTGACCGCGTACGAGGAGGCCGTCGCGGTCGAGCAGGAGGCGGCCGAGCGGATGGTCCGGTCGGCCGAAGCAGACGTCCGGAAGCAGAAGCGCGACCTGATCGAGGCGCGGATGAAGATGGACCAGCGCCGGGCCCGGGGCCAGAAGGCGGCCGAGCAGGGCGGGATCCCGAAGATCATCGCGGGCGGGCTCAAACGGTCGGCGCAGGTGTCGGCCGGCAAGCACCTCGGCATGCAGACCGAGCGGCTCGAGTCGGCGCAGGAGGCGCTCGCCGAGGCGGAGTCGCTGGTGCACGACGACGACACGATCCGGGTCGACCTGCCGAAGACCGCCGTGCCGGCCGGGCGGATCGTGCTGCGCCTCGAGGACCACGTCCTGCGGACCGGCGCGCACGTCGACCTGGAGATCCGGGGACCGGAGCGGATCGCGCTCACCGGCCCGAACGGTGCCGGCAAGACCACGCTGCTCGAGTCGATCGTCGCGAGCGAGTCGCCGCTGGTGCCGTACCGGCTGCTGCCGCAGCGGCTGGACCTGCTGCAGGACGACCTGTCGATCGTCGACAACCTAGCCCTGCTGGCGCCGAGCACGGAGAACCAGGACCGCCGGTCGCGGCTGGCCCGGTTCCTGTTCCGCGGGCGGGCGGCGGATCAGCTGGTCAGCACGCTGTCCGGCGGCGAGCGCTTCCGCGCAACCCTGGCGGCCCTACTACTGGCTGAGCCCCCGCCGCAGTTGCTCATGCTGGACGAGCCGACGAACAACCTCGACCTCGCCAGCGTCGCCCAGTTGAAGGACGCCCTGTCGTCGTACAGCGGTGCTCTGGTGATAGCCAGTCACGACCTCCCCTTCCTCCGCGACATCGGCATCACCCGGTGGGTGGAGCTCACCCCGCAGACCCTCACCGACATCGACCCGCTCTGACGCGCGGAGCCGGCGCACACGGCGGTCTGTTCGGGTGGGAGTTCGAGGACATCATGCCGCCGGGCTCGGAGGCCTGCAGGTATTTCGTCGCGCGAGGTCAGGCGGCGAGTTCCTCGATTTTCGACATGTCGGGTGCCCTGCGGGTCGGCGATGTCGCCGCCATCCGATCGGTCCCCGCGGACGCGCCGTCGATGGCGATCTGGACGACGTACTTCTGGATCGACAGCGCCGACGACGCCGTGGCCAGGCGGCCGGCGCCCCGGAGGGGTTCGAGAACGTGGTCGGCAGCGTCATTCCGATCGCCGGCGACCAGTCCGGCACGCCGCCACACTGGGGCGTGACGTTCGCCTCCGCCGATCCCGACGCCACGGCCGCGAAGGCCGTCGAGCTGGGCGGCCGGGTGCTCGTCCCGCCGTTCGACGCCCCCTGGTCCACGGACACGTACACGATCCGGATCACCGTCATCGCCGATCCGCAGGGTGCGACGTTCACCGCCAGCCAGTTCGTGTCGAGGACGGGGCGCCTGGAGTAGCACGCCCGCACGCCGCCGACTGCCTGTCCTGCGCGACTGCCCCGTCATCCGTCCTGGATGGCGGGGCGGTTTCGGTGGCGCGGCTTGTCGAGGAATACCCCTCGGGGGTATCTTGCGCGGTATGGACGAGCAGCACAAGCACGACAGCCACGGGCAGCATGCCGGCCATGACGTGGACCACGGGTATGCCGGTCACGCCGGGCACGCCGCGCATGGGGATCACGCGGCGCAGTTCAAGGACCGGTTCTGGATCAGCCTGGGGCTGGCGGTGCCGGTGGTGTTCTTCAGCGAGATGTTCGCCGACCTGCTCGGGTACATGCCGCCCGAGTTCGGCGGCTCGAACCTGATCGCGCCCGTGCTCGGCACGGTGATCTTCCTGTACGGCGGGCAGCCGTTCCTGACCGGCGGCTGGGGCGAACTGCGGTCCCGCCGGCCCGGAATGATGCTGCTGATCTCGATGGCGATCACGGTCGCGTTCGTCGCCTCCTGGGTGACGACGCTGGACCTCGGCGGGTTCGACCTGGACTTCTGGTGGGAGCTCGCGCTGCTGATCGTGATCATGCTGCTCGGGCACTGGCTGGAGATGCGGGCGCTCGGCGCCGCCTCGGGTGCACTCGACGCCCTGGCCGCGTTGCTGCCCGACTCGGCCGAGAAGGTCACCGACGACGGTGTGGTCGAGGTGTCGCTGGCGGAGCTGCGCGAGGGCGACGTGGTACTCGTCCGCTCGGGTGGTCGTGTGCCGGCCGACGGGCGGGTGGTCGACGGTCAGGCAGAGGTCGACGAGTCGATGATCACGGGGGAGTCCCGGCCGGTCGCGCGGGCCGTGGGGGATCCCGTCGTCGCCGGGACCGTTGCCACCGACAACGCGCTGCGGATCGAGATCACCGCGGTCGGCGAGAACACCGCTCTCGCCGGGATCCAGCGGCTGGTCGCGCAGGCGCAGGCGTCCTCGTCCCGGGCGCAGGCGCTGGCCGACCGGGCGGCGGCGTTCCTGTTCTACTTCGCGTCGGTCGCGGGCGTGATCACCTTCCTGGTCTGGACTCTGCTGGGCGAGCTCGACGAGGCCGTCACCCGGACCGTCACGGTGCTGGTGATCGCCTGCCCGCACGCCCTCGGCCTGGCCATCCCGCTGGTGATCGCGATCTCCACCGAGCGCGCCGCCAAGGCCGGGGTCCTGGTGAAGGACCGGCTCGCGCTGGAGCGGATGCGGACGATCGACGTCGTCCTGTTCGACAAGACCGGCACACTGACCAAGGGCCGGCCGGTCGTCACCGGGGTCGCGGGCACCGGTTCGGTGACCGAGCACGAGTTGCTGGAGCTGGCGGCCGCGGTCGAGGCGGACAGCGAGCATCCGTTGGCAAAGGCGATCGTCCGGGCGCACGCCGACCGCGTTCCGGCCGGGGGTCGGAGCGGAGTGACCGCGTCGGACTTCCGGTCGCTCACCGGGCGAGGTGTTCAGGCTGCGGTGGGTGGCAGCGAGCTTTCCGTCGGTGGACCGGCTTTGCTGCGGGAGAACGGCGTACCCGAGCCGGACGAGCTCGCGGCCGAGGTCGCCGCATGGAAGGAGCGGGGCGCGGCCGTTCTTCATGTACTGCGTGACGGGCAGGTGCTCGGCGCGGTCGCGTTGGAGGACGAGGTCCGGGAGGAGTCCAGGCAGGCTGTGGACGCGCTGCACCGGCGTGGGGTGAAGGTCGCGATGATCACCGGTGACGCGCATCAGGTCGCCGAGGCGGTCGCGACGGAGCTCGGGATCGACGAGGTGTTCGCCGAGGTGCTGCCGCAGGACAAGGACGCCAAGGTCGCCGAGCTCCAGTCCCGTGGTCTCAAGGTCGCGATGGTCGGCGACGGCGTCAACGACGCACCGGCCCTCGCCCGCGCCGAGGTCGGCATCGCGATCGGCGCCGGCACCGACGTCGCCATCGAGTCCGCCGGCGTGGTCCTCGCCGCCGACGACCCGCGCGCCGTCCTCTCGGTGATCGAGCTCTCCCGGGCCAGCTACCGCAAGATGTGGCAGAACCTCGCCTGGGCCACCGGCTACAACGTGATCACCGTCCCCCTGGCCGCCGGCGTACTCGCCTTCGCGGGCATCCTCGTCTCCCCGGCCGTCGGCGCCGTCCTGATGTCCGTCTCCACCATCGTCGTAGCCCTCAACGCCCAACTCCTCCGCCGCCTGACCCTGGACCCAGCCACCCTTGCCACCTGAGCCGGACGACCATGTCCGCGGACAGGTGTGGGTTACAGGCGACAGCTTCATAGACGTCTTCGTCCTGGGTTCGCAACAACTGTGCGAACTGGTCCATCGTGAGCGGGACGTAGCGCGCGACGTTGACTCGTGTGGCTGGGTCCGCAAGGCAACGGTCCATCCACTGCGGCGGAACCCCCGGTTGCGCGCACTCGGTGGCGACCGCACGGACCAGCGATCCGGGTCGGCGAGGAACTTCAGCTGCACCGCGACCGGCCGGTCGGACCAGGCTTGCGCGACCGCGGCGCGCACCTTCGGATCCGCCGCACCGGCCAGTGCCGTCCGAGGCTGACCGTAGGCCTCCTCGAGGTAGTCGATGGGGAGCGGCGCCCCGCAGTCCACGGTCTGGCGGACGAAGTCCGGGAACGCTCTAGTCGGGCGACGCAGTACGGACTGTTGCCGAAGCGGGGGCTGGGACAGGATCTGGTGGGCGCGGGCAAGGAATAACGTGTCTCAGCCCACCAGTCGGTGTCTCAACCCGACGACGTCTACGGCGCGGGTGCGTCCTCGCGGAGGAGGCCGGCGGACTTGAGGTCGGTCCAGAGGGCTGGGGGTACGGCGGTGCGGGTGAGGGTCGCGTTGGTGTGGACCTCGGCGGGGGTGCGGCAGCCGACGGCGATGCCGGCGACGGCCGGGTGGGCGAGCGGGAACGCGAGGGCCGCCGCGGGAAGCGTGACGCCGTGGGCCTCGCAGACGTCGGCGAGCTTGTTCGCCTTGTCGACGAGCGCCTGATCGGCCGGCGCGTAGTTGAAGGTCGCTCCGGGCGCGGGCCGCGGCTGGGACAGCAGGCCGGAGTTGAAGATGCCTACGGCAACCACCTGGACGTCGTTCTCCAGACAGGCCGGGAGGACGTCGTCCAGCCCGTCGGGGTCGATCAGCGTGTACCGGCCGGCCAGCATGATCACGTCGATGTCGACCTCACGGACGAACCGGGTGAGCATCTCCGACTGGTTCATCCCCGACCCGATCGCCCCGATGGCGCCCTGGTCGCGCAGCTCGATCAGGGTCGGGAAGGCGGTCGCGACCGCCTCCTCGTAGTGGTCGTCGGGGTCGTGGACGAACACCACGTCGAGCCGGTCGGTGCCGATCCGGCGCAGCGAGTCCTCGATGCTCCGCAGTACGCCGTCCCGGGAGAAGTCCCACCGCCTCCGCCGGGTCGTGCTGAGGTCGAAGCCCTCGTCGTCCGGGGACGGCGTGTCCGCCGTGTAGATGATCCGGCCGACCTTGCTCGACAGCACGTACTCGTCCCGCGGCTTGCCGTCGAGGCCGCGTCCGAGCCGTTCCTCGGCCAGGCCGAGGCCGTAGTGCGGGGCGGTGTCGAAGTACCGCCAGCCCTCGTCCCAGGCAGCGTTCACCGTGGCGACGGCCTCGGCGTCGCTGACCTCGCCGAGCAGGTTGCCGATCGGTGCGCCGCCGAGCCCGACCCGCTGGTCGTCGGGGAAGAGTTTCACGAGCGGGCCGCCGGGAGCCGCAGGTTCTGCATGCCGCCGTCGACCGCGAGCGCCGTACCCGTGGTCGAGCCGGACAGTGGGCTGGCCAGGTACGCGATCGCCGCGGCGACCTCGTCGGCGGTGACGAGCCGGCCCATCGGCTGACGCGCTTCCAGGGCTGCCCGCTCGGCCGCGGGGTCGTCGGCCACGTCGAGGAGGCGGCCGACCCAGGGCGTGTCCGCCGTACCGGGGTTCACGCAGTTGACCCGGATGCCCTCGCGGACGTGGTCGGCGGCCATCGCCATGGTCAACGCGAGGACGGCGCCCTTGGACGCCGAGTAGAGCGCCCGGTTCGGCAGGCCGGCGACGGCCGCGATCGAGCACGTGTTCACGACGGCCGCGGCCGTCGACTTGCGCAGGTACGGCAGCGCGGCCCGCGTCACCCGGGCGATCCCGACGACGTTCACGTCGAGCACCCGATGCCACTCCTCGTCGGAGTTGGCCGCGACCGTGCCCTGCGCGCCGATGCCGGCGTTGTTCACCACGATGTCGACGCCGCCGAGCTGGAGCGCGGCCGCGGCGACCGCGTCCCGGACGGAGCTGTCGTCGGTCACGTCCGCGGCGATCCCGGTCAGCGGCTCGGCGACGTCGGGCTTCAGGTCGAACACGACCACCTGCGCACCACGGGCCGCCAGTTGCGTGGCGGCGGCGAGGCCGATCCCGGACGCACCTCCGGTGACTACGGCCTTCAGGCCGGCGAAGTCGGTCACGTGCCGCTCTCCTTCGAACTAGTGAGGTCCGTCCAGATCTTGCCACCCGGGTACCGGTAGCCGGACAGCGTCTCGGCATCCATCTCCGCCCCGAACCCGGGCCGCAGCGGCGTGACGTAGTGACCGTCCTTGATCACCACCGGGTCCAGGAAGTGCTCGTGCAGGTGGTCGACGTACTCGATCACGCGGTCGTCGACCGACCCGCTGACCGCGACGAAGTCGAACATCGACAGGTGCTGGACGAGCTCGCACAGCCCGACCCCGCCGGCGTGCGGGCACACCGGTACGCCGAACTTCGCCGCCAGCAGCAGGATCGCGATGTTCTCGTTCACCCCGGCCACGCGGGCGGAGTCGAGTTGCAGCACCGTCAACGCCTCGGCCTGCAGGAACTGCTTGAAGACGACCCGGTTCTGCACGTGTTCGCCGGTGGCGACCCGGATCGGCGCGATGCCGGCCGCGATCGCCGCGTGCCCGAGGACGTCGTCCGGACTGGTCGGCTCCTCGACCCACCAGACGTCGTACGGCGCCAGCGCCTGGACCCACGGGATCGCGTCGGCCACGTCCCAGCGCTGGTTGGCGTCGATGGCGATCCGGACGTCCGGGCCGACCGCCTCGCGGGCGAGCCGCATCCGGCGGATGTCGTCGTCCAGGTTCGCCCCGACCTTGAGCTTGATTTGCGTGAACCCCTCGGCCACGGCCTGGTGGCAGAGCCGGACGAGTTTGGCGTCGTCGTACCCGAGCCAGCCGGGGGTGGTCGTGTACGCCGGATAGCCGCGGTCCCGCAGTAGGGCCTCGCGAGCGGCCCGCCCCGGCTCGGCGGCGCGCAGGATCTCCAGCGCCTCGTCCGGGGTGAGTGCGTCGGTCAGGTAGCGGAAGTCGACCAGGTCGACGATCTGCTCCGGGGAGAGATCGGAGAGCAGCTTCCACAGCGGCACGCCGGCCCGCTTGGCGGCCAGATCCCAGACCGCGTTGACGACCGCGCCGATCGCCATGTGCATGACACCCTTCTCCGGGCCGAGCCAGCGCAGTTGCGAGTCGTGCACCAGCGACCGCCAGAAGCCGCCGAGGTCCTTGAGGGTCGCGTCCACGTCGAGCCCGACGACGTGGTCGCGGAGCGCCTCGATCGCCGCGGTCTGGACGTCGTTCCCCCGGCCGATGGTGAACGCGAAGCCGTGCCCCTCCAGCCCGTCGTCCGCGTCGGTCCGCACGATCAGGTACGCCGCGGAGTAGTCCGGGTCGGTGTTCATGGCGTCGGAGCCGTCCAGGTCCAGCGACGTGGGGAACCGGACGTCGTACGTCTCTAGCTCGGTGAAGCGTGGCATGAGGACCCGATCTGCTGCTGTGGGCGGTCTGACGCGGTGAATCCTATAGGATATGTGGCCGAATGGGCAGTGGAGGTCACCCGCCGGACCGGATCGGGTGCCCGGTTAGAGTCGACCACATGGGAGAGCGCGGGGTGCTGCGACTGGGCAGCCGGTCGTTCGCCGAGGGTGAGTTCGCGCTGATGGCGATCGTCAACCGGACCCCCGACTCCTTCTACGACCGGGGCGCGACCTTCGCGACCGACGCGGCGTACCAGGCGATCGACCAGGCGGTCGCCGAGGGCGCGGACCTGGTCGACATCGGCGGCGTCAAGGCCGGGTACGGCGAGCCCGTCAGCGAGGACGAGGAGCTCCGCCGGACCGTGGACTTCGTGGCCGGTATCCGTGCCCGGCACCCGGACCTGGTGATCAGCGTGGACACGTACCGCTCCGGCGTCGCCCGCCGGGTGGCCGAGGCCGGCGCCGACCTGATCAACGACACGTGGGCGGGCGCCGACCCCGAGGTGGCCGCCGCGGCCGCCGAGTTCGGCACCGGGCTGGTCTGCAGCCACGTCGGCGGGCTCTCGCCGCGCACCGACCCGCACCGGATGGCGTACGACGACGTGGTCGCCGACGTCATCCGTACGACGACCGCCCTCGCCGACCGCGCGGTCGCCGCCGGAGTCCGGCCGGACGGGATCCTGGTCGACCCGACCCACGATTTCGGCAAGAACACCCTGCAGTCCCTTGAACTGACCCGCCGTCTGGACGAGCTGGCCGCCACCGGCTGGCCGGTCCTGGTGGCAGTGTCGAACAAGGACTTCATCGGCGAGACGCTCGAGCTCCCACCCGGCCGGCGCGGCAACGGGACGCTGGCCGCGCTCACGGTGTCGGCCTGGCTCGGAGCCCGGGTGTTCCGCGTTCACGACGTACCCGCGGCCCGCCAGGCGCTCGACCTGGTCGCCGTACTGCGCGGCACCCGTCAGCCCGCCGGAACCCGAAGGAGCCTCGCCTGATGCGCCGCCTGGAAGACCTCACGGACGCGGACCTGGCCGCGGCCTACGAGCCGAGCGACCGGTCGGCGCCGCACCTGCGGGCGAACTTCGTCAGCAGCCTGGACGGCGCGGTCGAGATCGACGGGCAGTCGAAGGCGTTGTCCAGTGAGTCGGACAGCCGGCTGTTCAGCCGGATCCGGATGCTCGCCGACGTGGTCATGGTCGGTGCCGGCACGATCCGGGACGAGGGCTACAACCCGCTGCGGCTGTCGGCGGCGAGCCGCGAGTGGCGCCGGGCGTCAGGGCTGCCGGAGAACCCCACCCTCGTCGTGGTGTCCTCCCGGCTCGAGCTGAGCCCGGTGAACCCGATCTTCCAGTCGGCGGTCCGGCCGATCGTGGTCACGCACTCCGCGTCACCGCATGAACGGCGCGAGGCGCTCGCCGAGGTGGCCGAGGTGCTCGTGCTGGGGACGACCGAGGTCGATCTGAAGGCCGTGGTGCACGAGCTGGGAGAGCGCGGGATGCCGCAGATCCTGTGCGAGGGCGGTCCGCACCTGCTCGGGTCGCTGACGGAGCTCGATCTCGTCGACGAGCTGTGCCTGACGCTGGCGCCGCTGCTGGCCGGGCCGGGATCCGGACGGATCACGGCCGGTCCGACGTCGGTGACCCGGCGGATGACGCTGACGTCCGTGCTGACGGCCGACGACGGGTACGTGTTCCTCCGCTACCTGCGGGAGGCGTGAGTGCCCGTCGTGAGCGCGGCGGTCTGCCCGCATCCGCCGTTGCTCGTCCCCGAAGTCGCCTCCGGCGCGGCGCCGGAGCTGGACGACCTGCGGGCGGCGTGCCTGGCCGCGATCGAGCATCTCTCCGGGGCCGACCGCCTGCTCGTCGTCGGCTCAGGACCGGGCCAACAGTACGACGGCTCAGCCGGCGGATCCTTCGGCGCGTACGGCGCTCCCGGCGTGCGGGTCGGGACCGGCGACCCGGTGTTGCCGCTGTCGTTGGCGATGGGCGCCTGGCTGATCGAGCAAACCAAGGTGGCGGAGCTGCCACGTTCCTACCAGTCGGTGGCCGCGGACACGCCACCAATGCGTTGCCTGGAGCTCGGGCGGGGGCTGGCTGCGGGCAACGACCGGATCGGGCTGCTAGTAATGGGCGACGGCTCGGCCCGGCGCAGCGAACACTCGCCGGTCCACCTGCACCCGCGCGCCGAGATCTTCGATACGACCGTCGCGACCGCGCTGGGTGCGGCGGATGCCGCCGTACTCGCTGCTCTGGATCCTGACCTGGCTGACGAGCTGCAGGCCGCGGGTCGCGCGCCGTGGCAGGTGCTGGCGGGCGTGCTGGAGAGTGGACTGACCGGTGAGCTGACTTATCACGCGGCGCCCTATGGCGTGGGCTACTTCGTCGCCAGCTTCACCTAGGGACCGGCGGCCACCGGTCAGCGGTGCCGGCGAGGTCGTCTCGGCCGGCCGCCCGCAACTGCTCGACCAACTGCAGCCGTGCCTCCTGTACGACGGCCACCGCATCGTCGGCGGTGTCGTGCGGCCCTGACCAGTTGCAGACCGCGTCTCCGGCGTACCACTGACCTGTTGTGGGCGATTGGCGTACGTGCGACGCCGCCAGACGGGCTGCGGTCAGGTGCGTGCCCGCCAGCTGGATGACCGCGTCCACAGCCACGACCTCCGCCTCCAGGTCCAGCACGGGCTGCAGCTCGACCGCATCGGTCAGCACGAACTCGTACCCCGCGGGCGCTCGCTCCTTCAACCAGCTGAGCGCCTGCTCAGCCGTCTCGCGCAGCAGCCGCGCGTCGTCCGGGTCAGCCAGCGTGTGAATCCCGCACTGGCGGGTGTGCGTCGGCCTGAGCTCGTTCTGCCACAGCCGCACCTGCAGCTCACCGCGACCGTCCAGCCGTCGGCCCAGAATCCGCGCCAGCCCGACAACGTCGAAGTGCAGCTCGTCCAGCGTCCGGGTCCGCCCCGGCACACCGGGATCACTACCTCGCGTGGTCCACGGACCGACATGCCACCGCGTCAGAGCCGTCACACGCCGACCCTACCCAGCGGACCGTAGGCTTGCCGGGTGGAGTACGACGCCCGTCGCCTGGCCGCCATCGTGGAGGACGCGGTGGAGTGGGTCGACGTGCGGGTTGCCGATGGAGTGCCCGGGCCGGAGTGGGTGGCGTGCGCGGACGTAGTCGCGGGTCAGCGGGCCGGTGGTGATCCGACGTACGAGTGGCGGCGGACGCTGCGGGAGAACTACGGGCGTGAGTACGGCGTCGAGCCGCCGGCGCAGATCGCGGCCATGATCACGCTGATGTGGTACGTCCAGGTGCCCTCGATCGTGGCGGGCGTGACCGGCGCGGTGACCGGAAGGTGTCCGGATGTGTCGGCCTCCTCCCTGGCCTTTCGGCTGCATCCGACCGCGCACTACCCGGTGGAGGTCGCGCTGCTGACGGACCGCGTCGTGACGGTCGGTGAGGCGGCCGAGCAGCTCGACGAGCACACTCGGGCGTTTCTGACGACGTACCGGCCCGAGGTGAAGCTGGGGTCGTTGCAGCGGTTCGGTGTGGTCAAGGACGAGCTCCGGCAGGCGATCCGGATGCCGGTGGAGGCGCCCTACGCGGACGAGGCCGCGGCCGCCTTCGACGTGTCGCTCGATGAGAAGTTCCGGATCTCGTGCTGCTATTTCTATGCACTTCCGAACATCAAAGCCTGCAGCACCTGCCCCCGTTTCCGCTGACGCCGAAAACTGTCGGTGGGCCCGGGCACGATGGCCGGCATGACTTCTTCCAGGTGTACGGCGTCACCGGCAGGTAACCCGCTGTCGGTTGTCCGGCCGCAGGTCCGAGGCTAGGTTCGCAGTCGTGACCTCGTCCGGTGATGTTCCGGCGACGACTCCGATCGGCTCCCGGGCCGAGGCGGAGGGGTTCGTCGCGATGGTCTGTTTCAAGCACGGTCCTCCGCAACTGCACGGCGTCGAGCTCGAGTGGACGGTGCATCATGCGGACGACCCGCAGCGGCCGCTCGACGCCGATCGACTACGCAAGGCCCTGGGCGCGCACGCGCCCGCCACCCTGGTCCGCGGCAGCCCGCAACTGCCGCTCGGACGGGGTGCACTGGTCACGGTGGAGCCGGGTGGCCAGGTGGAGATCTCCGGCCCCGCCTCGGCGTCGATCCCGCGGTTGATCGACGACACCGCCGCCGACGCGGCCGAGCTGACCGCCCACCTTCTCGACGCGGACCTCGTCCCGGGCGACCACGGCCTGGACGCCTTCCGCACTCCCCGCCGGATCCTGACCGTGCCCCGCTACGCCGCCATGGAGGCCGCCTTCCGGCGCCTCGGCCCGCACGGTCCACGGATGATGTGCAGCACCGCGGGCCTGCAGATCTGCCTCGACGCCGGCGAAGCCGGCCAGACCGCGCTCCGCTGGCGCGCGCTGCACGATCTCGGGCCGGCCCTCGTCGGCCTGTTCGCCAACTCCCGCCGGCGCGCCGGCGCGGACACCGGCTGGGCGTCCGCGCGGACCGAGGCGACGTTCGGCACCTGCGCCCCGTTCACCGAGCCACCGCCGCTCGACGGCGACCCGGCCGCCGCCTGGGCCCGGACGGCGATGGAGGCGCCCGTGCTGTGCTTCCGCCGCGGTGACTCCTGGGACGCGCCGGCCGGGCTGACGTTCGGCGCCTGGGCGGACGGCGCGCTGCCCGGCGACAGACCGACGTACGACGACCTCGACTACCACCTGTCCACGCTGTTCCCGCCGGTCCGGCCGCGCGGGTACCTCGAAGTGCGGTACCTCGACGCGCAGACCGGTGACGGGTGGATCGACCCGACCCTGCTGCTCACCGCGCTGATGTCCGGCCCGCTCGACCAGGTGCTCGCGGCCGCCGAGCCCGCGGCCGGGCGCTGGTTCCCGGCCGCCCGTGAAGGGCTCGAGGACAAGCTCGTCCTCGAGGCCGCGCGGGCGGTGGTGGAGCTCGGCACCGACGTCCTGGACCGGACCGGCGTAGACCCCGAACTCAGCGATCGCGTCGCGACCCGGCTGCATCGCATCGTCGACGACACCCACGGAAGGCGAGCCTCATGACCCACCAGCTGTCCGAACTGTCCGCCGAAGGGCTGCGGGCGTACGTCGCCGAGCAGCTCGAGCGGTCCCGGGCACGGACCGTCCAGCTGACCGACGCGGTCGACACCGACGACCTGGTCAAGCAGCACTCCCGGCTGATGTCCCCGCTGATCTGGGACTACGCCCACGTCGGCAACCAGGAGGAGCTCTGGCTGGTCCGCGACGTCGGCGGCCGTGAGCCGCTACGGCAGGACATCGACGAGTTGTACGACGCGTTCATGCACCCGCGCGCGGATCGGCCGGCCCTGCCGCTGCTCGGTCCGTCGGAGACCCGAAGGTACGTCGTGGAGGTCCGCGACAAGGTGCTCGACGTGCTCGACCACGTCAGGTTCGACGGCGGGCGGGAGCTGGTCGACAACGCGTTCGCCTTCGGGATGATCGTCCAGCACGAGCAGCAGCACGACGAGACCATGCTGGCGACCCACCAGTTGCGGGCCGGCGTCCCGGTGCTCGACGCGCCACCGCCACCGCCGGGCCGGCGCCTGGCCGCGCCGGAGGTCCTGGTCCCGGGTGGCGTCTTCGAGATGGGGACGTCGGTCGAGCCGTGGGCCCTGGACAACGAGCGGCCGGCGCACGCCGTACGGGTCGCGCCGTACGTGATCGACACCGTGCCGGTCAGCAACGGCGACTACCTGCGCTTCGTGCTGAGCGGCGGGTACGACGATCCGCAGTGGTGGTCCGCGGACGGGTGGGCGCACGTCCGGAAGGCGTCGCTGGTAGGCCCGCGGTTCTGGGAGCTCGCGGACGGCGAGTGGTGGCGGCTGCGGTTCGGGCACCGCGAGCGGTTGCCGCTGGACGAGCCGGTGATGCACGTTTGCTTCTACGAGGCGGAGGCGTACGCCAAGTGGGCCGGGAAGCGGCTGCCGACCGAGGAGGAGTGGGAGTTCGCGGCGCGGTTCGACCCGGCGACCGGGCGGACGCGGCGCTTCCCCTGGGGCGACGAGAGCCCGGGTCCCCAGCACGCGAACCTCGGTCAGCGGCACCTCGGTCCGGCGCCGGTCGGGGCGTATCCGGCGGGCGCCTCGCCGCTGGGCGTCGAGCAGTTGATCGGCGACGTGTGGGAGTGGACGTCGAGCGACTTCCGGCCGTACCCGGGGTTCCGGGCGTTCCCGTACGACGAGTACTCGCTGGTCTTCTTCGGGAGCGACTACAAGGTGCTCCGCGGTGGGTCCTTCGGCGCCGACGAGGTGGTGGCGCGCAGCACCTTCCGCAACTGGGACTACCCGATCCGCCGGCAGATCTTCGCCGGCTTCCGCTGCGCCCGCGATCCTCGGCCCGAGGAGCTCGCCTAGTGTGCCGTCACTTGGCCTACCTGGGCCCACCGGTAACCCTCGCCTCGCTGGTCCTCGACCCGGCGCATGCGTTGTACGAACAGAGCTGGGCGCCGAACGACATGCGCGGTGGTGGCACCGTCAACGCCGACGGCTTCGGTCTCGCCTGGTACACCGAGGGCACCGCAGTGCGGTACCGGCGGAACGTGCCGATCTGGGCGGACGACAACCTCCCCGGGCTGGCGGCGAGCATCCGGTCCGGGGCGGTGGTGGCCGCGGTGCGGAACGGGACGGTCGGGATGCAACTGGGGGAGTCCGCGGTTGCACCGTTCATGGTGGACGACTGGTTCTTCAGTCACAACGGGATGATCACCGGCTATCCGGACTCCACGGTGAAGCTGGCTGAGCAACTCCCGGCGGCCGACCTGCTGCGCCTCGACGCACCGACCGACTCCGCGCTGCTCAGCGCGCTCATCGCCCACCGTCTGCGTGCCGGGACAACCCCGGCCGACGCGGTGGCGTCCGTCGTACGAGAGGTGGAGGCGGTAGCGCCGGGCTCGCGGCTCAACGTGCTGCTGACCGACGGCGAGCAGTTGGTCGCGACCACCTGGACGCACTCGTTGTGGGTCCGCTCGACCGCGGACTCGCTCACCGTCAGCTCCGAGCCGTTCGGTGACGGCGGCTGGGACGAAGTACCCGACTACTCGCTGCTCGTGGCTACCGCGACGACGCTGCGGATCACGCCGATGGAAGGACCACAGTGACCCAGATCGACGTACACCTCACCCCGGACTACGCCGCGCGATCGCTGCGGGAGGACGTCCGGGCGGGCCTGACCGGGGACCCGAAATGGCTGCCGCCGAAGTGGTTCTACGACGCCCGCGGGAGCGAGCTGTTCGAGCAGATCACCCGCCTGCCGGAGTACTACCCGACCCGCGCCGAGCGCGAGATCCTGCAGGCGCGCGCGGGCGAGATCGCGAAGATCACCAAGGCGCACACGCTGGTCGAGCTCGGCTCCGGCTCGTCGGAGAAGACCCGGCTGCTGCTCGACGGGCTGCGCGACTTCGGCACGCTGACGACGTTCGTGCCGCTCGACGTCTCTGAGTCCGCGCTGCGGGACGCGGCCGACGCGATCAACGTCGACTACCCGGCGCTCGCGGTCCACGGGGTGGTCGGTGACTTCACCGCTCATCTCGACAAGCTCCCGGGCGATCCGCCGCGGATCGTCGCGTTCCTCGGCGGCACCATCGGCAACCTGCTGCCGGCCGAGCGGGAGATCTTCTACGCATCGGTCCGCGAGGTCCTCGAGCCGGGGGAGTGGTTGCTGCTCGGCACCGACCTGGTGAAGGATCCGGCGACCCTGGTCGCGGCGTACGACGACAGCGCGGGCGTCACCGCGGAGTTCAACCGGAACGTGCTCCGGGTGATCAACCGGCAGTTGGGCGCGGACTTCGACGTGGACGCGTTCAGCCACGTGGCGATCTGGGACGCCGAGAACGAGTGGATCGAGATGCACCTGCGCGCCGACCGCGCGATGCGGGTGCTGATCCCGGAGATCCACCTGGAGGTCGACTTCGCCGAAGGCGAGGAGCTCAGCACCGAGATCTCCGCCAAGTTCCACCACCAAACCGTCCAGGCCGAGCTCGCCAGAGCCCACTTCACCGACGCCGCCTGGTGGACCGACCCCCAAGCCCGCTTCGCCCTCTCCCTCTGGCAAGCAATCTGAGAGACCTGCGGCTGACCTACTCCCGCGCGTCCGGCGAGCGCTGCTCGCCGGACGCGCGGTTCGTCAGCCGCCCTGTTTGATCAGGTCGTTGATCTTGGTGACGTAGGTCTGCAGTTCGGAGATCGGCTTCTTGCCGCTCAGGATCGGCTGGTACGTCGCCGTCGTCAGGTCACCCACCTGTTGCGCCCACTGGGTGGTGAAGCGGACGCCGACCGTCTTCTCCGCGGCCAGGTCGGCCTTGACCGTGTCGACGACGGTCGTCTGCTGCGCCTTGGTGAGCGCGTCGAAGTAGCTCGCCTGCGCCGGCGTGTAGGCCGGCGGCGCCACCGGTGAGGCCGGCAGGACGGCGTCCCACACCTTGGTGTTGATGTACTGCAGCACCTTGAACGTCGCGTCCTGGTTCTTGGTGTACTGCGGCGTGCAGATCCCGACCGAGTCGTACAGCGTCACCGGCGTGTCCACCTGCGGGAACGGCGCGAAGCCGTACTTCACCTTCGGCTTGTCCGTCTGGAACCCGGCCGCCAGCCACTGCCCGCCGAACATCATCGGCACCTTGCCGGCCGCGAAGAGCGACTGCACGTTCGAGGCGTCGTACCCGGGCGGCGAGACCGACCCGTTCTTGACCGCGTCGACGAGCTTCTGCACGCCCTCGGTGTACTTGCCGTCGGCCTCGGCCTTGGTCGGGTGGTTGACGTTGTCGGTGAACGGCGCCCCGCCGGCCGAGACGGAGTACATGCTCATCGTGAACGGTCCGTCCGGGCCGGTGAGCTGATCGGCGACCAGGCCGTACTTCGCGCCGTTCTTGTTCGCCAGCTTCGCGGCGGCGGCGTACATCTCGTCCCACGTCCAGCCGGCCTTCGGCACGGGTACGCCGGCCGCCGTGAACGCGTCGGCGTTGTACCAGACGCCGTACGCGTTCATCAGCGACGGCAGGCCGCCCATCTGGCCGTCGGCGGTCTTCCAGTTCTCCATCGCGGACGGGACGAACTTGTCGGCCTTGAAGTCGCCGTCGCCCTCGTTGATCTTCTCGGTCCAGTCGACCAGCAGACCCTGCGTGGTGTACTGCTGCTCGGTGTCGTTGCCGCACCAGAACAGGTCCGGCAGCTTCTTCGCCTGCGTCAGCGACGCGAGCTTGTCGCCGAAGTTGCCGCTCGGGGTGTCGAGCAACTCGACGGTGATGCCTTCTTCCTTGAAGTCGGCGAGCGCCTTCTTGATGGCCGCGTTGGTCTGCGCCGACTCCCAGGTCATCACGGTCACGGTGACCGGGCCGTCGCCCGACCCGCCGCCGGAGTCGGACCCGCTGCAGGCGGTTGCCGTCAGCAACCCGGCACACGCCAGCGCGGTGCCGATGACGAGCTGTTTCACGAGAACATCCCCTCTCTATTTCTGGTTCGTGCTGCCGAGAGCGCCGAGACCCTGGATGAAGTAGCGCTGCGCGGCGAAGAAGACGATCAGCGGCGGCAGCATGTAGAGCAGGTTGGTGGCCATGTAGTAGCTCCAGTCCGGCGTCTGCCCGGCGAAGGCGGAGATGAACGACGCCATCCCGACCGAGAGCGGCCACTTCTCGGACGAGTACAGGTAGACCAGCGGGTTGAGGAAGTCGTTCCAGGACGCCTGGAACGCCAGGATCGCCATCGTGATCCAGGCCGGCCGGGTCAGCGGCAGCATCACCTGGGTGAAGATCCGGAAGTGGCCGGCACCGTCGATCTTGGCGGCCTCGTCGATGGAGTACGGGATCGCCAGGAAGTACTGCCGGGCGAGGAAGATGAACAGCGGGTTCCCGCCGAGGAAGGCGGGCACGATCAGCGGCAGCCAGGTGTCGTACCAGCCGATGCTCTTGTAGAGCTGGAACAACGGGATCAGGCCGACCACGCCGGGCAGCAGCATGCTGCCGACGAACAGGTAGAACCAGAGCTTCCGGCCGGGGAACCGCAACCGGGCCAGCGCGTACCCAGCCATCATCGCGGTCAGCACACCGCCGAGCACGCTGAGCGCGGTGATGATGGTGGAGTTGAGCAACAGCCGGGGAAAGTGGATGGCCTCCGGACCGTTGACGAAGTTGCTCCAGGTCCACTCGGTCGGCAGCAGCTTCGGCGGGATGTCGAAGACCGCGGTCCGGCTCTTCAGCCCGATGGTGATCATCCACAGCAGCGGGACGACCATCACCGCGCAGATGAACAACGCGGTCACGTACCACGCCGTCGTACCGACCAGGCGGGGCTTCTTCGGGGGACGCGGCGCCGGTGGTTCCGTGACCGGGACGACCGGGGCGGCGGCTTCAGTCGGGAGTGTTGTCACTGTAGGTCCAGAGCGAGGTGAACTTCGCGGTCAGGGCGATCACGGCGATGATCAGGACGAACAGCACCCACACCTGCGCGGACGCGTACCCGAGCTGCGGGATCCGGCCGAGGTTCGGGAAGCCGTTGTTGTAGATCGACAGCATCAGCACGTTGGTGCTGAAGCCGGGGCCGCCGTTGGTGAGGATCTTCGGCTGGTTGAACGTCTGCAGGGCCGCGGTGGTCTGCAGGATCACCTGCAGCAGCATGATCGGGCTGATCATCGGCAGGGTGATCCGGAAGAACACCGAGGCCGACCCGGCGCCGTCGACCCGGGCGGCCTCGTACAGCTCGGTCGGGACCGCCTGCAATGCGGCCAGGAAGATGATCATCGTGCCGCCGACGCCCCACAGCATCACGATGACGACGGACGGCATCGACATCGCCGGGCTCTGCAGCCACAGACTGGTCGGCAGGCCGAGCCGTTCCAGGATCGTGTTCAGCAGCCCGACCTGGGGGTTCATGATGAACTTCCAGAGCGTGATGGTGGCGATCGCCGGCAGTACGACGGGCAGGTAGGCCAGCGTCCGGACCAGCCGTACACCGGCGAACCGCTGGTTGCAGAACATCGCCAGCGCCAGGCCGAGGATCAGCGACAACGGCACGTAGAGCAGGACGAGGTACCCGGTCGCCCGCAGCGACGGCCAGAACGCCGGGTCGACCGTGAACAGCCGGCGGAAGTTGCCCAGGCCAACGAACACCGGGTCGGTCAGGCCGTTGTAGCGGGTCAGCGACAGGTAGAAGGAACGGATCAGCGGATACACCACGAAGACGGTGAACCCGATGATCGCCGGCGCGATGAACAGGTACGCCGCCTTGACGTCGGACCCCGCGTTGCGGCTCATCCCGGCCCGGCTGCGCCGCGGGCGCCGGCGCGCGCCCTGGACGGCCGTGCTCATGCCGGCCTCGTCGAAGGATTCATCCGGCCTCCTGGACGGTAACGTTTCCAAGATTTACTGTTGGCTGGACGATGCCGTGTCGTGAAAAGGAAGTCAACCCCGTGACCGAAACGTTTCCAAGGCAGGCCGAGGCGAGCCGCCCGACGATGATCGACGTGGCCCGCCGCGCCGGGGTGGGGCTCGGCACGGTGTCGCGGGTGGTGAACGGCGGCCACGGCGTCCGGGACGAGACCGCCGAGCGGGTCCGGGCCGCGATCGCCGAGCTCGGCTTCCAGCGCAACGAGGTCGCCCGGGCGCTGCGGCCGGGCAAGAAGTCGTCCAGTCTCGCGCTCGTGCTCGGCGACCTGACCAACCCGTTCTACGCGACCATCGCGAAGTCGTCGCTCGAGGTCGCCGGGCAGTCGGGGTTCGCCGTCGTCCTCGGCAGTGTCGACGAGGATCCGGAAGGGGAGAAGCGGGCGATCCAGGAGCTGGTCAGCCGGCAGGTCGCCGGGTTGATGATCGTCCCCGACCAGGGCGACCACTCGTTCCTGGCCGGTGCCGGCGTACCCGTGGTGTTCGTCGACCGGCCGGCGCACGGGATCGACGCCGACATCGTGATGGTCGACAACGAGGGCGGCGGCCGGCTCGCGACCGAGCACCTGCTCGACCAGGGGCACGAGCGGATCGCGATCCTGCTGGCCCCGTCGTACTACACGACCGGGCGGCGGTTGCGCGGGTACCGCCGCGCGCATCGGTCCGCGGGGATCGCGGTCGACGAGTCGCTGGTCGTGCAGCTGCCCGAGGGCAACGCCGAGGCCGCGGAGAAGGCGACGCTGGAGCTGATGCTGCAGCCCGATCCGCCGACCGCGGTGTTCGCGTCGACGAACTTCCTCACCGAGGGCGTCCTGCGGGCGTTGCGCGAGATCGGCCGGGAGCCGGCCGTGGTCGGGTTCGACGACTTCCGGCTCGCCGACATGCTGCCGACCCCGGTGACGGTCGTTGCCTCCGACATCGCCGAGCTCGGCCGGTCCGCCGCACGCCTGCTGCTGGCTCGAGCCTCCGGCGCGGACCCGCGGCCGCCGCAGCGGATCGTGCTTCCCTGCGCCCTGATCCAGCGCGGCTCGGGTGAGCGGCCACCGGATTCTGCTCCGAAGAGAAAGCCGCGCTGACCCTGACGGCGCGGCCTATGGTCGAGCCGTGCACTACGAATCGTTCGGGGACGGCACGCCGATCGTCTTCCTGCCCGGCTGGGGCGGGGACGCCGGCGAAGGCAGAGACGTCCACGAGCCGGTGTTCGAAGGCCGCGCCGGTTGGCGGCGGATCTACGTCGACCCACCCGGCACCGGCAAGTCGCCCGCGGACCCCGCTATCACCGACCAGGACGGGGTGCTCGCAGCCATCCTGGAGTTGATCGACGAGGTCGTCGGCGCCGGACGCTTCGCCCTCGCCGGTACGTCGGCCGGCGGCCTGCACGCCCGCGGCATCGTCAAACGCAACCCGGCCCGCGTCCTCGGACTCCTGCTCCGCGTCCCCGGCATCGTCGTCGACCGCACCCGACGGACGCTGCCGGCCGACGAGGTCACCAGGACGCCTGCCTGGCACGAGAAGCAGCGCAGGTACTACGACGTCGCCGAGGCACAGGCGGATCTCGAGTTCCTCGGCCGGATCCA
This sequence comes from Kribbella sp. CA-247076, assembly GCF_050942445.1. Lineage (NCBI taxonomy): Bacteria > Bacillati > Actinomycetota > Actinomycetes > Propionibacteriales > Kribbellaceae > Kribbella > Kribbella sp. CA-247076. The sequence continues at coordinate 5,599,292 of NZ_CP192051.1, read as the reverse complement.
GGCCGACGTGCGCGCGTATGCGCTCAGCGAGGACCCGGCGACCCGCTTCGACGGCCCGGCCCTGATCGTCACCGGTCGCCGGGACACCATCACCGGGTACGCCGACGCCTGGTCGATCCTCGACGACTACCCGCACGCGACGTACGTCGTACTCGACCAGGAAGGACATGAACTGCCGGTCCGGAGCACGGCTCTTTATCGGGCGCTGGTCGCGGACTGGCTGGACCGGCTCGAGCACCCGGACGCGTGAGGGGCGGAACGCGCGTCCGGGTGCTCGCGATCAGTCGGCTCAGAAGTTCGGCCAGGCCCAGCCGAGGTACCTGGAGAAGTACGGGAGCTTGGCCAGGCCGATCTTGCCGTTGACGCTGGTGGCCCAGAAGTAGCCGTCACCGCGGGCCACCCCGACGTGGCCGTAGGGGGCGGCGAGGTCCCAGAACACCAGGGCGCCCTTCGGCGGGTTCAGGTCGCCGCGGTGGGCGGCGCCGCGGGCGACGGCGTCGTTCCAGTTCGCCTTGGCCGAGGCGTAGATCCCGGTCTTGCCGTACGAGTTCTCGGCCGCCATCTCGCAGTACCCCTGGTAGGCGGTCGAGCCGTTGCGGGCGGCGAACCAGGCGATGGCCTTGTCGGCCCGCGGGTTGCTGGTGCACAGCGGCGCGACCAGGCCGGAGCTGCCGGTGTTCACGTAGGCGTCCGAGATGAAGCCTTTGCCCGGGATGTGGTCCCAGATCAGGCTGCGGCCGAACTTGCCGGTCACGGGCTCGCCGTAGATCTGGCAGTCGATCTCGACCGGGCCGTTCGGCTGGGTCCCGACCGCACTGAAGGTGGTCGCGTTGCCGGAGCGGATGGTCACGCCGAGCCCGCTGTCGGTGACGACCGTGCCGGTTGCGGCGCTGGCAGGCAGGGTGCCCGCGCCGACCAGGGCGCCGGCGGCGAGCAGGGTGACGGCGGTGAGGCGGGCGGTGATGCGCAGGAGGGCGGTACGCATGGTGTTTGTCCTTTTCGCTGAGTCAGTGGCGAACTGGCACTGACTTACAGAGAATCAGAGGGTTACGGTGTTGTCGCAGTGGGCAACGATCGACCCGGGAGTCCGCCGTGAGACCAGCGCAGGCGCGTTTCCTGATCGGCTGCCGGATGCGTGAGCTCCGGGAGGCGGCCGGCGTACCGCTGTCGCGCGCGGCCGCCCTGTCCGGCTGGGACAAGGGCCACCTGTCCCGGGTCGAGCGCGGCCACACCAAGCCGAGCCGCGAGCTGATCGAGTGGTACGACGCCTCGTTCGGGGCCGGCCAGGCGCTGGTCAACCAGCTGGTGGAGCTGGACGCGGCGGTCCGGGCCGGCCGGGACGTGTCCCAGCGGGACCTGCGCCGGCACGTCCAGCCGGTGATGCTCGGCGGATCGGTGCCGGTCGACCACCACCCGGAGGACCGCGCCGAGCTGGTCGGGGAGACCGTGCCGGACGGGACCCGGGTGTGCCGGGACCAGGAGTTCGACAAGACCTGGGAGCTCCGCAACAGCGGTGAACGTCCGTGGCGCGACCGCTGGCTGACCCGGCAGGGCGCCGCCGGTACGCCGGGATGGTTGCGGTCACCGCATCGCGCCCGGCTGCCGGACGCCGTACCGGGGGAGATCGTCACCGTGGCGATGCGGTTGCAGGCGCCGTCGCAGGTCGGCGCGTCGACGGCGTACTTCAAGATCACCGACGACGCCGGGCGGTTGTACTACCCCGGACTGGAGTCGCCGCCGGTGTACTGCACGATCTTCACCGTCTACGAACTTTAGGGATTGCCCTTGACCTTCGTTCGACGGGTGTTGCGGACGCCCCGTTCCGGAATACGTTGCTGCCCTGTAACCCGCCCGGACAACAGGAGTAGGCAGCGTGATCAGATTTCCGAAGATCGCCCTGGCCCTGGCTGCGGCACTCGTCGTGCCCCAGGTGGCCATCAGTTCGGCCTCGGCAGCGCCCCCTGCCAAAGGACCGGTGGACCCGCCGGTCCCGTCCATCCCTCAGAAGTACCTCGACCAGCCGATCAACTGGTCGGTCTGCTCGTTCGACGCCACGGTCAAGAGTCTCTATCCGCAGGCGCCGACCACGAACTGCGCGAAGGTGAAGGTCCCGATGGACTGGGCCGACCCGGACGCGCACCCCGACGTCGAGGTCGCCATCGCCTACAGCAAGGCCACCGGTACGTCGAAGGGCCTGATGACGACCAACCCGGGCGGCCCGGGTGGCGCCGGCCTGACGCTGTCGGCCTCGCTGGCGATCGACAAGCCCCAGCTGTTCAGTGACTTCGACCTGCTCGGCTTCGACCCGCGCGGGTTCGGCCAGAGCACGCCGCTGCAGTGCCTGACCACGACCGAGGCGCTGAACGCGCTGCCGACCACGCCGGACTACAAGGAGCGCACCCGGCAGACGCATCGCGTCGAGGTGGCCGAGGCCAAGCTGTACGCCGACGCCTGCTCAGCGACCGAGTTCGGCCAGTTCGTCAGCAGCCAGCAGACCGTGTACGACATGGAGTTCCTGCGGGCGCTGTTCGAGGCGCGCCAGCTGAACCTGATCGGCTACAGCTACGGCACCTGGCTCGGCGGCTGGTACGCCGACACCTACCCGTCGAAGGTCGGCCGGTTCGTGATCGACTCGAACATGGACTGGACCCACACCCAGTGGGAGAACGTGAACTTCGACCCGTTCTCCGGCCAGCGCCGGCGCGACACCCAGCTGTTCCCGTGGATCGCCCGGCACGCCGACCAGATCTCCGGCCTCGGCAGCACGTTCCGCCAGGTGCGGGCGACGTACAACGGGATCCGCGCCGGCCTGGTCGCGCGGGTCAAGGCCGGTACGTCGTCGGTCCGCGGTGACGACCTGGACGGCATCATCTACAGCGTCCAGTACGGCAACGTCCGCTTCATCCGGGGGACGCTCGACATCCTGATCCACGACGAGTACCTGAAGGACCCGTCGGCGTCGGGGCAGATCGAGTTGCGGCACGTCGACCGTGCCTGGGCCCGGATCTCGCCGGAACTGCAGGCCTTCGACACACTCGCGGCGATGCGGGCCCGGTACGGTGTGACGCCGGCCGCCTCCACCACCGCGGCGGCCTTGCGGGTCGACTCGACCCGGTCGATCCTGGCCGACGCCCGCGCGGCCGCGGCCAAGTCGAAGGGCGACGCCGTGGTCAACCTCGGCGCGATCGGTACGACGGTCCGCTGCAACGACACCAAGTGGAACAGCGACCCGCGGTTCTACCTGCGCGAGGCGGACCGGATGGCCGCCAAGTACGACTTCTTCGGCTACATGAACGGCGTACCGTTCTGCGCCTTCTGGCCGTACGAGCCGCAGGACCGCAAGCTGGACCTCAAGGGCTCGCCGCGGATGCTGATGATCCAGGGCGAGCTCGACCCGGCGACGGCGTACGAGGGTGCGCTGCGGACCCACAAGGACACCGCCCGCGCCACCCGGTTCGTCGCCATCGACGACGAGGGCCAGCACGGGCAGTACGTCGGCTCGGCCTCGTCCTGCGCCGAGGAGATCGGTGACACCTTCGTGTTCACCGGCGAGCTCCCCGGCAAGAACCAGGTCTGCGGCACGTCCCCCCTGCCCGCCGAGCTGTCCGTCTACGCGGTCAACGGCCCGGTGGACGGCAACGCCGTACGCCTCCCCAAGTCCAAGACCGACCACAAGGTGAACCCCCTCCTCCGCCAGGCCCTGGACACAGTGGCCGCCGGCACCCTCCGCTAGCCGCCCAGAAGGGCCCGGCCCCCGCGCCGGGCCCTTCACGGCTGCACGTGGGTGGGTTCCGCCGGCTGGGTGGTGGCTGGCCTACGATCGCGGGGTGCGGTGGAGTGGCGGGTTGGTGGAGTTCTGGACCGAGCGGCATCTGTGTGTGCTGAGCACGGTCCGCGCGGACGGGACGGTGCACTCGACGCCGGTCGGGGCGACGCTGGATGTCGAGGCGGGGCTCGTGCGGGTGATCTGCTCGGGGACGTCGTACAAGGCGCGGACGATCCGCAAGGCCGGGGTTGCCGCGGTTTCGGTGACGCAGGTGGACGGACGGCGGTGGTCGTCGCTGGAGGGACGTGCGGTGGTCAGCGACGACCCCGCGCGGGTGGAGGACGCGGTACGGCGGTACGCCAAGCGCTACCGAGAGCCGCGGGTCAACCCGAAGCGGGTGGTCATCGAGATCACCGTGACCAAGGTGCTGGGCAATGCGTGAGCCGGTCACCGTCGTAGGGATCGGTGCAGACGGGTGGGACGGGCTGTCACCGGCTGCCCGGAATGCCGTGTCCGCAGCTGAAGTGCTGATGGGTAGCACGAGGCAGTTGGAGTTGGTGCCGGGCTCGAATGCGAAGCGTGTGCCCTGGCCGTCGCCGTTGTCGGAGTCCTTGCCGGGCCTGTTGGACGAGCACCGCAGTCGGCGAGTATGCGTGCTGGCCAGCGGAGACCCGACGTTCCACGGCATCGGTACGACGCTGACCCGGTTGCTCGGCGCGGACGGCGTACGGGTGATCCCACACCCGTCAAGTGTGTCGCTGGCGTGTGCGCGACTCGGCTGGCCGCAGGACCAGGTGCAAGTGGTCAGTCTGGTCGGGCACCCGGTGGAGCTGGTGCATCCGCATGTCCAGCCGGGCCGTCGGCTGCTGGTGCTGAGTTGGGGTGCGCACACCCCGGCACAGGTCGCTGCACTGCTCCAAGCGCGTGGTTACGGCACTAGCTCGATGACTGTGCTCGAACAGCTCGGCGGGCCGTCCGAGCGCGTGCGGACGACTACGGCTGCGGACTGGTCGGGTGACGTCGATGCGCTCAACGTGATCGGCGTACTGTGCGCGGCGGACGCGGGTGCTGCGCTGCTGCCGACTGTGCCCGGGCTGCCGGACGACGCGTACGAGAACGACGGGCAGCTCACCAAACGCGAAGTACGCGCGGTCACGCTGTCACGGCTCGCACCGGTGCCCGGACACCTCCTGTGGGACGTCGGCGGCGGCGCCGGCAGCATCGCGATCGAGTGGTCGCGGCATCACCCCACCTGCCGGGCGATCGCGATCGAACGCGATCCGGACCGGGCCAAGCGCCTCGACCGCAACGCGGCCGCTCTCGGCGTCACCGTCAGGACCGTGCTCGGCGAAGCACCTGCCGCATTGGATGGCCTGGAGACTCCCGACGCGGTCTTCGTCGGCGGGGGAGCGACGGCACCGGGTCTGATCGAGGCGTGCTGGCACGCCCTCGCTCCCGGCGGTCGCCTGGTCGTGAACGGCGTGACGCTCGAGACCGAAGCGTTGATCGCGCACTGGTACGGCGAACTCGGCGGTGACCTCGTCCGCCTCGACGTCCAACGGGCCGCGCCGGTCGGAACCATGACCGGCTGGCGACCCGCCATGCTCGTGACGATCTGGAGCGTGACCAAGTGAGGGCAGCGAACGACGCGCATCGGGGGGCTCCGTGACCGTGCACTTCATCGGTGCCGGGCCCGGGGCCGCCGACCTGATCACCGTCCGCGGCCGTGACCTGATCGCGTCCGCACCCGTCTGCCTGTACGCCGGCGCGCTCGTCCCGATCGAGCTCCTCGACCACTGCCCGCCCGGCGCCCGCACGGTGGACACGGCGAACCTGGACCTCGACCAGATCATCGACGAGCTGGCGACCGCGCACGCCGACGGACTCGACGTCGCCCGGCTGCACTCCGGCGACCCGTCGGTGTTCAGCGCGATGGCCGAGCAGATGCGCCGACTCGACGACCTCGGCATCCCGTACGACGTGACCCCGGGCGTCCCGGCGTACGCCGCCGCCGCGGCCACCCTCGGACGTGAGCTGACCGTCCCCGAGGTCGGCCAGACCGTGATCCTCACGCGGATCGCCGGCCGCGCGTCCGCGATGCCGCCCGGCGAGGACCTCTCGACCCTCGGCGCCAGCCGGTCGACGATGGTGCTGCACCTCGCGGTCCAGGCGATCGACCGCGTGGTCGCCGGGCTCACCCCGACGTACGGCGCCGACTGTCCGGTCGCCGTGGTCGCCCGGGCGTCCCGCGAGGACGAGGTGGTCCTGCGGGGCACGCTCGCCGACATCGCCGACCAGGTGCGGGCCGCGGACATCCGTCGTACCGCGGTCATCATCGTCGGCCAGGTGCTGTCGGCGACGGCGTTCCGGGACAGCCACCTGTACTCGACGACGCGATCTCGATGAAGCTGCTCCTGCTGGGCGGCACCGGCGAGGCGCGCGAGCTGGCGGACGTGCTCACCGACGCTGAGGTGGTGTCGTCGCTGGCCGGGCGGATCAGTGACGCGCGACTGCCTGCAGGTCAGGTCCGGCAGGGCGGCTTCGGCGGCGTCGAAGGTCTGATCGACTGGCTGCGGACCAACGATGTCGACGCGGTGGTCGACGCCACCCATCCGTTCGCCGCGACGATGACCGAGCACGCGTTGACAGCGACCGGCCGGTTGGGCCTGCCACTGCTGGTGCTCCGCCGACCGGGCTGGACCGAGCAGCCTGGCGACGTGTGGCACTGGGCAGACACCGCTGCGGCAGCTGCCGGCATGCTGCCGACGATCGGCAGCCGGGTGTTCCTCACCATCGGGCGCCAAGGTCTGGACGCTTTCAGCACGACCGGTCTGTGGACGATCGCGCGCTGTGTGGATCCGCCGGAGCTGGTCCCGACGTGGTGCGAGCTGATCCTCGACCGCGGCCCGTACGACGTCGCCGGCGAAGTCGGGGTGCTGCGGCGGCACCGGATCGACGTACTGGTGACGAAGGACAGCGGTGGTCCGCGGACGTCGGCGAAGCTGGTGGCGGCTCGCGAGCTCGGCGTACCCGTGGTGGTGATCCGCCGTCCGCCGCTGCCCGCGGGCGTCGACGTGGTGGACTCGGTGGACCGGGTCGTCGAGTGGGTCAGGGCCCGTCGGTAGATTGACGCCCATGGGGATTCAGATCGCGCCGAGCATCCTGTCCGCCGACTTCGCCCGGCTCGCCGACGAGGCCGCGGCCGTGTCGAACGCCGACTGGCTGCACGTCGACGTGATGGACAATCACTTCGTCCCGAACCTCACCCTCGGGATGCCGGTGGTCGAGTCGCTTGCGAAGGCGACCGACACGCCGCTCGACTGCCACCTGATGATCGAGGACCCCGACCGGTGGGCCCCCGGGTACGTCGAGGCCGGCGCCTCGAGCGTCACCTTCCACGTCGAGGCGTGCCGCGCCCCGATCCGGACCGCGCGGGAGATCCGCGCGAAAGGTGCCCGCGCGGCGATGGCGCTGAAGCCCGCCACCCCGATCGAGCCGTACGAGGACCTGCTGCCCGAGCTCGACATGATCCTGATCATGACCGTCGAGCCCGGGTTCGGCGGCCAGAAGTTCCTGGACGTGGTCGTGCCGAAGATCCGCCGGACCCGGCAGCTCCTCGACAAGCACGGTCTCGACCTGTGGGTGCAGATCGACGGCGGGGTCTCGGTGGACACGATCGAGCGCTGCGCCGACGCCGGCGCGGACGTCTTCGTCGCCGGCTCGGCCGTGTACGCCGCCGACGACCCGAACGCGATGGTCGACGAGCTCCGCACCCTCGCGCAGCAGGCCGCCGGCTGAATCCGGCCGCTCCTCTACGATGAGCCCATGTCGGAGCACAAGCCGGTGGAGAGCTGGCTGACGGACATGGACGGCGTCCTCGTGCACGAGGAGCGCGCCATCCCCGGGGCGAGTGAGTTCATCGGCTCGCTGCAGAAGTCCGGGAAGAAGTTCCTGGTGCTGACCAACAACTCGATCTTCACCCCGCGCGACCTCCGCGCCCGGTTGCTTGCCGGTGGCATCGACGTACCCGAGGCCGCAATCTGGACCAGTGCGCTGGCCACCGCCCAGTTCCTCGACGACCAGCGTCCGGGCGGTACGGCGTACGTGATCGGTGAGGCCGGCCTGACCACGGCCCTGCACGAGATCGGCTACGTGCTGACCGAGCGGGCGCCGGACTACGTCGTCCTCGGGGAGACCCGGACGTACTCGTTCGAGGCGATCACCAAGGCGATCCGGCTGATCTCCGCCGGCGCCCGGTTCCTGGCCACGAACCCGGACCCGACCGGCCCGTCGACCGAGGGCCCGCTGCCCGCGACCGGGTCGGTGGCCGCGCTGATCACCCGCGCCACCGGCGTCGCGCCGTACTTCGTCGGCAAGCCGAACCCGCTGATGATGCGCAGCGCGCTCAACCGGATCGAGGCGCACTCCGAGACCACGGTGATGATCGGCGACCGGATGGACACCGACATCATCAGCGGGCTCGAGGCCGGCCTGCGCAGCGTGCTCGTGCTGTCCGGCTCGACCGGCGAGCACGAGGTCGATCGCTTCCCGTACCGCCCGACCCGGATCGTCGAGTCGATCGCGGACGTCGTCCCGCTGGTCGAGGCGTTCGCCTAGCAGGTCAGCGTGCGGAAGCCGTACCCGTTGGCCTTGAGCGCCTTCAGGATCGCCGGCAGCGCTGCCACCGTTTGACTGCGGTTCCCGCCGCCGTCGTGCATGAGGATCACCGAGCCGTTGCGTACGCCGGCCAGCACCCGCTTCACGATCGCCGCCGTACCGGGCTTGGTCCAGTCACGCGAGTCGACGTCCCAGATGACCAGCTTCTTCCGCAGGGCCTTGGCGTGCCGGGCGACCGCGCTGTTCATCGCGCCGTACGGCGGCCGGACGCACCGCGGGACCACCCCGGTCTGCGCGCTGATCGAGCGATCCGTGGACTGGAGTTGCCGGATGAGCGCGGCGGCGGAGAGCTTCCGCAGGTCGGCGTGCGTCCAGGTGTGGTTCTGCACGCTGTGCCCGGCGTCGTGGATCCGCTTGGTCAGCGCCGGGTGCTGCGTCACCTTCTGGCCGACCTCGAAGAACGTCGCCTTGGCGTCGTACTTCGCCAGGATGTCGAGGACCTGTGGGGTGTAGACCGGGTCCGGGCCGTCGTCGAACGTGAGCACGACGTACTTGGCCGGCAGCGCGACCTGGGCCGGAGCCGCCGCTGCCGCCGGTGGGGCCGGGTTGGGCGGTGGCGGAGCCGGCGTACGGGCGGCGGCGACCACCACCGAGCCGATCACCGTGCTGACAGCCGCCATCATCGCCAGTCCGACCAAGCGGTTCCCGGCGCGCGTCAATGCCATGTGTCCCCCAGGGCGGTGGTGGGCTCACTTCCTCACCCGTCCACCATCGGCACGATCCGCCGGAAAGCGAGCACCCACGCCGCTGCCGCGTCAACGAACTACGAATACCGGACGTTCAGAGCACCTGGGAGAGGAACTGCCGGAGGCGGGGCGACTCCGCGGCGGTGAAGATCTGGTCCGGTACGCCGGCCTCGACCACGACCCCGTGGTCCATGAACGCGACCTGGTCGGCCACCTCGCGGGCGAAGCCCATCTCGTGGGTGACCACGACCATCGTCATCCCGGCCTGGGCGAGCTCGGCCATCAGACCCAGGACCCCCTTCACCAGCTCCGGGTCGAGCGCGGAGGTGGCCTCGTCGAACAGCATGACCTCGGGCTTCATCGCCAGTGCCCGCGCGATCGCGACGCGTTGCTGCTGACCTCCGGACAGGTTGCCCGGGCGGGCGGCCGCCTTGCTGCTCAGGCCGACCAGCTCGAGCTGCGCCAGCGCCGCGGCCCGCGCCTCGTCCGGGCCGAGCTTGTCGATCTTCCGCAACGGCAGCGTGATGTTGTCCAGCACGGTCTTGTGCGGGAACAGGTTGAAGTGCTGGAACACCATCCCGATCCGCCGCCGCAGCACGTCCGGGTTGGTCCTCAGCACCGATTCGCCGGCCAGCCGGACGTCCCCGGCGTCCGGTTCGAGCAACCGGTTGATCGCGCGCAGCAACGTCGACTTCCCGGATCCGGACGGCCCGATGACGCACGCCGTACGCCCGGCCGGCACGGACAGATCCACGCCGCGCAGCACCTTGTTGCTGCCGAACGCCAGCTCGACCCCTTCGACGTCCAGGCTGGCCGCCGCCTCAACGGTGGTCTGCATGCGCCAACTCCTCCCGTACGACGTCTGGTTGGTTCTCGTCGGCCGGCCGGCCCTCGCGCAGGCGCTTGTCGAAGTAGTTCACCAGGTGGGTCAGCGGCACGGTGATCACCAAGTAGAAGATGCCGGCCAGCAGCAACGGCGACAGGTTGCCGTTCGTCGCGGCCGCGTCCTGGCCGATCCGGAACAGCTCCCGCTGGCTGGCCAGCAGCCCGAGGAAGTAGACCAGGCTGGACTCCTTCACCAGGGCGATGAACTGGTTCACGAGCGCCGGCAGCACCCGCCGTACTCCTTGCGGGATGACGACCAGCCGCATCCCGGCCGGGTAGCTGAACCCGAGCGCCCGGGCCGCCTCGAGTTGGCCCTTCTCCACGCTCTGGATGCCGGAGCGGAAGATCTCACCGATGTACGCCGCGGCGATCAGCGAGAGGGCCAGGATGCCGAGGGGATACGGGTTCGGGCCCCACCAGTGCCGGGTGATCGGCGAGAGGCCCTGGCCGATCAGCAGGATGGTCAGGATGGCCGGCAGTCCGCGGAAGATGTCGGTGTAGATCTTCGCCGGCCAGCGCAGCCAGCGCTTCCGCGACAGGGCCATGACCGCCACGACCATGCCGAGCAGGGTGCCCAGCACGACCGAGGCGGCCGCCAGCACGAGAGTGTTGACCAGTCCTACCGTGAGCATCTCGGGCAGGACTTCCTTCATCGACCCCCAGTCGAGGAAGGTGTCGTTCAGCGTGGACCAGATGTCCATCAGCCGGCTGCGGGCGTCGTGAACTTGACGGTGCCGCTGCCCGGCTTGAAGTTCGGCGGTACGGCGCGGCCCGGGTAGTACTGCTCGACCAGCTTGGTCCACGTGCCGTCGGCGATCACCTCGTCGAGCGCCTTGTTGACCGCCTCGCGCAGTTCGTCGTTGCTCTTGGCCACCGCGAACGCCATCGGGGCATCGCTGAGCTCCTTCGCGGCCAGGATCACCGTGCCGCCGCCCTGCTCCTTGGCCATCTTCTCGCCGATCTCGGCAGGGGAGACCCACGCGTCCGCTGTACCCGCCTTGAGCTGGCCGAGCGCGGCGTTGTAGTTCGGCACCCGGACCGGGTCGAGATCCTTCTGGGTGGCGTAGTCGTCCTGGACGGTGCCCTGGACGACGACCACGCGCTTGCCCTGAAGCTGGTCGAACGTCGTGATGCCGGAGTCCTTCGTGGTGTTCAGCCCGAGGTACCCGAAGTCATACCCATTGCTGAAGGCAACCGTCTTTTTGCGGGCCTCGGTGACCGTGATCGACGAGCTGCCGAGGTCGTACTGACCGCCGTTCACCTGCGACAGCAGCGCGGAGAAGTCGGTGCCGACGAACTCCGGCTTCAGGTTCAGCTTCGCCGCGACCGCGGTGATCAGGTCGTTGTCGAACCCGGTGAACCTGCCGTCCTGCACGTACACGTTCGGCGGCGCATCCGTCAGCGTCCCGATCCGCAACGTCCCGGACTTGATCAGCCCGAGGTCCGGACCGTTCGACGCCGCGTCGTCCTCGCTGCCGCAGGCGACCATCGAAACGGCCAGCGTGACAGCGGCTCCCACCGCGACGACCCGTCGAAAGGCGCTGAAGGCGCGCACAGCTCTCTCCTCACAACCGTTGGTTCAGCACGGAGCGACCGCTCCGCCGTCCGATCCCAACACCGGCTCCGAGAACGCCATTCCGGCCTGACATCCTGTGAGACAGGCGGAAATCCTCGTCGGGCTTGTGTTAACCGACGTGCTCCGGAGTGACCGCGCGCACATCTTTCGGACCTCTCGTCGTGGTGAGGATCACGGCCGACGTTTCGAGGTCAGCTCAGTTGGGCGAGGGCCGACCTGAGGAACGCATCACGTCGTGCGGTCATCGGTCCGAGATCGGTCGGGGTGTTGAGGGCCGCGACCGCGTCCCAGTAGGCGACGTCGGTCGCGGGTCGTCCGGTGGCCTGCTCCCAACCGGTCACTATCCCGGCGGTTGCCTCGGGCCCATAGGTGATCGCCAACTGCTTCCGGAGCTCCCCGAGGTCGACTCCTGGGTCGCCGACTCCGGCCGTCTTCCAGTCGATGAACACGCAGCGTGGGTCGCCTGCCCACAACAGGTTGCCGAACCACACGTCACCGTGAACGAACACCGTCGCGTCTCGCGGCTCGGGCATGCTCCGAATCAACTCGTCCGCTCTCTGCAGCAGAGGCGTGGTCGGCATCCTGCCTTCCCGCCGATCAGCCGCGAAGTCGTCCACCGCGATCGGCCTCGGCCTGAACGGCAGGTGCGGCTGCGGCGCGAGCGCGACCGCGTGGATCTGCGCCAGCGCCGCACCCGCCACCCGACCCCAATCGCGCCGGTCAGACACCGCCTCCGGCCGGGCCGCTCGCCCAGACCGAGGGCCGGCCGGCGGTTCGCTCGACGAAGCACCTGGCCACGCTGTGCTCCCGTCGACGAACGTCTCCAGGCTCGCCGCTACGCCGGCCACGCGCCCATCGAGATCCTTGGCAATCAATCGCGGCGCCGCGAGCCCGTGCCGCTCGGCCACCTCCAGCGCAGCAGCCCCCGTGGCCACCATCGCCGCATCAACCCGAGGCGTAACAGACCGCAACACGACATCCAACCGCCGCCCCTGTACGTCGACGGTCAGCCGCCACGGACCCTGATCGCCGTGCAGCGCGTGCACGGACCGGACCACAGCGCCGCCCAACTCTCCGACCGCCCAGCGTAACAACCGCTCGGCCGGCCCCACCTGATCTGAAGTCCTACCCTTCCCGCACTCGGTGAGGCTGGCACACGGACGGGTAGGGGTCAACCGCGATCTATCCGCCCTGGTGGCGCTCGTAGTGCGCGAGGGCATCAGCGGTCCGGCCGGTGCCGTAGGTCAGCAGGAGGTCGGCGAGGGCAGGGGAGTCAGCGGCGATGGCGTTGGCCGCGTTCTGGATCTCGTCGGCCGACGCGACCGCGCGGAAGAGGTCCTGGATCTCGCGGACGACGGCGCGCGCGGACGGCGGCGTATTCACCGTGGGCTGGGGCGCCGCTGCCGGAGCCTGCATGGCCGGCGGAGTGGCGAACGGTGTGCCCTGCCCGGGAGCCGGCGTCCGGCCGGACGCGGGGGTCTGGCCGGATGCGAGGGTCTGGCCGGACGCGGGGGTCTGGCCGGATGCGAGGGTCTGGCCGGACGCGGGGGTTTGGCCGGGCGCCGGGGTCTGGCCCGGAGTTGTGGCCTGATCGTGGGCGATCTGGGCCGGGCGAGGGAGCTGGGCGGTGGGGTCCGAACGGGTGAAGGCGCCGGTCGCGCCGCGGATCCGGTCGAGCTCGGCGGGGATGTCGTCCGGATCGATCTCCCCGATGTACGCCAGGTGGGCGAGCTGGTCGAGCGCCTGCAGCCGGGAGACCACCGCCGGGTTGCCGATCTTCACCCGTTGGGCGCTCATCAGCTGCGACAGCATCGGCGCGGACAGCCCGATCACCTGCGCCAGCGCACCCTGCGTCAGCTGCAGCGGCCCGATCACCCGGCGGACGAGCTCGCCGAGCGGTTCGCCGTACAGTTCGGTCTGCTGCTGCAGGTTGAGTGCCGTCTGGTCCATCCGCGTGATCCCCTCGTGACGCCGCCTTGTCGGTAGCGACTGCAAACATCTTCGCAGTCGCGAACGCAAATTTCCACTTCGGCTCTGGGTGCCCCGACTTGGAGGCAGCGACTTGACATTTGCAATCGCAAACTGCGAGTGTTTGCGGCAGCGAATCTCACTGGAGGAAACGATGACGATGCAGGGACACCGCCGCCCCGGGGTGGGGGCGATCCTCGCCATCACGCTGACCGCACTGCTCGCCGGTCTGACGGCCCCCACCGCCCAGGCCGACCCGGAGCCGGGCGGCAAGCTGGTCCTGGTGCTCGACTCGTCCGGCTCGATGAAGGAGCCGGCCGGCGACGGGCAGACCAAGATCGCCGCCGCGCGCACCGCGCTCACCAAGGTGGTGACCAAGCTGCCGACGGACGCGGAGGTCGGCCTGCGCGTCTACGGCGCGACCGTGTTCAAGCGCACCCAGGCCGGTGCGTGCACGGACACCCAGCTGTCCGTGCCGATCGGCAGGGACAACCGGCCGCAGTTGCAGGCAGCCATCGCGAAGTACAAGCCGTACGGCGAGACGCCGATCGGATACGCGCTGCAGCAGGCTGCCAAGGATCTCGGCCCGACCGGTCAGCGCACGATCGTGCTGGTCTCCGACGGTGAGGCCACCTGCGCACCCGACCCGTGCGTGGTGGCGCAGTCGATCGCCAAGCAGGGCATCGACCTGAAGATCGACGTCGTCGGCTTCCGGGTCGGCGGGACGGCGCGTAGCCAGCTGCAGTGCGTGGCCCGCGAGGGTCGCGGCGACTACTACGACGCCGACTCGACCATCGACCTCGAAGCCGGGCTCGACCGCCTGTCCACCCGGGCGTTCCGGCCGTTCCGCATCTCCGGCACGCCGATCGAGGGCGGCCCGCAGCAGGAAGGCGCCCCGGTGGTTGCCCCTGGCCACTACTCGGACACCTTTGGCGGCGACGAGACCGCGAAGTACTACCTGATCAAGCGCAGCATCAAGGGCTCGACCCTGCGGGCCGGCGTCAGCTTCCGGCGGGTGCCGGGCAAGGAGCTGGTGATCCAGGCGGAGGTGAAGCTCAAGACGCTGGCCGGTGACAGCTGCGGCTGGAGCTACCCGCGCGTGTTCGGCAGCGACCAAGGGCTGGCCACCGGCACCGCTTCGAGCTGGTCCGACTGGCAGGAGGAGTGCGCGGACTCCGATCAGATGGTGCTGACCGTCTCACCGGGCAAGGACTACCGCGAGCTCAAGGGTGTGCCGTTCGAGCTGCGGATCGACGAGGAGCCGCCGGTGTCGTCCACGGCGAACCTGCCCGAGGAGGCCGGCGACCCGACGTGGACCTCGATGCCCGGCACGACCCCGCGCGAGATCGTTCCCGGCTCGAGCTTCCCGGACGCGCCGCTGCTCGAGCCCGGCAGCTACAAGACCACGCTGATGCCGGGTGAGCTCCAGTTGTACCGGGTGAAGGCCGACTGGGGTCAGCGGATCCAGGCGCAGTTCACGGTGCCGAAGCTCGGCGCGGCGACGAGCAAGGCACTGGGCGGAATCCGGTATCTCGACACCGCCGTCATCTCGCCGATCGGCGAGGACGTGTACTCCGTGTTCGCGAAGAAGGTCCCCGGTGGGTCGGGCAAGCGCGGCGTACTGACCAAGGACGGCACGATCCAGGCGCTCACCACCAAGGAGATCCGGTACCTGAACCGCAACGGTGCCAACAACCAGGACACCGGGACGTCGATGCCGGGTGAGTACTACCTCGCGGTCACGCTGACCCGCAAGGACGACGACCGGGCGTTCACCATCCCGGTGACCCTCACGGTCGGTCTGGAAGGAACGGCCGGCACCGGCAAGCCCGAGTACGTCGATGGCGCCACTCCCGTCGCGGGCACCTCGGTCACTCCCACGCCTACCGCCGACCCGTCGGAGCCGGCCGACTCCGGTGACGAGAACGGCAACCAGGCCGGTGGGCCTGTTCAGGGCAACAGCAACGACACCGACTCCGGCGACAGCACCCCGCTCGCGCTCGTCGCGGGCCTCTCCGGGGGCGGCGTGGCTCTTCTGTTGCTGGGCGTCTTCGCAGTCCTCCGTCTCCGCAGGAAGCCCGCCGTCCAGCCTGGCGGTTGGTCAGCTGCTCCACAGCATCCGGGGAACGTACCGCCGCACCACAACCAGCCGCCCCAGCATTACCCGAACCACGGCGGCCAGCAGCCCCCGAACCGCTGACTCACCCAGAGCCCGGGCCGATGGCCCGGGCCCTGCCTTCATGACGAGTCTGCTGCGGGTGGGTCAGGTGAGGAGGAGCCAGGCGGCGGTGGTGAGGAGGGCCAATGCACCGGTGAAGGAGAGGACCGCGAGGGCGAGCCACGCTCGGGTGCGCGTCTGGATGCGGGTAGATGCGGTGCGCGTGGGTGCAGACGGGCCGATCGGGCCGGGGTGCTGTGACACGGAGCTCGGCTGGTCGGCGGCCTGGTTGGTGGCGGCGTGGGGGGTGGCGGGCCGCTGATCGGATGGTGCGGGTCGTGTCGGGGTGGCGGGTTGCTGGTCGGATGGTGCGGGTCGTGGCGGGGTGGCGGGCCGCTGGTCGGATGGTGTGGGTCGTGGCGGGGTGGCGGGCCGTTGGGGGTGAGGGGCAGGGTCGGTGGGGGTCCAGGTGGGTGGGAGGGGCGGCAGTTGGTCGAAGACTTCGGGGGAGTCGGGTTGCGTGGCCCATGGGGTGGCCGACGCGGGAGGGAGCGCCCCGGACTCGGCCAGGAGGCGGCCCGCGGCGTGGGCGGAGGCAGGGCGTTGGGTGGGGTCGGTCGCCGTACTGCGGTGGATGAACTCGGCGAAGGGCCCATCGACGGGTGGGAGCTTGCCGTCAGCGCCGGGTCGTTCGCCGGTGAGGAGTTCGGCGGCCACCGCGCCGACTGTGTAGAGGTCCTGGCGCGGATCGGGGTCGGCGCCGGCCAGCTGCTCGGGGCCGATGTAGCCGGGCGTGCCGAGGACGGTGCTGTGGCGCGTCATCCGGGGTTCGTCGAGGAGCCCGGCGACGCCGAAGTCGGACAGACGCAGGTGCGGGCGGCCTTTCCCGGTGACGTCGAGCAGGAGGTTGGCTGGCTTCAGGTCGCGGTGTACGACGCCGGCCGCGTGGACCGCGGACAGCCCGTGCAGCAGTTGATCGAGCAGCACGGCGACGTACGACGTGGGGAGCGGGCCGTGGTCGCCGAGCAGGGTCGCGACGGAGCCGCCGCGCACCAGGTCCATGGCGAACACGACCTTGTCGTCGTCGGCCGCCCACCCGTGGGGCGCGACCACGTGCGGGTGCTCGATCCGCAGCGACTGCTCGCGGACGAACCGCAGCAGCGTCGCCGCGTCGTGCTGGCCGAGGACCTTCGCCGCCACGTACGCCGACCGCCGCAGGTCCCACGCCCGCCAGACCGAGCCCATGCCACCGGTCCCGATCAGGTCGATCAGCCGATACCGCCCAGCAAACGCCTCCACCGGCAAGAACCTACCGCCCCACCAGACCGCATCCACGACCTCGTCCGGCGACGCTGAAAGACGCCGGTCACGCTCAGGATGTGACCTGGGTCGTGGCGGGCTGGGACAGCAGTGGCACACTGGAAGCACGAGTGAACCCACTCGCGTGCTCCGGGGTCGGTGTAATTCCGAGCCGGCGGTGACAGTCCGCGACCCGGCCGCTGCGGTTGAGCGGTCGGTTGACCTGGTGGAATTCCAGGACCGACGGTGAAAGTCCGGATGGGAGGCGCACGCGATCGGCGGGTGTGCTCTGGCGTCCGGTCGTGAGCCCTGCGAGGCGAGCGGAGTACGACGAGCAGTGGTCGGGCTCGACGGCAGCACCCGGACGGCAGTGCGTGCACCAGCCGGTTGTCACGAACCCCGGAGTGCGTCCGTGACAACGAGGGACCGTCAGTGAAGAACGCTTCGCCGATCGACGTCGCCTGGATGCGGCGTGCGGTCGAGCTGGCCGCGAAGGGCATCGGCAGCACGCACCCCAACCCGGTGGTCGGCTGTGTGATCACCGCTCGCGACGGCCATCCGGTCGGTGAGGGTTTCCACGCCGTTGCCGGTGGCCCCCATGCCGAGGTCGAGGCGCTGACGATGGCCGGCGACCGGGCCCGCGGCGGTACTGCGTACGTGACGCTCGAGCCCTGCAACCACACCGGCCGGACCGGGCCGTGTGCGGACGCGCTGATCGAGGCGGGGATCGCCCGCGTGGTGTACGCCGTACCGGACCCGAACAAGCAGGCCGCCGGCGGCGCGGAGAAGCTGGCCAGCAAGAACGTCAAGGTCGAGCAGGGGGTCCTGCAGAGCGACGCCGAGGCGGTCAACCACGTCTGGCTGCACAGCGTCCGGATGGGCCGGCCGTTCGTCACCTGGAAGTTCGCGACCACGCTCGACGGCCGGTCGGCGGCGCCGGATCGGACCAGCAAGTGGATCACCGGCCCGATCGCGCGGGCGGACGTCCACCGGAAGCGGGCCGAGTGCGACGCGATCGCGGTCGGCACCCAGACCGTGCTCGACGACGACCCGGAGTTGACGGTCCGCGACGAGAACGACGTACCCGCCGCCAGGCAACCGCTGCGAGTGGTCGTCGGCGACCGCGAGATCCCGCCGACCGCGCGGGTCCGCAACGACCGCGCCAAGACCCTGCTGCTGCCGACCCACGACCCCGCCGAGGTGCTCCGGCAACTGGACGACCAGCACATCCGGCACCTCTGGCTCGAAGGCGGCCCGACGCTGGCCGCCGCCTTCCTCCGCGCCCGGCTGGTCGACCAGATCGTCGCGTACGTCGCCCCGGCCGTGCTCGGCTCGGGGTTCGCGGCGGTGGGCGACCTGGGCGCGGAATCGATCGACCACCTGCGGCGGTTCAAGCTAGCGGACGTCACCCGCCTCGGCGACGACGTCCGGCTGATCCTGACTCCTCTTGGAGGGAAGTAGATGTTCACCGGCATCATCGAGGAACTCGGCACGGTCGAGTCCCTGGACCTGCTCGACGGGGACGCGGCCCGGCTCACCATCCGCGGTCCGAAGGTGACCGAGGACGCCGGTCACGGCGACTCGATCGCCGTGAACGGCTGTTGCCTGACGGTGGTCGAGCACGGCGAGGACACCTTCACCGCCGACGTGATGCAGGAGACCCTGCGGCGGACCGGCCTCGGCAGCCTGGAGAAGGGCTCGCACGTCAACCTCGAGCGCGCGGTCGCCGCCCACGCCCGGCTCGGCGGGCACATCGTCCAGGGCCACGTCGACGGCACCGGCACGATCGCGAGCCGGACCCCGTCCGAGCACTGGGAGGACGTCCGGGTCGCGACCACCCCCGAGATCCTCCGGTACGTCGCCGAGAAGGGCTCGATCGCCGTCGACGGCGTCTCGCTGACGGTCACGGACGTGGACGACGCGACCGGCACCTTCGGGGTCAGCCTGATCCCCACCACTCTCGAACTCACCGTGCTCGGCCGCAACCAGGTCGGCGACACCGTCAACCTCGAGGTCGACGTGATCGCCAAGTACGTCGAGCGACTCATCAAGGGAGGCACCAAGTGATCGACTGGTTGCTGCACTCCGAGGTCACCATCGCCGGCTCGCCGGTGCTGGTTCGCGAGATCGTCGGCAACGTCTTCGGCCTGGGCAGCGCGCTGTTCGGCATGCGCCGGCTGGTCGCCGCCTGGCCGGTCGGCATCGTCGGCAACATCCTGCTGTTCACCGTCTTCATCGGCGGGATCTTCGACACCCCGCAGGACAAGGACCTGTGGGGTCAGGCCGGGCGCCAGGTGTTCTTCGCCCTGGTCAGCCTCTACGGCTGGTACCGCTGGTACCAGACCCGCCACGGCGGCGCCGCGACCGGAGTGCAGCCGCGCTGGGCGACGGCCCGGGAGCGGCTCGAGCTGCTCGGTCTCGCGGTCGTCCTGTACGGGATCTCGTACGTCGTCCTGCGCGAGCTCGGCTCGTGGGGACCGCAGTGGGACGCGTGGATCCTGACCGGCTCGATCCTGGCGACGTACGGGATGGCCCGTGGGTTCGTCGAGTTCTGGCTGATCTGGATCGCGGTCGACGTGGTCGGCGTACCGCTGCTGCTGCAGGCGAAGTTCTACCCGTCGGCGGCGATGTACATCGTCTACGGGCTGTTCTGCGTGGTCGGTTTCGTCTCCTGGTGGCGGATCCAGAACCGGGAGCGCGTCGCGCCCCCCGAGCCGGTGGTGGTGGGATGACGATGGGCAACGTGCTGAAACTCGACACGATCGAGCACGCGATCGAGGAGATCCGGGCCGGCCGGCCGGTGATCGTGGTCGACGACGAGGACCGCGAGAACGAGGGCGACCTGATCTTCGCCGCGTCCAAGGCGACCCCGGAGCTGCTGGCGTTCCTGATCCGGTACAGCTCGGGCGTGGTCTGCGTCCCGATGGAGGGCTCCGAGCTCGACCGGCTCGGCATCCCGTTGATGACCCCGCACAACCGGGAGCGGATGCGGACGGCGTACACGATCTCGGTCGACGCGCGGGACGGCATCAGCACCGGGATCTCCGCCGCGGACCGGGCCCGGACGATCCGGGTGCTGACCGACTCGGCGTCGGAGGCGTACAACCTGGTGCAGCCGGGGCACGTGTTCCCGCTGCGCGGCCGCGGCGGCGGCGTCCTGGTCCGGCCGGGGCACACCGAGGCGTCGATCGACCTGGCCCGGATGGCCGGGCTGACGCCGGCTGCGGTGATCTCCGAGCTGGTGAACGACGACGGCACGATGAAGCGCGGGCCCGAGCTGCGCGAGTTCGCCGACGAGCACGGTCTGGTGCTGGTGTCGATCGACGACCTGATCCGCTACCGGCGGCGTACCGAGAGCCAGATCCAGCGGGTCGCGACCACCACGCTGCCCACCCGGTACGGCGATTTCGTTGCCCACGGCTACCGGAACGTCGTCGACGGGTCGGAGCAGCTGGCGCTGGTCCGCGGTGAGATCGGGGACGGGCCGACGCTCGTCCGGCTGCACTCGGAGTGCCTGACCGGCGACGTGTTCGGCTCGCTGCGGTGCGACTGTGGACCGCAGTTGGACGAGGCGTTGCGTCAGGTCGCCGCGGAGGGCGGAGTGGTCGTGTATCTGCGCGGCCACGAGGGCCGGGGGATCGGCCTGCTGCACAAGCTGCAGGCGTACGAGTTGCAGGACGCGGGCCGCGACACGATCGACGCCAACCTGGACCTCGGGCTGCCCGCCGACGCCCGCGACTACGGCACCGGCGCCCAGATCCTGGCCGACCTGGGTGTCAAGGAGGCGCGGCTGCTGACGAACAACCCGGACAAGCTGGCCGGCGTCCAGGGCCACGGCATCGACGTGGTCGAGCGGCGCGGCATCTCGATCGACCCGACCGAGCACAACCTGCGGTACCTGCGGACCAAACGCGACCGGATGGGCCACCACCTGCCCGCCGGTGCACTGGGCGGCGTACTTGCCGAAGAGAACGGAGCCGGCTGATGTCGGGCAGTGGAGCACCCACCATCGAAACCCCGCGGGCCGAGGGCGCCCGGGTCGCGGTCGTCGGCGCGCAGTGGCACCCGAAGGTGACCGACGCGCTGGTGGCCGGCGCGATCCGGGCCCTGGACGAGGCCGGGGTCACCGACTACACGGTGATCCGGGTGCCGGGATCGTTCGAGCTTCCGGTCGCATCGTTGCACGCGGCAAAGAGCGGGTACGACGCGGTGATCGCGCTCGGCGTGGTGATCCGCGGGGACACCCCGCACTTCGAGTACGTCTGCCAGGCCACGACCGACGGCCTCATGCAGGTCGGCGTGACCACCGGCGTACCGATCGGCTTCGGCGTCCTGACCTGCGACAACGACCCCCAGGCGCTGGACCGGGCCGGTCTTCCGGACAGCCGGGAGGACAAGGGCTACGAGGCGACCCAGGCCGCACTGGCGACCCTGGTGGCCGTCCGTGGTCTCTAGCTTCAGCGATTGAGATTCGCGGCCGTCATCTGGACAGAGCGTCGCGCCGTGCCGGGCCGGGCACCTAAGATCGGCTGATTGCCGGAGGGGTTAAACGTTAAGGCTGGCGAGGTGCGATGAACTACCGACCGCTGATCTGGCTTGCGGTGGCGACGTTCTCCACCGGGATCGACGGGTACGTGCTGGCCGGCCTGCTGCCCGCGATCGCCGGTGACCTGCGAGTTGTCGAAGCCGCGGCGGGGCAGCTGGTGTCGGCGTTCGCGCTGACGTCCGCGGTCGCGGCACCGCTGCTCAGTACGGCGACGAGCCGCTGGGAACGGCGTCGTACGATCGCCTGGTCGCTCGGCGTGTTCGTGCTGGGCAACCTGATCGTCGGACTCGCGACCAACTACGCGATCGCGCTCGGCGGGCGGATCGTCGCGGCGCTCGGCGCGTGCCTGTTGAACGCCGCTGTCACCGGCTACGTGATCGCGCTGACGCCGGTGAAGGATCACGGCAAGGCGTTGTCGTTCGTGCTCGGCGGGTGGATGGCGGCGACGGCGCTCGGTGTGCCGGTCGGCCTGTTGCTCGGGCAGTCGAGTTGGCGATTCCCGATGCTCCTGGTCGCGGTGGTGGGCACGATCGCGCTGGCCGGCATCTTGCTGAAGTTGCCGCGGTTGCATCTGCCGTCCGCGACCCTCGCCGAGCGCCTCCGCCCGCTCGGGCAGCCTCGGCTGATCGCCGGGCTGCTGGTCACGACCGGCATCCTCTGCAGCAGCTACACCTGCTTCACCTACGCCACGCTGATCCTGCGGCCGGCGTTCCCGGCCGAGTGGATGATGATCCTGATCATGTTCGGCTACGGCTTGGCCAGCATGCTGGGCAACGCGGTCACCGGGCGGCTGGCGGACCGGTTCACCCCGCTGCGGGTGCTGACGATCGTCCTGGCCGGCCTGTTGGTGGACGCGGTCCTCGGGGCGTTCGTGTTCCGGTTCGTCCCGGTCGGTGCGGTGCTGGGCGTGGCGGGCCTGATCTGGTTCTTTACCGCGGGCATCGGCAACGGCGGCGCCGCCGTACCGCAGCAAGCGCGGCTCGCGTCCTTCGCGCCGGACTCGGCGGCGATCGTGATGGCGCTCAACGGCAGCGCCATCTCACTCGGCGTCGCCCTGGGCGGCGGCCTCGGCGGCATCACCCTCGCAGCCGGCGCACCCCCGTCCGGCCTGCTGGTGGTGGCCGCCGCCGTACTCGGCCTCACCCTGACGCTCCACCTCCTGGTGGCGCGATCCCGCAAGTACGACGAGGTCGCCGAGCCGATCCACTGACGTCCCCCCGCTCGTCTCCGCGCTCTCGAGCAGGTTCGGGGAGAATCGTCGCCCGTCCTGGGGGCAAGATCCTCCCCAAAACGCAGGCCAGGAGAGGGCGGCGGACTAGCCGATTCTCGTGTGTTGCATCTTCCAGTTGGGGGTCCAGGTGCGGCCGCCGTCGGTGGAGAAGGACTGTTCCCAGGCGGCCTTGTCGGTGCCAGGTGTCCAGGTGAAGCGGACGTCGATCGGCGTACCCTCCCACTCGTCCGGGCCTTCGAAGATGCCGATGCCGTCGTCGCCGAACGAGCCGATGACCGGGGTCTCCAACTGCCCGCGGAGGCTGTTGATCCAGTGGATCGCCCACGTCTCGGACGAGGGGTCGTAGATCCGCAGGGTCGCGCCGCGGAAGCCCTCGGTCGGGAACCAGCCCTCGTCGAAGCTGACCGCGCCGTCGAAGTACGTCGTGACTGCCATCTCGGACCGCATCTCGTACCACTCCGCGTCCTCACCCAGCGCCGGCCGGCGTCGGCTGTTCTGCATGTCCCAGCGACCGACCAAAAAGTCGAAATCGCCGGTGAGCTTCGGTACGTCGAGCGGCGGCGGAGGAGTGTCCCGGCGGGTGAAGTCCATCACCCAGTTGAGCTCCCAGGTCTGGCCGCCGTCGTTGGAGTAGCACTGCTCCCAGTGCGCGGTCCGCTCGGTGATGCCGGACCACTGGTAGCTGACCATGACCTTCTCGCCGTCGACTTCCTCCTCGTCGCCGACCAGCCAGCAGGATGTACCGTCCTCCGACCAGCGGCCGCGCACCGGCGGGTAGAGCTTCATCGTCCGGCCGTCGATCCACCAGATGCGCCACTCCCGCTCGACCGGGTCGAACAGCCGCACCGACATCCCGTACCGCTGCTGGGTCGGGAACCGCATCTCGTCGATGCTGATCGCACCGTCGAAGTGCGTCCGCGCGGTCGTCGTCCCCTCGAACTCGTTCCACTCGTCGCACCCGGCGAAGACCTGCTTCAGGGTTCGGTGCCGGACATCGAAGTACCCGTTGAGGAAGTCGAAGTCGCCGGTCACCTTGGTCCATGTCGTCATCCAGCCAGCATCCGATCGATACCTGACAGCGAGTGGCAGTGTTCCGGGCTAACCTCGGGACATGCGTTCGAGCCGGCTGCTGTCGATCCTGCTGTTGCTGCAGACCCGCAGGCAGCTGACCGCGCGCGAGCTCGCCGACGAGTTGGAGGTGTCGCTGCGGACGATCTACCGGGACGTGGAGGCGCTGGCCGCGGCCGGCGTACCGGTGTACGCCGATCAGGGGCGCGCCGGCGGTTATCGGCTGGTCGAGGGCTACCGCACCCGCCTGACCGGACTGACCGAGCAGGAGGCGGCCGCGTTGTTCCTGGTCGGCATGCCGGGACCGGCCGCGGCGCTCGGGATGACCGCGGAGACGAGCGCGGCCGAGCTGAAGTTGCTCGCGGCACTCGCCCCGGACCAGCGCGACCGGGCCGGGCGGCTGAAGAACCGCTTCCACCTCGACCTGCCCGCCTGGTACCAGGACGCCGAGAACTCGCCACACCTCTCCGCGGTCGCCGATGCGGTCCTGCACGACCGCCGGATCAGAGTGCTCTACCGGCGCTGGGAGGCACCGCGCGAGGTCGAGCGGGTGCTCGAGCCGCACGGCCTCGTCCTCAAGAACGGTGCCTGGTACGTCGTCGCCGCCACCGCCGGCGGGATGCGGACGTACCGGGTCGCGAGCATCCTGGAACTGACTCCGACCGACGAGGTGTTCGACCGGTCGCCGGACTTCGACCTCGCCGGGTTCTGGCAGGAGCGCCTGGCCGACTTCGACCACACCCGCTTCACCGCCGAGGCCGTCGTCCGCGTGTCTGCCCGGATGGCGGCGCGGATGCACGACGTGTCGTTCCCGACCCTGGTGAAGGCGGTCGCCGCGGCCGAGCCCGCGGAGGACGGGTCGGTCGTGGTCACGATCCCGATCGAGTCGGTCGGCAACGCGGCCGCGTCCCTCTGCCGCTTCGGCAACGCCCTCGAGGTCCTTGAACCGCCAGAGCTCCGCGCCGAGCTCGCGAACCTCGCCCGGACAGTGCTCGACCTCTACGAGTCCTGACCCAGCTTGTCGTTCGCGGTCCGGCCGGCTTCGGTGCTGCGCCGGAGGAAGTCGGCGATCAGGTCGAGCTCGTCCTGGGTGTAGCCGTCAAGGACCTCGTCCACCGCGCCGATCATCGGCTGGTAGAGCCGGAACACCTCCATGCCCCGGTCGGGCAGCACCCGGATCGTCACGCTGCGCCGGTCGCCGGGCGCCCGGTCCCGGGCGATCCAGCCCGCCTTCTCCAGTCGATCCAGGATGCCGGTCAGCGTGGCCGGGTGCAGCCCGGCCTGCCGCGCCAGCGCGCTCGGGGTCAGTGGTCCGCTCCGGGCCAGGACGTCGAGGCAGTCGAGGTCGACGTCCTTGAGTGCCAGCTTGCCGCCGACCTGGTGGTTCAGCAGGGCGAGCTGGATCCGCAGGTCGCGGAGCGCGGCCTTGATCTCGTTGCCGGTCCGTCGGCGGTGACGCGGGTCACCCTTTTGTGTCTGTTTCATATATTATGATTTCCGTACTATATGAGTTACAGAAGAGACTTCACGGTAGCGCACGACGGAGGAGCCGGCATGAAGATCACGGTGTTCGGGGCGACCGGCGGGATCGGCGGACACGTCGTCCAGCAGGCGCTGGCAGCGGGGCACAAGGTGACCGCGGTGGTTCGCGCGGCGTCGTCGTACCCGGTCGAGGATCCGTCGCTCGAGGTGTACCGGGTGCCCGGACTGACCGAGGCCGGGCCGTTGCTCGAGGCGGTGGACGGGAGCGACGCGGTCATCTCCGGTGTCGGACCGCGGCGCCGCAAGGACGGTCCGGTCGCGTCCGGCAGCACTCGTTCGATCCTGGTGGCGCTGTCGGAGACCGGCGTACGACGTTTCGTCGCCGTCAGCGCGGCGCCGGTCGGGCCGGAGGCGCCGGACGAGGGTTTCCTCAACCGCCGGGTGCTGCTGCCGTTCATCAACGCCGTGCTCGCCGACACGTACGCCGATCTGGGCGCGATGGAAGCGGACATCGCGAAGAGTTCGGCCGACTGGACGATCGTGCGGCCGCCCAAGCTCACCAACGGGTCGCTGACCGGGAAGTACCGCACGGTCGTGGGCGGCACGGTGGCCCGCGGCTACGTCATCTCCCGTGCCGACGTCGCCCACCTGATGCTCGCGGCGCTCGACGATCCGGCCCTCGTGGACCGGCCCGTCGGCATCGCTTACTGACCGGACTCAGGATCACCGGGTCCTGAGATCCCGAGCCAGGTGACCCCGCCGGAAGCCGCGAGTCAGCAGGTGGCGGAGGTCCGCCGGAGTGTCGTACATGAGCCTCGGGTGACTATGCCAGGCGGATGAGGTCGTGGGGGACGGCTCGGGCGGTCCGGCCGCGGTGTCCGGTGGTGGTTGTTGCCATGGTCAGGGAGTTGAGTAGGGCCTCCTCGACGGAGTCCATGGTGGCTTGGAAGACAGGCTTGAGCTCCCGGTCGGCGAAGGCGGAGCCGGGGGAGCGGTTCGTGGTGAAGGCGATGGCGTAGTCGCCACTGCCAGGGGAGAAATCGGAGCCGACCCTGCCCATCCCGAACACCGCCCGCCGCGCGACCCGGCCGAGTTGGCGCGCGTCCAGCGGGAGGTCGGTCGCGACGACGATCATGCAGGAGTTGCCGTCGGCATCGATCGGCGTCGCCGGGACCGGTCGGCCGAGGACGGTCAACGTCCCCGAGAAGTTCGCCTGCACCAACGCCCCGACCGTCCCCGACCCGACCACGCGGGACGACGTACCGATGCCTGCTTTGAAGCCGAGGGCGGTGGTGCCGGTGCCCGCACCGACGCAGCCCTCGGCCGGACGGTCCGCAGACGCGGAGTCGAGCGCCGCGTGGACGTGGTCGGGGGTGATCGGACGGCGGCGGATGTCGGACAGGTGGCCGTCGTTGGTCTCGCCGACGACCGGATTGAGGCTGGTCGCGCGCGGGTCTCGGTCCAGCAGCCAGGTGAGGAGTGCGTCGGCGACCCGGAAGACGCTCAGCGTGCCGGTCAGCAGAACGGGCGTCTCGATCACCCCGAGCTCGTCCACCTGCGTGGAGCCGACGAGCTTTCCGTACCCGTTGCCGACCGCAACCGCGGCCGGCAGGCCCTCGGCGTACCAGTCCGGCACGATCGCGGTCACGCCGGTCTGCAGTTCGCCCGCGGAGATCGTGGTCTGACCGACCCGGACCCCGGGTACGTCGGTGATCGCGTTGAGCGGGCCGGTCGACAGCGCGCCGACGACCACGCCGAGGTCGCGGACTCTCCGGGGTGTCTGCATGACAGCTATCGTCGGCCACGTGCTGGAACAGCTGAACGTCCGGGTGTGGCTCTACCCGCACGATCCCGACGCCGACGCGGTCAGGCCGTCGGTCGCGGTGATCGCCGACGACCGGGGGAGTGTCCTTATCGACGCCGGCAACAGTCCGGAGCACGCCCGCACCGTCCAGGCGGCGATCGCCGAAGCCGGACTGCCCACGCCTCGCTGGCTGGTCTACACACACCACCACTGGGACCACGTCTGGGGAGCGTCCGCCTGGCCCGACGTGACCGTGGTCGCGCACTCGTCCGCGGTCGAGCTTCTCACCGCCGAGGCCGAGCGCCCGTGGAGCCACCGCTACCTTCGCGACCAGGTCGAGGCGAACCCGCGGCTCGGCCCGTCCTTCCGGGCCCGTGCCCTCGCCGTCTGCGACTGGACCGACTTCCGGATCGTCCTGCCGGACCTGACCTTCGACGACACGCTGACGCTGCCGACGGGCGTCGTACTGCGTCATGTCGGCGGGAAGCACGCGTCCGACTCGCTGGTCGCGACCGACTCCGGGGTGATCCTCCTGGGCGACGCGTTCTACCCGCCGCCGTTCCACCTGCGGGCCGACACCGACACGATCGACCACGCGATGGTCAAACGCCTGCTCGCCGAGAACCACACCTGGTACGTCGACGCTCACTCACCGCCACGAGGTCCCGGTAGGCGGACCTGAGCGGCGGCCGCCTTCGCCGGGCATCTAGGCTGGGCGCGCGATGAAGACCTTCGAGGAACTGTTTGCCGAGCTGGGAGAGAAGGCGCTGACGCGGCCGGAGGGATCCGGGACCGTGGCGGCGCTGGACGCCGGCGTGCACGCGATCGGCAAGAAGCTGGTCGAGGAGGCCGCCGAGTCCTGGATGGCCGCCGAGCACGAGAGCAAGGAGCGGGCCGCCGAGGAGCTGTCCCAGCTGCTCTACCACGCGCAGGTGATGATGCACGCGCTCGGCCTGGATCTCGACGACGTGTACCGACATCTGTAGGCACGCCTCCGCAGACACCGGTTCACCCCCCGAGAAAGGGCAGTCGTCATGCTGCGCGTCGCAGTACCGAACAAGGGCTCGCTGAGCGAGGCCGCCATCGAAATCCTCACCGAGGCCGGCTACAAGCAGCGCCGGACCGCCAAGGACCTCGCGCTCACCGACGCCGCGAACGAGGTCGAGTTCTACTACCTGCGCCCCCGCGACATCGCCGTGTACGTCGGCGAGGGCACCCTGGACGTCGGCATCTCCGGCCGTGACCTGGTGCTCGACTCGCACGCCGACGCCGAGGTGATCATGGAGCTCGGCTTCGGCGGGTCCACCTTCCGGTTCGCCGGCCGGCCCGGGGCCGCGGCCTCGATCAAGGACCTGGCCGGCAAGCGGATCGCCACCTCGTACGCCGGGGTGCTGCAGGACCACCTGGCCGAGCACGGGATCGACGCCGCGGTGGTCCGGCTCGACGGCGCGGTCGAGACGGCCGTCCAGCTCGGCGTCGCGGACGTGATCGCCGACGTCGTCGAGACCGGTACGACGCTGCGCCAGGCCGGGCTCGAAGTGTTCGGCGACCCGATCCTGAAGTCCGAGGCGGTGCTGATCAAGCGGCACGGCGTCGAGACCCCGCCGAACGGCCTGCAGCAGCTGGTCCGCCGGCTGGAAGGCGTCCTGATCGCCCGGAACTACGTGATGATGGACTACGACATCCGCGCCGAGCAGGTCGACGCCGCCACCGCGGTCGCGCCGGGGCTCGAGTCGCCGACGGTGTCGCCGCTGCACCGCCAGGGCTGGGTCGCCGTCCGGGTGATGGTGCAGCGGGCCGACGCCCAGCGGATCATGGACCAGCTGTGGGAGGTGGGCGCGCGTGCCATCCTCACCACCGACATCCACGCCTGCCGGATCTGACATGAGGGGCGACCGCCTGTACACCTTCCACCCGCGGATCGTCGCGGTGATGTCCGGCGGGATGGGGCTGTCGCTGATCGTGGTGTTCGGGGTGATCTGGTTCCGGCTGTCGGAGGACGCCCGGGACACGTTCAGCTGGTTCCAGCGGCTGACGTTGCTGGCGTTCTTCGGCGTGATCCTGTGGATCCTCTACCGGATGACGACGCTGCGGGTGTCGGCGTACCCGGACCGGCTGTACGTGCGCAACGTCTTCAAGTCGTACACGCTGTCGTGGTCCGAGGTGACCGCGCTGCGATTCCGGCCGGGGGACGCCTGGCTGCAGCTGTTCGATGCGGACGGCAACCGTCTCGGGATCCTCGCGGTCCAGGCCGCCGAGGGTGCCCGGGCCAGCAAGGCGGCCAGGCAGCTGGCCGCGGTCGCCCGCTCCCAGGGCGCCGGACCTAGACCGACACCCGGAACGTAGTGCGGTGCGATTCCCCGGGCTTCAGGACCACCAGGTTCTGCCCGGTGATGAACGCGTTCGGCGGGCACGTCATCGGCTCGACGGCGAGCGCCGTACGGTCGACCGCGCCGCCGGTGTAGAGCTGCATCCACGGCGTGTCGCTGGTCAGCATCGCGCGATGGCCGGTGTCCGGGTCGGTCAGCGTCACCGACCAGGAGGCCCCGCCGAGTCCGGTGAAGGCGTTGTCGATCTCCACCTCTCCGATCGTCCGCGCGGAGCTGAAGTCGTACGGCGAGTCGTGGATCGGCGACAGCCCGATCGGCGTCATCCGCTCCGGCGACACCTCCAGCCACTCGGCCGCACGGAACTCGAGCACGCAGTCGTCGATCACCCGGCCGACGCTCAGGTACGGATGCATCCCGTACCCGTACGGCGCATCGCTCGTGCCGACGTTGGTCGCGGTGGCGGTCACGGTGAGGCCGTCGGCGAGATGGTATCGCAGGCGCAGATCGAGCTGGTGCGGGTACCCGGGCGCGCCGTGCAGCCGGTGGCCGGCCTCGACCACGGCCGGGTCGGTGCCGTCGTCGACGCGCTCCCAGTTCGCCCAGCGGGTGAGGCCGTGGATCGCGTTCTGCCGGTCCGGCTCGCTCAGGTCGAGTTGCTCGTCGACACCCTCGAACGTGTACTTCCCGTCGGTGATCCGGTTCGGCCACGGGATCAGGTGCTGCCCGATCCCGGCGTACGCCGCCTGGTCCTCGGCGTACCCGAGCACGACCTGGC
Source organism: Kribbella sp. CA-247076 (assembly GCF_050942445.1). Lineage (NCBI taxonomy): Bacteria > Bacillati > Actinomycetota > Actinomycetes > Propionibacteriales > Kribbellaceae > Kribbella > Kribbella sp. CA-247076. The sequence continues at coordinate 5,569,041 of NZ_CP192051.1, read as the reverse complement.
GCCCGCCGTGCGAGACGCCGCGCAGACCGCCGCCGACGCTCACCACGGTCGCGGACCACTCGCCCGCACTGAGTTCCCACTGTTCCCCGGACGGCAGAACCTGTGTGCTCATGCCCTCCATCCTCACAAACTTTCTGCGACCGTGGTGTCCATCGGGGACTGACCCGTTCGTAGAGATGCTGTACACACGCCAACGGGAGGTACCGAGATGAAGTACATGCTGCTGATCAACGCCGGTGAGCTCGACCAGAGCGGCGGCGCGGTCGGGTGTGAGCCGGAGGACTGGATGCGGTTCGACAAGGAGATCCAGGACGCCGGGGTCGTGGTCTCGTCCGAGTCGCTGGCCGACCTGGTCACCTCGACCCGGGTCCAGGTCGCCAACGACGGCAAGCGCACCGTGACCGACGGGCCGTTCGCGGAGACCCGCGAGGTGCTCGGCGGGTACTACGTGATCGACGTACCCGACCTCGACGTCGCGCTCGAGTGGGCGGCCAAGTGCCCGGGCTCCCGCGGCGGCGGGTCGATCGACGTCCGGCCGGTCGCCGAGTTCCCGGGGGCCTGAGCCGCCATGCACGCGGAGGTCGAGGCGGTGTTCCGGGAGGAGCGCGGGCGGTTGCTGGCCGCGCTCGCCCGGCGGTTCGGTGACCTCGACCTCGCCGAGGAGGTGGCGTCGGAGGCGATCGAGGCGGCGCTGGTGAAGTGGCCGGCCGACGGCGTACCGCCGAACCCGGGTGCCTGGCTGATGACCACGGCCCGGCGGAAGGCGGTCGACCGGCTGCGCCGCGACCAGGTGTACGCCGCCAAGCTCGCCGTACTGCAGGTCGAGGCCGACCGGGCCGGGCCGCCGGCCGTGGGCGACGAACTTCCGGACGAGCGGTTGCAACTGTTCTTCACCTGCTCGCATCCGGCGCTCGCGGCCGAGGATCGCGGCGCGCTCACGCTCCGGTGCCTGGCCGGGCTGACCACGCCGGAAGTGGCCCGGGCGTTCCTGGTGCCGACCGCGACGGTGGGCAAGCGGATCGTCCGCGCGAAGAAGAAGATCAAGGAGGCGCGGATCCCGTTCCGCGTCCCCGGCCCGGACGAGCTGCCCGAGCGGCTGCCGGGCGTGCTGCAGGTGATCTACTCCGTCTTCACCGAGGGGTACGCCGCGAGCTCGGGGCCGTTCCTGCAGCGACTCGACCTCGCCGAGGAGGCGATCCGGCTGGCCCGGATCCTGCGGCGGCTGCTCCCGGACGAGCGCGAGGTCGCCGGTCTGCTCGCGCTGATGCTGCTGATCCACGCCCGCCGGGACGCCCGCACGGGGGCGGACGGCTCGCTGGTTCTGCTCGACGACCAGGACCGCACGCTCTGGGACCGCGACCTGATCAACGAGGGAAGCGAGCTGGTGGTGGCGTCGCTGACCGGCGGCCCGGCCGGCCCGTACGGCGTCCAGGCCGCGATCGCCGCGTTGCACGACGAGGCCCCGGACGTTTCTGGCACCGACTGGCCGCAGATCGTCGCGCTGTACGACGTCCTGATCGCGATGGACCCGTCGCCGGTGGTGGAGCTCAACCGGGCGGCCGCGATCGCGATGCGGGACGGGGCCGAGGCCGGACTGGCGCTGCTCGACGGCCTGGCCGCCGAGCCGCGGCTGCGCGAGTACCACCCGTACGTGCTGGCCCGGGCCGACCTGCTGCACCGGCTAGGGCGGTTGCCCGAGGCAACGGCGGCGTACCGGCAGGCGCTCGCGCTGGCCGGCAGTGAACCCGAACGAGACCACCTGCGCCGCCGGCTGGCGGCCCTCGCCGAGGAGACGCCCTGATGACCGACGAGCGCCTGGCGCGGGTGGCCCAAGGCTGGGACGAGGCGGCGGACGGCTACGAGGAGTACTTCGTGCCGCGCTTCGCGCCGTGGGTGCGGACAGCCGTCGACTCCCTCACGTCCGGCTCACGGACCGCACAGCTGTCGGACGGGCCGATTCTGGTGCCCTGTTGCGGCACGTTTCCCGAGCTCGAGTTGCTGGTCGAGCGATTCCCGGCACGGGCGATCGCCGGGATCGATCTGTCGGCCGGCATGGTTCGCCGGGCCCGGGAGCGGGCCGCCCGGCTCGGGTCCGCCGATGTCGAGGTCGTCCAAGGTGATGCCGGCACCCTCGATCCGCGGTGGTCGGGCGCCTGCGCAGCCGTCGTGTCGGTCTTCGGGTTGCAGCAATTGCCCGATCCCGAGGCGGCGCTGCGCTCGTGGGTGGACGCGCTGGCACCGGGCGGACGGATGTGCGTCGTCTACTGGCCCGGGAAGACCGAGGACGACGGGCCGTTCGCCCTGCTGGCCAAGGTGATCGGCGACCGGAGCGACTCCTCCTGGGAGGACCGCCTCGTCGGCGCGCTGGACGCCGGGACGGTCGAGAGGGACGAGTTCGTCGACTTCCCGATGACCCACCCGGACGCGGCGACGTACTTCGACGCCGCCGATCGCGCCGGACCGATGCGAGCCCTCGCCCTCGCGCGCGGCGACGCCTACATCGCCGAGCTCAGGCAGCGGTACGTCGCCGCGGCGCCGGCCGGCGAATGGACGCACCACCCGCGGGCTCGGCTGATCCTGGTCAGGAAGCCGCCGAGTCGTGCGGAGGCAACGCCACCGACTTCGTGACCAGCTCGAGCGCCGGGTCGTGCGGGACCGACGGATCGCCGTCGACGATCACGTGCGCCCGGGAGCGGGTCGCCTGCTCGGCGAAGTGGTCGCGTTCCCACCGCATCCACTCGAGCCAGTGGTCGCGCAAAGCCTCGCCGTCGCGGGCGATCCCACGCTCCAGCCGCACCTCGTTCGACGTCTCGATCCACAGCCGGAGCGACTGCCAGTGATCGACGTCGCGGTCGCACGAGGTGACTCCTTCGACGATCAGCAGCTCGACCGTCACCGGCACGACATGGAGCTCGGCGTACGCGCCGGCGTGCCAGTCGTAGCGCCGGTACCGTCCTTCGCGGCCGTCGGCGATCCGCTGCAGCACGTGGTCGCGCAGCAGCCCGAATCCGCGGACGGCGCCCGCCCAGCCGTCGTACAGGTCGTCCATGTGGATGACCCGGGTGAGCAGCCCGCGGGCTTCGGCCCGGGCGGCGACGTGCGCCGCGAGCGTGGACTTGCCGGAGCCGGCCGGTCCGTCGATGCCGATCAGCCGGGTGGCGCCGAGACGGGGCGGGGCGGCCTGGACGTGGTCCAGCAGGGAGTCGATGGTGAGCGGGGCGATGTCGTTCGTCTCAGTTGATTCCATGGCGCTTCAAGATGTCCTCGATCTCGTCGAACTCCGACGATTCCTGCTGCTTCGCCTTCGACCCCCTGGCGGGCTTGGCAGCTTTTCCGGTAGCGGCCGACGCGGGCTCGGGACCCGTCGCGGTCAGCTCGCCCCCGGGCTTCGACTGTGCCTTCTCCTTGGGCGCCCGGTTCCCGCCCCGGCCCCGGGCCACACCCGAGACGACGTACAGCACGACCGAGACGCCGAACAGCGCGACCCCGGCCCACACCGTGGGCGAGAAGATCAGGTGGGTGACCCAGCTCACCGACGAGCGCACCACGTCCCAGACCAGCTCGAGCAGGCCGGTCAGGTACAGCGAGACCGGCAACAGGGACCAGGCCACGCCACGGGTGCCGGCCGCCGCCCCGCGGCGCCGCCAGGCGGCCCACGAGCCGATCAGGCCGAGCAGCGTGAGGCCCACACAGAACGGCAGCAGCGTCAGATCGTTGAAGTCAGGCACACACCCAGGCTCGCACAGTCAGCGCCCGATCCAAGAGGGGAAGAGCCCTGACACCACCCTGAACCGGACCCCCAGGCCATCACAACAGGCCGGGCGGCGCCGGGCCGAGCCTGGCGGGCCGGGGCGGGGGCGATTGTGATGGCGTGGCGGTCCGCAGGCAGAATCGACGGCATGCAACCAGAACGCCGGCTGGCCTTCACCGGCTTCGACAACGACGACGGTTCGGCCGACCCGGCGCTGGCGGCGGCGCTCGCGGCGGGCGACCATGGCGCGATGCTGGCCGCGCTGACGAAGGCCCGGCTGCTGGTGCCGGTGGTGGCCATGCTCGGCGAGGTCGAGTACGACGAGAACGGGCTGGCGCACGACAAGACGTCGGACATGGCGGTCGCGCTGCTCCAGGGCCAGGACGGCCGCAACGCGCTGCTGGCGTTCACCGGCACCGAGAGCCTGGCCCGGTGGAGCGCGGACGCCCGCCCGATGCCGGCCCAGTCACAGCTGGTGGCGACCGCCGCGATCCAGGAGGGTGCGGCGGCGATCGTGCTGGACGTGGCCGGCCCGGCGGTCGGGGTGATCGAGACCGACGACGTACGGCGTCTCGCCGCCGGTCTCCAGGTGGTCCGCCTCGAGGACGGCACTTACGGGTGGATCGAGCCGGTCAACTGACGCAGCACCGCGTTCTTGCGGTGGTACGACTCGTGCATCCACCAGAGGATGCCGACCACCAGGCCGAGACCGATGTCGGAGTACAGCCACCACGGCCAGTCGAAGTGGCCGAAGAAGGCCAGTGACAGCCAGACGGCGAACTGCACCACGCAGCTGATCAGCCAGACGGCGGTCGTCGCCCGGAGTGCCACGGTGAGGCTCCGCGGCGGGAGTGCGTCGTCGACGCCGGCGAAGACCTGGCGGAGCTCGCCGCGGGTCTGGGCGGCGTCCAGGAGGTCGTGCCGGTCCAGTGACTGCGGCGGCGTGAGGGTTCCCTGCCGTACGGCGCTCTCGAGCTTGGCGGACGCCGCCCGGCGGTCCGTGTCGGAGAGCTCCACGTGGTCCGGCAACAACAGCGGGTCGAGGATGGTGTTCATCAGGAGTACCTGCTTTCGTGAGGTCGTCTGCTGAAAAGCGTAGGGATTGCACAGTTCCGGCGCGGGGTGGTCAGAACCCGTTTCCAGGTGGTGCTAACACCCCTGCCGGCCGGCGTACGCGAGGATGGGAGCCATGACCGACGACCACGGGGAACTGCCGCCCGGGCTCGCCCTGTCGTGGGGTGTGCAGCCGGTGCAGCGCCGTGGGCCGAAGCCGGCCTTGTCGGTCGAACAGATCGTCGACACCGGGATCGAGTTCGGCGACCGGCACGGGTTCGAAGCCATCTCGCTGCAGCGGATCGCGGCGCGGTTGGGCGTCACCACCAACGCGATGTACCGCTACGTCCGGTCCAAGGACGAGTTGATCGTGCTGGTCCAGGACAAGGCCGTCGGCCGGCCACCCGGGTCGATCCTCGAGACCGACGGGTGGCGGGCCGGTGCGGACGCCTGGGTGCGGGCCTCGGTCGACCGGTACGCCGAGCGCCCGTGGCTGCTCGACGTACCGATCCAGGGGGCGCCGGCGACGCCGAACCAGCTGCACTGGCTGGAGGTGTTGCTGCGGGTGCTGGCGGAGACGTCACTCAGTCAGCACGATGCGCTCGGGTGTGCGGTGCTGCTGTCCGGGTACGCCCGCAGCTATTCGGCCATGGTGCGTGAGTTGACCGCCAACGTCGACGTACCCGTGCAGGCGCCGGCGGTCGGGGCGTTCCTGGTGCCTCGGCTTCAGGAGGCCGGGCTCGAGCAGGTGGCCGCGCTGTACACCAACCAGGAGTACGAGGACGAGGTCGACGACGACCTGGACTTCGGCCTCACCCGCATCCTGGACGGCATCGAGACGCTAATCGGGTAAGGCGATCCGGACCGGACGGTCGGCTCGCGCGGCCACCCACTGCAGGTGGAACTCGCTGCCAGGGGCAACTTCCGGACGGCGCTCCGGTTCCGTACGCAGGTTGACCGGCGCGGTCAGTGTGGTCGCTTCCTGCGCTGGTACGCCGTGCGCGCGGACGTCGGCGATGACGTCGGCCAACGCCTGCGCGGCCGGCTTGCGCTGATGATCCACGGTGAACAGTCCGAGGTCGTACTCCCGGTCCGGGAAGTCCAGCAGCCGCCGGTCGATGTCGTGCGACGACCACCAGGTGACACCCCACAACGCCGGGTTTGGCAGCACCAACTCGAGCGTCCGCCGGGTGAACTTGGCCTGGAGCTCGTCCGGGATGTCCGGCCCGGGTACGCCGATCTCCTGCAGCCACACCGGCCGCGCCGGGTCCAGCGACGTCGCCGCGGCCAACTCCACCAGGTAGTCCGCATGGCTGAGCGTCGCCGGCCCGAGCGGACCGTCCACCCTGGAGACCCCGTTGAACACCCAGGAGTGGACAGTGCTCAGATCCCCCAGCTCCACCACGTCCGCCGGATGGAACGGATGGTCCGCCCGGTACCAGGCGTCGTCGAACACCGAGTGCAACGCCAGTACGTCGGGAGCCGCCTTCTTGACCGTGGTCAGCAGGTCCTGCGCCCAGGCGGTCGAGGTCTCGAAGCTGGTCGGGCTGTCCGGCCAGAGGTTGTTCACCTCGTTCCCGAGGGTGATCGCGAAGACGTTCGGCTTCGCGGCGACCGCGCGCGCCACGGTGTCGACGTACGCCGTCAGGCCGTCCCGGACCGCCGGATCCTCGAACAGGCTGGCCTTGTGCCAGGTGAGCGCCCACGACGGCAGGAAGTCGAAGCTGGACAGGTGGCCCTGGATCAGGTCGACCGCGACGGTGAGGCCGTGCTCGGCGGCGGCGTCGACGGTGTCCAGCAGGTCCGCGATCGCGCGCTCCCGGATGATCGCCCGGTTCGGCTGGATCCACGGCCAGACCGGGAACACCCGGACGTGGTCCAGGCCGAGCCCGGCCAGGTCGGCGAAGTCCCGCCGGACCGCCGCGCCGTCGTAGTCCAGCCAGCTGTAGAACCAGCCGGCCGAGGGGACGTAGTTCGCGCCGAACCGCGGCGAGACGGGATCCGAGAGCATGCGGACGATGCTAAATCGGTTTAGGAGACCGCGGCAACTCAGGGCGGGGGAGCGGTCGACTCGCGGACCGTCAGGATCGGGTCCGGGCTGCGGCGGTTGAGCACCTGGCCGGGGTCGGCGATGACCTCCAGCAGCACCTCGGCGGCCTGCCGGCCGAACTCGAAGGTGTCGCGCGAGAGTGCGGTCAGCGCCGGATGCATCAGCTGGGTGAGGATCGAGTCGTCGAACGCCACGATCGACAGGTCGCCGGGCACCGAGACACCCATCTCCATCGCGACGCCGAGCCCGGCCACGGCCATCACGTCGCTGTCGTACACGATCGCGGTCGGCCGTTGCGGCTGGGACAGCAGTTTGCGGGTGATCGCGGCGCCTTCGGCGTCGCTGAAGTCCGTGGTCAGCGACGGCGCGTCGACCAGGCCCAGCCGCGGGGCGGCGTCGCGGACGGCCCGGATCCGGCGCTGGGTGTGCTGGAAGTTCGGCGTACCGGCGATGTGGGCGATCCGGCGGTGCCCGAGGGCGGCCAGGTACTCCACGATCGACAGCATCGCCTCGCGGTCGTCGGCCCAGACCGACGGCAGCGCGCCCTTGCCGCCACGACCGCCAATCACCACGGCCGGCAACTCGAGCGCCTTCAGCTCGTCGATCCGCGGGTCCTTCACGGTCAGGTCGACCAGGATGACGCCGTCCACCCGGTGCTCCGAGGCCCATCGGCGGTACACCTCGATCTCGGCCGCGCTGTCCTCGACGATCAGCAACTGCAGCGAGATCGACTCCGCGGACAGCCCCGACTGCACGCCGGACAGCAGGTGGGCGAAGAACGGCTCGACGCCGAGGGTGCGGGCCGGCCGGGCGATCACCATGCCCACCGAATCCACCCGGGAGGCGCCGAGCGCGCGGGCGGCACTGTGCGGCCGCCAGCTCATCTGCTCGGCGATCCGCAGGATCCGTTCCCGGGTCGCGTCGCTCACCCCGGGCCGCCCGTTCAGCGCGAACGACACCGCGCCCTTGGACACCCCGGCCCGCTGCGCGATGTCCGCGATCGTCGGTCTCGCCACGTCCACCATCCTTCACCGGGTCTCTGGGAACCCTTGACAGCGGATTCTACGATCCCGGATAGTGCAGGAGCTATACCGGTTTATCAAACCCAGGAGATTCCATGCGTAGACGTCGTCCGGCAGTGGTGGCAGTCCTGGCCGCCGCGGCTCTCTCCCTCGCTGGTTGCGGCCTCGGATCGGCCGAGGACTCCGGCAGCGGCGCCACGCCGACCGTCGACGCCAACGCGCAGGTGACCGGTGAGGTCAGCTTCCAGACCTGGGCGCTGAAGCCGAAGTTCACCGCGTACGTCGAAGGCGTGATCAAGGCGTTCGAGGCGAAGTACCCGGGCACCAAGGTCACCTGGCTGGACCAGCCGGGCGACGGCTACGACAAGAAGGTGCTCAGCCAGGCCTCGGCGGGTCAGCTCCCCGACGTGACCAACCTGCCGCCGGACTTCGCGCTCTCGCTGGCCAAGCAGAACCTGCTCCTCGACGTCGGCGCCGCGGACCCGAAGATCAAGGAGGAGTACGTCGAAGGCGGCGTGCAGGCGTACCAGTACCAGGGGATGAACGGGACGTTCGGCTACCCGTGGTACCTGAACACCGACATCGACTACTGGAACGCCGACAAGTTCGCCGCGGCCGGGCTGGACGTGAAGAACCCGCCGAAGACGTTCGACGAGCTGCTCGCGGCCGCCAAGGTGATGCACGACAAGACCGGCGGCAAGGAGTACCTGATGAGCCGGCTGCCCGGCATCGGCGACTTCACCAACGCGGGCGTCAAGATCCTCTCCGACGACGGCAAGAAGTTCGTCTTCAACACCCCCGAGGCCGCCGCGCTGCTGGACAAGTACCGCGACGCGTACAAGGCCGGCTACCTGCCGCGCGACATCCTGACCCAGGAGTACCTGGGCAACTCCAAGCTCTTCACCCAGAGCAAGGTCGCCTGGACGACCGGCGGCGGCAACGCGATCCAGGACTTCGTCAAGGACAACCCGTCGCTGAAGGGCAAGATCGTCCCGTCGCCCGCGCTGGACACCCCGCCGCTGTACGTCCAGGGCCTGTCGGTGTCGGCCAAGACCAAGAACCAGGCGGCCGCGATCGCGCTGGCCCGGTTCGTCACCAACGCCGAGAACCAGGCCGCGTTCGCGAAGATCGTGAACATCTTCCCGTCCACCAAGGCGTCCGCCGAGGACCCGTACTTCTCGAAGAGCGACGGTACGCCGGAGAGTGACGCGAAGGTGCTCGCGTTCGAGTCGCTGGCCAAGGCCAAGGTGCTGCAGCCGCCGGTGATCAGCGGCGCGACCAACGACTTCATCGGCCAGCAGATCTCGCTCGCGATCTCCGGCAAGATCTCGTCGCAGCAGGCCCTCGACGCCGCGGTGGCGAAGGCCAACCAGCTACTCACCCAGTGATGCGGTATCAACGCTGGTTCACCCCGTGGGTGCTGGTGATCCCGGCACTCACGTGGTTGCTGGTCTTCAACCTCTGGCCGTCCGTCAACACCGTCATCCTGTCGTTCACCAACGCCAAGCCGCTCGGTGGTGGGACGTTCGTCGGGCTGAAGAACTTCGAGACCCTGCTGCAGGACGAGCAGCTGCGCTGGGCGTTGCTGAACAGCGTGATCTACATGGTGGTGTGCCTGCCGTTCCTCACGATCCTCCCGCTGCTGCTCGCCGTACTCGTGGAGAAGAAGCTGCCCGGGATCACGTTCTTCCGGACCGCGTTCTACACGCCGGTGGTCGCCTCGGCCGTCGTGGTCGCGCTGATCTGGCAGTGGATCCTGGACGATCGTGGTCTGGTCAACGGCCTGGCCGAGAAGCTCGGCGTGATCTCCGGGCCGCTGCCGTTCCTGTCCGACCAGTGGCTGTTGCTGCTGAGCGCCATCAGTCTGACGATCTGGAAGGGGCTCGGGTACTACATGATCATCTACCTCGCCGCCCTCGGGAACGTCGGCCGCGAGCTGCACGAGGCGGCCGCGGTCGACGGCGCCGGGACTTTCCGGCGGTTCGTGCACATCACGGTGCCCGGCGTACGCGGGACGATGATCCTGATCTCGATCCTGATCTCGGTGTCGGCGTTGCGGGTCTTCTCCGAGCTGTTCATCCTCACCGGCGGCAAGGGTGGTCCGGGCGGCCGGGACAACTCGGTCGTCATGCTGATCCAGCAGTACAGCCAGGGATTCGAGGGCAATCTCGGGTACGCGTCGGCGCTGTCCATCGTGCTGTTCTTCGTCACCGTCGTACCGATGCTGGTCCTGGCCCGCCTCAACCGCCGGGGAGCCGAAGCATGAGTCTGGTCACCGATCCGGCGCGGCCGGCGGTTGTGGAAGCTCCGGGTACGCCGCCCGCCCGCCGGCGTGGATCCTTCGGCTTCAACACCATCTCCACCCGGGAGAAGGTGCTCCGGTACGTGCTCCTGGTGTTCGTCCTGCTGATCACGATCGGGCCGTTCCTGTGGCAGCTGTCCACCTCGCTGAAGGGATCGGGGGAGGACATCTACACCCGGATCCCGCGGCTGCTGCCGGCCGAGCCGACGTTCGAGCACTACGGCGCGGTGGCCGACACGATCCCGGTCTGGGACTACGCGAAGAACTCGCTCGTGGTCGCCGTACTGGTTGTCGGCGGCAACGTCATCGGGGCGTCGCTGGCGGGGTTCGCGTTGTCGCGGCTGCAGTTCCGCGGGCGCCGGCTGGTGCTCGGGCTGTTCCTGGCCACGCTGGTGCTGCCGGGTGAGGTGACGATCATCTCGCAGTACGTCACGGTGCGGGAGTTCGGCCTGGCGAACACGCTGTTCGGGGTCGCGCTGCCGGGCATGATCGGGGCGCTGAACGTGCTGCTGATGTACAACGCGTTCCGGTCGTTGCCAGTCGAGGTCGACCACGCCGCGATCGTGGACGGCGCGAACGCGTGGCAGCGGTTCGTGTACATCGGCCTGCCGTCGGTGCGCGGGACGATCAGCGTGGTCGCGATCTTCGCCTTCATCGGCGCCTGGGACGACTTCCTCTGGCCGCTGATCGTGCTCACCGACCCGGACAAGTACACGCTGACGGTCGGCCTGCAGTACCTGTCCGGCACCTTCAGCAACAACCCCCGCCTGATCGCCGCCGGCACGATGATCGCCTTCATCCCGATCGTCATCGTCTTCGCCACCCTCCAACGCTTCTTCTTCAAAGGCGTCGAGGAAGGCGCAGTCAAAACCTGATCACCCCACGCGTGCTCCGCCCGCCCTCCGGCTCATCGCGCCGGGCTGGTCGGCGGGGTCGATTGACTTTCGATAGATGGCGGTTGATAGTCGATGCATGAACTTGGTGAACCGGGTCGTGGTGCCGCTGCGGGTGCTGTTGGTGATGTTGTTCGCGGGGCTGGTGGTGGCGCAGGTGATGAGCATGCCGGGGCAGTTCGCGCACATGGCGAAGGAGGAGCCTGAGCTGGCGTACCTGCGCTGGCCGCTGACCGTCTGGTCGATCCTCGAGCTGCTCTGCATCCAGGTCGTCATCGTCTGCACCTGGAAACTCCTGACCCTGGTCGCCTCCGACCGCATCTTCAGCGAGGAGGCGTTCGCGTGGGTGGACGCGATCATCTGGTCGCTCGGCGTCGGCTGGGTGCTGTTCCTCGGGGTGTTCCTGTACCTCGGTTTCCTGGCCGACGACCCCGGGCTGCCGATCCTGATGTTCGGGATGGTTCTCGTCGGCGGCGTACTGGTCCTGCTGATGGTGGTCATGCGCGCCCTGCTGCGGCAGGCGACGACGCTGCGGACCGACATGGAAGCGGTGATCTGATGCCGATCGTGGTGCGCATCGACGTCGAGCTCGCGAAGCGCAAGATGGGCGTCGGCGAGTTCGCGGAGAAGATCGGGCTCACCCCCGCGAACGTCGCCGTCCTCAAGAACGGCCGCGCCAAGGCGGTCCGCTTCAGCACCCTCGAAGCCATGTGCCGGGTCCTCGACTGCCAGCCCGGCGACCTGCTCGAGTACGTCGACGACGAATCCGTCCCCGCCGACCCCCCGAACACCCGCACCGCCTGACCGCGACCGCACCCGCGGCCGCCACCGGCGCAGCGCGGGAGGACTACCTGCGTGCCGCGGTGGGGTGGACGGGACCGGTGTACTTCTCCCCGGGGGCTTGGCCGGGTTCGTCGGGGATGGTGGACGCCTCCTTGAAGGCGAGCTGGAGGGAGCGGAGGCCGTCGCGCAGCGGTGCGGCGTGGTGGTGGCCGAGGGAGGGGGCGGCGGCGTCGAGCAGGCCGGCGAGGGCGTCGATGAGGGAGCGGGCCTCGTCCAGGTCCTTGTGCTCGGGGAGGTCCTCGGCCAGGCCGAGGTTGACCGCGGCGGCGCTCATCAGGTGCAGGGCGGCGGTCGAGATGATCTCCACACTGGGTACGTCGGCGATGTCGCGGGACACCGTGGACATCGGGTCGGACGGCGGAGTGGAGAGTTCGTCGGTCATGCTGCTACTCTTGCACGGCGACCGACCTGGTCCGGTGGTGACCCCTGAGTGGAATACTCGCGGGCTGCCAGCGGTTCTGGTCAAAGCGGAGGGCCACCTCCCACCCAGTCGATGAACAGTCGGCGGGTCCCGGTCACGCCGAGGTTCCGGAGCCATCCGGGTGCCGAGGCGATCGTACGGCGTACCTCCCGCGAGGGACGGTGGGTCGTCGATCTGGGAATTGGGCCTTCGTGTGATCGCACGAGGGCCTTCGTCGTTTTCCGGCGAGGTGAAGCCGAAGGTCCGCGGCGGTCGCGAGGTGGCACGGAATCGAGCACAACCCAGGAGGACCCATCACCATTGAACTGCGCGTCAACGAGCGCATCCGCGTTCCCGAGGTGCGACTGGTCGGACCGAACGGTGAGCAGGTAGGCATCGTCCGGATCGAGGACGCACTTCGGCTGGCACAGGAGGCAGATCTCGACCTGGTCGAGGTCGCGGCGACCGCCAGGCCTCCGGTCTGCAAGCTGATGGATTTCGGCAAGTACAAGTACGAGACCGCGCAGAAGGCGCGCGAGTCCCGCCGGAACCAGTCCAACACGGTCATCAAAGAGATGAAGCTGCGGCCGAAGATCGACCCGCACGACTACGAGACCAAGAAGGGTCACGTCGTCCGGTTCCTGCGTGCCGGGGACAAGGTCAAGATCACCATCATGTTCCGCGGCCGCGAGCAGTCGCGGCCGGAGCTCGGCTTCCGGTTGCTGCAGCGGCTGGCCGAGGACGTGAGCGAGCTCGGCTTCGTCGAGTCCTCGCCGCGGCAGGACGGCCGGAACATGATCATGGTGCTCGGGCCGCACAAGAAGAAGTCCGAGGCGCGCGTGGACGTGGAAGCCGACAAGGCGAAGAAGAAGGCCGAGCGTGAGGCCGAGGAGCAGGCGGAGCGCGCCGAGCGCGCCGAGCAGGCTCAGGCGCACGAGGCCGAGCGCGCCGCCGGCGCCACGAAGAAGCCGAAGGGTCCGGCAGACAACCTCGACCCGGAGTGACGAACAGCTCCGGCCGGCCGCGATGCTGCTGCCGGAGCACCGTCAACCGACGATCGAGTCAACGAAAGACAATCAGGAGCACAACAGCCATGCCGAAGATGAAGACCCACTCGGGGATGAAGAAGCGCGTCCGGATCACGGGCTCGGGCAAGCTGCGCCGCGAGCAGACCGGTAAGCGCCACCTCGCCGAGGCGAAGCCGACCAAGCGCAAGCGTCGCCTGTCCGGCACCGTCGAGGTCGCGCCGTCGCACGTGAAGAAGGCCAAGAAGCTTCTCGGCCTCTGAGTGCTGGAGATTCGGCACCCGTTCCTTTCCCCCGAACACCCCCGCCGAGGGGGCACCATCTCTCTCCGGCGCAGAAATACAAGGAGTAACACCTCATGGCACGCGTGAAGCGGGCAGTCAACGCCCACAAGAAGCGCCGGGTCGTACTCGAGCAGGCCAGCGGCTACCGCGGCCAGCGCTCGCGGCTGTACCGCAAGGCCAAGGAGCAGGTCACCCACTCGCTCGTCTACGCCTACCGGGACCGCAAGGCGCGCAAGGGCGACTTCCGCAAGCTGTGGATCCAGCGGATCAACGCCGCGGTCCGCGCCGAGGACCTGACCTACAACCGGTTCATCCAGGGTCTGCGGCTGGCCGAGGTCGAGGTCGACCGGAAGATCCTCGCCGACCTGGCGGTGAACGACCCGGCCGCGTTCTCCGCGCTGGTCCAGGTCGCGAAGGCGGCGCTGCCGGCCGACGTGAACGCGCCGAAGTCCGACGCCGCGGCCTGAGCACCCCTTCCTGAAACAGCACCCCGAAGTGGCGAGCCCTGGTCTGCTGACCGCACAGTCCGTGCGGATCAAGCAGGCCCGGCGGCTCGCCACTCGTGCGTTCCGGCGCAAGACGCGCCGCTTCCTGGCCGAGGGCCCGCAGACCGTCCGGGAGGCCCTCGAGCACCGCGAACTCGTCCTCGAGGTGTACGCCGAGCCCGACGTCGCCACCCGCCATCGCGATCTCCGCGATCTGGCCGGCGCCGCGGGCGTGCCGTGGTTCGAGGTCAACCGGGCCGCGATCGAGGCCCTGAGTGAGACTGTCACCTCCCAGGGCGTGGTCGCGGTGTGCTCGCTCGTCGACGTCCCGCTGGACGCGTCGGTACGACGTACGGCCCGGTTGGTCGCGGTCGGCGTACAGGTCCGTGATCCGGGCAACGTCGGCACCCTGATCCGTACGGCGGACGCGGCCGGGGCGGACGCGGTCGTGCTGTCGTCGGAGTCCGTGGACCCGCACAACCCGAAAGCCGTGCGCGCGAGCGTGGGCAGTGTCTTTCACGTGCCGATCACCGTCGACGTGGACGTCCCCGCGGCTGCCAAGTCGTGGCGCGACCAAGGCCTGCAGGTCCTCGCGGCCGACGGCTACGGCTCCAGCGATCTGGACAGCTGCATCGACGACGGCACCCTCGCCAAGCCGACCGTCTGGTTGTTCGGCAACGAGGCCCACGGCCTGCCCGACGGGTACGACGCGATCGTCGACCGCTCGGTGAAGGTGCCGATCTACGGCCGCGCCGAGTCACTCAACCTGGCCACCGCGGCCGCCATCTGCCTCTACGCCTCGGCGCGCGAGCAACGCCGGTGACCGGGCTGCCGTTCGACCTGCAGGGACGGTTCTGGCGCGGGAACCTGCACACGCACTCGGACCGCTCGGACGGTGCGCTGTCACCGGCGGAGACGGCGCGGGTGTATCGGGAGGCCGGGTACGACTTCCTGGCGATCACCGACCACTTCCGGCCGGAGTACGGATTCCCGGTCACGGACACGCGGGAGTTGCGGTCGGACGGGTTCACCACGCTGATCGGCGCCGAATTGCACGCGCCGCGGACCGAGGCCGGGCAGGAGTGGCACATCGTGGCCGCGGGGCTCCCGCTGGACTTCGCGCCGCCGGCGGACGCGGAGACCGGCCCGGAGCTGGCGCGGCGGGCGCGCGCCGCCGGGGCCTTCGTGGGGATGGCGCATCCGTCGGCCTCCCTGTTGACCGCCGTCGACGCCGAGAGCCTGGACGCGGCCCACTCGGTCGAGGTCTACAACGCGCTCGCCGACCGCGAGAACCGCGGCGACAGCTGGCACCTGACCGACGTCCTGCTCAACCGCGGTCACCGGCTCACGGCGTACGCCGCCGACGACGCCCACCTGCAACCCCAGGACCCACCCCCGTGCCAGGCCTGGGTCCAGGTCCGCGCCGAGATCCTCGACCCGGATTCCCTCCTGGCCGCCCTCCAAGCCGGCCACTTCTACTCCAGCACCGGCCCCGAGCTGTACGACGTACGCATCGAGGCCGACGTGGTCGCGGTCCACTGCTCCCCGGTGAGCAAGATCCTGCTCACCGGCGGCGTCCCCGGCGCAGAGGTTGCCCAAGGCACCAACCTGACCGAGTGCGAGCTCCCCCTGACCATGTTCCACGGCACCCACTACCGCGTCACCGTCGAAGACCCCGCCGGCGCCCGAGCCTGGACCAACCCGATCCGGCCGAGCTCCTGATCCGTCGTCCGCCGGGCGGCCCTACTTCTTCGTGATGCGGGACTCGAGGCCGTCGAGGAGGGCTTCCAGGCCGAAGACGAAGTGTTCGGTGAGGGACTGGTTCAGGTCCTCGTGGGCGCGGCGGCGTACCGAGGCGCGCATCTCGGGGTGGTCGGTGGCGACGGCTTCGGCCTGGACGAGCATGTCGCCGGCCCACTCCTGCAGCGACTGACCGGACTTGCGGACCATCTCGCGGGTCGCGACCTCGGAGTTCGCGGTGCCGAGCACGTACGACATCACCGCGCTCATCGCCAGGTCGATCTCGCGCTCGGTGAACCCGGCGGCACCGAACAGCACCAGGCCGCGGGAGCCCAGCGTCATCGCGTTCGGGCCGACGCTCGGCCGGGTGTACATGACCTCGGGCAGCCACGGGTGGCGGAGGACGGCCGACCGCAGGCTGTGGCCGAAGAGCATGGCGCCGTTCCGCCAGCCGGCCAGCTCGGGACCGGGTACGTCGATCTCGCCCCAGATCTCGTCGATCAGGAGGTCGATCAGGTCGTCCTTGGTGGGGACGTGCCAGTACAGGCTGGTCGCGCCCGCGTCCAGCTTCGCGGCCAGCTTGCGCATGCTCAGGCCGGCCAGGCCCTCGGTGTCCAGGAGCTCCATCGCGGTCTTCACGATCTGCTCCCGGCTGAGCGTTTCCCGGGCGGGTGCGGCGGCCCGCCGGCGGGTCCAGATCGACTCCTTCATGGCGTCATCCTAGCCTGGGCTCGCACACTGTACGAGTTTGTCGTACAGTGTGCGAGTGACTAGTACACCGTTCGAGTCCACTCCGGCGACCGGTCATCCGCGACGCTGGTGGATCCTGTTGATCCTCTGCCTGGCGCTGATGGTGCTGGTGGTCGACAACACCGTGCTGAACCTGGCGATCCCGTCGCTGATGCGCGACCTGGGCGCCACTCCCGCCGACGTCCAATGGATCATCGACGCCTACATCCTGGCGTTCGCCGGGCTGCTGCTGACCGCGGGCAGCCTGTCCGACCGGTTCGGGCGGCGGAAGATGCTGATCCTCGGGCTGGTGCTGTTCGGGCTGGCCTCGCTGCTGGCCACGCTGGCTGAGACGCCCTGGCAGTTGATCGCGTGCCGCGCGCTCATGGGTGTCGGCGGCTCGCTGCTGATGCCGAGCACGCTGTCGCTGCTGTTCACCGTTTTCCCGCCGGAGGAGCAGCGCAAGGCGATGGCCGGCTGGTCCACGGTCGCGATGGTCGGCGTGGTGGCCGGCCCGACGGTCGGCGGCGTCCTGCTCGAGCACTTCTGGTGGGGCTCGATCTTCCTGCTGAACGTGCCGATCGCGGTGGTCGCGATCATCGGCGCGGTCGCGCTGATCCCGGAGTCGCGGGGACCGGCGCGGGCGGTCGACCCCGGCGGCGCGGTGCTGTCGATGGTCGGCATGACCGCGGTCGTGTGGGCGATCATCTCCATTCCGGCCGACGGGCTCGGGTCCGCGAAGGTGCTCGGCGGGCTGGCGCTCGGCGTGGTCGCCCTGACCGGGTTCGCGCTGTGGGAGAAGCGGAGTGCGCATCCGATGGTGCCGCTGGCGCTGTTCCGGGACCGGAACTTCAGCGGGACGAGTTTCTCGATCGTGCTGTTGTCCTTCACCGCCGGTGGGTTGCTGCTGGCGTTGACGCAGTACCTGCAGTTCGTGCTCGGGTACACACCGTTGAAGGCGGGTCTCGCGCTGATCCCGTACGCCGCGTCCGCGATGCTGTTCAACGGTCTGGGGGCGACGCTCGGGAAGAAGCTGGCCGACCGGACTTTGATCGCGACGGGGCTGGTGGTGATCGCGGCCGGGTTCGGGATCCTCACCCAGGTCGGTACGTCGTCCGGCTACGGGCTGCTGATCGTCGGGCTGCTCGTGATGGGTGTCGGCGGTGGTCTGGCCGGGCCGGCGGCGTACACGTTGCTCATGCAGTCGGTGCCGGCCGAGCATCGGGGCGTCGGCTCGGCGATGAACGACACCGTGCAGCAGACGGGTGCGGCGTTGTCGGTCGCCGTGCTGGGGAGCGTGCTGGCGGCGGCGTACTCGTCGTCACTGCCTGACTCGGTGCCGGAGGCGGCGCGGAACTCGATCGCGGAGACGCTGGCGCTGGGCCCGGACTTCGTCACGGCGGCGCGGGCCGCGTTCACCGACGCGATGTCGATCGCCATGACGGCCGGCCTGATCGGCGCCTTGGCCGGCGCCCTGGTCGCGCTGCTCGCCCTACCCCGCCGGAAGGCGAGCAGCTCGCCGCAGGAGCCGGCCGCCGCTGAACCCGTGGACGTCTGAGCTCGCCGGGCTCCGCCCGCCCGGCGAGGTCCGCCCGCCTCAGCGCTTCGCGGGACGCCGAGGCAGGCGGAGTCCCTGCCACCGATCATGACCCCACCAACTTTCAACTTGCTTTCACGGCCGCCACACGCCGGGCACGCAGGCTTGTGGACAGCCGATTCACGCTCCGGGGCCGGAGGTTCCTAGACTGCTTCCGCAGGAGTTCCGAAACCGAGAGCGAGCCATGTCCGGTCCCAACACTGATTACGACCCGGTCGAAGTGACGCCGTTGCACGCCGAAGAGCTGGAGCGGACCAGGGACCAGGCACTGACGGCCTTTGCCAAGGCGGCCGATCTGGCCGCCCTGCAGGAGGCCAAGTCCGCGCACCTCGGCGAGAAGTCGCCGATCGCGCTCGCCAACCGTGAGATCGGCGCGCTGCCGCCGCAGGGCCGCAAGGAGGCCGGCCAACGGATCGGCGCGGCCCGGAAGGCGATCAACGAGGCCTTCGCGGCCCGGCTCGCCGTGCTCGAGGCCGAGCACGAGGAGCGGATGCTCGCCACCGAGCGGGTCGACGTGACCCTGCCGTGGCACACGCCGGCCCTCGGCGCCCGGCACCCGCTGTCGCTGATCTCCGAGCAGGTCGCGGACGTGTTCACCGCGCTCGGCTGGGACGTCGCCGAGGGCCCGGAGATCGAGGCCGAGTGGCTGAACTTCGACGCCCTCAACTTCCAGCCCGACCACCCGGCCCGGCAAATGCAGGACACGTTCTTCGTCGAGCCGGCCGGCTCCGGCACCGTGCTGCGGACCCACACCTCCCCGGTGCAGGCGCGGTCGATGCTGACCCGCAAGCCGCCGATCTACGTGATCTGCCCTGGCCGGGTGTTCCGCACCGACGAGCTGGACGCGACCCACACCCCGGTCTTCCACCAGGTCGAGGGCCTGGTCGTCGACGAGGGCATCACGCTCGCGCACCTCAAGGGCACCCTCGACCACTTCGTCGTGTCGATGTTCGGCGAGGGCCTGGAGGCGCGCCTCCGGCCGAACTTCTTCCCGTTCACCGAGCCGTCGGCCGAGGTGGACCTCAAGTGCTTCGTCTGCCGCGGCGCGTCCGTCGGCAACCCGGACCGTCCGTGCCGCACCTGTGGCAGCGAGGGCTGGATCGAGTGGGGTGGTTGCGGCGTGGTGAACCCGCGCGTCCTGCAGGCCTGCGGCATCGACACCGACCGGTACTCCGGCTTCGCCTTCGGCATGGGCCTGGAGCGGACACTGATGTTCCGCAACGGCGTCGAGGACATGCGGGACATGGTCGAGGGTGACGTGCGGTTCAGCCGCCAGTTCGGGATGGAGATCTGATGCGGGTCCCACTGTCATGGCTTCGTGAGTACGTCGACCTGCCGGCGGACGTGACCGGCCGCGGCGTCGCCGAGAAGCTGATCCGGGCCGGCCTCGAGGTGGAGACCGTCGACGAGTCGGACCTGTCCGGCCCGCTCGTGGTCGGCAAGGTGCTCACGTACGAGAACGAGCCGCAGAAGAACGGCAAGACCATCCGCTGGTGCTCGCTCGACATCGGCAAGGACGAGCCGCAGTGGGTCGTCTGCGGCGCGCACAACTTCGAGGTCGGCGACCTGGTCGTCGTCGTCCTGCCGGGTGCGGTGCTGCCGGGTGGTTTCGCGATTTCCGCGCGGAAGACGTACGGGCACGTCTCGAACGGCATGATCTGCTCCAGCTCCGAGCTCGGCCTGGGCGACGACGGGACGCACGGCATCGTCGTCCTCGAGCCGGGTGAGGCCAAGCCCGGTGACGACGCGATCGAGTTGCTCTCGCTGCGCGACGACGTACTGGACATCGCGGTCACGCCGGATCGTGGCTACTGCCTGTCGATCCGGGGTGTGGCGCGGGAGGCCGCGACGGCGTACGGCGTACCGCTGAAGGACCCCGCCGCGGTGACGCTGACGGGGGCCGGCTCCGGTGGGTATCCGGTGCGCGTGGACGACGCCGGGGCGTGCAGTGTGTTCGTCACCCGCACGGTGACCGGGATCGACCCGAAGGCGCCGTCGCCGCGGTGGCTGCAGAAGCGGCTGCTGGCGACCGGGATGCGGCCGATCTCGATCGGGGTCGACGTGACGAACTACGTCATGCTCGAGCTCGGTCAGCCGATCCACGGGTACGACAAGGCCCGACTGTCCGGCGAGATCGTCGTCCGGCGGGCCAACGCCGGCGAGAAGCTGATGACGCTCGACGACCAGACCCGGGAGCTGGACGCCGAGGACCTGCTGATCACCGACGACTCCGGCCCGATCGGGATCGCGGGGGTGATGGGTGGCGCGACCACGGAGATCTCCGAGTCGACCAGCGACGTGGTGATCGAGGCGGCGCACTTCCACCCGATCGTGATCGCGCGGGCGTCGCGGCGGCACAAGCTGTCCTCGGAGGCGTCGCGGCGGTTCGAGCGCGAGGTCGACCCGCTGCTGCCGCGGTACGCCGCCCAGCGCGTGGCGGACCTGCTGGCCGAGCTTGCCGGCGGCACGATCGAGGCCGACGAGACCGTCGTCGACACCCACGGGGTGCCGGAGCCGGTCACCTTCCGCGCCGACCACGCGGCGCGGGTCGCGGGTGCGCCGATCACGATCGAGGAGACCGTCCGTCACCTCGAGTCCGTCGGCTGCAAGGTCGACCCGGCCCCCGCCGGCGCAACCCCCGCACCACTCGCAGCAGGCGTCCACGCTCCTGCCCTGGTCGTCGCGGGCGCTGCTGCGGTTGGTGGTGTGGCGGCGGAGGGGCTTGCGGGGTTGGCCGGTGATGACTTGCTGACGGTGACGCCGCCGGCGTGGCGGCCGGATCTGCGGGATCCCAACGACTTCGCCGAAGAGGTCATCCGGCTGTTCGGGTACGACAACGTGCCGTCGGTGCTGCCGCCCGCGCCGGGTGGTCAGGGGCTCACGGTGTCGCAGACGCGCCGCCGCCGGATCGCGACCGCGCTCGTCGGCGCCGGCCTGACCGAGGTGGTCTCGTACCCGTTCGCCGGGGACGCCGACTTCGACGCGATGGGCCTGCCCGCCGACGACCCACGTCGTACGACGGTCAAGCTGGTGAACCCGTTGTCCGACGAAGAGCCGTCGATGCAGACCACGCTGCTGGCGACGCTGCTCCGGACGGCCGAGCGCAACGTCGGCCGGGGCAACACCGACCTCGCGATCTTCCAGACCGGCCTGGTGTTCCTGCCCAAGGCCGAGCCGAAGCCCGCCCCGCTGCCGTCGGTGGCGCAGCGCCCGAGCGACGCCGAGATCAAGTCCCTGTACGACGCACTGCCGGACCAGCCGCTGCACGTCGGCGCCGTGCTGACGGGTGCGCGGACGCCGGCCGGTTGGTGGGGCAAGGCTCAGCCGACCACCTGGTCGGACGCCGTCCAGCTCGCCCGGACCGTGGCGAACGCGGTCGGGGTCGAGCCGGTCGTGCGCAACGTCGAGGTCGCGCCGTGGCACCCGGGCCGGTGCGCGGAGCTGTCCGTCGACGGCAAGGTCGTCGGTCACGCCGGGGAGCTGCACCCGAAGGTGTGCCAGGCGTTCGGGCTGCCCGCGCGGTCGGGTGCGCTCGAGCTCGACCTCGACGTACTGATGGCGGCCGCGCCGGCGTCGGTCGTGGCCGAGCCGTTCTCGTCGTACCCGGTGGCCAAGGAGGACGTGGCGCTGATCGTCCCGGCCGACGTGGCCGCGGCGGAGGTCGAGGCGGCGCTGGTCGAGGGTGCGGGTGCGCTGCTGGAGTCGATCCGGCTGTTCGACCTGTACACCGGCGAGCAGATCGGCGAGGGCAAGAAGTCGCTGGCGTTCGCGCTCCGGTTCCGGGCGCCCGACCGCACGCTGAAGGAGAACGAGGTGGCGGACGCGCGGCAGGCCGCCGTCCAGGTCGCGGTCGACCGCTTCGGCGCCGTCCAGCGGGTCGGCTGACGGCCATGAGCCGGGGCGGGTCGGCTGACGTCATGGGCCGGGGCGGCTCGGCGCGGCCGGGGCGGGGCGCGGCATGAGCGGCGGGCACCCGCGGGTGGCGGTGGCCGCGCCGAACGCGGCGGCGGCCGAGGCCGGGGTGCGGGTCGCGGCCGAGGGCGGCAACGCCGTCGACGCCGCGATCGCGGCCACGCTGGTGACGATGGTGAACGAGATCGGCGTGGTCTCGCCGGCGTCGGGCGGGTTCGTCACCCTGCAGGTCGCCGGCGGCGATGCGGTCACCATCGACGGCTGGGTGGAGATGCCCGGCCGCGGCCTGGCGACCGAACACTTCGGCCGCGGCGTCTGGGACGTCACCACCGACTACGGCGGCGGGACGACGACCACCGTCGGCCACGGATCGGTAGCCACGCCGGGCGGGATGAAGGCGCTCGACCTGGCCCACCGGCGCTCCGGCAAGGCGCCGTGGCGCGAGGTCGTCCAGCCAGCGATCGACATCGCCCGGCAAGGCTTCCAGCTGAGCCGGACGTCGGGCTACTACCTCCAGTACACCCACGAGATCATCTTCGGCTGGCACCAGCCGAGTCACCGGGTGGTGCACGCCGACGACGGCTCGGTGATCAAGGCCGGCAGCACGGTCGTCATCCCGGAGCTGGCGGACGCGCTCGAGCTGATCGGCCGCGACGGCGCCGAGACGATGTACACCGGCGAGCTCGCGCAGCTGCTCATCCGCGACATGGCCGCGAACGAGGGCATCCTGACGGCTGAGGACCTGGCCGCGTACGAGGCCGTCGTCCGCCCGGCCCTGATGGTCCGGCAGAACGGGTGGCGCCTGGCGACCAACCCGCCGCCCGCGGTCGGCGGGGTCGCCGTGGCCGCGATGCTCGCGCTGCTGGACGGCGTACCGGCGAACGGGAGCTGGAGTCAGTCCGAGATCGAGCGACTCGTCGACGTGCAGTACGCCGTCCTCGGGGCACGGCTGGCCGAGCTGGACGAGGAGGACAAGCGCCAGCTGGAAGGTCAGCGGCTGCTCGACCTGGCCGCGTCCGGTGACCTCCGCGCGCTCAGCTCACCCAGTACGGCGACGGTCTCGGTCGTCGACGACGAGGGCGACGCGTGCGCGATCACGGTGTCGTCCGGCTACGGCTCCGGCGTACTGACTCCGGGCACCGGCATCTGGCTGAACAACGCCCTCGGCGAGCAGGAGTTGCTGCACGGCGGCCCGCACAGCCTGGCGCCGGGGACGCGGCTGACGTCGAACATGGCGCCGAGTGTCGCCCGCCGCGACAGCGACGGCGCGGTGCTCGCGATCAGCTCGCCCGGTTCGGACCGGATCCCGACCGCGATTGCCCAGGTCTACGCGCTCTACACCCATGGCGGGCTGCCGTTGGCCGAGGCGGTCGAGCACCCGCGGTTGCACGTCCGCGTGCGCAAGGACGTGGTGGTCGACTACGAGGACGAGCTGCCGGTGTCGGGCTCGACGTCCCTGTCGACGAGGCCGATGCCGCCGCACTCGATGTACTTCGGTGGCGTCGCGGCCGCGTTCTGGGATCCGGCCGACGGCCTGCTCGCGGTCGGCGATCCGCGGCGGACCGGAGCGGTCGCGATCTCGCCGCCGCTCTGATCGTGCCGATCCACTGCCTGCGTCGTTAGTAAGGTCATCCCTTCGACACCCACCTGAACCGGAAGGTCTGCAGCATGCGGGACACCGACCCCGAGCTCTCCGTCGTCGTACCGATGTACGACGAGGAGGACGTGCTGCCGATCTTCTTCGACCGGATGCACCCGCTGCTGGACGGACTCGGGATCAGCTACGAGTTGCTGGTCGTCGACGACGGCAGCCGGGACAGGACAGCCGCGCTCCTGCTGGAGGCCGCGAATGACTGGCCGCAGCTGCGCGTCGTCCGATTGCTGCGCAACAGCGGTCACCAGGCCGCGCAGTCCGCCGGCTTCCGCCGCGCCCGTGGCCGGTACGTCGTCACCATCGACGCCGACCTGCAGGACCCGCCCGAGGTGATCGCCGAGTTCCTGCGGACCGCACGCGAGCAGGACGTCGACGTCGTGTACGGCGTCCGGTCGGATCGCTCGAGTGATTCGTGGCCGAAGCGGACGACGGCCCGGCTCTACTACCGGCTGATGTGCCGGCTCGTCGGCAAGGACATCCCGTTCGACGCCGCCGACTTCCGGCTGGTCTCGCGCCGAGTGGTGGATGCGGTGAACGCGTTGCCGGAGGACGGCCGGGTGTTTCGGCTGGTCATCCCGTGGCTCGGCTTCCCGAGCACTGAGGTGCCGTACGTCCGGGCGGAGCGTGCGGCCGGGACGACGAAGTACAACCTGTCGAAGATGCTGCGGCTGGCGTTCGACAGCGTGACTGCGTTCTCGGCCGCGCCGCTGCGGCTGGCGACCTGGCTCGGGCTGCTCGGCGGTGCGATGTCCGGGCTGTTCGTGGTCGGTGCGTTGATCATCAAGCTGACCGGCCGGAGCATCCCGGGGTGGACGTCGACCGTGCTGGCCGTGAGCATCATCGGCGCGATCCAGCTCCTGTGTCTCGGCCTGCTGGGTGAGTACGTTGCCCGCCTCTTCCAGTCGAGCCAACGCCGACCGCAGTTCCTGGTCGGCTACGACAGCCTCGACGACCACGGTCATCAGGAACCGGTCCGTCAGGGATGAGGCGGTTCCTCCCGTGGCTGCTGCCGTTGGCGGTCGCGGTCGGCGGGCTTGCGGTGATCGACGTACCACCCGGGCCGATCGTCAAGTACTGCGCCTACTTCGCGCTGGGGATCGCGCTTCCGGGCACCCTGCTGCTGCGGGCGGTCTGGCGGAGTACGGGGAACTGGGCCGAGGATCTCGGACTCGGATCCGTCGTCGGAGCGACCTGGCAGCTGATCGGCTGGGCGATCTTCACCGCGTTCGGCGGGCAGCGCTGGCTGATCGTCTGGCCCGCCCTGGTCCTTGTCGCCTTTGCCCTGGTACGACGCTTGCGTGCGTACTGGCGGATCGGTGAGCCGCAGCCGTTGCCGGTGTGGTGGACCTGGGGACTGGCGATCGCCTCGGCGGTCGTGCTCGGGGCGACCACGCTCGGCGTGATGGCGTTTCACGAGCTGCCACCGCACGGGTCGTCGTACTACCAGGACCTGCTCTACCACCTGTCGATGGTGAACGAGTTGATGCGGGCCGTCCCGCCGGAGTTGCCTCAGGTGGCGGGGGAGCGGCTCGAGTACCACTGGATCGCCAACGCGGACATGGCGGCAGCGGCGGACATCACTCGGCTGGAGCCGGCCATGGTGCTGTTCCGGCTGTGGCTGCTGCCGTGGCTCGTGGTCGCCTTGCTGGTGTGCGCGACGCTGGCCCGGACGGTCAGCCGCGCGTGGTGGACCGGCGTACTCGCGGCCGCTGCGTTGGCGGCGCCGCAGCTGTACCTGTTGGTGGACACCAGCGTGAACCTGTCCGCGCCCCTCAGCTTCCTCAGTCCGTCGCAGACGTTCGGGATGATCGCGTGCGTCGCGGCGGCGGTGTTCCTGATCGAGTTGCTCTTCCGGCATGCCCGCGGCGGTCTCTGGGTGGTCGCCTTCGCGGTCGCGATCATGGGCGGCGGATCGAAGCCGACGGTCCTGCCGATCCTGGTCGGAGCGGTCGGGCTGGCCGCAGTGGCGATGCTCGTGCAGACGCGGCGGCTGCCGATGCGTGCGGTCGTGGGCGGCGCGCTGCTCGTGGCGGCCGGCGTCGGGACGATGCTGACGGTGGCCGGAAGCACGAGCGGGTCGGGGCTGCAGTTTCTCGCCGTCCTGAAGTCGAGTGGGGACTACGCGGCCGCGACCGGGGACACGACCCCGGCGGGGGAGGGCGGGCTGATCCTGCCGGCGCTCGCGCAGGGCGCGGTGGTCGGCACGGTCGTGCTGCTCTGTGTGTTGCTGATCAATCAGGCGACCGCGGTCGTCGGTTTCGCGGTACTCGGGAAGCTGCGGCGGGAGCCGGTCGCGTGGTTCCTGGTCGGCGCCTTGATCGCCGGCTGGGCCGGCTACCTCCTGATCGACCACCCCTCCGTCAGCGAGTCCTACTTCATCCACACCGCCTTCCCCTTCGGGCTGGCCGCCGCCGGCTGGCTCGCCGCGACCTTCGCGCGCGAGCTCTCCCCGCGGACGAGAAGACGCTCGCTGCTCACGGCCGCGGCCGGCGGTCTCGTGCTCGGCGCGGTCACCGGCGGCGTGCTGCTGGTCGCTGACGCGAAGCCGACGGGGTCGCCGGGACACCAGTTGTTGCTGGTCGCCCGGCCGGTGTTGGCGTTCCTGGTACTCGTCGGGCTCGGCTGGTTCCTCCGGAGGCGGCCGGGTGCCGGGCTGGTCGTCGTACTGGCTCTGCTGGCCGTGGTGCCGCTCAAGTCGGTCGGGCAGAGCGCGGTGCACGGGGACACCGAGCGGGCGCGGACGTTCACGGCGCCGCGGTGGTGGGTGTATCCAGACGAGGAGTCGGCGGCGAGGTGGC
Organism: Kribbella sp. CA-247076; assembly: GCF_050942445.1. Classification (NCBI taxonomy): domain Bacteria; kingdom Bacillati; phylum Actinomycetota; class Actinomycetes; order Propionibacteriales; family Kribbellaceae; genus Kribbella; species Kribbella sp. CA-247076. The sequence continues at coordinate 5,542,503 of NZ_CP192051.1, read as the reverse complement.
TCGCGCGGAACTCGGCGCCGACCGACGTGGTCGCGGCGAACACCTGGTGCCGCCCGGCCGGGAAGCTGACGCCGGGATGCGACGCGCGCGGCTACCTCGTGAGCGGGATCGCGGGCCGCCGGACGTTGATCGAAGGCTGGGCGTACACGAACCAGGCAATGGCCGACCAGGGCGTCGGCGGCCGGCGGTACACCGAGCAGCCGTCGCCTTGGCCGGAGCGGGTCGCGCTGACGAACCAGGCTGTCGCGGCGCCGACGCCCGAGGTGCTGCGGCGACTGCGGGCGGAGTACGACGTCCGATGGCTGTACGCCGACGCCCGCAACGGGACCGTGTCGCCGGCGCTCGACCGGCTCGCCGTCCGGCGACACAGCGTGGGCAGGGTCCGGATCTACGACCTCGGAGAGTGATTAGGCCGTAACATCAAGTCGGCGTAGACCGTTACTTCTACGCTGGCCCGCCCGCCCCGCGGCCGACGCACGCGCACGCCGTGAACGCTCGGGAGGGCTGCAACATGCGGGGCACACGACCGAGCCTGTCCATCGTGCTGGTCACCGGTCTGCTCACCCTGACAGCAGTCGACGGCGCCGCGTATCAGGTGCCGTCGGTGCCGTTCACCCAGGGCGACTCGGCGTCGGCGGTCATGCCCGGGTCAGGGCTCCGGCAGACGATCACCGTCACCGGTCAGACCGCGTTGCTGGACGCAACGACTGCCGGGATCCGAGGGACCGGGCCGGCGACGTACGCGCCGCCGATCGCCCGGACGACTCCGGCTCAGGACCTCGTCGTCAACACCGGGACCTGCGCGTCGACCGGGACCTGTGGGGACCGCGGCACGGTGACGATCGCGTTCAGCCAGCCGGTCCGCAACCCGGTCCTGCATCTTGCCGGGCTCGGCGGCTCCGTCACCCAGACCGTCAACGGCACGCCGAAGGCGCAGTCCGAGGTGCACTCGGTCCTGAAGCTGACCACCGCCGGCCTGAGCCTCACCAAGGTCGGCACCGGCAACAACCTGACCGTCACCAGCGACACCGTCACCGCGACGAACCACGACGCCGGCCCGAATTGCATCAACACCAAGACCGGCACCGGTCCGAACGCTTCCGCGACGGCCGCCTGCGGCTCGGTCCGGGTGAACGGCGTGGCCACCACCATCACCTTCGACGTCACCGCGTTCTTCACCAAGCACCCGAAGCTGCCGGCGTTCAACACCGCCTCCTCCGGCGACGCGTTCTCCGTGCTCGCCTCGACCGGGGAGGACTTCGGCGACGCCCCGGCGTCGTACGGCGCGGCCTGGTCGGTGCTCAGCGACGTACGGCTCGGCAAGGAGGTCACCGAGGACAACGCGACCGTCGCCAACGGAACCACCGGCCCGGCCACGCCGGACCAGGCCGACGACGGCGTCACCTTCAAGCCCCTGCGGACGACCTCCACGGCGTACTCCGCCGAGCTCGCCCTGACCGGGGCGTCGAAGGCCGGCCGTGCGTGCGCCTGGATCGACCTCGACCGCGACGGAACCTTCGAGCCGGCCGAACGTGCCTGCACCACGTTCGCCCCCGGCCAGAGCGCGGTCACGCTCAACTGGGCGAAGTACGCCCGCCCGGCCGCCGGAGCGTCGTACGCCCGGGTCCGCGTCGGCTACAACAACGCCCAACTCGACAGGCCGACCGGAGCCGCCGACTCCGGTGAGGTCGAGGACCACCCGATCCAGATCGCGCCGCCGCCCCCGCCGGTCCTGGCCGACGACACCGCGACCACCGCGTTCAACACCGGTACGTCGGTCAACGTGCTGGCCAACGACAAACCCGGCGACCCGGGGACGCCGCTCAAACCCGGCACCCTGTGCCTGCTCGAGACCAAGCAATGCGTCGCGATGGTCAACGTCGTCGGTCAGGCCAAGTACGTCGCCAAGCCGGACGGCCGGATCGACGTCGAACCGGTGCCCGGCTTCTTCGGCCCGGCCAAGCCGGTCACGTACCGCGTTGCCGACGGCAACGGCACCACAGCGACCGCCAAGCTCACCCTGACCGTCGCCCTCCCGGCCCGCCCGGTGGCCACCGCCGACACCGCGACCACCCCGCAGAACGTCAGCCTCGCGATCAAGCCACTGGCCAACGACCGCCCGGCACCCGGGGTCAGACTGGTCCCAGCCTCGGTCGTCCTCCGCGATCCGGCCGACGCCGCGTTCAAGAAGAAGGTCGTCATCGCCGGTGAGGGCGAGTACGTCGCGAAGCCGAACGGCGCCGTGGACTTCCTCCCGCTGCCTCGCTTCACCGGCGTCGGCACGCAACTCGGATATCGCGTCACCGACACCACCCAGCAGACCGCCGAGTCCACCCTGACGGTCACGGTCACGCCGGTCACTCCGGTCGCGCACGGGGACTCCGTGTCCACCGCGTTCGACACCGACGTCGTCGTACCCGTGCTGGCGAACGACGTGCCCGGGTCACCGGACGCTCCGCTCGACCCGGCCAGCCTCCTGCTGGTCGACCCGGCCAGCAAGAAGCTCGTCGACACGGTCACCGTGGCGCGGCAGGGTGTGTATCTGGTTGCCGGCGGCAAGGTGACGTTCCGCCCGGTGCGCGGGTTCCAGGGTGTCGGGAAGCCGCTGACCTACCAGGTCCTGGACAAGAACGGCACGCCCGCGCGGGCCGAGCTCACGGTCTCGGTCGACGCGCCCGGTCCGCCGGTGGCGAACCCGGACACGATCACGACGCGGCAGGGCGGCTCGATCGTGATCGCCGTCCTGGACAACGACAAGCCCGGCCCGACCGGCTCGGCGCTGGTGCCGGGCAGCGTCCGGCTGATCCCGCCCACCCGCAGTGAGCCGGCCACGACGCTGATCGTCCCCGGGCAGGGCAAGTACACCGCGAAGCCGGACGGCAAGATCCTGTTCGAGCCGCTCCCCGCGTTCAGTGGCCCGGCGAAACCGGTCACCTACCAGGTTGCCGACGGCAACGGCGCGCTCGGGAAGGCGACCCTCTCGGTCGCCGTGACCAAGGTGCAGCCGGACGCGACCGACGACACCGCGAGTACGGCGTACGACGCGAACGTCACCGTCAACGTGCTGGCGAACGACAGTCCGGGTGACCCGGCGGTCCCGCTGGTGCCGAGCAGTCTGCGGGTCCTCGACCCGAAGACGCGGAAGCCGAAGACCGCGGTCCTCGTCGACGGCGAAGCGACGTACACGGTGACGGCGGACGGGAAGCTCGAGGTCGACCCGCTCGCGACGTACACCGGCGTCGCGGCGCCGGTCACCTACCTCGTGTCCGACGTCAACGGCACCCCGACCACCGCGACGCTGACGGTCACGATCGCGAAGCCGCCGCCACCGACCGCGAAGACCGACACCGGTACGACCAAGCAGAACGTCCGGTTGCTGCTCGATCCGCTCGCCAACGACACGGCCGGGCAGGGCACCGGGCTCGACCCGCTCAGCCTGGTGCTGATCGACCCGGCGGACGGTTCGATGAAGAAGCTGGTCAAGATCCCCGGCCAGGGCAGCTATCAGGTGAATCCGGAGGGCACGGTCATCGTCGACCCGCTGCCGGGCTTCACGGGTACGGCGACCCCGCTGACCTACCGGGTGTCCGACTGGTTCGACCAGGCGACCCGGTCGACGATCACCGTCACGGTCACGCCGATCACGCCGGTCGCGGTCGACGACACCGCGAAGACGCCGTACGAGAAGACCGTCGCGGTCAAGGTGCTGGCGAACGACACGCCGGGTGACAAGTCGGCGCCGCTGGTTCCGGGCAGCCTGCTGCTCACCGACCCGGCCGACGGCGTGCTGAAGGCGTCCGTGACGATCCGCAACGAGGGCGTGTACACGGCCGCCGGGGGAGTGGTCACCTTCGATCCAGGCGCGACGTTCCGCGGTCCGGGGACGCAGCTGACCTACCAAGTGGCCGACAGCAACGGAACGCTGACCACGGCCAAGCTCTGGATCACGGTCGGGCTGCCGCCGATCGCCGTCGCGGACACCGCGTCGACGCTGCAGGGCGTCCCGGTCACGGTGAACCTGCTGTCCAACGACAGCCCGGGCGCCGACGCGAAGCTCGACCCCTCCTCCGTCGGCCTGCTCGACCCGGCGGCCCGGACGGCCGGCTACCTGAAGAAGGTGACGGTCGCCGGCCAGGGCACGTACTCGGTCCAGCCGAGCGGGGCGGTCGCCTTCGACCCGCTACCCGCCTTCCGCGGGAAGGCGCTGGCGATCAACTACCGGGTCGCCGACTCGAACCAGACCGTCGCTGCTTCGACCCTGACGATGACCGTCAGCCCGGTCTGGCCGGTGACCCTGGACGACTCCGCGATCACGCCGTACAACCAGCCCATCACGGTCAACGTGCTCGCCAACGACAGGGCCGGCGACGCGTCCGCACCGCTCGTCCGGTCGAGCCTGGTGCTGAAGGATCCGGCCGGCGGGTATCGGAAGAGCGTCACCCAAGCCGGTGAAGGGACCTACACCGCGGGCGACGACGGGTCGGTCACGTTCACGCCGGTCAAGGACTACCAGGGGGTGACGACGCCGGCGACGTACCGGATCACCGACGACAACGGGACGACTGCCGAAGGGCTGCTCTTCCTGACCGTGGGCAAGGGCCCCGAGGCGGCCGCCGACACGGTCACCACGAAGCAGAACGTCACCGCGTCGATCGACCCGCTCGCCAACGACAAGGCGGGCACCGGCGCGGAGCTCGAGAAGACGTCGGTCCAGTTGTACGGCGTGGGCGTGCGGAGCTGGGGCCGGCAGGCGACCGTGTCCGGGCAGGGCGTGTTCACGGTGAACGAGGTGACCGGGCGGATCACGTTCGACCCGGTGCCGACGTTCCGCGGGGTCACCTCGATCGCCTACCGGGTCACGGACACGAGCCGGAACACGACCGCTTCGACGGTTGCGTTCACTGTGCAGGCGATCGTTCCGGTGGTGGCCGACGATACGGTCGCGACGCCGTACGGCACCGCGGTGACGGTCGCGGTGCTGACGAACGACAAGCCGGGTGATACGTCGGCGCCGCTGGACGAGGTGCGGCTCGTGGACCCGGCGACCGGTGATCCGGTGTCGTCGCTTGAGGTGGCGGGGCAGGGGACGTACGTCGTACAGCCGGACGGTGGGATCCGGTTCGCGCCGGTCGACGGGTTCGTCGGTACGGCGACGCCGGTCGGATATCAGGTGGCCGACCGCAACGGGACGGTCGCGTCGGCTGCATTGACGATCACGGTGCAGGCCCGGCCGGTGGCGGCGCCGGACGCGGCGCGGACCAAGCAGCATGTTGCGGTGGTGATCGACCCGCTGGCGAACGACAAGCCTGGGCCGGGCGCGAAGCTGGATCCGGAGACGCTGCTGCTGGTCGGTCCGGACGCGGCGCTCGTCACTCAGGTGACAGTTGCGGGTGAAGGTGACTGGGCCGTTGCCAAGGGCAAGGTGACGTTCACACCAGTCGCCACGTTCACCGGGACCGCGCGGCCGGCGGCGTACGTCGTGAAGGACAGCAATCGGAACGCGGCCCGCGCGACGATCACGGTGACGGTCGTGCCGGTGCGTCCGGTGACTGTCGACGACAGCGCGCGGACCGACTACGGCAAGCCGGTCGTCGTCCACGTCCTCGGCAACGACACGGCGGGCGACGCGTCCGCGCCGCTCGTGTCGGGTTCCGTCGTACTGCGGGATCCGGCCGACGGCAAGGACAAGAAGTCGGTGACCGTCCCGGACGAGGGTGGATTCGCGGCCGGCACGGACGGGAAGGTCACGTTCACGCCGGCGAAGGGCTTCAGCGGTACGACGCGGACCGTCGCGTATCGGGTGAGCGATGAGAACGGCACCTCGAACACCGCGCTCGTCGAGGTCACCGTCGCGCCGCCGATCCTGGTCAAGGCGACCACGGACACGGCGACCGGAACGCCTGGGAGCCCGGTCGCGGTCAACCCGCTGCTGAACGACAGCGGCGCGCCCGACGGTCGCACGGTGTGTCTGCGAAGTGGACCCGCGAGCTGCTCCAAGCGGATGACCGACGCGTCGGGCACTTGGGCCGTTGCTCCGGACGGGACGATCAGTCTGACGCCGGCGGCCGGCTTCACCGGGAACGCCAAGGCGATCTACGAGCAGGCCGACGCAGCCGGCGGCACCGTCGCAGCGCCGGTGAAGTTCACCGTCGGGGCGCGGCCGGGCGCGGACGTGCGATCGGTCCGTCAGGCCGAGATCCCCGCGAGCGGTGGGCCCTCGCCCGTCCTGCTCACGCTGGGCGGGCTGCTGGTCGCCCTCGGCGCAACCCTGGCCGCCCTCGCCCGCCGCTCCCGCTGACGCCCTCCGAACGCGCCGATCCGGTTAAGGCTGTGGAGCGCTCGGGATCGCCGGTCTGGCTGAGGCTGTGGAGCGCCGGTCCGGCAGGCAGTTCGGGGTCGCCGGACTGCTGATGGCTGTGGAGCGGCGGTGTCGTCGTCAGAGGTCTTGGACGAGCATGATTTCGTCGCGGTAGTCGTCCGGGGCGACCCGGACCGCGCGTGGATGCCGCCCGACGACGCGGTAGCCGAGCGGCTCGTAGAACCGCTCCAGCCCCAACCCATCGCGGATCGTGAGCTGCAACTGCTCCAGCCCCAGCTCGACCGCCGACCCACGCAAACCCTCCATCAGCATCCGACCCGCACCGTTGCCCTGGTACTTCGGATGCACCATCAACCGCAGCACCGTCCGCCAGTGAGCCTGCAGCGCGGTGCGCCGGCTCACGAGCAGCCCCATGCCGACGTACCGCTCGCCGTTGTGCAGGACGCCGAGCAGATCCAGCCCGGCCGCGACCCGACCCAGCGCCTCGTCCAGCGTCTCCGCGACCAGCCCGACCGGAGCCGGTGCCGTGAACCCGACCGCCCCGCCCGCATCGGTCGCCGCGATCCACGTGTCCAGCAGGTCCGCCCGCAACCCCGGCTCACCCACGTCGTCGGGCCCTACCACCAGGTACTCCACCACACCTCCACCTGCGACTGAGTTGCAGATAGTCTACGACCGCCGAGCCCGGGTACAGCGTCTGCATGGTCAACGTCACGCACCGGACGGTCGCCGTCGGCGACGTCGAGATCTTCTACCGCGAAGCCGGTCCGCCGGACGCTCCCGTCGTACTGCTGCCGCACGGCTACCCGTCCTCGTCCTTCCAGTACCGGGGCCTGATGCCCGCCCTGGCCGACGAGTGGCGCCTGCTCGCGCCCGACTTCCCCGGCTTCGGGTACAGCGAGGCGCCGGCGGACTTCGACTACAGCTTCCCCGGGTACGCCGACCTGCTCGAACGCTTCCTGGACACGCTCGCCGTCGACCGGTTCGCGCTCTACCTCTTCGACTACGGCTCGCAGGCCGGCTTCCAGCTGGCGGTCCGGAACCCGGCCCGGATCGTCGCGCTGATCATCCAGAACGGCGACGCCTACGAGAAGACCCTCGGCCCGAAGTACCAGGCGCTGCAGGACTACTGGGCCGACCCGTCGGACGCGCGGCGCGACCGGCTCGCCGAGGCGGTCTCCTACGACGGGCTGCGCGAAGAGATCCTCGGTGAGGTCGCGCCCGAGGTCGCGCAGCGGATCAGTCCGGACCTGTGGAACCTGTCCTGGCCGCTGATGCGGGAGCACCGCGACGTCATGATCGGCTTCTTCGCCGAGATCGAGGACAGCGTCCGGCGCTTCCCGCAGTACCAGGCCTACCTGCGCGAGCACCGGCCGCCGACGCTGATCGTGTGGGGACCGCAGGACGGGTACATGCCGGCCGAGGCGGCGCGCGCGTACCTGGCCGACGTACCCGACGCCGAGCTGCACCTGTTCGAGGACGGTGGGCACTGGCTGCTCGAGACGCACCTCGACCAGGTGGTCGCCGCTGTCCGGCCGTTCCTCAGCCGAGTTCGTGGAGGGTCGGGACGGTGGTGAGCTTGTCGGGGTTGCGGATCAGGTACAGGCCGGTGATGACGTCGTCGGCGGTCCGGAAGAAGACGACGGTGTCGGGCTCGTCGGCGTAGTACGCGACGAACGCGGTCTCGCCGTTCAGCGTGGCCGGCCGGACCTCGAAGCCCGGGTTCTCCTCGATCACGGCGAACACCCAGCGGGCGATCTTCTCCGCGCCCCGGATCGGCCGCAGCGCGGCCTTCTTCTTGCCGCCGCCGTCGCTGATCAGCAGCGCGTCCGGCGCCAGCAACGACACCACCTGGTCGAAGTCGCCGGATCCGGCCGCGGCCATGAACCGCGTGGTCAGCTCGTTGTGCCGGTCCTTGTCCACGCGGTGCCGGGGTTGCCGCGCGTGCACGTGCCCGCGGGCTCGGTGGACGAGTTGCCGGACCGCGCTCTCCGACCGCCCGAGGGTGTCCGCGATCTCGTCGTACGGCAGGTCGAAGACCTCCCGCCGCGCCTTCTGCTGGCGCAGCCGGTTGAGCGCGAGCCGCGTGGTGATCCGGATCAGGTACGCGCGGGTGTCGCGAACCTCGGCGTGGTCGACGCCGGACCAGCGCAGCCACGTCTCCGCGCATCAGAGCCTCCAGTCGTCGTCCCCCTCGCGGACACGCGCGTGAGTGGACCGTGTGACATGACCTGGCTCACACCATGTGGTTCCACCGCCGGACGGTGGGTAGGGACTGCTGCGAGACCTCGGCGCGGTTGGATGTTTTTCCAGTTCATGGCATACTCATTCACATGAGTGTGAAGGTGGCGGTCGCCGGGGCCAGTGGTTATGCGGGTGGTGAGCTGCTGCGGCTGCTGAGTGCGCACCCCGAGGTCGAGGTCGGTGCGCTCACCGCCGGCGGGAACGCCGGGACGCCGCTCGGGCAGCACCATCCACACCTTGTGCCCTTGGCCGGGCGCCTCCTGGTCGAGACCACCGCGGAGAACCTCGCCGGTCACGACATCGTGTTCCTGGCCTTGCCGCACGGACAGTCCGCCGGAATCGCCGAGCAACTGGGCGAGGACGTCACCGTGATCGACTGCGGCGCGGACTTCCGGCTCACCGAGGCCGAGGTGTGGACCGAGTTCTACGGCGGCGAGCACGCCGGCTCCTGGCCGTATGGACTGCCGGAGCTCCCGGGGCAACGCGACAAGCTCCGCGGGGCGAACCGGGTCGCCGTGCCGGGCTGTTACCCCACCGTCTCCACGCTCGCGCTGCTCCCCGCCGTACAGCACGGGCTCGTCGACCCGGCGCAACTGGTCGTCGTCGCCGTCAGCGGTACGTCGGGTGCCGGCAAGGCCCCCAAGCCGCATCTGCTCGGCGCGGAGGTGATGGGGTCGGCCACCGTGTACGGCGTCGGCGGTGTCCACCGGCACACCCCGGAGATCGAGCAGAACCTCACGCCGTACGCCGACCGGCCGGTGAGCGTCTCGTTCACGCCGGTGCTCGTGCCGATGGCCCGCGGCATCCTCGCCACCTGCAGCGCACCGGTTGCCGACGGCACCGACCTGGCGGGGTTGCGGAAGGTCTACGAGGACGCCTACCGCGACGAGCCGTTCGTGCACGTGCTCCCCGACGGGCAGTGGCCGCAGACGCAGGCCACCCTCGGCGCGAACACCGTGCAGGTCCAGGTCGCGCTCGACGGGCGCACCGGCCGCGCCGTCGTCGTGGCCGCCATGGACAACCTCACCAAAGGCACCGCCGGCGCCGCCGTGCAGTGCATGAACCTGGCCACCGGGCTCGACGAGACCCTGGCCCTTCCCCTCGTAGGAGTTGCTCCGTGAGTGTTGCAGTCACCCCGGACGCCCAGGTCGATCGGAGCGCCGGGGTCACCGCGCCGGCCGGCTTCCGCGCGGCCGGGGTGATCGCCGGGATCAAGCCGGCCGGCACGCCGGACCTGACCGTGGTCGTGAACGACGGCCCGCACGACGTGGCGGCCGGCGTGTTCACCACCAACAAGGTGAAGGCTGCGCCGGTGCTGTGGTCCCAGCAGGTACTTACCGCCGGTAAGTTGACGGCCGTCGTGCTGAACTCCGGCGGTGCGAACGCGTGCACCGGTCCGGAAGGTTTCCAGGACACGCACAAGACCGCGGAGAAGCTGGCCGCGGTGCTCGGCGTGGGCGCGGCCCAGATCGGCGTCTGCTCGACCGGGCTGATCGGCGAGCGGCTGCCGATGCCCGCGCTGCTGTCCGGGATCGACGCCGCGGTCGAGGCGCTCGGCAGCACGCCGGACCACGGCCTGGCCGCCGCGACTGCGGTCATGACGACCGACAACGTGCCGAAGCAGGCGGTGCTGCAGCATCCGGACGGCTGGAGCATCGGCGGTTTCGCCAAGGGCTCCGGGATGTGCGCGCCGAACATGGCGACCATGCTCAGCGTCATCACGACGGACGCCGTACTCGACCAGCCGCACCTCGACCACGCGTTGCGGAACGCCGTCGACAAGACGTTCAACCGGCTCGACGTCGACGGCGGTACGTCGACCAACGACACCGTCCTCCTGCTCAGCTCGGGCGCCTCCGGGGTGACGGTGGATCCCGACGCGTTCGAGGCCGCGCTCACCACGCTGGCCGCCGATCTGGTGCGGCAGTTGCAGGCCGACGCCGAGGGCGTCACCAAGCACGTGAGCATCACGGTCCAGGGCGCGGCCACCGAGGCCGAGGCGGTCGCCGCCGCGAAGGTCGTGGCCGAGGACAACCTGTGCAAGACCGCCTTCTTCGCCTCGGACCCGAACTGGGGCCGCATCGCGATGGCGGTCGGGAACGCGCCCACGGCCTTCGACCCGTCGCTGCTCGACATCACCCTGAACGGCGCGCCGATCTGCGTCGCCGGCGGCAAGGGGGTCGATCGCTCCGAGGCCGACCTGAGCGGCCCGGAGATCGACGTGGTGATCGACCTGCACGCCGGCCGGGCCTCGGCGACCGTGCTCACCACCGACCTGTCCCACGCGTACGTCGAAGAGAACTCGGCGTACTCCTCATGACGTATGTGGACGCGGTCGAGAAGGCCGCCGTACTGACCGAGGCGCTGCCGTGGCTGAAGCAGTTCCACGGCAAGACCGTCGTCGTGAAGTACGGCGGGAACGCGATGGTCGACGAGAAGCTGAAGCGCGCGTTCGCCGAAGACATCGTCTTCCTCCGGTACGCCGGGGTCCGGGTCGTCGTCGTGCACGGCGGCGGACCGCAGATCAGCGACATGCTCGGCCGGCTCGGGATCGACAGCGAGTTCCGCGGCGGCCTGCGGGTCACCACGCCGGAGGCGATGGACGTCGTCGGCATGGTCCTGGTCGGCAAGGTCGGCCGCGAGCTGGTCGGCCTGCTGAACGCGCACGGACCGTTCGCGGTCGGCATGTCCGGTGAGGACGCCGGCCTGTTCACCGCGGAGCGCCGGACGGCGATCGTCGACGGCGAGTCGGTCGACATCGGGCTGGTCGGCGACGTGGTCGACGTACGCCCGGAAGCCGTCGTCGACCTGATCGACGCGGGCCGGATCCCGGTGGTGTCGACGATCGCGCCGGACGAGGACGGGCTCGCGCACAACGTGAACGCCGACACCGCCGCCGCGGCGCTGGCGTCCGCGCTCGGGGCCGAGAAGCTGGTCGTCTTGACCGACGTGGCCGGCCTCTACCGGAACTGGCCGGACAGCGACGAGATCATCACCCAGATCGACACCGCCGAGCTGGCCGAGCTGCTGCCGTCGCTGGCGTCCGGGATGGTGCCGAAGATGGAGGCCTGCCTGCGCGCGGTCGAGTCCGGCGTCTCCCGGGCGACCGTGATCGACGGCCGTGTGCCGCACTCGCTGCTGCTGGAGATCTTCACCGACGCCGGAAGTGGAACCCAGGTGATCCCGTCATGACCGAACTGCTCACCGTCGACGGTACGCAGAGCGCGCTCACCGAGCGGTACTCCAGTGCGCTGATGAACACCTTCGGCGCGCCCAAGCGGGTGCTCGTCCGTGGCGAGGGTGCATACCTGTGGGATGCCGACGGCAACAAGTACCTCGACCTGCTCGGCGGGCTCGCGGTCAACTGCCTCGGCCACGCGCACCCGTTCGTCGTGTCCGCGGTGACCTCGCAGCTCGCCACCCTCGGCCACGTGTCGAACTTCTTCGCGTCCGCGCCGCAGATCGCGCTGGCGGAGAAGCTGCTCGGCCTCTTCGACACCCCGGGCAAGGTGTTCTTCACCAACTCCGGCACCGAGGCGAACGAGGCCGCGTTCAAGCTCACCCGCCGGACCGGCCGGACGAAGATCGTCTCCACCGTCGGCGCCTTCCACGGCCGGTCGATGGGCGCGCTCGCGGTGACCTGGAAACCCGCGTACCGCGAGCCGTTCGAGCCGCTGCCCGGTGACGTCGAGTTCGTCCCGTACGGCGACGCCGACGCGCTGGCCGCCGCGGTCGACGACCGGACCGCGGCGGTGATCCTCGAGCCGATCCAGGGGGAGAACGGCGTCGTCGTACCCCCGGCCGGCTACCTGCAGGCGGCCCGGCGAATCACCTCCGAACGCGGCGCGCTGCTGTGGATCGACGAGATCCAGACCGGTATCGGGCGGACCGGGACGTGGTTCGCGTACGAGGCCGACGGCATCACGCCGGACGTGGTGACCGTGGCCAAGGGCCTCGGGGCGGGCATCCCGATCGGCGCCTGCATCGGTCTCGGGCCGGCGGCCGACCTGCTGCAGCCGGGCAACCACGGGACGACGTTCGGCGGCAACCCGGTGGCCGCGATCGCCGGTCTCGCCGTCCTGACCGTGATCGAGCGGGACGGGCTGCTCGCGCAGGTCAATGCTGTCGGCAACCACCTCGCGTCCTCGATCATCGCGCTCGACCACCCGATGGTGGCCGGCGTCCGGGGCCGGGGCCTGCTGCTGGCGATCGAGCTCACCCGGCCGGTCTCCGACCTGGTGGCGGCGTCCGCGCTGGAGGCCGGATTCGTGGTGAACAACCCGGTCCCGAACGCGTTGCGGCTGGCGCCGCCGTACATCCTGAGCAAGGCTGATGCCGACAGTTTCGTCGCGGCCCTTCCCGGGCTGCTGGACCAGGTGGAGGCCTGATGACCGTGCGGCACTTCCTGCGCGACGACGACCTGAGCCCGGTCGAGCAGGACGAGGTGCTGACGCTGGGCGCGCAGCTGGCGGGCGACCGGTTCGGGCACCAGCCGCTGGCCGGGCCGAAGACGGTCGCGGTGATCTTCGACAAGACGTCGACCCGGACGCGGATCTCGTTCGCGGTCGGGATCGCCGAGCTGGGCGGCGTACCGCTGATCATCGACGCGCAGACGTCGCAGCTGGGCCGGGGGGAGCCGATCGCGGACACCGCGCGGGTGCTCGACCGGCAGGTGGCGGCGATCGTGTGGCGGACGTTCGCGCAGACCCGGATCGAGGAGATGGCCGCGGCGTCGCGGGTGCCGGTGCTGAACGCGCTGACCGACGAGTTCCACCCGTGCCAGATCCTGGCCGACCTGCTGACAGTGCGGCAGCACAAGGGTTCGACGGCCGGACTGAAGCTGGTCTACCTCGGCGACGGTGCGAACAACATGGCGCACTCGTACCTGCTCGGCGGTGTCACCGCCGGGATGCATCTGGTCGTCGCATCGCCTGCGGGGTATCAACCGGATCCCGCGGTGCTACGGCGTGCCGCGGAGATCGCTGCCGAGACGGGCGGGTCCGCAGCGTGGACGGCGGATCCGCTGGAGGCCGTGGACGGAGCCGATGTCGTTGCCACCGACACGTGGGTGTCGATGGGGCAGGAGGCCGAGGCTGCCGACCGCGAAGCGCCGTTCGTGCCGTACGCCGTGACCGAGCAACTGATGTCCAAGGCAAGCGCCGACGCGATCGTGCTGCACTGCCTACCCGCCTATCGGGGCAAGGAGATCGAGGCGGCCGTGATCGACGGCCCGCAGTCGGTCGTCTGGGACGAGGCGGAGAACCGGCTGCACGCCCAGAAGGCGCTGCTGTCGTGGCTGCTGGCAAGGAGCTTCGAGGTATGAGCGTGGTGGTGCCGACCACGAAGACCGCGCGGCAGCAGCGGATCGTCGACCTGCTCGGGCGCCAGCCGGTGCGGTCGCAGACCGAGCTCGCCGACCTGCTCGCGGCGTCCGGGCTCGTGGTCGGTCAGGCGACGCTGTCCCGCGACCTGGTCGAGATCGGCGCGGTCAAGGTCCGCGACTCGAGCGGTCAACTCGTGTACGCCGTACCAGGGGAGGGCGGCGACCGTACGCCGCGAGCCGGCGAGGCGGCCGCGTTCGAGGCCCGCCTGGCCCGGGTCGCGTCCGAGCTGCTCGTGTCCGCGGAGGGCAGCGCCAACCTGGTCATCCTGCGAACCCCGCCGGGTGCGGCCCAGTACTTCGCGTCGGCGATCGACCACGTGGGACTGGACGACGTACTCGGCACCATCGCCGGCGACGACACCGTCATGGTCGTCTCCCGCAACCCGACCGGCGGCCCCGCCCTGGCCACCCGCTTCCTGTCCCTGGCCGCGCGCGAACCCAAGTAGGGATCTTCTGAGTTGAGTACCGGAGAAAGTGCCGCCCTCTGGGGTGGGCGGTTTGCGGGTGGGCCGGCGGACGCCCTGGCTGCGCTGAGCAAGTCGACACAGTTCGACTGGCGGCTCGCGCCGTACGACATCGCCGGCTCGAAGGCGCACGCCAAGGTGCTGCACCGCGCCGGGCTGCTGACCGACGAGGACCTGTCCGCGATGCTGGCCGGGTTGGACGAGCTGCTGGCCGACGTACTGGCCGGGAAGTTCCTGCCAGCCGAGGACGACGAGGACGTGCACACCGCGCTGGAGCGTGGTCTGCTCGAGCGGCTCGGCGCCGAGCTCGGCGGACGGCTCCGGGCCGGCCGGTCGCGGAACGACCAGGTCGCCACGCTGTTCAAGGGCTATCTGCGGGAGCACGGCCGCATCATCGGCCGGCTCGTACTCGACCAGGTGAACGCGCTCGCCGAGCAGGCCGAGAAGCACCTCGGCGTCGCGATGCCCGGCCGCACCCACTTGCAGCACGCGCAGCCGGTGCTGCTCTCGCACCACCTGCTCGCGCACGCCTGGCCGCTGATCCGCGACCTCGACCGGCTCGCCGACTGGGACGCCCGGGTCGCGGCCGACTCGCCGTACGGCTCGGGGGCGCTGGCCGGCAGCTCGCTCGGCCTGGACCCGCAGTACGTCGCTGTGGAGCTGGGCTTCACGAACTCCTCGGCGAACTCGATCGACGGGACCGCCGCGCGGGACTTCGTGGCGGAGTTCGCGTTCGTCACCGCGCAGCTCGGCGTCGACCTGTCCCGGCAGGCCGAGGAGGTGATCATCTGGGCGACGAAGGAGTTCGGTTTCGTCGAGCTGGACGACGCGTTCTCGACCGGGTCGAGCATCATGCCGCAGAAGAAGAACCCGGACATCGCCGAGCTCGCCCGCGGGAAGGCCGGCCGGCTGATCGGCAACTTGAGCGGGCTGCTGGCGACGCTGAAGGCGCAGCCGCTGGCGTACAACCGGGACTTGCAGGAGGACAAGGAACCCGTGTTCGACTCCATCGACACCCTCGAGGTGCTGCTGCCCGCGTTCACCGGAATGGTCCGGACGCTGCGGTTCAACACCTCGCGACTGGAGGAGCTGGCGCCGCAGGGGTTCTCGCTCGCCACGGACATCGCGGAGTGGCTCGTGCGCCAGAAGGTGCCGTTCCGGGTCGCGCACGAGGTCGCTGGCGCGTGCGTCCAGGAATGCGAGAAGCGCGGCATCGAGCTGTGGGACCTGTCCGACTCCGACCTGGCCGCGATCTCACCGGCGCTCACTCCGGACGTGCGCTCGGTGCTGACGGTCGAGGGCTCGCTCGCGTCCCGCAACACGCGCGGCGGCACGGCGGGCGACCGCGTGGCCGAACAGCTGACCGAGCTCCGCGCCCGGGCCACCGCCCACGCCGACCGGCTCGCCTGACTGTCGGCCGGGTCGCCGTACTGTCCGCCGGGTCGCCTGACTGTCGGACGGGTCGCCTGACTGTCGGACGGGTCGCCTTACTGGCCGCCGGGTCGCCTAGGGTGCTGGGCATGCCTGTACGCCGTTCGCTGCTCGCCGGACCTGTGCTCGACGTGGCCCCGAAGCTCCTCGGCATGGTCCTGCGCAGCACCACCGACGAGGGCACGGTCGCCGTACGCCTGACCGAGGTCGAGGCGTACGACGGCCCGTCCGACCCCGGCTCGCACGCGTACCGCGGCCAGACACCCCGCAACGCGGTGATGTTCGGCCCACCCGGCTTCCTGTACGTGTACTTCACCTACGGCATGCACTTCTGCATGAACGTCAGCGCCGGCCCCGACGGGCAACCCTCGGCCGTCCTCCTCCGCGCCGGCGAGATCGTCGAAGGCCTCGACCTGGCCCGCACCCGCCGCATCCCCGCGACCCCCGCCGGCAAGTTCAACCAGTCCACCGGCACTTCGCCCGCCCTGTCCGCCACTCAGCGCGAAAAGGGCGTGGCTCCCAACCGGACCGCTGCCGGGAACGGCGTGGCGCCCGGCCGGGCTGCCTTGCCTGGAGAAGGCGTGGCGCCCGGCTGGTCTGCTGCTGCGGACGGCGTGCAGCCTGGGCCGGTGGCCAAGCGGGCGAACGGGAACCCGGACCGCGACCTCGCCCGCGGCCCGGCGCGCATGTGCGTGGCGCTCGGCATCGGCCGCGACGACAACGGCGTCGACCTGCTGTCCGGGGCGTCCCACATCCAGCTGCTCCCCGGCCCCGGCTTCGACGGCGAACCGTCCACCGGCCCGCGCGTCGGCCTCCGCGAAGCCGCCGACCGTCCGTGGCGTTTCTGGATCCCCGACGACCCCACCGTCTCGCCGTACCGCCCCCACGTCCCCAAACGCCGCACCTGACCCCCGCCCCGCCGCACTGCACCCCACGTCCCCAAACGCCGCGGCTGACCAACGCCCCGACGTCGCCAACGCCGCAGCTGACCCACGCCTCGCCGTACCGCCCCCACGTCGCCAAACGCCGCACCTGACCCCACGTCGCCAACGCCGCAGCTGACCCCCGCCCCCACGTCACCAAACGCCGCAGCTGACCACGCCCCGACCCGGCAAAGGGGCCGGCCCGCCAGCCATGGCCGGCCCGCAGCCACGGTCGGTCCGCCAGCCGCGGTCAGCCCACCAGCTGCAGTCAGCCCGCCAGCTGCGGTCGGCCCGCCAGCCGTGGCCGCAGCTGTGGCTCAGCGGTTGGCGAGGGCGAGCACGTGGTCGAGTTGCGGCATCCCGTGCTCCACCTCCGGATCCGGAAACAGCCCGACGTGGTGCACCCCGGCCGCCTCCAGCGCCTCGATGTGCGCGGCCGCATCGTCCAGCGTCCCGACCGCGCCGATCGCGGTCCACCAGTCGGCCGGCATCCCCACCAGCCCGTCCGTCCCGTCCTCGTCGTACACCTTCCGCAAGTCCTCGTAGAACGGCAGCGCCTTCAACCCCGGATGGTGGTCGTCCAGCCGCGCCCCCAACCACGGCGCGGTCCACTCGTACGCCGCCTTCCGGTCGTCCCGCACGCAGAACGCGCTGAACACCGCGACCACGAACCCCTCCGGCGAACCGGCGTACTCGATTGACTGCCGCACGTACGCCGGAGTGGCCGGCTCGGCCAACACGATCCCACCGCCGACCCGCCCAGCCAGCGCCATCGACTTCGGTCCCATCACGCCGAGCAGGATCGGCGGCGCCTCGGCCGGCGGCGCGTCCAGCTGCACGTCCTGCAGTTGGACTGTCTTGCCCTCGACCGTCACGTTCTCGCCGGCCAGCAGCCGAGTGACCGCCGTGGTGACCTCCTCGAGCGCTGTCAGTGGCGACTTCGGCCGGACCCCCATCTGCCCCATCCACTCCTGCACTCCATGACCGATCCCCGGCAGGAACCGTCCAGGCGCAAGCGCGTCCAGCGTCGCGAACTCCATCGCGGTGACCGCAGCCGTCCGCGCGACCGCCGGCACGATGCCGAGACCGACCGTCAGCCGCTCCGTCGAGGTGAGCGCGGCCGAGACGAGCGAGGGCCCGGCGGTGTAGAAGCAGTCCTCGATGATCCACAGCTCGTCCGCACCGCCCTGGTCCAGGCGGCGGGCCACGTCGGTTACCAGGGCGGCGGGGTAGGTCCGCGGGAAGCACATGCCGATCTGTGTCATGCGCAGAACCGTAGACGCCACGTCCGACAGTTCTCGACCGCCTTCCCGCAGTTCTCCACGGCCTTCGCGCAGTTCGGTAAAGGTCCTTCCAGGACGCGGGGCGACAGGCGTATCGGCCCGGTGTCCGGGTAGGTTGCGGACTATGGCCCGTCCGCACTACGCGTCCCGTCTCGAGGACTGGTTCAACCTGGGAGTGCAGGCGATCCTGCGGCGCCGCGGCTGGCGGGAACGGATCATCCCGCACGTCGGCTACGGCACCACCCAGTTCGTCCGGGTGCTCGCCCGCGTCGTACTCAGCCGGGACCCCCGCAGCCAACCCCGGTACGACGAGGACCAGGTGGTCCGCGGCTGGCGCGTCTTCGTGACCGCACCGGCGACCAAGGTGAAGGTGACGGTCACCGTCGGTGGGGAGACGTTCGACGCCATGACGGACCGCGGCGGCTTCGTCGACCTGACCGTGCCGGTGGCGCTCCCGCCCGGGTGGCACGAGATCAACCTGGGCGTGCACGGCGAGCGTGAGGCCCGCGGCCGCGTCTACGTGCCCGATCCGGACGCGACACTCGGCCTGGTCAGCGACATCGACGACACCGTGATGCTGACGATGCTGCCACGTCCACTGATCGCCGCGTGGAACACGTTCGTCCGTGATGAGCAGGCGCGTCGCGTCGTACCAGGCATGGCCGAGATGTACGGCGCCCTGCTGGCAGACCACCCCGGTGCGCCGATCTTCTACCTCTCCACCGGAGCCTGGAACACCGCACCGACGCTGACCCGCTTCCTCGCCCGACACGGCTACCCGGCCGGCCCGCTGTTACTCACGGACTGGGGGCCGACCAACACTGGCTGGTTCCGCAGCGGTCAGGAGCACAAGCGCAACTCGCTCCGCCGCCTCGCAGCCGAGTTCCCGAACGTCCGCTGGGTCCTGATCGGCGACGACGGCCAGCACGACCCGCAGCTGTACGGCGACTTCGCGCAGACCCACCCGGATCACGTCCGGGCGATCGGTATCCGTCAGCTGACCCCTGCCGAGCAGGTGCTGTCCCACGGTCTCCCGGTGCCGAACGCGGACCCGGGCGCCCACGACCCCCACCGGCCCAACGCTGTCACTGTGCACGCTCCCGACGGCCACGCGCTCCGGCCGCAGCTACAGGCCGTTCTGACCCGCCCGGACGCCGGCTGACCTACATACAGGACACTTGTAGCTGACCGACGTACTCGAGGAGAGACAAGTGACCGACAGCGGGACCGCACGCCGCACCCAGGTGCTCGACGACCTGGAGAGCCGTGGCCTGATCGCGCACTCCACCGATCCCGACGCCCTGCGGGCCGCAATGGCGGCCGGACCGATCACCTCGTACGTCGGCTTCGACCCCACGGCGCCCAGCCTGCACATGGGGAACCTGCTGCAGCTGCTGACGCTCCGACGCCTCCAGCTGGCCGGCCACAACCCGATCGGGCTCGTCGGTGGCGCCACCGGGCTGATCGGTGACCCGAAGGAGAGCTCCGAGCGGGTGCTCAACCCGAAGGACGTCGTACAGCAATGGGTCGAGAAGGTGCGCGGCCAGGTGGAGAAGTTCATCGACTTCGACCCCGCCCTGCCGAACCCCGGTCGCATCGTCAACAACTACGACTGGACCAAGGACCTGAACACCCTCGACTTCCTGCGTGACATCGGCAAGCACTTCCCGGTGAACCGCATGCTCGGCCGCGAGGTGGTGAAGGCGCGGCTGGAGCAGGGGATCAGCTACACCGAGTTCAGCTACGTGCTGTTGCAGTCGCTGGACTACCTGGAGCTCTACCGCCGCCACAACTGCACGCTGCAGACCGGTGGCAGCGACCAGTGGGGCAACCTCACGGCCGGCGTCGAGCTCATTCGCCGTACGGAGGCCGGCAAGGCGCACGCACTGGCCACCCCACTGGTGACGAAGGCCGACGGCACGAAGTTCGGCAAGACGGAGTCCGGCACTGTGTGGCTGGACCGCGAGCTGACGTCGCCGTACGCGTTCTACCAGTTCTGGTTCAACACCGACGACCGCGACGTGATGCAGCTGGTGCGGTTCTACACCTTCCGGACGCCGGAGGAGATCGCTGCACTCGAGCAGGCGACGGCAGAACGACCCCAGGCCCGCGAGGCACAACGACTCCTCGCCGAGGAACTCACCACGCTCGTCCACGGTGAGGAGGAGACCAGGAGAGTGCAGGAGGCGTCCAAGGCGCTCTTCGGCCAGGGCGAACTCGCCTCCCTCGACGGCTCCACACTGGTCGCCGCACTCCGCGAAGCCCCACACGTCGAGCTCGGCGCCGGCGAACCGATGCCGACGTACGGCGACCTGTTGGTGAAGGCCGGCCTGGTCGCCAGCAAGTCGGCCGCGCGCAGGACGGTGGCCGAGGGCGGTGGCTACCTCAACAACGAGAAGGTGAAGGACGCCGAGTACGTGCCGGGGTCCGACGACCTGCTGCCGGGCGGCGTGCTGGTCCTGCGCCGCGGAAAGCGTTCGTTCGCAGGGGTTCTGGCGTCGTCGGCGGGGAGCTGACAGCGCCGGCTCCACTCCCACAGACCGGCTGCCGAGAGCAAATTACAACCATGTGATGCTGCCCACCGGGAACCGATTTGACCGGCTACCTGCGAGCCACGTAATGTTCTTCTTGTTGGAGCGAGGCGCGGGACGCGAAAGCGGCCGGTCGCTCCGAACCCCCCAAGGCTAGCTGAGCCGAACCGCGTCGTCTGACTCGGGTCGGTAGCGCCGATGGGCGGGGAGCCAGAAAAGTCGGGCTTGACTCGGTGGATCTGCTCCGGTAAGGTAGCGCAGGTTGCCCCGGGATCCTGGCCGAAAGGTCATGATGCGGTGTGCGTCCGATTTTTGAGAACTCAACAGCGTGCCGAAAGTCAATGCCGATAGATGCATTAACCCCGTTCATAGGGCATTGAACATTTTCCTGGCCCCGGCTCTTGTGGTTGTGGGTGTGGGTTTTTGTTTGTGTTCTGTGGCGGATTCCTTTGAAATATTTTCTGGATTCAAGCCAGTTTTGGTTTGTTTCTGATTCAAAGGATCACTCGATGTGTTGACGATACTGGCCCTTTTTGTGGGGTTGGTTTGTCTATATTTTTCAACGGAGAGTTTGATCCTGGCTCAGGACGAACGCTGGCGGCGTGCTTAACACATGCAAGTCGAGCGGTAAGGCCCCTTCGGGGGTACACGAGCGGCGAACGGGTGAGTAACACGTGAGCAACCTACCCTCAACTTCGGGATAAGCCTCGGAAACGGGGTCTAATACCGGATATCATCACGGGCTTCATGGCTTGTGGTTGAAAGTTCTGGCGGTTGGGGATGGGCTCGCGGCCTATCAGCTTGTTGGTGGGGTAATGGCCTACCAAGGCGTCGACGGGTAGCCGGCCTGAGAGGGCGACCGGCCACACTGGGACTGAGACACGGCCCAGACTCCTACGGGAGGCAGCAGTGGGGAATATTGCGCAATGGACGAAAGTCTGACGCAGCAACGCCGCGTGAGGGATGACGGCCTTCGGGTTGTAAACCTCTTTCAGCAGGGACGAAGCGAGAGTGACGGTACCTGCAGAAGAAGGACCGGCCAACTACGTGCCAGCAGCCGCGGTAATACGTAGGGTCCGAGCGTTGTCCGGAATTATTGGGCGTAAAGGGCTCGTAGGCGGTTCGTCGCGTCGGGAGTGAAAACTCGGAGCTTAACTCCGAGCCTGCTTCCGATACGGGCAGACTAGAGGTAGGCAGGGGAGAGCGGAACTCCTGGTGTAGCGGTGGAATGCGCAGATATCAGGAAGAACACCGGTGGCGAAGGCGGCTCTCTGGGCCTTACCTGACGCTGAGGAGCGAAAGCGTGGGTAGCGAACAGGATTAGATACCCTGGTAGTCCACGCCGTAAACGTTGGGCGCTAGGTGTGGGGGACATTCCACGTCCTCCGTGCCGCAGCTAACGCATTAAGCGCCCCGCCTGGGGAGTACGGCCGCAAGGCTAAAACTCAAAGGAATTGACGGGGGCCCGCACAAGCGGCGGAGCATGCGGATTAATTCGATGCAACGCGAAGAACCTTACCTGGGTTTGACATATAGGGAAATCTCCCAGAGATGGGAGGTCCGTAAGGGTCCTATACAGGTGGTGCATGGCTGTCGTCAGCTCGTGTCGTGAGATGTTGGGTTAAGTCCCGCAACGAGCGCAACCCTCGTCCTATGTTGCCAGCACGTTATGGTGGGGACTCATAGGAGACTGCCGGGGTCAACTCGGAGGAAGGTGGGGATGACGTCAAGTCATCATGCCCCTTATGTCCAGGGCTTCACGCATGCTACAATGGCCGGTACAAAGGGCTGCGAAGCCGTAAGGTGGAGCGAATCCCAAAAAGCCGGTCTCAGTTCGGATTGGGGTCTGCAACTCGACCCCATGAAGTCGGAGTCGCTAGTAATCGCAGATCAGCAACGCTGCGGTGAATACGTTCCCGGGCCTTGTACACACCGCCCGTCACGTCATGAAAGTCGGCAACACCCGAAGCCGGTGGCCTAACCCCTTGTGGGAGGGAGCCGTCGAAGGTGGGGCTGGCGATTAGGACGAAGTCGTAACAAGGTAGCCGTACCGGAAGGTGCGGCTGGATCACCTCCTTTCTAAGGAGCGCTGCGGCAGCCACGTTCTGCGTGGTTGTCCATTCATCACTGCTCGAGCGTGCGTCTCGGGGTGATGGTGCTTCGGACTGTGGAACATTGACCATTAGATGTGCAGCGGAGCTGCTGAAGCTAGTACTACCCACTGTGGTGGGTGTGGAACGTTGAGGTGGCCGAGTGGATCGTCGAGGCGCGCTGTTGGGTCCTGAGGAATCGGGCCGGGTCCCCTGTTGGGGGATGTGGACTGGTTTTTCTGGGTCACGGCCACACTGGGTTTGTTTGGTGTGGTGGGTGGCTGGGGCCGGCTCTCACCAAACCGTTGGTGTGGGTGTTTGTTCTGGGTGTGTTGTTTCCCTGGGGCGGGTGCTCGCGGTGCCGATAGGTGGTGGCGGTGGAGCTGGTGTTCCTGCCCGTATTTTGAGAACTGTATAGTGGACGCGAGCATCTCTTTGTAGCGTTTTGTGTGTTTTGTTGTTGTGACAAGCTACTAAGGGCAATCGGTGGATGTCTTGGTACCAAGAGCCGATGAAGGACGTTGGAGCCTGCGATAAGCCCCGGGGAGTTGGCAACCAAGCTGTGATCCGGGGGTGTCCGAATGGGGAAACCCAGCTGGCATTCTAAAGCCAGTTACCAGTGCCTGAACACATAGGGTTCTGGAGGGAACGCGGGGAAGTGAAACATCTCAGTACCCGCAGGAAGAGAAAACAATTGTGATTCCGTGAGTAGTGGCGAGCGAAAGCGGATGAGGCTAAACCATGTGTGTGTGATAGCCGGCGTGCGTTGCGCATGTGGGGTTGTGGGAGCATTCTGACATTAATGCCGTGGTGTCGGGGAGTTATAAATCGTTGTTGAAGCCGAATCTTCTGGAATGTTGAGCCGTAGTGGGTTATGGCCCCGTAGGTGTAAGACAGCGACTTCCGAGTGTTTTCCCAAGTAGCACGGGACTCTTGAAATTCCGTGTGAATCTGGCGGGACCACCCGCTAAGCCTAAATACTTCTTGGTGACCGATAGCGGACTAGTACCGTGAGGGAAAGATGAAAAGTACCCCGGGAGGGGAGTGAAATAGTACCTGAAACCGGTTGCCTACAATCCGTCGGAGCATCTCCTTGTGGGGTGTGACGGCGTGCCTTTTGAAGAATGAGCCTGCGAGTTAGTGGTGTGTGGCGAGGTTAACCCGTGTGGGGTAGCCGTAGCGAAAGCGAGTCTGAATAGGGCGTTTGAGTCGCATGCTCTAGACCCGAAGCGGAGTGATCTATCCATGGGCAGGTTGAAGCGTGGGTAAGACCGCGTGGAGGACCGAACCCACCAGGGTTGAAAACCTGGGGGATGACCTGTGGATAGGGGTGAAAGGCCAATCAAACTCCGTGATAGCTGGTTCTCCCCGAAATGCATATAGGTGCAGCGTCGTGTGTTTCTTACCGGAGGTAGAGCACTGGATGGTCTAGGGGGCTTACCGGCTTACCGAAATCAGCCAAACTCCGAATGCCGGTAAGTGAGAGCGCGGCAGTGAGACTGCGGGGGATAAGCTCCGTAGTCGAGAGGGAAACAGCCCAGATCACCAGCTAAGGCCCCTAAGCGATTGCTAAGTGGAAAAGGATGTGGAGTTGCCCAGACAACCAGGAGGTTGGCTTAGAAGCAGCCACCCTTGAAAGAGTGCGTAATAGCTCACTGGTCAAGTGATTCCGCGCCGACAATGTAGCGGGGCTCAAGCAATCCGCCGAAGCTGTGGCATTCACACTCGTACCCGGCCTCACCCTTTTGGGTGTGGTCCAGGTGTGTGGATGGGTAGGGGAGCGTCGTGCAGCGTGTGAAGCAGCCTAGTGATGGAGTTGTGGATGCTGCACGAGTGAGAATGCAGGCATGAGTAGCGAATGACGGGTGAGAAACCCGTCCGCCGGATGATCAAGGGTTCCAGGGTCAAGCTAATCTGCCCTGGGTAAGTCGGGACCTAAGGCGAGGCCGACAGGCGTAGTCGATGGACAACGGGTTGATATTCCCGTACCGGCACTGACACGACCCGACCGAACCCGCTGATGCTAAGGAATTGAAGTGCTGAGACCTTCGGGTTGAGGTGTGGATGTTCCGGCCCGAGGTGGTAGTAGGTGCACTGAGGAGTGACGCAGGAGGGTAGTCCAACCGCGGCGATGGTAGGCGCAAGCTGATCCGCGGGCAAGGTGGTAGGGCGAGGCATAGGCAAATCCGTGCCTCATGAAGCCTGAGAGCCGAGGCGGACCCGTTCAGGGGAAGTGGATGATCCCATGCTGCCGAGAAAAACTTCGCAGTGAGTGTTAGAGCCGCCCGTACCCCAAACCGACACAGGTGATCAGGTAGAGAATACCGAGGCGATCGAGTGAACCATGGTTAAGGAACTCGGCAAAATGCCCCCGTAACTTCGGGAGAAGGGGGGCCGGATCCGTTACCCCACTTGCTGGGGGACGCGGTGATGGCCGCAGAGACCAGGCCCAAGCGACTGTTTACTAAAAACACAGGTCCGTGCGAAGAAGTAATTCGATGTATACGGACTGACGCCTGCCCGGTGCTGGAACGTTAAGGGGACAGGTTAGCTGGTTTCGGCCGGCGAAGCTTTGAACTTAAGCGCCAGTAAACGGCGGTGGTAACTATAACCATCCTAAGGTAGCGAAATTCCTTGTCGGGTAAGTTCCGACCTGCACGAATGGCGTAACGACTTGGGCGCTGTCTCAACCATGGACTCGGCGAAATTGCATTACGAGTAAAGATGCTCGTTACGCGCAGCAGGACGGAAAGACCCCGGGACCTTTACTACAACTTGGTATTGGTGGTCGGTACAACTTGTGTAGGATAGGTGGGAGACTGTGAAACTCGGACGCCAGTTCGGGTGGAGTCATCGTTGAAATACCACTCTGGTTGTTCTGGCTGTCTAACTTTGGTCCGTTATCCGGATCAGGGACAGTGCCTGGTGGGTAGTTTGACTGGGGCGGTCGCCTCCTAAAAGGTAACGGAGGCGCTCAAAGGTTCCCTCAGCCTGGTTGGCAATCAGGTGTCGAGTGTAAGTGCACAAGGGAGCTTGACTGTGAGACAGACATGTCGAGCAGGGACGAAAGTCGGAACTAGTGATCCGGCGGTGGCATGTGGGAGCACCGTCGCTCAACGGATAAAAGGTACCCCGGGGATAACAGGCTGATCTTCCCCAAGAGTCCATATCGACGGGATGGTTTGGCACCTCGATGTCGGCTCGTCGCATCCTGGGGCTGGAGTAGGTCCCAAGGGTTGGGCTGTTCGCCCATTAAAGCGGCACGCGAGCTGGGTTTAGAACGTCGTGAGACAGTTCGGTCCCTATCCGCTGCGCGCGCAGGAGACTTGAGAAGGGCTGCCCCTAGTACGAGAGGACCGGGGTGGACGAACCTCTGGTGTGCCAGTTGTTCCGCCAGGAGCACGGCTGGTTGGCTACGTTCGGGAGTGATAACCGCTGAAAGCATCTAAGCGGGAAGCACGCTTCAAGATGAGGTCTCCCACCGGGACAACCGGGTAAGGCCCCCAGTAGACCACTGGGTTGATAGGCCAGAAGTGGAAGCACGGCAACGTGTGCAGCTGACTGGTACTAATAGGCCGAGGGCTTGTCACACACCCACACCCCTAGCGGGGTGAGGGCAACAGACCACACTGCGTTAACGAAGACACTCGCGTTCACTGTACGGTTCCCGAAATACGGTCAACCCCAGCAACCCAACACCCCACCGGAACCACCCCGGGGTGTTGTGACCCGAGCAGGGTTGGTTGATATTTTCATAGAGTTACGGTGGCCATAGCGTCGGGGAAACACCCAGTCTCCATTCCGAACCTGGAAGTTAAGCCCGACAGCGCCGATGGTACTGCGACCGGGAGGTCGTGGGAGAGTAGGACGCCGCCGGACATTCACACAGTTAAGGGCCACCCCCAGTTGGGGGTGGCCCTTAACATTTGTCCCGACGTAGCGGCGCACCCACCGCACCTCGACCCAGGCCGGAGCATCCTCCACCGCACACCGAAGAAGTACAGCGTCTACGAAGCGGCGGAACGTCGGAGATCATGGGCCGGCCCCCGGTGAGTGCCACACACGTGACCCAGCGCGGTGGATCCGACGGGCGACGATTCCGTGACCTCAGGTGGCGCTGGCTGCGCCCTCCGTGCCCGTCGGCGCGAGCCCGGTCAGGTGCAACCCACGGCCCATGGCTCGAGCGGCGCATGTGGACGATCGCTGTGCGTGCGGCGATGCTGTGTGCGTGGAGTACGTGTCCAGAGTGCCGCGGCCGCCGCTGAACGGGCTGATCGACGACCTCTACTACCTGGCGGGTGCGCCGCCGTACGCCCGGTTGATGCTGCCGCCGTCGCCGTCGGCCCTGCTGATCGTCAACCTCGGCGCGCCCTTCCGCATCCGCGCCGGCATCGACATCGAGACGGCCGAGTACGCCGACGGCTGCGTGATCACCATGCCCACCCGCGCTTTCGAGTTCTGCTACCCACTCCCGACCCGGTCCGTCGGCGTGCACTTCAAGCCGTGGGGACCGGCTCCGTTCCTGCCGATGCCTGCGGCCGAACTTTGTGACCGGCCGGTGACGATAGAGCAGGTCTGGGGCCGGGCCGCCATTGCTGAACTACAAGACCGGCTGGCCATGGCGGACGGACCTCACGAGATGCTGACGCTGCTCGAGGAGGAGCTGATGCGACGGCTCTGCGAGACCGCCGGCCTAGGGCTGGTTCGCCATACGAGCAGCCTCATCGAGGCGACCAGCGGGACGGTGGCGATCGGCGACCTGAGCATGGCAGCCGGTGTCAGCGGCACTCATCTGGCACAGCGGTTCAAGGAGCTCGTCGGCATCACGCCGAAGCGGCTCGCCCGCAGCTACCGGTTTGCCGCCACCGTGTTCGCGATCGACCCCGCCGGACCGATCGACTGGGGCGAGCTCGCTGCCCGGGCAGGCTATTTCGACCAGGCCCACTTCGGCCACGAGTTCCGGGCGTTCACCGGGCTCACTCCGACCCGGTACGTCGAAGTCCGGCGACGGTTCCTGCGCGAACATCCCGGCCATGTGCTGAACAGCTGGCCGCTGCCGGCCGATTGATTTCTTACAAGAGCGACGGCTCGCAGCACGCTAATTTGGGGCACCCGAATGCAAAGGAGAGCCCCGTGGGCAAGGTAGTCATGTACAACTCGGTGTCGGTCGACGGCTTCATCGCGGACGAGAACGACCAGCCCGGTCCGCTGTTCGACTGGTTGACCAGCGGCGACGTCCCGTTGGACGACAGCGGCGTGTTGAAGGTGTCGAAGACGTCGTACGACTACACCAAGGAGTACTGGGACCAGATCGGGGCGACAATCGCCGGCCGCCACGTCTTCGATATGACCAACGGCTGGGACGGACAGCCTCCGGGCGGGATCGACCATGTGGTCATCGTGACCCACCGAGGCAGGCCCGAGGGCTGGTACCCCGAGGCGCCGTACCACTTCATCGACGGCGTCGAGGCAGCCGTGGCCAAGGCACAGGAGCTTGCGGGCGACCGCATCGTCGAGGTCGCCGCCGGAGACGTCGGCGGCCAAGTGCTTGCCGCGGGCTTGGTCGACGAGGTGCGCATGGACGTCGTACCCGTCGTGCTCGGGTCCGGCAAGCGCTACTTCGGCTCGGTCGACGCGCAGCACCTACTCGAGGACCCTGACGTAATGATCCAAGGCAACCGCGTACTCCACCTGCGCTACCAGGTCCGCCGCTAACGGATCTAAGCAAGTCCGCGAAGTCCCGGTGCGAACGGCGACACAAGATCGCGCCTCCGGCTTCGTTTGCGCGTCGAGTAGCAATCGGGCGAGGAGTTGGTGAGGTTGCGGAGCCAAAGGCGGAGGCGCGCAAACGCTTCAGCGGCCGCCGAACGCTTCGGCTGACAGCTCGCCTGCTCAGCGTGCGGCCGAGCGTGGCGACCTTAGGGACCCGACGCTGACCGCCTCGATGAGCTCGATCGTCAGCGAGGCCCACCGCCGACGGCGCGCCACCCGCGGCTCGCGGCAGCGTCCAACGCCCGCTACCCGAGGCTCCGCTGCCCGCGTCCACCGCCCGCTTGCCCGTGGCTCGCGTCCACCGCCCGCGACTCGCGGCAGCGCCCGGCGCCCGCTGGCCGCGTGCCCGCGGCTTTGGCCAGCGCCCCGCCGCGGCTCTGCTTGCCCGCGGCTCGCGACTCCTGTGCCCGCGGCTCGCCCTAGCGCCCCATGCTCGCGGCACGCGGCATATGCTCACGTCTCCACCCCGCATCACCGGATCTCGCCGTACACCACTCTGCTGGACGCAACTCGTCCAGCGCCCGATGCCCGCGGTTCGCGGCAGCGTCCAGCCCGCCACCCGCCACCCTCCACCCGCGGCTCCGCTGCCCGCGTCCACCGCCCGCTGCCCGTGGCTCGCGTCCACCGCCCGCTGCCCGTGGCTCGCGTCCACCATCCGCTGCTCGCGCCGGCGGCTGGGCCAGCGCCTGCTACCCGCGGCTCCGCTACCCGCGGCTCCCGGCTCCGCTACCCGCGGCTCCCGGCTCCGCTGCCCGCGGCTCGCGGCAGCGTCCGGCGCCCGCTGACCGCCGCTCCGCTGACCGCGTGCCCGCGGCTCCCCTGCCCGCGGCTCGCGCCTAGCGCTCAACGCTCGCGGCACGCGCCTCATGCTCACGTCTCCACCCCGCGCCGCCGGGATCTCGCCGTACACCACTTGCTGGACGCAATTGGTGGCGGGTGACGGGTGACGGGTGGTAGGCGTCGGACCGGCTCGGCGTGGGTGCGTGGGGAGTGGATGTCTGGGGACGGGGGTTGCGGCGGTACCTTTGTTCTTTGCCGTGTGCTGCAGGGGACTGTGGCGCGCGTTGCTCGATCGAGCTTCAGTCACCTCAGCACCTTAGGAGTCAACGTGGCGACGCCACCTCGCAATCCTCGCTCCGGTTCCGGGGACCGTCGCGGTTCCTCCGGAGGCGGCGGCCGTTCCGGCCGTGACGGTGGCGGGCGCGCCGGCTCCGGTCGTTCGAACTTCGGCGGGGGGTCTGGCTCGGGTCGTTCGGGTTTTGGCGGGGGAACTGGGTCTGGTCAATCGGGGTCCGGGGGACGTGCGGGTGGCGGGCGGTCCGAGGGCGCCGGTGGTCGAGCGGGTTCGGGGGGTGGCCGGGCGTCTGGCGGCGGGTACCGCGGGGCGTCGAGCCGGGGTGACAGTCCTCGGTCGGGTGCGCCGCGGGGTGGTTCGCGCGCCGGTGGGTCGGACGATCGCGGCGAGGCTAGGCGTGGGTTCGCGGGCTCTCGGCGGGATGACAAGGGTGAGCGTGATCCGTTCGGTGGTCAGCTGTCCGGTCGTGGGGAGCGTGACGACCGCGGCGGACGTGGTTCCGGCCGCGACGAGCGCTCTGGGGGCTACCGGCGTACCGACAGCCGCGACGACCGTTCGGGCGGCGGCTACCGCGGCGGAGACAGGCGCGACGACCGGTCCGGCAGCGGCTATGGCGGTCGGGACAGCCGCGACGACCGGTCAGGTGGCTATCGCGGTGGCGACAACCGGAGCGACCGTTCGGGTGGTTATCGCGGTGGGGACTCCCGCGATGACCGGGCTGGTGGTTACCGCAGTGGGAGCTCTCGCGACGATCGGTCGGGTGGTTATGGCGGTGGGGACTCCCGCAATGACCGGGCTGGTGGTTACCGCGGTGGAGACTCCCGGGACGATCGGTCGGGTGGTTATCGGGGTGGGGACTCCCGCGATGAACGGTCGGGTGGTTATCGGGGTGGGGGGTCTCGGGACGACCGCGCTGGTGGTTACGGGCGTTCTGGTGGGCGTGACGAGCGGTCGGCCGGTGGGTATCGGCGGTCTGAGGATCGGTCTGGCGACCGCGGAGGCGCCGGCGGCGGGTATGGGCGGGATCAGCGGGGCGGTGGGCGTGGGCCGGGTGGGGCCGGTGCATCCGGGGTTGGGTCGGCTCGTGGGGCTGGCGCTACTGGCGGGCGTGGTCCGGCGCGCGGGGCTGGGGCAGTTGGCGGGCGCGGGGCGGCTCGTGGTGCAGGGCGTGGGGCAGGGGCTGCGGCCGGGCGGGGGGCTGCTGGTGAGCGTGGTGGTCGACGGGATGAGCGGGGTGGGGCTCGCGGTGGGTTCCGGCGGGATGAGCGGGGCGGCCGGCGTGAGCGGGACGTAGAAGAGAAGGCTGGGCCGCGGCGGGATGATCCGGCGATTCCGGAGGGGATCACCGGGGCTGAGCTCGATCGGTCGGTGAAGGCCGAGCTGCGCTCGCTGCCGCGTGGGTTGGCGGATCTGGTGGCGCAGCACCTGGTCGCGTCAGGGCGGTTCCTGGACGACGACCCCGAGCGGGCGTACCTGCATGCGCGGACGGCGCGGCGGTTGGCTGCGCGGCTTGGCGGCGTACGTGAGGCTATGGCGATCACGGCGTACCTGGCTGAGCATTACGACGAGGCGTTGACGGAGTTCCGCGCCGTACGGCGGATGACGGGCAACCATGAGGTGCTCGCGATGATGGCGGACTGCGAGCGCGCGCTTGGGCGGCCGGAGAAGGCACTGACGCTGACGCGGGACAAGCACGTCCGTGATCTGTCGGAGGCGACGCAGATCGAGCTGCTGATCGTGGCGGCCGGTGCGCGGCGCGACATGAAGCAGACCGCGGCGGCGGTCCAGACGCTCGAGGTGCCGGAGCTGACTAAGCGGACTCGGGCCGAGTGGCTGCCGAGGCTGCGTTACGCGTACGCCGATGCGCTCGAGGAGGCCGGCCGTACGGAGGAGGCGTTGATCTGGTTCCACCGCGCTGCCGGGGTTGACGCCGACGGGGCCACGGGAGCCGCTGAGCGCGCCGCTCAGCTGGAAGGCCTGGAGTTCACCGATCTCGATGAGGACGACTACGACGACGAGCCGTACGACCAGCAGGACGAGTCGGACGACGACCTCGACGAGGCTGAGGACGAACTCGACGAGACCGACGACGAACTCGACGAGGTGGACGATGAGCGCGATGAGGCCGAGGACGAGCGCGACGAGGCCGACGATGAGCGCGACGAGGCCGACGATGAGCGCGACGAGGCCGACGATGAGCGCGACGAGGCCGACGATGAGCGCGACGAGGCCGACGACGAGCGCGATGAGCTGGACGACGAGCTTCGGGCGGTCGATGAGGTGATTGTTGACGATGCGCTCGATGGGGAGGTTGAGCCCTCGGGCGAGCGGTCGGACAAGGACGACTAGGGGCGGTCGGCCGCGGAGTGTCGAGTCACAGCGTCCGGAACAGCAGTCCCACTCGGGGCTTGGGGCCGAACGACGTGGCCTTCTGCGGCAGTACGACGCCCTGCACGGCTGAGCGCAGTACCTGGTCCAGCTTGGGTGCGGCGAGCTCCACAACGGCCTGCTGAGGTCCAGCCAGGGCCAGTGCGTCGGCCAGCGCGTGGTGGAAGGTGATGTCCGCCTCCACCACTCCCCACGCCGGAAGTAGCACCTCGTGCAGCAGTGCGACCGTCGGAGCCTCCTGACCGCGGGTGGAGCGCAGTGTCACCCAGTCCGAGCCGTCAGACACCGCTATCCGGTCCGGTACGTCGTCCACCCGCCCAGGCAGCACCTGCCAGCCGTCCGGCGTACGCGTGGAGACGGTGGCGAGGTCCAGGCCCGGTACGACGCGGTGAATCGGCTCCAGCGTGAGTGGATGGCGGTTGTAGTCGACCAGCATGGCCAGACCGACCTCAGTGCTCGCACGAGACGGTTCACGCCGGTGACGCTCCAGGTACGCCGCATAGCGGTGGTGGCCGTCGGCAATCAGCGCCTCGTGCCCGGCCAACTCTTCAGCGATGGTGGCCAGCACAGCTGGGTCGTCGATGCGCCAGATCCGGTGCTGCGCGCCGTTCTCGGTGTCGGCCACCAGCCATGGCTCCCCGGACCGGGCGAGATCGACCGCGTCGCTGGCCGCGCCGCCGTCGCCGTACGCGAGCAGGATGGGCTCCAGGTCGGCGTCCGTGGCCTCCATCAGCTCGAGCCGGTCGTCGACCCAGTGCGGCATGACGTTCTCGTGCGGCAGCACTACTCGCCGGGCCGGGTCCAGGCCGAGTGAGCCGACCAGGCCGCACAGCAGCGCGTTGCCCAGGCGCTGCTCGTAGACGTACAGGGCGGGGCGCTGGTCCTGGATGACCACGCCGGCGCGCTGCCACTCCGCCAGCCGTCGCGCGGGCTCGTCGTACCGGCGGGGACCGAGGTCCGGATCGCGTGGAAGGATGAGCCTCACCATGTTGTGCAGATCAGAGTCAGTCAGCCGCCGGACGAGGGCGGGTTCCAGTACGTCGTACGGCGGGGACGTGACGGCGCCGAGCGCGCTGACCTTGCCGGCCACGAACCGCCAGGCGCGCAGCGGTTCGAGCCGCAGCACACTCCCGTTCGGACCCGTCCCGCTTGCCGGCATGGGCGGAATCGTACGGGGGGAAGCATGAGCACGGAACGCACCGCACCCGCACCGCTGTCGGAGTGTGACGAACCGCTCGCCGGCCGGTACGACGTCGCGCTGCTCGACCTGGACGGCGTCGTGTACGTCGGTCCGGACCCGGTCCCGGACGCGCCGGAGAACCTGCGCAAGGCCGCGAAGGAAGGCCTGCGGATCGGCTACATCACCAACAACGCGAGCCGGCCGGCGCGGGTCGTCGCCGAGCACCTCGCGTCGTTCGGGCTCGATGTGATCGCCGACGACGTGGTGACCTCGGCACAGGCGGCCGCGAAGCTGATCGCGGGCGAGTTCCCGAAGGGCTCGCCGGTGCTCGTGGTCGGCGGCGAGGGGCTCACGTCGGCGCTGGAGGAGTACGGGCTGAAGCCGGTCCGCAGCAGCGACGCGCACCCGGTGGCCGTCGTCCAGGGGTTCCACCCGGACGTGAACTGGGTGATGCTCGCGGACGGCGCGCACGCGATCAACGAGGGCGCGAAGTGGTACGCGACCAACCTCGACCTGACGATCCCGACCGCGGCGGGCATGGCGCCGGGCAACGGGACGCTCGTGCAGGCGATCCGGGCCGCCGTCGAGGTGGATCCGATCGTGGCCGGCAAGCCGGAGAAACCCTTGCTGGAAACGAGTATCGAGCGACTCGAGGCCGAGCGGCCGTTGATGATCGGCGACCGGCTGGACTCCGACATCGAGGGTGCGAACGCGGTCGGGATCGCGAGCCTGTGGGTGGCCACCGGCGTCCACGACGCGCATGATCTCGCCCGGGCACCGAGGCACCAGCGGCCGACGTACGTCGCGGCCGGGCTCGGCGCGCTGGCGGAGAAGCAGCCCGGGGTGACGGTCGAGAGCGGGCGGCACACGTGTGCGGGCTGGACCGCGGAGGTCGTGAACAATGCGGTCAGCGTGAAGGGCGAGGGCGCGCCGTACGACGGTCTGCGGGCGATCCTGTCGGCGGTGTGGGCCGCGGTCGACGCGCCGGCCAAACCGGTCAAGCCGGTCGCCAAGGCCGCGAAGAATGCCGGGCGCAGCCGCCGGCCGCTCCCGAAGCCGGCCGCCGAGCCGGGGTCGATCGCCATCGACGCCGCCCTGCACCGCGTCGGCCTGGACTCCTGACCCAGGCCGCGACTCTGATCCACGCGACTCCCGGTGGCGAGGCTCCCGTTGGCGCGACGCCTGTCGGCGCGGCTCCCCTTGGCGCGAATCCCCTCGGCCCGGCTCCCATCGGCGCGACTTCCCGTCGGCGCGGCTCGCCTTGGCGCGGCTCCCATTTGAGTGGTTCACCAGCCAAATGGTGGGTTCTGCAGCCGGAATCGCGGTGGAGAACCCACGAACTGAGGGGTCCACCAGGCAAGTTGGGGCGGGGGTGCGGGGTCGTGCGGGTGGGCGGTGGGCTGGGGGAGCGGGGTGGTGCGGGTGGGTGGTGGTGCGGGGGTGGGTGGTATTGCGGGGGTGAGGCGATACCGTTGCTGGAACGACGCGAGGAGGCAGTCATGGTGATGGACGCACTGCGCGGCTACGTACAGCTGGCGAACGGGCTGACCGAGGTGACCAAGCAGCGGGCCGAGGCGGCGGCGAAGGCGCTGCTCCAGCAGACCGGTGCCGACAAGCTGACGACCGGGCTGACCACCAAGGTGAGTGACCTGGCCGACGAGATCGTTGCCACCAGCAAGAGCAATCGGCAGTTGCTGCAGGCGATCGTGACGAACGAGGTCGAGGGTGCGGTCGCGCGGCTCGGGTTCGTCCGCGCCGAGGAGGTCGCCGCGCTGACCCGCCGGGTCCAGAACCTGGAGAGCGAACTGGCCGAGGCGCGGGCCGCCGCGGCCGCTGCGCCGGTGCCCGCTCAGTCCGTGTCGGCGCCGCCGGTCGAGCCGGCCGGTGATGTGCTGGCGGAGGCGGCGCCGGGAGCGGCGAAGAAGACGGCTGCGAAGAAGTCTGCTGCCAAGAAGGCCGCGGCGAAGAAGGCGGCGAAGAAGGCGCCGGCCAAGAAGATCGCCGCGAAGAAGGCGGCGGCGAAGAAGACGGCGAAGAAGGCCTGACGTGACCGAGCACCCTGGGGAGCAGTTCCCGCCGGACGTCGACCCCGACGTCGAGCCCGGCTACCCGTCCGAGGAGGCCCCCGAAACCCCCGACTACGACACCGAGCCCGCCCCGCAGGAGTTCTCGTACGCCGCCGACGCCGAGCCGGCCGCGGACACCGAGGCAGCCTTCGAAGCGTCCCTCGAGAACCCGGCCGAGCCGGAGCACGCGGGATGGTCCGCCGAGCCGGCGGCTGCCGGGTCCGAGGCGCAGACCGGTGAGCCGCAAGCCGGCGACCTGCGCGGTGAGTGGGAGCCTGACGAGCGGCGCGGTGAGTCGGAAGTCGATGAGCGGCGCGGTGAGCGGGAGTTCGCTGGTGCGGCTGAGGAGGCGCCGGCGTGGTCCGGTGAGGCTGCGGGCGGGGAGTCGGGCGACGCTGGCGAGGCCGGTGGGCATGTGGATCCGGCGGAGGTGGAGTTCGGGCCGGAGTTCGCCCGGGCGCCGGGGGAGGAGCACGAGCACCCGTACGCCGCCGGGTCCGTGGTGCCGGAGCACGCGGAGCCCGCGCGCGCGGGTGGAGCCGAGCCGGAGCCCGTAAGCGCGGGTGGAGCCGAGGCGGAGTCCGCGAGCGCGGGTGAAGGCGTCCCGGAGTCCGCGAGCGCGGGTGAAGTCGACGCGGAGCCCGTAAGCGCGCGTGAAGTCGACCCGGAGCCCGTAAGCGCGGGTGGAGCCGAGGCGGAGTCCGCGGGCGCGGGTGGAGCCGAGGCGGAGCCGGTGGGTGAGGCCGTGGCGGAATATTCGGCGCAAGCGGAGGAGCCGGAGCAGGTCGGGAGCTTCGCAGCCGGGGCGGAGTCGGCGGGGGAAGCTGTGGCGGAGTACTCGGCGGGGGACGGTGTCGCGAACGTTGCGGTGGGCGACGACGACCGCGCGCATCCGTTGGTGGAGGAGACGATGGGGCGGTTGGGGGAGTTGCGGGATCGGCCGGTGGGGGAGCATGCGGAGGTGTACGCCGACCTGCACGAGCGGTTGCAGAGTGCGCTGGTGGAGGCGGACGCCGAGCCGGGTGACCGGGGCCAGACGGTCTGAGTGGCCAAGGGAGTCAAGCGTTCGCGGCTCGACGCCGAGCTGGTACGGCGGGGCCTGGCCAGGTCCCGTGAGCACGCGAGCGACCTGATCGCCGCGGGCAAGGTCAAGGTGGCCGGGACCGTCGCCACGAAGCCGGCCACCGGCGTCGGCCTGGATGCGGCGATCGTGGTCGACACGTCCGCCGCCGACGACCCCGGGTACGCGAGCCGCGGCGCCTACAAGCTGATCGGCGCCCTCGAAGCCTTCCCCGCGGTCCAGGTGAAGGGACGGCGGACCCTCGACGCGGGCGCGTCCACCGGCGGCTTCACCGACGTACTGCTGCGCAACGACGCGGCGCACGTGATCGCGGTCGACGTCGGATACGGGCAGCTGGTGTGGTCGTTGCAGACCGACGAGCGCGTCACGGTGATGGACCGGACGAACGTCCGCACGCTCACGCTCGAGGACATCGGTGGTGAACCGGTTGACCTCGTCGTCTCCGACCTGAGCTTCATCTCGCTCACGCTCGTCCTGCGGGCCCTGATCGGGGTGGTGAAACCCGACGGTGACCTGGTGCTGATGGTGAAACCGCAGTTCGAGGTCGGCAAGGAGCGGCTCGGCAAGGGCGGCGTCGTCCGCGATCCCGAGCTGCGCGCGGACGCCGTCCGTGGAGTCGCGGCCAAGGCGCGGGAGCTGGGCTGGGGCATCGAGGGCGTCGCCGCCAGCCCGTTGCCCGGTCCGTCAGGAAATGTCGAATACTTCCTGTGGATACGCCGTTCCGCGCCGCCTCTCGATGAGACGATGCTCCAGACCGCGATCGAGAGCGGTCCGCCCTGACCGGCGGCGGTGGGGCGGAAGGCAGCAGCCCTGACCGGGCGGGAGAGGCAGCGGTACGGAGGAGGCAGCGTGGTTGAGCACGAGCCGCGGCGCGTGCTGCTGGTGACGCACACCGGGCGGGAGCAGGCGGTCGAGGTGGCGCGGGACGCGCACCGGCTGCTGACCGGCGCCGGTCTGCAGGTCCGGCTGCTCGCGGACGAGGCCGAGGCGCTCAAGCTCGACCCCGCCGAGCTCGTCGACGACCACGAGAAGGCGGCGCTGGACGTCGAGCTGATCATGGTGCTCGGCGGCGACGGCTCGATCCTGCGCGGTGCCGAGCTGGCCCGTCCGCACGGTACGCCGGTGCTCGGGGTGAATCTCGGCCACGTCGGGTTCCTGGCCGAGGCCGAGGTGGACGACCTGGAGCGGATCGTCCAGGTGGTGGTGGACCGCAGCTACACGGTCGAGGAGCGGATGACGCTCGCGGTCGACGTCCGGCTGGCCGGCGAGCTGATCTTCGACACCTGGGCGCTGAACGAGGCGAGCGTGGAGAAGGCGGCCCGCGAGCGGATGCTCGAGGTGATGGTCGAGGTGGACGACCGGCCGCTGTCGCGCTGGGGCTGCGACGGGGTGGTGGTGGCCACGCCGACCGGCAGTACGGCGTACTCGTTCTCCGCCGGTGGTCCGATCGTCTGGCCGGAGGTCGAGGCGATCCTGATGGTGCCGCTGAGCGCGCACGCGCTGTTCTCCCGGCCGATCGTGGTGGCGCCGACGTCGCAGCTGTCGATCGAGCTGGTGCCGTCGTGGCACGGCCGCGGCGTGCTGTGGTGCGACGGCCGCCGGATGGTCGAGGTGCCGCCGGGGGCGGAGATCCAGGTGCGCCGCGGGACGCGGCCGGTCCGGCTGGCGCGGGCGCACGAGGCGCCGTTCACCGACCGGCTGGTGGCGAAGTTCGACCTTCCCGTGCTCGGCTGGCGCGGCGCCGCCGAGCGAAAGCGCAACGGCACCGGCAATAGCAACAGCACGACCAACTCCAGCTCCAACGGCAACCGACAACAGGAGACCTAGAGCATGCTCTCGGAGATTCGCATCACCGGGCTGGGCGTGATCGAGGACGCCACGCTGGACCTCGATCCGGGGTTCACCGCGGTCACCGGCGAGACCGGCGCCGGCAAGACGATGGTCGTCACCGGGGTGAACATGTTGCTCGGCGGCCGCGCCGACAGCGGGCTGGTCCGCCACGGGACGCGGCGCGCCCGGGTCGAGGGCCGGGCCAGCGCCGTACCGAAGGCGATCGTGCGGCAGGCCGAGGAGCGTGGCGGCGAGCTGGACGACGACGAGTTGCTGATCGCGCGTGAGCTGTCCTCGGAAGGTCGCTCCCGGGCGTTCCTGGGCGGTGCCTCGGTCCCGGTGTCGGTGCTGGGCGAGGTGTCCGGTGACCTGGTCGCGATCCACGGGCAGGCCGAGCAGTGGCGGCTGCTCCAGCCGTCGCGGCAGCGCGAGACCCTGGACACGTTCGCCGGGAAGCCGGTGCTCGTGCCCCTGCAGGAGTACGCCGCCGCGTACAAGCGTCACCGTGAGGTCGAGGCCGAGCTCACCGAGTTGACCACCCGGCAGCGCGATCGGCTCGCCGAGGCGGACCTGCTGCGGTTCGGGCTGGACGAGGTCGCGAAGGCGGAGCCGCTGCCGGGTGAGGACACCGAGCTCGCCGCCGAGGAGGACCGGCTCGCGTACGCCGACGGTCTGCGGACGGCGGCCACGACCGCCGCCGACGCGCTGGCGTCGGAGGATCTCGACTCCACCCGGCCCAACGACGTACTCGGGCTGCTCGCGTTGGCGAAGCAGGTGCTGGACGCGGAGCGGCAGCACGACCCGAAGCTGGCCGAGCTCGCCGACCGCGCCGGCGAGCTCGGGTACCTCGCGGCCGACCTCGCGCAGGAGCTCTCGTCGTACGCCGCGGACGTCGACACCGACCCGGCACGCCTGGCGGTCGTGAGTGAACGGCGGTCGCTGCTGACCAGCCTGGTCCGCAAGTACGGCGCCGAGCAGGGCACCGTGGACGAGGTGCTCGACTGGGCGAAGCGGTCGGCCACGCGGCTGGCCGAGCTGGACGGAAGTGACGAGCGGGTCGAGCACCTGACCGCCGAGCTGGCCGAGCTGGACGCGAAGCTCGCCGACCTCGGTCAGCAGATCCGCGCCGCGCGCATCGAGGCGGCCGAGCGGTTGAGCGTGGCGGTGTCGGAGGAGCTGACCGGTCTGGCGATGCCGCACGCGAAGCTGTCGATCGAGGTGCACGAGGCCGCGGCAGGCCCGTTCGGGATCGACGAGGTCGAGTTCTGCTTCGCGGCGAACCCGGGCAGCCCGGCCCGCCCGCTGCAGAAGGCCGCATCCGGTGGTGAGCTCTCCCGGGTGATGCTCGCGCTCGAGGTGATCCTGTCGGACACGCATCCGGTGCCGACGCTGGTGTTCGACGAGATCGACGCCGGGATCGGCGGCCGGGCCGCGGTCGAGGTCGGCAAACGGCTGGCCCGGCTGGCCGAGAAGGCCCAGGTCATCGTGGTGACGCACCTGCCGCAGGTGGCCGCGTTCGCGGATCGTCATGCGATGGTGCTGAAGAGTGACGATGGCTCCGTCACCACGAGCGGTCTGGTCGCGCTCGACGACGACGCCCGGCTGAAGGAGCTGTCTCGGATGATGGCCGGCCTGGAGCACTCCGATGCCGCCCAGGCCCACGCCGAGGAACTGCTCGCACTCGCCGCCGAACGCCGCACACCGCGCAAAAAGGCTCGTTCCAAAGGATGATTTGACGCAAAGTCACCGTTATTTCGCAGCGTGAACGACGGCCCGCCTGGGTAAATGGACCGGGAGGGGGCTCTTGACATGGCAGGATGAGAGCGCGATGAAACTGCCCAGCCTGCGGAGAGCACGACCCACTGAACTGCCCGGGATCGCCGGAGTGGTCCGGCTGGATCGCCGTACCAAGAATCTCACCAAACGTTTGAAACCGGGCGAGATCGCGGTCATCGACCACGTCGACCTGGACCGGGTCAGCGCCGAGGCGCTGGTCGACTGCCGGGTCGCCGCGGTGGTGAACGTGGCCGACTCGATCAGCGGCCGCTACCCGAACCTCGGCCCGGAGATCCTCGTCGAGGCGGGTATCCCGCTGGTCGACGGCGTCGGCCGCGAGGTGTTCGCGATCCTGCACGAGGGCGAGCGGGTCCGGCTGCACGAAGGCTGCCTGTACCGCGGGGAGGAGGTCGTCGCGAAGGGCGTCTCCCAGGACAGTACGTCGGTCGCCGAGCTGATGGACGACGCCCGGTCGGGGCTGTCCACCCAGCTGGAGTCGTTCACCGCGAACACCCTGGAGTACCTGCGGCGCGAACGCGACCTGCTGCTCGACGGCGTCGGCGTACCGGACGTCCACACGCAGATGGAAGGCAAGCACGTGCTGATCGTGGTCCGCGGGTACGACTACCGCGAGGACCTGGTCGCGCTGCGCCCGTACATCCGCGAGTACCGGCCGGTGCTGATCGGGGTCGACGGCGGTGCGGACGCGCTGGTGGAGAACGGCTACGCCCCGGACCTGATCGTCGGCGACATGGACTCGGTCAAGGACGAGACGTTGAAGAGCGGCGCCGAGGTGGTCGTGCACGCGTACCGCGACGGCCGCGCGCCCGGGTCGGAGCGGCTGGAGCGGCTCGGGGTCGAGTCGATCGAGTTCCCGGCGGCCGGCACCAGCGAGGACGTCGCGATGCTGCTGGCCGACTCCAAGGGGGCCTCGCTGATCGTCGCGGTCGGCACCCACAATTCGCTGGTCGAGTTCCTCGACAAGGGGCGCGCCGGGATGGCGAGCACCTTCATCACCAGGTTGCGCGTCGGTGCCAAGCTGGTGGACGCCAAGGGTGTCGGCCGGCTGTACCGCAGCCGGGTGTCCACTCTGCAGGTGGTCGCGCTGGCCGTGGCCGGCCTGTTCGCACTCGGCATGGCGTTGGTCGCGAGCGGTGCCGACGATGTGCTCTGGTCGATCCTGCGGGCGCGCTGGAGCGACTTCGTCTACTGGATCCGGGAGCTGTTCACGTGATCGACTTTCGCTACCACATCGTCTCGATCGTGGCGATCTTCTTCGCCCTGGGCGCCGGTGTGGTGCTGGGGGCCGGCCCGCTGAAGGGCACCACCAGCGAGATCGTCGCGAGCCAGGCCGAGCGGGATCGGCAGCAGCTGGCCGACGCGCGGGCCAAGCTGGACGAGGCCAAGGCGTTGGACAAGTACCGCGACGACTACGTCGCCAAGGTCACCGCCGGCCTGACCGACGGCAAGCTGGCCGGCCGGAAGATCGCCGTCGTCACCATGCCGAACGCCGACGGCGACCTGGCGAACACGCTGACCGAGGAGCTGGAGACGGCCGGCGGTCAGGTCACCACCCGGGTCGCGCTGGACAGCAAGCTGTTCGACGCCGGTCAGCGTCAGCTGGTCGAGCAACTGGTCACCGAGCTCGTGACCGCCGACATCGACTTCCCCGCGGACAGTACGACGTACCAGCGGGCCGGCCTGATCCTCGCCCGAGGGCTCGCGGCCAAGGAGGAGGGCAAGGCCGCCGACGCCGAGTCGACCAAGATCCTCAGCGGGCTGACCGGTTCCAAGCTGCTGTCGCTGAAGCCGTCGCAGATCAAGGACCGGGCGAGCCTGGTCGTCGTGGTGGCCGCGAAGCCGCCGACGCCGGTGCCGGACAACTCGTCGTACAACGACGCGGTGGACTTCGTCGAGGGCCTCGACCAGGGCAGCAGCGGGGTCGTGGTGGCCGGTACGCCGGTGACCGCGGAGGACGGCGGCCTGCTCAAGGCATTGCGGAGTGACTCCGACGCCGCCAAGATCGTTTCCTCGGTGGACGTGGCCGACATCCCCGCCGGGCAGGCGACGGTCGTCTTCTCGCTGGCGGAGCAGGCGGGCGGCAAGGCGGGGCAGTACGGTGCGGTCGACGCGAAGAACGGCGTAGCGCCGTCGGACGTACAGACGAAGGACAACTGACGTGGGAATTCTGAGCGCTGCCGTCGCGGCAGCCGCCACCGCCGTGCTCGAACGAGGTACGGCGAAACTGCCCAAGGAGAACCGGGAACCGTTCGAGCGGACCAACCACCGCGGGGAGCCGGTGACGCTGCTCGAGGGCCCGGTCGCGGTGCTCGGTGCGCTCGCCGGGGTCGCGGTGTCGCCGAAGACCCCGGGCAAGGTCAAGGCCGCGGCGCTGGTCGCGGGTTCGGTGTCCGGGGCGGTCGGCGCGTACGACG
The DNA here is from genome assembly GCF_050942445.1 of Kribbella sp. CA-247076. Classification (NCBI taxonomy): domain Bacteria; kingdom Bacillati; phylum Actinomycetota; class Actinomycetes; order Propionibacteriales; family Kribbellaceae; genus Kribbella; species Kribbella sp. CA-247076. Next base: position 5,500,232 of record NZ_CP192051.1, on the reverse strand, counting down.
ACCTGCGCGGAACGACGCAGGCCAAGGGCTTCCGGGGTCACCTGACCGCCTTGCAGCGCGGCGAGGTGACCAGCGGATCGGTGAAGATCCTCGGGGTCGGAGTCGCCGGTCTGATCGCCGCCGCGATGCTGCCGCGGAAGTCGTCCGGGGTGAAGGCAGTCGCCGGGATCGTTGCCGACGGCGCCTTGATCGCCGGGACGGCGAATCTCACCAACCTTCTCGACCTGCGGCCCGGCCGCGCGCTGAAGGCGGTCACCGCCGTGAACGCGCCGCTCGCCGTCGTCAATGGTCCGGCCGGCGCGGTGGTCGGTGCGGCCGCGGCCGCGGCGCCGTCCGACCTGGGTGAGCGTTCGATGCTGGGCGACTGCGGTGCGAACGGCCTGGGCGCTCTCACCGGTACGGCGCTCGCGGCAGCGCTGCCGCGTCCGCTGAAGGTGCTGGCGCTGGGCGTGGTCGTCGCGCTGAACCTGGCCAGCGAGAAGGTCAGCTTCACCAAGGTCATCGCCGAGACCCCGGTGCTCGACAAGATCGACCAGTGGGGCCGTAGGCCCAGGTGAGTACGGACGGCTCGGGCGCTGAGCGCCCGGCCGGGGGCGGCGGCTCAGGCACCGGCGCACGCATCGCACAGGCCGCGTTGCTGGTGGCCGCCATCACCGTGCTGGCTCGGGTCGTCGGCTTCGGCCGGTGGCTGGTCTTCTCCAAGACCGTCGGGGCCGGTTGTCTCGCCGAGGCGTACGCGACCGCGAACCAACTGCCCAACATCCTGTTCGAGATCGTCGCGGGCGGTGCGTTGGCGGGTGCGGTCATCCCCGTGCTCGCAGGCCCAGTGGCGCGGGGCGACCGGGCCGCGCAGGGCCGCATCATCGGTGCCCTGTTCACCTGGTCGTTCGTGCTGCTGGCGCCGTTCGCCTTGCTGGCTTGGATTCTCGCGTCCACCTACACCGACGTGATGCTGGCGCCGGGGGCCGAGTGCGGCGGCTCGGCCGCGACGGCGGCCCGGATGCTGGCGATCTTCGTGCCGCAGGTCTTCGGCTACGCGATCGCCGTCATCGCCACCGCGCTCCTGCAGTCGCACAAGCGGTTCGCGGCCGGCGCGCTGGCCCCGCTGGTCTCCAGTCTTGTTGTCATAGGCACCTATCTCGCCTTCGCCGCGGCCGCGCCGGAGGCCGACGCGGCCTCGCGCGGCGCGGCCGACCTGCTGGCCTGGGGTACGACGGCCGGCGTCGCCGCGCTCGCGCTGACCGTGCTCGTTCCGATGCTGGTACTGCGCCTCCCGGTCAAGCCCACGCTTCGACTCGACCCCGGCGTAGGTCCGGTCCTCCGGAGGCTCGCGCTGGCCGGCCTCGCCGTACTCATCGCTCAGCAACTCACGTTCGTGGTCACCACCTACCTGGCCAACCACCGAGGCGTTCCGGGCAGCATCGCCGTCTACACCTGGGCGAACGCGGTCTACCTGCTGCCGTACGCCGTACTCGCGGTGCCGATCACCACCGCGGTGTTCCCGCGGCTCGCGGCGGCGTACGAGTCGGGTGAGCGGTTCGACTACTTTGCAGCCACGTCGACGCGGGCGGTGATGCTGGCGGGTGGTGCGGGCGCCGCGCTCCTGGTGGGGACCGCCGTCCCCGTCGCGCGGATCTTCGCGTACGACGACGGCGCGGTGCAGGAGTCGACCGCAGCATCCCTGGTTGACGCATTGTTCGCGTTCGCGCCGGCAGCCATCGGGTTCGCGGTCCTGATGCACGTGGGCCGGGTGCTGTACGCGCGGCACGCGGGTCGGCAGGTCGCAGTGGTGACGTCGGCCGCCTGGGTCGTGGTGGCGGTCGCCGGTGTGGTGTTGACCGCGCAGTGGGACGCGGTGCCCGCGTTGGCTGCGGCGATGTCGATCGGGATGGTCTTGGGCGCCGTGGTTCTCGTGCTTGCGCTGGGACGCGACGCCGGGGCCGACGCGCTGGCCGGGCTGCCTCGTGCCACGCTTGCCGCCTTGACTGCTGCCGTGCTGGCCGGTGCGGCGGGCTGGGCGGTGTCGATACCGTCCGGCGACGCCGGAGTAGGAAGTGCGGTCGTGTTCTCGGTGCTGTCCGGGCTGGCCGTCGTTGTCGTGTACGCCGCGGTCGTGATGGTCCTGGACCGCGCGGACGCCCGCGCTCTGCTGCGCCGGGGCGTCCCCAACGCTGTGGAGGAGACGCAATGAGGATCGGCCTGCTGCTCGCGGAGTCGCGGGGCGGGATCGGGCAGCACGTCGTCTCGCTGGTGCCGCGCTTCCGGAACGCCGGGCACGAGGTGGTGGTGTGCGCACCGCCTGGCACGGCCGAGCACTTCGACTTCGGTGCCGCGACCGTGGTCACACAGGCCTCTGCCCTGCGCGGAGTCGACGTGGTGCACGCCCACGGCTACCGCGCCGGGATGACCGCTTTGCGGGACAGGTCGCGGCTGCGGCCACTGGTCGTCACCTGGCACAACGCGGTGATCGCCCCGGGTCCGCGCGGACTCGTGATGCGGCTGGGCCAAAGACTGGTGGCCAGGGGAGCAGACCTGACTCTGGGGGCCTCCAACGACCTCGTGGAGCTTGCGGAGCGCCTTGGCGCCCGGCAGGCCAGACTGGCGCCGGTAGCGGCTCCAGCGATCCCTCAGGTCCGCACACCGCGCCATGAGGTCCGGGAGGCACTGGGCCTCGCCGAACAACCCCTCGTGCTGGCGGTCGGGCGGCTCGCTCCGCAGAAGGACTACCCGACGCTACTGTCCGTGGCCGCGCTGGTCCGCGAGTCCAACCCGGGCGTGGTGTTCGCGGTCGTCGGCGACGGTCCGTTGCGCGAGACCCTCCAGGCGCGGATCGACGCCGAGGGTCTCCCGGTGCGGTTGCTCGGTCACCGCAACGACGTCGCGGATCTCCTGGGGGCGGCTGACGTGTTCCTGCTGACCTCTCACTGGGAGGCGCGGGCCCTGGTGATCCAGGAGGCGTTGCAGGTCGGCGTACCGGTGGTGGCGACTGCGGTCGGCGGCGTCCCCGAGCTGGTCGGCGACAGCGCCGTACTGGCGTTCCCGGGGGACGCCGACGGGCTGGCGGACGGCGTACGGGCGGTGCTCGCGGAGCCTGAGACGGCGAACGCTATGCGGACACGGGGCCGGGAGTTGTCCGCCAGGTGGCCGGACGAGGACGCGGTGGCAAAGAATCTGCTGGACATCTACGCGGGTCTCGTCGCGACGAGTGCTTGACAAGAGGTAGGCTGAAGGCCCGTGGACAGGGCTTCGAACTTCCAGCAGACCAAGCACGTATTCGTCACCGGTGGCGTGGCATCCAGTCTCGGCAAGGGGCTGACAGCGTCCAGCCTCGGCAGTCTGCTGACGGCACGGGGCATCCGGGTCACCATGCAGAAGCTGGATCCGTACCTGAACGTGGATCCCGGCACCATGAACCCGTTCCAGCACGGCGAGGTGTTCGTCACCAACGACGGCGCCGAGACCGACCTGGACATCGGCCACTACGAGCGCTTCCTCGACCGCGATCTGTCCGCGGTCGCGAACGTCACCACCGGGCAGGTCTACTCGAGCGTGATCGCCAAGGAGCGCCGCGGCGAGTACCTCGGCGACACCGTCCAGGTGATCCCGCACATCACCAACGAGATCAAGGAACGGATGCTGGCGATGGCCGGCCCGGACGTCGACGTCGTGCTGCACGAGATCGGCGGCACGGTCGGCGACATCGAGTCGCTGCCGTTCCTGGAGGCGGCCCGCCAGGTCCGGCACGACGTCGGCCGGGACAACGTCTTCTTCCTGCACATCTCCCTGGTCCCGTACCTGGCCCCCAGCGGCGAGCTGAAGACCAAGCCCACCCAGCACTCGGTCGCCGCGCTGCGCTCGATCGGTATCGCCCCGGACGCCGTGGTCTGCCGCGCCGACCGGCCGATCCCGGACGGTGTGAAGCGGAAGATCTCGCTGATGTGCGACGTCGACGTGGAGGCCGTGGTCGCGGCGGTCGACTCGCCGAGCATCTACGACATCCCGAAGGTGCTGCACACCGAGGGCCTGGACGCGTACGTCGTCCGCCGGCTGAACCTCCCGTTCCGCGACGTCGACTGGACCCGCTGGGACGAGCTGCTGCGCGTCGTCCACAACCCGAAGGACCAGGTCACGGTCGCGCTGGTCGGCAAGTACATCGACCTGCCGGACGCCTACCTCTCGGTCGCCGAGGCGCTCCGGGCCGGCGGCTTCGACAACGACGCCAAGGTGAACCTGCGCTGGATCGCCTCCGACGAGTGCGCCACCCCCGAGGCCGCCGCGCGGCTGCTCGGCGAGGTCGACGCGGTCTGCATCCCGGGCGGGTTCGGCATCCGCGGGATCGAGGGCAAGATCGGCGCGATCCGGTTCGCCCGCGAGCAGGGTATCCCGATCCTCGGCCTGTGCCTCGGTCTGCAGTGCATGGTGATCGAGGTCGCCCGGGACCTGGCCGGCCTGGTCGACGCCAACTCCAGCGAGTTCGACCCGGACGCCGAGCAGCCGGTGATCGCGACGATGGAGGAGCAGAAGCACATCGTCTCCGGCTCCGGTGACCTCGGCGGCACCATGCGCCTCGGCCTCTACCCGGCGAACCTGGCCGACGGCTCGATCGTGCGCGAGCTGTACGGCGCCCCGTCGGTGCAGGAACGCCACCGGCACCGCTACGAGGTGAACAACGCCTACCGCGACAAGCTGGAGACCGCCGGCCTGGTGTTCAGCGGCCTGTCGCCGGACAACGAGCTGGTGGAGTTCATCGAGCTCGACAAGGCGCAGCACCCGTACTTCGTCGCCACCCAGGCGCACCCGGAGCTGCGGTCTCGGCCGACCAAGCCGCACCCGCTGTTCGCCGGCCTGATCGCGGCCGCCCTGGTCCGCCAGCGCGAGTCCCGGCTGCCGGTCGAGGAGCCGACAGTGGCGAAGAAGACGGTCGCCAAGACTCCGGCCAAAGCTCGATGACCGACCACCCCGAACTGCGGTTCGGTGCGGGCCTGGCCGACGTACCGGAGCGGTGGCCGGTCACGTCGTCGGAGGTGGTGCACGAGACCGGCCGGGTGATCTCGGTACGGCGGGACCACATCGATCCTCCTGGTCGCGACGGCTTCGTGCGCGACGTCGTCGTACACCCGGGCGCGGTCGGGGTCGTGGCGCTGGACTCGGCGAACCGGATGCTGCTGGTTCGGCAGTACCGGCACCCGGTCGGGCATCGGCTGCTCGAGCCGCCGGCCGGGTTGCTCGACGTCCAGGGGGAGCAGTACCGGTTGGGCGCCGAGCGGGAGCTCTGGGAGGAGACCGGCACGAAGGCGGCCGACTGGCGGGTGCTAGTCGACGCGTTCACGTCGCCCGGGCTCACCGACGAGGCGGTGCGGATCTTCCTGGCCCGCGACCTGTCACCGGCCGACGAGGCGTACGACCGCCTGCACGAGGAGGCGGACATGGAGACCGTATGGGCTCCGTTGGTGGACGTGGTCGGCGCCGTCCTTGCCGGGCACCTGCACAACCCGATCCTGGTGATGGGCGCGCTGGCGGCCTGGACCGCGCTCAACGGTCCAGGCTTCGACCAGTTGCGCCCCGCCGACTCCCCCTGGCCGGCCAAGGACCGCTGACGGCTCTCGGCCGGCTGAGGACTGCTCTGGCCGGGTGACCTCCCCTAACGGCCGCCGAGGGAGCGGGCGATCAGGATGTCCGTCTTCCGCTGCGGCGCGCCGTCGACCGGAGCCGGGTCGTCGGGCGTGGGGACGATGCCGCCGGCCGCGACCCGGTCCAGGACCTTCAGCCCGAGGCGGTCGACCGAGCCGAAGATCGTGTAGTCCGGACGAAGGCGCGAGTCGCCGAAGACCAGGAAGAACTGGCTGCCGTTGGTGTTCGGACCGGCGTTGGCCATCGCCAGCGTCCCGCGGGCGTAGACCTTCCGCGTGCCGGTCGGGTCGTCCGGCCAGTTGGGCAGGTCGGTCGGGAGCTCGTCCTTGTAGGAGTAGCCGGGGCCGCGCTCGCCCGTGCCGCTCGGGTCGCCGCACTGCAGGACCTTCAGCGTCGGGTAGAGCGTCAGCCGGTGGCAGGTGGTGAAGTCGTAGAACCGGCTCCGGGCGAGGTGCAGGAAGCTCTGGACGGTGCACGGTGCCTTGGCGCGGTCGAGCGTGAGCAGCATCGGGCCCTGGTTCGTGACCACGATGACACGCACGATCCCCTTGCTGGGCGTCGGCGTCGGGTCCGGCGGCAGGCTGACCGGCCGCGGCGACGGGTCGTCCGGGGTCGCGGTGTACCCGCACGGCCCGTCGGTGGTGACCGGCGTGGCCGGCGCGGCGGACGCCGTACCGGTGGCGGACAGCAGACCGGCGACGGTCAAACTGGCGGCGGCGATGACACGGGTGGCTCTCATCGTGAGATCTCCTTCAGGGGCGCTCGGGATCAGCCGGTGGCCAAGGTGAAGATCCGCAGGTCACGGTTCTTCGGCAGCGTCACGCTAACCGGTGTCCTGCCCGCCGGGAAGCCCCGAACGCCGCGACCGCCAGCAGACTGAGCCCGCCGCAGACGAGCATCGTGATTCGCGTCCCGGCCAGCTCGATCAGACCGCCCGCGAGGACTCCGGACACCAGCGACCCGGCAGTCGCGGAATTCGCGAACAGCGCGGTGCCGGTGCCGCTGGCGGGCGCGAGCACAGCCTGGAAGTGCTGGATCCCAGCGGTGCCGATGACGGCGATCGCCGTCCCCCGGGCAACCTGACCGATCAGCAGGAGTACCAACCCGTCGGCCGGCGCGATCAGCAGGAAGTAGGCGACGAACAGACCGAGACCGAGCAGGATCAGCAGCCGGCCGTTCATCCGGGGCATCAGCCAGATCAGCGCGAGCGCCGCGACGATCTCCACCACGGCGCAGAGGCTGAACAGAACGCCGACCGCACTGCCGGTGCGGTCCAGCTCGCCGGTGACGAACAGCGGCAGGGCCACGGATCCGGCGAACATCGCGGTGTGTACGAGCACCATGCTCGCCGTGAGCAGAACGATGGACAGCCGGTGCGCGGACCGAGCTGTTGCCGGCCGTGCATCGGGTGTCCGATCGGGGACCTGGTCGCCCCGGGGGATGACGAAGATCGCGGCGACGGTCAGCAGCAGGGCGATCGCCGATGCCCGGAACAGCCCGTCGTACCCGCTCTCCGCGAGGATCCACGCGCCGAGCAACGGCCCGACCGCCCACGCCAGCGACCAGCCGGACCGAAGCAGCGGGGTGGCTCGTTGCCTGACCCGGCCGGTGAACCTGACGTCGGCCAGCGCGAACACCTGCGGGTAGCCGGCGCCGGCGATCCCGAGCAGGCTCAGCGCGACCAGGATCAGTACGGCGAAATCGGTCACCCCCGGCAGCAGCCCGAAGCCGATGGCTCCGGCACCGGCGGCGATCGCGGCCCAGCGCCGCGCCGGTGTGCGGTCGAACGCGCGCCCGAAGACGGTGCTGAAGACGATGCCGCCCAACGCGATCGCGGAGATGAACAAGCCCGTCCGCAGCGGCGACAACCCGGCTTCCTCCGACGCGAAGAGGACCAGATAGGTCCCGGTCATCGAGTCGGCGCCGCCCAGCAGCACGACCACCGCGGCCATCGGCACCAACGAGCGTTTGGCGTCCACCCGTTTCACCGTAGGTGTGGCCACCGACAGAATCTCAGGGCCGGCCGGCTCGAAGCACTTCAGTCGGGCAGCACCGGCTGCGCGACTCTGCCGACAATGGTCCTCATGGACAAGCCGGAATTGGCCGAGTTGCTGGACCTGGAGCCGCACCCGGAAGGGGGTTGGTACAAGGAGACCTGGCGGTCGGAGGTCGCCTTCACACCGGAGGGGTACGACGGCGAGCGGGCCAGCGCGACCGCGATCTACTTTCTGCTCGCGCCGGGGGAGGAGTCCCGGTCGCACCGCGTGCGGTCGGCCGAGGTCTGGCTGTGGCACTCAGGTGGACCGCTCACCCTCGAGTACGGCGAGGAGCCGGTGACCACGGTGACACTCGGCCCGGACGTGGCCGCGGGCCAGCACCCGCAGGCCGTCGTACCTGCGGGTGCCTGGCAGTCGGCGAGACCGGCCGGCGATCAGCCCGTCCTGGTGTCGTGCATCGTCTCGCCCGGCTTCGACTTCGCCGACTTCGCGATGCGTTAGGTCTGCGGGACGATCGTCTCGCCCGTGCTCACCTCCGGTAGGTGCTCGCGGATCATGTAGCCGCCGGCGCAGGCGATCCAGACGGCGGAGACCAGCAACGGGACCGTGGTCATCAAGGTGCCGCCGGCAATGAACGGGCCGTCGGTGGCGAACACGCCGAACGCGCCGGCGAACGACACCACCGCGGCCAGCAGCGCCAGGTACCCGAGCCAGTTCGGCATCAGCCGGGTGCGCAGGACGCCGATCCCGGCAGCGGCCAGCGGCAGGGTGGCGGCGAAGCCGATCATCGTGGTCATCACCGCCGTCAGTTCGTACAGCATCACGGTGATCGCCGCGCCCCGGCCGTCGATGCTGAACGCGGTCGCGGCGGTCAGTCCGGCGTCGACGAAGAGAGCGCTGCCGACCAGCACGGATCCGGCGAGCAACGCCAAGTGGACGTCGCTGCGCTCGTCGCGCTCCCGGATCGCCTCGGCGAAGGCGGCGGCGAACCAGATGATCAGTCCGGCCGCGGCGGCCCACATCAGTGCACCGATCAGCATCGAGGTCCGGGCGTCGCCGAGGAAGCCCGTGATGGTGCCTTCGGACTCGTCGACCCTGGGAGGGTTGCCGGGCAGGAACCTGCCCAGGAGTGCCAGGACGACGAAGGCCAGCCCGGCGAAGCCGCCCCAACGCAACTCGTGTCGCTCAGTCATGGGGAAACACCTCCAGTGCGCGCACCGCGAATGGGTGCGCCTACTGCTGATGTTCCTCCGCCGCGAGCGGTCGTCAAGAGGGGTCCGTCCGGCGCACAGGCGCACCGCCGGACGGTCCCGTCACGACCTACTGGAGAACGGTTGCCAAGGCCTCGTAACCGGGCAGCAGGTCGATGCCTTCGCGGCCGAGCTGCTGGATCGCGACGTGGTCGGCGCCGGCCTCCAGGTGGGCGTGGAGGCCCTCCGCGATCTCCACCGCCGAGCCGTGCAGGACGAGGGCGTCGACGAGCTTGTCGCTGCCGCCGTCGTCGAGGTCGTGGTCGGTGAAGCCCAGGCGCTTCAGGTTCGACCGGTAGTTGCTCAGCTGCAGGTACGACGCCAGGTAGTCGCGGCCCGTCGACCGGGCGATCTCGTCGTCGGTCTCGAGCACCACCTTCTGCTCGGGTGCGAGCAGCACGCCGCCGCCGAGCGTACGACGGGCCTCGCGGGTGTGCTCCGGTGTCGTCAGGTACGGCAGCGCGCCCGCCGTACGACTGCCGGCGACCTGCAGCACCTTCGGCCCGAGCGCCGCCAGCGCCCGCCGGTCGGCCGGCACCTTGGCGTCGTCCAGCTCGTCCAGGTAGTCGAGGATCGTCCGGTACGGCGACCTGTACTCGCCGGTGCGTTCCGGGTGACCGATGCCCACGCCGAGCAGGAACCGGCCCGGGTGCTCCTCCTCCAGCCGGTGGTACGACGCCGCGACGTCGGCGGCCGGCGACTTCCACATGTTGACGATGCTGGTGCCGACGGCAACGGAGTTCGTTGACGCCAGCAACACTTCCGCGTCGCGCAGGCCGGCGTCCGGTGAGGCGCCCAGCCAGAGCGCGCCGTACCCGGCCTGCTCCAGCCCGGCCGCCAGCTCCGGCCCCCAGTGCTGCGGTCCGTGCCAGACCCCGAAGCGTCCAAGTTCTACCGCCACGCGTACTCCTCTCGTCGAACCGTTCTCAGGCTGCAACCAGGAGCGGGCGGGCTCCGTTCCAGTGCTACGTGAAGCATCCCTGACGACCCCGAGGGACCGTCAATGATCATTGCCCACGCAACCAGTATGTGGACCTGCGCCGGCGAGGTAGTTGAGCAGTCCATGAACGGCGGCGCTCGTCCAGGTCGAGACCGGCCATGAAGCGTTTCGATCAGGGGTACCGAGAAGTACCCGAAGCCGGGACTTCGGTGCGGTGCGAGACTGGCGTGAAGAGAGAAATGGAGATTGCGTCAAGATTGCGCAAAGCCTGTGGGGGCAAGGGATTCCGGTGTGAACGTCACGGGCCGCCACGGCGTCGTACGAGAGTGTGACCCGCCGGGCTCCGGTCCGCGAGTCTTCACCGGATAGGACCATCCGATCAGGTGGTATGAACCTCGCGGGCTTACACTCGGCAGCGACCTGGCAGCACACCCCTCACCGCCGGGCCGCGGACACAACGATGTGGGCCGCACACCTGGAATGTGAAAGAAGGGCGAGTTGTGAAGGTCGGAGTTCCGAAGGAAGTCAAGAACCACGAGTACCGGGTGGCGATCACCCCGTCCGGCGTCCACGAGTTCGTGGGCAACGGGCACGAGGTTCTGATCGAGCAGGGCGCGGGGACCGGTTCGCTGATCCCCGACGACGAGTACGTCGCGGCCGGAGCACGGATCGTGCCGGCCGCCGACGACGTCTGGGCGGACGCGGACCTGGTGCTCAAGGTGAAGGAGCCGGTCGCCGAGGAGTACCACCGGATGCGGCGGGACCAGGTCCTGTTCACCTACCTGCACCTGGCCGCGAGCAGTGACTGTACCGACGCGCTGCTGAAGTCCGGCATCACCGGCATCGCCTACGAGACGGTGCAGCTCCCGGACGGCTCGCTGCCGCTGCTGGCGCCGATGAGCGAGGTGGCCGGCCGGCTCGCCCCGCAGGCCGGTGCCTACCACCTGATGCGCAGCGGCGGTGGCCGCGGCGTGCTGATGGGCGGCGTCTCCGGCGTGCACCCGGCCCGCGTGGTGATCATCGGCGCGGGAGTCGCCGGGATGAACGCGGCCGCGATCGCGCTCGGCATGCAGGCGCAGGTCCAGCTGTTCGACCGCAACATCGCCCGGCTGCGTGAGGCCGACCGGATCTACCAGGGCCACCTGCTGACGATCGCCGCGAACTCGTACGAGATCGAGCGCGCGGTGCTCGAGGCCGACCTGGTGATCGGCGCGGTCCTGGTGCCGGGCGCGAAGGCGCCGAAGATCGTCACCAACGACATGGTCCGCCGGATGAAGCCGGGCAGCGTGCTCTGCGACATCGCGATCGACCAGGGCGGCTGCTTCGAGGACTCGCGCCCGACCACGCATGCCGACCCGGTGTACCAGGTGCACAACTCGTTGTTCTACTGCGTCGCGAACATGCCCGGCGCGGTGCCGAACACGTCGACGTACGCGCTCACCAACGTGACGCTGCCGTACGCGATCGAGCTGGCGAACCTGGGCTGGCGGGAGGCGCTGAAGCAGGACCACAGCCTCGCGCTCGGGCTGAACACCTTCGACGGTCACGTCACGTACGGGCCGGTGGCCGAGGCCCACGACGTGTCCCAGCTGAAGCTCGACGAGGTGCTGGTCTGAGCATCGCCCGGGCGGTTAACGCGTACCTCGACCACCTGACGGTCGAGCGCGGCCTGGCTGCGAACACCCTGGCGTCGTACCGGCGGGACCTCCGCCGGTACGGCGCCTACCTCGAGTCGGCCGGGATCTCGTCGCTGGGAAGCATCTCGGAGGCCGTGGTGAGCGACTTCCTGATGCGGTTGCGGGAGGGCGACGCCGACCATCCGCCGCTGACCGCGTCCTCGGCCGGGCGGACCGTGGTCGCGGTCCGGGGGTTCCACAAGTTCTGCCTGCGAGAGGGCCTGACCGCGGTGGATCCGGCCGCGGCCGTGAAACCTCCGGCGCCGCCGCAACGCCTTCCCAAGGCCCTGTCCGTCGACGAGGTCTCCCGGATTCTGTCCGCGGCGGCCGGCGCCGAGGCGGAGCCCGCCGTACTCGCGACCCGGGACGCGGCGTTGCTGGAGTTCCTCTACGGCACGGGCGCGCGGATCTCCGAGGCGGTCGGGCTCGACGTGGACGACGTCGACCTCGACGCCGGCGCGGTGCTGTTGCGCGGCAAGGGCAGCAAGGAGCGGGTGGTCCCGGTCGGGTCGTACGCCCGCGACGCGCTGGCGGCGTACCAGGTCCGTGGCCGGCCCGACCTCGTCGGCCGGGGGCGCGGCACGCCCGCGTTGTTCCTGAACGCGCGCGGCGGCCGGCTGTCCCGGCAGAGCGCCTGGACCGTACTGCGCCGCGCCGCCCAACGGGCCGGGATCGCCAAGGAAATCTCCCCGCACACGTTGCGGCACTCGTTCGCCACCCACCTCCTGGACGGCGGCGCCGACGTCCGTGTCGTCCAGGAGCTCTTGGGCCACGCCTCCGTCACCACCACCCAGGTCTACACCCTGGTAACGGTCGACAAACTCCGCGAGGTCTACGCCACCTCCCACCCTCGCGCACTGTAGACCCCGATACCGGGGAGTGGTGGACGGTGTGCGATCATCTGGTGACGGTTGGTCATCGTGAAGGGGTGATCGGCCGGGTTCGGAGCTTTGTCGACAAACCACCCCACCCCGGTGCGGAGTGGCTGGTTGAGAGTGCTTGAATGCACGCTTACAGTCGCTGGGATCGCCCGTATCGGTTGAAAGGTTTGACGAGTCATGAACGAGTCGACATTCCCGGGCACCCAGCAGTTCCCGTCGCCGGCCCAACCGATCGCGCCGACGGTCTCCCAGCCTGCTGCCGCCCCCCAGCCGCAGCGGAACCTGACCCCACCCGAGAACTATGCGGAGATGCCCCGGCCGACGGCCAAGCTCACCGCGGAGGACATCGCACCTGTGAATGACGCGCACGGCCCGAGGAACAAGATCGGGCCGACCGGCCGGCCGGTCCCTGACCTGCCCGTGCCGCAGCCGCCGACCAAGACGGGCCCGGCGCAGGTGATCGCGATGTGCAACCAGAAGGGTGGCGTCGGCAAGACCACCACCACGATCAACCTCGGCGCCGCGATCGCCGAGACCGGTCGCAAGGTGCTGCTGATCGACTTCGACCCCCAGGGCTCGGCGTCGATCGGCCTCGGCGTGCAGCCGCACGACCTGGACATCTCGGTCTACAACCTGCTGATGCAGCGCGACATCACCGCCGACGAGGTGATCCGGCCGACCAGCGTGCCGAATCTCGACCTCCTGCCGGCCAACATCGACCTGTCCGCGGCCGAGGTCCAGCTCGTCCAGGAGGTCGCCCGCGAGTACACGCTGCAGCGCGTGCTCGAGCCGATCATCCCGAACTACGACGTCATCCTGATCGACTGCGCGCCGTCGCTCGGCCTGCTCACCGTGAACGCGCTGACTGCGTCCAACGGCATCGTCGTACCGCTGGAGTGCGAGTTCTTCGCGCTCCGTGGGCTGGCGATGCTGACCGACACGATCGGCAAGGTGCAGGACCGGCTGAACCCGAAGCTCGAGATCGTCGGCATCCTCGGCACCATGTTCGACGGGCGCACGACGCACGCCCGGGAGGTCCTCGACCGGGTGGTCCAGGCCTTCGACGAACGCGTCTTCCACACCGTCATCCGGCGTACCGTCAAGTTCCCCGAGACCACGGTCGTCGGCGAACCGATCACGACGTACGCCCCGTCCTCGTCCGCGGCCACGCAGTACCGCGATCTCGCCAAGGAGGTGCTGGCGCGTTGTCCCGCCGGGTGAGCCTGCCAGGTGCCAGTGAACTCTTCGGGGGTGCGGCACCGAAGCAGACCAGACCCGAGAAGCGCACCACCACCGACGGGCCGTCGACTGTACGGTCCCGTACGACGGTCGCCGACGACCGGAAGTCGAGTGGTCGGATCCGTCACGACACGAAGATCACCGTGTACGTGACGGAGGAGGAGCTGCTCGGCCTGGAACAGACCAGACTCGCGCTGCGCGCCGAGCACGGCCTGACCGCCGACCGTGGCCGGATCGTCCGCGAGGCGATCGACGTGCTGCTGGCCGACTTCGTCGACCACGGCCCGGACTCGGTGCTGGTACGGCGGCTCAAGGCCTCGGAGTGAGCGTGTCCTCGGACTCGTTACCGCTGGACCTGGGGTCGGACGGCGGCCCGGCTGTTGCTGAGGGCAAGGGGTTCAGCGTTCACCTGGTGAACTTCGAGGGGCCGTTCGACCTGCTGCTGCAGTTGATCAGCAAGCACAAGCTCGACATCACCGAGATCGCGCTGTCGCAGGTCACCGACGACTTCATCGCGCACATCAAGGCGCTCGGCCCGGAGTGGGACCTCGACCAGACGTCGGAGTTCCTGCTGATCGCGGCCACGCTGCTCGACCTCAAGGCGGCCCGGCTGCTGCCGAAGGGCGAGGTCGAGGACTCCGAGGATCTGGCGCTGCTCGAGGCGCGTGACCTGCTGTTCGCGCGGCTGCTGCAGTACCGGGCGTTCAAGCAGATCGCGGCGCTGACGCAGGAGCGGATGGCGGCCGAGTCGAAGCGGTTCCCGCGGGCGGTCGGGATGGAGCCGCGGTTCGCGGAGCTCCTGCCGGAGGTGCTGCTCGGGATCGACCCGGCCGGGCTGGCGGCGCTGGCGGCGCGTGCGCTCGCGCCGAAGACCGACGTACCCGAGGGCGTGTCGCTGGCGCACCTGCACGCGCCGGCGGTGACGGTCCGCGAGCAGGCCGTGGTGATCGTGGACCGGTTGCGGCGGCAGCGCAGTACGACGTTCCGCGCGCTGGTGGCGGATTCGCCGGACACGGTGACGACGGTTTGCCGGTTCCTGGCGCTGCTGGAGTTGTTCCGGGAGGCGGCGGTGTCGTTCGAGCAGGTGACGCCGCTGGGGGAGCTGACCATCCGGTGGACCGGCTCCGACGAGGGCGAGATCGACGTGTCCGACGAGTTCGACGAGGTCGCGAACCCCGAGTCCGGCGACGGTGAGGCACCCGAGGTCTCCGACGAGGTGGATTTCCTCGAACCCGGTGAGACCCTGACCGAAGACGACACCGCCCACCCCGCCGACAGCCCCGACGAGACGGTGACCCAGTGACCGACCACCCCGACACCCCGACCGAAGACCCCACGCACCTCGGCCCGGACGCCACACCTGAACCCTCCGCAGACCACGCGGCAGACGCGACGCCGGAGGGCTCGGCGGATCTCGGCGGGGAGGCGGCCCCGGTGGGCTCGGCGGACCTCGGCGGTGACGCCACTCCGGAGGGCTCGGCGGAGGTTGCGGGCGACGCGACCGCGGAAGGCTCGGCGCAGAGCGGCGACGCGAGCGCGGAGGTCTCGGCGGAGGTCGGTGGGGACGCGACGCCGGAGGCTTCGGTGGATCTTGGGGCGGACGCGGCCGCGGATCCTGAAGCCGTGCAGGAGGCGTCCGCTGCTGACGCTGTGGAGGACGGGGCTTCGGCGGGGGAGGACGAGGACTACCTGCCGCCGGGGCAGACCGAAGTGCCGGTGGGGGACGAGGTTGTCGTCGACGACGAGACTATGCGGCGGGCGCTTGAGGCGATCCTCATGGTGACGGACGAGCCGCTGCCGGTGCTCACCCTGGCGCGCGCGGTGGGCCGGCCGACCGGGGACGTGTCGGCGGCGCTCCTCACGCTGGCCGACGAGTACACCGAGCAGGGCCGCGGGTTCGAGCTGCGTGAGGTGGGCGGCGGCTGGCGCTACTACACCCGCGTGGAGGCAGCGCCGTACGTCGAGAGGTTCGTGCTCGACGGGCAGCAAGCGCGGCTCACGCAGGCCGCGCTCGAGACGCTGGCGGTGGTCGCGTACAAGCAGCCCGTCAGCCGGGCGCGAGTCTCCGCGATCCGTGGTGTGAACGTCGACGGCGTCATGCGCACGCTGATCGCCCGCGGTCTCGTGGAGGAGGCCGGCGCGGACACCGAGTCCCAGGCGACGCTCTACCGCACCACGTCCTACTTCCTCGAACGCATGGGCATGCAGTCCCTCGACGACCTCCCCGAGCTCGCGCCGTACCTCCCCGACATGGACGACATCGAAGAAGAACTAGCCGCCCAGACCCTCCCACCCACGTCGTCCGAGGATGGTACGACGCCCGCAGGTGCTGGGAGTACGACGCCCACCGAGACGGACGGTACGACGCCGGCGGAGCCCGACGAGCTCGCGCGTACGTCGGCCGAAGGCGCCGAGCAGCCGACGACCGCCGAACAGACCGGCGAGAACGAGCCGTCCGAGACCACCGAGCCGACGCACGAGCCTGCCGAGCGGACGGACGAGCTGGCCGACGACGACGCCGGGATCGACGGGGACCTGGCGACCGAGGAGCCGGTGGAGCTGGACGTCGACCACGAGCCAGGAGAGCTGACGCCGTCCGAGGAGTTCGGAGCCGACGACGAGGCCACTGAGCGGTCGGACGACGTAGCCGAGTCGGCCCACGGAGCTGCAGAGCCGGCGAATGGCGCTGGCGAGGTGGTGGACGGGGCGGTCGAGCCGGACGAGACCGCCGAGCCGACCGACGAGCCAGGCGAAGAGGACGCCGGGATCGACGGGGACGTGGCGACCGAGGAGCCGGCCGAGCTGGACGTCGACCACGAGCCAGGAGAGCTGACGCCGTCCGAGGAGTTCGGAGCCGACAGGCCCACCGAGTCGGCCGACGACCTGGCCGAGCACGCGGACGAGCCGGCCGAGCCGACCGACGAGTCCACCCACGATGTCGCCGGGCCGACGGACGAGCCGGGCGGCGAGGACGCCGGGATCGACGGAGACCTGGAGACCGAGGAACCCGTGGAGTTGGACGTTGAGCACGAGCCGGAAGAGCTGACGCCGTCGGAGGAGTTTGGAGCCGACGACGAAGCCGCCGAGTCGGACGGAGCTGCAGAGCGGGCGGACGAGCGCGCCGGGGCGGACGAGCGCGCCGAGGCTGTGGACGGGGCTGCCGAGGTGGCGGGGTGGCGGGGTGGGGCTCGGGATGGGTGAGGGGGAGGGGGTTCGGCTGCAGAAGGTGTTGGCTCAGGCGGGGGTGGCGAGCCGGCGGAATGCGGAGATCCTGATCGAGCAGGGCCGGGTCGAGGTGGACGGCCGGGTGGTGACCGAGTTCGGTGTGCGGGTGGATCCGGCGGTGTCGGTGATCCGGGTCGACGGTGAACGCATCCCGCCGACCGGCGCCCACGTGTACCTGGTGCTCAACAAACCGCGCGGCGTCGTCACCACGATGTCGGACCCGCAGGGCCGGCCGTGCATCGCCGATTACGTCCAGGACCGCCAGGAGCGCCTGTTCCACATCGGCCGCCTCGACACCGACACCGAGGGGCTGCTGCTGCTCACCAACCACGGCGAGTTCGCGCACCGGCTCACGCACCCGTCGTACGAGGTCTCCAAGACGTACGTCGCCGAGGTCGACGGCAACGTGAAACCGGGAGTACTGCGCCAGCTCCTCGACGGCATCGAGCTCGAGGACGGTCCGGCCCGGGCCGACACCGTCAAGGTGATCTCCAGCATCCGCGGCCGTACGCTGATCCAGATCAGCCTGCACGAGGGCCGCAACCGCATCGTCCGGAGGATGTTCGACGCCGTCGGCCACCCGGTCAAACGCCTGACCCGCACCGCGATCGGCCCGGTCCGCCGCGGCAACCTGCACACCGGCGAGCTCCGCGAGCTCGACCCCAAGGAACTCGGCCAGCTCCTCGACCTCGTCGAGCTGTGACTACTCGCCGTTCAACGCCCCCGACGGGTCGGTGATGGTACGGCGGAAGCGGAAGTACGCCGGGTCGGTGAAACTCGCGGGCACCTTGCCGAGCGAGTTGATGACGGTGGCGGCGCCGTTGGCGTGGCTCACGGCGTACAGATAGCCGGAGCCGGTGTCCTTGTCGATGCCGAGGAGCAGCGTGCTCGCGCGGCCGCACTTCTCCGCGATCAGGACCTCGAACCCCTGCCACGTCCGGGTCCGCACCTTCTTGACCACAGGTGCACCCGACAGCGGGATCCGGATCGTGTAGAGCGCGCCGCCGTGGGTGTTGGCGAGGAACGTGTCGTACGTCGCGGTTTGGCTGATCAGCGTCATCGTCTTGACCGCGTCGTACCCCTTGAAGACCGTCCGCCCGCCCCAGCCCTGGTTCCAGCGGTGGATCGAGCCGGACCACAGGGCGTAATGGTTGGCGCGGTGGGATCCGGGGTCGGGGAAGTAGAACGACTCCTCCAGGTAGGTGATGCTCGGCGACCACCCGCCGCCGATGAGGGTCTGTTCGTACGTCTCCGGGGTGACGTCGACCAGGTTCTTGCCGACGTGGTAATAGACGTCGTACAGGCTGTTGCCGATCGTCACGGTGGCGAAGCGGCTCTCACCTCCTGCGACGGGCTCCCAGCCGACCGCGGTGGCCAGCCGGACCTGCCCGTCCGGGAACAGATCCTTCGGCCCGTCCACAGCCTGCACGACCCGCGGTGGTGTGGTGGCGGAGATCTGCTGCAGCCGATGACCGCCCGACGCCGTCACCGACCCGAGCCGGAGCCCGCACACGGCCGTCGTACTGTCCGGTGCGGCCGCTGCTGTCGGGACGAGCGTCGCTGCCAGCAGTACGGCGCTCAGCGTGCCGGCCAACCCTGGAAGTGTCCTCATACCCAGGTCGATGCGGACCGCCGCCGGAAAGTTACCCGAACGGCGCGCCTGGGACCTGGCCCGGTTGTCGGAGGGGGCACGTAGTGTGGGTGTGTGAACCGGCGAATCTTCGGTCTGGAGAACGAGTACGGCGTCACGTGTACCTTTCGCGGTCAGCGCCGACTGACCCCCGACGAGGTGGCGCGGTACCTGTTTCGGCGCGTCGTGTCCTGGGGGCGGAGCAGCAACGTCTTCCTCCGCAACGGGGCACGCCTCTACCTCGACGTGGGCTCCCACCCGGAGTACGCGACCGGTGAGTGTGACTCGGTCACCGACCTGATCGCGCACGACAAGGCCGGCGAGCGGATCCTCGAGGGTCTGCTGGTGGACGCGCAGAAGCGGCTGCACGACGAGGGCATCTTCGGTGACGTCTACCTGTTCAAGAACAACACCGACTCGGCCGGCAACAGCTACGGCTGCCACGAGAACTACCTGGTCAGCCGGCATGGCGACTTCGCCAAGCTGGCCGACGTACTCATTCCGTTCCTGGTCACCCGGCAGCTGATCTGCGGGGCCGGCAAGGTGCTGCAGACGCCGCGCGGCGCGGTGTACTCGGTGTCCCAGCGGGCCGAGCACATCTGGGAGGGCGTGTCCAGCGCGACCACGCGGTCCCGGCCGATCATCAACACCCGCGACGAGCCGCACGCGGACGCCGAGCGGTTCCGCCGGCTGCACGTGATCGTCGGCGACTCGAACATGTCCGAGACCACCATGCTGCTCAAGGTGGCCAGCACCGACCTGGTGCTGCGGATGATCGAGGCCGGCATCGTGATGCGCGACCTGACCCTGGACAACCCGATCCGGGCGATCCGCGAGATCAGCCACGACATGACCGGCCGCCGCGAGGTCCGGCTGGCCAACGGCCGCGAGGCGAGCGCCCTCGACATCCAGGGGGAGTACCTCACCAAGGCCCGCGACTTCGTCGACCGCCGCGAGCTCGGGACGCCGGCCGTCGAGCGCGCGCTGTCGCTGTGGGAGCGGACGCTGAAGGCGATCGAGTCCGGCGACCTGAGCGGGATCGAGCGCGAGATCGACTGGGTGATCAAGTACCGGCTGATCGAGCGCTACCGCCAGCAGAACAACCTCGGCCTGGCCAGCCCGCGGGTCGCCCAGCTCGACCTGGCGTACCACGACATCCACCGGCCGCGCGGGCTGTACTACCTGCTCGAGCGCAAGGGCGCGGTCACCCGGGTGGTCGACGACCTGCGGATCTTCGAGGCCAAGTCGGTGCCGCCGCAGACGACCCGGGCGCGGCTGCGCGGTGAGTTCATCAAGCGCGCGCAGGAGCGCCGCCGCGACTTCACCGTCGACTGGGTCCACCTCAAGCTCAACGACCAGGCCCAGCGCACGGTCCTCTGCAAGGACCCGTTCAAGTCGCACGACGAGCGGGTGGAGAAGCTCATCGCCAGCATGTGACGGCCGGAAAACGGATCGCCAGTAGGGACCCGCCCGGGTAGAACGGGCGGCATGGCGATCGAGATCCGGCCGGTGACCAGGGCCGAGACCAAGGAGTACCTGCGCGTCCTGCCGTTCGTGAACGGCCTCCCGCAGGAAGAACCCGAGCCCTCGGCCTGGTACGCCGGTCAGGCCGCCTGGCCGCCGCAGGTCCCGGCGACCGAGGCCGACCTCGTTCGGTACGTCGACGAGGTCCAGAGCGACTGGTACCGGCCACAGGCGGCGTTCGTGGACGGCACGATCGCGGGCGCCTCCGGGATCGTCTCGGTCCAAGTGACCATCCCCGGACAGCGGCAGGTCGCGCTCGGCGGCGTCACGTCGACCGGCGTCCTGCCGACGTACCGGCGGCGTGGGCTGTTGCGGAAGATCATGACCGCGATGCTCGAGGACTGCGTGCAGCGGGGCGAGTTCCTGGCCGGGTTGAGTGCGAGTGAGGCGACGATCTACGGGCGGTACGGGTTCGGGCCGGCGACGTTCCAGCACCGGTGGGAGATGCGCCGTACTGACGCTGCCTTCCGGGATGACTTCGAGGACCCGGGGTCACTGAAGTTGGTCGACGCGTCGGTCGCGGCCGAGGTGTGGGCGACGCTGCACGAGCAGGTCCGGGCTGTGCGGGTGGGGGAGATCAGCGCGCTGCCGGGGAAGTGGGAGGGACTTGCGTCGGCCGGACTGCCGGCGGACGGCACCGGTCCGGCTCATCACCTGCTGCATCGGAACGCGAGTGGTGAGGTGGACGGTGCCGCGGTGTTCCGGCTGCCGTGGTCCCTGGACCCTGCTCAGGCCGGTGCGTTGCAGGTGTCCGCGTTCGAGGCGCTCAACCTGGCTGCGTATCGGGCGCTGTGGGGCTTGCTGACGGACTTCGACCTCACGAATCGCGTGGTGGCGGCCAGGCGTCCGGTCGACGAGCCACTGCGGTGGATGTTGACGAACTCACGTGCGCCGAAGATCACGCGTACTCGTGACAACCTCTGGCTGCGGATCCTCGACGTACGCCGGGCTCTCGAGGCGCGCGCGTACGCCGTCGCCGATGTGCTGGTCCTGGACGTGGCGGATGATCTGCTCGGCTCCAACGGTGGCCGCTGGCGGCTGGACGCTTCACCGCAGGGAGCGACGTGTACGGCGGTGTCAGGGGAGTCGGCGGACCTCAGCCTGTCGGTGGCCGACTTGGGCTCGCTGTACCTCGGCGGGATGAGTGCTGTGGTGTTGCTGCACGCCGGGCGGCTTGCTGAGCACACTGCGGGGGCTGCGTCCCGGCTGGACGCCTTGCTGCGACAGGAGCGGGCGCCGTACAACGCTGTCGGCTTCTGAGCGCTGTGACTGTACGTGGTGTGACCCAACGGTGACGCAGGCGGACGCTGGTGTTGTTGCGCGTGCAGGCTAGGGTGGGCGCGTTGTTGACCGTGAGTCGAGCGGCGCGGACCGCGCCGGGATGTTTCGAGGTGCTCGTTTCGTGCGCAAGTTGTTGAGTCTGGTCGCGGTGGCGGCGCTCGGTGCCGGCTTGGTGGCCTGTGGCTCCGAGGAGCCGGAGTTCGGTGCCGGCGGGATCAAGGTGACCTCGGAGTTCGGCCAGAAGCCGACCGTCACCCACCGCGAGGGCGAGCCGGAGAAGACGCTGGTGACCGAGGTCCTCAAGGAGGGCGACGGGCCGGTGGTCAAGAAGGGTGAGCTGCTCACCGCGAACTACCTCGGTCAGATCTGGCGCGACGGCAAGGTCTTCGACAACTCCTACGACCGGGGCGCGCCGTCGTCGTTCCCGATCGGGGTCGGTGGCGTCATCGCCGGCTGGGACGAGGGTCTGGTCGGGAAGAAGATCGGCAGCCGGGTGCTGCTGTCCATCCCGTCCGACAAGGGCTACAAGGAGAGCGGCAACGAGCAGGCCGGCATCAAGGGTGACGACACGCTGATCTTCGTCGTCGACCTGGTCGGCGCGGCCGCCAACGACACCCCGCTGGACGCGACCCCGGCCACCTCGGCGGCGAGCAAGATCAAGGTCACCGGCGAGCTGAACGCGGAGCCGAAGGTCGCGGTCCCGGCCGGCACCAAGGCGCCGGCGAAGCCGGGCAAGCCGGTCGTGTTCGCGCTCGGCAAGGGCAAGCCGGTGGACAAGGGCAGCCAGCTGATCGGGCGGTACGTCGTCTACGACTACACCGGCAAGAAGCAGGCCAGCACGTGGGACGGCCAGCCCGCCGCGCAGGGCCAGCCCGCGCAGCCGGGTGCGCCGACCGACCAGCTCCAGGTCGGCCCCGGCCCGAACGGCCAGAGCGGCGCCCTCGACGGCCTCGCCGGCATCCCGATCGGCAGCCGCGTGCTCGTCGAGCTGCCTCCGTCCAAGGACGACAAGGGCAAGGCCATCAACGCCTTCGCCGTCATCGACATCCTGAACGCCTTCCCCGCCCCCAAGCAGCAGGGCCAGTAAACCGGCCTCCGGCCGGGCAGTAAGGGTTGCTTCCCGGCCCCCAAGCAGCAAGGCCAGTAGCTCCAGAGTTGTGCCGAAGGCCGGTCTCCCCTCGGGGAGGCCGGTCTTTGTGGTGCTAGCGGTGGAACCAGCGGATGGTGGCTGGATGGAGGGTGAGGGTCAAGGCCGTGAGGAGGGTGGTCAGGTGGAGGGTTCGGAGGAGGGCGGTGAGGAGGAAGGTGGGGGACCAGGGGATGGCGGTGAGGTTGTTGGCCTGGAGCCAGGTGATGGGTTCGTAGAGGAGGGACGCGAGCCCGACGGTGCCTAGGAGGCCGGCCAGCAGGTAGCGGGACCAGGGGACGCCGTGCCGGAAGTAGCGGTCGATCACGACGAACAGACCGCCGTACACCAGCACCCGCACGGCCAACTGGGCTACCAGACCGGGGACGGAGATGCCGTCCGCCACCGCATGCACGGCTCCGACGACGGACTCGGCGACACCCGCGCCGACGGCGAGCAACCACATCAGGGTCGCCCAACGTGCGGTCAGCGGGGCTGAGGAGGGAGCAATGGTTGCCATGCTTCCAGCCTCACCGCGAACGCCTCCCGGATCAGGAGTACTGAGACCCCAGCCCCGGTGGAGGTACGTCCACCAGCCCGGCCGCATGCCGCCCCGCCGCCGCAGCAGCCTCGAAGTACGCGCGATCGCCGTCCAGATCCCGCCCCATCGTCGACAACTTCACCGGCGCCGCTCGCATGGCCTCGTACAACCCGTCGACACCTACCCGCACGACCCGATGCCGCGCCTTCAACGGCTCGGCCGCGTCCCGCACCGCGTCACCGAACTCACCCGGCAGATCGGGTACGACGACATCCGCCGGCTGCAACGCCACCCGCCCGTACGCGGTCAGGCTGTGGTGCGAGATCCCCCGGTGCCGCGGGCGCGGATCCGCCTCCGAGATCCGCAGCGACGCGACAGCCCGTCCGCCCAGCGTCCCAACCGCGTTGACCGCCTCACCCGACTGCACCCCGGAGAACCCCCACCGCGTGCCGGTCCCCAGATTGCCCGGCCCCTGCGTCAGTACGACGACCTCGGCCGCCAGCACGTGCACCGCCGTCAACAGCCCGGTGTGTACGGTCACAGCCTCCCGATCCCCGCCGTACGCCTGCCCGACGGTCACAGTCGCGCTCAACCAGCCGCTGTCCCGCAACGCCGCCACAGTCCGCGAAAACGCGAGTGGGAGCGCCCCACCATCGGTCATCACGTACACCACCCGAGTGGTCGGCCGAGCCTCGTACACCCCGGCCAGTACGGCGGGCAGCGCCGAGTGCAGGTCCGCCACGACGACCGGCGTACCGAACAGGTCGTCCGCATCACGCAGTACGTCGTGGTCCGGGGAGTCCTGCTCGTCCGCACCGAGCACCATCGCCTGCAACGGCGTGTAGCGCGCCTTGACCAGGTGCCCGTGCTCGGGCGGGTCTGCCGGCAGCCGATCCGGTACGGCGACCACGAGCGCGTACCCGCCCGTCCCGAGTCCCTTGTCGAGCGCCCCGACGTTCAGCAGCACGCGGTCGCCCGCCAGCGGCGTACCGACGAGCTCCGGGTACGCCAGAGCGCGTACGGACTGCGAATCGACCGTCACAGTCAGTTCGAGCGCACCGGCCCAGCTCCGGCCGACCTCGAGCACCACACCGTCCCGCCAGCGAATCACAGCCCGACTGTAGTGCGTCGAACCGGTGTTCGAAGATTTCGGTGCGGGAGGGCGGGATTTGACGCTCGGAGGCCGTAAGGTGGTCGGGTGTCGGCGCGGAAGAGTGAGCGACTGCTCAACGTGGTCATCTGCCTCCTGGTCGCGCGCACCTACGTGACCAAGGAACGCATCCGCGAGGTGGTCGAGGGGTACGCGGGCCAGACCGACGACGCGTTCGAGAAGATGTTCGAGCGGGACAAGGACGAGCTGCGCGATCTCGGCATCCCGATCGAGATGGGCACGATCGACAAGTTCTTCTCCGACGAGGTCGGCTACCGGATCCGCCGGGACGTGTTCGAGCTGCCCGAGGTCCACCTCGAGCCGGACGAGGCCGCCGTGCTGGGCGTCGCCGCCCGGGTCTGGCAGCACGCCAGCCTGGCCGAGGCGACCACGTCGGCCGTGCTCAAGCTGAAGGCGGCCGGGATCCAGACCGACCAGTCCGCGCTGAGCGCGATCGAGCCGCACGTCGGCGCGTCCGAGCCGGCATTCGACCCGCTGTGGTCGGCTGTCGTCGCCCGCCAGGTCGTGCGCTTCGAGCACCTGCGCAGCGGCGCGTCCGAGCCGACCACGCGCACCCTGGAGCCGTGGGGCATCGTCTCCTGGCACGGCCGCTGGTACGTCGTCGGTCGCGACCGGGACCGTCAGGCGACCCGGATGTTCCGGCTCTCGCGGATCCGCGGCGACGTCAGGACAGTGGGGGAGCCGGACGCGTTCACCGTCCCGGAGGGCACCGACCTGCGGTCACTGGTCGAGGAGCTCGCGCCGCCGCGGCCGACGTCGGAGGCGAAGGTCCGGGCCCGCACCGGCTCGTGTGTCAGCCTGCGCCGGCGTGCCAACGCGATCGAGCCGTACGAGGAGGGCTGGGACCTCCTGCACGTCCCGTACGGCGACTCCGGCGTACTGGCCGAGGAGATCGCGTCGTACGGCCCGGACGCGGTGGTCGAGGGTCCGGGCGACGTACTCGACGGAGTGCTGTGGCGGCTGAGGACGGTTGCCCACGCATGAGTAACGCGCGTGATCAGGTGCAGCGGCTGCTGGCCTTGGTGCCGTACCTGCGGGAGAACGACGGCGCCCGGGTCGACGACGTCGCCAAGGAGTTCGGCGTCCGGCCGAAGCAGATCATCGCGGACCTGAAGGTGCTGTGGTTCTGCGGTCTGCCCGGCGCGCAGATGGGCGATCTGATCGAGATCGACATCGAGGCGGCCGAGGGCGAAGGCGTCATCCACATCAACAACGCCGACTACCTGGCGCGCCCGCTGCGGCTGGCCGCCGACGAGGCACTCGCGCTGCTGACCGCACTCCGCACCCTCCGCGAGGTGACCGCGGGGCCCGACCGGGACGCCGTCGACCGGGCGATCGCCAAACTCGAGCGCGCCGCGGGGGAGGCCGCGGCCGCGAGTGAGGGCCGGGCGGCCCACGTACACGTCGAGCCGGCCGACCCGGAGATCGCCGAGACGGTCAACCGAGGCCTGGCCGGGAAGCGCCGGCTGCACCTGACGTACGACGTACCGTCGCGCGACGAGACCACCGAGCGCGACGTGGATCCGATGCGCCTGGTCGTGTCGGAGGGGCGGACGTACCTGGAGGCCTGGTGCCGGCTGGCGGAGGACGTCCGGCTCTTCCGGCTGGACCGGATCGCCGCCGTGAAGCTGCTGGACCTGCCCAGTCAGCCGCCGCCGGAAGCGACCCCGCGCGACCTGTCGAACGGCATGTTCCAGCCGTCCGAGCGCGACCTGCTCGCGACCGTCCGGCTGGCGCCGCCGGCCCGCTGGGTCGCCGAGTACTACCCGAACGAGTCGGTCGAGGAAGGCCCCGAAGGTTCGCTCATCGTCAGGCTCCGGGTGGCCGACACCGGCTGGCTCCAACGCCTCGTCCTCCGCCTCGGCGGCGCCGCCACGGTCCTCGACCCACCCGACCTCACCACCCAGATAGCAGCCACCGCCCGCCAAGCCCTCAAAGCCTACGACGACTGACTCCCCCCGTGCGGCGGGCCGGGGCGGGGCGGGGTCAGGGTTGGCTGAGGTGTTTTTCGAGGGGGGAGCGGAAGCGCGGGGTTACGCGGACGCCGGCGAGCCAGGTGGTCCAGCGGGCGGCTTCGGCCTCGACGAGTTGGGTGATCTCGCGGCCGACGTCCTCGAGGAGTTCGAAGCGGACCTCGCCGGACTCGGGCTGGCCCCAGCCGCCGATGATGCGGCCGTCGGCCCAGATCGTCGGGCCGACGTTGCCGGTGGTGTCGAAGAGCTTCGCCTTGTGCTCGCCGAGGTACCAGTCGCGTTCCTTCCAGCCCATCGGCGTCGGGTCCAGCGCGGGCAGGAACGCCACCCACGGCTCCACCGGGACCTCCGGCGCCTCGTCACCCGGCAGCACGTAGCCGACCTGACCGTCGAGGTCCACGGCGATCGCCTCGACCGCGGTCAGCGCCTTCTTCGTCTGCCCGGCCGTCCACCCGGTCCACCACTGCAGGTCGGCCGCCGTACCCGGGCCGAACGACGACAGCCACGCCCTCGCCAGTCTCACCCGCGCCTCATCGGCGGTCAGCTTGTCACCGAGCCCACCCGGCAGCCAGTCGTCCGCCGGTGACCACTGGTGCTGGCTGCTCAGCCACGTCCCCAGCGGGCGCCCGCGCACGATCCGGCCCTCGGCGGAGAGCTGGAACAGCACTCGGCTCGTCACGTACGGCTGAGCGGCGTACGCCTTGCCCTCCGCCATGCTGAGCCGGGTCCGCAGCCGCGGCTCGTCCGCGGACAGCTCCTGAGCCGTCGCCGACCCACGCAGCGTCAGCGCGGTGGCCGTCGACTCCTCGACCGCGCGCAACCAGGTCGCGGAGGCGTCGGTGTCGAGAGCGACCCCGGCCTCGGTCAGGTGCTTGACCAGCAGTTTCCGCTGTTTGACCGCGATGTCGTCCGTGCACGCCGCCTGGACGACGGGCGCGAACGACGTCGGTACGACGAACACCGTCCGCCGCATGCCGAGCATCCGGATCAGCGTCCGGTCGTCGTACAGTGCACGCTCCGTGCCGGCCACCTCACTCCCTGGCACCCGTGCCGCGACCGACAGGTGGACCGTGGCCGGGTCGGTGGCATGTAGCGCGACCATGGCCGTGGCCGCCTCGACCGGGTCGGCCGCCTGGACGGCCGGTCCGAGCCGGTGCCGCCGGCCGATCCGTGTCCGCCGCTCCTCGACCCCGATCCGCAACATCCGTGTGCCGCCCCCTCGCCGTACCAAACCTGTCCGTGTCCCGCGCCCCGCGCGCCGTACAGACAGCGGGCGCGCCCAGAGGGAGAAGTCTGCCGGTTGACCGGCCGACCGGCAGCCGCAGGCCGTGTCCGCCCGGCGACACCCGGTTTTACCATCACGTTCCGACACCGTTGTCCGCCGAGACGCCACGCGGGGCGTGGGCGATCACCGGGAACCGGCTAGGCTCCTGGGTATGTACTGGTTCCTGCTGTTCCTCGGCGTGGTGGCGGTGTGGACGCTGGTCCTCGCCCTGCTCGCGCGGAGGTTGTGGGGCCAAGGCAAGGCGCTGACGCGTGAGTTGGTCGCCGCCCAGTCCAAGCTGGACGCCGCGATGTCCCCGGCCGGGTCTGGACAGACCCGCGAGGATGAGCGCGCTCCGGCGTAGTATCGGCCCAGTTCTCACGCTCGAGCCACGAGTCGGAAGTTTTGTGAAAGGGAGATCGACATGGCACCGCTCATCGGCATGCCCCAGGGCGCGGAGTGGCTCATCATTCTCGCCATCGTCGTGCTGCTGTTCGGATCGGCCAAGCTGCCGGCTCTGGTGAAGCAGCTCGGCAAGTCGAAGAAGATCTGGGAGGAAGAGGTCGGTCCGAAGAAGAAGGACCCGGAGCTGACCGAGGGCACCAACCAGCCCGCCCAGGGCCCGACCCAGCAGGCGCCGCAGACGCAGGCGCAGGCCGCGCAGCAGCCGAACCAGGTGAACGGCCAGGCGCCGGGCGACGGCCTGCCGCCGCACACGGCCAACTGAGCCGAGCACACCGCCGGTGTCTTTGGTGAAGATCGGACGGCGCAAGGAGAAACCGGAACGCCGCCCGAAGGACGACGAGGGTCGGATGACCCTGCGCGAGCACGTCATCGAGCTGCGCAACCGGCTGGTGATCAGTGTGCTCGCGATCGTGGTCGGGACCGTGGTCGGCTGGATCTTCTACGACGAGGCCTTCAACTTCCTGACCAAGCCGTTCCTCACCAGCGTGACGGAGCTGGCCAAGGACGCCGGCAGCGACAAGCTGCCGCAGCTGACCTTTCCCGGTGTCGGCAACCCGTTGACGTTCCGGATCAAGATCTCGGCCCTATTCGGGCTGATCCTGGCCGCGCCGGTCTGGCTGTACCAGCTGTGGGCCTTCATCGCCCCCGGGCTGCACCGCAACGAGCGCAAGTGGGCCTACGTCTTCTCCGCGCTCGCCACCCCGCTGTTCGCCGGCGGCATCTGGGTGGCCTACTGGACGCTGCCGAAGGGCATCGAGATCCTGCTGGGCTTCACCCCGCTGGACATCCAGAACCTGGTCGAGCTGCCCGACTACCTCGACTTCGTGCTGCGCACGATGCTGGTCTTCGGGGTGGCGTTCCTGATCCCGCTGGTCGTCATCCTGCTGAACATGCTGGGCATCGTCGCCGGCGCGGCCCTCGGCAGGTTCCGGCCGTACATCGTGCTGGTGATCTTCGTCTTCGCCGCGGTCGCCACCCCGTCCGGTGACCCGTTCACGATGTGCCTGCTGGCGATCCCGATGTGCATCCTGTTCTTCGTCGCGGAGGTGATCTCGCGGCTCAACGACCGCCGGCGAGCCCGCAAGACCGAGGAACTCCTGGCCGACTGATGGGGCGGCGGGTCGCGCTGGTGGTGAATCCCACCTCCGGCAAAGGTCTTGGTGGCCGGGTGGCGCCGGTCGTGCGCGGCCGGCTGGCGGCGGCCGGGCTGACCGTCGACGTGCACGCGACCACGTGTGCGGAGGACGTCGGCCGGATCTCCGCCGACGTGATCGCCTCCGGCGCGGACGCGGTCGCGCTGATCGGCGGCGACGGCACGATCCACCTCGGCGCCCAGGTGCTGGCGAAGTCGGGGATGCCGTTCGGTGTGATCCCGGCCGGCACCGGCAACGACTTCGCCCGCGGGATCGGCGTACCGCTGAACGACCCGGCCGCGGCGGCCGAGCTGATCGTGGCCGGCCGGACGCGGGCGATCGACCTGGCGGTGGCCAAGGACGAGTACATCACCACGGTCCTGGCCGGCGGCTTCGACTCACTCGTGAACAAGCGCGCCAACGCGATGAGCTGGCCGAAGGGCAATTCCCGCTACACGCTGGCCACGCTCGCCGAGCTACGCACGTTCAAGCCGCTCGAGTACGTCGTGACCGTCGACGACGACGTGATCGAGACCAGGGCCATGCTGGTCGCGGTCGGCACCGGCCCGACGTACGGCGGCGGACTGCAGATCCTGGCCGGCGCCGAGATCGACGACGGTCTCCTCGACGTGACGATCATCGAGCCGGTGTCGCGGCTGACCCTGCTGCAGATGTTCCCGAAGCTGTCCAAGGGCACCCACGTCGGCCACCCGATGGTGCGCACCCTGCGCGGCCGGATGGTCCGGATCGAGTCGCCCGGCATCACGGCGTACGCCGACGGCGAGCCCCTCGGCGCCCTCCCGGTGGACGTCACCATCGCCCCCGGCGCCCTGACCGTCTTCGCCTAGCGGACCGCCAGGCCATCACAATTGCGCGTCGCCGTCCTGGCCGAGCGTGGGCCGGGGCGGGATCGGTGCGTTGTGATGGCCTGGGCGTCCGGGTTCCTGGCGGTCGGTCCGGTGGTCGGCCTCGGCGCGTTGCCGCAGCATCGAGAGGCTGACCGCGAGGTTCTCCAGGACTTCCGCCGGGAGGACCGAGCCGATCCACGTCTGCAGCTCGGCCTCGACCGTGGGAGTCGCCGCCGCGAGGTCGCGTTGCCCCTGCGGGGTGACCGTGACCAGGGACGAGCGCCGGTCGTCCGGGTTCGCCGTACGGCGGCAGCGGCCGGCGGCCTCGAGCCGGTCGACGGCCTTGCTGGTGGCGCCGACGGTGATCGCCATCTGGTGGGCGAGGTCGTAGACCCGCGCCGTCCGCCGGTCCGCGAGGAAGCGCAGGAACTCGAACTGACCGAGTGGCAGGTCGTGCTCCGCCTTCAGCCGGGCGTCGAGCACGTTGTAGAGCCGCGTCTCCAGCCGGACCAGATCCGTGAACAGAGCTGTGAGATCAGTCACAGAGCGGCTCCAAGATTCCCCGGAATTAGATTCCTCGGAATGTAGTTAGCAGGAAGTACATTCCTTGGAATCTATCACCGATGGAGACGACGATGACGCAGGAACAACGCGCGTTCGCGCGCGGTCTGATCACCAAGGGCGAGCTCGGCCGGACGCCGGCGCAGCAGCGGGCTGAGTTCGACGAGCTGTTCGCGAGCCGCCCGCTCGGCGACGACGTCACGCTGACGCCACGCACCCTGGGCGGCGTCCCGGCCCTGGACGTCCGCATCGACAGCGCTGACGGTGCCGACGCGCCCGCCGGAGCTGACAGCGGCGCCGGCGCGGACGGTGTCGGCGCGGCCGCCCGGGCTCACAACGGCGCTGAGGCGGTGATCTTCTATCTGCACGGCGGCGGTTACGTGGTCGGGTCGGCGCGGACCGGGGCCAACCTCGCGGTCCCGCTCGCTCGCCGTACCGGGCTGCCGGCGGTGTCGCTGGAGTACCGGCTGGCGCCCGAGAATCCCTTCCCTGCCGCGCTCGACGACGCGCTGGCGGCGTACAAGGAGCTGGTGGAAACCGGCCGTCCGATCTTGATCGCGGGCGACTCAGCGGGCGGCGGGCTGGCGCTGGCGACGATGCTCGCGGCGCGGCGCGAAGGTCTGCGGCTGCCGGAAGCCGCGGTCGTGTTCTCGCCGTGGGCCGACCTGACGCTGTCCGGAACGAGTATCGACAGCCGCGGTGACCTCGACCCGTTGTTCAGCCGCGCACACATGGAGGAGTACGCCGAGGCGTATCTCGCCGGCCATGATCCGAAAGACGAACTGGCCAGTCCGCTCCTGGGCGACCTGAGCGGGCTCCCGCCGCTGCTGATCCAGGTCGGATCGGCTGAGGTCCTGCTCGACGACGCGCTCCGGCTCGCGGTCCGGGCAGCGGAACAAGAGGTCGACGTCAGCCTGGACGTGGTGGCCGGCGCGCCGCACGTCTACCCGCTGATGGTGGGCGTGATGGACGAGGCCGACCAGGCTCTGGACCGCGCCGCGACGTTTCTTGTAGGTGCGGTCGCATAGATTGGGGCCATGAGCACCCCGTCCGAGAAGTACGCCTCGTTCCGCTCGGACCAGGAGCATCCGGCCGTGAAGGAGTTCAGGGCGCTCTACGACTTCGAGCTGGACGAGTTCCAGTTGCGCGCCTGTGCCGCCCTCGAGGACGGTCACCAGGTGCTGGTGGCGGCGCCGACCGGCTCCGGCAAGACGCTGGTCGGCGAGTTTGCCGTCCACCTTGCCCTGCAGCGTGGGCAAAAGTGCTTCTACACCACCCCGATCAAGGCCCTGAGCAACCAGAAGTACGGCGATCTGGTGAGCCGGTACGGCGCCGAGAAGGTCGGCCTGCTCACCGGTGACAACTCGATCAACTCCGAGGCCCCGATCGTCGTGATGACGACCGAGGTCCTCCGCAACATGCTGTACGCCGGCTCGAACACCCTGCTCGGCCTGTCGTACGTCGTGATGGACGAAGTGCACTACCTGGCGGACCGGTCTCGTGGCGCGGTGTGGGAGGAAGTGCTCATCCACCTGCCCGACTCGGTGTCGGTGGTCTCGCTGTCGGCGACCGTCAGCAACGCCGAGGAATTCGGCGACTGGCTGGAGACGGTCCGCGGCAACACGGTCGTCGTCCTGGAGGAGAAGCGGCCGGTGCCGCTGTTCCAGCACGTGATGGTCGGCAAGCGGCTGCACGACCTGTTCGCCGGCGAAGCGCCGACCGCGCGGGTCGGCGCTCCCTCGAAGTCAGGTAATCCGGCGAAGGCGAACCAGGTCGACATCAAGGATCTGGTCAACCCGCAGCTGGTCCGGATCGCCCGGGACGACAACCGGATCTTCCGCGACGACTCGCGCAAACCACGCCGGCGTCGCGACCTGCCGAAGAACCGGCCGTCCCGGACGCACTTCACGCCGTACCGCTCGGACGTGGTGGAGGAGCTGGACGCCGGCGCGCTGCTGCCGGCGATCTACTTCATCTTCTCCCGCAAGGGCTGCGAGGACGCGATGGTGCAGTGCCTGCGGTCGGGTCTGCGGCTGACCAAGCCGCACGAGCGGGACGAGATCAAGCGGGTGCTCGCCGAGCGGACCGCCGACCTGCCCGACGAGGACCTCGGCGTGCTCGGCTACCACGACTTCGCCGAGGCGCTCAGCCGCGGGATCGCCGCGCACCACGCGGGCATGCTGGCGGCCTTCAAGGAGGTCGTCGAGGAGCTGTTCGCGCGCGGCCTGATCAAGGTCGTGTTCGCCACCGAGACGCTTGCCCTGGGCATCAACATGCCGGCCCGCACGGTCGTGCTGGAGAAGCTGAGCAAGTGGAACGGCGAGGCGCACGTCGACATCACGCCGGGGGAGTACACCCAGCTCACCGGCCGGGCCGGGCGACGTGGCATCGACGTCGAGGGACACGCGGTCGTCCTCTGGCAGCCGGGATTCGACCCGCGGGCGGTGGCCGGGCTGGCCTCGACCCGCACGTATCCGCTGCGCTCGTCGTTCTCCCCGTCGTACAACATGGCCGTCAACCTGGTCCGCCAGGTGGGACGCTCGCGGTCGCGGGACATGCTCGAGCTGTCGTTCGCCCAGTTCCAGTCCGACCAGGCCGTGGTCGGGCTGGCTCGGCAGGTGCAGCGCAACACCGAGGCGCTCGAGGGATACAAGGAGTCGATCGACTGCCACCTCGGCGACTTCCTCGAGTACGCCGACCTGCGCCGGCGGATCGGTGAGCGCGAGTCGTCCGGCTCCAAGCGGCGCAAGCTGGACCGGCGGGTCGAGGCGCAGGAGTCGATCGAGAAGCTCCGGATCGGCGACATCGTCCGGATCCCGGCCGGCCGGAGCGCCGGCTGGGCGCTCGTCCTCGACCCGGGGATGCGGTCGGAGCGCGAAGGCCCGCGGCCGACCGTGCTGACGCTGGACCGTCAGGTCCGCAAGCTGTCGATGATCGACTTCCCGACGCCGGTCGAGGCGATCGACTCACTGCGGATCCCGAAGAAGTTCAACCCGCGCAACCCGCAGCAGCGCCGTGAGCTGGCCCAGGTACTGCGGAATCGCACCGACATGCTCGGCGAGGACGGTCCGCCGTCCCGTTCCCGCGGTCGCGACGTGGTCACGCACGCGGACGACCCGGAGTTGCAGGAGATGCGCGCGCAGTTGCGCGCGCACCCGTGCCACGGCTGCTCGGACCGCGAGGACCACGCCCGCTGGGCGGAGCGGTACTTCCGGCTCGACCGGGAGAACCGCGAGGTGCAGCGGAAGATCGAGGCGCGGACGAACACGATCGCCCGCCAGTTCGACCGGGTCTGCCAGGTGCTGAACGCGCTGCACTACCTGGACGGCGACAAGACGACCGAGGCCGGCGACCGGTTGGCGCGGATCTACACCGAGCTCGACCTGGTCGCCGCCGAGTGCCTCCGGCAAGGAGTTTTCGACGACCTGACCGTGCCGGAGCTGGCCGCGTGCCTGGCCGCGCTGGTGTACGAGGCGCGGTCGAAGGACGAGCCGACCTCGCCACGGTTGCCGCGCGGCGACGTACGGCAGGCGCTGGAGCGGATGGGATCGATCTGGCGGGAGCTGTCCGCGCTGGAGCGGGACATGCGGGTGGACTTCCTGCGGTCGATGGACCTCGGGTTCTGCTGGCCCGCGTTCCGGTGGGCGTCGGGCGCGTCGCTGGCCGAGGTGCTGTACGAGTCGGACCTGGCCGCCGGTGACTTCGTTCGTTGGGTGAAGCAACTGATCGACCTCACCGAGCAGGTCGCGGACGCCGCCGGTGACACTGCGTTGCGCGCTACCGCACGGGCCGTCGTCGACCAGATCCGCCGCGGTGTGATCTCGTACGCAACCATCGTCGACTAAGGGCGTGTCTGACAATCCATCGCCGGGCGCTGAATTGTCAGACACACCCTAGAACCCTTGCGATGAGAGACTCCTTCGGATCCCCTGCCTGGTAAGAGCCGAAGGAGAACACGTTCGTGGAGTTGACCCGCCGGAACCTCGGCAAGCTCGCTGTCGCCACCGGAGCGGTCGCCGCCGCCGGCACCGGAGCGGGAACGGTGCTCAGCCGGTCCGCCGATGCCGCCGCGACCTGGAAGACGACCGGGACCGCGGTCTCGGCCCTGGCCGGCTTCGACAGCCAGATGAAGTCGTTCATGCAGGCCCGCGGTATCACCGGCGGGCAGCTCGCGGTCACCTACAAGGGCCGGCTGGTCCTTGCCCGCGGCTACAGTACGTCGACCTCGCTGGACGTCCAGCCGACGTCGCTGTTCCGGATCGCGAGCCTGTCGAAGTCGGTCACCGCGGCGGCGATCATGAAACTCGTGCAGGACGGCAAGCTGAGCCTGTCCACGCCGGTGACCAGCATCCTCGGCATCACCCCGCCGGCCGGTCAGAGCCGGGACACCCGCTGGCCGGCGATCACGATCAAGCGGCTGCTGCAGCACCTCGGCGGCTGGGACCGCGACCTGTCCGGCGACCCGAACTTCAAGGACGCCACGATCTCCCAGGCGCTCGGCGTACCGATGGAGCTGCACCACGCCGACGTGATCAAGTACATGGCCGGCCAGAAGCTGAACTTCACGCCGGGCAGCAAGGCCGTCTACTCGAACTTCGGGTACCTGCTGGCCGGCCGGGTGATCGAGAAGGTCAGTGGCCTGAGCTACGCCACCTACGTGCAGCAGAAGTTGCTGACCCCGTTGAAGATCAAGCGGATGGCGCTCGGCTGGAGCATCGCGAAGCACGCCGGTGAGCTGCCGTACGAGTCGCAGTACACCGGCCGCACCGTGCTCGACACCACCGGCGCGACCGTGGCAGCGCCGTACGGGACCTTCAGCATGCGGATCCACGACGCCAACGGCGGCTGGATCGCGAGTGCCCCGGACCTGGTGCGCTGGGCGCGGATGTTCGACGCGTCGTCCTCGGTGCTGAATGCGACGTCGCTGAACGCGATCTGGGCCAAGCCCGAGACCGGCGTCAGCAACGGCTGGTACTACGGCCTCGGCTGGCAGGTCCGGCCGACGTCGGGCGGCACCGGTCGCAACACCTGGCACACCGGCAGCCTGCCGGGCAGCTACAGCCTGCTCGTCCGGACGTACTCCGGGATGAGCTGGGCGGCACTGTTCAACCGCCGCGACGACGCCAGCGGGAAGTCGTACGCCGACATCGACGGCGCGATGTGGACCGCCGCCAACGGCGTCAAGTCCTGGCCCACCCACGACTACTTCCCGAAGTACTTCAGCTAGAACATCAGTGCCCGGAAGTGTGGGTTGCTGATCTGGGCCTCGCCGGCCATCGCGGTCAGCACCTCGCGCACGCTGTCGATCGCTCCGTCGCCGAACTGGCGGCGGAGCTTTCGTTCGTAGGCCTGGTGGAATCGCCGGGCCGCCGTGAGCGCGGCCTCGCCGCGGGCCGTGAGGTGGAGGAGGCGGGCGCGGGCGTCGGCCGGGTCCGGGCGGCGTTCGACGTACCCACGCCGTTCCATGTCGTCGACGATCTGACTCGCACCCTGCTTGGTGATCTCCAGCCGCTCCGCGAGCCCGCTGATACTCGTCGGCCCGGCGCTCAACGTGCGCAGCACGAACCCGTCCGACCGCCCCTGGTCGTCGAACCCCTGCCCGGCCGTCGCGGCCCGCAGCGCGCGGACGAACTCCTGATCGGCGAGCAGCAGCAGAATTCCGAAATCGAGCTTGCCCGAACGCGTCATGGCGCTCATGATAGTCAAGCTGGCTTGGTCAAGTCAGCTTGACTATTTGTGAAGGGGAGGGTCATGCAGGTCATTCGCGCAGATGAGGCGCCGAAGTTCCAGTTGCCCGGGGTCGAGTTCACGGGGCTGGCGGCGCCGAGCCGCGGGTCCGCGGGGCTGTGTACGTGGAAGCTCGCGGTCGAGCCCGGCACCGGCGGCGGTGAGCCGCACACGCTCGACCGGGACGAGGTGTTCATGGTGCTGAGCGGGTCCGTCCAGGTGACGCCTGACGGCGAGAAGCTCGGTCCCGGCGACGCGGTCGTCGTACCGGCGGGTGAGCCGATCCGGCTGACCAATCTCGGTGCGGAGCCGGCCGAGTTGTACGTCGCCATCACCGCCGGCTTCACCGGGACGATGGCCGACGGCACAACGATCCAGCCTCCGTGGGCGGTCTAGCAGCGCCGGATCGGGGCGGTGTACGTCGTCTTGCTGGTGGTGGCGACGTAGTAGTCGGTCACCCAGCTGCCGTCGCTGAGGCGGTCCCAGACGGCCGTCGTACCGACCTTGGAGCCGGCACGCTGGCAGGTGACCCAGGCGAGCGAGCCGATCGGGAGCAGGCCCGGGTAAGCGGCGTACGACGTCCCTGGGCCGCGTCGCCTGGCCAGATTGTCGACAATCGTCTGGTAGGCATTGCTACAACCCGGGATCGGCGCTGAGTAGCCGGGCTTGTTCGGGGTCCGGACGTAGTAGTCGGTCACGTAGGTGCCGTCGACGAGCTTGTTCCAGACGGTCGTGGTGCCGATCTTCGGGCCGAAGGTCTGGCAGACGATGCGGACGCCGGCGTTCGCGGGGATCGTCGAACGGACCGGGTACGCGGTCGACGGGCCGCTGTAGGAGTGGATCGTCGTCCGGGCCGTGTAGGTGTACCAGACGCTCGCGACCGGCGCGTCGAAGCGGTCGCTGTCGATGTTGAGCGTGACGCCGCCGTGCGTCTCGTTGTGGTCCCCGAGGTACTGCTTGCCGCGTTGTCCCACGGCCCAGAAGGTGTTCGGCACCGTCGGCCAGCCGGTCAGCGAGCTGTTGCCGTCCCAGCGGGCGATCCACAGCGCGTCCGGCCGGGCGTACGACGAGGAGTTGTAGGCCGCGGCGAGGTGCGGGGCGCCGGAGTTCTGGTGCGCGTACACGCCGGACAGGTACCCGAGCCGGTGCAGCTCCTTCGTCCACGCCGACAGGAACCGCAGTACGGTCGCCTTGCAGGTCGCGTCCGTCGCGTCGTAGTGCTCCATGTCGTTGTAGATTGCGCTGCCGGGCAGCAGGTTGAGCGCGCGGGCCACCTTCACCGCATCCCGCGCCAGCAGGCCGCCCTGGAACGTCGCGGACGGCACGGTCATCTTCACCGCGGTCGTCCGGAAGGTGCAGGGCGCCTGGAACCCGACGTAGATCGGGATCAGCCGCCAACCCATCCGGGTCACGCTGCTGACCCAGCTCGGCGTCAGCTGGGGTTGCGCACAGCTGCGGTTGACGCCGCCGATGTAGATCCCGATCGCCTTGTACGGCGAGGCCTTCCACGCCGACAGTTGGGCGACCGACGGCGCCGTGCACGTGTCGAACGCCAGGCCGGTAAAGCGGGTCGCCGTCGTCCCGGAGGCGTACGTGATCGGCGTCGTCGGCTCGGCGACGGCGGTCGACGACGGCCCGACGAGCAGCACGGCCACCGCGGCGACCGCGGCCGGCACCCCCACGACGACTTTGAAACGCCTCATCATGCCCACCCCTGGGTCCCAGTAGACGCCCGAGGACGGCCGGGCGCCAGGTCTGACGATAATGGCCGACGCAGGCGTTACGTTGAAGGCAGCACCGATCGGGAGGACGTGGGATGCCGGAGATCGTGAAGCGGGACGAGCGGCCGTACGTCGCGCTGCGGGGGAAGGTCGCGATGGACGGGATCGGCGCGTTCGCCGACCGGATGGGCGAGGTGGTGGCCTGGCTGGCCGCCCACGAGATCGCCCCGAACGACGCGCCGTTCTTCAAGTACGACGTGGTCGACATGGACGCCGGCCTGGTGATGGAGATCGGCTTCCCGGTCGACGACCTGCACCACGGCGAGGGGGAGATCGTCACCGGCGTACTCCCGGCCGGCCGGTACGCGAGCGTCACCCACCACGGGCACCCGGACGGCCTGCTCGGCGCCACCCGCGACCTGCTCGAGTGGGCGTCCGAGCAGGGCCTCGAGTGGGACGCCGACGGCGACCGCTGGACCGCCCGGCTCGAGATCTACAAGTCCGATCCGCGTGAGGTCCCCGACCTGAACGACTGGGAGACCGACCTCGAGTTCAAGCTGAAGGACTGAGCAGCTCTGCCGACAGTTCTCGCGGGCGTGAGCCGGCTCGACCCCGACCGGATCCGTCACGTCGCCTCACCTCTGATCGAGCTCGGCTGCGCGCTCCACGTCCTGGCGGAGCCGCGACACCACGATCGGGTCGAGTGGGCGGCCGGCGTACGGCTGCCCGCCGTACTGCGGGAGGAGCTGTCGCAGTGGACGTGGACCGTGCGGGCGGTCCGGGCGCGCTTCTTCGCGACGAGTGATGCCGTTGGTGCGCCGCGCTGGGAGGACGAACTCGGGGCGCTGCGGTCCCGCCCGCCGGAGGACCTGGCCGCCGAGCTCGTCCGGCCGCTGCGCGGTCGGTCTCTGCGCGGCGGCAGCCCGGACGCGGACGCCGTACTCCACTGGGCACGCAGCCGGGGGCGCGCTGTGGCCGCTCTCGTCGAGGGCCTGCTGACCGACCCGGCTGAGCCCGTACGGCGTTTCGTCGATGTGCTGGACGCTTGCTGGTCGGAGTGGTTCCGGGAGGTGTGGGAGGAGTCGCGGGACGCGTTGGCCGCCCGTGGTCGGCAGGACCGGGATCTGGCGTTGCGGGACGGCGTCGGGGCGATGCTGCGGTCGCTGGACGGCTCCATCGACATACGTGATCACGACAGCGTGATCGTGCAGAAGGTGCAGAACAAGCGGATCGACCTGGCGTCGCGCGGGCTGCTGCTTGTCCCCAGCAACTACATCGCGCCGCATCTGTTCCTCGGCGAAGTTCCCGGCTCACCGCTGACCGTGATCTATCCGGCCGGCGGTCGCGGGCCCGCCGTACCGACGGCTCAGCAGATCCGCGCCAGGCTCGAGGCCCTGGCCACACCGGACCGTCTCCAGGTCTGCCGCGCCGTCGCCAGCGAACCCCGCACAGCCGGCGAGATCGCCGCCCTCTGGAACCTCCACCCCACCCAGGTCACCCGGCACCTCAGAGCCCTCACCCGAGCCGGCCTGGTCACGCCCGAACGCCAAGGCCGCTTCGTCGCCTACCGCCTCGACGAGTCCGCCCTCCGCGCCCTCGGCACCGACCTCCTCACCCTGATCATGCGCTGACCCTCTCGTTGGGGCCTTGAACACGAAATGGGGAGATCACCCAAGGTATTCCCTGGGTTGACCCACCACACGGTGTGTCCGCCCCCGGCCGTCGACGGGCTAGCATCGCGCACCATGTCCTCCTCCCGTAGCGCGCAGCCTGCCGATCTCGACCTCGTCCGGAGCTCCTACGACCGGGTCGCCGACGCGTACGTCGACCTGAACCTCGGGGACATCACGACGTACCCGTGGTTGCGGACTGCGGTCGACGGCTTCGCGGCCGCCGTACACGGCCTCGGCCCGGTGCTCGACGTCGGATGCGGTCCTGGCGACCTCACCGCGTACCTCGCCGAGCGTGGACTCGACGTCTCCGGAGTCGACCTCTCACCGCGGATGATCGAGCACGCCAGGCGGCGCCATCCCGGCCACCGGTTCGCCGTCGCCTCGGCGACCGAGCTGGACCTCGCCGACTCGTCGTACGGCGGGATCCTCGGCTGGTGGTCGCTGTTCAACCTGCCGCGGCACATCCTCCCGACGGTCCTCGCGGACTTCGCCCGGGCGCTGGTCCCCGGCGGTCACCTGATCATCGGGACCCACCTGGGCGACGGAGACATCGAACGCACCGAGGCGTACGGCGGCATCCCCGTCACGTGGACCACCCACCTCTGGCAACCCGACGACCTCCGGACCCTCCTGACCACAGCCGGCCTCGACGAAGTCGCCGAACTACGCCTCCCCAAGAGCGCCGCCGGCGTCCCCTCCCTCGTCCTCATCGCCCAACGCCCCCAACCAGCGAGCTGAAAGGCGCTCGGCCGGGCGTCAGGCGGCCAAGGGGTGGAGGAGGGTGCGGAGGGATCGGGCGGTGGTGAAGCCGGCTCGGTTGGCTCCTATGGTGCTGGCGGAGGGGCCGTAGCCGATGAGGTGGATGCGGGGGTCGAGGGCGGTCTGGGTGCCGTTCATGCGGATGCCGCCGGAGGGCTCGCGCAGTTTCAAGGGCGCCAGGTGGGCGAGGTCGGCGCGGAAGCCGGTGGCCCAGAGGATGGTGTCCACGGGCAGGCTGCGGCCGTCGGGCCATTCGACGCCGTCGGGGGTGATCCGGGCGAACATCGGCTGCCGGGTGTAGACGCCGCGGTCCCACGCGGCCTGTTCCTGTGCGCGGAGGTGGAGACCGGTCACGCTGACGACGCTGCGCGGCGGTAGCCCGGCGCGGACCCGTTCCTCCACCTTGGCGACGACCCGGCGCCCGTACTCCGGGGTGAAGTCCTCGCCCGTCCGCCACTCCGGCGGCCGCCGGGTCACCCAGGTTGTGGAGGCGACCTCGGAGATCTCCGCGAGCAGCTGTACCGCCGACGCGCCACCGCCGACGACCAGCACGTGCTGACCCTCAAACTCAGAGGCCCCGCGGTAGTCGGCCGTGTGCAACTGCCGCCCGCGGAACGTCTCGATCCCCGGATACCAGGGGATGAACGGCCGGTTCCACGTCCCCGTCGCGTTCACCAGCGCTTCCGTCAGGTACGTCTCGCCCGACGTCCGCACCTCGAACAACCCGTCCACCCGATGCACGCTCGACACCGTGACCGGCCGCAGCACGGGCAGCGCGAACCGCTGCTCGTAGTCCGCGAAGTACGCCGGCACGAACTCGTTCGCCCGATCCGCTGCCGCGCTCGGCGGCACCGGCACGCCCGGCAGGTCAGCGATCCCGTGCACGTCGTGCATGGTCAGCGAGTCCCACCGGTGCTGCCACGCACCGCCCGGCGCCGGATTCCGGTCCAGTACGACGACCTCGTCGTACGGCGTGAATCCCAGCCGCACCAGGTGGTACGCAGCCGAGAGCCCCGCCTGGCCCGCACCGATCACGACGACCTTCACACCACAAACAACAGTCCGGACTCCCACGCTCTTCCCCGGCTAGCGTGAGTCCATGGACCTGACCGCGGCGTACGGCTTCCGGATGGACTGGCTCGTCAGCTTCGTCGCGGTCGCCCGGCACGGCGGGTTCTCCGCGGCCGGGAAGGCGGTCTTTCGCGGTCAGTCGCGGATCAGCGAGCACGTGGCCGACCTCGAACGCACCCTCGACGTACGGCTCTTCGACCGCACCGCCCACCCGGCCCGGCTCACCCCGGAGGGACGCGCGCTGCTCCCGCAGGCCGAGGAGATCCTGCGCCTGGTGCAGAGGCTGTCGGCCGGCGGAGAGGTCCGGTTCGGCGCCTACCCGAGCGCCGCCGCCTGGCTCTTTCCCCAAGTCGTACGCCGTCTGCCGGACAACGTCAGGCTGTTGCTCGTCGAGGGTCCGAGCGTCGACCTCGAGGCTGCCCTGATGCGGGGCGACATCGACCTCGCCATCCGCCCGGTGCACCCGCTGGTCGCGGACGAGTCGCTCGTCCACGAAGTGCTCTGGCGCGAGCCCCTGACCGCGGTCTTCCCGGAGACGCATCCGCTCGCTAGCAACCGGTCGGTGGGTCTCGAGCAACTCGCCGAGCTGCCGCTGATCTCTATCGGTGAGAGCGACGGGCCGCGGCAGTTCGAGTCACACCTGGCGTTCGCGTCCAGAGGGCTCAATCCGCGGTCCGCGTTTCGCACCAACCAGCCGCAGACGCTGCTCTCGTTGGTGCGGCACGGCCTCGGCGTCGGCGTCACGAACGAGCTCGCCGTGACGACCGCAAACCTCGACGGGGTGACGCTGGTCCCGATCCACGACGCCGGCGTCGACCGGCAGGTCGCGCTCTTCCGGCGCCGGGGCCACCGGTCCCCGGCGCTCGATCAGGTCGTCGAGGCGGTCCGGACGATCACCGGATGAACTGGTCGACGTAGTCGGCGGCCAGGCCGTTGGCGCCGTAGTGGTCGCGGCACAGCTGGATCTTGGTGAACGTGTCCTCGTACCCGGTCTGGTTGCCGTCGTCGTCGACGTAGATCATCGCGCCGGAGATGTTGAAGAACGTGATCATCTCGGTGCAGTCCTCCGGCACCCGGAGCGTGTGGATCTCACCCGGTGGCTCGTACACGAACGACCCGGTCTCGGCGACCCACTCGTGCTCGTCGTACTGCCACTTGCCCTTGATCACGTAGCCGAACACCGCGCTCGGGTGCCGGTGCCGGGAGACGATGCCGGACCGGGTCACCTTGAGCAGGTTGCACCACTGCCCGGTGATCGTGTTCAGCATCAGCGGCCGGAACCACACGTCCGGCGCCTGCGGCACCCACAACCGGTCGTCCTCGGGCACCGCCGGTACGGCGATCTCCGCGGGCACTCCTGCCGAAACCGGGATCATCGAAGCTCCTTCACATGCTCTGGTAGCCGCCGTCCACGGGCAGGACGGCGCCGGTGACGAATCCCGCGTCCGGGCCGGCCAGGAAGGCGATCGCACCGGCGACCTCCTCCGGCGAGCCCCAGCGGGCCATTGGCGTACGGGAGAGGATCCGGTCGGCGGCGACCGGATCGGCCTGCAGTGCGGCGGTGAGCTCGGTCGCGATCCAGCCGGGGGCGACCGCGTTCACCCGGATGCCGTCGGACGCCCAGGCGACCGCGAGGGACTTGGTGAGCTGGACGATGCCGCCCTTGCTGGCGCTGTACGCCGGGACGAGCGGACCACCGAAGTAGCTCAGCATCGAGGCCACGTTGACGATGCAGCCCCGGGTCGCCGAGAGCAGGTCGTGGGCGGCCTCGGCCGCGCGCATCGCGCCGGTGAGGTTGATCTCGACGACGTCCCGGAACACCTCGGGCCGGTGCTCGTCGCCGCGCCGGATGATGCCGGCGGCGTTCACCAGCACATCGAGCCGGTCCAGCGACCCGATCAGCTCCTCGAGCGCGTCCGGCGTCCGGAGGTCGAGCTCGTGCAGCCGAGCGGACTGCCGCAGCCCATCGGGTGCTGCCGACGGGTCGAGCCCGGCCGCGATCACGGACAGCCCGTCGGCGGCGAACCGGAGCGCGGTAGCCGCGCCGATCCCGCTCGTCCCCCCGACCACGAGCACAGTCCGCCGGTCCACCGCGGTGCCGCTGTCCTCCACGGTCCGCCGGTCGACCACGGTCCCCCGGTCCTCCGCGGTCGGGCCGTCCTCCGCGGTCGGGCCGTCCTCCGCGGTGCGGCCGTCGTCCGTGGTCATGTCCGGCATCCTGCCCGCACTCGGCGGCGGGGACAACGACGACCCGGACGGCGGATGGGGGTCATCCGCCGTCCGGGTCTGGGAGGGGTTGGGGGAGGGTTATGAGGAGCGGTGATGGGAGATCAGTCCACGCTGGTGTCGATGCGGCGGTGGTAGCGCTGCCCGGCCTTGCCGCCGATCACGGCCGCGAACAGCGTGATCAGGACGGCCGCGCCGACCGCGATCAGCCCACCGGCGGTGAGCGTCTCGTCGGCGAGCGGGACCGACGGCAGTTCCACCCGGTTCAGTACGTCGTACTGCGAACCGGCCAGCGCGGCGATCGCCGCGACGACCAGCGTGACCAGTACGCCGATCAGCC
Organism: Kribbella sp. CA-247076; assembly: GCF_050942445.1. Classification (NCBI taxonomy): domain Bacteria; kingdom Bacillati; phylum Actinomycetota; class Actinomycetes; order Propionibacteriales; family Kribbellaceae; genus Kribbella; species Kribbella sp. CA-247076. The sequence continues at coordinate 5,456,359 of NZ_CP192051.1, read as the reverse complement.
AGACGCCGAAGCCCTGCCGCCCACCGTCGAAGCGCGCGAGCCGGCCGGCGACGTACCCGCCGCTGTAGTAGGCGATCGCCAGGATGAGCAACGCGGCCGCGCCGGACACGATGCCGATCGTGCCGGCCTCCGCCTCGGCCGCGTTCCAGTCGATGGTGACCGCGTAGTCGACCGCGGCCGCGACCGCCCCGACGATCCCGGTGAGCAGGGCGATCAGGCCGACCGCGACCAGCCAGCCGAAGAACGCCGCCCCGCCCTTGAACCCGCGGTACGCCGGGTCCACCTCGTCGGCGGCCGACGTCTTGATGCGGGCCCGGTGCAGTGGCCGGGTCACCGGCCGGGTGGTCGTGTCGGGCTCGCGAACGGCGGTGTGCTCGTCGCGATGCTGTGTGTCCGCGTCGTCCCGGTACTGCTGGACCATGTCAGTTCTCCTCACGAGACGGCCCCGTGTCGTTCCTCCGGTACCCGTCGGGAACGCTGGCTATGCGTGGTGAGGAGGTGACTGACGGTCAGTCGAGCAGGCGGTCGATCTTGTCGTGGTACCGGCGGCCGGCCTTGCCGCCGACGATCGAGAACAGCAGCGTCAGCACGAGCAGCGCCGCGGTGGCGACGATGCCTCCGGTGGTGACCGTGTCGGTCGAGAGCGCCACGTCCGGCCGGCTGACCTCGTCGGTGAGGTCGTACTGGTTGTTCAGCAGCGCGCCGACGCCGGCCGCGAGCACCGAGAACAGGAAGGCGAACATCCACACGCCGAACCCGTTGCGGCCGCCGTCGAAGCGGGCGAGCCGGCCGGCGACGTACCCGCCGGAGTAGAACGCGAGGGTCAGGGTGAGGACGGCGATGGTCGCGGCGGTGATGCCGGCCGCCCCGGGCTGGGCCTCGGCGTCGGCCCGCGAGTAGTCCAGGATCTCCGCGGTCCCCAGGGCCGCGGCCGCGACCGCGAGCGAGAGGACGACGGTCATGGCCATCGCGATCAGCCAGCCGAAGAACGCCGCGCCGAACTTGAAGCCCCGGTAGGCCAGCAGTTCCGGATCGACGTCGGGCTCGACCGGCGGCTGGTCCGGGCTGGGCGGCTGGTCCGGGATGATCGTCACGTTGGTCATCGCCCGGTGCGCCGCCGCGCGCGCCTCCTCGTACCGCTGGGTGCTGGTGGTGTCGTCGTCGGGCACCATCGTGGCGGTGACAGGCTGCGTCGCGGTGTCGCCGTACTGCTGGACCATTCCGCTTCTCCTCACTGGTCAGCTCCGGGCCGTTGCCTACCCGCCCGGATCGCCCCCGACACAGCCGGACGGCGGATTTAACCGGACTCTGGCTCAGAGTCACTCGCCGTCGCCGGATAGCGACGTGGAGTGAAAACCAGGGGTCCGGCCGGGCGGGGCACGGTGCGGGTCTGCGACGACCCGATCACCAAGAGGCAGCGCATGTCAACCGTCTCCGGCTCCAGCTCAGCGAGGGTTGTGACGGTGATCGCCTCCTCCGGCCCGCCCACGTCCCGGCCGACGACGACCGGCGTACCCGGTGCGCGGTGCTCGAGCAGGAGGTCGCGGGTGGCGGCGACCTGCCAGGTGCGGGTCTTGGAGGCCGGGTTGTAGATCGCGATCGCCAGGTCGGCCGCGGCGGCGGCGGACAGCCGTTGGGCGATCACCTCCCACGGCTTGAGCCGGTCCGACAACGACAGGACGCAGTAGTCGTGCCCGAGTGGCGCACCGACGCGGCTCGCGACGGCCTGGGCCGCGGTCATGCCGGGCAGCACGCGTACGGCGATGTCGGCGTACTCCGGCTCGGAGGCGACCTCGGTGACCGCACTGGCCATCGCGAACACGCCAGGGTCGCCGGACGACACCACGACCACCTTCGACCCTTTCCGGGCGAGGTCCAGCGCGAACGCGGCCCGCTCGGACTCGACCCGGTTGTCGGACCCGTGCTTGCGCTGACGGGCCCGGTCGGGCAGCCGGTCGACGTACGGCCCGTAGCCGACCAGGTCGTCGGCACTCGCGATCGCGGCCCGCACCTCGGGCGTCATCCACTCCGGTCCGGCCGGTCCGAGGCCGACGACGGTGACCGCGCCGTCCGCTGCGGTCCTGGTCGCGGGGGCGGTGAATGTGGTGTTGATCGGGCTGGGGAGGAGGGCGAGTGAGAAGTACGGCACGTCGTCCGGGTCCATGTCGGCCAGGGGAGCGGTCCGCTGCGCGTCCGTGGTCGCGCGTTCGACATACCAGGCCTCGTCCGCGCGTCCGGCGAGCTCGAACGCCTCGCGGACACCTCCGAACGTCCGGCCCAGTTTCATCACCGCGGCCGCGTCCGTGTGCCGCAGCCGGTCCGCCAGTACGTCGGGAGGCAGCGTGCCCGGCAACACGGTGAGGATCTCGTCCCGCTCGCACAGCGGTCGGCCGAGTACGGCGGCCGCCGCGCTGACCGACGTGACGCCGGGGACCACCTCGCACGGGTACCGGTCCGCCAGCCGCTTGTGCATGTGCATGTAGGACCCGTAGAAGAGCGGATCGCCCTCGGCGAGGACGACGACGTCGCGGCCGGCATCGAGGTGCGCGGCCAACCGGGCGGCGCAGTCGGCGTAGAAATCGTCCATCGCCCCCTGGTAGCCGCCGGGGTGGTCGGTCGTCTCCGTGGTCAGCGGATAGACGAGGTGCTCCTCGAGTTGCCCGTCGGTGAGGTACGGCGCCGCGACCGAGCGGGCGATGCTGCGACCGTGCCGGGCGCTGTGGAACGCGATCACGTCCGCCGCGCCGATCAACCGGGCCGCCTTCACCGTCACCAGCTCGGGATCGCCCGGGCCCAACCCGACGCCCCACAGACGGCCCGTCGTCGGCCCGCTCATTCCGCCTCGCTCGCGATCGCGTTGACGGCGGCCGCGGTGATCGCGCTGCCACCCCGGCGGCCCTGCACGATCAGGTACTCCAGCCCGAGGTCGTTCGCCGCCAGGGCCTCCTTGGACTCGGCCGCCCCGACGAACCCGACCGGGATGCCGAGGACCGCGGCCGGCCGCGGCGCACCCGCCGCGATCACCTCGAGCAGCCGGAACAACGTCGTCGGAGCGTTGCCAATAGCAACAACAGACCCTTCCAGGTGCTCGAACCAGAGATCGACAGCCGCCGCGCTCCGAGTCGTCTGCAGGCGTTCCGCCAACTCGACGGTGCGCGGATCCGGCAACGTGCAGATCACCTGGTTGTCCGCCGGCAGGCGCTTCCGGGTGACGCCGGATGCCACCATCTGCGCGTCACACAGGATCGGAGCCCCGTCCTGCAGCGCGGCGCGCGCGTTCTTGACCACGTTGGTGGAGTGCCGGATGTCCTCGACCAGGTCGGTCATGCCACAGGCATGGATCATCCGTACGGCGACCTGCGCAACGTCGGCCGGGAGCGGGCCGAGACCGACCGCGGCCTCGGCCCGGATCGTCGCGAACGACTGCCGGTAGATCTCGGCCCCGTCCTTCACGTACTCGTGCTTCACCCGAGTCCTCCCCGTTCGCCGTCGATCGCGTATCCGTTGCCTACAGCAAGTACGTCGACGAACTCGCCGGCCGGCTTGCCGCAGCGCCGGTCACAGCCGGACCAGTGCACCGGCCGGCCGTGCCGGGGCAGTCGCGGCGTCACCTGGCGGGCGTCCGCCCGGACGTCCGCCAGCGCCTTCGCGCAGCCCGGCCGGCCGGCACATGCCGTCACCCCGTTCCAGGGTGAGTCCGCCGTGGTGACCAGTCCGACCCCGTCGAGCCGATCGCTCGGATCGGCCCGCACGCGAAGGACCAGCGAGCGCCACGGCGTGATCCGGACCTCGTCGGCGACCTCCCCGACGACGGCGGCCTGTTCCTGCGTCAGGCTGCCCAGCGGAACGGTCACCACCAGCGCGCTCTCCCCGTGCCACCCAGCATCGATCGTTGTCGTTCCGGTCGGCAGTTCCACGGTCGCCTGCAGACCGAGCCGCTCGAGGATCCTGCTCTCGCCGCCCTCGACCTCCGCGATCCGCCACTCCTGGCCGGCACGCACCTTCAGGAAAGCCTTCGCGGCCGCGATCATCACGTCGGCCGCATCGGCCCAACTCACCCGCACGCCCTTCGTGCCCAGGGTCAGGACCGCCTGGCAATCATTCAGCGCCCGGACCAGGACGTCCGCCCGTGCACCGGTCAGATCCCCCCGTCCGTCGTCCAGGGCGAACAGGAACCGCCCCGGCAGGTCCGCGAGTTTCCGGCGGGCGCACAAGGCGTGATCGACTGCGGCAGCCACCGGCAGGACGTCGTACCGGCTCTGGCCGTCCAGCCCGGACAGTGGTGACGCGAGGATGTTCCGCACGCGCTCGTGGGTGATGGAGGGGAGCAGGCCGGCGTCGTACAACCGCTGCGACAGCTCCTGCGGCCCGTCCGCCGTCAGCCCTCTGACCTGCACGTTTCCCCGCGAGGTCAGCTCCAGCCGCCCGTCTCCGAGGTCGTCGGCCGCCTGCCGGAGTACGTCGAGCTGCGCGAGCGTCAGCGCCCCGCCCGGCACCCGCACCCGGGCCAGGCCGCCGTCGGCCGCCTCGTGCACTGCCAGGACTCCGGGGCACCGATCCGTCTCAGTCCTCACCACACGCGAGATGCTACGTGCCCGCGCCGACGGCGGAGCAATGATCTGTCTCGGGATCGTCTGTCGCCGGATGATCCCGCGCTACGCTCGACGTATGGCGAAGACTCCAGCGCGCACGGTTCCTGATCTGACCGGGTATCTGACCCACGCCGGGCATGTGCTCGAGACCCGGTTGTCGGCCGCGCTGGCCGAGGTCGGGCTGACCGTGCGGATGCAATGCGTATTGCGGCACGCGCTGGAGGGGGAGCGGACGCAGATCCAGCTCGCCGAGTTGGCGTACCTGGACAAGACGACGATGGTCGTCACTGTCGACGCGCTCGAGAAGGCCGGGTACGCCGAACGCAAACCGTCGGCCACCGACCGCCGGGCCCGCATCGTCGCGGTCACCGAGGCCGGCGCGGCGGTCGCGCAGGAAGGTCAGCGGATCGTCGACCGCGTGCACGCCGAGGCGCTCGACGCGCTCGCCGCCGGTCAGCGCAAGCCGTTCGTGGACGCGCTCGCCGAGCTCGTCGGCGGGCACCTGTCCACGCCGGTCGAGGCGCAGCCGGTACGGCGCGGGCGGCAGCGCGCAAGCTGATCCAGAAAGAGATAGTCCGCTACAAAACTATCTGTTATGGTCGTTCTCATGACGACCACTTCGGTAACCCCTGCACCGGCCGCCCGCTCTGCTGCGGGCCGCGTGAAAGCACTTGTCGTGCTGTGCGTGATGCAGCTGATGATCATCCTCGACGGCACCGTGGTGACGGTCGCCCTGCCGACGATCCAGAGCGACCTCGGCTTCTCGCAGGCGGGTCTCGCCTGGGTGATGAACTCGTACCTGATCGCCTTCGCCGGTCTCCTGCTGCTGGCCGGCCGGATCGGCGATCTGCTCGGCAGCAAGCGCGTCTTCCTGGCCGGCCTTGGTCTGTTCACGGCCGCGTCCCTGCTGTGCGGGGTGGCGACCAGTGCCGAGGTCCTGATCGCCGGACGCTTCCTGCAGGGCGTCGGCGGGGCGCTGGCCTCCGCGGTGATCCTTGGCATGATCGTCGGGCTGTTCCCGGCTCCGGGCGAACAGGCGCGGGCGATGGGCGTCTACAGCTTCACCTCGGCCAGTGGCGCGTCCATCGGCCTGATCCTCGGTGGCGTGATCACGCAGACGGTGGGTTGGCACTGGGCATTCCTTATCAACGTCCCGATCGGGCTGGCCTCGCTGGCGTTCGCCGTACGCCTGCTGGCGGGAGAGAGGGGTCTGGGCCTCGGAAGGGGTGCTGACGTGCTGGGGGCCGTGCTGGTGACCGGAGGGCTTTCCCTTGCGGTCTACACGATCGTCCAGACGGCGGAGCCGCACGCGGAGTTGGTTCGCACGCTCGTGCTGGCTGTCGTTTCGGTGCTGCTGCTCGCGGCCTTCGTTCTGCGTCAGGCCCGGAGTGCGAACCCGCTGCTGTCGCTGCACATCTTCCGCAGGCGGCAGGTGACCGTGGCGAACGTGGTCGTCGTGCTGTTGTTCGCGGCCGGGTTCGGATTCCAGTTCACCACCGCGCTCTACGTGCAACGGGTGCTGGGCTACGACTCGCTCACCACCGGTCTCGCCTTTCTTCCCGCGCCTCTGATGAACGCCGTGATGTCACTGTCCATCGCGCCGCGGTTGACCGTCCGGTTCGGCCCGCGAACGATGCTGATCGCCGGACTCACCGCGTTCCTCGCCGCGCTGCTGTGGATCAGTCAGGCGCCGGTCGACGGTTCGTACGTCGTCCACGTCGCGCCCGTGCTCGCGGTCATGGGTGCCGGCATCGGTCTGGCCATCCCGGCGGCGATCATGCTCGCCATGTCCGGTGCGGAGCCAGGTGACGCTGGTCTGGCCTCCGGACTCAACAACACCGCACAGCAGGCGGGTGCCGCGGTCGGCACCGCCGTACTGGCCACGCTCGCGGCGTCGACGACGGCCAGCCGGCTGGGTGAAGGTGCCGGCGACGCACTGGCCCTGCGGGACGGGTACGGCGCTGCCTGGCTGGCTGCGGCCGGATTCGTGTTCGCGGGGCTGGTGCTCGCGGCCACCTCGCTCCGGACTGCTCGCAAGTGATGGGGGTGCGCGCGGCGGGGTCTTGGCCCCGCCGCGCGCACGCCGTCAGTTGATGCCTGCCCAGAGGTCGCAGTGGTGCTCGGTGGTGAGGTTGACGCGCTGGATGCCGCCTTGGTCGGTCGGCGCCAGTGAGAGGCCGGTCGCTGCGCGAGTGCGCGTCGGTGACCAGTGCGGACGGTCCGGGCCGTTGGGATCGCCGGTGCGGGCGAAGGTAGTCCAGTAGTCGATCATCTGGTTCGACAACACCTGCTGCGTCTCGGACAGTGGCGCATCCCAGCCGCCGAGGCGGAACAGATACGGGAGCTCCATCGCGTGCGCGGCGCCCTGACCGGGCTGGGCGAGGGGCGAGTGCTTGTCGGCGAACTCGTACGCGTAGACAGGCACCTTGCGGGCCGCCTGCAGGTCGGTAGCCGCCTGGGTGCAGGACCAGATCCGGTCGGTCGTGACCGCGGCCCACGCTGCGGCTGCCGACTCGTAGCGGTCCAGCGGGTACTCCCGCAGTACCTTGGCCGCTTGTGCCTTGCCGACCATGTTGGTCACCAGGCCCGGGTAGTCCATGATTTCGCCGAACGCGGCCACCCACGGAGTCGCCTCGTCGTGGTTGTTGCCGGACATCATCGGGACCCGGTGGAACAGCCCGGCCTTCATCGCCTTCGCGGGACTCAGGGGGACCGTCGCCGTACCGCCGTACCCGACCTGGGTGAACTGGAGGGTCTCCTGCACGAGTACGTCGGACTTCGCGGCGCGGAGGCAGTCGAGTGTTGACTGGCCGGGCCGGCAGGACAGCTTGTCGTGGTTGGCGGCGGCCCACTCCTTGCCGGTGGACTGGACGGTCCTCACCGGGACCCACGGGGAGTCGGCGGCCTGGCCGGGGTACTGGCTGTTGTCGTCCCAGTTGAAGGCGCATGAACCGCTCTGCATGATCGCCTTGCTGAACAGGCCGGTCGCGGTCGGGGAGGTCAGGTGGGCGCACACGCTCATGCCGCCGGCGGACTCTCCTGCCACTGTCACGTTGCGCGGGTCGCCGCCGAAGGCGCGGGCGTTCTGCTGGACCCAGCGCAGGGCGGCCTGCTGGTCCTGGAGGCCGTACGTGCCGGAGCCGGGCAGACCCGGGTAGCCGAAGAACCCGAAGATGCCGAGCCGGTAGTTGACCGTGACGACGACCACGTCGCCCCTGGTCGCGAGCTTCGACGCCTCGTAGTTGCCGGCGGTGCCCATGAAGAACCCTCCGCCGGGGATCCAGACGACGACGGCTCGTGGCTTGGTGGACGGCTTCTTCGGGACGGTGACGTTCAGGTAGAGGCAGTCCTCGGTGGTGGATCCGTTCGGGACTTCGGGGTTCGCTTGCTGCGGGCACGCGTTCGCGTCGACCGACTCACGTACGCCGTCCCACGGTCGCACGGGCTGTGGTGCCTTCCACCGCAGCTCTCCTACTGGCGGAGCCGCAAACGGAATCCCGTTGAACACCCTCGCCTCGCCGACCGAGGTCCCCCGCACCAGACCAGCATCAGTCCGCACGACATCGCTCGCCGCCGAAGCGCCGCTCACCAACACGCCTACACACACCAGCGCCAACGCAACCGCCGGCACAAGTCTCCTTCGCAATCTGTTCATACGAAGCAGCCTCACCCAAACCCCCACCCCCCGCTTCGCCCCAACGGCCAACCCACCTACACCTTTGGTCTAACCCGCCGCGCCAACTCACCGCGCCGCCGGAGGCGGCTGGTTCTTGTTCCGGCGCTCTCTCATCGCGCCGCCGGAGGCGGCTGGTTCTTCCTGCGCCCTTTCGCCGCGCCGCCGGAGGCGGCTGGTTCTTCCTGCGCTCTCTCGCCGCGCCGCCGGAGGCGGCTAGTTGTTCTTCCGGCGCAGCAGGTAGGTGTCCATGATCCAGCCTTTGCGGGTTCGGGCTTCGGCGCGGACCTTCTCGATCTCGGCGGCGACCTCGCGAAGGGGTCCGGAGATCAGGATCTCGTCCGGAGTCCCCAGGTACGCACCCCAGTAGATGTCCGCGTCCTGATCCAGATGCTCGGTGAACGCCGTCTGCGCATCGAGCATCACGACCACGTCGTCCACGTCCTCCGGCCACCCCTTGGCCAACCGCCGCCCGGTGGTGATCTGCACCGGCCGGCCGACCTGGTTGAGACCCACCCGATGCCGAGCCGCCAGCGTCGACACACTGCTGATTCCCGGGACCACCTCGACCTCGAACGACAGCTCGCCCCGCGCCAGGATGTCGTCCAGGATCGCCAGCGTGCTGTCGTACAACGACGGATCGCCCCACACCAGGAACGCCCCCACCTCGTCCGCACCCAACTCCGCCGCGATCATCGACGCACACACGTCGGCCCGGCGACGCCGCCAGTCGTCCACGGCCTCGACGTACGCGCTCGCCGTCCGGTCCCGCTCGGGGTCGCGGCCGACGACCACCCGGTGGTCACCCGCGTACCGGCGGAGGAGCTCCGACCGCAGGTCGACGAGCTCCTGTTTGACCTCGCCCTTGTCCAGGACGAAGACCACGTCGGCCCGCCGCAGCGCCCCCACGGCCTGCATCGTCACCTGCTCCGGGTCACCCGCGCCGACGCCGATCACCACGATCTCCCGCATGCCGCCGACCCTACGTCAGCCCCCCGCGGCCCCGATCCGGACCGCGTCAGAGCCGGATCAACAGCACCGCCGCGATCACCGTCCCCACGACCGCGCCGCCGTAGCACAGCACCACGATCGGCGCGTCGTACCGCTTCAGCTGCAGCCCGTCGTACAGCGTGAACCGGAAGCGGTGTGCCCAGTGGAAGAGCGCCAGCACACACAGCCCGAACAACACCAGCCGCGTGATCGGATTCCGCAGTACGGCGAACACGTGCGAGTGATCCGGCGGCGACAACAGCTCGAGCGGGAACGCGATCCCGAACAGGAACAGCAGGATCGGCACCATCAGCGCGACCACCATCCCACCGGAGCTGAACAGCATCCAGAGCACGGGTTCGGGACCAGGTCGGCGGTTCATCGCAGCACCAGCCAGGTCACGATTGCCGACAGCAACAACCACAGCAGGTAGTGCCCGGCGACGACCTGCCGCGGCGGCACCCGGCGCCCGCGCAGCCGGATCACCATCGCCCGCGGCGCCAGCCCGAACCACGTGATCGCGTGCAGCAGCACGAACGCCATCGCAACCACGTTGATCGCGACCACCCACCACCGTCCGCTCCAGACGAGGAAGTCCTGGTACGACGCCGCGCCGTCGCCGATCGCGTTGACCAGCAACAACAGGTAGACCACGAACCACGCGACGAAGACCGCGCTCAGCTCACGCAGTACGAACAACAGATACGAGCGGCGCTCGAGCCACCACAGCAGCGCGAGCGGCCGCTGATAGGTGCTCATCGCCGGCTCCGGGGCAGCAGCAGGTCCTTGATCGACTGGGTCGCCGCGGTCAGCTTGTAGCGCTGGATCGCCCCGGCCGGGTCCACGTCCTTCGGGCACGCGGCACTGCACTCGCCGACGAACGTGCACGCCCAGATCCCCTCCGGCGACGACAGCACGGCGCGCCGCTCCTCGGACCCCTCGTCGCGCGAGTCGAGGTTGTACCGCTGGGCCAGCGCGATCGCCGCCGGGCCGATGAAGTCCGGCTCCAGGCTGTACACCGGGCAGGCCGAGTAGCACAGCATGCAGTTGATGCACATGCTGAACTGCTGGTACTCCGCCAGCTCCTCCGGGGTCTGCAGGTACTCGCCCTCCTCGACCGGGCTGTGCACGTCCCGGACCACCCACGGCTTCACCGTCGGCAGCTTGGTCATGAAGTCGTCGATGTCGATCACCAGGTCGCGGATCACCGGGAAGTTGCGCAGCGGCTCGACCCGGACCGGGCCGGGCGCGTAGTCGGTCAGGAAGGTCGCGCAGCTCAGCTGCGGCTCGCCGTTCACCGTCATCCCGCAGCTGCCGCAGATCCCCATCCGGCACGACCACCGGAACGACAGCGTGCCGTCCAGGTGGTCCTTGATGTACGTCAGCCCGTCGAGGACGGCCCAGTGCTCGCGCAGCGGCACCTGGAACGACTCCATCACCGGCTCGGACTCCTGCTCGGGCCGGTAGCGCGCGACCTCGAGGGTGATCTCGTCTGCCATTCCTACCTCCCGTACACCCGTTCTCCCGGCGGCCAGCGGGTGATCGTCACCGGTAGATACGTGACCCGGCCGGTGCCGTCCGGTTCCCGCCGTACCAGGGAATGCGCCAGGAACCGCTCGTCGTTGCGGGCCGGGAAGTCGGTGCGCTGGTGGGCGCCGCGCGACTCCTCCCGCAGGTGCGCGCTGGCGATGATGGTCTCGGCGACGTCCAGCATGAACCCGAGCTCCAGCAACGCGATCAGCTCGGTGTTGAAGTTGCTGCTGTGGTCGTCGATCGCCGCGTGCCGGAACCGCAGCTGCAATTCCTTGAGCTGCTCGGCCGCCTTCGCCAGCGAGTCCCCGTCGCGGTAGATGCCGGCGCCGTTCTCCATCGTGGTCTGCATCTCGGTGCGGATGTCCGCGATCCGTTCGTGCCCCTCGGAGTGGCGGGTCAGGTCCTCCGTCAGCCGCCGTACCTCGTCCCGTCCCTGCGCCTCGATCACCTTCGGTACGACGTTGCGGTACCGGCCGGCGTGGACGGCCGCGGCCCGGCCGGCCCGGTTGCCGAAGACCAGGCACTCGGGCAACGAGTTCGACCCCAGCCGGTTGGCGCCGTTGATGCTCACACAGGCCACCTCACCGGCGGCGTACAGGCCCTCGAGCGAGGTCTCGCCGCGCAGGTCGGTGTGGATCCCGCCCATCATGTAGTGCACCACCGGGCGGACCGGCACCAGCTCCGTGACCGGGTCGATGTTCTGGTACTTCGAGCACAGCTCCCGGACGAACGGCAGCTTGGCGTCGATCAGCTGCGCCCCGAGGTGCCGCAGGTCCAGGTTCACCACCGGTCCGTACGGCGTCTCGATCGTCCGGCCCTTGTCGAGTTCGTGCACGAACGCCTGCGACAGGCGGTCGCGCGGCCCGAGCTCCATGCTGCGCAGGACCGGGGTCGGCGACGGCGTGCCGAGGTCGTAGTCCTGGAGGTAGCGGTAGCCGTCCTTGTTGAGCAGCCAGCCGCCCTCCGCCCGGGCCGCCTCGGTGATCAGGATGCCGGTGAACGGCAGGCCGGTCGGGTGGTACTGGACGAACTCCATGTCCTTCAGCGCCGCACCCGCCCGGTAGGCGAGCGCCATCCCGTCACCGGTCTTGATGTTCGCGTTGGTGGTGAACGGGTAGACGCGGCCGCAGCCGCCGGTGCACACGATCACCGCGCTCGCCGTGATCGTCTCGATCCGGCCGGTGGACAGTTCGATCGCGACCACGCCGTACGCACGGCCGTCCTCGACCAGGATCTTGGTGACGTACCACTCGTCGTACCGGACGATGTCGGAGTACGACAGCGCGGTCTGGAACAGCGTGTGCAGCAGGTGGAAGCCCGTCCGGTCGGCGGCGAACCAGGTCCGCTTCTTCTTCATCCCGCCGAACGCCCGCACCGCGATCCGCCCGTCCGGCTGCCGGCTCCACGGGCAACCCCAGTGCTCGAGCCGGAGCAGCTCGCGCGGAGCCTCGGCGACGAACGCCTCGACCGCGTCCTGGTCGCACAGCCAGTCGCTGCCGGACACCGTGTCGTACGCGTGCTCGTCGAGCGTGTCGTCGTCGGCGGCAACGGCCGCCGCACCGCCCTCGGCGGACACGGTGTGGCTGCGCATCGGGTAGACCTTCGAGACGACCGCCACCCGCAGGGCCGGGTTGGTCTCGGCCACCGCGATGGCGGCCCGCAGCCCCGCGCCGCCTCCACCGATCACCACCACATCGTGAAAGCTCATGCGTCACCGCCCGCCCCGGTCAGGCTTCGTGGTCCCCGCTGTGCTCGTCCAGCAGGATCTTCCCGTCGTGCCGCACGGTCTGGATCCGCACACTGCCGTCGTGGAACTCGTGCCGGATCCGGCGGCACCCGCACGCGTAGTGCACGTCGTCCATCCGGAAGCCCTCGAAGTCGTCCTCCTGACTCCGGTTCGCGTCCACGACCCGTCCACACGGCGCCCGCTCCCCGGTCAGATGCGTCCTCGTCCCGGTCATAAGCCACCTCCCGCCACCACAATTCGTATGTGACTCACATCACATACCGATAGTGCGCCTGGAGCCGGGCGGCGGCAACACCCCGAGGGAGGTCAGGGCTTGTACTCGCGCCATTCGCGTTCGAACGGGAGGCGCCAGGCGCGGGGAGCGATCAGTTGGTGGATGGCGTTGGGGCCCCAGGTGCCGGCCTGGTAGGGCTTGACCGGCGGCGGGTCCTCGAGCAGCAGGGCGGAGCGGTCCCAGAGCGACTCGATGCCCTCGGCGGTGGTGAACAGCGTGTGGTCGCCGCGCATCGCGTCCAGGATCAGCCGCTCGTACGCCTCGAGTACGTCGCCCGCCCGCTCGGTCTCCTGCGTGGAGAACTGCATCGACAGCTTCTCCAGCCGCATCCCCGGGCCGGGCCGCTTGCCGTAGAACGACAGCGACACCCGCGACGAGTCGGCCAGGTCGAAGGTCAGGTGGTCCGGCCCCTGCGACCCGACCCCGGAGCCGGCCGGGAACATCGTCTTCGGCGCCTCCTTGAACGCGATCGAGATGATCCGCAGCCCCTCGGCCATCCGCTTGCCGGTCCGCAGGTAGAACGGCACACCGGCCCAGCGCCAGTTGTCGATGCCGACCTTCAGCGCGATGAACGTCTCGGTGTCGGAGTCCGGCGCGACACCGTCCTCGCCGCGGTAACCGGAGTACTGGCCGCGGACCACGTCGGCCGGGTTGATCGGCAGCATGGAGCGGAAGACCTTGTTCTTCTCCTCCGAGATCGCCCGCGGCTCCAGGGCGGTCGGCGGCTCCATCGCGACGAACGACATCACCTGCATCAGGTGCGTGACCACCATGTCCTTGTACGCCCCGGTCGGCTCGTAGAAGGTGGCCCGCTGGTCCAGCCCGAGCGACTCCGGGATGTCGATCTGCACGTGGTCGATGAAGTTGCGGTTCCAGATCGGCTCGAACAACCCGTTCGCGAACCGGAACGCGAGGATGTTGAGCGCGGCCTCCTTGCCGAGGAAGTGGTCGATCCGGAAGATCTGCGACTCGTCGAAGGTCTCGTGGACGAAGTTGTTCAGCTGGATCGCCGTGGCCAGGTCGTCGCCGAACGGCTTCTCCATCACCACCCGGGCACGCTCGACCAGATCCGCGTCGCGCAGCATCGCGATCACCGCCTGCGCGGCCTTCGGCGGCACCGACAGGTAGTGCAGCCGGCAGGTGTCCGGTCCGAGCAGCTCCTCCGCGGCCTTCACACAGGTGGCGAGCGCCTCGGGCCCGGCGGTGACCGGCACGTAGTCGAGCCGTTCGGCGAACTCCGCCCACTCCTCCTCGGTCATCCGGTGCGTCCCGTACGTCTCCACCGCGTCCCGTGCCCGGGCCCGGAACTCGTCGGGGGTGAGGGCCTCGGTCGCCGTACCGATAATGCGGACGTCGGGGGCGAACTTGGACTGCTGCAGGTACGCCAGCCCCGGCAGGAGCTTGCGTTTCGCCAGGTCGCCGGTCGCCCCGAACAGCACGATCACGTGCGGCGCGAGCGGCTCCGGATCCCGCCGCGACGGCCGTGATCCCGGCGCCGGGTAGGCAATGGTCTGAGTACGGTCAGGCATCGAAGTCCTCCCGAGAAAGCCGTCACCCGGAAGTCTAGGCTCACGCGGTGATCATGGCGGTGGCCATCATCCGCGGCTGGTCGAGGCAGTTGGGCGCGGCCGAGTGGAACGTGTCGCAGTGCATGAAGTAGACGTCACCCGCCCGGCCGGTCAGCTCCACCACCCGCAGGGGTACGCCGTCCAGCTCGGTGCCGTCGACCAGGTAGCGCCGGACCCGGTCGCCGGTGTCCTCGTCGCTCCACAGCTCCCGCAGCCACGGGTGGACCTCACCGAGCTCGCGACGCAACCGCTTCGGGTGCGGGCCGTCCGCGGCCGGGTCGGCGTACCGGCACACCAAGTGGTGCGAACCGGTGAGGACGAGCGTCCCGCCACCGCGTGGACGGATGTCGTTCAGCAGGACGAACAGTTGCACGGCCCGGAGCCGGCGCGGCCCGAACGGTACGAAGTCGTTGTGCCACACCGTCGACGGCACGTCCCAGCTGGTCCCGTCCCGGCGCGGGAAGGTGACCAGCAACGTTGCCCACTTCGACGGCTCGGTCCAGGCGCCCATCAGCCCGTCGAGTGCCGAGCGGACCGGCGGGCACCCGATCCGCGCGAACTCACGGCAGCCGGCGACTGTCCGCAGCCCGGCCAGGCGTTCCTCGATCAGCCAGGTCGCCGGATCGCTCCGGGCGATCCCGTGTGCGGCGCCGACGTGGGCCCAGATCCGGTCGCACATGGCCTCGGCGTCGGCAGGCGGGACCGCACCGGCGACCCGGAGGAGGCCGGTGCGCTCGAACTCGTCGCGTTGCGCCGCGGTCAGCACGCCGTCCACTCTGACCGTGGACCGCTGCGGTGCGCGACCGAATTACGCGTTCTGCCAGAGTCCGACGACGTTGCCCTCGGGGTCCTCGAAGTACGCCGCGAAGCCCATGTCGGCCACCGGCACCTTCTCGCCGACGGGCTTGCCGCCGAGCTGCTCGACCGACTTGAGCGCCGCGTCGATGTCGTCCACGTCGATGGTCAGCACCAGCCGGTCGACGCCGCCGTCCCCGCGCCGGAACATGCCGCCGTTGACGAATCCCGGCTCGCTCGGGAACCCCTCCTCGGTCACCGGCCCGGTCGACACCATCGTGTACCCGAGGTCGGGGAGCTCCTGCAGCTGCCACCCGAACGCCTCGGCGTAGAACGTCCGCGCCCGCTGCGCGTCGTCGTACGGAATCTCGAAATGCACCACTCGTCCGGCCATCGTTTCCTCCCCTGGGTACCGGTCGTCCTCCGACGCTAGACCCGCGCACCGCCTGCCGACCAGACCCTGCTCCGGCGTTCTACCGTGGGGTGTCCGTTTCCGCCGGGGCTGTTCGTCGGTGGGGTGAGACCGTTCGGAGGAGGACCGTGAAGTACTTGCTGATGATCTGCGGTGACGAGACCGCCGCGGAGCACGCGAACGACGGCTGCGGCGGCTGGTCCGAGGAGATGGAGCAGCGCGGCGTGGTCCGCGGTGGCGCCGGGCTGCGGCCGCCGGCCGAGGCGACCACCGTGCGGGTGCGCGAGGAGGAGCTGCTGCTGACCGACGGGCCGTTCGCGGAGACCAAGGAGCAGATCGGCGGATTCGTGCTGATCGAGTGCGCCGACCTGGACGAGGCGATCGAGATCGCGGCCAAGCACCCCGCGGCCGGCTACGGGACGATCGAGATCCGGCCGCTGCTGGAGCTTCCGCCGGAGGCTGGGTGACCTTCGAGCAGGTCTACCGGCAGGAGTGGGGGCAGGTGGTCGCCACGCTGATCCGCCTGACCGGTGACTGGGAGCTGTCCGAGGAGTGCGCGCAGGAGGCGTTCGCGGCGGCTCTCCAGCGGTGGCCGCGGGACGGCATACCGGACAAGCCGGGTGCCTGGCTGACCACGACCGCCCGCAACAAGGCCGTCGACTGGCTGCGCCGGGAGGCGGTCGGCGCGGCCAAGCTCAAGGAGGTGGCTGCCATGGACCACGAGTCCGATCCGCCGTACG
Source organism: Kribbella sp. CA-247076 (assembly GCF_050942445.1). NCBI lineage: Bacteria > Bacillati > Actinomycetota > Actinomycetes > Propionibacteriales > Kribbellaceae > Kribbella > Kribbella sp. CA-247076. The sequence continues at coordinate 5,440,035 of NZ_CP192051.1, read as the reverse complement.
ACGTACCGGACGACCGGCTGCGGTTGATGTTCACCTGCTGCCACCCAGCGCTGGCGCTGGAGGCACGGGTGGCCCTGACCCTGCGGACACTGACCGGCCTCAGTACGGCGGAGATCGCGCGGGCGTTCCTGGTCCCGGAGCCGACCATGTCGAAACGGCTGACCCGGGCCAAGCACAAGATCCAGCACGCCGGCATCCCGTACCGCGTCCCGCCCGCACACCTCCTGCCCGAGCGACTGCCCGCAGTACTGGCCGTGCTCTACCTGCTGTTCAACGAGGGGTACTCCGACGTCGTCCGGAGCAGCCTGAGCAGTGAGGCGATCAGACTGACCCGTCTGCTCGTGGAACTGATGCCGGACGAGCCGGAGGCGGCAGGACTGCTCGCCCTGATGCTCCTGCACGACGCACGCCGTGACACCCGCCTGAGCGCGGACGGTGTGCTGGTCACGCTGGACGAGCAGGACCGCACCCGTTGGGACCACGCGCAGATCACCGAAGGCGAGCACCTGCTCGAAACCGCACTCGGGGCAGGCCGGCCCGGACCGTATCAGGTGCAGGCCGCCATAGCCGCCTGCCATGCGTCCGCACGGACCGCTGCCGACACGGACTGGCCGCAGATCGCCGCACTGTACGGGCAGCTCAAGCAGACCCCGGTCGTCGCCCTGAACCGCGCCGTCGCCATCGGCATGGCCGACGGACCCGCGGTCGGGCTTCGGCTCGTCGACGACCTCGCAGCCGGCCCGCTGGCGGGCTACCACCTTCTCCCTGCCACGCGGGCCGACTTCCTTCGCCGACTCGGGCGGCTCCCGGAAGCGGCAGCGTCGTACCGCGAAGCGATCGAGCTGGCCACCACGGACGCCGAGCGGAGATACCTGGAGAATCGTCTGCACGATGTGTCCGTCTGAGCCGATGCTGTTCGTCGGTGTGGCATGACAGACATCAGAGCTGCTGTGGCCGCGGAGCGCACCGAGCTCGCCGCGCTGCTGAGTGACCTGCCCGCGGAGGACTGGGACAGACCGACGTTGTGCGCCGGGTGGCGGGTGCGAGAGCTGGTAGCCCACATCACCATGCCGTACCGGTCGTCCATGCCCCGGTTCCTGCTCGGCATGGTCAAGGCACGCGGCAAGTTCGACGTGTACGCCGACCGGCAGGCCCGCCAGGACGCGGCCGACCTGTCCGCGGCCGAACTGACGGAGTCCCTGCGGCAGAACGTCGACCACCCCTGGAAGCCACCGGGCGGCGGCTACGAGGGCGCGCTCTCGCACGACGTGATCCACGGCCTCGACCTCACGGTCGGCCTGGGCATCGACCGCTCCGTACCCGCGGACCGTTTGCACCTCATCCTTGACGACCTCAAGCCCCGGCAGCTCAAGTACTTCGGCGTGGACCTGACCGGCATCCAGCTCCGTGCCACCGACCTCGACTGGAGCCACGGAACCGGGGAGGTCCTGTCCGGCAAGGCGCAGGACCTCCTTCTGGTTCTGTGCGGCCGCACCCTTCCCGTGGACCACCTGACGGGCAAGTCCGCCGACCGCTTCACCCGATGAGTCAGCGGGGGAGGTCCTGCCAGAAGCCGCAGTGGTGCTTGGCGGCGTACGGCGTCGGGGCGATAGCGGTGGTGGACAGGCCGAGGACAGTGCCGCTGTGGTTGAAGGCACGCCAGTGTGGACGGTCGTGGCCGTTCGGGTTGCCGGTGCGGGCGAACGCGCTCCAGTAGCCGATCATCGTGGCCGACAGCCGTTCCTGCTCGGGCGTGAGCGGCGGGTACGGGTTCTGCGGCATGTTGACGTTCCACAGGTAGGGCAGGTCCTGGCTGTGGTACGCGCCGAGCGGGAACCCGTCGGGCAGCACCCGCCCGCTGTCCTCGGCGAACTCGTAGGCGTAGACGGGCTGACGAACGGCGGCAGCCTGCGCCGTCCGCAGTACCGGACAGGCACCGATGAAGCCGCCCCAGTCGCCGAGCGCGGTCGCCAACGCGAGCGCCGGCGTGCTGGTCACCGGATACTTCGCGAGTACGTCGTCCGCCCGGTCGCCGAACGTCTCGACCATCATCGCGCGGTACCGCTCCGCGGTGAGCGAGGACTCCCGCGAGACGAACCCGCGCATCTCGTCGGCGGTGCCACCGATGAGGAGCGGTACTCGGGCGGCGGTGCCCGTCCGCAGCGCCTCACCGGGTTGCTGGGGGAGGACCGGCGTACCCGCTGCCGGGCCCCAGGGCCGGTCGCCGGCTCGGCCGTTCACCGGCGGCAAACCGGCCAGGGCCTTGAGCACTTCGGCCGGTGGGAGTGCACGCAGACAAGCGGCGACGTCGGGTGCCGTGCTGCAGCCGAGGTCAGCGGTCGCCTTGGCTCCGAACGCTCGTGCCTCCGCCAGCGTGGGCACTCGGTTCTCGCAGGCGCCGCTCTGGGTGATCGCCCGGTCGAAGAGGCCTCTTCCGAGTGGTGAGGCCAGCAAGGCACACACCGATCGCGCTCCGGCGGACTGGCCGGCCAGGGTGACGTTGCCGGGGTCTCCACCGAAGCCGGCGGCGTTACGCCGTACCCAGCGCAGGGCTGCGGCTTGGTCCATCAGGCCGTAGTTCCCCTGGCCGAGAGCGGGGGAGGAGAGGTAGCCGAGCGCGCCGAGGCGATAGTTGACCGTGACAACCATCAGCCGGCCGGACGTGGCCAACCTGGTGCCGTCGTACTCCTGCGACGCACCGCTAACGAAGCCACCACCCGGCAGGTACACCAGCACCGGCAGCCGCTCACCCGGTCGCACCCGACGCGGCACCTTCACATCGAGATAAAGGCAGTCCTCCGCGCCAACCGCACCACCCTGCTGCGGACACGGCGTGCTCGGCGCAACCGCGTCCCTGACCCCCGACCACGGCTCCACCCCACCGGGTGGACGCCACCGCCGCTCACCAACCGGCGAAGCCGCGTACGGAACCCCCGTATAGCTGACGTGATCGGCCCCCACACTCCCCCGCAACCACCCCGACTCCACCCGAACCACACCACCGGCCGCAGGTAACGGAGTCCCGGCCAGAACCGCGATCAGAGCCGCAACAACACCAGGAATCATCATGCCAAAAGTCTTCCGACCCCCAGCCCCCAGCACGTCCGCACACAGTCCTGACCTCGGCTACCGCACCGGGCGCAGAAGTCGCCGCGGTGACTACGCCCGCCGGAGTATCAGGTCGATCAGTTTGAACAGCAGCTCAGGCTCAGCGGGACAGTTCGTCGACAAGTCGGTGCGGGCTGAATGACCAGATGTGCAACGTCGCGGCCTTGCCGCCAAGTTGGCAGGCAAGGCCGCGAACGAGTGGGCTACTTGCTCGGAGTGCTGTTCGGTGGCTCCTCTATCTTGTAGACGGCCTCTAGCGTTTGCTTGAGCGCCCGACCCTTCTGCTTGTATCCGACTACCACCCCGCTTGCTTCCAGGGGGCGCTGGTCGGTTGACACGCGGAAGTGCAGCAGAATCACATCGTCAAGCGTTTGCCCTGCCTGCAGGCTGACGCCCTTGGCGGGGCTCGATGGGCGCTTTGTTGGATCGAGAGCGTCTCCACTGCCGGTGTCCCATGCGATCGGGACTCCGTTGGCAAAGGTGTGGCGCTTGAAGATCCTGGCCTCCACGAACTCGAAACCCGGGGATGCCGTGGCAGGCGCGACATTCTCAATGGAGAGCTGGGCATCAGATCGGTTTGTCGGCGCAGGCGCAAGGAACCATGCCTCCTCACCCGAACGAACCGTGGTCAGACCCGCCGTTGGAACGCTGCCGTCGTCGACCAGCGCAGCGCCCGTACCGGCATCTTCCGGATCGTCTCGGCCGTTGGCAGCGACTACGACGAGAGCCACACCGATGACAACAGCTACAGTGGCGGCCGCTACCACGCGGTTCTTTTTCACCTGGATGCCCCTTCAGCGATCACTAGTAGCTGTAGAAGACCTTCATCCCTGCACCGATCGGCTCGTACCCGAAGATGGTATGGGAAATGGACTGATTGCCTGCCGTGATGCGCTGCCGGCGACTGCCGGTCCGCAGCGTTGTCGACGTGACAGAGAATCCGAAGGCGGTCACCGATCCGCTCGTGCCCTTCGTATGTTCCGAGGACAGGACGAAGTACCCGCCCTTTACCAGGCCGGCTTTGTACGGTGCCTCTCTCCATCCGTAGTACGTGTCGTAGCTGGAGACGTCGGCACCGTAGACGCCGGCATATCCACCGCTGGGAACCGCAACCTTCTCCGCCATCATCGAGTTGTACTTGTACACGAGCTTCTTGACGCCGCTGATCATCGTGCACTGATAGATGGTGTAGAAGCCGTAGGCGACGGGAACCTTCCACTCCTTCGACCAGTTCGGTCCCTTGGTGAAACCGGTTGAGAAGCCGAAGTTGTTGCCGACGAAGACCGAGCCCCCGACTGACCAGTTCGTGCCGCCGTTGTAGCTGAGGCCCTTCGTCAGGGTGCTTCCCGCTGTGTAGCTGTAGTCGACCCCTCCGATCGCGTCTCGTGCGGCGTGGGACTCGAGCACCGTGGTGTACCCCACTGTGCCCTTCGTTCTGTACATGTAGAGGTTGTTCTCGATCAGGCACTCGTCTCCGGGCGCGTCCTCCAAGTCGGCCAGTGCGGCCGACGTTTCGTCGGCCGACGGGCTCCAGACCGGTTGGCTGGTGTAGTCGCTGTTGCCGATGCGCCGCGCTTCCGCGGTCCCGGTGTCGCCCGGGCGACCGGTAACGTCCGGTGCCCCGAAGAAGGTTGGCTTGTTGTGTGCGGCCTGCTCAGCCGTAAGCTGCGGCCCGTCGGAGGCGGGTGCGTTCGACGCCGGCGCCTGCTCGGGCGGGTGCGGCAGTTCGCTCAGCCGGCGAACGGGCAGGAGCGGCGCCGACGGGACAGCGGAATTCGCTGCTGCAACGGCCGCAGCCGTCATGGTTCCGCCGACCGCGACGCCGGTGGAGAAGGTCGAGGCTGCGGTCATCGCGCGGAGTCGCCCAGTACCTGGATCACGCGCAACGCCGTCGGCGACGGCTTCCAGGTTGAGAACTCCGTCGTTGTCGGCGGCCCATTTCTGCAGGTCACTGGGCAGCGACGCGAGAACGACGGACCAGGTCCCGTCGGCACTCGTCGTCGTCTTCGCCAGAGGCGCTGTCACGGCATCGACGCCGCCCATTCGTATCGGGTACACCGCCACAGGAAGACTTGCAGCAGGTGAACCGTCTGCCTCGACGAATCGACCGCCGACGTGTGTCTCATTGCCCGCAGCCGACTTGCCGACGCCGGGAGCCGAGGCGTTGCGCGCCCCGAAGGAGTAGACACGAGGCGCGCTCTTGTTGCCGTCAGCATCAACGACGGTCATCACCAACTGATGCCATCCCGGCTTCGGAGTCAACTCGAACTGGGTCATCGCTCGCGAACCCCGCACCGAGAAGAACCGATCCGGCTCGGGCCGGCCATCGACGGTGAGCTTCAGGCGTTTGGCATCAGGCTCTGCTGAGGTGACCGTGAAGGTCGCCGGACCGACGCTGGCGCCTGTCTGCCATTCAGGGAAGGCGTCGGAATCGACATAAAGAACGCCGGCAGCCGGCTGCGTGGACGTTCCCGCTGACGCCGCCATCGGGATGGCAATGGGGATCGTCACCGACGCCAACGCCAGCAACGTTCGATGGACGCCGGTGACTATGTCGGAGATGTCACGACTTGCACACATACAGCAACTAGTACATAGATTGTATGGGCTCCTCGTAACTCCATGTAGCCGCCGTGGAATCTCCAGGAGTGTTTGTCAGTCGGAGTCGACTGGACGCTGGGACCAACGGTCGGCTCGCAGATCACGGGGCGACGACACCCGGGGCGGTCGATGAAGCGCGATAAGCGCGCAGAGCAGGGTGGGTGGGTGCGGCTGGCGAGCGGGCGACGAAGGAGCACGCGTAGCGGCTGCGGGGGTCTTTCATCAGTCGCCCAGAAGACGGCGCCCCCGGCAGTGTTGTGGTTCAGGACATCGGAATGGGGTGTCTCAAGACATCGGAATGGGTTGAGGGCTTGACCGTTGGTGGGTGTCGAAGCGGCGGTTGGTGATCATGGCGGTGCTGGCGGGGCGTTCGCAGTCGGAAGTCGCCCGTGTGTACGGGGTGTCGCAGGGCTGGATCAGCCGGTTGCTGGCCCGGTACGCAGTCGAGGGCGAGGCGGTGTTCGAGCCGCGGTCGCGGCGGCCGGAGACCTCACCGCGGTCGACCCCGGCCGAGACCATCGAGGTGGTGCTGGCGCTGCGCAAGCAGCTGGTCGAGGCGGGCCTGGACGCCGGGGCGGACACGATCGGCTGGCACCTGGAACACCACCATGGCGTGCGGTTGTCGCGGGCGACGATCCACCGGATCCTGACCCGGGCCGGCGCGGTGGTGCCGGACCCGGGGAAGCGGCCGCGGTCGTCGTACCTGCGGTTCGCCGCCGAACAGCCCAACGAGTGCTGGCAGTCCGACTTCACCCACTACCGGCTGGCCACCGCCGGGGGCCGTCCCGGCGCGGATGTGGAGATCATCACCTGGCTGGACGACCACTCGCGCTATGCCCTGTCGGTGACCGCCCACGTCCGGGTCACCGGGGCGATCGTGGTCGCGTCGTTTCGTGAAACCGTTGCCCAGTACGGGATCCCGGCGTCCACGTTGACCGACAACGGGATGGTCTACACGACCAGGTTGTCGGGCGGGAAGGGCGGCCGCAACGGCCTCGAGACCGAACTGCGCCGCCTGAACATCGTTCAGAAGAACTCCCGCCCCAACCCCCCAACACGTGCGGGAAGGTGGAGCGGTTCCAGCAGACGCTGAAGAAGTGGCTGCGTGCCCAACCCACCCAGCCGGGCACCCTGGCCGAGCTCCAGACACTGCTCGACACCTTCGTCGCCTACTACAACCGCCACCGCCCGCACCGGTCACTCCCGCACCGTGCCACCCCAGCGGTCACCTACCACGCCCGCCCCAAAGCCACCCCCACCGCCGACCGCACCGGCGAGGTCCACCACCGGGTCCGCACCGACCGCGTCGACGACACCGGCGCCGTCTCACTGCGCCGCGCCGGACGCCTGCACCACATCGGCATCGGCCGAACCCACGCCCGAACACCCGTCCTGCTGCTGATCCAGGACCTGCACATCACCGTCATCAACGCCGCCACCGGCGAACTGCTGCGCGAACTGGTCCTCGACCCCGCCAAGGACTACCAGCCCCGCGGACTCCCACCCGGACCCCGCCCCAAAAACACATAGCTCCGAACCTGTTGCAGGTTCGGAGCTATGCCGATGTCCTGAGACATCACACGGCGCCCCCGGCAGGATTCGAACCTGCGCACCCGCCTCCGGAGGGCGGTGCTCTATCCCCTGAGCTACGGGGGCTCAGGAACGTGCAGAACAGTAGCAGGAAACTCGAGTGAATCCCGAATCGGGGACCGGTGCGTCGGGTGGGTACCGGAGGGGGAGGGGAGGGACACCCTGACGGGACCCTGGAAGCCCGGTGCGGCGGGATCACGTCACGCCGGGACGGCGTCATAGTGGATGTCAGCCCATCAGTGAAAGGAACTCGGTACCCATGGCTAGCTCTTTGGTCCGCCCCTCCAACGGTCGCATGATCGGCGGTGTCTGCGCCGGACTGGCTCGCCGGTTCGGGATGTCGGCGAGCACGATGCGGCTCATCTTCGTGGTCAGCTGTCTGCTGCCCGGCCCGCAGATCCTGATCTACCTCGCGCTCTGGATCGTGATGCCGTCGGAGCGCTGACCCCCGGCGAGCCCCGGCCCGGGCGCCATGGCAACCTGCTCTCCATGAGAGCAGGCAGGTGGCGCCGGGCGGGTGCGACGGCAGCCGCTCTGTTCCTCGTCGGCAGTGTGACCGGCGGTTGCCAGGTCGGTCCCGCGCCGCCCGGTCCGGCCGAGCTCCGGACCGGGGCGCCGCCGTGGGACGTGCCCCGCGACGCGGTCTCGTACATCGACAAGGCCGGTCTCGAGCGTCTCCCGCTCGACTTCTCCGGCCCGTCGCCGTACACGCTGATCGTCTCGGTCACGGTCGACGGCAAGCCGGTGAAGATCCCGGCCGGGATCGGTGTCGACCGCATCCGGGCGGAGCAGGCCGCCGTCCACACGCACACCGACGACGGCCTGGTGTACGTCGAGGCCAAGACCACCGGTGAGCGCCCGACGCTCGCGCAGTTCTTCACGCTCTGGGGAGTGCGGTACGACGCCCGCTGCCTGGGCGATGCCTGTGGGTCACTCACAGTCACCGTGAACGGCGAGAAGGCCGCCTGGGACGCTCCGCTCACGCCGAAGAAGCACATCGCGGTGAGCGCGGCCGGCTGACGGCGTACCGGGCTGTGGATGCTGAGTCAAGGGTCAGGGGCCGCGGCCATTAGGCTGATCCGGTGACTCCGGAACAGCTCGCTGAGAAGATCCTCCAGGCCTTGGCCGCGCTCGCCGACGACGGCACCATCACCGTCGAGGGCGGGCTGCCGCGCGAGCTGAAGGTCGAGCGCCCCAAGAACCCCGAGCACGGGGACTACGCCACCAACGTCGCCATGCAGCTGGGCAAGCGTGCCGGGCTGAATCCGCGCCGGTTCGCCGAGTTGCTGGCCGCCAAGCTCCAGGACGACCCTGCGATCACCGCGGTCGAGATCGCCGGCCCGGGCTTCATCAACCTCAGGGTCGCGGCCGATGCCCAGGGCAAGGTCGCGCAGGCGATCGTGGACGCCGGCCCGGACTACGGCCGCACCGACACCCTGCACGGCCAGACGGTGAACCTGGAGTTCATCTCCGCCAACCCGACCGGCCCGCTGCACCTCGGTCACACCCGCTGGGCCGCCGTCGGTGACGCGCTCGCCCGGGTGCTCGCCGCGGCCGGGGCGGTGGTCACCCGCGAGTTCTACATCAACGACCGCGGCGCGCAGATGGACAAGTTCGGCGCCAGCCTGCAGGCCGCCGCCCTCGGCCGGCCGATCCCCGAGGACGGCTACCACGGCGAGTACATCGTCGACCTGGCCAAGCAGATCGTCGCCGAGGTGCCGGCCGTCAGCGATCTGCCCGAGGACGAGCAGCTGATCGCCTTCCGCGAGGCCGGGTACGAGCGCCAGCTCAAGGAGCAGCAGTCCCAGCTCGAGCACTTCCGGACGAACTTCGACGTCTGGTTCTCCGAGCGCAGCCTGCACGAGCAGGACGGCGTCGGCCACGCGATCGACAAGCTCCGCGAGCAGGGCCACCTGTACGACGCCGACGACGCGCTGTGGATGCGGACGACCGACTTCACCGACGACAAGGACCGGGTGCTGATCCGGTCCAACGGCGAACCGACGTACTTCGCCTCCGACGCGGCGTACTACGTGAACAAGCGCGAGCGCGGGTTCGACGTCTGCATCTATCTGCTCGGCGCCGACCACCACGGGTACGTGAACCGGCTGAAGGCGATCGCGGCCTGCGCCGGCGACGACCCCGAGCACAACATCGAGATCCTGATCGGCCAGCTGGTGAAGATCCTCAAGGGTGGCGAGGAGATGCGGCTGTCCAAGCGGGCCGGCACGATCGTCACGCTGGCCGAGCTGGTCGAGGAGGGCGGCGTCGACCCGCTGCGCTACACGCTCTGCCGCTACCCGGCCGACTCGCCGCTGACGCTGGACATCGAGGAGATGACCCGGCAGGCGAGTGAGAACCCGGTGTACTACGTCCAGTACGCGCACGCCCGGCTCGCGTCGATCCTGCGGAACGCCGACGAGCTCGGCATCAAGCTGGACGAGTTCGACCCGGGTCTGCTCAGCCACGAGCGCGAGGGCGATCTGCTCCGGGCGCTGGCCGAGTTCCCCCGCATCGTCGCCACCGCCGCCGAGCTGCGCGAGCCGCACCGGATCGCCCGCTACCTGGAGGACACGGCGTCGGCGTTCCACAAGTTCTACGACAGCTGCCGCGTGCTGCCGCGCGGCGACGAGGAGGTGGAGCCGGTGCACAAGGCTCGCCTGACCCTGGTCGGCGCGACCAGGACCGTGCTCGCCAACGGGCTCGACCTGCTCGGCGTCTCCGCTCCGGAGCGGATGTGAGGGCGCACGAGGCGGGCGCGCTGCACGCGGACATCGGGCACCGCGGCCCGGCCTGGCTGCGCGCACCGCGCGACGTCAACGACCTCGTCCCGCAGCTGTGGTCGTCCACGGCCAAGAAGACCGCGGAGGGTTCGCTGGTCGTCGGCGGCGTCGACGCCCGTGACCTGGTGGCCGAGCACGGCAGCCCGGCGTACGTGCTGGACGAGGACGACTTCCGCGCCCGGGCCCGCGCCTTCAAGCACGCCTTCAAGGACTTCGACGTCTACTACGCGGGCAAGGCGTTCCTCTGTACGACGGTCGTCCGCTGGGTGATGGAGGAAGGCCTCAACCTGGACGTCTGCACCGGGGGCGAGCTGGCCGTCGCGCTGCGGGCCGGGGCCGACCCGAAGCGGCTGGGGTTCCACGGCAACAACAAGTCCGAGTCCGAGCTGGCCCGGGCGCTGGACGCCGGGGTCGGGCGGATCATCGTCGACTCGCTGTTCGAGATCGACCGGCTGATCGAGCTCGCTCGCGAGCGGGACACGGTCGCGCCGGTGATGGTCCGGGTGACCGCGGGCGTCGAGGCGCACACCCACGAATACATCGCGACCGCGCACGAGGACCAGAAGTTCGGTTTCTCGATCACCTCCGGCGCGGCCTTCGAAGCCGTTGCCCGGGTCAACGAAGCGGCCGAGCTCGAGCTGCTCGGGCTGCACTCGCACATCGGCTCGCAGATCTTCGACTCGTCCGGGTTCGAGGTGGCCGCGCGGCGCGTGCTCGCCTTGCACGCAAGGGTTTCCGAGGAGCTCGGCGTGGACATGCCGGAGCTCGACCTCGGTGGTGGGTTCGGCATCGCCTACACCACCCAGGACGACCCGTCCGACCCGGCGCAGCTCGCCACCGAGATGGGCAAGATCGTCGAGCACGAGTGCCGGGCGTTCCAGATCGACGTACCGAAGGTGTCGATCGAGCCCGGGCGCGCGATCGTCGGCCCGGCCGTCTGCACGGTCTACACGGTCGGCACGGTCAAGGAGGTCGAGCTCGACGCCGGCGCGTCCCGGACGTACGTGTCCGTCGACGGCGGGATGAGCGACAACATCCGTACGGCGCTGTACGACGCCGACTACTCCTGCACCCTCGCCAACCGGTACTCCGGCAGCGAGCCCACGCTGGCGCGGATCGTCGGCAAGCACTGCGAGTCCGGCGACATCGTGGTGAAGGACGAGTTCGTGCCGTCGGACGTCCGCCCGGGCGACCTGGTCGCCGTCCCGGGGACGGGGGCGTACTGCCGGTCGATGGCGAGCAACTACAACCACGTGCCGCGACCACCGGTGATCGCGGTCAAGGACGGTCACACCCGGGTCGTCGTACGGCGCGAGACCGAGGACGACCTGCTGGCACTGGACATGGGAGTCTCGCAGTGAACGACAAACCCCTGAAGGTGGGCCTGCTCGGTTGCGGCGTGGTCGGCACCGAGGTGGTGCGGATCCTGACCGAGCAGGCGGACCATCTCGCCGCCCGCGTGGGCGCCCGGCTGGAGATCGCCGGGATCGCGGTCCGGCGGCCGGGGCGCGCCCGCGACATCGCGGTCGACCCGGCGCTGATCACCACCGACGCGCAGGCCCTGGTGTCGCGCGGCGACCTGGACCTGGTGATCGAGGTGATCGGCGGCCTCGAGCCGGCCCGCGGCCTGATCCTGTCCGCGCTCGAGCACGGCGCGTCCGTGGTGACCGCGAACAAGGCGCTGCTCGCCGAGGACGGGCCGACGCTGTTCGCCGCCGCGGAGAAGTACGAGCGGGACGTGTACTTCGAGGCCGCGGTGGCCGGCGCGATCCCGATCCTGCGGCCGTTGCGTGAGTCGCTCGCCGGCGACGACGTGACCCGGGTGATGGGCATCGTCAACGGCACCACGAACTACATCCTCGACAAGATGGACACCACCGGCGCCGGCTTCGACGAGGCGCTCGAGGAGGCCCAGGCGCTCGGGTACGCCGAGGCCGACCCGACCGCCGACATCGAGGGCTTCGACGCGGCCGCCAAGGCCGCCCTGCTGGCGAGTCTGGCCTTCCACACCAGGGTTTCCATCGCCGACGTCCACCGCGAGGGCATCACCGAGGTGTCCGCGACCGACATCGCCTCGGCCCGCGAGATGGGCTGCGTGGTGAAGTCGCTGGCGATCTGCGAGCTGGACGAGGCGACCGACTCGGTCAGCGCCCGGGTGTACCCGGCGATGATCCCGGCCACGCATCCGTTGGCCAGTGTTCGGGACGCGTACAACGCCGTGTTCGTGGAAAGCAAGGCGGCCGGCCAGCTGATGTTCTATGGTCGTGGTGCCGGCGGCGCCCCGACGGCCAGTGCAGTCCTCGGGGATCTCGTGTCCGCCGCGCGCAACCGGCTCAAGGGTGTGCCGGGGGTCGGCGAGTCGTCGTACACCCAGCGGGCCGTGCGGCCGATGGGTGACGCGACGACCCGCTACCACGTGTCCCTGGACGTGGCCGACAAAGCCGGTGTGCTGGCGGCGGTGGCGCACGCCTTCGCCGAGCACGACGTGTCCATCCAGACCGTCCGGCAAGAAGGCCGGGGCAGTGACGCGCAGCTGGTGGTGGTGACCCACACCGCGACCGACGCCGCGTTGTCCGCGACCGTGGAGACCCTGCGTGACATGGACATCGTTCGGGAAGTCAGCAGTGTGATGCGGGTAGAAGGCGAGTAACCACCATGGCCCACCAGTGGCGAGGCGTGATCGAGGAATACCGCGACCGGTTGCCGGTCTCGACCGACACTCCGGTCGTGACGCTCGGCGAGGGCGGGACGCCGCTGGTGGCCGCGCAGTGGCTCAGCGAGCAGACCAACTGCGAGGTCTGGCTGAAGGTCGAGGGCAACAACCCGACCGGCTCGTTCAAGGACCGCGGGATGACGGTCGCGATCTCGCTCGCCGCCCAGGCCGGCGACAAGGCCGTCGTCTGCGCGTCGACCGGCAACACCTCGGCCTCCGCGGCCGCGTACGCCGTCCGCGCCGGGCTGCTCCCGCTGGTGCTGATCCCGGCCGGCCGGATCGCGAAGGGCAAGCTCGCCCAGGCGATCGTGCACGGCTCCCAACTGGTGTCGATCGACGGCGGCTTCGACGACTGCCTGCGGATCGTCCGCGAGCTCGGCAAGAACTACCCGGTCGCGCTGGTGAACTCGGTGAACCCGGTCCGCCTGGAAGGCCAGAAGACAGCCGCCTTCGAGGTGTGCGATGCACTCGGCGACGCCCCGGACCTGCACGTGCTGCCGGTGGGCAACGCGGGCAACATCGCGGCCTACTGGAAGGGCTACCAGGAGTACGCCGCGGACAAGGTCGCCTCGAAGACCCCGCGGATGTGGGGATTCCAGGCCGAGGGTGCGGCCCCGATCGTGCGCAAGGCGGTCGTCGAGCAGCCGGACACCGCGGCGACCGCGATCCGGGTCGGCAACCCGGCCTCCTGGACGCTGGCCGAGGCCGCGCGGGACGAGTCCGGCGGCAGGATCGAGATGGTCACCGACGAGCAGATCCTGACCGCGCAACGTGAGCTGGCCGCCCGCGAGGGGGTGTTCGTGGAGCCCGCGTCGGCGGCGGGTGTGGCCGGTCTGCTGCACGCGAAGGCGCAGGGGTGGCTGGATGGCGGCTCGACCGTGGTGATCACCGTCACCGGTCACGGGCTGAAGGACATCGACACCGCGCTCGACCACGCCAAGGCGGTCGACTCCCCAGTGACCCCGGCCGACACCGACGCCGTCGCCCGCGTCGCCGGCCTGATCTGACGGTCACCGCGATGGAAAACGGCAAGGACAAAACCCCAGAGGGCGGCGCGAACACGGCTGCGGCGGCCGGCTCAGGGGTGGCTGCGGGGGCGGGCACGGGCTTGGCGGGCGGTGCGGAGAGCGGGGAGCGTCGGCGGCCGTGTGATCAGGTGCGGGTGCGGGTTCCGGCGACGAGTGCGAATCTCGGGCCGGGGTTCGACGCGTTCGGCCTCGCGCTCACCCTGTACGACGACCTGATCGTCACCCCGGGCGGATCCGGGATGACGGTCCAGGTGACCGGTTCCGGCGAGGGCGAAGTACCCCTGGACGAGTCGCATCTCGTGGTCCGGTCGATCCGTCGCGGACTCGAGGACCTCGGTGCGGCGGTGCCCGGGTTCACGTTGCGCTGCGAGAACCGGATTCCGCACGGTCGCGGGCTCGGGTCGTCGTCGGCCGCGATCGTCGGCGGTCTCGCGGCGGCGTACGGACTGGCCGGCGTACCGGTGGACCGGGAGCGGCTCGTCGTCCTCGCGAACGAGCTCGAAGGGCACCCGGACAACGTGGCCGCGGCGGCGCTCGGTGGGTTCACAATCGCTTGGACAGAAGGGGAAACGGGCCGCGCGGTGCGGTTGGCGACGACCGACGGTCTGGCCGCGGTGGCGTACGTACCCGACAACCGCGTGCTGACCAAGGAGGCGCGCGGGTTGCTGCCGGGCGTCGTACCTCACACCGATGCTTCGGCGAACTCCGGGAAGGCGGCGTTGCTGGTCGCGGCGCTCACCACACGGCCGGAGTTGCTGCTCACGGCGACCGAGGACAGGCTGCACCAGGAGTACCGCGAGCCCGCGATGCCGGAGAGCCTGGCGCTCGTGCACAAACTGCGGGCGAGCGGGCTGGCCGCGGTCGTCAGTGGCGCCGGCCCGACGGTCGTCGTGCTGGGTGCCGCCGACCGGAGCTGTCCGCCGCCGGACGGCTGGGAGCGGCACGACCTGCGGATCGATCCAGTCGGTGTACAGGTCTGGTCCATGGAAGCCGGCTGAGACCGGAATACCCGGCCACTGACACGCGTTGCAACCCCTGAGTCAGCAGAACGACCCGATGTGGTGCTAGTCTCGACTCACCCGATCCCCTCCAGGTGATCGGTGAACTCTCGTCACGATCCGGGCTGTGCTCCCGGCACCCTGTGTTGTGTGGCGACCCTCCTGTGGATTTGACCTTGCGCCGCCTGCGTCGGAGATGTCCGGGGGGACTCAGATCGAGCGAGAGCCTCTTGTGCCCACGTAGCCACCGCAGCCGGAAGAGTCGGCACCGCGTCGGTCGTGGGTGATGAAACGGTCGGTGCGTTCGAGACACCGACGATCCGTGTGGGAAGGACCTCACGTGACAGAAACTGTTGAAGCCTCCAGCGGAGCCGGCTCGACGCCGGCCCCGGGTACCGACGCCGCGGCCACCACCGCGACGCGTCGCCGGAAGGCCGGAGGCGGCCTCGAGGGCATGCTGCTCCCCGAGCTCAAGCAGCTCGCCGGGACGCTCGGCATCAAGGGCACCGGCGCGCTGCGCAAGGGCCAGCTGATCGAGGCGATCAAGGCCGCCCAGGCCGGTGGCTCCGCGGGCGGATCGCGCCCGGCGAGCCAGCCGACCCTGGACGAGGGAGCCGCCGAGGCGCCCGCGGCCAAGAGTGCTCCGGCCAAGCGCGAGGGCGGCAGCCGCCGGACCCGCGCCGCGGCCGAGAAGGACGCCGCCCAGAACGGCACCCCGGCCGAAGCGACTGCCGCCGGCTCGGCCGGCGAGCGCGCGGCCGGTGACCGCGGTGCCGGTGACCGTACGGCGGGTGGAGCCGGTGAGTCGACTGCCTCCGCGGTGACCGCGGACGCGCCCGCGGCCGAGGTCGCGACCCAGAACGGCACCACCGTCGGCGAGCCGAGGACCGAGCGCGCCGACCGCGGCCGCGACGGCGAAGACCGCGATGACCGTGGCGACCGCGACGACCGTGGTGACCGCGAGAGCCGGGACGGCCGCGACGACCGTGGTGAGCGCGACGGGCGTAACCGCGACCGGGGCCGGGACAACCAGGGCCGCGACAACCGCGGCGGTGACCGGGACAACCGCTCCGACCGGGACAACCGTGCCGGGGACCGGGGCGAGCAGGGCCGGGAGCGCAACCGGGACGGCCAGTCCCGCGACGGCGGCCGTGACGGTAGCCGGGACGGCGGTCAGAGCCGCGACGGCCAGGGCCGTGGTGGTGACCAGAGCCGCGGTGAGCAGAGCCGCGGTGACCAGGGCCAGCGCGGTGACCAGCGCAACCGGCAGCAGGACCAGAATGACCGCGGCGAGGAAGGCGAGGGCCGTCGCCGGCGTCGCCGGGGCCGCGACCGGGACCGCAACCGCGACGGCAACCAGACCGGTGGCCGTGACGGTGGCCGCAACCGCGGCCGTGGCGAGCGGTTCGACCCGGAGCCGACGATCAGCGAGGACGACGTCCTCGTCCCGGCGGCCGGCATCCTCGACGTACTCGACAACTACGCCTTCGTCCGGACCAGCGGCTACCTGCCCGGCCCGAACGACGTGTACGTCGCGTTGTCGATGGTGAAGCGGTACGGCCTGCGCAAGGGTGACGCGATCACCGGTGCGGTGAAGCAGCCGCAGGAGGGTGAGCGCAAGGAGAAGTTCAACCCGCTGGTCCGGATCGACACCGTGAACGGGTCGGACCCGGAGATCGCCAGGCAGCGGCAGGACTTCAACAAGCTGACCCCGCTGTACGCGACCGAGCGACTGCGGCTGGAGACCGAGCCCGGTGTGCTGACCACCCGGATCGTCGACATCGTCAGCCCGATCGGCAAGGGTCAGCGCGGCCTGATCGTCTCCCCGCCGAAGGCCGGCAAGACGATGGTGCTGCAGGCGTTGGCGAACGCGATCACCACGAACAACCCCGAAGTGCACCTGATGGTCGTGCTGGTGGACGAGCGGCCCGAAGAGGTCACCGACATGCAGCGCACGGTCAAGGGCGAGGTCATCGCGTCGACCTTCGACCGGCCGGCCGACGACCACACCACGGTCGCCGAGCTGGCGATCGAGCGGGCCAAGCGGCTGGTCGAGCTCGGCCACGACGTCGTCGTCCTGCTCGACTCGATCACCCGGCTGGGACGCGCGTACAACATCGCCGCGCCGGCCAGCGGGCGGATCCTGTCCGGTGGTGTCGACTCGTCGGCGCTGTACCCGCCGAAGCGGTTCTTCGGCGCGGCCCGCAACATCGAGGACGGCGGCTCGCTGACCATCCTCGCGACCGCGCTGATCGAGACCGGGTCGAAGATGGACGAGGTCATCTTCGAGGAGTTCAAGGGCACCGGCAACATGGAGCTGCGGCTGCGGCGCGAGTTCGCCGACCGGCGCATCTTCCCGGCCATCGACGTGGTCGCCTCCGGCACCCGCCGCGAGGAACTGCTGATGAGCAAGGACGAGACCCAGGTCGTCTGGAAGCTCCGCCGGGTGCTGTCCGCGCTCGACGGCCAGGCGGCCCTGGAGCTGCTGATCGGCAAGCTGAAGGAGAGCAAGTCGAACATCGAGTTCCTCCTCCAGGTCAACAAGACCACCCCGTCCGCCGGCGGCGCGCGAACGACCGACGACGGGAACTAGACGCACTCGATTACCAGTTTGCTGCCCTGGGGTGGCAAACTGGTGTGTCGGTTCCGGTTCACGTTCGCGTCCGTGGGCGACCCGGGGCACCTGAGACCTAGGAGATCTGTTGAAGAGCGACATTCACCCGACGTACGTCGACACCACGGTGACCTGCACCTGTGGCGCGACGTTCACCACGCGCTCGACCGCCGAGAACGGCGTGATCCACGCCGACGTGTGCTCGCAGTGCCACCCCTTCTACACCGGTAAGCAGAAGATTCTCGACACCGGTGGTCGGGTCGCCCGCTTCGAGAAGCGGTACGCCAAGAAGTAGCTTCCAGGCCGCGCGCCGGTTCCGCAGCATCGCGGAACCGGCGCGCGGTTTGTGTTGTCCGGCAGGTCCCGAGTACAGGAGTGCGGCATGTTCGAGGCGGTGCAGACGCTCAAGGCGGAGTACGCCGACCTGGAGCGGCAGATGGCGGACCCGGAGCTGCACTCCGACCAGGCCAACGCCCGCCGGGTCGGCAAGCGGTACGCCGCCCTCGCCCCGGTCGTGCGCACGTACGACGAGTGGCTGCAGACCGGTGACGACATCGAGGCGGCCCGCGAGCTCGCGGCCGAGGACCCGGCGTTCGCCGATGAGGCCACCAAGCTGACCGCCCGCCGCGAGGAGCTCGCGGAGCGGCTGCAGGTGCTGCTGGTGCCGCGCGACCCGAGCGACGACAAGGACGCGATCCTCGAGATCAAGGCCGGTGAGGGCGGCGACGAGTCCGCGCTGTTCGCCGGCGACCTGCTGAAGATGTACCTGAAGTACGCCGAGTCGCAGAATTGGAAGACCGAGGTGCTCGACTCGGCCGAGTCCGACCTGGGCGGGTACAAGTCGATCACGGTCGCGGTCAAGGCGAAGGGCACGCCGGAGCCGGGCGAGGCGCCGTACGCCAAGCTGAAGTTCGAGGGCGGCGTGCACCGGGTCCAGCGGGTGCCCGTGACCGAGTCGCAGGGCCGGATCCACACCAGCGCGGCCGGCGTCCTGGTGCTGCCCGAGGCCGAGGACGTGGACGTCGAGATCGACCCGAACGACCTGCGGATCGACGTGTTCCGGTCGTCCGGTCCCGGCGGGCAGAGCGTGAACACGACCGACTCCGCGGTCCGGATCACCCACCTGCCGACCGGCATCGTGGTCTCGATGCAGAACGAGAAGTCCCAGCTGCAGAACCGCGAGCAGGCGATGCGCGTACTCCGGGCCCGGCTGCTCGCCGCGGCGCAGGAGGCGGCCGACCAGGAAGCGTCCGACGCCCGCCGGTCGCAGATCCGGACCGTCGACCGGTCGGAGCGGATCCGGACGTACAACTTCCCGGAGAACAGGTTCTCCGACCACCGGGTCGGCTACAAGGCGCACAACCTCGACCAGGTCCTCGGCGGTGAGCTGGCGCCGGTGATCCAGGCGCTGACCGACGCCGACCTCGCTGCCCGGCTCGAGGCCGTCGAGAGCCAGTGAGCACCAGCGGCGGGGGCGTGAAGGTCCTGCTCGCCGAGGCGACGGCCAGGCTGCGGGATGCGGGTGTCGCGTCGCCGGACGTCGACGCCGCCGAGCTGCTCGCGTTCGTCACGGGCTCGAGCCGGCTCAACCTCGGCACACCGACCCCGGAGCAACTCCGCCGCTACGACGAGTTGATCCAGCGCCGCGCGGCCCGCGAGCCGCTCCAGCACCTGACCGGTACGGCGGCCTTCCGCTACCGGGAGCTCGCCGTCGGACCCGGCGTGTTCGTGCCGCGCCCGGAGACTGAGGTGATGGTCAGCTGGATGCTGGAGAAGCTGGCCGGCGTCGAGTCCCCGCTGGTGGTCGATCTGTGCACCGGCTCCGGAGCGATCGCCGGTGCGGTCGCGACCGAGCGCCCGGACAGCGTCGTCCACGCCGTCGAGTTGTCGCCGGAGGCGTGTGTCTGGGCCCGTCGCAATCTCGCCGGGACGGGCGCCGTACTGCACGAGGGGGATATCGACGGGTGCCTGCCCGAGCTCGACGGACGGGTGGACGCGATCATCTCCAATCCGCCGTACATCCCGCTGACGGCGTGGGAATCGGTCACCGCCGAGGTGCGCGACCACGATCCGGCGCTGGCGTTGTGGTCCGGTGACGACGGGCTCGACGAGATCAAGGTCGTCGCCGCGACCGCGGGGCGCCTGCTGAAGCCGGGCGGCTGGTTCGCGTGCGAGCACGCGGACGTGCAGGGGGAGTCCGCGCCTGGGGTGTTCGCGGCCACCGGGCTGTTCGCCGAGGTCCGGGACCACAAAGATCTGGCCGGCCGCAACAGGTTCGCGACCGGCCGAAGGATCTGACAGTGCGCTAGAGCACGGCGTTCAGCGTGAAGACGACTGCCGCCAGGACCAGCAGTACGGCGCCGGTCGCGAGCTCGGCGCGGGTGCCGAGGCGGAGCCAGCGGGCGCGGACCCGGTCGGCGGCGGCGTACCACGGCCTGACGGCGAGCGGTGCGGCGGAGTTGAGCGGTGCGGTGGCGGTGAGCGGTGCACTGACCTGCTCGGTGACTTCGACGGCGTACGGTTCGGCGGTGGTGACCACGAATGCTGCTTTCCTCGGGTGTTCCTCGGGCGACGTGTCTGTGCCCGCCTAGATAACTAACCCCCGGACAAACGGCTGAAACATCGCGTTCGGTCAAGGGTTCGTCGCAGTCGGTACTCGACCGGGTCGCGACGGCGGCCGGTAGTTGATCGGCACCTGCTGCGGTGATAGGCATGACGGCGGTCGATCGGTTCTGCCAAGTAGCCGGCGCATCGGCCCGGCCCCTGACAGGAGACTCGCCGTCATGTCCGACGACGAACTGTCCGTCCACACCACCGACGCCGGTGACCACGTCGTCGTCCGCGTGGACGGCGACCTCGACCTGGAGAGCGCTCCGGTCCTCACCGCGGAGCTCAAGCGCCTGGTCGGTCCGCGCCCGCTGCTCCTCGACCTCGGTGGGGTGGACTTCATGGACTCCAGCGGGCTCGGCGTCCTGGTCGGCGCGCACAAGGAGTCCGCGGCGCAGGGCGGTGCGCTGGTGATCGCGGCGCCGGGCGCGCGGGTGCGGAAGATCTTCCGGATCACCAAGTTGCACAAGGTGTTCACCGTGCACGAGACGCTGGACGAGGCCGTCGCCGGTCTCGCGGCACCGCTGGAGGTGGACGCGGCTCCCGTCGAGACCGTCGTCCCGGGGTTCGGTACGGAGCCCCATGACCGGCCCTGACCAGGTTCAGGACCCCGAGGCCCACCCGTCCGCGTCCGCAGCCGACGGATTCGCGCCGGTACGGCGGGAGTTGGTGGAGGAGGTCGGTCAGGCGATGGCGGGCTCGTTGAATCCACGGCGCTCGGTCCTGCAACTGCTCGACAGCCTGTGCCCGGAGCTGGCCGACTGGGTAGTCGTTGTCCTGAGCAACCCGCGGACCGGCGGCCTGCAACTCTTCGGCGGGAACGACGTCGCCTCGATGATCAAGGTCTCCCGTCGGGCCGTGGCCGGGCTGGCGCTGGACCGGGTGCTCGCGACCGGCCTGACCGAGGTGCTGCACGTCGCGCTGGACGGCGTCGAGGACGGGCTGGGCAGCCTGGTCCCGCACCAGGGCCTCCGCGACCAGGCGGTCGCGCTGCGCCCGGCCGACGTACTCGGCATCGGCCTGACCGCGAGGGGTACGACGTTCGGCGCGCTGATCGCCGTCCGCGGCCAGGGCCGGGGATTCGGACCGGACGACATCGCCGTGGCCGAGCAGGTCGCGGCCCGGGCGGCACTCGCGCTGGACTCGGCCCGGATGTACGAGCAGCGCGCCCGGATCGCCTCCGCCCTGCAGGCGAGCCTGCTCCCGCCCGACCTCCCGGTGGTCCCGGGCGTCGATCTCGGTGCGCGGTACCGGCCGGCGATGGAGCAACTGGACGTCGGTGGCGACTTCTACGACGTGTTCGGCGCGGACGACGACTGGCTGGTGGTGCTCGGGGACGTCTGCGGCAAGGGCGTCGACGCGGCAGTGCTCACCGGACGGGCCCGCCAGAGTCTGCGGACCGCGGCACACTTCGAACGTGACCCGGCCGCACTGCTGTCGGCACTGAACGCGGTCTTCGTCGAGGACATCTCCCACCGGTTCATCACCCTGGTCTGCCTGCGCGTCCGGCCGGACGCGGACGGCACCCTCTCGGTCGGCGTCGCGGTCGCCGGCCACTCCGCCCCGATCCTGGTCCGCGCCGACGGCAGCGTCGGCGAGGTGGCGGCCGAGGGCACGGTGCTCGGCGTCGTCCCGGTCGCGGACTACGAGACCGTGACCGTCCGGCTTGAGGCCGGCGACCGGCTGGTGATGTACACCGACGGCGTCGAGGAGGCCCGCGGCGACGACGGCTTCTACGGCCACGCCCGCCTGGTCGGTCTGCTCCGCCAGTACGCCGGGGCCGCGGCCGACGTACTGTGTGCGGCGATCGAGCAGGACGTGGTCGAGTACCTGGACGGGCGAGCGCACGACGACATCGCCGTACTGGCCCTCGGCTGCACCGGAGTGAACACGTGACCGTCGTCGACGCCCTCGCCGGTTTCGAACGGGCGGTGTCGTCCCTGGACACGACGGCGGCGCTCGCCGTGGTCGACGACGCACTGGCCACAGGGATCGACCCGGTTGCTCTGCTGACCGAGGTCATCGGCACGGCCCAGCGCACCGTGGGGGAGAAGTGGCAGCGGGCCGAGTGGTCGGTCGCCGAGGAACACGCGGCGACCGCGGTGGCGACCGCGGCCACCGAGGCGATCGCGCGTCAGGTCCGGCAGCGGCCGATCACCCGCGGCCGGGTGATCGTCGCCTGCGCCGAACGCGAGTGGCACGCGCTGCCCGCGATGATGATCGACTGCGCCCTGCGCTCCGACGGCTGGGACACCACGCTGCTCGGTGCCTCCACACCGGCCTTGCGGCTCAGTCAGTACCTGCAGGACCTCGGCCCGGACGCGCTCGCGGTGAGCTGTTCGATGCTCGGCTCGCTGCCGACCACCCGGCGGTTCGTCGAGGCGTCCACGGCGGCCGGGATCCCGATCCTGGTCGGCGGTCCGGCGTTCGGTCCGGACGACCTGCGGGCCCGCGGTCTGGGTGCGACCGCCTGGGCGCCGGACGCGGCCGGCGCGATCGAGGCGATGCGCACGCTGCCGGCTGTCGTGCCCGCGGCCGAACCGTTGCCAGAGGCATCAGTTGCCGAACAGGCCGCGCTGGAGCTCGCGCACACCGAGCTGGTGGTGGAGCTGACGGCCCACTGGCCCGGTGATCGGAACGCGCTCGACCCGGAGCTCGCCGCGGACGCGGTGTCCCAGCTGCTGCATGCGATCTGGGCCGCGCTGCTCACCGGCGACCCCCGCTCGATCCCGCAGACGGTCTGGTGGATCGCCGCGCTGCTTGAGCATCGCGGCGCCCCGGTCGCGCTGACCGACGATCTCCGTGCGGAGGTGACCAAGCTACTGCGCGACTTCCCACTCACCGCGGCCCTGATCACCACGTCCTGGCCCGGCTGACTTCACTCGTACACGACGAGCTCGGGCCTCGGTCGCAGCGCGAGTACCTGGGCCGGGGTCATCAGCGCCCCGTGTCGCCTGTCCTCGGTGTAGAAGAGTTTGAAGCCGGCGTGGACCCCGGCGGGCAGCCGCTGCGTGAGCTTGCCCCAGGTCGCCAGCTTGTCCGCCCGGGCGCCGATCCCGTCGACGGACTTGATCGTCACCACACCTGGATGCTTCTTCAGCGCCAACTCACCGGTGACGATCCGCGCCGACAATTGGTGGAAGACGAACACCTTCTCCGGCAGCTTGTGCGTCTGCACCAGACCCGACAGGTACGCCGCGATGCTGTCGAGCTCGGCGCCCGTCGTCCGCCCGAAGACCCGCCCCGGCACCTGGCTCGGCCCGACTGCCCACTCCGGATCGAACGCCAGCCCGACGTCCGGCTCCTTCAGCCAGCGTTCGAGCCGCCTCACCTCGGGCAGGATCTTCGCCCGGCCCGGCTGGACGTCGAGCAGCAGCAGCATTTTGTGCTTCCGCGCGACCGCGAGGTACTCCTCGATCTTCTCGTCCGGGATCCGGCCGCGGTACATCCCGTCCTGGCCGGGCGAGGCCTTCGCGACCACGGTGATCAGCTCCATCACCGGCTGCGGTGTCCGGCCGGCGGCGTACGCCCGGGACAGCTTCTCGAGCTGGGCCGCCTTGACGTCCAGGTCCTTGTCGAGCGGACCGAGCGCGGGCGATCCGGGCAGGCCGACGTACGCGACCAGCTGGTACTTCGGGAAGATCGTGCGCCCGCCGCGCGGCAGCTCACCCTCGGCCGGAGCCGGCGGCGAGGGCGGAGTGGACGACGTGGATGGCATGGTCGGCGTGGACCGCTTGGGACTCGAGGCCGGTGGGGGAGTCGTCGCCGGTGGTGCCGCTTCCCCCGGCACGTCGCTGCAGGCCCCGACGCCCAGCAACAGCCCGGCCACCGCCACTACTCCTGAAACAGTCCGCACGCCACCAAGGGAATCACGCCGGCCCGGGAATCCCGAGTCAGACCTGCGCGACGTACTCGTCGATCTCCGCGAGCACCGCGTTCTTCACCGAGTCTTCGGCGAACGACACCTTGACCGCCGTCCTGGCCAGGTCGGCCACACCGGCTTCGTCCAGCTCGAGCAGTTGGGCGGCGACGGCGTACTCGTTGGTGAGATCGGTGCCGAACATCGGCGGGTCGTCAGAGTTGATGGTGACGACCAGGCCGGCCTCGACCATCGCGCGCAGCGGGTGGACGTCGTACGACGCGACCGCCCGGGTGGCGATGTTGGACGTCGGGCTGACCTCGAGCGGGATCCGGTGCTCGCCGAGGTAGTCGACCAGCGCCGGGTCCTGCACGGCCGACGTACCGTGGCCGATCCGCTCGGCCTTGAGCAGCCGGACCGCGTCCCAGATCGTCTCCGGGCCGGTGGTCTCGCCCGCGTGCGGCACGCTGTGCAGGCCGGCGGCGATCGCGGCCTCGAAGTGCGGCTGGAACTGCGGCCGGGGTACGCCGATCTCGGGGCCGCCGAGCCCGAACCCGACCAGGCCCTCCGGCCGGAGCTTCGTCGCGATCCGCAGCGTCTCCTCGGCGGCCGGCAGCCCGGCCTCACCGGCGATGTCGAAGATCCAGCGCAGCGTGATCCCGAGCTCCTTCTCGGCCGCCACCCGCGCGTCCTCGATCGCCTCGCAGAACGCCTCGGCCGCGATCCCGCGGGTCACCGTCGTGTACGGCGTCACCGTCAGCTCGGCGTACCGCAGGTTCTGCCCGGCCATCTCGCGGGCGACCTCGTAGGTCAGCAGCCGGACGTCCTCCGGCGTCTTGATCAGGTCGACGACGGTCAGGTAGATCTCGATGAACTTCGCGAAGTCGTCGAACTTGAAGTACTCCGCCAGCGCGGCCGCGTCCGGCGGTACCGGCGACTCCGGGTGCCGGGCGGCCAGCTCGGCGACGATCCGCGGCGACGCGGACCCGACGTGGTGGACATGCAGCTCGGCCTTCGGCAGGCCGGCGAGAAACTCACGCGAGACGGTCATGTCCGGGATCCTAAGGACGTCAGGGCGCGGGCCGGCCGAAAGCTGACAATCATTTGTCAGGTCGGACGTTCCGGAGCCCGAGTGGAGCGGGTGACCGCGCGGGTGGCACGATTCGGTGCGTGAGTGAGCGCTTCGACTTCACCGGCGACGAGCTGGCACCGGCCTACCGAGCGGCCGTGGACGCCATCGAGGCCGGCGACCTGGTCGTCCTTCCGACCGACACGGTGTACGGGATCGCCGCGGACGCCTTCAAGGCCGACGCGGTCCAGCGGCTGCTGGACGCCAAGGGCCGCGGCCGGGACATGCCGCCGCCGGTGCTGATCTCGGTGGTCGAGTCGCTGGACGCGCTCGCCACCGACGTACCGGACAGCGGCCGGAAGCTGTGCGAGGAGTTCTGGCCGGGGCCGCTGACGGTGATCTGCCACGCGCAGACCTCGCTGATGTGGGACCTGGGGGAGACCCAGGGGACGGTCGCGCTGCGCGTGCCGGACCACGAGAACACCCGCGAGCTGCTGTCGCGGACCGGCCCGCTCGCGGTCAGCTCGGCCAACCTCAGCGGTCAGCCGGCCGCGCTGGACGTGTACGACGCCGAGGAGCAACTGCAGGACTCGGTCGCGGTCTACCTCGACGGCGGCACCGTGACCGGCGGGCAGCCGTCCACCATCGTCGACATCACCGGTGACACCCCCCACGTCGTCCGCCTCGGCGCCCTCACCCTCGCCCAGCTCCGCGCCGTCGTCCCCGACCTCACCGCCGACAACGACAAGCCCGCCGAGAACGACAAGCCGGCCGAGGACGAGAAGCCGGCGGAGGACGAGAAGCCGGCCGAGAACGAGCCCGCCGACGACGAGAAGCCCGCCGTCGAGAAGCCGGCCGAGGACGAGAAGCCCGCCGACGACAGCCCGGCCGAGGGCAAGCCGGCCGAGGACGAGAAGCCAACTGATGAGCCAGTCGCGGCGTCCAAGGAACAGGACGACGAGAAGAAGACCGAATCTGATGTGAGGCCTGCGGACCAAGGCCATGACTCCTGACTCCATGCCTACTGCGCGGCACTCGGCACGGCATCTCGCCGCACGAGTGCAAAGGGCAAGATGCTCCGCATCTAACCCTTCGCCCCCGCACGCCGAGCTACCGCGCCGAGCACCTGCTCGCTACGGCCTGGAGTCAGGAGACATGACCTAGTGCGCGAGTACCTGCTGGTCCTGTTCGTGGCCATGGCCACGACCTTTCTGCTGACCGGCGTGGCCCGGCAGATCGCGCTGCGGTACGGCGCGGTCGCGAAGGTCCGGTCCCGGGACGTGCACAAGGTCCCGATCCCGTACTTCGGCGGCCTGTCCATCCTCGGCGGCCTGATCGCCGCCTTCGCGGTCGCCTCCAGCCTGCCGTTCCTCGGTGACAGCCTGCAGGTCGCCCACGACGCCCGGGCGATCCTGATCGGCGGCGTGGTCATCTGCGCCGTCGGCGTGGTCGACGACCTGTACGAGCTGGACGCGATCACCAAGCTGGCCGGCGAGGTGCTCGCGGTCGGCGTGATGGTTGTCCAGGGCATCCAGCTGTACTGGCTCCCGCTGCCCGGCGGGGTGGTCTCGCCACCGCCCGCGCAGCTCGCGGTGCTGACCGCCGGCATCCTGCTGGTCTCCTGCAACGCGGTGAACTTCGTCGACGGCCTGGACGGCCTGGCCGCCGGCGTGACCGCGATCGGCGCGACCGCGTTCTTCACCTACTCCTACCTGCTGAACGTCGAGCAGAACCTCGACCGGGCGACCACCTCGACCCTGATCACGGTCGCCCTGGCCGGTGCGTGCCTCGGCTTCCTGCCGCACAACTTCTTCCCGGCCAGGGTTTTCATGGGTGACTCCGGTGCCCTGCTGATCGGCCTGATGCTGGCCGCGTCGACGATCAGCCTGACCGGCCAGATGGACCCGAACGCGGTCCCGTACGAGCCCGGCGGCTCCAGCCTGCTGCCCGCCCTGCTCCCGCTGATCCTCCCGATCGCGGTGCTCGCGATCCCCGCGCTGGACCTGACGCTCGCCTACATCCGCCGTACCAAGGCCGGCCGGTCGCCCTTCGCCGCGGACAAGTTGCACCTGCACCACCGCCTGATGCAACGCGGCCACTCGCACCGCCGCGCCGTCCTGCTGATGTACCTGTGGACCGCCCTGATCGCGTACGGCGTCGTGGTCCTCGGCCTGGTCCTGTTCTGGTGGACCGCCCTGATCGTCCTGGCGGTCGCGGTCACCGCCGTCCTCCTCACCACCGGCCTCCCGCGCCGATCCCGGAAACCGCTCGCCAAGGTCTAGCCCGTGACCTCGTCAAGGGTCACCCCTTGACAGGGAAGGGACCAGACCACTCGGTCGTGTGGCCTACCGATAGGGTGTGCCTGTACAGCGGCAGGGACCCTCGTTTTGCTGACCGTGCAGACTTTGTGCTAGTTTTCACAAGCACCAGCGAAGAACAGTGACACCCCTGACCCCGCCCACCCGACGACCGGGCCGTGAGACCCGGTCGCCAGCAGGACGGAACCACCAGATGGCTTCCTCGGCCCAGAGCCCGAAAGTCGCCGGCCAGGCAACCAGGCACCCGGCGCTGGCGATGCTGCGTGGCGCGCTGGTCGCCGCCCTCGTGGTCGGCGTGAACGCCGCGGCGGTGTCCACCGTCGCCGCCGGGCTGGCCGGTCTGTGGGGCGCGTTGCTGGGTCTGCTGATGGTGGTCATCTTCTCCGGTGCAGGGCTGCTCGCGCTGCACCTGTCCCGCCGCACGACCCCGACGATGCAGCTCGCGGTCGCGATGGCGTCGTACACCGGCCGGATCGCGATCTTCGGAGGCCTGCTCGCGCTCGCGCTGAGCTCCGACGGCCTGGCCGAGCACGTGAACCTGACCGTGCTCGGGATCAGCGCGCTGGTGGTCGTGATGGGCTGGATGGCCGGCGAGATCTGGGCCTGGTCCCGGCTGCGCGTCCCGATCTACGACCTGGACGGGGAGGTGACGGCATGAGCACCGTCGGTAGCGATCTCCCTGCTGTGGTGGAGGTTACGGGTGCCGATGTGACCGCCTCTGTTCGGTACTGGTACCTTTCGGGTGCCAATGAGCGAGCACACGGATCCGAAGCCATCACCCCCGAATTCGGGCGACGGCTGGCGGGTCCTGTCCTACTTGATCGGCGGTGTCGTGGTGTACGGCGGCATCGGCTTCGGGTTGGATCGCCTGCTCGGCACCCAGTTCTTACTTCCGGTGGGCATCGTCCTCGGTGCCGGGCTCACCGTTCTGTTGCTGCACTTCCGGTACGGGTCGCGGTCCTGATCCCTGCCGGGTCTGACGTTGATGACCGCCATGCCCCGAGCCGCCCTGCCCTTTGCCACAAGGCGTCCGACTTGAGCACGACGCGAGAGGAGACCCGGTGACTGCCGGCGTTCCGACCGAGTTCCACCCGCCCGGTCCCGAAAGCTTCGAACTTCCGCCGATCATCGACGGGGTCGACTGGTTCACCAAGCCCGTGCTGGTGGCCGCGCTGACCGTCGTGGTGATCATGTGGTTCTTCTGGGGTGCCTCCCGCAAGGCCGAGGTCGTGCCCAGCAAGCTGCAGTTCGCCGGTGAGCTCGGCTACAACTTCGTCCGCAACTCGATCGCCCGGGACGCCATCGGCAGCCAGGAGTACATGAAGTACGTGCCGTACCTGTGCGGCCTGTTCTTCTTCATCCTGCTGAACAACGTCGCCGCGTCGGTTCCGCTGCTGCAGTTCCCGACCTTCAGCCACATCGGCTGGGCGTACGTCGCCGCGATCATGAGCTGGGTCATCTACAACGCCGTCGGGATCAGGAAGCACGGCGCCTGGGGCTACTTCAAGCACCAGACCATGCCCGCCGGTGTCCCGGCCTGGCTGATGCCGCTGATGATCCCGATCGAGTTCATCTCGAACATCCTGGTCCGGCCGATCTCGCTGAGCCTGCGGTTGTTCGCGAACATGTTCGCCGGCCACATCCTGCTGCTGGTGTTCGTGCTCGGCGGTGAGTACCTGGTCTTCGAGTCCGGCAGCATCGGGCTCGTCGGCGTCGGCATCCTGACCTTCCTGATGGGCTTCGCGATCGCCGGGCTGGAGCTGTTCGTCCAGTGCATCCAGGCCTACATCTTCGTCGTGCTGACCGCGCAGTACATCGGCAGCGCGATCGCCGAGGACCACTGATCCGCAGTACCGCAGTACCCCCTAGACCGTAGTAACGGAAAACCCGGATAGCCCCTATCCGTACCGAAAGGAACAACCAGCAATGTTCGCTCTCGAGATTGCCGGCAACATCGCCGTCCTGGGTTACGGCCTCGCCGCGATCGGCCCGGGCGTCGGCGTGGGTCTGATCTTCGCCGCCGTGATCAACGGCACCGCGCGTCAGCCCGAGGCCCAGAGCAAGCTGCAGTCGATTGCCTGGATCGGCTTCGGCGTCACCGAGGTTCTGGCGATCATCGGTATCGCCCTGGCCTTCGTCTTCCGCGCCTCCTGAGCCATTCCTCTGACTGACAGGACACAGACATGTTGACGAAAGTGCTCCCGCTGGCCGCGGAGGGTGAGGAAGTCAACCCTCTCCTGCCGCACACCGCCGAGATCATCTTCGGCTTCGTCTTCCTGGTCCTGCTGGCCATCGCATTCGCCAAGGTCGTCGTCCCGAAGTTCGAGAAGGCGTACGCCGATCGGACCGCGGCCATCGAAGGCGGGATGAACGAGGCCAAGCAGGCCCAGGCCGAGGCGAAGGCGGCACTGGAGAAGTACAACGCGCAGCTGGCGGAAGCCCGCCAGGAGGCTGCGAAGATCCGTGAGGACGCGCGCGAGCAGGGTGCGCAGATCATCGCGGAGATGCGTGAGCAGGCGAACGCCGAGGCCGAGCGCATCGTGACGCACGCCCGGACGCAGATCGACGCCGAGCGGTCCCAGGCGGTCGCCTCGCTGCGCACCGAGGTCGGCCACATGGC
Organism: Kribbella sp. CA-247076; assembly: GCF_050942445.1. Lineage (NCBI taxonomy): Bacteria > Bacillati > Actinomycetota > Actinomycetes > Propionibacteriales > Kribbellaceae > Kribbella > Kribbella sp. CA-247076. The sequence continues at coordinate 5,410,127 of NZ_CP192051.1, read as the reverse complement.
CACCACCCTGGCCGGCCGGATCGTCGGCGAGTCGCTCGAGGACGAGGCGCGCCAGCGCCGCACCGTCGAGCGGTTCCTGTCCGAGCTCGAGGCGTCGGACTCCGCGCGTCAGGCCGTCGGAACGGACGGCTGATGCGCGGCGCGTCGCAGGAGTCACTCGCCCGGGCCGAGGAGGCCCTGGCGGGTGTCACCGCATCCGACGAGCTGGGGACCGAGCTGTTCTCGGTCGCCAAGGTGCTGGACGGCAACGGCTCGCTCCGGCGGGCGCTGACCGACCCGGCCCGGCCGGCCGAGGCCAAGACCGGTCTCGTGCAGCAGCTGTTCGGCGGCAAGATCTCCGCCCAGGCGCAGGAGATCCTGAACGCCGCCGTGTCCGGCCGCTGGGTCAGCGGCCGGGACCTCGGCAACGCGCTGGACCAGCTCAGCGTCGAGGCCGAGATGGCCGCGGCGGACAACCGGCGCAAGCTGGACGAGGTCGAGGACGAGCTGTTCCGGCTGGAGCGGGTGGTCGCGGTGGAGCGGGCGCTGAGCGACAAGCTGAGTGACCGCAACATCCCGCTGGCGCCCCGGCAGGAGCTGATCCGCGGTCTGCTGCAGAACAAGGCCGACGCCACCACCGTGCGGCTGGCCGAGCGCGCGGTCGACGGCCGGGGCCGTGGCTTCGCCGCGTCGCTGCGCGCGTTCCAGGTGGCCGCCGCCGCCCGGCGCAGCGCCAGCATCGCCACCGTGCGGGTCGCCACCGACCTGTCCGAGGCCGAGCGCACGCGGCTGGCCGACGCCCTCGCCCGGCAGTACGGCCGGGAGATCCAGCTGAACGTCATCGTCGACCCGAACGTCGTCGGCGGCGTCCGGGTGGACATCGGCGACGAAGTCATCGACGGAACCATCGCGGCCAGGCTCGACGAGGCGCAACGGCGCATCGCGGGCTGACGGCTCTTAACGACATGAACATGGTGCTAAGGGCCTCGAAAACTTTCAGCAAAGCCTTTAGGGCCACAACAGGCCAGCAAGGTCAAGGAAGCAGGAAACACAATGGCTGAGCTCACGATCAGGCCGGAGGAGATCCGGGACGCCCTGGATCAGTTCGTCAACGAGTACCAACCGGCCGAAACCAGCCGGGAAGAGGTCGGCACGGTCGTCGACGCCGGTGACGGCATCGCGCACGTCGAGGGTCTGCCCTCGGCGATGACGAACGAGCTGCTCGAGTTCGAGGACGGCACCCGCGGTATCGCGCTGAACCTCGACGTCCGCGACATCGGTGTCGTCGTCCTCGGTGAGTTCGACGGGATCGAGGAGGGCCAGCAGGTCCGCCGGACCGGGCAGGTCCTGTCGGTGCCGGTCGGCGAGGGCTACCTCGGCCGCGTCATCGACCCGATGGGCAAGCCGATCGACGGCCTCGGCGAGATCAAGGACCTCGAGGGCAACCGCGCGCTCGAGCTGCAGGCGGCCGGCGTGATGGACCGCCAGGAGGTCCGCGAGCCGCTGCAGACCGGCATCAAGGCGATCGACGGCATGATCCCGATCGGCCGCGGCCAGCGCCAGCTGATCATCGGCGACCGCAAGACCGGCAAGACCGCGATCGCGATCGACACGATCATCAACCAGAAGGCCAACTGGGAGTCCGGCGACCCGACGAAGCAGGTCCGCTGCATCTACGTCGCCATCGGCCAGAAGGGCTCGACCATCGCCGCCGTCCGCGGCGCGCTGGAAGAGGCCGGCGCGATGGAGTACACCACCATCGTCGCCTCCCCGGCATCCGACCCGGCCGGCTTCAAGTACGTCGCGCCGTACACCGGCTCGGCCATCGGCCAGCACTGGATGTACCAGGGCAAGCACGTGCTGATCGTCTTCGACGACCTGAGCAAGCAGGCCGAGGCATACCGCGCGATGTCGCTGCTGCTGCGCCGCCCGCCGGGCCGCGAGGCGTACCCGGGTGACGTCTTCTACCTGCACAGCCGCCTGCTGGAGCGCTGCGCGAAGCTGTCCGACGAGCTCGGCGGCGGGTCGATGACCGGTCTGCCGATGATCGAGACCAAGGCGAACGACGTGTCGGCGTTCATCCCGACCAACGTCATCTCGATCACCGACGGCCAGATCTTCCTGCAGTCCGACCTGTTCAACGCCAACATCCGGCCCGCCATCGACGTCGGTATCTCGGTGTCCCGGGTCGGCGGTGCCGCGCAGGTCAAGGGCATGAAGAAGGTCTCCGGGTCGCTGAAGCTGGACCTGGCCCAGTTCCGCGCGATGGAGGCGTTCGCGATGTTCGCCTCCGACCTGGACGCCACCTCGCGCCGTCAGCTGGACCGCGGTCAGCGGCTGGTGGAGCTGCTGCGTCAGCCGCAGTACTCGCCGTACCCGGTGGAGGAGCAGACCGTCTCCATCTGGGCCGGTACGAACGGCAAGTTCGACGACGTCCCGGTGAACGACGTACTCCGCTTCGAGCGTGACTTCCTCGACTACCTGCGGCGGGAGAGCAAGGTGCTCGACTCCGTCCGCGAGTCCGGCCAGTTCGACGACGACGCGGCCGCGGCCGTGACCGAGGCGCTGGACGCGTTCAAGCCGACCTTCCAGACCTCCGACGGCCAGCTGCTGACCGCCAACGAGGCTCCGGCCGAGGCGATGGACGAAGAGGACGTCGAGCAGGAGCAGATCGTCCGGCAGAAGCGGGGCTGATCGACCGTGCCAGCCAGTCTGCGGGAGCTTCGCGAGCGCCGGGCCTCGGTCTCGACGATCAAGAAGCTCACCCGCGCGATGGAGCTCATCGCGGCGTCCCGGATCGTCAAGGCGCAGCAACGCGCCCAGGCGGCCGGTCCGTACGCGCGTGAGCTCACCCGTGCCGTGTCGGCGGTGGCGACGTTCTCGAACGTCGACCACCCGCTGACCACCGAGAAGCCGAACCCGAAGCGGGCGGCGGTGCTGCTGATCACCTCCGACCGCGGCCAAGCCGGCGCCTACTCGTCCAACGTGATCCGTGAGGGCGAGCGGCTGAACTCGCTGCTGCGCGAGGACGGCAAGGAGGTCGTCCCGTACATCACCGGCCGCAAGGGCATCGGGTACTACACCTTCCGGCAGCGTGAGCTCGCACAGTCGTGGGCCGGCGAGTCCGACGCCCCGAGCTTCGCCCGGGCCCGGGAGGTCGCCGACGCGTTGATCGAGGCCTTCCTGACCCCGACCGAGGAGGGCGGCGTGGACGAGATCCACATCGTCTTCACCCGGTTCGTGTCGATGCTGACCCAGCGCCCGGACGTGATCCGGCTGCTGCCGCTGGAGGTCGTCGAGGGCGAGGAGCCGCCGGAGGCCGACGACGTCCTGCCGCTGTACGAGTTCGAGCCGTCCGCCGAGGACGTGCTGGACGCTCTGCTGCCGAAGTACGTCGCCAGCCGGATCCACTACTGCATGTTGCAGGCGGCCGCCTCCGAGCTGGCCAGCCGGCAGCGGGCGATGAAGTCGGCGACGGACAACGCGCAGGACCTGATCGAGTCGCTGACGCGGGAGTTCAACCAGGCGCGTCAGGCGCAAATTACCCAGGAAATCAGCGAGATCGTCGGTGGCGCGAGCGCGCTGGCCGACGCGACCGCCGGGAGCGAGTGAGAGAGATGACTGCCACGGTTACCGAGAAGAACAACGAGGCTGGCGCCGCAAGCGTCGGTCGCGTCGCCCGGGTGATCGGCCCGGTCGTCGACGTCGAGTTCCCAGTGGACGCGATGCCCGACATCTACAACGCGCTCGAGGTCGACCTGACCATCGGCGACGACACCCAGACCATCACCCTCGAGGTGGCCCTGCACGTCGGTGACAACATCGTCCGGGCGATCTCGATGAAGCCGACCGACGGCCTGGTCCGCGGCGCCGAGGTGCGCGACACCGGCGCGGCGATCTCCGTGCCCGTCGGCGACGTCACCAAGGGCCGGGTCTGGAACGTCACCGGCAAGTGCCTGAACCAGGACGAGTCCGAGTTCGAGATCACCGAGCGCTGGCCGATCCACCGCAAGGCGCCGTCCTTCGACCAGCTCGAGTCGAAGACCGAGATGCTGGAGACCGGCATCAAGGTGCTCGACCTGCTGACGCCGTACGTGCAGGGCGGCAAGATCGGCCTGTTCGGCGGTGCGGGTGTCGGCAAGACCGTCATGATCCAGGAGATGATCTACCGGATCGCCCACAACTTCGGTGGTACGTCGGTGTTCGCCGGCGTGGGCGAGCGGACCCGTGAGGGCAACGACCTCATCAACGAGATGGAAGAGGCCGGCGTCTTCAAGGACACCGCGCTGGTGTTCGGCCAGATGGACGAGCCGCCGGGCACGCGCCTGCGGGTCGCGCTGTCGGCGCTGACGATGGCGGAGTACTTCCGCGACGTGAAGCAGCAGGACGTGCTGCTGTTCATCGACAACATCTTCCGGTTCACCCAGGCCGGTTCCGAGGTCTCCACCCTGCTCGGCCGGATGCCGAGCGCGGTCGGTTACCAGCCGAACCTGGCCGACGAGATGGGTGTGCTGCAGGAGCGGATCACCTCGACCCGGGGTCACTCGATCACCTCGATGCAGGCGATCTACGTGCCCGCGGACGACTACACCGACCCGGCGCCGGCGACCACCTTCGCCCACCTCGACGCGACCACCGAGCTCTCCCGCGACATCGCGTCGCGTGGTCTGTACCCGGCCGTCGACCCGCTGACCTCCACGTCGCGGATCCTCGACCCGCAGTACATCGGCCAGGAGCACTACGACGTGGCCGTCCGGGTGAAGCAGATCCTGCAGAAGAACAAGGAACTGCAGGACATCATCGCCATCCTGGGTGTCGACGAGCTCTCCGAGGAGGACAAGATCACCGTCGCCCGCGCGCGCCGGATCGAGCAGTTCCTCTCCCAGAACACCTACATGGCGGAGAAGTTCACCAACATCGCGGGCTCGACCGTGCCGCTGAAGGACACCATCGAGTCCTTCAAGAAGATCACCGAGGGCGAGTGCGACCACATCGCCGAGCAGGCGTTCTTCAACGTCGGTTCGCTCGAGGACGTCGAGCGCAGGTGGGCCGAGCTGCAGAAGGAAAACTGAGATGGCCGACGAATCTGCCAAGCACCTCGAGGTCGCGCTGGTCGCGGCCGAGCGGACCGTGTGGCAGGGCCAGGCCAAGATCGTCATCGCCCGGACCACGGACGGCGACGTCGGTATCCTGCCCGGCCACGCGCCGCTGCTGGGCCTGTTGCAGGGTGGCACCGTCCAGGTGCGGACCGTCGACGACGAGTTCTTCGTCGCGGCCGCGCCGGACGGCTTCATCTCGGTGGCGAACGACCGGGTCTCGATCCTGGCCGAGAACGCCGAGATGGGTCACGACATCGACCTCGAGGAGGCCCGGCGCGAGCTCGAGCGCGCGCAGGCGACCGGGATCGACACCGACGCCGGCGAGGAGGAGCTCCGGCTCGCCGAAGCCCGGGTGAGGGCCGCCGAGAAGGCGACCTGACCCCACCTGCCATAATCGAATATCGTCACTGACAAGTACGTTTCTCCGGCGGTGCCGGACCATTACGTGGAACACGGGCACCGGAAATGGGGTCACAAGGTATGCGGATAGTCCTCGATGTCGTCGGGGTCTGTCTGCTTGCCGCCGTACTGCTGGTCATCGCTTTCGCGTGCCGTCGTCGCTGGTTGTCCAGGGACGGCGGCACGTTCGACTGCAGCCTGCAGTTGGCCCAGAAGGACCACGGCCGCGGCTGGGCCCTCGGCCTGGCCCGGTACGTCGGCGACGACCTGCAGTGGTTTCGCGTCTTCAGCCTCGCCTGGTGGCCCAAACTCGTGGTCAACCGCCGCCAGCTCGAAAGCATCACCAGCCGCCGCCCGATGGGCAACGAGCCCCTCGTCACGTACGCCGGCCACGTCATCGTCGACGCCGACCTCCGCGACCGCACCGTCCACTTCGCGATGACCGAGGAAGCCCTCACCGGGGTCCTCGCCTGGATGGAATCAGCCCCACCCAGCAGCCAGACCTACCACTGACCGGCGCCTCCCGGAAATTGGGTGGGCAGCGGGTGAGGGGTCTGTCATGATCTGCGGCATGTGCATGTTCTTCCGACTGGGCTAGCTTCCGCCGGCCGGTGCGAGGCTTTGCCCGAGGCCTGCGATGCGGGAGTGGACCGATCGGCTGCTCCCGACCGCTGACCGGGAGAACTTGTCATGCCCTCTGCGCGTCTCGACGCGGCAGAGTCGATCACGCGGGCGCTTGCTGTCGGTGGACGACCGATGGTGCTGGTGCGTACCGTCACCGGCCTGGAGCGCCTCGCCGCCGCCGAACTCGGTGCGGCGCGCCATCGCGTGATCGACGTGTCCCAACGGCAACTCGTCGTCGAACCGACGTCCGCGACGATCGTCACCGACCCGCCCCGCCTGGCCGACGATCTCTTCGTCCTCCAGGCCGTTGTCCCCGACCCGGGCCGGACACGGTCCGCGCTGGTGGACGCCGTGGCTGTGGTTCGTGGAGAGCTCCGGCCCGTTGTCGGCGACTTCGCGGTGAGCGCCTCGTTCCGCGGTCGACGGAACTACAACCGCTTCGACATCGAGGACCTCGTCGGCGATGTACTGGCCGGGTTGACCGGTTGCGCGTACCACTCCCGCCGTGACGGGAGCCGGCCGCCAGAACACCGGGTGGATTGGCGAGTGGTGCTCGACGGTACGACGATGTGGGTCGGCATGCGGCCGTACGACGTACCGCTGCATCGGCGGGAGTGGCGTCGACGGACGGTCGTCGGCAGTCTGCATCCGCCGGTCGCGGCTGCGATGGCGCGGTTGGCCGAGATCGAGCCCGGCCATCGGGTCCTGGACCCGTTCTGCGGTGCCGGAACTCTGGTACTCGAGGCCGAGGCGATCGCGCCGGCCGCACGCTACCTCGGGGTCGACCGTTCGCCGGCGGCAATCGGCGCTGCCCGTGCCAACACCCGCTCCGAAGGCCGCATCCGCTGGCGCATCGACAACGCGCGCCACCTCATGGCGCGCGCCGACCGCATTCTCACCAATCCGCCCTGGGATGTCCGCGTGGCCATCGGTGAGCTCACGCCGTACGTCGACCAGTGGCGCCGCTCCGAGCCCGACCGAGTCGTCGCCCTTCTCAACCAGCACCAGACCGAGACGTTGAGGAACGACCCCACCTGGCAGATCCACCACATCCACCCCATCGCCCTCGCCGGCCAACACCCTCACATCACCGTGGCAACCCCACGCTGAAGTACGCCCGCAAGTGACGCGCATACGGAGCCCGCTCCTCCGGGGTAGCGGGCTCCGCGAGGTGCCGGGTGCTGCAGAGCTCGTCCCCGTCGTACCGCGGAAACACGAGCACGTGGCCGGGGTTGTTCGGCCACCAGCGGGAGGCGATGAATGCGAGGGCGTGCTTGGTGCGGCGGACGATGTCCTGCTGCTGGGTGAGGCCGTCCTCGCCACCGGCGATCAGTCGGCAGAACGGGCAGTCGTAGTCCGCGGGCTCATGATTGAACATCTTTCACCTTAACCGGACGTCCGATAGTCGGATGAATTTGTGGGTTTGAGTGTCCGATTCCGGTCAGGACGCTCCGGGCGGGCTGCGGGGACGGGCGAGACGCGCCAAGATCGTGCTCGGGGGTTGGAAAGCGTTCTCCGCCCCGAGGGAACGCTGCGTTCACCAACGACGCAGGGAGTGTTGCGTGGCTCGAACAGACGGAATCCTCAGCCCGCAAGCCGACAAGACCGCCCGGACCGATCCGGCCGCGACGACCGGATCAGGACCACCGGGCGCCCGACCGGACGGCAGTTCGTCACCATCGTCGAGCAAGCCGTCGCTGTCCTGGTGGGCACGCGCCAAGCGGGACAAGGTCCTGCTGCTGATGGCGCTGCCCGGCCTCGCCCTGCTGCTCGCGTTCCACTACCTGCCGTTGCTCGGCAACCTGATCGCGTTCCAGGAGTACCTGCCGTTCGTGCCGATGGGCCGCAGCGCCTGGGTCGGCCTGGACAACTTCGCGGTCATCTTCAACGGCGACGCCGAGTTCCTGAACGCGTTGAAGAACACCCTGCTGATCACGCTCGTCCAGGTGGTCTTCGTCTTCCCGGCGCCGATCGCGCTCGCCCTGCTCCTGAACAGCCTGCTGTCGGAGCGGATCAAACGAATCGTCCAGTCGGTGCTGTACCTGCCGCACTTCCTCTCCTGGGTGATCGTGATCGCGATCTTCCAGCAGATCCTCGGCGGCAGCGGCCTGATCAACAACGTCCTGCGGTCGCAGGGCATCGAGACGATCGACTTCCTCGGCAACCCCGACAGCTTCATCGCGCTGCTCACCAGCCAGGTGATCTGGAAGGACACCGGCTGGGGGACGATCCTCTTCCTGGCCGCGCTCACCCAGATCGACCCCGGCCTGTACGAGGCCGCGCGGGTCGACGGCGCCTCGCGACTCCGGCAGCTGTGGCACGTCACCGTGCCCGGGATCCGCGGCCTGATCATCCTGCTGCTGATCCTGCGCCTCGGCGACTCGCTGACCGTGGGCTTCGAGCAGATCATCCTGCAACAGAACCTGGTCGGCAGACCGGCCAGTGAGGTGCTGGACACCTACGTCTACAACAACGGCGTCCTCGCGGGTCAGTGGGGCGTCTCGGCCGCGGTCGGCCTGGTGAAGGGTCTCGTTGCCGTCGTCCTGGTGATCGGCGCCAACAAGATCGCGCACGTCTTCGGCGAGGCGGGGGTGTACCGCAAATCATGACCACGACAGAACTGCAACGACCAGTACGCCGGCCCGACCGGGCGCCAGGGATCGAGGACAATCCGGCGATCCCGGTCCGCGTGATCAAGGGCATCGTGCTGGTGCTGTGCTGCGTGCTGGTGATCGTGCCCTTCATCGGCGTGATCTCGACCAGCATCGCCAGCCAGGCGCACGTGACCAACTCCGGCGGCTTCGTCCTCTGGCCGGACGGCATCAACCTGGACTCCTACCGGACGATCTTCAACGGCGGCGTGGTCCTGCAGGCGCTCGGCGTCAGCTTCGTGATCACGATCGGCGGCACGCTGCTCAGCCTGACCGGCTCGACCATGCTGGCGTACGCGCTCAGCCGGCCGGGCTCCTTCGGGCAGCGGCCGATGCTGATGATCGTGCTGTTCAGCCTGCTCTTCAGCCCCGGCCTGATCCCGAACTACCTGGTGGTCAAGCAGTTCGGCCTGCTCGACTCACTGCTGGCGCTGATCCTGCCGACCGCGATCAGCGGGTTCAACGTGATCATCCTGCGGGCGTTCTTCATGGGCATCCCGGACTCGGTGGTCGACTCGGCCCGGATCGACGGCGCCGGCGACTTCCGGATCTTCTGGTCGATCATGCTGCCGTTGTCGCGCGCCGTCCTCGCGGTCATCGGGCTGTTCTACGCGGTCGGCTACTGGAACGCGTTCTTCAGCGCGATGCTCTACATCAGTGACACCGCGAAATGGCCGCTGCAGCTGGTACTGCGGACGTACGTCGTCAACAACACCGAGCTCAGCAGTGGTGACCTCGGAGGAGCGGGCGCCGACCAGCTCCCGCCGCAGGAGTCGATCCAGATGGCGATCCTGGTGATCTCGCTGGTACCGATCCTGATCGTCTACCCGTTCCTGCAGCGGCACTTCGCCAAGGGCATGCTGACCGGGGCGGTGAAGGGATGAGCATGATCAGCCGACGAACACTCCTCGGCGGCTCACTGGCCGCCGTCGCGACGGCCGGCGGGCTGAGCGGCTGCGCGACCGTGACCAGGTCGACCGACATCGCGGCGCTCAACAAGCCGGTCACGCTGCCGACGTACCGGCGGTACGACGGGCCGAAGCCGGACCTCCCGCGGAGCCACCCGCTGATGCCGGACTGCTTCTACCGGTTCCCGGACCAGCCGGTCCGGGCCACCGACGGCTCACCCGGCGACGGCAGCGACGTCTCCGGTACGGCGCCGACGTCGAACCCGATCCCGCCGACCGCGGACCGCAACCCGTACTGGCAGGAGCTGAACCGCCGGCTCGGTTCACCGCTCCAGCTGACGATCTCGTCGGCGGCCGACTATCCCAACAAGTTCGCGACCTCCGTGGCCGGCGACACCCTCGGGGACCTGTTCAACGTCGACTCGGCGTTCGCCTACCTGCCGCAGTTCCTCGAGGCGCGGGCGCAGGACCTGACCGAGCACCTGTCCGGCGACGCGATCCTGGACTACCCGTTCCTGGCCAACCTGTCGACCGAGTCCTGGCGCGGCTGCGTGTACTCCGGCGGCATCCGGGCGGTCCCGATCCAGCGCGGCGTGATGTCGACGGACCTGCTGCTGGCCCGGCAGGACATCCTCGACAAGCTCGGGGTCGAGCTCGGCTCGCCCACCCTGGACGAGCTGGTCAAGGTCGCCAAGGCGGTCACCGACGAGAAGAAGAAGCGGTGGGCGTTCGCCGTACCGCCGAAGTGGGCGTTGAGCGCGATGCTCGGCCTGCCGAGGGACTGGGAGGTTCGGAACGGCCGGCTGGTGCACAGCTGGGAACTGCCGGAACACAAGGAGATGCTGACGATCACCCGGCAGATGGTGGTCGACGGGCTGATCCATCCCGACGGGGTGGCGAAGCACAACCAGAAGGTCTGGTTCAGCCAGGGGTCGGCGGTGATGACGCAGGACACGTACTCGTCGATCCAGAGCTTCTACCGGCGCAGTGTGGTCAAGGAGTTCGCGATCACCATCCCGGTCGTGCGGACCGACGCCGGGAAGACCGGGCGGCTCCTGCTGGGCAAGCCGAACAACTCGATCGCGGCGATCAAGCCCAGCTCGCCGGAGCGGACGAAGATGCTGCTCGGGGTGCTCAACTGGATGGCCGCGCCGTTCGGGACCGAGGAGTACCTGTTCCGCAAGTTCGGTCAGGCCGATCGGCACTACACGCTGAACGGCACCGACCCGGTGCTCACCGAGGCAGGCCAGAGCGAGGTCTGCCTGGGCGAGTTCCCGATCCAGTACCTCGCCGACGGCGGCTACCCGGTCTACTTCCCGGGTCATCCTGAGGCGGTCGACATGGCGTACAACCACCTCAAGACCGTCCTGCCCACGGCCGTCCTGCCGACGACGTACGGGCTCTACTCACCGACCGAGTCCACCAAGGGCAAGGTCTTCACCACCCGCCTGGACGCGCTCACCAAGGACATCCAGCTCGGCCGCGCCAAGCTGAGCGCCTGGGACGAGGCCATCGCCGACTGGCGAAAGTCCGGCGGCGATGCCATCCGCCACGAGTACGAGGAGGCCATGTCCGCCCAAGGCCGCAAGTAACCCCACACCAGCCCAGGCCGCGTGCCTGCTGCCGGCCGAGCGCACCGCCCACATAGGCGGTGCGCTCGGCTGTTCTCGGTTGTGAACTCCCCGAGGGACCGAACGACAGGAGGTGCGGACCTCTGCAGCCCGCCCCGCGCCTGACCCACCGCGCCGAATACCGCCGACTACCCACTACCTCCTGTCCTTCGGTTCACCGCAGCCCTGGTCGTCGCGACCACCCACCCCGGATCACCCAGCACGTGCTGGTAGGTGAACCGCAGCACGAGCCAGCCCGCGGCCACGAGTTCGTCGTACCGGCCGCAGTCGGCGGAGAAGGCGGTCGCGGAGCCGTGGAACTCGAAGCCCTCCGCCTCCAGGGCAACTCGCGCGTCCCGATGCCCGAGGTCGACCCGCGCCCGGAATGGTCCGGCGCTCACCAGAACCTGCGGCTCGAACCCGGGCACGCCGTTGCTGATCAGCAGTGCTCGGAGCATCGACTCGAGAAAGCTGCCGGATCGGCCGTCGGCTGCCGCGGCGACCCGGCGAGCGTTCGTACTGCCAGGACCGCGGAGCGCGCGGGCGCCGGCGAGCAGTTCCTCCGCGTGCAGCCCGCGGGTCAAGGCGGCGTCGGCGACCGCCAGCGCCTCGGCGAACGGAAGGATTCTGGCGCAGTCGAGAACAGTCCGGAGCAACGAGGTCGTCCCGGCTCGGCGTTCGTCCGCCGATACCCCGGCCCAGTGCAGGACCGCCGGCGGACCCGGTCGCGGCCTGCGCTTCACCGGAACGATCACGTGTGGCTTCGCCGGGGCCGCAAGTAGGGGCAGGTTCCACACGCGCGCGGCACTCAGATGGGAAAGCACCCCGTCGTAGGCCACCGCGGTCATCCGGTCCGCCGCCGATCCGGGCAGGGTGTAGATCCCTCGTCTCAGCCGCTCCACCTCGCCGCGTCGCACGGCCGACGCCAGAGCTTTCCGGGACGTGCCGGCGACCAGCTCTGCTGAGGTGGCCGGACGCCCCAGAAGCCGGAGGATCTCGGCGACTGACACCATCGGACGATGCTGCCCCAGGTGGCCAGGACCCCGCTTGGGTTGTCCACAGGGGACCGAAGGACAGGAGGTAGGGCACTCCGACGGACTCCGGGACACAGCCGCGCCGCTGCGGCCCCGTGGGATGGCGGAGGTACCTCCTGTCGTTCGGTCCCACTCACCTTCGTGGAGAATGGGCGGCGATGACGCTGAGCGAGAGAGTTCCCGCGACGACGGATGCGGATGCCCTGTACGACGCCTTCGCCGGATGGGTGGGGGAGCAGGGGATCTCGCTGTACCCGGCGCAGGAGGAGGCGCTGATCGAGGTGATGACGGGGTCGAACGTGATCCTGTCGACGCCGACCGGGTCGGGGAAGAGCCTGGTCGCCACCGGGTCGCACTTCGCGGCGCTCGCCAACGGCCGGCGGACGTTCTACACCGCGCCGATCAAGGCGCTGGTGTCGGAGAAGTTCTTCGCGTTGTGCGACGTCTTCGGGGCCGAGAAGGTCGGCATGCTGACCGGCGACGCGTCGGTGAACGCCGGTGCCCCGATCATCTGCTGCACCGCCGAGGTGCTCGCGAACGTCGCGCTGCGCGAGGGCTCCGCCGCCGACGTCGGCCAGGTGGTGATGGACGAGTTCCACTTCTACTCCGAGCCCGACCGCGGCTGGGCCTGGCAGGTGCCGCTGCTCGAGCTGCCGGACGCGCAGTTCGTCCTGATGTCCGCGACCCTCGGCGACGTCGAGCGTTTCAAGATCGACCTGTCCCGGCGGACCGGCCGCCCGACCGCGATCGTGACCAGCGCCGAGCGCCCGGTGCCGCTGATCTACAAGTACGTCACCACCGCGCTGCACGAGACGCTCGAGGAGCTGCTCACCACCCACCAGGCGCCGGTGTACGTCGTCCACTTCACCCAGGCCGCCGCCCTCGAACGCGCCCAGGCGCTGACCAGCATCAACGTCTCCTCGAAGGAGGAGAAGGAGAAGATCAACGAGCTGATCGGCAACTTCCGGTTCAGCAAGGGCTTTGGCCGGACGTTGCAGCGGCTGGTGAAGCACGGGATCGGCGTCCACCACGCCGGCATGCTGCCGAAGTACCGGCGGCTGGTCGAGCAGCTCGCCCAGGCCGGTCTGCTCAAGGTCATCTGCGGCACCGACACCCTCGGCGTCGGCATCAACGTCCCGATCCGCACCGTCGTGCTCACCGCGCTCAGCAAGTACGACGGACGCCGGCAACGGATCCTGAAGGCGCGCGAGTTCCACCAGATCGCGGGCCGGGCCGGACGGGCCGGCTACGACACCTCCGGCACGGTCGTCGTCCAGGCCCCGGACCACGTGGTCGAGAACGTGAAGGCGCTGGCCAAGGCCGGGGACGACCCGAAGAAGCAGCGCAAGGTGCAGCGGAAGAAGCCGCCGGAGGGTTTCGTCACCTGGGGCGAGGACACGTTCGACCGGCTGGTCGCGGCCGAGCCGGAGGCGTTGCAGTCGCGGATGCGGGTCAGCCACGCGATGCTGCTGAACGTGATCGCCCGCGACGGCGACGCGTTCGCGAGCATGCGGCACCTGCTGCGTGACAACCACGAGGACGCCAGGACCCAGGTCCGGCTGATCCGCCGGGCGATCCAGATCTACCGCACGCTGCTGACCGCCGGCGTGGTCGAGCGGCTGGACGAGCCGGACGAGTACGGCCGGATGCTGCGGCTGACCGTCGACCTGCAGAAGGACTTCAGCCTCAACCAGCCGCTGTCGACGTTCGCCCTGGCCGCGCTGGACCTGCTCGACCCGGCGAGCCCGGAGTACGCGCTGGACGTGGTCTCGATCATCGAGGCGACCCTCGAGGACCCGCGGCCGGTGCTGTGGGCGCAGGAGCACCAGGCCAGGGGCGAGGCCGTGAACGCGATGAAGGCCGAGGGGATCGAGTACGAGGAGCGGATGGAGCTGCTCGAGGAGGTCAGCTGGCCGAAGCCGCTGAACGAGTTGCTCGAGGCAACGTTCGAGATGTACCGGCAGACGCATCCGTGGATCGCGGACACCGGGCTGTCACCGAAGTCGGTGGTCCGGGACATGTTCGAGCGGGCGATGACGTTCGGCGAGTTCATCGGCTTCTACGGGCTGGCCAGGTCCGAGGGGATCGTGCTGCGCTACCTGAGCGACGCCTACAAGGCGCTGCGGCAGACCGTGCCGCCGGACAAGGTGGACGACGACCTGACCGACCTGATCGAGTGGCTCGGCGAGGTCGTCCGGCAGACCGACTCCAGCCTGCTCGACGAGTGGGAGGAGCTGACCAACCCCGCGGCCGAGGTGGTCGCCGAGCCGGTACCGGTCGGCCCGCGCCGGATCACCTTGAACAGCAGGGCTTTCCGGGTGCTCGTCCGGAACGCGATGTTCCGCCGGGTCGAGCTGATCTCGCTGCACCGCTGGGCCGAGCTCGGTCAGCTCGACGCCGACGCGGGCTGGGACGCCGCCCGCTGGGCCGAGGCCGGTACGGCGTACTACGCCGAGCACTCCACCCTCAACACCGGCCCGGCCGCCCGTGGTCCGGCGCTGTTCCTGGTCGAGGAGCACCCCGGCTACTGGGAAGTGCAGCAGATCATCGACGATCCCGAGGGCAACCACGACTGGCGGATCAGCGCGACCGTGGACCTGGCCGCCTCCGACGAGGCCGGCGACCTGGTCCTCGAGCTGGTCTCGTTCAAACCCCTCTAGGCCATTCGACGTCGACCTCGGCTGGTGCCTCGTAGTCGACCCCCGGTACGTCGAAGCCGTACAACCGCCGTACTTCGGCAAGGAACCACTCGGTGTCGGCGACGTCGGCGATGTTCTCCTGGGTCGCCGCCTCCCACTGGGCGCGGACGGCGGCCTGGACGTCGTCGGTCAACTCCCAGCGGTCGAGCCGGATGCGGACCTCGTCGTCGAGGTCGAGCGGCGTCTCGCCGGTGAGCTGGTCCCACAGCGCGACCGACTGCTGGATCGGGGTCTGCAGGCCGTCGCCGAGGACCTTGTGCAGCAGGCTGACGTAGAGCCCGATGCCGGGGATCGCCGACGACGCCTGGGTGACGGCCGCGCCGTTCACCGAGGTCATCGCCTGGACGCCGTTCTTGCTCAGCGTCAGCGCGGTCTGCTCGAGGTCGGCCTTCGCGGCGCCGATCGATCCCTGCCGGTAGATCGGCCCGGTCAGCTCGGAACCGATGTAGGTGAGGGCGACGGTGTTGGCGCCGGGCTTCAGCAGCCCGCGCTCCTCGAGGGCGGAGACCCAGCGGGCCCAGTCCTCGCCGCCCATCACCTTCACGGTCTGCGCGATCTCGTCCTCGGTGGCGACGTCGATGCCGACCTCCTGCAGCATCGGCCGGCCGTCCTCGAAGGCGAGGCTCTTGGTGGTGTGCGGTGCGCCGATCGCCTTGAGCGCGGACTGGTACGTCTCGCCGGTGCGCGGGTCGACGCGACGGGGAGCGGCGACGCTGTAGATCAGATGGTCGATCCCGCCCCACCGCTCGGCGATCAGGTCGAGCACCTCGGTCTTGGTGGTGTCCGCGAACGCGTCCGCGTTGACGAAGTGGAACTCCCGGCCGTACTCGGCCGCCAGGACCGCGGTCTCGGCGGTCCGGTACCACCCGGCGGTCGCCGTACGACGTGCTGTCGGTGCCTTCTCGAAGGACACGCCGACCCCGTCGATCCCGTAGCGCGCCAGCCCCGCGATCGTCGCGGCCAGGCCGTAACCGGAGCTCGACCCGACCACGAGCGCCGTACGGCGTTCCGGTGCCCGGCGCTCGACCTGGGCGGCCGCGTCCCGGACGATCCGGGCGCACCCGGCCGGATGCGAGTCGAGAAAGAGGAATCCACGGCCGAGGGGCTTGATCACACGATCGGTCATGCCGACGACCCTAATGCGGGCCCTAGTTCCAGTACATCTCCGCGTCATCCGGCTCGACGGTGACGTCCGCGCCGAGGCGGCGGAGGTTGCCGGCGAAGTCGGTGTAGCCGCGGTGCACGTGGTGCGCGGCGGACACCAGCGTCTCGCCCTCGGCCGCGAGACCGGCGAGCACCAGGGCGGCACCGGCCCGGATGTCCGAGGCCACGACGGGGGCGCCGGACAGCCGTGGTACGCCACGGACGACGGCGTGGTGACCGTCGGTCTGGATCTGCGCGCCGAGCCGGGTCAGCTCCTGGGCGAACGTGAACCGGCCCTCGAACAGGTTCTCGGTCACCATCGCGGCGCCGTCGCTGATCGCGTTCAGCGCGATCACGAACGCCTGCAGGTCGGTGGCGAATCCCGGGTACGGCAGCGTGACCACGTCCACCGGCTTGGGCCGGTCGTTCATCCGGACCCGGAAGCCGGACTCCAGCACGCTGATCTCGGCCCCGGCCTTGTGCAGCTTGTCCAGCGGCAGCTCGAGGTGCTCGGCGTGGCCGTTCGAGACCGTCACGTCACCCTTGGTGATCGCGGCCGCGAACGCCCAGCTCCCGGACACGATCCGGTCCGGGACGACGACGTGCTCGACCGGCTGCAGGAGGCCGGTCACGCCGGTGATCTCGATCCGCGGCGACCCGGCGCCCGCGATCTGGGCGCCCATCTCGACCAGCATCGCGGCGATGTCCTGGATCTCCGGCTCGCGGGCGGCGTTCTCGATCACCGTCGTCCCGCGGGCCAGCACCGCGGCCATCATGATCGTCTCGGTCGCGCCGACGCTCGGGAAGTCCAGCCAGACCTCGGCGCCGTGCAGGCCCTGCGGCGCCTCGGCGATCACGAACCCGTGCTCGATGTGCACCTTCGCGCCCATCGCCTCCAGGCCGGCGACGTGCATGTTCAGCCCGCGGGAGCCGATGTTGTCACCGCCCGGCAGCGCCACCTCCGCCCGGCCACAGCGGGCCAGCAGCGGGCCGAGGACCGAGATCGACGCCCGGAGCTTGCGGACGAGCTCGTAGTCGCACTGATATCCGACCTCGGCCGGTACGGCGATCGTCGCGGTCCGCTCGTCCGCGTCCACCGTGACCGAGCAGCCGAGCGTGTCCAGCAACTGGGCCATGAAGGTGACGTCGAGGATGCTCGGCACCTGCCGCAGCAGCGTCGTCCCCTCCGCCAGCAGAGCCGCCGCCATCAGCTTGAGCACACTGTTCTTCGCCCCGGCGACCTCCACGACTCCTTCGAGCCGGGCTTCACCCGCGATCCGAAACCGTTCCACCGGTCGACTGTAGCGTTCGACGCTCCCGGGCTTTGCGTAGAGTCCTTCCATGGCTGTGAACTTGACGCGGATCTACACCCGGACCGGTGACGCCGGCGAGACCCGCCTGGGCGACAACTCGACGACGTCGAAGACGGATCCGCGGCTGGCGGCGTACGGCGAGGTCGACGAGGCGAACTCCGCGATCGGGGTGGCCATCGCCGCCGGGCACCTGAACAGCACGCTGGTGATGCTGCTGACCCGGATCCAGAACGACCTGTTCGACGTCGGCGCCGACCTGTGCAACCCGATCACGCCGAACCCGGAGTACCCGCCGCTGCGGATCACCCAGGAGTACGTCGACCGGCTCGAGGGCTGGTGCGACGACTACAACAGCCGGCTGACCAAGCTCCGCTCGTTCATCCTCCCCGGCGGGACCGAGGGCGCCGCGTACCTGAACGTCGCCCGGACCGTCGTCCGCCGGGCCGAGCGGGCCGGCTGGGCCGCGGTCGAGGCCCACGGCCCGTCGGTCAACCTGCTCGCGCTCACCTACCTCAACCGGCTGTCCGACCTGCTGTTCATCCTCGGGCGGGTCGCCAACCTGTCCTCCGGCGGCGACGTGCTGTGGGTCCCCGGAGGCGAGCGCACCCCGTGACCGTCACCTGGCTCCGCCCCGATTCGGCCGAGTACGAGGCCGCCCGCCGCCCGGCCATGCCCCGGTACGGCGAAGTGCGCCCGGCCGCGATCGCGCAGTGCTCGTCCGCCGACGACGTGGCCGAGGTGCTCGCCGAGGCCCGGCGGACCGGACAGCCCGTCGTGCCGCGCAGTGGCGGGCACTGCTTCGTCGGCCGGTCGTCCACCGCCGGCATCGTCCTCGACGTCTCCCCGATGTCGTCGGTCGAGGTCAAGGACGGCATGGCCTGCGTCGGTGCCGGCGTCCGCCTGCCCGTGTTGTACGACGCATTGGACGCCGAGGGACTGACGATCCCGGCCGGCTGCGGACCCACTGTCGGGATCGCCGGCCTGGTCCTCGGTGGTGGGATCGGCCTGCTCGGCAGACTGCACGGACTGACGTCCGACAAGCTGGCCGCGGCCGAGTTGGTGCTCGCCGACGGCCGGGTCGTGCGCTGCGACGCCACGGAGAACGCGGACCTGTTCTGGGCGATCCGCGGCTCCGGTGGCGGGCAGTTCGGCGTGGCCACGCGGTTCTGGTTCACCGGTGTGCCGGCGCCGGTCGCTCACCGCCTCCACCTGATCTGGCCGCGCGACCATGCGCTCGCCGTCGTCGAGGCGTGGCAGCGCTGGGCGCCGTACGCGCCGGACGAGGTCAGTGCGGTGGTGAAGGTGACGCCGGAGGGCGTGCACGTGTTCGGACTCGTCGTCGACGATCTCGATCAGGTCGACCGGTTCGTGGTCGCGGTCGGCAGCGAGCCTGCGTCCACGTCGATCGCGCGGATGCCGTATCGCGAGCTGAAGCGCTCGGTCGTCGGCCTCGGGGACGTCGAGCACGCGGAGCCGCAGCTCGATATCAGCAAGTCGGCGTTCTTCGCGGACAGCGTTCCGGCCGGGACCTGGCAGGACGTGCTGCGGTCGCTCGGCGACGCCGTCCTAAACCTGACAGCGATGGGCGGGGAGTACAACCGCCGCGATCTCGACTGGAGTGCTTTCGCCCACCGCGAACAGGCGTTCCTGCTCGAGCTGGTCGCGGGCACACCGCTTCCGGCGGGCGAGGCAGCGCTGCAGGCGGCCGAGACGGAGCTGCGCTCGACGCTCGCCGGGCTGTTCGCCCCGTTGGCGCCGTTCAGCTCAGGCCGGGCGTACGTGAACTTCCCCGATCCCACGCTGGACGACCCGCTGAAGGCGTACCACGGCGCGAATCTCGACCAGCTGCGGAAGGTGAAGCAGACCTACGACCCGGAGGGTTTCTTCACGTTCCCGCAGTCGCTCACACCAGCTGCCAGTTGAGCGGCATCCGCAGCAGTCCCTCGGGCGGCAGGCCCAGCGCGCGGTAGATGCCGGTGGTCAGGCCGTCCATGGTCAACGGTTGGGCCCTGACCGCCAGGTCGTCGGTCGTCGTGGGCGCGCGCAGCTGGTCGAGCAGGTTGCGGTGCGGAACCGTGGCCAGGCCGATGGCGTCGCGGTCGAGGCCGGCCCGGTTGCAGGCGATCGTCAGCGCGTGCTGGAAGCCGCCCAGCTCGTCGACCAGCTTGTGCGCGTGGGCGTCGGCGCCCGTCCAGACGCGGCCGCGGGCGAGCGACTCCAACTGCTCCTCGGGCAGCCCCCGGTCCTGCGCGGCCTTGGCGACGAAGTCCCGGTAGATCCGGTCGAGGGTCTCCTCCAGCCGGGCCCACTGCTCGTCGGTGAACTCCTCCTGCGCGGAGAACATCCGCGCGTTCTCGCCCTCGGACACGGCCTGCTGCGTGATCCCGATCCGGCCGAGCGCGTCCCGGACGACGCCCTTGCCGGTCAGTACGCCGATCGACCCGGTGATCGTGCCCGGCTGGGCCACGATCACGTCGGCCGGCATCGAGACGAAGTACCCGCCGGACGCGGCCACGCTGCCCATCGAGGCGATCACCGGCCGCCCGGTCGAGCGCAGGCGCAGTACTTCGTTCCGGATCGCGTCCGAGGCGACGTACGAGCCGCCCGGGCTGTCGACCCGCAGGACGACGGCCTTCACCTTGTCGTTGTCCGCCACCGCCCGCAGCGCGGCGCCGACCGTGTCCGAACCCGAGCTCGAACCGCCGAGCGGGCTGCCGGAGTTGCGGCCGACGTTGATCCCACCCGAGACGCGGACGACCGCGACCAACGGCTTCTGCGGCCACGGGAGCTGTTTGCGCAGGTCCTGCAGTGTCCGCGGCCCGCGGCGGATGTACCGCTCGGCCAGCAGGCGGGTGGTCTCACCGAGCGCCTTGCGCAGCTCGTCGTACACGTCGGAGCGGTAGCCGAGGCGGTCGACCAGCCCGGCCTCGAGCCCGGCCTGGGCCGGCAGCGGCGCGCTGTCCACGAGCTCCCGCACCCGCGCGGTGTCGAGCCGCCGTCGTACGGCGATGCCCTCGACGACCTGCTCGTACGCCGACTCCGCGAGCCGGGACGCCATCTCACGGGCGGGCCCGGTCATCTCCTTCTCGGTGAAGGTGTCCGCGGCGGTCTTGTACTCGCGGCGCTTGCCGAACTGAGGGATCACGCCGGCCTTGTCCAGGGCGGCGCGGACGAACACCGCCTGCACGGAGACGCCGGTGATCGCGAGATCGCCGGACGGCTGCACCCAGATCTCGTCGAACGCAGTGGCCAGGTAGTACGGCACCGTGCCGTGACCGGTCTCGCCGAACGACTCGGTCCACGCGACCGCGGCCTTGCCCGACGTACGGAAGTCCGCGACCGCCTCACGCAGGTCCTGCACCTGGGCGAGCGACAGCCGGTGCCCGCCGAGGTGGGCGACCAGGCCGACGACGCTGTCGTCGCGAGCGCCCTTCCGGAGAGCCGCCACCAGCTCCCGCAGGGTCGGCAGGTGCCGCGAACGGAACGCGGCCACCGGCGAGGCGGGCGGCGTCTCGAGAACGCCCCGGGTCAGATCCAGCTCGAGCAGAATCCCCATACACCGACCCTAGACCCCACCCACAAGTACCTTCAGCGGTCCTCTGAGGACCGGCCGGGATCAGGACGCGTCGAGGAGGCCGCGGGCGGCGTCCTCGTCGCGCGGCCAGACGTACACCGTCCAGCCGTCCTTCGTCCGGGCCGCGGTCGCCTTGATGCCGAAGTCCTTCAGCATGGACACCTTCACCCGGGCCTCGTTGTAGGTGCGGAAGGTGCGGATGTCGATCAGCAGGCCGAACGAGTCCCGCTCCGCCGGACGCTGGTCGACCCGCCGGACCAGCGAGCCGCCCTTCGCCTTCGAGAAGGCCCAGCGGCACAGCAGCACCATCAGCCCGGCCAGGGCGATGGCGACGAGGGGGAACAGGAAGTACTGCTCGGCGAACACGGAGACCATTGTCTCGCGTCCGGCGAAATAAATGCTCGCGAGGTCTTGGCAACCTTCTGCCGTCCCGGGGAGTCTTTACGATCACAAGCAGCACGCTGCAGTGCGGCCGATGACTCGGGGGCCGCCGGGAGAGCGGAGGGCACGGACATGCTCGCACCGACCCACGACCGAACAGCAACGAACACGACTGGTCCGACCACGGCGCCGGACAACGTCGTCCGCCTGACCGGAATCCTGGACGTCCGCTCCGTCGGCGACGTCCGCCAGACCTTGAACACCGTGATCGACACCTCGGTCGGCGACGTGATCGTCGACCTCGAGCAGGTCGACGCGGTCGACGCCACCGGCCTCGGCCTGCTGGTCGCGACCCATCGCCGTACTCAACTGCTGGGCCGCCAGCTCGTCCTCTGGCACCCCGTGCCGTCGGTCGTCCGCATCCTCGCCGTCACCCGCCTGCACCGCATCCTCCGGGTCGAACGCACCCCACTGCCGATCAGCGCCTGAGTGTGATCCAGACCCCTGGTGACACCGGTCACGAGGTGAGGACTCACAAGCGAACGTAGTCCTACTCTCGGGTACATGGCGACCGAGAAGGATCGACCGTGGGTGATGCGGACGTACGCGGGCCACTCGTCCGCGGCGGAGTCCAACGCCTTGTTCCGGCGGAACCTGGCCAAGGGCCAGACCGGCCTGTCGGTCGCCTTCGACCTGCCGACGCAGACCGGCTACGACGCCGACCACCCGCTGGCCAAGGGCGAGGTCGGGAAGGTCGGCGTGCCGGTCGCGCACCTCGGTGACGTCCGGGCGCTGTTCGACCGGATCCCGCTCGAGCGGATGAACACCTCGATGACGATCAACGCCACCGCGATGTGGCTGCTCGCGCTCTACCAGGTCGCCGCGCAGGAGCAGGGCGCGCTGCCGTCCGAGCTCACCGGGACGACGCAGAACGACATCGTCAAGGAGTACCTGTCGCGTGGAACCTACGCGTTCCCGCCGGACGCGTCGCTGCGGCTGACCACGGACGTGATCGCCTACACGGTCGCGCAGATGCCGAAGTGGAATCCGATCAACATCTGCAGCTACCACCTGCAGGAGGCCGGGGCGACGCCTGTGCAGGAGTTGGCGTTCGCGATGTCGACGGCGATCGCCGTACTCGACCGGGTACGGGACGCCGGGCAGGTGCCGCCGGAGCGCTTCGGCGAGGTGGTGCAACGGATCTCGTTCTTCGTGAACGCCGGCGTACGGTTCGTCGAGGAGACCTGCAAGATGCGCGCGTTCGTCCGTCTGTGGGACGAGTTGACGCTGCAGCGGTACGGCGTGACGGACGCGAAGGCCCGCCGGTTGCGGTACGGCGTCCAGGTGAACTCGCTCGGGTTGACCGAGGCGCAACCCGAGAACAACGTCCAGCGGATCGTGCTCGAGATGCTCGGAGTCACGCTGTCGAAGAACGCCCGCGCGCGGGCCGTGCAGTTGCCGGCCTGGAACGAGGCGCTCGGCCTGCCGCGGCCGTGGGACCAGCAGTGGTCGCTGCGGATGCAGCAGGTCCTGGCGTACGAGTCCGACCTGCTCGAGTACGACGACATCTTCGACGGGTCGCACGTGATCGAGGCGAAGGTCGACTCGCTGGTCGCGGGTGCCCGCGAGGAGATCGACCGGGTGCAGGCGATGGGCGGCGCGGTCGCGGCGGTCGAGAGCGGCTACCTGAAGCAGGCGCTGGTCGCCTCGCACGCCGAGCTCCGGCAGCGGATCGAGTCCGGCGAGCAGGTCGTAGTCGGGGTGAACAAGTTCGAGAACACCGAGCCGTCGCCGCTGACCGCTGACCTCGACACCGCGATCCAGACCGTCGACCCGGCCGCCGAGGAGGCCGCTCTGACCTCTCTGCGGGAATGGCGTGCTCAGCGCGACGCTGCGGCCGTGGAGGTTGCGCTGACCAAGCTGCGGGCGGTGGCCAAGACCACGGACAACCTGATGCCGGTCACTCTCGAGTGCGCCCGCGCGGGCGTGACGACGGGGGAGTGGGCCGGGGTCCTGCGGGAGACGTTCGGCGAGTACCGCGCGCCGACCGGGGTGTCCGGGTCGGTCGGCGTCTCCGCGGGCGGTACGGCGATCGCCGCCGTACGGTCCCAGGTTGCCGCCACGGCCGAGGAGTTGGGCGGGCGGTTGCGGTTCCTGGTCGGGAAGCCGGGGCTGGACGGTCATTCGAACGGGGCGGAGCAGGTCGCCGTACGGGCCCGGGACGTGGGGTTCGAGGTGATCTACCAAGGCATCCGGCTGACCCCCGAGCAGATCGTCGCCGCCGCGGTCGCCGAGGACGTCCACTGCGTCGGCCTGTCGATCCTGTCCGGCTCGCACATGGAACTCGTCCCGCAGGTCGTCGCCGGCCTCCGCGAAGCCGGCCTCGAAGACGTCCCCGTCGTCGTCGGCGGCATCGTCCCCGACGCCGACGCCCGGACGCTGCTGTCGGCCGGGGTCGCCGCCGTCTACACCCCCAAGGACTACGACCTCACCGGCATGATGTCCGACGTAGTAACCGTCATCCGCCAAGCCAACAAACTGTAATTACCCCACGCGTGCTGCGCGGAGCCTCCTTCGTCGGCCCCGCTCCGCGCGCTCCCGCCCGCCCAGTTCTCCTTGCGTGCTACCGCCCGCGATCCCGCGGCTACCGCCGCACTGTGCGGGCTGCCGCCCGCGGTGGAGGGCTTTGTCGGCGTCCGTTCGTCAGCGGACCGCCCGCCGTGGGTAACCGGCGTATGCATCCACACGCGTGCTGTGCAAAGCGTCAGTCGGCTGTGCCTATTGGTGACCGCGGAGCTGACACGTGCGGCTCGAACTCACGTCGCGCTGCTGTTGCCCGGTGCCTGGTCGGGGGAGGGGGTTAAGACCACCACTTGTCTGAGGGGGCTAGGGCGTCTGGGGTTTGGGTGGTGGTGTCGAGGGCGTCCAGGGCGGTGACTGCTTCGTCGTCGAGGGTGAAGTCGAAGACGGCGTAGTTCTGTTCGATGCGTTCGCGGTGGGTCGACTTCGGGATGACCGACAGGCCCTTCTGGATCGCCCAGCGGATCAGGACCTGCGCGGGGGTGCGGCCGGTGGCCTCGGCGATCCGGCCGACGACCGGATTATTCAGGTGCTGCCCGGTGCCCAGCGGGCTGTAGGCCTGGGCGACCACGCCGGCCTGCTCACACGCTTCGACCAGCGCCCGGCGGTAGTCGAACGGGTTGAACAGGATCTGGTTGACCGCCGGCTGGATCTGGCTGACCTTGAGGAGCTCCTGCAGTTCGTCCGCGCCGAAGTTGGAGATGCCGATGGCTTTCGCGAGGCCGGCCTCGCTGGCCTTCTCCATGCCCGGCCAGGCCCACGTCGGCCCGCCCTGAGGCCAGTGGATCAGGTACAGGTCGACGTACTCGGTGTCGAGCCGCCGCAGGCTCTTCTCCGCCTCGACCAGCGGGTCGCGGCTTCCCGGGTAGAACTTCGTGGTGAGGAAGATGTCCTCCCGCGGGATGCCGCTGCTCCGGATGGCGCGGCCGACACTCGCCTCGTTCCCGTAGGCCTGGGCGGTGTCGATGAGCCGGTAGCCGGCTTCGAGCGCCATCGAGACCGACTGCTCGGTCTGCTTGCCGTCGGGCACCTGCCAGACGCCCAACCCCAGCACCGGGATCGTCTCGCCGTTCGACAGAGTTCGGGTCGCCTGCGCGTTGTCGGTCATGCACCTCTTGTACCACGCAGGCCAACACCTGTCCGCCGTGAGCCTGAGTAGCACGCGTGGGGGACTTCAGGAGCTTGCCGACTTCTGCTGGATGAGGTCTTCGACGGCTTTGGGGATGGTGGTTTCGAAGTCGAGGAGTTTGGTCCAGGTGGGGGTGATGGTGATGACGACCATCTCGGAGTAGAGGGCCTTCACGCCGGCTTCCCAGTCGGGGTACTGCTCGTCGGTCATCACCTTGTGGCCGGCGGTCAGGTAGCCCTCGGGGACGCCCTGGACGACCTCGACCTCGGCGGAGCCGCGAATGAGCAGGACCTTCGGCGGGAAGGCGCCGGTGTCGATGGTGAGTGCGACCCGCGGGTTCTTGCGGAGGGCGGCGACCTTGGCCGACTTCGAGGCGGTCGCCATCACGATCTGGGTGCCTTCGGTCCAGAAGCCGATCGGGATGGCCCGCGGATCGCCGTCGAGCCCGGTGTAGGCCATCCGGGCGGGCTCGTTGCCGTTCAGCAGCGCCTGGGCGTAGGGCTTGGCCAGGATGGTGGCGATCTCTTCCGGCGTCATGGTCGTGGTCATGGTGCGGATCCTTCCATCGGAGGTTGCTTTCACCCAGGGGACGAAGCCGACGGACGGTCCTCGACATCGGTAGGTTGACGAATCGTGGAGATTTTCGGATTCGGTGCCGGGACGGTCCAGGTCGGTGACGACGGCGCGGTCGAGCGGGTGGTGCACCCGGACGGCCGGCAGGTGCTGCTCGACGACGACGGCGGCGTGCACGACACGTTGCACGCCTGGGGCAAGGGGTTCGTGGTCACCACCGGCGGCAGTCGGCGGTTCGACCATCCGGCGCTGGTGCGCTGGCGGCAGACCGGGATCGACCTGCTCTACCAACTGGATGATCTGGAGTTGCGGGTCGGCCGCCGCTTCGGCAAGCAGTGGACGGAGACGTACGAGCTCCGCAATACGAGTGCCGAGCCGGTCGAGATCGGTTCGCTCGCGATCAGTACGCCGTACCGCGACACCTACCGTTCGAGCCGGGAGAGCCTGACCGGGGCGGTGCACGCGCACGTGTGGACGGGCGGCGCCGATGCGTGGGTCTGGGCGGTCCCGATGGACGGCAGCGGTCCCGGTCTGGGGCTCCAGCTCAAGGAGGGCGAGCTGTGGGCGTACTCCGTCGAGTCCCGCGAGGCCGGCACCAGCAGCAACCTCCGCGGTCACCTCTATCTGCACGTCACCGACCACGCCCGCGCGCCGCACGCGATGGGCGGCCAGACTCCGATCACGCTCGCGCCGGGAGCGTCGTACCGCTGGACCTGGGAGCTCTCCTGGTACGACGACCTGCCCGCCTTTCACGCGGACCGGCAACCGCTGATCGACGCGGACCGCCTGGCGGCGCGGACCGGCGAGACGATCCGGCTCGGCGGAAGCGGACCGGCCGAGGTGACGAGTGACGAGCCCGGTCTCCAGCACGTGGAGGCGACGGACGGGAAGCGGACCGCGCGGATCGGGGTCCTGTTCCACGAACCGCTGCGGGAGATCGTTGAACGACGCGTCCGGTTCATCCTCGACCACCAACGTCGTCCCGAGCTGGCCGACAGCCGCCGGTACGCGTTCGTGCCGTTCGACAACGAGAGCGGACTGACCGTGCTCTCCGCCGCGTGGGGCGACTGGTCCGACGCCCGCGAGCGGATCGGGATGGCGATCCTGCTGCAGGAGGTCCGCGATCGCGGGTGGGGCGACCGCGCCGAGCTGGACGAGGCGCTCGCCGGGTACGAGCGGTTCGTCCGCGAGCACCTGGTCGACGAGGACGGCACGGTCCAGGACGACAGCATCCATCAGGGACGAGTCCGGCTGTACAACTTCCCGTGGTTCGCCCGGTTCCTGCTCGGCCAGGGTGATCGGGCCGGCGCGACCCGCATCCTCGAGCGGTACTACGAGCTCGGCGGCGCGCACTTCCTCGCCTTCGACCTCGGCCCGCTGCTGAGCGAGCTCGGCCTGCACGACCGGCTCGTCGAGCATGCGCGGACGTTCATCGAGTACGGCGACGAGCTGCCGCCGCACGAGGTGAACTACGAGCAGTCGATGGTCGCGCCACTGCTCGAGCTCCTCGTCTCGGCGTACCGGATCACGCCCGGTGAGTTCGACGGCGCCGAGCT
Organism: Kribbella sp. CA-247076; assembly: GCF_050942445.1. Classification (NCBI taxonomy): domain Bacteria; kingdom Bacillati; phylum Actinomycetota; class Actinomycetes; order Propionibacteriales; family Kribbellaceae; genus Kribbella; species Kribbella sp. CA-247076. The sequence continues at coordinate 5,382,875 of NZ_CP192051.1, read as the reverse complement.
GAACCGCCGCCTCAGCTGGCTGACCGCGTTCGCCGCCGACCAGCCCGACGCACGGCTCCGGCACGTGCCGATCCGGCACTGGGACGGGTACTGGTTCGGCCGGCTGCGGTTGTGGGGCGACGTCTTCCCGCACTACTGGTCCGCGCTGAGTGCGGTCGTGTACGCCGCCTGGCCGCGCGAGCTGGTCGATCCGGAGACCGCGACCTGGCTGGACGCGGCCACCGACGCGATCCTGCGCGCGAACCTGGTCAACTTCGCGACCGACGGTACGGCGACCTGTGCCTTCGTCTACCCCAGTTGCGTCAACGGCCAGCCGGCGTACGTCGCGGACCCGCTGGCCAACGACCAGGACTGGGCCCTCGTCTACGCACTCAGGCTGGGTCTCGACTGAGCCGCGGCAACAAGTCGCGCAACGTGCCCATCAGGTACTTGTGCACGCTCGTCCCGTACGAGATCCGCCCGGCCCCGGCCGCGATCAGCTCGGCCGCGGTCGGACCCTCGGGTGCGGCGTGCGCGTTGATCGGGCCACCGATCCCGGTGACGACCTCGGGCAGCACGTCCACCGGCGCGAAGATCGGGTAGACGCAGTCCGCGCCGGCCCGCCGGTACCGGCGCCCGCGATCGATGGCGTCGGCAACGTCCTCGCCCCCGAGGAACGTATCCACCCGCGCGTTGATGACCAGGTCGGCCCCGGCCGTGGCCCGCACCTCGGCCAGGTAGTCCGCCTGCTCGGCCGGGTCGACGAGGACGTCGTCGACCGAGTCCTCCAGGTTGCAGCCGACCGCGCCGGTCTCGAGCAGCCGCTCGGCGAACTCCTTCGGCGGCAGCTCGTAGCCCGCCTCCAGATCCGCGGTGACCGGTACGTCGACCGCGCGGGCGATCCGCGCGACCGCGGTGAACATCTCCGCCACCGGGGTCAGCTGGCCGTCGTCGTACCCGAGGACCCGGGCGATCGCTCCGCTGCTGGTCGCGACCGCGGGGAACCCGGCCTCGGCCACGATCCGCGCGCTGACCGGATCCCAGGCGTTCGGCAGGATCAGCGGCGGACCGCCGTGGTGCAGCGCGCGGAACAGCTCGGCCTTCGATGCCATCGCGTCAGCTCGGCTGGTAGTGGCCGGGCTGCATCCGTCCGGTGACGCCGATCCGGGTCCAGGCGTTGATCGTGACGATCAGCGCGATCAGCTGGGCGAGACCCTTGTCGTCGAACGCCTGGGCGGCGACGTCGTACACCTCGTCCGGGACGTGGTCCACGCTCACCAGCGTGATCGCCTCGGTCAGCTCGAGTGCGGCCTGCTCCTGCTCGGAGTAGAACGTGCGGGACTCCCGCCAGACCGGGAGCAGGCTGATCCGCTGCTGGTTGTCGCCGAGGTGCAGCAGGTCGAGGGAGTGCATATCGGTGCAGTAGGAACAGCCGTTCAGCTGGGACGCCCGGATCCGGACCAGATGGGCCAGCTTCGGGTCCAGCCCGGTCGCGGACACCGCGTCCAGCGCGATCATCGCCTGGTAGAAGTCGGGAACGAGGTTGGCGAGCTTGACCCGCCGCGTCGAGGTGCTCATGGCACCAACATAGGCCTCGAAAGGCCCAGTCCCCTGGTCCACTTCGAGAGTAGATCCAGGGGCCAATTCTGCCGGCTCAGGCCTCCGGCATCGGCGCGTCCAGGAACGTCAGGACGACATCGCGGACCAGGTCGGTCCGGGCGAGACCGGAGAAGTGCGTGGTCCCGGGGAAGACCGCGAGCTGCGAGGCCGGGACGCCGACGAAGTCGCCGTTCACGTCGCTGCCGCGCAACCGCGCGAACTTCACCGCGTGCTCGAGCTTGACCGCGTCGTTGTCGCCGACGGTGATCAGCGTCGGCGCGGCGTACCCGCGGATGTCGTCGTCGGACCAGCCGTCGCCGCCGATGTCGTAGCCGCCGAGCTTGGTCAGCAGGACCTGCAGGTGCTCGTGGTCCGGGTGTGGTGACTTGGCCAGGTAGTCCGCCTCCATCGGCGTACCGGCGATCATCTCGACCTTCATCTCGCCGACCGCGTCGGAGTTCTCCTCGCGGTCGCCACTCGGGTGGTACGAGACCGACGAGATGATTGCCTTGCGCACCAGCTCCGGGTGGCGGATGGCCAGGTGCAGGGCCACCGCGCCGCCCACGCTGAAGCCGAACACGTCCACCGCCGGTACGCCGAGGTGCTCCAGCAGCCCGACGACGTCGGCGGCCAGCGACTCGGTGCCGAGCGGGCGGTCGGCGTCGTTCGTCCGGCCGTGCCCCTGGAAGTCGGTGGCGATCACCCGGCGGTTCGCCGACAGGCTCGGCAGCAGCTCGCCGAACTGCAGGTCGATGTTGAACAGTCCGCCGTGCAGGAGCAGCAGCGGCGTCCCCCCGGAGCCGTGGAGCTCGTAGTACATCTGCAGGCCGTTCACCGGCGCGTACCCGGACTCCGGTGCGGACGGAGCTGGAGTGGTCTGGTCGGTCACGCGGCTCTCCCCTTCGGCTGTGTATCAGCAGATCGGACACCGGGGACTGTTGCCGCCCGGTGCGTTGCCGCGATGCTAGCCGCAGACCCGTCCACCGGTGGCCGGGCGCCGAACAGCAGATGTCGCTGAGTTCACAGGTTTCTGACTGACTGATCAGTCAGTTGGTCGCTATGCTGGACAGTGATCGACCGGGCGTTCCTTCGACGAAGTGAGGTGCCGCGAAATGGCGCTGGCGAATGCGTCGGTCTCTCGTCGTCGGGGGGACCGCCGGAGGAGAAACCAGACGAAACTGGCCGACCACGTCGACCGGCTCGGGGAGGAGCATCCGCCGATCCCGCTGGACAGCGTGGACTACACGATCAACCGGCCGGCCGAGCTGGCCGACCGGTTCGGGGCGGTGCTGTCCTACATGTCGCGGGTCGAGCTCGAGGTCGAGCGGAACGTGCTCGAGCTGAACATCCTGCTGCCCGACCCGCCGGAGGTCGATCGGCACTTCTACGCCGACGTGTGGCTGCCGCAGGAGACCCACCACGGGATCATCCTCGACCGCGTCCAGGTGCTGGCCGGCCTCGAGAGCGCCGAGCCCAACCTGACCGACGTGTCGTTCAAGCTGAAGTTCCTCGGTGCGCTCGGCCGGGCGCGCGGCATCCAGGACGTGAGCCGGATGCTGTACTACCTGACCGGCCTGGCCACCGAGCGCTCCGCGGTGCTTGCCTACAACAAGCTTCACGCCGGCCTGATCGAGCTGGGCGAACGGGCGATCGCGGCCACCGTGGTCGGCCCGATCAAACGGCAGGAGCCGGGCCACTTCGCCTACTACCAGATGGCCGCCCGGGAGCTCTGGGCGCAGCTGGGCGGCTGGCAGCGGTGGGTGGTGCGGACCTTGCGCAAGCGGACCTTCGGCCCGGTCGGCGTTGACAACGACCGGCAGCGCGTCGAGTTCGGCGAGGTGATGACCGCGCTGGAGATGAGCACCGGTGACGAGGCCGACCTGCAGCACTACGCCCGCCAGATCGGCCGGGTCGAGCACGAGTTGTTGTGGGCGCACCGGCAAGGTCTGCGGGTGCCGGACTACATCTTCAAGGCACTCCGGCGCGCCGCCGAGGCAGCCGCGGATCTGAAGGGGGATCACCGGCCGTCCGCTGGACGGAGCGATCCATGACCGCGCACGCCACCGCCAAGAACACCAAGCGCCAGGTGATCATCGAGACCGCCGAGCGCCTGTTCGCCGACTGCGGGTACGACGCGACGTCCACGGCCCGGATCGCGCACGAGGCCGGGGTCCCGTCCGGGCTGGTCTTCTACCACTTCAACACCAAGCTGGACCTGCTGCTCGCGATCGTCCAGGAGCGGCCGACGCCGGGCGACGTACTCCCCAGTGCGGCGCGCGGGCGGTCGATCCGGCAGCGGCTGCGGGCGGTCGTCAGCGTGATGGCCGACGAGCTCGAGCTCAACCGTTCGGTGCGGATCATCGTGTTCCGGGAGGCGCAGGCGCGTCCCGAGATCGCCGCCCGCGCGGCCGAGTTGTTCGCCGAGGCGGCCACCACGGTCGCCGAGGTGCTCAGCGGTGCCGACGACGTGGTCGCCGACCCGGCCCGGGTCCGGGCGGCGGCCGAGCTGATCGTCAGCCGGGTGTTCCTCGACGTGATCGCGCTCGGCCGCTCCGACACCGCGCTCAAGCGGCACGCGGCGATGATCGACATGCTGGCGGAGTCGCTTACGACGTCCCCTCCGCCGTGAGGCCGTAGGCCGCGGCGTACTCCGGGGACGGCGGGATCGGCGTGATCACGTCGACCAGCGTGCCGCTGGGGTCGAGCGTCATGAAGTGCCGCTGACCGAAGTCCTCGCTCCGCAGGCTGAAGGCGATCTCGTGACCGGCCGCGGCGATCCGGTCGTGGACGGCGTCGACGTCGTCGACCTCGATCGAGACCAGGACCCCGGCCGGGCGGAGCCGAAAGCGTTCGGGAACGCTCTCGTGCTCGCGGTCGACGATGCCGAGTTGCGGCCGCGCGCCGCTGGGGGCCTCGAGCTGGACGTACCACCCGACGTCGAAGATCGACCGGAAGCCGAGCTGGTCCACGTAGAAGTCCCGGGTCGCCGCCACGTCGTCGGCGCACACGACCGGGAAGATGCTGGTGATCACGGCAGGTTCCTCTCTCTCGCTGCTGTCACCACCGACGCTCCACCCTCCGGTCGCCGGAGGGTCAAGCCTCCCGGCGAGCGCTCAGGCCGTCGAGGATCAGGTCGAGGCCGAAGTCGAACTCGTCGGCGAAGTCGTACCCGGGCAGCGCGTAGAACTCGGTGGCCATCTCCACCAGGTGCGGATAGTCGCCGGCCGCGAACTGTTCCATGATCGAGTCGGCCACACCGGACACGCTGTCCGGGCCCTCGAACGGCAACGCCGCCTCCTGGACCGCGAACCCGTACACGAACGCGTCCAGTACGGCGTACGCGTGCGCGGTCATCGCCGGCGAGAAACCCGCCGCGCGCAGGGTGGCGATGACCGCGTCGTGGTGGCGCAGGGTCGCCGCCCCCGGAGTCGTCCGCGACTCCATCAGCGCGACCGCCCAGCTGTGCCGGCGCAGCACCTGCCGGGCCGACACCGCCCGCCGGCGGATCTCGGTGCGCCAGTCGCCGCCGGCCGCCGGCAGCTCGATCTGGTCGAAGACGAAGTCGACGATGCCGTCGAGGATCTCGTCCTTGTTCGCCACGTGGTAGTAGACCGACATCGGCTTGACGCCCAGCTGCTGGGCGAGCGACCGGATCGTCAGCGACCCGAGCCCGCCCGCATCGGCCACCGCGACCGCCGCCGCCAGCACCCGCTCCCGACTGAGCCGGGTGCGCTCCTGGGACTTGTCCACCGCAGCTTTCTCCATCCCCGGACCATAGCAGTTTCGTACAAAGTACGATACGCTGGCCGTACTTAGTACGAAAGGCTGGAACCCATGAAGACCACCACGACCACCAGCACCACGAGCGCCACGACCATGCGGGCGATCCTGCAGCACACCTACGGCGCGCCGGACGTCCTGCGCGCCGGACGGCTCGCCCGGCCCACGATCGGCGACCACGAGGTGCTCGTCCGCGTCCGCGCGGCCGGCCTCGACCGCGGCACCTGGCACCTGATGACCGGCAAGCCGTACCTGCTCCGCCTCGCCTTCGGCCTCCGCAGGCCACGCAACCCCGTGCCCGGGCGGGACGTCGCCGGCCTCGTCGAGGCGGTCGGCCCGGCGGTGACCAGGTTCGCCGTGGGCGACGAGGTGTACGGCGTCGCGCCCGGCTCGTTCGCGGAGTACGCCGTCGGCCACGAGGACAAGCTGGCCCGAAAGCCGGCCAACCTCACGTTCGAGCAGGCCGCGGTGGTCCCGATCTCCGCGCTGACGGCTCAGGACGCGGTCACCGTCGGCCGGGTCCGGGCGGGTCAGCACGTGCTGATCTCCGGAGCATCGGGCGGCGTCGGCAGCTATGCGGTGCAGTTGGCCAAGGCGCTCGGCGCCGAGGTCACCGGCATGGCGAGCACCGCCAAGCTCGATCTGGTCCGGGCGCTCGGCGCGGACCACGTCCTCGACTACACCCGCGAGGACTTCGCCGCGACCCCGGGCCGCTACGACGTGATCATCGACATCGCCGGCAACCCGTCGCTGTCCCGGGTACGCCGGGCGCTCAAGTCCACCGGGACGGCGGTGGTCACCGGTGGCGAGGAAGGCGGCGACCTGACCGGCGGGATGCACCGGCAACTGGGCTTCCTGATCGCGTCACCGTTCGTCCGCCAGCGGCTGACCATGTTCGTGAACAAGGAACGCGGCCGCGACCTCGAGCGGCTCACCCCACTGATCGAGGCCGGCCAGGTGACGCCGAGCGTCGACCGGACCTACCCCCTCGAGCAGGTTCCGGACGCGATGCGCCACCTCGACGCCGGCGCAGTCCGGGGGAAGGTCGCGATCACGGTGTGAAGGCGGTCCGGGCAAGCTCGCGGTCACGGTGTGAAGCCGGGCCGGGGGCGGTCCGCGGGATAAGGTCCAGGGCATGGAGGGCACTTCGGCGGGGTCGGATCTGCATCTGGATCTGGCGGCGACGCGAGGGCGGAACGACCTGGTGCGCGCGTTGCACGACTCGATCCGGAGCGGCCGGTTGCCGGCCGGGACCCGGCTGCCGTCCTCGCGGTCGCTGGCCAAGGACCTCGGCATCGCCCGGAACACGGTCGCCGACGCCTACGGCCAGCTCGTCGCCGAAGGCTGGCTGGCCGCTCGCCAGGGGTCCGGCACGGTGGTCGCCAACCGCGCGAGCACGCCGCCGGGCGCCGTACCGCCGCTGCCGCCCGGGCCGACGGAGACCACGTTCCGGTACAACCTGAGGCCGGGGGCGCCGGATCTGTCGATGTTCCCGCGCGGCGAGTGGCTGGCGGCCGCGCGCAAGGCGTTGCCCTCGGCACCCAACGAGGCCTTCGGGTACGGCGACCCGCGGGGCCGGGCCGAGTTGCGCCGGGTGCTCGCCGACTACCTCGCCCGGGCGCGTGGGGTCCGGGCCGATCCCGAGCGGATCCTGATCTGCTCCGGGTACGTGCAGGCGCTGAGCCTGCTCAGCGAGGTGCTGAAGGCTCGCGGCGGGACGACGGTGTCGGTGGAGGAGTTCGGCTACGCATTGCACCTGGACGTGATCCGGTCACGCGGGCTCGACCCGGTGCCGGTCCCGGTCGACGGGCTGGGTGCCCAGGTGTCCGCGTTGTCGGGCCAGGCCGCGTTGCTCACGCCGGCGCACCAGATGCCGACGGGCGTGCCGCTCGCGCCTGAGCGGCGTACGGCGGCGGTCGAGTGGGCCCGCGACACCGGCGCGGTGCTGATCGAGGACGACTACGACGGGGAGTTCCGGTACGACCGGCAGTCGGTGGGGGCGTTGCAGGCGCTGGACCCGGAGCGGGTCGTCTACACGGGCACGGCCAGCAAGAGCCTCGCGCCGGGGTTGCGGTTGGCGTGGATGGTGCTGCCGCAGTGGCTGATCGAGCCGGTGGTCGCGGCCAAGCGGACCGCGGACTTCCAGACCGCGACGCTGGACCAGTTGATCCTCGCGGAGTTCATTGCCTCCGGCCACTACGACCGGAACGTCCGCCGCTGCCGCCTGCACTACCGCCGGCGTCGCGACCGCCTGGTCCAACTGCTCGCCGTCCGGGCGCCGGAGGTGAAGGTGGCCGGCATCTCCGCGGGCCTGCACGTCCTGCTCGACGTACCGGGCGACGCCGATGAGATCGTCCAGCGGGCCGCCCGCCAAGGTCTCGGGCTCACCACCCTCGGCACGTACCATTTCGACGCCACCCCGGGCCCGCGCCAGGCCGTCATCGTCGGCTACGGAACCCCTCCTGACCACGCCTACCCGGGCGCCCTCGACCTCCTCTGCCAGGTGCTAGGCGTCTGACCTGAACTGTGTGGCGAGCGAGTGGATGTCGGCTGGGCCGACTCGGCAGCAGCCGCCGAGGTAGGTGGCGCCGGCGGCGAACCAGGCGGACGCGAGTGACGTGGTGTGCGCGGTCGGGCCGGTCCAGCGACGGCCGGTGGCATCCCAGGCCTCACCGCTGTTCGGGTAGGCGATCGCAGGCTTGCCGGTGACCGCGACTGCGGTCTCGACGGCGGGCAGGACGTCCTCCGGTGCGCAGCAGTTGATGCCGACCGCAACCACCCGATCGACGGCGGCCGCCGCGAAGGCGTCGGCGAGCGGTTGACCCGCGCGGGTCTCCGACCCGGCGATCGAGTACGAGAACCAGGCCGGGTAGTCGAGCTCGCGGAGGAGGTCCACGAGCACGAGCGCCTCGTCCAGATCGGGGACGGTCTCGATCGCGAGCAGGTCCGGCCCCGCGTCGATCAGCAACTCCAGGCGCGGGCCGTGGAAGTCCCGCAGCACCGAGGCGCTCACGCCGTACCGGCCGCGGTACTCCGAGCCGTCCGCGAGCATCGCGCCGTACGGGCCGACCGAAGCGGCCACCAGGCGTCCGGGGAATTCGTCGCGTACGTCCCGGGCGATCCGCACGCTGTCACCGATCAGCCGCTCGGCCTCGGCCCGCGGGACCCCGGCGCGCTCGAAGCCGACCACGCTCGCCTGGTAACCGGCCGTCGTCGCGACCATCGCGCCGGCTTCGTAGTACGCCCGATGTACCGCGGCGATCTCGGCGGGTGCATCGCGGAGGAGCCGGGCCGACCACAACGCGTCGGAGAGGTCGTGACCCCGATCCTCCAGCGCGTTCGACATCCCGCCGTCGAGGATGACCGGCCGGTCAGATCCCATGGACGAGCTCGAAGACCTCGTTGGCGCAGCCCCACGACAGCGTGACGCCAGAGCCGCCGTGACCGTAGCAGTGGACGACCGGCTCGCCGGACGTCGTCCGGACGAGCTCGCAGCGGATCGTCGGCCGGGCGGGCCGGAGACCGACGCGGTGCCGGAGGACCTTCGCCTCGCGGAGCTGGGGGACCAGCTCGGCCGCGCGGTCGAGGATCTGGTCCGCGATCTCTGGGTCGGGCGCGAGGGTCCAGTTGCCGGGCTCGCTGGTGCCGCCGACAACAACGTCCTTGTCCCGAGGGATCACGTAGACGAGCTCCGTCGGCGCGCGGTCGGCGATCAGCCACTCGGTCAGCCCACACTGCTCGACCGTCATCACCTGGCCGCGGACCGGGGTGACGGTCGGGTCCGACGCGGTCAGGCGGGCGCCGAGGCCGGTGCAGTTCACCACCACGTCGGCCGTCGTGGGCAGCGCCGACAACGCCGCGCGGGTGAGCGTGCCGCCCGCCTGCTCGAGGCGCTTCACCAGCGACTGCAGGTAGACGGGCATCTCGATCACGGGCGCGGTGAACGCCCACCCGTCTTCGAACCCGGTCGGTGGCGACGGCACCCGGGTCAGATCGGAGAGTACGTCGGCCCAGCGCGGATCCGGCGTCCGGTGCACCAGGAACTCCCGGCCGTGCCGCATCCGCACCGACGGCTCGAGCTCGGCCAGCTTGGCGAACTCGTCGTACGACGTCCTGGCCCACGCCGCCACCCGGTCCTCGGGGGCCGACAGGTATGGGTACCAGATCGCGGCCGCGACCGCCGACGTCGTCTCCAGCGGCAGATCGCGGCCGAACACGGCCACGTCGTACCCGCCCTCGGCCAGCCGGACGGCACAGGTCAGCCCGATCACGCCCGCACCCACCACGATCACGCGCATTCACACATTGTGACGCGCGGGTAGGGATCACGCCATGGCGGCTAGTGCAGGTCCACCGCGAGCGAGTAGAAGCGGGTGATCTGGGTGGCGCCGTTGTTGTCGTCCGACAGCAGGTAGAGCTGCCGCCGGCCGCCGGGCAGGTAGCCGCCGAGGGCCAGCGCCTCGACGTTGTCCAGCAGCGGGTTCGGCTGCGGCTGCTTGGCGACCGCACCTGACGGCGGGCAGTCCACCAGGTCGAACAGCAACTCCTTCCGCAGGAACACCTTGTCCGGTGCGTCGGCCAGCGACGCCCGCGAGGTCACGTCGGCGGCCCGCCGCAGCGACACCGTGAACACCCGGATCGTGTTGCCGACACCCGCCACGAACGTGCGCTCCATGGAGATCAGCTGATCGCGATCCACCACGGCCAGCTCGACCAGCGACAGCCCCGGGTCGGTCTGGTAGGCGTACTGCGCGACCGGCTTGTAGCCGTGACCCGGCCAACCGAAGTACCGGATGATGCGGTTCCGCGACCGGCCGTCGGCGTCGGTGCCGTCGGGGGCGAGCGGGCCTTCCATCCCGGCGTACAAGGACCATCCGTCCGGGCTGACCGCGAGCGACTCGAACGTCGCGTTGGTGGTCGCCTCCCCGGCCGGCGCGACCAGGAAGCGCGCGGGCACCGGCAACGAGCCGACCTGCAACCCGTCGGCGAGCCGGAAGCGGCGGATCGACGGCTCCCGCTCGGAGGTGGCGAGGATGGTCCGCCCACCGCGCTCGACCACGAGTCCTTCACCGTCGAAGTCGGCGCCCGTGTACGGCGTACCGTCCGGACGCCGCAGGATCGTCATCCCGTCCACCGCGACGGTCGGCCTGCTGCTGATCCTCAGGTCGAAGACCCGGGCCGGTGTGGTCCCGATGTTGTCCACCAACGCCAGTGCACGGTCGCGACCGGTGACGTCCAGCGCGGACAGCCCGGCCACCGGCTGACCGGCGTACGTCGTCTTGTCCAGCGCGTCGCTGAACCCGAGGAACTTCGCGTCCCGCGAGCAGGCTCTATCACCGCCGCCGTGGTGGCCGGGCACGGCCGAGGCGGTCAACGGGGTGGCGAGCGCGGTCAGGGCAACGGCAGCGGCGAGCGGCTTGTGCCAGCGCATGACAATCCTCCGGCGAAGGCGAATCTGGACGACTGCAACCGATCGAAACCTATCCCGGGCAACACCGGGTGAACATCAGCGCACCAGACAGGGCCGCTTCGGATCGAACACCCAGTCCTTCAGCAGGTACTGCATGGCGAGCGCGTCGTCGCGCGCACCGAGACCGTGCTCCTGGAACAGTTCGTGGGCGGCCGCCAGCGCGTCCCGGTCCAGGTCGACGCCGAGCCCGGGCCGCGTCGGTACGGCGATCGCGCCGTCGACGATCCGCAGCGGCTCCTTGGTCAGCCCCTGCCCGTCCTGCCAGATCCAGTGCGTGTCGAGCGCGGTGATGTCACCCGGCGCGGCCGCGCCGACGTGCGTGAACATCGCCAGCGAGATGTCGAAGTGGTTGTTCGAGTGCGAACCCCAGGTCAGCCCGAAGTCGTTGCACACCTGGGCGACCCGCACCGACCCGGCCATGGTCCAGAAGTGTGGGTCCGCGAGCGGGATGTCCACCGCGTCGGCCCGGATCGCGTGCGCCAGCTCGCGCCAGTCGGTCGCGATCATGTTGGTCGCCGTCCGCAGCCCCGTCGCCCGGCGGAAGTCCGCCATCGTCTCCCGCCCGGAGAACCCCGCCTCCGCGCCGCACGGGTCCTCGACGTACGCGAGGACGTCGCCCAGCCCCGAGCACAACGCGATCGCCGTACGCACCGGCCACGCACCGTTCGGATCGACCGTGATCCGCGCCGACGGGAACCGCTTCGCCAGCGCGGTCACCGCCGCGATCTCCTCCGCGCCGTCGAACACCCCACCCTTGAGCTTGAAGTCCGCGAACCCGTACCGCTCCTGTGCCGCCTCAGCCAGCGCCACGATCGCATCGGGAGTCAACGCCGGCTTCCGGCGCAGTGCCGACCAGCGATCGCCGAACCCGTCACCGGTCTGGTACGGCAGGTCCGTGCGCGCCGGATCGCCGATGTAGAAGAGATAACCGAGCACCGGAACCCGATCCCGTTGCTGCCCGTCGCCCAGGAGCTCAGCAACCGGTACGCCGAGATGCTGCCCGAACAGATCGAGCAGCGCCGACTCGATCGCGGTCACCGCGTGCACGGTCGTCCGCAGGTCGAACGTCTGCGGTCCACGACCACCGGCGTCGCGATCGGCGAACGTCTGCGCAACGGTCCGCAGTAGCTGGCGATAACGCGAGATCTCCTGGCCCACCAGGAGTTCCGCCGCCTCGACGATCGTCGACGCGATCCGCCCGCCACCGGGCACCTCGCCGACGCCGGTGTTCCCCGAGCTGTCGGTCACGATCACGACGTTCCGGGTGAAGAACGGTCCGTGCGCGCCGCTCAGGTTGAGCAGCATGCTGTCGTGGCCGGCGACCGGGACGACCTCGACCGAGGTGACCGTGGGCGTCACTTGATCCTCCCGATCAGCTCGGTCAGCTGGGCGCGCTCGTCGTCGGTGAGGTTCTGCAGCGGCGGGCGGACCGGGCCGGCCGAGCGGCCGATCGCGGTCACGCCGGCCTTGACGATCGAGACGGCGTACCCCTTCTCGCGGTCGCGGAGGTCGAGGTAGGGCAGGACGAAGTCGTTCAGCCGGCGGTAGACGGACTCGCGATCCTGCGCCAGCACGTCGGCGTAGAAGCCGAGGGCGAACTCGGGGACGAAGTTGAAGATCGCCGAGGAGTACGTGCTGACGCCGAGTTGCAGCAGCGGGAGCGCGAACGTCTCCGCGGTCGGCAGGCCGCCGATGTACGTCAACCGGTCGCCGAGCCGGGCGTACGTGCGGGTCATCAGCTCGATGTTCCCGACGCCGTCCTTGAGGCACACCAGGTTCGCGTTGCGGTCCGCGAGCTCGGCGACGGTGACGTCGGTCAGGATCGCGTTCGCGCGGCTGTACACGGTGACGCCGAGCGCCGTACTGCGGCAGACGGCGGACACGTGCTCGATCAGACCGCGCTGACCCGCTTCGGTCAGGTACGGCGGCAGCAGCAGGATCCCGTCCGCACCGGCGGACTCGGCGGCCTGCGCCTGGGCGATCGCGGCCATGGTCCCGCCGGTCGCCGGCGCGATCACCGGGACCCGGCCGTCGATCTCGGCCACGGCGGTCCGGACGACGGTGTCGATCTCGGCCGGGGTCAACGAGAAGCCCTCCCCGGTACCACCCGCGGCGAACAGGCCAGCCACGTCGTACTGGCTCAGCCAGGACAGGTGCTCGCGGTAGCCCGGCTCGTTGAAGCTCAGGTCGTCGTGGAAGTGCGTGACGGGGAACGACAGCAGCCCGGTCTTCAGCCGCGCGGCCAGTTCGCCGGGGGAGTAGTGGGTCACGCAGTCACAGTAGGAACGCGTGACGATGCCTGTCCAAGATCAATTCTGGATCTCGTCATGCTCCGCGAGCATCGTGAGCACCCGGTGCAGGACCGGGTTGGCCGCCTCGCGGTGCCAGATCGCGTGCAGTTCGACCGGCTCTCCCGGTACGCCGACCTCGCAGTACGTCACGCCCTCGACGCCGAGGTGGCGGGCCGACGCCGGGACGAGCGCGACCCCGCGTCCGGCGGCGACCAGCAGGGTGACCGTGAGGATCTGCTGGACCCGCTGCTCGATCCGCGGACGGGCTTCGGCGAAGAAGCGGATCGTGAGCTCGTGGAAGTAGCGGGCCTGGTCCGGGGAGTAGCTGATCACCGGCTCGCCGGCGAGGTCGGCCGGGGTCAGCGGCCGGTCGACGACCGCGAGCCGATGGTTGCTCGGGACAACGGCACACAGCGGCTCCCGGAAGACGATCCGGGAGTCGAGCAGCCGGGTGTCGAACGGCGGCCGGCCGAGTCCGAGGTCGAGCTCGCCGCGCAGCAGGCCGTCGAGTTGGGCGGAGGTCACGCGCTCGTGCAGGATCACGTCGACGTCCGGCAGGTCCGCCGAGATCCGCCGCAGCAGCGGACCGAGCGTCCTGATCGCGGACGTCGCGGTGAACCCGAGCCGCAGCGTCCCGGCCGCGCCCTGGTCGACCCGGCGGGCCAGGTCACCAGCGGTCTCGACCAGCGCGAGCAGACGCCTGGCCTCGGTCAGGAAAGCCCGCCCGGCCTCCGTCAGCACCACCCGCCGGTTGTCCCGCTCGAGCAGGCGGACTCCGACCGCGCGCTCGAGCTTCTGCACCTGCCGGCTCAGGGGCGGCTGCGTCATGCTCAGCCGCTCGGCGGCCCGGCCGAAGTGCAGTTCCTCGGCGACGGCGACGAACGCTGTCAACTGGTCGAGCGAGAACATGATGCCCGAAAGGTATCAGTCGGCGGCTGGACAGCGTTGCTTGAGCATCAAGAGGTCAGGCGGTGACGGGTGTTCGCCAGGTGCACCCGTGCCGCGGCCCGGGCGGCTTCAGGGTCTGACCGCGCGATCGCGTCGTAGATGTTCTCGTGCTCGAGCACCACCCGGGCGAGATGGGCGGTGTCCGACACCTCGTACGCCGGGTTCAGCCGGGTCCGCGGCAGCATGATCATCATCGGGCCGAGCGAGTCGATCAGCTCGCGGTAGAAGCGGTTCCCGGACGCGGCCGCGATCTTCTGGTGGAACGCGAAGTCCGCCTCGACGGACCGGCTCGGGTCCTCACCGATCCGCCGGAAGTCGTCGAGCGCCCGTTCGATCGCCTTCAGCTGAGGCGCCGTACGCCGGCCGGCCGCGAGCCCGGCCGCCTCGCTCTCGACCCCGATCCGGAAGTCGAGCAAGTCCAGGACGTCCCGGTGCGATCGCACGTCCCGCAGCCCCGGCGTCCGCTCGGGCACCGCCAGCACGAAGGATCCCCGGCCCTGGAAGGTCTCGACCAGCCCGGCGGCCTGCAGCCGGGAGACGGCCTCCCGGACCACCGTCCGGCTGACCCCGAACTCGTCCACCAGCGCGCTTTCCGCCGGCAGTTTGTCTCCGGGCGCGAGCTCGCCGCTGAGCATCCGCGCCCGCAGTTGGTCGACGACCTCGTGCGCGAGCCCGCTCATCGCGTGCCGAACTCGCAGGCGTCCACCGTCCACCCCGCGCACTGTTCGGAGGTGGTGAAGCCGAGCCCTGGGCGGTCGGGCACGATCATCCGGCCGTCCCGCGTCTCCAGCCGCTCGTCGAACAACGGGTTCAGCCACTCGAAGTGCTCGACCCACGGCTCCCGCGGGTACGCCGCCGCCAGGTGGAGGTGGATCTCCATCGCGAAGTGCGGGGCCAGTTGGAGGCCGTGGTGATCGGCGAGCGCCGCCAGCCGGAGGAACGGCGTGATCCCACCGATCCGCGGGGCGTCCGGCTGGATGATGTCCGCGGCCCGGGCGTCGATCAGTCGCACGTGCTCGGTAACGCTCGACAGCATCTCGCCGGTCGCGATCGGGGTGTCCAGCGCCGCGGCCAGGTGCGCGTGCCCCTCGGCGTCGTACGCGTCCAGCGGCTCCTCGATCCAGACCAGGCCGAACTCCTCCAGCGCCCGGCCGAAGCGCAGCGCGGTCGGCCGGTCCCACTGCTGGTTCGCGTCCACCATCAGCGGTACGTCGTCGCCGAGGTGCTCGCGGACCGCGCGGACCCGCTCCAGGTCGATCCGGGTGTCCGGCTGCCCCACCTTGAGCTTGATCCCGCCGATCCCGTCCGCGAGCGACTTCGACGCGCGCTCCTTCACCTCCTCGATCGGCGCGTGCAGGAACCCGCCGGAGGTGTTGTACGCGCGGACCGAGTCGCGGTGGGCGCCGAGCAGCTTGGCCAGCGGCAGGTCCGCCCGCTTGGCCTTCAGGTCCCACAGCGCGATGTCGATCGCCGCGATCGCCTGCGTCGCCACCCCGGACCGGCCGACGGACGCCCCGGCCCAGAGCAACTTGTCGTACACCTTCGCGATGTCCGACGGATCCTCGCCGATCAGATTCGCGGCGATCTCCTTGGCATGCGCGTACTGCGCCGGCCCACCGGCCCGCTTCGAGTAGCTGAACCCGATCCCGCTGTGACCCTGCTCCGAGGCGATCTCGGCGAACAACATCACGACCTCGGTCATAGGCCGCTGCCGCCCAGTCAGCACCTTGGCATCACTCACCGCCCCCTCCAGCGGAAGAACAACCGACGACAACCGGACGTGGCGGATCTGATCACTCGGCATCCAGTCATCGTACAAGTCAGCAACATGTCTGATGAGTTGTCCCTTGATCCGGACGTAACACCGTGGATCCGGCGTGGAAACACGCACTGGCGAAGCTCTGCGCATGGCCGAATTCGACGTGGACAGTCTGTTCCGCTCCCTCGACACCGACCGGGCGAACGTGGTCTGGAAGTGGAAGCTGCTCGAGGAGCTCAAGCAGGCCGGGCTGCGCTCCGGCGACCCGCGGGTCGACCAGGCTCTGACCTGGACCCTGGCGAACACCGGTACGCCGTTCGAGCCCGGGCAGCCCGAGTGGCTCGACCTCGACCATTTCCGGACCGTCGTCCGCGAGCCGGTGATCCGGCGGGCGTTGCAGGATCAGCTGGCCGTGCCGGCGAGCGAGTTCGCGGAGCTCAGCCGCGGGGTCGAGCGGATCTACGCCGACCTGCTGGACGATCGCTCCGGCGAGGTCGCGCAGTACATCCCGACCCTGCGGGACGCCGATCCGGACCGGTTCGGGATCGCGATCTGCACCGCGGACGGTCAGGTGTTCCAGGTCGGCGACGCCGAGGCCGGGTTCAGTGTGCAGTCGACGTCCAAGCCGTTCACCTACGCGATGGCGCTGGAGCAGTCCGGCCCGGAGGAGGTGCACCGGTGGGTCGGCCAGGAGCAGAGCGGCGGGACGTTCAACGACCCCAGGCTGTCGCTGGACGCGGCCGGGAAGCCGCAGAACCCGATGATCAACGCGGGCGCGATCGCGACGCTCGCCCTGGTCGAGCCCGGGCAGGACGTGTCCGAGCGGTTCGCCAAGGTCGAGCGGATCTGGACCCGGATGATGGGCGAAGCGCCCGGATTCGACCACCGGACCTTCCTGGCCGAACGCGACACCGGGCACGGTAACCGCGGCCTGGCCAGCCTGATGGCGGCCCAGGAGATGCTGAACGTCGACCCGGCGGACCGGGACGCGCCGCAGAAGGCGGCCGAGATCTACTTCGCCGTCTGCTCGCTCGAGGTCGACGCACGACGGCTGGCCGCGGCCGGTGCGACCCTGGCCGGCGGCGGCGTCGCGCCGTACTCGGGGGAGCGGGTGTTCTCGCCGGAGACGGCCGGCCGCGTGCTGTCCGTGATGGGGCACAGCGGGATGTACAACGACTCCGGGGCGTTCGCCGACCAGGTCGGGCTGCCGTCGAAGAGCGGCGTCTCGGGCAACGTGATGATGGTCGTGCCGCAGAAGCGGATGGCTGTGGTGGTGTTCTCGCCGCGGCTGGACGAGGTCGGGAACTCGGTCCGCGGGGTCGAGACCTGCCGGCGGCTGGTGAACGACTTCGGCCTGCACCCGTACAAGAGGCTCGGCGCCGATCGGGAGACCGCCCGGCTCGCGCTGGGCGGGGTGGCGCCGGCCCGGAATGCCGGACCTGCGGGCCATCACAATGCAGCGGCCTCCACCGCGCCGAGCGTGGTGAAGGCCGAGGGACTGCAGTTGTGATGGCGTGGCGGTCCGCTGGTGCTACTCGACGGTGACCGACTTCGCCAGGTTGCGGGGCTTGTCGACGTCGTGGCCGAGGGCGACGGCGGCGTAGTAGGCGATGATTTGCAGCGGGATCGTGAGCAGGATCGGGTCGAGCTCGGGCTCGTTCTTCGGGACGACGATCTTCGCCGCCACGCCGTCCGGCACGTCCACGCCGGGGTGGGTGACCACGTACAGCGGGCCGGAACGGGCGCCGATCTCGTGCAGCGCGCCGATGTTGCGGTCGAGCAGCTCGTCGTCCGGCACGATCGCGACACTCGGCACGTCCGGCGAGATCAGCGCGAGCGGGCCGTGCTTCAGCTCGGACGTCTGGTACGCCTCGGCGTGCCGGTAGGAGATCTCCTTCAGCTTCTGCGCGCCCTCGCGGGCGACCGGGTAGCCGCGGGTCCGGCCGACGAAGAACAGGCTCTCGTGCTGGGCGAGCCGGCCGGCGATCGTGGCCAGCTCCTCCTCCTGGGCGACCACCTCGGCGATGTGACCGGGGATCTTCTTCAGGCCCTCGATCAGCCGGCGGCCGTCGGCGGGGGAGACGTCGCGGATCCGGCCGAGGTGGATGCCGAGCATCGCGAACGCGACCGCCATGTTGGTCAGCGCCTTGGTCGAGGCGACCGAGACCTCCGGGCCGGCGTGCAGGTAGACGCCGCCGTCGACCTCCCGGGCGATGCTGGAGCCGACCGCGTTGACCAGGCCGATCACCCGGCCGCCCTTGCGCTTCAGCTCCTGGACCGCTACCAGGGTGTCCAGCGTCTCGCCGGACTGGCTGACCGCGACGTACAGGGTGTCCCGCTCGACCACCGGGTTGCGGTAGCGGAACTCCGAGGCCGGCTCGGCGTCGGCCGGGATCCGGGCGACCTCCTCGATGAACTGGGCGCCCATCTGGCCGGCGTAGTAGGCCGACCCGCAGCCGAGGATCTTGACCCGCCTGATCTCCCGGGCCTCCCGGGCGTCCATGTTCAGCCCGCCCAGGTGGACGGTGTGGAAGCGCTCGTCCAGGCGGCCGCGGATGGCCCGGCCGACGGCGTCCGGCTGCTCGTGGATCTCCTTCATCATGAAGTGCTCGTGCAGGCCGCGCTCGTACTCGTCGGCCTCCCACTCGACCGTCTTCGCGGTCTTGGTGGTCGGCGAGGCGTCCTGGGTGAAGGTGCGGTAGCCGTCGGCGCGGACGGTGGCCAGCTCGCCGTCGTCCAGGTACACCACCTGACGGGTGTAGCGGATCAGCGCGGCCGCGTCGGAGGCGACGTGCATCTCGCCGTCGCCGATGCCGAGGATCAGCGGGCTGCCGTTGCGGGCGACCACGATCCGGTCCGGGAACTCCAGGTCGATCACGGCGATGCCGTAGGTGCCGTCGATCCGGCGCAGGCTGGCGAGCACCTTCTCCTCGAGGGTCTCGCCCTCGGCCTGCTCGATCAGGTGGGCGAGCACCTCGGTGTCGGTGTCCGAGCGCAGCTTGACGCCGGCGTCCTCCAGCTGGGTGCGGAGCGCGGCCGCGTTGTCGAAGATGCCGTTGTGGACGACGGCGATCCGCTCGTTGCCGCTCACGTGCGGGTGGGCGTTGTCCTTGCTCGGGCCGCCGTGGGTCGCCCACCGGGTGTGGCCGATGCCCAGCTTGCCGCCGAACCGCTTCGGCAGCGACGCCTCCAGCTCGCGGACCCGGCCGGCGTCCTTGTGCACCTTCAGCTCACTCGACCCCAGCACGGCGACACCGGCCGAGTCGTAGCCGCGGTACTCCAGCCGGGCCAGTCCGTCCACCAGGATGGGCGCGGCCGGCTTGGTGCCGACGTACCCGACGATTCCGCACATGTGTTCATGCCTTTCGGAGGTTGTCGTGGGAGGGCCCGCCGCGCGGCGGGCCCACGTGCCGTCCCCGTCAGCCGTAGACGATCCGTCGCAGCTGCCGGGCGGAGAGTTCGGGTGAGCGGACCGGCCAGTGCCGGAGCTCGGTGCCGAGCCGGGCGAAGATCTCGTCGTTGCGGGCACCGTAGGTCTGCAGCTCACGGTGCCGGCGCCGGACGTACTCCTCGGTGGTCTCGGTGAAGTACGCCAGGACGTCCGCGACCACCCGCCGCGCGTCCTCCGGCGGGAGGCCGGTGGTCCGGCTGATCTGTTCGGCGAGTTCGTCCACCGGACCCGCCGCGGCCTCACTGATCACCCGTCAACTGTGCAGTGTTTCCAGGGTCAAGGCAAAGGATCTGCCCGAAATCGGGCAAATTCACTGATTTGTCAGTAGTTAGAACAGCCGGAGTACGTCGGACTCCATGCCGCGGAGCGCGTCGTAGTCGACGGTCACGCACTCCAGGCCGCGGTCCGTGGCGAGCACCTTCGCCTGCGGCTTGATGAGCTGGGCGGCGAAGATCCCGCGGACCGGGGCGAGCAGCGGGTCACGGTTGAGCAGGTCGACGTACCGGGTCAGCTGCTCGACGCCGTCGATCTCGCCGCGGCGTTTGATCTCGACCGCGACGTGCCTGCCGTCCGCGTCCCGGCAGAGCAGGTCGACCGGCCCGATCGCGGTCGGGTACTCGCGCCGTACCAGGGTCCAGCCGTCGCCGAACGTGTGCACGTGCTCGGCCAGGAGCTCCTGCAGGTGCGCCTCGACGCCGTCCTTGATCAGCCCGGGGTCGGTGCCGAGCTCGAACGCGGTGTCGCTGTGCACCACGTCGATGGTGATCCGGAGCTCCTCACCCGCCTTGTTGGTGACGCTCCAGACGCCGTCGTCCTCGGTCAGCTTGCACGGCGGCGACATCCAGTTGAGCGGCTTGTACGAGCCGCCGTCGGCGTGGATCAGCACGGAGCCGTCCGCCTTCACCATCAGCAGCCGCGGCGCCATCGGCAGATGAGCCGTCAGCCGGCCGGAGTAGTCCACGGAACAGGTAGCGATCACCAAGCGCACGAGAAAGCACCGTAGTCCACAACCGCGCCAGAACCTACGCCGCCCGTGGAGTGGCAGTCTGGTGCCATGATCCCGAAGCCCAGCGAGCAGGCGATCGCGCAGTACGACGCGGTCGCGGCCGGACTGGAGTCGTCCGGCGTGGTCCGGGGCAGCATGTTCGGCATGCCCTGCCTGAAGATCGGCAAGAAGGTGGTCGCCGGGCTGTTCGGCGACGCGATGAACTTCAAGCTGCCGCCGGCGCCGCGGGAGAAGGCGCTCGCGCTGCCCGGCGCGGAGCCGTTCGATCCGGGGATGGGCCGGCCGATGAAGGAGTGGGTGGTGATCCCGCTGGCCCACGCTGCGGTCTGGCCGGAGTACGCCGCCGAGGCGCTGGAGTACGTGCGCGAATGAACCTCATGTGCCCGGCCCGGATCCTGCTGCCCGGCGAGCTGGTGGACGCCGCCGACGGTGAGCGGGTGGCTCAGGTCTACGCCGGTCCTCGCGAGGCGGCCGCCGGGACGCGGTTGGCGGAGCGGCTCGGCGTACGGCTGACCGTCGTACCCGAGCTGGTACGTCGGCCCGACGAGGAGCTGCTGGCGATCGCGGACCTGCACCGGGGCGAGACTGTGGTCGTGCTCGGCGTGGACCTCGGGCTGCGGTTGCCGGCGATCGTTGAGCACACCGGCGACGGGTGGACGCGGGTGCAGACGGACAACGAGGTGACACTGGCGTCGTACGAGCAGGCCGCCGACAAGTTCCGGGCGTCGATCCCGGCCGGGCCGAACACCCTGTTGATCGACCTGCTCGCGTCCGCGGTCCCCGGCGGTCGGGTGCTCGAGCTCGGCAGCGGGACCGGCCGGGACGCGGTCGAGCTGGAGCGCCGGGGTTTCGTCGTACGCCGTACCGACGCGACGCCGGCCTTCGTCGAGCTGATGCGTGCCGACGGGTACGACGTCGACCGGCTGAACGCGATCACCGACGACCTCGGCGGCCCGTACGACGCGGTGTTCGCGGACGCGGTGTTCCTGCACTTCGACCGCGCCGAGCTCGGCCACGTCCTCCGCAAAGCCGCCGAGGCAGCCCCCGTCCTCGCCTTCAGCACCCGTGAAGGCAGCGGCGAGGAATGGTCCAACCGCCACCTCGACCTCCCCCGCCACTTCGTCCTCTGGCAGGAGAAACCGCTCCGCGACCTACTCACCACGACCGGCTGGACCATCCAGCACCTCGAACGAAGCCAGACCCAGATCGGCCCCTGGCTCCACATCCTCGCCCAGCACACGTGACTCAGCTCATGGGCGGACCAGTGGGGGACTGGCATAGTTCGTCGCATGGCTCGGGAACTGGTGACGGTGGGTGTGGTGGGTCTCGGCACGATGGGCGCCGGGATCGCGGAGGTGTTCGCGCGCAACGGGCTGGCCGTGGTCGGGGTCGAGCGGGACGAGGCGGCCGCCGAGCGCGGACGCGGGCACATCCAGCACTCGACCGACCGGGCGGTGAAGCGCGGCAAGCTGTCGGTCGAGGAGCAGGAGGCGCTGTTCGACCGGGTCACGTTCGCGACCACGCTGGAGGCGCTCGCCGACTGCGACCTGGTGATCGAGGCGGTGGTCGAGCGGCTCGAGCTGAAGCGTGAGGTGTTCGCCGCGCTGGACAAGATCGTCCGCGAGGACGCGATCCTCGCGACCAACACGTCGTCGTTGTCCGTGACCGAGATCTCCGTCGCCACCGAGCGCCCGGGCCGGGTCGTCGGCATGCACTTCTTCAACCCCGCCCCGGTGCAGGAGTTCGTCGAGGTGATCAAGACGGTCGTCACCGAGCCGCACGTGGTCGAGGACGTGCAGGCGCTCGCCCGCCGGCTGGACAAGGTCCCGGTGGTCGCGGCCGACCGGGCCGGCTTCATCGCCAACGCGCTGCTGTTCGGCTACCTGAACCACGCCGTCTCGATGGTGGAGTCGCGCTACGCCACCCGCGAGGACGTGGACGCGGCGATGCGGCTCGGCTGCGGCTACCCGATGGGCCCGCTCGCGCTGCTCGACCTGATCGGCCTGGACACCGCGTACGAGATCCTCGACACGATGTACAAGCAGGGCCGCAACCGCCTGCACGCACCGGCCCCGATCCTCAAGCAGATGGTCACCGCGGGCCTGCTCGGCCGCAAGACCGGCCGCGGCTTCTACACCTACGAGGCCCCGGACTCCCCGGTGGTGGTGGATGACGAGCAGACGCCGCCGGCGTCGTCGGGCGCACCCGCCGTACGCCCGGTCCAGCAGGTCGGCGTGGTCGGCTCCGGCACGATGGCGGTCGGCATCGTCGAGGTCTGCGCGAAGGCCGGGTACGACGTCGTCTACGTTGCCCGCGGCACCGAGAAGGTCGACCGCGTCCGCGCGGCCCTGGAACGCTCGCTGGAGAAGGGCGTCCAGCGCGGCAAGCTGTCCGCCGAGGAGAAGGACGCCGCGCTGCGCCGGATCACCGGTACGGCGAAACTCGACGACCTGGCCGGGGCCGACCTGGTGATCGAGGCCGTGGTCGAGGAGCTGAGCGTCAAGCAGGCGCTGTTCGAGACGTTCGACGAGATCTGCAAGCCGGGCGCGATCCTGGCCACCACGACGTCCTCGCTGCCGGTGATCGACCTGGCGATGGCGACCAAGCGGCCGGGTGACGTGGTCGGCCTGCACTTCTTCAACCCGGCGCCGGTGATGCAGCTGGTCGAGGTCGTCAGCACCGTGAGCACCGCGCCCGAGGTGGCCGACACGGTCGCCGCCGTGGCCGTTGCCGCTGGCAAGCACCCGGTGCGCTGCGGGGACCGGGCCGGGTTCATCGTGAACGCCCTGCTGTTCCCGTACCTGAACGACGCGGTCCGGATGCTCGAGGCGCACTACTCGAACGTCGACGACATCGACGCCGCGATGAAGCTCGGCTGCCGCCTCCCGATGGGCCCGTTCGAGCTCCTCGACGTGGTCGGCCTGGACGTGTCGCTGGCGATCCAGCGCACCCTCTACCTGGAGTTCCGCGAGCCCGGTTTCGCCCCGGCCCCGCTGCTGGAGCACCTGGTCACGGCCGGCTACCTCGGCCGCAAGACCGGCCGCGGTTTCCGCGACTACACCTGACCCACGGCTACCATGGGGCCGGTTGATCGGACGTAAGGAGCGAGCATGCCCGACGAACCCGGCCGGCACCTCAGCGAGGCCCTCGGCGGTCAGTCGGCCGAACCCTTGAGCCACGACGAGCGGGTCGAGCACGAACGCGTCCGCAACCTGATCCAGGGCGTGCTGTCCTGCTACAACACGCTGGTCAACCAGGAGACCGACGCCGACCGCAAGAATGTCCTCGAGGCCGAGCGAGCCCTACACACCGAGGCCTTCCGCCGCCGCGTCGCGATGTCCCCGGCGGAGCGCGCCGAGGTCCTGCACACCTACCCCGATCTCCTGAACCGCCTCCAGGCCGACCTCGGCCGATGACCGAGCTCGCGCTCACCCCGGCCGAGGCGGCCGCGGTCGTCGCGCAGCGCCTGGCCGAGCTCACCCCGCTCCGGAGCCCGGACCGATCACCGGGTGTCCGTCCGACCGCCGTACTCATCGGCGGCCAGCCCGGCGCGGGCAAGTCGACGACCCAGGACCTCGTACAGCGTGCCCTCGGCGCGGAGACGACAGCGTCGTACGACTTCGACGACCACGCCGTCGCGCATCCGCGGTACCGGGCGCTCCTGGGCGAGCGGGGGATCGACGCGCACCGGGACGTGCACGAGAGCCTGCCGCCGGAGCTGCACCGCCGCTGCCTCGAACACCTCACCCGGGGAGAGACGCAGTACGACGTGGTGGCCAGCGCACCGCTGTCGTGGGAAGAGGGCGCGAAGCCCTGGATCGACCACTTCGCCGACGACGGCTACCGGGTCGCGGTCGTCTACGTCGCGACCAACGACGCCAACAGCCTGCTCGGCGTTGCGAACCGCTACCAGCAGTCCGTCGACGACCAGGGCATCGGCCGCTGGGTGGCGCCGAGGCTGCACGACAGCGCGTACCGCGGCGTGCCCGACACCGCGCACGCGCTGGAGTCGCAGGCGTACGTCGACGACGTCTACGTCGTCAACCGTGACGGCAACGTCCTGTACGAGAACCACCGCAAGGCCGACGGCACGATGGAGCGCCCACCCGGCGCCCGCGAGGCGATCATTGCCGAGCGCAACCGTCCGCCGACGCCGGCGGAGCGCGAGCACTTCCGCGAGGTGGCGATGTCCCTGCTCAGGCACGAGCCGAACCTCGCCGAACCGGTCCGGGACGTGGTCAGCGAGGCGATGACCCGCGAGGTCGCCCGCGCCGCTCCCGAACAGCACGACCGCGTGCCGTCCGCCGAGGACCGTATCGACCACCAGGTGGCCGCCCTCCGCCACGTCACCGGCTCAGGGATCGCGCCGCCGCACGACATCGGTCCGTCGAGCGAAGCCGCGGCCCGGTCGGAAGCCGGCCGTGCTTCAGGTGGGCGGTCGATCGACGGAGGTCCGCGGAACCTCTGACCTGCAAGACTTCCGGGTCATGCGGAGAATGCGGTATCGACGGGACCTGGTGTCCGTTTGTGCGACGTTGCTGCTCGTCGTCACCGGTCTCGGGCTGATCATGATGCCCGGGGCGGTGGGTGCCGACTGGCCGGGCTGGTCATCGTTGATGCTGCTCGTCGCCGTCCTCGTGTTGCCGACGGCATGGGTGTTGCTCGGGATCTCGTCCGGCTCCGCCACGGTCGCCCGGTGGATCGCGGTGGCCGCGGTCGGTGCGGTCCTGGCCCGTCTGGTCTGGTCGGCATACGACGTCGGCGCGGCGATCGTGATCGCGCTGCTCCCGTTGCTGTCGGTTCTCGTGCTCGCGGCCGTGGTGCTCGTCTACTCGTGGCCCCAGGCAACCTCGAGGGATCTCAGAGACGTTGCTCAGCGCAACGGGTGGCGCCTGACCGACCAGCGTGAGCTGGAGTTGCCACGGCTGCCGCTCCCGGTCGGCCGGGCCTGGAGTGTACGGAACGTCATCCAGACACCGAGCGGCACGGCGTTCGAAGTCCGCTGGCTGCAGTGGCACGGCGTACTCTGCCGCCGGCGGAGGCTGTCCGTGTTCGTCGCGCCGAGCCTGCCGGCCGCGTTGCCGCCGATGGAGGTGCGGCCGGGTGGGCTGTCCCGCTCCGACCTCACTCTGGAGAGCGCCGACTTCAATCGCAGCTTCGATGTCATCGGCAACGACGCTCGCTATCTGACCGCCGTCCTGCACCCGCGCACGATGCAAGCGCTTCTCGACGCCTGCCCGATCGCACTGGCCATCGCCGGCACCGCCCTGGTCCTGTACGACGACCAGCCGCTGACCCCGGAGTCGCTCACCCACCGCCTGGCCATACTCGACCGCAGCACCGTCCCGAACCACGTCCTCGACGATTGGGGTCAACGAGCCGGGCATCCGGCGCGCGGGCTCCGCTTCAATGGCCCGAGGCTCGATGTATCCGCCGGTGCGGTGCTCGCGAGGATGACGGCAATGGCCACCGGACTGCTCGGCTTGACGCTACTCACCTGCCTGGCCGCTGCCGCGACCGAGCCGGGCTTCGATCCACCGCATCCCGTCGGCAAGCTCCTCACCGCGGTCGCCGTCCTGCTGGTCATCGCCGTACTGTGCATGCTGGCGCCACGACGCAGACCTACGCTGAGTGGATGACCGAGCAGAGGCAGGCACCGCAGCCGCGCTCCTTGCTACCCGATGCGGACGGCCAGTGGGTACGGCGCTGGACCGGTGACGACTGGTTCGCCGAAGCCGACCGCTGGGTCCGCAGGCAGTTGGGCGACGTGTCGGTGATCGGCGCGCCCGTACCGTTCAAGATCCGCTTCTGGGCGGCCGTCTGGTGCTACCCGACCGATCACGGGCTGTTCTGGTTCAAGGAGAACAACCCCGGCCAAGCCTTCGAGGCCGCCCTGGTCGGCGCGATGGCGCAGGCGCTCCCGCAGCACGTGGTCGCTCCGCTGGCGATCGACCCGGAGCGGGGCTGGCTCCTGACCGCTGACCAGGGGACGACGCTCGACGAGCAGGGTGAGACGGACTGGGGCCGGCTCGTGACCGAGTACGCCGACTTCCAGCGCGACACGGTCCCCGTCCGCGACGCGCTGCTGGCCAGCGGTCTGACCTCGGTCGAGCCGTCACGGCTGCAGGCCGCCGCCCAGCGGATCGCCGACTGGTTCGCCGGTCTCGCGCCCGGCCACCCGCTCCGGCCCGCCCCGGCGACCCTCGACGGTCTGCGGCGAGTCGTCGACGCGATGACCGCGATCGAGCAGCGGCTGCCGGGCGTCGTACCGATGGCGTTCGATCAGAACGACCTGCACGCGCGGAACGTCTTCCGGCCGGATCCGGCCGGCCCGTTCCGCTTCTTCGACTTCGGCGACGCGGTGTGGGGGCATCCGTTCGCGACGCTGGCCATCGTTCGCGAGGACGTCGACGAGGCGGTCGTCACGGCGTACCTGGAACGATGGTCGGACCTCGCGCCGGTCGACGTCCTGCGGCAGGAGCTCGAGGTCGCCGAGCCGCTGCACACGGTCCACCGGATGGTGTCGTGGCACCGGCTGCTGGCGCACGCGGACGAGATCGAGTGCGCGGCCTGGGCGGAGAACGTCGAGCACTGGGTGGACGAGCTCGTCCGGACCTACGGCTCGGCGTCGGCGTAGTCGCCGCACGGGCCGCCACCGATCGCTTCGGACAGCGTGGCCGGGCGGCGGTCGGGCCGGACCAGCGGGTTGTAGAAGGCCGCGATCTCGGTGCTCGCCTCGGGCACGTAGTGGAAGATCAGCGAACGGCGGAAGCGGTCGGCCGACGTGTTCGGACGCGATCCGTGCACGACACTGCCGTGGAAGAACAGGACGTCGCCGGCCGTCATCCGGGTCTGGACCTTCCGCAGCCCGTCCGGCACCGGCACCTCGGCGTTGGTGAACGACTCGTTCAGGTCGGCGGGCTCCGGACACACCAGTTCGGTCCGGTGCGAGCCCGGGACGACCGCGAGGCCGCCGTTCTCCGCGTCCACGTCGTCGACCGCGATCCAGGCGGCGAGGCAGGTCTCGGGATCGGCGCGCAGGAACGTGTTGTCCTGGTGGAGCGCCTGCCCGCGCGCGCCCGGCGGCTTGAAGTAGAACATCGACTGCGCGCCGAGCGCGGGCCCGATCAGCGCGGTGACGACATCGAGGATCCGGCTGTCCAGCATGAGCTCCAGGGACAGTCTGCCGGCCTCGACGTCGGTCCGCCGGTGCGGGTGCACGAACCGCGGGAAGCGGGACAGCGGGTCGTCGTCCGGTACGCCGTCGTCGATCGCCAGCGAGTGGTCGACCGCGACCTGATCCATGAACACGGTCCTGACCTGCTCGATCTCGGCCTGGTCGAGGAGGTGCGGGACCTGGACGATGCCGTCGCGCCGGTAGATGTCTGCCAATGACTTCATACCAGCAGTGTGAGTCGGCAGCCCGGCTCGAGTGGATATCCTATCGAGCTGTGAACCTTCGAGATCCTGCTACGCCGGACTCGCCGATCCCGGTCGTCCGGCGACTCGTCACGGGTGAGTTCGACGAGGGACCGGACTACGAGACCTATCGCCGCCGCGGTACGACGGACTGGCTGCTCGTGCAGACCCTGGACGGCGGCGGCCGGTTCGCCGACGTCGACGCGGATCCCGGCACGATCGTCCTGGTCCGGCCGGACACGCCTCATGACTACGGCACCCGCGACGACCGCTGGCACTTCCTGTACGCGCACTTCCACCCGAAACCGGACTGGTCACCGCTGCTCGACTGGCCGGAAGTTGCCCCCGGCATCCTTCAGCTGCGGCCGGCCGCCCCGGCCGCCGAGCGGATCGCCGGCCACCTGCGGGACGCCGTCCGGCACCAGCGCAGCGTGCTTCCCCAGGGCGAGCAGCTGAGCGTGAACGCCCTCGAAGCCGCCCTGCTGTGGTGCGACACGCAGAACCCCAAGGCGGTCCGGATCGACGACCGCCTGCTCCGCGTGATCGAGCTGATCGACCAGGACCTCAAGGCCCGGCTCGACCTGCCCAAACTGGCCCGCGCGGTCAACCTGTCGGTGTCCCGGTTCGCGCACCTGTTCCGCGAGCAACTCGGCGTCAGCCCGGCACAGTTCGTCGAACGCCGCCGGCTCGACGCCGCCTGCCGCCTCCTCGAGCTCACCACCCGCCCGATCGCCTCGGTCGCGGCCGAGGTCGGCTACCCCGACCCGCTCTACTTC
The DNA here is from genome assembly GCF_050942445.1 of Kribbella sp. CA-247076. NCBI lineage: Bacteria > Bacillati > Actinomycetota > Actinomycetes > Propionibacteriales > Kribbellaceae > Kribbella > Kribbella sp. CA-247076. Next base: position 5,354,397 of record NZ_CP192051.1, on the reverse strand, counting down.
TCCACCCGCTTCCGCCACCACACCGGCCAGAGCCCGACGGCCTACCGGCGTGGTTGAGGAGCTAGGGGAGGAACGGCGTGAGCGCGGCGAGGAAGTCGTCGAGGCGTTCGGCGTGCACCCAGTGGCCGGCCTCGGGGACCTCGGCGTACCGGACCTGGGGGAAGTACGACGCGATCGTCGCGCGGTGGTCCTGCTGGACGTAGTCGGACTTGCCGCCGTAAATGAACAACGTGGGGCCGTCGTAGCGCAGCCCGTCGACCGAAGGCCAGCCGGAGATCGCCGGGAGGGCGGCCTCGATCACCGGCAGGTTGGGCCGCCAGCGAGCGCCGGCGTCGTCGAGGATCAGGTTCTGCAGGAGGAACGCGCGCGTGCCGGGGGAGTCGACCGCGCCGGCGAGCTGGGCGTCCACGTCGGCGCGGCGCTGGACGTTGCTCAGGTCCGCGGTGCGCATCGCCCGGGCGTACTCGACGAACGCCGGTGGGTAGCCGACCGGGGCCGCGTCCACGACGACCAGCCGCTCGACCACCTCGGGGTGCTGCAGCGCCGTGAGCATCGCGGTCTTGCCGCCCATCGAGTGGCCGACCAGGGCGACCGGGCCGACGCCGAGCGACTCGATCGTCTCCCGGACGTCGGCGGCCATCTCCGGGTAGCTCATCGTCTGGGTGTGCGGCGACGTGCCGTGGTTGCGCAGGTCGAACGCGAACACCCGGTGGGCCGACGACAGCCGTCGGGCGGCGGTCATCCAGTTCCGGCCGGAGCCGAACAGGCCGTGCATGACCACGACCGGCGTACCGCTGTCGCCGTACGACGTGACCGGAAGCTTCATCGAACCTCTTTCGCGGGTGCGGCGGTGCAGCGGAGTCAGCGGCGACGTTGCCAGCAGGCGGTGTGCCAGTGGCGTCGCTCGTCGAGGGACTGGGCGCCGCCGAGTGCGGCGAGCAGGCTGGGGTTCTCCGGCCAGACCACGACGTGCGGCGTGGCCGGCGGGATCAGCTGGTCGCAGCCGGGGCAACGATAAGCCTTGCCGGCGGAGGAGCCGGACACGCGACGGACGATCCACTCGCCGTCGGACCGCTCCTCCCGGGCCTGAGTGCCGCCGAGCAGCGGCCGGTCACTGACCGGCCGCTGCCACTTCGAAGGCTTCCGGCGCGACATAGCCCCTCAAGGCTAGCCGTATGACCCAGCTCACCCGGGGCTGAGTCAGGTCATTCCCGACGGTCGATCAGCTCCGGGCGACGGCGTACGCCGCGGTGCCGATCAGCTCCATCGAGACCTGCAGCCGCTCGAGGCTGACGTTCTTCGCGATGGTGTCCTCGGGGGAGTGGTACGGCGGCTCGAGGAAGGCCGGCGAGATCTCGCCCCGCCAGGAGAAGTTGGCCGACGCGATGCCGACCTCCTGGAACGACTGGTGGTCGGACGCGCCGCGCTGGACCGGGCCGACCATCTGCGGGTCGTACCCGAGCCGTACGCCGGCCGCCCGGACCGCGTCCGTCGCCGTGTTCGCGAGGCCGGTGAACGACAGCAGCCAGTAGGTGATCGCCGGGTCCCAGCTGGTCGCGACCATGTCGTTCTGGAACACGGCCGCGTGCCGGTCGCGCTGGGCCTGGTCCAGCTGCGCCACGTGGTACCGCGAGCCGATCAGGCCCTGCTCCTCCGAGCCCCACAGCGCGAACCGCAGGGTCGCCCTGGTCGGGATCCGGCTGAACACGCGGGCCAGCTCCATCGTCAGCACGGTGCCGGAGCCGTCGTCGTTCGCGCCCGGCGCACCGATGACCGAGTCGTAGTGACCGCTGACGACGACGATCGGGGCGTTCGGGCCGCCCTTGCCGCGGCGCTCGCCGATCACGTTGTTCGAGATCAGGCCGCGGTGCGCGGTGGTGCTGATGCGCAGCGGCAGCGTGTTCACCACCGCCAGCGCCTCGCGGATCAGCCGCTTCTGCACCTGGGCGACGCCGATCACCGGAATCGGAGCGTCGGTGAGACCGGCCGGCGAGAACGCCTGCGCGCGGCGCGGGAACACCAGGTCGGCCGGCAGCAGGATGACGCCCACCGCTCCACGTGCCGCGGCCTCCGCGACCAGCGCCGGGCGTGCGGCCGAGGTGTCGTCGGCGATCACGATCGCACCGGCGACGTCGGCCGGCCACACCGGCGCGGTGGCCGGACCGACGTCCCGGACCGGCCCTTCGACGGTGACGTCCAGCTTGCCGCCGGGCGCCGCGCCCGCCTGCCAGCAGAGGTCGTTCGGCAGGATGTCGCGGACGTCCTCGATCTGGGCGGTGAACTTGTCCGCCACCGGGAACGGCTCCAGCCGGGTGTGATACCCGTACCGGTCGAGCTGGCCGGCGATGTAGTCGGCCGCCCGCTTCTCGCTCCTGGTCCCGCCGATCCGCGGCCCGATGTACTCGGACAGCACGCGCAGGTGCTGCAGTGCGCGCTCGGAGGACAACCCGGACACGATCTGCCGGTCGTACCGGTCGAGCCTCGGGTGGTGCGCGGCGCCGGGACGCTGGTCGTCCGCACCCCAGGCGGGAGCGGCGGGCAGAGCGGTGGCGGCGGTGACCCCGGCGACGGCTCCGAGCAGGCCGCGACGACTCAAACCTGATTTCTCGGTCATGAAGGTCTCCTCACAAGGTGGCGGCCCCGAGAGCGAGACCGTAACCGATCGATCACCCGGGGCGCTGCACCTCGTGAAGGTTTTTCCTGAGCAGGTAGGGAAATCCCTAGTGCTGGGCGCGGAGCTCGCTGCCGACCTCGTGCATGTGCTCCAGGCCCAACCGGTACGACGCGATCAGTCCGGTGCTCAGGTACGGCATGCCGATGCGTTCGCAGTACGCCCGGACGATCGGCTGGGCGAGGCGCAGGTTGGCCCGCGGCATGCTCGGGAAGAGGTGGTGCTCGATCTGGTAGTTCAGGCCGCCCATCATCCAGTCGGTGACCAGCCCGCCGTTCACGTTGCGGGAGGTGAGCACCTGCTTCTCCAGGTGACCCCACTGGCTGTCGTCGTCCGGCATCTCCATGCCCTTGTGGTTCGGCGCGAACACGCCGCCGAGGTGCAGGCCGAAGACCATGTGGTGGACGAGCGCGAAGAGCACCGCCTGGCCCGGCGACATGATCAGGACCAGCGCGGTGACGTAGAGCGCCAGGTGGGCGGCGATCAGGCCGAGCTCCAGCCGGGCCTCCCGACGCGGCCGGCCGGGCAGACGGTGTTGCCGCCGGAGGAACAGGATGCTGGAGACCTTGAGGTTGAACCCCTCGAGCGTGAGCAGCGGGAAGAAGATCCGCGCCTGGTTGCGGGTCAGCCAGCCGTGCAGGCCGCTGCGGCCCTCGGCCTGCTCCAGCGTCCAGACCAGCACACCCTCGCCGACGTCGGGGTCCTTGCCGGTGTGGTTCGGGTTCGCGTGGTGGCGGTTGTGCTTGTCGTTCCACCAGCCGTAGCTCATCCCGCACAGCAGGTTGCCGTGCAGCAGCCCCAGGCGGTCGTGCCAGCTGCGCGAGCCGGCGATCTGCTGGTGGCCGGCGTCGTGGCCGAAGAACGCCGCGCGCGTGGTCAGGACGGCCAGCGGGATCGCGAGCAGCAGGACCCACCAGGAGCTGCCGACGACCGCGATCGCGGCCCAGGTGAGGGCCAGCAGCCCGGTGTTGATGCCGATCGCCATCGCGTACGCCGCGGTCCGCCGCTGGAGCAGCCCGGCCGCCTTGATCTCACGGAGTAGCGGGGCGAAGTCACTACCCTTGGTCAGTGTGCTGGTCATGTGGTCAACCCTTCCGGACGGTGGCCGACCGCACACGAGTACTACTACCCGCATCGACCGGGGTGACAGTGCCCCGGCGAGAGTGGACCTAACACCACTGAGACAAGGCTCACCCTAAGTCATGATTGAGCCATGGACACCATTGCCACCCAGGCGCCGCCGATGCGGTACCCCAGGCTCGCCCAGCCGTGGATCGCGCTGTTCCTGGCCGTGCTGGCCGAGATCGGCATCGCCTTCTTCGTGCTCAACGTGGTCTCGGTGCCGCTGATCGCGGTCTGGGTCGGCATTCCGATGCTGCTCGCGTTCATCCCGGCCACCCGCTGGTTCGCGAACTGCCACCGGACGATGCTGGCCGGCTTCACCGGTGAGCGGATCCCGCGCCCGTACCGGAAGCCGCCGATGCCCGGCATCCTGATGTGGCTGCGGACCACGCTGACCGACCCGGCGACCTGGCGGGACATGATCTGGCTGATCGTGAACGCGACCATCGGGTTCACGCTGAACCTGCTGTCCGCCGTCCTGTTCCTGGCGACGCTGTTCTACCTGGTCTACCCGCTGCTCGTCGGCGTGACTCCGGAGGGAATCTTCACCGAGCCGTTCGGCGGCCTGGTCACGGTCAACTTCTGGACCAGCTTCCTGGTCATGCCGGTCGCGCTGATCGCGTTCATGATCTGGATGGCGGCCGGTGAGCGGTTGCTGAAGGCGAACGCGTTCATGGCCCGCTCGCTGCTCGGCCCGACCGAGAGCGCCAAGCTGGCGCTGCGGGTCCGCGAGCTGGCCGAGTCCCGCGCGGAGACCGTCGACACCCAGGCGGCCGAGCTGCGCCGGATCGAGCGCGACCTGCACGACGGCGCCCAGGCCCGGCTGGCCGCGCTCAGCATGAACCTCGGCATGGCCGAGGAGATGGTCAACCGCGACCCCGCCCAGGCGGCCGCCCTGCTGACCGAAGCCCGCCAATCCGCGAGTACGGCGCTGTCGGAGCTGCGCGACCTGGTCCGCGGCATCCACCCGCCGGTGCTCGCCGACCGCGGGCTCGAGGGCGCGGTCAAGGCGCTCGCGCTGTCCTGCCCGTTCAAGGTCGACGTCACCTTCGACGTCCCCGGCCGGCCACCCGCGCCGGTCGAGTCGGCGGCGTACTTCGCGGTCGCCGAGGCGCTCGCGAACGCGGTGAAGTACTCCGCCGCGACGAACGCCTGGATCCAGATCACGCACGAGGACGAGCGGCTGCACCTGATCGTCGGCGACGACGGGGTCGGTGGTGCCGTGATCAAACCCGGTGGCGGTCTGTACGGTATCGAGCGGCGGCTGGCCGCCTTCGACGGTACGTTGACCGTGGTGAGCCCGAGTGCCGGGCCGACCACCGTGATCATGGAGCTGCCTTGCGAGTCCTCATCGCTGAAGACCACGCCCTCCTCCGGGACGGCCTGATCCGCCTGCTGGAGGCGCACGACTTCGAGGTCGTCGAGGCGGTCGACAACGGTCCCCGGCTGGTGCCCGCGCTGGTGGAGCACCGGCCGGACGTGGCCGTGGTCGACGTACGGCTGCCGCCGACGTTCACCGACGAGGGCCTGAAGGCCGCGATCGAGGCCCGGACCAAGGTCCCCGGACTGCCGATCCTGGTGCTGTCGCAGTACGTCGAGCAGCTCTACGCCCGCGAGCTCCTGACCGGCGGCGGTGGCGGGGTCGGGTACCTGCTCAAGGACCGGGTGTCCAACGTCGCCGACTTCCTCGACGCGGTCCGCCGGGTCGCGTCCGGCGGCACCGCGATGGACCCGGACGTGATCGGTCAGCTCCTGGCCCGCAGTACCAAGGACTCGCCGGTCAGCCGCCTCACGCCGCGCGAGGCCGAGGTCCTGGGCCTGATGGCCGAGGGCCGCTCGAACGCCGCGATCGCGAGTGCCCTGTTCGTCACCGAGAAGGCGGTCAGCAAGCACACCAACAACATCTTCGCCAAGCTCGATCTGCCGCCGTCCGAGGACGACAACCGCCGGGTGATGGCCGTCCTCACCTACTTGTCCTCCCGCTGATCCCTTACCGTCAGAGGTGGGGGAAGGGGGAGCACCATGCCGAACTTTTCGGGGATCGACCATCTCAGCCTGTCCGTGACGGATCTGGACCGCAGCGAGCGCTTCTACACCGAGGTGCTCGGGCTGACGCCGCTGATGGACTTCGGGATCGCCCGGACGTACGTCGACCGGCCGAGCGGTTTCATCCTGTCGCTGATCAAGCACGAGGCGGGGACGGGGAAGCCGTTCAGCGAGCTCAACACCGGGATCGACCACCTCGGCCTGAACGCGGCCAGCCGGGACGAGCTGGTCGAGTGGGAGAAGCGCTTCGACGAGTTGGGCGTCACCTACACGCCGATCCGGGACATGGAGTTCGCGTCCCACCTGAACTTCCGCGACCCGGACAACATCGCGCTCGAGTTGAGCGCGTCGAACGGGGTGATGGCCGGCTGGCTGGCCGAGCTGAAGGAGCGTGAGTTCACCCAGGACGAGATCAAGGCCCGGGTGGCGGCGTACTTCGCCACCCTGCAGTGATCGATCCTGCGCGGGTAAACGTTTGTCGGTAATCCATTGACCTTCGACTGACTGCCTCGGTAAGTTTTCTACCCAGTCCTGCATGATCCACGATCTGGGTGGTGGTCGCGATGGCAGTCCGGACCGGCGCGGAGCGTCTGGCCGGCAGTCCGGGGCTGGTGGGCGAGGGCCGGCTCGGGCTGATCACCAACTTCACCGGCGTCCTGCCGGACCTGCGGCCGACAGCCGTCGGCCTGCTGGACGCCGGCCTCCGGTTGACCGCGCTGTTCGGTCCCGAGCACGGTCTGCGCGGCACGGCCCAGGCCGGCGCGAGCGAGGCCGCGGGGATCGATGCCGACACCGGGCTGCCGGTCTTCGACACCTACGAGCGGCAGGGCGCCGCGCTGGACGAGTTGTTCGCGGACGTCGACGTCCTGCTGTTCGACATCCAGGACATCGGCACGCGGTTCTACACCTACATCTGGACGATGTACGACTGCCTGCAGGCGGCCGAGCGGCTCGGGAAGCGCTTCGTCGTCCTCGACCGGCCGAACCCGCTCGGCGGGGTGCGGGTCGAGGGACCGATGCTGCAGCCGGGCTTCGAGAGCTTCGTCGGGCGTGCGCCGATCCCGGTCCGGCACGGGCTGACCGTCGGCGAGTTGGCGTTGCACCTCGGCCACCACCTCGGCGCGGTCGAGGTGGTGGCCATGGAAGGCTGGACCCGGGACTCCTGGGGGACGGGCGGGGTCTGGGTGCCACCGTCGCCGAACATGCCGACGCTCGACACCGCGCTCGTCTACCCCGGCACCGGCCTCTTCGAGGGCACCAACCTCAGCGAGGGCCGGGGCACCACGCGTCCCTTCGAGACCATCGGTGCGCCCTTCCTGGACGACCGGTTCGTTCCGGCGTTGCGCGACTTCGAGCTGCCCGGCGTCGTCTTCCGGCGGACCTGGTTCCAGCCGGTCTTCTCCAAGTACGCCGGTGAGGTCGTGCCGGGGGTCCAGGTGCACGTCGTCGACCGGACGACGTACGAGCCGGTGCGGACCGCGCTGGAGATGCTGCACGTGCTGCGGCAGCTGTATCCGGACGACCTGCGGCTGCTGCCGTCACTCGACCGGTTGTGGGGCTCGGATTCGTTGCGCAAGGCCCTCGAATCCGGCGACGACCCGCTGACGCTGTTGCCTACGGCAACCCTCGACTGGGCCGGGACCCTGCTCTACGAAAGGACCGCGTGATGATCCGATCCTTCGAGGTGGGCGACGGCCCGGCGATCGCGGCGGCTTGGACCGCCGCGGCGCCGGCCGACCCGATCGGCTACCAGCGCTTCCGCGACCTGTTCCTGCTCGACCGGAACTTCGACCCCGCCGGGCTCCACGTCGCCGTTGTCGACAATCGGATCGTCGGCGCCGCGTACGCCGTACGCCGGCTGATCGCGGCGTCCGGTGACGACCTGGAGCCGTCGGCCGGGTGGATCCCGTTCTTCTTCGTGCACCCGGACCATCGCGGTCGTGGTCTCGGCCGGTCGCTGCTGACCGCGGCGCTGGACTGGCTCCGGGCGGAAGGACGGTCGGTGGCCTACTTCTCGTCGTACACGCCGAACTACTTCTTGCCGGGCCTCGACGTCGAGCGTTACCCGGAGGCGTTGCGGTTGCTCACGGGACTCGGCTTCGAGCGACAGTACGACGCGGTCGCGATGGACCGGAGTCTGGTCGGGTACTCGATACCCGCCGAGGTCCGGGCGCACCTGGCCGGACTGGTGGCCGACGGCTACAGCTTCGGTACGCCGACCGGGGACGAGCTGACCTCGTTGATCGCGATCGCGGGGTCGGAGTTCAACCCGGACTGGGCGCGGGCGATCCGAGAGGCCGCCGTCGCGGGACTGCCCCTCGAGCGGATCGTGCTCGCGCGCGACCCGGGCGGCCGGGTGCTCGGGTGGGCGATGCACGGGACGTACGAGGGCGTGATCGACCGGTTCGGTCCCTTCGGCGTCCTGCCGGCCTCGCGCGGCACCGGCCTGGGCAAGGTGCTGCTCCACCTCACGCTTGAGCGGATGGCGGGGCTCGGCGCGCACAGTGCCTGGTTCCTCTGGACCGGCGAGCAGTCCGCGGCCGGGCAGCTGTACCTCAAGACCGGGTTCACCATCACCCGCACGTTCACCATCCTCCGGGCTCCTCTGGGTCCGGACCGACGGAAGGACTGACATGCTCAAGAGAGGCGTACGGCTGGCCGTCGTCCTGGGGCTCTTGGCAACGGGCGCGGCCTGCTCGGGTGGCGAGGGTTCGGGGGACGGTGGCAAGGTGCAGCTCACGCTGCTGAGCCACTACGGGTCCGACCCGGCCAAGGGCGGGCTGGACAAGATGATCGCGCAGTGGAACCAGGAGAACCCGGACGTCCAGGTCAAGTCCGAGGTGGTGAAGTTCGACGACCTGCTCACCACCCTGACCGTCCGGCAGACCGGCGGCCGGGGCGCCGACATCGTCAGCGCCTACGGGCTCTGGGGCGGCCAGTTGCAGAAGGCGAACGTGCTCGCCGAGGTGCCCGACGACGTGGCCAAGAGCATCGAGTCCAGCTACAGCCCGGCCGCACTCGGCGCCGTCACCACGGGCGACACCCTGCTCGGCTACCCGACCGAGCTGAACACCTACGTGCTCTTCTACAACAAGAAGATCCTGGCCGACGCCGGCGTGACCAAGCCGCCGGCCACCTGGGCGGAGCTCCAGGACGTCGCCCGCAAGGTGGTCAAGCGGGATGCCAAGGGCAACATCCAGGTCGAGGGCCTGAGCCTGATCCAGGACGGCGACAACAAGTCGGTGCACCCGTTCCTGTCGCTGCTCGACGCGGCCGGCGGCACGTTCCTCGGCCCGGACGGCACCGCCCAGTTCGACAACGCCGAGGGCAAGGCGGCGCTGAAGCTCGAGGCCGACCTGGCCGGCGCCAAGGCGACCAACACCTCGGTGTCACCGACCAAGCAGTTCCGGAGCGGCGGCGTGGCGATGGCGATCCAGGCCGGCTGGTGGGTCGGCAGCCTGAAGACACAGATGGCGGCGAAGTACGCGTCCGACGTGGGCGTCACGGCGATCCCGGGACCGACCGCGGGCAGCAAGGGGTCGCTCGCCTACGGCTTCTTCATGGGGGTGAACCAGCGCAGCAAGCACGCCGACGAGGCGTGGAAGTTCCTCACCTGGCTGAACGAGCACAAGGCCGACAGCGGGGTGACCGGGATGGGCCAGTACCTCGCCGACATGGGTCTGATCCCGCCACGGACGTCCGACCTGACGACGCTGAAGAAGTCGCTGGACGACCCGAACCTGGTGCCGATCTACGACGCCGCGGCGTACGCGATGCCCGAGCCGAACCAGCCTGGCGCGTACGAGGCCAAGACCGCGCTGCACAACGCGATCATGACCGTTCTGGCCGACGGCAAGAGTCCGGACGAGGCGCTGGCCCAGGCCGCCAAGGCGGTCAAGCCGCAATGACGACCGCGGTCCGGATCGGCGCGCTGCGGGCGCCGGCCGCCCGGGTGTCGGGACTCCACCGCGAGGGCCGGGCGGCGTACCTGTTCCTGGCGCCGTCGCTGCTGTTCTTCTGCGTCTTCCTGATCCTGCCGTTCCTGTTCGCGATCGCGCTCGCGTTCTCCGACTGGGGCGGGTTCGACCTCGGCACGATCGAGTGGGCCGGGTTCTCGAACTTCGCCGAGGTGCTCAGCTTCGACGGTGCGTTCGTCCGGCCGATCTTGGTGAACACGCTGCTGTTCGCCTTCGGATCGGTGCTGCTGGCAACGGTTGGTTCGGTGCTGGTGGCGCACTGCATCGAGCAGCTGCACTTCCAGGGCTTCTGGCGGGTGCTCTACTTCCTGCCGGTGGTCGCGACGGTGGTGGCGATCGGCAACGTGTGGAAGATGATGTACCAGCCGGCCGGGCTGATCAACGGTCTGCTGAACACGCTCGGCGTCAACAGCATCGGCTTTCTCTCCGACGCGTCGTACGCGCTGCCGGCGGTGACCGTGGTGCACGCGTGGGCCTCGATCGGCGGCGCCGTACTGATCCTGACCGCCGGGCTCAAGTCGATCCCGCTGATGTACTACGAGGCCGCGGCCGTCGACGGGGCGTCGCCGTGGCGGATGTTCTGGCAGATCACGCTGCCGTTGCTGCGGCCGTCGCTGCTGTTCGTGCTGATCACGCAGTTCATCGGCGGCTTGCAGTCGTTCGCACTGATCATCGTGATGACCGGCGACGGCGGGCCGGTGAACGCGACCAACGTGGCAGCCTTCGAGATGTACCAGCAGGCGTTCAAGTTCGGCGCGTGGGGGACGGCGAGCGCGATGGCGATGGTGCTGTTCGTGGTCATCTTCGTGATCACGCTGCTGCAGCTGTGGATCGCCCGGCGGCGCGGGGAGGAGACGTCGTGAAGCGGCGCTTCCCGTGGTTCTCGTACCTGGTGGTGATCATCGGCGGGGTGGCGATGGTGCTGCCGTTCCTCGACATGGTGATGAGCTCGTTCAAGGGCGCGGGGGAGTACGGCGTGATCCCGTACAAGTTCCTGCCGGAGTCGTTCAGCCTGGACAACTACCGGGACGCGTTCTCCCAGCTCGAGCTCGGCCGGCTGTTCCGCAACAGCGTGATCGTCACGGTGAGCGTGACGGTGAGCGTGCTGGTCACGTCGTCGATGGCCGGTTACGCGCTGGCGAAGCTGCGGTTCCGCGGCCGGGCGGTGATCTTCCGGTTCATCCTGGCCACGATGATGCTGCCGCCGTTCCTGCTGCTCATTCCGGTGTTCCTGATCATGCTCAACTGGCCGCTGGCCGGGGGCAACGACATCCTCGGCCGCGGCGGCGACGGCGGTCTCACCACCAGCCTGCTCGCACTGATCCTGCCGTTCACCGTCAGCGGGTTCGGGATCTTCCTGATGCGCCAGTTCATGGTGTCGCTACCGGACGAGATGCTCGAGGCGGCCAGGATCGACGGCGCGAACCAGTGGCAGATCTGGCGGCTGATCGTGCTCCCGCAGACCAAACCGGTCGCGATCACCCTCGGCCTGATCACCTTCATCGGGATGTGGAACGAGTACATCTGGACGCTGCTGATCTCGTCCTCCGAGCCGTCGCTGCAGACCCTGCCGGTCGGTATCCAGCTGCTGCAGAGCTTCCTCGACCCGGACCGCACGATGCCCATCGTGATGGCCGGCCTGGTCGTCAGCACGCTGCCCGTGCTGGTCGTGTTCCTGCTGTTCCAGAAGTACTACGTGCGAGGCGTCGTACTGAGTGGCCTGAAGTGAGGAGTTGCTTGTGACCAGAACAGTGCTCGCCGTCGGAGCGCACATCGGCGACATGGACCTGACCGCCGGGCCGACGCTGGCCAAACTCGTGCTGGAAGGGGCCGACGCGACCATCGTCGCGCTGACCCCGGGCGAACGCGGCCACCCCCGGCTCACGCCGTCGGAGTACAAGAAGCAGAAGATCGCCGAGGGGTCCGCGTTCGCGGAGGCGATCGGTGCGGACTTCATCGTGCTCGACCACAGCGACGGTTTCCTCGCCGACACCGACGACGTCGCGGTCGAGCTGGCCACGATCTTCCGCGAGAAGCAGCCGGACACGGTGATCACCCACTGGAAGCACAGCATTCACCGCGACCACGAGAACGCCGCCACCCTCACCGAGCGGGCGCGTTTCCTGTCCGGGCTGCCCATGGACGAGGCCGACGTCCTCGCCGAGTCACTCGGCGACGGCTTCCGGAAACTCGCCGCCCTGCCGCGACACGGGATCCGCTCCGTCCTGCACGCCGAGAACTGGGAGGACATGGAGGGCTTCACCCCGTCGCTCTACGTCCCCATCCCCGACGAGGCCTTCTACCGCTGGGTCTCCGCCATCCGCCACCAGGCCTTCGCCCGCGGCGAGACCTATGGCTTCCGCTACATCGACTACTACACCGCCCTCATGACCACCCGAGGCTGCCTCGCCGGCTACCCCCGAGCCTGCGCCTTCCACACCAACCAATCCCCCGAAATCACCAAACTCGCCGGCCCCTAGCCGGTCCCGCAACTCTCCGTAACGAGTCCCAACGCCACCCGATGTACCAGGTGGGAGTGCCGGCGCGTTCAGCCGACGAACAGCGTCGGGTGCCGGCACATGGGGGACATCATGGGACCAGCAATCCAGGGCTACTTGGCAACATCCGGCATCTTGTCGCTCGTCGGAGCAGGCATCGGCTGGCTGATCTTCAACCAGACCGCCACTCCAGCACCGAACTGCGTCCTGCCAGGAAACGACGTCTGCCTCGAGGCTCTCGGCATGAGCTTCCTGCCCTTCGTGATCCTCACTGCAGCCATCGGCGGCGCGATCGGCCTGGGCATCCAGTACGCCAAAGGCCAGATCGGCTAGGTGTGGCCGGGCGGTCCGATGGCGGCTGCGCGACCGTCGCCGGGGCTGGTGCGCGCTCCCGCGTGCTCTCCACGGTAGGCGGGCGACAGCACGCGCGGATGCGGTGCCCGGCGACCGCGAGTGCCCCGGTGGAACGCGGTCGCCGGCGAGAGCACCTGAGTCAGCGGCGATGAGCCGCGCGAACGGGTAGGTGGGGCTGCAGGGCGAGCACGCGACGCAGGAGCGGGCGTAGCCGGCTGCGAGGGGTTCTGCGGGCTCCGTCGGGATTCGGGTCAGGAGGCGTCGGCTTTGCGGACCCAGACTTCTCGGATGATGAGGAGGATGGCGGCGGCCGAGGGGATGGCGAGGAGAGCGCCGACCACGCCGAGGAGGGCGCCGCCGAGGAGGGCGGCGATGACTGTGACGGCACCTGGGATGTCGACGGCTCGGCGCATGATGCGCGGGGCGATCACGTAGTTCTCGACCTGCTGGTAGATGATGCCGTACGCCAGGCACGCCACGCCGGTCCACAGGCCCATGGTGAAGCCGATCAGCGCGACGATGACGACGCCGATCAGGCCACCGACCATCGGGATGAACGCGGTGAACATGACCACGATCGCCAGCGCCAGGGCGTACTCGCGCAGGCCGACGATCTGCAGGAACACGAACATGAAGAACCCGGCGCAGGCCGCGACCAGGAACTGGCCGCTGACGTAGCCGCCGACCCGGCTGAGGACCTCGTCGCCGAGGATGGAGACGCGCTGCCGGCGGGTGGCCGGGACCAGGCTGTACGCCGCCCGCTTCACCGACGGCAGGGACGCAAGGAAGTACAGCGTCAGGATGAGGATGGTGAACGCGGAGAACAGCGCGTTCGCGACCACCCGGCCGACGCCGAGGATGCCGCCGAACGCACGCTGCGCCAGCGCCGGGTCCTGGACGTAGTCCTGGGCCTTCTGGATGAACTGGTAGCGCTCGTTGAGCTCGTTCAGGGTCCGCGACTTGGTCAGCAGGTCGAGCCACTCGGGCGCGTTCCGGATCAGGCTGTTGATCTGGTCGGTGACTACCGGCACGATCGCGAAACCGACGCCGGCGACCGCGAGGATCATCAGCAGGAACACGACGCCGACGGACAGGCCGCGTTTGAGGCCGCGGCGCATGAACCACTCGACCAGCGGGTTCAGGCCGACGGCGATGAACATCGAGACCAGCAGCAGGATGAGGACGGAGCGGGCCTGGCCGAGGGCGTTCCACAGACCCCAGGCGACGAGTACGCCGAGGGCCGCGAAGAACCCGAACACGAAGGGGTTGGACCGGCCGAGCGGCGGACCCGGCCGGCCCATCCCGACGTCGGGGTGCCGTTGGTCGATCAGCAGCTCACCGGCCAGGTTCTCGTCCTTCCCGGCCGTCCCCTGCACCTGATCCGCCGACCGCTCAACCAACTCAGCCGACTTGTCAGCCTGATCAGCCGACTTGTCAGCTTCACCGGCGGACCGGTCAGCGTGCTCCGCCGCCGCGTCAGCCTTGCCCGCGGCACCCTCCGCCTCGTCGGCGGAGTCGTCCGCCTTGTCGGCGGCGTGATCCGCCTCGACGGCGGACGTGTCTGCCTGGCCGGCTGATGTGGTTGCCTTGCGGGCGGCGGTGCCTGCTTGGTCTGCCAATCCTTCGGCGTCGTCTGCGGACGCGTCGGCCTTGTCCGCGGAGGAGTCGGCTCGGTCGGCTGAGGTGTCGGCGCGGTGGGCGGACTGGCCGGCATGATTGGCGGCGGTGTCAGCCTCATCAGCAGACTTGTCGGCTTCACCGGCGGAGGCGTCGGCTTCCACGGCGGAGCGCTCGGCGGATTGTGCCGAGGTCTCTGCCTGCCGGGCGGCGGTTTCCGCCTCGGCCGCGGCGGCCCGGGCCTCGCGGGTGGCTTCGGCGAGGTCGTGGTCGGGCGTCGCTGTGGAGTTGTCGTCGCCGGGTGGCGTCACATCTTGTCCTTCGGGGATCGCGAGCCGGCAGCGGCCTCGTCGGGCTTCTCGTCGTCGGCCGGCTCCTCGTCGGCGTCCTGGGCGGAGGCCGAGGCGTCCGGAACCGCCTGCACCCGAGTCTCCTCGTCCGCGAGGTCACTCAGCCGGAACTCGTCGATCCTGGTCGAGTCGGCCGGCTCGTCGTCGGTGTCCACGGGACCGCCGGCGGTCCTGCTGGCCAGCTCGTCGGCGTCCTTGGCGTCCACCCGCAGGCCGGTGTCGATCCGCGTCTCGTCCACGCGCGCGTCACCCGCGCCGCTGCCGACGAACGGGCTCGCGCCGGTGAACGGCCCGTCCTCGTCCTCGTCGTACGCCGCGTCAGCAGCCGTGGACCTGGGCGCGAACGGGCTGTCGGCCGGAGCCTCGTCCGCGGCAGCGAAAGCCCCCCGACCGGACGCATCACCCGCGGCCGCAAAAGAGCCCCGACCGGACGCGTCACCCTCGGCCGCCAAAGACCCTCGACCGGACGCGTCGTCCTTCTCCGCGAACCCGCCGGCCGCCCCGTTCTTCACCGCGAACGGACTGTCGGCCGGCGCCTGGTCCTCGGCCGCAAAGGATCCCCGACCGGACGCGTCGCTCTTAGCCGCGAACGGATTGTCGGCGGGCGTCCCGTTCTTCGGCGCGAAGGGGCTGTCGGCCGGAGCCTCGTCCGACGTCGCAGGGGTGTAAGAGGTCTCGCGGGCGGTGAAACCACCGCTCGCCGCCTCCGACTCCGCCGGCGGTACGGCGTCCCGCGGCGCGAACGGGCTGCCCGCCGGGGCCACCGTCTCGGCCGGCGGAGCGAAAGCAGGCGCCGCGGCCGGCGAGGCGGGTGCGGTCCCGGACGCCGGGGGAGGCGTCTGCGGCCGGGCGAACGGGTTCACGTACGCCGGGGCCGCCGTCTCGGAGTCGAGCTCCGCGGCCTGCCGGGCGATGTTGCTGGCGATCTCGTTCAGCCCGGCGATCTGGGTGAGGATGCCGTCGCGGCGCTTGGCCAGCCGCTCGGTCTCGCGGGCGACGATCGTCCGCGACCGCTCGGCCTCGTCGGCGGCGTTGGCCAGCTCGGCCTCGGAGCGGGTCCGGGCGGTGGTCAGCAGCTGCTCGGCCTCGCGGCGGGCACGGCTGAGGGTCCGCTCGGCCGACTCCTCGGCCTCGGCGCGGATCTTGCGGGCCTGCTCGGTCGCCTCGGCGACCCGCCGCTCGGAGGCCTCGGCCGCCTCGCGCATCTGGGTGGTCAGGTTCTCGGTGTCGGCCGCGATCTGCTGGTGCTTGTCGGCCAGCTCCTTGGCCTGCTGCTCGCGCTCGTCGGCGAGCCGGGCCCGGAGCGCGGCGGACTCGCGCTGGATCGCGGTCCGGATCTTCTCGGCCTCGTGCAGGGCGCCGTTCTTCAGCGTGCTGGCCTGGGACTCGGCGGTCAGCATCAGCTGCTCGGCCTTGCGCCGGGCGGTCTGCAGCACCTCCGCGGCCTCGGTCTCCGCGGTCCGGCGCAGCTCGGCGGCGTCGCCCTCGGCCGTCCGGCGCATGCTGTCGGCCTCGTTCAGCGCGACCGAGCGGATGTCCTCGGCCTCGCGCTCGCCGGTCGCCCGGGACGCGGCCGCCTCCTTGGCCGCGGTCGCGCGCAGCTCGTCGGCCTCCCGGCGGGCCTCCTCGAGCGCCTCGGACGCCTGGTCCTGGGCGAGCCGGAGGATCTGCGCCGCCCGGTCGCCGAGACCGGCGTACGACGGGTTGGCGCTGGCCTCGAGCTGGCGCCGGGTCTCCTCGAGCTGACGCTGCATCGGAGCGACACTGGCCTGGAGCTCGTCGGCCCGGTTCCGGGCTTCGACGAGTTGCATCTCCAGCGCGCGGACGTAGTCGTCCACGGCCTGCTTGTCGTACCCACGGCGACTGACCGGGAATCCCCCGGCCGCGGTCGCCGTACGGTCGAAGAACGGCAGGCTCGACTCGTCAGGCATTTCCCGAGATTCCCTTCTGGCGGCTCATGGTGAATCCCCCACCTTAAGCCTGTCAGAACCGGGCGTAACCGGCCAATCGGCCCCGAGGGCGATTACCTGTTGCGGAAGCGATTGATCGCGTCCGCATGCTGTTCCCGCAGCGCGGTGTCCCGAACCCCCAGGCCTTCGGCCGGCGCGAGCGTCAGGACGCCGACCTTCCCCTGGTGCAGGTTGCGGTGGACGTCGTACGCCGCCTGGGCGGTCTCCTCCAGCGGGTACACCTTGCTCACCGTCGGGTGGACCATGCCCTTGGCAATCAACCGGTTCGCCTCCCACGCCTCGCGGTAGTTGGCGAAATGGGAGCCGATGATCCGTTTCAGGTTCATCCACAGGTAGCGGTTGTCGTACTCGTGCATGAACCCGGACGTCGACGCGCAGGTCACGATCGTGCCGCCGCGGCGGGCGACGTACACCGAGGCGCCGAAGGTCTCCCGGCCCGGGTGCTCGAAGACGATGTCAGGGTCGTCGCCGCCGGTCAGCTCGCGGATCCGGGCGCCGAACCGCTTCCACTCCTTCTGGTCCTGGGTCGTCTCGTCCTTCCAGAACCGGTAGCCCTCGGCCGACCGGTCGATGATCAGCGAGGCGCCCATCGACCGGCAGATCTCCGCCTTCTCCGGGGACGACACCACGCACACCGGGATCGCCCCGCCGTTCAGCGCGAACTGCGTCGCGTAGGACCCGAGGCCTCCGGACGCGCCCCAGATCAGGACGACGTCGCCCTGCTTCATGTTCGCGCCGTTGGCCGAGACGAGTTGCCGGTACGCCGTACTGTTCACCAGCCCCGGGGACGCGGCCTCCTCCCAGGTGAGGTGGTCGGGCTTGGGCATCAGCTGGTTCGACTTCACCAGCGCGAGCTCGGCCAGCCCGCCGAAGTTGGTCTCGAACCCCCAGATCCGCTGCTCGGAGTCGAGCATGGTGTCGTTGTGCCCGTCCGGCGACTCGAGCTCGACCGACAGGCAGTGCGCGACCACCTCGTCGCCGGGCTTCCACGCGTTCACCCCCGGCCCGGTGCGCAGGACGACGCCGGCCAGGTCGGAGCCGACCACGTGGTACGGCAGGTCGTGGCGGGCGGTCAGCGGGGACAGCTTCCCGTATCGCTTCAGGAAGGAGAAGGTGGACACCGGCTCGAAGATCGACGTCCACACCGTGTTGTAGTTGATCGCGCTCGCCATCACCGCGACCAGCGCCTCACCCGGCCCGAGCTCCGGAGTCGGTACGTCGTCCAGGTGGAGGCTCTTGCGCGGATCCTTCTCCTTGCTGTCCAGACCCTCGAACATGCCCGCGTCGCCGGCGTGCACGGTGATGCCGCGGTAGTGGTCCGGTACGTCGAGCGCGCCGACGGCGGCGGTGTCACCGGACAGGATCGCGTCGAGGATCTGCTTCACGTCGTACCTCCTGGAGCGGCGGTCTTGGGTGAGCGGAACTTACCGCTGAGTATGCACGTGTCGCTGTGCGTTGTAACACAACGAGACGACCGTCACTTTTTCAGTCCACCGTTGTCAGTGGTCTTATCACCGCAGGCGGGTGTGCAGCCTCACCTGGGTGACGTCGTCGCCCGATCGCAGCTGGACCAGATCGCACAGCTGGTTGGCCAGCCAGACCCCGCGCCCGCCGAGGCCGTCGAGCGGTGGCAGCACCCGGCCGACCAGCAGGTCGTCGATCCGGCCGCGGTCGGCCACGTCGCAGATCAGGAAGCCGTCGGCGACCCAGACCGACAAGGTCCCGCGGCCGCCGCCGAAGCGGATGCTGTTCGTGCAGATCTCGTGCAACGCCAGCGCCAGGTCGTCCAGCCGGTCCCGGGAGACGCCGTACGACGACGCCTGCGCGTTCACCCACTGCCGCACCTGCCCGAGGTCGGCCAGCCCGAACTCCCACCGCTCGGCCCGATCGGGTACGTCGATCAGCGGCGTACGGAACGTCTTCTCCGCCAGGGCCTCCGCGCCGGAGTGGGTCGCGGTCGGGTCGATGCCGACCGAGGCCTCGTACGGACAGATCAGCCGGAAGCGCTTGTCGTGCGCGAACGCAACGTCGAGCAAGGCCTCGTGCAGCACGGCCTCGTCGTACTCCGCCGCGCTCCGGCCCGAGTAGGCCGGCTCGCCGAGGCCCCGGACCGGGCGGCCCGGGTGTCGCTCGAGGGCGTCTCGCCAGAGCGGGATCAGCCGGGCGGGGTTGCGGCCGGCGGTCGTCATGTCGACGAAGCCGACGTGGTCGCCCTCCGGCCCGAGGGCCTCACGCAGGGCGACGATCCGGGACGGCGGCAGGGCAGCCACGACTGCCTCACCTGTTGCCAGGCCGTCGCGGACGAAGGGTGTCGCGAGCCGCACGAAGTCCTCGTCCGATCCGTAGACGAAGGCGCCGTGCTGGAACCCCGTCGGCACACCGCCCACCGAGCCGGTGGCGCTGCTCCTCAGCACCCGAACAGCGTAGTCCGCGAATCGCGGGTCGGCATGGGTTCGTCGCGTGCCGTCACCGCCCGTGGGAGCGCGGTAACAGTGAGCCTTCCTCAGCTATGCCGGCTCGACCAGTTCGACGAGAACGCCGCCCGCCGACTTCGGGTGGATGAAGTTGACCCGCGAGCCCGCGGTGCCGCGTCTCGGCTCGTCGTACAGCAGCCGGGCACCGCGCTCGCGCAGGGTCGCGGACACCGCGTCCAGATCGCGCACCCGGTAGGCGAGCTGCTGGATGCCCGGACCGCGCTGGTCGAGGAACTTCGCGATCGGCGAGGACTCCGACAACGGCGCCAGCAGCTGGATCGACGACCCCGACCCGCCGACCGACAGCATCGCCTCGCGGACGCCCTGCTCCTCGTTGATCTCCTCGTGCGCGACGGTCATCCCGAACACGTCGGCGTAGTACCGGACGGCCTCGTCGAAGTCGGCCACGGCGATGCCCACGTGGTCGATCGCCTCGAACAGGCCGGTCGTGGTGGCGGTGGGGTGGTCCATGCCGTCAGGGTGGCCCAGCGGACCGGACGAAGCCAATCGAAAGTGGCCGATGCGACACCGCACCCAGTGCGACACTGGGGAGATGGCGGGGGATGTCGTCATCGGACTCAGCCGGCTGCTGGCGGGCGTCCGGCCCTGGCGCGCGCCCGGTGCCTTCCGCCGGCACGGCCTGACCCTGGCCACCCTGACAACCCTTGCCGCACGCAACTATCCGCGCGACATCGCGCTGATCGACGACGACGGTCCGATCACGTACGCCGAGCTCGACCGGCTCACGCGCGAGCACCCCGGCGGCGAACGGATCGCGGTCCGCGAGCCGAACGGCCGCGCGTTCGTCGCGGCCGTCGTCGCCGGGCTGCGGGCCAACGCCGACGTCGTGCTCGCCGATCCGCAGGCGCCCGCGGTCGAGGTCGGATCGCAGCGGGCCGGGTGCCGCGGTCAGGTCGTGGTGATGACGTCCGGCAGCACCGGTACGCCGAAGGCCGTGGACCGGAAGATCAGCGTGACCCAGGCCGTACCGATCGCGACCCTGGTGCGCCGATTGCCCTTGCAGCGTGGGGTTCCGCTGGTGGTGACCCAGCCCTTCTTCCACGGGTTCGGGGTGGGCTTCCTCGCGCTGGGACTGGTCTTCGGGATGCCGGTCGTGGTCCGCCGGCAGTTCCGGCCGGACGACGTGGCCGGGTTTTTGCGCGACCACCCCGGCGCTGTGCTGACCGGCGTACCTCCGATGTTGTCGAAGGTTGCGCGGACCGGGGTCGAGGTGCCGCTCGCTGCCGTGGTGAGCGGTGGTGGGCAGTTGCATCCGGTCGTGGCGGAGCGGTTGACGAAGGCCTTCGGGCCGATGCTGTTCAACCTCTACGGATCCACTGAGCTCGGGTGGTCGACGCTCGCCACACCGGCCGAGCTGCGGGAGGCGCCGGGCACGATCGGTCGCCCGGCGGCCGGCGTACGGCTCGCGGTCGTCGGGGACGACGGGCGGACGGTGCGTGCCGGCGCGATCGGCCATCTGTACGTCGGTGGGCGGCTGGCCGGCCGGCTGGCCGACTCCGGTGATCTCGGGCACCGCGACTCGGCCGGGCGGTACTTCGTCGACGGCCGGGCCGACGACCTGGTCGTGACCGGCGGGGAGAACGTGTTCCCGATCGAGGTGGAGAACGTCCTGCTCGGTCACCCGGCGGTGGCCGACGTCCGCGTCACCGGCGTACCGGATGAGGAGTACGGCGCCCGGCTCGAGGCGCACGTCGTCCGCCGGAGCCCGGTGGATGCCTGGGAGTTGCGCCGGTTCGCGCGGGCCCGTCTGAGTCCGGCGAAGGTGCCCCGGACGGTCACCTTCGTGGCCGAGCTGCCGGTCACGCCGACCGGCAAACCGGACCGCCGTGTGACCTGATCGACAGGGTCCGACCAGGGGCGTACCACTGCCTTCGCAGGTATCGTGACAGCATGTCTGACACGCGGAATCACAGCGTCATCGTCGCCGGTGCACGGACCCCGATCGGGCGGTTGCTGGGCGGTCTCAAGGGCTTCACCGGAGCCGAGCTCGGTGGGTTCGCGATCAAGGGCGCGCTGGCGAAGGCCGGGGTCGCGCCGGACCAGGTCGAGTACGTGATCATGGGCCAGGTGCTGCAGGCCGGCGGCGGTCAGATCACCGCCCGCCAGGCCGCGGTCAAGGCCGGTGTCCCGATGAACGTCCCGGCCATCACGATCAACAAGGTCTGCCTGTCCGGCCTGAATGCGATCGCGCTCGCCGACCAGCTGATCCGCGCCGGTGAGTACGAGATCGTCGTCGCCGGCGGGATGGAGTCGATGACGAACGCGCCGCACCTGCTGCCGAAGTCCCGCGAGGGCTTCAAGTACGGCGACGTGCCGCTGGTCGACTCGATGGCGTTCGACGGGTTGTGGGACGCCTTCACCGACCAGGCGATGGGTGCGCTCACCGACCAGGCGAACACCGAGGGCCTGAAGCTGAGCCGCGAGGAGCAGGACGAGTTCAGCGCTCGCTCGCACCAGCAGGCCGCCGCGGCCTGGAAGAACGGCGTGTTCGCCGACGAGGTCGTGCCGGTCGAGGTGCCGCAGCGCAAGGGCGACCCGATCGTGGTCGACAGCGACGAGGGCGTCCGCAGCGACACCTCGGTCGAGTCGCTGGCCAAGCTGCGGCCGGCCTTCGGCAAGGACGGCACCATCACCGCCGGCTCGGCCTCGCAGATCTCCGACGGCGGGTGCGCCGTGGTCGTGATGAGCAAGGCGAAGGCCGAGGAGCTCGGGCTGAGCTGGATCGCCGAGCTCGGCGCGCACGGCTCGGTCGCGGGTCCGGACTCGTCGCTGCAGAGCCAGCCGGCGAACGCGATCGTGAAGGCCTGCGCGAAGGAGGGCATCGAGCCGGCCGCGCTCGACCTGGTCGAGATCAACGAGGCCTTCGCGGCCGTCGGGATCGCGTCCGCGCGCGAACTGCAGGTCGACCTCGACAAGGTCAACGTCAACGGCGGCGCGATCGCGCTCGGCCACCCGATCGGCATGTCCGGCGCCCGGCTCGTGCTGCACCTCGCGCTGGAGCTGCAGCGTCGCGGTGGCGGTGTCGGCGCCGCGGCCCTGTGCGGTGGTGGCGGCCAGGGCGACGCTCTGATCGTGCGGGTGCCGAAGTCCTGATGCCCCGGCGCACCGCCCCCGTCGGCGAGCTGGTCGAGCGGGCCCGGGAGGGCGACTCCCGGGCCGTCGCCCGGTTGATCTCACTGGTCGAGGACGAGTCCCCGCTCCTCCGCGAGGTGATGGCGGCGCTGTCGCCGTACGCCGGGAACGCGCACATCGTCGGGATCACGGGCTCGCCGGGGGTCGGCAAGTCCACGTCGACGTCGGCGCTGGTCTCGGCGTACCGGGAGACCGGGAAGCGGGTCGGCGTCCTCGCGGTCGACCCGTCGTCGCCGTTCTCCGGCGGTGCCCTGCTGGGGGACCGGGTGCGGATGCAGGATCACGCGACCGACGCCGGGGTGTTCATCCGGTCGATGGCGTCCCGCGGGCACCTGGGCGGCCTGGCGTGGTCGACGCCGCAGGCGCTGCGGGTGCTGGACGCGGCCGGGTTCGACGTCGTGCTGGTGGAGACGGTCGGGGTCGGGCAGTCCGAGGTGGAGATCGCCGGGATGGCCGACACCACCCTGGTCCTGCTGGCGCCCGGGATGGGCGACGGCATCCAGGCGGCCAAGGCCGGCATCCTCGAGGTCGGCGACATCTACGTGGTGAACAAGGCGGATCGCGACGGCGTCCAGAACCTCACCCGCGAGCTGCGGGCGATGCTCGCGCTGGCCGACCGGCCGGACGGTGCGTGGGTGCCGCCGATCCTCAAAACGGTTGCCTCGCGCAACGAGGGGGTCGCCGAGGTGGTCGCCGCGGTCGACGACCGGCTGGCCTGGATGGAGTCCAACGGCGTGCTGGACGAACGCCGGCGCAGCCGGGCCCGGGACGAGATCGAGGCGATCGCGATGACGGCGCTGCGCTCCCGGTTCGCCCACCTGCACGGCGACGCCCGGCTCGACGTGCTCGCGGCCAAGGTCGCCGAGGGCAACACCGACCCCTACACCGCCGCCGACGAGCTGATCGCGGCCCTCTGAGCGGGTACGGGCTGCAACACTCGACCACACTCTGTCACTTTGTGTCGTCGCGTGGGGCAGGAGTGACTCGAGTGCCGAAATCGGGCAAAGTACGCCGGTTTTCGCCGCGACGATGCGATCCGCGTCTCACGGCGGCGCGCCGGTGGCTGCCATGCCCCCGAATCCGTTACAGAATGGGACTTGTAGCTGGTGAGCATTGTGCGGTGGGCTGTGTTCAGTCAGTGACAATTGGTGACGGTCCGTGATACAAACACAAACACAGTCGACCGAGTGGTTGCGAACGAGGAGTGGTGACATGCCGAAGAAGCTGTTGATCTGGTCGGTCATCGCCTTTGCCGGCTTCTATCTGTTCACTCAGCCGGCGAACGCCGCCGACGCGGTGGGAGGCGCGTTCTCGGCCGTCGGCGACGCGTTCGGGAGCGTGATCACCTTCCTGACCGCGCTGTTCAACTGATCTGCGGTCCGAGTGTCCCGTTGCGAGCGATCGTGCGGGACACTTGGCTGTACGGGGTCACCCGACAGCGTGACAGGGGAGTGAGCGGATGGCCGGAATAGGCCTGTTCCGGATCTTCGATCCGAAGGTCCGGCGCCATCTGATCTCGGACGAGGGCGAGGTCGTCATCGACGAGGTCCGGCAGCACTGGGTCGTGTTCATACCGCCGATGCTCGAAGTGGCGCTGGCGACCGCCCTGCTGGTAGCGCTGGCGACCGACTCGATCGGCGGCACCCAGGTGCTGCTGGCGATCGTGCTGATCCTGCTCATGCACGCCTTCTGGCAGTTCCTCACCCATCACCGCGACCGGTTCGTGGTCACCAACATGCGGGTGATGCGGATCCGCGGCGTCTTCTCCCAGACGGTCGCGACCACCCCGATCGCGCGGGTCCTGGACATCACCCTGCAGAAACCGATCGTCGGGCGGATCTTCGGCTACGGCCACTTCGTCTTCGAGTCCGCGGCGCAGGACCAGGGCTTCCGGGAGATCCGGTGGGTCAGCCGCCCGGACGACCGCGACCTGACCATCCAGCGCGTCATCCAGCGCACCGGGCTGCGCGCGTCGGCGAGTGTCGACGTGGTGCAGGGCGACGACGACACCGACGACGACGGCACCGGTCCGATTGGGATGGACTCCGCGCACGAGGTCTCCACCACGGTGGCGCCGACGCCCGCCGCGCAGCAGTCCCGCCCGGCCGCCTCCGGCACCAAGTCGATCTTCAACAGCGAACGCGGCAACTGGACCGACGACGACCGCGACTGACGTCGGTCAGAGCTGGTCGGGGACAAGCCGGCTGCCCTCGAGGAAGAGTTGCCGGCGGCGTTCGCGGTGCGCGCGTTCGGGGTCGGTAGCCGGCCCGGCCAGCGATCGCGTGAGCTCCTCCGCGGCTTCGGCGTACCGGTGGTCGCGGGCGAGCAGCTCAGCGCGGACGGCGTACCAGCGTGGGCTCGGCGGGAGCTCGTCGAGCATGGCCAGGCCCGAGGCGGTGCCGTCCGCCTCGGCGGTCGCGACCGCGTGCGCCAGCTGCGCCGACGTGCTCGGCGCGATCGAGACGAGCAGGTCGTAGAGCCGGACGATCTCGCGCCAGTCGGTGGCCGAGTAGCTGGGGACACGAGCGTGCTCGGCCGCGATCGCCGCCTGCAGCTGGTACGCGTCGGCCTGCCGGTCCGAGCGCAGCAGTGAGTCGTTCAGCAGGGCGATCCCGCGGTCGATCAGCTGCTGGTCCCAGAGCGCGCGGTCCTGCCGGTCGAGGGTGACGACCTCGCCGTCGTCGTCGATCCGGGCCGGACGGCGTGCCTCGGTGAGCAGGAGCAGGGCCAGTACGGCGGACGCCATCGGCTGCTCGGGGAGGAGCTCGTGCAGTAGCTCGGCCAGCCGGATCGCCTCGGCGCAGACGTCGACGTCGTACGCCGTCTGACCCTCGACCGGAGCGTGGCCGGACGTGTAGAGGCTGTGGATGACTCCGCAGACAGCGGGGAGTCGTGCAGGCAGTTCGTCATCCGCCGGCACGCGGTACGGAATCCGCGCCGCCGCGATCTTCTGCCGGGCGCGGGTCAGCCGCTTGGTCGTCGCGACCTCGGAGGTCAGCAGCACGCCGGCGATCTGCGCGGGCGACAGACCGCACAACGTGCGCAGCGCCAGGGCGATCCGGGTCGGCGGTGACAGCGCGGGGTGGCAGCAGGTGAAGATCAGCCGGAGGAGGTCGTCCTGTACGACGCTGTCGGGAACGACCTGGCTGAGCTCCAGCAACTCGAGCCCGTCCCGCTCCTTGCCGGGCCGGGCCCGCTCCCGGCGGATGATGTCGATCGCCTTCCGCCGGGCAGTCACGGTCAGCCAGGCGCGCGGCTCGGGCGGCACCCCGGTCACCGGCCAGGCGCCGAGGGCCGCCAGGGTCGCCTCCTGGACGGCGTCCTCGGCGAGCTGGACGTCGCCGACGGTCCGGATCAGGGTCGCCAGGATGCGCGTCCCCTCGACCCGGATCGTCTCCGCGAGCGCGTCGTACATCGGGCGACTACTTCGCCAGGATGACCGGCCGCACCTCGACGGCGCCGTTCCACGCGGCCGGAATCTGCGCGGCGATCGCGATCGCGCCCTCCAGGTCGTCGGCCTCGATCAGGTAGTACCCGGTCAGGGCCTCCTTCGTCTCCGCGTACGGGCCGTCCGTGGTGACGACCTTGCCGCCGCGGGCACCCTCGACCCGGACGACGGTCGCCGTCGGCGTCGGGTGCAGGACCGCGCTCGCGGCGATCGCGCCGGCGTGGTCCAGTGCGAACTGCCGGTACTCCGCGAGCTCGCCCGCCTGCTCCGGAGCCCACCAGTCGACGTCCGCCGTATAGGTCAGTGCAAGGTACTGCGCCATCGGAACACTCCTTCTTCGCCAGGCCCACTGTGGCCTCTCAGCAAAGGAACGAACGGTCACCCGCCGATCAGGACATCACTGCGTCGCCTCGGACACCCGGGCGCGGAACTCGCGGACGACGTCCTCGTCACCGGCCGACTGGACCGCGGACGCGTCCAGCCGCCCCCACAACCACAGGAACACCGCCTCGGCCGACCCGAAGATCTCCGCGGCCACGTCCCCCTCGGCGTCCTGGGACACCGCCACACTCGTGGCGTCGGCGCGGACCGTCCACGACCGGCCCTCGGCGGTGAGGCGTACGGTGGCGTCGACCGGGTGCTCGGTATCGCCTTCCGCCCACCACGGGCCGGCGAGATTGGGGTACAGCAGCTCGTCGATGCCGTCGAGCGCCAGCTCGAGAGCGATCGGCGTGACGACGTCGTGGGCCTGCTCGACGTCGATCCGGTGGACCACGCTCTCCAGCGCCATCCGCCGGTACCAGAACCCGGACGTCTTGTCGTCCGGGTTGAAGGTCCACGTCGCCCGCTCGGTGCCGGCGGACTCCAGCGCGTCCACGATCGCCGCGCGCGCCTCGTCGTACAGCTCGATGGCGTCGCGGTCACCGAAGTCCGGCGGCCACGGGTCGGGCAGCGCACCGAGCCGCAGGATCTCCACCTTGTGCAGGTAGACCGTCGCCACATGCCGCACCACCGACTCCACTGTCCACCCCGGACAGCTCGGCACCGCGGCGTCCAATCCCATCCGTCCCACCTCGCCCAGCCGCGCGGCCTCGGCCCGCAACTGCTCCAGATAGAACCCGGCCCGCTCCCTCGACAGCGTCATACCGCGAAGCATGACACCCCGCGCCGACACTGTCAGATGCTCCGGGCCTTCAACGCCGACTCCCAATCGGTCGTCTCGCTCCGGCTGATCTCGACCACCCGCTCGGCGAGCAGCTTCGCGGGATCGTCGCTGCCGGCGTACCGGCCGGCCTGCTGGGCGTACAGCCAGGCCTCGCCGCGCAACTCCTCGGCGGCCCGCCGGTACGTCGGGTAGGAGTCCTTGAAGCCGAACAGCGTGCGGATCCCCTCGGCCAGCGCGATCAGACCACCGAGCGCGGGAGCCAGCCAGTCTGGTGCGTCGAACGCGACCGAGATCGCGATCAGCAGCGCGGCGACGAGTTGCACCACACCCAGGGACCGGTAGGCGATCCGGGCCTGAACGGCCTGGTGGTGGTACCAGCGGAAGCGGATGCTGATCATCTTCTCGGCGGGGGAGTCCTGGGCCGAGGGCGGGGAAGTCGGAATCTCTGAGGTTCGCCATGGTGTGCCCAGTCTCCAGCTAATCTTCGGCACATGGCGAGGAAGAGGGCGTTGCCGTTCGACCCTATCGACGAGGCGTCGCGGCAGTGGGGACGGCGGTGGGGAGCGGTCGAGCAGATGCGGGCCGTCACGTCGCTGATGCGGGCCCAGCAGATCGTCATCGGTGAGCTCGACGACATGCTGAGGAAGCACGGGCTGACGTTCGCGCGGTTCGAGGCGCTGGTGCTGCTGACGTTCTCGCGGCGCGGGTCGTTGCCGTTGGGCAAGATGGGCGAGCGGCTGCAGGTCCACCCGACCTCGGTGACCTCGATCGTCCGGCGGCTGGAGGCGGCCGGCTTGGTGACGCGGACACCGCACCCGGACGACGGCCGGGCCGTGCTGTGCGAGATCACCCCCGAGGGCCGCGACCTGGTCGAGCGCGCCACCGCCGATCTGGTCGCCGCCGACTTCGCCCTGTCCGGCCTGACCGACGAGCAGCTGAAGATGCTCTGGTCCGTCCTCGAGCCGCTCCGCCACAGCGCCGGCGACTTCACCTGACAGCCGGACCGCCAGGCCATCACAACGCACCGCCGCGGGCGCCGTCAGGCGATGGTGTGCGCCGCCCGGCGCGGTTGTGATGGCCTGGCGGTCCGCCACCTTGGAAATAGTTGGACGTCCTAGTATTTTGGGACCAGTTCTCGAGGAGGTCCGACTGATGGATGCCGAGCAGATCGCCGCCGGCCGGAGCCGGTGGCAGCAGCGGTACGACGCCGCCCGCAAGCGGGAGGCGGACTTCACCACGCTCTCCGGCACCGAGGTCGCGCCGGTGTACGGGCCTCCCGAGGGGGTCGACGACCCGCGGATGGAGCGGATCGGCTGGCCGGGGGAGTTCCCGTTCACCCGCGGCCTCTACCCGACCGGGTACCGCGGCCGCACCTGGACGATCCGCCAGTTCGCTGGCTTCGGCAACGCCGAGCAGACCAACGCGCGGTACAAGATGATCCTGAACGGCGGTGGCGGCGGCCTGTCGGTCGCCTTCGACATGCCGACGCTGATGGGCCGCGACTCCGACGACCCGAAGTCGCTCGGCGAGGTCGGCCACTGCGGGGTCGCGATCGACTCGGCCGCCGACATGGACCGGCTGTTCAAGGACATCCCGCTGCAGGACGTCACCACCTCGATGACGATCTCCGGTCCCGCCGTACCGGCCTTCGTGATGTACCTGGTCGCCGCCGAGCGGCAGGGCGCCGACCTGACCAAGCTCAACGGGACGCTGCAGACCGACATCTTCAAGGAGTACATCGCGCAGAAGGAGTGGCTGTTCCCGCCGGAGCCGCACCTGCGCCTGATCGGCGACCTGATGGAGTACTGCGCGTCGACGATCCCGGCGTACAAGCCGCTGAGCGTCTCCGGCTACCACATCCGCGAGGCCGGCTCGACCGCCGCGCAGGAGCTCGCCTACACGCTCGCCGACGGTTTCGGGTACGTCGAGCTGGGCCTGTCCCGCGGACTCGACGTCGACGTGTTCGCGCCCGGCCTGTCGTTCTTCTTCGACAGCCATCTGGACTTCTTCGAGGAGATCGCGAAGTTCCGCGCGGCCCGGCGGATCTGGGCCCGCTGGCTGCGGGACGTGTACGGCGCGCGCACGGAGAAGGCCCAGTCGCTGCGCTTCCACACCCAGACGGCCGGCGTGTCCCTGACCGCCCAGCAGCCGTACAACAACGTCGTACGCACGGCTGTCGAGGCGCTCGCCGCCGTACTCGGCGGGACGAACTCGCTGCACACGAACGCGCTCGACGAGACGCTCGCGCTGCCGACCGACGAGTCCGCCGAGATCGCGCTGCGGACCCAGTCGGTGCTGATGGAAGAGGTCGGGGTCACCAACGTCGCCGACCCGCTCGGCGGATCCTGGTACGTCGAGGCGCTGACCGACGACATCGAGGCGCAGGCCGAGGAGATCTTCGCCCGGATCAAGGAAATGAGCCCGGACGGGTCGATGACCGGCGGCATCCTGCGTGGCATCGAGGACGGCTGGTTCATGGCCGAGATCGCCGACGCCGCGTTCGAGTACCAGCAGAAGCTGGAGAAGGGCGAGAAGAAGATCGTCGGGGTGAACACCCTGACCGACACGGTCTCCGGTGAGCTGTCCATCCTCCGGGTCAGCCACGAGGTCGAGATCGAGCAGTGCAGGGTGCTCGCGGAGCGCAGGACGCACCGCGACGAGGACCGGGTCCGGCGTACGCTGTCGGCTCTGGTCGAGGCGGCCAGGGGGACCGGCAACCTCATCGAACCCATGCTGGAGGCGGCGCGTGCGGAGGCCACGATGGGGGAAATCTGTCACGTTCTTCGGGAACTCTGGGGCGAGTACCGAGAGCCCGCCCGCTTCTGAGCAGGCGACGGCCGAGCCCGAGCCGGCGAAACCGGGCACCACACTCCGCGCCGCGGACGGTCGCGGGGTGGTCGTCTGCGGTTCGGACCGCACGATGCTGCGGGTCGTCACCGAGCTGGTCGGCTCCGGCGAGCAGGTCACCGCGATCGTCAACCCCGCGTCCCGCCACTACGAGCGGATCGGCGAGCTCGGCGCGCACGTGCTCGGCGTCCGCGTCGTCAGTGAGGCGTTGCTGCGGCGCGCGGGGATCGACGCCAAGGACGGTCAGCCGTCGCACGCGCGGGCACTGGTGCTGCTGGACAACGACGACGTCCACAACGTCCACACCGCGCTGACCGCCCGGGACATGGATCCCGATCTGCGCATCGTCGTACAGATGGTGAACCCGCGGCTGGGTGCGCAGTTGCACAGCCTGCTCGGCGACTGCGTGGTGATCTCGGGGCCGTCGCTGGCGGCGCCCGCGTTCGTGTCGGACGCGCTCGAGGACGACGAGCTGACCTGGCTCGACCTCGGCGGACGGCGGCTGGTCGCGGGGCAGGCCGACCTGATCCGCGAGCCGCACCTCGCCGTACTGGCCGACACCACGTCGTCGGCGACGCCGGAGTTGCTGCCGATCGACAGCACCGACCCGACCGGCGACATCGTCCTCGGCACCGGGGTGCGCAGCGTCTGGCGGACCAAGGACGTACGGCGGGCCGGGTGGCTGATGGCGATGCGCGACGTCTTCGACCGCCGGGTCCGGCGGATCGCCGCGGTGATGGCCTTCCTGGTCTTCGTCGGGACGTTGCTGACGCACTACATCGCGAACATCGACTGGTTGCGCGCCCTCTACCTGGCGCTCGGTGCGGTGACGTCGGCCGGGATCGAGGACGACCGGTTCTCCGACGCGGAGCCGTGGGCGAAGGTGGCCGGGGTCGTCGTCCAGCTGACCGGCATCGTGCTGATGGCCCTGCTGACCGCGGTGGTCGTCGACTCGTTGATCGGGGCCCGCCTCTCGCGGGTGATCGGCGGCGTCCGCGGCCGGCCGCGCAACCACGTGGTCGTCTGCGGTCTCGGTACGGTCGGCGCGCGCGTCCTCGAGATCCTGGCCGAGCGCGGGGTGGCGGTGGTCGGGGTCGAGCACGACGAGGACGCTCCCGGAGTCCAGACCGCGCACCGGTTGCGGATCCCGGTGGTGATCGGGGACAGCAGCAACGAGGAGACGTTGCGGTCGGCCGGCGTACAACGCGCCCAGTCGGTGCTCGCGATCACCAACGGAGACATCACCAACCTGGAGTCGGCGATGGTCGTCCGTGATCTGAACCCCGAGGCGCGGATCACGATGCGGATGTTCGACCACGACCTCGCCCAGCGGGTCGAACGGCGGTTGGGGCTGGGCCACAGCCGATCGGTGTCGATGCTGGTCGCGCCGGCGATCGCGGCCGCGGTGGCGAACCGGCGCAGCCAGGTGACCGTGCCCGCCGGACGGCGCGTCCTGCTGCTCACCGAGGTCACGGTCGAGCCGGGATCGGTCGCCAGCGGGTTGCGGCTCGGCGAGGTGAGCGAGGACGGCGGTCTGCTCGTGCTGGCCCGCCAGAGCGGGACCGCGTGGGACTGGTCGCCTTCGCCGAGCAAGGTGCTCCGGGCCGGCGACAAGATCGCCGTCGCAGGTACCCGCAGCGGCCTGGCCCGTCTCCTCCTGGCCACCCGGGCTCACCACGGGTAGCAAGCGTCTGCTGCCGGACCTCTGCACGCCGTCTCCGGCGTACCGATTTCCGGCGGCGGACACTCTCGGGGAGGATAGGCCTGTGAACGTGAACGGAATGCGAGGGCAGTCGTGAGTCAGTCGAACTTCTCCCGTCCCGGGGCGATCGATCTGTCGTCCCTGCGCAGGCCCGGCGCGGCCCCGGCCGGTCCTGGGGGTGCTCCGGCGCCGGGCGCTCCGGCCGGTGGTGCTCCAGGTGGCGGCGCCTCGGGGTCGTATGTGCTGAACGTGAGCGAGCCGACCTTCCAGGCCGACGTGATCGAGCGCTCCCTGCAGGTCCCGGTGGTGGTCGAGTTCTGGTCACCGCGCTCGCAGGCCTCGAGCGCGCTCAGCTCGGTGCTCGCCAATCTGTCCACCGAGTACGCCGGCAAGTTCCTGCTCGCCCGGATCGACATCGACGCGAACCCCCAGCTGGCCCAGGCGGTCGGTGTGCAGTCGGTTCCGCTGGTGATCGCCGTACTGCGGGGTCAGGTGGTCCCGCTGTTCCAGGGCGCGCTCGGGGAGCCGGAAGCCCGGCAGTACCTCGACCAGTTGATGACCGTGGCGGTCGCGAACGGCATCACCGGCCGGGCCGAGCCGGTCGGCGGTCCGGTGGCCGACTCGGACGCCGCCGCCGCTGAGCCCGAGCCGGACCCGCGGTACGCGAAGGCCGAGAGCGCGGTCGGTGCCGGCGACCTGGACGGCGCGATCGCGGCGTACGAGGAGCTGCTCAAGGAGACCCCGAACGACGCCGAGGCGAAGTCCGGCCTCGCCCGGGTCCAGCTGGTCAAGCGCACCCAGGACGTGCCGGCCGACGTCCGGACGCGGGCCGCCGACAACCCCGCCGACGTCGAGGCGCAGATGCTGGTCGCCGACGCCGATCTGATGGGCGGTCACGTCGAGGACGCCTTCAGCCGGCTGATCAACACCGTCCAGGTGACCTCGGGCGACGAGCGCAACGCCGTCCGGCTGCACCTGCTCGAGCTGTTCGAGGTCGTCGGCGCCGACGACGAGCGGGTGATGAAGGCCCGCCGGCGGCTGATGTCCGCGCTGTTCTGATCTGCTGCCTTCAAGACCCCCTCGGCGCCGGCGCGCCGAGGGGGTCTTGTCGTGTGTCCGGTCCCGGTCGTGTGTGAACTCTTGAAATCCCTGCCGATCCGGTTTGAGAATAATTCACATGAGCGTTGCCGCCGCGTCCCCTCAGCCGAGCCTCGAGGCCCGCATCAATGGGCTGCTGCCCGCACTCAGCCCGGCGCAGGCGCGGATCGCGACCGAGGTACTGCGCGATCCGGCCGGCGTGGCGTCGTCCACGATCGGCCAGCTCGCGGCCCGGTGCGGGACCTCGCTGCCGAGCGTCACCCGGTTCTGCCTGGCGCTCGGGCTGTCCGGGTACGCCGAGCTGCGGCTGGCACTCGCGGCCGAGAGCGGCCGGGCCAGTAGCAGCTGGGAGCGGGGGACCGGTGCCGAGGTCGGCCCGGACGACTCGCTGGACGACGTACTGCGCACGCTGTTGCGCGCCGACACCCGGGCGCTCGAGGATACGGTCGCCTCGATCGACGTGAGCTCCCTCGGCCGAGCGGTGCAGGCGATCTCCGACGCCCGCCGGATCGACCTGTACGCCGTGTCCGGGTCGGCGTCCGTCGCCGAGGACCTGCGGTTGCGGCTGCACCGGATCGACCGGGCCGCCAGCACGTGGAGCGACGTACACAGTGCGCTGACCAGCGCGACGCTGCTAGGCCCAGGTGACGTTGCCGTCGGCATCTCGCACAGCGGCGAGACGATCGAGGTGCTGGAGCCGTTGCAGCGCGCGGGACGCGGCGGCGCCACGACAGTTGCCGTGACCAACTATCCCCGGTCGCCGCTGGCGTTGTGCGCGGACGTCGTACTGCTCACCTCTGCCCGCGACGTCACCTTCCGCACCGGCGGGATGTCCGCGCGCCACGTACAGATGCTCGTCCTCGACGCCCTCTACATCGGCGTCGCCCAACGCGACTACCCCCTCGCCGAACAAGCCTTCGACGCCACCGCCGAAGCCGTCTCCACCCACCGCAAACGCCCCTAACCCCACCCATGCCCCCATCACCCAACTCCCCACCCATGCCCCCATCACCCAACTCCCCACCCGTGCCCTCCGCCCACCCGTGCCCTCCGCCCACCCGTGCCCTCCGTCGCCCGCCAACCCGCCCAAGCCCCGCGCCGGCTCCCGCCCCGTGCGCTCGTCTCTCCGCCAACCCGCGGAAACCCGCGCCCCCGCACCTGCTCGTGCACTGCGCCCGCCCGACGACTCCATCCACCCGCCTGTGAAGGAGAATCATGCAGAGCCCGCACCAGATCCTCGGTCCCAGCCGCCGCGCCCTCCTGTTCGGCGCCGGCGCTGCCGCCCTCACCGCCGCAGCACCGACCGCCGCGTCCGCAGCCGCACCCACCGGCGCGTCCGTAGCTGCCGGCACCTCGGCGGCGGCGATCCCGTCGCCGGACGACCTGCCGCTGACCGGCGGACCGGAGTTCCCGATCGGGCTCTTCTGGCCCCCGCACCCGTACGAGAGCACGCCGGAGCGGTTCGCCGAGATCAAAGCAGCCGGCTTCGACTTCGTGATCTCCGGCAACTACGCCGGCGACGGCAACATCTTCCAGCACCAGCTCGGCCTCGCCCGGACCGCCGGCCTGCAAATGCTGATCTCCGACGATATCCAGATCCGCAACATGTCCCGCTGGTTCTCGATCTCGGACAACCCCGCCGACCACCTGAGCATCACCCCCGCCGAGGCGCGCGCCCTCTACACCCGCGCCCGCGACGCGTACGGCCCCTACTCCTCCCTCGCCGGTTTCAACCTGTACGACGAACCCGGCGCGGGCTGGTTCGGCACACTGGCCCGGGCGGTCGCGGTCTCGCGTGAGCTCGCGCCGTCCCTGCTCCCGTACATCAACCTCTTCCCGTCCGACGACCCGGCGTACTATCGCAGCTTCGTCGACGTGGTGAAGCCGTCCCTGATCTCATTCGACCGCTACCCGCTGCTGTCCGAGGGCCGCGAGGACGCGAACTACTTCCACAACTGGGCGATCGTCCGCGACGCCGCCCTGCACGGCGACATACCGTCCTGGGTGTTCATCCAGACGCTGCTGTACAACAACCACCGCGAGCCGACCGCGTCCGAGCTGCTGTGGCAGGTCAACATCAGCCTCGCCTACGGCGCGAAGGGAATCCAGTACTTCACCTACTGGACACCCGAGGCCGCACGCGGCGAAGGCTTCGGCCCGGCGCTGATCACCGTCGACGGCCGGCGCACACCGCGGTACGCCGCCTCGCGCCAGATCAACACCACCTGGCTCCACCAGGTCGGCCGCGAACTCAAGCCGCTCGTGTCCGAATCGGTCGTCCACGCCAACGAGACCCCGCTACCCAACGGGACCGTGGGCTTCACGCCGACGCCGCTGGTCTCCAGCGTCTCCGGATCCCCACTGGTGCTGGGCACCTTCTGCTCGCGCGACGGCTCGGCCGACCGCTGGATTCTCGTCGCCAACCGCTCCCACTCCGCCGAAGCCCGAGGCACCCTCACCCCGCGCCTGTCCGGTGTCTCAGCCGTAGGCGTCTTCAACCCCCGCACTCAGACCTATCGCGCCCGAGGCACCGGGCCGATCCCGATCATGCTTGCCCCCGGCGCCGCAACCCTCCTGAAACTGGAAGCCAACTAACGAGCGCTCACGACGACCGGCGGTTCCTCGACCGGCGCCCGTCGGTCGAGCACACTCAGTCGGTCGGGCCTGTGTAAATGCCGAGGGCACGGAAGCGCAGGGCCGGCGCCGCGTATTCCTCCAGCGCGTGGGCGGTCCAGCCGACCATCCGCGCCAGGGCGAACAACGCGTCGCCGGCATCGGCCCGGAAGTCGTACGCGTGCATCATCGCGGCCACCGCAAGGTCGCTGTTCGGGAACGACGGCATCCGCGCGGCGAGCACCTGGATCGTCTCCACGACCGGGTGGTCGCCGAGCATGCCGAGCAGCACCTCGGCGCGTGGATCGCGCTCACGGTAGATCCGGTGACCGAACCCCGGCACGGGCTCGCCTGACCTCAGCTGATCCGACAGCGCCTGGAGTGGGTCCCGCTGTGCCCGCTTGAGGAACTCGTACGCCAGGGTGGGCGCCGCGCCGTGATACTGCCCGTCCAACGCCCCCAGTCCGGCCGACACCACGGCGTACAGATTGGCTCGCGCGCTCGCCGCGACCCGGGCTGCGACGGTCGACACCGCGAGGCCGTGATCCGCCAGCAGGATCAGTGCCGACTCCAGCACGTCCGGTCGTGCGCGGTGAGACGAGAACTTCGGCCACAACCGGCTCCCCAGCGATTGCTGCGGGTTGAGCGCAGGCACCGGCCCTGGCAACGCCGCGACCAGTACGCCGATCAGCTTCTCGACGGCGGTCGTGACCGACAGAGGAGTCAGATCGAACCGCATCGGATCAGCAGCCCCCAGTACGGCGACCGCCACCCGCAACCTGTCCGTCAACCGCGCCGACTCCGGCAGCACCCCCATCGCAGCCCGAGCAAGCTCCACCGCATCCCCCGCCACCGGAAACCGCTCCCGCTCGGTCAGCTCGCCTGTCCAGAGCAGATGGGCCACTGACTCGAGTGGCAGGCTTGTGGCGAGGTCTTTGACTGGGTGGCCGCGGTAGTAGAGGTTGTCGTCGCGGATGAGGGTCAGCTCGGACTCGATCTGTTCGACGACGCCGGAGTGCTCGACGGACTTGCTCGCCAGCCGCTCGACCTCCGCCGCGGCGAACAGGCTGCCGCGCCGGCCGCGAGCCCGCACACTCGTCAGCAACCCGCGGCTGACGTACGCGTAAATAGTCTCCGGTTTGACCCGCAACCGTCGCGCGACCTGGGCCGTCGTCAGGTAATTCTCGTCAGTCTGCTGGCTCATCCAGCGCTCCTTCGAGCCGTCACATTGACTGGATCAACATTGACAATAGTTGATTGGCTGTCAACTCTGATAGCTATGTCAACAACGATCAATGTTCCGCCTGGCCTGCGCAACGTCGTCGTCACCGAGACGACCCTTGGTGACGTCCGCGGTGACGAAGGGTTCTACCACTACCGCCAGTACTCGGCGATCGACCTCGCCAAGTCGAAGACGCTCGAAGACGTCTGGTTCCTGATGTTCGAGGGCCACCTACCGACCACCGCGGAGCGCGAACGCTTCACCGCCGAGCTCGCGCCCTTGCGTGTCCTGCCGGATGAGGTCCGCGCCGTCCTGCCCGCGATCGCGAGCGCCGGCCCGACGTTCAACCCGTTGGCCGGTCTCCGCACGGCGTTGTCGCTCCTGGCCGCCGTGCGGACGCTGCCGCCGTTGTGGGACGCGGATCCGGCCCGCCGCAAGGCCGACGCGATGCTCGTGTGCGCGGTGACGCCGACAATCCTGGCGGCGCTCTACCGCCTGCGGGAGGGACAGGAGCCGCTCGAGCCGCGCGCCGACCTTGGTGCCGCCGCCAACTGGCTCTACCTGGTGAGCGGCGCCGAGCCGAGCGCCGTACAGACTGCGGCTATCGAGCACTACCTGGTCGCGACCGTGGACCACGGATTCAACGCGTCGACCTTCACCGCGCGGGTGATCGCCTCGACCGGCGCTGACTTCGTTGCTGCGATCGCGGGCGCGATCGGTGCGTTCTCAGGGCCGCTCCACGGTGGCGCACCGGACCGTGCGCTGGCCAGTCTCGACGAGATCGGCACCCCCGACCGCATCGACGCCTGGGTGCGGGAGAAGGTGTCGGCGGGCGACCGGATCATGGGCTTCGGGCACGCGGTCTACCGGACCGAGGACCCGCGCTCGCTGATGCTGCGCGACATCGCCCGCGGACTGGGCGGAGACCTCGTGGACTTCGCGACTACGGTCGAGCAGCGCATCGTCGACGTACTCGCCGAGCTGAAGCCGGGCCGCAACCTCTACGCGAACGTCGAGTTCTACGCCGGCGTCGTGATGGAGCTCTGCGGCCTCCCGCGGGCCATGTTCACGCCCACGTTCGCGGTCAGCCGCGTGATCGGCTGGTCCGCCAACATCCTCGAACAGTCCATGGACTCCAAGATCATCCGCCCGATCGCGACGTACGTCGGCCCGCAGCCACCCGTGCCGGTGCCGTGAGCACCTGTCAGGCAGCGGACTTGAACCGCATGGCCTCGTCGGTGATCGGGCCGAAGCGGAGGAGCACCAGGTCACGCGGGTAGTTCTGCCGGAGGCGCCAGGGGCCGTGCGTCCCCTGGCGCGGCAGGATCGACGCGGCTCGGCGGATGTAACCGGACGAGAGGTCGACCACAGGTCGCCGGGGCGCGTCGTACTCCGCCTGGTCGATCTCCGGAACGCAGATGCTCGTGCCGGTAGCGGTGAGGTGGTTGAGCAGGCGGCAGACGTACTGCGAGGTCAGGTCGGAGCGGAGCGTCCAGGAGTTGTTGGTGTAGCCGATGCACCAGGCGAGGTTGGGTACGCCGCTCAGCATCATGCCCTTGTAGACGAACGTGTCGTGCGGGTCCACGGCCTGCCCGTCGACCGTCAGCTCGATGTTGCCGAGTGCCACCATGCGCAACCCGGTCGCGGTGACGACGAGGTCGGCGTCCAGCTCCGCGCCGGAGCGCAGCCGCAGACCGGTCGACGTGAAGGTCTCGATCTCGTCCGTCACCACGGAGGCCGAGCCATCGCGCAGTACCTCGAACAGGTCTGCGTCCGGCACCAGACACAGCCGTTGGTCCCACGGCTTGTACCGAGGGGTGAAGTGCGGGTCCAGTGGGATTGAGTCAGGCAACTGCTTGGCCACAGTGCTGTTCAGGAGCCAGGCAGCCTGCGACGGCCACCGCCGGAACGCGCTGTAGACAGCAGTGCTGAACAGTACGTTCTTACCGCGGATCACCCGGTGTGCGAGCTTCTCGGGCAGTACGGCGCGCAGTCGATCGGAGAACGCGTCCTGCGCCGGCCTGGACGCCACATAGCTCGGTGAACGCTGCAGCATCGTCACGTGCTCCGCCGTACGAGCCATGGCCGGCACTAGCGTCACCGCGGTCGCACCACTGCCGATTACCACCACTCGCTGACCGGAGTAGTCCAGGTCGTCGGGCCAGTGCTGCGGATGGACGATGTGCCCCTGGAACTCGTTCTGCCCGGGGAAGTCGACCACATGGCCCGAGTCGTAGTCGTAGTACCCGCTGCAGACATACAGGAACGAGCACGTGTACGTCGCCCGCGTGGTCTCCACGGTCCACATAGCCTCGGACGACGACCACGACGCCCGTACGACGCGTTGCCCGAACCGGATGTGCTTGTCGATGCCGTAGGTGGACGCGGTCTCGTGCAGGTACTCCAGGATCGACGGACCGTCGGCGATCGCCTTGGCCGCCTTCCACGGGTGGAAGGGGAACCCGAGGGTGAACATGTCCGAGTCGGAGCGGATCCCGGGGTAGCGGAACAGGTCCCAGGTGCCGCCGAGGCTCTCGCGGGCCTCGAGGACTGCGTACGTCCGGTCCGGGCTCTGCGTCTGCAGCCGGTAGGCGGCCCCGATCCCGGACAGGCCGGCGCCGACGACGAGGACGTCCAGGTGCTCCACGAGTTCCTCCTGGGGTCCGGATGCGTACGTGGTGGGTGCCTGTTGAGTACCGGGTCAAGAGTACGCGTGGTGGGCACGATGGTGCTGTTCGTATCCGCCGGGTGACTCGAGGTGAGGATGACCATGACCGGAAACACGACTGGGAATTTCCTTGCCGGTGCTGTCGATTCCGTCTGCTGCCGATCGTCAGCAAGATGTTCAGTACAAGCCCGAGACAAGGGAGCCGGAAATGGCGCAGTACATGTTCCTGCTGTTCGACAGCGAAGACTGGTACGACAACGTCACGCCGGAGGAGTGGCAGCAGGCGATGAAGCTGCACGGGGCGTTCATGGAGGCGGTCGAGAAGGCCGGCGCGCGGGTCCTCGGCGGGGAGGCGCTGGAGCGGTCCAGCACCGCGAGCACGGTCCGGCAGCGCGAGGGTGCCGAGCCGCTGGTCACCGACGGGCCGTTCATCGAGACCAAGGAGGCGCTCGGCGGGTTCTACGTGGTCGAGGCGCGCGACCTCGACCAGGCGCTCGAGCTCGCCAAGCTGTGCCCGGCGGGGAACGTCGAGGTCCGCCCGGTGATGCCGACCGGTGCGGATGCCGAGCCGCCGGCCTGACATGACGCGGCAGCCGGGTACTCCGACGGAGCCACCTCCGTCGGAGCACCCGCCTGCGCCGCCAACGGCGTCCGCGTCATCCCCTGATCCGTCAGCGGCGTCAGCGTCATCGCCTGGTCCGTCAGCGGAGTCGGACTATCCGCGTGAGCCGACAGCCGCGTCGGCGTATCCGCGTGAGTCGTCGGGGGCGTCGTCGGACTTACGTGAGCCGTCAGGGGCCTCGGAGCATCCGCCTGCGCCGTCCGCGCCGTCCGCGTATCCGCGTGAGCGGTCGGCGGCCGAGGTCGCCGGGGTTGTCGACCGGGCCCACCGGGAGTGCTGGTCGACGGTGCTGGCATCGGTGGTGCGGCTGACCCGGGATTTGGACCTGGCCGAGGACTGCACGCAGGACGCGTTCGTGCGGGCGTTGCGGTCCTGGCCGGACGAGATCCCGTCGAATCCGGGCGGCTGGCTGACTACGGTCGCGCGGCGGTTGGCGCTCGACCGGATGCGGCGGGAGACGAACCTGCGGCGGAAGCTCCCGTTGCTGGTCGAGGATCCGCTCGGGCCGGACGACGAGGAGCAGCCGACGGATCCCCTGCGGCTGGTCTTCACCTGCTGTCACCCGGCGCTGGCCCGGGACTCACAGGTGGCCCTGACGTTGCGGCTGATCTGCGGCCTCACCACGCGCGAGGTGGCGGCCGGCCTGCTGATCAGCGAGCCGACGGCGGCGGCGCGGATCACCCGGGCGAAGAAGAAGATCGCGGCGGCCTCGATCCCGTACCGGATCCCGGCCGACGAGGAGTTGCCGGCGCGGCTCGACGCCGTCCTGACCGTCGTACATCTCGTATACACGGCCGGGCACGTGGCGGCCGGGGCGGAGCTGACGCGGACGGAGTTGACGGGCCGGGCGGTTGAGTTGGCGCGGCTGCTGGTGCGGCTGATGCCGGACGAGCCGGAGCCGCAGGCGTTGCTGGGCTTGTTGTTGATGACGGAGGCGCGCGGGGACGCGCGCGTGAGCGAGGACGGGGAGTTGGTGCTGCTGGCGGATCAGGACCGGTCGCGGTGGGACATCCGGATGCTGGCGGAAGGCGTGTCGCGGGCGACGGCGGCGCTGGAGCATGGTCAGGGCCGGTTTGCGTTGCAGGCAGCCGTGGCCGGGCTGCATGTGACAGCGCCGTCGTGGGAGAGGACCGAGTGGCGACAGGTCGTGCGGATGTACGACGCCATGATGGTCAGCTGGCCGACGCCCATCGTCGCCCTCAACCGGGCCGCGGCACGCAGTCTCGTCCCGGGGGCTGACCTCGACGCCGTGCTCGATGAGCTGGATGCCCTCGGCAACGAGCCGGCGCTGAAGTCCTACGCGTACCTCCCCGCGGCCCGCGCCGACATCCTCGCCCGCCTCGGCCGCTGCCGCGAAGCCGCCGACGCCTACCGCCAAGCGATCACGCTCACCGCCAACGAAGCCGAACGCCGCTTCCTCACCCAACGCCTCACTGCCCTCCTCCCCAGCTGAGCAGCACTTTCTCACCCGACGCCTCACCGCCCTCCCCGGCTGAGCGGCGCTTCTTCACCCAGCGCCTCACCGCCCTCCCCAGCTGACCTGTAGGCGGCGGGCTGGGGTTAGTGGTTTTGGGTAGTCAGGTCGGCGAGGGCTTTTCGCCACTGGTCGGGAGTGGGCCTGGTCAGCATTCGCGGCGGTGGGTCGTCCATCGGGATCGAATGTGGACAGAACTTCTCCTGGCCTTCGAGGGTGATCGAGCGCACCTCGCGGTGGGTGCGTAGTTCGTAGACCCTGAGCTGGTACGTCGCGGTGACCATGGGGATCGTGGTGGATCCCGTCGCCCCATACTCGCAGTTGTGCTCGGCTCCCAAGGACTGCTCACCGTCCACGGTCGCGCAGGCGACCAACTGCACGTCCTCGGGCTCGTCCGGGTCGACCAACTCCCACCCCTCCTCGGAGAAGTACGGCGACGTGTGCTCGAGCTCTCCGGTCTCGGACTCGATGAACACCGCGATCGGGTGAGGTGCGGCGCCTTCGTATGCCGCGGCGTTGTCGTAGACCTTTCCGGTGCACGCATCGTCCAGGCCCGACGTCTCGCCGGGGAGTCGACCACGGAGCCACCCGAAGGCCAGGAGGCCAGCAACCAGCAGCGTCACGACTCCGACCACGACGATGTTTCCAGTTGTCCGTCGTACGGCCACCGATGCTCCCTTCGACGAGATCCCGGGCCAAGCTACCGATCCGAGCGGTTCACCGAGTCCGTGTTCGGAGGTACGGCGGGGATCGGTGACGGGGGTTGTGGGGCGTGCTTGACTGGAGTATGAGTGCGCCTGGGACCGGGGCGCCGTTGTCGGCGTCGGAAGAGCGGACGTGGGGGATGGTGGCCCACGTCGGGGTGTTGGTCGCGGCCTGGTTCGCGATGGGGTTCCTGTGTCCGCTGGTGATCTGGCTGGTGTACCGGTACCGGTCGGAGTTCGTCCGCCGGCATGCGCTGGAGTCGCTCAACTTCCAGCTCTCGCTGCTGATCTACACCGCGGTCGCCGTGGTGCTGATCCTGATCACGTTCGGCCTCGGCGTGCTGATCATCATCCCGCTCGTGCTGATCGGGGCGGTCGCCGCGCTGGTCGTCATCGTGATGGCGACCATGGCTGCGTCCAGCGGTCGCGAGTACCGCTACCCGCTGACCATCCGCCTCGTCAGATGATCCCGCGGCGGTCGCGGGCCGCCGTCCGCCTGGTCAGATAATCGCGCGAGCCGTGGGGCGTGATGTGGCAGAGTGCGGCGGGTGGAGCTGATCGGCCAGGGGATGGAAGGTGCCGTCTACGATCTCGGTGGCGGCCGGGTGCGGAAGATCTGGTTCGATCGGCGGCCGGACGACGTACGGCCGTTGAAGGCGTTCCTCGACGAGGTGCCGCCGCTGCCGTTCCGGACGCCGCGGATCCGCGAGATCATTGCCGGCGCCGACGGGCGGGCGGTCAGCGACGAGGACCTGCTGACCGGCACCCCGCTGGACCAGGCCGGCCTGACCGAGGACGAAGGGCTGGATGCGTTCGTCGCCGTGGTCGAGGCGCTCGGCACGACAACGGCCGGCCCGGCGAGCAAGGCGCTCCCGGTGCTGAACCAGCCGTTCTGGCGGGACGACCTGTCGTGGGGCGAGGCCCTGGCAGCCCTGGTACGACGACGCGCCGCCGAGTCCCACGACCACCTCAAGCGTGACGTCGCCGACTTCGACGACCTGCTCGAGGACCTGACCACCCGGCTGGCGACCATCGAGCCGGACGAGTTGAGCGTCGTGCACGGCGACATCTGCCCGCCCAACCTCCTGATGGAGGGCGCCCGGACCGCGGCCGTCGTGGACTGGGGCTTCTACTCGACTGCCGGCGACAACACCTTCGATGCCTCGCTCGCGGCCGGATTCTTCGACATGTACGGTCCGGACGCGCAGCGGCTCGACAACCTGCTGCTCGACCGCTTCGAGGCGCTCGGGCACGACCGCAAGCGGATGTACCTGTACCGCGCGGCGTACGCGATCACGACCGCGACCATCTACGACCCGGACGCCGGCGACGGCCACTACCGCTGGTGCGTCGGCAACCTCAATCGACTACCTCGGTGATCGGCAGCCCGTTGCGCAGGTTGTAGAGCCGCGACGGGTCGGCCAGGATCAGCGGCAACCGGCGCGCGTTCAGCGGCGACACGAGCCCGTCCAATGCGTCCGGCGCATGCCAGGCGATGCTGCGGATCTCGAATCCGTCCGGCTGCAGAGTGTCGATCAGCGACGGGTCGTGTACGCCGCCGTCGTACAGGATCTCGACGGCGTCGCCCCAGCCTTCCCAGCGCGGCAGCCAGTCGATCGCGAGTACGCCGACCAGCGGCAAGGCGACACCGACTTCCTCGTGCATCTCGCGGGACGCCCCGGTCGCCGGGTCCTCGTCCGGCTCGACCACACCGCCCGGCAACTCCAGGTCCTTCTTGTAGCTGACCTGACACAGCAGCACCCGGCCGGCGGTGTCCCGCACGACCACGTGCGCGATCACTCGCTTCTTCGGCAGCGCGGAATCCATCAGCGCGGTCCAGCCGGTCAGCGTGTCCGGGCGCGGGTCGCCGGCACGCATCCCGTAGATGGCCACGTCCCGGCGCTCGCCATCGACCAGGACCCCACCACGCAGGACGCCCTCGCGCCGGAAGCCGGACCGGATCGCCACCCGTGCCGACGAGTGAAGCTCTGGGTCCACCTCCACTTGGAGCCGTTCCAGCCCCAACTCACCGAAGGCGTACTCCGCCGCCAGTCGGACGGCCCGTTGCGCGACCTCCGGGCCACCGTCCATCGCCCAGGTGACCACGCCGACTCCGGGCGTCGTCCGCCGTACCGAGACCGTGCCGACCGTCCCGCCGTGCTCGACTTCGAAGGTGACCAGTTGCTGGTCGTCCTCGGAGGGACGCAGGGTCAGCTCACCATCGGTCAGCGGATGTACGGCGGTCACCCGGTGAACGCTACCCGGTGGCCCCCAGCACTCAAGCCGACGGGTTGTGACGCAGGTAGACCGTGGCCAGCGGCGGGACGGACAGCTCCGTGCTGAACTCCATCCCGTGCCAGCCGGGCCCGTCGGCCTGGACGCTGCCGAAGTTGCCGACCCCCGAGCCGCCGTACACGTTCGCGTCGGTGTTGACCGCCTCCTGCCAGGTGCCCGCGAACGGCAGGCCGAGGCGGTAGCCGTGGTGTGGGATCGCGGAGAAGTTCGCGACGCAGGCGATCGCGGGCTCGCCGTCGTCGCCGTACCGGACGAAGGAGAACACGTTGTTGCCGGCGTCGTTGGCGTCGATCCAGGTGAACTTCTCCGGCGCGTGGTCGGTCCGCCACAGTGCCGGGTTGCCGCGGTAGAGGCCGTTGAGGTCCTTGACCAGTTGCTGCAGGCCACGGTGGTCGCTGTGGTCAAGGAGCCACCAGTCGAGCTCACCCTTCTCGGACCACTCCGACTCCTGGCCGAACTCGCACCCCATGAACAGCAACTGCTTGCCCGGATGCGCCCACATCATCGCCAGGTAGGCCCGCAGGTTCGCCAGCTGCTGCCAGCGGTCGCCGGGCATCTTGCGCAGCAGCGATCCCTTGCCGTGGACGACCTCGTCGTGGGACAGCGGGAGGACGAAGTTCTCCGAGTAGGCGT
Source organism: Kribbella sp. CA-247076 (assembly GCF_050942445.1). Taxonomy (NCBI): domain Bacteria; kingdom Bacillati; phylum Actinomycetota; class Actinomycetes; order Propionibacteriales; family Kribbellaceae; genus Kribbella; species Kribbella sp. CA-247076. Next base: position 5,309,674 of record NZ_CP192051.1, on the reverse strand, counting down.
ACATCATCGAGAATGTCAGCTCGTGGTGGTGGTACTGCCGGTGGACCGGCTCGTGCTCCAGGTAGCGCAGCGAGTCGTTCATCCAGCCCATGTTCCACTTGAACCCGAAGCCGAGCCCGCCGAGATGCGTCGCCCGGGTGACACCGGGCCACGAGGTGGACTCCTCGGCCACGGTGATGACGCCGGGCACCCGCTTGTAGAGGGTCGCGTTCATCTCCTGCAGGAACGACACGGCCTCCAGGTTCTCCCGGCCGCCGTACTGGTTCGGCACCCACTGGCCGTCCTGCCGGGAGTAGTCCAGGTAGAGCATCGAGGCGACCGCGTCCACGCGCAGGCCGTCGATGTGGAACTCCTCGGCCCAGTAGATCGCGTTCGCGACCAGGAAGTTGCGCACCTGCGGCCGGCCGAAGTCGAACACCAGGGTGCCCCAGTCCGGCTGCTCGCCGCGGCGTGGATCCGGGTGCTCGTACAGCGGTGTCCCGTCGAAGCGGGCCAGCGCCCAGGCGTCCTTCGGGAAGTGCGCCGGCACCCAGTCGACGATGACGCCGACGCCGGCCTGGTGCAGCCGGTCAACCAGGTGCCGGAAGTCGTCGGGGTCACCGAACCGCGAGGTCGGGGCGAAGTACGACGTCACCTGATAGCCCCACGAGCCGCCGAACGGGTGCTCCATCACCGGCATCAGCTCGACGTGGGTGAAACCCATCTCGTTGACATAGGCAACGAGCTCGTCGGCCAGCTCACGGTACGACCTGCCCTTGCGCCAGGAGCCGAGGTGCACCTCGTACACGCTCATCGGCTCGGCGTACGCCTGCGAGGCCGCCCGGCGCTCCAGCCAGTCCGCGTCGTTCCACTCGTACGTCGACTCGTGGACGACGGACGCGTTCGCCGGGGGAGTCTCGGCCAGGTTGGCCATCGGGTCGGCCTTCTGCCGCCAGACACCGTCTCGGCCGCAGATGTCGAACTTGTACCGCGTCCCCGGGCCGACGCCCGGTACGAACAGCTCCCACACACCGGACGATCCCAACGACCGCATCGGGTGCGCGCGGCCGTCCCAGAAGTTGAAGTCGGCGGTCAGCCGGATGCCCTGCGCACTCGGTGCCCAGACGGCGAACGACGTCCCCGTGACGGTCCCGGACGGGCCGTCGTACCGCCGGACGTGCGCGCCGAGCACGGTCCACAGCTGCTCGTGCCGGCCCTCGCCGATCAGGTGCAGGTCGACCTCACCGAGCGACGGCAAGTACCGGTACGGGTCGTCGAGCTCGATCGCGGGACCGTCGGTGTAGGTCACCTCGAGGCGGTAGTCGGGCACCTTGTCGACGTCGAGCACCCCGACCCAGACGCCGTCGAACTCATGCCGCAGCTCGACCCGCTGGTCGTCGTACAGCACGGTGACGGTTTGCGCGAACGGACGCAGCACGCGAACGGTGACGCCGCTGTCGCCGAGATGTGGACCGAGCACGTGATGGGGATCATGGAAGGTCCCGCCGACCAGCTGTTCCAGGACCGTCCGGTCCACCGGAACCGCTGTCACCACTGGCTCCTCCGTCGCCACCGCAGGCGTCTCGAAGGCCCCGGCCGGCCCGGCGTTCTGCTCGCTCGATCCCATGGACCCCATCCTGCCCGATCAGTCGGCCATCTACCGAAACCCCGTACCCCTCGATGCACGACGTACACAAAGGGCGGAGCGGTGCGGTCAGTGCTCGGCGAGCTGGGCGGCCGCGGCCAGCGGGATCGGCAACCAGGTCGGGCGGTTGCGGGCTTCGTACAAGGTCTCGTAGATCACCTTGTCGGCCAGGAACGCGCTCAGCAGGACGCCCTGCTCCCGCGGGTCGCTGCCGGCCACCTCGGCGTACCCGTCGACGAACGCCTGCTGGTTGCGGCTCGCCCACTCGGCCGCCCGGTAGGCGATCTGCTGGTCGCCCCGGTGGTCGGCGAGCAACGACCGGGCCGCGTAGTCGAACGACCGCATCATCCCGGCGATGTCCTTGATCGGCGTGTCCAGCGCCCGCCGCTCGATCAGCGACTTGGCCGGCTCGCCCTCGAAGTCGATCAGCTTCCAGCCGTCGATCGTCCGCAGCACCTGACCGAGGTGGAAGTCACCGTGGATCCGCTGCACCGTGACCGGCTGGTCGTACTGCGCGAGCGCGTCGAACCACCGCGCCAGGCCGTCCTTGTGCGGCGCCAGCTCCGGGATCGCCGAGGCGGCCGCGTCCAGCCGGCGGCGCATCGCGGCCGCGTGCTCGACCAGCTTGGCCGGCTCCCACACATCGGTGCCGAGCGCCTTGGCCAGCTCCGAGTGCACCTGCGCCGTACTCGCGCCGAGCCGGTACGACTCGGCGGCGAAGTCACCGCCGACCTCCTCGGCGTGCAGGTCGCCCTCGGCGTACAGGTCGCGCACCGACGAACAGGCGAACGCCCAGCCGTCGGTCGCGTTCTTCTGGAACACCGTGAGCATCGCCAGCTCGCCCGTGTCGGTGCCGCCACCCGCCCGCGGCCACGTGCCGCGCGCGGACCCGAGCACCTCCGGGACCAGCTCCGACCCGGCCTCGGTGAGCGCCGACTCGATCTCGACCCCGGGATTGCTCCCGGGCTCGAGCCGGCGGAACACCTTCAGCAGCGCCACGTCACCGAACACCAGCGAGGTGTTGCTCTGCTCCACCGTGAGGACGAGCGACTGCGAGTCCTCCGGTACGACGGTCGCGTGGTCCGGAGCGTGGACGGGGTGGAACTCCAGCCCGTCCAGCTGCCGTCCGTGCGTCAGCCCGTCCAGCCAGTACGGCGTCGCCTCCTTGTCGTGCAGGGCGTCGTACACCCAGACCTGGGTGTCGCCGAGATCCTGCTCGACCCAGTCGCCGACCAGCGCGTGGCCGAGGTTCTCGACCGGCTCGCGGTGGTAGCTGAGCGGCAGCTGGTACACCCGGATCGGGAACTCCGACCCGGGCGGACCGGAACAGTAGACGAACCCGATCCGGACCGCGGGCCAGGCGTCCTCGGCGGACAGCCACACCGAGGTGGCCATCGCGTCGACATGGACGTCGTGTCCCTTCTCCCCGAACCACCGCTGGCCCGCGCAGAAGGACTGGACCTGGTCCAGATGGGAAGTCACTACATGCTCTCCTCGTGGTCAGCCGGCCTGTTCACCGGCAGCCGGAACCAGTAGAACCCGTGCGCACCGAGCGTCAAAAGGTAGGGCAGCTCCCCGATGGTCGGGAAGTGCACCCCGCCGAGCAGCTCGACCGGCTCCACGCCCTGCCACTGCCGCAGGTCCAGCTCGATCGGCTGCGGGAACCTGGACAGATTGTTCACGCACAGCACCACGTCGTCACCGAACTCGCGGACGTACGACAGCACGCTGGGGTTGGAGCCCCCCAGATCCGTAAAGGTACCCATGCCGAAACACGGGTGCTGCTTGCGGGTCTGGATCATCCGCCGGGTCCAGTGCAGCAGCGACGAGGCGTTCTCCATCTCGGCCTCGACGTTGACCGCCTGGTACCCGTAGACCGGGTCCATGATCACCGGCAGGCTGAGCTTGCCCGGGGTGGCGGTGGAGAACGAGGCGTTGCGGTCCGGCGACCACTGCATCGGGGTCCGGACGCCGTCGCGGTCGCCGAGCCAGATGTTGTCCCCCATGCCGATCTCGTCGCCGTAGTACAGGATCGGCGAGCCGGGCAGGCTGAGCAGCAGCGCGGTGAACAGCTCCATCTTGTTCACGTCGTTGTCCAGCAGCGGGGCCAGCCTCCGGCGGATGCCGATGTTGGCCTTCATCCGCGGGTCCTGCGCGTACTCGCCCCACATGTAGTCGCGGTCCTCGTCGCTGACCATCTCGAGCGTGAGCTCGTCGTGGTTGCGCAGGAAGATGCCCCACTGGCAGGTGTCCGGGATCTCCGGCGTCTGCGCCAGGATCTCCGAGATCGGGAAGCGCGACTCCCGGCGTACGCCCATGAAGATGCGCGGCATCACCGGGAAGTGGAACGCCATCTGGCACTCGTCGCCGCCCGAGGACCGGTCGCCGAAGTACTCGACCACGTCGGCGGGCCACTGGTTCGCCTCGCAGAGCAGGACCCGGTCGGTGTAGTTCGCGTCGACCTCCTTGCGGACCCGCTTGAGGAACTCGTGGGTGCGCGGCAGGTTCTCGCAGTTCGTGCCCTCGGACTCGAACAGGTACGGCACCGCGTCCAGCCGGAAGCCGTCGACGCCGAGGTCGAGCCAGAACTTCAGCGCCTCGATCATGGCGTCGCCGACGGCCGGGTTGTCGAAGTTCAGGTCGGGTTGGTTGGAGTAGAACCGGTGCCAGAAGTACTGCCCGCGGACCGGGTCCCAGGTCCAGTTCGACGACTCGGTGTCGACGAAGATGATCCGGGCGTCGGTGAACTTGTCGTCGGTGTCGGACCAGACGTAGAAGTCGCCGTACGGGCCGTCCGGGTCGGTGCGCGACGCCTGGAACCAGGGGTGCTGGTCCGAGGTGTGGTTCATCACGAAGTCGACGATGATCCGGATCCCGCGGGCGTGCGCGGCCTCCATGAACGCGGCGAAGTCGGCGATCGTGCCGACCTCGGGCATCACCCCCGTGTAGTCGGAGATGTCGTAACCGCCGTCCCGCAGCGGCGACGGGTAGAACGGGGGTAACCAGAGACAGTCCACCCCGAGCCACTCGAGATAGTCGAGCTTCTCGGTCAGGCCCTGCAGATCGCCGATGCCGTCGGCGTTCGAGTCCTTGAAGGACCGCACGAGGACCTCGTAGAAGACGGCCCGCTTGAACCACAGCGGGTCACTCTTCGTCAGTCCGTGGTGCTGCTCCGGCAGCATGTCGGTCACGCTCACCTCCATCGGGTGTCTCCAAACCTAGCGGTACTGCGGACTGTCGCCACGGACCGTGGCGACAGTGTGGGTGGACTTTCCCAGGCGCGCATTGGTTCCCATACCCCGATGACAGGTTCGTACTCGGCTGCATCGGCAGGGGTGGGGGACAGCGATGTGGTCCGGGGTGGGTCCGGTGATGTGGTGACGCCGTGGGACTGGGCGGTTCCGGCCAGGCGTTGCGCTCAGTCTGACGCCCCTTTGCCAGTACAAGCAAATAGGGGCCCCATCCCCCTATCCCCAACCCCGCGTTACGTCAGCGAGGAGACCGCCCCTCGCGCTCCCGAGCTGCGGAAGCCGCGCGCCGACGCCGACCGAACCGACCGGCAACCATCCGTCGCCGCACCGCCCCACGCGCATCTGCAACCCCTTCCCGCGGATCCACGATCTCCTCATCCCCACGCCCCTCCCGAGACTCGGCCATCAGGAACTCTCAACGGTGATGGTGACGAGTTCGGGGACGCCGACGGATTCCACCAGGCCGGTCAGGGCGTCGCGGAGGTCTTCTACTGCTTGCTCCGGGGTGTCGCCCTCGCCGTTCGCGCCGACGCCGTGGGCGAGGAGCGCGTGCGCGCACCAGACGCCGTCCTCGTCCTGTTCGATGGTGTACGGGACCGTCACGTCCTGCTGCATCGTGGGGGCTCCTTCGTCGGGCCGGCCGTGGCGGTCAGGTGTCGAGGTCGACCGTCAAGCTGTTCGCGGTGGCTGCGGCGGGCGTTATCAGGTGCTCTAGGGCGCCGACCTCTTCGGCTAGGAGGGTGAGGGCTGCCTTGAGGTCGTTGATCGCCGCTTCCCGGGTGTCGCCCTCGCCGTTGGCGAAGGCGGTCGGGTGAGTGCCGCGGACGCGCACCATGCGCCGTTCTCGTCCTGTTCGACGGTGTACGGGACGTGGAGCTGGCGCTTCACGGTTACTCCTCGGGGCGGGGGTCCGTGGATTTGCGGGGGCGGCGGGTGTACTTGGTGAAGCCGGCGCGTTCGGCGTCGGACTCGGAGCGGAACCAAACCTCGGGTTTGGTCCGGCCGTAGTACGGCGAGCCCGGGGTGTGGAACAGCATCGACTGGGCGTTGCCCTTGATGGTGAAGCCGTCCGGCGGGCCCTGGTGCGGGACCGCGTCCGCCGAGCCCTCACCGTACCGGCCGGGCGGTACCACGTCCGGCACCTGCGGCTCAGTCGCGTTGGTTTCGCCCACGGGCTCAGCGTCGAACAGCGTCGGCTCGGTCACCCGCTCGGCATCCATCCGCCGGCTGAACGCAGGCTGCGGTTCCCGCCGTACGTCGGCAACCGGAGCCTGCACGGGTTCTCGCGCGGGAGCCGACACAGGAGCCGACTCGGAAGCCGGCATGGTCTCGGCGCTGATGCTTGCTCCGACCAGGACCTCTTCCTTCTCCGGCGCCGGCTCGGCAGCCGGGGAGGTGGCCGGCACGGGCTGCTCACGCCGCGCCAGCAGGAACCACGTGATCGCCGCGCCGAGCAGGAAGGCGAGCAGGGACCACAGCCAGTTGTGCCGGAGCAGCCAGCTCATCAGCGCGCCCCTCTCGAGACCAGGCGGTGCAGCAGCCACGCGCTCACGCTGCCGAGCACGAACGCACCCAGCAACAGAATCCAGGTCTGTGCAATCAGCCAACTCATCGTGTAGGTCGCGCGCACGCCCCGCCCGTCAGACTGGGGCGAACCGCGACTGCCTCCCTTCGGGGATCGGGGACTGTCGGTCCCTGATGCTTGGGTTAGCGGTGTGTCCCGGTTCCGGTTGTGCCCGACCGCCGCGCAGGAAGTCGCGTTGCTGGAGCAGTGCGGACATGCCCGGTACGTGTGGAACCTGGCGCTCGAGCAGTGGACGATGTGGACCCGTTCCAAGGGCCCAACGCCCGGATTCGTTGAGCAGGCACGGCAACTGACCGAGGCCCGCGCGGCGTTCGGGTGGTTGCGGTCCGGGTCGCAGACCGTCCAGCAACAGGCGCTGCGAGATTTCGCCCAGGCGGTCAAGAACTTCCACGCGGGAACCCACCGGCGTCCGACCTGGCGCAAGGCGGGGCTGCGCGAAGGATTCCACATCGTCGGTTCCCAAGCCCGACGTGTCGAGCAGTTGAGCCGGAAGTGGGCGCGGGTCCTGGTGCCCAAGGTGGGCTGGGTACGGTTCCGGCTGTCCCGCGTGATCCCCGACGCGAAGTCGTACCGGATTACCCGCGACCGGGCGGGACGCTGGCATCTCGCGTTCGCCGCCGTACCTGATCCGATCCCCGCGCCCGGCACCGGCGAGGTCGTCGGCGTGGATCGCGGCATCACCGTGTCGGCCGCCCTGTCCACGGGCGACCTTCTGACCTGCCCCGGACTGTCGGACCGTGAACTGGAACGGCTCAAGCACCTGCAGCGACGGCTGGCCCGGTGCCGCCGCGGCTCCAACCGGCGCCAGCGCGTGAGGACCGCGATCGCGAAGCTCTGCTCCCGTGCTCGCGACCGGCGCAGGGACTGGGTCGAGAAGACCAGCACCGACCTCGCCCGCCGCTTCGACCAGATCCGGGTGGAAGACCTGCGCATCCCCCAGATGTCTCGCCGTCCGAAGCCAAAGCCCGACCCGGCGCGACCGGGGGTGTTCCTGCCCAACCGTCGCCGCGCCAAGGCCGGGCTCAACCGCGGCATCCTGGCCAACGGCTGGGGGTTGCTCGTCCGGCGCTTGGAGGACAAGGCCGCCGGGCGGGTCGAGAGGGTCAATCCTGCGTTCACCTCGCAGACCTGCAGCGTCTGCGGGCATCGCGCGCCGGGCAACCGCAAGAGCCAAGCGGTGTTCCGGTGCGCTGCCTGCGGACACCAGGCCAACGCCGACGTGAACGCAGCCGTTAACATCGCGGCCGGACGGGCCGTCAGCGTACGCCGAGAGCCGCCTGTATGGGTCTCGCCGAAGCGTGAACCTCAACACGCTGCCTCCGCGGAGTAGTTGAAATCTTCGTCGTTCACGGCGGGGAGGACGTCAAGAGTTCCCTTGCAGTACTCGAAGCTCGACCCGGCGGTTCGCGATCCGCCCCTCCGGGGTGTCGTTGGGTGCGATCGGGAAAGTTTCGCCGTACCCGTGGGCCAGCAGTCGGCGGGCAGGGATCCCGAGCCGGACCAGGGTCGCCCGGACCGCGGCCGCGCGCCGCTCGGACAGCGGCAGGCTGCTGGCGGTCGACCCCAGGTTGTCGGTGTGGCCCGCGATCTCCACCCGAGCCGCCGGGCAGGACTTCAGCAGCGCCGCGACCCGGACCACCGACGGCTTGGTGGCGTCGTTCACGATCGACGTACCGGACAGGAAGTTGATCGGGTGCTGCCGGGTGAACTCCGACAGCCGGCTCGAGAACGTCCGGCACGCCTCACTGACCTCCGGCTTCGGCGGAGCCGGCGTCTGCAGTTGATCGGCGATCACCGCGCCCGGGGCCGCCTTCGCAGCCGCGCGGGCGACCGTCGCCTTGGTCGACTGGTCGGGCACGTCCCCGCTCAGGGTGATCGTCGTACCGTCGTAGCGCACGGAGGCGTCCCCGGTGCCGATCGCGAGCGCGTGGATGAGCGCGCCGATGGTGGTCGCGTCGGCGAGACCGGTGGCCGCGTCGATCGTGACCCGATCGTCGAACTCGCGCTCCTCGCCGAGCACCTTGTCGACCTGGGCGGCGATCGCGTCCTTCACCGCCTGGTCCTTGACCGCCACCCGGACCCGGATGGAGTTGTTCGTCCGCCCGACCTCGAAGGACGCGGTGGTCGGCTCGGCGGTGGTCGGGGCGGTGGTGGTCGGCGTGGGGGAGGGCGTGGCACCACCCTCGACCCGGACCGCGCGCACGCCGTCGACCCCGGCCACGACCTCCTCGGCCAGTCCACGATCGACTCCGGCCGGTACGGCGACCGTCGCGTCCCGACCGTCCACGGAAACCTCGGCGCCGGTGATCCCGCGCGCCTGCAACGCGGCCAGCGACCGGTCCCGGAGGTCGTCCTCGGTGGAGCCCGCTCGGGCCGGAATGAGCACAGCCGTCAGCAGCACGGGTACGGCGAGGGCCGCAAGCAGCCAGACGACGACCGGCCGCCGAACGAGTCCGGACACTGTTCCTCCGTCGGATGCGGTCAAGTGTGACCGTGCGCGTGGACATTACTCCGCCGCGCGCTCACTCTGCACACCTGTCCAGGGAGCGTCGCGATGATCGCGGGAACATTTTTATTCAGGTTTCTTCTTTTCTTAACCCGAAGTGCTCGGTAGGGTGCGGACAGTTCCTCTCCGCCCCCAGGAGGTACCACATGAGAATCCGAGTTCTGGCCGTTGCCGCGGCCGTCACGCTGCTCGGCGCCGGCGTCATCCCCGCCGCGACCGCCGCCCAGCCCACTCAACAGGACGCAGCCGCTCAGCAAGACGCAGCCGCTCAGCAGGACGCGCAGCAAGACGCACAGCAGGCAGCGCCCGCGGCCGGCAAGCACGTCGTCGGCTACTTCACCGAGTGGGGTGTCTACGACCGCAACTACCACGTGAAGAACATCAAGACGAGCGGCTCGGCGTCGAAGCTGACCACGATCGTCTACGCGTTCGGCAACACCGCCGGCGGCCGGTGCGCGGTCGGCGACTCGTACGCGGCGTACGACAAGTTCTACGACGCGGCGTCGTCGGTCGACGGGGTCGCCGACACCTGGGACACCGGTGCGCTGCGCGGCAACTTCAACCAGTTGCGCAAGCTGAAGAAGGAGTTCCCGAACATCAAGGTGGTCTGGTCCTTCGGCGGCTGGACCTGGTCCGGCGGCTTCACCGAGGCGGCCAGGAACCCGGCCGCGTTCGCCGACTCCTGCCACGCCCTGGTCGAGGATCCGCGCTGGGCAGACGTCCTCGACGGGATCGACATCGACTGGGAGTACCCGAACGCCTGTGGGCTGACCTGCGACACGTCCGGCCCGAACGCCTTCAACACCGTGGTCACCGCGCTGCGGAACAAGTTCGGCTCGTCCGCCCTCGTCACCGCGGCGATCACGGCCGACGGCACCGACGGCGGCAAGATCGACGCCACCGACTACGCGACCGCGGCCGGCAAGCTCGACTGGGTGATGCCGATGACCTACGACTACTTCGGTGCGTTCAGCCCGCAGGGCCCGACCGCGCCGCACTCGCCGCTGACGTCGTACACCGGGATCCCGACCGCCGGCTTCCACAGCGACGCGGCGATCCAGAAGCTGAAGTCGAAGGGCATCCCGGCGTCCAAGCTGCTGCTCGGCGTCGGGTTCTACGGCCGCGGCTGGACCGGCGTGACCCAGGCCGCGCCCGGCGGTACGGCGACCGGTCCCGCGCCCGGCAAGTACGAGCCCGGGATCGAGGACTACAAGCTGATCTCGACCCGCTGCCCGTCCACCGGGACCGTCGGCGGTACGGCGTACGCGTTCTGCAACGGCCAGTGGTGGGGCTACGACACGCCCGCCACGATCCGCGGCAAGATGACGTACGCGAACCAGCAGGGGCTGGGCGGCGCGTTCTTCTGGGAGCTGTCCGGTGACACCTCCGACGGCACCCTGATCACCGCGGTCAAGACGGTCGGCTGATCTTCCGGTACTGCGTCCGGGCCCGTCGCGCCGTTCCCCGCGGCGGGCCCGGACGCACCCCTGTTCTGTCCTGTCTCGGACAGGTCGCATTTGTGCCAGGCCGACGTGCGGGAAATCCCTTGACTTACTTCGCGTCGTAAAAGGTACTTGTGCCTGGCGTTCGACCAGGAGGGGACTCAGATGGAGAGGTCGTCGGATTCGTCGTTGATCATCGGGGTGGCCACCTCCACGGCCGAGCGGGTCCAGCTCGTCCGGCTGCTGGGTGGTGCGGAAGCGCTGTTGCTGGTGTCCAGCGCGGAGCAGGCGCGCGCGTTCCTCGAGCTGACCGCGATGTCGTCGCCCGTGGGCCCGGTCGTGCTCACCCCGACCGTGCTGCCCGGCGCCGAGCCGGCCACCGTCACCGTGCAGCCTGCCCAGATCGAGGCAGTCCCGCGGTCGGTGCCCACGGTCCCGGTGGCCGCCGCGGTCCCCGCGCCGGCGACCGAGCTGTACCTCGATGTGGACCGCCGGGTCGCGCGCTGGCAGGACCGCGAGGTCCCGTTGACCCGGCTCGAGCACGACTTCCTGCACTGCCTGGTCGAGGAGCCCGGCCGGGTCTGGACCTACCAGCGGTTGCACCACGCCGTCTGGGGCAACGAGCACCTCGGCCACGGGTCGCACATCCACTCGGTGGTCAAGCGCCTCCGGCAGAAGCTGGCCAACCTGGGCGCCACCGTCACCATCCACGCCGTCCGCGGCGTCGGCTTCCACCTGCTCTTATCGCCGTAGCGCGTCGCGAGAGCGCCCTCGCCCGAATGCGCTGGTACAGTACATCACTCTGGGTGACCAAAGTGGTGGGGAACGGGGAACGTCGAGTGAGTGCGGCGTGTGGCCCCCGCTGCGACGTGGGGAGGAGCTCGAGTGCCAGACATTCCGTTGCAGATCCGGCATATCCGCGATGCGTTACGCCGGGACTTCGAGAAGTACATCGACATCTCGGACATCGCGAACCAGCCGGGGCCGGCGCTCGAGCAAGCGTTCCTATCGCGAGCTCTCACCGCCTTGACACTCCAGGATCTGGCCGGCTGTAGCCTCGACGAGGCTGTGGCCGGAGTGATCGACGGCCGAGACGACAACGGCATCGACGGCATCTTCGTCTCGGAATCCTTGCAGCACGTTTGGGTCGTGCAGACGAAGTGGAGTGATCGTGGCGCGGCCAGCGTGAATCAGGAAGCAACGCTGAAGCTTCAGCGTGGCCTGAGATTGCTGCTGGACGGTGAGTCCGACCAGTTCAACAGCCGTTTCCAGCGGCTGGCGGATAAGGTGAGCGCTGCGATCGACACTCCCGGAGTGAAGATCACCGCAGCGTTGGCCATTATGGGCCGCCCGCAGGTCTCGGACCTGGTGCGGAGCGATCTCGACAAGATGCTCGCCGACTTCAATCAGCTCGAGTCGCTGGTCGAGCTCAAGCTCGTCGGCTTTCCGCAGTTCTATCAGCTGATCAAAGCGGGCGTGGCCGACGCGAAGGTCGACATGGATGCGGTGCTCGACAACTGGGGCACACTCGAGGAGCCGTACCGGGCCTATTACGGCACGATGCCGGTGTCGCATGTAGCGGCCTGGTACGCCGAGCACGGGGAGAAGCTGTTCAGCCAGAACATCAGGCGTTCGCTGGGCCTGACTGATGTCAACAACGGCATCCGCGCGACCTTGGTCAACGACCCGGAGCACTTCTGGTACTTCAACAACGGGATCACGGTCCTATGTGACTCATTGCGAAAATCGGCGCGGGAATCCACCAACAGGACCGGCCGGTTCGTTCTGACCGGTGCCAGTGTGGTGAACGGTGCGCAGACAGTGCAGTCGATTCATGCCGCGATGTCCGAGCTGGATGCCGACTTGGTCGCCGGCCGGGTCTGGGTGCGGTTGATCTCGCTCGCGGACTGCCCAGAGGATTTCGACAAGCTCATCACCGAGGCGACCAACACTCAGAACCGGGTCGAGGCGAGAGACTTCATCGCCCTCGACCGGATCCAGGCCGAGCTGCGGGACGAGTTCATCCTGTCGCTGCACAAGATCTACGTCATCAAGCGCGGTGAGCCCGACCCCTCCCCAGAGGCGGGTTGCTCAGTGGTCGAGGCGGCTCGCGCGCTCGCCTGCGCGCACCCGGATCCGGCGTTCGCGGCGCGTGCGCGCAGCGACAGCGCGGTCCTGTGGGAGGCCGGCCGGCAGGGAACCTATCAAGCGCTGTTCGGTGGCAGGCCCGGTGCACACCGCGTCTGGCGTTCGGTGCAAGTCTTACGCGCGGTCCTGGACCAGGTCCGCGCCGATTCCGACGAACGCGACGGACGTGTCGCGAAGATCACTGAGCACGCCGGCTTCCTCACCGCGCACCTGGTGTTCCGGCAGCTCGACCTCAGCCGGATCAACGATCCCGGCGTCGATTGGGAGGCGTCGATCGGTGACGTGAGCAAGCTGACGACATCGGCGCTGGATTGGCTGGTCTATCACGTCAACGAGATCCACGGTCACAGCGTCGTCCCGACCATTTTCCGGAACGCCGAGCAGTGCGAGTTGCTGGCGGAGCGGGTGCTGACGTCCATCCGGAACGATGCTGTTCTTCCGGAAGCGCAGGAGGTTGCGCCCGGTGGTCGTCTGACCAGGGAGCGGCGGACCAACGCCGTCATCGTCCTGGTCGACGCTGGGCGGATCGAGCCGGGAACGCTGCTGGAGTTCAGGGCCCAAACGCGACCGGAGAGAGTTGCCCTCGGCCCCTGGCTCGCGGAGGACCCCCGCCGTGGCAGAGCCACCTGGGTGAACAACCGGGGTGCGCCGCTCCTCTGGGAGGCCGATGGCAAGCGCTACAGCCCCAGCGGCCTCGCAAAGCACATGATCAGGCAGGTGGGGCTCACCACGAAGGCCGTTCAGGGGACCAGCCGCTGGTTCGTCCCGGGGGTCGGGTCGTTGGTGCGGATCGCGGATCGCGTACGTGACGAGGACGTCGCCGGCAGCTAGTCCTCAGAACCTGAGCACAAAGGAACCGGCCCCCGTCCTGGTGGACGGGGGCCGGCTCTTTAGCTGACTACTTGGTCGACTTCAGTGCGAAGTCTTCGGTGACCGGTTCGCCTGGGAGCAGGCGGGTGGTGCGGGTCTGGGGCTTGTAGCCGTCCTTCGCGGCGATCAGGGTGAGCGGGTTGTTCCGACGGTCCAGCCAGTACGCGTACTTGCCGTCCTTGTCGGTGATGAAGGTGTACGACTGCGACCACGAGTCGACCTGGACGGTCGCCCCCGGAAGGGCGGCCGTGGCGCCGGACGAGCTCACGCCCGTGACGGTTCCGAGCAGCTTGCTCCAGGTGTTCGGCGGCGTGACGTTCATCGTCACCCCGACCGCGTCGACCGAGTACGGCGTGTTCTCGCCGATCGTGACCGATCCGCTGTACGCACCGGGCTGGTCGACGTTCGCGGTGAGCGTGACCTTGACCGTCGTCGACGCGCCCGGGGCCAGGGTGGCCTCGGTCTTGTCGATGGACAGCCAGCTCACGTCCGCCGCCGACTCGGCGCAGTCCTCGAGACCCGGCAGGGCCTCGCTGTCCACGGTGGCGGTGAAGCCACCGGAGGAACCGCCGACCTTGTAGAAGCCGCAGGCCGCGCCACCGCGGTACCGCGGCAGGTTGGCGTTCGGCAGGGCCGACCACGCGTCGGCGGCCGGGTCGTAGGCCATACCGGCGTTGGTGACCGCACCGGCCTGGACACCGCCGACGACCATCAGCTTGCCGCCGGCGACGGCGTACGCGCCCGCCCAGTGGTCCGCCGGCGCGTCCGCGACCGCGGTCCAGGTGTTGCCGGACGGGTCGAAGACGTACGCCGACTTGAGCGAGGCCACGCCGTCGTTGCCGCCGGCGCAGTACAGCTTGCCGTCGATGGCGCCGCAGGACGCGAACGCGACCGACTTCGGGTAGTTCGCCAGGGTCTCCCAGCTGTTCGCCGCCGCGTCGTAGCGGACGACGGTGTTGCTCATCGGCGTACAGGCCGACGTCGTGCAGCCACCGACGGCGTACAGCTTGCCGTCGACGACGGCCTGACCGGCCGCGGCCCGCGGAGCCGGGTTGGCGGCGACCGCCGACCAGGCGTTGGTGGCCGGGTCGTAGGACCAGGTGTCCGCCGCCGGACCGGAGGCACCCCAACCGCCGCTGGCGATGATCTTGCCACCCACGACGCCGACGGTGATGGCGTTGCGGGCCCCCGGCAGCGGGGCGATGGCGGTCCAGGCGAGCGACGCCGGGTCGTACACGTAGCTGTTCGCGGTCGACGCGCTGCCGTTGCCACCGGCGATCGAGTAGACCTTGCCGTCGAGGTTGACCACCCGGTTGTCCATCACGGTCGACGGGTAGTCGGCGATGTCGGCCCACGGCGCCGCGAGCGGCTTCGCGGCGGCCGGCGTACCGGCCTGCTTGCCCGACAACTTGTTCGCGAACGAGGTCGGCACCTGGAGCCGCTGCAGCGGGGCACCGGTGCTGTTCAGCACCTGGGACTTGCTGGTGGTGGTGCCGTTCGCGTTCTGCAGCACGAAGCCACCGTCGCGCTCACCGAACGTCACCTCGACCGGCGCGCCGCCGGTGTTGGTCACGGTGAACGACTTGGTCACCTTGCCGGTGGGCAGCTTCAGGTTGCCGGAGATACTGCCCGGCGTGACGGCCAGCCGGCCGGCCGCCAGGGTGTAGTTGGCGGTGGTGCTCCAGTCGGCCTCGACGTCCACGCTCTGCTGCGCGCTGACGTAGTTGCCGGCCTTGGCGGTGAAGCCCTGCGGACCGGACTCCGAGGAGTACAGCCAGTAGAAGCCGTCGGCCAGACCGGTGTCCTCGGGCGTCGCCACGGTGGTGCCGGACTCCGCGGCGTTGCCGTCGCGGGAGACGACCGCGCCGTTCACGTAGCCGTTGGTGTTGGCGTCCTTGACGTGGCCGGTGACGATGCCGCCGCCGGTCGGCTCACAGGTGATCTGGCTGCCGATCAGGACGCTGTCGACGATCCACCACCACTCGTACGAGGCGTCGTAGTAGTGGAACCGCACCTGCACCTCGGACTTGCCGGCCGCCTGCGGGATCGCGATCTCCTTGACACCGCGGACGTCCGCGCCCTGGGTGAGCACGTTGGTCCAGGTGGCCCCGCCGTCGATCGACAGGTCCACGTCGGCCTTCTCGCCACCGAGGTAGTTGAGGTCCTGGTTGAACCGGATCACCGGAGCGGTGACCGAGGTCAGGTCCACGACCGGGCTGACCAGCGAGGTGTCCTGCGACCCGCCGGAGCCGTACTCGTCACTGTCGACGACCGCGAACCCACCGGTGCCACCGGCCAGGTTGCCCCGGTTGCCCGGGTCGTTGAACTGCCAGACCTGGCCGTTGCCCTTGTTGTCGACGACGGTCCAGTTGTTCGGCTTGGCGCCGGCGTCGAAGGTCTCGTAGACACCGTCCGAGCCGTACCGGTAGCCCGGCGCGGTGGCGCAGGCGTCGGTGCGGACCGGGACCGCGACGTTCTTGGCCAGGTTGCCGGCGCCGACGGTGATCGGCTCGCTGACCGTCTGGTAACCCGGGTACTGCGACTCGATCTTCAGCGAGTACGACGCGTTGGACGGCACCTTCAGGCTGAAGCGGCCGTTGCTCGGCGTCGTGTAGTCGAAGACCCCGCCCGGACCCTCGACGCTCACCTTCGCGTACAGCGGCCAGCCGTGGCCGGAGCCGTCCGTGATGGTGCCGCCGACGTTGACCTGCGGAGCGCTCTCCAGCGCGTAGTTCTTCGTGGTGGTCGCGCCGGTGGTGATGGTCGCGGTGTCGGTCTGGGTCTTGTACCCGAACGACGCCACGGTCAGGTCGTAGCTGCCGGCCGGCAGTACGGACGAGAACGCACCGGTGCTCGAGGTAGTGAGGACCCGGTCGGGCTGACCGGCGGCCTTCACCGTCACGCTCGCACCGGCCAGCGGGGCCCCGCCGGTCGCCGCGGTGACCGTGCCGGCCAGCGTGCCGGTGTCACCGATCGGGGCGGCGTTCAGCAGCGCCAGCGCGTCCAGGCGGCCCTGGCCGTAGACGTTGTTGTTCTCCGTCGTACCACCGCACTGGGCGTCGGCCTTGTCGATCGCGGTCCCGTTCAGCAGCGCGCGGGTCGCGTCGACGTCACCCTTCAGCACCGGCGAGGCGGCCCACAGCAGCGCGACGGCGCCCGCGAGGTGCGGTGCGGCCATCGACGTACCGTTGAAGCTGCCGTAGGTGCTGCCGGGCAGGCTGGACCGGACGTTGACGCCCGGGGCCGAGATGTTCGGCTTGATCGTGCCGTTCTGGCCGACACCACGGCCGGAGAACGACGCGATGTTGTTGTTGATGTCGTAGGCCCCGGCCGAGTAGTTGCTGGTCAGCGAGCCCGGCGAACCGCTGCTCTGGCAGCCCAGCGAACCGCTGTTGCCGTTGGCCCAGGCACCGAACATGCCCGACGCCTTCCAGGCGTTGGTGATGTCCTCCATGAACGGGTCGTTCGACGGCTGGGTCGAACCCCAGGAGTTGTTGATGATGTTCGGCCGCTTGCTGGCGTCCGGGTTCTGGCCGTTCAGGTCGGTCGGCTCGAGCATCCACTCGCCGGACGCGATCAGCGCGGCGTCGCTCGGGCAGCAGCCGTTCGCGGCGATCCACTTGACCGCCGGCGCGACGCCGATCTGGTTGCCCGCGTTGTCGTCGCCGGCCATCGTGCCCATCGTGTGGGTGCCGTGGCCGTTGCCGTCGGACGGGGCGGTCGGCGAGGTGCCGGCCGCGTCGAACCAGTTGTAGTTGTGGTCGAACGTGCCGTCGCCGTTGTTGCCGCGGTACGAGCTCACCAGCGCCGGGTGGTCGTACTGCACCCCGGTGTCGATGTTGGCGATCACGATGCCCGCGCCCTTGTCGCCGTACTGCGACCAGACGTCGTCGGCGTTGATGTTCGCGATGCCCCACTCGACCGCGTTGACCTCGTGCGCCTGCTCGCCCGGGGTGACCTTCGGCACCTCGACGGCGACCGGGTTGTAGAGACCCTCGACCTCGGCGTGGGCGGCCAGGTTCTGGGCCAGCGCGAGCGTGCCGCTGGTGATCCGGATCGCGTTCGTGCCCCAGAAGGCCTTGTACTGCACCTTCTGCGCGTCCAGCTCGACGCGCACCTTCGCCTGGCTCGCGGCGGCGGCCTTCTTCAGCGCCGCGGCGACGGCGGTGCCGCGCTCGTTCCAGTCGGTGATCCCGCTGGCGGCGGTCAGGTCGGCCTTGGCGGAGAACCGGACCCAGTAGTCGGTGGCCTCCTTGGCGTCCTTGCCGTCCAGCTTCGCCATCAGGTCCGGCTTGATCTTGCTGGCCGGAGTGGCTTCCGGCTTGGTGGGCGGCGCGGCCTGGGCCTGGCCGGCGGCGGCCATCCCGGTCGCGACGACTGCCACCGTCGCCAGGGCACCCACCAGAGATCTGGCGAGCCCCCTTCGTCGTGCGTGTGACATCTCTGCAGCCCCTCACTGTGGACAACCCCGAGTTGACTCCCCCGAGTCATCTGGTGCAGAGGTGCAGGCGGGTTCGCGGTGCCGTCATCGGGCGGATGAACCGGTTGAGCGAACGCTGCGTGCCCCCCAGGTCGCGACATGTGACACCGCGAGCCTGTCGTGGACCTTATGTGTCAGAACAACGTGGTAACAAGCACACTTCGTGAGCAAGATGTGACTAGCCGTCGCACCGATCGAGGCAACGTGGTCAAACGTTGTCAGTTCGTTGACGATCCGAGGCAGAGGTTGACATCGTGATCAGATGGTCACCGCCCGTGTCCCCGCCCCAGCGGACGTCGATCTGACCACGACCGACCGGACGCCGTTCCCGCTGCTGATCGCGGTCGCGGCCTCACCGGAGGACCGTGTCCGGCTCGCCGAGCTCGTCGACGACGTCGCGCCGCTGCTGCTGGTCTCCAGTCTCGAGGAACTCCGCCGGCTGCTCGTTCCGGAAGACCAGCCGCCACCGGTCCCCGAACAGCCCGAGCCACCGGAACCGGCCGAGGTCGACTCGACCGCCGAGAAGACGTCCGCCGGCGAGCCCGGCGCCGACGTGCTAACGATCGACCGGGCTCGGTCGGTCGCCCGCTGGCGCGACCGCGAGGTCCAGCTCACCGAGCTCGAGCACGACCTGCTCACCCGCCTGATGTCCGCACCGCTGCGGGTCTGGACGTACGACGCCCTGCACCAGACCGTCTGGCGCAACCGGCACCTGCGCGGCACCGCCGACATCCACTCGGTGGTCAAGCGCCTGCGCCGCAAGCTCGACGAGCTCGGCACCACGGTCACCATCGACGCCGTCCGTGGCACCGGCTTCCGGCTGACCGACCACCAGCGCCCGACCGTCTCCAACCTGCGCGCCGGGTAGGTTCTCCCGGTGTGACGTTCTCAGCGCTGAGCCATCTCGAGTGCCCGAAGTGCGGCCGGACTCACGACGCCGACCAGGTGATCGGGCTGTGCCCGTGCGGATCGCCGTTGCTGGCGCGGTACGACGTACCCGCGGTGACGCTGACCAAGGACGAGCTGGCCACCCGGCCGCCGGACCTGTGGCGGTATCACGAGCTGCTGCCGGTGCGGTCGGCCGGGAACGTGGTCACCCTGGGGGAGGGGATGACGCCGCTGCTGCCGTTGGCGCGCTACGGGCGAGAGGTCGGAGTCGACCGGTTGCTGATGAAGGACGAAGGACTGATCCCGACCGGCACGTTCAAGGCCCGTGGTGCCGCGGTCGGGGTGTCCCGGGCGTACGAGGTCGGCGTACGGCGGATCGCGATGCCGACCAACGGGAACGCCGGCTCCGCCTGGGCCGCGTACGCCGCCCGGGCCGGGATGGAGGCGTTGATCGCCATGCCGGTCGCGGCTCCCGAGATCTGCCGGCGCGAGGTCACGGTCGTCGGGGCGCGGCTGCACCTGGTCGACGGGCTGATCGGTGACGCAGCGGCGTATGTCCGCGAGCAGTCCGGGTACTTCGACGTCTCCACGCTGAAGGAGCCGTACCGGATCGAGGGCAAGAAGACGATGGGATTGGAGATCGCCGAGCAGCTCGGCTGGCGGCTGCCCGACGTCATCGTCTACCCGACCGGCGGCGGGGTCGGGATCATCGGGATCTGGAAGGCGCTCATCGAGCTGCGCGAGCTCGGCTGGATCGACGGTCCGCTGCCGCGGCTCGTCGCCGTGCAGTCGACCGGGTGCGCGCCGATCGTCCGGGCCTGGGAGAAGGGTCTGCCGGAGAGCGAGCCGTGGTCGGACGCCAAGACCGTTGCCTTCGGCATGACCGTGCCGAAGGCGCTCGGTGATTTCCTCGTCCTGCAGGCGATCGCGGACACCGGCGGCACGGCCGTTGCCGTCGACGACGAGTCCATCCTGGCCGAGCAGCACCGGCTGGCCGCGCTGGAAGGCGCCTTCGTCTGCCCGGAAGGCGCCGCCACGTTCGCCGCCGTACGCCGCCTCCGCGAGTCGGGCTGGATCCACGCCGGCGACCAGGTCGTTGCCCTCAACACCGGCCTCGGCCTGAAGTACCCGGAGACGGTCCCCCTCTAACGCCGAGCCGGCCCAACCACGAACGGCCGCAGCTTGGCGGCCAGGTCGGCGGAGTCGACGCGCTGGTAGTACTGCTCGCTGACGCCGCCGGCCGTGGACGCGGGACAGCCGTTCAGTGAACCCAGCAGGGTGAAGGTCGTGATCTGCCGCGCTGTCTTCGCTTCGAACACGCGGTACCGATAGCGGGCCGACACGAGCTTCGCCGTCGATGTCGAGTCGTCGGTCGACTCGTAGTCGCAGGTGTCGACCGTCTTGGCACGATAGGTGTCGTCGCGCCACTCACAGATCAGCAATTGCACCTCGCCCGGGGTGGAGGAGAGCTTCGCGTTCCACTCACGGGGCAGCTCGGTGTAGATGTCGGCGAAGTCCAGATTCACGAGCTCGGACAGGTGGATACTCCGGCCGACGTAGGGCGGGCCGTCGGGGGTGTAGGCCCGCACCTTCTTCGGATCGAACGGGTTGCCCCCGCAGGCTGCCTCGGGCTCGACGCGCGGGGTAGCGGTCGGGCTGGGCGCGGTTCGAATGATGGAACTCGGCGTCGGGGTGCCTGTGACGGTCGGGGACGGGATGCGGCCGGCCGTCGGGTCGTCGTCCGAGCATCCTGCGGTGACGGCGAGCGCGGCAACTGCGCACGCGGCAGCGAGACGACGGACCATGCGGCCTGATCCTAGGAATCGGCGGGGGCAGGAGCCGGGGCGTGACCGGATCCTGCCACCCGGCGGGGGATCAGGCCTGGCCGCGGCGGACGGCGAGGATGTGGGCCGGCTCGCCGTTCGGGTCGAGCTTGACGTAGTTGTGCTGACCCCAGCGCCAGGTGGCGCCGCTGATCTCGTCGTACACGGTGAAGGTGTCCTCGGGACGCATGCCGAGCGCGGCCATGTCGAGGTGGACCATCGACTCGCGGACCGAGTGCGGGTCGGTGTTCACCACCACGATGACCGTGTCGCTGTGCCCGTCCGGCCCGGTGATCCGCTTCGAGTAGCACATGATCGCCTCGTCCTCGACCTGGTGCAGCGCCAGGTTGCGCAGCTGCTGCAGGGCCGGGTGCCGGCGGCGGATGTTGTTCAGCAGCGTCAGGTACGGCGCCAGCGTGCGACCCTCCGCGGCAGCGGCATCCCAGTCGCGCGGCCGGAGCTGGAACTTCTCGGTGTCCAGGTACTCCTCCGAGCCCGGCCGGAGCGCGACGTGCTCGAACAGCTCGAACCCGGCGTACACGCCCCAGGTCGGTGACGACGTCGAGGCGATCGCCGCCCGGATCTTGAACGCGCCCGGACCGCCGTACTGCAGGTAGGCGGTCAGGATGTCCGGGGTGTTGACGAAGAAGTTCGGCCGGAGGAAGTGCGCGGTCTCCTGGGTCAGCTCCTGCAGGTACTCCTCCAGCTCCCACTTCTCGTTGCGCCACGTGAAGTAGGTGTACGACTGGTGGAAGCCGACCTTGGCCAGCTCGCGCATCATCGGCCGCCGGGTGAACGCCTCGGACAGGAACACCACGTCCGGGTCGGTCTTGCGGATCTCGCCGAGCAGGTACTCCCAGAAGTTGACCGGCTTGGTGTGCGGGTTGTCGACCCGGAACACGGTCACGCCGTGCGAGATCCACAGCCGGACGATCCGCAGCACCTCGGCGTAGATGCCTTCGGGGTCGTTGTCGAAGTTGATCGGGTAGATGTCCTGGTACTTCTTCGGCGGGTTCTCGGCGTACGCGATCGAGCCGTCCGCGCGGACGCTGAACCACTTCGGGTGCTCGGTCACCCAGGGGTGGTCCGGCGAGGCCTGCAGGGCCAGGTCGATGGCGACCTCGAGGCCGAGCTCGCGGGCCCGGCCGACGAAGTAGTCGAAGTCCTCGAACGTGCCGAGCTCGGGGTGGATCGCGTCGTGCCCGCCCTCGGCCGAGCCGATCGCCCACGGCGACCCCGGGTCACCGGGCTTCGGGTCGAGCGTGTTGTTCGGGCCCTTGCGGAACGAGTGGCCGATCGGGTGGATCGGCGGCACGTAGAGGATGTCGAACCCCATCGACGCGACCGCGTCCAGCCGCTTGGCCGCCGTCCGGAAGGTCCCCGACGTCCACTGGCCGGTCTCCTCGTCGTACTTCGCTCCCTCGGACCGCGGGAAGAACTCGTACCAGCTGCCGTACAGCGCGCGCTCGCGGTCGACCCACACCGGGTACGTCTCCGAGGACGTGATCAGCTCGCGCACCGGATACCGGCCGAGGGCGGCCCGGACCTGCGGCGAGATGCCGGCGGCCAGCCGGGCCTCCGGCGGCAGCGCGCCGTTCGCCAGCGCCTGCGCGGCATCACTCAGGGTCGCCCGGTCAGCACGGACGGCGGGTGGCACGCCGGCGGCCGCCCGGTCGAAGAACGCGGCGCCCTCGGCGAACATCAGGTCGACGTCCAGACCGGCCGGCACCTTGATCTCGGCGTTGTGCCGCCAGGTGCCGTACGGGTCGCTCCAGCCCTCGACCGCGAACGTCCACGCGCCCTGCTCCTGCAGCGTGACGTCGACCGTCCACCGGTCCGAGCCCTGCCCGACCGGGGTCATCAGCATCCGTCTGGTCTGCCCGGTCGGCGAGGTCAGCACGACGTTCGCGTTCACCGCGTCGTGGCCCTCGCGGAAGACCGTGGCCGCGATGGTGAACGTCTCGCCCACCGAGGCCTTGGCCGGATACGCTCCGGCGTCGACGGTCGGGGTGACGTCGGTGATCGGGATGCGCCCAGTCATGGCGTAGACGAACCTTCGCTTTCTGCTTGCGATCCGGCGGGTGGGGGAATGGGTGCGGAACTACAGCACTGACGTTAGCGGTTCCCAGGCCGCCAACGTGACATGCAGGGGTCACGGTTCGGTCCACAGCATGGAACATCGGTGACCACCCACCGATAAGGGTCTGCAAAATCTTGCTCGCGTTGCAAGATCGATGCATGCCGAGGGTGCCCCGGCGGCCGGGTGCTTGTACGGTGTCCCGGTGCGAGCGATACGACGATTCTCCGTCCGCCCTGTCCTGCCCGAGCAGCTGACCGGGCTGGGCACGCTGGTGAACAACCTCCGCTGGGCCTGGCACCCGGAGACGCAGGACGTCTTCGAGGCCGTCGACCCGCAGCTGTGGCGGAGCACCGGCGGTGACCCGGTCAAGCTTCTCGGTGAGGTACCGGCGGCCCGGCTCGACGAGCTGGCCAACGACCAAGCCTTCCTGCGCCGGCTGGAGCTGGCCGTAGCCGACCTGAACGGCTACGTGTCCGACGACCGCTGGTTCCAGACCGACGCCGGTTCGCCGGTCAGCTCGGTGGCCTACTTCTCCCCGGAGTTCGGCATCACCCACGTGCTGCCGCAGTACTCCGGCGGCCTGGGCATCCTGGCCGGCGACCATCTGAAGGCGGCCAGCGACCTCGCCGTACCGCTGATCGGGGTCGGCCTGCTCTACCGGCACGGGTACTTCGCCCAGTCGCTGAACCGCGAGGGCTGGCAGCAGGAGCGCTACCCGCTGGTGGACCCGGACGGGCTGCCGATCAGCCTGCTCCGCGACGGCGACACCCCGGCGACCGTCACCCTGACCCTGCCCGGGAACCGTGAACTGCACGCCCAGATCTGGGTCGCCCAGGTCGGCCGGGTGCCGCTGCTGATGCTCGACTCCGACATGGAGGGCAACGAGCCCGCCGAGCGCGAGGTGACCGACCGGCTGTACGGCGGAACCACCGAGCACCGGCTGCTCCAGGAACTCCTCCTCGGCGTCGGCGGCGTGCGCGCGGTCCGCGAGTACTGCCGGATCACCGGCCACCCGGCTCCCGAGGTATTCCACACCAACGAGGGCCACGCCGGCTTCCTCGGGATCGAGCGGATCCGCGAGCTCGCCACCGACCAGGGCCTCGACTTCGACACCGCGCTCGAGGTCGCCCGCGGCGGCACCGTGTTCACCACCCACACCCCGGTCCCGGCCGGGATCGACCGGTTCCCGGTCGAGCTGATCCAGCAGCACTTCTCCCCGGACGCGTACGGCGAGGGCGTGCCGGTCGACCGGATCCTCGAGCTCGGCGCCGAGGACTTCGAGGGCGGCGACCCGGGCGTCTTCAACATGGCCATCATGGGTCTGCGGCTGGCGCAGCGGGCCAACGGCGTGTCCAAGCTGCACGGGGTCGTCAGCCGGGGGATGTTCTCCGGGCTGTGGCCGAGCTTCGACGCGACCGACGTACCGATCACCTCGATCACCAACGGGGTGCACGCGCCGACCTGGGTCGCGCGCGAGATCAACGAGCTGACCTACGCGACCACCGACACCGCCGACATCGACGGGATCTTCGCCGGGCTCGACAAGACCACCGACGCGCAGCTGTGGGAGACCAAGCGGATCCTGCGGCAACGGTTCATCGACGACACCCGCCGCCGGGTCCGGCAGTCCTGGCTGAACCGCGGCGCGAGCGAGGCCGAGCTCGGCTGGGTCGACTCGATCCTCGACCCCGACGTCCTCACGATGGGCTTCGCCCGGCGCGTCCCGTCGTACAAGCGGCTCACGCTGATGTTGCGCGACCCGGCCCGGCTGAAGGCGCTGCTGCTGCACCCGCAGCGGCCGGTCCAGATCGTCATCGCCGGCAAGGCGCACCCGCACGACGAGGGCGGCAAGAAGCTCATCCAGGAGATGGTCCGGTTCGCCGACGACCCGGAGATCCGGCACCGGATCGTGTTCGTGCCCGACTACGACATCGCGCTCGCGCAGCCGATGTACCCGGGTTGCGACGTCTGGCTGAACAACCCGCTCCGGCCATACGAGGCGTGCGGCACGTCCGGCATGAAGGCCGCGCTCAACGGCGCGCTCAACCTCTCCATCCGCGACGGCTGGTGGGACGAGTGGTACGACGACGAGTACGGCTGGGCGATCCCGTCCGCCGAGGGCATCGAGGACACCGACCGCCGCGACGACCTCGAGGCGCACGCGCTGTACGACCTGATCGAGAAGCAGGTCGCGCCGCGGTTCTACGACGGCGACGTCCCCGGCCGCTGGATCGAGATGCTGCGGCACACGATCAAGGAGCTCGGTCCGAAGGTGCTCGCCACCCGGATGGTCCGCGACTACGTCGAGCGGCTGTACGTCCCGGCCGCGCAGTCGTCGCGCTCGCTCAACTCGACGTACGACGGTGCGCGCGAGCTGGCCGCCTGGAAGAAGAAGGTCCGGGCGGCGTGGTCGCAGATCCGCGTCGACCACGTGGAGCTCCAGGGGCTGGGCGACGTACCGCAGCTGGGGACCAACGTCGGCATCCGGGCCTTCGCGGCCCTCGGCGACCTGCGGCCCGAGGACATCGACGTCGAGGTGCTCCACGGGCGGGTCGACTCGAACGACGAGATCAAGGACCCGGTCCGCGCGTCGCTGTCGCTGGCGGAGACGTACGAGGGCAACCGGCACCGGTACGAGGGTGAGCTGAAGCTCGACCGCACCGGACCGTTCGGCTACACCGTCCGCGTGGTCCCGAAGCACGCCGGCCTCGCCAGCCCCGCCGAGCTCGGCCTCGCCGCCGGCCCGTCGGACCCCGAGGACCCGAGCACCCCGGACCTCCCCGCCGGCGCAGAGTTCTGACCGCCTGCCCCGCCTGCCTCACCAGGCGGGGCTGTCCCAGTACATGCATTTCGACAGGAGGTGTAGGGGCGGACGGCTGAGCCACCTCAGGTGTTGAGCGTGGTTCTCCGCGACTTGGTCCTACACCTCCTGTCGATCTGTTCGCTCTACTGCTTCTTCTTGCGGAGCAGGCCCCAGGGTTTGAAGACCGACAGCACCACCGCGACCATCAGCAGAGTTGGCGACACGATCGGCGGGTAGATCATGTCGCCCAGGGGGATGTCGAGGTCGTTGGACTCGGCCCGGTCGGCGATCACCGCTACGCCAGGGCGGAGGGATACCAGGACCAGCGTGCTCAGCAGCAGGTTGAGCACCAGCTTGACCACGACCCACCAGTACTTCGTCAGGCCGTACTTGCTGCCCATCGCCAGCAGGACGCCCGTCACCAGGCACGTCAGCCCGGACACCGTCATCGGCCAGACTGTCACGAGCTCGAGGACGCGGAAGCACAACGCCTTCGTGCTCTGGTCGTCCGTACCCAGCGCGGTGAACGTCAGCACCGCCATCACCACGTCGATGCCGAGCCACGACCCGACGGACGCGATGTGCAGCACGAGCACGGCCTTCCGTGTCCGCGCACCCAGCCGCCACGGCTTCTTCACCGCCGCGGTCGCCTCCAACGTCGCGCTACTCATCTCCCTCTCCCGTCATCAACTCGGATCAACTACCTACGATCCTGAGCGATGCCGGGCACGGCGCGCGTCGGCTGAGTGGAGGCTTCCGGTCTACTGCCATCGACGTACTCGGGTACCGAAGGACAGGAGGTGTTCGGCCGGTCGCACCCTGCTCCCGCTGAAAATTCCGGCCGCACCTACCCAGGGGTGATTACCTCCTGTCCTTCGGTACCAACCACCTACCCCGCTGGGCGTACGAGGTCGATCCAGGTGTACTTGCCGTCGCTGGCGGGGGAGGTGACGAAGGCGCGGCCGGCGAAGGTGAGGGCGGGGTTGGTGTGGTAGAGGTCGGCGAGTTGTTCGGTGGCCGTCTCATCTCCGTTGTCGGCGGCAACCATCAGCTCCGCGATGCGGTCGGTGAGGCTGAGGTTCGCGCCGGTCAGGTCGGTGTCGGCCAGCTCGCCCCAGTTGTCCCAGAGGAGGAGCTCGACGCCCTGGAGGTGGGCGAGTTGGAAGTGGACGTAGTTGCGGATGAACCAGGTGCCGCCGATCGGTGAACCGGGGCCGGTGCCGAACAGGTCCGGGTCGAGGTCGCCGGCGCGGACGCCGAGCCAGACCTCCGCCGCCGAGCGGAACGGGCCGCGTGGCATGTCCTGGACGTCGAACGAGCGGACCTCGGCGGGATCCATCTGAGCGTCGAACATCACCCAGCGGTCCCCGTTCCAGTACTCCGCGACCACGTGATCATGGCTGTACCCGTCCGCTAGGTAGTCCCCGAACCCGACCCGGCTGCGGGCCGGGATCCCCTTGTGGCGGAGAACGGAGACGAACATCAGCGTGTAGTCCCGGCAGCAGCCGGCCACATGGTCGACCGGCTCCCGCGGTACGGCGAGCGCCGTACCGTTGTGCTTCTGATCGGTCGCCAGCATCACCTCGACCCAGCGGTGGTCGATCTCGGCCAGCCGGTCGCCGGTGAACTCGACACCACCGGCGCGGTAATGGATCAGCAGATTGCGGACCACGGCCGCGATCCCGGCGACGTCGTCCGGCAACGCGTCGAAGAGCCAGGCGTGCACGCCGGGGTCGCTGTACTCGGTCTGCACCGCGTAGTCCATCAGGGTTCCCTTCAAGAATGGGCACCGGATGGGCGTATCAGGTCGATCCAGGTGTGGGGGGCGCCGGTGGGGGAGGTGATGTAGGAGCGGCCGGTGGGCCTCAGGTCCGGGTTGGACTCGTAGCGGTCGGCCAGTTCCTTGGTGGCGGTTTCGTCTCCGTTGTCGGAGGCAACCAGGAGGGTGGCGATCTCGTCGGTGAGGTTCACGTCGGCGCCGTCGAGGGTGGGGGACATGGGGCCCCAGTTGTCCCAGAGGAGGAGCTCGTCGCCCTGCAGGTGGGCGTGCTGGTAATGCACGTAGTTGCGGACGAACCAGCCGCCGCCGATCGGCGAGCCGGGATCGATGCCGAAGACGTCCGCGTCGAGGTCGCCGGCGCGGATGCCCAGCCACACCTCGGCCGCCGAGCGGAACGGGCCGCGCGGGATGTCGTGGACGTCGAACGGGTGGTCGCCGGCCGGGTCGAGCTGGGCGTCGAGCATCACCCAGCGGTCGCCGTTCCAGTATTCGACGACCACGTGGTCGTGGTTGTACCCGCCCTGGAAGTAGTCCGCGAACCCGATCCGGCTGCGCGCCGGGATCCCCTTGTGCCGCAGGGCTCCCACGGTCAGCAGCGTGAAGTCACGGCAGCAGCCGACGATCCGGTCGACCGGCTCCCGTGGCGCGGCGAGCGGCGTACCGTTGCGCTTCTGGTCGGTCGTCAGCATCGCCTCGACCCACCGGTGGTCGATCTCGGCCAGGCGCTCGCCGGTGAACGTGATCCCGCCGCCGCGGTAGTGGATCACCAGGCCCCGGATCACCGCGGCGATGCCGGGGACGTCGTCCGGCAGGGCGTCGAACAGAGCGGCATGTACGCCGGGGTCGCTGAACGGGGTCTGCGCCGCGTAGTCCATCAGGCTTTCCTTCCGAGGATCGGCTGGGCGATGTCCACAGCCGGCTGGTCGCGGGGGATGAGGTTGCAGTGCGGCCGGTAGACCTCGCGCGGCGGGCCGGCAGTGGCCTCGCCGGCCGAGCGGACCCAGTCGCCGACGAGGTCGTACGCGAGCATGATCCGCGGGTACGCGCACTCGTCCATCGTGATCGTGCAGTACGCCTCCCGGTGGGCCGGCTCGACCCGGATCCCGATCGGCCCGAACGGATCCACCAGTCCGGCGAACGGCACGCACACCTCGACGGTCGCCTCGGCCTCCGGCGTCACCGCGCCGTGGTAGATCACCCACGACTCACCGGTCAGCGTCGCGCCGGCGGACTCGAGGTACCGGCAGATCTCGCCGGTCGACGTGACGATCACCCCGACCAACGACCGCTGGTCGGTCTCGGTCCGGATCGACGCGATCTTCGTCTCCGGTACGTCGCGGGTCAGCACGGGCCGGGGTGACAGCCCGGGTACGCCGGACTGCGAGAGCCGGGCCCGGAGATACTCCAGGGTCGCCCGCCGGGACGCGGTGGTCGCCTCCTCGGCCGCCCACCACCGGTCCAGCCGGATCAGCGCTTCCTCGTCCGAGCCCGCGAGTACGTCGGCGATCGTGCTCAACGGCATGTCGAGCTGTCGCAGCACGCTGATCCGGCGGGCGCGCTCGAGCTGCTCCTCGTCGTACAGGCGGTACCCGTTCGAGGGGTCGACCTGGGCGGGCGGGAGCAGGCCGGACACGTCGTACAACCGCAACGCCTTGTGCGAGAGCCCGGTCCGCCGCCCGAACTCGCTGATCGTCAACACCCAACCATCAAACCCTCTGCCCCAAGGGCAAGGTAAAGCCCGCCACTCGCTTCGCTCGTGGCGGGGTGGGAGTGCACCGCGCGCTTCGCTCGTGGCGGGGTGGGAGTGCACCGCGCGCTTCGCTTGTGGCGGGGTGGGAGTGCACCGCGCGCTTCGCTTGTGGCGGGGTGGGAGTGCACCGCGCGCTTCGCTGGTGGCGAGGTGGGGGAGTGCGCCGCTCGCTGCTCGTGGCGGGTGCGGGTGCACCGCTCGCTTCGCTCGCGATGGTGGAGGGGATTACACCGGGGCTGACCGTAGGAGTTGGTGGGGGAGGGCGGCTAGGAGGGCGTCGGCGTGGTGGCGGTAGCCGAGGTTGTTGGGGTGGAAGCTGTCGGGGGCGAGGAGGCCGCGCCAGGGTGGGCGGGCGTGGCGGGAGACGTGGGCGACCGGGAGGCCGCGGCCGGTGGCCCAGGTGTGGATCAGGTGGTTGATGCCGGTGACGTACGGGCTGCACACGCCGCCGACCCGCCAGAAACCGTCGGGCACTGTCAGATCCATCACCACGGACGACGACGGCAGGTGGTCGATCACCGAGCGCAGCTGCGTCCGGAAGCGACGAGGTGGCGTGGCGAGGATGTCATTGTTGCCGATCCCACACGTCACCAGGTCGGCGCCGAGCCCCTCGACCAACGGAAGCTGATCCTCGAGCACGTGCCGCGTCTGCGCCCCGGACCGCGACAGATTGACCACGCGCCACGTCTGACCGGTGCGCCGACGCAACGCGTTCAGCACCTGGCCGACGTACCCGTGCAGCGGCGAGGACGCGCCGAGCCCCTGTGCCGTCGAGTCGCCCAGGACGACCCACAGCGGACCGTCAGCGGCAGCCGCCAGGGAATTCTGCTGCCGCCAGAAGTCCGCGTACGTCCGCGCCTGCACGTCGACGTACGCGACCCCGTCGAGCCAGCGCTGCAAGGGACGCGAACTCGCCCGCTCGGCCTCGCCCAGCCGCATCACGGCTCGGTGCAGCGCGCCGATGGGCGTCGTTCGTTCGCGGGCCTCGCGGCGCAGTAAGAACATCGGTCCCCCCACACATGAACAGCAGGTGACCGACGAATGTACTGCAGGAAGGTTAACGACCTCAGAGTGCGCGCAGCAGCACCAGGCAGCGCGGCGCGAGCGGGACCGTCGCGCCGGCCTCCACCTCGGTCACCATCGAGTTGCTGGTGTCCAGGACCACCTCGTACGCCGGCGCCCACGAGGCATCGGGGACGACGACCTGCCGGGTCTCCGGGGTCGCGTTCAGCGCGAGCAGGAACGAGCTGTCCGTCAGCGCGTTCCCCTCGGCGTCGGTCGCGCGGAGGGCGTCGCCGGCCAGGAACATCCCGAGCGTCCGGAGGTTGCCGTCGTACCAGTCGGCCTCGGTCATCTCGCCGCCGTGCGGCGCGATCCAGGACAGGTCCTTCCGGCCGCCCTCGACCACGGGCTCACCGGAGAAGTAGTGCCACTGCCGCAACACCGGATGGGCGGCGCGCAGGGCCAGCAGCTTCTTCGTCAGCTCGAGGTGATCGGACCATGCACCCGGCAACGACCAGTCGAACCAGGACAACGAGCTGTCCTGGCAGTAGGCGTTGTTGTTGCCGTGCTGCGTCCGCCCGCACTCGTCGCCGGCGGTCAGCATCGGTACGCCGGTCGACAGGATCAGCGTGGACATGAGGTTCGCCATCTGCCGCTTGCGCAACGCGATCACGCGCGGGTCATCGGTCTCGCCCTCGACCCCGCAGTTCCACGACCGGTTGTCGTCGGTGCCGTCGCGGTTGTCCTCGTGGTTCGCCTCGTTGTGCTTGTGGTTGTAGGTGACCAGGTCGCGCAGGGTGAAGCCGTCGTGGGCGGTGACGAAGTTGATCGACGCGTACGGGTACCGCCCGTCGTCGCCGTACAGGTCGCTGGACCCGGACAGCCGGTAGGCGAGGTCCTTGACGCCGTCGGAGGTGTTCCGCCAGACGTCCCGCACGCTGTCGCGGAACTTGCCGTTCCACTCCGACCACGGCGTGCCGAAGTTGCCGACCTGGTAGCCGAACGGGCCGATGTCCCACGGCTCGGAGATCAGCTTGACCCGGCCGAGCACCGGGTCGGCCGCGACCTCGGCCAGAAAGGGATGGTCGACGGTGTCGACCTCGTGCCGCTCGTTGCGGATCAGCGTGACCGCCAGGTCGAACCGGAACCCGTCGACGCCCATCTCCTCGACCCAGTACCGCAGCGAGTCCATCATCAGCCGCCGGACCTGCGGGTGCGCGGTGTTGACCGAGTTGCCGGTGCCGGTGACGTCGTACATCGTGCCGCCGTGGCCGAGCCGGTAGTACGCCCGGTTGTCGATGCCGCGGAAGCTCAGCGTCGGGCCGTCGAAGCCGCCCTCGGCGGTGTGGTTGTAGACCACGTCGAGGATCACTTCGATGCCGGCGGCATGGAACGCGGCCACCATCGCCTTGAACTCCGCGACCTGCTCACCACGCGAACCCGACGACGAGTACGGCGCGTGCGGCGCGAAGTACCCGAGGCTGTTGTAGCCCCAGTAGTTCGGCAGACCGCGGGCCGCGATGGACGGCTCGGTGAGGAAGTGGTGAATGGGCAACAACTCGACCGACGTGACCCCGAGCTCGACCAGGTAGTCGATCACGGACGGATGCGCCAGGCCGGCGTACGTCCCCCGCTGATGCTCCGGTACGTCGGGATGCAGCTTGGTGAACCCCTTGGTATGCAACTCGTAGATGACCGTCTCGCCCCAGTGCACCGGCCGGCTGATCGGGGGCGGCGGCTCGGACCCGGCGACGACCACGCCGACCGGGACGTGACCGGCCGAGTCGCCGTCGGAGGAGTCGTAGATCAGCGGGCTGGAGTAGTCCAGCGTGCCGTCGACTGCGCGCGCGTACGGGTCGAGCAGCAGCTTCGACGGGTTGAACCGCAGTCCGTGCGCCGGGTCGAAGGGGCCGTGCACGCGGTAGCCGTACCGTTGCCCGTGGCCCACTCCCGAGACGAACCCGGTCCAGAACTCGCCGGTGTGGGTCAGATCCGTGTTCCGCTGGCTGCCGTCGTCCGCGATCAGCGCGAGCTCGACGCGCTCCGCGGCGGGGGCCCACAGCGTGAAGGTGGTGCCATCGGACTGGACCACTGCCCCCAGCTGGAGCCCGGTGTCGAGAGCACTCGGGGCGGCGGTCGCTTCGGTCACCGGCACATTCTGCACAGTCAGGGCTTGGTTATCGATAACGGAGGTGGTTGTGTTCGTGAGACGGTGGTTGCGAACGCCTGTGCGCAATGATACGCAAGAACCGTTACTAATTCACCGGACTCCACCGAGCGCCGAGTAGGGGATCACATGTCGCAAGAGTTGGCCGGTCTGACCGTCGGTCTGATCGGCGCGGGCAACATCGCACATCTGCATGTCGGCGCCTGGAAGGCGCTCGGCGCGCGGGTGCTGGTGCACTCGGTCGAGGGCGCCGGCGAGCTCGCGGACCAGTACGGGCTGGAGGTGGCGGCCTCGCTCGACGCGTGCCTGGCGGACGCGGAGTTCGTCGACGTGGTCACGCCGTCGGTCACCCACAAGGAGGTCACGCTGGCCGCGATCAAGGCCGGCCGGAACGTGATCTGCGAGAAGCCGCTGACGCTCACGGCGGCCGACTCCCACGAGCTGATCGCGGCCGCCGACGCCGCCGGCGTCCGGGTCTACCCGGCCCACGTGGTGCGCTTCTTCCCGGCGTACGTCGCCGCGCACCAGGCGATCGTGGACGGTCGTATCGGCGAGGTCGCGGTGGCGCGGTTCTTCCGGCAGGCGTCGTCGCCGGCCGGTGGCGGCTGGTACCGCGACGTCGCCCGCTCGGGCGGCGTGATCATGGACCTGATGGTGCACGACCTCGACCAGGCGCGCTGGCTGTGCGGCGACGTCCGCACGGTGTACGCCGTCCAGAACCCGCCGACCGTGGACGGGCAGAGCCCGGTCAACGTGGCCGCGCACGTCACGCTGACGCACGAGTCCGGCGCGATCAGCCACTGCCGCGCGACGTGGGGTGCGGTTGGGACGAAGTTCCAGTCCGGGTTCGAGGTGGCGGGGTCGGTCGGCGTGCTCAAGTACACGTCCGGCGCGGACTCCGGCTACGCCGAGGAGCTGCAGGACGGCGCCGCGGCCGGTGACCTGCTGATCCCGGCCAACACGCTCGGCGAGAGCCCGTACCTGACGCAGTTGCGCGAGCTCGCGGTGGCGCTGCGCGGCGGACCCGAGCCCCGCGTCCAGGCCGCTGACGGCGCGGCCGCGGTCTACCTGGCCGAGGCCGCCCGCGCCTCGATGGAGACCGGCCGAGTGATCGACATGAAGAGCTTCGACCCGACGGGAGCCGCGGCATGACCCTCAAAGTAGCGATCGCCTCGTTCGCGCACACGCACGCGGCGTCGTACGCCTCGCAGCTCGGGGCGATGCCGGACGTCGACGTGCTGTCCGCCGACCCCGACGGCGCCTCCGCGCCCGATCCTGGTCCGCGCGGTGCCGACTTCGCCGCGCAGTTCGGCGTCCCGTACGTCGACTCGTACGACGAACTGTTCGCCTGGGGGCCGGACGCGGTCGTGGTGACGAGCGAGAACGCCCTGCACCGCGAGCTCGTCGAGCGGGCCGCCGCGGCCGGTGCACACGTGCTGTGCGAGAAGCCGCTGGCCACGGAGGTCGCCGACGGCGAGGCGATGGTGGCCGCGTGCGAGGCCGCCGGGGCGATCCTGATGGTCGCCTACCCGGTGCGGTTCTCACCGCCGTACCTGCGGCTGCGCGCGTCGGTGGAAGCCGGTCTGCTCGGCGAGGTCTTCGCCGTACTCGGCACCAACAACGGCATGATCCCGTACGCAGCGCGGCAGTGGTTCACCGACGCCAAGCTCGCCGGTGGGGGCGCACTCGTCGACCACACCGTGCACTGTGCCGACCTCATCGACGGTCTGACCGGCGGTGCGTCGGCGACGCGGGTGTACGCCGCGGCCAACCGGGTGCTGCACCAGGACAAGGGGGTCGATGTGGAGACGGGCGGCCTGGTGACGATCAACTACGACAACGGGCTGCTGGCAACGATCGACTGCTCGTGGAGCGTGCCGGACAACGGGCCGACCTGGGGTGGGGTGTACCTGCAGGTGACCGGGACCAACGGGTCGGTCGAGATCGAGCCGTTCCTGCCGCACGTCACCGGGACCGACGCCGGCGGGGAGGCGTACCTGCCGATCCACGACAACTTCGACGAGTCGATGCTGTCCACGTTCCTGACCGCGGTGCGCGAGTCCGGGCGGGCGAACGCCGGGACGACGCCGGCCGTCGTACCGCAGCCCGACGGCGCCGTCGGCCTGCGCACCCTCCGCATCGTCGACGCCGCCCGCCGCTCAGCCCAAACCGGCCAACCCATCAACCTCTAGCCCCGTCACCCGCGCCGCCTCCGGCCCGGAACGGTCCAGCCTTCTCTCCGCCGCCGGAGGCGGCGTGCATGTTCTTGCTCCTGTCCGGTACGGTTCCGGGGATGTGACCCACGGGTAATCCCCGGAACCGTAGAGGAGCGAGACGATGGGCGAGTTCGTCAACCTCACCGTGAGCGGCGGTGTCGGCACGATCCGGCTGGACCGGCCGAAGATGAACGCGCTGAACGTCCAGGTCCAGGAGGAGATCCGGGCCGCGGCGCTCGAGGCGACCGCGAACGACGACGTCCGCGCGGTGGTGATCTACGGCGGCGAGAAGGTGTTCGCGGCCGGCGCCGACATCAAGGAGATGGCCGACATGTCGTACGCCGACATGGTCCGCCGCTCCGGTCCGCTGCAGTCCTCGCTGTCCGCGGTCGCCGCGATCCCGAAGCCGACGGTCGCCGCGATCACCGGGTACGCCCTGGGCGGCGGCTGCGAGCTCGCCCTGTGCGCCGACTACCGGATCGCCGCCGAGGACGCCAAGCTCGGCCAGCCGGAGATCCTGCTCGGCATCATCCCCGGCGCCGGCGGCACCCAGCGGTTGTCCCGGCTGATCGGCCCGTCCAAGGCCAAGGACCTGATCTACACCGGCCGGTTCGTGGACGCCGCCGAGTCGCTGTCGATCGGCCTGGTCGACAAGGTCGTGCCGGCCGCCGAGGTGTACGACGCCGCGGTCGCGTGGGCGTCGCAGTTCTCCCGGGGTGCCGCGCTCGCGCTGCGGGCCGCCAAGGAGGCGATCGACTCCGGGCTCGGCGTCGACCTGCACACCGGGCTGGAGATCGAGCGGCAGCAGTTCGCCGCGCTGTTCGCCACCGAGGACCGCTCGACCGGGATGACGTCCTTCGTCGAGAACGGCCCGGGCAAGGCCGAGTTCAAGGGAATCTGATGTCTGCAACCGAGAAGCCCGCGGTGACCGCCGAAGAGGTCGAGGCGGCCTGGAACGACAACAAGCTCGCCCAGGTGCTCTACCACGACTGGGAGGCGTCGACGTACGACGAGAAGTGGTCGATCTCGTACGACGAACGCTGCGTCAGCTACGCCCGGGACCGCTTCGTCGCGATCGCCGGCGCCGACGGCTGGCCGTACGGCAAGACCCTCGAGATCGGCGCCGGCACCGGCTTCTTCACGCTCAACCTGAAGCTGGCCGGCGTGCTCGACGAGGCCCACGTCACCGACCTGTCGCCCGGCATGGTCGAGGCGGCCAAGAAGAACGCGCGGACCCTCGGCTTCCAGATCGAGGGCAGGGTCGCGGACGCGGAGAAACTCCCGTACGACGACGACACCTTCGACCTCGTCATCGGGCACGCGGTCATCCACCACATCCCCGACGTCGAGCTCGCCTTCCGGGAGATGCTGCGCGTGCTCAAGCCGGGTGGCCGGTTCGTCATCTGCGGCGAGCCCACCCGGTACGGCGACTTCGTGGCCCGGCGCCTGTCCCGCTTCACCTGGTGGGCGACGACGAACGTGACCCGGCTGCCCGCGCTGACCGAGTGGCGCCGACCGCAGGCGGAGCTGGACGAGTCCTCCCGGGCGGCCGCGCTGGAGGCGGTCGTCGACCTGCACACGTTCGACCCGGACACGCTGGCCCGGACGGCGTCGCGGGCGGGGGCGGCCGACGTCCGGACCGTCACCGAGGAGCTGCTGGCGGCCTGGGTCGGGTGGCCGATCCGGACGTTCGAGGCCGCCGTACCGGAGCAGAAGCTCGGGTTCGGCTGGCGGATGTTCGCGTACCGGTCGTGGCTGAACCTGTCCAAGGTGGACAAGGTGCTGTCGGCCGTCGTTCCCGACGAGCTGTACTACAACGTCAGCATCACCGGGGTAGCCCAGACCGGGGCGGCGGGGCGGGGAAGGGATTCAGAGCAGTAGGGTGTTCTGATGCGGTTGCTGTCCGTGGCGAATCTGCGCTGGGTGGTGCGCCATCGGGCGTGGACGCCGTACTACCTGAAGCGCTACTGGCGGTTCGCCTGGTTCAAGCTGCGGCACCCGGGCGTGATCACCGAGGGCTTCGTCTTCCTGGGCAAGAAGCTGGAGATCGTCGCCCGGCCCGGCCACGGCCGGATCATCCTCGGCAAGTGGGTGCACCTCGGCGACGAGACCCGGCTGCGCGCGCACGAGGGCACGCTGCGGATCGGCGACAAGGTGGTGTTCGCCCGCGACGTCACGGTGAACTGCTACCTGGACGTCGAGATCGGCGCGTCCACGCTGATCGCCGACTGGACCTACATCTGCGACTTCGACCACAAGACCGAGGACCTCGGGCTGCCGATCAAGGACCAGGGCCTGGTGAAGTCGCCGGTCCGGATCGGCCCGGACTGCTGGCTGGCCACCAAGGTCACCGTCACCCGCGGGACCGACATCGGCCGCGGCGTGGTGGTCGGCGCGAATAGTGTTGCCCGTGGCAACATTCCCTCGTACGCCGTCGCCGCCGGGGTGCCGGCCGTGGTGGTCGGCGACCGGACCGCCCGGTACGCCGCCGACGCCGCCCGCCGGGCCTACCTGGCCGGGCTGGCCGAGGCGAACGACCGGACCGCGGCCCGGCTGCGGTCCGGCGAACCGCCGGTGATGCCGACCGCAGCCCCGCCGGTGATGCCGGGGACGGAACCGCCGGAACCGCCGGTGGTGCCGACCGCAGCCCCGCCGGTGGTGCCGAGTACAACCGCCGGACCGGGGGATGCTGACGGTGACGGCGAGAACCTGACCGGTGACGAAGGGTTCTCAAGTTACTCGCCGGTCGTGCAGTATGTCCCACACGTTCGGCCCGAGGCCGACCGGTTGACCGTCGGAGAGGAGACGCAGCGTGGCTGACCAGGCCGGGTCCGACCCGTCCGCGCGGTCGCCGCTCGACCAGGCGGCGGCGGACGCGTCGATCACGCCGGCCCGGATCCGCGCGGTGGACCCGGTGCCGATCGTCACGGAACCCGGCAGCGCTACGTTGGAACCAGCGCTTGAATCGCCCGCCGAACCGCCGGCAGCGGTGCGGGACCTGGGCATCAACCGAAGGCTCGACCCAGAGGTGCAGGCAGTGGACGGCAGGACAGCGGCACGGGCCCCGTTCGCGGGCGCCCGGCGCAGGCTGTCGCCGCGGCCGGTCCCGGTGAGCCGGCGCAGGAGACCGCCGGCCGCAGCAACCGTGACCGCGACGGCGGCGGACGAGGAACCGACCCCGGCTGAGGAGATGGACGACGTGGGTACGCACGGTGAGAAGGCGGACAAGGCGGACAAGGCGGTGACCACGCCGGCCGCGACGGACGAGAACGAGGCGACGACGGGCACGCGCGCGACCACCGCGACGGTGTCGAAGCCGGCC
Source organism: Kribbella sp. CA-247076 (assembly GCF_050942445.1). Lineage (NCBI taxonomy): Bacteria > Bacillati > Actinomycetota > Actinomycetes > Propionibacteriales > Kribbellaceae > Kribbella > Kribbella sp. CA-247076. The sequence goes on along the minus strand of NZ_CP192051.1, from coordinate 5,271,937 downwards.
CGGCCGAAGACCGCGGCGGAGATCGTCGCCGAGCAGCGCGCCCGGGAGAAGGCGGCGGCCGAGTCCGCGGCCGCCGAGTCCGCGGCGCCGGCCTCGGCGGATTCAGCGGCGTCGGCGGCACCGGGGAACGATGCCGCCGGCAAGGATCCGGCGGACACCGCGGTGACCAAGCCCGTCAGCCGGGTGCCGGCCGGGTCGACGACCGGCGCGGCGAAGACCGGCACCGCGAAGGCGGGTGCTGCGAAGACGAGTGCCGGAGGCAACAAGGCCGGCTCACCCGGCAAGGGCAAGCAGGCGCTCAGCTCGGTGGGCTCCGGAGTACGGCGGCTGCGGAACCTGATCGCCTCGCTGATCTGGCTGGCCGCGGTGATCGCGGCCGCGGTGCTGGCGCTCGGTGCACTGTTCACCGCCCTCGACCAGACCAACCAGAGCAACGAGATCGTGCGCTGGGTGCTGGAGCGCGGCCACGATCTGGTCGGCCCGTTCAAGGACCTGTTCCGGCTCGAGACCGCGAAGAACACCCTGCTGGTGAACTGGGGGATCGCCGCGCTGGTCTACCTGATCGCCGGCAAGATCATCGAGCGCTTCGTCCGGCCCTAGTGGCCCGCGGTCTCGCGACCAGGAGCAGATCGAGAGATTCGTCCAGCGAGCCTGGACGGATCTCGAAGTCGTCGTAGCGCGTGCTCCGGACCAACTCGGTGAGGTTCGGGTCCCACGCGTCGTACCCGGTCGCAAGCTGCGCGTCCACGCAGGATCCGTACGTCGCCTCCCACGCGGCGAGTCGTGGTCCGTGGTGGAGGCCCAGCGCGTGCGTGAGCTCGAAGTGCGGCTCGAGGAGCTCGGTGAACTCGGCGGCGGTCAGCTCGCGCGTGTGGTACCAGTTCCCGCTCGGGAACGTCAGCCGGTTGGGAGTGCTGAGGACCAGGGTCCCGCCGGGTGCGAGGATCCGCACGCACTCCGCGACGAACCGGGGCTGCTCCCACAGGTGCTCGATCGTCTGTAGTGAGGTGATCAGCCCGAACGTCGCATCGGCGAACCCGGTCTGAACGAGGTTGCCGCGGACCACCTTCACCTGTGGATAGACGCGGTGGACGTGCCGAAGCGTCGTACCTTCGTAGTCGAGTCCGGTGACGGAGTCGGCCCCGGCCAGGCGGAGCAACTCGGCGCCGTACCCCTCGCCGCAGCCGGCGTCGAGGACGCGCCCGGTCGCCGGCAGGTTGGCCGTGATCCAGCGGTAGGCGGCGTCGTGGCGCGCGAACCAGTAGTTCTCGTGCCAGATTCCGGGCGCCGTTCTCTCCCCGGTGAGGGCCAACGTCTCGCTCACCCGGCCAGCCTAGTGCCGCGCTCCGTGACGCCGGCCTGGTGCCGCGGTCCGTGGCCGGCGCGGCTGTGTCCAGGCCGTCCGCCGCGGCCTGGACACAGCCCCACTGAGGGACGCCCGCTCGTCAGTGCTTGTGGTGCTTCGTGCCGGGGTCGTCGGGCAGACCCTCGACCTCGACCTGCTCCTTGCGGACGGTTTCGGAGATCCGCTCCTCGTCGCGCACGGTCTCGGTCTCGAGGCCGACGCGCTCGACCGGGACGGTCTCCTTCGCCACCACCGGCCGCTCCTCGTGCAGCACGACCTCGCGTTCCTCGTCGCCGATCCGGCCGGTCTTCCCCGGCACGGCCTCGCCGTCGGCGACCGGCTCCCGCACCACGTGCACCTCTTCGTGGCTGACCGGCACGGTGACCTGCTGCTCCTCGGTCACGACGTACTTGCGCAGGCTGACCCGGCCGGACTCGACCGTCTCGGTCCCGGCCCGGAGACGTTCCTCCGAACGGATCATCGCGTCGTCCTGACGGCTGTTGCCCCGCCGACCGTCGTCCTGACGACCGCCGGCCTGCTCGGTCCGCCGGTCACCGCGGGCGGCCCGCTGCTGCGGGAGCTGCACCCCGTAGTACCGGTACAGCTCGGAGGCCTCCTGCTCGGACAGGTGTCCCTCGGCGTCGATCCTCGGCGCGTCCTTGATCTTCGACTTGGTTGGCGCGAGGTGCAGTCCGTCGCGCTCGACGTGCGCGCCGTCGAGCGGGACGAACGACTGCTTGGTGCCGAACAGGCCGGTGTTCACCGTCACCCACTCCGGGGTGCCGGTGGTGTCGGAGGTGTAGAGATTCCCGACCGATCCGACCTTGTCGCCGGCCGCGTCGTACGCCGTGCTGCCGACTACCTGCTCGATTCCCTGCATGGTCATGGTGATCAACCCCGTGTCTGTTTGCGTATGGCAACTAACGCTCGCCGGGTACCCGACGACCCGGTGGTCAAACACTCATGGTGATCAGGAGATTACTTTCTGCTCGTCCGAGTGGGCGGAAGGATGTTGTCCGCGCGATGGGTCACAGTGGGCGGACCCGCGGTGGTGCGAGCCGATAGCCTGAGGGCGCGCCGGACTGTGATGGGACTCGCAGAGGATGATGTTTCTCGCGAGTAACATCCGTGGCAGGCTTGGAGAGACCGTTAACCAGAAGGGGTCCCACACGCTATGAAGATCGTCGTCTGCGCGAAGTTCGTGCCGGATGCCACCGCGGACCGCCGCTTCCGCCCGGAGGACAACACGGTGGACCGCGCCGGTGTCGACGGGCTGCTGTCCGAGCTGGACGAGTACGCCGTCGAGACCGCGCTGACCGTCAAGGAATCCGGTGATGCCGAGGTGACGGTGCTGACCGTCGGCCCGGAGCAGGCCGCCGACGCGGTGAAGAAGGGCCTGCAGATGGGCGCGGACGCCGGGGTGCACGTGCTGGACGACGCGATCCACGGCTCGGACGCGGTCGCCACCTCGCTGGTCCTGTCCAAGGCGCTGGCCAAGCTCGAGGCCGACCTGGTGATCTTCGGGATGGGCTCGACCGACGGGTCGATGGGCGTCGTCCCGGCGATGGTGTCGGAGCGGCTCGGGCTGCCGGCCGTGACGCTGGGCTCGGAGGTGACCGTCGACGGGCAGACCGTCCGGATCCGCCGCGACGGCGACACCGCGAGCGACACGATCGAGGGCACGCTGCCGCTGGTGCTGAGCGTCTCCGACCAGGCGAACGAGCCGCGCTACCCGTCGTTCAAGGGCATCATGGCGGCGAAGAAGAAGCCAGTGGAGACCTGGTCGCTGGCCGACCTCGAGCTCTCGGCCGACCAGGTCGGCGGCTCGGCCGCGTGGACCGAGGTGGTCGAGGTGACCGCCCGGCCGCCGCGCACGGCCGGCACGATCGTCGCCGACGAGGACGGTAGCGGTGCTACCCAGCTCGTCGAGTTCCTGTCCACCCACAAGTTCCTCTGAGGGGCGATCAGTTCATGTCGAACGTTCTGGTTCTCGTTGACCACACCGCCGGCCAGGTCCGCAAGACCACCGCGGAGCTCCTCACCATCGCCCGCCGCCTCGGTGAGCCGGTGGCGGTCTTCGTCGGCGACGGCGTACAGGACGCGCTGCCGGCGCTCGGGCAGTACGGCGCGACCAAGGTGATCGCGCTGACCGACCCGGAGCTGACCCAGTTCCTGGTGGCGCCGAAGGCCGAGGCGCTGCAGCAGGTCGCGGCCAAGGTCGAGCCGGCCGCGATCCTGATCTCGTCGAACGCCGAGGGCAAGGAGATCGCCGCCCGGCTGGCGGTCAAGCTGGACTCCGGCCTGATCACCGACGCCGTCGACGTCCAGCCGGGTCCGGTGACCACGCAGTCGGTGTTCGCGGGCAACTACACGGTCCAGGCCAAGATCACCCACGGCACGCCGATCATCACGGTCAAGCCGAACGCGGCCACCCCGGAGGCGGCCGAGACCTCGCCGGAGGTGGAGGAGTTCGACGTGACGATCTCCGACGCCGCCAAGACGGCGCGGATCACCGACTCCAAGCCGCGGGAGGCGACCGGCCGGCCGGAGCTGACCGAGGCCGCGATCATCGTGTCCGGCGGCCGCGGCACCGGTGGCGACTTCGGCCCGGTGGAGGCGTTCGCCGACTCGCTCGGCGCCGCCGTCGGCGCGTCCCGCGCGGCCGTCGACTCGGGCTGGTACCCGCACGCCTACCAGGTCGGCCAGACCGGCAAGACGGTCAGCCCGCAGCTGTACGTCGCGGCCGGCATCTCCGGCGCGATCCAGCACCGGGCCGGCATGCAGACCTCGAAGACGATCGTGGCCGTCAACAAGGACGAGGAGGCCCCGATCTTCGAGCTGGTCGACTTCGGTGTGGTCGGCGACCTGCACAAGGTCCTCCCGGCCGCCACCGAGGAAGTCACCAAGCGCAAGTCCTGACCCGCAGGCTCGACGGCCCGGCCCGGAACCCCTCCCGGACCGGGCCGTCGCTGTGCCCGGGCTGGTGCGGAGGACTAGCATCCGCCAGGTGCGGATCTGGGTGAGCGGAGCCAAAGGGAAACTGGGTGGCGAGGTCTGCCGGCAGCTGGCTGCCGACGGACACACGGTCGTCGAAGCCGATGTCGTCGGGCCGGACGCCGTGGACCTGCTGGATCGTGAGGCCGTCGCCCGGTCGCTGCGAGGAGCCGAGGCGATCGTGCACTGCGCGGCCATCCCCAGCCCGGAGAACACCGAGCCGGCGGAGCTGGTCCGGATCAACGTGCTGACGACGTTCAACGCCCTCGAGGAGGCGTGGAAAGAGGACATCCGGACGGCCGTGCTCGCCTCCAGCGGCTCGATCTACGGCACCGCGTGGTCACCGGAGGAGCTCGCCGTACCCGAGGTCCCGATCACCGAGGACACGCCGCTCCGCTACGTCGATCCGTACGCGCTCACGAAGGACATCCTCGAGCGCACCGGCGCGTCGTACGCCCGTCGGGGACTGCAGGTCACCGCCCTGCGCTTCCACTGGATCCTCACGCCGGACGACGTACGCCGCTCGATCGCCGAGGCGCCGCCGGAGGACAACCGCCGCAACCTCTGGGGGTACGTCGACCTCAGCGAAGCGGCCCGGGCCTGTGTGCTGTCGCTGCGACCGCGTCCGGAGGCGGACCGCTTCGCCACCTTGGTCATCGCCGCCGAGGACACCGGCATGCATCAACCGACGGCCGACCTCGTCGCGACGTACCTCCCGGACACCGAGGTCCGCGCCGAGCTCCCCGGCACGACCTCCCTCTTCGACTCCACTCGCGCCGCCGAGGTGATCGGGTGGACCCATCGCAGCCGTTGGCGCGACGGCTACTGAATCCAGACGGGCCGGCGGGAGTCGATGCCGGTGCCGTAGTCGGGGTCGCGGCCGCGGACGAGGAGCCAGTGATCGGTGGCGCGGGCCCGGTAGAGACGCAGGTCGGCCGGGGCCCGGAGCTCGTCGGGTCCGAACGAGCGCAGGCCGGCCAGGCGCGCCGAGTAGAACGCAGCACACCGCTCGAGCTCGTCGTCGGGCACGAGCTCGACCCGCGCGCGCAGGTAGACGGCGGACGCCTGGCCGACGGCGACGCTGGAGTCGTAGACGACGATGCTGACGTCCGGATTCCGCGCCACGTTGACCGAGTGCTCCGCGTCCGGCGACGAGACCCAGTAGAAGTCGGCGTGCCCGTCCGGTGTGAAGTACACCGGCGACACCCACGGCCGCCCGTCCGCGCCGACGGTCGCCAGCGTCATGTACTTGTTCGCCTCGATCACCGCGGCCGCCCGCTGATCGAGAATCTCCTGGGACATCACAGCTCCTCTCGGACCACGTCGTACGTCAGGTGCACCGCGGCCGGGGTGGCCACGGCCTCGCGCTGGACCAGTCGCAGCGGTGCGATCGTCGTCCGTTCGAAGAGCGGGGTGCCGTCGCCGAGCACGATCGGTGCCACATGGATGCGTACCTCGTCGACCAGGCCGGCGTACAGGTACTGGCGGCAGAGGTTCCCGCCGCCCATGATCATCACGTCCCGGTCACCGGCGGCCTTCCGCGCGAGCTCCAGCGCCCGGTGGATCCCGTCCGTGACGAACTCGAACCAGCCGTCCAGCCGGACCTTCGCCGGCGGGTGCGACGTGACCACGAGGATCGGCGGCCGCTCGTCGTCGCCGGTCCCGCCGGGGTCGTCCCCGGTCCAGCCGTGCGGCCCGTCGACGAGGTCGAACGTACGCCGTCCCATCAGCACCGCGCCGACACCGCGATGGGTCCGCTCGAGCGCCTCCTTGTCGGCGCCGGTCCGGTCGTCGGCCACGATCCAGTCGTGCAGCGGCTCGCCGCCGATGCCGAGCCCGTGGGCGAGGTCCGCGCCGGGACCGGTGACGAATCCGTCCAGCGAGGTGGTGATGTCCAGCAGCACGCGTCCCATCGTCGTTCTCCGTTCGTTCCGGGTTGGTGCCTCCAGGCTCGGCTCCGGGCGTACGGAATGTCGTCCGTGGCCGGCACGGATCCACCACGGAAAGCACCGCCCGCCGGGCATGATGGGGCGATGACCGAGGTGTCCGCACGCGAGGCCGAGGTGCTGGCCGCGCTCGCCGGCGGCCGCTCGAACGCCCAGATCGCCCGGCGGCTCCACATCAGCGTGCGCACGGTCGAGAGCCACGTCTCGTCGTTGCTGCGCAAGTACGGCGTCGCGGACCGCCGCGAGCTGGCCGGGCTGGCGGATCAGCCGGACTTCAATGTCCAGGCCGGCCCGGGTACGACGTTCGTCGGCCGGGAGAACGAGCAGACCGAGCTGCTGGCCGCGCTGGCCAGCAACCGGCTGGTCAGCCTCCTCGGCCCGGGCGGGGTCGGCAAGACCCGCCTGGCCCTGCGGGTCGCGGCCGAGATCGGCGGCAGCTATCCGTACGGCGGTGCCTTCGTCGACCTGGTCCCGGTGCGCCCCGGCTTCGTGGTGGCCGCGGTCGCCGAGGCGCTCGGCGTACGGGAGCAGCCGCCGCAGACCGTGGTCGAGGCCTTGCTCGAGCGGCTGCGGCGCGGGCGGACCCTGCTCGTCCTCGACAACTGTGAGCATCTGGTGGACGAGGTCGGTGACCTGGTGGCGCGCATCCTGGAGCGGGCGCCGGACACCGCAGTACTGGTGACGAGCCGGGAGCGCATCGGGGTGGCGGGGGAGCGGCCGGTTCAGCTGGGGCCGCTGGCGCTCGGGTCGGAAGCGGAGCAACTCTTCCGGGACAGGGTCGCCCTGGTCGCGCCTGAGCTGGCAGCCGACGTGGCGGCGCGACTGTGTGCGGCGTTGGACGGTATGCCGCTGGCGATCGAGCTGGCCGCGGCCCGGGCGGGTTCGCTCGGGCCGGACGGGTTGCTGGCCGCGCTGGACGACCGGCTGCGGCTCGTCACGGGCGGGCGCGGGCCGAGCGAGCGTCACCACTCCCTCGCACAGGTCATCGGGTGGAGCTACGACCTGCTGGACGACGCCGAGCGAGACCTGTTCCGTCGGCTCGCCGTCTTCGCCGGTGGGTTCGACCTCGACGCGGCCGTTGCCCTCAGCCCGGCCGGCAGGACCGAGGTGAGCGATCTGCTCGGCCGCCTGACCGACAAGAGCCTGCTGCACCGGACTCAACTCGACCACACCAGCCGGTGGCGGATGCTGGAGACCGTCCGCGCCTTCGCGCGGGACGAGCTCGATCAGCGGGCGGAGTACGACGCGGTCGCCGCGCTGCACCTCGCCTGGGCCGCGAGCACGGCCGAGCGGCTGGAGGCGCGGCTCGAGCAGGGCGAGGACTGGCAGAGCGAGTTCGACCTCGTGAACGCCGACCTCCGCGCCGCCGTACGTCGCCCGCAGGCCCACCGACTGGCGAGGCGACTGGCACACCTGACCTTTGCGCGCAAACGGTTCGTCGAGGCCCGCGAGCACTACCTGACCGCGGCCGCACAGGCCGAGGACGCGGCACAGCTGTACGACGACCTCCGCGACGCGGCCGACGCGGCGTTGGCGATCGCGGACGCGAGGCATGCCTTCGAGCTGATGATGCGGGCAGCCGCCGAGGCAGATCGGCCGGACGCGGCGGCGTACGCGGTCAGCATTGTGAACCGCTACGATCCGGGGCCGGTCCCGGACGACCGTGGCGCCGGACTGATACCCGACGACGTGGACAGCGTCGCGGTCCGGATCGCCCGGGCCTGGGTGGCTCGGACCGATCTGACGCTCGCGGAGACGGCGGTCGAGGCCGCCCGCCAGGCGAACGACCCGCTCGACCTGATGAACGCGCTGGACGTGTACAGCGTTGCGCTGGCGAACGCCGGCCGCCTCGCGGACGCCCGGCGAACCGCTGAGGAGAGGCTGGACCTCGCGGCGACGCTTCCGGACCACGAGCCGCGGGCGGTCGCTGAGATCGTGGACGCCTTCCACGTCGCGTCCACGACCGCCGTGGCGGTCGGCGACCTGGACGAGGCCCTCCGGCTGGCCCGGGTGACCGACGACCCGGTCCACGGGCATCCGTACATCACCGCTCCGCGCAAGATCCGCGCGTTCGCGCTCAGCGGGCTGTTCGCGGAGGCCGTCGAGGCGGCGGAGGTGATGTGGACGGGATGGCGTGCTGCCGGCTGTCCACCACGCGCCTGGATGGCGTCGTCGGCGGCGACAGCGGCGCTGGCCCACGGGCTCCTCGGCACCGGACAGGACGCGGTCTGGCAGGCCCGCGCGCTGGAGATCGCCCGGGTCGGGGACGCGGCCGAGTCTCCGGTCCTGGTCGCGACGGCCACTTTCGTCGACGCCCGCCTCGCGCTCCAGCGCCTGGACGGCGGCTTCGATGGGTCGCAGGAGGCCGGGAAGGTGGTCGAGCGGGCGTTCGCCGACTTCCCCGAGCCGTGGTGGGCGCCGTACGCCCGAGCCGCCGGGGCCGAGCTGGCGGCCGCCACAGGCGACCCGGACGCCGAGCGGTACCTCGCGCTCGCCGTCAGCGAGAACGCCTGGTCGGACGCCGTGCTGCAGCGCGCCCGGGGGCGGCTGACCGGTGACCGGGCCGCGCTCACCGAGGCGGCGGCCCGGTTCGAGCGGATCGGCGCCCGGTTCGAGCACGCCTACACCCTCACCCTGCTGTCCCACCGCTGAGGCCCGAGGAGCGGGAACAACCGCGGCGGACATACCCTTGAATCCGATATGACTTCTTCCGACCGTCGCACGGTGTACCTGGACCATGCCGCGACGACTCCGATGCTGCCGGCGGCGATCGAGGCGATGAGCCATCACCTCGCGCGGACCGGCAACGCGTCGTCCCTGCACGGCTCCGGCCGCGCCGCCCGCCGGACGGTCGAGGAGTCCCGGGAGACGATCGCCGCCGCGCTGGGCGCGCAGCCGAGCGAGGTGGTGTTCACCTCGGGCGGGACGGAGGCCGACAACCTCGCGCTGAAGGGCCTGTGGTGGGCCCGCCTGGCCGAGGACCCGCGCCGCCGCCGGATCCTGCTCAGCGGGATCGAGCACCACGCCGTCCTGGATCCGGCCGTCTGGCTGGCCCAGCACGAGCAGGCCGAGATCGAGTGGCTGCCGGTCGACGAGCTCGGCCGGGTGCGGCCGGACGACGTACGGCGAGCCGTCGAGCAGGACCCGGAGACCGTGTCCTTCGTCACGTTGATGCTGGCGAACAACGAGGTCGGCACGCTGCAGCCGGTCCAGGAGGTCGCGGCGCTGGCCCGCGAGTACGAGATCCCGGTGCACACCGACGCCGTCCAGGCGGTCGGGCAGGTGCCGGTGGACTTCTCCGAGCTCGGTGTGGACGCGATGACCGTGTCCGCGCACAAGGTCGGCGGGCCGTACGGGATCGGCGCGCTGGTCGTGCACAAGGAGACGACGCTGACGCCGGTCCTGCACGGCGGTGGTCAGGAGCGCGACGTCCGGTCGGGCACGCTGGACGCCCCCGCGACCGCGGGGTTCGCGGTCGCCGTGGAGCACGCGGTCAAGCACCAGGCCGACGAGGCGCGTCGGCTCACCGAGCTGCGGGACGCGCTCGTCCACGGGGTGGTCGGCACGATCGAGGGCGCCCAGCTGTCCGGCGACCCGACCGACCGTTTGCCCAACAATGCACACTTGTCCTTCAGCGACTGCGAGGGCGACTCGCTGTTGCTGCTGCTCGACGCGCGCGGGATCGAGGTCTCCACCGGGTCCGCGTGCAACGCCGGGGTCGCCGAGCCCAGTCATGTCCTGCTGGCCATGGGGTACGACGACCAGCGGGCGCGCGGGTCGCTCCGGTTCACCCTCGGGCACACCAGCACCCGCGCCGATGTCGACGCGGTCCTCGAGAACATCGGACCGGTGGTGGAGCGGGCCAGGTCCGCCGGTCTGCAGAACGTGGGAAGGAACACCTGATGCGGGTACTCGCAGCCATGTCCGGCGGGGTCGACTCCGCCGTCGCGGCGGCGCGGATGGCCGAGGCCGGGCACGACGTCGTCGGCGTGCACCTGGCGCTGAGCCGCAACCCGCAGTCCTACCGCAGCGGCGCCCGCGGCTGCTGCACGATCGAGGACTCCCGCGACGCCCGCCGCGCCGCGGACGTGATCGGCATCCCGTTCTACGTGTGGGACCTGGCCGAGCGCTTCCACGCCGACGTGGTCGAGGACTTCGTCAGCGAGTACGCCGCCGGCCGCACGCCGAACCCGTGCCTGCGCTGCAACGAGAAGGTGAAGTTCAGCGCCGTCCTCGAGCGGGCGCTCGCGCTCGACTTCGACGCGGTCGCGACCGGCCACTACGCGCGGATCGTGGAGACGGACGCCGGGCGCGAGCTCCATCAGGCCGTCGACCCGGCGAAGGACCAGTCCTACGTGCTCGGCGTCCTCACGCAGGAGCAGTTGCGGCACGCGTTCTTCCCGCTCGGTGACACGCCGAAGACGGAGGTCCGCGCGGAGGCCGAGCGGCGCGGGCTGTCGGTCGCGGCCAAGCCGGACAGCCACGACATCTGCTTCATTGCCGACGGCAACACCCCGGGCTTCCTCAGCAAGCACCTCGGCGAGGCGCCCGGCGACATCGTCGACGCGCAGGGCAACAAGCTCGGCGAGCACCAGGGCACCCACGGGTTCACCGTCGGCCAGCGCAAGGGCCTGAGGATCGGTACGCCGGCGGCGGACGGCAAGCCGCGGTTCGTCCTGGACATCAGCCCGGTCGACCGCACGGTCACCGTCGGATCGCGGGAGGAGCTCGCGGTGTCGTCGCTGACCGCGTCCAAGCCGCGGTGGTGCGGCCCGGAGCCGACGCAGGAGCTGCACGTGAAGGCCCAGTTGCGCGCCCACGGTGAGCAGGTCGCCGTCACCGCGCGGGTCGAGAACGACCAGGTGCACGTCACCTTCGATGAGCCCACGTCCGCGGTCGCCCCCGGCCAGGCCGTCGTCCTGTACGACGGCACCCGGGTCATCGGCTCCGCCACGATCGACACGGTCTCGCGCGTGGCGGCTCAGCACGCATGACCACGACCGGCCTGGGTTCGCTTCCGGGTGACGACCTCCGCGAGTGGACGAAGGTGCTGCTCGACGCGGTCGACATCCCGTATCTCGCCGAGCTGCCGGCGCGCCCGTACGGCGACATGGTCAGCCGCGCGGTCGCCGTACTGACCGAGCTGGCGGCCGACCTGCAACCGGTCGGCTGGCGGCTCACGGGCGGCAGTGACCCGCGGGCGAGTCTGGACCAGCGGCGGGCGCGTTCGCTGCTCGCCGAGGACCTGGATGTGCTCGAAGAGCTAGCGGACGGCTACACCGGGCCACTGAAGGTCCAACTGACCGGACCGTGGACCCTCGCGTCCACAGTCGAGCTGCCGCGCGGCGACAAGGTGCTCGCCGACCACGGCGCCCGGCGTGACCTGGCGGAGGCGCTCGCGCAGGGGCTGAGCGAGCACGTGGCCTCGGTACGGCGGCGGGTGCCCGGGGCGGAGGTCGTCGTACAGGTGGACGAGCCCGCGCTCCCCGCCGTACTCGCGGGAGCCGTGCCGACGGCATCCGGCTGGGGCAAGCACCGCTCGGTCGACGGACCGGGCGCTGTGGAGTTGCTGAGCCTGTTGACGACCGCGGCACCCACAGTCGTGCACTGCTGCGCCGCGCGACCACCGATCGAGGTCTTCACCAAGGCCGGCGCCTCCGGAATCGCCGTGGACATCTCACTTCTCAACCCCGCGGCCTGGGACCAGCTCGCGTTGGCAGCGGAAGCCGGCACGACCGTCTACGCCGGCCTGATCCCGACCACCGGCCCGATCCCCGACCCGGAGAAGGCCGCCGATCCACTCGTACGCCGCTGGCGCGAGCTCGGCCTGGACCCGGAGCTGCTGAAGCAGGTCGTGATCACCCCGGCCTGCGGTCTCGCGGCCTCCCCGTCGACGGCCGACGCCCGGCAGCGACTCGACCTGCTCCGCCGGACCGCCGACGTCGTCGCCGAGGCTGCCGAGAACACCTGAAACGTCGGTGCCCGGCGGTAAATTCGGGTCATGAGCACGGAGATCCCGGAGACGACTGCCGCCGAACAGCCCGCCGCGCCGCCGGAGGTGCGCGAGCGGCACGCCGCCCTGAGCCAGGAGATCGAGGAGCACCGGGTCAGGTACTACCTGGCCTCCTCGACCATCTCGGACGCCGACTTCGACGCGCTCATGCACGAGCTGCAGGGGCTCGAGGAGCAGTACAACGAGCTCCGCACGCCGGACTCGCCGACGCAGAAGGTCGGCATCCCGATCTCCACCCTGTTCACCCCGGTGCAGCACCCGACCCGGATGGAGAGCCTGGCGAACGCGTTCTCCGCCGAGCAGATGGAGGCGTGGGCGAAGCGGCTGGAGCGCGAGGTCACGGTCCGGCAGATCCACGACAGCGGCTTCCTCTGCGAGCTCAAGGTCGACGGTCTCGCCCTCGACCTGGTCTACGAGAACGGCAAGCTCGTCACCGGCGCGACCCGCGGCGACGGCCGCACCGGTGAGGACGTCACGCTGAACGTCCGCACCATCAAGAGCATCCCGAACCAGCTGCAGGGCAAGGACCTGCCGGCCTTCCTCGAGGTCCGCGGCGAGGTGTACTTCCGGGTCGAGGACTTCGAGGAGCTGAACGCGCAGCTGGTCGAGGCCGGCAAGGACCCGTTCTCCAACCCGCGCAACAGCGCCGCGGGCTCGCTGCGGCAGAAGGACCCGCGGGTCTCCGCGAGCCGCCCGCTGCGGTTCGTCGTCCACGGTCTGGGCCGGGTCGACGGCTACCACGTCGACCGGCTGTCGTCGGCGTACGAACAGCTCAAGGCCTGGGGCCTGCCGGTCAGCGACCGCGCGCGCAAGGTGGAGACGCTCGACCAGGTCAACGAGTTCATCGCGTACTACGGCGAGAACCGGCACTCGGTCGACCACGAGATCGACGGTGTCGTGGTGAAGGTGGACGAGGTCGACCTGCAGCGCGCGCTCGGGTCGACCTCGAGCGCGCCGCGCTGGGCGATCGCGTACAAGTACCCGCCGGAGGAGGTCACCACGAAGCTCCTCGACATCGAGGTGAACGTCGGCCGCACCGGCCGGGTCACGCCGTACGGGCGGATGGAGCCGGTCCGGGTGGCCGGGTCGACGGTCGAGTTCGCGACCCTGCACAACGCCCAGGAAGTAAAGCGCAAGGGCGTCCTGATCGGGGACACCGTCGTCCTCCGCAAGGCAGGGGACGTGATCCCGGAGATCCTCGGGCCGGTGGTCGAGCTGCGCCCGGACGAGGCGCGCGAGTTCGTGATGCCGGTGACCTGCCCGTCCTGCGGCACCGCGCTGCGGCCGATGAAGGAGGGCGACGTCGACATCCGCTGCCCGAACGCGCAGTCCTGCCCGGCGCAGCTGCGGGAGCGGATCTTCCACCTGGCCGGGCGGTCCGGGTTCGACATCGAGGTGCTCGGGTTCAAGGCCGCGGACGCGCTGATCGGCGACGGCCTGATCACCGACGAGGGCGACCTCTTCGGGCTGACCGCCGACGACCTGGCGCGCAGTGCCTTCTTCACCACCAAGGCCGGCTCGCTGTCGGCGAACGCCCAGCGCCTGCTGGCGAACCTCGAGACCGCCAAGACCCAGCCGCTGGCCCGTGGCCTGGTCGCGTTGTCGATCCGGCACGTCGGCCCGACCGCGGCGCAGGCCCTGGCCGCGGTGTACGACGACATCGAGGCCGTCCGGGCGGCGAGCGAGGAGGAGCTGTCCGGGATCGAGGGGGTCGGGCCGACCATCGCCCATGCGGTGATCGAGTGGTTCCAGGTCGGCTGGCACCAGGCGATTGTGGACAAGTGGAAGGCGGCCGGCGTCCAGTTGCGCCAGGAGCGCACCGGTCCGAGCGTGCCGCAGACCCTCGCCGGGCTCTCGATCGTCGTGACCGGCACGGTCGAGGGCTTCAGCCGGGACGAGGCGACCGAGGCGATCGTGTCCCGTGGCGGCAAGGCGGCCGGTTCGGTCTCGAAGAAGACGTCGTTCGTCGTCGTCGGTGACTCGCCGGGATCGAAGTACGACAAGGCCGTCCAGCTCGGCGTTCCCATTCTGGACGCGGCCGGTTTCCAGGTCCTGCTCGACGACGGCGCCGACGCGGCGTCGAAGGTCGCGAGCACGCCCGAGCCCGGCGACGGTTAGGAAACACGTCCACGGACCGGTGGATCCGACGGCCGGCCTGAGCCGTCGGACTGTTAGTTTTGCACGTCGACACGTGGGTCAGAAGGAGCGAATATGACGACGCCGCCGCAGGGACCGTGGGGTCCTGGGCAGCCGGGGGGCCAGTCAGGCGGGCAGCACGGGGGTCAGGGAGGCCAGGGTGGCTGGGGACAACAGCCGCCAGGTCAGGGTGGTGGCGGCTGGGGCCAGCGCCCGCAGCAGCCCCAGCAACCTCCGCAGCAGGGCCAGCCTCCGCAGCAAGGCGGCGGGTGGGGTCAGCAGCCGGGCCAGCAGCCGGGTCAGCAACAGCCCGGGCGGCCGCAGCCGGGCCAGCCGTCCCACGGTCAGCCGGGCCAGGGTCAGCCGGGTCAGGGCGGCCAGGGCGGCTGGGGGCAGCGTTCCCCGCAGCAGGGCGGTAGCTCCTACCAGCAGCAGCCGTGGGGTCAGCAGGGCTCCCAGCAGCAAGGTGGCTGGCACCAGCAGCAGGGTCAGCCGCAGTGGCAGCCGCAGGGCGGCGGCTCGGGCGGTTCCGGTGGGTTCGGCAAGGACAAGATGCCGCTGCTGATCGGCGGTGGCGTGGTCGGCATCGTGCTGATCGGCCTGCTCGTGTTCCTCGGTGTCAAGGCGCTCGGCGGTGACGACGAGCCCGAGGCCGGCCCGACGACCTCGCAGTCCACCGAGCCGACCGGCGAACCGTCCAACGGCGGCGAGAACAACGGCTCGCTCGGCAACGCGACCGGTCAGGCCAAGACGGCGACCGAGAAGCTGCAGGGCGACGGCTACCAGTGCAGCGACCTGTTCAACACCGGCCAGGGCGCGCACCGCGGCTGCTTCAAGTACGACGGTCCGACCGCGGCCGAGGCGATCTTCCAGTTCCAGCCCGACGGCACGATCATCGGCGTCAAGCTGCTGTCGACGAACCGGGAGAACGTCAACAACGCCGGGGTCACCTTCGACTCGGCGCTGCAGGCGATCGGCAACGACACCTTCGGCGGCAGCGAGGTGAAGAAGATCCAGGACGCGGTCAAGACCGGGCAGAAGTCGCAGAAGGTCGGCAGCACCTGGGGCGAGTTCGAGCTGTCGCACTCCGGTGACCGGCTCGAGCTGTCCGGCGGGAAGTCCGGCTCGGACTCCTTCGACCTGCCCCGGAAGAGCTTCGACACCACCGCGGAGCAGCTGGTCGCCGCGCTGAAGGCGAAGAACTACGTCTGCACGACCTCCTGCAGCAAGAAGGTCGGCAAGTACGGCACCCAGCGGGTCTACTCCTACGGCACCAAGGGCGAAGGCCTGCGGAGCGTCGAGGTGAGCGCGTCGGGCGAGCCGGAGGACGTCAAGAAGGCGTTCCCGGCGGCGGTCAACGACGCGTTCGGCGCGATCAAGGGTGAGGACATCGCGGCCCTGAAGGCGTACCTGCAGGCGCACAGTGACGGCAAGGCGTACTCTGCCTATGTCGCCGGGTGGCGGGTCAACATCATCGCGGACAAGGACGACACCTACGCGAGGTCGGAGATCGAGATCGAGTACGAGTCCTTCTACGTCTGAGCCGGTACGACGGGAGTCGGATGAAGTTCCCCAAGGAGAAGCGGGAGTCCCGGACGGTGGTCACGCCGCCGCCCGAGGCACTCCAGCGGGTCGACGGCGGCGGTCCGTGGGGGCCGACCCAGTTCGACCTCCCGGACCGCAGCGGCAGCAACGGCCAGACGATCCTGATCGTCGTCCTGGTCGGCGTCGTGGTCCTGCTGATCCTGGCCGGCCTCTGGACCTTCGCCTACTTCCGCTTCAGCTAGCCACCACAGAAACCCCTCTCCGTCCACGGAGAGGGGTTTCTGGCTGTACGACGACCTTCGCGCCGCGCGCGGTTACGCGGTGGCGCGGATGGTGACGGCGAGGGAGGCCAGGTAGCTGAGGCGGGCGACCTCGGAGCCCAGGAACTCGGGCCCGCCGCGCCGGCCGATCACGAGGATCCGGTGGCCGGACTCCAGCGGCGCGGCGACGAGCACCGACTCCGCCAGCCCCTTGTGCTGATCGGGCGCCGCCAGCGTCGACGCCTTCTCCAGCGGCAACCACGCCTCGGCCATGTCACCGAACTCCGGCGTCGCGCTCGTCTCCAGCGCGACCTTCACCTCGCTGCCGGTACCGTCCAGCAGAGCGGCCCAGTCGGCGTGCAGCACCGCGGGCGACTGCTCGACCAGGATGTCGATCGCGTCGGCGGGCGCGGACGTCATCTGCTCGACGGCCTCGAGGTCCATGTGCAGTCCACCGCCGGCGCCGTACCGGGAGAACCAGATGACCTCGACGCCGGGCACGCCGTTGCAGGCGGAGACCAGGCGGTCGGGCAGCACACCGGGCGGCAGGTCGACCACGATGTCGTCGACGGCCGTGCCGTTCTCGCGGCGGTGCTCGACGATCTCGATCGCGTGGATGTCGGCGTTCACCTCGCCGAGGGCGGTGGCCACCGTGCCCAGCGAACCGGGGCGGTCCGGGATGATCAAGCGCAGCAGGAACACCGAACGATCATCTCCCAGCCCATCACCGTGCGCGTAACGCCTTGTCGCCGCCAATGTTACAGAGCGGAGCGCGAGGACACGCCCGGCCCGTCCATCCGGCGGCCGGTCCGGCGTTGTCCACAGCACCGGGACCGAGGCAACACGAGCGTCACACGAGCCCACTAGGATGGCCGGGTCCGGTCGGAAACCAGCCCGGTCATCCTGCGAAACCATTGGATCAGTTCATGCCATCGATTACCCGCGAAGAGGTCGCGCACCTGGCGCGACTGGCGCGGATCGAGCTCACCGACGCCGAGCTCGACCACCTCGCTCCCCAGCTCGACCAGATCATCGCCCTGGTCGGGCAGGTCAGCCAGGTGGCCGCGGACGACATCCCGCCGACCTCGCACGCCCTGCCGATCACCAACGTGATGCGGCCGGACGAGAACGTGCCGTGCCTCACGCCGGAGCAGGCGCTGTCCGGCGCTCCGGCCGCGGAGGAGCAGCGTTTCCGGGTGCCGCGGATCCTGGAGGAGGACTGATGGGTGACCTGACCCGCAAGACCGCGGTCGAGCTCGGCGAGCTGATGACGTCCGGCCAGGCCAGCTCGGTGGAGATCACCCAGGCCCACCTGGACCGGATCGCCGCCGTCGACTCGTCCGTGCGCGCGTTCCTGCACGTGGACACCGAGGGCGCGCTGGCGCAGGCGGCCGAGGTGGACCGGAAGCGTTCGGCGGGGGAGGAGCTCGGCCCGCTCGCCGGCGTCCCGCTCGCCCTCAAGGACGTGCTCACCCAGGAGGGTGTGCCGACCACGGCCGGCTCGAAGATCCTCGAGGGCTGGAAGCCGCCGTACGACTCGACCGTGGTCAAGCGGTTGAAGGCGGCCGGCATCGTCATCCTCGGCAAGACCAACATGGACGAGTTCGCGATGGGCTCCTCCACGGAGAACTCGGCGTACTTCACCACCCACAACCCGTGGGACCTGAGCCGGATCCCGGGTGGTTCCGGCGGCGGGTCGTCGGCCGCGGTCGCGGCGTACGAGGCGCCGCTCGCGATCGGCACCGACACCGGCGGCTCGATCCGGCAGCCCGGTGCGTTCACCGGCACGGTCGGTGTCAAGCCGACGTACGGCGGTACGTCGCGGTACGGGCTGATCGCGCTGGCGTCGTCGCTCGACACGCCTGGTCCGTGTGCGCGCACGACGCTCGACACCGCGCTGCTGCACGAGGCGATCGCCGGGTACGACCCGATGGACTCCACGTCGATCAAGCAGGACGTTCCGCCGGTGGTCGAGGCCGCCCGGCGTGCGGACGTGAACGGTCTGCGCATCGGCGTGGTCAAGGAGCTCGGCGGTGAGGGCTACCAGCCGGGTGTCGAGGCCCGCTTCCACGAGGCGGTCGAGCTGCTCACCAAGCTCGGCGCCGAGGTGGTCGAGGTCTCCTGCCCACACTTCGAGTACGCGCTGCCGGCGTACTACCTGATCCTGCCGAGCGAGGCCTCGTCCAACCTGGCCAAGTTCGACGCGATGCGCTACGGGCTGCGCGTCGGCGACGACGGCGAGAACAGCGCGGAGAAGGTGATGAGCCTGACCCGCGAGGCCGGTTTCGGCGACGAGGTCAAGCGGCGGATCATGCTCGGCACGCACGCCCTGTCCAGTGGGTACTACGACGCCTACTACGGCCAGGCGCAGAAGGTCCGGACGCTGATCCAGCGCGACTTCGCCAACGCCTACGAGCAGGTCGACGTCCTGGTCTCGCCGGCCACGCCGACGACCGCGTTCCCGGTCGGCGACCGCGCCGACGACCCGATCGCGATGTACAAGAACGACCTGTGCACGATCCCGGTCAACCTGGCCGGCAACGCGGCCGCGTCGTTCCCGTGCGGCCTGGCCGACGAGGACAACCTGCCGGTCGGCTTCCACGTGATGGCCCCGGTGATGCGCGACGACCTGCTGTACCAGGTCGGCTCCGCGCTCGAGGCCGCCCTGGCCGAGCAGTGGGGCGGCGTCCTGATGGCACAGGCTCCGGAGCTGGAGGTGACCCGATGACCGTCGACGTTCTCGAGATCGGCGACGCGCTGGCGCAGTACGACCCGGTGATGGGCCTCGAGGTCCACGTCGAGCTGAACACGAAGTCGAAGATGTTCTGCGGCTGCCCGACCGTGTTCGGCGCGCCGCCGAACACGCAGACCTGCCCGGTCTGTCTCGGCCTGCCGGGCGCGCTGCCGGTGGTGAACGCGCGCGCGGTCGAGTCCGCGATCAAGATCGGTCTGGCGCTGAACTGCCAGATCGCCGAGTGGTGCCGGTTCGCCCGGAAGAACTACTTCTACCCGGACATGCCGAAGAACTTCCAGACCTCGCAGTACGACGAGCCGATCGCGTACGACGGCTGGACCGAGGTGGTCGTCGACGGCGAGACGTACCGGATCGAGATCGAGCGCGCGCACATGGAGGAGGACACCGGCAAGTCCACCCACGTCGGTGGCGCGACCGGCCGGATCCACGGCGCCTCGCACTCGCTGGTCGACTACAACCGGGCCGGTATCCCGCTGATCGAGATCGTCACCAAGACGATCGAGGTGCCGGCCGAGAAGGCCGCCGCGGTCGCCCGGGCGTACGTCAGCATGCTCCGGGACCTGCTGCTCGCGCTCGACGTCTCCGACGTCCGGATGGACCAGGGATCCCTGCGCTGCGACGCGAACGTCTCGCTGAAGCCGAAGGGCTCCACGGTCCTGGGGACGCGGACCGAGACGAAGAACGTGAACTCGTTCCGCTCGGTCGAGCGTGCGATCACCTACGAGATCACCCGGCAGGCGGCCGTCCTGTCCGGTGGCGGCAAGGTCGTGCAGGAGACCCGGCACTGGCACGAGGACACCGGCATCACCACGTCCGGCCGGGAGAAGTCGGACGCGGAGGACTACCGGTACTTCCCCGAGCCCGACCTGGTCCCGGTCGCCCCGACCCGCGAGTGGGTCGAGGAGATCCGCTCGTCGTTGCCGGAGGCACCTTCCTTGCGGCGGGTCCGGCTGCAGGAGCAGTGGGGCTTCACCGACCTGGAGATGCGCGACGTCGTCAACGGCAACGCGCTGGAGCCGATCGTGAAGACGGTCGAGCTCGGCGTCACGCCGGCCGCGGCGAAGAAGTGGTGGCTGGGCGAGCTGGCCCGGGCGGCGAACGAGTCCGGCCAGGAGCTGGACGCGCTCGGCGTCGGCCCGGCCGAGGTCGCCGAGGTGCAGAAGCTGGTCGACGCGGGCTCACTGAACGACAAGCTCGCGCGGCAGGTGTTCGACGGCCTGATCAAGGGCGAGGGCACGCCGGCCGAGATCATCGAGAAGCGCGGGCTCGCCCTGGTCTCGGACGACTCCGCCCTGATCGAAGCCATCGACCGCGCGATCGCCGCCAACCCGGACGTCGTCGAGAAGGTCAACTCCGGCAAACCGGCCGCCGCCGGCGCCCTGATCGGCGCCGTCATGAAAGACATGCGCGGCCAAGCCGACGCAGCCAAAGTCCGCGAACTCCTCAACACCAAGCTGGGAATCTGAGCCAGACCCGGAGCCGGCCCTAGTCCGGCTCCGGGGTTTCTGGTTGTCGAGCCGCGCGATTGTGCTCGGTACGCTCCGCCGGCTCAGGACCGACCTCTTACACGACCCGGAACCGGCGGGCCGGGCGCCGACGGTCTGCAAGCCCGAGCGGGTCGGGCGTGTGCTTCAACCGGAGTAGCCCGGCTTACCGACTGCTGGGATCTGGAGCCGGCCGGTCGGCCGGCTCTAGATCCTGACGTCAGGCTGCGCGCTTGTGTTCGGTGCGTTCCTCCGGCTCGGCGACGACCTCTTGCTCGACTGGGGCTTGGTCGGCGTCTGCGGTGTAGTCGGTGGCGCCGGCGGTCGTGAGGAGCGTGTGGGCGACGGACAGTTCGTCGGCCGGGCAGCGGAGTTCGTAGCGGGTCGGCACTACCTCGGTCTCGACAGCGTCCGGGCGGTTGCGGATCAGCCCGCGGAAGAGTCCGTGCAGCGTGCCGAGCAGGCCGCCGTACACGAAACCCCAGACGACCACGGCGAGCCCGGTCAGGCTGGTCTCGGCGACCAGCGTGACGAACACCCCGGCCAGCAACCCGAGCACGGCGCCCCGCAGTGCACCCGCGGCGGTGAGCTTGACGACCGGCACGGCCTGCCGTTTTCGCGCCTGTCGCAGATCGGCCCCGACGATGCTCAGCGACCCCGCGTCCATCCCGAAACTTCGCAGATAGTCCGCTGTCCGCTGAGCGTCCTCGAAGCTGCCGACGGAAGCGATCACACTGCTGGGTACGACGGACACCTGGTCGGGCCGCATCACTATCAATCCTCCTCTGGCGCTGTGGGCTCTCTCCACAAGTACCAGACGACCAAAGCCCTTAAACGGTTGGCGCGAAGAGGGCCAGGATGTCGCGGGATCAGCCGCTGACGGTGGTCGGGATCAGGGGCTAACGGTGCTCGGGATCAGCGGCTGACGGTGGTCGGGGTCAGCGACTAGTAGTGCTCGGGATCAGCTGCTGATGGTGATGCGGGGTCAGCGGCTGATGGTGATGCGGAGGATGCGGTCGTCGCCGTCGCGGGTGTCGCCGCGGCCGTCGGTGTTCGAGGTGGTCAGCCAGAGCGAGCCGTCCGGCGCGGTCTCGACCGTCCGCAGCCGGCCGAGCTCGTTCGTGAAGAACGCCTGCGGTTCACCTGTTCGTTTGCCTCCGGCAACCGGAATCGCCCACAGCCGTTCACCCCGCAGCGACGCCATGAACACGTGTCCCTGGGCGAACGCGATCCCCGACGGCGACGCCTCGTCCGTGCGCCACTGCGCGATCGGATTCGTCATCCCGTCCACGGTCTCGATCCCCTCCGCGGCCGGCCAGCCGTAGTTCGCGCCGGAGGTGATCGTGTTCAGCTCGTCCCACGTGTTCTGCCCGAACTCGGCGGCGTACAACTGGTTCCCGTCGAAGGCCAGACCCTGGACGTTCCGGTGACCCTTCGAGAACCACAGCCGCCCGCCCGGATTGCCCGGGGCCGCCTTGCCGTCGGTGGTGATGCGCAGGATCTTCCCGCCCAGCGAGCCGTCGTTCTGCGAGTTCGGCCGGTCGCCGCCGTCGCCGGTCCCGGCGTACAGGAAACCGTCGGACCCGAACCGGAGCCGGCCGCCGTTGTGGATCGACGCCTCCGGGATCCCGTCCAGGATCACCTGCTGGTCGCTGAGCCGGTTGTCCCGGTACGTCAGCCGGGCGATCCGGTTGTCGCCGCCGGCGCTGTAGTACGCGTACACGTAGGGGCGGCTCGGGTACTGCGGGTCGACGGCCAGCCCGAGCAGTCCACCCTCGGATGACGGGTCCACGTCGTCGACCTCACCCACCTCGCTCACCCGGCCACCGGCGATCCGCTTGACCTTCGCCGAGTCGCGCTCGGTCACCAGCGCGCTCTGGTCGGGCAGGAACGCGAGCCCCCACGGCACCTCGATCCCGGTGGCGACCGTTGAGGCCACGGCCAGCTTCACCGGGCCCTGTGCGGTGGGCGTGGTCCGCGGCGGCGCGGACGTCGTACCGGGGCTCGTCGGCGTGGGCGTAGTACTGCTGGGGCTGGTTGCCGACGTCCCCGAACCGGACGGCTCGCCGCCGTCGTCCGAACACCCGGCCACGAACGCGAGCGCCGCCACCATCACCGCTGCACGAGCCTTCACGCCGTCTCCTCAGGTCGATGTGCCTCCCAAGTTAGCGGCTCACACCAGCCCGTACGGCGGGAATCACCCGACCCGCGACCAATTCGAGAGACCGCATCGCGACCTCGTGCGACATCCCCGGCAGCCGGAGCCAGTGCGCGAAGTGGACGAACCCGGTCGCCGCGTGCAGCGCGATCAACCGCTCGGCGACGTCGTCCGGCGTACCCACGAGGTAGTCCGCCCGGTTGAGCGCCGGCGGCTCGGTCCCGCCGTACGACGCGATCTCACCCTCCAGGTACGCGATCCCGGGAGCCGCGTCCGCCCACGCCCGATCCGCGTCCTCGTCCACGTGCATGATCCCGGTGCAGATCAACGGCGGCGGATTGTCGACAACCTCGTCGAGCAGCTGCCTCCGCGCGACCAGATCCTTCGGCGTCGCGCAGTACACGATCACCCCGTCCCCAATCCGAGCCGCCCGCCGCAACCCAGCCGCGGTCACCCCCGCCACATAGACCGGCACCTGACCCCCCGGCCGAGGCGTCACCTCCCCACCCACCCACGCCGCCCCTCCCTCCGCGACCAGATCGCCTGCTGGCGCCGCATCTCCCGCCGCCGAACCTGCTGCCGACGCGGGATTGCCTGCCGCCGCCGGACCTCCTTCCGACGCCGGACCTCCCGCCCACGCGGGATTGCCTGCCGGCGCCGGATCACCTGCCCACGCCCACCGGATGAGCTCGACGCCTTCCTCGAGCAACGCCCCACGCCGCCGCCGATCCACCCCGAACGCCGCGAACTCCCGCTCCGAATACCCCTGCCCCACCCCGAGCATTACCCGCCCCCCGGACACCCGATCCAGCACCGCCACCTCCTCAGCCACCCGCAACGGCTGATGCAATGGCAACACCAGAATGTTCGTCCCCACCCGAATCCGCGAAGTCCGCCCCACCAACACCCCCGCCATCACCAACGGCGCCGGCAACATCCCGTCCCCCGTCAAGTGATGCTCCGACAACCAAGCCCCCGCAAACCCTAACCCCTCAGCCCGAACCACCCCCTCAACCGTCTCCTCGCCATACGCCCCCTCCCGAACATCCACCAACACCCCAAACTCAACACCCATCCCCCACCGTCCCCCGCCCCCACCACCCCGTCCAATGCCAACTCCCCACCCTCTCCATGCAAACCACACATGAGCCCCGAGACCGAAACCAAGCCGACTACTATGCACAACCCGAGCTGACCAGCCGGTCGCGCTCACATAACAGAGCGTGGATCAAACCCGGGACGGTTCACACTCGGCAACACGGTGGCTAAGTGGATGGGATTGTGCAGGGATGCTATGAGTTTCCTCCAGGCTAGATATGGAGTCGGGCAGGAGGACCTCCTTGGCGGGGGCTTTGCGAGGCTTCCCTACGGGCTCCTGGTTGTGGCGTCGCCGGACAGCGTTGACGATCATGCGGACTGGAATGCTGCCGTCGAGCCGGTGCACGCGGGCAGGGACTCGATCTATGTCTCGGCCCAGCAGGCCGCCAGCGGACCTGTCACCGTCGTTTGCGTGTCACGCGAGGTCGCTCCGGCGCATCTGTCTGAGCTGTTCCGCGGCGAGCTGGAACTGCCCCGTAAAAGCTTGAGGATCTACGACCCCGCCGGCACGTTCGAGTTGGTTCTACCGGTCGCGGCGACCTCGAACCTCGTGACCATCCACGGTGACGACCCGGACGAACCCACCGAGCTCCTGATCTGTCTGAGCGATCATGGAGAACTGGACCGACAACGAGTTCCAGCACTGGCTCGACACCAAAGAAGAGCCGGACCGCACCGTCAAGAAGCGCGAAGAGCGTGAACAGGTCCAGAAGATCACGAAGCACCGCGAGGCCAAGAAGGTCATCAAAGACCTCGTCAAGATCGTCGCCGACGAACTAGGCATCACCGACGCACTCAACTGCTTCACCAACGGCGACGTCGGCGCCTGCGTCGCCACCGGCGTCACCGTCCTCTCCTCCTTCGCCGGCGGCATAGCCGGCAAACTCATCACCAAATATGCCTTCCACGCAAAGAAGGCGTGGAAGCTGATCGGCCGAATCAAGGCCTTGGTCGGCGAAGCTGTCGACGGCATCAAGGGTCTCCGCAAAGCCGAAGAAGAACTCAAGGCTGCTAGCTGCGTCGCCAATTCCTTCGCGCCCGGCACGTTGGTGATTCTTGGCGACGGTACCAAGAAACCTATCGAGCAACTCGAACTCAACGACAAGGTTCTCGCTACAGATCCGGTCACGGGCAAGACTTCGGCCGAACCCGTGGTACGAACTATCATCGGCGAGGGCCCCAAGGATCTTGTTGACCTGGAAATAGCGACGGCTTCGGTCGATGGCGGCACCCACATGGCTACGATCACCGCCACTGCGGGACACCCGTTCTACCTGCCACGACTGAATCGCTGGGTGGACGCGACTGAGCTTGTGGCAGGAGATGAACTCGCTGCGTCCAACCCGAGTCAGCTCCCGAAAGTCGGTTCGATCACGCGTTACAAAGCTACCTCGAGGGTCCATAACCTCACCGTCCGAAACATCCACACTTACTATGTTGTGGGTAGCGGCGGTCTGCTTGTGCATAACTGCAAGGAACGTGACCCCGTAGCTGGCGGATTGAACGATGACGCGTACGAACGAATTTCGGATTCCCATGGTGCGGACGTGGCGGAAGGGGTCGACTACCAGGTCCAGCGGATGCACGACGGTTCCGCGACAGCGCGTGACCATGAGATTCCCGGCATCGGTCACGATCCTGGTGCACTCGGCGACTACTTCGGATCATGGCGCGGACGGTTGACGCATACTGATTCGCGAACCGGCGCACGTGTTGGCTACGATGGCTCGAGGGGCGTCCTGATCGTTCAGAATTCCTACATGATCCATGGATACCGATTCAGTCAAAGCGCGTTCACGAGTGGCAGGTATGTCGAATGAGAACCACGGTGGCGACAGTTCGGCTCGGGGAGAAATACCGGGTTGACTTCACTGACACTCAACGATCGCTATTGAGGTCGGTTGGCCTCTTCGTACAAGATCGGCCTGACGCAAGCGATTCTGTCGTTCGCTTCGGTGTTGGTCAAGCAGTTGCTTCAAATATCATGGAGAAGGCTCTGGCGGAAGACGCTCTGTTAGCCATAGAAGAGCTACACGTAATCTATTCAGTGCTCGTGGGTGCTGCGTTGATGATGCAAAGCGAGGAAGAATTTTATCTGCGTCTCGGGTTCTTTCGTGAGCAGGCCATAGAGGTCGCAAATGCCTTGGCAGCCTCGTTGTCGCCAGTCGCGTAGCGTCTACGGCGCCCCAGTCGGTGCGTCTTGTACCTCATCCGTTCACCGTGGTACTCGTCCTACGAACATCCATCAGCAAGCCGATAAAGAACTGTTCACCGGTGGTGCTCACCGCCATGATACTGGTGCGCAGCGCAGCTCGCCCTGCCCAGACAGGTGATGGCGCCGGCGATGCATCCGAGCAAGGGAGAATCTGGGTAACTTTGGAAATTGAACATCGTCTGAATGAATACCTCCCGGGATGGGAGCGACGGAAGGATCCGTCAGTAGCGTCGTCGGAGGACCTCTTATGGTATTACTTTTCAGGTGATGTGAGAATCGGTCTTGACGATGCGGTCATCTCGTCGTCCGTTGGTTCCGTCCCAGCATTGCATTTCGCGGGTTCGACTCTTGAGGCATGTCGGCGTTTGGTTGCAGGTCAGGCATATGAATACGCGTTCACGGAGGTCGACGAGGTGATCTTCTTCGAGCGCAGTGACGATGGCTCGGTAACAATCTCGAGCACGCTTGACTCAGTGTTGATCGCAGTGGGCTACGGTGCGTTCGTCGACAGCGTCAAGGCTTTCGTTCTCAGTGAGGTCGCGATGCTGACACATAGGCACCCCGGCCTTGGGGCTCATGTAATAGTTCAGAAATTGCTGCATGAAGTCCAGTCGATCAATGAGTTGGGTTGAGTGGTCGCCAGGGTGAACGCGGCAGCGGAGGTGTTCGCATCAGTGCGGAAGGTGTCGGACGGTAGCTGGAGATCCTGCCTCGGTAGTTTCTTCTCCCTAGGCTGTGGTCTCCGGTGTCAGCTGAGCCAGGTGGGGCGTAGCGGGAAGTGGGCGTTGGCGTTGTCGTCGAGTTTTGTGGCGAGTATTTGGTGGAGTTGGGTGGTGTTGCGTTCGAAGCCTACGCGGCAGGCGGCCAGGTAGAGGCCCCAGATCTTGGCGGTGGGGTGGCCTACTTCGGCGACGGCGTCGTCCCAGTGGTGGACGAGGTTGTCGGACCAGGCGGCGAGGGTGAGGGCGTAGTGTTCGCGGAGGTTCTCCTCGTGGCGGACCTCGAAGCCGGCGTCCTGGGCTTCGGAGATGATCCGGCCGGAGCCGATCAGTTCGCCGTCGGGGAAGATGTAGCGGTCGATGAACGCGCCGACCGGTCGGTAGCGGTTGTCCGGCCGGGTGATGCTGTGGTTCAGCAGGCGGCCGCCCGGCTTGAGGCGGTCGAGCAGGAAACCGAAGTACGCCGGGTAGTTGCGCACGCCGATGTGTTCGGTGAGGCCGATCGAGCTGATTGCGTCGAAGTCGCGTTCGGCGACGTCGCGGTAGTCGAGGAAACGTACCTCGGCGCGGTCCTCCAGCCCCTCGCGCTTGATCGCGTCGGTCGCCCACTCGGCCTGGGACGCCGACAGCGTGACGCCGAGCGCCTGGACGCCGTACTCGCGGGCCGCGTGCCGGACCATGCCGCCCCAGCCGCAGCCGACGTCGAGAAGTCGTTGCCCCGGGCGCAGGTCGAGTTTGCGCGCGACCAGGTCGTACTTCTCGTACTGCGCCTCCTCGAGCGTCGCGTCCAGCGACGGGTAGACCGCGCACGTGTATGTCATCGACGGGCCGAGGATCCACTCGTAGAACCGGTTCGACACGTCGTAGTGGTGGTGGATGGCGGCCTTGTCCCGGGTCCGCGAGTGCCGCAGTCCCTCGAACGTACGGCGCCACCGCGGCAGGTGCTCCTGCGGCGGGGGAGGCGGCGGCTTCAGGTGGCTCCAGCCCAGCCCGCGGACGATCCGCAGCGCCTCGGCCGGCGCCGGCCGCCGGAAGTGCACCTGGTTGAGCATCATCTGCATGAGCGCGTACGGGTTGCCAGGGTGGACGCCGGTGATCTCCAGGTCACCCATGACGTACGCACGGACCAGTCCGAGATCCCCGGGTGCGGTCAGCACGTAGGACAGTCCACGTTCGGAGGCCAGGTGCATGTGGATCTGGGAGTCTTCCGGTCCGGTCGCGCTGCCGTCGTACGCCGTGAAGCGGAACGGCAGCCCGTCGGGAGTCACGGTCGTCAGAGCCTCGGCGATCGAGACACGGGTCTCGAGGGTGGTCATCGGCGTGTCACCGCCTTCTCGTAGAGCCCGGTGAGCCGGGCGTCGGGGTCGTAGCGCTTCTTCACCGCTGTCAGGGCCGGGACGTTGTACAGCCGGTCGAACGTGTCCCGGTCGTAGTACGCGTCGGAGTACAAGGACTTGTGGCCGTCGAAGTCGGCCACGGCGGCCTCGATCCGACGGTTGACGTCACCGTCGGCCGCGCCGGGAGCGATCGGCACGGTGCCCCAGAAGCCGACGTTCACGTACGTCGTCCCGGGCTCGAGGGGGTACAACGGCCAGGACGTCGTACCGCGGAGCCGCAGCGGGCACAGCCAGACCGGACGCATCCCGACCTCGGCGTCGAACCAGCGCAGGAAGCCGGCCAACCGGCCGACCGGGATCTCGACGTCCTGGACGACGCGTTCGCGGTCCGCGTGGCCGCGTCGGCGGTTGAGGCGCGCGGCGACCTGGTGCCGGTTCTCGAAGCCGACGATCTTGTGGAACACGTCGCTCCGCCGCCAGCGTCGGGGCCAGAGCCGCCGTACCAACGGCTTCTGGGCACCGAAGGCTGCCGAGCACCAGAACCAGTCGGTGTCCCAGCGCCACAGGTAGTCGTGCGCGGTGAGGAAGTCGGTCTGGCGCTGCTGGATCGAGCGGTAGTAGATCTGCTGACCGGTGTAGTCGCTGGTCCGCACCGCGGCGTCGCTGTTGCGCCCGAGTGTCAGGTACGCCTCCGACGGGCTGAACGCGACCCCGTCGACGAAGTGCACCGGCTCGCCCTCGTACATGCCGGAGGCAACAATCTCCTCGATCACCGGAGCCAGCCGGTCGAGGCCGACCCGCACGTGCCGGAGGGCGACGTACGGCGAGATCCGGTCGAGCTCGATCTTCAGCCGGGTGGCGTAGCCGAGCGTGCCGTAGGAGTTGGGGAACGTGCGGAACAGCTCCGCGTGCTCACCCTCGGGCCGGGCGGTGACGATCGCGCCCGCGCCGGTGAGGACGTCGAGCTCGAGCACGGACTCGTGCGGCAGGCCGGCCCGGAACGACGACGACTCGATGCCGAGCCCGGTCACCGCGCCGCCGAGCGTGATGGTCTTCAGTTGCGGCACGACCATCGGCGTCAGGCCGTGCGGGAGGGTCGCGGCGACGAGGTCCTCGTACGTGCACATGCCCTGGACGTCGGCGGTCCGCGCGGCCGGATCGACGCCTATCACCCCGGTCAGCCCGGACACGTCCAGCCCGGGCCGGCCGATCTCGGTCCGCGGCCGGAACAGGTTCGAGCTGCGCTTCGCCAGCCGTACCGGCTCCCCCTGCGGGATGCGCTGGTACGACGCACGCAACCGCCCCACGGCCTGATCGTGATCGACGGTCCTGGCCAGATCCGATGTCGAAGGCACCGATCCAATGTACGACGAACCTGTGGACGACGGGATGAAAAATGTCCAGGCAGGCGAGTAGGTTCAGGGCATGGCTGATCAGGTGCTGGCGTGGCTCCCGTGGAAGGACGCGGACTCCACCCTCGGTGGGGTGCCCGCGGGGTTCGACGTGGAGTGGTACGCCGGTGGTGAGCCGCCGGCCTCACTCGACCGGGTGGAGTTCTACGTCCCGTCGTACATGGGCGGCTCCGACGTGGTCGAGATCGTCCGCGACCTGCCCGCGCTGAAGGTCGTCCAGCTGCAGACCGCCGGGTTCGAGAACGTGCTGCCGCATCTCGCCGAGGGGGTGACCCTGTGCAACGCGCGTGGGGTCCACGACGCCTCGACCGCCGAGCTCGCGGTCGGCCTGATCCTGGCGTCGTACCGTCGCCTCCCGCGGGCGGTCCGCAACCAGGACCGGCAGGTGTGGCCGGCGTCGTACGACGAGATGGACGACTCGCTCGCGGACCGGACGGTGCTGATCCTCGGGTACGGGTCGATCGGCGAGGCGCTGGAGCGGCGGCTGACCGGGTTCGAGTGCGAGATCATCCGGGTCGCGCGCCGGCCGCGCGACGGCGTGCACCCGATCACCGAGCTGCCGGAGTTGCTCCCGCTCGCGGACGTCGTCGTGCTGCTGACGCCGGCGACCGACGAGACCCGCGGGTTGGTGGACGCCGGGTTCCTGGCCCGCCTGAAGGACGGCGCCCTGGTGGTGAACGTCGCCCGCGGCGTCATCGTCGACACCGACGCCCTGCTCGCCGAGCTGGCGACCGGCCGGATCCGGGCCGCGCTGGACGTGACCGATCCCGAGCCGTTGCCCGCCGGGCATCCGCTGTGGTCCGCTCCGAATGTGCTGATCAACCCGCACCGTGGGGGTGCCTCGACGGCGTTCGCGCCGCGGGTGGCCCGGCTGGTGCGGGCCCAGCTGGAGCGGTACGCCGCCGGCGAACCGTTGATCAACGTGGTGGGGGGTCCACCGCGATAAGGGAGGACAACGATGTCCGAAGCCGTACTGCTGATCGGGACCAAGAAAGGGCTCTGGATCGGCCGCAGCGACGCCGCGCGCCGGGAGTGGACCCTCGACGGGCCGGTGCCGCAGTTCGAGATGCAGGGGGTGTACGCCGTCGGCGTCGACACCCGCGGTGACCGCCCGCGCGTGTTCGCCGGTGGGACCAGCGAGCACTGGGGGCCGGCCGTCTTCCACAGCGACGACCTGGGCACGACCTGGGACGAGCCGCCGGAGGGGTCGATCGGGTTCCCCGAGGACGCCGACACCTCGCTCGAGCGGGTCTGGCAGATCCAGCCGGCCCCGTCCGACCAGCCGGGTGTCGTGTACGCCGGGTCCCAGCCGTCCGCGCTGTGGAAGTCGACCGACGGGGGAGTGACGTTCGAGCTCGTCCGCGGCCTGTGGGACCACCCGCACCGCAAGGAGTGGGGCGAAGGGTTCGGCGGTCAGGCGGTGCACACAGTGCTGCCGCACCCGACCGATCCGGGCCGCGTGAGCGTGGCGATGTCGACCGGCGGCGTCTACCAGACGACCGACGGCGGCGCGTCGTGGTCGCCCGCCAACCAGGGCATCAAGGCGTACTTCTTCCCTGACCCGTATCCGGAGTTCGGCCAGTGCGTCCACAAGCTGGCCGCCCATCCCGACGTACCGGAGCGGATGTTCGCGCAGAACCACCACGGCGTCTACCGGACCGACGACGGCGGGAAGTCGTGGGAGTCGATCGCGGACGGGCTGCCGTCGGACTTCGGGTTCCCGATCGCGGTGCACCCGCACGAGCCGGAGACCGTGTACGTCTTCCCGCTGATCGCCGACGGGAACCGGATCCCCACCGACGCCAAGTGCCGGGTGTTCCGGTCGCGCGACGCCGGGTCGACCTGGGAGCCGCTGTCGGACGGGCTGCCCGACGTGCCGTCGTACGCGCCGGTCCTCCGGGACGCGATGTGCACGGACGCGGCCGACCCGGCCGGGGTGTACGTCGGGACGCGGGACGGTTGCGTCTACGCCAGCGCCGACGCGGGCGACACCTGGACCGAGGTCGCGCGGCACCTCCCGGACGTGCTGACCGTCCGCGCCGCCGTCGTGGGCTGAGATGGCGATCGGGATCAAACTGCCGACCGTGCTCAGGCCGTTCGCGGGCGGTGCCGAGCGGGTCGAGGTCGACGGCGCCACCGTCGGAGAGGTCGTCGCCGCGCTGGACCCGGTCCTCCGGCGGCGGCTCACCGACGAGCAGGGCGCCGTCCGGCGGCACGTGAACATCTACCTCGGGAACGACAACATCCGCGACCTGGACGGCCTCGCGACACCGCTGAAGGACGGCGACGAACTGATGATCCTCCCGAGCGTGGCCGGCGGCTGACGGCGGTCGGGAAACCGGGCTGCGGTTGGTGGCGGTCCCGGCTACGGTCGGGCGACATGAGCGACGTACTCGTGCTGACCGGTTCGCCCGGCTCGGGCAAGACGACGGTGGCCCGGCTCGTCGCGACCGACGCCGGGCGGCCGACCGTGCATGTGACGACGGACGAGTTCTACCGGGCGATCCGGACCGGCTTCGTCGCGCCGTACCTGCCCGAGGCCCAGCGGCAGAACGAGGTGGTCGTCGACGCGATCGTCGCGGCGGTGACGGCGTACGCGCGCGGCGGGTACGACGTGGTCGTCGACGGCGTGGTCGGCCCGTGGTTCCTGCCGCCGTTTCGCCGGGCCGCGGCGGACGAGCAGTGGTCGCTGTCGTACGTCGTACTGCGCCCCGACCTCGAGACCACGCTGACCCGGGCCCAGGGTCGGGCGGCCGGCGAACTGAAGGACGTCGACGCGATCACCGGACTCCACGCCGCCTTCGCCGACCTCGGCGACCTCGAGCGACACGTCATCGACACCACCCATCTCGACCCGGCCGCGACCGCCGCCGTGGTCCGCCAAGCCGTTGCCTCCGGCACCCACCAGCTCTCACCGGAAACAGCCACCCGGGATTAGTCCTAGAGTGAGCTCATGGTCGATGTGAAGCCACGCAGCCGGACAGTGACCGACGGACTCGAGGCGACCGCGTCCCGCGGGATGCTCCGGGCGGTCGGGATGGGTGACGACGACTGGGCGAAACCGCAGGTCGGGGTGGCGTCGAGCTGGAACGAGATCACTCCCTGCAACCTGTCCCTCGACCGGCTCGCGAAGGCGGTCAAGGAGGGGGTGCACGCGGCCGGCGGGTACCCGCTGGAGTTCGGCACGATCAGCGTGTCCGACGGCATCTCGATGGGACACGTCGGCATGCACTACTCGCTGGTCAGCCGGGAGATCATCGCCGACTCGGTCGAGACGGTGATGGAGGCCGAGCGCCTCGACGGCTCGGTCCTGCTGGCCGGCTGTGACAAGTCGCTGCCCGGGATGCTGATGGCCGCCGCTCGCCTCGACCTGGCGAGCGTCTTCCTGTACGCCGGCTCGATCATGCCGGGCAAGCTCGGCGACAAGGACGTCACGATCATCGACGCCTTCGAGGCGGTCGGCGCCTGCGTCCGCGGCCTGATCACCCAGGACGAGGTCGACGCTGTCGAGCGTGCGATCTGCCCGGGCGAGGGTGCCTGCGGCGGGATGTACACCGCGAACACGATGGCCGCGTCCGCGGAGGCGCTCGGGATGTCGCTGCCCGGTTCGGCCGCTCCGCCCGCGGTGGACCGGCGCCGCGACGGCTACGCCCGCAAGTCCGGCGAGGCCGCCGTCGGCCTGTTGCGGAAGGGGATCACCGCCCGGCAGATCCTCACCAAGGAGGCCTTCGAGAACGCGATCGCCGTGGTGATGGCGCTCGGCGGCTCGACGAACGCCGTACTCCACCTGCTCGCGATCGCGCGCGAGGCCGAGGTCGAGCTGACCCTGGACGACTTCAACCGGATCGGTGACCGCGTGCCGCATTTGGGCGACCTCAAGCCGTTCGGCCGCTACGTGATGACGGACGTCGACCGCGTCGGCGGGATCCCGGTGGTCATGCGGGCGCTGCTGGACGCCGGTCTGCTGCACGGCGACTGCCTGACCGTGACCGGCAAGACGATGGCCGAGAACCTCGCCGACATCGCTCCGCCGGACGTCGACGGGGTGATCATCCGCGCGCTCGACAAGCCGATCCACGGCACCGGCGGGATCACCATCCTGCACGGCTCGCTCGCGCCCGAAGGCGCGGTGGTGAAGAGCGCCGGCTTCGACTCCGACGTGTTCGAGGGCACCGCCCGGGTGTTCGACGGCGAGCGCGGCGCGATGGACGCGATCGCCACGCTGGTCCCCGGCGACGTGGTGGTGATCCGGTACGAGGGGCCGAAGGGCGGCCCGGGGATGCGCGAGATGCTCGCGGTCACCGGCGCGATCAAAGGCGCCGGCCTGGGCAAGGACGTCCTGCTGCTCACCGACGGCCGCTTCTCCGGCGGTACGACGGGACTCTGCGTCGGCCACGTCGCGCCGGAGGCCGTGGATGGCGGCCCGATCGCGTTCGTCCGCGACGGCGACCGGATCACACTCGACGTGAAGAACCGCACCCTCGACCTGCACGTCGGCGCCGAGGAGCTGGCCAACCGCCGCCAGGGCTGGGCCCCGAAGGCGCCGAACATCACCAAGGGCGTGCTCGGCAAGTACACCCGCCTGGTCCGTTCGGCGTCCGAGGGAGCGGTCTGCATCTAAAGACACTCATCTCAGATCATGGGACACTCCGGCGCCGAACTTGACCCGGTCGCGGGCTGTCGGCGAATGTTGCCTACATGCGATCGATTCTCCTCGTACTTGTGCGGCGCGCCGACTGACGCGACCACAGAGTCGAGCGCGCCCCTTCAGCCAACCCGGCGGAAGGGGTTTTTTGTTGCCAATGCGACTATCCGCGACCCGGAGGAGCAGCGGCGGCAACCACGAGCGAGGATGGATCGGTCGCAGACGCAGTATCGGCCAATGGGCATCACGTGACAGGACAAGGAAGGCACTCATGAGTGAGCAGCTGACCGGGGCACAGGCTCTGATCCGCGCACTGGAACATGCCGGGGTGGACACCGTCTTCGGCATCCCGGGTGGCGCGATCCTCCCGGCGTACGACCCGATGCTCGACTCGACCCAGATCCGCCACATCCTGGTACGTCACGAGCAGGGCGCCGGCCACGCCGCCCAGGGGTACGCCTCGGCGTCCGGCAAGGTCGGCGTCTGCATGGCGACCTCCGGCCCCGGTGCGACCAACCTGGTGACGCCGATCGCCGACGCGTACATGGACTCGGTGCCGCTGGTCGCGATCACCGGCCAGGTCGCCAGCGCCGCGATCGGCACGGACGCCTTCCAGGAGGCCGACATCCGCGGCATCACGATGCCGATCACCAAGCACAACTTCCTGGTCAACGACCCGAACGACATCGCCACCACGGTCGCCGAGGCCTTCCACATCGCCGCCACCGGCCGGCCCGGCCCGGTCCTGGTCGACGTGACCAAGGACGCGATGCAGGCGAAGGTCGACTTCCAGTGGCCGACCGAGCTCTCGCTGCCCGGCTACCGGCCGGTGACCCGCCCGCACCCGAAGCAGGTGCGTGAGGCGGCCCGGCTGATCGCGGCCGCCGAGAAGCCGGTGCTGTACGTCGGCGGGGGCGTGATCCGGGCCAAGGCACACGCCGAGCTGAAGGAGCTCGCCGAGCTCCTCGGCATCCCGGTGGTCACCACGCTGATGGCCCGCGGCGCGCTGCCGGACACCCACGAGCTGCACTTCGGCATGCCCGGCATGCACGGCTCGGTATCCGCGGTCGGCGCCCTCCAGCGCTCCGACCTGCTGGTCTGCCTGGGCGCGCGGTTCGACGACCGGGTGACCGGCAAGCTCGACTCGTTCGCCCCCGAGGCGAAGGTGATCCACGCCGACATCGACCCGGCCGAGATCGGCAAGAACCGGGCCGCGGACGTGCCGATCGTCGGCGACTGCAAGGAGGTCATCGCCGACCTGATCGCCGCGCTCCGGACCGAGATCGCGAACACCGGCCGCACCCCGTCGTACGACGCCTGGCGCGGCCTGCTCGAGTCCGTCCGGGCGAAGTACCCGGTCGCGTACGACGAACCGGACGACGGCACGCTGTCCCCGCAGTACGTGATCGAGCGGATCGGCAAGATCGCCGGCCCGGACGCCGTCTACACCGCGGGCGTCGGCCAGCACCAGATGTGGGCCGCGCACTACCTGCCCTTCGAGAAGCCCGGTCACTGGCTGAACTCCGGCGGACTCGGCACCATGGGGTACGCCGTTCCGGCCGCGATGGGAGCCAAGGTCGCCCGGCCGGACCGGACCGTGTGGGCGATCGACGGCGACGGCTGCTTCCAGATGACCAACCAGGAGCTCGTCACCTGCGCGCTCGAGGGCATCCCGATCAAGGTTGCCGTGATCAACAACCAGTCGCTGGGCATGGTCCGGCAGTGGCAGACGCTGTTCTACGACCAGCGCTACTCCAACACCGACCTGCACTCCGCCCGGATCCCGGACTTCGCCAAGCTGGCCGAGGCGATGGGCGGCGTCGGCCTGCGCTGCTCGGACAAGGACTCCGTCGACGCCACCATCGAGAAGGCGATGGCGGTCACCGACGCGCCCGTGGTGGTCGATTTCGTCGTGCACCGCGACGCGATGGTCTGGCCGATGGTCGCGGCCGGCACCAGCAACGACGACATCCAGATCGCCCGCGACATGGCGCCGAACTGGGACAGCGAGGAGCTGTGATGTCCAAGCACACGTTGAGCATCCTGGTCGAGAACAAGCACGGTGTGCTGGCCCGGGTGGCCGCACTCATCTCCCGGCGCGGGTTCAACATCGACTCGCTCGCGGTCGGCCCGACCGAGCACCCCGAGGTGTCCCGGATGACGATCGCGGTCAGCGTCGACGAGCAGCCGCTGGAGCAGATCACCAAGCAGCTGAACAAGCTGGTGAACGTGATCAAGATCGTCGAGCTCGAGCCCAGCCAGACGGTGCAGCGCGAGCTGTTGCTGGTGAAGGTCAAGGCCGACACCCTGACCAGGGGACAGGTGCTGGAGACCGTCCAGCTGTTCCGCGCGAAGGTGGTGGACGTCGCTCCGGACGCGATCACGATCGAGGCGACCGGCAATCCCGAGAAGCTCGAGGCCATGCTCCGCGTGCTGGAACCCTTTGGCGTCCGCGAGCTGGTGCAGTCCGGCATGGTGGCGATCGGCCGCGGCAGCCGCTCCATCTCCGACCGCACGCTGCGCCCGGTTCCGGTGCCGCCGCCGCACATCGCGTCCGGCACCCCCAACGTCCAGGCGCAACCCGCCGAACGACCGCACCCGGTGCCCACCCCGCCGCCGGGCCGGCCCGTGGCCCCGGCCCGTCAGGGCTGACCGCCGTACCCCGAACCATCACAGAGGAGAAGAGCCCAAGTGGCAGCTGAAATGTTCTACGACGACAACGCCGACCTGTCGGTGATCCAGGGCCGGCACGTGGCCGTGCTCGGCTACGGCAGCCAGGGCCACGCCCACGCGCTGTCGCTGCGTGACTCCGGGGTCGACGTCCGCGTCGGTCTGCCCGAGGGATCGAAGAGCCGGGCCAAGGCCGAGGCGCAGGGGCTGCGGGTGCTCACCCCGGCCGAGGCCTGCGAGGAGGCCGACGTGATCGTCGTCCTCGCGCCGGACCCGGCCCAGCGCAAGCTGTACGCCGAGGCGATCGAGCCGAACCTGGTCGACGGCGACGCGCTCGTGTTCGGCCACGGCTTCAACATCCGGTTCGGCTACATCAAGCCGCCGGCCGGCGTGGACGTGTTCATGGTCGCCCCGAAGGGTCCGGGCCACCTGGTCCGCCGCGAGTACTCCGAGGGCCGCGGCGTACCCGTGCTGGTCGCGGTCGAGCAGGACGCCAGCGGCAAGGCGTGGGACCTGGCGCTCTCGTACGCCAAGGGCATCGGCGGGCTGCGGGCCGGCGGCATCAAGACCACCTTCACCGAGGAGACCGAGACCGACCTGTTCGGTGAGCAGGCCGTCCTCTGCGGTGGCGTGTCGGCGCTGATCCAGGCCGGCTTCGAGACGCTGACCGAGGCGGGCTACCAGCCGGAGGTCGCGTACTTCGAGTGCCTGCACGAGCTCAAGCTGATCGTCGACCTGATCTACGAAGGCGGCATCGCCAAGCAGCGCTGGTCGGTCTCCGACACCGCCGAGTACGGCGACTACGTGTCCGGCCCGCGGATCATCGACGCGTCGGTGAAGGCCCGGATGAAGGAGGTCCTCGGCGACATCACCGACGGCACCTTCGCCGCCCGCTTCATCGCCGACCAGGACGCCGGCGCGCCGGAGTTCGCCGAGTTCCGCAAGCAGAGCGAGTCGCACC
This sequence comes from Kribbella sp. CA-247076, assembly GCF_050942445.1. NCBI lineage: Bacteria > Bacillati > Actinomycetota > Actinomycetes > Propionibacteriales > Kribbellaceae > Kribbella > Kribbella sp. CA-247076. The sequence continues at coordinate 5,234,244 of NZ_CP192051.1, read as the reverse complement.
CGATCGAGGCCGTCGGCAAGGAACTGCGCGGCCTGATGGCGTGGGTCAAGTCCCACGACGAGGACTACGTCGAGGGCACCGCCGCCCGCTAGCCCGCCGACCACAGGGGGTTTGAACACCCGGCCGGGGCCTTGGACAGGTTATTTCCTGTCCAAGGCCCCGGTTTCGTGTCCCAGGTCCCGGTCGTCGGCCGCAGATTTGGCACAATCAGTGACGGATCCGATGCAGGTGGCGGGGGAGGTGACGGGTGGTGGAGGACGGCAGAGCGCTGCCGCGGCCGCCTCGGCGCGTCCCCGCGGGCGCCGCCACGCTCACCCAGCTCCAGACCAGTACGCCGCAGCCGCCGCCCCGCCGGCCGTGGAAGTTCGGCCGGTTCCTGGCCGGGTTCGTCGTCGTGCTGCTGATCCTCGCCGCGGGCGCGAGCGCCGGCTGGTACGTCCGCGCGCAGAGCCTCCAGATCGACACCGAGAAGGTCCTCGACTCGGTCACGCCCGGCGTCGTCCACGTCGTCGCCACGACGTGCGAGGGCACCGGGCAGGCGAGCGGCGTACTGATCGGTGACGGCCTGATCCTGACCGCCGCGTCCGCACTCAGGCAGCCGCTGTCGATCGCGATCGTCACCGGCGACGGGCGGGTCCGCACGGCGAACCAGCTCGGCAGCAGCGCGGACGGCGTCGCCGTACTGCGGATGATCGGCCGGCTCGACAACGAACCGGTGCCGCTCGCCGCGGGCACCGCCGACCCGAAGGCAGAGCGCGCCCTGATCGGCTACACCGCGGCCGGCGACCTGACGTCCCGTTCGGTCGGTACGGCGGAGCGGCAGCAGGCCCTCAGCTCCGTGATGAGCCAGTCCAAGCTGGGCGGCCCGGTCGTCGACAAGTCCGGGCAGGTGGTCGGTCTCGTCACCGGCGACACGGTCGCGACCAGCACGATCGTGCCGCTGGACCGGCTGCAGCAGTACGTGGGGCCGAAAGCCACCGGCCTGACCGCCGAGCCGGGCGGCACGTGCAAGCGTTCCCGGGGGCCGCAGACCGCGGTGCTCCCGGAGTTGCTGGTTGCGAGCACCCCGCTCGCGCTCGAGGCCCAGAAGCAGCTCGGCACCTACCTGACCCTGGAGAACCGGCACGATTTCGAGGCACTCCGGCCGGTCTACTCCCAGAGCCTCGGCCGGCGGCTGCCGCTCGAGCGGGACCGCGACAACCACCAGACGTCGTACTTCTTCAACTCCCGGATCACCGAGGTCAGTCCGACGCCGTCCGGCGGTGTCAACGTGCGGATGATGTTCGCCGTCCTGTTCTCGCCGAACGCCAGCGGCGCCGCCGGCCATGCCTGCAACCTGCTCGATCTGCGCTACGTCCTGGTCCGCGAGAAGGGCCAGCTGCGCATGGACGGCTCCACGGAGATGAGCCCGGTCCGCAGCTGCGACAGCGACTGACCGGAGCTTCCGGATCCTGGTCCGCAGGCGGGCGTTACCGGGGACAGGGTACTATCGGTGACAGCGGGCACAGCGCGGTGCTCTGACTTTCGAGCCCCTACCGCTTCTGCAGGAGACTTCTCCCATGACTGACGCAACCAGGCCCGTCGTCCTGATCGCCGAAGAGCTCAGCCCGGCCACCGTCGAGGCGCTCGGCCCCGATTTCGAGATCCGGCACGCGAACGGCGCCGACCGCGCCGAACTGATCCCCGCCATCGCCGACGTCGACGCGATCCTGATCCGCAGCGCCACCAAGGTGGACGCCGAGGCGCTGGCCGCGGCCAAGCGGCTGAAGGTCGTCGCCCGGGCCGGCGTCGGCCTCGACAACGTGGACGTGAAGGCCGCCACCCAAGCGGGCGTGATGGTGGTCAACGCGCCGACCTCCAACATCGTCAGCGCCGCCGAGCTCGCGGTCGCGCTGCTGCTGGCCGCCGCCCGCCGGGTCCCGGCCGCCGACCAGTCGCTGAAGAACGGTGAGTGGAAGCGCAGCAAGTACTCCGGGGTCGAGCTGTTCGAGAAGACCGTCGGCATCGTCGGCCTGGGCAAGATCGGTGTCCTGGTCGCGCAGCGGCTGGCCGCCTTCGGCATGAACGTGATCGCCTACGACCCGTACGTGCAGGCCGGCCGGGCCGCGCAGATGGGGGTCCGGCTCGCGACCCTCGACGAGCTGCTCTCGGTCAGCGACTTCATCTCGGTGCACCTGCCGAAGACCCCGGAGACGATCGGCCTGATCGGCGACGAGGAGCTGCACAAGGTCAAGCCCGAGGTCATCGTCGTGAACGCCGCCCGCGGCGGGATCGTCGACGAGCAGGCGCTGTACTCCGCCCTGAAGGAGGGCCGGGTGGCCGCCGCCGGCCTGGACGTGTTCGCGACCGAGCCGTGCACGGACTCGCCGCTGTTCGAGTTCGAGAACGTCGTCGCCACCCCGCACCTGGGTGCCTCGACCGACGAGGCGCAGGAGAAGGCCGGGATCGCGGTCGCCAAGTCGGTCCGACTCGCACTGTCCGGTGAACTCGTGCCGGACGCGGTCAACGTCCAGGGCGGGGTGATCGCCGAGGACGTCCGGCCGGGCATCGCGCTCACCGAGAACCTCGGCCGCATCTTCACCGCGCTGGCCGGCGGCGTCGCGCAGCAGCTCGACGTCGAGGTCCGCGGCGAGATCACGCAGTACGACGTGAAGGTGCTGGAGCTCGCCGCCCTCAAGGGGGTGTTCGCGGACGTGGTCGAGGACAACGTCTCGTACGTGAACGCGCCGCTGCTGGCGGCCGAGCGTGGTCTCGAGGTCCGCCTCGTCACCGACCACGACAGCCCCGAGCACCGCAACCTGATCACGCTGCGCGGCACGCTCGCCGACGGTGCGCAGGTGTCGGTCAGTGGCACGCTGGTCGGCGTACGGCAGTCGGAGCGGCTGGTCGAGGTCGACGGGTTCGACGTCGAGGTCGAGCTGTCGGCGCACCTGGCGTTCCTCACCTACGAGGACCGGCCGGGCATCGTCGGCCAGATCGGCCGGATCCTCGGCGACGCGGACGTGAACATCGCCGGCATGCAGGTCAGCCGGGACCGCAAGGGCGGCAAGGCGCTGGTCGCGCTCGCCGTCGACTCCGCGATCCCCACCGCGGTCCTGGACGACATCGCGACCGCGGTCCAGGCCGACACCGCCCGCGCGGTGGACCTGGACGCCTGATTCAAAACAACGACTGCTTTACTAGGAGGCAGTCAGCCGCCCGCAGGCGCATGGCGGCCGATCAGGGCCCGAGTCCAATGACTCGGGCCCGCCGCCTGTGTGGGCTCAGCGGCGGGTGGCCAGCAGGACGGCGGCGTCGGGGGCGACCATCACCTCGACGGTGGTGAAGCGCTTGTCCATCAGCCATTCCTGGCGCAGCGTGTCGACCCGGCCCTCGTACATCGGCGGCCAGACGGCCGACGGCGTGAAGTCGTCCAGCACCACGAAGCCGCCGGGCTCGACCACGTCGGCGATGATGTCGCGGGCCGAGATCTTCGCCTCGCGCGCGTCCACGAACAGCAGTGAGAACGGTCCGCGCTCGATCAGCGCGGTCCAGTCGGCCGAGACGACCTCGATCCGCTCGTCGTCGGCGAACAGCTCCGCCACCGCCTGCGCCAGCTGCGGGTCGGACTCCGCAGTGACGATATTCGTCTGCTCGGTCGCGCCGCTGCGCAACCAGGCCGAGCCGACGCCGCAGCCGGTGCCGAGCTCGCCGACGATCCCGGTCTTCGACGCCGCCAGGCTGGCGAGCAGCCGGCCGGTCTCGTTGCGGGTCGAGCTGACGAAGCCGCGCCGGCCGGAGAGGCTGAGGGCCGCCGACACCAGCGGCGGCAGTTCTGGAGGAGCACTCACCGGCTGAGACTCGCACAGCATCGGTCCAGTCATCGCACCGGCATCTCACATTCCGGGACATGCTGCCCGCATAGTGGCGATTTAGTCGGACGTCAGAGTAAATTCGGCCGCATCATGCCGCCCGCAGCCGTCGGTTCGCCCCGGCGGTTGACGCGACCCTCCGGAGTGCAGCATGTATGACATGTACCCAGCCGACTGGCCCGCGATCGACGCCCGTGAACGGAAGGCGGCCCGGCGCCGCCGCCCGGTCCGCCGCAGCGCCGGCACCGCGCCCGAGGCCAGGGCGGCGCAGGAAGCCATCAACCGCCTCTACAACGGGGGAGAACCCAAGAAGTGAGCGCTCAGAAGACCTTCCGCTTGGCCGTCGTCCCCGGTGACGGGATCGGCCCCGAGGTGACCACCGAGGCGCTGAAGGTGCTCGACGCGGTCGCCGGGCAGCACGGCGTGACGTTCGAGCGGACGGAGTACGACCTCGGCGCCCGGCGCTGGCACGCGACCGGGGAGACGCTGCCGGACGCGGAGCTGGAGAGCATTCGCGGCCACGACGCCATCCTGCTCGGCGCGATCGGCGACCCGACGGTGCCGTCCGGCACGCTCGAGCGCGGTCTGCTGCTGAAGCTCCGGTTCACCCTGGACCACTACGTCAACCTGCGGCCGTCGAAAATCTACCCGTCCGTCGGGTCCCCGCTGGCGGATCCGGGCGAGGTCGACTTCGTCGTCGTCCGCGAGGGCACCGAGGGCCCGTACGTCGGTAACGGCGGCGCCCTCCGCGTCGGGACGCCGGCCGAGATCGCCACCGAGGTGTCGGTCAACACGGCGTACGGCGTCGAGCGGGTCGTCCGGGACGCGTTCGCCCGGGCCCAGGCGCGGCCGCGCAAGAAGCTCACGCTGGTGCACAAGAACAATGTGCTCGTGCACGCCGGCCACCTGTGGAAGCGGACCGTCGACGCGGTGGCCGCGGACTTCCCGGAGATCACCGTCGACTACCTGCACGTGGACGCGGCGACCATCTTCCTGGTCACCGACCCGGCCCGGTTCGACGTGATCGTCACCGACAACCTGTTCGGCGACATCATCACCGACCTCGCGGCCGCGATCAGCGGTGGGATCGGGCTGGCGGCGAGCGCCAACATCAACCCGGACCGGACCGCCCCGAGCATGTTCGAGCCGGTGCACGGCTCCGCCCCGGACATCGCCGGCCAGCAGAAGGCGGACCCGACGGCGGCGATCCTGTCGGCCGCGCTGCTGTGCGACCACCTCGGCCTGACCGAGGCCGCGGCCGCGATCGAGGCCGCGGTCACCGCCGACATCGAGGAGCGCACCGGCGCCGCCCGGACCACGGCGGAGATCGGCGACGCGATCACCAAGCGCGCAGCAGGCTGAGGCTCGCATGACCACTGAGGCGAGAGGTACGGTGCGGCTATGAGCGCCGATCTGCAGTTCACCGTTGAGCCAAACACCCAACCGGCCAGCGACGACCAGCGCGCCGCGATCCTGGCGAACCCGGGATTCGGGCAGCACTTCTCCGACCACCTGGCGATCGCCACCTGGGACAAGGAGAACGGCTGGCACGACGCGAAGATCACCGCCTTCGGGCCGCTGGAGCTGTCTCCGGCCACCGCGGTGTTCCACTACGCCCAGACGATCTTCGAGGGGATGAAGGCCTACCGGCATCCCGACGACTCGATCCACCTGTTCCGCCCCGAGGCCAACGCGGCCCGGTTCGCGAAGTCCGCGCGCCGGCTCGCGCTCCCGGAGCTGCCCGAGGCGGCCTTCCTGGACTCGCTGCACAAGCTGGTCGAGCTCGACAAGGCCTGGGTGCCCGGCGGCGGTGAGACGTCGCTCTACCTGCGCCCGTTCATGTTCGGCTCGGACCCATTCCTCGGCGTCCGCCCGTCGGCCCAGGTCACGTACTGCGCGATTGCCTCGCCGGCCGGTTCCTACTTCGCGAACGGCGTGAAGCCGGTCCGGATCTGGCTGAGCGAGGAGTACACCCGGGCCGCCCCCGGTGGTACCGGCGCGGCGAAGACGGGTGGCAACTACGCGTCCTCACTGCTCGCCCAGGCCGAGGCCATCGAGCACGGCTGCGACCAGGTCGCCTTCCTCGACGCGGTCGAGAAGACCTGGGTCGAGGAGCTCGGCGGGATGAACCTGTACTTCGTCCTCGACGACAACTCGGTGGTCACCCCGGAGCTGTCCGGGACGATCCTCGAGGGCGTCACCCGGGACTCGATCCTCAAGCTGGTCACCGACCTCGGCTACCACGTCACCGAGCGGAAGATCGCGATCGACGAGTGGCGCGACGGCGCCGCCTCCGGCCGGATCCGCGAGGTGTTCGCCTGCGGGACCGCCGCGGTGATCACGCCGGTGGCGTCGCTGAAGTGGAAGGACGGCGAGGTGCAGGTGGCCGACGGCAACGGTGGTCCGGTGACCGCCGCTGTCCGCAGTGCCCTGCTCGACGTCCAGTACGGCCGCGCCGCCGACCCGCACGGCTGGATGACGAAGGTCTGCTGACCCCCGACCCCCGACGACCCGCTCCGAACCGCGGAGCGGGTCGTCGTACGTCGGCCTCGGGCGGCGGACTGTTTTGCGTCGGCCCGGGCGGCGGACTGTTTTGCGTCGGCCCGGGCGGATCGCGCGGGGTTACTCGCGGGTGGTGTTGTGGGCGACGCCGGCGAGGATGACCGCTGCCATCCACAGGCCGAGCGCGACCGCCGGCGCGCCGGTCCAGTCGGCGGTCCGTCCGCTGCTGTCCTCCGGCTGGTTGACCACGATGGCCAAGGTGACCGCCGCCCCCGCGATGCCGACGATCAGGGCGACCACCAGCTCCGGTGGAACGGCCAGCAGGACCACGGCCAGCAAGAGGTAGGTGAGGAACAGAACGGTGCCCAGAGCACCCATCGGCGACTCCGAGCCAGGTGTCAGCCCGATCAGGCTCATCCCGCTGTAGATCCGGATCATCCGGCCGTTCTCGGATCGCGTGTTCAGCCAGGTGGGCGCGAGCACCACGAGCAGCGCCATCCCGGTCGTGAACCCCATCAGCCGGAACTGCAGCCGCTTGAGCTCGCCGCCGGGGCGGAAGAGCGCCGTACGGACGTCGTCCTCGAAGGCATCGCGACGCGCCTCGTCACTCACGGAGATTCCTTTCAGGTGGTCGGGTGTCCCGCCCGGAGAGCGGGGACGGTGTTTTCACAGCATCTTTTCAGGTCTGCGCTGTGGACCGACGGTCGCTGCGCAGCGGCCGGTTTCGATAGGGTCGGGGCCCATGAGCAGCTTCCCGGACGACGTCGAGGCCTACTACGCGGAGCTCGCCGAGCGGCGCGGCTGGTCGCCCGAGACGGCGGCGGCGATGCGCTCCACCGTCGAGCTGATCCGGGATCTCGACCGCGGTACGGCGCCGCGGACGTACGGCGCGCTGGCCGGCGACGACGGCACCGACCGGCTGTACGAGGCGGTCTGGCACGAGCGGGAGTGGGTCGTGGTCCGCCAGCTCGGCGCGGCCGAGGACGGCACGCTCACGCGGTACTGGTGGCAGCGTCTCGAAGACGACGAGGGCATGCTCACCGACCAGTCGCTGGACCGGGCGGAGTGGGGCCTGCGCCCGCTCACCCGCGAGGACTTCTACACCGCCTGGGACGACCCGGGCTGGTCGCTCACCGCGTAGGACCTGAACTCTGCGGTACTCCGCAGTACTGAATGTTCGTGATTCGAGACGTTCTCGCCACCCCGTGGACATGTTGTGGCAGACTCCGGATTGTCATGAAGAACCACCGGGTCATTATTTCCTAGGCGCGCTCAGCCGGCAGTACCTGAGCGCGCAGACCTCTCGCACCTTGCGGGAGGTTTTTTGTTTGCCCGGCACGTTCGCCCAGCCCCTGCGGAAGGTCGACCAATGAGCATCTCGGACGAGTTCCACGTGTACGACACGACTCTGCGCGACGGCGCGCAGCAGGAGGGGCTGGCGCTGTCCGTGGCCGACAAGATCGCCATCGCGCAGCACCTGGACGACCTGGGGGTCGGCTTCATCGAGGGCGGCTGGCCCGGCGCGGTGCCGAAGGACACCGAGTTCTTCGAGCGGGCCCGGACGGAGCTGCACCTGCGGAACGCGACGTTCGCGGCTTTCGGCGCGACCTGCAAACCGGAGACCGCCGCTGCCGACGACCAGCAGGTCGCCGCGCTGCGCGAGTCCGGCGCCGCCGTCGTCACCCTCGTTGCCAAGAGCCACGATGCGCACGTCGAACGCGCGCTGCGGACGACCCTCGACGAGAACCTCCGGATGATCACGGACACGGTCCGGCACCTGCGCGAGCACGGCCGGCGGGTGTTCCTCGACACCGAGCACTTCTTCGACGGCTACCGCGCGAACCGTGCCTACGCGCTGGAGGTCGTCCGGGTCGCCGCCGAGGCGGGCGCCGACGTGGTCGCGCTGTGCGACACCAACGGCGGGACGCTGCCGCGGGAGCTGCAGGACATCGTCCGCGACGTCCTCGAATCCACCGGCGCGCGTCTCGGCATCCACTGCCACAACGACGCCGGCTGCGCGGTGGCGAACTCGATCGCCGCCGTCGAGGCCGGTGTCACTCACGTCCAGGGCACCATCAACGGGTACGGCGAACGCACCGGCAACGCCGACCTGCTCGCGATCGTCGCCAACCTTGAGCTGAAGCGGTCGATGCAGCTGCTGCCGCCCGGCCGGCTCGCCGAGTCGTTCCGGATCGCGCACGCGATCGCCGAAGTGACGAACGTGCCGCCGTCGACCCGGCAGCCGTACGTCGGCGTGTCCGCCTTCGCCCACAAGGCCGGGCTGCACGCCAGCGCCATCAAGGTGGATCCGGATCTCTACCAGCACACGGATCCCGCCCTGGTGGGCAACGACATGCGGATGCTGGTCTCCGAGATGGCAGGCCGCGCGAGCGTCGAGCTGAAGGGCCGCGAGCTCGGGTTCGACCTCGGCAGCGACCGCGAGCTGGTCAGCCGGGTGACCGACCGCGTCAAGGAGATGGAGGCCCGCGGCTACACCTTCGAGGCCGCGGACGCGTCGTTCGAGCTGCTGCTGACCGAGGAGGTCACCGGCCGGCGGGCGAGCTTCTTCGACGTGGAGTCCTGGCGGGTGATCACCGAATCGCGCGCCGACGGCGAGGCGGTCTCGGAGTCGACGGTGAAGCTGGTGGCAGCGGGTGAGCGGGAGATCGTCACCGGCGAGGGCAACGGCCCGGTGAACGCGCTCGACCACGCGCTCCGGACCGCGATCGAGCGCGCGCACCCGGTGGTGACCAAGTTCGAGCTGGTGGACTACAAGGTCCGCATCCTCGACCAGGGGCACGGCACGGACGCGGTGATCAGAGTGCTCATCGAGACCGCGGACGGCGAGGGCTCCTGGGTAACCGTCGGGGTCGGCCACAACATCGTCGAAGCCTCCTGGGAGGCCCTCGTCGACGGCGTCACCTACGGCCTCCTCCGCCACAACGCCACCCACGACGACAACGCGAGCCGGCTGGAGGTGGCCCGGTGAGCCTGGTCGCTGTCGAACGCACCGTCACCGAGTTCACCGCACGCGTGGTGGAGACCGGCGGCCTGCTCGCGCGGATCGCCGTACTCCTCAACCCGTACGACGTCCGCGAGTTGTCGCTGTCCCTCGACGACTGCACGCTGAGCATCACCGTCGAGGGCGACGGCTTCGACGCCGGCCGGGTCGCCGCCCGGCTGGAGAAGATCATCGGCGTCCTCGAGGTCGACTACCGCTGACCTGTCGTCGGTGCGCGAGCAGGTGCGGCCCGCGACCACGGTCAGCGTGTCGTGGTCCGTCAGCCCGTCGTCTCGAGGTCGAGGGCCAGGGCCGCGGTCCAGGAGAAGTCGCGTGCGCCGTGCGCCGCGCCGCTGAACGGCTCGACGTACTCGGCGAACTGAGTCGTGGCCGCGAGCTCGAGCACCTCGGCACGGATCGCCTCGGCCAGCTCGTCCTCGCCGAGCTGAACGAGACCGCGGTGCACCAGCCAGGCGGTGTTGAACCAACTCGGGCCGCGCCAGTACCGCCCGGGCTCGAACTCGGGCCCGGTCAGATCGTAGCTGGGCACCATCCGCGCCTCGCCCAACCGGAACTTGGGCCCGCGCGCGGTGACCAGTAGTTCGTCGGCCTGCGGAAGATCCGGCACGACCAGCGGGACGAGACCCGCGACGGTATCGGCAGAGATCAGCCGCCCGACGCCCACACCGCTGTCTGCATCGGTTCGGAGGTCGCGGGCGTGGAAGTTGCCGTCAGCAAAGAGCTGTCCGAGGGCGTGAGTGAGGTCGGCCGCAGCCGTCAGGTGGGGCGCCGGATCGAGCGCCAACTCCTCGGCGACCGTGGCCAACGCGTGCTCCGAGGCGATCAGCAGCGCGTTGAAGCAGGGATCCTCGACGGCGAACGCGAACGGCGTCCGCGCATCGTCGTACCCGTGATCCCGGTACGTCGCGGCCAACTGCACGTAGCGTCCGTAGTCGAGGTCCGTCGGGCGGTCGTCGTCGCTCGCGTGATCGGTGTCCCGGCGGACGAACGAATCGAGTGGCGCGGGCTCCACCCGGGCGAGGGCCTCGTCCCATGCGGGACTGTTGTCCATCCCGGACTCCCACGGGTGCACGATCGCCACCAGCCCACGCCCGGCGAGGTCTCGGCGTTCCCGCAGATAGGTGTGCCAGGCGGCGAGTCTCGGATAGACGCGTTGGAGGAAGCTTCGCCGGACCGACTCGTCCTCGTCGGCCTGGTGAGTGAGCCAGGCGGCGAGCGCATGCACCGGCGGCTGCACGATCCCTGAGGTCTCGACCCCGGCTTGCGTCTCCGCACGCCAGAAGTCGGGACCCGGGAAGTACGCGTCCCGCGGAACGCTGGGGGAGAAGCTGATGTGCGGGATCCGGCCGTCCGCCCATTGCGACCCGAGCAACGACTCGAGCTCGACCTGGGCCCGCCGGGGCGACAGATGCCGCAGCCCGATCGCGATGAACGCCGAGTCCCAGCTCCATTGATGCGGATAGAGCGAACGCGACGGCACGGTCGAGTGGCCGGTCCAGTTCCCGAAGAGAACCCGCGCCGCCGCCGGCCGGATCACCCGTACCGCCTGACCGCGGCCGGGATCGACCGAACCGCCTCGACCGGATCCCCACTCAGCCGGCACTCGACCGCCAGGTAGCGGTCGTACCCGATCGCGTCGAGCGCTCCCAGGAACGCGGCCCAGTCGAGATGCCCGGCCCCTGGTTCCAGCCGGTTCGAGTCACTCAGCTGGACATGCCCGATGTACGGCGCCGCGGTCAGGATCGCCGCGGCCGGGTCGGCCTCCTCGATGTTCATGTGGTAGCTGTCGATGCCGATCCGCACCGAGTCCAGCCCGACCGCGTCGATCAGCTCGGCCGCCTGCGCGAGCCGGTTGACCATGTGGTCCTCGTACCGGTTCAGCGGCTCGAGGAACAGCTCCACGCCTTCGGCGGCCGCGTGCTCGCCGAGCTCACGAAGCCCGTCCAGCAACACCTCCCGGTCGCCGGACTCGTCCCGCGGCGGCTCGAACGGCGGGAGCCGGCGCGAGAACATCCCGTACGACGCCGGCGTCTGCGCACCCAGCCCGCCGAGCTCCGCGATCACCGACAACTGCGACTTCATCTGCACCAGCGCATCCGCCCGCCGCTCCGGATCGAACGCACCGAAGAAGTGCAGCATGTCGACACACACCGTCGGCATCACCACTCCGTCGGCCAGCGCCTTCCGCAGCTCCGGCAGCCGGTCGCGGAACGCCAAGTCTCCACGACCGCGCAACTCGATGGCGTCGTACCCCGCGGCGACGGCGAAGTCCCACTTCTCCTGCAGGGTGGTACCGGGAAGCAGTTGCTCCTGACAAGCGATCTTCATCGAAACTCCAGCAGTACCTGAAGGGCGTCACCGGGACGCGTGTCGAGCAGGGTATAGGCGTCCGCGGCGTTCTCCACCGGCACGCGATGACTGATCAGTGGCCCCACGTCGACCTGACCGCTGCCGACCAGGCCGAGGAACGTCTTCTGCAACCGGTCGACCGTCCAGCGACCAGCCAGCTCCGGCGGCACGCCGCCGATCTGGGAGCTCACCAGCTCGACGCGATTGTGGTGGAACTCCTCCCCGAGCCGCAGTGCGTCACCCGCACCCTGGTAGAAGCCTGAGGCAATGACTCGGCCGCCGACACCGACCGACCGGATCCCCTCCTGCAGCGCGGCGTACGCTCCGGACAGCTCGATCGCGGTGTCGGCGCCGGGCGCGTGCAGCTCGCGGATCCGCTCGGCCACCGCTCCGGGCGCCAGTGACTCGACCGCGCCGAACCACAGCGACTGCTCCCGCCGCGAAGGCACCGCGTCCACCGTCACCACCTGCGCGCCGCTCAGCGTCGCCAGCCGGGTGGCGAGTAGGCCGATCACGCCCTGCCCGAAGATGGCCACCAGGTCTCCTAGGGTGATCCGGGCGGCGAGGATCGCGTTGAAGGCGATCGCGCCGACCCGCGCGAACGCGGCTGCGGCGAGGTCTACTCCGGGCGGCAGCTGGTGACCAACCAACTTCTCCGCCGGGACGACGGCCTCGCTCCGGTGACCCCAGATCCCCCACACCTGGTCTCCGACCGCCAAGCCGGTGACGTCGTCGGCGACCTCGGTCACCTCACCCGACTCGGAGTACCCCCACCCGACCACCGGGAACGACACCCCCGCGGCCGAGTCCCGGAACAGCCGGGCGTCCGGATCCCACGTGCGTGTCAGGTACGGATTCGTGCCGCGGTACGCCGTCAGCTCGGTGCCGGCCGAGATCCCGGAGTACGCCGTACGCACGCGGACGTGCCCGGGAGGCAGCGGGGGCGGGTCGAAGTCGACCACCTCGGCGACATGGGGAGCGGAGAACTGCACGACGTGGGCCATGGGCACCTCCGGCGCTGGCGAGCGGGACAGGAACAACAAATCATCTGGACTTAGGTCTTGTCAAAACGCAGAAGTCCTGATGTTATGCGTGGTGACCATCCATCGAGGAGGGCGCATGCCACGTCTGACCAGAGTGCTCGCCATCGCGTGCACCCTGCTGGTCTCCGCGGGACTGCTGACGTCCTGCGGCAACGACTCCGCCGCCGGCGACCAGCGCAGCATCACCGTCTGGTCGCTGGAGAACGTCTCCGGCCGGCTCGAGACCACCCGCGAGATCCTGAGGAAGTTCACCGCCGACACCGGCATCGAGGTGAAGCTCGTCGGCGTCGACGAGGCGCAGCTCAGCCAGCTGGTGATGTCGGCCGCGGCCGCCGGCAAGCTGCCGGACGTGATCGGCGCCGTCCCCCTGGCCGCGATCCAGCAGCTGTCCAGCAATGGGCTGCTCAACCCGGACGTCGCGGGGCAGTCGGTGGACGACCTCGGAGAGTCCACCTTCAACCCGCGGGCGCTCGAGTTGACGCGCGACGGCGACCAGCAGCTCGCCGTGCCGTCCGACGGCTGGACGCAGCTGCTCTACTACCGCAAGGACCTGTTCGCTGCCGCCGGTCTGCCCGCGCCGACGACGTACCAGGCCATCGAGACCGCGGCGCGCACGCTCGACAAGGGCGAGGTCGAGGGGATCTCGGTCGCGACCGATCCGGCCGACCCGTTCACCCAGCAGAGTTTCGAGCATCTCGCCCTGGCCAACGGCTGCCAGCTGGTCGATGCCGACGGCAAGGTCACGCTCGACAGCCCGGCCTGCCGGAACACCTTCCGCTTCTACGGTGATCTGGCCACGGAGTACGGCGCCGCCGGCACCCAGACGGTGGACTCGACGCGCGCGTCGTACTTCGCCGGGAAGTCCGCGATGGTCGTCTGGTCGTCGTTCCTGCTCGACGAGCTGGCGGGGCTGCGGGACGACGCCCTGCCGAGCTGTGAGCAGTGCAAGGACGACAAGGGCTGGCTGGCCCGCAACACCGGCGTCGTCACGGCCGTGCAGGGCCCGGACGGCAAGGAGCCCGCGCAGTTCGGCGAGCTGACCGGCTGGACCGTCACCAAGACAGCGAAGGCCGACGCCTCGAAGCAGTTCGTCGAGTACATGCTAGATGGCGGCTACGAGCAGTGGTTCGGGATGGCTGCCGAGGGCAAGTTCCCGGTCCGGCGGGGTACCGCGGCGGACCCGGACAAGTTCGACCTCGCCTGGGACAAGGCGGACATCGGCGTCGACGCACGCAAGCCGCTCGCCGCGATCTACCCCGCGCCGGTGATCGCCGAGTTGCGCGCGGGCCTCGGCCGGATGCAGCGCTGGGGGATCACCGAGGGGCAGGGCACCCTGGTCGGCGCCACCCTCGGCGAGTTGCCGGTGCCCAAGGCGATCAGTGCGCAGGCGAGTGGTCAGGTGACCGCCGACGAAGCCGCCAAACAGGCGGCCGACGACATCACCGCGATCCAGGACACGTTGGGATGAGGCGGCGATGACCACTGTGACCGAGCGACCCCCGGCCGTCGAGCCGGTGCGCCGCGCCAACCGCAACACCGCGCGCCGGCAGGAGAACCGGACCGGCCTGGCGCTGGTCTCACCGACCTTCCTGATCGTGCTGGTCGTCGTCGTCCTGCCGATCCTGTGGACCGTCGTGCTGGCGTTCCAGAACGTGCGACTCGTCGACATCCAGAGCCAGGGCCTGTGGGGACACTGGACGCTTCGCAACTTCGAGCGGGTGTTCAGCTCACCAGGGTTCTGGTCGTCGTTGTGGACCACGCTGGTCTACACGATCGGCTCGACCCTGGGGTCGATCCTGATCGGTCTGGTCGCGGCCCTCGCGCTTCGGCGGCCGTTCCCCGGTCGCGCGCTGGTCCGCGGGGCGATGCTGCTCCCGTACGTCGCGCCCGTCGTCGCGGTGGCGTTCGTCTGGCAGGTGCTGCTCAGCCCGGACCTCGGTGTGGTGAACCACTGGGGGGTGAACGTCTTCGGCTGGGACCGCCCGATCGCGTTCCTCACCCAACGGTCGTACGACGTGCTCGGCGTACCCGTGCCGATGGCGCTGTTCACCGTGATCGGGTTCGAGACGTGGCGGTACTTCCCGTTCGCGTTCCTGTTCCTGCTGGCCAGGCTGCAGGCGGTTCCGCCGGTGCTGGAGGAGGCCGCCGTGGTGGACGGGACGACACCGTGGCAGCGATTCCGGTTCATCCTGCTGCCGCAGTTGATGCCGGTGATCGCCCTGCTCTCGGTGCTGAGATTCATCATGACGTTCAACAAGTTCGACGACGTCTATCTGCTCACCGGTGGCGGCGCCGGCACCGACGTGGTCGCCGTGCGGGTCTACCGGTTCCTGACCGCGCGGTTCGATGTCGGACTCGCGTCCGCGCAGGCCGTCGTGCTGGCCGTCGTACTGATCGTGTTGCTCGGGCTGTACTTCCGGTTCTGGGGCCGGCGCGCGGAAGAGGAGGAGTCGTGAGCAGGGCAGCGTTCCAGGAGAGGTTCTTCGGGGTGATGCGGTGGGTGGTGATCGCCGCGCTGGTGGTGGCGACGCTCTTCCCCTTCTACTACATGGTCCTGCTGTCGGTGAAGCCGATCGACAACCTGCTGCTGGACCCGGGCCGCATCTGGGTGTCGGTCAGCGAATTCATCGCGGACTCGTACCGTCAGGTGCTGACCTCGGTCGAGGACGGCGGCCAGGGCTTCCTGACCATGCTGCGGAACTCGGCGCTCGTCTCGATCGGCGCGGTGATCCTCACCCTGCTGGTCGCGATCCCAGGCGCGTACGCCGTCAGCCGGTTGCGGTTCACCGGGCGTCGCAAGGTGAGCGCGCTGTTCCTCGGCGTCTACCTCTTCCCGGCGACCCTGTTGGCCGTGCCGCTGTTCGTGATGTTCGCGAAGGCCGGGCTGCAGGGCAGCCTGGTCGGTCTGGTGATCGTCTACATCGCGCAGACCGTCCCGGTGGCGATCTACATGCTCCGCAGCTACTTCACGACCGTGCCGGTGAGCGTGGAGGAGGCCGCCGCGCTGGACGGGTGCTCGCGGCTGGCGATCATCGGCCGGGTGGTGCTGCCGCTGGCCGCGCCGTCGGTGATGGCCACTGCCCTGTACGTTTTCATGATCGCGTGGAACGAGTTCCTCTTCGCGTTGCTGTTCCTGGCCGCCGAGCCGACGCGCTGGACGGTCTCGCTCGGGCTGCAGCAGCTCGCGAACGGGGTGGAAGTGCCGAAGACTGTGCTGATGGCCGGTTCGGTCGTGCTGACACTGCCGGTGGTGCTGATGTTCTATGCGGCGGAGCGGATGCTGACGGAGGGGTTGACGAGTGGGGCAGATAAGAGCTGACGTCACGACGTCGTCGGGTCACCTCCTGGAGCTCGTGCGGACCGGCAGGGCGCGGACCCGCGGCGAGCTTCAGGAGCTGACCGGTCTGTCCCGGTCCACGGTCGGACTGCGGCTGGACGGTCTCGTGCGCCGTGGCTGGTTGCGCGAGGCCGGGTCCACCACCTCGACCGGTGGGCGGCCACCCGTTGTCCTGCAGTTCGACGAGCGCCACGCGGTGGTGCTGACGGCCGATCTCGATACTCGGCATGCCAGGGCCGCCGTGATGGACTTGGGCGGCACGGTCTTGCAGGAAACCACTGGCGAGCTGGTGGTCGCCGCGGGCCCGGTGCCCGTGCTTGACACTCTGGCGACCTGGTTCACGTCCTTGCTCGAGCAAGCCGGCCGATCGCTCGATGAGGTCGCCGGGATCGGCCTGTCGGTGCCAGGTCCGGTGGAGTTCGAGGCCGGTGTGGTGGTCCGGCCGCCGATCATGCCCGGCTGGGACGAGTACCCGGTGATCCAGCATCTGCGCCGGACTTTCGACGTACCGGTCGTGGTGGACAACGACGCGAACGCGATGGCGCTGGGCGAGCACGCCGCCGGGTACGCCGACTGCCCGGCGTTCGTCCTGGTCAAGGTGTCGACCGGGATCGGTGCCGGCGTGGTGATCGGCAACGAGGTGTTTCGGGGGATCGACGGCGGCGCGGGGGACATCGGCCATATCCGGGTCCGGGACGCGGGCGACGCGAGGTGTCAGTGCGGTTCGGTCGGTTGTCTCGCCGCGGTCGCGAGTGGTGGGGCCGTGGCGGCAGCCCTCACCGACCTGGGCGTCACGGCTCGTTCCGGTGCGGATGTTCGCGCGCTGCTGACGGCCGGTCAACCGGACGCGCTCCGGCTCGCGCGCGAGGCAGGCCGCCGGGTCGGCGAGGTGCTCGCGACCGTGGTGAGCGTCATCAACCCGGGCGTCCTGATGATCGCCGGCGACCTGGCCGACACCGACTTCATCACCGGCGTCAACGAGGTCCTGTACCAACTGACGCTGCCGAGGGCGACCCGTCATCTCAAGGTCGTGCCTGCCCGGCTGGCCGACCAGGCCGCGCTGCAAGGCATGGCCCGCCTGGTGGTCGACGAGGTCTACTCACCCGCCGCCGTCGACGCCCGGCTGTCGTAGCGCCGCCGTCGTAGCCCGGCTGTCGTTGCGCCGCCGTCGTAGCCCGGCTGTCGTTGCCGGGACCTCTGGTGACCATGGTTTGCGTGTCAAAGCGTCGGCAGGATGTGTGCTCGGATCAGGTCGACGGCCGGTCGCCAGTCCGGAGGGAGGTCGTCCGCGGGTGGGGGGCCGAAGCGGAAGTTGAGGAAGCCGGTGGTCACGATCACCGTCTCGGCACGCGGCACCACAAGGACATGTTGTCCCGCCCATCCGCCGGCGAGTAGCGCGTCGCCGTCGATCCAGGTGAGGAAGGCGTACGGCAACCCCTCAGGCGGACCGCCGGTCGACTCTGGTCGTCGGAACTCCTCGAAGTACGCCGGTGACAGCAGTTGGCGACCGTCCCAAGCACCGTCCGCCAGCCAGAGCTGGCCGACGCGGGCCAGGCCGTCGGCGCTCATCGACAGATGCGCGTATCCGAAGGGAATACCGTCCGGGTCGCACCGCCAGTCCGTGCCCGCGACCCCGAGCGGGTCGAACAGCGCACGGGATGCGAAGTCCGCGACCGATTCGCCGAGCAATTCGCACGCCGCGGCCGACAACAGATGCGCGGCTCCGTCGTCGTACCCGAAACGGGTGCCGGGCTCGTGCTCCTGCGGCGCTCCCGCGATCCGCGCGACTTGCCCGCCCGGCATGGCGGTGAGCTCGTCGACATCCTCGATCCGAGCGCCGCGAGTCATCGTCAACAGCTGACGCCAGGTGTGCGGCTGCCCTCGCAGGGCGGGCAGTACGTCGCCGACCGGGCTGTCCAACTCCGGCAGCAACCCGCGCCCGGCCACTACCCCGAGGACGGTCGCCAGCACACTCTTGGTCACCGAGAACACGTCCGAGACCATCGGCCCGCGAAGGTGCTCGTCGACCACAACCGAGCCGCGGACGACGACCTGCAGGTGGCTCGTGTGCGCGTACCGCAGGTCGCTCGTCACCGCGGCGAGTACCGCCCGCGCTGCGCGGAGAACGTCAGCGGACATGGCGCGCACCGCCTACCGGCAGTGCGCGCCACCTGTCCATCAGTGCCAACTCAGGCCCAACTCAGTCCCAACTCAGTCCCAGCTCAGTCCGCTCGACGACTGGTACTCGATCACGCGGGTCTCGAAGAAGTTCTTCTCCTTCTTCAGGTCCATCACCTCCGACATCCAGCCGAACGGGTTGCGGCTCTCACCGAAGATCGGGGGGAGGCCGATCTGCTCGGCCCGGCGGTCGGTGATGAAGTGCATGTACTGCTCGCACAACTCCGCCGTCAACCCGAGCATGCCGTTCGGCATCGTCGCCCGCCCGTAGGCGACTTCGAGCTCGCACGCCTCGGTCAGCATCTGCCGCACCTCGGCCTGGAACTCAGCCGTCCACAGGTGCGGGTTCTCCTGCTTGATCTGGTTGATGCAGTCGATGCCGAAGTTCAGGTGGATCGACTCGTCGCGCAGGATGTACTGGTACTGCTCGGCGATCCCGACCATCTTGTTCCGCCGGCCGAGGGACAGGATCTGGGCGAACCCGGTGTAGAACCACATCCCCTCGAACACCACGTAGAACGCGATCAGGTCGCGCAGGAACGCAGTGTCGGTCTCGGGCGTGCCGGTCCGGAAGTCCGGGTCCTCCAGGTGCTGGGTGTACTTCAGCGCCCAGGCGTCCTTGTCCGAGATCGACGGGACCTCCCGGTACATGTTGAACAACTCGCCCTCATCCAGGCCGAGCGACGTACAGATGTACTGGAAGGTGTGCGTGTGCACGGCCTCCTCGAACGCCTGGCGCAGCAGGTACTGCCGGCACTCGGGGTTGGTCAGCTGCCGGTAGACGGCCAGGACGATGTTGTTCGCGACCAGCGACTCCGCCGTTGCGAAGAAGCCGAGGTTGCGCTTGAGCATCAGCCGCTCGTCGTCGGTGAGGCCGTCCCGCGACTTCCATAGGGCGATGTCCGCCTGCATCGACACCTCGGTCGGCATCCAGTGGTTGTTGCACCCGGCAAGATACTTCTCCCAGGCCCAGCGGTACTTCAGCGGCAGCAACTGGTTGACGTCGGCGCGTGCGTTGATCATCGCCTTGTCGGCGACGTGCACCCGGTCCGCGCCGACCGAGATCGAGCCGAGGCCGGAGGAGTTGTCGGTCGTGGTCACTGGCAGGCCTCGCAGTCGGGGTCGTCGAGGGAGCAGACAGCTCCGGTGGGTTCGGGCAGGGGAGCGGCGAGCGGGTCGGGCGACGGCGACGGCACCGTTGCGGGCGCCGCGACGGTCACGGGTACGGCGTTCAGCCGGCCGTCGGTGCCCTTCAGAGTGGACTTCTCCACGTGAGTGGCCGACTGGGAACGCAGGTAGTACGTCGTCTTGAGGCCGTGCCGCCAGGCCGACCGATACAGCTCGTCGAGCGCCCGCCCCGACGGCGCCGACATGTAGAGATTCAGCGACTGTGCCTGGTCGATCCACTTCTGCCGCCGCGACGCCGCCCTGACCAGCCACTGCGGGTCGATCTCGAACGCGGTCGCGTACAGCTCGCGCAGGTCGGCCGGGATCCGCTCGATACCGGCCAGGATGCCGTCGTGGTACTTGAGGTCCGACACCATCACCTGGTCCCACAGCCCGCGCGCCTTCAGGTCGGCGACGAGGTACGGGTTCGCCACGGTGAACTCACCCGACATGTTCGACTTCACGAACAGGTTGCTGTACGTCGGCTCGATCGACTGGCTGACCCCACAGATGTTGGAGATCGTCGCGGTCGGCGCGATCGCCATCACGTTCGAGTTACGCATCCCGTCCCGGAGCACCTTCGCCCGCAGCGTGTCCCAGTCGAGCTGCTTGCCCTCGTCAACGATCACGTCACCGTCCCGGGCGGTCCGCAGCAACTCGAGCGAGTCGATCGGCAGGACACCTTGGCTCCACAGCGAACCGTCGTACGACGAGTAGCGGCCACGCTCGGCGGCGAGATCGCTGGACGCCTCGATCGCGTGGTAGCTGATCTGCTCCATCGAGCTGTCGGCGAACTCGACCGCCGCGTCCGAGGAGTACGGGATCCGCAGTGCGAACAGCGCGTCGGCGAACCCCATCAGGCCGAGACCGACCGGGCGGTGCCGCTGGTTGGCGCGCTCGGACTCGGGCGTGGTGTAGAAGTTCACGTCGATCACGTTGTCGAGCATCCGGACCGCCGTCTTGACGGTGTCGCGGAGCAGCTCGGCGTCGAGACCGCCGTCGGTCAGATGCGCGACCAGGTTGACCGAGCCGAGGTTGCAGACGGCCGTCTCGTCGACGGTGGTGTTCAGCGTGATCTCGGTGCACAGGTTCGACGAGTGGACCACGCCGTCGTGCTGCTGCGGCGACCGCAGGTTGCAGGCGTCCTTGAAGGTGATCCACGGGTGGCCGGTCTCGAAGAGCACGGTCAGCATCCGCCGCCACAGCTCGACCGCCCGGACCCGCCGGAACACCCTGATCTCACCACGGTCCGCGGCGGCCTCGTACCGCTGGTAGGCCGCGGCGAACTCGGCGCCGTACAGGTCGTGCAGGTCGGGGACCTCGTTCGGGGAGAACAGCGTCCACTGGCCGTCCGACTCGACCCGCTGCATGAACAGGTCCGGCACCCAGTTCGCCGTGTTCATGTCGTGGGTCCGGCGGCGCTCGTCACCGGTGTTCTTGCGGAGGTCGAGGAACTCCTCGATGTCGATGTGCCAGGTCTCCAGGTAGGCACAGACCGCGCCCTTGCGCTTGCCGCCCTGGTTGACCGCGACCGCGGTGTCGTTGGCGATCTTCAGGAACGGTACGACGCCCTGCGACTCGCCGTTGGTCCCGCGGATCTTCGCGCCGATGCCGCGGACCGGCGTCCAGTCGTTGCCGAGGCCGCCGGAGTACTTTGCCAGCAGCGCGTTGTTGCGGATCTTGGTGAAGATGCCGGCCAGGTCGTCCTCGACCGTGGTGAGGAAGCACGACGAGAGCTGCGGCCGGGTGGTGCCGGAGTTGAACAGCGTCGGCGTCGACGACATGAACCGGAACGAGCTGAGCAGCTCGTAGAACTGGATCGCCCGGGCCTCGCGGTCGTCCTCGCGCAGCGCCATCCCCATCGCGACCCGGAGGAAGAACGCCTGCGGAAGCTCGTACCGGACCTTGTCGATGTGCAGCAAGTACCGGTCGTAGAGCGTCTGCAGACCGAGGAACGCGAAGTTCAGGTCCCGCTCGGGCCGGATCGCCGCGGCGAGTCTGGTCAGATCGAAGTCTGCCAGCTCCGGATCGAGCTGCCCCGCCTCGATCCCGGTCCGGATGTACTCCGGGAAGTAGTCCGCGTACGCCGTCGTCATGTCGGCCTGGATCGCCTGACGCGGCTCGCCGTGGACGCGGCCGAGCGCCTCCCGGCGGATCTGGTCCAGCAGCAGGCGGGACGCGGCGAAGCTGTACTGCGGCTCGGTCTCCACGTACGACCGGGCGGCCATCACCAGCGCGAGCTCCACCTCGTGCTGCGCGATGCCGTCGTAGCAGGAGCCGAGGGTCTCGTCGAGGATGAGCTCCGGGTCGACCGCATCCAGACCGTCGGCCGCCTCGGCGACGATCACCCGCAGGCGCTCGACGTCCAGCGGTGCCGTGCTGCCGTCGGCGGCGCGGACGGTGATCGCGGGCTTCTCGGTGACACCGGCCGGGTCGGCGGGTGTACGGGCCTTGGTGCGCTCCTCGCGGTAGAGGACGTACGCGCGGGCGACCTGGTGCTCGCCGGCGCGCATCAGCGCCAGCTCGACCTGGTCCTGGATGTCCTCGACCTGGACACTGCGCCGCGCGTCGCCGCGGCTGGTCAGGGCGTCGACGACCCGGCCGGTCAGCTCGGTGACCAGGTCCCGGACCCGGTGCGTCGTACCGGCCTCGGCGCCCTCGACCGCGAGGAACGCCTTGGTCATGGCGACGGCGATCTTCGACTGGTCGAACGCCGTACTCGTGCCGTCGCGGCGGACGACGGTCAGCTCGATCGACCGGGCCGGCTGGTCAGCCGTCGGTCGCGATGAGGAAGTGACGGTCACAGGTGCTCTCTCCACGCGAGTTCCGAAGGGCCGCGACTCGGGGTGGGGAGCACGACGGGACAGGCGGCACCGGCCGGGTCTACCGCTGTCACGCCCTGCGACCCGCCCTCGAGGTCTCGGACCGCGCGCACCGGCGGTGCGCGCGCCGGTGGCAGGTACTCGGACTTGCGGAAGGCTTCCGCTCACCGTTGCGGGGCAGCTCCGGATTCGCACCGGATTCCCCTGTTGCCTCAGAGTGACCCACATGTTGTGGTGTCGACCACTCTGAACCACCAGCAGTAGTGATGCTAGGTGGCGCCACCGACATTTCCTGAAACGCCACGCCGTGTTCTCGCAGATTGTGTGACGCGGCTGGTCTCAGGCCGCCGCGGCGTAGAGGTCCTGCAGCGTCATGATCTCCGAGCCGTGGTGGATCAACTCGCGGTTGAGCCGCAGTACGACGTGGCCGAACGGCTCGGCGGCGTCGAGCTCGGAGGCCTGGCTGAGGCCGACCGTCATCACCTCGGCCTCGTCCAGCGCGGCGATCGACTCCTGCCAGGCGTCCACCCAGTGCGTCAGCCAGGCCACTGCATCCTGGGCGTTGCCGTGCAAGGTGATGTCGGCGCGGCCCTGCCGGCTCTCCCCGAACGTCCACTCCCAGCGCTCGAAGAACTGCTCGGTCAGGTGCGCGATCAGCCACGCGATCGTGCGGGGGCCGCGGTGGTCCGGCTCGTCGGGCCACTGGGCGACCCACTCCCCGGAGCCCAGCGACCGGAACCGGCCGGCGTAGTGGCGCCGGACGACGGTCAGCGCCTCGCCGCTCGGGCGCCAGAAGTACTGCTCGTCGGTCAGCTCAGCGAGCCGGCCGGACAAGACCATCCAGCTGAAGCCGAGCTGCCCGCGGACCATCGCCATCGCCGATGGGCGGTGCAGGATGTCCCAGTCGAACGGCTCCGGCATCACTTTCCTCACGCTCCCGGTCGGATTTTGCACTGCGATCGAACATGTGTTCGAATTGTGGCTCGAACGGGAGGAGAAAGTCAATGAGCGCGGTGTGTCGGTTCTGGCCTCGACGGGACTGGTCTGCTAGGCGGTGCGATCCGGGTGTCCGCCGCCGGGCTGGCGAACCGGCGTTCCAGCAGGGTGAAGGCATCGATGAGCTCGGGCGCCTCGTAGATCCGGTTCCGCCGGCCGTCGGTGACCTCGCGCAGCACGCGGGCCTCGACGAGCCGCGCAAGCGCCTGGTTGGCGGCCTGCTGCGACCGGTCGATCAATCGGGCCGCGCCGGCCAGGGTGAGCACCGGCGCGGCGGGCAGCGTCTCGATCAGCAGTTCCACGGCCGAGCCGGCCCGGATCGGCGCCGCCCGCTTCCGCCAGGCCGCCTTGAGGTCGGCCGTCGTCCGTTCGAAGCGCGCCGCTTCGGCGGTGGCGTGACTGCAGGCGGCGGCAAACATGAGCAACCACTGGTTGGCCGCGGTCCGGGCTCGTGGTCCGGTCGGCTTGCCGACGTACCGGAAGGCCGTGAGCGCCTCGACGTACTGGGTGGCGTGGGTCGCGAGCGACAGCGACACCGGCGGGACGGTGCGCTCGACCAGCCCGTCCGCGCGCAGGATGAGGTGGATCAGCGCGCGCCCGGTCCGGCCGTTGCCGTCGGCAAAGGGATGGATCGTCTCGAACTGGGCGTGCGCGATCGCGGTCTTCGCCAGCACCGGCAGGCGGGACTCGCGGACGAACGACATCAGGTCGGCCAGCAGGTCGGGGACCAGGTGCGCCGGCGGCGGGACGTAGTACGCCTCGGCGGGGGAGCGGCCGCCGATCCAGTTCTGCAGGTAGCGGATCTCTCCGCCGAGCTCAGGATTCGGCGAGTGGCTCATCAGGTGCCGGTGCGCCTCGAGGAGATGTTCGACCTCGAGTTTGTCGCCGGCCCGCACGGACTCGGTCACCCAGGTCATCGCGTCGACCGCGCCGAGCACCTCCTCGGCTGTCACGTCCCGTTGCCGCTCGCTCAGGACTTCGGCCTTCAGCAGGCGCCGGGCCCCGACGACCAGCCCTTCGATCTGCGACGAGCCCACCGCCTCCGCCCGGAGCAGCAGACGTGCCAGCGCCTCGCTGTTCGTGAGTACGGCGGCCGTCGCGTCGAGTCGGCCGAGATCGCCGGCGGCGTCCTCCAGGGCGGCCAGCACCTCGTCGCTCAGGTCGAACACCCGCCCGGTCAGCGGATCCGGGAAGTACAACTCGTACGAACCGCCCAAGCGTTCCGCCCGGGTGAATCCGTCCGGGTGCCCGGGCCACCGATGCAACTCGACGCGCGCCATGAGCAGCTCCCTCCTTTGTTCAAGCTTACGCCACAACCTTGAACAAGGAACCGAGGAGTGCGAATGAGTATGAGCGGCGAGGTGTGGACCCGATTGTGGGCAGACTGGGTGGCCGGTCAACGTGGAGAAACGGAGGCGCCGGTGACGCTGGATGCTGAGACGCGGGAGATGGTGGCGGCCAACGAGGCCGACTGGGACGCGCGGGCGCCGTTGCACGCGGCGAGCGGGTTCTACAGTCGCCCGGCCGAGTTCTGGTTCGCCGACTACGAGTGGGAGGATCTCGGGCCGCTGGAGGGGCGCGACGTACTGCACCTGCAGTGTCACCTCGGGACCGAGACGATCGCGTTCGCGCGGCGCGGAGCGCGGACGACGGGGCTGGATCTGTCGGCCCGGTCGCTCGACGAGGCGCGGCGGATCGCGGCCGACGCCGGGGTCGAGGTCGAGTACGCACATGCCGATGTGTACGACGCGGTGAACGCGTTGGCAGGGCGGCAGTTCGACGTCGTTTACACGGGCAAGGGCGCGCTCTGCTATCTGCCGGACTTGCAGCAGTGGGCCAGGGTGGTGCGTGAGCTGCTCAAGCCGGGCGGTGCGCTGTATGTCGTCGAGTTTCATCCATTGCTCAACGCGTTGCGCCCGGTCTCGCTGCCGGGTGAGTCCGACGAGTTGACGATCCGCACCGACTACCTCGAAGGCCGCGGCCCGATCGCGCACGACTCGACCGTCACGTACACCGGCGACGAGGTGCCCGGCCGCCAACGCAGCTACGAGTGGCGCCACGGCCTCGGCGAGCTGCTCACCACGCTCGCCACCACCGGCCTCACCATCACCACCCTCCGCGAGTCCGAAGTCCTCCAATGGCCCCGCTGGCCGTCCATGCAACAAACCCCGGAAGGCTGGTGGCGCCTCCCCGACGAGTCCCCACGAGTCCCCCTCCTCTTCGCCCTCAAGGCCACGAAGCCGGCGAGCGCCTAGTTCGTGGGGGCTCGGCGGCGGGTGGCGTGGGGGCGGCCGGTGGTGCGGAGGTTCGTGGTCTCCAGTTGGGCGTGTTCGCGGCCCTGGCGGAGGAAGTCGAGGAGGAACCTGAGTTGGGCGTCGGTGTAGCCGGCGACCTGATGCTGCCAGCGTTGGCCGATGGGTTCGTAGTAGCGGGCGATGTCGGCGACGCGTTCGGGGACGACCTGGACGACTACGCGGCGGCGGTCGGCGGGGTCCGGCTCGCGGTGCACGTAGCCGGCGCGTTCCAGGCGGTCGACCATGCGGGTGACCGCGCCGGTCGTCATCCCCATCAGGTCGGCCAGCCGGCGGACCCCGGCCGGCCCGATCTCCAGCAGAGCGCCGATGGCGTGGACGTCGGTCAGCGGCATGCCGAGCTGGTCGGCGACGGCGATCTGGAAGCGCGTCGCGGCTGAGATGTACCACGGCATCTCCCGGATCAGCCCGTCCAGGAGCTCGTCGCGCTTGCTCGCCATGGACCAAACCTACGGGTTGCCCTGAACCAACCCTGGTAACTGCTTCCAGCAGTAGCTGCTTGAAGCAGCGAAATGCTTCACTCCGAATATGACCACAACGACCACGACCACCTCGACCTGGACGCCGTACTTCCTGGTGGTGCCGTTCAGCGCGCTGATCACCGGACTGTTCAATCTCGGCGAGTTCCTGCCCTGGCCGCTCGCGATCCTCATCGGCGCGAGCTGGGGAGCGCTCGTCGGCCTGATCGCCCAACGGATCCGTTGGCGGAGAGCCGAGGATGCACTGATCGCGGCCGCCGCGACCGGGTTCGCGTTCGCCGGCTGCGGCGGGTTGATGGCGATCCTGCTGCTCAAGGGCGCGCTGACCAGTACGTCGCTCACCGGCGACGCGCTCGAGCAGATGTTCCTGCCATCCATCCCGTACTACATCGCGGTCAACAGCATCCTCGAGATCCTCGTCATCCCGCTGATCCTGTACGTCGGCTGGCGTCCGGGCAGGCGCCGGATCCTGATCGTCGCCGTGGCGGCCCTGTACTTCGCGATGCGGGTCTGGACCTACCTGGCCTTCGTCCCGGCGCGGCTCGGCTGGGCCGACTCCGACCACTCCACCGAGCCGCTGACCCCGGCCGAACGCACGCAGGCGTACGACGACCTGATGCTCGACGACCCGCGCTGGATCCTGCTGCTGGTGATGTTCGCGCTGCTCCTGCTAGCGGCGTTGCTGCGGCCCGCGGATCGCGACGTACAGCAGTGAGACCCCGGCGGCGGCGATGATCGGGCCGACGATCGCCCAGAAACTGCTGCCGGTCATCGAACTGCCCTCGAGGTAGCCGAGGCCCTGGAACGTGAAGATCGCCCCGGACACGGTGAGCACGGCGCCGAGCGCAATCGCGACGATCTTCCCCATGGATCGACCCTAGCCGAGCAACTCGTCGCACAAGGCCACGAGTTGGGAACGAAGT
The DNA here is from genome assembly GCF_050942445.1 of Kribbella sp. CA-247076. NCBI lineage: Bacteria > Bacillati > Actinomycetota > Actinomycetes > Propionibacteriales > Kribbellaceae > Kribbella > Kribbella sp. CA-247076. Next base: position 5,207,263 of record NZ_CP192051.1, on the reverse strand, counting down.
GGCCGGGCACGCGCGGTGAACGAACGCTGGGCGGCGGCGTACTCCGCCTTCCCGGCCGGCGTCTCGATCGGGACCGGGGAGTAGCCGAGGGCGGCCAGGTCGTACGGCGACGCGCGCATGTCCAGCGTGCGGATGTCGCGGGCCAACTCGAAACAGTCCAGCACCAGCGCACTGGGGACGAACGGCATCAGCTTCGACGCCCACTTGTAGAGGTCCATGTTCGCGTGCAGACAGCCGCCCTGCTCCAGCGCCGGCTGCGACTCCCGGGTGGGTTGCAGGACGTTCAGTCCACGCGCCGGCGCGGTGAAGAAGCGGAAGGCGTCGAAGTGCGAGCACGCGATCTTGTGCGACGCGACCACCGAATCGGTGCCCTCGGCACCTAGCCGCAGCGGCCACTTCTCGTGCCGTACGTCGGACGTCCGGTAGACCATCGCCCACTCGTGCAGCCCGAAACAGCCGAACTGCGGTTGACGATCCGCGGTCGCGGAGAGCAGCCGCCGGATCCACGTGATGCTGTCGCGTCGCCGGTCCACCTCGGCCGGATCCAGGGTCGCCGTGCCGTCGACGTACGTGTAGCCGCGGCGTCCGTCGTACTCGACTGCGTCCAGGAGACGTACGCCGGGGCCGGGGTGCCAGACGCGGAGCTGGTTCGGCCGGGTCGGGTAGTAGGTGAAGAGGAAGTCCTCGACCGGGTGTGCCTCGCGGCGTTTGCGGCGGTCGAGGTGATCGGCGACCAACGCGTCGACGCGAACGCGATGGGCGTCGGCCAGCGGCGTCCATTCAGTGCGGGTCAGGGTGACGGTCACAGGTCCAGGGAGAAGGCGTAGAGATCGACACCGGTGATCGGCGACCAGTCGCGGTCGGGCAGGCGGGTGAAGCCGAGGCGCTCGTAGATGCGGTGTGCGGTCGTCATGTACGTCGCGCTGCTCATCACCACGCGGCTGAGCCCGAGCTCGCGGGACCGCTCGACACAGCGGACCGTCAGCGCCGTGCCGATACCGAGACCGCGTGCACGCCCGGCCACGCCGAGCATCCGGAACTCGCCTTCGTCCTCGAGCCCGATCTCGCGGTACACCGAACCCGGCGGGCAGAACGTCACCGTCCCGAGCAGTCCGTCGCTGTCGACCGCGACCCACAGCTCCGCCTTGGCCGCCCGGTCCGCGGCCGACCTCAGCGTCGACGCGTAGTCGGATCCCTCCGGCACGAACCCGTCGTACGCATAGGCCTCGACAGTCAGCTCACCCACCGCGTCGTACTCGCCCGGAACGGCAAGCCGGATCTCAGTGCTCACCGGATAACTGTCTCATCCGATGCCGACGGTAGGCTCGGGCCGTGCGTATTGCCAGATTCTCCGTGGACGACGAGCCGAGGTACGGCGTCGTCGAGACCGACGACCCTGAAGGGCTGGTCGGCACCGTCTCGGTGCTCGACTCGGACCCGCTCTACCGGGCGGCCCAGTTCACCGGGGAGAAGCTGCAACTGGCCGACGTCCGGCTGCTCGCGCCGGTGATCCCGCGCAGCAAGGTGGTCTGTGTCGGCCGGAACTACGCCGCGCACGCCGAGGAGCTGGGCAACGAGGTCCCCGCCGAGCCGCTGATCTTCCTGAAGCCGAACACGAGCGTGATCGGCCCGCGCGACGGCATCGTCTACCCGGAGCAGACGAACGACCTGCACTTCGAGGGCGAGCTGGCGATCGTGATCGGCCGGATCACCCGTGACCTGCCCAAGGAGCGGGTGAACGAGGTGATCTTCGGCTACACCGTGGCCAACGACGTCACCGCGCGCGACCTGCAGAAGTCCGACGGGCAGTGGGCCCGGGCCAAGGGGTACGACACGTTCTGCCCGCTCGGCCCGTGGATCAGCACCGAGCTCGACGTGTCCGACCTGCGGGTCACCACCGAGCTGAACGGCGAGCCGAAGCAGGACGGCCGGACCTCGCAGTTCATCTTCGGCATCCCGGAGGTGCTGGCCTACGTCACCTCCTTCACCACGTTGCTGCCCGGCGACGTGGTGCTCACCGGCACCCCCGCGGGTGTCGGCCCGATGCTGCCCGGCGACGAGGTGTCGGTCAGCATCGAAGGAATCGGAACTCTGACGAACAAGGTGATCGTGCGTGACTGACGAGGTGCTGGGCGACCTGGAACCGACCAAGGTGCGGGTGCGCTTCCCACCGTCCCCGACCGGGCTGCTGACGGTCGGCAACATCCGCAGCGCCCTGTTCAACTGGGCCTTCGCGCGCCACTACGGCGGCAAGCTGGTGCTGCGGATCGAGGACACCGACCAGTCCCGGAACACCCCGGAGGCGCTCGCCTACACGCTGGAGTCGCTGCGCTGGCTCGGCCTGACCTGGGACGAGGGCCCCGAGGTCGGCGGCGAGTACGGCCCGTACCTGCAGTCCGAGCGGATGGACGTCTACGCCGACGTGGTCGCGAAACTCCTCGCGGCCGGCAAGGCGTACCACTGCTACTGCTCGCAGGAGGAGCTCGACCAGCGCCGCGAGGCCGCCCGCACCGCCGGCCAGCACAGCGGGTACGACGGCCACTGCCGCGTCCTCACCGACGAGCAGGTCACGGCGTACGTCGACGAAGGCCGCCGGCCCGTGGTCCGGCTGCGGATGCCGGACCGCCCGATCGTCTTCGAGGACCTGGTCCGCGGCGAGATCACCTTCCTGCCGGAGAACCTCGGCGACTACGTCCTGGTGCGCGCGAACGGGTACCCGCTGTACCCGCTGGTGAACCCGGTCGACGACGCGCTGATGGAGATCACCCACGTGCTCCGCGGCGAGGACCTGCTTCCGTCGACCCCGCGGCAGATCGCGCTCTACGCGGCGCTCGCCGACATCGGGATCGGCAGCGGCCGGACGCCGCGGTTCGGGCACCTGCCGTTCGTGATGGGCGAGGGCAACAAGAAGCTGTCCAAGCGCGACCCGGGCTCCGGCCTCGGCGAGTACATGGAGCGCGGCTTCCTGCCGGAGGGCCTGCTCAACTACCTCGCGCTGCTCGGCTGGTCGATCGCCGAGGACCGCGACGTCTTCACCATGGCGGAGATGATCGAGGCCTTCGACATCCGCAAGGTGAACGCGAACGCGGCCCGGTTCGACCCGAAGAAGTGCGAGGCGATCAACGCGGCGCACATGCGGCTGCTGGACCCGGACGAGTTCGCGCGGCGGATGATCCCGTTCCTGGCCAAGGAGGGCATCCTCCCGGCCGAGCCGTCGGACGACCAGCTCGCCGTACTGCGGTCCGCCGTACCGCTGGTGCAGGAGCGGATGAACACGCTGTCGGAGTCGGTCGACATGCTCGGCTTCCTGTTCGTCGACGAGGCCGGGTTCACGCTCGACCCGGATGCCGCCGGGAAGGTGCTGACCGGTGACGCCGGCGCGGTGCTCGAGGCGTCGGTGAAGGCCCTCGGCGATGTCGAGTGGACCACCGAGGCGATCGAGGCGGCCCTGCGTACGTCGCTCGTCGACGGCCTCGGCCTGAAGCCGAAGAACGCGTTCGGCCCGGTCCGGGTGGCGATCTCCGGCCGCCGGATCTCGCCGCCGTTGTTCGAGTCGCTGGAGCTGCTGGGCCGGGAGAAGTCACTGCACCGGCTCGAGCAGGCCCGTTCCTCGCTGCCGGCCGACTGATGCCTGAAGAGCTCCCGCCGCGGTACCACCGGCTGCTGCGCAACGAGGTGACCCCGAGCGCGTACGTGATCCTCGGGGCGTTCACGATCTTCGCCGGCTGGATCTTCACCAGCCTGGTGATCCTGTCCGTCCAGCAGGTCATCCGGAAGGACCCCGAGGGCACCGTCTCCTGGTTCGGGCTGCTGGCGACGAACCTGTCGCTGATCGTGCTGATCCCGCTGAGCATGCTGGTCGCGCAGAAGCTCAACCGGCAGGCGCCGGGGCTGCTGTCCTCGGTGACTGGCACGCTGCGGTGGCGGTGGCTCGGGTGGTTCGCGCTGGCCGCCGTACTGCTCGAGCTGCTGATGCTCGGGGTCATCAAGGTCGGCGGCGTCGAGTTGCTCGGTGACGGCACCGGTGGCATCGCACCGGACGCGGCCGCGGTGATCGCGGTCACGCTGCTGACGTCGACGTTCCAGGCGGCGGGGGAGGAGTACTTCTTCCGCGGGTACCTGCTCCAGGCTGTCGGTGCGCTGGTGCGGAGCTCGGTCGTGGCCGTGCTCGTCACCACCGTCCTGTTCACGATGGCGCACGGCATCTGGCCGTGGGAGAGCCCGGCGCTGTTCCTCGACCGGTTCGCCTTCGGGCTGATCGCCGGTTTCCTCGTCGTCCGCACCGGTGGGCTGGAGGCGGCGATCGCCATCCACGCGGCGAACAACGTGGTGACCTTCGTGTACGCCGCACTGACGGACAGCGTGGGCGACAGCCTGGGCGCCGCCGACGCGCCTTGGTCGCTGGTTGCCGTCGACGTGGCGAAGTTCGCGGCGTTCGGTCTGGTCGTGTTGTGGCTGGCCCGGCGGGCGAAGCTGACCACCGTCTGCAGCCTGCCGCTGACCGCGGCTCCGCTGCCGGGCAAGAAACTGGTGTGACGGGAGTGACAACCCGGTCGGAGGACCCCGTTTTGGAATCCGGGCCCTTGCTCGGGTAGGCTCAGCGGGCCAGGTTGTGAGGGCGGAGACAAACTCACAGCGGCAGTGAAATGCCTTTGGGGTATGGGGTAATTGGCAGCCCGACTGATTCTGGTTCAGTTAGTCTAGGTTCGAGTCCTAGTACCCCAGCGGATTGGACCGCACCGATGGAAATCGGTAGAGTTCAACCTCGTTGCCCGGCCCGCAAGGACCGGTCGACAACCCTCTGGCCCCGTTGTGTAGCGGCCTAGCACGCCGCCCTCTCAAGGCGGTAGCGCGGGTTCGAATCCCGTCGGGGCTACCAGAGAAGACAAGGCCCGGACCACTAGGTCCGGGCCTTCGTCATGCCTCCCGCCCCGGCCGCCCTGGTTGCCCCGCCCGGTCCGGTCCGGTTGGCCCGGTTGCGCGGTCACGAGCCGAGCAGCGACTGCAGTTGGAGCACGAGGAACAGTGCGATCACGACCTCGCTCACCACCCACGAGTTGTCGTTCATCCAGCGCCGTACGGACGGCAGCACGGCGTCGGCCCGGCGGCCGAGCACGACCAGCGCCAGCAGCGGTGCGCCGACGAGGAGCGCGGTGACGATCAGGAAGCCGATCGAGTGCCGCCACGGCTCATCGTGCGACGCGAGGAACGTCCCGACGGTGAAGGTCATGATCAGGTCGGTCGGCATCAGCAGGAACAACAGGAAGCCCAGGAGCAGCGATCGCGCGGGCGTCGCGTTCTGCAGGCGTCGGAGGTACTTTGGTGGTTCGGTGTCCGCCCGCCGGAGGAAGACGCGGACAGCCGCCACCAGGAGCAGGCCGACCAGGAGCCAGCCGAACCAGTCCGGGCCGCCGGACCGGCGCGACCCGTCCAGGTCCAGCGCCTTGCCGAGGTAGTAGAAGACGGTCGTGGCCAGGGTGGCGCCGGCGATCGCGCCGGCCACGTAGCCGGCCGAGTTCCGTCGTGCCTGCCGGCTCGTCGCCAGCATCAGCGCGACGACGATCTGCGGCCCGGCGACCATCACGATCGCCAGCGGGAGCACCCTGAGCAGGTTGTCCATGGCCGGCGGAGATGCTGGTCGTGGTTACGGGTGTGGAGTGGTGCTGGTGTCGGCGGTGGTCAGTTCGCGGCGGAGGGCGAGGCCGCCGAGGACGAAGACCGCGCCCCACATCAGGGCGACGACGCCGAGGAAGACCGCGACCCCGACCGCGGCGGCGCCGGGGTTGGCGACGAACAGGATGCCGAGCAGGATCGAGAACGCGGCGCTCAGCAGCAGCAGCCCGCGCGGCCGGGTCCGGGTGCTGCCGAAGGCGCCGACCACCTCGAACACCCCGCGCACGATCAGCCAGATCCCGAGGATCCAGGTCAGCGTCACCGCCGTCACCGCCGGGCTGAAGATCGCAAAGAACGCCGCGACGAGCGCGATCACCCCGAGCAACACCAGCCACAGCCGGCTGCTGCCTCGCGACTCCGGCCGGAACGCCTGGACCAGTGAGCCGATGCCGTCCGTCAGCGCCCAGAAACCCCACAGCAACGCCAGCGCGATCGCGGTCTCGATCGGCCAGATGATGGCCAGCACCCCGAACACCATGCCGATCACGCCACGGACGATCAGCATCTTCCACCCGGCCGTGAACCATTCCCGTTCCATACCGTCATGGTCAGCCCGTCCGGGCCGGGGCACAACAGCCCGGCCTACCGTGGTCGCATGGCGCTCGCGGTCTGCCTGCTGTTCGACCGACGCTCCGACCGGCTCCTCCGTCGACTCTGGGACCGGCTGGAGGATCTCGGCGTACCGACGTTGAAGTCGCACACCCACGGGCAGCACGTTCCGCATCTGTCGCTGGCCGTCCTGCGCGAGTGGGACCACGACAAGGTGATGAAGGCCGTCCAGCCCTCCCTACGTGACAATGCGGTCGACCTGTACTTCGATGCGCTCGGCAGCTTTCGGCGCGGGCGGGTCTGGCTGGTGCCGGCGGTCGGGGTGGAGGTCTTGCAACTGCAGCGGGACGTGGTCTCGGCAGTCCTGGAGACAGGTGCTGACCTACACCGGCACTACGAACCAGGCCGATGGGTGCCGCACTGCACCCTCGCACCCCGCGTCCCGTTGGTTGCGTTGCCGGTGCTCGCGGCGGCTGTGTACGACGTACTGCCGCTGGAGGTCACCGCCGACCGGGCAGCTCTGGTCGACAGTGGGACCGGTCAGGTCTGGCTACTCTGATGCGCGGCGGAGGGCTTCGGAGAGGCGCTCGGCGGCGGCCATCACGGCGGGCGCGTGCATGCGGCCCGGCTGGCGGGACAGACGTTCGATCGGGCCGGAGACGGAGACGGCGGCGATCACCTTTCCGCTGGGGGAGCGGACCGGAGCGGACACGGACGCGACCCCCTGCTCGCGTTCGCCGACCGAGTGCGCCCAGCCACGACGCCGTACGCCGGCCAGCGCCGCGGCGTTGAAGGTCGCGTTGTGGAGACCGCGGTGCATCCGCTCCGGGTCCTCCCAGGCGAGCAGTATCTGCGCGGCCGAACCGGCGGCCATGGTCAGCTGACTGCCGACCGGCACGGTGTCGCGCAGACCGGACGGACGCTCGGCGGCGGCCACACAAACCCGGTACTCACCCTGGCGGCGGAACAGCTGCGCCGACTCACCGGTGATGTCCCGCAGCCGCGCCAGCACCGGCCCGGCGGTTGCCAGCAGGCGGTCCTCACCCGCGGCGGAGGCCAACTCGCTGAGTCGCGGTCCGAGCACGAACCGTCCCTGCATGTCCCGTCCGACCAGGCGGTGGTGCTCCAGCGCCACCGCGAGGCGGTGCGCGGTCGGGCGGGCCAGGCCGGTGGCCGCGACCAGCCCGGCCAGGGTCGCCGGCCCGGACTCGAGCGCGGACAGAACGAGGGCTGCTTTGTCGAGAACGCCGACTCCGCTAGAGTTGTCCATGAGACGATATTGCCGTCTCGAATCGTGGAACGCAAGTCGCTTCCGCTGCCCAATCGAGAGCACTGTGAGCGATACAGCACCTCAGGAACCCCCTCGACCGGGGACCGTGGGGTGGGACAAGTATCCGAGGAGGAGAGGTCTGATGGGTAGGACGCTGTCGGAAAAGGTCTGGGATGCGCACGTGGTGCGCCATGCCGACGGAGAGCCCGACCTCCTCTACATCGACCTCCACCTCGTGCACGAGGTGACCAGTCCGCAGGCGTTCGACGGCCTCCGGCTGGCCGGCCGGCCGGTCCGCCGCCCGGACCTGACCATCGCCACCGAGGACCACAACGTCCCGACGTACGACGTGGACAAGCCGATCGCCGACCCGGTGTCGCGGACCCAGGTCGACACGCTGCGGAAGAACGCCGAGGAGTTCGGCATCCGGATCCACACCCTCGGCGACCCGGACCAGGGCGTCGTGCACGTGATCGGCCCGCAGCTCGGCCTGACCCAGCCCGGGATGACCGTGGTCTGCGGCGACAGCCACACCTCCACCCACGGCGCGTTCGGGGCGATTGCCTTCGGCATCGGCACCAGCGAGGTCGAGCACGTGCTGGCCACCCAGACGCTGATGCAGGCCCGGCCGAAGACGATGGCGGTCACGGTCGACGGCGTACTGCCCGAGGGGGTCTCGGCCAAGGACCTGGTGCTGGCGCTGATCGCGAAGGTCGGCACCGGCGGCGGCCAGGGCTACATCGTCGAGTACCGCGGCGAGGCGATCCGGGCGCTGAGCATGGAAGCCCGGATGACGATCTGCAACATGTCGATCGAGTGGGGCGCGAAGGCCGGCATGATCGCGCCGGACGAGACCACGTTCGCCTACCTGCGGGACAAGCCGCACGCGCCGCAGGGGGTCGACTGGGAGGCCGCGGTCGAGTACTGGAAGAGCCTCGCGACCGACGAAGATGCCACTTTCGACCGCGAGGTCGTCCTGCGGGCCGAGGAGATCGCCCCGTTCGTCACCTGGGGCACGAACCCGGGCCAGGGCATCCCGCTGTCGGAGACCGTGCCGTCCCCGGACGACTTCGACAACGACAACGACAAGCGCGCGGCCGAGCGGGCGCTGGAGTACATGGGCCTGACCGCAGGTACGCCGATGCGCGAGATCCACGTGGACACGGTCTTCCTGGGCTCCTGCACGAACGGCCGGATCGAGGACCTGCGGGCCGCGGCCGGCGTACTGGCCGGACGGAAGGTTGCCGAGGGCACCCGGATGCTCGTGGTCCCGGGCTCCGGCCGGGTCCGGCTGCAGGCCGAGGCGGAAGGTCTGGACCGGATCTTCAAGGACGCCGGCGCGGAGTGGCGGGGCGCGGGCTGCTCGATGTGCCTGGGCATGAACCCGGACCAGCTCGCCCCCGGCGAGCGCAGCGCCTCCACGTCGAACCGGAACTTCGAAGGCCGGCAGGGCAAGGGCGGCCGGACCCACCTGGTCTCGCCGCTGGTCGCCGCCGCGACCGCGGTCACCGGGACCCTGGCCGCTCCGGCCGACCTGCCGCCCGTCGCCGTACCCGTGAACGCCTGAGGAGCAACGGAATCATGGAAGCCTTCACCCAGCACATCGGTACGGCGGCCCCGCTGCGCCGCAGCAACGTCGACACCGACCAGATCATCCCGGCCGTCTACCTGAAGCGGGTGACCCGCACCGGGTTCGAGGACGGCCTGTTCGCGGCCTGGCGCAACGACCCGTCGTTCGTGCTCAACCAGCCGGAGTACGACGGGGTCTCGGTGCTCGTGGCCGGGCCCGACTTCGGCACCGGATCGTCCCGGGAGCACGCGGTCTGGGCACTGCTCGACTACGGATTCCGGGTCGTGGTGTCGTCCCGGTTCGGCGACATCTTCCGCGGCAACTCCGGCAAGGCCGGACTGCTCGCGGCCCTGGTGACGCAGGATGTCGTGGAGCGGTTGTGGACCACGATCGAGACCGACCCGGGCACCAAGGTCACGGTGGACCTGGAGCACACGACGATCTCGGCCGGTGACGTGTCCGCGCCGTTCGAGATCGACGACTACACCCGCTACCGGCTGCTGAACGGTCTCGACGACGTCGGCATCACCTTGTCGCACGAGGCGGACATCGCCGCCTACGAGGCGACCCGGCCGAGCTTCAAGCCGGCCACCCTGCCCGCCAAGGCCTGAACCACCGTGGAGTTGTCGCCGCCGTAACGCGCAGGACATCGGCGGCGATAACTCTGGTGTTACCCTTGCGGGGTTGTCAGTACAAGGCTTGCGAGATCGGGAGGTGAGGCGCTCATGAGCAGCGATCCCTCCAGACATACCGATCTCGCTCGACCTTCGAGAGGCTGACTTTCTCTTCTCTTGATGCGGCCTGGGTGCCGCGGGGGTCGGGCAGACGTGTGCCCACTTCACCCGCACCACCGCATCTGGAGGACTCATGTCCGACCTGCGTACGCTCACGCTCCGCGCGTTCAGCCGCACCCCGATCCGGGCCGCCGCCCGCCGAGCCGTCACCGGTCGAGCCGTCACCGGCCCGGCCGAGCCGGCCGAGCAGCCGCTCCGGGAGCCCGCGACCCCGAAGCCCAACGGGCACAGCGTCGTCGACAGCGCGATCTACTGCGACGGCCGCCGGGTCGCGTCGCCGGAGTCGCTGGCCGAGACCTACCGCGTCCTGCACAAGGCGCCGCGCAGCCTGGCCTGGATCGGCCTGTACCGGCCCGACCGGCGCGAGCTCGCCTCGTTGGCGCAGGAGTTCGACCTGCACGAGCTGGCGATCGAGGACGCCATCCAGGCCCACCAGCGGCCGAAGCTCGAGCGGTACGGCGACACGTTGTTCGTCGTTCTCAAGGCCGCCCGCTACCGGGACGCGACCGAGGAGGTCGAGTTCGGCGAGGTGCACGTGTTCGTCGGCCCGGACTTCGTGGTGACGGTCCGGCACGCCGAGGCGCCCAACCTGGCGGCGGTACGGCGCCGGGTCGAACGCGATCCCGAGTTGCTCGAGCGCGGCACCGAGGCCGTGCTCTACGCGATCATGGACAAGGTCGTCGACGGGTACGCGCCGGTGGTCGCCGGGCTGGAGAACGACATCGACGAGATCGAGACCGAGGTGTTCCGCGGCGACCCGAAGGTGTCCCGGCGCATCTACGAGCTGTCCCGTGAGGTGATCGAGTTCCAGCGCGCGACCCGGCCGCTGGTCGGCATGCTCGAGTCGCTGCGCGGCGGTTTCGAGAAGTACGGCGTCGACGAGGAACTGCAGCGCTCGCTGCGGGACGTGGCCGACCACGTCACCGAGGTGGTGGAGAAGGTCGACGGGTTCCGCGAACTGCTGCGCGACATCCTGACGGTGAACGCGACCCTGGTGGCCCAGCAGCAGAACGAGGAGATGAAGAGCCTCACCATCGCCAGCAGCGAGCAGAACGAAGAGGTGAAGCGGATCTCCGCGTGGGCGGCGATCCTGTTCGCCCCGACGCTGATCGGCACCGTCTACGGGATGAACTTCGACCACATGCCCGAGCTGCACTGGCAGTACGGCTACCCGTTCGCGATCGGCCTGATGGCGTTGGTGTGTGGGGGTCTGCACCAGATCTTCAAGCGGCGCGGCTGGCTCTGAATGTCCGCTGCCTCGCCGGGGCACTAGTCTGCAGACACCTGTAGACCTTGGAGGCGGACCATGTGGTTGTTCCTGCGCCGGCGCTTGATCATGTGGGCGGTGCTGGCGATCGCCATCCCGTTGCTGGACTGGTTGCTCGGGAAGGTGGCCGCCGAGTTGCGTGCCAGGAAGGGCGAGTCGGCCGTGACCCGGGGGCTCGACACGGCCCAGTCGGGCCTGCGAACCCTGCGCGGCAAGCGTCGTTAGCCGGTCACGGACGCGGACCGGATCGTTGCGCTGAAGGGATTTCGGGGACCTTCGGAGACCTCGGATCGGCCGATTCGGGTGAAATTATGGCCCGAATCGCCCAAAACAAGGCCGAATTGCCGCGTTGGTGTTTGTGAACCGCCGGTTGAGTCCATAACGTTCACGTGAGATCGAGCGCTGTGCTCGACGCCTAGTGTTCACGGAGGGAAGCAGTGAACAAGAGCCAGTTGGTCGAAGCGCTCGCAGTGCACTTCGACGGAAACCGCCGCCAGGCCCAGCACGCGTTGGAGTCGGTGATCGACACCGTCCAGCGTGAGCTGACCAAGAAGGGTGGCAAGGTCGCCATCACCGGTTTCGGTGCCTTCGAGGCCATCGAGCGTGGCGCGCGCATCGTGCGCAACCCGCGGACCGGTGAGACCAAGCGTGCCAAGAAGACCACGGTGCCGAAGTTCCGCGCGGGTGCGGAGCTGAAGGCCGTCGTCTCCGGTGCGAAGAAGCTGCCGAAGCTGGTCGTGCCGAAGCCGTCCGCGACCGCCACCAAGGCGGCCGCCCCGGCGAAGAAGGCCACCCCGGCCAAGGCCGCGCCGACCAAGACCGCCGCCAAGAAGGCGCCGGCCAAGAAGGCCACGACCACCGCCAAGAAGGCCACGACGGCCAAGAAGGCGCCGGCCAAGACCGTTGCCAAGAAGGCTCCGGCCAAGAAGACGGTCGCGAAGAAGGCGCCGGCCAAGAAGGCCCCCGCCAAGAAGGCCGCGGCGAAGCGCACGGCCCGCTGACCTTCGACGCACTGCAGCACGGCAACACCAGCGAAGGCCGGTCACCCCACCCGGGGCGACCGGCCTTCGCCGTGTCTGCGAGCCAGGTCAGGGTCGCGGCAGGGTGCCGATGGCAACTACAGGGTGGTGATGAAGTCCACTCTGGTGACGGTCAGGCCGTCGCCGGATCCGCTGGTCTCCAGGCGGACCCGCTGGCCGACGCGCAGATGCCGGACCGGGGTGTCGGCGACGGCGTGCACGGTGAAGGGCAGCTCCACCCCGCGGTCGGTCAGCACCGCGCCGGAGAAGGTCTCGCTGTCGTAGCGGCTCACGGTTCCTTGCATGTCAGCAGGCTAGACCCTCGGTCCCGGTGGCGGCACCGAGCACGAGCGACATCACGTCGGCGGTCGCCGGCCCCACACCCAGTTGGACGGCGTGCGCCAGATCGGCGGCCGTGTCGACATCACGCCGTACCGACTCGACTCCGGACAGCTCGACCGGGACCGCGCCCGACGCCTGGTGGGCTAGTGCGGAACCCACGCCGAAGCGGGGATCCAGCGCGACCCCGGGAGCTGCCGCGAGCAACGTCGTCCCCGTGCCGGGAAGGTCGATCACGAACGACCGCGGGGCCACGCAGGCCGCGAGTACGGCGGTGAGCTCGGCCGGCCGCAGCGCCGGGAGGTCGGCGGAGAGGGCGACGACCCCGTTGTCCGGGAACTCGGTGGCGGCCACCTCGGCACCGTGCAACAGGGCGTCGTTCAGGCCCGCGGCCGGGAGGTCGGGAACGACGCGCGCGCCGACGGCGGTGACGTCCGCGGCCACGACCGGGTCGTCGGTGACGACCAGGACGGCGCGGACCAGCGGAGAGGCGAGGGCGGCCGCAGTAGTGTCGACAGCGAAGGCGCGGGCGAGCTCCGGACGGTGCTGCGGGTAGGCCGCAGCGAGCCGGCTCTTCGCGATCGCCGTACGCTTCACCGGGATCGCCAGGGTCCAGGGAGCGACCTGTAGGTCTGCCATCAGGCAGGATTCTCCCATGAGCGACGGCAATGACGAGCATCAGGAGGCAGCAGTGGACGGCCAGCGGAACGATCCCCGGCCGCGCCGGGGCTTCTGGTTCGGCCTGGTGGTGGCGATCGTCAAGCCGTTCATGCTGGTCTTCACCAAGCCGGACTTCACCGGCCGGGAGAACATGCCCCGCTCCGGCGGCGTGGTGTTCGCACCGAACCACATCTCGCACTTCGACCCGCTGGTGCTCGGGTTCTACATCTGGGAGTGCCGGCGGATCGCGCGGTTCCTGGGCAAGGCCTCGGTCTTCAAGATCCCGGTGGCCGGCCGGATCATCTCCAGCGCCGGCCAGATCCCGGTGTACCGGGAGTCCACGCAGGCCGCCGACGCCTTCCGGGACGCGGTCGCGGCGGTCGAGCGCGGCGAGTGCGTCGGCGTCTACCCGGAGGGCACGATCACCCGCGACCCGCAGCTGTGGCCGATGACCGGGAAGACCGGCGCCGCCCGGATCGCGCTGATGACCGGGTGCCCGGTGGTCCCGATCGCCAACTGGGGTGCGCACCAGGTGATCGAGTCCTACAGCGGCAAGCTGCGGATCGGGCTGCTGCCGCGCAAGCGGATCCAGGTGCGGGCCGGGAAGCCGGTCGACCTGAGCGCGTTCCAGGGCAAGCCGATCACCAACCAGCTGTTGCACGAGGCAACCGAGGTGATCATGCGGGCGATCGCCGACACCCTCGGCGAGCTGCGCGCGGAGACCCCGCCCAAGCAACTGTTCGACCTGCGCAAGTCCCGGGCTGCAGACGACGGTGAGGAGAAGGCATGACGAAGGTCGCGGTGTTCGGGGCGGGCTCCTGGGGGACGGCGTTCGCCACCGTGCTGGCGAACGCGGGCAACCAGGTGTCCGTCTGGGGCCGGCGGGAGTCGCTGTGCGAGGCGATCAACACCCGGCACGAGAACCCCGACTACCTGCCCGGACTGCGGCTCCCGGACGCGATCACCGCGACCCATGATCCGGCCGAGGCTGTGGCCGGCGCGGAGGCGGTCGTCCTCGCGGTGCCGAGTCAGTCGCTGCGGGACAACCTGAAGGACTGGGCCGGCGTGCTGCCCAACGCCGTACCGCTGGTGAGCCTGATGAAGGGCGTCGAGGTCGGTACGACGAAGCGGATGAGCGAGGTGATCGCCGAGCTCACCGGCGCCGGGCCGGAGCGGATCGCGGTCGTGTCCGGGCCGAACCTGGCGCGCGAGATCGCCGAAGGACAGCCGGCCGCGTCGGTCGTCGCGTGTGCCGACGAGGGGACGGCGACCCGGTTGCAGAAGCTGTGCCACTCGCAGACGTTCCGCCCGTACACGAACAACGACGTGATCGGGTGCGAGCTCGGCGGCGCGACCAAGAACGTGATCGCGCTGGCCGTCGGGATGGCGATCGGCCTCGGCTTCGGCGACAACGCCCGCGCGTCCGTGATCACCCGGGGCCTGGTCGAGACCGCCCGCCTGGGTACGGCGCTCGGCGCCCAGGAGCACACGTTCTCCGGCCTGGCCGGCCTGGGCGACCTGGTCGCGACCTGCTCGTCGCCGCTGTCCCGCAACCGTACGTTCGGCGAGAAGCTCGGCCAGGGCATGACCGTCGCCGAGATCGCCGGCGCCACCCGCCAGGTCGCCGAAGGCGTGAAGTCCTGCGCCTCCATCACCGACCTGGCCCACCACCACGACGTGGAGATGCCTATCGCCGAGCACGTCACCAAGGTCGTCACCGGCGAGATGACCCCCAAGGACATGCTCTTCAGCCTTGTCTCCCGCTCCGCCAAGTCGGAACGCTGGGGATGATCCCGGAGGCCTTCGTCCAGGGCACGCTGGCCCGCGAAGGAGAGTCTGCGACACGCTGGCTCACCGAACTGCCGACGATCGTCGAGGGCCTGCTGTCGCGGTGGGACTGCACTCGCGACGGCGAGGTGACCCACGGCCGGGTCGGGGTGATCGTGCCGGTCCAGCACGCTCGTGGTCCGGCTGTGCTCAAGGTGTCGTTCCCGCATCCGGGCAATGTGCACGAGCCGGACGCGTTCGTCGCCTGGAACGGATGCGGCGCAGTGCGTTTGTACGAGCGTGACGACGAGCAGTTCGCGATCCTGCTCGAGCGAGCGCAGCCGTCGACACTGGGCGAGCTCGGTGACGGCGACGAGATCGCGGTCGCGGCGGGACAGCTCAGCCGTCGGCTTGCCATCCCGGCACCAGGCGGGCTGCCGCGGCTCGCGGATCAGGCCGACCGCTGGGCCGAGGAGCTACGCCAGGGAGTCGTGGACTTTCCAGGCGCCGTCCCCAAGGCCTCGGTCGACACCGCGCTCGCGGTCGTCGGCGAGCTCGGCCGGGACCAGCCGGACCTCCTCGTGCACGGTGACTTCCATCAGCGCAACATCCTGCCCTCGGCCCGTGAACCGTGGCTGGCTGTCGACCCGAAGGGCTGCACCGGCGATCCAGCGTACGACGGCGCAACGTTCCTGAAGCCGCGTGCGTTGGCCTTGAGCTCTTCCGCGGATCTGACGAAGGCGCTGCACCACGAGCTGGACTTGTACGCCGGGGCGGCCGAGCTGGATCGCGAGCGTGTCCGCGGGTGGGCGCACCTCCAAGCCGTCCAGGCGGCGTTCCACGGCAGGCGGCACGGGTTCGGCCGGGCACGAGGCGGTCCGGAGCTCGACCGGATCCTTGCGCTCGTGGATCAGCTGGTGGTGAGTTGGTGTTGAAGGACGAGGGTGGCGGCGCCTTGGAGGGCGGCGTCCGGGGTGGTCGTGGGGAGGACCCGGAGGCTGGTGGTGGCTAGGGGCAACGATCTGGCGTAGATGGCCTCGCGGATGCCGGCCAGGAGGCTGTCGCCGGCTTGGGAGAGGGAGCCGCCGACGACGATGACCGAGGGGTTGAGGAGGCTGACGCAGGCGGCCAGGACGGTGCCGATCTCGCGGCCCGCCTGGCGGACGGCCGCGGTGGCGGCGGTGTCGCCGGAGCGGACCAGGTCGACGATGTCCGCGCTGCCCGCGACGCCGAGTCGACCGGCGATCGCGGCGGCTGAGGCGACGGCTTCCAGGCAGCCGCGGTTGCCGCAGCGGCAGCGTTCGGTGTGGCCGGGAGCCTGGATGTGGCCGATGTCGCCGGCGGCCCCTTGGGCTCCGCGATGCAGGCGGCCGCCGCTGATCACGCCGGCGCCGATCCCGGTCGCCACCTTGACGAACAGCAGGTGTTCGACGTCGGCGTACTCGGTCGCGTGCTCACCGAGCGCCATGATGTTCACGTCGTTGTCGACCAGCACCGGGCCGGCCAGCTCCCCGCTCAGCCGGCCGACGACGTCGTACGAGTCCCAGCCGGGCATGATCGGCGGATGGTTCGGCCGGCCGGTGCTGTGCTCGACCGGGCCCGGCAGCCCGACCCCGGTGCCGGCGAGGTCGCTCACCGATCGCCGCGCCCTCCGCAGCAGCGCACGCCCGGTCCGCACGACCGCACCGAGGACCACCTCGGGTCCTTCGGCGATGTTCAGCGCCGTCGTGGACCGATCGATGATCGTCCCGGTCAGATCGGTCAGCGCCACCGACAGATGGGTCGCGCCGACGTCCGCCGCCAGGATCAGCCGCGCGCTCGGGTTGAACCGGAACCGCGCCGGCGGCCGCCCGCCGGTCGACGCCGCCTCACCGGAGGGTACGACGAGGCCGGCCGCGACCAGCGCCTCGATCCGGCCGGTCACCGTCGACCGCGCGAGCCCGCTGAGGTCGATGAGCTCGGCCCGGGTCCGCGGCCGGCCGTCGAGAAGCAACCGCAGCACCGCGCCGCTTCCCGCCGTACCCAGATCACTCATCACGAAGACTTCCGTCGAAGGACCGCCGGACTTTTGCTTGACAGGGTTCAAAAGTGTCACATAGCGTCCTTCGACGTGTCCACCAGTGCGCGCAAGCTCCGGGTCGGGATCGTCGGCGGCGGCTTCATGGGCCGCGTCCACGGCAGGTCCGCGCTGGTCGCGGGCGCCCAGGTGGTCGGCGCGATCGGCTCCTCGCCGGAGCGGGCCGAGGCGGCCGCGGAGGCGACCGGGGCGGAGCGCGGCTACCCGGACCTCGACGAACTGCTTGCCGCCGACATCGATGTGGTCCACGTCTGTACGCCGAACAACACCCACCTCCCGGTGACGCTCAAGGCGCTCGAGGCGGGTAAGCACGTCGTCTGCGAGAAGCCGTTGGCGACCTCGGTCCAGGACGCGGCCGGACTCCATGCGGCCGCGCTCGAGGCCGAACGCGTCGGCACCGTGCCGTTCGTCTACCGCTACCACCCGATGGTCCGCGAGCTTCGCACCCGGATCGCGGAGGGCGAGGCCGGGGTGATCACCAGCCTGCACGGCTCGTACCTGCAGGACTGGCTGGCCGGTGAAGACGACCAGAACTGGCGCGTCGACGACGCGGCCGGCGGCCCGTCCCGGACGTTCGCCGACATCGGCTCGCACTGGTGCGACCTGACCGAGTTCGTCACCGGCGACCGGATCGCCGCGATCAGCGCGCAACTGCGGACGGTTCGCGCAGAACGCGGCGGCGTCGAGGTGAAGACCGAGGACCTGGCCACCGCCCAGTTCCGGACCGAGGCCGGCGTGGTCGGCACGATCGTGGTCAGCCAGGTCGCGGCCGGCCGGAAGAACCGTCTGTACCTCGAGGTCTCCGGGACCGAGTCGAGCTTCGGCTTCGACCAGGAGGACCCGGACCGGCTGTGGGTCGGCCACCGGGCCGGTTCGCAGGTGCTGAGCCGGGACCCCGAGACCCTCAGTCCACCCGCGGCCCGGGTGAACCGGCTGCCCGCCGGGCACGCGCAGGGGTATCAGGACGCGTTCGACAGTTTCGTCGCCGACAGCTATGCCGCCGTGCTGGGCGACCGCCCGGACGGCCTGCCCGATTTCGCCGCCGGTGCGCGGTCCGCCCGGCTGATCGACGCCGTACTGCGGTCGGCGGCCGCGGACAGCGCCTGGATGACCGTCGAGAACCCTTAATCGCTGAGGAGCCAGCCAGATGCCACGTCCGATCACGTTGTTCACGGGTCAGTGGGCCGACCTGCCGTTCGAGGAGGTCTGCCAGTTCGCGTCCGAGTCGGGGTACGACGGGGTCGAGATCGCCTGCTCGGGTGACCACTTCGACGTCCAGCAGGCGGTCGAGGACGACGCCTACGTCCAGGGCCGGCACGACATCCTGGCGAAGTACAACCTGAAGGTCTACGCGATCTCGAACCACCTGGTCGGTCAGGCGGTCTGCGACGACCCGATCGACTTCCGCCACCAGGCGATCGTGCCCTCGCGGGTGTGGGGCGACGGTGATCCAGAAGGCGTCCGGCAGCGCGCCGCCGAGGACGTGAAGAACACCGCGCGGGCGGCCGCCAAGCTCGGCGTGAACACGGTCATCGGCTTCACCGGCTCCTCGATCTGGCAGTACGTCGCGATGTTCCCACCGGTGCCCGCCGAGCGGATCGCGGCCGGCTACCAGGACTTCGCCGACCGCTGGAACCCGATCCTCGACGTGTTCGACGAGGTCGGCGTCCGGTTCGCGCACGAGGTGCACCCGTCGGAGATCGCCTACGACTACTGGACCACCACGCTCGCGCTGGAGGCGATCGGCCACCGGGAGGCGTTCGGGCTGAACTGGGACCCGAGCCACATGGTCTGGCAGGACATCGACCCGGTCGCGTTCCTGTGGGACTTCAAGGACCGGATCTACCACGTCGACTGCAAGGACACCCGGATGCGGGTCGGCGGCGGCCGCAACGGCCGGCTCGGGTCACACCTGCCCTGGGGTGACCCGCGGCGCGGCTGGGACTTCTACTCGACCGGTCACGGCGACGTCCAGTGGGAGGACTGCTTCCGCGTCCTGAACGCGATCGGGTACGACGGCCCGATCTCGGTCGAGTGGGAGGACGCCGGGATGGAGCGCAAGGTCGGCGCCGCGGAGGCGGTCAACGTCATCCGCGCCCTGGCCTTCGACAAGCCCGAGGCGGCCTTCGACGCGGCCTTCGCCACGGACAAGTAGCCCTCAGCGCATCCCGACCTGCTGGCTGTCGGGCTCGATCAGGCCGATCACCCGCTCCTGCTCGCGCGGGTACGACTGGCCGATGTACTTCATCGCGATCCGGTCGGCGATCTCCCACGCGGGATCGCCCTCGATCCACTCGACCACCCGCCCGCGCACGATCACGGGCTCGAGCGGGTTGTCGAGCGGGGTCATCGACAGCGCGACCCGCGGGTCCTTCCGCAGGTTGCGCGCCTTCTGCGAGCCCGGCCCGGTGAGGAAGGCGATGCGGTCACCGATGGTGGTGACCCACAGCGGTACGGCGTGCGGTCCGCCATCGGGAAGCACGGTCGCCAGGTGGGCGACCGCGGTGGTGTCGACGATCCGGCGTACGTCGGGATCCAGCATGACAGCTCCTAGCGTGGGTTCGTGGCGAGCCAGCCGACGTAGTCGGCGATGGCGGCGGTGGGGTCGTACTTCGGGGTGAAGCCGGTGTCGGCGGTGAGCCGACTGATGTCGAGGTACGGCTCCAGCGGACCGCCGCCGGGGGTCAGCTCGACACCCGCTCCGGGTACGGCGGCCTCGAGCGCGGCCCCGAACTCGTGGTTGGCGATCGGGCGGCCGCTGGACACGTTGTACGTGTCGTGGTTGAGCGTCGGAGCGGTCATGAGCAGCGCGATCGCCCGGCCGGCGTCCGGCGCGTAACACCGGTCGCCACCGTCGTCGGCGTACACCTGCGGGCGCTCGCTGCCGCGGACGACGGCGTTGACCAGCGCGGGCAGCGGGTAGAACGGGGACACCGGGTCGCCGAGCGGTCCCCAGATGCTCCCGATCCGGAGCAGTAGCGGGTGAACGCCGCTGCCTGCCAGGGCCTGCTTGGTGAGCGGTTCGGCGGCCTTCTTGAACGCGAGGATCGGGTTGTCGATCGTCATCGGCGGCAGGTCCAGCTCTTCGTGGAAGCTGGTCTCCGGGCGGCCGAGGTACAGGCCGATGCTGCTGGCGACCGCGAACCGGCGGACGGACCACGCCCGGGCGGCGTCGAGGGCGTTCAGCAGGCCGGTCGTGTTGATCCGGAGGAACTCGACCGGGTCGGCGACCGACTCACCGGTGGGGGAGGGCGCGAACGGCGGCCGCGGAGCCGCGAGGTGCACGATCCCGGTGACGTCGTAGCGTCTGCCGAGATCGAGGAACGCCTCCCGATCGGTGACGTCGAGGTGCTCGACGCTGACCCGGCCTTCGAGGAACGACGGGACGGTCGCGCTGTGGTGCCGGGTGACGACGACCTGCTCGCCCAGGTTGAGCAGCGCCCGCGCCGTGCTGGCCCCGATCATCCCGAGACCGCCGGTGACCAGAATCATCGCTGCACCTCGTAGTGCAGGTGGGTGACGCCCGGAGCCGCGACCACGTCGACCAGGGTGAGCCGGATGTGGCTCGGGAGCTCCTGGAAGTACGGACGGCCGGCGCCGAGCATGATCGGCACCTGGTGCAGCACGAGCTCGTCAATGAGTCCGGCCTGCAGCGCCGCGGTCACCGCGCCGCCACCCATCACACCCACGTCCTTGCCGCCGGCAAGCTTCTGCGCCGCCTCGACCGCGTCCTCGATGCCTGTGGTGACGATCGTCTGGCGTTCGCTCGCCTCCGGCACCGGCCGGTGGGTGACCACGACCAGCGGGGCCGTCGGGTGTGGGCTGCCGCCGTCGAAGCCCTCGGAGTCGTCGTAGGTGTTGCGACCGGCCACCATCGCACCGACCCGGCCAGAGAGCGTGTCGAACAAGCGCGTGTTGCGTTCGTCGCGGTCGCCGTACCAGTCGAAGAGCATGCCGCCGTCGCCGAGCCCCCGCCCGGGACCGGGATCGCGTCCGGTGATGAAGCCGTCGACCGAGACCGCCGACGCGGTGATGACCTTGCCCATCGTCGTACTCCCTCGCTGTGAGTTTCTTGAAGAGACTCCGTGACCGTAGCAGACTGGAGTTCCGTAAGGGAACCCCAAGTGCTAGGCTGATGCCATGCAACGCACGAACTTCGGTGAGATGGTCTGCTCGATCGCGCGCACGCTGGACGTGATCGGGGAGCCGTGGTCGCCGTTGATCCTGCGGGACGTGTGGGTAGGGATGACCCGGTTCGACCAGTTGCAGGCCGATCTGAAGATCTCCCGGAAGGTGCTGACCGAGCGGCTCAACCACCTGGTCGACCACGGGGTGCTCGAGC
This sequence comes from Kribbella sp. CA-247076, assembly GCF_050942445.1. Taxonomy (NCBI): domain Bacteria; kingdom Bacillati; phylum Actinomycetota; class Actinomycetes; order Propionibacteriales; family Kribbellaceae; genus Kribbella; species Kribbella sp. CA-247076. The sequence continues at coordinate 5,185,936 of NZ_CP192051.1, read as the reverse complement.
GCCGGCCGTACGATAACCGCCCGCGGTACGAGTACCACCTGACCGAGAAGGGCACCGAGCTCGTCGACCTGCTGATGGTGATGGCCGGCTGGGGCGACAAGTGGCTGGCGGGCGAGGCCGGGCCGCCGGTCCTCTACCGCCACCACGCCTGCGGTGAGATCAGCCACGTCGACCTGCACTGCTCCCACTGCGACAAGCCCATGCACGCCCGCGACATCGACCTCCTGCCGGGCCCCGGCGCGGACGTCGACTAGACGGTCGCGAGCTCAGCGGTGGATCGGCACGGGTCGGCCTTCCTGCTGCGCGGCCGCAGTCCGAGCCAGACGAGTACGACGCAGACGAGAGTCAGCGCGACGTCGACGGAGAGTGCGAGGTGGAAGCCGGTCAGCTGGGCCGCCTGGGTGGCGGCGATCGCGGCGAGCACCGGCGTACCGAGGGTGCCGCCGACCTCGTCGGTCATCGACGTGAGTCCGGCCGCCAGGCCTTGCTGGCCGGCCGGGACCCCCGCCATCCCGGTGACCGTGTACGCGACGATCGCGGCGACGTGTCCGAAGAAGCCGATGAACAGGGCCGGAATCAGCACGACCAGAGCCAGCCGGGAGGTGCCGAGGAAGACCAGCGGCAGCGTCGCCAGACCTTGCGCGGCCATGCTAGCGGTCAGCACCGTGCGAACGCCGAAGCGCCCGATGATGCGTCCGGCAACGACTCCGGCGGCCACCGACGCCACGCCCGGAATGCCGAAGACCAGCCCGGTCTCGAGTGGCGACAAACCGAGGACCTGCTGAAGGTACAGCGTGGTCAGGAAGATCATCGCGGGCTCCATCGCGCACACCACGAGCCCGGCGACGTTGCCCCACAACACCGACGGCCGCCGGACGATCCCGACCGGTACGAGCGGCGCGGGCGAACGCCGCTCGATCAGCCAGAAGGCGATCAGCAGCAGGACGCCGACGACGGCCGACGGGATGCTTTGCTCGATCACGCCGTAGATCACCGCCAGCAGACCGCCGGTCACCGTCACGGCACCGGGTACGTCGAGCTTCGTCCGCTCGGGCGTCCTCGTCTCGTGGATCACGAACGGCGTGAGCACGAGGATCGTCACCACGACCGGCACGTTGATGAAGAACGCCGCCCGCCACCCGAGCAGGCTGACCAGTGCACCGCCGACGAGCGCGCCGACGGCGAAGCCCGCCGACAACAGGGCGCCGCGCAGACCGAGCACCCGCTCGCGCGTCGAGCCGTCGAAGGTCGTGGTCAGCAACGACAACGACGTCGGCAACGCCATCGCGCTGGCCATGCCCTGCAGGACGCGGGCTGTCAGCAACGTCTCGGCATTGACCGCGAAACCGCCGAGCAACGACGCGCCCGCGAGCAGGATCATCCCGATCAGGAAGAGCCGGCGCCGGCCGAAGTAGTCCGCCAATCGACCGAACAGCAGGGTGAACCCCGCCGCGGGCAGTGCGAACGCCGAGGTGATCCACGGCAGCCCGTCCGGTCCGAGTCCGACGCCGGCGCCGGCCTGGGGGAGCGCGACGTTCAGGATCGAGAAGTCCACCGAGAGCATGAAGCCGGCACCGAGCAGCACCAGCAGGACGACGCGTTGACGGGCGTTCACCATGACTACTCCTTAATAGCAACCGACTAGTTGCTACTTTATAGCAACCAATGAGTTGCGTCAAAGGAGGTGTCGGATCACGGCGACGGCGGAGGATCGGTCAGTTGACCTGTGACCGGGCGCGGGTGCGCAGGACCGGGGCGAAGACGGCCAGGCCGGTGGCGAGGAGAGTGACGACCAGGAACGAGATGGTCAGGTTGCTCGCCTGCGCGATCCCGCCGATGATCGACGGCGCGACCAGGCCGGAGGCGTAGGTGATGGTCGCGACGCCCGCGATCGCCTGGCTCGCGTTGGTGCCGCTCCGCCCGGCCGCGGCGAACGCGAGCGGTACGACGACCGCGATCCCGATCCCCAGCAGCCCGAACCCGGTCATCGCCACGACCGGATGCGACGCGACGACGACCAGTACGCCGCCGATCGTGGCGATCACGCCGCTCCATCGAACCGTCCGTACGGCGCCGAAGCGGTCGACCACCGCGTCACCGCTGATCCGCGCGACCGCCATCGTCAAGGTGAAGCCGGTGGTCGCCGCGGCCGCCACGCCAGGAGAGCTGTCGAGGACGTCCCGCAGGTACACGGCCGACCAGTCCAGGCTCGCGCCCTCCGCGAAGACCGCGCAGAACCCGACCGCCCCGATCAGCAACGCCGATCGCGGCGGCAAGGTGAAGCGCGCCGGCGGCTCCTCGTCGTCCGCGGGATGGATGTTCAGCACGAACTGACACACCACCAGGCCGATCACCGTCAGGACGGCAGCCGCGAGTGCGTGGTGAACCTGGGCGCTCAGCTCGGCGTGCGCGGCGACCGTGCCGACCGCGGATCCGATCAACGCGCCGACACTCCACAGGCCGTGCAGGCCGGACATGATCGACTTCTCGAGCCGGTGCTCCACCTCGACCCCGAGCGCGTTCATCGCGACGTCGGCCATCCCCGCCGTACCGCCGTACACGAAGAGGGCGGCGCACAAGGTGAGGAGGTTCGGGGAGAGGGACGGCAGGATCAGTGCCAGGGTCCACAGCGCGAGCAGGCCGCGGAGTGCGTTGCGGGTGCCGAGGGTGTGGCTGACGCGCGCGGCGAGGGGCATCATCACCGCGGCGCCGAGCGCTGGGAAGGCGAGGGCGAGCCCGAGCTGACCGGCGGACACCCCGGAATGGTCCTGAATCCACGGCACCCGGGTGGCGAACGAGCCGGTGACCGCGCCGTGCACGCAGAAGACCGCGGCCACGGCGTACCTGGAACGGCGTACCACGTCAGCCACAGGCAAACACTCTCTTTGTTTGATCGAACATCCGGATGGTAGATTTCTGCGCGTGAGGAGCGCAGAACGGCATCAAGTGATCGTAGAGCGACTACGCCGGACGGAACGAGTCTCGGTCCAGGAACTGGTCGAGGCCACCGAGGCGTCGGACATGACGGTCCGCCGCGACCTCGACTTCCTGGCCGCGCAGGGCGTGCTCAAGCGCGTCCACGGTGGCGCGGTCGCCGCGATGCCGTCCGGCGTCGAGCCGCCGTACTCGCTGCGGGCCCAGGCCGCGATCGCCGCCAAGCGAGCCATCGCGGCCGCGGCCGTCGAACACATCCACGACGGCGAGACCATCGTCCTCGACAGCGGTACGACGGCTCTCGAGGTGGCCAGGCGCCTGCACGACCGCGCGGTCACGGTTATGCCGCTGTCGCTGCACATCGCGCAGGAGCTGGCCGACGCGCCGCGGATCCGGCTGCTGATGCCCGGGGGTGAGGCCCGCAAGGGCGAGTTGGCGCTGGTCGGTCCGCTGACCGTGGCCTCGCTGCGGGCGCTGCGCTTCGACCTGGCCGTGCTCAGCCCGTGCGCGTTCAGCCTGGACGCCGGGCTGACCGCGTTCGACCTGGGCGATGCCGAGGTCAAGCAGGAGGCGCTCGCCGTCGCCACCCGGTCGATGGTGCTCGCCGACGGCGCCAAGTGGGACCGGGCCGCGCTCGCCTACGTGTGCCCGGCCGACCGCCCCGACCTGATCGTCACCGATCCCACTGCCCCGGAGGACCAACGCACCGTGCTGACCCAACGCGGCGTGCTCGTCGAGGTGGCGTCTTGACCTCGACCGAGCTGCGTCCACAGCCCGCACCGCCCCGCGCCGCCCGGATCGCCACCTGGACCTACTTCGGTCTGAACGGGTTCGCCGTCGGCATGTGGGTCGTCCACATCCCCAACATCGAGCACGCCGCCGGGATCACCCACAGCACCCTGGGTCTCCTGCTGCTCGTGCTCGGCGGGGCCGCCTTCCTCGGTATGCAGGTCGCCGGGCCGCTCGTCGACCGTCTCGGTCAACGCCGCCTGGTCCCGGCGGCCGGCGTACTCCTCGGCCTGGCTCTGTTCGGCCCCGGCTTCGCGCAGAGCTGGTGGAGCCTCGGCCTCACCCTGATCGCGCTCGGCTTCGCGAACGGATCGATCGACGTCGGCATGAACGCGCAGGCCGTCGTGGTCGAGCGCGGCTATCCACGGCCGATCATGGCCGCGTTCCACGCCATGTGGTCGATCGGCGGTGCCTTCGCCGCGCTGATCGGTGCCGCCACCCTGCGAGCCGGCGTACCGACCGCGGTGACTCTGGGCGTGGCCGGCGTGATCTGCATCGTTGTCTCGCTCGCTGTCAGCCGGTTCTTGATCGAGGCAACGGTCGAGGAGCACGAGGACCAGGAGGACCGGGCGAAGCCACCGGCCAAGCTGGTCTGGGCGCTCGGCGGGCTCGCCTTCGGCCTGATGCTCGCGGAGGGCGTCGCGAACGACTGGGCGGCCCTGCAGTTCCGCGACATCCTCGGCACCTCGGTCAGTACGGCGGCCTACGCGTACGGCGCCTTCGCGGTCGCTATGACCGTCGGCCGCTTCCTCACCGACCGGGTCGCGGCCGTCGTCGGCCCGGCCGCGATCGTCCGGTACGGCGCCGCGATGGCCGCGATCGGGCTGACCATCGTCATCGTCGTACCGTGGGTGCCGGTGTCCCTGTTCGGCTGGGCGCTGTTCGGCCTCGGACTGGCCGGCGGCGTACCGCAGCTGTTCACCGCCGCCGGCAACCTCGACCCGCGGGCCGCCGGCGCCCTGATGGCCCGCGTGGTCGGGCTCGGGTACGTCGGCCTGCTGGCCGGGCCGGCGTTGGTCGGCGGGCTGGCCCACTGGATGCCGCTGAACCTCGCGTTCATCCTGCCGGTGGCGCTGTGCGTGCTGACGTTCCTCGGGGCGCCGGTGCTCAAGCCCCGGTCGTCAGCGCGGTCCTGAGCGCCTGCTCGAGATCGGCCCACAGGTCGTCGGGGTGCTCGATCCCGACGGCCAGCCGGATCAGGTCGACCGGGATCGTCGGCACCTCGAGCGGCCAGCGGCGACGGCGTTCCAGCATCGACTCGACCCCGCCGAGGCTGGTCGCGTGCACCCAGAGCGCCGTACTCTCGCAGACCCGCTGGGCGGCCGCGGCGTCACCGCCGAGCTCGAACGACAGGATCGCGCCGAAGCCGCTCATCTGGGCGGCCGCGCGGTCGTGCCCCGGGTCGTCCGGGAGGCCCGGGTAGCGCACGCGGCTGACTCCCGGGTGCTCGCGGAGGCGCTCGGCGAGGAAGGCGGCGTTCGACTGCGCACGCTCCAGCCGGAGGGCGAGCGTCCGGAGGCCGCGGAGTGCGAGCCAGGCCTCCATCGGGCCGGGGATCGCGCCGATGGTGCGGCGGCGGAGCTCGATCGCCTGCCAGAGGGCTTCGTCGGCGGTGATCGCGGCGCCGAGGATGACGTCGGAGTGGCCGGCGATGAACTTGGTGGCCGAGTGCATGACGATGTCCGCGCCGAGGCTGAGCGGCTGCTGGAGGAGCGGCGTCGCGAACGTGTTGTCGACGACAACGGTCGCTTCGCCGGCGGCCTCGGCCAGCACCGGGATGTCCGCGACCTCCATCGCCGGGTTGGTCGGCGACTCGATCCACAGCAGGTCCGCGCCGTCCACCGCCTTCACGACCTCGTCGGTGTCGGCGACGTTCACCCGGTCGACCTCGAGCCGGCCGGCGGTCGCCTGCTGGTCGAGGAGTGACAGTACGCCGGAGTACGCGTGCTGCGGCGCGACCACCCGGCCGCCGACCGGGACGAGGTCGACGATCGCGGCCACCGTCGCCATCCCCGATGCGAACGTCAGCCCGCGGCCACCTTCGAGCTCGCCCAGGGTCTCCTCCAGGGCGATCCACGCGTCGTTCCCGAACCGCCCGTACCCGCGCTCGCCGCCCGCGACGTACGTCGAGCTGAAGACGGGGGAGTTGCCGACCGGGGCGTCCGGCACGCGCTCAGGACGGCCCGCGTGGACGACGACGGTGGAGGGGTCGAGTGGGGAGGTCATACCGGGGATTCTCCCTGGCCGGCGACCGCAGCCCCGAATCGTGCCTGGGAGTGACGGGTCGATCACCGTGTGGCGACCGCTACTGACCGCGATCTGAAGAGCTCTTAACCGAACCCCGATCGGAACCTGATCCCGGGGCCGCTACAGTCGAGCCGGTGAGTGAGCACTCGAGGGAAGAACAGCGCAAGCCCCGCGTCGCCGTGGTCTTCGGCGGCCGGTCGAGCGAACACGCCATCTCCTGCGTGACCGCGGCCAACGTCCTGCAGGTGATCGACCGGGACAAGTACGACGTGGTTCCGATCGGCATCAGCACCAGCGGCCACTGGGTCCTGGAGAGCGGCGACCCGGAGCGGCTGTCGATCACCGACGGCAAGCTCCCGGAGGTCGACGTGACCGCGCTGCCGGTGCTGTTCGGCGCGAACCGTGAGCTCGTCGTGAGCGAACCCAACCAGATGCCGAGCACGCTCGGCGAGGTCGACGTCGTCTTCCCGCTGCTGCACGGCCCGTGGGGCGAGGACGGCACGATCCAGGGCCTGCTGGAGATGTCGGACATCCGGTACGTCGGCTCCGGCGTACTCGCCAGCGCGGTCGGCATGGACAAGCACCACATGAAGGTCGTCTTCCAGGCCGCCGGCCTCGAGGTCACGCCGTACGTCGTCATCCGCGACCGCGACTGGACCCGCGACCCGGCCGCGTGCCGGGAGGCGGTCGACGCGCTCGGCTACCCGGTGTTCGTGAAGCCGTGCCGGGGCGGCTCCAGCCTCGGCATCAGCAAGGTCAACAGCCTGGACGAGCTCGACGACGCGGTCGCCGAGGCACGTGCGCACGACCCGAAGGTGATCGTCGAGGCGTCGGCGAACAACCCGCGTGAGATCGAGGTCGGCGTACTCGGTGGTGTGAACGGCGGTCCGGCCGAGGTGAGCGTGTGCGGTGAGATCGCGGTGTCGGGCGGCGGGCACGACTTCTACGACTTCGAGACCAAGTACCTGCCGGAGGGGGAGGAGTACACCGCGCTCTCCGTGCCGGCCGACCTGCCGGAGGAGATCGCGGCCGAGATCCGGGCGAAGGCACTGACCGCCTTCGACGCGATCGAGGGTGAAGGACTCGCGCGGGTCGACTTCTTCCTCGACGCGGACGGCCGGGTCGTGATCAACGAGATCAACACCATGCCCGGCTTTACCCCGACCAGCATGTTTCCCCGCCTCTGGGCCGCCACCGGCCTCGACTACCCCGCCCTGGTCGACCGCCTCCTCACCCTGGCCATGACCCGCCCCACCGGCCTCCGCTGACCCACAGCCCACCCGTCCAGGTCGTCCAGCGAGGCCGGGAGTAGTCACCGTACGGCGGGGTGCGGTTGAGGCGGGTACGTCGTGTGCGTGTGGTGGTGGCGGTTGATGATCTGCTGCGGGTTAGAGGCGTTGGGCTCGGGTGTGGAGGTAGCGCTGTTGGGGGAGGCTGGTGGTTCGGGTCGCGGCTTGTTCGTAGGCGGCTCGGGCTGCGGGCAGGTCGCCGGACATTTCCAGGAGGTGGGCGCGGACGGCGGACAGTCGGTGGTCGGAGGCGAGGCGTTCGTCGGTTTCGATGGTGGCGAGCAGTTTGAGGCCGGCGTCGGCGCCGCGTGCCATGGCGACCGCGACCACCTGGTTCAGCGCCACCATCTGGTTGTCCACCAGCCGGAGTAGTGCCTCGTACAGCCCGACGATCTGCAGCCAGTCGGTCTCGGCCGCGGAGGGCGCCTCGTCGTGAACGGCCGCAATCGCCGCCTGCAGCTGATAGGGCCCCACCGGACCCCGCGGCAGCGCTGCCGTGATCAGGTCGACGCCCTCCTGGATCAGCTCCGGGATCCACAGCGACCGGTCCTGCTCGTCCATCGGCACCAGCTCGCCGAGCGGGCCGGTACGCGCCGGCCGCCGTGCGTCCGTCAGCAGCATCAACGCCAGCAGCCCGGCGACCTCGCTGTCGTCCGGCAGCAGCCGGCGCAGCATCCGCGCCAGCCGGATCCCCTCGGCCGCCAGTTCGACCCGCTGCAACGTCGGCCCCGTCGTACTCGTGTAGCCCTCGTTGAAGATCAGGTACACGACCTTCAGCACCGCGCCGAGCCGCTCGTCCCGGTCCTGGCCCGCCGGGAGCGCGAACCGGGCCCCGCTGTCCTTCACGCTCGCCTTCGCCCGGGTGATCCGCCGGGTCATCGTCGCCTCCGGCACCAGGAACGCCCGTGCGATCTCGGCCGTCGTCAGACCACCCACGGCCCGCAGCGTCAGCGCGATCTGCGACGCCGGTGACAGCGACGGATGACAGCACATGAACAGCAGGATCAGCGTGTCGTCGGTGTCCGCGATCGGCTCGCTCGGCGCCGTCGCCCACTGCGCCACCCGGTCCTCCCGCCGCTGACGAGCCTGCTCCCGGCGGAGCAGATCCGTCAGCCGGCGCGAGGCCACCGTGATCAGCCACGCCCGCGGATTGTCCGGCACACCCTCCGCGGGCCACTGCTGCGCGGCCGCCAGCAAGGCCTCCTGCACCGCGTCCTCCGCGGTGTCGAAGTGCCCGTACCGCCGAACCAACGCCCCGAGCACCTGCGGCGTCAGCTCACGCAGCAGATCCTCGAGCGCTGCGGGCATGGCCGTCAGCCGACCAGGTCGTCGCGGCCCTCGAGCACGGGCCGGATGTCGGCGTACGCGGTTGCGCGAACGAAGTCCGGGGCGGGCGTGTCGCCGAGCCGGGCCGCGATCTCGGTCGCTCTGTCCATCGACTCGCACTCGACGATCCAGTACCCGGCGAGCACTTCCTGCGTCTCGGCGTACGGCCCGTCCGTCACCACCGCCGCGCCGTCCTTCTGCCCGATCCGCCTGGTCAGCACGGGCGCCGCGAGCCCGCGCGTCTCGACCAGCTCTCCGGACTCGATCAGGTCGTTGTTGAACTTCTCCATGAACGCGCCCATCGCGGCGAAGTCCTCGGCGGTCCACGCCGGCTTGCCGCTCTCCTGACCCGCCATCCCGTCGTAGTCCTGCTGCGACGCGTAGCTCAGGATCATGTACTTCATCGGAATCTCCCGTCGTCCCGGGCACCACCGCGGTGCCTCTCGCCTGGTACGTCGCCCCCGCCGGAATCAACCGGACACCGCCGACGAACAATTCTCGGTTCGACTGGAGTATGCCGTCGTCAGGTGCACGGAAAGACGAGCTTGTTGAACCTGTGGACAGCGTCGGAGACGTCGGTCAGCGCGTTCGCCTCAGGGGCGTACTCCGACGGGACGGCGACCTCGAGGTACACGGCGCGGCCGATGGTGGTGAAGACGATCCCGTTCTCGGCCTCCTTGGCGAACCAGCCCACACCGTTCACCTCGAAGCACTGCGACTGCGCCTGGGCCATCCCGGCCGGCGCCGAGACCCCACAGGTCACCTCGATCGGCGGATCGCCGTACGCCGCCGTGAACGGGCTGACGGGCTCGGTGTCGCGCCGCTCGCCGTCCAGCACCTTGGCGGGCAGCGCCTCCATCAGCGGTCCGCAGGCCGTCGCGACCTCGGGCCCGGGCGAGGGTACGGCGACGCGCACCGGACCGGGGCTGCACCCGGCCAGCAGGATCAGGCCGAGGACAGCGAGCAGGACTCTGGGCATGCGGACGGAGGGTGGAACCCCGTGGCGATCAGATGTGGACGACGGGGCAGGTCAGGGTGCGGGTGATCCCGGGCACGTTCTGGACCTTGGCAACCACCAGTTTGCCCAGTTCGTCGACGTTGCGGGCTTCCGCGCGGACGATCACGTCGTACGGGCCGGTGACGTCCTCGGCCAGGGTGACGCCCTGGACCTCGGCGATCTGTGCCGCGACGTCGGCAGCCTTGCCGACCTCGGTCTGGATCAGGATGTAGGCCTGGACCACCACGTCGTTCTCCACTCAGTCGTCCTCAGCGGGGCACCGGCCGGGCGTACTGCGAGCCGGCCGGGCGTACTCTTCGTTGCCCGGTCACGGTACCGCCTAGACTCCGGTTGGCGATATGGGAGGTCTGCTGACGTGACAGAGACGTTGGGGAGCACGGGTGAGTTCGGCCTGATCGCGGCCGTCACCAAGGGGCTGTCCACCAGTGAGGACGTCCTGGTCGGTCCCGGCGACGACGCGGCCGTGGTGGCCGTGCCGGACGGCCGGATGGTGATCACCACCGACCTGCTGGTGGAGGGCCGGCACTTCCGCCGGGACTGGTCGTCGGCGTACGACGTGGGCCGCAAGGCCGCCGCGCAGAACCTGGCCGACGTCATGGCGATGGGCGCCCGGCCGACCTCAATCGTGGTCGGGTTCGGGGCGCCCGCCGACCTGCCGACCGCCTGGGCGCTCGAGCTGAACCAGGGCCTGGTCGACGAGGCCGAGCTGGTCGAGGCCACCATCGTCGGCGGCGACACGGTGCAGTCGGACAAGATCGTCGTCTCGGTGACCGCGTTCGGCACGCTGGACGGCCGTCCGCCGGTGCTGCGCTCGGGTGCCCGTCCCGGCGACGAGGTGGCCGTCACGGGCCGGCTGGGCTGGGCGGAGGCCGGCTACACCGTGCTGACCCGCGGGTTCCGGTCCCCGCGGTCCGTGGTCGAGGCGCACCGGCGCCCGCAGCCGCCGTACGCCGAGGGGCCCCGAGCCGCCCTGGCCGGCGCGTCGTCGTTGTGCGACGTCAGCGACGGGCTGCTGTCCGATCTCGGGCACATCGCGGTCGCCAGCGAGGTGACCATCGACGTGCACTCGCACGCGTTGAGCGTGCCCGAGCCGCTGCAGGCCGTCGCTGCCGCGACCGGTGTGGACGCGCTCAAGTTCGTGCTCACCGGTGGCGAGGACCATGCGCTGGTGGGAACCTTCGAGCCGGCCGACGTCCCCGAGGGCTGGACCGTCATCGGCTCGGTTGCTGAGGGCAACGAGGATCGCCCGGCCGGTACGGTCACGGTGGACGGCGCCCGGTACGCCGCCGAGTCCGGTCACGCCCATTTCAGGAGTTGACATGCTGCCCAGAGTGCTGACGATCGCCGGCTCCGACTCCGGCGGCGGCGCCGGGATCCAGGCGGATCTGAAGGCGATGCTGGCCAACGGTGTGCACGGCATGAGCGTGCTGACCGCGATCACCGCGCAGAACAGCCTCGGCGTCCAGGGGGCGTGGGAGCTGCCGGAGGAACAGGTCCGCGCGCAGTTCCGCAGTGTGGTCGACGACATCGGCGTCGACGCGGTGAAGACCGGCATGCTGGCTTCGGCGTCGATGGTCCGGGTCGTGGCGTCGCTGCTCCGCACCCTGCCGCCGTCCGTGCCGGTCGTGGTGGACCCGGTGTCGGTCTCCAAGCACGGCGACGCGTTGCTGGCCGCCGACGCGATGGACGCGGTCCGCTCCGAGATCGTGCCGCTGGCAACCGTCCTCACGCCGAACCTCACCGAGCTCGGTCCGGTCGCCGGCATGGAGTTGGAGACGGTGGAGGACCGGGAGCTCGCGGCGAAGGTGCTGCTGGACGCCGGGGCCTCGTGGGTGCTGGTGAAGGGCGGCCACGACGTCGGTACGGCGTCCACCGACGTGCTGCACGGTCCAGGGGTACGCCGGGCCTACAGCGCCGTACGGGCGGACAACCGGCACACGCACGGCACCGGGTGCACGCTGGCCAGCGCGATCGCGTCGTACCTGGCGCGCGGGTACGACGTACCCGGTGCTGTCGGGGCGGCGAAGGAGTACGTGACCGGGGCGATCGCGGCCGGGTTCGCGCTCGGTGGTGGAATCGGTCCGGTCGATCACGCCTGGCGATTTCGAGGGAGCAGCAGTTGAGCAGGCAGCAGCCGCCGGTGGACGGGTACTGCGAGCAGTGCGGGTTCAACTACGACACCGGTGACCTGCAGGGCACGGTGACCACGCTGATCCGGCAGGCGGCGGACTGCAGTATGGCGTTGACGAAGGCGGCGGCCGGTCCCGATCCGGACGTCGTACGGCTGCGGCCCGAGCCGGACGTGTGGTCGGCGATCGAGTACGCCTGCCACGTCCGCGACGTGCTCGAGGTCCAGCGGCAGCGGATCGCGCAGTGTCTGGCGGAGGACCGGCCCGTGTACGCGCCGATGGACCGGACCGGTCGGGTCAAGGAGCTCAAGTACGAGGACCAGGATCCGATGGAGGTCGCGGCCGCGCTGATGCGGTTCGCTCGCGAGTTCGGTGCGGCCGCCCGAGTGCTCACGCCGCCGCAACTCGGCAAGCTGGGCCTCTACAACTATCCCGTACGTGCGCCGCGCACTCTGGGCTGGGTGATCCGCCACACCGCCCACGAGATCCAGCACCACCGCCACGACATCACCACGATCCTGGCGAAGGTCGAGCCGCCGATCGTCCCCAAGGCGCCCGCCGAGCAGGCGCAGGACGAAGTCAGCGCCGATCAGCCCAGCTAGCGATCGACGGCTCGCTGGTGAGCCGGTCGAGTGCCAGCGCCGCGGCACCACGCAGCGGACCATCGGGCTGATGCGTGGCCGGCAGCACCGGCGGGGGAGAGCCCCGGTGGAACGTCATGAGGCCGGCTAGGTAGGCCTGCTCGAACGCGGGCTCGGCGGCCGCGCGGAGTGGGATGGCCAGCCCGCCCACCGTCACCACGTCCGGGTCATGGGCGTTGACGAGGCCGGCGATGCCTGTGGCGAGGGCAGTGACCACTCTGGTGACCGCACGGCCCGCAGTGCGGTCAGTACGTCGCAGGACGGCTTCCGTGTAGGCGTACGGGTCCTCCGGCGTCGGCTCCTTGAGGTGCCGAGCCAGTGCGCGTCCGTCGATCTCTAGGTCCCAGCACCCGCGGGCCCCACACGGACACTCGCGCTTGGCGTCGTCGAAGGGGATGTGCCCGTACTCACCGCCGGCTCCGGACGCTCCCTGCGCCGGTACGCCGTCGATCAGCAGCGTGCCACCGATCCCCACCTCGACGATGAGGTGCAGCGCCGTACCAGCGCCGGCGGCGGCTCCGGTGCGGGCTTCGGCCACACCACTCAGCGTTGCGTCGTTGCCGGCGAGCAGTGGCACGTTCGTGCCCGCCGTGACCGTTTCCAGGTCGAGGTCGACCCAGTTGAGCGTGGGTGCCTGCATCAGACGGTTGTCGCGGATCGTGCCCGGGGCCGCCAGGCTCACCAGTCGGAGCCGGTCGCCGTATTGCTCCTGCACCTGCTCCACGACCTTCCGCAGGTTGCCGAGCACCGCCTGTGGCCGTCGGCTCCGGTGCCGCCGGGACTGCTGTTCCAGGAACGACCCGTCCAGGGCGACCACAGCACTCCGCCAACTGCCCTGCCTCAGGTCGAGCGCGAGGACCACAGGCCCCTGTGGGTGTGCCCGCAGTACGGTCGTCGGCCTGCCGCGCCCCTGACTGGGCGCCGGCACCTCTGTGAGCAGCCGTACGTCGCGTAGCCGGGCGGTCACCTCGGTCGCCGAACTGGTGCTCAGCCGCAGCTCGCGGGCCACAGCGGCGCGGGTGATCCCAGGCCGGCGACTCACCTGCGCAAGCACGTCGGCTGCGGTCTGCCATTGTCCGCGGCGAACGGGTGTTGTCATGGCATGGTTCTACCTTATGCTCGGAGAACGAGTTTAATGGAGGGGTGATGGAGATCCGCGACATCCGCGCCGTGCTGTTCGACATGGACGGCACGCTGGTCGACTCCGACGCCGCCGTCGAGCGCGCCTGGACGGTCTGGTCGGCGGAGTACGGCGTACCGGCGGCCGACGTCCTCGCCATCGCCCACGGCAGCCCCGCCGAGTCGACGGTCGACCGCATCTGCCCCGACCTCCCGGCCGGCGAACGAGCCGCCGCGGCGGTCCGCCAGCTCGAGCTGCAGTACGACGACCTGTCCGACGTGACCGCTACGCCCGGAGCCCACGAGGTTCTCCGCGTGCTGGAGCGGCTCGGACTGCCCTGGGCGATCGTGACGAGTGCGGACGACCGGCTCGCGAAGCTGCGGCTGGCCGTCGCAGGCATCGCGCCGCCCGTGCTCGTCACCGTGGAAGACATCTCGCGCGGTAAGCCGGACCCGGAAGGGTATCTCCACGCCGCCTCGCTGCTCGGCGTACCGCCCCAGCACTGCCTGGTCGTCGAGGACGCCCCCGTCGGCCTGGCGGCCGGCCGCGCCGCCGGCGCGGTCACGGCCGGACTGAAGGGGCTCCCGGCCGACATCGAGCTCGCCGACCTCCATCAACTCGCCGCCCTGCTGACCGCGTCCTCGGCGGAGAACTCCAGCGGCCTGGAAGCGGGATGACCGCGCGGACGGACGCGCTCCGGATCGGAGTCGGCCTCTCGTCCATGGGATACCTGCTGGCCGGGCTGGGCGCGTGCATCGCGATCCTCGCGCGCGACCTGGACGAGTCCACCGGCCGCCTCGCGCTGCTCTCGTCCGCCTTCGCGGTCGGGCTCATCGCCGTCGCGATGATCGGCCCGATGCTGCTGCGGTTGTGGCCGCTTCCGACCGTGCTGCGGTTCGGCTCGCTCGTGTGCGCGGCCGGAGCGGCGCTGCTGGCGGTCGCACCGGCGTACGGCGTGGCGGTCGCGGGCGGCCTGGGCATCGGGCTGGGTGGTGCGCTGCTCGTGCTCGTCGCTCCACTCGTGCTGCACGGTCCGACGGCGGCCTCGCGGTTGAGCCGAGTCAACGCGGTCGCCAGCGCTACCGGGATCACGGCTCCGCTTGCGATTGGTGCGGTCGATTCGCTCGGTCCCACGGGCCGTCTGGCGTTGCTGGCCGCCGTACCGCCGCTTGTGGCCCTCGCCGTACTGAAGGGCAGGGTCGAGCGCGCCCCTGAGGAACCACGTGCCCAGACGCCGCAGGACGACGTACCGCCGACGGGTGTTGCCGTGACCGTCGCACTCGGGTGGCTGCGGGTCGTGCTGGCGGTCGGTGTGGAGTTCTGCTTCGTGGTCTGGGCGGTCGCGCGACTCCTGGCCACCGGGTTGCCCGTGGCAACAGCGGCGCTCCTGGGCAGCGCATTTCCGATCGGTATGGCGCTCGGTCGGGCGATCGGCCCCATCCACTGGCGCACCGTGTCTCCGGTCATCCCCGGTAGTCTGCTGGCCGTCATCGGCACGCTTCTGGTCAGCCTGTTCGACACGCCTGCCGCCGTGGCCCTCGGCCTCGTGATCGCCGGTGCGGGAGTTGCTCCGCTCTACCCGGTCACCCTCGCCGCGCTGGTCGCGACCCCGGGCCTCAACCCGACCCGTCTGTCCGCCATCGGCGCACTGGCCTCCGGCACCGCGATCCTCCTGACCCCGGCAGCCCTGGCTGCCCTCTCCCGAGTCGCGGATCTCCGCACCGCCTATCTGATCACGATCCCGCTGCTTGTTCTCCTGATGGCCCTGTCCCAGCGCCCGAACCGGCTGTCGGCCGCCTTCCGGCGCGAGAAGGTGCACACTCGCGCCGTTGCCGGCTGACAGGTCAGTCGGTGACCCAGTCCATGTGCTCGAGCCAGTGCTCGAGCAGTGCCCGGTCGCCGTGTACTTCCAAGCCAGGAGACTCGTTCAGCGGCCGGCGCCGGCTGAGCACGAGCATGAGGTCGGTGGCCGGACCGCGGACCGCGAGGTCGGCCTTCCCATGCGTGCGCTCGAGCACGATCTGGTCCGCTTCCCGGCGGGCGAGCCACTCTCCGGGCGCGTCGGTCGCGTGGACGTGCAGGGTCTGGCCGTTGCCGCGCATCGCGTCGGCGTAGTCCGGCCTGTTCTCCCAGTAGCCGCGGGACGTCATCGTGTCCAGCCAGTCCTCGGTGGCCCCGACGGCGTACTCCGGCGCCAGCTCGTACTGCTGACCAACTGCCGATGCCGCGTCCGCGCGATGGATGCACGCCTCGCCGAACAGCCGACGCGACCAGAACGGGACGCCTGCCTCGGCGCCGGACGGGTCCCAGACGGGCGTGTCGTCGGTGACCCCGTCGAAGGCTTGCTTCGCCTCGGCCACGCCCTCGGTCAGCCAGGCGCCCCACTGGGCCGAGTCCGCCGGGGCCGAAGCCTGCCGGGCGAACGCACTGCTCGGCTCGGACAGCCGCTCGCCAACGAGCATCGCCACCATCCGCTGCGTCGCGCCGACATGCTCGACCAGGTCGGCCAGGGTCCACTTCGGACAGGTCGGCACCGGAGCCGACGCATCCTTGCCGTCCACCCAGCCGGCGAACGTGTCCGTCTGCTCGACAACAGCGTTCAAGTACGTGGACGTGTCCATTGCTGCTCCTCCGAGTGCTGCATCGATGTCTGCTGCATGATCCCAGCGACCGCTTTCACGGCGCTTTCACGACCGCCGCCGCCCGTCCCAACCACCAGCCGGACGGTAGCGCAAAAGGCGAGCGAGCGTGGATCGGAGATCAGTAAGGTTGTGTGCATGGAGTGCTTTGCCGCCGGGCGTACTCGTATCTGAAGCACCGCCGCCGCCTCTCCAGCGGTGGGCGGATCGAGTCATGCCCATTTCCTTCAGTGCGAGAGGCACGCTCCATGATCATCCGTTCGTACGTTCACGCCGACCTCGAGCGAGTCACTCAGCTGACGATCGACACCTTCGGCCCGTTCTACGAGGACTCCTTCCGGCCACTGGTCGGTGAGACGATCTTCGCCAACCAGCACGGCAGGTGGCGCGACGACTACCGCAAGTAGGTCGCGGAGCTTCACGACCCTGGCACGCACAAGTACGTCGCGATCGCCGAAGAGGACGACGTACTCGCGGGCTACGTCGCGTGGAGCGTCAACAGTTCCGGTCGGAACGGCACCATCACGATCCTCGCAGTCGCGAGCGAACACCGCCGGGCGAATCTCGGCACCGCTCTGTGCGAGCACGCGTTCGATGCGATGCGGCAGCACGGCGCGGAGGTGGTCGAGATCGGCACCGGGGGCGACGACTTCCACGCGCCTGCCCGCGCCCTGTACGAGAGCCTCGGCTGCGTCAAGCTACCCGTCGCGGTGTACTACCGCGAGCTCTGAACACCCCACACTCGTCTGGGCTCGCGGCGGGTGTGCGCGAGCTCAGACGGGTGCGTCGTGCCGTGGGTCAGGGACGTGCGTACTTGCCGACCATCTTCACCAGGGTGTCGGGCGGGATGACCTTGACGTGCGGCGCGAGCCCGTTGACGACCGTCATCACGTCGTCGACCGACTTGCTCCAGGCATGCCACAGGACGACCGAGTAGCCGGCGGTCGAACGCGGGTTCCGGACCGCGCTGTTGAGCTCGGCGGTGACCGAGGCCTCGTCGGCGCCCGGGAGCCCGTCCCACAGCATGGTCCGCGCCGAGATAACCGGCTTGCCCTCGGCCCAGACGACCTTGCCCTTGTGGGAGTCGTAGCGCGAGTACTCGAGGTAGATCAGGCCGTCGATCTCACGATGCTTCAGGTACGTCGACCATAGGCGCGTGTCCGGGAACGAGTCGAAGTCGATGATCTGGACCGCCGACAGGTCCGCGCGGGCCATCGACCTCGCCAGCGAGGAGGTGTGCTTCTCGAGAGCGCGGGCGGGATAGCGGCTGGGGTACATGTAGCCGCCGCCGGACGGGCCGACGACCCAGCGGTCCTTGACGGACCGGTCGTAGTACCAGCGCATCACCGAGGGTGCGAGGTCGATGAGCGAGGGGGAGATGCCCCAGCCGAGGTTCACGCGGCCGCGGTGCGGGCTGCCGAACCAGCGTTGGTCGGTCGGGAAGTCGCCGAGCATCCACTGGATGTTGTCGCCGTCGGTGATCAGGAAGGTGACGTAGTGAGCGTTCGGGTCCGGTTCGAGGGCCCTCCCCCCACCCCCTCCACGCTGGCTCAACCGGGCCTCGGTGATGCCGGACAGGACGGACAGGTTGCGGGCATGGTCGGCCGGGATCGCCTTGACGCCGGCGTCGGAGTTCGGGCCGATGAAGGTGTCCTCGCCCTCGGAGGCGTCGCCCCAGCCGATCACCGTCGCGTCGTCGTCGAGCGCGCCGACCACCTCGGCGCGGAACGCCGAGTTGCCGTCGAAGAAGGCGAGCGTCCCCGCCATCGTGACGTAGTCCCGCATCCGCTCCGCGATGTCTGCCCGCTGCTCGACCGCGACGTCGTGCCGCACCCGGTGCCAGTAGTTGTCCACCACCCAGCGTTCGTCCTTGTCCCGCACGTCCAGGACCTTGCGCAATCCGTGCCGGATCGCGAGTGCCTCCAAGCTCTCCTCGACAGCGACGGCACCCGTCACGCCGGCGAGCGTGGTCGCCACGTTGACCGACGGAGTGCCCGTACGGAAGAGAACATATCCACTCACGCGCGAGCGGCTGACGGTTTTCCACAGGTCGCCGGGACGGGTGCGGACGCCGTACCGGGAGACGAGGTCGTCGAGCCAGAACTGGTAGCCGAGCGAGGGAAGGTTCAGGTACAGCGACTCGGATCCGCGGCGCGCCAGCAGGCCCTGCAACGTGGTCGCGAGCGTGCGTTCGGGCAGACTCAGCGAGTCCTCGGTGAGCACGTTCAGCAGCCGCGGCCGCCGACCCTTCGGGTACGCCGACCAAGCAGACGCCGACAAGTCAGCCGTCGACGCCGACAGAGAAGACGTCGACCCGGCCGACGCGGGCAGGGTGACGGATGGAGCGACAGAGGCCAGGCCCAGCCCGGCGGTCAGGCCGAGGGCGTGGCGGCGGGTGAGACGTCGTCGATCGGACATGCGGTGCCTCCAGGAGCGGCTGGTGACTGTCCTACGTTGTCATCTGCCCGGCGACGATGCCACAACCGTCACCGCATCACAAGGGTTCAGCCCAGTCCGTAGCGGCGAAGCAGGTCGACCAGCGCGTCCACCCCGGACGACAGGTCGTACACCTCCGCCTGCAGGCCGACGCTCGCGGCACCGGCCACGTTGCTTTCGTTGTCGTCGACGAACAGCACAGACGACGCGGGTACGTCGAGGGCGCCGAGGATGGCCCGGAAGTACGCCGGATCGGGTTTGGCCAGCCCGAGATCGCACGAGTAGAAGGTCTGGTCGAACCACTCGCCGTACCCGCGCTCGTCCTGCATGATCGCCCGCCGGTACGGCTGCTGGTTGGTCGCCAGGTGGCAGCCGACGCCGTCCGCGCGGAGCCGGGCGATCAGTGAGACCACCGCCGGCTCGGCCGCGAAGCAGTGCCACGGCTCGAGCGCCTCCGCCAGCGACACCGGCGAGTCCCAGCGCTCGAGGACCGCGGCCACCGCGTCCCTGAAGTCGCCCTTGCCCACCAGGCTCGGCCGCTCGGCCGCCATCAGGTCGGCGACGAAGGCCTCGCCGGAGCCCGCGGGGACGAACGACGTCAGCCGCGACCACCAGTCGATGGTCGGGCGCTGGATGACGCCGTCGGCGTCGAACAGTACGGCGGAGATCATGCGGCCCATCCTGGCAGGGCGCACCGGGCCGGAGGCCGGGGAGGGATGAATCAGGCCAGGTTCGGACACCGGGAGGGTGGCCTCTTGACCGGTTCAGTCGGTATGCGCTTACCTAATGGCCACGTAAACATATCTGGACACCTTCCGGCGAAATCCAACAGAAAGCGCCAGGTGAGGCGTATGACAGTGAGCAGAAGGACGTTCCTCGCGCTCGGCGGCGGGGCCGCCGCGGCCGCGACCGGCCTCACCGGCTGCGGCGGGTCCCGGAGTTCGCTGGGTGGATCCAACGAGCTCAGCATGTGGACCTGGGTCGGCTCGGTGAACGACGACCTGATCGCCCAGGCGGAGCAGGCGATCCCGGGGCACGAGGACATGAGACTCGCGATGACCCGGATCGGCACGAACTACAAGACCAAGGTGCTGACCTCGCTGGCCGGCAAGTCGCTGGTCCCGGACATCGTCGCGATCAACGACGACGTGGCGACGTACTTCCCGAACGCCGACCAGTTCCACGACCTCAACGAGCTCGGCGCGAAGGACCGCGCGTCGGAGTTCCTGGACTGGAAGTGGAAGCTCGGGATCACGCCGGACGACAAGATGATGGCCTACCCGATGGACACCGGCCCGACCGCGCTCTTCTACCGCACCGACATGCTGCAGAAGGCCGGGATCAACACCGACCCCGCGGCGGTCGCCGAGCTGGCGCCGACCTGGGACGCCTACATCGAGCTCGGCAAGAAGCTCAAGGCGGCCGTGCCGGGCTCGGCCATCACCGACAACATCACCGGCGTCTACCTGTACGCGCTGGCGCAGCAGTCGAAGCGCTACATGACCGAGGACGGTCAGTACATCGGCGACCAGGACCACATCCGCGAGCAGTTCGACCTGGCGATCCGCGTGGTCAAGGAAGGGCTGTCGGCGAACGCGCAGGCGGACACGACGGACGCCGACGCGGTCGTCACCAACGGCAAGCTCGTCGCCTACAACGCGGCCGTCTGGTGGGCGCAGCTCGGGCCGAAGAACGCGGCCCCGAAGACCAAGGGACTCTGGCGGGTGACGGCAGCTCCTGGTGGGGCCGGCAACCGTGGCGGGTCGTTCCTGGCGATCACGAAGTACTGCAAGAACCCGGAGGCCGCGTTCGCGTTCATCAGCTGGCTGGAGTCGGCGAAGAACCAGGCCCAGGCGTTCCTGGACCCGGTGCTGTTCCCGTCCACGCCGGCCAGCTACACCGACGAGCGGATGACCGCACCCGACCCGTTCTTCGGCGGCCAGAAAATCGTCGACGTGTTCGGCGAGTCCGCGACGAAGTACCCGGGTGCCTACTTCAGTCCGTACGACTCGATCATCGGCGCCCCGATCTCCGCCGAGCTCGTCAACGTCGAGACCGCCGGCAAGTCGCCCGACCTGGCGTGGGCCGACGCCCAGGAGCAGATCGAACGCGAACTCACCCGAGCGGGGGCGATCTGAGATGGCAGTCACCAGCAAGACCCTCCCCGCCGAGGTCGGCACCAGCGCGGAACCCGCCCCGCCGAAACCACCCGGCCGGTACCGGCAGGCGCTGCCGCAGTACGCCGCGATCTCGCCGTTCTTCATCCTGTTCGCGATCTTCGGCGCGTTCCCGGTGCTGTTCTCGATCTGGATCTCGTTCCACTCCTGGGACGGCATCGGCGAGATGAAGTGGGTCGGCCTGGAGCAGTACAGCTACCTGCTCGCCGACCCCAAGTTCTGGCAGTCGATCGGGAACACGCTGATCATCTGGGTGCTGTCGACGGTGCCGATGCTGCTGCTCGCGCTGGTGATCGCCAACGCGCTGCACAACGCCACCCGGTTCCGCAGCTTCTACCGGGTCGCGTACTTCATCCCGAACGTCACCTCGGTGGTCGCGATCACGATGGTGTTCGGCTCGATCTTCAGCAACAACTTCGGTCTGCTGAACGCGTTCCTGCAGTCGGTCGGGCTGAACCAGATCGAGTGGCTCACCCAGCCGTGGGGGATCAAGATCGCGATCGCCTCCATCGTCACCTGGCGCTGGGTCGGCTACAACGCAATCATCTTCCTGGCCGGCCTGCAGGCGATCTCGAACGACGTCTACGAGGCCGCCAAGGTCGACGGCGCGTCACCGCGACAGACGTTCTGGCGGATCACCGTCCCGCTGCTGCGCCCGGTGATCCTGTTCACCGCGGTCACCTCGACGATCGGCGGCCTGCAGATCTTCACCGAGTCACAGGTGCTGCTGGGCGACACCGGCGGCCCGGGCGGCTCCGGGACGACGATCGTGTCCTACCTGTACGAGAGCGCGTTCCTGGACAACCAGTTCGGGTACGGCGCCGCGATCGGGTGGGCGCTGTTCATCCTGATCGTGCTGTTCAGCATCATCAACTGGAGGCTGATCGGCGGTGGTGACGAGCGGGTCGGCCGCCGGGCCGCCCGCCGGGCCGCGACCGCGAAGGAGACGGCCGATGCGCGCTGACCGGACCCGGAACGTGCTCAGCCACGTCGTGCTGATGTTCGGCGTGCTGCTGTCGATCTTCCCGTTCTACTGGATGGTCGTGATGGCCTCCAACACCACCTCGGACATCTTCAGCTACCCGCCGAAACTGGTGATCGGCCCGCACCTGTTCGAGAACATGGGCAAGGTGCTGGACAACATCGACTTCTTCGGCGCGATGATGATCACCCTGGTGGTCTCGCTCGCGGTCACCGTGCTGGTGCTGTTCTTCGACTCGCTGGCCGCGTTCGCGTTCGCGAAGTACGAGTTCCCCGGCCGGGACTGGCTCTTCGCGTTGCTGCTGGCAACGTTCATGATCCCGGCCCAGCTGTCGCTGGTGCCGCAGTTCGTGACACTGGCCGAGTTCGGCTGGATCGGGTCGCTGAAGGCGCTGATCATCCCGGGCGCGGCGAACGCGTTCGGCATCTTCTGGATGCGCCAGTACGCCCGCGGCGCGATCCCCGACGAGCTCATCGCCGCGGCCAAGGTCGACGGCGCCGGCTTCTTCCGCCAGTACCTCACCGTCGGCATCCCGGTGCTGCGGCCCGGCCTGGCCTTCCTGGGTATCTTCACCTTCATCAACGTCTGGAACGACTACCTCTGGCCACTGATCGTGATGACGGACCCGAACAAGCTGCCGCTCCAGGTCGCCCTGCAGCAGCTGAACGGCATCTACGGCACCGACTACTCGATGGTGATGGCCGGCGCCCTGATGAGCGTCATCCCGCTGATCGGCGTCTTCATCATCGGCGGCCGCCACTTCATCGCCGACATCGCCGCCGGCGCCATGAAGTTCTGACCCCACAACCGAACGGGACACCTCTTGACTGACAGCAAGCTCCGCTGGGGAATCATCGGCACCGGGAACATCGCGTCCCGGTTCGCGAGCCAGGTGCCGACGTCGCCGAACAACGAGGTCGTCGCCGTCGGCAGCCGGTCGATCGACTCGGCCAACACCTTCGCCGACAGGTGGGACATCACCAACCGGCACGGTTCGTACGACGACCTGCTGGCCGACGAGACCGTGGACGCGGTCTACATCGCCACCCCGCACCCGATGCACGTGGAGTGGGCGATCAAGACCGCCGAGGCCGGCAAGCACGTGCTCTGCGAGAAGCCGCTGGCGATCAACAAGGCCTGGGCCGAGGCGATGATCGAGGCCGCGGTCGCGAACGACGTCTTCCTGATGGAGGCGTACATGTACCGGTGCCTGCCGCAGACCAAGCTGATCACCCAGCTGGTCCGCGACGGCGAGCTCGGCACCGTCCACCAGATCCAGGCCACCTTCGCGTTCGCCTCGTCGTTCCGGCCGGAGAGCCGGATCTTCGCCGACGAGCTGGCCGGCGGCGGCATCCTCGATGTCGGCGGCTACCCGGTGTCGATGGCGCGGCTGATCGCCGGGGCCGCGACCGGTCAGCCGTACGCCGAGCCGGCCGCGGTGACCGCGGTCGGACACGTCGGCGAGACCGGTGCCGACGAGTGGTCGGTCGCGACCCTGTTCTTCGAGGGCGGAGTGACCGCGCAGGTCAGCACCGGCGTCCGGCTGCGCGACGACAACCAGGTCCGCATCTACGGCAGCGAGGGGTACCTCGTCGTCCAGGACCCGTGGTTCGGCGGCGACGGTGAGCCGACCCACGTCACCCTGCACAAGGTCGGGGAGGAGCCGCGGGACATCTCCGCGGACACCGCCCTCATCTACGCCGCCGAGGCGGAGGCGGTCGCGGCCGCGATCGAGCAGCGGCAGGCACCAGAGATGACCTGGGCCGACACCCTCGGCAACCTGACCGTCCAGGACGCCTGGCGGAAGGCGATCGGGCAGCAGTACGCGAGCGAGCGCGACGACGCGGTCATCCCGACCGCGACCGGCCGGCCGCTGGCCCGCAAGCAGGACGCACCGATGAAGTACGGCCGCGTCCCCGGGCTGGACAAGGATGTGTCCCGGCTGGTGATGGGCGTCGACAACCAGGAGACGCTCACGCACGCGGCCGCGATGTTCGACGACTTCGTCGAGCGCGGCGGGACGACGTTCGACACGGCGTACATCTACGGGCGCGGCCGCGGGGAGAAGCTGCTCGGGCAGTGGATGACGTCCCGCGGCAACCGCGACCAGGTCGTTGTCATCGGCAAGGGTGCGCACACGCCGCACTGCGACCCGGAGTCGATCACCCGGCAGCTGACCGAGAGCCTCGAGCGGCTGCAGACCGACCACGTCGACCTCTACCTGATGCACCGCGACAACGAGGAGGTCCCGGTCGGCGAGTTCGTCGACGTCCTGCACGAGCACTTCAAGGCCGGGCGGATCAAGGCGTTCGGCGGGTCCAACTGGTCGCTGGAGCGGTTCGACGAGGCGAACGCGTACGCCGAGGCGAACGGCAAGCAGCCGTTCACGCTGCTGAGCAACCACCTCAGCCTCGCCCGCGCGTACGACGTACCGTGGGCCGGCTGCCGGCACGTTGCCGACGACGCGTCGCAGGCCTGGCTGCGGGACCGGCAGGTCGCGCTGTTCCCCTGGTCGAGCCAGGCCCGCGGGTTCTTCACCGGCCGGGCGACGCCGGAGGTCCGCTCGGACGAGGAACTGGTCCGCTGCTTCTACTCCGACGAGAACTTCCGCCGGCTGGACCGGGCCCGCGAACTGGCCGCCGCCAAGGGCGTCGAGCCGACCGCGATAGCCTTGGCCTGGCTGCTGCACCAGCCGTACCCGGTGTTCCCGCTGATCGGGCCCCGCCACATCAGCGAGACCCGCACCTCGATGCCGGGCCTGTCGGTGGAGCTCACCCCCGAGGAAGTGGCCTGGCTCACGCAGTGATCCGCGCCTGACGCCGAATTGGTCGTGCAGTGGCACCCATGTAACATGGTCTGTCGGTGTCACGACCCTGAACACGGAGAATCATGTCTAAGAAGTGCGATGTCTGCGGCAAGCAGCCGACGTTCGGCAACAACGTTGCCCGCCTGGGTAAGGGCGCGATGATCCGCCGGGTCAAGGCTCGCACGCCCCGGCGGTTCAACCCCAACATCCAGCCGGTCCGGGCGCTCATCAAGGGCACCCCGACCCGCCTGAAGGTCTGCACGTCCTGCATCAAGGCCGGCAAGGTCCAGCGCGTCGTCGGCTGACCCAGCTCTCTCTTCCGTGTAGGGCCTGAATCAGGCGCCCGGGGATCACCCCGGGCGCCTATTCGCGTTTGGCCACGACCGTGATCTCGTTCCGGTTGTGATGCAGTTGCCGGGCGTGCAGTACGGCGTACTCCTGCCGCAGCACGTCCATCCCGCGGCGTGCCCCGTCCAGCGGGTTCTTGCCGCCGCCCTTCAGCGTGACGACCGCCAGGCCGCCGCGGCGCAGGTGCGCGGCAGCGTCCACCATCATCCGGGCGGACATCACCTGGTCCATCCGCATGTCGTTCACCACCACGTCGAACCGCACCCGGTTCTCCGCGAAGAACCGGCCGGCCGTGGTCGCCGCGTGATGGATCCGGCGGTCGCCGCGCAGCCGCTGGTCCAGCGAGCCGGGGTCCACCGACCACACCTCCTGCCCGTGCATCCGCAGGATCCGGGTCCAGCCGCCCGGCGAGGCACCGAGATCGACGGCCTTCCCACCCGCCGGCAGCTCCAGCCCGAAGGTCGCGATCGCCTCCTCCAGCTTGAACTCCGACCGCGAGACCCGCTCCTCGGACCGGGCCAGCCGCATCCGCCCGCCCGGCCAGTCCGAGAGGCTGTGCTCCCGGCGGTTGGTGCCGACGACGAGCTGCTTGCCGACCTCGACACAGGACACGACGACGTCCTGACCCGACCGGCTCACGCTGATCCCGCGGCTCTGGAGCGCGTCCCCGAGCAGGTGGTAGTACGAGCCGCCGGTGCCCGCGCCGTCGATCCAGGTCTGCACCGCGACCGAACGGGCGGTCATGCCCTCCAGGACCGTGGTCGCGAGCTCGTGGCCGGTCGGCAGGTCGTCCAGCGGGTAGCCGGCCAGCTCCTGCGTCAGGTGCCGGACGAACATGATGCGACCCCGGTCACAGGCCGCGGCCAGCTCGTCGATCGCGAACGCGTGCTCACTGATCCGGCCGAGGTCCGCTCCGAGCCGCTCGATCCGGTAGTCGCCCTGAAACACCTCCCGCACCTCGCGGACGGCGTACCGGTAGCTGTCCGGCGCGAACGAGAACAGAATCGAGCGAGGCACAGCACATGGTAGGCCGACCGGTTAGCCTTCCGGGCGTGGAGGAACTGACCGTCGACGTGTTGCGGGCCTGGGCTCGGACGGCGCTGGCCGAGCTGGGCCGGGCGCGGACCGAGATCGACGAGCTGAACGTGTACCCGGTGCCCGACGGCGACACCGGGACCAACCTCTACCTCACCTGGGAGGCCGCCTGCGACGCGCTGCCGCAGGGTGAGCTGACCTTCGCCGAGGCGGTCCAGGCGTTCGGCCGCGGCGCGTTGCTCGGCGCCCGCGGGAACTCCGGCGTGATCACCTCCCAGCTCGTCCGCGCCTGCGGCCTCCGCCTCGCCGAGAACCTCCCACGGCATCAGGACACCGGCGTCCTGGCCGATCCCCGGATGAGCGAACCCGTGGCCTTCGCGGACGCCCTGAGCTACGCCGCCGATGCCGCGTACGGCGCGGTCGCCCAGCCGGTCGAGGGCACCATGCTGACCGTCGCCCGGGCGGCCGCGACCGGAGCGATGACGGCCGCCAACGACGGCAAGAGCCTCGCCGACGTCTGCCTGGCCGCGGTCGCCTCCGCGCGGCAGGCGCTCACCAGGACGACCGAGCAGCTCGACGTACTGCGCCGTGCGGGCGTCGTGGACGCCGGGGGAGCGGGCCTGGTGGTGATCCTCGGCGCGATGGAGTCGGTGCTGACCGGGCAGACGGTGCGGGTCGACGTACCGGCGCGGGTCGAGCCGCAGGGGGAGGGCGCCGAGAGCCAGGACGGGCCGGCGTACGAGGTGATGTACCTGCTGGACGCGCCGGACGACAAGATCGGCGACTTCCGGCAGACCCTGGCCGGACTGGGCGACTCCGTCGTGGTCGTCGGCGGCGACGGCCTGTGGAACGTGCACGTGCACACCGACGACGTCGGCGCCGCGATCGAGCAGGGCATCGACATCGGCCGGCCGCACCGGATCCGGGTCACCCACTTCGCCGACCAGACCCACCACCACGAGCCGGCCCCGGGCCGCGCGGTGATCGCCGTCGTGGCCGGTGAGGGGCTGGCCGGACTGTTCGGCGAGGCCGGGGCGCACACGATCATGGGCGGTCCCGGCCGGCGGTGCTCGACCGGTGAGCTGCTCGGGGCGATCGAGCGGTCGAACGCCCCCGAGATCGTGCTGCTGCCGAACGACAAGGACTCCATCGCGGTCGCCGAGGCGGCCGCGACCGCGGCCCGGCAGGATGGCCTCCGGGTCGCGGTGATCCCGACCCGGGCGCAGGTCCAGGGGCTCGCGGCGATCGCCGTCCACGACCCCGGGCGCAGCTTCGACGACGACGTCGTACACCAATCGGCGGCCGCCGGGCAGACCCGGCACGGCGCGGTCACGATCGCGGTGAAGGACGCCTGGACGATGGCCGGGATGTGCCGCGTCGGCGACGCGCTCGGGGTGGTGGACGGCGACTTCGCCCTGATCACGGAGAATCTCGAGGACGCCGCGATCGGCGTGGTCGACCGGCTCCTCGGTGGTGGCGGCGAGCTGCTCACCATCGTCACCGGCCGGGACGCGGAGCCCGGTCTGGTCGACGCGCTGGAGCGGCACGTCCGCCGGAACCGCAAAGATGTCGACGTCGTGGTGTACGACGGAGGTCAGGACAGGTACCCGCTGCTGATCGGGGTGGAATGAAATCGGACCATGAAGACTGATATCGAGCGGAAACTCCGCGACTTCCTCGGTGCCCGCACGGCCAAGACCTTCGCGGACGTGCTCGGGATCGAGACCGTCGGCGAGCTCCTGCGGCACTACCCGCGCCGGTACCTGAAGAAGGGTGAGCTGACCCCGTTCGACGAGCTCGAGGTCGGCGACCAGGCGACCGTGAACGGCCGGGTCAAGAAGGTCACCGTGCGGTCGCTGGACACCAAGATGGACATCCCGCTGGCCGACGTCCAGAAGTGGGCCCGGCGCAAGACCCTGACCAAGGTGGTCGTCACCGACGGCCGGCGTGACCTGGAGCTGGCGTTCTTCAACCAGCCCTGGCTCGCGACCAAGCTGACACCCGGCACCGCCGCCCTGTTCTGGGGCGAGGTGACGATGTTCCGCGACATCATGCAGCTGAAGAGCCCGGGCACCGAGATCCTCGACGAGGAGGACCTGTCCGAGGCCGAGATCGAGCGCCGGGCTCGGCCGTTCCGCCCGCTCTACCCGGCGACCGCGAAGTTGCCCACCGCAACGATCGAGCGGTCGGTCAAGATCGTCCTGGACAGCCTGGACGAGACCCTCGACGACCCGATCCCGGAGCTGATCCTGCGCCGGGAGAAGCTGCTCGGGCTGCGCGAGGCGCTGCAGAAGGTGCACCTGCCGGACACCGAGAAGGACATCCGCGACGCCCAGCAGCGGTTCCGGTTCGAGGAAGCGCTGGTGATGCAGACGATCCTGGCCCAGCGCCGGGCGGTCACCGACGCGCTGAACGCCGTACCGCGGCCGCGGACCGCCGGCGGCATGCTGGACGAGTTCGACCAGCGGCTGCCGTTCACGCTCACCGAGGGCCAGGCGGAGGTGTGCGAGGAGATCTTCGCCGACCTGGCCCGCCCGCACCCGATGCACCGGTTGCTGCAGGGTGAGGTCGGCTCCGGCAAGACCGTGGTCGCGCTGCGGGCGATGCTGTCGGTCGTGGACGCCGGCGGCCAGGCCGTGCTGCTCGCGCCGACCGAAGTCCTCGCGACCCAGCACCACAAGACGCTGACGAAGATGCTCGGCGACCTGGCCGAGGAGGGCATGCTAGGCGGCGCGGAGCGGGCCACCCGGGTCGGCCTGCTGACCGGGTCGCTCGGCGCGGCGGCCCGGCGTACGGCGATGCTCGACGCGGCCAGCGGAGCGGCCGGGATCGTGGTCGGCACGCACGCGCTGCTCGAGGACAAGGTGCAGTTCGCGGACCTCGGGCTCGTGGTCGTCGACGAGCAGCACCGCTTCGGCGTCGAGCAGCGCGCCGCGCTCAGCCAGAAGTCGGGCGAGAACACCCCGCACGTGCTGGTGATGACGGCGACCCCGATCCCGCGGACCGTCGCGATGACGGTGTTCGGCGACCTCGCCGTGTCCACGCTCACCGAGCTGCCGGCCGGGCGGTCGCCGATCCAGTCGTCCGTGGTCCCGGCGAAGGAGAAGCCCGACTGGCTGCAGCGCGCCTGGCAGCGGGTCCGCGAGGAGGTCGGCAAGGGCCACCAGGCGTACGTCGTCTGCCCACGGATCGGCGACGAGGTGAAGAACGCCGCCGACGAGGAGGGCGAGTTCGTCGCGGGCGAGGAGGAGAAGACCTCGAAGGCCCGGCCGCCGATCTCGGTGCTGCAGGTGGCCGAGGCGCTCGCCGAGATCCTGCACGACCTGCGGGTCGAGATCCTGCACGGCCGGCTGCCGGCCGAGGAGAAGGACGCGGTGATGTCGCGGTTCGCGACCGGCGAGGTGGACGTGCTGGTCGCGACCACGGTCATCGAGGTCGGCGTCGACGTACCGAACGCCTCGACGATGGTGATCATGGACGCCGACCGGTTCGGCATCTCCCAGCTGCATCAGCTGCGTGGCCGGGTCGGCCGGGGGCGGGTGCCGGGGCTGTGCCTGCTGGTGACGGATCTCTGGCCGGGGTCGAAGTCGTACGGCCGTCTGGACGCGGTGGCCGCCACCACGGACGGCTTCGAGCTGTCCCGGATCGACCTCGAGACGCGGCGGGAGGGCGACGTACTCGGCGTGGCGCAGTCGGGGCGGCGGAGCAGCCTGAAGCTGCTGAGCGTGCTGCGGGACGAGGAGATCATCCTGACCGCGCGGCACGTGGCCAACTCGATCGTCTCCGTCGACGCGGACCTGGCCGAATATCCGACTCTGCGGTCTTTCGTACGGAGCGCGCTCGAGTCGGAGACCACCGAGTACCTGGAGAAGACATGACCAGGATCATCGGGGGAGCGGCGGGTGGGCGGCGGATCGGCGTACCGCCGGGGACGGGGACGCGGCCGACGGCGGACCGGGTGCGGGAGGCGTTGTTCTCGTCGCTGGAGTCCGAGTTCGGCAGCTTCGACGGGCTCGCGGTCCTCGACCTGTACGCCGGGTCCGGCGCGATCGGCCTGGAGGCGCTGTCCCGCGGCGCCGCGCGGGTCGTGCTGGTCGAGTCCGACCGGCGGGCGGCCGAGGTGATCGCCGCGAACGTCCGGTCGGTCGGTCTGCCGGGCGCGACCGTGCTGACCCGGCCGGTGGAGAAGGTCGCGGCGGGCGAGAGCCAGGGCCCGTTCGACCTGGTGTACGCCGACCCGCCGTACAAGCTGGAGACCGGTGAGCTGCAGGACGTGCTGACCGGGCTCGCCGCCAACGGCTGGCTGGCCGACGACGCCGTGGTGGTGGTCGAGCGCGGCAAGCGGGAGCCGTGGGACTGGCCGGAGGGGTTCGCTGCGCTCCGGGACCGCAAGTACGGCGAGGCCCGGCTTTGGTACGGTCACCGCCATGGCTAAGGCGGTCTTCCCCGGTACCTTCGACCCGCCCACCGTCGGGCACCTCGACATCATCACCCGGGCGGCCGCGGCCTTCGACGAGGTGATCGTCGCGGCCGGGATCAACCAGTCCAAGAACCGGCTGTTCAGCCCGGAGGAACGGCTGGAGATGCTGACCGAGCTGACCGCGCCGTTCGGCAACGTCCGGGTCGGCAGCTTCGAGGGCCTGCTGGTCGACTACTGCCGGGCCGAGGGCGCCGGGGTGATCCTGAAGGGCCTGCGGTCGGCCGCCGACTACGACTACGAGCTGCAGATGGCGCAGCTCAACCACGCGATGACCGGGGTCGACACCATGTTCCTGCCGACCCGCTCGGAGAACTCCTTCGTCTCCTCCAGCTGGGTCAAGGAGATCGCGAAACTGGGTGGCGACGTGGTCGCCTTCGTGCCGCCGCCCGTTCACGCTCGGTTACTGGACAAGCTCTAGAAACCCCGAATTGGGCGACCGGGCGCGGAGTTGGTAATGTTGACCACCGGTCTCGACGAGACCGAGATCTTGCCTGCCCACGCCTGAAAGGGATGTCCTGAGCGTCTTGGACCCGCGGTCCCCACTCGTGATCGACACGCACGAGCTGACACGCCGCGCCGGGTCCCAGCGCGAAGTCACCTTCACGGCCCCGGCGCCGGCGGATCTCGGAATCGACGTGATCGGCGTCCCCGAGGGTGATCCGATCCAGTTCGATCTACGGCTGGAGTCGGTCGTCGAAGGGGTGCTCGTCACCGGTACGGCCCGCGGCCGGCTGGTCGGGGAGTGCGGGCGGTGCCTGGTCGACATCGAGGACGAGTTCCTCGCCGACGTCCAGGAGCTGTACGTCTACCCGGAGAGCGACGCCGAGCCCGACGAGGCCAGCCGGATGGAGGGCGACCTGATCGACCTCGAGCCGGTGCTGAGGGACCAGGTGGTGCTCGCGCTGCCGTTCCAGCCGCTGTGTACGGACGACTGTCCGGGTCTGTGCCCCGAGTGCGGGGTGCGCCTGGCGGACGAGCCCGGCCACCAGCACGAGGACCGGACCGACCCGCGCTGGGCCGCGCTCAGCGGCCTGCTCCCGCAGGACGAACGACC
Organism: Kribbella sp. CA-247076; assembly: GCF_050942445.1. Lineage (NCBI taxonomy): Bacteria > Bacillati > Actinomycetota > Actinomycetes > Propionibacteriales > Kribbellaceae > Kribbella > Kribbella sp. CA-247076. The sequence goes on along the minus strand of NZ_CP192051.1, from coordinate 5,154,486 downwards.
GCAGGACAACTGAAGACCGAATCACTTGCCAGCCAGCCGGCCGGGTCCACCAGCCCCCGGCCGAACCGAGGAGTCATAACCGTGGCCGTTCCGAAGCGGAAGATGTCGCGCAGCAACACCCGCAACCGCCGGGCCCAGTGGAAGACCACTGCCCCGTCGCTGGTGATCTGCGTGAACCCGGCCTGCCGCGCGAAGCACCTGCCGCACACCGTCTGCCCGACCTGCGGCCAGTACGGCGCCAAGGGCGAGCGTCGCCAGGTCGTCGAGAGCTAATCGGCGCCAATCAGTGAACTCGGTCAACGAAACGGGGCCTCTACGCCGAGCTGAACCAGCGGCTCGGCGTATCGCTGGCTGACAATTTACTGGAGCACGCCTTCACCCACCGGTCGTTCGCGTACGAGAACGGTGGGCTGCCGACGAACGAGCGGCTGGAGTTCCTCGGGGACTCCGTCCTCGGCGTCATCGTCACGGAGTCGCTGTTCCGCAACCACCCGGACCTGTCCGAGGGCCGGCTGGCCAAGCTTCGGGCGGCGGTGGTCAACATGCGCGCGCTCGCCGGGGTCGCCCGGGAGCTCAAGCTGGGCAAGTACCTGCGGCTCGGCCGGGGCGAGGAAGCGACCGGCGGGCGGGACAAGTCGTCCATCCTGGCCGACTGCGTCGAGGCGCTGATCGGCGCGGTGTACCTGGACCGCGGGTTCGAGACCGCCGGCGAGGTCGTGCACAAGCTGTTCGACGACCTGATGGAGTCGTCGGCCCGGCTCGGTGCCGGCCTGGACTGGAAGACCTCGTTGCAGGAGCTGGTCGCCCAGCTCGGCGTCGGCGTACCGGAGTACGTGATCGCCGAGTCCGGCCCGGACCACGCCAAGACGTTCGAGGCGCGGGTCCGGATCGGCTCGGACACCTACGGGCACGGCATCGGCCGGAGCAAGAAGGAAGCCGAGCAGCAGGCCGCCGAGACCGCCTGGAAGGCACTGCGCGCGGCGCATCCCGACAGCACCGACCCGTCAGCCTGAGGTGCCCGAGCTTCCCGAGGTAGAGGTCGTCCGCCGCGGTCTGGCGGAGTTCACCACCGGCCGGACGATCGACGCCGTCGAGGTCCTGCACCCCCGCCCGGTCCGCCGGCACGCCGCCGGGCCGGACGACTTCGCCGCCCGGCTCAAGGGCCAGGTGTTCGCCGAGCCGGCCCGCCGCGGCAAGTACCTCTGGCTGCCGCTGGAGTCCGGCGACGCGGTGCTGACCCACCTCGGGATGAGCGGTCAGTTCCGGGTCCAGCCGGTCGGCGCGCCGGACGAGCCGCACCTGCGGGTCCGGATCCGGTTCGCCGACGACGGCGGAGAGGTCCGGTTTGTGGACCAGCGGATGTTCGGTGGTCTGTCGTACTCCGAGGGCGGCGCGGACCTGCCCGCGGAGATCGCCCACATCGCCAGGGACCCGTTCGATCCCCTGTTCGATCCGGACGCCTTCGTGGCGGCGATCCGGCGCCGCAAGACCGGCCTCAAGCGTGCTCTGCTGGACCAGCGGGTGGTCAGCGGGGTCGGGAACATCTACGCCGACGAGGCGTTGTGGCGGGCGAAACTGCACTACGCCCGGGCGACCGAGACGCTGAAACCCTTGCAGATAAGGGAGATCCTCCGGCACGCCCACGAGGTGATGGCCGCGGCGCTGGACGTCGGCGGGACCAGCTTCGACGCCCTGTACGTCAACGTGAACGGGGAATCGGGCTACTTCGAGCGCGGCCTGAACGTCTACGGCCAGGAGGGAACGCCCTGTCCGCGCGACGGCCGGCCGATCCGTCGCGAGCCGTTCATGAACCGTTCGTCGTACCGGTGCCCGAAATGCCAGCCGGTGCCGCGGCACGTCCGCTGGTGAGAGAGGTATCGTTAAAGAGTGAGGGCCTAGGTTGACCGTCGGCCCCACCGGTGTCACCCTGAAAGACGGCACACATTATTTGTTCGGCGCTCCGTGGACCAGGGGCGCTCACAGGCCAGAACCCTTCCGGAGGACAGCACAATGGCCAAGGCTCTTCTAGGGCACCTTGGAGGCACTGACCCGCGCATGCTCGAGCAGGTTCGACTGCTCAACCGGCGTGTCGCCGACCTGGAGGCGCACGTGATGCGGCTGCAGGCAGAGAACGACCACCTCGTCGCACAGGTCCACGAGGGCCGGCTGCTCACCGTCGACGAGGCACTGCGCGCCCCTGCTTCGGTCTGAGGACCCGAGCCGCGACACCAGAGTTCCATCTCTACCGTCCGCACAACCACGGCGGTGGCCCCCGTCCGGGCCTCCGCCGCCCTTTTTGTGCACCGTTTGTTCATTGAATGTTGAGCTCCCACGGCTTTTCCCGGCCGCTCCCGCGGTCGGCCTCCACCGGTTCGGGTCGAGATCTTTGTAGACTGCGAAGCGGAACTACTTCCCCGGGTAGCGGCAGCGTCACGAGCAGTTACGACGGTTCCTTCGGTATCGTCTGTCCTTTCACGGGTTGGAGAGCTTCGCTTTGTATTTGAAGAGCATGACGCTCCGAGGCTTCAAGTCGTTCGCGTCGGCCACGACGATGAACTTCGAACCGGGCATCACCTGCATCGTCGGCCCGAACGGCTCCGGGAAGTCCAACGTCGTTGACGCCCTCGCCTGGGTGATGGGTGAGCAGGGCGCGAAGTCGCTGCGCGGCGGCAAGATGGAGGACGTCATCTTCGCCGGCACCTCCGGCCGGGCCCCGCTGGGACGCGCCGAAGTCGTGCTGACCATCGACAACACCGACGGCGCGCTGCCGATCGAGTACGCCGAGGTGACGATCAGCCGGACGATGTTCCGCAACGGCGGGTCGGACTACCAGATCAACGGCCAGAACTGCCGGCTGCTCGACGTCCAGGAACTGCTCAGCGACTCCGGCATCGGCCGGGAGATGCACGTCATCGTCGGCCAGGGCCAGCTCGACTCGATCCTGCGCGCGACCCCGGAGGGGCGGCGCGGGTTCGTCGAGGAGGCGGCCGGGGTCCTGAAGCACCGCAAGCGCAAGGAAAAGGCGATCCGGAAGCTGGAGGCCACCGAGGGCAACCTGCACCGCCTCGGCGACCTGATCACCGAGATCCGCCGTCAGCTGAAGCCGCTCGGGCGCCAGGCGGAGGTGGCGCGCCGGGCGGTGACGATCCAGGCCGAGGTCCGCGACGGCCGGGCCCGGTTGCTGGCCGACGACATCGTGCAGGCGCAGTCCGCGCTGGAGGCCGAGCTCAAGGACGAGGCGCTGCTGACCGAGCGCCGGGCCGAGACCGAGGCCAAGCTGCGCGCGGCCCGCGAGCTCGAGGCCGAGCTGGAGGACGCGCTCCGTGAGGACGCGCCGGCCCTGCAGGCCGCGCAGGACACCTGGTACCAGCTGTCCGGCTTCGCCGAGAGGATCAAGGGAACGGCGCGGATCGCCGCGGACCGGATCCGGTCGCTGAACGACGAGGCCGAGGAGCCGCGCGCCGGGCGGGACCCGGACGAGCTCGAGCTGGAGGCCGCCCGGGTCCGCGAGACCGAGGCGCAGATCGAGGCCGAGGTCGAGGCGCACTCGGAGCTGCTCGCCGAGGCGGTCGAGCGGCGGCAGCAGCTGGAGGCGCAGGAGGCCGAGGAGGAGCGCCGGATCGCGGCGCTGATCCGGGCCGCGGCCGACCGCCGCGAGGGCCTGGCCCGGCTGACCGGCCAGGTGAACGCGCTCAAGAGCCGCGCCGCGGCCGCCGAGTCCGAGATCGGCCGGCTGGCGACCAACAGGCGCGAGGCGGAAGTCCGGGCCGCCAAGGCGCAGCACGACTTCACCGCGCTGGAGACCCAGGTGGCCGGCCTGGACGCCGGTGAGCGGGGGCTGGACGAGGAGTACGAGGCGGCCCAGGCGGTCCTGGACGAGATGGACGAGCGGCTCGCCAAGGTTCGCGCCGAGGAGCGCGACGCCGAGCGTGAGCGCACCGGCCTGGCCGCCCGTAAGGAAGCGCTCGAGCTCGGCCTGAACCGCAAGGACGGCGCCGGCGCCCTGCTGGCCGCCTCCGAGCAGGTCAACGGCCTGATGGGGTCCGTGGCCGCGCTGCTGAGCGTGCGCGCCGGCTACGAGACCGCGATCGCCGCGGCCCTCGGCGAAGCCGCCGACGCCGTCGCCGTCACCCACGCCGACGCCGCCCTCGAAGCGGTCGGTCACCTCAAGCAGCACGATCTCGGCCGCGCCGGGCTGCTCCTGGGTGATGCGCCGGCCGACGACTACACGACCTGGCCGCAGTTGCCGTACGGCGCGGCGTACGCCGTCGACGTCGTGGACTGCCCGGAGAGCCTGCGGCCCGCGTTGCGGCGACTCCTGCGCAAGGTGGCCGTGGTGGACGACGTCCCCGCGGCGCAGTCGCTCGTACGGCATCTGCCCGACGTCACCTGCACGACGCGCGGCGGCGACGTACTGGGAGCGCACTTCGCGTACGGCGGTTCGGACGCGGCGCCCAGCCTGATCGAGGTGCAGTCCGCGGTCGACGAGGCGGCGGAGAAGCTGACCGAGGCGACGGCGCGGAGCGAGCGGCTGCGGTTCGAGCTGCAGGCGCTCGAGGACGAGCGGACCCGGCAGAAGGACACCGTCGAGATCACGCTGGCCCGGCTGCACGAGTCGGACGCGGCGATGGCCGCGGTGGCCGAGCAGCTGGCGCACTTCGGGTCGCTGGCGAAGGCGTCCCGCGGCGAGGCGCAGCGGATGGCCGAGGCGATCGCGGCGGCCGAGGAGGAGCGCGACCGGAACCTGTCCGGCCTGGCCGAGCTGGAGGAGCGGCTCACCGACGCCGAGCAGTTCGACGACGACGGCGACGAGCCGGACACCAGCGAGCGGGACCGGCTGGCCGACGCGGCCAAGGCCGGCCGGGCGGCCGAGATGGAGGCGCGGCTGGCGCTGCGGACCACCGAGGAGCGGGCCCGGGCACTGTCCGGGCGCGCGGACTCGCTGGAGCGCGCGGCCCGGCAGGAGCGGGAGGCGCGGGCGCGGGCGATCGCCCGGGCGGCGCGGCGGGCCCGGCAGGCGGAGGCGGCGCAGGCCGTTCACCTGGCCGCCGGGCACGTGCTGGCCCACCTGGAAACCTCGCTGCAGCAGGCCGCGGCCGAGCGGGCCGAGATCCAGGCGCAGCGGGCCGACCGCGAGCAGGCGCTGGCGCAGGCCCGGTCCGCGACGCGGAACCTGAGCTCCGAGCTCGAGCAGCTGACGAACACCGTGCACCGGGACGCGCTGGCGCGGGCCGAGCAGAAGATGCGGCTGGAGGCGCTGTACGAGAAGGCGCTCGGCGAGCTCGGGATCGAGGTCGACGCACTGGTTGCCGAGTACGGGCCGGACCAGCTGGTGCCGCCGCTGCCGAAGGACGGCGAGGAGAACACCCTCGAGCTCGAGGGAGAGCCGTTCGACCGGACCAAGGTGCAGAAGCGGCTCAAGCAGGCCGAGCGGGCGCTGAACCAGCTGGGGCGGATCAACCCGCTCGCGCTGGAGGAGTTCGAGGCGATGGAGGAGCGGCACCGCTTCCTGTCCGAGCAGCTCGACGACCTGAAGAAGTCGCGGCGCGACCTGATGGACATCGTCAAGGAGGTCGACGAGCGGGTCGAGCAGGTCTTCACCGAGGCCTACCGCGACGTCGAGGTGGCGTTCCAGCACGTGTTCAGCCGGCTGTTCCCGGGCGGTGAGGGCCGGCTGGTGCTCACCGACCCCGACGACATGCTTGCCACCGGCATCGATGTCGAGGCGCGCCCGCCGGGCAAGAAGGTGAAGCGGCTGTCGCTGCTGTCCGGTGGTGAGCGCTCGCTGGTCGCGGTCGCCTTCCTGGTCGCGCTGTTCAAGGCCCGGCCGTCGCCGTTCTACATCCTCGACGAGGTCGAGGCCGCGCTGGACGACACCAACCTCGGCCGGCTGCTGGAGATCTACGAGGAGCTGCGGGAGAACAGCCAGCTCCTGGTCATCACCCACCAGAAGCGCACGATGGAGGTCGCCGACGCCCTGTACGGCGTCACCATGCGCGGCGACGGCGTCTCCTCCGTCATCTCCCAACGCATCCGCGAACCCGAGCCGGTCTAGGGCGTGTCTGACAATCCATCGCCTACTGCGCGGCACTCGGCACGGCACCTCGCCGCACTGGAGCAAAGGCCACGATGAAACCCACATCGAGGCCTTCACTCCAGCACGCCGAGCTACCGCACCGAGCACCTGCTCGCTACGGCGCTGAATTGTCAGACACGCCCTAGCCCGTTCCGCGGATCAGGCCGTGATCGTCATCGAGGCGATCCGGTCGTCCTGGACCTCGAAGGTGAAGTGGGACGGGCCGTTGAAGCCGTCGCCGCCGACCAGGGTGGCGATCGTCAGCGGGTTACCGGGGGTCGACACATTGGTGCCGGTGAAGGTGGCACGCTTGCCGATCAGCTCGTTCTCGCTCCAGGAGCGGATCCGGTCCGGGCCGCGGAACTGACGGCCCCAGTCGTCGACGTACCCGTCCTCGGCGAAGGCCGCGACGAAGGCGTCGTTGTCCTGCTCGGCGATCGCGGCCAGCACCCGCTGGACCGCGGCCGGGATCTCGTGGCTCATGCCGCCGACGATATCTCCTCCCGGTTGAACCGTTCGGGCGCGCGAGACGTGTGCAGGGTAGATCGGGACCCTGGAGGGGAGAGCGTCATGAAGCGTCTGAGCAGTCTCGTCGGTGTGGTCGCGCTCGGTCTGGCCGGGCTCACCGCCTGTGGTGACGAGAGCGAGACCCCGGCCGTCGGCAGCGCGAGTATGGCGGCGAGCAGCGGGGCGAAGCTGGCGACCGCAGACGTTCCCGGCCTCGGCAAGGTGGTTGTCGACGGCAACGGGCGGACCGTGTACGTGTTCGACGAGGACACCTCCGGCAAGTCCACCTGCGAGGGCGACTGCCTGGCCAAGTGGCCGGTCGTACCGGCCGGTGAGGGTGCGCCGCAGCTCGAGGGCATCGACGCCTCCCTGGTCGGGACGGTCACCCGCAGCGACGGCAGCAAGCAGCTGTCCGTCGGCGGGCTGCCGATCTACCTGTTCGCCCAGGACACCCGGGCCGGTGAGGCCAAGGGCCAGGCGGTCGGCAGCGTCTGGTGGGTCGTGGGCGCGGACGGCAAGAAGAACACGCCCCAGCCGGCCGGCGATGACAGCTACGGCTACTGAGCCTTTCCCCCTGGTGGTGCCCGCCTTGACCGGTATCGTGCGGTCGGTGGGTGACTATCGGGGTCCGGAGGCGGCCGAGACGCTCGTCCGGTCCCTGTACGCCGAACACGGCCGCAGCCTGCTCGCCTACGCGACCAGGCTCACCGGAGACCGGGCCGCCGCCGAGGACGTCGTACAGGAGACGCTGCTCCGCGCGTGGAAGCACGCGGACGACCTCAGCGAGGGCAAGGGGTCCGTCCGCGGCTGGCTGCTGACGGTCGCGCGTAACCTCGTCACCGACCGGGCCAGGGCGCGGGCGGCCCGCCCGGCCGAGGTGGCGGACGTGGAGGACCGGCCGCCCGTGGCGGGCGACCACTCCGAGTCGGTGGTGAACACCATGGTGGTGCTGGACGCGCTGGACCAGGTGTCGCCCGAGCACCGCGAGGTCCTGGTGCAGTTGTACTACCGCGGCCGGTCGGTGACCGAGGCCGCGAAGGAGCTGGGTGTGCCGCCCGGTACGGTGAAATCGAGATCGTATTACGCCCTCCGAGCACTGCGCGCGGTGATGGCCGGTAGCGAGACGGAGGTGGCCCGATGACCGAGCACGACAGCTCGCAGCTCGGCGCCTACGCCCTCGGCGCGCTGGAGCCCGACGAGGCCCGTGAGGTCGACCAGCACCTGGCCACGTGCGCGGAGTGCCGGGCCGAGCTGGCCGAGCTCGAGGAGATGAAGGCGTTCCTCGGCGAGGTGCCGCCGGAGGCGTTCCTGGACGGCCCGCCGCCGGACGGCGACCTCCTGCTGCAGCGCACCCTGCGTGAGGTCCGTACGACGGCCGCACCGAAGCGACGGTCTCCGTGGCTGCTCGTGGCGGCCGCGGTCGTGCTGATCGCCGGTGCACTGGCCGGTGGGATCCTGATCGGCCGGCAGTCCACGAGCCCGGCGGAGACGCCGGTGGCCGGGTCGAAGCAGGTGATCGCGACGGACGGCACCACCGGGACGACGATGGCGACCACGGTCGAGCCGCGCGCCGGGTGGAGCTGGGTCGAGGTCGAGCTCACCAATCTGAAGGCCGGAGCCGAGTGCGAGATGATCGTCACCGACAAGGGCGGCAAGACCTGGGTGGCCGGCACGTGGGTGGTGTCGGAGAAGTCGGCCCGGGAAGGCAGCCGGTTCGCCGGTGGCGTGCTGGTGCCGATCGACCAGGTGAAGTCGGTGGAAGTCCGGACGCTCCAGGGGCAGCACGTGGTGACCACGCCGGTCTGAGTTTGCGGCGCACGAGAGGATGAGGGCGTGGCTACTACCTCCGACGACCTCCGGGTCCGCCGCACGGCCGCGGCCGCCGACTGCGAGCGCTGGCTGTCCGCGCACAAGCTGCCGGTGCGGACCAGACTGCAGGAGCTGGTGGAGGCCACCACCGACGACGAGGTCGACACGTACGGCGCCGGCGGAGACGTCGCCGCGCTGGAGCGGGAGGTGGCCGACCTGCTGGGCAAGCCGGCGGCGGTGTTCATGCCGACCGGAGTCATGGCTCAGCAGAGCGTCCTGCGGGTGTACGCCGACCGCGCCGGGACCGACCGGGTCGCGGTGCACGGCCTCTCGCACCTCCTGGTCCACGAGCTGAACGCGCTGGAGGAGGTCCACCGGCTCCGGATCGAGCGACTCACGGCCGAGCCGCGGCAACCCCGCCCGGACGAGCTGGCCGCCATCCCGGGCAAGCTGGCCGCGGTCACGCTGGAGCTGCCGTTGCGGGACGCCGGGTTCGTCCTGCCCACGTGGGACGAGCTGGTCGTGTTCGCCGAGTCCTGTGCGGAGCGCGGCGTACCACTGCACCTCGACGGCGCGCGGCTGTGGGAGAGCACGCCGTACCTGGAGCACAGCCTGGCTGAGGTGGCTGCGCTCGCGTCGAGTGTGTACGTGTCCTTCTACAAGGTGCTCGGCGGGTTGAGCGGTGCCGCGCTGGCCGGTCCGGAGGACGTGATCGCCGAGGTACGCCGCTGGCAGCGCAGGCTCGGTGGCAACGTCTACACGCTCTTCCCGTACGCCGTGTCCGCGCGCGAGGGGCTGCGGACCGTGCTGCCTAGGATGGGCGAGCTGTACCGGCGGGCCGTCGAGCTCTCGATGGCCCTGCAGGCCGAGGGATTCCGGGTGTTCCCGGAGCCGCCGCACACCAACTCCTTCCGCGTCTACGCCCCGCGGGCCGCCGAGGCGATCGACGTGGCGTCGGTGGAGCGGATGGAACGCACCCGCGAGGCGATCTGCCAGCCGTGGCGGCCGGCCGACGTACCGGGCTGGTCGTGGGTCGAGCTGGTGGTGACGCCGAGCACGTTGGACTGGAAGGTGGACGAGGTGGCCAAGGCCTACGGGGAACTTCTGGAACAATGAACGCGTAAGACCTTCAGTAGGTTGGGTGTGGGGATTCGGGGAGAGAAGTGCTGACGTTCGTCATCACCATGGTGGTTCTGCTGGTTCTGTCCGGGCTGGTGCTGCTGGCGGTCGCGCGGGGGGAAGGCAAGAATTTCGGGTAGCTTGCTCGAATGAGACGGTTGATCTTCCAGGAGTACGTGACGCTCGACGGGTACGCCGCCGACGCCGAGGGCGGCCTCGACTTCTCCGGCACGATCTCCGAGCAGGCGGACGTCGACAACCTGGCGTTGCTCGAGACGGTCGACACAATGCTGCTCGGGGCGGAGACGTACCGGTTGTTCGCGTCGTTCTGGCCGACGGAGGCCGCGGCCGGTGACCCGATCGCGCCGAAGCTGAACGCGCTGCGCAAGGTGGTCGTGTCGAGGACGCTGGACAGCGCGCCCTGGGGTGCGGACGACTCCGCGCTGGTGGTCCGGGATGCGGTCGAGGACGTCCGCGAGCTCAAGCGCGAGCAGGGCAAGGACATCATCCTGTGGGGCAGCATCTCGCTGTTCCACACGCTGCTGATCGCCGGGCTCGTCGACGAGATCCAGTTGCGGGTGTGCCCGGTGCTGATCGGGGCGGGCAAGCCGGTGTTCCCCGGCGGCGCGGAGACCCGGGTGATGGAGTTCCTCGAGGCCAGACCGTGGGCGAACGGCGGTGCGCTGCTGCGCTACCGGCCGATCAGCTGACCGCGTCGACGATCGCGGTGACGATCGGCGCCGCGACGGTGACGGTCGGCACGACGAGCAGTCCGACGGCGAGGGCGTACGTCGCGGCCGAGAGCAGCGGGTAGCGCGGTTCCGGGCCGGCCAGGCGCTGGACCCGTAGGACGGTGGCCGACTTGGCCGCGGCCAGCCCTGCCTCCGGGGCGGGCGCACCGGCGAGCGCGACCAGGGCACGGGCCAGGGGGCGCGGTCCGTTGCGTCGGCGGGCGTCGTCGTCCGCCAGCAGCTCCACCAGCGTGCGCGCCTGCTCCAGCGCCACCTCACTGCGCACCCACCTCGGGAACGCCTGGTGCAACGCGGTGAACGCCTCCAGCACCAGGTCGTGCCGTGCTCGCAGGTGCGCCTGTTCATGCGCCAGTACGGCGTGCAGCTCGCTCTCGTCGAGTCTCTCGAGCGCACCGACCGACACGACCACCCGCGCACCGCGCAACGCCGGCAGGCAGTACGCGAGCGGAGTCTCCTCGGACAGCACCCGCAGCCCCGGGACGAGACCGTCCGGTGTGGCCAGTACGTCAACCAGGTCGCGGTGCCGTTTGCGGCGGGCTCTCGTGCCCACTGCGACACGTCCGGCTACCCAGAGGAGCTTCACCAGGACCAGTGCGGTCAGGGCGAGGATGGCCGCGGCCACCAGGTCCCGGAGGGACGACGGGTCGAAGTTCGGCTCACCTGGCCGGCCTGCGGTGGAGTAGGAGAGCGAGATGCCCGCGCCGAGAGCGGCCAGGATCGCCGCGATGGCGATCGCCTGCCACAGAGCCACTGCGGCCCGCGGGATCCGGTAGGGCCAGGTCGAGCGGGCCAGCAGCGCCGGCGCCGGGCCGGTCAGCACCAGGGCCAGAGCGGCGAGCAGGACCGGGGTGATCACCCCGCCCGCTCCTCCAGTTGCGCGAGCGCCTCGCGCAGGAGTTCAGCCTCCTCGTCGCTGACCTGGCCGACGAAGCGGACCAGAGCCTCCCGGCGGTCGCCGGCGCGGTCGAGGGCGTCGCGCATGAGCTCGACGGCCAGGTCCTCGCGGGGTGCGGCCGCCCGGTAGCGCCAGGCCTTCCCGTCGCGCTCCCGCTCGGTCAGCTTCTTCTTGGCCAGCCGGTCCAGCACCGTCATCACGGTGGTGTAGGCGAGATCGCGGGAGGCCGACAGCTGCTCGTGCACCTCGCGGACGGTCAGCGCTCCCGGCGCCGCCCAGAGCTGCTCCATCACCAGTCGCTCCAGGTCCCCCAGGGGCCTCGGTGCCTTCTCGTCGTTCGCCACGTGACCAGTATAACTACACATCGTAGTAGATCCGCGCTACCATCTACTACGTAACGTCGTAGATGGGGAGGCGGGCGCGTGGACACTCTGGATCTGGCCCGGTGGCAGTTCGCGATCACCACCGTGTACCACTTCTTCTTCGTCCCGGTGACGATCTCGCTGGTCGCGATCACGGCCGGCCTGCAGACCGCCTGGTACCGCACCGGCAAGGAGAAGTACCTGCGGCTGACCAAGTTCTACGGGAAGCTGTTCCTGATCAACATCGCGATGGGGGTCGTCACCGGCATCGTGCAGGAGTTCCAGTTCGGGATGAACTGGAGCGACTACTCCCGGTTCGTCGGTGACGTGTTCGGCGCCCCGCTGGCGCTGGAGGGACTGCTCGCGTTCTTCCTCGAGTCGACCTTCATCGGGTTGTGGATCTTCGGCTGGGACCGGCTGCCGAAGCTGGTCCACCTGGGCTGCATCTGGGTGGTGGTGCTCGGCACGCAACTGTCGGCGTACTTCATTCTGGCGGCCAACTCCTGGATGCAGAACCCGGTGGGCTTCCGGGTCAACGAGGCGCGCGGCCGGGCGGAGCTGACCGACCTGTGGGCGGTGCTGACCAACAAGGTCGTGCTGGTCACCTATCCGCACACGATCTTCGCGGCGTTCATGGTCGGCGGCGCGTTCGTCGCCGGTGTCGCGCTCTGGCATCTGGTACGGCGCCCGGACGTGGACCGGGACGTGTTCCGGACGGCGCTCCGGCTGGGTGCGGTGATCGTGCTCGTGGCCGGCGCCGGGGTCGCGATCAGCGGCGACCAGCAAGGCAAGGTGATGACCGAGGTGCAGCCGATGAAGATGGCCGCGGCCGAGGCGCTGTACGAGACCGAGAAGCCGGCCTCGTTCTCGGTGTTCACCGTCGGCACGCTGGACGGGTCGCGGGAGATCTACTCGCTCAAGGTGCCGTATCTGCTGTCGTTCCTGGCCACCGGGACCTTCGACGGTGAGGTGCAGGGGATCAACTCGCTGCAGGAGGCCTACGAGCAGCTGTACGGGCCGGGCTCCTACAACCCGAACATCCCGCTGACCTACTGGACGTTCCGGCTGATGATCGGGGTCGGGATGACGTCGGCGGTGCTCGCGGCCTGGCTGCTGTGGGTGACCCGGCGCGGCCGCGCGCCGAGCCGGTGGACGGTCTGGCTGGCGGCGCCGTTGCCGCTGCTGCCACTGGCCGCGAACACCTTCGGCTGGATCTTCACCGAGACCGGGCGGCAGCCCTGGCTGGTGTTCGGATTGTTGCCGACGGCATCGGGTGTGTCACCGGGGACGACCAGTGCCGAGGTGATCACGTCGCTGGCCGGGTTCACCGTGCTGTACGGCGTGCTGGCCGTGGTCGAGCTGAAGCTGATGCTGCGGACGATCCGCGGCGGCCTGGCCGGGACCGATCCGAAGACCGGGCCGGACGACGCGCCGGACGACTCGTCCGACCGCAAGCCGCTGTCGTTCGCGTACTGAGAGGGCAGGGGAGATGGAACTCACGACGGTCTGGTTCGTCGCCATCGCGGCGCTGTGGATCGGGTACTTCGTCCTCGAGGGGTTCGACTTCGGGGTCGGCATGCTGCTGCGGGTGCTCGGCCGGGACGAGCCGGAGCGGCGCGCGGTGATCACCACGATCGGGCCGGTCTGGGACGGCAACGAGGTCTGGCTGATCGTGGCCGCCGGGGCCACGTTCGCCGCGTTCCCGGAGTGGTACGCGACGCTGTTCAGCGGGTTCTACCTGCCGCTGTTCGCGATCCTGGTGTCGCTGATCCTGCGCGGGGTGGCGCTGGAGTACCGCGGGAAGCGGGACGAGCCGGAGTGGAAGGACCGGATGGACGCGATGATCGCGATCGGCTCGGTCGTGCCCGCGTTCCTGTGGGGCCTGACGTTCGCGAACCTGGTCCGCGGGGTGCCGCTGGACGCCTCCCACGAGTACGTCGGCGGTCTCGGCGACCTGTTCAGCCCGTTCGCCGTCCTCGGGGCGGTCGCCTTCACCGCGATCTTCGTCGCCCACGGCGCGATCTTCCTGGCGCTGCGGACGACCGACGACCTCCGGGCCCGCGCCAACCGGCTGGCCTCCCAGGCAGGGTGGGCGGCCGCCGTCCTGGTGATCGCCTTCCTCTGGTGGGCCCAGGCGATCCGCGGCGACACCGCCTCGGTGATCCTCGCGGTCGGCGCGGTGGTCGCATTCGCCGGGGGGCTGCTGGCCAATCGGGTCCGCCGCGAGGGCTGGGCCTTCCTCGGGACGGCGCTCGCGGTGGCGCTGGCGGTGACGTCCTTGTTCGCCGCGCTGTTCCCGGCGGTCATGCCGTCGACTCTTGATCCCGGATCAGCGTTGACAACAGTTGAGGCCGCGTCAACGCCGTACACGTTGAAGGTGTTGACGATCATCGCCGGGATCTTCCTGCCGCTGGTGATGCTGTACCAGGGCTGGACCTACTGGGTGTTCCGCAAGCGCATCACCGTCGAGCCGGTCGCGGTGTCGGCGTCCGGGTCATGAAACCGCTCGACCCGCGGTTGCTGCGGCGGGCCCGGGCCGCCCGGGTGTTCCTGGCCGCGTCCGTGGTGATCGGTGTCGTTAGTGGGCTGCTGATCATCGCGCAGGCGGTCCTGCTGGCCCGCGGGATCGCCGGCGTGGTCCTGCACGGTGAGTCGATCGTGGGCGTCGCCTGGGGGCTCAGTGCGGTCGTCGTCGGGCGGGCGCTGCTGGTCTGGGCACAGGAGGTGGTCGCACAGCGGGCGGCGGCCGCGGTGAAGTCGACGTTGCGCCGGCAGGTGCTGGAGCACTCGCTGAAGCTGGGCCCGGTCTGGCTGAGTGGTGAGCGCAGTAGCGCCCTGACCACCCTGCTGACCAAGGGACTCGACGACCTGGACCCGTACTTCGCCCGCTACCTCCCGCAATTGGTGCTCGCGGCAACCGTTCCGGCCGGGGTGATCGGCTGGATGGCGACCGGTGACCTGATCGCCGCCGGGACGGTGGCGGTCACGCTGCCGCTGATCCCGGTCTTCATGGTGCTGATCGGCTGGGCGACCCAAGCGCACAGCCGCCGGCGTCAGCGCGCGCTGTCCGTGCTCGCCCACCACTTCGCCGACGTGGTCGCCGGTCTGCCCACGCTGAAGCTGTTCGGCCGGGCCAAGGCGCAACAGGCCGCCGTACGGCGGGTGACCGACAAGCACCGGGCGGCGTCGATGAGCAGCCTGCGGCTGGCGTTCCTGTCGTCCTTCGCACTCGAACTGCTGGCAAGCATCTCGGTCGCCCTGGTCGCGGTCGGAGTCGGGCTCCGGCTGGTCGAAGGCAGGCTGGGACTGGAGACCGCCCTCATGGTGCTGATCCTCGCGCCGGAGGCCTACCTGCCGCTGCGACAGGTCGGCATGCACTTCCATGCCAGCGCCGACGGCATCGCGGCCGGCGAGGAGGTCTTCCGCGTGCTGGAAACCCCATTACCCGAGCGTGGCGACCGCACCGACGTACCCGACCTGCGGACGACGCCCCTGCACTTGTACGACGTGACCGTGCGGTACCCGGGTCGCGACGAGCCGGCCTTGGACGGCTTCGACCTGGAGCTCCGGCCAGGAGAGGTGGTCGCGCTCACCGGTCCGAGCGGTGCCGGCAAGTCGACCGTGCTCGCCGTACTGCTGGGCTTCGTCCAGCCCGAGGGCGGTGTGGTCGTCGCCGGTGGGAGTGCGGCGGACGAGTTCGAGCCGACGGCGTGGCGGCGGCAGTTCGCCTGGGTGCCGCAGCGACCGGGGTTGCGGATGGGCACGGTCGCGGAAAACGTGCGGCTCGGCCGCCCGGAGGCCTCGGACGACGACGTTCGGCTGGCACTGATCGGCGCTGGCGCAAGTGAGCTCGACCTGGACAAGCCGGTGGGGGAGCAGGGGCAACTGCTGTCGAGTGGGCAGCAGCGCCGGGTGGCGCTGGCGCGGGCGTTGATCACCGACGCGCCGGTCCTCCTGCTGGACGAGCCGACCGCAGGCTTGGACGCCGAGGCCGAAGCCGACGTGGTCGCCGGGCTACGGGCCAGTGGTCGGACCGTCCTGATGATCGCGCACCGGCCGGCGCTGATCGCTGCCGCCGACCGGACAGTCGACGTACGTGCGAGAGAGCTGGTGAACGCATGAGTGCGAGCACGGCCGCGCTGTGGGACCTGGTGAGGCCCGAGCGACGGATCTGGTGGCGACTCTCACTGGCATTGCTGGCCGGAGTGCTGGCAGCTGGCTCCGCGGTGGCGCTGCTGGCGACGTCGGCCTGGCTCATCACCACCGCGGCAGCCCAGCCTCCGGTGCTGCTGCTTCTGGTCCCGATCGTGGCAGTGCGCGCGTTCGGTGTCGGCCGAGGGGTGTTCCGGTACGTCGAGCGGCTGGTCGGGCACGACGCGGCGTACCGAGTGCTCGGTGAGACCCGGGCCAGGATCACGGGGCGGTTGGAGAAGCTGGCGCCAGGTGGACTGAGCTCGCGTCGCAAGGGCGATCTGCTGGCACGGCTCGTGCTGGACGTCGACGCCGTTCTCGACCTGTGGCTGCGAGTCCTGCTGCCGATCGCGGTAGCCGCGGTCACGGCAACCGCGACGGTCGCGCTTCTCGCCGTGCTGCTTCCTGCAGCGGGCGCCGCGGTGGCGCTGGCTGTTCTGATCGCCTGCACGGTCGTCCCGTGGCTGACCGCCCAGACGGCGGCCCGAGCGGAGCGGAACGTCGCCGGCTCACGGGGTGAGGTCGCGGCCAACGCCACCGAGGCGCTGCTCACCACGGGCGATGTGGTCGCCTTCAACGCGGTCGACGACGTACTGCGTTCCTTCAGCGCCAGCGATGCGAAGCTGGCGAGAGCGGAACGGCGTTCGGCCTGGAGCGCAGGACTTGGCGGTGCGTTGCTGATGCTGTGCGTCGGTGGGGCGAGCGTGGCCGGCCTAGTGCTCGGCAACACGGCGAACATCACCGGCGCGGTGTTCGCTGTGCTCGTCCTGACGCCGCTCGCGCTCGCCGACGTACTCGGTGGCATCCCCGCCGCCGCACAGCTCGCGATTCGAGTGCGCGCGTCGCTCGGCCGGGTGCAGGAGCTTCTGGACACCCCCGAGCCCGTCACCGAGCCCGCGAGGCCGTTGTCGCTTCCGGACGGCCGTGACCTCGAGGTCGAGCTCCTGCGGGTCGGGTACGGCGAAACCGACGTACTGGCCGGGTTGAGTCTGGACCTGCCGGCCGGGAGCCGGGTGGTCGTCACCGGGCCGAGTGGTTCGGGGAAGAGCACGCTGGCCGCCGTACTCCTGCGGTTCCTGGAGCCGCGAGCCGGTGCGGTCCGGATGGATGGTGTGGATCTCGCCAGGCTCGACGGTGACCAGGTGCGCTCGGTGGTCGGTTTGCTGACCCAGGAGAGCCATGTGTTCGACACGAGCATCCGGGAGAACCTGCTGCTCGCCAAGCCGGGTGCTAGCGATCTGCAGCTGTGGCGGGCGCTCTACCGGGCCCGGCTCGGCGTGTCAGTGGAGAGGCTGCCGGACGGGCTCGACACGATGGTCGGCGAGCACGGTGCGCGCCTGTCGGGCGGTGAGCGCCAGCGGCTCGCGTTCGCGCGGTTGCTGCTGGCCGATCGCGACGTACTCGTGCTGGATGAGCCGACCGAACACCTGGACGAGGAGACCGGCCGGGCGCTGCTGGCGGACCTGTTCGCCGCGGCCGGTCACCGGACGGTCGTGCTGCTCACGCACCGGCCGGAGCTGGTTCCTGATCACGTACCGCGACAGCTGGTGCGCCTGACGTGATGGATGCGGGCGGCGGGCTGAGTGTCTGTCAGGATGGGGAACCGTGTTGACTCCTCAGCTCGTTGCCCAGCTCGCCGACTCCGTTCTGATCGCCATCATCGTGGCCGCCGTGATCCTGGTCGCCGGTACGGCCGGACTCGTCGTGACTCGGCGCCGCCGTTCCGAGCTGCCGCCGGCCACCCCGCCGGCGCCGCTGGACACGGCCGAGCCCAAGGTCGGCGACGACGCTGAGGAACCCCGCGACACCCCGACCCAGACGATCGAGGACACAGCGCTCCCGGAGGAGCCGGTTTCGACGATCGAGAAGCCGGAGTCCGCTCAGGGGCGGCTGGTCCGGCTCCGGGCCCGGCTGGCGCGGTCGCAGGGCTCGCTCGGCAAGGGACTGCTCGCGCTGCTGTCCCGGGACAAGCTGGACGAGGAGGCGTGGGAGGACATCGAGACCACGCTGATCACCGCCGACGTCGGCGTGGCGCCGACGCAGGAGCTGGTCGAGCGGCTGCGGACCCGCATCCGGGTCGAGGGCGTCGGCGGCGAGCAGGCCCGGCAGATCCTCCGCGAGGAGCTGGTCGAGCTGGTCAACCCGTCACTGGACCGCTCGCTCAAGGTCAGCCGCAAGGAGGCCAAGCCGGCCGTCGTCATGGTCGTCGGCGTCAACGGCACCGGCAAGACCACGACCGTGGGCAAGCTGGCGCGGGTCCTGGTCGCCGAGGACAAGCACGTCGTCCTGGGTGCGGCGGACACCTTCCGGGCAGCGGCCGCGGACCAGCTGCAGACGTGGGGCGAGCGGGTCGGCGTACGGACCGTGCGCGGTCCCGAGGGCGGCGACCCGGCGAGCATCGCGTTCGACTCGGTCAAGCAGGGCATCGAGGAGGAGGCCGACGTCGTCCTGGTCGACACCGCCGGCCGGCTGCACACCAAGACCGGCCTGATGGACGAGCTCGGCAAGGTGAAGCGGGTGATCGAGAAGTCCGCGGCGGTGGACGAGGTGCTGCTCGTCATCGACGCGACCACCGGCCAGAACGGCCTCACCCAGGCGCGCGTGTTCGCCGAGGTCATCAACGTCACCGGCCTGGTTCTGACCAAGCTGGACGGTACGGCGAAGGGCGGCATCGTGATCGCGGTCCAGCGTGAGCTCGGTGTCCCGGTCAAGCTGGTCGGCCTCGGCGAGGGCGCGGACGACCTGGCGCCGTTCGACCCGGAGCAGTTCGTCGACGCGCTGCTCGACTGAAGGGCTCGTTTCACCCCCGGGGGATCTGGTACCCAGGGATCATGAAGCGACCGAGGATCGTCATCATCGGGGCCGGGTTCGCGGGGTACAACGCGGCCAGGACGCTGTGCCGGCTGGCCCGCGGCCGGGCCGAGATCGTCGTGATCAATCCGACCGACTACTTCCTGTACGTGCCGCTGCTCCCCGAGGTGGCGGCCGGGATTCTCGAGCCCCGGCGGCTGACCGTGTCGCTCGCCGACAGCCTGCCCGAGGTCCGGCTGGTGCTCGGTGAGGTCGACGGGCTCGACCTCGACCGCCGCACGGTCCGGTACGCCGATCCGCTCGACCGGCGCGAGGAGATCGGGTACGACCGGCTCGTCATCGCCGCCGGCAGCGTGAACAAGCTGCTGCCGATCCCCGGCGTCACGGAGTACGCGCACGGCTTCCGCGGCATCCCGGAGGCCGTGTTCCTGCGCGACCACCTGACCCAGCAGATCGAGCTGGCCGACGCCACCGACGACCCGGCCCAGCGGGACGCGCACTGCACTTTCGTGGTCGTCGGCGCCGGCTACACCGGGACCGAGGTCGCCGCCCACGGTGTGCTCTACACGGAGCTGCTCAAGAAGCGCCGTCCCCGGCTGCGGCACCAGCGGATGCGCTGGATGCTGCTCGACATCGCCGACCGCGTGCTGCCCGAGCTGGACGAACGCCTGTCCCGTACGGCGGACAAGGTGCTGCGGGAGCGCGACGTCGAGGTGCTGATGGGTACGTCGGTCGAGGAGGCCACGCATCGCGGCGTACGGCTCACCGACTCGTCGTTCGTCCCGACGCACTCGCTGGTCTGGTGCGTCGGCGTCCGGCCGGACCCGATGGTCGACGGGCTCGGGCTGAAGACCGAGAAGGGACGCCTGCTCGTCGACGAGTACCTGAACGTCCCCGACCACCCGGACGTGTTCGCGTGCGGCGACGCGGCCGCGGTGCCCGACCTGACCATGCCGGGGGAGGTCACGCCGATGACGGCGCAGCACGCCGAGCGGCAGGGCCGACAGGCGGCGAAGAACGTCGCGGCGAGCTTCGGGACCGGAGAGCGCCGGCCCTACGTGCACCACGACCTCGGGTTCGTCGTCGACCTCGGGGGAACCCAGGCCGCGGCCAATCCGCTGCAGGTCCCGCTGGCCGGCCTACCGGCTAAGGTCGTCACCCGTGGCTACCATCTGCTCTCGATGCCGGGCAACCGGGTCCGCACCGCGACAGACTGGCTGTACGACGCCGTGCTGCGACGCCAGACCACGCAACTCGGGGTCATCCCGGCTGCCGACGTACCACTGGAGACCGCCAGTCCGGAGCGGACCAGGAAGCACTGACCGCCGCGGGACCGGGCCGGAGGAGGAGACGACATGACCAGGTTCTTGCTGCTGGTGACCATGGACGGCGGGAACGTCGACACCCCGATGCTGGAGTGGGACGAGCCGGACATGAAGGCGCACCTGCAGTATCTGACCGACCACCTGGACCGGCTGCGCGAGAGCGGCGAGCTGGTCGAGGCCCAGGCGCTGACCTGGCCTTCGCACGCCAAGGTGGTCCGTGCGACCGGCGTGAACGCGCCGGTGGTGACCGACGGTCCGTACGCCGAGTCCAAGGAGATCCTGGCCGGCTACCAGATGGTCGACGTCTCCTCGGAGGAACGGGCGCTGGAGATCGCGGCCGAGCTGTCCGCGGCGCCCGGCCCGGGCGGCGTGCCGATCGAGCAGCCGATCGAGGTCCGCCGGGTGATGGACTCCGACGCCGACCTGTACGACGTCGGGGACCTCCCGCGCAGCGACCCGGCGATGTGACCGGCCGTTCGATCGAGGAGCTGCTGCGGGAGCTGACGCCGCAGGTCCTCGGCGCGGTGGTCCGGTGGTCCGGTGACTTCGCCGCGGCCGAGGACGCCGTCCAGGAGGCCCTGCTCGCGGCCGCGACCACGTGGCCCCGGGACGGTACGCCGGACAAGCCGAAGGCGTGGCTGATCCAGACCGCCTCGCGGCGGCTGATCGACGAGGTCCGGCAGGAGCAGGCCCGGCGCCGTCGCGAGGAGCGGGCGGCGCTGCGCAACGTACCGCCCGAGGACGTCGAGGAACACGACGACACGTTGCGCCTGCTGTTCCTGTGCTGTCATCCGGCGCTGACGCCCGCCTCCGCGATCGCGCTGACCCTGCGCGCCGTCGGCGGTCTGACCACCGCGGAGATCGGGCACGCCTACTTGGTGCCTGAGGCAACGATGGCGCAGCGGATCAGCCGGGCCAAGCAGAAGCTCAAGGGTGCGACGTTCGAGCTGGACGCGGACGACGAGCGGCTGCGGAACGTGCTGCACGTGCTCTACCTGATGTTCAACGAGGGCTACGCCACCAGCAGCGGTCCTGAGCTGCACCGCAGCGACCTGTCCGGTGAGGCGATCCGCCTGACCCGCGCCGTGCACGCGTTGCTGCCCGAGAACGGCCAGGTGACCGGACTGCTCGCGCTGATGCTGCTGACCGACGCCCGCCGGGCCGCACGCACAGGTAGGGCGGGGGAGTTGATCCCGTTGGCGGAGCAGGACCGCACGCTGTGGACCAAGGACTACATCGCCGAAGGCCTCGCCCTGGCGGTCGAAGCCTTCGATACGCCGCCGCTCGGCGAGTACCAGCTGCAAGCCGCGATCGCCGCGCTGCACGACGAGGTGGACCGGCCGGAGGACACCGACTGGCCGCAGATCCTCGCGTTGTACGGACTGCTGGCGGACCTGTCCGGCAATCCGATGGTGAAGCTGAACCGTGCCGTCGCGGCCGCGATGGTGCACGGTCCCGACGCCGGGCTGAAGCTCCTGGAGCCGTTGGACGAGGAGCTGGCCGGTCACTACCGGCTGGACGCCGTTCGCGGGCACCTGTACGAGATGCGCGGCGATGCGGAGACCGCCGCGCATCACTTCGGTGCGGCCGCCCGCCGGACGACGAGCATGCCGGAACGCGACTACCTGACCGCGAAGGCGGCCGCGGTCAGATCTGCTTCCGATGACCGGCCTGCGACCGGGAATCGCGGATAGCGTCCGCCGTGTCGGCCGACAGGTCGGTCCACCACTGCACCTCCTCCTGCTGAGCCGCCGGCTCGTGCGGAACCCGCGGCAGGTGACCGAGCCGCTCCACCTGCTCCGCCAGCGCGTCGAGGACCGAGCGGAGCTGCACCCTGGCCACCTGGGTGAACGTGCGCACGTACTCGAGCTCGGCCACCACCTGCGCGTCGCTCGGCGGTAGCTGCTTGACCGCACTCTCCACCGAGTCCCGCGCCTGCTCGAGCGCGTCCCGCTGCTGGCCGCGGGCCGACTCCACCAGGTCCTTCGCGTACTGCTCGGCCTCGGCGACCAGGTTGTCCGCGATCTGCTGGGCCTGGCTGAGCAGTCCGACCGCGTGCGCGGTGATGTGCGCCCGCTGGTCGGCGTCCGGGCTGCTGTTGCGGTGCCGTTCGACCTCGGACCGGAGCTCGGCCCGGTCCGCGTCGGCGTACTCGATCTGGTCGGCCAGGTCGTTCAGGTACGCGGCGACCTCGTCCGGGTCCAGGCCCCGGCGCCGGGTCCGGAACGTCTGGTGCCGGATCGCGTACGGCGACTGCGCCGGTCTGCGGGCGAACGGGTCGTCGGGCGTCACTGCGGTCCCCCTGCCGAGGTCGTGGTCCCGAGGGACTCGGTGCGGATGTCGGCCACCGGGACCCCGGCTCCGGTGAGTTCGTCGACGGTGTGCCGGACCATGCCGGGTGAACCGCAGACCAGCGCGGTCCGGCCGGCCCACGGCCCGTGGCCGGCCGCGACCGAGCCGACCGGACCCCGCGGACCCGGGTACGACTTGTCGTCGGACACGACGCCGGTGTAGCTGAACCACGGCCGCTGGGTCAGGCTGTTGAGCCGCTTGTGCTCGTAGAGGTTCCACGGCATCCGGGCGCCGTGGAACAGGTGCACCCGCGGTACGTCGGCCGGTCGCATCCGCCGGTCGAGTTGTTCGAGCATCGCCCGGAACGGCGCGAGGCCGGTCCCGCCGGCCACCATCAGGATGTCGCGGCCGTTCTCCGGCAGTTTGAGGGAGTCGCCGACCGGAGCGCCGAGCCGGACGGAGTCGCCGCGCTTGAGCGACCGCACCGCGGGTCCACTGACCTGGCCGCCGGGCACCAGGCCGATGTGCAACTCGAACGACCCGTCGTCCCGGGGCGCGCTGGCCGGGCTGTAGTAGCGCCAGCGCCGCGGCCGGTACGGGATCTCGACCGCCACGGACTGCCCGGGCTGGTACTCCAGCGGTCGCTCCGGACGGATCTGTACGACGGTCACGTCCATCGTCCGGCGGTCGACCCCGAGGACCTCGCCGGACCACCAGGCCGGGCTGTCCTCGGCCGACTCCTCGGCGGCCTGGACCATCACCGTCGACACCAGGCCGTACGCCTCGGCCCAGTCGGCTGCCAGCTCGGCGGTCCAGGCGGCACCGAGGAAGTGCTGCAAGGTCGCCAGCAGCGACGCCCCGACCGCCGAGTAGTGCTCGGCGACCGCACCGAACCGGCGGTGGTCCCGGCCGAGCTGCTGCAGGAACGGCACCACCTGGTCGAGCTGCGTCGCGTTGCTGACCACCGCACCGAGCGCACCGACCAGTTTGTCCCGCTGGGCGGCCATGGAGACCGGGAACATCTCCCGGACCTCGGGATGGGACAGGAACAGGTGAGAGTAGAAGAACAACGGCACCTCGTCGCCCGCCTTGGCGACCACGGCCCAGCTGTTCTTCAGCGCTGCCGGGTCCATCCCCGGGTCAGCTGGCGGTGATGATGTCGGCCTGGGTCGCCCCCAGCGCCGTCACGACCCGCCCGACGATGTCGGCGGGCACCTGGTGCTCCTCCAGTGCGTGCACGAGGTGCACGACCACCTTGCCGAAGTCCTCACCGGTGATCCCGCGGCCCTGGTGCGCCTCGGCCAGGTCGGCACCCTCGTACGACACCGGGCCGCCCATCACCTGTGAGACCAGCTGCACCTGGTGCCGCTTGAGGCGGGCCAGGTCGGTGTTCTCGAAGTAGCCGGCGAGCTGCGGATCGCCGAGCACCTTCTGGTAGAAGAGCTCCACCACCGAGGCGACCGCCGGACCACCGCCGACCGCCGCGTAGTCGCTGTTTCCCCCGGTGTTGTCGTGTGCCTGCTCG
Source organism: Kribbella sp. CA-247076 (assembly GCF_050942445.1). Lineage (NCBI taxonomy): Bacteria > Bacillati > Actinomycetota > Actinomycetes > Propionibacteriales > Kribbellaceae > Kribbella > Kribbella sp. CA-247076. The sequence goes on along the minus strand of NZ_CP192051.1, from coordinate 5,130,822 downwards.
ACCACGGCGCAACCATCTCCCAGTCCTCGTCATCGGTCCCCGAGCGGTGACGATACGAGCACTGTCCGGTGTCGAAATCAAGGCCTCGCGGAAGATTGGTCACGATCCGTCCGATTGTCGTGCGAGCCGTTGACATCCTCACCGCACCTGGTGAAAGTTTATTTCCTCTGTCTCCACTGTCTGTTGCTTCGGGCAAGCATTTTCAGTTGCTCGGGGCAACAGTGCTACCGGGTGCGGGCGCGGACGTGCATCCGCTCGCCCTGCGGGCCGTAGAGGCACAGCATCTCGGCCGGGCCGGGTCCCGGGTTGCCGAACCAGTGCGGCACCCGGGTGTCGAACTCCGCCGCCTCGCCCTCGGCCAGCACGAAGTCCTTGTCGCCGAGCACCAGCCGGATCCGTCCGGACAGCACGTAGAACCAGTCGTACCCCTCGTGGACCTTCTGCTCCACGTCACCACCCGGCCAGCCCTCCGGCACGATCTGCTTGAACGCCTGCAGCCCGCCCGGCCGCCGCGACAGCGGGATGTGGACGACGCCGTGGTGCTTGATCGGCTTGGCGTGGATCCGCGGATCGCCGGTCGGTGGCGCGTCCACCAACTCGTCCAGCTGCACCTGGTGCGCGCGGGCGAGCGGCAGCAACAGCTCCAGCGTCGGCCGGCGCTGCCCCGACTCCAGCCGGGACAGCGTGCTGACCGAGATCCCGGTCGACTCCGACAGCTGGGCCAGGGTCGTCCGCCGCTCGGCCCGCAGCTTGCGCAGCCGCGGCCCGACCGCCTCGAGTACGTCGTCGAAGGTGTCCATGTTGCCATTGTGGCAAACAATGTTGTCGAAAACGAAAACCATCACGGATCCTCGAGTCACCGAGAGAGGAGTCCGACAAGATGAAGACCTATGACGTGATCGTGATCGGCGGGGGAGCCGCCGGGCTGAGTGGTGCACTGGCGCTGGCGCGGTCGCGCCGATCGGTGCTGGTCGTCGACGACGGCACCCCGCGCAACGCCCCGGCCGAGGGTGTGCACAACTTCCTGACCCGCGACGGCACCCCGCCGGCCGAGCTGTACGCGCTCGGCCGCGAGGAGGTCGCCGGGTACGGCGGCGAGTTCGCCACCGGCACCGTGACCGCGGTCCGCCGCGACGACCTGTTCACGGTCGAGCTTGCCGACGGAACGACGTACCAGGGCCGGCGGCTGCTGGTGACGACCGGGCTGACGGACACGCTGCCCGACGTCCAGGGGCTGGCGGAGCGGTGGGGACGCGACGTCCTGCACTGCCCGTACTGCCACGGGTGGGAGGTGCGCGACCAGGCGATCGGCATCCTGGCGACCACCGGGATGGCGACGTTCCAGGCACTGCTGTTCCGGCAGTTGAGCGACGACGTCACGCTGTTCCTGCACACCGCGCCGGAGCCGACCGACGAGCAGTGGGAACAGCTCGCGGCGCGTGGAATCTCCGTCGTCCAGGGAAAGGTCGAGCGGCTCGAGGTCGAGGACGACCGGCTGACCGGCCTCCGGCTCGAGGGCGGCCGGGTGATCCCGCGCCAGGCGCTGGCGGTGCAGACCAGCCTGCGGGCGCGCGCAGGGTTCCTGGCCGACCTGGGCCTGGAGATCGTCGAGCAGGAGAGCAACGGCCTGGTGGTGGGCACGATCGTCGCGGCCGACGCGCAGGGTGCGACCGCCGTTCCGGGCGTGTTCGTGGCCGGCAACGTCACCGACGCCCGGGCGACCGTGATGCCGGCCGCCGCGGGCGGACTGATGGCGGCCGGTGGCGTGAACGCGGACCTGATCGCGGAAGAGACCCGGCTGGCGGTGGCCGCACGCAGTCGTTGAGGAGTTGAATAGAGGCGGGAGGGTGGATGGAGACATCGGTCGACCCGGACTTCGCCTCGTACGTCGACGCGCGGCAGGGCAGGTGGCTCCGGACGGCGTACCTCGTGTACGGCGACCTGGAGCGGGCTGAGGACGCACTGCTGCACGCCTTCACCCGGTTGTCCCAGCAGTGGACCAAGGTGGACGACCCGGACGCGTTCGTTCAGCGGCTGCTCTACCAACCGGCCCTGGTGCGGTGGAACCGGGTGAAGGCGTTCCCGGACGAGGACGACCCCGTCAAGCTCGCGCTGGCCCAGCTGACTCCGGCCCAGCGGGCCGTGTTCGTGCTGCTGCACCTCGAGGAGCTCACCGAGTTCGAGGTGGCCGACGTCCTCAACCTGTCGCACACCACCGTGCACGGACACGGCCTGACCGCCTTCAGCCGCTTCCGTACGGCGCTCGGCGCGGGCGACTGGCGGGACGCAGGCGGGCCGCGATGAGGCGCGAGGACGTCCAGCCGCTGCTGTACCGGGCCGCGGACGGCCTGCCCGAGCCCGACCTGGCCGACGCCGCCTGGACCGGCGGACTGGAGGCCCGGCGCCGGCAGCGCCGCACCATCGTGATCGCCCTGCTCGCTGTGCTCGTGATCGCGGCCGTGTTGGCGATCGGCGCCGGGGTCAGTGGCAGCCGGAACGCCGAGCTCGTCCCGCCACCCACCACTCCGAGTCTCCCGCCCGGCTACGTCCCGCCGGAGGGACAGATCGCCGGGATCGACTACTGGATCGCTCCGCCGGCCGGAAGCGAGCGATTCCTCGACCGGGTCTACACACCGCTCGGCGACCGACTGGAGAAGCCGGACGACCCGGAGCCGCTGACCGAGCACCCGATCGAGAACCTGGCCGCACTCGTACTGGAAGAGCGCAACGGCCGGTACGACGCGCTCCTGCTCGGCTCCGACTCGACCTGGGCGCGCGCCGATCTCCAACTGGCGCCGATCGACGGCGGCTCGCCGCTGAGCTCGGGAGCCGTCTCGCCCGACGGGCGGACCGCCGCGTTCCCGCAGCCGGGTGAGCTGGTCACGCTCGACGTGGTCACCGCCGAGGTCTCCCGTTATCCCTTGCCGACAAGGGATCTCCGCAGCGTCGCGTGGACTCCGGACGCGCAACGGGTGCTCGTGAGTGGTCCGGGCAAGGCGTACCGCGTGCAGGCGCGTGAGGGGGACAGTGGGCAGCAGCCGGTGGTCGCCATCCCGCCGTCGATGAACCCGGCATCGATCACCGCACCGTTCCGGATCGAGAGCAACGCCGTCCTCCGCTACCAGGCCAGGGGCCAGTGGGTGGTCGACAGCGAGCTGCGGTTGCCGGTCCGCACCTGGGTCGGCCAGACGTTCTCGACGTACACGATGACGGCCCGGCTGTTCGTCGCGGACGACCTCCAGCAGGTGCCCACCAAGGCCTCCCAGCCGCAGGTGGTCGCCGCCATCTCCACGTTGCGTGCCCTGCCGAGCAGCCTGCTGGTCCTGGGGGAGACCGACCGCACCTCTCCCGCCATGGACCCGCAGGACCTCCGGCAGCCCGGCTGCTGCGCCGTCCTCGGCTGGTACGACGACTACCAGCCGGTGATCCAGGTCCGGGGCTGGCTGCTCGCCTGGGACGTCCGGTCCGGCAAGGTGCAGCGGATCACCGAGCTAGCCGTCGACGGTGTTGCCCTCGGCCCGGGGATCCGGCCCTGAGCCGTCGTCCAGGATGCACCGCATGGTGAACTTCAGCAGCCGGTCGGCGTCCTCGGGCGCCGGCATCGGTTCACCGGTGAGCGCGCGGATGACGAACACGCCCGCCAGCCACTGCACCAGCAGCGTGGTGTCCACGTTCGTCCGGATCGGCTCGCCTCTGGCCCGGGCCCGGTGCAGCGCGGCCTCGGTCAGCTGGACCCGCCGGCCCAGGAAGGCCCGGTAGATCGCGGCCGACCGCTCGTCGCGGGTCGCCTCCGAGACCGCCAGCCGGATCAGGGCCAGCCCTTCCTTGCTGTTCACGAACTTCAGGGCGTCGAAGTACACCTGCCGCAGGTCGCCCTCGATCGACCCGGTGTCGGCATCGGGGATCTCGATGTCGAACAGGTCGGCCAGGGCGTCGTTGGCCAGTTGCTCCTTGCTCGCCCAGCGGCGGTAGATGGTCGCCTTGCCGACTCCGGCGGCCTCGGCGACGTCGTCCACCGTCATCCCGTCGAATCCACGCTCCAGCAGCAGTTGCACGGCGTACCGGCGGATCCTCGGCTCCGCGTCCGGATCCCGTGGCCTGCCCCGGCGCGGCCTCACCCCGTGATTGGTCCCCATTTCGTGTTCCCCAGCTCGGACGGGTGCAGTGGCGCGGCTGCGGTCCCGTGTGGTCCAGGCCAGAGTGCCACAACTTTGCCGATGTCACCTCGATGTCACCTGAAAGCCCTCTTTGTCACATGCCTGAAACAAACGGACCGATCGGCTGAAACCCCGCGCCGACACCGTGTGCGGTGTGGCCGAGCGCGGGCTCCCCGGCGTTGTGGAGAACTTCTCGACTGAGGACGCCGGCCACTCCCCAGATCGATGGAAGGGATGACGTTGATGGAGATCAACGCCGGCGATACCGCCTGGGTCTTGGTAAGCGCCGCCCTGGTGATGCTGATGACACCGGGCCTGGCTTTCTTCTACGGCGGCATGGTGCGCGTCAAGAGCGTGCTGAACATGATGATGATGAGCGCCATCACCATCGCCGTCGTCACCGTGCTGTGGGTGCTGGTCGGTTACTCGCTGACGTTCGGCGGTGACACCGGGCACGTGATCGGCAACTTCTCCGAGGTCGGCCTGTCCGGCCTGATCGCGCCCGAGGCGGTCAGCGGGACGATCCCGACGCTGGCCTTCGTCGCCTTCCAGCTGATGTTCGCGATCATCACGCCGGCGCTGATCTCGGGCGCGATCGCCGACCGGGCGACGTTCCGGGGCTGGATCGCGTTCGTCGTCGGCTGGACCCTGCTGGTGTACTTCCCGGTCGCGCACTCGGTCTGGTTCCTTGACGAGGGCAACGGTGGCTGGATCGGCGACAAGCTGGGCGCGATCGACTTCGCCGGTGGTACGGCGGTGCACGTCAACGCCGGTGCCGCCGCGCTCGCGCTGGCGATCGTGCTCGGCCGGCGGATCGGCTGGCGCAAGGACCCGATGCGGCCGCACAGCCTGCCGCTGGTCGTCCTCGGCGCCGCGCTGCTGTGGTTCGGCTGGTTCGGTTTCAACGCCGGCTCCGCGCTGAGCGCCGGCACCACCGCGGCGGTCACGTTCGTCAACACCCAGGTCGCGACCGCCGCCGCGGTCATCGGCTGGCTGATCGTGGAGCGGATCCGGCACGGCAAGGCCACCACGCTGGGCATGGCGTCCGGTGCGGTCGCCGGTCTGGTCGCGATCACCCCGGCCTGTGGCGCGCTGACCCCGGTCGGCTCGCTGATCCTCGGTGTGGTCGCCGGTGGCATCTGCGCCTTCGCGGTCTCGCTGAAGTACAAGCTCGGCTTCGACGACTCGCTCGACGTGGTCGGTGTCCACCTGGTCGGCGGTCTGGTCGGTTCGCTGGCGATCGGCTTCCTGGGGACGGCGGCCGCGCCGTCGGCCGTGGACGGCCTGTTCTACGGTGGCGGTGCCTCGCAGCTGGGCAAGCAGGCCCTGGCCAACGTGGTGGTCGCGCTGTACTCGTTCGCGATCGCGTTCCTGCTGGGCAAGCTGATCGACAAGACGATCGGCTTCCGGCTGAAGGAGGACGACGAGGTCACCGGTGTCGACCAGGTCGAGCACGCGGAGACGGCGTACGACTTCCTGGGCGCGGCCGGGCTGCGGGGGCACACCGCCCTCGCACGTCCGCAGGCCGCGGTCGAGAATGACACCACCGAGGCGTCCGAGAAGGAAGGTGCCAACGCATGAAGCTGATCACCGCGGTGGTCAAGCCGCACAAGCTGGAGGACGTCCGGGCCGCGCTGGAGACGTTCGGTGTCACCGGCATGACGGTGACCGAGGCGAGCGGCTACGGCCGGCAGAAGGGCCACACCGAGGTCTACCGCGGCGCGGAGTACGAGGTGGACCTGGTCCCGAAGGTCCGGCTCGAGGTCGTCGTCGAGGACGGCGACAGCGCCGACGTGACCGACGTGATCGTCAAGGCCGCGCAGACCGGCAAGATCGGTGACGGCAAGGTGTGGGTCACCCCGGTCGAGACGATCGTCCGGGTCCGCACCGGTGAACTGGACGGAGACGCCCTCTAGATGGTGGACCGGGCAGAGCAGCGGCGCGTCCGGGCCGAGGAGGCCGACGCGCTGCTGTACCTGCTCCTCTCGAAAGCCTGTGACGCCCTCGGTGTGCCCACCGAGGGCGTCGCGCTGGTCGCCATCGGCGGCTACGGCCGGGAGGAGCTGTCGCCGTACAGCGACCTCGACGTGATGCTCGTGCACGGCGAGGACTACCCGCGGGTGGACGAGTTGGCCGCGCGGATCTGGTACCCCCTGTGGGACTCCCGGACGAAGCTGGACCACAGCGTCCGCACGGTCGCGCAGGCGCGGCAGGCCGCTGCCGACGACATCCGGGTCGCCCTCGGCCTGCTGGACGCACGGCACGTCGCGGGGGACTCACACCTCACGCTGCAGTTGCGCTCGGTGCTGATGGCGGACTGGCGACGTACGGCCCGCGAGCGGTTGCCAGGGCTCGCCCAGGCCTGCAAGGACCGGGCCGCGTCCGTCGGGGAGCTCGCACATCTGGCGGAGCCCGACCTGAAGGAGGCGTACGGCGGTCTGCGGGACGCCGTCGTACTGCGGGCGTTGGTGGCGTCGTGGCTGATCGACGTACCGCATCCGGTGGTGGAGCGGGCGCGACTGGACCTGCTGGACATCCGGGACGAGCTGCACATGGTGGCGGGGCGTTCCACCGACCGGCTGGTCGCGGACGTGGCCGGAGAGGTTGCCGCGGGCCTCGGTCTGGGATCGCGGGACGAGTTGCTCCGGCACGTGTACTCGACCGGCCGGACGTTGGCGCACGTATGCGACGTGTCCTGGCGGCGGATCGAGAGCCTGATGACCCGGCCGCCGCGGTCCCGGCGTCGCCACCGGACCGGGGGACCGTTGCTGCTGGCCCTCGACGAGGGAGTCGGTCAACACGAGGGTGAAGTCGTGTTGATGCCGGACGCGCGGCCCGAGCGGGACGCAGTACTCGGTCTGCGTGCTGCTGCCGTGGCTGCGGACCGGGAGCTGGTGCTGTCGCCTGCTGTGTGCGGGCGGCTGGCCAACCGCGCACAGGACTTGCCGGAGCCCTGGCCGGGTGAGGCGCGGCGGTTGCTCTGTGCATTGCTTGGTGCGGGCAACGGTCTGCTCGAGGTCTGGGAGGCGCTGGATCAGGCCGGGTACATCTCGCGGATCCTGCCCGAGTGGGACACAGTGCGGTTCCGGCCGCCGCAGTCGGCGATCCATCGGTTCACCGTCGATCGCCATCTGCTGGAGACCTGTGTCGAGGCGGCCAAGCTGGTCCGCGACGTACGGCGGCCGGACCTGCTGCTGGTGGCCGCACTGCTGCATGACCTCGGCAAGGCCGTCGACGGCGACCACAGCGTCACCGGAGCCGTGATCGCCGCGCGAGTGGCTCGGCGACTCGGCTTTGCTGCGGCGGATGCCGACACCATCGCGTTGCTGGTCCGGCAGCACCTGATGCTCGCGCAGGTCGCCACCAGACGGGACCTGGACGACCCGATGACGGTCGAGCTGGTCGCCGGGATCGTCCGCGACACCGAGACGCTCGACCTGCTCGAAGCCCTCACGTACGCCGACGCGCGTGCAGCCGGCCCGGCGGCCTCGTCGCCGTGGCGGATGCGGCTGGTCGGTGAGCTGTGCCGACGCGTACGCAGCGAGCTGTCCGGGGGAGGGGAGAGCATGTGGAACGACGCTCCTCCGATCCCGGTCCCGGTGCTGCACCCGGTCGTCGGCGTCGGGCGGCTGGGAGTGACCGTGTCCGAGCATCACGGAGACGTCCGCGTCAACGTCGCCGTGCCGGATCAGGTGGGCACGTTGTCGACCGTTGCGGCGGTGCTGGCGGTCGAGCGGCTCGCCGTACGGTCCGCGGTGATCACCTCGGTCGAAGGCCTGGGGATCTCACAGTGGACCGTGGCCGGCTCGGCTCCCGACCCGGTGCGGCTGCGGGACCGGCTTGCCGTGGCCCTGCGCGACGACACCGACCTCGTACGGCGGTTGGCCGCGCGTGACTCGTCCGCGGTCAAGGCACGGGTCGCCAGCCGGGTCGATCTGTTGCCTGGCGCATCCGAGACGGCGACGGTGCTGCAGGTGCGTGCACACGACCGCCCGGGCCTGCTGTACGACGTCACCTCGGCCATCGCCTCGACCGGTGCGGACATCCGTTCGGCCCACGTCAGCACGCTGGGTGCCGAGTGCGTGGACGTCTTCTACCTCACGGACAGTCAAGGCTCACCGCTGGACGAGGAGGACGCGCGCACGACCGCAAAATCCGTCCTGAATCGCCTGACCTTCTAGTGTCGGCAGTGTGCATGTCGTAGAGACTCTCCAGCGTCAAGCGGTCGCCTGCGAGGACCTCGGGTCCGCGATGTACGCCGAGCTGTGCCGGCTCCTGGTGGACGACTACGAGCTCGGTGGCGTGTCCACCCAGGTTCTGGCCGGCTACGAGGACCGTCCGTTCGGTGATGCGATCGCACTGCGGTTGCTGGGTTCGGTGCATCGGTTGGTGTTGGCAGGGGAGGCGCCGGAGCTCGCGGCGTTCTACCCGAGCGTGGGCGGGTCGTGGGACCCAGTGCTCGGGTGGGAGGCGTTCGAACAGGTGCTGCAGTCCCGGCAGGCCGAGCTGCGTTCGTTGCTGACCCAACCGCCGCAGACGAACGAGGTCGGCCGGGCGACCGCACTGTACGGCGGGCTGCTGCAACTGGTCGACGCGGTGCCGCTGCCGGTGCGGCTGTTCGAGATCGGGGCGAGCGGCGGACTGAACCTGCGCGCGGACCACTTCCGCTACAACCTGGCCGACGGGACCGGCTTCGGCCCGGCGGACAGCCCGGTCGTGTTCGACGACGCGTGGTCCGGGCAGGCGTTGAAGCCGGTGCCGTTGCGGATCGCCGAGCGGGTGGGCAGCGACATCGCGCCGGTCAACCCGCTGTCCGAGGAGGGTGCGCGCACGCTGACGTCGTACGTGTGGCCGGACATGCCGGTCCGGCTGGCCCGGCTGCGCGGTGCGCTCGAGATCGCGCGCCAGGTGCCGGCCGACGTACGGCGGGAGGACGCGGTCTCGTTCCTGCGCGGGCTGGAGCTGTCGGCCGGGCACGTGACCGTCGTCTGGCACTCGATCATGTGGCAGTACATGACGCGTGCCGACCGGGCCGCGGTCGAGGAGCGACTGGCCGAGCTCGGCGCGCGGGCGGACTCGGGCTCACCGCTGGCCCGGCTGCGGCTCGAGCCGTTGCGCCGGACCGCCGACGGTCCGCTCGACTTCCTGGTCGAGCTCCAGGTCTGGCCGACCGGGCAGGCGCGGATCCTCGGCCGGGCCGAGCCTCACGGCCAGGACCTGGTCTGGGAGCCGGCCGTCACGTGAACGCGGCGACCACGGTGTGTCGTCACGTGAGGGCGGCGACCAGGGTGTCGGTGAGCTCGTCGGCGTACCGTCCGTCCGGGTCCAGGTCGGGGTCGAAGATACCGACGTCGATCCCCTGGCAGGCCGGTGCCACGAGCAACGGTCGCAGCAGCTCGACCAGCTGGGCGTGGTCGATGCCGCCGGGGTCGGGGCTGTCGACAGCCGGCATGATCGCGGCGTCCAGGATGTCCACGTCCAGGTGCACCCAGAACCCGTCGAGCGCCTTGAGGTGCTCGAGTACGCCGCTGGCCGCCGTGGCCGGGTCCTCGATGATCCTCTTGGCCGGCCAGACCGGGATCCCGGCGGCCTTCACGTCGTCGACGTACTCGTCGTCGTCCCGGATGCCCAGAAGGGCCGCGTCCTTGATGTAGGGGCCGCGTCCTTCGAGGTCGGTGAGGTCGGGCTGTCCGTGCCCGGTGATCAACGCGAGCGCCTCACCGCCGGCGGCACCGACGTACGGCGAGTTGTCGACCGTCCGGAAGTCCGAGTGCCCGTCCAGGTAGACGACGCCGTACCGCCCGCGCCGTCTCAACGCCAGCGCCGGTCCGAGCACGTTGCTGCACTCACCCCCGAGCAGGATGACGAACCGCCCGTCGTCGAAGAACCGCGTCAGCCGGTCAGCCAGCTTCACCGTGTACGCCGCCATCCCGGCCGCGTTGAACACCCCGTCCCCGGGCTGCCACCCCTCCCGGTCGTACCGAGGCGGCGTCACACATCCCCCGTCCACCGCCCCGACCCGCTCCACGAACCCCCGGTCCCGAACCGCCCCCGCCAACTTGTAACACCCCGGCACCGCCCCCACCACCGGCGGCCGCAACCCCAGATTGGAAGGCCCGTCCACCACGACCCGAGTGCTCATAAAATCCGACCTAACCGCTAGATAATCGCTGACCGGTTAGATCCTCCAGGTCGAGCAGGGACGGTGTCAATCAACCCAAGCCGCTCCCTCGGCCAGCAGTCGGTCGGCTGCTGGTTGTCACGCTGGCGAGGGCGGGAGATCTGCCGCGGGAGTTATCCACAGGTGGGGTGGTCGGTAGACTCGGTGGGGTTGTACTGGGTTTCTCTGGAGAACGGACTGTTTCGTGTTCGATACGCTTTCTGATCGGTTGTCGGCCACCTTCAAGAACTTGCGTGGCAAGGGCAAGCTGACCGATGCCGACATCGAGGCGACGACACGGGAGATCCGGATCGCGCTGCTGGAGGCGGATGTCGCGCTGCCGGTGGTGAAGGAGTTCATCGGCGCCGTCCGGCAGCGGGCCGGCGGGTCCGAGGTGCGCGGCGGGCTGAACCCGGCCCAGCAGGTCATCAAGATCGTCAACGAGGAACTGGTCACGATCCTCGGCGGCGAGACCCGTGAGCTGCGGATGGCGAAGCGGCCGCCGACGGTGATCATGCTCGCCGGCCTGCAGGGTGCCGGTAAGACGACCCTGGCCGGGAAGCTGGCCAAGTGGCTGAAGGAGACCAGGCACCAGACACCGATGCTGGTCGCGGCCGACCTCCAGCGGCCGAACGCGGTGACCCAGCTGCAGGTGGTCGGCGACCGGGCCGGCGTACCGGTGTTCGCGCCGGAGCCGGGCAACGGCGTCGGCGACCCGGTGGACGTGGCCCGGCGGGCGATGGACGAGGCCCGGACCAAGCAGCACAGCGTGGTGATCGTCGACACGGCCGGCCGGCTGGGTGTCGACGAGGAGCTGATGAAGCAGGCCGCGGACATCCGCGACGCGGTCACGCCGGACGAGATCCTGTTCGTCGTCGACGCGATGATCGGCCAGGACGCGGTCACCACGGCGCAGGCGTTCCTCGACGGGGTCGGCTTCGACGGCGTCGTCCTGTCCAAGCTGGACGGTGACGCCCGCGGTGGTGCCGCGCTGTCGATCGCGCAGGTCACCGGCCGTCAGGTGATGTTCGCCAGCAACGGCGAGAAGCTCGAGGACTTCGACGTCTTCCACCCCGACCGGATGGCGTCGCGCATCCTCGGCATGGGTGACGTGATGAGCCTGATCGAGCAGGCCGAGCGCACCTTCGACGCCGAGCAGGCCGCCAAGACCGCGGCCAAGCTGCAGAAGAAGGGCGGCAAGGACTTCACCCTGGACGACTTCCTCGCCCAGATGCAGTCGGTCCGCAAGATGGGTCCGCTGACGAAGATCTTCGGCATGCTGCCGGGTGCGAACCAGTTCAAGGACCAGTTGGAGAACTTCGACGAGCGCGAGATCGACCGGATCGAGGCGGTCATCCACTCGATGACGCCGGCCGAGCGGGCCGACCCGAACATCATCAACGGCTCCCGCCGGGCCCGGATCGCGAAGGGCTCCGGGACCGAGATCGCCACCGTCAGCGGGCTGGTCGAGCGGTTCTTCGAGGCCCGCAAGATGATGAACGCGATGGCGACCGGCAAGGGCCTGCCGAACATGCCGGGGATGCCCGGGATGCCGGGCATGGCCGGTGGTGGCGGCGCCCGGAAGGCGAAGCAGCAGGCGAAGAAGGGCAAGAAGCGCGGCTCGGGCAACCCGGCCAAGCGGGCCGGCCAGGCGGGCCGGCAGCCGTCGGAGCCGCAGCCGGGCCAGCTACCGGCCGCGTTCGGCGGCGGCGCCCAGAACGGCGGCGATTTCGAGCTTCCCGACGACCTGAAGAAGATGCTCGGCGGCGGCCAGTAGGAGCCGCCTACGGTCGGTGACGCGGACGGGGCTGCCCTTTCGGTACTCGGTGACTGCACGAAGTGGCTCACCGTCAGCGGTTGTCCGTAAACCTCGGGCGACTAAGATCGTGCGTACGCCCGAAGCACCACCGTGTACTGCGATCGTCGAAGGACGGCTGGATGAGGCAGCAGTTCAAGAACCTGGACACGTGGCGGGGGAAGCTGACCGCCACCTGGGTGATCTTGGCTCCGCCCACCGCGATGGTCGCCGTCTTCGTCGCCGGCGGCGTCACCTCGAACACGTTCATCGTGGACGCGCACGCGCTGGCCCAGCCGCGCCAGGACGCCCAGTTCGACGAACTGGCGGAGAACCTGCCGACCCAGCCCGGGGCCGACGGCAGCCTGCCGACCCAGGAGAAGTCGCAGATCCAGGTGCCGGTGACCGGCACGGTCGACGGTCAGGTACAGCCGATCCCCGGCATCACCGGGAATCCGTCGGGGATCCCGGGGACGGTGCTGGCGGCGTACCAGAAGGCGGCCAACGATCTGGCGGTGGCGAAGCCGGGGTGTCACATCACCTGGCCGTTGCTGGCCGGGATCGGCAAGGTCGAGTCCGCGCATGCCAGCGGCGGCCGGGTGGACGCGGCGGGGAACACGCGGGGCCAGATTCTGGGGCCGGTGCTGGACGGTGGGCCGGGGATGGCGGCGATCACCGATACCGATCAGGGTCAGTACGACGGGAACACGTCGTGGGACCGGGCGGTCGGGCCGATGCAGTTCATTCCGGGGACGTGGAAGGCGTTCGGGGCTGACGGCAACGGTGACGGGGTGAAGAACCCGCACAACATCTACGACGCGGCCCGGTCGGCGGGTGACTACCTGTGCTCGGGTGGGGCGAACCTGTCGGATCCGCAGGGTCTGGTGCAGGCGGTGCTGCGGTACAACCACTCGATGGACTACGTGTCCACGGTGCTGCGGTGGATGCAGACGTACGCCAACCAGACGGTGACGATCCCGGACACAGACGGCACGATCGACCCGCCGGCCGACGACACCGGCAACGTCGACCACTCGAACGACCCGACCCGGACCGGCACGGACAACGGCAACGAGAGCGACACCGACACCGACACGCAGACCCCGGCGACGACGCCGAGGCCCACGCCGACCCCGACGGTCACCCGCAGTACGACGACCCCGCCGCCGACCACCTCGAAGCCGCCCTCGTCGACGCCGCCGACCTCGCCGACCCACAAGCCGCCGATGACGTCGAAGCCGCCGACGACCAGGCCGACGTCGCCGACGAACACCCCGGGCACGCCGTCCGACTCGCCGTCGGAGAGCCCGTCGGAGTCGCCGTCGGAGACTCCGACCACGTCGACGCCCACGACGACGACTCCGACGACGTCGCCCACCACGACGAGTCCGACCACGTCGCCGTCCTGCGAGACGCCCACGCCGACCGCGACGCCGACGCCGACACCGACTCCCGAACCGTGCGACACCACGGCCCCGCAGGGTGACTCGACTCCGGACCAGGCACCTCAGCCGAACAGCTGAACAGCCAGGTTTTCACCGCGAAGTAGCCGGGCAGATGACATCGGCCTCCCGCGCCCCGGCGGCCGTCCGCACGCTCGGACGGCGCCCGTTTTCGGGAGTCCTGGCGGGTCAGGTAACTTAGCGTCGACTTGATGTAACTTTCTGGCGCATGGGTCGTTGAGGGGACTATGCGCCTAACCCGTAGTGGTAACCGTCGGGTCAAAATCATCATCGCTTCACTGTGCACGGCCCCGCTCCTGGTCGGGGCCATCGTGACAGTCGCCTCGGGCGGGGCCGGTGCCTCCGGTCAGCTCACGGCGGACAGCCCGGTCGCCCCATCGCCTGGGGCCGGGCTCAACAGCGGTGAGTTCGACGAACTGACGATGATCGTCCCGCAGCGTCCCGGAGTGGACGGCCGGCTCGGTTCGGACAAGCCTGCCCGCGCCGACGTGCCCGTGCAGGGCGCGACCGACGGCCGGTCGGTGGTCCGACCGGGACGACCGGATGCCGTCAACGGCATCCCGCGCGGGGTCTTCCCCGCCTACCGCCGCGCCACCGCCAATCTCGCCGTGGTCCGGCCGAACTGTGGCCTCACCTGGCCGTTGCTGGCCGGGATCGGCAAGGTCGAGTCCGACCACGCCAGCGGCGGCCGGGTCGACGTGGCCGGCACCACCCGGGGCAAGATCCTCGGCCCGGTGCTGAACGGCCGCGGCGGCAACGGCCGGATCACCGACTCCGACAAGGGGCGGTACGACGCCGATCTCACCTGGGACCGGGCCGTCGGGCCGATGCAGATCATCCCGCAGGTGTGGACCGAGTTCGGCGCCGACGGCAACGGTGACGGCTTCCGCAACCCGAACAACGTGTACGACGCGGTCACCACGGTCGCGGTGTACCTGTGTTCCGAGGGCGACGACCTGAAGCGTCCGCGGGACCTGGTCGCCTCCCTGCTGCGGTACCAGCACTCCAAGGACTTCGTCGCCACCGTGCTGAAGTGGATGCGGGTCTACAGCAAGAACGCGGTGCTGATCCCGAACGAGAAGGGCAGCCTGTCGGTCGCCCGCGCGAGTGGCAACGCCGAGCGGAAGGTGGACCCGCGCGAGGTGCCGGACGTCGCGGACGACAAGCCGGCCACGGCGACCTCGGCGACGCCGAAGCCGACCGCGCCGTCGACCACGGAGAAGCCGACCGTTCCGGATCCGGTGGAGACGCCGACCACCAAGCCGACGTTCAAGCCGACCAGGCCGACGACGCGGCCGACGCCGACCCCGACGCCGACTCCCACCCCGACGCCGACTCCGACACCCACGCCGACCCCCACCCCGACGCCGACTCCGACCCCGTCGGACACGCCGACCAGCTCACCCTGCGCCAGCACCGACCCGACCACGCCCACCTGCACCCCGGGCGGCGGCTCGCACGGCTGACCCGACGCCGGTTACCGTCGCGCTATGACGGACAGTGCACTGACAGACCGGGGCGTACTCAGGCTCGTCGGCACGGTGTTGCCGGCCGGCGAGCGGCAGGAGCTCCACCTCAGCGGTGGGCTGGTCGTCGACCGGCCCACCGCTGCCGATGTCACCACCGTGCACACCGGCGGCTGGATCGTGCCCGGCCTGGTCGACGCCCACTGTCACATCGGCCTGGACCAGCACGGTGCCGTCGACCGCGAGACCCAGGAGCAGCAGGCGATCGCGGACCGGGAGGCCGGTGCGCTGCTGGTCCGGGACGCGGGGTCGGCCGCGGACACCCGGTGGATCGACGACCGCGAGGACCTGCCCAAGATCATCCGCGCCGGCCGCCACATCGCCCGCTCGAAGCGCTACCTCCGCAACTACGGCTGGGAGATCGAGCCGGACGAGCTGGTCGCGTACGTCGAGCAGGAGGCCCGCCGCGGTGACGGCTGGGTGAAGCTGGTCGGGGACTGGATCGACCGGGACGCCGGCGACCTGACCGCCTGCTGGCCGGCCGAGGCCCTGACCGCGGCGATCGCCCGCGCGCACGAGCTCGGCGCCCGCGTCACCGCGCACGTGTTCGGCGAGCAGGCCCTCCCGGACCTGCTGGCCGCCGGCATCGACTGCATCGAGCACGGCACCGGCCTGCTCCCGGACATGCTCGACCGGATGGCCGAGCACGGCGTCGCCGTGGTCCCGACGCTGATCCAGCTCGAGAACTTCCCGCAGTACGCCGACCAGGCGGCCGCCAAGTTCCCGGTGTACGCGGCGCACATGCGCGACCTGTACGACCGCCGCCTCGAGCGACTCCGGGACGCCTACGAGGCCGGCGTACCGGTGTACGCCGGGACCGACGCGGGCGGCGTCCTCGGGCACGGCCTGGTGGCGCAGGAGATCCAGGCGTTGACCTCGATCGGCCTGTCGGGGGAGCAGGCGCTCGCGGCCGGATCGTGGGCGGCGCGCGACTGGCTGGGGGCTCCGAGCACCCTCCGGCCGGGCGATCCCGCCGACCTGGTGGTGTACGACGAGGACCCGCGGGCGAACCCGGCCGTGCTCACCCATCCGCGGGTGATCCTGTTGCGTGGCAAGGTGGTCTTCAGCGCGTGACAGCACGAATTCACGCCGTGACCGGAAAAAGTTCACCCAAACCCTGGTCCTGGCGGAAGAATTTGGCTTAGCGTGACCTCGGGACCGCCGACGCCCCTCGGCGGACCGAATCAGGGGAAGGAACCGCCCAATGGGGAAAACCGCCCGAGTACCCATGTCCAGACTCACCGCACTGCTCGCCACCGCGGCGGCCGGCGCCCTCGCACTGAGTGCCCTGCCGAGCAACGCGGCCGAGCCGGTCGAGCAGACGACAACCACCGGGATCGCCGCCGCCTTCGAGTCGGCGGCCGCCAAGTACGACGTACCGAAGGAAGTGCTCGTCGGTGTCGGCTACGCCGAATCGCACCTCGACGGTCACAACGGCCTGCCGAGCCAGGCCAACGGGTACGGCGTGATGCACCTGGTCAGCAACAACGTGAACCCGACGATGTCCGAGGCGGCGAAGCTCACCGGCCTGCCGGTCGAGAAGCTGGCCAAGGACACCGCGTCGAACATCCTCGGCGCGGCCGCCGTCCTGGACTCGTACGCCGACGCCGCCAAGCTGACCGACCGTTCGGACCTCGGCCAGTGGTACGAGGTGATCGCGAAGTACTCGCACTCCGCGGACGCGCCGACCGGCCGGCTCTACACCGACGAGGTCTACAAGATCATCGGTCAGGGCGTGAACGCCGCCGGCGTCACCACCGCACCGCAGCAGGTCACGCCGGACCGTGGCGCGTACGCCAATGTCGCACCCCTCGGCACCCGGACGCCGTCCTCGGTGCAGGCCGCGGACTACCCGGGCGCGATCTGGAACGCCGCCAGCAGCAGCAACTACCGCGTCGGCCGGACCGCGGCGATCTCGACGATCGTCATCCACGTCACCCAGGGCTCGTACGCCGGCACGATCAGCTGGTTCAAGAACCCGTCGTCCCAGGTGAGCGCCCACTACGTGGTCCGCTCCAGCGACGGCCAGGTCACCCAGATGGTGGCCGAGAAGGACACCGCCTGGCACGTCCGCAGCGCGAACCCGTACACGATCGGCATCGAGCACGAGGGCTGGGTCGACCAGCCGTCCTGGTTCACCGACGCGATGTACCGCTCGTCGGCCGCGCTGACCCGCAACATCGCCGACCGCCGCGGCATCCCGAAGGACCGGGCCCACATCAAGGGTCACAACGAGATCCCCGGCAACGACCACACCGACCCGGGTCCGCACTGGAACTGGAACTACTACATGCAGCTGGTGAACGGCGGGAACCCGAACCCGCCGGAGTACAACTTCACCACTTACGGCACCGGCGTCCGGGTCCGCTCGGCGCCGCGACTGTCCGCCTCGGTCGTGACCACACTGCCCGGACCGACCCAGGTGTTCGTCACCTGCCAGGTGCAGGGCGACCCGGTCACCGCGGAAGGCACCACCAACAACTGGTGGGCCAAGCTGCGCGACCAGGGTGGCTACATGACCAACATCTACATCGACCACCCCGCCGCGAAGCTCCCCGGCGTACCGGAGTGCTAGCCGGCGGGTGAGGAAAGAGTAGAGCCTGCTGTACCGACCCGGCCGGGTCGTCTGGCGGAGGATGGGGTCATGGTGACCAAGATCCTCTCGCGAGGCGGCCCGGCCTGCGGGTACCTGGCGGTTCGTTTTCTGATCGGCATGGGGCTGCTGGTGTCCCTGCCGCTCGCTCTGCTCGTCGTCTGGCTACCGGATGTGCGCCGAGGCCTGGTCCGGCTGGCGCGCTTCGAGCGGTCGCAGGCGGCCAGGTATCTCGGTCTCCCGGAGGCCGTCGGCACCTGGTCGTTCAAACGCAGCCTCACGCTCCTGGGGCTGCCGTTCGTGGCCGTGCCCGAGCTGTTCGTTGCAGTCGTCGCCGTGGTCGGTGCGCCGGCAGCGCTTGCCAGCATGGCCCTGTGGAAGGTTGACCCCGGCAACGTCAGCTTGATGGGCCTCGGCGTCGACAACTGGCTCGAGGCGCTGACACTCGGCCCGCTGCAGGTCCTGGTCAGCCTGGCCGTGCTCGGCTGGGGTGCACCTGCTCTCGCACGACGCCATGCCCGCGTGGTCTACGACGTACTGGCTCCCAACGAGGCCGAACAGCTCAGCCAGCGGGTGGAGGAGCTCACCCGCAGCCGGGCCGGTGCGGTGGACTCCCACGGTGCCGAGCTCCGTCGGATCGAGCGGGACTTGCACGACGGCACCCAGGCGCAACTGGTCTCGCTGGCGATGCGTATCGGGATCGCCAAGCAGATGATGGCCGAGGACCCGGACAGGGCCGCCAAGCTGCTCGACGACGCCCGTGACGGCGCGGAACAGGCCATGAACGAGCTCCGCGGCGTACTGCGGACCATGTACCCGCCGATCCTCTCGGACCGCGGTCTCGCCGGTGCTGTCTCCGCACTGTGCGCCCGGTGCCCGCTACCGGTGGAGCTCCGGCTGGGCGAGCTTGGCCACGTCCCGGCCGCGGTCGAGGCCGCTGCGTACTTCGTCGTGGCCGAGTCGCTCACCAACATCACCAAACACAGTGCGGCCGGGCATGTCGACGTACTGATGGAACGGCGTGGTCCCGAGCTGTACCTGGCGATCACCGACGACGGGATCGGCGGTGCGCGGGTCAGCGCGCAGTCCGACCAGTTGGGCCGGGGGAGCGGACTGCATGGCATGCTCCACCGAGTGGAGGCGATCGACGGACGGCTGGAGCTGCGGAGCCCGATCGGCGGGCCGACGACGGTCGAGGTGGTGCTGCCGTGCGCGTCGTGATCCTGGAGGACAACCCGATCCTGGCCGAGGGACTCGGTCTGCTGCTCGGCAACTCCGGGTTCGAGGTGGTCGCGGTCGCCGCGGACGCGGACGAGTTCGCGAAGGTCGTGGCCGATCAGGACCCGGAGATCGCGATCGTCGACGTACGGCTGCCGCCCACCTTCACCGACGAGGGCCTCCGGGCCGCGATCGAGGCCCGCCGGACCCGTCCCGGCCTGCCGGTGCTCGTCTTCTCGCAGTACGTCGAGGAGGTGTACGCCGCCGAGCTCCTGGCCGCCGGGAGTGAGGGCGTCGGCTACCTGCTCAAGGACCGGGTGTCCCGGGTGGACGAGTTCCTGGAAGCGGTACGGCGAGTGGCCGCCGGCGGGACCGTGCTCGACCCGGAAGTGGTCAGCCAGCTGATGGTGAAGCGGAGCAGCCCGCTGGACCGGCTCACGCCCCGCGAACGCGAGGTGCTCGCGCTGATGGCCGAAGGGCTGGGCAACACCGCGATCGCGGAGAAGCTGGTGATCTCCGAAGGCGCCGTCCACAAGCATGTCGGCAACGTCTTCCTCAAGCTCGATCTGCCGCCGACCGACTCCGGCCACCGCCGCGTGCTCGCCGTACTCGCGCATCTGGGTCTGTGACAACGTCGGTCACCCGCTCTTGACGCGTCGCCCGCGGTAGGCCACCCTCAAGTGCGAGAGCGCTCTCACGCACCGAACCGCCCCTAGGTGAGGAGAGTCCGATGAAAGTCCTGCTAGCTGCCGTGCTCGTCGCGAGCGCGGTCACGGTTCCCGGTCAGGCCCTCGCGGCCGAGCCGATCGCCGTGCCCGCCCAGGCCGCGGCGATGCACCGAGACTTCGGCCTGACCGAGCCGCAGGTGCAGCAACGCCTCAAGTCCGAGACGTCGGCCGCGAAGCTGCTGCCTGCCGCGCAGAAGGCCGCGGGCGCCGACTTCGGTGGCGCCTGGTACGACGCCGACCGGCAGAAGCTCGTGGTCGGGCTCGCCCGGCCCGGCCGCGCGGCCGCCGTACGAGCCACGGGTGCCGAGACCACCGCCGTACCGGTGACCGCTGCGGTGCTCGACCAGCGCAAGGCCGCGGTCGACAAGCTTGCCGGCAGGTCGGTGCCCGACGCCGTCAGCGGCTGGGCTGCCGATCCGCGCACCGGCACGGTGGTGATCAACGTGCAGTCGGGGAAGCGGTCCCAAGCCGTCGACGCGTTCGTGGCCAAGGTCGCGAAGGCGGGTGCGGTCACGGTCCGCGAGGTGGCAGCCCAGGCGCCGCGGACGTTCGCGGCCGGCACGGTCGGCGGCGACCCGTACTACGTGAGCAACATCCGCTGCTCGATCGGCTTCTCCGTGCACGGCGGCTTCGTCACCGCCGGCCACTGCGGTCGCGGCGGCACCGTCCGCGGCTGGGACGGCACCGACATCGGCAGCTTCCGCGGCTGGTCGTTCCCGGACAACGACTACGGCTGGGTCTCCGTCGGCAACGGCTGGTGGACCGTGCCGGTGGTGTACGGCTGGGGTCAGGTCAGCGACCACCTCGTCCGCGGCTCCTGGGAGGCGCCGATCGGTTCGTCGGTCTGCCGGAGCGGGTCGACGACGCACTGGCACTGCGGCACGATCCTGGCGAAGAACGAGACCGTGAACTACGGCAACGGCCAGCTGTTCCACGGCGCGACCAAGACCAGCGTCTGCGCCGAGGGCGGTGACTCCGGCGGGTCGTTCATCACCGGCGACCAGGCCCAGGGCGTCACGTCCGGTGGCTGGGGCAACTGCAGCAGCGGCGGCGAGACGTGGTTCCAGCCGGTCAACGAGATCCTGTCGGCGTACGGCCTCACCCTGCACACCGCCTGAGAAACGCCGCGGCTCCCCGTGCGCACACGGGGAGCCGCGGTGCGGTGGTCAGGCTTCGTTCGGCACCGGCTCGAGGGTCGGCTTCTCGTCGTCCTTCTTGGCGCCGAGCGAGTCGATCAGCTGCTTGGCCAGCGCGAACCCGGAACCGCCCATGGTGATGGTCTTCACCAGGGTGTCCTCGATGCCCTGGGCACCGTTCAGCACGACCATGTTGCCGACCTTCTCGAACGAGCCCGCGGCCGCGGACACGATCTCCGGGTAGGCCTCGGCCAGCTGCTGGGCGACGACCGCGTCGGTGTTGGTGGCCAGCGCCTCGGCCCGGGCCTTGATACCGGCCGCCTCGGCCATCGCCCTCGCCTGGACGGCGGACGCCTCGGCCTTACCGGTCAGCTCGGTGGCCTTCGCCTGCGCCTCACCGCGCAGCTGGACCTCCCGCGCGTTCGCCTCGGCGGCCGCGATCTGCGCGTCCCGGGCGGCCTGGGCGAGCGTGCGCTGCCGGTACGCCTCGGCGTCGGCCGGCTTCAGCACGGTCGACTCCAGCTGCTTCTCGGCCAGCGAGGCGTTCAGCTTCGCGGTCTCGGTCTCGGCGACGACGACCTCCTGCCGGGCCAGCGCCTCGGCCAGCGGGCCGGCCTGCGAGGCCTTCGAGTTCGCCTGGTCGACCTCGGCCTGGTAGCCGGCCTGCGCGATCGAGCTCTCCCGGACGGCGGCGGCCTTCTTCGCGGCCGCGGCCTGCTCGCGCTCGGTCGCCTCCCGGTCCCGCTCGGCCTGGGCGATCCGGGCGGCCGCCTCGACCGCGGCGGCCTGCGGGCGGCCCAGGTTCTTGATGTAGCCGGACTCGTCGTCGATCTCCTGGATCTGCAGCGAGTCGACCACCAGGCCGAGCTTCTCCATGTCACCGGCCAGCGAGCCGCGGATGTTCGTGGTCAGCGTCTCCCGGTCGTGCAGCATCTCCTCGACCGTGGTCGAGCCGACGATCGCGCGCAGGTGGCCGGCGAACAGCTCGTGGATCGTGCTCATCACCTGCTCGTCGCTCTGCTCCAGGAACCGCCGGGCCGCGTTCGCGATCGAGCCGTAGTCGTCACCGACCTTGTACGCCGTGACGCCCTTGATGTGCAGCGGGATGCCCTGGCTGGACACGCACGTCACGGTCAGCGGCGTGGCGCGGATGTCGAGCGGCAGCCGCCGTACGGTCTGGAAACCGGGCAGCACCGCGGTGCCGCGGCCGACGACGATCTTGAAGCCCAGGGTCTCGTTCACCTGGTCCTGGCTGGAGTGCGCGCCGAGACCGGAGATGATCAGGGCCTCGTTCGGTTCGGCCACCCGCCAGACCATCCGGAACAGGATGAGCAGGACCACCAGCGCGATCGCGCCGACGATCAGGTACGTCCAGAGCATTTCCCCTCCAAGGGAACAAGTACGGTCAGAAGGCGCGAGCGACGTAGACCGTGCGCGGCGGGTCGAACTCGACCACCACCACCGGCGTGCCCACCTCGATCACCTCGTCGGTTGCCGGGTAAGCGTAGAAGGCCTCGGTGGCACCGCGGACCGGCAGCATCACCTCGCCGACGATCCCCGGCCCGATCCGGCCGATCACGCGTCCCCGCTTCCCCACCATGACGCCCCTCCGACGTAGCCCGGCCCACTTCAGTTCCCGAAGCCTAGTGCCCTGACGGCTTGTGACCGTGACGGCACAGGCGCATCGTTGGAAGTGGTCGGCCTGGGGGCGTTGGGGGAGAGCTGAATGGGAGCTGAAGTCCGGGTCGGTGTGGTCGAGGCGGGGTCCGACGACGCTCGGCTCGAGGAGCTGGCCCTGCTGCTGCGGCAGGAGTTGCTGGCGCTCGACGTCCGCGCGGTCGAGCCGTACCGGGAAGGCGACGTGCCGGACGGTACGCGCGGTCCCGGGCTGGCTGCGATCGCCGGCGTACTGAGTGTGTCGTTGCAGCCCGGTCTGCAGGTGCTCGGGTCGGTGGTCTCGGTGGTGCGGGACTGGTTGCGGAGGTCCGGAAGCGGACGGACCGTGAAGGTCACGATCGACGGCGACACCATCGAGCTGAGCGGAGCGAATGACGCGATCCAGCAACAACTGGTCGACGCCTGGGTCCGCAAGCACACGGCAGCCTGACATGGACGGCTCGCGCGTCGCGCTCGTGATCGCGAACGACCGGTACGACGACGCCGGCCTGCGCAGCCTGGTCGCGCCGGCCCGGGACGCGGCCGCGCTGGCGGAGGTGCTCGCGGATCCGGCGGTCGGTGGGTTCGACGTCCAGGTGATGCACAACGCGGCCGCGCAGGAGATCCGGTTCGCCGTCGAGGACTTCTTCGCCGACCGCGCGCCCGAGGACCTGCTGATGCTGCACTTCTCCTGCCACGGGCTGAAGAACGCGGCGGGCGAGCTGTTCCTGGCCGTCGCCGACACCAAGCCGACGCGGCTGGCCTCGACCGCCGTCGCCGCGGACTTCGTGAACCGGCAGATGGCGGACAGCCGCGCGCAACGAATCGCGCTGTTCCTGGACTGTTGCTACGGCGGCGCGTTCCCGCGCGGGATGGTCGTGCGCGCGGCCGGTGAGGCGCAGGTGCGGGACGCCTTCGCCGGCCAGGAGGAGGTCGGCGGCGGACGCGGGCGGGTGGTCGTGACGGCGTCGAGTGCGATGGAGTACGCCTTCGAGGGTGGGCAGTTGGCGTCGGACGCGTCGGCGCCGTCGGTGTTCACCAGCGCGGTCGTGGACGGGCTGTCGACAGGTGAGGCCGATCGGGACGGTGACGGCTGGGTCGGGCTGACCGAGTTGGTCGGCTTCGTCTCCGACCGGGTCCGCCGGGTGACGCCGAACCAGAATCCGCAGATGTGGACGTTCGGCTCGCAGGGCGAGCTGCTGATCGCCCGCAGCCGGGTACGCCGGATCACGCCCGCTCCACTCGCGCCGGAGCTGCTCGAGGCGATGGAGAGCCCGTTGCCGGCAGCAAGGTTCGGGGTGGTCGACTATCTGCGCGAGCGGTTGCTCGGAAGCGATCTGAGTCAGGCGTACGCCGCGTGGCAGGCGCTGGGCCCGATGGTGGACGACGACAGCCGCCGGGTGGCGCTCGCTGCCTCGGAGGCGCTCGAGCAGAGCACCTTGCGGGTGACGCCTGCTGAGCTCGACCTGGGGACGACGAACGAGCTCCGGTTGGCGGGACCGCCGCTCGCCTTGGCCGCCGTGGCGTCGTCCACCGCCGACTGGCTCAAACTCGACCAGGACGGCCCGGTGATCCGGGCCCGCGCCGAGAACCCGACGGAGGACCAGGCAACCGTGGTGATCACCGGCCCCACCGGCGAGCTCACCGTCCCGGTCCGCCTCACCATGCCCGACACCGAGTCCGAACCACCCCCACCACCCCCTGAACCAGAACCCGACCCACCCAAACCAACCCCCACCCCCGAACCACCCCACACCCAACACCTCCTGCAGCAACCCCTACGAGCGCCCACGACCCCCACGACACCGGCAGCAACCACCGCGCTGGGGGTGCCGGCGACGGCAGCCACACCTGACGCATCCACGAGCGACGCCACACCCGGGACACCGGCAGCAACCACTGCGCCGGGTGGGCTGGCGGCGACCGCCGTACCTGACGCACCCGCAGGCGGCGGCGCGGCTGAGGCGACCGTCACGCGCGAGGTCGACCGGGGCGGCACACCGGATGCGCAGGCGATCGCCGCGCCCGAGGAGCGTGGTGTCGGGTTTGCGGTGCCTTGGGGTGCTGTCGTGGTGTTGGTCCTCGGTGCGGCCCTGCTCATCTACTTCAACTGGCCGGGGCCGGCTCAATCGCGGGAGCTCTGGGACGACGAGGCGACCACTGGTTGGTACGTCGACCGGAGTTGGACGGACCCAGTCTTCGTGTCCTGCGTGGGAGCGCTCGTGGCGAGCCTCGTCGCCCGGCAGGCGGGGTTGATCGCCCTCGGGATCGTCGCTGGCTGCGTCGCCTCGGTGCTCGAGGACGGGCTGCTGATCCTCGGTGGCGGGATCTCCGACGACGAGACCACCGCCTGGCTGATCTCGACCGGGATCGCCGCCGCGATGGCCGTCGTACTCCTGCTCGTCCTCCGGCCGTGGGCGTGGCGCGCGTGGCCGGTTCCACCGCTCGGAGGCGTCCTGATTGTTGCCGGTGGCATCCTGCTGCTCGTGCAACCGTTCGTCCCGCACCCCGACGGCTTCGCCTTCGTCGACGTCACCTGGCTGGCGATCGTCGAGCCGTTCGTCGCCATCGGCCTCGCCTGGCTCGCGCTGGCCGCGACCCGGACCAGCTCCCGGACCTGGCTGACGGCGGCCGCGACGACGTACGTCGTGATCAATGTCGTCGCGGCCGTTCCGGCCCTGACCGAGGGCGACTCGCCACCCGCGTTCCTGCTCGCGCTCCTCGGCAACGCCCTGATCCTGGCCGGTGTGTTCAGCCGCGAATGGCGCCTTCGGTCGACCCCTTGATGAACTGCCGGGCGAAGATCCCGAACACGATCACCAGCGGCACCATCGCCAGCAGCGCGCCCGTCATCACCATGCTGTAGTCGACGCCGTGGCTGCGGTTCAGCGTGGACAGCGCCACCTGCAGCGTCAGGTGGTCCGGGTTGGTCAGCACGATCAGCGGCCACATGTAGTCGTTCCAGGACGCGACGAACGTGAAGATGCCGAGGAACGCCAACGCCGGCCGCGCCGACGGCAGCGCCACGTGCCAGTACGTGCGCAGGAAGCCGCACCCGTCCAGCGTCGCGGCCTCGACCAACTCGTCGTGGATCGAGTTCTGGAAGTACTGCCGCATCCAGAAGATCCCGAACGCGTTCGCCGCCCCCGGGATGATGAGCGCCTTGAGCGAGCCCACCCACCCAAGCAACGCCATCGTCTGGAACTGCGGTACGGCGGCCAGTTGCGCGGGCAGCAGCATCGTCGCGAGCAGTACGACGAACAACGCGTTCCGCCCCGGGAACCGGAACTTCGCGAACGTGAACGCGGCCAGCGAGTCGAAGAACAGCACCAGCAGCGTGGTCGAGACCGCCACCACCGCGGTGTTCAGCATCGACTGGAAGAACGCGACGTTCGCCAGCACGTGCCGGACGTTGTCGTCGAACTGCGACCCGAAGCTGAACTTCGGCGGGAACCGGTAGATGTCCGCCGTGCTGTTCGACGCCATGATGATCGTCCACACGAACGGGAACATGAACACCAGCAGCGCGACCACCAGTACGACGTGCAGCGCGACGCCTCGTAGCCGGTAACGGGTCACCGGTCCTCACCCCTGCCGCGGAAGATCCGCCAGTTGATCGCCGTGAACAGCAGCACGAGCGCGAAGATGCTGAGCGCGATCGCGGCCGCGTAACCGTAGTCGTTGTCCAGGAACGCCGCCCGGTAGAAGAACAGCACGACCGTCATCCCGCTCTGGCCGGTGCCGCCGCTGTTGCCGACCATCACCTGCGGCTCGGTGAACGTCTGCAGCCCGCCGATGGTGGAGATCACCACGGTGAACAGGATCACCGGGCGCAATTGCGGCAGCGTGATCGAGAAGAACGTCCGGACAGTGCCGGCGCCGTCGACCTTGGCCGCCTCGTACTGGTCCCGCGGGATCGCCTGCAGGCCGGCCAGGTAGATCAGCGTGTTGTACCCGACCCACTGCCACACGATCATCGTCGAGATCGCGATCTTGATCCCCCACGGCTGGCCGAGCCAGTCCTGCTCGGGGATGCCGAGCGCCCGCAGCCCGGCATTCACCAGGCCGAAGTTCGTGCTGAACACGGAGCCGAAGAAGATCGCCATCGCCACCAGCGAGGTGACGTTCGGGATGAAGTAGCCGATCCGGTAGACGCTGGTGAACCGGACGGCCGACTGCAGCATGACCGCGAGCACGAGCGCGATCACCAGCGTCGGGATCGTCGACATCAGGAACAGGACGACGGTGTTCTCCAGCGCCAGCCAGAACGTCGGGTCCTCGACCAGGAACCGGAAGTTGTCCAGGCCGGTGAACCGGCGGGCGCTGAGGCCGTCCCAGCGCTGGAACGCCAGCACGATCGTGGACAGCATCGGGTACAGCCCGAAGACCGTGAACAGAACGTAGAACGGCGACAGCGCCAGGTAGAACCGCCAGTACGACCAGACGCGCCGGCGGTGCCGCTGGCCGGAGGAGGGGCCGGTCAGCGGCGCGGCCGGCGCGGTCGGCACCGTCGCGGTCCCGGTCATCGAGCCTCTCCCGGCCACGACCCGACCGGCGCGCTGGTCATGGACACCGTCACTGCACGCCCTGACGCTTGGCGATGGCCTTCGCCTTGGACACCGCGGCGGACCAGGCCGCGTCGGAGGTCTTGGCGCCGGACTGCACGGTCTTGAGCTCGTCCTTGAACGGCTGCGCGACCGCGCCGTCGGACGGTGCCTCGTAGCCGACCGGGATCGACTTGGCCGCCGGGCCGAACACGTCGATCGGCACCTGGCCGCCGAAGAACGGGTCCGCCACCTTCAGTTGCGGCTTGTCGTAGGCGCCCGGCGTGGCCGGGAAGATCTGCGCGTCGGTGAACGCCTTGGCCTGGTTGTCGGGGTTGAGCATGTACTTGATCACCTCGAACGCCTTGGCCGGGTCGGCCGCGTTCTTGGTGATGGTGAGGAACGAGCCGCCGAAGTTCGCCGGGCCGCCCGGGGTCGGCGCCAGCCGCCACTTGCCCACGCTGGACTTCACCGCGGACTTGAGGTCGAGGGCCACCCAGGCGGCGCCGATGTGGGCCGGGACCGTGCCCTGGTCCAGGCCGGCGTTCCAGTCCGGCGAACCGCTCGCGGTCTTGCCGTCGATCTTCAGCGTCATCGCCTTGACCACGGTGTCCCAGGCCTTGCGGATGTGGTCCTGGTCGCCGATGAACGTGTTGTCCTTGGAGACGTACCGCTCGGTGCCCTGACCGACGACGAGGTCGTAGAGGTCGGTGGCGTCCCAGACGATCAGCGCCTTCGGGTTCGACTTCTTCAGCTCGACGCCCGCGGCGAAGAAGTCGTCCCAGGTCTTCAGCTGCTCCGACACCGTGGCCGGGTCGCCGGGCAGGCCGCCCTTGGTGAACACGTCCTCGCGGTAGTACAGCGCGGTCGGGCCGATGTCGATCGGCAGGCCGATCACCTTGCCGTCCAGCGTGGTGGCCTGCTTGACCTTCCACTCGACGTAGTCGCCGAGCACCGAGTCGGCGCCGACGGTCTTCAGGTCCACGAACCGCTCGGCCTGCGGCAGCATCGACGCGATGTCCTCGCCCTTGATGCCGGTGATGTCCGGGATCGACGTACCGCCGTTGAAGGTGGTGATCAGCTTCTGCTTGAAGTCGCCGCCGACCTCGGAGTACTTGATCTTCGGGTCCGGGAAGTGCGCGACGGTGTCGTCCAGCACCGACTTGCCCAGGCCGCCGGGCCAGCACCACAGGGTCAGCTCGGTGGCGGTGTTCTTCTGGGTCGTCCCGGCGTCCATCCCGGACGAGCAGCCGACGACCGTTCCGCCGAGCACGGCTGCGAAGCCCCCAGCGAGCAGCGTCCGACGTGAGAGCTCCATGGTTCTACCTTCCTGAGTGGGCGCTGATCAGCGCTTCGAGGTGGTGGTCTTCGGGGTGGGCGGCCTGCCACGCGGCCAGGTCGGCCCAGCGGGGCGCGGCGTCCGCGCCACCGAGCCGGGTCACCGACAGCGCGGCCACCAGCGACGCGAACCGCACCCGCTGAGCCAGCGGCAGGTCCCACAGCGTGGCGGCGATGAAACCGGCGGCGAACACATCACCCGCCCCGGTGGTGTCCGCCGCCTGCACTGGATACGCCGGTACGGCGACGCGCTCGCCGGTCGCGGCATCAAGCGCCAGCGCCCCGTCGGCACCGTTCGACACGACGACCACCGGGACCTTGGTGGCCAGCTGTTCGAGTGCCTGCTCCGGGCTGTCCGTCCGGGTGTAGCTCATCGCCTCGCCGGCGTTCGGCAGGAACACGTCGCAGTGCTCGAGCTGGTCGAGCACCTGTGGGTCCCACTGCTCCGACGGGTCCCACCCGACGTCGGCGAACACCACACAGCCGGCCGCCTTTGCCTTCGCCAGCCACTCGTTCGGCCAGGGACCGATATGGGCGGCGACGGCCCGGGCGGCCGGCGGTGCGGTGATCAGCTCGTCGGCCGACAGCAGGGGAGGGGTGCCCCGGGCGACCAGTGCCCTGTCGTTGTCGTAGGCAAGGGCCACGGTCAGCGGGGTCCGCCAGCCGGCGAGCTTGCGGGAGAGAGTCAGATCGATGCCTTCGCCGTCGGTGAGCCGGTCCCAGAGGCGGTCGCCGAGGTCGTCCGCGCCGAAGGCGGCGGCCAGGCCGGTCCGCAGCCCGAGCCGGGCCAGCGCGACGGCGAAGTTGGCGATCCCGCCCGGGCTCTCGAGCGAGTCGGTCGCCCAGACCTCGGTGCCGGGGCGCGGCGGGGTGGGCAGACCGAGCACCAGGTCCTGAAAGACCAGGCCGGACACCACTACGTCCAGCTCCAGGCTCATCCACGTCCTCGCTTCGCTCCGGGCGCGGCTGAGGCTCGAAACCCGCTGTGCCTGACGGTGCACTCGCTTCGCTCGTCCACGGCGTCGCCACACTCCTGCACGCTCGATCAAACTCGTGCATGAATCTTGGATCTCTTGCGCAGGATACGCAATAGCTGATCACGACTTTGACTGAAAATGACGGAGTTTGCGTGATACGGTCTGACGGTGTTGCCAAAGCAGCGGCAGGATCAGATCGTCCGCGCGCTCCGGGCCGACGGTGCCGGGGGCGTGAAAGTGCTGGCCGAGCGGCTCGGGGTGAGTGAGGCGACGATCCGCCGCGACCTCGAGCAGCTGCACGCCGAGGGCCGGCTGACCCGGGTGTACGGCGGTGCGCTCGCGGTGGACGGCGGCGACGAGCCGTTCGCCGACGT
Organism: Kribbella sp. CA-247076; assembly: GCF_050942445.1. NCBI lineage: Bacteria > Bacillati > Actinomycetota > Actinomycetes > Propionibacteriales > Kribbellaceae > Kribbella > Kribbella sp. CA-247076. The sequence continues at coordinate 5,101,157 of NZ_CP192051.1, read as the reverse complement.
GAACGCCGTCCATGCCGAGGAGAAGGACCGGATCGCGCGGAAGGCCGCCGAGCTGGTGACCGACGGCGAGTCGGTGCTGCTCGACATCGGGACCACGGCGTTGCGGGTCGCCCAGCACCTGCACGGCCGCTCGTTGACGGTGGTGACCAGCAACCTCGCCGTCCTGGAGGAGTTGCAGAACGACGAGCAGATCGAGCTGATCGTGCTCGGTGGGTTCGTCCGGCGGAGTTACCGCTCGCTGGTGGGGTATCTGACCGAGGAGAGCCTGCGGCAGCTCCACGTCGACTGGCTCTTCCTCGGGACCAGCGGGGTGCGGCCGGACGGACGGGTGATGGACAGCACGATGATCGAGGTGCCGGTCAAGCGGGCGATGATCAACGCCGCCGACCGCGTCGTCCTGCTGGCGGACGCGACGAAGTTCCCGGGACACGGCGTCGCGCGCGTGTGCGAGCCGGGTGAGCTGACCATGGTGGTGACCGAGCCCGGCGCCGACGAGGCGACCCGGGCCCAACTGACGGAGGCAGGCGTACAGGTGGTGTTGACGTGAGGCTGACCATCCTCGGCGGCGGTGGGTTCCGGGTCCCGCTGGTCTACCAGGCGTTGCTCGGCGACCGCGGCGACGGCCGGATCACGTCGGTCACGCTCTTCGACACCGACCGCACCCGGCTGTCCTCGATCGGCGCCGTACTGCGGCAGCAGGCAACGGCAGCTGGTACGGCGATCGCCGAGCCAGGCCCTGTGGAGCCGCCGGTCGTGACCGAGACGACCGACCTGGACGAGGCGCTCCGCGGTGCGGACTTCGTGTTCTCCGCCATTCGGGTCGGCGGGCTCGAGGGCCGGACCGTCGACGAGCGGGTCGCTCTCGACCTCGGCGTACTCGGGCAGGAGACAGTCGGCGCGGGCGGCATCGCCTATGGGTTGCGGACGCTGCCGGTCGCCGCCCGGATCGCGCAGCGGATCGCGGCTGTGGCGCCGGAGGCGTGGGTCATCAACTTCACCAATCCGGCCGGGATGGTGACCGAGGCGATGATCCCGTACCTGGGCGACCGGGTGATCGGGATCTGTGACTCCCCGTCCGGGCTGGGGCGGCGGGCGGCGCTGGCGCTCGGCGTGGACCCGTCGACCGCGTTCTACGACTACGCCGGGCTAAATCACCTCGGCTGGCTGCGTGGACTGCAGTCCGGTGGAGTCGACCGGCTGCCTGCGCTGCTGGAGTCGGGTGAGGCGCTGGCGTCGTTCGAGGAGGGGCGGCTGTTCGGGGCGGACTGGTTGCGGTCGCTCGGCTCGATCCCGAACGAGTACCTGCATTACTACTACTTCGCCCGCGAGACGCTGGCCGCCGTACAGACTGTCCGGCAGACGCGCGGGACGTTCCTACTGGAACAGCAGTCCGCGTTCTACGCGGAGACGGCCCGGCATCCCGAGCAGGCGCTGGAGCTCTGGCAGAAGACGCGGGCCGAGCGCGAGTCGACGTACATGGTGGAGAGCCGTGAGGTCGCGGACGCGGGGGAGCGGGACGAGCGGGACATGGCGGCCGGCGGGTACGAGCAGGTCGCGCTGTCGCTGATGCGGGCGATCGCCCACAACGAGCGCGCGTCGCTGATCCTGAACGTGCGCAACCGCGGCGTACTGCGTCACCTCGACGACGACGCGGTCGTGGAGATCCCGTGCACGGTGGACGCCAACGGAGCCCTGCCGGTCACGGTGTCCCAGCTGACCGACCACCAGGCCGGCCTGGTCTGTGCGGTGAAGGCGGTCGAACGCGCCACCATCGAGGCCGCCGCGGGCGGCTCCCGGGACGCCGCCCTGCGAGCCTTCGCCTGGCACCCCCTGATCGACTCGGTCACCGCCGCGCGGAAGCTGCTGGACGCGTACGCTCGGGAGCTCCCCGAGTTGGCGCCGTTCCGGCCCTGACCTCGGCTGGGTCGCCGGGTCGGTCGCCGGTCGGTCGCCGTGTTGGTTGGCGGGCCGCGGATCTGGCACAATGGCCTGCTGAGCCCGTCCAGGTTCGTGCAGCCCTCTAACTCCACTGCCTGGCTCGGCCCATCCGAGTGGTCACCCGTTGTCCCCACGACGCTGTGCTGCTCACCCAGACATGTAATCCAAGGGAGACCCCACAAACGTGGCAGTCAAGATCCGTTTGAAGCGCATCGGCAAGAAGCGTGCGCCGCACTACCGCATCGTCGTGATGGACGCCCGGACCAAGCGGGACGGCCGCGCCATCGAGGAGATCGGCAAGTACAACCCGAAGGCCGAGCCGTCGTTCATCCACGTCGAGTCGGACCGGGCGCAGTACTGGCTGGGCGTCGGCGCGCAGCCGACCGAGGCCGTCGAGGCGATCTTCAAGGCCTCCGGCGACTGGCAGAAGTTCAAGGGTGAGGACGCTCCGGCGCCGCTGAAGGTCAAGGAGCCGAAGCGGGACAAGCAGGAGATCTTCAACGAGGCCCTGGCCGAGGCGCACGGCACGCTGAAGACCGAGGCCACCACCGCGAAGAAGACCGCGGCGAAGAAGGCCGACAAGAAGGACGACGCCGCGAAGGCCGAGACCCCGAAGGCCGAGACGCCGAAGGACGAGGCTCCGAAGGACGAGGCTCCGAAGGACGAGGCCCCCAAGGCCGCCGAGGCCAAGGCTGAGACTGCTGAGCCCGAGGCTGCCGCGGCCGAGGCGCCCGCCGACGACGCCAAGGCCTGACCATGATGGAGACCGAGGCGCTCGAGCACCTGGTCCGAGGCATCGTGGACAACCCCGACGACGTCAGTGTCCGGGCGCGCAATCTCCGGCGTGGCCGCACGCTCGAGGTGCACGTGCACCCCGACGACATCGGCAAGGTGATCGGCCGCAACGGCCGGACCGCGACCGCGATCCGGACCGTCGTCGGCGCGCTCAGTTCCGAGTCGTCGATCCGGATCGACTTCGTCGACGAGTTCAACCGGCGCGGACGCCGCTGAGCTCGTAGTACGTCTCGAAGGGCCGCACCCGTCGCGGGTGCGGCCCTTCGCCATATCCTCAGGTGAATCGGTGACAGCGGAAGGGTTGCAGCGGTGTTGGTGACAGTCGGGCGGATCGGCCGGGCGCACGGGATCAAGGGCGAGGTCGGCGTGGACGTCCGCACGGACGAGCCGGAGCGGCGGTTCGCCGACGGCGCGACCGTGGTCACGGCCGCCAAGGTGCCCAGGACCCTGACCGTCGCGGCCAGCCGGTGGCACAGCGGGCGGCTGCTGGTGAAGTTCGCCGAGGTGCCGGACCGGACCGCCGCCGAGCAGTTGCGCAACCTGGTCGTGCAGGCGGAGGTCGCCGAGGACGAGCGCCCGGAGGACCCGGACGAGTTCTACGACCGCGAGCTGATCGGGCTGGCCGTCCGGACGACCGACGGCGACGAGGCGGGCGAGGTCGTCGACGTCGTCCACCTGCCCTCGCAGGATCTGCTGGAGATCCGCCGTCCGGCCGGCAACGCCGTACTCGTGCCGCTCGTCGAGGAGCTGGTCCCGGAGCTGAACGTCGACAAGGGGTACGTCGTCGTGGCCGACCGGCCGGGCCTGCTCGACCCGGAGGGCGCCGAGGTGGTTCCGACCGAGCCGGGCGCGGACTGATGAGGCTGGACGTCGTCACGATCTTCCCGGAGTACCTGGCCGCCCTGGACGTGTCCCTGGTCGGCAAGGCGGCGAAGAGCGGTCTGCTGGACGTCCGCCTGCATGACCTGCGCGAGTGGACGCACGACCGCCACCGGACCGTCGACGACACCCCGTACGGCGGGGGAGCGGGCATGGTAATGAAGCCGGAGCCGTGGGGCGAGGCCCTGGACGCCATCGCACCGGCTGACGGGGCTACCCAGCCCCGACTGATCGTGCCGACCCCGGCTGGTCGCCCGTTCACGCAGGAGCTCGCGTACGAGCTTGCCGCCGAGCCGTGGCTCGCCTTCGCCTGTGGCCGGTACGAGGGGATCGACGCACGCGTCGCGTCGTACGCGGGCGAGCGGATGCGCGTCGACGAGGTCTCCATCGGCGACTACGTGCTCAACGGCGGCGAGGTCGCCGTACTCGTGATGGTCGAGGCGATCGCCCGGCTGCTGCCCGGCGTCATCGGCAACCCGGAGTCCCTGTCCGAGGAGTCGCACTCGGGAGACGGGCTGCTGGAGTACCCGGTCTACACGAAGCCGCCGACCTGGCGCGGGTACGACGTGCCGGACGTGCTGCTGTCGGGGAACCACGGCCTGATCGCGGATTGGCGCCACGAGGAGTCGGTACGGCGTACTGCGGAGCGTCGGCCTGATCTGCTCGCGGCGTGGGGCGATGTGGTCGCGGTGGCGGATGACGCGTCGTCGCAGGTCAGGCTGCTGCCGGCGACTGTGGCCGATGCGGGAGAGATCCACACTCTTCAGTTGGCCGCCTTCCTCTCCGAGGGGCGCCTGTACGACGACTACACGATCCCGCCGCTGACCGACGACCCCGCCGCTGTTGCGGCCCGGCTCGAGCGCGGCACGGTGCTGAAGGCCGTCGCCGGCGCCCGCATCGTCGGGTCGGTGCAGCTCGTCGTCGAGGGCTCGGTGGGCCACCTCGAGCGGCTCGTGGTCGCTCCCGACTGGCAGGGGCGTGGTCTCGGCCTCAGGCTGCTTCGCGCCGCCGAACAGCTCGCCCCCGCCGAGGTCCGGACGTACGAGCTGACCACCGGCGACCGGAGTACCCGCAATCTCGCCCTCTACCAGAAAGCCGGCTACCGAGAGCAACGCCGTGAGCCTCAGACGCCCAAAGTCGACCTGGTCCACCTCACGAAGCGTCGCCGCCGCCGCTGAACCCGGTCACCGGGCGCAGCCGGCGGTGCCGGATTTCGTCACCGTGCGACCGGTGTGGCAAGATTGTTCGCTGCTGCCCTTCGGTGCTCCTGCCACAGGGGGTGACCACCGACCGGCAGCCTTCTGATGACTTCATCACCACCGAGATTCGTGGGTGACCTGTGGCACGCGCGAGGAAGAGACACCTGATGAGCAACGTCCTGAACGAGCTCGACAACGCGAGCAAGCGCGACGACATCCCCGCCTTCCGCCCCGGTGACACCGTCAAGGTGCACGTCAAGGTCGTCGAGGGCAACCGGTCCCGCGTCCAGGTGTTCCAGGGTGTCGTGATCCGCCGCCAGGGTGGTGGCCTGCAGGAGACCTTCACGGTCCGCAAGGTCAGCTTCGGCGTCGGCGTCGAGCGGACCTTCCCGCTGCACACCCCGATCGTCGAAAAGGTCGAGGTGGTCACCCGCGGCGACGTCCGCCGGGCCAAGCTCTACTACCTGCGTGAGCTGCGCGGCAAGGCAGCCAAGATCAAGGAGAAGCGGGAAGTCCCGGCCTCCTGAGCGTCCTAGCGACGACGGTCACCTATGGCGCCGAGCACTGCGACTCGCGCTCGCCCTCGCCCGGTAGCCAGGAGGGCACGTCGCAGCAAGGGACGTCACCGCAGGCTGAAGCAGCGCAACCCGCTGCTCAGCCTGCTCATCGAGATGAGCAGCGTCACGGTGCTCGCGCTCGTCATCACGGTGGTACTGCGGCTGTTCGTCGCCGAGGCGTTCTACGTGCCGTCGGAGTCGATGTACGACACGCTGACCACGAACGACCGGATCCTGGCCGAGAAGATCAGCTACATGCACCGCGACGTCGATCGCGGTGACATCGTCGTCTTCAAGGACCCCAGCAACTGGCTGAACGAGGAACAGGTCGAGCCCGGCCCGTTCCGCCGCGTCGGTGAGTTCGTCGGCATCCTGCCGCGCAGCGGCGAGGGGCACCTGGTCAAGCGGGTCATCGGCATCGGCGGCGACCGGGTGATCTGCTGCGACCGGGCCGGCCGGATCACCGTGAACGGCATCCCGCTCGAGGAGCAGGAGTACCTGCTGCCTGACGCGAAGCCGTCGATGCTGCCGTTCAACGTGCAGGTGCCGCCGGGGCACCTGTGGGTGATGGGCGACAACCGAGCCGAGTCCGCCGACTCCCGCGCCCACATGGGCGGCCCCGGCGGCGGGTTCGTCCCGGTCGAGAACGTGGTTGGCCGGGCCTGTTGCGTAATCTGGCCGTCTGACCGGATGACGATGCTGCGTCCTCCGGAAACCTTCAAGAAGCCGGGGCTGATGAAGTGACCGATACGCCGACGAAGACGCCGGAGAAACCCGCTCACCGCTCGGGTTTCGCCGCCGCCGCCCGTGAGTTCGTCCTGATCGTGGTCGGGGCCCTCATCGTCTCGTCGATCCTGCGCGCGTTCGTCGGGCAGATGTTCATCATCCCGAGCGAGTCGATGGAGAACACCCTGCTGGTCGGCGACCGGGTCGTGGTGGAGAAGCTCACCGGCGTCGAACGCGGCGACGTGGTCGTCTTCGAGGACCCGGGCGGCTGGCTCGGCCCGGAGGAGAGCGGCCAGAAGCGCGGCTCGGTCGGCCGGTTCTTCGAGGTCGTCGGCCTGCTGCCGGACTCCAGCCACGGTCACCTGATCAAGCGCCTCGTCGGCATGCCGGGCGACAAGGTCGCCTGCTGCGACGAGCGCGGCCGGCTGATGGTCAACGGCCAGCCGCTCGACGAGAGCAGTTACCTGTACCCGGGCGACGCGCCGTCGCAGATGGAGTTCCAGGTCACGGTCCCGGCCGACAAGGTGTTCGTGATGGGCGACCACCGGTCCGCCTCCGGCGACTCCCGGGTCCACCTGAGCGACACCAACGCCGACGGCGGCGGCAACCTGGGCGACGCCGCCTTCGTCCCGATGGACAAGGTCACCGGCCGCGCGGTCGTGGTCGTCTGGCCCGCGAGCCGCTGGTCGAAGCTCAACGTCCCCGACACCTTCAAGTCCGTCCCACCCGCCGCCGGACCACCCCCCGCCAAACCCTCCATCTCCCTCACCGCACCCCCCAAGTAAGCGAGCGCGGACGTACGTGGAGGACTCTGCGGTCTGCTTGCCGGTGATGCGGAAGCAGCGTCGGGCTTGGCTCACCCCGGGTTCTGCACGGGGTGCTGGGGGTGCCTAGGGTGGGAATTGTGGGTGGAGTTGGGAGTGCTGGATGAGTGTGATGCCTCGGGGCAGCACGGTACGGCGGGATGCCGGGCTCTACGGGTACGAGCGCGCCCTGCGCCGTGTCGGCCTGGACCCGATCGCCGGCGTGGACGAGGCCGGCCGCGGCCCGTGCGCCGGCCCGCTCGTCGCCGCGGCGGTCGTCCTGCCGGACGGCAAACGCGGCCAGATCCCCGAGCTGGCCGACTCCAAGCTCCTCACCGCGAAGGCCCGCGAACGCTGCTACGACGAGATCCGCAAGCGCGCTCTCGCCTGGTCGGTCGTTGCGATCGAGGCCACGGAGTGTGACCGCCTCGGCATGCACGTCGCGAACGTCGAGGCGCTCCGCCGGGCCCTCTTCCGGCTCGACGTCCGCCCGTCGTACGTGCTGACGGACGGCTTCGGCGTCGACGGTCTCGGCGTACCGGGCCTGGCGATCTGGAAGGGTGACCGCGTGGCGGCTTGTATCGCCGCGGCGTCAGTGATCGCGAAGGTGACCCGCGATCGGGTGATGGAGCATTGGGACCAGGTGTACCCGCAGTACGGTTTCGGGATCCACAAGGGCTACTGCACGCCTGAACACCAGGCGGCACTGGACGAATACGGCCCGTGCCCGCAACACCGACGGCGGTTCGAGAATGTCCGCCGCAGTCTGCGGCCCGATATGGGACAGAATGTGACCAGTCCCACCGGAGTGGAGAGCCTGTGAGCGAGCGAACCAACAGCACAGCGCGCCTCAGCGCTCATGCCGTACCCGAGCGCAGCGAGGTGGACGCATGAGCGCCGACGATCTCGAGAAGTACGAAACCGATATGGAGCTGCAGCTCTATCGGGAGTACAAGGACGTCGTCGGGATCTTCAAGTACGTCGTGGAGACCGAACGGCGGTTCTACCTCTGCAACGCGGTCGACCTCAAGGTGCGCACCGAGGGCGGCGACGTGTACTTCGAGGTGACCATGGCCGACGCCTGGGTCTGGGACGTGTACCGCTCCGCCCGCTTCGTGAAGAACGCCAAGGTCGTCACCTTCCGCGACGTCAACATCGAAGAGCTCGCCAAGTCCGACCTGGAAGTCCCCAAAGACTCCGACTTCGGCCGCTGACCCCCACCACGCACCACCTCACCCCGACTGCTTCAGTCGGCCCTGACCGCTCCGCCAGCCTGTCCCGGACCAAGCCAGCAGCCGGCTGGCCACGTCAGCAGGCGGCTCCGACCACGTCAGCCGTCGCGGCGCGGGGACGCCGGCCCTCACCCCAACCGCCGGGTCTCGGCCTCGGTCTACCGCCTGCCTGTCAGGGTGGGGCGGTGAGCGGGGTCAGGTGCCAGCCGGATGGGGTGTGCTGGATGAGGCCGAGGTCGGCGAGGGTTTCCAGGCAGTGCTGAGTGGTCTCCAGGTCCAGGCCGGCCGTGGTGGCGATGCGTGCGGCGGGCGCCGGGTTGACGACCGGTACGGCGTCCATGGTCCGGCGCAGGTCGTGGTCGAGGTCGTCGATCGGGTTCCTCGGCGCCTGTGGGTACGACGTCAGTCGGGTGCCGAGCGGGGAGACCGCCTCGATGATGTCCTCGACGTTGGTGACGAGTACGGCGTCCCGCTCACGGACCAGCAGGTGGGAACCCTCGGACATCCGCGAGGTGATCGGGCCCGGCACGGCGAGGACCGCCCGACCGCACTGATCGGCCCAACCGGCACTGTTGAGCGCCCCACTCCGCACGGCTGCCTCGATGACGACCGTGCCGAGGGTTGTCGCGGCGATCAGCCGGTTCCGTGCGAGGAACCGCAACCTCGTCGGCGAGCAGCCGGGCGGCAGCTCGCTCATCACCAGCCCTGACTCCACGATCCGGCTGAACAGCGCCGAGTTCCTGGTCGGATAGCTGACGTCCGCCCCACACGCGAGCACCGCCACGGTCACTCCCGAGCCGGCCAGCGCACCTCGATGCGCCGCCGCGTCGATCCCGAACGCGCCGCCCGAGACCACCGTGAACCCGTTGTCCGAAAGCCCCGCCGCCAGCTCAGCCGCGACATGTTCCCCGTACGACGAACTCGCGCGGGCACCCACCATCGCGACGGATCGCTCGAGCACCTGGCGGAGATTCGCCGCCCCGCGGACCCACAGGCCGAACGGCACCCCGGCTCGGCGTGTCAACTGCCCCGCGTCCGCGAGCACTTCCACCTGATCCGGCCACTCGTCATCGCCAGGGATGACGAACCGCACTCCCGCCGCAGCCGCGCGCTCGAGGTCCCGCTCCGGTCGCGCGTCGTCCAACCGCGCTGACCACCGCTCGGTCCGGGGCCCGTTCCGCTGAAGCAGCTCCCAGATCTCCAGCACGTCCAGCCCGGCGAACGTCTTCAAGGCGGCGAGGTCGCCCGGCTCCACGACGCGGGACAACCCCGCGCGCACCAAGCGCTCGTTGTCGTCCGGACTGCCGATCGATGACGTCGGGACCTCGTCCCGTCCACCCGAGCCGGCCAGTTGAGTGCAGTTGACGGTCATGCTGCGGTTCCCTTCAGCGGGCGGTGGTCCGACAGGTCGGTGAGCGGTTCGCCGGTGCGTAGTTGGAAGGCTTGGTGGGTGAGCTCGGCGGTGGGTCTGTCGAGGCCTTGGAGATCGGCCAGCGTCCAGGCCAGGCGGACGACCCGGTCGAAACCGCGGGCGGTGATCCGGCCGGCGGCGTACAGGTCCTCGAGCATGGTGTGGCCGGCCGGATCGAGTGGGAAGTCACGGCGCAGGACCGGCCCGGGGACCTCGCTGTTGAGGCCCCAGCCGAGGTGGCGGTAGCGGAACGCTTGTCGGTCCCGGGCGGCGCCGACGCGCTGCGCCACGGTCGCGGTCGACTCGGAGACCTCGCCGGTGGCTCCACGAGCAGCGGGCAGGATCTGGCGCTGGATGTCGATCCGGTCCTTGATCGGCCCGCTGATGCGCTGCTGATACCGCGCCAGCACCTGAGGAGTGCAGCTGCAGATCGCACCGGCCGTGCCCGCCAGCCCGCACGGGCACGGATTGGCCGCGAGCACGAGCATGAAGCGCGCCGGGAACTTGGCGACCGCCGCTGAACGGTGCACCTCGATGAACCCGGACTCCAGCGGCTGCCTCAAGGTGTCGAGGGTCAGCGGATGCATCTCGGGCGCCTCGTCGATGAACAGGATCCCTCGATGCGCGCAGCTGATCGCACCCGGGCGTGGCATGCCCGAACCGCCGCCGACCAGGCTCGAGAGGGACGCGGTGTGGTGCGGCGCGATGAACGGCGGCCGGACCACCAGCTCCGCGTCGCCGGTCAGCAGGCCGGCCAGCGAATGCACCGCGGACACCTCCAAGGAGTCGTCGGTGCTCAGATCCGGCATCAAGCCGGCCAAGCGCTCGGCCAGCATCGTCTTGCCGGAGCCTGGTGGTCCGTGGAGGAACAGGTGGTGGCCGCCGGCAGCCGCTGCCTCGATCGCTCGACGGCCTTCCTGCTGGCCGATGACGTCGTCCAGGTCGACCTCGGGCACCCTGGTCAGCGACTCCGACAGCAGCCGTGGCTCGGCCCGTGGCGGCGCCTCGTCCGGGATCTCGGCTCCGCGCAGCATGGCGACCACCTGTCGCAGCGATCGCATCCCGTAGACCTCGATGCCGGGGACCAGACGCGCCTCGCCCGCATTCAGCTCGGGGACGATGATGCGTTCGAAGCTGGAGCGGGCGGCGGCCAGGGTCATCGCCAGCGCACCGCGGACCTCGCGGATCCGGCCGTCGAGACCGAGCTCGCCGATGATCGCGGTCTGTCGCAACGAGCCGGCCTCGAGCACCCCGGCCGCCGTGAGCAGGGCACAGGCGATCGCGACGTCGTAGTGCGAGCCGGTCTTGGGAAGGGTGGCGGGGGACAGGCCGATCGTGACCTTGCGGTCGGGGAATCGCTCGCCGCTGTTGACCACGGCGGCGCGGACGCGGTCGCGCGCCTCGGACAGCGAGGCGTCCGGTAGCCCGATGAGGGTCGTCTTCGGCAGGCCCTGGGCGATGTCCGCCTCGACCTCGACCAGGTGGCCTTCGAGGCCGACGAGCGCCACCGACCAGGTCTGTGCGAGCGGCATCAGGCGGCGCCCCTCACGTGGTCGACCTGAGGCGGCGTGTTGTGGTCGAAGAGAACGGCGACGATGTCGATTCGGACCGTCCCCGGATTGAGCTGGTGGGTCTGCAGCCACCGGCCGGCGAGCTTCCGCAGGGTGGTGAGCTTCCGGTACGTGATCGACTCCAGCGGGCTGCCGTAGTTGAGCCCGCGGCGGGTCTTCACCTCGCAGACGACGAGCGCGTTGCCGTCCCGCGCGACGATGTCGATCTCGCCGAGCTCGCAGCGCCAGTTGCGCTCGAGGATGACGAAACCTTCGGCCGTGAGATATCTGGCGGCGAGATCTTCGCCGTACCGCCCGACTGCGTTCTTGGTCCGCATCGATGACCACCTCCGACACAGAACATGCCGGGATCGGGCGCCGGATTTTCAGCGACTTTCGGCGCTGTGGACAACGCGACAGCCGCCCGCGCCGAGGCACGAGCGGCTGTTGAGGGTCATCGAGCAGTGGTCACTGCTCGGTGTCGCGAGGGTTCAGTTGCGCATGTGTTTACCGCGGGTCGGTTTCTGCGGCGGCGTCCGGACGGCGCGGAGCTCGCTCTCCGGCCGGATCGCCTGCAGACGTCCCGACCCGGGGTCGGTGTCGGCCATGTCGTAGTCCCAGCTGTCCTCGTTCGCCAGCCGGCTGTGCCAGCGCCCGTACAGCCCGTAGATCAGCAGGCCGAGGAGCATCCAGATGCCGAACTTGGTCCACGTGCTCGTCTTCAGGTTGAGCATCAGCCACAACGTCGCGCCGAGCGACAGCAGCGGGATCAGCGGCACCATCGGCACCCGGAACCCACGCTCGAGGTTCGGCTCGGAACGGCGCAGGGTGAGTACGCCGATCGCACAGAACGCGAAGCAGAAGAGCGCACCGATGACCAGCAGCTCCTCCAGCTCGAGCACCTTCGGGTACAGCGTCAGCGCCAGCGCCGCGAAGCCGGCCGCGGCGGCGGCACGCGCGGGGGAGGAGTAGACCCGGCTGACCCGGCCGAGGCTCTTCGGCAGCAGACCGTCGCGGCCCATGTTGAACAGCACCCGGCTCTGCGCGATGAGCACCACCATGATCACGGTCATCAGCGCGAGCAGCGCGCCCAGGTTGACCACCTTCGCGGCCCAGCCGACGCCGACCGCGGCGAGCGCCTCCGACACCGGTGCGCTGCCGCCCAGCTCGCCGTACGGGCGCATGCCGACCAGCACGACGGCCATGGCGATGTAGAGGATCGTGACGGCACCGACGCCGAGCAGCATGCCCTGTGGGACCGTCTTGCGCGGGTTGCGGGCGTCCTCGGACGCGGTCGCGATGAGGTCGAAGCCGATGTAGGCGAAGACGATCGAGCTGGCCGCGGTGAAGATGCCCATCATGCCGAACGAGCCGAACGACGAGTCGAGGATCCAGCCGAGCAAGGTCGGGCTCGCGGTCGCGGGCGCCGCCCGGGCCATCGGCACGAACGGCTGGTAGTTGCCCGTGTCGATGTGCATCGCGCCGACGACGATCACCAGCAGGATGACCGCGACCTTGGCGATGACCACGACGGTCAGGACCCGGGCGGACAGCTTGGTACCGGTGACGATCATCGCGGTCAGGAACAGCAGCAGCACGGGGGCGACCAGGTTGACCTCGGCGTCGGGGCCGAAGAACTGCGCGACGCCGGCCGGAAGTGACACCCCGAATCCGTCCAGGGTGGCCAGGAAGTACGCCGACCAGACGCGGGCGACGATCGCGGCTGCGGTGACGAGCTCGAGCACGAGCGCCCATCCGACCAGCCAGGCCCACATCTCGCCGAACGTCACGTAGCTGAAGGTGTAAGCGCTACCCGAGACGGGGATCGTGGACGACAGCTCGGCGTAACAGGCCGCGGCCAGCACGCACACGATCGCGGCGATGACGAACGACAGGATCACGGCCGGACCGGCGACCTTGGCCGCCTGGTTGCCGCTGATGCTGAAGATGCCGGACCCGATCATCACGCCCAGGCCGAGAACGACCAGGTCGCGACGACCGAACAGGCGCGGCAGACGGTGCCGCGCGTCCTCGACTCGAGTGAACGCCGACTCGACCGGCAGGCGCCGGCCTACGGTCTGTCCGTTCGCTGAGGGGGCCATGGTCAGGGGTGCCTCCGTTGCTACTAGGGCAATCGGGCCGAACAGTAGTCGACCGTCGGGCTATCGACCAGACCTCCTCTCCTCGGCCCCCGCGCGGTGCCTTGCGATGCCGGGTCCGCTCCCGCATCGTCGGGGCATGGCGCCGGACGAAGTCAGTACAAACCCTTCCTGGCCGGAAGGTTTCACAGCGTTACTGACCGACTACGAACGGCATCTGACGGCGGAGAGAGACCTCAGTCGACATTCCGTCAGAGCGTACCGTGGAGACGTCGCGGATTTACTCGAACATTTGATTCGGCTTGGTCACGATGATCTCGAGGCCCTCGACATCCGGGGGCTGCGGTCCTGGCTGGCCAAGCAGCAGAGCCTCGGCAAGTCGCGCAGCACGATGTCGCGCCGGGCGACCGCCGCGCGGGTCTTCACGGCCTGGGCGCAGCGGACCGGGCGGATCACCACGGACCCGGGCGCGCTGCTGGCGAGTCCACGGCCGCACAAAAGCCTTCCCGGCGTACTCGGGCAGGCGGACACCCGTGCGGTGCTGGACGCGGCGGCTGTCGCGGCCGACGACGGCAGCCCAATCGGCCTCCGCGACTTGGCGATCATGGAGTTGCTGTACGCGACGGGCATCCGCGTCGGCGAGCTGTGCGCGCTCGACGTGGACGACATCGACACCTCGCGGCGGGTCGTGCGCGTGCTCGGAAAAGGGCGGAAGGAGCGCTCGGTGCCGTACGGCGTGCCGGCGTCGGACGCGCTCCGCCGGTGGCTGGACGAGGCGCGACCCCAGTTGGCCCGGCCGGGGAGCGGGCCGGCGGTGTTCCTCGGCGCTCGCGGCGGGCGGATCGATCAGCGAGCGGTACGACGCCTTGTGCACCAGCGGATCGGAGTCGTCGACGCACCGGACCTGTCGCCGCACGGGCTGCGCCACACGGCCGCGACCCATCTGCTGGAAGGTGGGGCGGACCTTCGCAGCGTTCAGGAACTGCTCGGCCATGCGTCGCTGGCGACCACTCAGATCTACACGCACATCTCTACCGATCGCCTCCGGAAGGCTTACGAGCAGGCGCATCCGCGCGCGTGAGGCAAGCCCGTCCGGGCCGGACTGGTGGTGACGCCCGGTGCCCGGCCGCCGCGTCGACCCGGCGGTCCGGCCGTCCGGCGGATGCGTCCGAGAGACGTGAGGCAGTGCGCGGGGTGCGGCGGGGCGGTGGGGGAATGCGGCAGACTTCGGGGCATGCGGGTTTCGGCGAAGTCTGACTATGCGTTGCGTGCGCTGATCGAGATCACTCAACGCTGGGTCGCCAACGACCCGTCGGTGGTTTCGGCGGAGGAGCTGAGCCGCGCCCAGGGGATCCCGCATGGCTTCCTGCAAGGCATCCTGGCCGACCTGCGGCGGGCCGGGGTCGTCTCCAGTCAGCGAGGGCAGTCCGGCGGGTGGAAGCTGGCGGTGGATCCGAACGAGATCTCCGTGGCTGACGTGATGCGGGCGGTGGACGGGCCGATCGTGAGCATCTCCGGCGTCCGGCCGGAGAGCGTCGCGTACAACGAGCGGGCCGTCGTGCTGCAGCGGGTGTGGATCGCCGCCCGCGCGAGTCTGCGGGACGTGCTCGAGCACACGACGCTCGTCGACCTCGCCAAGAACAAGCTTCCGGCCGGGGTCGAACGACGTTCCCGCGACGAGGACGCCTGGCAGGCGCGAGTCCCCGGCAGCTGAGTCGGATCTGCTCATCTCAGTGCCGCCTGATCAGTAGTCCGGCCCCGACGGTGAGGGCTGCGGTCGTGGCGACGACGGCTGCGGCTGTGCGTTCGCCGCGTGGAACCGGTGGGTCGGCCAGGGCGTGGACCTGCGGTGGATCTGCACCTGGCGAGGTGGGCGCCGGATTCCCGTGCTCGGCCGGGGGGCTGGGGGCAAAGTGCGGAATGACGTGCGCTGGGTGTTGTCGGGCGGCGTGGCGGACGGACCCAGGGTCAGGTTGGGGTCTCGGGGTGTGGGGGAGTAGGCGGACTGGGCGGGTGGGGAGGAGGGTTAGCGGGTTGAGGTAGTGCTTGCCCTCGAGTAGCCCCCAGTGCAGGCAGGTTGCGGGGGCGCAGTGGGAGCCGGCCGCGGAGAGGCGGCCGACGACGGTGCCGGGGTGGACCGGCGTGCCTACTTCGACGGACGGGACGACTGGCTCGTACGTCGTACGGCGGGGGCCGGTGGACACGACGACGACGCCTCGGCCGGCTAGGTGACCGGCGTACGTGATGGTGCCGGCGGTGGCGGAGCGGACGGGTTGGCCGGGGGAGCCGGAGAGGTCTACTCCGCGGTGGCCTGGGAGCCAGGGTTTGGCGGGCAGGTCGAAGGGGTGCACGATCGCGGGGCGTGGGGTGAGCGGCCAGACGGCAGGCTCGGACGCCGCGGCTGCCGGTGCGGTGGTCGCAACGGTCCAGGAGACGGGGACGACAAGGGGCAGGACGGGCAGGAGACTCCGGATGGGGTTCATGCAGGAAATGTGCCGTCGGGGCGGGCGCTCACAGACGGTGATTTCACAGGCTGTGGACAAGGGGTGGCCGGTTCGCTTCCCGCGGGGGTGGTCACGTACACTTCCGGTGGCGTCCCATGTGAGTGGGGCGACTACGCATGCCCGCACAAGAGCGCGTTCTCCTCGGTCCCGGCTGATGCCGGGATGAGTTCGTGCGACGGGCATCAGGAGTGGCGGACCGCCCGGTCCGTCGCGAGACAACCGAGTAGGCCCGGACAGGAACTGCGCCCGGGCCGACAAACAGGCCCGGATGAGCGCCCGGGCCGACAGGAGGAAACACCCTCATGGCCGTCGTGACCATGAAGCAGCTCCTTGAGAGCGGCGTGCACTTCGGGCACCAGACCCGGCGCTGGAACCCGAAGATGAAGCGCTACATCCTCACCGAGCGCAACGGCATCTACATCATCGACCTGCAGCAGTCGCTGTCGTACATCGACCGCGCCTACGAGTTCGTCCGCAGCACGGTCGCCTCCGGCGGCTCGATCCTGTTCGTCGGGACCAAGAAGCAGGCCCAGGAAGCGATCGCCGAGCAGGCGACCCGGGTCGGCATGCCCTACGTGAACCAGCGCTGGCTGGGCGGCATGCTCACCAACTTCCAGACCGTCAACAAGCGGCTGCAGCGGCTCAAGGAGCTCGAGCTCATCGACTTCGACGACGTGGCCGGTTCGGGCGTCACGAAGAAGGAGCTGCTGCAGAAGCGGCGCGAGCACGACAAGCTGCTGAAGACCCTCGGCGGTATCCGCGACATGGCCCGGGTCCCGGCCGCCGTGTGGATCGTGGACACCAAGAAGGAGCACCTCGCCGTCGACGAGGCGCGCAAGCTGAAGCTGCCGATCATCGGCATCCTGGACACCAACTGCGACCCGGACGAGGTCGACTTCCCGATCCCGGGCAACGACGACGCGATCCGTTCGGTCGGCCTGCTGACCCGCGTGGTCGCCGACGCCGTCGCCGACGGCCTGATGGCCCGCTCGGGCCAGGGTGCCGCCGCGGCCGGTGAGGAGTTGGGCGCCGAGGAGCCGCTGGCCGCCTGGGAGCGGGAGCTGCTGGAGAGCCAGAACGGCACCGCCAAGACCGACGCGGTGGCCGAGCAGCCGCCGCTCGCCGAGTCCGGCGCGGTCGCGGAGACCGTCGCCAAGGCCGACGACACCCCGGTCGTGCCGGTCAACCCGGCCGAGGCGTCCGAGAAGTCCGACGAGGCCTGAGTGCCCGTGGCCGCCCGGTTCGCGCCGGGCGGCCGCACCCGGACCGTACGGCGCGCCCCGGCCACGATCCGGGACACCGGAGAGAACACGAGGCCGGAACACGGCGCGGACCGGGCCGGGAAACCGCCCGCCGCAGTCCCCCCAAGCTGACGCCCCGACAAGACGAGAGAACGAGGAATGGCGAACTACACCGCCGCTGACGTGAAGAAGCTCCGCGACGCCACCGGTGCGGGCATGATGGACGCGAAGAAGGCGCTCGAGGCGACCGACGGCGACTTCGACAAGGCGATCGAGGAGCTGCGCATCAAGGGCGCGGCCAAGGCCGCCAAGCGCGGCGCCGAGCGCTCCGCCACCAACGGCCTGGTGGCCGCGGCGGAGAACGCCCTGGTGCAGCTCAACTGCGAGACCGACTTCGTCGCCAAGAACGAGCAGTTCCAGCAGCTCGCCGCCGACATCGTCGCGCACGCCGCCGCCAGCAAGGTCGGCGACGTCGAGGGCCTGCTGAACGAGAAGCTGGCCGACGGCAAGAGCGTCGCCGAGAACATCGAGGCCCTGGCCGCGGTCATCGGCGAGAAGCTCGAGCTCGGCCGGGTGGCCGTGTTCGACGGCACGGTGGCGGCGTACATGCACAAGCGTGCCGCGGACCTGCCGGCCCAGGTCGGCGTACTGGTCGAGTTCGAGGGTGACAACCTGGACGCCGCCCGGGGCGCTGCCATGCAGGCCGCCGCGATGCGGCCGCTGTACACCACCCGCGACGAGGTCCCGGCCGAGACGGTCGAGAACGAGAAGCGGATCGCCGAGGCGACCGCCCGCGAGGAGGGCAAGCCCGAGCAGGCGCTGCCGAAGATCGTCGAGGGCCGGGTGAACGGCTTCTTCAAGGAGGTCGTGCTGCTCGAGCAGCCGTCGGTCCAGGAGAGCAAGAAGACCGTCAAGGCCGTGCTCGACGAGGCCGGCGTGACCGTGAAGCGGTTCGCCCGCTTCGAGGTCGGCGCCTGACCTCCGAAGGACGAGCAGCCACAGCAACGATCGAGGAGGCCGGAATCGTGACGGAAACCCTGGGTACCGAGACGAGTCCGGCCTCTTCGCCGTTCGCGCCGGCCTATCACCGGGTGCTGCTGAAGCTGTCGGGTGAGGTATTCGGCGGCGGCAAGCTCGGCGTCGACCCGGACGTGGTGAACTCGATCGCCAAGCAGATCGCCGAGGTGGCCCGGGCCGGTGTCCAGGTCGCGGTGGTCGTCGGCGGTGGCAACTTCTTCCGCGGCGCCGAGTTGCAGCAGCGCGGGATGGAGCGCAACCGGGCCGACTACATGGGCATGCTCGGCACGGTGATGAACTGCCTGGCGCTGCAGGACTTCCTGGAGAAGCTCGGCATCGAGACCCGGGTGCAGACCGCGATCACCATGGGGCAGGTCGCCGAGCCGTACATCCCGCGCAAGGCCGAGCGGCACCTGGAGAAGGGCCGCGTGGTCATCTTCGGCGCCGGCTCCGGCATGCCGTACTTCTCCACCGACACCGTCGCCGCGCAGCGGGCGCTGGAGATCGGTGCCGAGGCGCTGCTGATGGGCAAGCAGGGCGTGGACGGGGTGTACGACTCCGACCCGAAGAAGAACCCGGACGCGGTCAAGTTCGACCAGCTGTCGTACGACGACTTCCTGGCCCGCGGTCTGCGGGTGGCCGACGCCACCGCGATCAGCCTGGCCCGGGACAACGCGCTCCCGATCGTCATCTTCGGCCTGGAGGAGGGCAACATCGCCCGGGTCGTGCACGGCGAGAAGATCGGGACGGTCGTCTCCCCGGGCCAGTGAGCCGGGTCCCGAGGACCGGGGATCGGCCTCGCGGGGGACAAGCACTAGGATCGGTCGACACACGGGCATGACGTCCGTTGTCTGGTAGACCTGCGTTCGTAGGGTTAGGTGGCCGCGCCGAGGCGGCCCTGAGGAAGCGAGGAATGCCGTGATCGACGAAGCTCTCCGCGAAGCCGAGCAGAAGATGGCGAAGGCCGTGGAGGTCGCGAAGGACGACTTCGCCGCGATCCGCACCGGCCGGGCCCACCCGCAGATGTTCGCGGGCCTCCTGGCCGACTACTACGGCAGCCCGACGCCGCTGCAGCAGCTGGCCGGTTTCCAGGTGCCGGAACCGCGCACGGTGCTGATCTCGCCGTACGACAAGGGCGCGATGGCGGCGATCGAGAAGGCGATCCGCGACTCCGACCTGGGCGTCAACCCGGGCAACGACGGCGCGGTGATCCGGGTGGTCATGCCGCAGCTGACCGAGGAGCGGCGCAAGGAGTACATCAAGGTCGCCAAGTCCAAGGCCGAGGAGGCCCGGGTCTCGGTGCGCAACATCCGCCGGCACGCGATGGACCAGGTGCACAAGACCGTCAAGGACGGCGACGCGGGTGAGGACGAGGGCAAGAGTGCTGAGAAGCGGCTCGACGGGTTGACGAAGAAGTACGTCGACTCGATCGACGACCTGCTCAAGCACAAGGAAGCCGAACTGCTCGAGGTGTGATGGGCGTCGAGAGCACGCCTGCGCCGAGTCCCAGCCCGAGCCGCGCCGGCCGCAACCTGCCGGCCGCGATCGCGGTCGGGGTCGGCCTCGGCGCGCTGATCCTCGGATCGCTGTTCTGGCAGAAGGTCCTGTTCGCCTTCCTGGTGCTGGCGGTCGTGCTGCTGGCCGTCGACGAGATGATCAAGGCGCTGCGGACCGGCGGCGCGGTCATTCCGCGGATCCCGCTGTTCGTCGGTACGGCGGCGATGCTCCTCTCGGCGTACTACGGCGGCCCGATGGCGCTGCTGGTCGCGATGGCGCTCACGGTGCTGGCGACGATCTTCTGGCGGATGCCGGGCGGCTCGGTCGGGTTCGTCCGGGACACCAGCGCGGGCGTGTTCCTGATCGGCTATGTCCCGTTGCTGGCCGGGTTCGCGATCCTGCTGGTCCAGCCGGAGGCGGACGGGCCGCAGCGGGTGCTGACGTTCTTCCTGGTCGTGGTCGCCAGCGACGTCGGCGGGTACGCGGCCGGGGTGCTGTTCGGCAAGCACCCGATGGCGCCCACGATCAGCCCGAAGAAGTCGTGGGAAGGCTTCGCGGGCTCGACGCTCGCCTGCATCGGCGCCGGGATCGGTTCGGTCGTGTGGTTGCTGGACGGGGACTGGTGGGCCGGCGCGATCATCGGCGCGGTCGCCGTCTGCACCGCGACCGTGGGCGATCTCGGCGAGTCGATGATCAAGCGCGACCTCGGTATCAAGGACATGTCGAACCTGCTGCCCGGCCACGGTGGCGTGATGGACCGGCTGGACTCCTTGCTGGCAACGGCTCCGGCCGTCTGGCTCGTACTCCACCTGCTCGCCCGGTGAGGAACCGATGACGATCGCGCCCGACGGGCGGTCGCTGGCCGGCACCGTCGTACAGCTGGACCGGCTAGTTGCTGGTGACATCGAGCCGCTGTACGACGCGATCGCGCACGAGCAGGTGTATGCGTCGGGCTTCGGCGGCGGTGTCGCCGGGCTGCCCGCCGCTCCGGCGGAGATGGCCGCGCAGTGGATCAGGTCGTCGGCGCAGCGGGTGGCGTACGTCGTCCGGCTGGTTGCCGACGGCACCGTCGTCGGTACGTCGAGCCTCGGCGACGTGGACCTGGCCAACGAGTCGGTCCACCTCGGCTGGACGGCGTACGCGCCGGCGGTGTGGGGGAGCGCGGTCAACCCGGAGTGCAAGCTCCTGCTGCTGCGGCACGCGTTCGAGGACTGTGGTTTCGGCCGGGTGAAGATCCAGACCGGTACGGCGAACACGCGGTCGCAGGCCGCGATCGCGAAGCTGGGCGCTACGCGTGAGGGCGTACTCCGCCGGCACAAGAGGCTCGCGGACGGGTCGTTCCGCGACACCGTGGTGTTCTCGATCCTGGCCGACGAGTGGCCGGCGGTCCGCAAGCGGCTCGAGGACCGGCTCAGCTGACGGTGCTGCGCGTGCCGGCCAGCTCGGCCAGGGCGGCGTACGAGGCGACCAGGTCCGAGCGGTCGTAGGTGCTTGTCGTGAGCAACACTTCGTCGGCCGCGGTACGGCGTACCAGTCCGCCCAGCGCCTCGTCCACCTCCGACGCGGTGCCGTAGATCTGCCCGCTCAGCGACTGCTCGAAGTACTCGCGCTCCTTGTCGGTCATGTCCCGGTCCCGCACCGGCTCCAACGGCGGGAAGACGCCACGCGTGCGCGAGTAGGCGCTGGACCACGCTTCAGGCAGCAGCAGCCGACGAGCCTCCTCGGTGGTCGCCGCGACCACAGCAGTCGTTGCCAGTACGACGTACGGCTCAGGAGCCCACGTGGACGGCTGGAACTCGGTGCGGTAGCGGTCCAGCAGTCGCAGCAGGTCCGACTCCGCCTTGACGCCCGCGATGACCAGAGGCAGGCCGAGTGACGCTGCGATGAGTGCACCGTCTCCGACCGCGAGAACGAACGTTGGGACGCGCAGACCCTCACCAGGGCGCGCGTGGACCTGATTCTCGTGCGTGCCCTCGAAGTAGGCGAGTAGCTCCTGTACCTGGGCGGCGAAGTCCTCGGTGGCGTCCTTCTCGACGCCGAGTGCCCGGCGAATGCCGTTGGTAAAGCCGACTGAGCGACCTAGACCCATGTCGATACGTCCGGGGAACAGTGACTCCAGCACGCCGAACTGCTCGGCCACGACGAGCGGACGGTGATTCGGCAGCATCACGCCGCCTGTGCCGACGCGGATCCGGCTGGTGCCGGCTGCGACGGCCGCTGCCAGGACAGTCGGCGCTGAGCCGGCCACTCCGGGGACGCTGTGGTGCTCTGACACCCAGAACCGCTGGTAGCCGAGCTCTTCCACCTGCCCGGCGACTGTGACCGTCTGCCGGAGGGATTCGGCCTCCGACTCGCCGATGCGGGTCCGCGAGCGGTCGAGCACCGACAGCGGGACTCCGGACAAGGCAGGCATACGAAGTGCAACGGCCGGTTCGGTGAGGTCATTCCTTTCGATCAGGATCGAAAGGGTTGGTGAGTTTTTCACCGCGCTCTGCCAGCGGGTGGAAACTGAGTGCTGGGTGGCTACGCCCGGTCATCCATCGAGTCCGAGGAGTGACATGAGGATCCCGAAGCACACCACGACGAGACTCAAGGCCGCCGCATGCGGTCTGGCGCTGATCGCCGCCACCGCGTTCCCGCTGGCATCCACACCGAGCGCCACTGCGGCAGCAGTCGAGGTGTCCAGCGCCGTACAGGCTCAGGCCGCGGCCGCCGCCAAGCCGGTGCCGGCGCTCGGCTACTCGACGCAGACGCTGAAGACGCTGAACATCGACTTCCAGTACCAGCAGACCGGCTACTGGTGCGGTCCCGCGGCCACCCGGATCGCCCTGTCGGCGCGGATCTCGCCCCCGAGCCAGCAGCAACTGGCGAACGAACTGCCGACCGACGAGAACGGCACCGACTGGATCGGGCAGGTGACCCGGGTGCTCAACAACCACCTCGGCACCGGCTGGTACGAGACCAAGGAGATGCCGAACGACCCGCCCACGCAGGCCCAGCGCGACCTGCTCTGGCGGGACGTCGTCCTCGACATCGACAACAACTACCCGATCGTCGCCAACATCGTTGCTCCGGCCAACAACCACCCGCCGGGCTACCCGAACTACACGATCTGGCACTACTTCACCGTGATCGGCTACGACACCAGCGACATGACCGTGCTGATCGCCGACCCGGCCGGCTTCGCCCCGACCGCGACGTACTGGCTCACGTTCAACCAACTCGCCACCCTGATCCCGCCCAAGGGCTACTCGGCCTGACCGGCGCGCCGCCGTGCTCACCGGTCCGCCCCTTCGGTGAGCACGGCTGTGATCCTGGGCACGTGGGGGATGTGAATTTGTGAAGCACGTCGGCGGCGGGCGACAATGGGTCGGTTATGACTACCTCCCTTCCGCTCGTGTTCGATGAGCCGCGCCGCGCCAAGAAGCCGCCGCGGCACCTGGCCGACCTCAGCGGGGAGGAGCGGCGTACGGCGGTCGCCGCGCTGGGAGAGCCCGCGTTCCGGGCCAAGCAGCTGTCGAACCACTACTTCTCCCGGCTGGTGTCCGACCCGGCCGAGATGACCGACCTGCCGGCCGCGACCCGGGACAAGCTGGTCGCTGAGCTGATGCCGCCGCTGCTGACCCGGGTGCGCGACCTGGAGTGCGACAACGGGCAGACCCGGAAGACGCTGTGGAAGCTGCACGACGGCTCGCTGGTCGAGTCCGTCCTGATGCGGTATCCGGACCGCGCGACCATGTGCGTCTCCTCGCAGGCCGGCTGCGGGATGGCGTGCCCGTTCTGCGCGACCGGGCAGGCCGGCCTGACCCGCAACATGACCACGGCGGAGATCGTCGAGCAGGTCGTCGACGGCGCCCGCGCGCTGGCTCGCGGCGAGGTCGCCGGAGGTCCGGGCCGGGTCAGCAACATCGTCTTCATGGGCATGGGCGAGCCGATGGCGAACTACAAGGCCGTCATCGGTGCGGTCCGGCGGTTCACCGACCCGTCGCCGGAGGGGCTCGGCATCTCCGCGCGGGGGGTGACCGTGTCGACCGTCGGCCTGGTGCCGCGGATCAACCAGCTCGCTACCGAGGGCATCCCGGTCACGCTTGCCCTGTCGCTGCACGCGCCGGACGACGAGCTGCGGGACGAGCTCGTGCCGATCAACAACCGCTGGAAGGTCGACGAGGTGCTGGACGCGGCCTGGGCGTACGCGCAGCAGACCAAGCGCCGGGTGTCGATCGAGTACGCGATGATTCGCGACATCAACGACCACGCCTGGCGGGCGGACCTGCTGGCGGAGAAGCTCGCCGCCCGCGGCGACTGGGGCTGGGTGCACGTCAACCTGATCCCGCTGAACCCGACGCCCGGCTCGAAGTGGACCGCCTCCGACCCGGCCGACGAGCGTGAGTTCGTCCGCCGCCTGCAGGCCGGCGGCATCCCCACCACCGTCCGCGACACCCGCGGCCAGGAGATCGACGGCGCCTGCGGCCAGCTCGCCGCCGCCTCCAACTAGGGCGTGTCCGCGGCCAACTGTGGCGTGTCCGCGGCGCTGAGGACCGCAGCGAGGGCTTCAGGTCGCGAGAGCATCGGCCAGTGGCCGGTGGGTAACTCGACCAACTGCCAGTGTGGTGACCGCAGGGCTTCCTGAACGTCGGGGGAGGGCGACTCGCCCGACATCAGGCACCTGACGTACGTCGTCGGCAGCTCACCGATCGGACGGGTCAACCGCGCCGGCTGAGTGAGCGTCAAGCCCGGATGCGGCGTACTGCGAGACACGAGCAGACGGATCGCCTCGTCCGGGAGGTCCTGTCCGGCGAAGTACTCCGGAGCCGCGGGGAGCCACGTGCCGTCACCCTGGATCAGTTGCTCGTCGAGCCACGTCCGCTCGTCCTCGGGCCAACTGTCCGCGAACGACCTGCCGTCGGCCGGGATGCCGGCGTCGACGTACACGACCCGCTTCAGGCGGTCGCCGATCCGTCCGGCCGCCTGCCCGACGGGGATTCCGGAGTAGCTGTGCCCGACCAGCACCACGTCGGACAACTCGTAGCCCTCGACCACCGAGACGATGTCGTCGACGTGCTGTTGCTGCCCGACCCGATGCGCCTCCGGCCCACCCCGTTCGGCGAGTCCGCTCAAGGTGACGGCGTACACATCGTGCCCGGCGGCCCGCAGACGCTCCGCGACGGCGTCCCAGACCCACGCACCCAGCCGAGCCCCGGGCACGAGTACGAATTCACCCATGCCGCGCACAGTAGACCAAGCCCACGACCTCGTGGATTCGGGCGGTGGGATGATCGAGGGGTGAAGATCCTTTCGATTCAGTCGGCGGTGGCCTACGGGCATGTCGGGAACTCGGCGGCGGTGTTCCCACTGCAGCGCATCGGCGTGGAGGTGTTGCCGGTCTACACGGTGAACTTCTCCAACCACACCGGGTACGGCGCGTGGCGGGGGCCGTTGATCAGCCCGGACGACGTACGCGAGGTTCTGCTGGGGATCGAGGACCGGGGAGTTCTGCCGCAGATCGATGTGGTGCTCTCGGGTTACCAGGGCGGTGAGGGGATCGCGGACGTGATCCTCGACGCGGTGAAGCGGGTGAAGGCGGCCAATCCGGCGGCGGTGTACTCCTGCGACCCGGTGATGGGCAATGCGAAATCCGGGTGCTTCGTCGCGCCCGCGATTCCGGTGCTGCTGCGTGACCGCGTCGTTCCGGCGGCGGACATCATCACGCCCAACCAGTTCGAGCTGGGGTTCCTGACCGGCACCGAGCCGGACACGCTCGACTCCACGCTCGCCTCGGTGGAGCTGGTCCGCGCGACCGGACCGCGCACGGTGCTCGTCACCAGTGTCGAGCGGCCGGACCGCGAGGAGGGCACGATCGAGATGCTGGCCGTCGGCGACGACGGGGCCTGGCTCGTGCAGACGCCGTACATCCCGATGAAGGCCAACGGCTCGGGCGACGTGACGGCTGCCCTCTTCACCGCGCACCTCCGCCGCACCGGCGATCTCGCGGACGCGCTCGCCCGGACGACCTCGAGCGTCTTCGAGCTGCTCACCCGAACCCATGAGTCCGGTCAGCGCGAGTTGCAGCTGATCGAGTCACAGGAGGCGTACGCCCACCCGAAGCTGGAGTTCACCCCTCGCCGGGTCGCCTAGCCGACCCGTCCATCAACCCACCAGGGCCGCGGCTTCCTCGATGGTGTCGACGAGGTGGATGGTGGCGGCCATCGGGCGGGTGGCGGCCAGGGACTGGAGGAGGGGCCAGACCGGGAGCTTGGTGGTCCAGTGGTGGACGTCGACCAGGATGAGCGGGATCTGGGTGGCCTGGTCGCCGTAGTAGTTGGGGGTGACGGCCTGGAAGATCTCCTGGACCGTGCCGGCCGCACCGGGCAGGTAGAGGATGCCGCCGCGGGCGCGGCTCAGCAGCACGTCCTCGCGCTGGGCATTCGAGAAGTACTTCGCGATCGACGACGCGAACACGTTCGGCGGCTCGTGACCGTAGAACCACGTCGGGATCGACACCCCACCATCGCCCGGGAACTCCCGCCGTACGTCGAGCCCCACGCCGGCCCACGCCGCCACCGACGGACGGAACGATGGTACGGCGGCCAGCTTGGACAGGGCCCTGTCGAGCCCGGCATCGTCGTACGCCGCCAGCGAAGCACCCAGGTTGGCCGCCTCCATCGCACCCGGACCACCGCCGGTGACCACCGTCTGACCGGCCCGGGCGAGTGTGCGACCGAGCAGCACGGCCGAGCGGTACGCCGTACTGCCGCGAGCGATCCCGTGGCCGCCCATCACGCCGATCCACGGCTTGTGGTCGGGCAACTCGGTCAGGGCGTCGGCGATGGCGTGGTCGTGCAGGGCCGCCGCGAGCGTCCGGCTGGTGTCGCCCTTCTCGTCGTGCTGCCGGGACCACGCGTAGATCTGGGCGTCCGGGGTGGCGTCGTACCCGTTCTCGAGGCCGGCGTAGAGCTCCTCGGCGTCGTACAGCGTGCCGCGGTAGGCGTCGAAGGGCAGGGCGGGGATCGCCGGGAAGATCAGGCCGCCGCCGTCGCGGATCCAGGCCTCGGCCTTCTCCTCCAGGGCACAGCCGAGGAACAGCGAGCCGCGCGGGTCCATCCCCAGGAGGTTGGCCGTCCGGGCAGTGAGGTCGACGGACTGGACCCGCCAGCCTTCCATGGTGACCGCGCCGGCGGCCACGACCCGGTCGAAGTAGGCGAGCGACTCGATGTCGACGTGCGGGATGCTCGGCAGTGTCACGGAGAGCACCTTAGTCGCACCCCTGGGCCGCGATAGACGTTCACTATCAGGTGAGGTAAAGGTTGGACATGACACATGCGGAGCTCTGGGAGCGTCACAAGGCCGTCATGCCGGACTGGCTCGCGTTGTACTACGAGGAGCCGATCGAGATCGTGCAGGGGTCCGGCCGCCGGGTCACCGACGGTGAGGGCAACACCTACCTCGACTTCTTCGCCGGCATCCTGACCAACGCGATCGGCTACGACATCGCGGAGATCTCCGACGCGGTGCGCGAGCAACTGGCCACCGGGATCGCGCACACCTCGACGGTGTACCTGATCCGCAAGCAGATCGAGCTGGCCGAGCAGATCGCCGAGCTCTCCGGGATCCCGGACGCCAAGGTCTTCTTCGCGAACTCCGGCACCGAGGCGAACGAGGCGGCGATGATGCTCGCCACCCAGAACCGCCGGTCCAACCAGGTCCTCGCGATGCGGAACTCCTACCACGGCCGCGGCTTCGGCACGGTCGCGATCACCGGCAACCGCGGCTGGTCCGCGAGCAGCCTGTCCCCGGTGAACGTGCAGTACGTCCAGGGCGCTTACCGGTACCGCAGCCCGTTCCGCGACCTGCCCGACGCCGAGTACATCAAGGTCTGCGTCGACGACCTCCGCAACGTCATCGAGACCACGACCGCGGGTGACGTCGCCTGCCTGATCGTCGAGCCGATCCAGGGCGTCGGCGGGTTCTCCTCCCCGCCCGACGGGCTGTACGGCGCGTTCAAGGAGGTCCTGGACGAGTTCGGGATCCTGTTGATCGCGGACGAGGTGCAGACCGGCTGGGGCCGCACCGGTGAGCACTTCTGGGGGATCCAGGCGCACGACGTGGTCCCGGACGCGATGACGTTCGCCAAGGGCCTGGGCAACGGGTTCGCGATCGGCGGCGTCGTCGCGCGGCCCGGCCTGATGGACAGCCTGAGCGCGAACTCCCTGTCCACCTTCGGCGGCAACCCGATCTCGACCAGCGCCGCCAAGGCGACCATCGACTACGTGCTCGACCACGACCTGCAGGCGAACGCGGCCAAGCGCGGCGCCCAGCTGGCCGACGGGCTGCGCGGGATCTCCGAGGAGTTCCCCGAGCTCGGCGACGTCCGCGGCAAGGGCCTGATGCTGGCGGCCGAGATCGTCAAGCCCGACGACAAGAGCCCCGACCCGGCCACCACCGCGAAACTCCAGCAGGAGACCAAGAATCGCGGCCTCCTGGTCGGCAAGGGCGGCCTCTACGGCAACGTCCTGCGGATGGCGCCGCCGATGACATTGACCGAGGCTGAGACCACGGAGGCGCTCGACATCATCCGCGACTCGTTCAACACCCTGCGCTGAGCAAAGAACAGGGCCCCCGGTCGACCGGGGGCCCTGAAGGTCAGAGCGGAGCTTCCGACGAGGTCGCCGCTTCGGCGGCCGACGGCGGGGGAGTCCCGCGGACGCGGCGTTGCCGGCGGGAGCGGCCCTCGAGGTAGCGCGCCAGCACCGACAGCAGCGAGCACAGGCCGATGTAGATGATCGCGACCACGATGTACGTCGGGATGTACGGGAAGCCGTACTGGAGCCGGCCACCCATCTGCTTGGCGACGTACAGCAGCTCGGCGTAGGTGATGATGAAGCCGAGCGCGGTGTCCTTCAGCAGGACCACGAGCTGGCTGACGATCGCCGGCAGCATCGAGGTGATGGCCTGCGGCAACAGGATCAGCCGGACCACCTGGTTCTTCCGCAGGCCGGTGGCGTACGCCGCCTCCCGCTGACCCTTCGGGACGGCGGCGATACCGGCGCGGAAGATCTCCGCGAGCACCGAGCCGTTGTAGAGGGTTAGACCGAAGACGACCGCCCAGAACGGGCTCAGGCCGAGCTGGAACTGCAGATTGCCGTAGTAGAAGAAGAACATCAGGATCAGCAGCGGGATCGCCCGGAACAGCTCGACGACGAACGTCGCCGGTGCCCGGAACCACCAGTGGTCACTGATCCGCGCCGCCGCGAAGATCGCACCGAACAGCAGCGCGAGCACTGCGGCCAGCCCGGCCGCCTTGAGCGTGTTGACCAGACCGCTGAGCAGCTCCCGCTGGATCGACTCGTAGGTGAACTGGATCCAGCGGCGTTCGGCGAACTGTCCGCTCTCGTTCAGCCGGTAGACCACCCAGCCGATGGCGGCCAGCACGGCGACGATGACGATCGCGTTCAGGATCCGGTTGCGCGCCTTCGCCCGCGGGCCGGGTACGTCGTACAGGACCGCGCTCATCAGGCCACCGCCGTCCGTCGCTCGGCCCACCGCTGCAGGAAGACCAGGGGGATGATCAGGATCAGGAAGCCGATGGTGATCCAGACCAGCGTGGCGATCTGGTTCTCACCGCGTTCGGCCATCACCGCCGGGATCGCACCGGCCTCCGCGACCGAGAAGCCGGCCGCGATCGTGGTGTTCTTCAGCAGCGCGATCATCACGCTGGTCAGCGGCGGCACGATCGCCCGGAACGCCTGCGGGAGGACGACGATGCCCAGCACCTGCAGGAACGTCATGCCGACCGAGCGGGCGGCCTCGGCCTGGCCGGCCGGGATCGTGTTGATGCCGGAGCGGACGACCTCACAGACGAACGCCGAGGTGTAGACCGTCAGCGCGACCACCGCGGACCAGAAGAACGTCGGCAGCGAGATCTGCATCTTGGGCGCGCCGAAGACGAGGAACGCGAACACCAGGGTCAACGGGGTGTTGCGCAACGTGTTCACGTAGCCGGTGCCGATGGCACGCAGAGCCGGCACCGGGGAGACCCGGAACCCGGCCAGCACGGTGCCGAGCACCAGGCTCAGAACCGCGGCGATCAGGAACAGCCGGAGGGTGGTCCAGAACCCGTCGACGAACAGTTCCCAGTTGTCGGTGAGGACCGAGAGCATCGCGACCTTCCAGAAATGAGTGGCGCGCAGTCCCTGGAATCAGCGGAGCGCGGACCGGCCGCGACGCCCTGCAGGACGCCGCGGCCGGGAGTGGATCAGTACTTCTCGAGCGGCGGCGGGGTCGAGTCC
This sequence comes from Kribbella sp. CA-247076, assembly GCF_050942445.1. Lineage (NCBI taxonomy): Bacteria > Bacillati > Actinomycetota > Actinomycetes > Propionibacteriales > Kribbellaceae > Kribbella > Kribbella sp. CA-247076. The sequence continues at coordinate 5,071,423 of NZ_CP192051.1, read as the reverse complement.
GAACCCGACTTGCCGAGCGTCTCGTCGTAGATCTTCTTCCAGGTGCCGTCGGAGGCCGACTTCTCCAGGATGGTGTTCACCTGGGTACGCAGCGCCTTGTCGGCCAGCGGCAGGCCGATGCCGTACTTCTCGGTGCTGAACGGCTTGCCGACCACCCGGAGCTCGTCCGGCGCGGTCGCCGCGTAGCCCTTGAGGATCGCGTCGTCGGTGGTGACCGCGTCGACCTTGCTGTCGAGCAGCTGCGAGACACACTCGGAGTACGTCTTGAACTCAGAGATGTTGCTCGCCTCGGTGAGCTGCTCGTCCTTGACCCGCTGGATCGGGGTGGACCCGGTGGCCGAGCAGACCTTCTTGCCCTTCAGCGCGGTCTTGCCGCCGTCCATCGAGGTGTCGTCCTTGCGGACCAGCAGGTCCTGGCCGGCGATGAAGTACGGACCGGCGAAGCCGACCTGGGTCTTGCGCTTGTCGGTGATCGAGTAGGTGCCGACGTAGTAGTCGATCTCACCACCGGCGAGCGCGGTCTCGCGGTTCGCCGACGGGATCTCCTTGTACTCGATCTTCTCCGGGTCGAAGCCCAGGTTGGCCGCGACCATCCGGGCGACCTCGATGTCGAAGCCGCAGCGCTTGCCGTCGGCATCCTTGTAGCCGAGGTTCGGCTGGTCGGCCTTGACACCGACGACCGGGTTCCCGCGGGACTTGATCTTGGTGAAGGTCGCGCTGCCGGCGACGTCCGCGCCGCTGGCGACGTCGAACTTGTGCAGTTCGCCGCAGGCGTCGGAGGCGGTGTTGCCGCCGCCGTCGCCACCGCCGGCGGCGGGCTCGTCGGACCCGCAGGCGGCGGCGGTCAGCGCGAGCGCCGCGACGCCGAGGCTGGCGACGAGGTTGCGCATTCTCATGATCTGGTTCCCCTTCGTGTGGTTGCTGGTACGGCAGCGGACGGAAACGGTCACCGGCGTCAGTGCTTCAGGATCTTGCCGAGGAAGTCCTGGGCACGCCGCGAGGTGGGGTTGGTGAAGAACGTCTCCGGAGTGGCCTCCTCGACGATCTCGCCGTCGGCCATGAACACCACCCGGTTCGCCGCGGTCCGGGCGAATCCCATCTCGTGGGTGACCACGACCATCGTCATGCCCTGCTTGGCCAGGTCGATCATGACCTCCAGGACCTCCTGGATCATCTCCGGGTCGAGCGCCGAGGTGGGCTCGTCGAAGAGGATGACCTTCGGGTCCATGGCCAGCGCCCGCGCGATCGCGACCCGCTGTTGCTGGCCGCCGGACAGCTGAGCCGGGTACTTCGAGGCCTGGTTGGCCACCCCCACCCGTTCCAGCAGTTCCATCGCCCGCTGCTCGGCCGCCTTCGGGTCCGTCTTGCGGACCTTGCAGGGACCGAGCGTGACGTTCTGCAGGATCGTCTTGTGCGCGAACAGGTTGAACGACTGGAACACCATGCCGACGTCGGCCCGCAGCCTGGCCAGGGCCCGGCCCTCGCTCGGCAACGGCTCTCCGTCCAGCGTGATGGTGCCCGAGTCGATCGGTTCCAGCCGGTTGATCGCGCGGCAGAGCGTCGACTTGCCGGACCCCGACGGCCCGATCACCACGACGACCTCGCCCTTGTCGATGGACAGGTTGATGTCCTTCAGGACGTGCAGGTCGCCGAAGTGCTTGTTGACGTCGGTCAGTGCCACCAGACCAGTTGTCGTCAAGGTGCCGGAATCGCTCATGGCCAGAACCTAGCGGAGGCCGGGGTGCCGTCGCAGCGCTGGTCGGTTCCACGGTGGTAACGATCTGCAATATGACGAGCAGGCTGTGACGCCACCGTCACAGCCTGCTCGAAATGAGCCTCAGCAGCAGCCGCCGGCCGCGATCGTGCCCGCCGTCGGCGGTTCCTTCACCGCGGCCTCCACCTCGGCCAGCATCCGCTGCCGGGCCGTGGGCGAGATCACCCGGCCGCGGGTGACCACGGTGTGGATCCGGCGGGTGTTGCGGATGTCGGTCAGCGGATCCGCGTCGAGTACGACGAGATCGGCGACCTTCCGCGGTTCGACCGAGCCCAGGTCGGCCCGCATCCCGAGGAACTGGGCCGGCTCGACGGTGGCGGCGTACAGGGCCTGGCGTGGGGTCGCGCCGGCGGAGACGAGGTGCTCGAGTTCGTCGTGGAGGGCGAATCCGGGGACGGAGTACGGCGTACCGGTGTCGGTGCCGGCCAGGATCGGGACGTCGTGGTCGAACAACTCGCGGACGAAGCGCTTCCGCCACGCCCACATCCGGCGCTGCCGGGCGATCTCCTCGGCCGGCCGGTTGGGCTTGTAGAGGGTGTCGATGGCGTACTCGTAGCTGAAGACCGCGTCGGCGCTCAGGTACTTCGCCAGGGCGGGGTCGAGGGCGCTGTAGTCGGGCTGGTCGAGCACGTTGTGCATGGTCAGCGTCGGCGTGACCCGGGTGCGGTTGCGGCGCAGCGTGCCGAACACGTCCGCGGCACGGGCCCGGCTGAACGTGTTCGCCGCGATCCACTCGATCGGATGCAACTGCCGGAACCAGGAGTTGTAGTCTCCCGCGGAGACGGTGATGTCGCGGACCATCCGCCGTACGTCGGCCTCTCGCGTGGAGACCGCGAGGCCGAGGGAGTGGATGTGCTCGATGCTGCGCTGGCCGGCGTTGCTGACCTGCTTGGTGGTGAGCTGGTCGGGTCCGTGGCCGTGCACGGTCAGGCCGGTGCGGCGGGCCTCGTCCAGGATGGCGGCGTACGCCGTGGGGCTCAGGCGCGAGTAGACCTTGACGAAGTCGGCGCCCTCGGCCTTCACCCGGCGTACGGCGGCGCGCGCGGACGGCCCGTCGTCGACCACGATGACCTGGATCAGGTTCGGGTCCCAGAGGGTCGGGTCGCCGTCGATGATGTTGCTGCCGACCATCATCCGCGGGCCGAGCAGGGTGCCGGCCGCGATCCGGTCCCGCCACTGGTACAGGAGCGGGTTGGTGCCGGCCATCTCGCGGACCGTGGTGACGCCGTTCGCGAGGTACAGCGGGGGAGACACCCGCTCGTCGCCGATGCTGTGGACGTGCATGTCGGCCAGGCCCGGGATGACGAACTTCCCGGTCAGGTCGAGCTCGACCGCGCCGCGTGGGATCGGCAGGTGGCGGCCGACACCGGTGATCCGATCGCCGACGATGAGCACGGTCTGGTCGCGATGCCGGCGGCCGGTCGCGACGTCGATGACGGTCACGTGCGTGAGGGCGGTGACGCGCCGGCGCCCGGAGGCTTGGGCGTTGCCGGTGGTGAAGGTCGCGCCGCCGGCGATCACGGCGGCGCTGGCGGCGGTACGGGCGAGGAACTGACGGCGAGAACTGTTCATGCCCATCACTATTCTGCCCACGGGCTCGCGGGTCAGGGGTAGCAGGCCGCCGGTCCCAGGTAGGGGAATGTCTACCGCGGCACGTACTCTAGGTGGCTGTCATGCGTACTTACGAGGTCCGCACCTACGGGTGCCAGATGAACGTCCACGACTCCGAGCGCCTGCGCGGGCTGCTCGAGGACGCGGGCTATGTCCGCGCGCCCGAGGGTGACCAAGCCGACGTGGTCGTCTTCAACACCTGTGCGGTCCGGGAGAACGCCGACAACAAGCTGTACGGCAACCTCGGGCACCTCGCGCCGGTGAAGGCCAAGAAGCCCGGCATGCAGATCGCCGTGGGCGGGTGCCTGGCGCAGAAGGACAAGGCGTCGATCACCAAGAAGGCGCCCTGGGTGGACGTCGTCTTCGGCACGCACAACATCGGCTCGCTGCCGGTGCTGCTCGAGCGGGCCCGGGTCCAGGAGGAGTCGCAGGTCGAGATCCTCGAGTCCCTCGAGGTGTTCCCGTCCACGCTGCCCACCCGCCGCGAATCGCCGTACTCGGCCTGGGTGTCGATCAGCGTCGGGTGCAACAACACCTGCACGTTCTGCATCGTCCCGGCGCTGCGGGGCCGGGAGAAGGACCGCCGTCCGGGGGACGTACTCGCCGAGGTCGAGGCGCTCGTGGCCGAGGGCGTGCTCGAGGTGACGCTGCTGGGTCAGAACGTGAACTCGTACGGCGTCGAGTTCGGTGACCGCTACGCGTTCGGGAAGCTGCTGCGCGCCTGCGGGGCGATCGACGGGCTGGAGCGGGTTCGCTTCACCTCGCCGCACCCACGGGACTTCACCGCCGACGTGATCGAGGCGATGGCCGAGACGCCGAACGTGATGCCTTCGCTGCACATGCCGCTGCAATCCGGGTCCGACCGGGTGCTGAAGGCGATGCGGCGCTCGTACCGGCGGGACCGGTACCTGAAGATCATCGAGGACGTGCGCGCGGCGATGCCGGACGCGGCGATCACCACCGACATCATCGTCGGGTTCCCGGGGGAGACAGAGGAAGACTTCCAGGGCACGCTGGACGTGGTCCGGCAGGCCCGGTTCTCCGGCGCCTTCACCTTCCAGTACTCCAAGCGTCCCGGGACGCCGGCGGAGTCGATGGACGAGCAGGTCCCGCGCGATGTCGTCCAGGACCGGTACGAGCGGCTGGTCGCGTTACAGGACGAGATGGCGTGGGAGGAGAACAAGAAGATCGTCGGGCGGTCGCTCGAGGTGCTCGTGGCCGAGGGGGAGGGGCGCAAGGACGCCGCCACCCACCGGCTCAGCGGGCGCGCTCGCGACAACCGGCTGGTCCACTTCGCGCTCCCCGAGGGCGTCGAGGCGCCCCGACCGGGTGACGTGGCAACGGTCGAGGTCACGTACGGCGCCCCGCATCACCTGGTCGCGGACGTCTTCGGATCGGTACGACGGACGCGCGCCGGCGACGCGTGGGAGCGGGCGCAGGACACGCCGGCCGCCGCGGGCACGCCGGGTGTGATGCTCGGGATGCCGACGATCGGCGCCAAGCCGCTGGAGCCGGCCGCCGGCGGCTGCCAACCCGCGTGACCGACAAGCTTGCTCCGGATGCGCGGCCGTTTGCGGCCGGGCGGGATGCTGACGTCTACGCGTTGGACGGGGAGTGGGTGTTGCGGCGGTATCGCAACGGGCATCCGGTGCGCGACGAGGCCGACTTCATGCGGCACGTCGCTCAGTACGACTACCCGGTCCCGGCCGTCCGCGAGGTGGCTGGCCCAGACATGGTCATCCAGCGGCTCGACGGGCCAACGCTCGCGGACGCGGCGATCGCCGGGGACCTGACAGCGACCGAGGTCGGCGAGATCCACGCCGACCTGCACCGCCGGCTACAGGCGATCCCCGCCCCGAGCGGTACGCCGGGTCTGGTCGTCGTCCACGGGGATCTCCACCCGCAGAACGTGATCGCGACCGCCGGCGGCCCGGTCGTCATCGACTGGCGCAACGCGGTCGAAGGCACCCCGGCCTTCGACGTCGCGATGACCGCGATCATCTTCGCCCAGGTCGCCCTCGAGCCGTCCTTCGAAGCACTGAGCCCGATGCTGCGTGAGGCCCTCGCGGTCTACCTCGCCAACTCCATCGACCCGACGCCGGGCCTCCCCGACGCGCTCGCCGAACGCGGGCGCAACACCACCCTCACCCCGGAGGAGCTGGCGCTGCTACCCGCGCAGGACGAGCTGATCAGGTCGTTCCTCTAGGCACTCAGGAACTGGCTGGGCTTCAGCGGACGCGCGACGATCCGCAGCTCGCCGATGTGCCCGGCGAAGGCCTGCTCGATCACGTTGTCGTAGTGGTTCGCCCCGACCAGCCACGGCTTGCCCGCGGTGGCGAGCCCGCTCGACGGAGTCGCCGGGTTCCGGAGCAGCGGCGACGAGTCGACGTACAGGGTGGAATGCCGGCCGTCGTTGACGACCGCGAGGTGGAACCACTCGCCGGCGACCTGCTCGTGGCCCCAGTTGGTGAAGGTGTCGTTGCGGTTGACCGGGTACACCGCCCACTGCACCTGGCGGCCGCCGGAGAAGCCGAGGTTGACGACCGGCTCGGACGGGTCGCTGCCGGTCTTGCCCGCGTCCGCACCGGTGCCCATCCGGCTCAGCAGGCCTTGCCACGCGTGGTCCGCGCCGTCGTCGGTCAGCTTGACGAACGCCTCGATCGTGTAGCCCCGGGTGAACGTCATCGCGTTGAGCGGCGCGCCGTCCGCCGTACGCAGGTAGCTCCCGCGGGCCGGCCGCTTGCCGCCGGCAAACAACCAGCTCGCGTGCCCCGGCTGATCCGGGTGGAACTCGGCAGACGCGGCGACCCCGTTGCCCGACAGGTCCACGCGGGTCAGGTGGTTGCCCAGTCCGGATTGGTCGGTCACCTTGTCCGCGAGCGGTCCGTCGAAGCGCCAGTACGCCGCCGTCCCCGGGATGACGAGCTGCCTCGCCGGCCGCGCCGGGCGGACCGGGACCGGGGCGAACCCGGCGAACCGCTGCTCGAAGTCGAGCGGCACGCTGAACCGGTTGGTGTCGTCGGTCAACTCGATCTCACCTTCGGCCAGCTCGGTGCGCCGGGCCGGGTCCTGGCCGATGATCCACGGCGAGACCGTCTCGACGTCGATGGTGTTCCGGGCCAGGTCGAAGTGGTACAGCCGGATCATCGCCGAGCCGCCGTAATACCGGTCCTGGTAGTTGGTCAGGTGCAGGTGTACGTCGTTGCCGGCGGCATTCTTCCGGGTGACCCGACCGGGCGGCCAGTAGTGCCCGTTCAGGGTGAGGAACACCTGGTCGTTGTCGTTGATCAGCTGGTCCCAGACGCGGTTGCCGTGGTCGCTGAAGTACGCGGTCGGGTTGCCGTGATCGGCGTTCACCAGCTCGTGCGTGGTCAGGATCACCGGCAGCCGCGGGTGCGCCGCGATCACCCCGCGGGCCCAGGCGAAGCTCGCGTCCGACGGCCGCCAGTCCATGGCCAGCAGCAACCACTGCCGCCCGGCCGCGCGGAACACGTGGTAGCTGTTGTACCCGTTCGGCGTCGACCCGCCGTACGTCGCCATCCGCCGGAACCGCTGCGGTCCGAACGTCCGCAGGTACGCCGAGTCGCCGCGGCTGTCGTCCTTCGACGCGTCGATGTCGTGGTTGCCGGCGAGCACGGAGTACGGCATCCGAGCGCGGTCGAGAACCTTGAAGACCGGGTCGGCCTGGGCGAACTCGGACGCCTGCGCGTTCTCGACGATGTCGCCGAGGTGCGCGGTGAACACGATGTTGTCGTGCTCGCGCTGCTCGATCAGATACTCGAAGCTGGCGATCAGCGGCGCCGAGTCACCCCGGTCGAGGTCGAACAGGTACTGCGTGTCCGGTACGACGGCCAGCGTGAACCGGGGGTTGTCCGTGTCGGGCCGCCCCGCGGACATGGACCCGGCGTCGGTCCCGGTCCTTGCATTGGCTGCCGTCGTGCTGCCCGCTGTCGCCGAGTTTGCCGCGGCCTCGCCGGCCCCGAGGACGCCGGGCGCGATCACCGCGCCGGCCCCGAGTGCCCCCGCCTGCAACAGCCGCCGCCGGCTGGTCCCGTCGTACCGCTCGTTCATCCCGCCTCCAGAGCTCGCTGACACAGCAGGGAACTCTAAAGCGGTTCAGCCCCTCACCCGGTAAACGCGAAGCGAACGTTGACCGCCGCCGCCCGGTGGTGTGAACAGGTTCTGGTGGGCGTCGACAGGTAATAACGTGTGCACATCCACCGCGGCCTGGTCATACCCCCGATCGCTGACCGCCGGCATGTGCTTCGGGTCAGTGCGGTTGGGGGGCTCAGAACCCGTGGGCGATCACCGCGGGGAGACCGCCGCCGTACAGGCCGGCCAGGACGCGTGCCTCGTGCGGGACCACCGGATCGGGCAGCTTGCCGAGCGAGAACCAGTCGAGCCCGTCAGCCTTGCCCGGCTCCATCGACCGCGGTTCACCACTCCACTTCGACGCCGTGAAGAAGAAGTCCACCCGCTCGTCGATCGGATCCCCGTTCCCGCCGGTCCGGTGCATCGCGGTCACCGGCACGAGATCTTCCGGCGCGATCTCCACGCCGACCTCCTCCCGCACCTCCCGAACGGCCGCCGCGAGCACCGACTCCCCCTTCTCCACATGCCCGGCCGGCACCGCCCAGTACCCGTCCATATAACCGGTGTTGGCCCGCAGCAACATCAACACCTCGTCCCCCCGCCGCAACACCACATAAGCCGCCGGCACCACCCGAAACCGATCCATACAACCACCCTATGCACCCCCACCGACGGTAATACGAGAAAGGACACCGCTGCGCGGCGGCTGCCCTGTCGGCGCCTCCGGCGCGCGCAACCCGTGGATGCTGGCCAATCCGATCGGCGGACGGCTGCGAGCAGGCGGGCGGCCGGGTGTGATTCCTGTGCGACCGGACTGCGGTGAGCCTGGCGTGGGCGCGAGATGCCCAAAGGACTCGTCGGCATCGTGGATCGCGACGGCACCTAGCGCTGGCTGTGTGGCGTGCGCTTTGCGGGGCTCGAGTTGGGGGCCGGGGGCTCGGGACTGTTGCCGGCGTCCTCGATCGTCGTCGAGCGGAGAGTCTCGAGCAGCTCCGGATCGGCGTGGACCTGGGCGGTGTTGCGCCACTCCGTGATCAGCTGCAGCGCAGGAACCGACGACCCGACTTCTTGACCGGCGCTCATGACCTCGATCAACTCTCGGACGAACTCAGTGCGGTCGGCCGTGGGAAGGAACCGCATCCAGGGAAAGACCTGCGGCAGTACGTCGAGCAGGTGCGTCGAGCGCATCACCGGGTCGCTCATGATCGCTCGCAGCAGCCGGGTCGCGACCTCGACGAGCTGATCGTCCTGGTCGGCCCGGGCCGCCGTGGTGAGGATCAGGTCGTCCTCCGTGCCCCGCCGATGTACTCGCAGCGCACGTCCTCGCTTCAGCTTCTCGACGGTCTCGGTCGGTCGCTGCAGCAGGTCGGTGAAGGTGACTTCCGGAAGCTCGGCCATACCTCAAAGGTAGTTACTAGGTCCGAGGGGAGCAAGCAGCGGGCTTCGTGTTCTAGTAGTTCGACATCATGTTTCGGGGTGGGTGTCGGATCGGGTGGGGGGCGTTCGTTGTAGGGGTGACCGACAGATGGGAGAGCGTGATGCAGTACTTCGTTTCGGTGATTGACGACAGGACCAACTCGGCGACTTCGGACGAGATGGCGGCTATCACTGCGTTCAACGACGGCGTGCGGGCCGCGGGGCACTGGGTGTTCGCGGGTGGGCTCAGCTCGCCGACGACGGCGACCGTGATCGACAACCGGGGTGGGGAGCCGTTGTTCACCGACGGGCCGTTCGTGGAGTCGAAGGAGTACCTCGCGGGGTTCTGGATCTTCGAGGCGCCCGACCTGGACGTGGCGCTCAAGCTGGCCGCGGACGGGTCGAAGGCGTGCAACCGGAAGGTCGAGGTGCGGCCGTTCCTGTGAGTACGGCGGACGTCGAGCAGACGATCACCCGGGTCCATCACGAGGAGTGGGCGCGGGTGGTCGCCGCGCTCACCAGGCGCTTCGGCGACCTGGACATCGCCGAGGAGGCGGCGGCGGAGGCGTTCGCGACGGCCGTGGCGCGGTGGCCGGACGACGGCGTACCGCCGAACCCGGGCGCCTGGCTGACCACGACCGCGAACCGCAAGGCCATCGACCGGATCCGGCGCGAGAGCAAGCGCGACGACAAGCACAGGGAGGCTCAGATGTTGTCCGACGACCCGCCCGAGCCTCTCGGGGTGATCGACGACGAGCGGCTCCGGCTGATCTTCACGTGCTGCCATCCGGCGCTCGCGATGGAGGCCCGGGTGGCGCTGACGCTGCGGATGATCGGCGGGCTGACCGTGGCCGAGATCGCCCGCGCGTTCCTGGTGCAGGAGAACACGGTCGGGCAGCGGATCACCCGGGCGAAGGCGAAGATCAAGGCGGCGCGCATCCCGTACCGCGTGCCGGCCGCGGAGGACCTGCCGGGCCGCGTGTCCGGCGTACTCGCCGTCCTGTTCCTCGTCTTCAACGAGGGCTACCTGGCGTCCGGGCCGGACACCGATCCGGTGAGGCACGAGTTGACCGCGGAGGCGATCCGGCTGACGCGGCTGATCCGTGCCTTGATGCCGGACGACGGGGAGGTCGCGGGGTTGCTGGCGTTGATGCTGCTCACCGAGGCCCGTCGTACGGCGCGCGTCTCGGCGACCGGGGAGCTGGTGTCGCTCGACCAGCAGGATCGTGGTGCCTGGGACACGGCGATGGTGGCCGAGGGCCATCAACTGGTCCGTGAGCGGCTGGCCGCGGGGGAGGCACCGGGGAGGTACCAGATCCTTGCCGCGATCAACGCCGTACACACGGATGCGCGCGACGTCCGCGACACGGACTGGTCGCAGATCGTTGCCCTGTACGACCAACTCGTCCGGGTCGATCCGTCGCCGATCGTCGCGATGAACCGGGCGATCGCGGTGGCCGAGCTGGACGGGCCGGAGGTGGCGCTGGCGGCGGTCGAACGCCTCGACGGGAAGCTGGCCGGCTATCACGCATACCAGGCGACCCGGGCCGAGCTGTTGCGCCGGCTGGGCCGCAGCCGGCAGGCCCGGGAGGCGTACGACCAGGCCATCGCCCTGGCCGGCAACACCGCCGAAACCGCCTACCTCACCCGCCGCCGCGACCAACTCGGCTGACATCCGGGCCGCCGGTCAGGTAGCAGCCGGAGGTGGACGTGCCGGAGGGCCGCAAGCGGGTGCCTGCGGCCCTCCAGGTGGTGTGATCAGGCGGGGCGGTTCGGGTTGTCGGGGATGTCGTCGTTCTGGCCGTCGAGACCGTCGAGACGGTTCTTGGCCTGGTCGACACCCTGGTCGATCTTGTCGCCGTACTTGCCGCCCGTCTTGTCGTCGACCAAGTCACCGGCCTTGTCCAGACCCTGGCCCACCTTGTCGCCGTGCTGGTCGACCAGGTCGCCGGCCTTGTCCTTCAGGTCCTCAGCCTTGCCCTTGAACTTGTCGAAGATGCCCATCGCCGGGGCTCCCATTCCTGCGTAGTTGAATGCTTACAGACAGCTAACGGTGATCTTCGCACCTCGTACGCCGGAACTGTGGGATCTCCGCTGTCCTGAAATCAGACGCCGGAGTCGGGCTCGGACTCGACGTCCCCGCCGGACTCCACGTCACCGCCGGATTCGACGTCTCCGCCGGACTCGACGTCACCACCACTGAACTCGACATCGCCGCCGCTGCGCTTCAGCTGGTCGGCCTGCTCGTCCTCCCCCAGACCCAGTGCGTCCTTGGCCTCGTCGGAGCCTTCCTCGAACGGATTCGTCACGTCGTTCATCCTCCCGTATGAGTGTTGCGATCTCCAGAGTTCCTACCGAACAGTCAGGGTCAACCACAAGGTCCGCGGCACCCTCTTGTCCAAGACTTCAACCGCGCACTGACACACTGGAGCGATGGCCGAACCACTCGTCGTCGCGGTCGTCGGTCCCACCGCGGCCGGCAAGTCCGACCTGTCCGTTGCCCTGTGCAAACGCCTCCGCGGCGAGGTGGTGAACGCCGACGCCATGCAGGTCTACCGCGGGATGGACATCGGTACGGCGAAGATCGGCCCGTCGGAGCGCGACGGCGTACCGCACCACCTGCTGGACCTCCTGGACGTGACCGAGACCGCGACCGTGGCCGAGTTCCAGCAGCTGGCCCGGGCGGCGATCGACGACTGCATCAGCCGGCGGACCACGCCCGTTCTGGCCGGCGGGTCGGCGCTGTACGTCCGGGCGATCCTGGACGACTTCGTCTTCCCGGGCACCGACGCGGCGATCCGGGAGCGGCTCGAGCAGGAGCTCGCGGAGATCGGCTCCGGGGCGCTGCACGCCAGGCTCGCGGAGAAGGACCCGGCCGCGGCCGCGCAGATCCTGCCGAGCAACGGCCGGCGGATCGTCCGGGCGCTCGAGGTCATCGAGCTCACCGGCGGACCGTACGTCGCCACGCTGCCCGAGCACCACTACGTCTACCCGGGGGCCGTCCAGCTCGGCCTCGACGTACCGCGGCCGGAGCTGGACGAGCGGATCGGCCGCCGGGTGGACCGGATGTTCGACGCGGGATTCGTGGACGAGGTGCGAGATCTGCTGAACAAGGGTTTGCTTGAGGGGAGGACGGCCAACCGTGCCCTCGGCTACTCGCAGGTGATCGCGCTGCTCGACGGCGAGATCAGTGAGCGGGAGGCGCGGGAGCGGACCGCGCAGTCCACCCGCCGGTTCGCCCGGCGGCAGGACTCGTGGTTCCGTAAGGACCGTCGCATCACCTGGCTCCGGTACGACGACCCCGATCTGGTGGAGAAGGCACTGAACGTGATAGCCGAAGGCAACCGAACCGAGGGCGACGGCGTAGTCGGGATGGAAGAAGGCCTGGGGGCCAGAGATGCGAGGGGGTGACCGTGAGGCCGAGTTCCGCGAGTATCTGCTCGCGGACCGAACCCGACTGATGAGGACGGCGCTGCTGCTCACCGCGGGTGACGTGCACACCGCCGAGGACCTGGTCCAGACCGCCTGTACGCGCGTCTACGTGCACTGGCACCGGATCCGGCACGAGGGCGCGGGACCGTACGCGCACCGCATCTTGGTCAACGCGTTCCTGGACGAACGCCGGCGGGCCGGCCGCCACCCGGAGGTGGTGACCGCGGAGACGTTCGAGCCGCGGCTCACCGACGAGGTGGACCCGGTGGACACGCTCGCGGTGCGGCGGGCGCTGCTGGAGCTGGCACCGCGGCAACGCGCGGTCCTGGTCCTGCGGTACTTCCAGGACCTGGACGTGGCCAGTTGCGCGCGGATCCTGGAGTGCACCGAGGGCACCGTGAAGAGCCAGACCGCCAAGGCCTTGAAACGACTGAAGGATCTGATGAGCGAGGAAACGGATCCTGCGACGGGGAGTAACTGAGCCCGACCGGGGCGGGGAAGAGAGAAACTGTGGACGACGTGAAGAAACTGCTGGAGGGGTTCGCCGACCAGGTGGCCGACGGACTCCCGCCCGCGGACATCGAGGCCGATGTCAGCCGCGGCCGGCGGGCCCTGCGCCGGATCAAGCGGCGCCGCCGGGTGACCGGCGTACTCTGCGTGGCCGCGGTGTCGGCCGCCGTCCTCGCGGTCGGCAACCAGGTGAAGTGGTGGAACAACGGCAGCACCGAGGTCGCCACCGGCGACGGGGAGAAGACCTCGCAGGCGCCCGCGACCGCGTCCGGCGCCGTGACGCCGACACCGATGATCGCCGAGGGCAGTGAGACGGTGTCGACGTTCGGCACCCCGACGGTCCAGCTGGTGGCGAACCGGCAGCCCTGGAACACGATCGGCTGCACGCTCGCGCCGAGGGGCTGGACGCCGGAGCTCCCGATCGCGCGGGACCGCGTCGTCCTGTCCCGGTCGACGACGCGGACCGCGGACACCGCCACCAAGGTGGTGCTGCACTCGGCGGCGACCGCGCAGAGCCTGACCTCGGTGCGGGTGAAGGACGAGGGCGGCAAGGCCTTCCACCTCGGCACGCTGGACGGGCGCGCCGCGGGTCAGGTGAAGCTCGCCGACCGGTGGCTCCTGGTCGAGCTCCCGGCCGGCAGCCTGGAGTGGAACGACGAGCTCCTGCAGCGCTTCCTCGCCTCCTGCACCGTCAACTGACCGCCTGCGCCGGCAACAACCGCGCCCCTCCACCGTCAAGCAACCGAGTCCCTGCATCGTCAACCAGCCGCGCCACGACTGGCGCAACCGGCGACTTCGGGATAGGCAAGGGCTTGTCCCTGTCCGTCGACGCCTGCGGGAGTACCCGGTGACACCGAAGAAGCTGGTCGCATCCCTGTCTGCTGGTGCGCTTGTCCTGTCCGTCCTGACCGCGAGCAACGCCACCGCGCGTCCACCGCAGCCGCCGGTCAAGACGCCGACCTCGATCGGGTTCGGCGGTGCCGTCTCCTCGGTCGACCCGGAGGCCACGAAGGTCGGGCTGGACGTCCTGCGCCGTGGCGGCAACGCGGTCGACGCCGCCGTGGCCACCGCGGCCGCCCTCGGCGTGACCGAGCCGTACTCCGCCGGGATCGGCGGCGGCGGGTACTTCGTCTACTACGACGCGAAGAGGCGGAAGGTCTCCACGATCGACGGCCGCGAGACCGCGCCGGCCCGGATGAGGATCGACTCCTTCGTCAACCCCGCGACCGGTCAGCCGTATCCGTTCGCGCAGCTGGTCACGTCCGGCCTGTCGGTCGGCGTACCCGGGACGCTGGCGACCTGGGACTCCGCGCTGCGGAAGTGGGGCTCGCTGTCGCTCGGCAAGGCGCTGAAGCCGGCCGCGGAGCTGGCCGATCGCGGCTTCGTCGTCGACCAGACGTTCCGCGGCCAGACGCTGGACAACAAGGCCCGGTTCGCGCAGATCGTGCCGACCGCGAAGCTGTTCCTGCCGAACGGCGACGCGCCCGTGGTCGGGTCCGTGTTCAAGAACCCGGATCTGGCCGACACCTACGAGCTGATCGGGAAGAAGGGCCTGTCGGCGTTCTACGGCGGCAAGCTGGCGGCCGAGATGGCCGCGACCGCCCAGAACCCGCCGAAGACCGCGAACGCAGAGCTCCCGGTGTTCCCCGGCCTGCTGACGACCGCCGACTTGGCGAAGTACCGAGTGATCGACCGCGCGCCGACGAAGGTCCGGTACGACGGCCTGGACGTCTACGGGATGGCGCCGTCCTCGTCCGGTGGGACCACGGTCGGCGAGGCGCTGAACATCCTGACGCCGCAGAAGATCCGGCGGATGAGCACTCCGCAGGCCCTGCACACCTACCTCGAGGCGTCCGCACTGGCGTTCGCCGACCGGGGCGCGTACGTCGGTGACCCGGCCTACGTCGACGTACCGACGAAGGAACTGCTCTCGCGCGGCTTCGGCGCCGAGCGCTCCTGCCTGATCAACCCGACCACCGCACTCGCCAAGCCGCTGCAGGCCGGATCGCCCGACGGGTCGTACGAGCGGTGTGCGTCCGGTGTCCCGACGGCTCAGCGGCCGGACACCGAGGGGCTGTCGACCACGCACCTGGTCGCCGCCGACCGGTGGGGCAACGTCGTGTCGTACACGCTGACGATCGAGCAGACCGGCGGTAGCGGCATCACCGTGCCGGGTCGTGGTTTCCTGCTGAACAACGAGCTGACCGACTTCTCCGCCGCACCGAACCCGGCCGACCCGAACCGGATCGAGGCGGGCAAACGGCCGCGGTCGTCGATGTCGCCGACGATCGTGCTGCGCGGCGGTAAGCCGTTCCTGGCGCTGGGTTCGCCGGGTGGCTCGACGATCATCACGACCGTCCTGCAGACGCTGACGAACCGGCTCGACCGGGGTATGACGCTGCCGCAGGCCGTTGCCGCGCCGCGGGCGTCGCAGCGCAACACGGCGACCGTGACCGCCGAGCCGCCGTTCATCGACGCCTACAAGACCGCGCTCACGCCGTACGGGCACGTGCTGGTCCCGTCCGGTGACGCGTTCACCTCGGCGGCGGAGATCGGCGCGGTCGCGGCGCTGGAGTTCCTGCCCGGTGGCGCGATCCTGGCCGCAGCCGAGCCGACGCGCCGAGGCGGCGGCTCCGCCGGCACCGTCTGGGAAATCTACCCCCGCTAGATCGTGGTGATGATCGCGGCGACCAAGGCGACCCGTTCGGCCAGGGTCGCCGCGATCACCTGCTCGTGGACGGCGTGCGCGCCCTTGCCCAACGGGCCCAGGCCGTCCAGCGTCGGCACCCCGAGCCAGCCGGTCAGGTTGGTGTCCGCTGCCCCCGACGCGGCCGCACCGCCGACCTTCTGCCCAACCGACCGTCCTGCTGAGGCGACCTTCGCCAGCAGCTCGTCGACCGCCGCCGACGTTTGCCACGCGGGCCGACTCGATATCACCTGGATGTTGAGTACGGCGTGCTCCCGCGCCGCCTGTAGCCCGGTCACCGCGTCGAGGACCGCACGCTCCGTCTCCGGATCGACGAACCGGAATCCCAGCTCAGCCGAAGCCCTTCCCGGTACGACGTTCGTCCGGCCACCACCCGCGATCGTGCCGACGTTGCACAGCACCTCGTCGTACTCCGAGACGAGTGCGCGGACCGCGATCAGCTGGTCGACGAGCTCGTCGATCGCGGACACCCCGCTGCTCGTGTCCAGGGCGGCGTGGGCCTCCCGGCCGGTGACCTCGATCCGGACGCGGGTGCTGCCGCGACGGGACGTCTTCAGATCGCCGTTCGGATGTGGCGGCTCCAGGCCGAAGGCGGCGACCACGCCGGCCGACTCGGCGGTGACCAGCTCGCGCGCCGACGGCGAACCGACCTCCTCGTCGGCGGTGACGATCACGCGCACGGGCCGGTGGTCCTGATCGGCCACCTGCTCGAGTGCGGTCTCCAGGACGACCAGGCCACCCTTCATGTCGAAGACGCCAGGGCCGTGGATGACCCCGTCCTCCTCGCGCCACGGCATCTGCTCCAGCTGGCCGATCGGCCAGACGGTGTCGTGGTGACCGAGGAAGAGCAGGGGAGCGTCGCCGGCTCGCGGTCCGCGGCCGGGGAAGTCGGCGACCACGTGGTCGCCGGTCGGCGCCGGGACCCGGCGGGCGGTGCCGCCGAGCTCGCCGTACCGGAGCACCAGGCGGTCGGCGAAGGCGTTCAGCGCGTCGACCGCGCCGGTCGGCGTCTCGTGCTCGGCGTACTCCCGCAGGCGCTCGATCAGGCTCATAGATAGTCAACGTATCATCATTCGGTCATCGATTGACTCCCTCTGTCCACGAGGGTTTTACTCAGGGCAGTGTCAAGATCCGTTACGTATCTTTGAAGGAGGCCGCGGTGGAGTTCCGGCCCGTCACGCTCACCACTCCGGAGCGGTTCGCGGAGGCGACCGTGCTGTACCGCCAGGTCTTCGGCTACCAGGACCCGGACTACGCGCTGAACCCGCGGCTCCTCGGCGCCCTGGTGAGCAACGGCGGCTCGGTCGTCGGCGTCCTGGACGAGCACGACCGGCTGGTCGCGTTCGCGTACGGCTTCTGTGGGACCGACCGGCGCGGCTTCTACCACTACTCCCAGTCGGCCGTGGTCGATGCGAACCACCAGGGCCACGGGCTCGGGCGCCTGCTGAAGCACGCGCAACGCGAGGTGGCGCTCAGCCACGGCATGACGCGGATGCGCTGGACCTACGATCCGTTCCAGATCCGCAACGGGCACTTCAACCTCGACGTCCTCGGCGCCCGCGGCCGGTGGTACTCCCCGGACATGTACGGCCCGGGCGGCGACCGGGTGATCATCGAGTGGGACCTGCGTTCCACGCCGCGTCCACCCGAGGTCCTCGACCTGGAGCTGACCGAGGCCGACTGGGGCGTCATGGGCGGCTCCGGGGACCGGCCGTGGCTGGCCCTGCCGGACGACCCGGCCGCGGTCACGCCCGACATCGCCGAGCGGGTGCGGCAGGGCTTCACCGACCTGCTCGGCAAGGGCCTGGCCGCCGACTCGTGCCGCCGCCTGCCGAACGGGACCGGCGTCTACCTCTTCGGGGCGGTGAGCGATGTCTGAGGATCTCAACCGCGAGCTGACCAGCCCCCAGGAGCGGTACGACGCCCGCCTGCAACGCCGGTCGTCGACGATGCTGCAGCGCCGCGTGGTCGAGCAGGAGCGCGCCTCGATCGAGGCGGCCCTCGACCGGATCCTGGCCGACGACTCGATCGCCCAGGCGGCGGCCCGGATCGTCGCCGCGCGCCGGCGCTTCATCGTCGGCTCGGCCAAGTCCTTCTCGTACGCCTCGCTGCTCGCCTTCGACCTGAGCGCCGGCCTGTCCCAGGTCACGCTGATCGACGGCACGGTGGTGCGCGGCGTCGACGTCCTGTCCGACGTCCGGTCGAGCGACCTGATGGTGGCATTCTCGTTGCGCCGCTACCGCCGCGACACCGTCGAGATCGCCCGGCGGTTCGCCGAGGCCGGCGGCGAGCTGGTGGCCGTGACCGACTACGAGGACGCACCGCTGGCGAAGATCGCCGACCAGTGCATCTACGTCGCCACCGGCAGCGCGTCGTACGTCGACTCGCCGACCGTCGTCGCGTCCGTGCTGCACGTGCTGGCGACGCTGACCACCGCGAGTGCCAAGGGAGCCCGCCGGCGACTCGGCGAGCGCGACCGGCTGAACACGGAGTTGGGGCTGTATGTCAACTGAGCTGAAGGTCACCGCCGCCCGGCTGCACCGCGTCCGGTTGCCGCTGGTGCACGCGTTCCGCACCAGCTCGCACCGCAAGACGGAGCTGGACCACATCCTGGTCGAGCTGGAGGACGCGTCCGGAGCGGTCGGCTGGGGCGAGATCGCGTCGCCCACCGATCCGTACTACGCGTCCGAGACCGTCGAGACCTGCTGGCAGGTTGCCGAGCGCTACCTGCTCCCGGCCGTGCTCGGCCAGTCGTGGAAACGGCCGGAGCAGGTCTCGCAGCTGTGGTCGAAGGTGCGCGGCAACCAGTTCGCCAAGGCCGGGGTGGATGTGGCCGCGTGGGTGCTTTGGGCTTCTCTGCAAGGCGTTCCGCTCGCGCAGGCGCTCGGCGGCACGCGGACCGAGGTCACCGCCGGCGTCTCGCTCGGGATCGAGCCGACGATCGGCGACCTCCTGACCGAGGTACGCCGTCAGGTCGCGGCCGGCTATCCGCGGGTCAAGCTGAAGATCGCGCCGGGGTGGGACGTCGAGCCGGTCCGTGCCGTCCGGGCGGACTTCCCGGACCTGGATCTCCATGTCGATGCCAACGGCATCTACACCGAGTCGGTCGAGCACCTGACCGCACTGCGGGCGCTGGACGAGTTCGAGCTGACCATGATCGAGCAGCCGTTCGCCCCGCGGAACCTGCTCGCGCACGCGCGCCTGCAGCGGCACCTGGTGACGCCGATCTGCCTGGACGAGAGCGTGGAGACCCTCGACGACCTCGAGACGGCGCTAGCCCTGGAGGCCTTGCGGGTGCTCAACATCAAGGTCTCCCGGATGGGCGGCCTGACCACCGCCAGGGCCGCGCACGACCGCGCGCGGCAGGCCGGCCTGCCGGTCTGGTGCGGCGGAATGCACGAGTTCGGCATCGGCCGGGCCGCGAACGTGGCCATCTCCAGCCTGCCCGGTTTCACCCTCCCCTCGGACGTGTCCGCCTCGGACAAGTACTACGCCCACGACGTGATCACGCCCGCGGTCACGGCCGACCACGGCGTCGTACAGGTGCCGACGGCAACGGGTCTCGGCCACCAGGTCGACACCGGCCTGATCGCCGCGCACACCGTGGCCACGCTCGCACTCTGACAGAACAGGACCCCGCATGAGCCAGGACCAGACCAGGACCGAGACGGCGAACGCTTACCAGGTGGACGTGGCCCCCGGTCGCCGTCGCCTGCTGAACGCGCTCGCTGGCGCTGGCCTGGTGACGTCGATCGTCGCCGGGCTGCTCACCGACGGCCCGACGTTGTGGGGCCTGCTCCCGATCGTCCTGTACGCCGTGCTCTGCCTGCTCGGCATGGACATCGTCGTCGGCACGGTCGTCGCGGTGCTGTCCGGCGTACTGATCGCGGGCCTGAGTCCGATCAAGACCGGCACCCTGCTGGGGGAGTCGCTGGCCGACTCGGTGACCGCGATCGGCCTGATCATCGTGCTCGGTGCCGGCGTCGGCGAGGTGCTCCGGGTCACCGGCGTCGCCTCGACGATCGTGTCCGGCGTGATGCGGGTCGCGGGCGATCGCAGCCGGGTGGCGGTCGTGCTCGGCGTGATGATCGCCTGCCTGATCCTGGTCGCGAGCCTCGGCACGCTGGCCGGGGCGCTGGCGGTCGCGGCGCCGATCGTGCTGCCGATCACCGCCCGGCTCGGCTACACCCGGGCGGCGACCGCGTCGATGATCTTCATCGGCGGCTGCGCCGGCCTGACGGTGGCGCCGTTCGCCGGCTCCAACGTCGCGATCATGACCGCCGCCGACGTCGACTACCTGACCTACCTCGGGTACGGCGCCGGGCCACTGGCGCTGCTGTCGCTGGTGCTCGGCCCGTTCGTGGTGGCGTTCATCCAGCGCCGGACCACCGGAACGGGCGACGACTACGACCTGTCCGAGCTCGTGTCCGACGACAGCGCGACGACCGCCCGGTCACCGCGGCTCGCGACCGCGACGTTCCTCGTCGTCCTGCTCGCGTCGGTCGTCTACGCGACGATCACCGAGGCGGGCACGAGCTTCCCGCTGCTGGCCCTGCCGCTGCTGGGGATCGTCACCGGCTTCGCGGGCCGGCTGGGAGCGCGGGACATCGCCGAGCACATGTACCGCGGCGGCGCCAAGTTGATCAGCATCCTGTTGCTGTTCTGGTTGCTCGCGGCCCTGTTCGCGCTGATCGACCAGCTCGCGCCGTTCCAGGTGATCCTCGACGAGCTGGGGCCGGAGATGGCCACGATCTCCGGCTTCGGGGTGGCGATCGCGGTCGCGCTGCTCGGCTGGGTCGGCGTACCCGGCGCGACGGCGGCCCAGGTCGTGTTGCTGGACAAGGTGTTCGGGACGCTGGCCGCGAGTGCGGGCGTCGGCCCGGCCGCCTGGGTCGTCGTACTGCTGTTCGCGTCCAAGGCCGACACCTACGGGCCGTTCCCGAACGCCAACATGGTCGGCGCGATGGGCCTGGCCAGATCGTCGGACCTGAAGAGCATGCTCATCACCGGCTGGATGCTGCTCCTGCCCGCCTGCGTCATGTACGCCGTCATCCTGCTGGTGACGACATGATCGCGATCACCGGCGGCCAGGTCGTGGACGGCACGGGCACGGACGCCGTCCCCGCGACCGTGCTCGTCGACGGCGAGCGGATCGTCGACGTCGTCGCTCCGGACACGGTCGTCGCCGACGCCGACGTGATCGATGCCGCAGGCAACATCGTGGCACCGGGTTTCGTCGACCTGCACTCGCACGCGGACTTCACCGCGCAGACCTCGCCGGACGCGACCACCCAGCTGTACCAAGGCGTCACCACGCTGGTCACCGGCAACTGTGGCTGGTCCCCGTTCCCGATCACCGACCTCGAGCAGATGAAGGCCGGTACGGCGTTCCTGGCGCCCGAGCACGACTGGTCGTGGCGGGACACGGGTGGCTTCGCCGAGGCGGTCGGGCGGGACGGGCTAGCGGTGAACCTCGCGCTCCAGGTCGGTCACTCGTCCCTGCGCCTCGCTGTCATGGGCGGCGCGGAGCGGGCGCCGTCGGCGGACGAGTTGCGGCAGATGCAGGACCTGCTCCGCGAGGCGGCCGATCAGGGCGCGGTCGGCTTCTCGACGGGGCTGATCTACGCGCCCGGCACGTTCGCCTCCGAGGAGGAGGTCGCCGCGCTGGTCGCAACAGCGGGGGAGTGCGGGCTGCTCTACTCGACCCACATCCGCAACGAGGGCGCGCAGTTGCTCGCCTCCCTCGACGAGGCGATCTCCGCCGCGCGGGCCGGTGGCGCACGGCTGGAGGTCTCGCACCTCAAGGCCGTCGGCGCAGCGAACCACGGGCTCGTCACCGCTGCCCTCGAGCGCCTCGACCAGGCCCGCGCCGACGGAGTGGACGTCACCTGGGACGTCTATCCGTACACGGCCTCGAGTACGACGCTCACCGCACGCCTACCCACCTGGGCGATGGCCGGCGGCACGGCCTCTTTGCTCGCGCGCCTCGCGGATCCGGCCGAACGGGAGCGGATCGCCGTGGCCTTGCGCACGGACAGCGGGCTCGCGCCGGAAGCGGTCGTGATCGCCTCGCTGCCGCCTGGACGCTACGAGGACTGCCGCGGCCGCAGCCTGGCCGAGATCGCCCGCCGCGACGACGTGGACGCCGCCGAGGCGATGCTCCGGATCCTCGAACACCACCGGGCCGCGGTCAGCGTGGTCAACCACGCGATGAGCGAGGACGACGTGGTGACGGTCCTGCAGCACCCGTGCACGAGTGTCGCGAGCGACGGCTGGATCCTCGCGGCCGCCGGATCCGGGCATCCGCATCCCCGCAACTTCGGCACGTTCCCGCGCGTCCTCGGCCGGTACACGCGCGATCAGGGGGTGCTGTCGTTGCCGGAGGCAATCCGCCGGATGACCTCGCTGCCCGCCTCCCGGCTGGGTCTCGGCGATCGGGGTGTGCTGACGGCCGGTGCGATCGCGGACGTCGTCGTCCTCGACCCGGATCGGGTGGCGGACCGGTCGACGTACGACGATCCGTGGCAGTTGTCGGTCGGCATCGAGCACGTTCTCGTGGCGGGCGTCCCGGTGCTGGCGGACGGCGTACCGACCGGTCGCCGGCCGGGGCGCGTGCTCAGCGGTTCTTGAACCTGCGGGGTCCGTTCGGCAACGGCGGCGGGGCCGACGGCGGCTGGGCGGCCGCGCTCTCGAGCCAGCCGTCGTACTCGGTCAGCACTTCCTCCACCACGGCGCGGTCCACCGCGTCCAGGACGACGATCCACGGGTGGTCCTCGTCGTCGTCCTCACCGTGGAACCGCCCTCGCCGGACCGTACCGCCCAGCCGCGCAGCGACCGCCTCGGCGTCCTCCTGCTCCCAGAAGTAGGCAATCAGCTCCATGGGACACACCGTACGATCTACCGCATGAGCACCTTCGCCTGGCTGAAGGGGCACGGCACCGAGAACGACTTCGTGCTGCTGCCCGACCCCGACGGATCGGTCCACGGGGAGCTGGACGCGAGCCTGGTGCGCTTCCTCTGCGACCGGCACGCCGGGATCGGGGCCGACGGCGTCCTGCGGGTGATCGAGGGTGGCAAGCAGTCGTACGTCGAGGACGGCGGCGACTGGTTCATGGACTACCGGAACGCCGACGGTTCGATCGCGGAGATGTGCGGGAACGGGATCCGCGTGTTCGTCCGGTATCTGGTGGACGCGGGGCTGGCCGGGGACAAGCCGGTCCGCGTCGGGACCCGCGCGGGGGGCAAGGACGTCGTGCTGAACGACGACGGCACGCTGACCGTGGACATGGGCGAGCCCGTGTTGCCCGGTCCGGCGGGCATCGTGGTCGAGGCCAACGGCCACCAGTGGCCGGCCACCCACGTCGACATGGGGAATCCGCACGCGGTCGCGTTCGTGGACGACCTGAGCGAGCCCGGTCACCTGGTCGACCAGCCGCTGTGGACCCCGGCCGAGGCGTTCCCGTCCGGGGCGAACGTGGAGTTCGTCGTACGCCGGGGGCCGAACGAGGTCGAGATGCGGGTGCACGAGCGGGGCGCGGGGGAGACACGGTCGTGCGGGACGGGTACGTGCGCGGTCGCGGTGGCGGCGGCCCGGCAGGCTCGGCAGGAGCGGCCGGTCACGTACCGTGTCGGCGTACCCGGCGGTTCGATCACGGTGACGTGGCGGGAAGACAACCACCTGGAGATGACCGGGCCGGCCGTCGTACACGCTCGCGGGGAGTTCGATCGGGCCTGGATTCCGGTCTGATCGGGAATTCAGCCCGGGCGTGGGGCGTTGACGTGGGAAATCGGGTCGCTTGTACTGGTGGCCCGTGCCACGATGGAAGGTATATGACGACCCATTCACATTCTTACGACGAGACCACCGACGTCGAACTCGACCTCATTGAGGGCGATGACTCCGGCGATTCGTTGACGGGTCGCGACCCGGAACCGTCCACCGAGGGCCTGGATCTCGAAGAGCGCCAGGCGCTGCGCCGCGTCGTCGGCATGTCGACCGAGCTGACCGACATCAGCGAGGTCGAGTACCGCAAGCTGCTGCTCGAGCGGGTGCTGCTGGTCGGCGTCTGGACCGAGGGCAGCGCCGAGGACGCGGAGAACTCGCTGACCGAGCTGAAACTGCTCGCCGAGACCGCCGGCTCCGAGGTGCTCGACGGCGTGATCCAGCGCCGCAAGCGGCCCGACCCGGCGACCTTCATCGGCTCCGGCAAGGTGACCGACCTACGCGAGCTGGTCGCCTCGCTCGGCGCGGACACCGTGATCGCCGACGGCGAGCTGGCGCCCGCGCAGCTGCGCAACCTGGAGGACCGGCTCAAGGTCAAGGTGGTCGACCGGACCGCGCTGATCCTGGACATCTTCGCCCAGCACGCGAAGAGCAAGGAAGGCAAGGCGCAGGTCGAGCTGGCCCAGCTGCAGTACATGAAGCAGCGCCTGCGCGGTTGGGGTGGCAACCTGTCCCGCCAGGCCGGTGGACGCGTCGGCGCGGCCGGCGGCGGTATCGGCGGCCGTGGTCCCGGTGAGACCAAGATCGAGACCGACCGGCGCCGGATCAACACCAAGATCGCCAAGCTGCGGCGTGAGCTGAAGGACCTGAAGGGCAAGCGGTCGACGCTGCGCCAGGAGCGCCGGCGCAACGCGATCCCGTCGGTCGCGATCGCGGGCTACACCAACGCCGGCAAGTCCTCGCTGCTGAACAGGATCACCGGTGCCGGGGTGCTGGTCGAGAACGCGCTGTTCGCGACCCTCGACCCGACCACCCGGCGGACGACCACGTCCGACGGCCGGGTGTACACGTTCACCGACACCGTCGGGTTCGTCCGGCACCTGCCGCACGACATCGTCGAGGCGTTCCGCTCCACGCTGGAGGAGGTCGCGGACGCCGACCTGCTGCTGCACGTGGTGGACGGTTCGCACCCGGACCCGCTGGCGCAGATCCAGGCGGTCCGCGAGGTGCTGGCCGAGATCGGCGCCACCGACGTCCCCGAGATCGTCGTGATCAACAAGGGCGACATCGCCGACCCGCTCGCGCTGGCGCCGATCCTGCACCGCGAGTCCCGGGCCCTGGTGGTGTCGGCACACACCGGCGAGGGCATCGACAAGCTGCGCTCGCTGGTCGAGGCCGCCCTGCCGCAGCCCGACGTCGCCCTCGACCTGCTGCTGCCGTACGACCGCGGCGACCTGGTCTCCCGGATCCACTCCGAGGGCTCGGTCGACCAGCTCGAGCACACCGCCGACGGCACCCGCGTCAGCGCTCGCGTCCACCCGGCCCTGGCCGGCGAGCTCACGCCGTACCAGGTCGCGACGGCGCAGTAGACCGGCAGTAAGCCGCGAACGAGAAACGGCCCCGGGATCTCCCGGGGCCGTTCTCCGTGGTGCTCAGGACATCAGTTGCGCTTGGACACCTTGACCTTCATGGTCGTGCCGTCGCGCTCGAGGACCTTGATGTTGACGCCGTTGTTCGGCACCTTCACCCCGGCACTCGGCTGCTCCGGGTACCAGTAGGTCTTGCTGTCGTTGAAGGTGGACACCCCGTTCTGGCCACGGATGTAGCTCGGCTGGCCGTTGATGTGCAGGGTGAACGAGTCCGCCTTCTCCAGGCCGAACGGAGCGTCGTACCCGCCGACCCGCGGGCGCCACAGCTGGCCGTCGATTCGGTTGATCGGCACCGGGTGCGAGTCGACCGGCAGGATCAGACCGCCGCCCGGGTGCTCGCTGGTGTTGTTGTCGTCGAACGAGGTGTCCCAGTACCAGACCAGCAGGCCGTCCTGGTACGGGAAGTGCTCGACCTTGTCCGGCAACGTGCTGGCCCAGCCGAAGTTGTACGGCCCCGTCTGCAGGTGCTTGTCGTAGGACACGTAGTTGATGTGCGAGGCCAGGTAGTAGTTGTCGTGCATGCTGATGAAGCTCGCGCCCATCGAGCTGAAGCCGTTGAGCGTCCAGCCCTCCGGCGTCGCCTCCGCACCGGAGCTCACCAGCGTGGTCGCACCGTTGACGACCTTGATCTCGTCGGCGAAGAAGCCCTTGCCACCGGCCGCCGGGTCGGTGCTGTAGCGGAACTGCAGACCGATCGTCTTGTTCGCGTACGGCGACAGGTCGAAGGTCGCGTCGACCCAGCCGTTGCTCTTGCCGTCGATCCCGTTGCCCTCGGTCGGCTTGGTGATGTTGCCGGCGATCGGCTTGTAGCCGGTGCCGTCGTCCACCTCGACGTAGGCGTAGTCACAGGCGGTGGTGCCGCAGTCCTCGATGTCCCAGTTGGCCTTGAACGACAGCGTCGTCGTGCCCGCCGGGATCGCGACCTGCCGGCTCATCGTGTTGTTGAGCATGTGGCCGCGGCCGCTCCACCACGACTTGCTGCCGGCCGCCGGTGGGACGAGTTCGTTGACCCGTTCCTTCTTCGGCAGCGTGACCACCAGGCCCTGGGCCTTCTTCGAGTTGTACTCGTGCGGGCCGAGCTCGACGGTCCGGTTCTGCCCGGCGATGACGACCTCGTAGTCCAGCCAGCCCAGCTGCAGCTTGTCCCAGGCACCGAGGTCCGCCGCCTGCTCACCGATGCCGCCGTCGGACGGTTTGCCGACCCGGCTCTGCGCCATGATCGTCCACCAGTTCACGCCGTTCTCGACCGGCGGGCCGGAGGTGTCGTAGTGGTCCGGCAGGCCGAGGTCGTGGCCGTACTCGTGCGCGAAGACGCTGATGCCGCCGTTCTCCGGCTGGATCGTGTAGTCGCCGACCCACAGTCCGCTCTGGCCGATCTGGATACCGCCGGCCGGGTTGTTCGCCGGGCCGCCGGCGAAACCGGCGTACCAGCGGTGCGACCAGATCGCGTCCTCACCCTGCCACGGGTCACCGTCGGCCTGGTCGCCGCCGGCGTGCACGACCTGGAAGTGGTCGATGTAGCCGTCCGGCTCGTTGAAGTTGCCGTCACCATCGAAGTCGTAGCGGTCCCAGACGTCGAACGTCGCCAGCTCGGCCGCGATCTGCGCATCGGTCTTGCCGGCCGCCTTCTGGCCGGCGACCCACGCGTCCAGGCCGTCGCGGAGCAGGTACCAGGTGTTGTTGCAGACGTTGCCGGGGCACGGGAAGCCGTTGGACCGGCCGTAGCGGGCCTCGTTGTACGGGACCTTGACCCACTCGGTGACCATGCCGTCGACTGAGTACCGTCCGGACGACTGCTTCTCGTAGTACTTCTTCACCGAGTTGCCGGAGCCGAAGTACATGTCCTGGAACCACTGCCGGTTGTAGTCCGGCTGCCAGACGGTCGAGTTGTCGACCGAGCGGTCCGGCTCCGGGATCGCGTTGTGCAGCGGTCCCTCGAAGGTGGCCGGGCCGGGGAAGTTCGGTGAGGTGTCCTGGTCGGGATAGCTCGGGTGCCGGACGTTGCCGAACTCGGTGAGCACCACGAAGATCTTGTCGGTCTTCTCCCGGGCCAGCTCGACGTACTGGTCGACCCGTCCCTTGGCGTTCTTGGTGCCCTTCGCGCCCTTGGCCTTGGGCCCGAGGTTGACCACGCTGCTGGCGCCGCGCTTCTCCACCTTGGCCTGGCCGTTCAGCACCTTGGTCAGGGCCTCCTGGCGCAGCTCGCGACGTTTGTCCTCAAGCGGACTGGAAAGCTCGTCGGACATGGGCGCGTCGCCCACGGCCGGCGCCGTGCCCACGTCCTGGGGCGGTGCGGCGTTGCCGGCTGAGGCCATACCGAAGCCTGCCGTCGCCGCCAGTGCCAGGCTGAAGAGCCCGGCGGGTAGCTTGCGCACGATTCCCCTCCGTACATTCGTCGAGACGCACCGCGCTTGGTGACGCGGTGTGTTCAGAGCTCCCCCGAGCGTGTTTCGCGCGACAGTACGTCCAAAATCGCGAGAGCTGAAGTAGCAGCGGGAAAAAACCGGAAACGTGCGGGAATTCCTGCGGGATCGGGGGAACTACTCAGGCGACCGGACCGGACCGGTTGGCAGACTGTCGGTCATGGAGCGTGACCCTGTCGACGACCTGCTGCAGCCGCTGTGGCGCGCGCTGGTCGTGTTCCGGGTGATGACCTGGGCGTTCGCCTGCTTCGGGGTCTGGACCCGGTGGGACGGCATCGTCCGGCCGTCCGGGGCGGTGCTGCAGCTGGCGATCATGGGCGTCTGGACGGTCATCTCCTCGATCGGCTACAGCCGGCGCTGGGGCCGGCGGAACACCCGGCTCGCGTTCGCCGACCTGGTCGTCACGGTCGGCTGCATGTACGCGACCCTGCTGGCTCAGCCACTGCTCGACATCCGCGCCGGCGCGTCCGTACTGACCTCGGTCTGGGCGGCCGGACCGGTGATCGCGCTGGCGATCTCCCGCGGCCGCGACGGCGGACTGCTCGGCGCCGCGACCGTCAGCCTGGCGCTGCTGTCGCTGCGCGGGGTCGACAACGCCTCGAAGATCCTCAGCAACGTCCAGTTGCTGCTGGTCGCCGGTCTGGTCGTCGGGTACGCCGCCTCGACCATGCGGCAGGCGGGCGCCCGGCTGCGGGAGGCGATCGCGGCGGAGAGCGCGACCGCCGAGCGGCTGCGGCTGAGCCGGTCGATCCACGACGGCGTCCTGCAGGTGCTGGCCCAGGTCCAGCGGCGCGGTACGGCGATCGGCGGCGAGGCGGTCGAGCTGGCGAAGCTGGCCGCCGAGCAGGAGGTTGCCCTGCGCACCCTGATGACGTCCCGGCCGACCGTTGCCCAGGGCGACCGGATCGACCTGTGCGGGCTGCTGTTGCCGTTGGCCACGACGCGAGTCGACGTCGTCGTACCCGCCGGACAGGTCCTGCTGCCGGCCGCGGTCGCCGGGGAGCTGGTTGCCGCGGTCAAAGAGGCGTTGAAGAACGTGGACAAGCACGCGGGCCCGCAGGCCCGGTCCTGGGTGGTGGTCGAGGACCTCGGTGACGAGGTGCTGGTGTCGGTCCGCGACGATGGCAGCGGTACGACGCCCGCCCGGCTCGAACAGGCCCGGGTCGACGGTCACCTGGGTGTCAGCCAGTCGATCCGCGGCCGGATCACCGACCTGGGCGGCTCCGTCGCCGTCCGCACCGCCCCAGGCGAAGGAACCGAGTGGGAACTGAAGGTGAGCACAACATGATCCGGGTAATGATCGTCGACGACCATCCGATGTGGCGGGAAGGGGTGGCGCGGGACCTGGGCAGCCGGGGGTACGACGTCTGCGCGACCGCGTCGGACGTGTCGGGTGCGGTGAAGATCGCGCTCGCGACCCGGCCGGACGTGGTGGTGATGGACCTGCAGTTGGGTGACGGATCCGGTGTCGACGCGACCCGTGAGATCACCACAGCCCTTCCGGACACCCGAGTGCTGGTGCTGTCGGCCAGCGCCGAGCAGGACGACGTACTCGCCGCGGTGAAGAACGGTGCGTCGGGCTATCTGGTGAAGTCGGCGTCGCTGGACGAGTTCGACGACGCAGTACGGCGTACCGCGGAGGGCGACGCGGTGTTCAGCGCCGGACTGGCCGGACTGCTGCTGGGGGAGTACCGGCGGCTCGGGACCGGCTCCTCAGGTCCCGAGGTACCCAAGCTGACCGAGCGGGAGACAGAGGTCCTCCGGCTGGTCGCACGCGGGCTGACCGCTCGGCAGATCGCCACCCGGCTCGTTCTGTCGCATCGGACGGTGGAGAACCACGTGCAGAACACCCTGCGGAAGCTGCAACTGCACAACCGGGCCGAGCTCGTCCGCTACGCCATCGAGCACGGAATAGACGACGCCCCCGAGTAGAGACCCGGGGGCGTCGCACGGAGGTACTACAGGCCGTTCGAGAACAGCAGGCGATTCACCGTGCCGCCGGTGGAGCCACCGCTGATCACGTTCGGCGTGGCGTTGGCCTCGATGTACGACTTCACCGTCGCCGGGCTGGCCGACGGGCTGGTCTGCAGGTAGAGGGCCGCGACGCCCGCGACGTGCGGCGTCGCCATCGACGTGCCGTTGTAGGAGCCGGTGGTATTCCCGGGCAGCGTCGAGACGATCGCCGAGCCCGGCGCGTAGATGTCCACGCAGGAGCCGGTGCTGGAGTACGACGCCCGCGCATCCGTGCTCGTGGACGCCGCGACGACCAGAGCGGTCGAGATCTTTCGCGGCAGCCGGTCACACGAGTTGCCACCGGTGTTGCCGGCCGATGCGGCCAGGAAGACGCCGGAGTTGATCATCGCGCGCAGCGAGTTCTCCAGGGTGGTGTTCGCGCTGTAGTTCCAGGACGCGTTCGCCACTGCGGGCTTCACCGCGTTCCGGGTGACCCAGTCGACCGCGGCGATCGCCGACGACGCCGTACCGCCGCCACTGCAGTTCAGCCACTTCACCCCGTGCAGGCGGACGTTCTTGGCAACGCCGTACGACGTGGAGCCGATGGTGCCGGCCACGTGGGTGCCGTGGCCGTTGCAGTCGGTGTTGTTGGAGTCGATGCCGTTGAAGTCGAAGCTGGCGCGACCGCCGAAGTTCGGGTGCGACGGGTCGATGCCGGAGTCGATGATGTAGGCGTGCACGCCGGAGCCGGTCCGGGTGTAGGTGAACGACCTCGACAGCGGCAGGTTGCGCTGGTCGATCCGGTCGATCCCCCACGACGGCGGGTTGGTCTGGGTCGCGTCCAGGGCGTTCTGCACGTAGACGTCCTGCGAGATCGCGATGACGTCCGGGTTCCGCTGCAGCTCGGCGAGCTGGGCCGGGGTGAGCTTGGCGCTGAACCCGTTGACCGCCGTGCTGAACTGCCGCTGCGGCGCGACGCCGAGCTTGCTCTTCAGCCGGGCGCCCTTCTTCAGCTCGACGATGTAGGTGTCCTTGACCGCGGTGACACCGGGCTCGGCCTTAGCGAGCTGGACCGGGACGATCCGCTGCGGCTCGGGAGTGGAAGCCGCGCCGGCGTTTCCGGCGGTGCCGAGGGCAAGGGCCGGCACCAGAGCGGCGGCGGCGAGGGACAGACTGATGCGACGATGACGCACGGTTCCTCCTCAGGGAACTCATCACCCACCGGGGCGGAGGGGTGATCACCCTCGGTCCGCAGTCGATTACGGACCGAGGGTGGTGTGAAGTTAGGGCGTGCTCACCTGACGCGTCAATCAGTTCGGTTGCGACCTGATGCCATGGCACTCACTGGCCGCCCGGATGCGTTT
The DNA here is from genome assembly GCF_050942445.1 of Kribbella sp. CA-247076. Classification (NCBI taxonomy): domain Bacteria; kingdom Bacillati; phylum Actinomycetota; class Actinomycetes; order Propionibacteriales; family Kribbellaceae; genus Kribbella; species Kribbella sp. CA-247076. The sequence continues at coordinate 5,040,769 of NZ_CP192051.1, read as the reverse complement.
GAATGGCTTCGTACACTGTGCGTTCCACGTCGAGCCTGCTCCGGTGTGGTCTGCTCTGTTATGACACCCGCGGCGCGGGTGCCCAGCCCCGGAGGCAATTGGTGAACCGGTCGTCCATCGTCCGTGCGTTGCTCGCGCTCGTCGTCCTGGCCCTGTCGACGTACGTCGTCCTCACGGCCACGCCCAAGCTCGGGCTCGACCTGCGCGGGGGCACCCAGATCGTGCTGGAGGCGAAGGACTCGCCGACGGTCAAGGCGAACCGGGAGACCACCGACCAGGCGACCACGGTCCTGCACCGCCGGATCGACGCCCTCGGCGTCAGTGAGCCGACCGTCACCCGCCAGGGCGAGAACCGGATCATCGTCGAGCTGCCCGGGGTCCAGGACCCGCGCGAGGCGGCCCGGGTGATCGGCAAGACCGCGCAACTCACCTTCCACGCGGTGCTCGACCAGGTCGCCGCGAAGCCGGCCAAACCGGCCGCCGGCGAGCTGTACCTGCCGCCCGAGGACGGCCAGGGCTTCCTCCGGCTGGCCAAGCCCGCGATGACCGGAGAAATGGTCGGCAGCGCCGAGGGCCGGCTGGACCCGCAGCAGGTCGCGCAGGGCTGGTTCGTCGAGCTGAACTTCAAGGGCGACGGCGGCAAGATCTGGGCCGACATCACCGGCAAGGCCGCCTGCGAGCAGGTGAACACGCCGCCGCGGATGATCGCGATCGTGCTCGACAACGAGGTGATCAGCGCCCCGCAGGTCGACCCGAACGGCGGCAGCCAGCTCTGCAACATCGGCCTCACCGGCGGCAGCAGCACGATCAGCGGGACCTTCACCGAGGCCGAGGCCAAGGACCTGGCCGCGCTGATCGAGGGCGGTTCGCTGCCGGTCCCGGTCGAGGTCATCGACCAGCGCACCGTCGGCCCGTCGCTCGGCAAGGACGCCATCGAGGCCAGCGCGACCGCCGCGATCATCGGCCTGGCGCTGACCGCGCTGTTCATCATCCTGGTCTACCGCCTGGTCGGCCTGATGGCCGTCCTCGGCCTGATCGCCTACTCCGGTATGTCGTACGCCGCGCTGACCGCGCTCGGCGCCACCCTGACCCTGCCCGGCCTCGCCGGATTCGTGCTCGCCATCGGGATGGCGGTCGACGCGAACGTGCTCGTCTTCGAGCGCGCCCGGGAGGACTACATCGAAGGCCGCACGGACGGTCTGGCGCGGTCGTTGCGCAGCGGTTTCCAGAACGCGCTCTCCGCGATCGCCGACTCGAACATCACCACCCTGCTGGCCGCCGGACTGCTGTTCTTCCTGGCCGCCGGCCCGGTCCGCGGCTTCGGCGTGACGCTGAGCATCGGTGTGATCGCCTCGCTGCTGTCCGCCCTGGTGCTGGTGCGCGTGCTGGCGGAGTTCTTCGTCTCCCGCAAGTTCGTGCAGAAGCGTCCGGGGATCAGCGGCATCGCCGGCCACGGCCGGGTCCGGACGTGGCTCGAGGCGCGCCGGCCCGCGCTGATGAAGCACAGCCGGCGCTGGTTGCTGGTCACCGTGGTGGCGATCCTGATCGCCGCCACCGGGGTCCTGGTGCGTGGGCTGAATCTCGGCATCGAGTTCACCGGTGGGCGGTTGCTCGAGGTGAGCACCTCGCAGCGGATCACGCCCGACCAGGCCCGCGCCGCGGTCGCCGAGGCCGGCTACCCGAACGCGGTGGTCCAGTCCTCCGGGACCGACGACATCACCGTGCGGACCGAGCGGATCAGCGACGACGAGACGGAGAAGATCCGCGAGTCGATCGGCCGGATCAGCGGCGGTACCGAGGTGATCCGGAACGAGAGCATCGGCCCGTCGCTGGGCACCGAGATCCGCAACAAGGGCCTGATCGCCCTCGGGATCGCGCTGCTGGTCCAGTTGCTGTACCTGGCCGCGCGCTTCCGATGGACGTTCGGGGCCGGAGCCGTGCTGGCCCTGGTGCAGAACGTCGCGGTCGTGGTCGGCGTGTTCGCCTGGCTCGGCAAACCGATCGACGGCATCTTCCTGGCGGCGATCCTGACCATCATCGGTTACACGGTGAACGACTCGGTGGTCGTGTTCGACCGGATCCGGGAAACCCGGAACGCCCGCGCCACCGACAACCTCGGGTCCGTCATCGACACCGCGATCGTGAACGTGCTGCCCCGCACGATCAACACCGGTATCTCGACGCTGTTCATCCTGAGCGCGTTGCTGTTCCTCGGCGGCGACTCGCTGGCCGACTTCGCGCTCGCGTTGCTGCTGGGCATCCTGGTCGGCACCTACTCGTCGAACCTGACCGCCGCTCCGCTGCTGCTCGAGCTCGAACGCCGCTACCCGGCGCCGCCGCCGCGGCCGAAGCGTCCGCAGGTCGACCGGGACGCGCAACCGGACCGCGGCGCGGTCGTCTAGGACACGGCCGCGCGGCTTGTCCACAGCCCAGCCCGCCGGACCAGAAATTAGTCGGTCCTGCGGGCTAGGGTGTGGCGGTGGGAGTCGACGTACACGAACTGCTGGAAGCCGCTGTCTCGGGGATCAACGGGCAGACCCGGCCTGGTCAGGTGGAGATGGCCGAGGCCGTCAACACCTCGATGCACGACGGGTCGCACCTGCTCGTCCAGGCCGGCACGGGCACCGGTAAGTCGCTCGGTTACCTCGTGCCCGCGCTCGTCCACGCACTTGAGGACCGGCGGGTCGTCGTCTCCACCGCGACGCTGGCGCTGCAGTCCCAGCTCGTCGACCGCGATGTCCCCGCGCTGCTCGACGCGACCGAGAAGCTGCTGCCGCGCCGGCCGACGTACGCGATCCAGAAGGGCCGCAACAACTACGCCTGCCTGCACCGAATCCGTGAGGGTGCCCCCGACGACGACGGCATGCTGATCGACGTGCCGCCGCCGGGGCAGATCGGCCAGCAGGTGCTGGAGTTGCGCGACTGGGCCGAGCAGCAGTTGCTCGACGGCGAGGCCGGCGACCGCGACCACGCGCCCCCGCATCAGTACCAGGCCTGGCAGCAGGTCGCGATCGCGGCCCGCGAGTGCCTCGGCGCGCAGAAGTGCCCGTACGGCGAGGAGTGTTTCGCCGAGAAGGCGAAGGAGGAAGCGCGCAAGGCCGACATCGTGATCACCAACCACGCGCTGCTCTCGATCGACGCCTTCGAGAACCGCACGGTCCTGCCCGAGCACGACGTCGTCATCGTCGACGAGGCGCACGAGCTGCCGGGCCGGGTGACCGGTGCCGCCGGCGACGAGCTGTCACCGCAGATGGTCGAGCGGGCCGCGAAGCGCTCGCGCCGGTTCGTGGACGACGACAAGGCCGACGACCTGATCGACGCTTCCGACGCGCTCCGGGCCGCCCTCGACGGCAGCCGCGAGGGCCGGATCGAGGCCTCGAACGGCCCGGTGCTGGAGGCGGCCGCCCTGGTCCGTGACGCCGCCCGCGCGCTGTACTCCGACCTCAACAAGAAGACCGACGACAAGGACGACGACCCGGACGGCGCGAAGCGGCAGTCCAAGGGTGCGGTCAAGGAGATCTTCGACGTCGCCGAGCGGGTCGCCGCGCTGAGCGATCTCGACGTCGTCTGGATGATCGACCGCGATCGCTTCGGCCGTGAGCTCCGGATCGCTCCGCTGACCGTCGCCGGCCTGTTGCGCGAGCTCGTCCTGAAGGACAGGACGGCCGTGCTCACGTCCGCCACGCTCACGCTCGGCGGCGACTTCGACGCGATCGCCCGGCAGGTCGGTCTGCGACCGTCGGACAAGCTCGCCGACGACGACGAGATGCCGGAGCTCGACGACTCGTCGGACACCGGGCCGCTGCCCTGGCGCGGCCTCGACGTCGGCTCGCCGTTCGAGTACGAGAAACAGGCCATCCTGTACGTCGCCAAGCACCTGCCGCCACCGCATCGCGACGGGCTCGGGCAGAAGCAGTTCACCGAGATCATCGACCTGGTCACGGCCGCGGGCGGCCGGACGCTCGGGCTGTTCTCGTCCCGCCGGGCCGCCGAGGCGGCAACGGCCGCGGTCCGGGAGGCGACCGACCTCAAGGTGCTCTGCCAAGGCGACGCGCAACTGGGCGAGTTGGCCCGCGAGTTCGTCGACGACCCCGAGACCTCGCTGTTCGGCACGCTGTCGCTGTGGCAGGGCATCGACGTCCCCGGCTCGACCTGCAACCTGGTGATCATCGACCGGGTGCCGTTCCCGCGCCCCGACGAGCCGTTGATGGCCGCCCGTCAGCGGGCGGTCGACGAAGCGGGTGGAAACGGGTTCATGGCGGTCGCCGCGACGCACGCCGCCTTGCTGCTCGCCCAGGGGACCGGCCGGCTGATCCGCCGCAGCAGCGACCGCGGCGTGGTCGCGATCCTCGACCCGCGCATCGTCACCCAGCGGTACGGCGCCTTCCTGCGCGCCTCCTTGCCCCCGATGTGGCCGACCGCCGATCGTGAGAAGGTGCTCGGGGCCCTCAAGCGGTTGCAGTCGACATGAGTCCGGTGACCAGTCCGCCGGTGCTGCCGATGATGGCGGCGCTGGGGGAGATGCCGTCCGGGTCCGGCTGGTCGTACGAGATGAAGTGGGACGGCATCCGGGTGATCGCCGAGGTGGACGACGGCGTCTGCCGGCTGTGGTCGCGGAACAGTCGCGACGTGTCCGGTGGGTATCCCGAGCTGATCGGTCTGGCGGAGGCGCCGGGGTTGCGGCTTCCCGCCGTACTGGACGGGGAGATCGTCACGCTGGACGCGAGCGGTGCGCCCTCGTTCGGCCTGCTGCAGCGGCGGATGCACGTGCGGGACCCGCGGCAGTTGCGTCGCCTGATCACCGAGGTGCCGGTATCCGTCCGGCTCTTCGACCTGCTGCGGTTCGACGGCAAGTGGTTGCTGGACGCAACGTACGACGACCGGCGTGGGCTGCTCGATTCGCTGGAGATCGGCGACCCGTTCTGGGAGACGCCGCCGGCGTACGCCGACGGGGAGGCGGCGCTGGACCTGTCGGCGTCGACCGGACTCGAAGGGGTGGTCGCCAAGCGGCGCAAGTCGCGCTACCTGCCCGGTCGTCGCAGTGCGGACTGGGTCAAGGTCAAGCCGGTCAAGACCCGGGACGTGATCCTGTGCGGCTGGCACCCGGGCGAAGGCAACCGGTCCGGCAAGATCGGCTCGTTCTACTGCGGCGCGTACTCCGAGCCGGGTGGTGACCTCGTGCTGATCGGCAAGGTCGGCTCCGGCCTGGACTTCGCCACGCTGGACATGCTCAGCGCGGAGCTCACCGGCCTGGAGATCGACCGTCCGCCGTTCGATCCGTCCACGGTCCCGACCTCGGACCGGCGCCGGGCCCACTGGCTCGATCCCGCCTTGGTCGCCGAGGTGACCTACTCCGGTTGGGCCGCCGACGCCCGGCTCCGTCACCCGGTCTGGCGTGGTCTGCGGCTGGACGTCGACCCGGAGTCCGTGCTGGTCGACCGCGACTAGGGTCTGAGCCGACGTCCGTGCGAATGCACGGGAATGTTCCTGTGCGCGCGGGAAACGCCGCGCGTGCAACGTCCGGGAGATTGTTCGGAATGCGGCGAATGCGCCTGTAGCGCTGAGACGGACGGTGTTCAGGTGTCTCAATTCTGCGCGGATTTCAGGCAATGCCGCGGAGAACTCTGGTGCTTCTCACGTCGGTTACCGCCTGGCCCGGAATCGCCGCCACGATTCCGTGCCGGTTGAGTCAGTCGTTCGCTTCCCGGGAAGGCGCCGGAATCGCGAGTGCCGCCTCGATCTTGTCGACCAATTTCTCGGGTGAATGGGTCGGCGCGTACCGGGCGATCACCCCGCCGTCCCGGCCGATCAGGAACTTGGTGAAGTTCCACTTGATCCGCCCGCCGAGCAGGCCGCCCTGCTCACGCTTCAGCCAGTTGTACAGCGGAAGCGCCTTCGAGCCGTTGACGTCGATCTTGGCGAACATGGGGAACGTGACGTGATAGATCGTCGAACAGAAGTTCGCGATCTCGTTCTCGTCACCAGGCTCCTGGTGGCCGAACTGGTCGCAGGGGAAGCCAAGCACCGAGAAGCCCTGCCGGCGATATGCCTTGTAAAGCTTCTGCAGGCCGGTGTACTGCGGGGTTTGGCTGCACTGCGAGGCCGTGTTCACCACCAGGAGCACCTGGTCGCGGAAATCGGCAAGAGACTGTTCATTGCCTTCGATCCGCCGGGCGCTGAAGTCATAGACAGTCGTCATGACTCAATGCTGACACGACACGCCCGACTTCGCGCGCCGTCTGAGATGTCAGACTCGCCGCAGAACTGTTACGACCTTTCCGAGAATGATCGCGTCCTTGCCGTCGATCGGCTCGAACGCCGGGTTGTGTGGTAGCAGCAGGATCTCGGTCTTGGTCTTCTTGAACGTCTTCACGGTCGCCTCGCCGTCGATCATGGCAGCGACGATGTCACCGTTGTCCGCGGTCGGCTGCTGCCGGACCACGACCCAGTCGCCGTCGCAGATGGCCGCGTCGATCATCGACTCACCCTTGACCCGGAGCATGAACAGCGTGCCCTCGCCGACCATTGCCTTCGGCAACGGGAAGACCTCCTCGATCTCCTGCTCGGCCAGGATCGGCCCACCGGCGGCGATCCGGCCGACCACCGGAACGTAGGCCGCGTCCGGATGCACGTCGCCCGCACCGGTCTCGTCGTACGTCGTCTGGCGCACCGGGCCGACCGTCGTCCGGCGGGCGGCGGCGTCGACCTCGCCGGGGTAGCGGACCTCGATCGCGCGCGGCCGGTTCGGGTCGCGACGGAGCAGGCCCTTCTGCTCGAGCACGCGCAACTGGTGCGACACCGACGACGAGCTGGTCAGGCCGACCCGCTCGCCGATCTCGCGCATCGAGGGCGGGTAGCCCCGGCTGTCCACCGAGTCGCGGATGACGTCCAGCACCCGGCGCTGCCGCGGGGTCAGCCCGGTCGCGTCGGCCGGGCCGTCGGGCAGCTCGGTCACGGTCTGGTCCGGCGCCGTTGATGCGGTCGGGGTCGCGTCGGCGTGGCCACCGGCGCGCACCGCGTTGCGCTCGTCCTTGCTGGAACCGCTCGGCGTCCTGGCCATCGGTGCTTGCTCCTCGGGTCGGGCCGGGCGGTCCCGCGCCGGCTTTGTCGAATGACACGACCGTAGACCGAATCCTGAGATTCTTCAAACATCTGTTCGAAGGCGTGTCGGTTCGCACGTTTGTTCGTGTGTCCGGTTATAAGGCGCGGGCGAGGTCGTCCGGTGGAGCGGGAATTTCCTGGGCGTGTCCCGGTTGGAGGTGGTTGCGCGACGGGTGCGGTTCGGTTAATCATTCGTACAGGCGTTCGATCGAACAGGTGTTCGGGCCGGGTCGCCGGAGTCGCTTATCCGGAAACTGTCGGAGGCGGCCGGTAGACAGGGATCGACACCGCAGGACGAGGCTGGACGAGGTCTGGAGGATCCGATGAGCACAGCGGCTCTCGCGGCAGACGCACTGGCGGCGCGCCAGGCACCAGGGGCGGTTCCTGACGCGACTCCCGGCACGCATCCTGGTGCCCGGCCGCGCCGCCGGCCCACGATCGCCGGGACGACCACCGAGCGCCTCCCGGTCCGTGCCTGCTCCGGCGCCGACCTCGGCCGCGCCCAGACGGCCCGCGTCGCCGACCGCCGTCGCGCCCAACGCCAGGCGGCCGCCGATGGGCCGCTGCGACTCACCCGCCGCGGCCGGGTGCTGCTCACCGCCTTGTCGGTGCTCGTCTTCGGCTCCGCGGTCGTCGTGCTCGGCCTCCGCATCACCGGCGTGCTCGAACCCGGCCCGGACTTCACCCACACCGTCCCGGTCCAGGTGACCCCTGGCCAGTCCCTCTGGTCGATCGCCCAGACCACCAACCCCGGTCAGGACCCGGCGATCGTCGTCGAAGAGATCGCCGACCTGAACAACCTCGCCGGCCCCGCCGACGTCGTTCCCGGCCAGACCCTCCAGATCCCGATCGCCCGCTGATCGCGACTTGCGCACGTCCGTAGAACGGTCACGGCTGCTTGGTGGCGTAGCCCATGTAGGAGATGGCGGTGGACGTGGTTCGGCCGACGTTCATCCGGCGGCTCAGTTCGCCGTAGGTGAGGCGGCCCCGGCGGGCTCGGGTGAAATTCCGAAGGAGTGCGAGTTTGTTCGCCCGCGGGCCGAGGCCGGTGATTTCGTCGAGGCGTAGGGAGTGCCGGCGGAGCGTCTCCTCGAGTTCGGCCGGCTTGATGAACATTTCCCAGCAGTGCAGCCGGGTGTCGACCATCCGGGTGAGCCGCCAGTCCTGCATCGCCTTGATCGCGAGCACCTTGCTCGCCGGCGTCCGGTTGATCGTGTCGAACAGGTAGATCCCGCCCGGCTTGAGCACCCGCGCGGTCTCCTTGATCACCTGCTCCACGCTCGACACATGCTCGAGTACGTCGCAGCAGTACGCGAGCTCGAACGACTCGTCGGCCAACGGCAGGCGCTCGCCGGTCGCGACCAGGTAGCCGATCGTCAGTCCACCGGATGCGGCGTGCTGCCGGGCCGTCCCGATCGACACCGGCGACGGGTCGATCCCCACCACCTCACACCCGAGCCGCGCGAACTCCTCTGCCATGAATCCGCCGCCACACCCGACATCCAGCGCCCGCATCCCGGCCGGCTCCCGACCGACCCGCTCGAGCACCCCGCGGAAGTAGCCGAACCGCCCCGGCGTGAAGCTGCCGTGCAGCATGTTCAGCGGGTTCCCCTCGTCCCACCAACTCCCGCCGAGCCGGTCGTAGATCCGGTTGTCGACCGCCACCACACCCACCCCCAGCCCAGTATCAACCCAGGGCGGCTCGCCATTCGCTCGCGCGGAGGGCGTAGATGTACTCGTTGGCCCATTCGCCCTTGAAGAAGGCGCATTCGATCAGGTGGGCTTCGCGGTGCATGCCCAGGCGTTCGAGGAGTTGGGCCGAGGGTGTGTTGCGGTCGTCGAGTACGGCGCAGATCCGGTGCAACCCCAGGTCCTCGAAGCCCAGACGCAGTACCTCGGCCGCTGCCTCGAACGCGAGCCCTCTGCCCTGGTAGTCGGTGTGCAGCGCGAAGCCGATCTCGCCCTGGCGGTCCGTCGCGCTCGCCCACTTGAGCAGGACCTCGCCGATCACCGTCCCGGTCTCGCGCAGCTCGATCGCGAGCACGAGCCACTGACCCGACTCGGTCAGGGCGTCCTGGGTGAGCTTGGCCTCGAGCGCCTTCCGGGTCTGCTCGCGATCGCGGACCGGCCAAGGCGTGTAGCGAACGACTTCCGGTCGCGAGTGGAACGCGTTCAGGTCGTCCAGGTCGTCCATCCGGTGCGGCCGCAGGTCGAGCCGCTCGGTCCGCAGTGGGTACGTCGGGCGCAGTCCAGGCACAGGTGCCGTCCTCGGGTAGGCTGTCTAACGCTGTTAGACACTAGTTCAACGCAGTAACCGGCGACAACGAGGTTTCTCCGTGACCGCACGCCACCCGTCGTCCCACGCCGCAGCCGGAATCTCGGTGAACGCGATCGCCGACGCGGCCCTGGCGATCATCAAGACCAAGGGCGTCAACGGGCTGACGATGCGCGCGGTGGCCGAGCGCCTGCGAGTCCGCGCGCCGTCGCTCTACCACCACGTCCGCAGCAAGGACGAGCTCCTCGATCTGGTCGCGCGCAACGCGTTCGACCAGTTCACCGCCGGCCTCGCGGCGTACGAGGACATCCGCAGCGTCGACGACTGGATCGCGGTCACCACGGCCGGTGCGCTCGAGCTGCGCGCGTTCTACGCCGACCACCCGGGGCTGGCCGCCCTCATCCAGGCGAAGGCGACCCCGGACCGCGACCGCGGCGACGGCTCCCGCGCGGAGCTCGTTCGCGTCCAGATCCGCTCACTCGTGGGCCTCGGCGTACCCGAACCACAGGCACGCGAGATCTTCGAGACCAGCGCCCACTGGACCCTGGCCGCCGTGGTGGCCGAGCCGACCACGCCCGACCGCTTCAAGGACGGGCTGGAGCTCTTCATGGACGGCGTCCGCGCCCGCCTCGACGACTTACTGGCTACTTGACGGTGCTCAGCCAGAGGTCCGCGTACCGCGCACCGTCCACAGCAGTCGCCACCTGTACGGTCGGCGACGGCCCGTGCGGATCGCGGCCGAGGTCGAGCGAGCCGCGGGTGTCGACGATCGTCCGTCCACGCGACCAACTCCCGGACAGCTCGACCCGCAGCGGGAACGACTGCGTCGTGAGGCCGGCCGGATCGATGACCGCGCACACCGCTCCGCCGTCGCCGATGCTCGCGCCGTCGGACCCGTACAGCTCGCTGCGTTTCTCGATTAGCTTCCGCGCGAGCTCGGCCGACGGCGAACCGCCCAGCGAGCGCGCCTGCTCCAGCGAGATCACCACGTCGTAGAACACGTCCAGCCCGTACATCGTCACGGATACGCCGAGCTCGGCAGCCGCGTTGAGCACGATCGCGGCCGCCTCCGGGTCGGTCCAGATGTTGAACTCCGCCGAGGCGGTCGCGTTCCCGATCCCGGCCGCACCGCCCATGAACACAATCTCCCGCAGCCCGGCCGCGGCGTCCGGGTACGTGCGCAGCAGCAACGCGATGTTGGTCATCGGTGCCAGCGGGATCAGGGTCACCAACTCGCCGGACGTCGCCGCGGCCCGCAGTACGTCCCGGAGGAGTTCGACGGCGTGGCCGGTGCCCGGCGTACGCGTGGAGCGCGGCCAGTCGAGGTTGCCGAGTCCGTCGGCGCCGTGCACGTGCGGCGCGGCGCGTACGGGCTGGAGCAGCGGTACGGCGGCACCGGCCGCCACCGGCACGTCCGAACGGCCGGCCGCATCCAGCACGGTCAGTGTGTTGACCACGACGTCGTCCAGGCCGACGTTGCCGCCGACGCAGGTCACCGCCTTGAGGTCGAGCTCGGGATGGCGGGCGGCGAGGAGCAGCGCACACGCGTCGTCGAGACCCGTGTCGACATCGAGAATCACCGGCTTCATGGCGCCATCCTCACGCATCGCCGGATCCACTCGGCGTTGGGAGTCAATTCATCACCTGCTCTGGTGCTGTTGGTGTCGCTTTCCTACGGTCGGTGGCCATGATGCTGATGTCACGCCGCCCCCGTGCAGTCTTGGCCGCTCTCGCCACCGGAGCCACCATTACCGCGTTCCTGAGCACGCCACTGCCAGCCGCAGTCGCCGAGCCGGCGGCCGCACCGATCCCGTCGGCGGGGCCGGTCTCGGCGGCGGCACCGATCCCGGCGGTCGCGCCGGTGCCGACGGTCGACGAGACGTTCGACGGTACGACGTTGCCGGCCGGCTGGTCCGCCGTCGACGGGACGTGGAAGGTCGAGGGCGGCCGGCTCATCGGTACGTCGACCAGTTCCGGCCAGCAGAGCCGCATCACCTTCGGCACCCCGCTCACCGACTTCCGGATCGAGAGCCGCCTGCGCTTCGAGTCCGCGCTCGACGCCGGCCGCTGGGTCGCCTTCGGCCTCGACCTCGCCGCGACCGGCGCGGTCCCGTGGTCGATCGCCACCCTGCGGAACGGCTCGACCGCCACGAACGGCCTCGAGTTCGCCCAGCGCACGCCCGCCAACGCCTGGAACGTCACCGACACCGCCGCCGCGCCGGTGCAGGTCGGAGTCGGCAAGGAGGTCGCCGTAGCGGTCGAGGTCCGCGGCACCCGCGCGACCTGGTACGTCGACGGCCGCGAGTCGCTGCGGACCACGATGGTCAACCGCAGTACGACGGGCGTGCAAGGACTGCTCGTGAACGGCGCGACCGTCTCGTTCGACCACCTCAAGGTGACGCCACTCGAGAAGGAGTCGTTCATCCGCAAGCCTGGCGCGCCGCTGCGTGTGTGGGCGCACCGCGGTGGGTCGTCGGCCGCGCCGGAGAACACGGCCGCCTCCGACGAGGTCGCCCGCCGGGCCCGGGCCGAGTGGATCGAGAACGACGTCCAGCCGACGAAGGACGGCGTACCGGTGATCCTGCACGACACCACCGTCGACCGGACGACCGACGGGACCGGTGCGGTGCGTTCGCTGACCGCGGCCCAGGTGGCCGGGCTGGACGCGGGGTCGTGGTTCGCCCCGGCGTACGTCGGCCAGCGGGTGCCGACCCTGGCGTCGCAGCTCGACGGGCTGAGGACGCGGGGTGGCAACCTGCTGCTCGAGGTCAAGGGCGAGCACACGCGGGAGTCGGTCGCGCGGATCGTGCAGGAGATCCACAGCCGCGGGATGAGCAGCCGCGTGTTCGTGCAGAGCTTCGAGCCGCAGCACCTGCGCTGGATGCGTGAGCTCGCTCCGGAGTTGCCGCTCGGTCTGCTGCGGTCGACGCTCGACCCGGATCCGGTCGCGATCGCCAAGGACCTCGAGCTGTCGGCGTACAACCCGTCCGACGGCGCGTTCCAGACCCGGCCGGGCATCGTCGCCGAGCTGCACGAGGCCGGTGTCGCGGTGAACGTCTGGACGGTGGACGACGCGAACCGCTGGAACGCGCTGGAGAAGGCCGGCGTCGACGGCATCATCACGAACCGGCCGGCCGAGCTGGCGGGCTGGAACGCCGCCTTCGCGCAGCGGGTGAAGCCGGCCGCGACCATTCTCAGCCCGGCCGCGGGCGAGCGCATCGACCGGGCCCAGGTCCTGCGCGTTGCTGTCGGCAACAACTCCGCCGAGCCCGTCGCGATCACGCTCGACGGCGTGTCGATTGTCAACGGTGCGATTGTCGACACGACCACGCTGACCGCCGGGAAGCATGTGCTGACCGCGACCGTCGCCGGCTCGACCGTGCAGAGCAGCTTCGACGTCGTCGCCACACCGACGGGCCTGGCGAGCCTGATCCTGACCTCGGGCGCGACCCCGTCGACCGTTTCGACGCTGACCACGCTCCTCGGTCAGAAGCAGTACGCCGTCCTCGCGACGTACGCGCGGACGCCGGGTGCTCGCGGCTTGACGCCCGAACGCCGTCAGCAGATCGTGGCGGAGGCCAACGCTCTCGCCGCACGCTGAAAGCCTGACATGACCGAGAACGCGTCTCCCAGCGCGGTTCAACGCCTCTCCTACGCCCCGTCCGACCCCGAGGCCACTCCGCTGCGGACGGCTCGCGTCACGGTCGACGCGTCGGCCGATACCGGCGTACTCGCCCGCCCGTGGGCCAGCCTCGGGTACGACGAGATCAACTGGACGTACACGCCGCAGGGCCGCCGGACGTTGCAGACGATCGGCGGCTTCGCGGAGACGCCGTACCACGTCCGGCCGCACAACATCTTCACCAGCGGCACCGGACTGGGCCTGCCGCACTGGGGGAGCGGCAACGTCTACCACGAGGACGCCGACGGCAAGCCGTACTACGACTTCACCATCGCCGACCTCACGTACGACGCAATCGTCGGTGCCGGCCACCATCCGCTGGTCGAGCTCGCCTTCACGCCACTGGCCCTGGTGCCGGAGTCGGCGAAGACCGAGTTCCCGTTCGAGGGCAGTCCCAGCCAGTACAGCGCGTACGAGGCCGGCTGGTGGTCTATCCGCCGAAGGACTATGGCAAGTGGGCCGGTCTGGTCGCGGCACTCGTCGAACACGTGCTCGAGCGCTACGGCGCCGACGAGATCCAGCCCTGGCTCTGGGAGCTGTGGAACGAGCCGGACATCTCCTACTGGCGCGGTACGCCGGAACAGTTCCACGACCTGTACGACGTGACCGTCAAGGCGATCCGCGACGTTCACCCGACGGCACGTGTCGGCGGGCCGGCCGTCACCGGTGGCGACCAGGGTGCGGTGTTCCTGCACGGCTTCCTGCAGGCCTGCGCCGACCGCGACCTGCCGATCGACTTCATCTCCTTCCACACCAAGGGCTCGCACTTCACGCCGTGGCGTACCTACGGGCCGATCGGCGCACCGGCGCCGGAGCGGCAGTCACCGTCCACGCCGAAGATGCTTCGCGAGATCGACCGCGCGCTCACAGTCATCGAGCAGTTCCCGCGGTACGTCGGTGCGCCGGTGATCGTGGACGAGTGCGACGCCTCGGTCCCGGCGCACTGGGGGATCTACGACAACGCGAACTTCGCCTACCGCAACAACGAGTACTACCCGGTGTTCCAGGCCAAGCTGATGAAGAAGGTGCTGGACCTCAACGAGCAGCACACCGCGAAGGTGCATGAGGCAACGACGTGGAGCTTCTCGATGGAGGGTGAACGCTACTTCGAGGGCACCCGCAGCTTCGTCACCGCGTCCGGCATCGAGAAGCCACTGATGAACGCCTACCGCGCCTTCGCCCGCCTGGGTGACCGACGACTGGCGGCAACCTCCGACCGGTCCGCGGACATCTCCGACATCAGCGCCCTCGGCAACGGATTGCCCGAGGAAGTCGACGTCATCGCCGGCCGGCACTCCACCGACGGCAGCGTCGCGATCCTGGTCTGGCGGCACACCGACGACCAGTACGCCGAGGACCCGGGCACCACCCGGGTCGACCTGGAGGTCGACGGAATCGACGGCGAGTGGACCGTCCAGCACTTCCGCATCGACCGCAGTCACAGCAACAGCCACACGGTCTGGCGTGACCTCGGCGCCCCGCAGGATCCGACGCCGGAGCAACTCGCCGCGATCACGGCCCGACAGGGCCTCGAGCGGTTCGCCGACGACTCGCGGATGGTCGTCGATGGCCGGTTGCGCCTGACGCTCGAGCTGCCGCTTCCTTCCTTGAGCCTCGTTATTCTGAGCATGGTGACGTGAAGCGGGCCACCGGCGAAGGGGAGTTCCATGACGTTGGATCCCGGAGTGTGGGGTGTGCTGGCGACGCCGCTTACGGAGGACGGCTCGGCCGTCGACACCGAGTCGCTGGCCCGGCAGGTGCGGCACTACGAGTCGATCGGAGCGACCGGGCTGACGGTGCTCGGTGTCTTCGGTGAGGCGGCCCGGCTTACGCCCGCGGAACGCCGTACTGTCGTGGACACGGTCGTTGCCTCCGGCGAGTTGCCGTTGGTCGTAGGCGTCAGCGCGCTCGGGCTGGAGGACGTCTACGCGGAGGCCGCGAACGTCCTGCCCGTGGCCGGATCCCGCCTCGCCGGACTGATGGTTCAAGTGAACTCCAGCGATCCGGAGGCCCTGAGCAAGCACCTGAACGCCGTGGCGGAGCGCACCGAATGTCCGCTGGTCGTCCAGGACTACCCGGTGATCAGCGGCGTCCCGATCGCCACCGCCGACCTGGTGACCGCCGTACGCGCCGTCTCGTCCGTCGTCGCGGTGAAGTCGGAGTCCTCGCCGAGCCCGCCCGCGGTCGCCGAGTTGGCGGCCGGCCTCGACGTACCGATCTTCGGCGGCCTGGGCGGCACCTGCCTGCTCGACGAACTGGCCGTCGGTGCGGCCGGAGCGATGACCGGCTTTTCCGTGCCCGAGGGGCTGCTGGCGTGTGTCGGCGCGTTCCGGGACGGCGGCTTCGAGGCGGCCCGCGCGGTCTGGCGTGACTACCTGCCGCTGGTCAACTTCGAGTTCCAGGCCGGGATCGCGCTCGGCCTGCGTAAACGCAGCCTGGTGCTCCGGGGTCTGATCGCGTACGACGCGGTCCGCCCGCCGGCCGCCGTACCGCCGGAGAGCATGTTCCGGCTCCTCGAGGAGCATCTGCGCCGGACGCCCGCGGCCCTCTGACGCTGCCGTAGTTTGTGCCTCTCCGGGCTCGTTCCGGTGGCGCCACGCGGGAGTACACGGGGCCGCACGGTTGTTGGAACAAAGAGACGCGCCCGACAACTTGGCGTCCTTGCAAACTGTCGGAGCAGCGATCTAGGATCCCTAGATGTAGTGGTTACACGGGTGTAATTTTCCACAGGTAGTGGTCGGTTGCACACAGCTTCTACACAAGTTGTCCCCAGGCAGATCCACAGGACGCCCCCTCGGCGGCCCACGGGAGGAGTGATTCGTCGTGCACTGTCCGTATTGCCGGCACGTCGATTCCCGGGTCGTGGACAGCCGGGTGGCCGAGGACGGCGGAGCGATCCGCCGGCGCCGGCAGTGCCCGGTCTGCGAGAAGCGGTTCACCACCGTCGAGCAGATGCAGCTCACGGTCGTGAAGCGCTCCGGCGCGACCGAGCCGTTCAGCCGGGAGAAGGTCGTCAACGGCGTCGGCAAGGCCTGCAAGGGCCGGCCGGTGGACGTCGACGCCCTGGCCCGGCTGGGCCAGCGGGTCGAGGACGCGCTCAAGGCGAGCGGCTCGCCGGAGGTGCCCGCGCACGAGGTCGGACTCGCGATCCTCGGGCCGCTGCGGGAGCTCGACGAGGTCGCCTACCTGCGGTTCGCGAGCGTGTACCGGCAGTTCGAGTCCGCGGACGACTTCGAGACGGAGATCGCGCTGCTGCGGGCGGAGAAGGAGCCGGAAGGCACCGAGCCGCGCCCGCTGCGGCCGACCCAGCAGACGTAAATCGGGGAACCAGCACGACCGGCAGTAACCAACGGGGCGGTCCCGACAGACCGCGGCGGTACAAACACAGGGCGAGGAGCAACCATGACAGAGACGGTGACCGGCCACTCGGGGTCGACCAAGAGGTCGGCGGCCGGGTTCCGCGGGCGGAAGAACGCGCCCACGGGACTCACCATCGAGCGCATCTTCACGACCGAGGGAGTACACCCGTACGACGAGGTGACGTGGGAGCGCCGCGACGTCGTCCAGCAGAACTGGAAGACCGGTGAGACCGTCTTCGAGCAGCGCGGGGTGGAGTTCCCCGACTACTGGAGCGTGAACGCGTCCACCATCGTCACCACGAAGTACTTCCGCGGCGCGGTCGGGCACGACAACCGCGAGTGGAGCCTCCGGCAGCTGCTCGACCGGGTGGTCAAGACCTACCGCAAGGCCGGCGAGGAGCACGGGTACTTCGCCACCCCGGCCGACGCCGAGGTGTTCGAGCACGAGATCACCTGGATGCTCCTGCACCAGTATTTCAGCTTCAACTCGCCGGTCTGGTTCAACGTCGGCACGTCCTCGCCGCAGCAGGTGTCGGCCTGCTTCATCCTCGCCGTGGACGACTCGATGGACTCGATCCTGAACTGGTACAAGGAAGAGGGCCTGATCTTCAAGGGCGGCTCCGGCGCCGGCCTGAACCTGTCCCGGATCCGCTCGTCCAAGGAGCTGCTGCAGTCCTCCGGTGGGACGGCGTCCGGCCCGGTCTCCTTCATGCGCGGCGCGGACGCGTCCGCCGGCACGATCAAGTCCGGCGGCGCCACCCGGCGGGCGGCGAAGATGGTCGTGCTCGACGTCGACCACCCCGACATCGAGGAGTTCGTCGAGACCAAGATGCGCGAGGAGGAGAAGATCCGCGTCCTGCGCGACGCGGGCTTCGACATGGACCTCGGCGGCCGCGACATCACCTCGGTGCAGTACCAGAACGCCAACAACTCGGTCCGGGTCACCGACGAGTTCATGCGCGCGGTCGAGGACAAGGGCGAGTTCGGGCTGCGGGCGCGGCTGGACAACTCGGTGATCGAGACCGTCGACGCGCGCGAGCTGTTCGACAAGATCTCCCAGGCCGCCTGGGCCTGCGCCGACCCGGGCCTGCAGTACGACGACACCATCAACGACTGGCACACGACGCCGGAGACCGGCCGGATCACGGCCTCCAACCCGTGCTCGGAGTACATGCACCTGGACAACTCGTCCTGCAACCTGGCGTCGCTGAACTTGATGAAGTTCCTCCGTGACGACGACCAGTTCGACTCGGAGAAGTTCGTCAAGGCGGTCGAGCTGATCATCACCGCGATGGACATCTCGATCTGCTTCGCCGACTTCCCGACCGAGGCGATCGGCGAGACCACCCGCGCCTACCGGCAGCTCGGCATCGGGTACGCGAACCTCGGCGCCCTGCTGATGGCGACCGGCCACGCGTACGACTCCGACGGTGGTCGCGCACTGGCGGGCGCTATCACCTCGCTGATGACCGGTACGTCGTACAAGCGCTCCGCCGAGCTGGCCGGTGTCGTCGGCGCGTACGACGGCTTCGAGCGGAACAAGGACGCGCACACCCGGGTGATGCGCAAGCACGCGGCGGCCAACGACGCGATCCGCACGATGCACGAGATCGACAAGGACGTCCAGAAGCACGCCACCGCGGCGTGGGAGGGCGTGCTCAAGATCGGCGCGAAGAACGGCTGGCGGAACGCGCAGGCCTCGGTGCTCGCGCCGACCGGCACCATCGGCTTCATGATGGACTGCGACACCACCGGCATCGAGCCGGACTTCTCGCTGGTCAAGTTCAAGAAGCTGGTCGGCGGCGGCTCGATGCAGATCGTCAACCAGACGGTCCCGCGGGCGCTGCGGCAGTACAACTACACCGAGGAGACGATCGAGGCGATCGTCGAGTACATCTCCGAGCACGGCCACGTGGTCGACGCGCCCGGCCTGAAGCCCGAGCACTACGAGATCTTCGACACCGCGATGGGCGAGCGGGCGATCAAGCCGATGGGCCACGTGCGGATGATGGCGGCCGCGCAGCCGTTCCTGTCCGGCGCGATCTCGAAGACGGTCAACCTGCCGGAGACCGCGACGGTCGAGGAGATCGCCGACGTCTACTTCCAGGGCTGGAAGCTCGGCCTGAAGGCGCTCGCGGTGTACCGCGACAACTGCAAGGTCGGCCAGCCGCTGGCGGACGCGAAGGCGAAGAAGGCCGCGTCGTCGGAGGCGGTGGCCGCCGAGGCCGCTGTCGCCGAGAAGATCGTCGAGAAGGTGATCGAGTACCGGCCGACCCGCAAGCGCCTGCCGAAGTCGCGGCCGTCGCGGACCACGTCGTTCAGCGTGGGCGGGGCCGAGGGCTACATGACGGCCGGCTCCTACCCGGACGACGGTCTCGGCGAGGTCTTCCTGAAGATGGGCAAGCAGGGCTCGACCCTGGCCGGCGTGATGGACGCGTTCTCGATCGCGATCTCGATCGCGCTCCAGCACGGCGTACCGCTGGAGACCTACGTCCAGAAGTTCACCAACCTGAAGTTCGAGCCGGCCGGCCTGACCGACGACCCGGACGTCCGGATGGCGCAGTCGATCATGGACTACATCTTCCGCCGGCTGGCGCTGGACTACCTGCCGTTCGACGAGCGGGCCGCGCTGGGCATCTACTCCGCCGAGGAGCGGTCGCGGCAACTCGACACCGGCTCGTACGAGCCGGCCCCGGTCGAGGTGTCCGAGGCCGAGTCGCTGAAGTCGGTCGAGCCCGCGCCGGAGAAGCCGGCGGTCGCCGAGGCGGCGACCGCGAAGCCGGTCGACACCTCGGAGGTGCGGACCACGGCGGAGATGTTCGAGCTGATCACCGGTACGTCGGTGGACGCGCCACTGTGCTTCACCTGCGGCACGAAGATGCGGCCCAGCGGCTCCTGCTACGTCTGCGAAGGCTGCGGCAGCACGTCCGGCTGCAGCTGAACGTTGCTCGCTGCAGTCTGGCTTGGTCGGCTCGATAGCTGGCTGGGTTGGCTGGCCGGCTCCGGTCGCCGACTGCGGTCGGCTCGATAGCTGAAAGCGCCACGGCCCCCGGGAACTTCCCACTTTCCCCGGGGGCCGCAGCGCGACTACCGTCGAGCTGTGGAGGAGATCGACGGTCTCCTCGCGGCCGGGGCGAAGGCACTCGGCGACGGGGACTGGCCGGCGGCACGTGCCGCGTTCGGGTCCGACGGTGTGCGAGACACCGCTGCGGGCCTCAACGGGCTGGGCACCGCGCAGTGGTGGCTGGGCGACACCCGGTCCACATTTTCGTGCTGGGAACGCGCCTACGCCTTGTACCGCCGGTCCGACCCGGCAGAGGCGGTCTTCACCGCACTGGGGCTCAGCTTCGTGTACGACGCCAACTTCGGCGACCGGGCAGCGGCACAGGGCTGGGCTGCTCGGGCGGTTCGCGTGGCTGCATCGCTGGGGGATCCAGTGGTGTCGGCGTGGGCGTCGCTGGCGCGTGCCGGGTCTGCGCCCGGGGCCGATGCGGCTGATGTGGCCGCTTGGTGCGAAGCGGCGTACGAGGTCGGGGCGGACGCGGGGGACCGGGATCTCGAGCTGTGCGCGCTCAGCATGTGGGGCTCGGCTCTCATCGAGCTGGGCCACGTCATCGAGGGCACTGCCTTGCTGGACGAGGCTCTCGCGGGTGCGCTCGGCGGTGAGGGAGCCCGGCCTGACACGGTCGTGCTGACCAGCTGCCTGTTGATGCGCTCGTGTGTTCGCGGCGCTGACTTCCTTCGAGTCGTGCAGTGGACGCGTTCGCTCGACGGCTTCATCTCGCGCTACGGCTGCCCCTATCTGAATGCGTCGTGCCGGGCGTCGTACGGTGCTGTGCTCATCGCGATCGGCGACTGGTCCCGGGCCGAGGACGAACTGGTCGCCGCAGCGGAGCTGGCACAGGACGCAGCACCCGCGGTCCAGGCGGAGGCGGCTGCCTTCCTCGCTGACCTCCGCCTCGGGCAGGGGCGTGTTGCGGAGGCCCGTCTCCTGTTGACCGGCTTCGAGGACCGCGCTGTCGTCCGGCCCGTCCTGGCAGCCACCTACCTGACCGCAGGGGAGGTGGCGATGGCGCTGTCATTGGTACGTCGTCACCTCGACGAGGCCACTCCACTGGACGAAGCGCGGCTGCGCGAGGTTCTTGGCGCCGCTTGCCTGGCCGCTGGTGATGTTGCCGGCGCTGTTGCTGAGGCAGAGCGGCTTACTGCTCTCGGTACGACGACCGACAGCGGGCTGATCGCAGCCCGGGCTGCCCGCTTATGCGGACGGGCTCTGCTGGCGCAGGGGAAGTCTCGGGAGGCCGTGGCACGGTTGTCAGCGGCAATGACCTGGTTCGGGCTGTTGGAGATGCCGCTCGAGGTGGCGCGGACCCGAATGATGCTGGCGCAGGCTCTGTGCCCGGACGAGCCGACGCCTGCGGTGGCCGAGGCCCGGATCGCTCTCGCGGTGTTCGAGGACTTGGGTGCTCGGGCTGATGCCGATGCGGCTTCCGCTTGGTTGCGGGCCGCCGGCGCGTCGGCCGCTCGGGTCGGTCCGCGTGGCCTCGGGCTGCTGACCCAACGGGAGCGCGACGTGCTCGCCGTACTCGCCGAGGGCCTGCCGAATCCGGAGATCGCGGCCCGGCTCTACATCAGCCGCCGTACGGTCGAACACCACGTAGCCAGCATCCTGTCCAAGCTCGGCGCCCGAAACCGAACCGAAGTCGCCGCCTACCTCACCCGGGTGAGCGAATAGGCGAGTTCACCGATGCCCGGCGCGACCTAGCGCTGCAACGCTCGCTGTGTCGAAAGGAGCTCACCATGAGCGAGACACTGATGGACACAACGCGCGTGGAGGCTTTCGGGCAGCAGATGGTCGACGTACTGAATCACGGGACGCTCGCCCTCCTGCTGAGCATCGGCCACCAGGTCGGTCTCTACAACACCCTCGCTGACCTGCCACCCGCCACCAGCCACGAGATCGCCGGCGCCGCCGGCCTGCACGAGCGATACGTGCGCGAGTGGCTCGTCGCCATGACCGTCGCCCGGATCGTCGAGTACGACGCCGACGACCGAACGTACTGGCTACCGCGCGAGCACGCCGCCTTCCTGACCCGCGCAGCCGGCCCGGACAACCTCGCGCGAACAATGCAGTTCATCCCGCTGCTCGCCGGCGTCGAATCGTCGCTGGTCGAGTGCTTCCGGCGCGGCGGGGGAGTTCCGTACTCGGAGTTCGTGGAGTTCCACCGGCTCATGGCCGAGGACAGCGGCGCCATCTTCGACGCAGCACTGATCGACACGATCCTCCCGCTCGTGCCGGGGCTGCCCGCTCGCCTCTCGGAGGGCATCGAGGTCGCCGATGTCGGCTGTGGCAGCGGGCACGCGATCAACCTCATCGCCGCCGCCTACCCCCGCAGCCGGTGCGTCGGCTACGACTTCTCCGCCGAAGGCATCGCCGCCGGCCAGGCTGAAGCCACCGCGCTAGGACTGTCGAACGCGGAGTTCGTCGTCCGCGACGCCGCCGATCTCGGTGAGCACGAGCGCTTCGACCTGGTCACCGCCTTCGACGCGATCCACGACCAGGCCCACCCCGTCCAGGTCCTCGCCGGCATCGCCGACTCGCTCCGTCCCGGTGGCGTCTTCCTGATGGTCGACATCCGGGCCTCGAGCAACCTCGAGGACAACCTGGACAACCCCTTCGCCACCTTCCTCTACGGCATCTCCACCATGCACTGCATGACCGTCTCCCTCTCCCTCAACGGCGACGCCCTAGGCACAGTCTGGGGCGAACAAAAAGCCCACCAAATGCTCACCACCGCCGGCTTCACCACCATCCACCCCACCCACCTAGCCCCCGACCCCTTCAACACCTACTACATCGCCCACAAATAGCCCGCCCACCCGCGTGGAGTGCTGAGGCCGCCGCTCGTGCGCCTCCGGACCGCGGGGGTTGCGCGGATCGTTCAGTGGCCTGAGTGGTCGGAGTCGGCGGCGGGACGAGCGGTGCCGTCGAGGGATGCCAGAGCCGCGAGCTGCTCATCGGTCAGGTCGAAGTCGAAGACAGCCAAGTTCTGCTCGAGCCGCGCTCGGTTGGCAGACTTGGGAATTGGCACGACGTCCTGCTGCGTCTCCCACCGCATCACGACCTGCCCAGGGGTCCGATCATGTGCCTCTGCAATCTCGCGCACAGTCGCGTGCTCCAGCAGATCCGTCCCCTTCCCGAGCGGACTCCACGCCTCGGTGACGATGCCGTGCTTCTGATGGAACTCACGCTCAGCCGACTTCGCCCACACCGGACTCAGCTGCACCTGATTGACCTCCGGTGCCACGCCGGTCTCATCGATCAGCCGTTGCAAGTGAGCCGGCTTGAAGTTCGACGTCCCGATCGCCCGAACCAGCCCGGCCTCACGCAGCGCAATCAACCCCTGCCACGCTTCGACGTACTGATCCTGATCCGGGTTGGGCCAGTGAATGAGCAGCAGATCCAGATACTCGACGCCGAGCTTTTCGGCGCTCGCCTCGAACGCCGTCCGTGCCCCGTCGACACTGTGCCACCGCTTGTTGAACTTCGACGTCACGAACACCTCGTCCCGCGGCACGCCCTTGAGGGCCCGGCCGACACCGGTCTCGTTGCGGTAGTTCTCCGCGGTGTCGATCAGCCGGTACCCGAGCTCCAGCGCCGTCGAGACCGTCCGCTCGGCGTCGGCGTCGTCCATCGGCGACGTACCGAGCCCGATCCGCGGCATCGAGGTCCCACCACTCAGCGTGACGACTGGAACTGAACTCATCGAAGTCCTCCTCGGACGGGCACGGGGTTCGGCCACCGTACGTCGTACCCGTCTCAGCGGATCGCAAGCGGGAGCCAACTGTCGGGGGCGTAGTTCATCATGGTGCGGCGGGATGGGAACGTCAGGAGGGGTGGGCGAATGAAGAACCGGCTGATCACTCTGGTGGATCTCGGTTTGGACAGCTCGTTCGACGCGTCGATGAGCTTCGTCCAGGGCATCACCGGGAACATCAACGCCGGCTGGGACCAACCGGTCATCGACGTGAACTTCGTCCGCACCCGCGACCACGAGACAGCGTTCTCGGCGCTCACCACGCCGTCGACCGTCCTGCACGTGATGGCGCACGGTGACCACAGCGAGGAGCCCTCCTTCCTGTCCACCGACGGCCAGACCCAGGTCTCGCTCAGGTCGCTCGCCGAGTGGTTTCTCGACCGGCAGTGGGGCATCGCCAGCGGTGTCGTGATCGCTGACGGATGCAAGACGGGCATCGGCAAATGGCAGCGCGCCATCCGCGACTGTCTCCAGGACGACATCACCTACATCGGCACGAGCACGGTCATCGGCTGGTACGAGGCGACCGTCTTCTGCTCGGCCTTCTACGGCGCCCTCGTTCGCAACCGAGGCCTCGGCCGGACTCCCGCCGAGCAGGGCTGGGACGCCGCGAACAGAGCCATCAGCGCGTACGAGACCCTTACCGACGCCCGCTGCCCCTACAAGCCGGTCCTCCTGAGACCCTCCCGCCGAGCCCTCCGCTCCCTCACTGGCTGACCGAGGGCCGGTCAGCCCGCGCTGATCCGCAAGCTCACCGACACGCGGACGGCGACTACTTTGGGTTAGGAATGGGAGACTTTTCGTGGGCTCGTCGCCTGGCGAGGTCCGTGCACTGGGTTGCCGGTGACCCGGGTGGCGGTAGGACGGGGAAGCCGTCCGGTACGCATTGGCCGACCTCCTGACGTCCGCCCAACGTGGTGAAGGAACGCCACCATGAAGCTCCATCGCAACTCCCTCCTGACAGCTGCCGCCATCGTCCTGGTCCTGTACGTCGTCTGTCTGATCGTCGGCCTGCCGGGTTGGGCCGCACTCGTGCTCTCGGTGGTGCTGCTCGTCCTGCTCGCCGTGGTCTGGAAGCAACCCGACCCACCCCGGCCGGCCGCGACCCCGCCGCCGCCCGCGCCTTCCGTCGTACTGCCGGATCGCGACCCGGTGTTCACCGGGCCGCCGTCGCGCACGGTCGCCGACGTACGTCTGCCATCCGCATCACCTGACTTCCACTTCAGCTTCTCGGCGGTAGTGCAGTGGTCGACGGTGCTGTCCGGCGCGAGGCACGCGGACCTCGGAGCGGTCGCGGTCCATGCCCTACTCGAGCGCGCCCGCGCCTTGACCGCCACGCAGCAGGTGACCGAGGAGTCGCTCAACCAGCACCGCCTGGCCGCGATGCTCGGCGAGCCCGCGCTCGACGAGAAGGGACAGGTGCGCAGCTGGGCGACCGAGGTTCGCCTGCGCCTGCCGGACCCGGACGAGAAGCACCTTCAGCACCTCGCCGCCCTGCACCGCCGGGAGCAGACCACGCTGCTCGAACGCCGGATGGAACAGGGCAAGCGCGAGTATCTGAAGAACGACGTCTTCGCCACGCCTGGCTCGGCGGCCGTCTGGTGGCTGGTCAACAATCCCGGCGAAGTCGAGACCGCGCTCGGCTTGCTGGACACCCTCGCCGAGCTGTCGGCTGCGGCGAACGACCTTCCGGTACGGCGCTCGCCCGCCGACGTCGTCGATCGCGCACAGCCGAGTCGAGCCGAACTCGATTTCACCTCAGCAGTCGACCACCTCCTGGAGCCCGGCAAGGAACGGACCAGCCCGTCGCCGGGCGACGACGCGATGTCTCAGACCTCCCACAACGGCACGCCAAGGTCCGCGTCCGAACAACCACATGGCATGTACCGCGAGGAGTTCTCGTCCGAATAGGTCGGTGAGGCGGACTGTCTGCAGGGTGGGCCCGCCCCACCGAGTCTGGGGGCGCATGTCAGCCATCCAGCCACTGGATGGTGGTCGCGCCGTTATGACCGTGGACCGTGAGGAGGGCGTCGATGCCGTCCGGCCAGACCGTGGTGGTCGGATAGCGCCCACCCCAGTGCAGGGCCACCGTCCCGTCGGTCCACTCGACCCCCTCGGCGACAACGCCCGTACCGCTGACGCCGGATACATCGAGGTGGCGGACCAACTGGAAACATCGTGGTCCGGCCCTGCCGGCGACTTTCAGATGACGCCGTCGCGGGATCGTCCGCGGCAGCGTGGTCGTTCGACCGCTGATCTCGTCCATGCCGACAGTCAACGCCTGCGGCCACGCCCTCACCATGAACTGAACCGGTATCCACAGGGCAAAAATCCGGCACTCTGCCGATCACCTGATCGCCGTAACCTGATTGCAAGGAGTGACAACCGCGCAGGGAGTGATACCGATGACGATCATCGAGGAATGGACGGGCCGGCACGCGCACGCCTTGCGCACCGCGCTCCGGATGACCAACGAATCCTTCGCCTACCAACTCAACGTCGCGCCGAGGACGGTCACCAAATGGCGCGAGCGGCCGGACATGGTGCCGAGCAAGCAGATTCAGCAAGCACTCGACAGCGCACTCAGACAGGCGCCGCCCGATGCACAGGTCAGGTTCGCCGCCAACCTGGGTCTCGACGAGCCGCAGGTTGTGCTCGACCACGACGTGTTGAGCCAACTCAACGAGGCGCTCGGCGATCTGGCCCGCGCCGTGGCGCGCCTGGAGTCCGCGGAGCCGGAGCGATCAACGGCACACTAGGCGACGTACGACGTACTCGGAGGGAGCGCGTGTGAGGCGACGCCCGGTGAACTCGTCGAGTGTGCGATCGGTCGGTTGGACCGACGGCACGTTGGAGCTCGAATTCGTCAACGGCTCCAGGTACCAGTACTTCGACGTGCCGCAGACCACCTTCGCCGCTCTGCTCGCGGCGCCCAGCATCGGCGCGTACGTCAACACCGAGATCAAGCCGTACTACGACTACCGCGAGGTGTGACCCGGACCGTTTCTGTAGGCCCGACGGCGGGAACCAAAGAAGTGTCAACGCACGGGGGTGCGCTCAGCCCAGGAGGTGGACATGCGCACTCGTAGAGCATCTACGACTGGTTCCCGCACCGTCGCGGTCCTTGTTGTTGTCTGGCTGCTCATCGGCCTGGCGGCCGCGGCCCAACGGAACTACTTCTCAGGATCCGACGCGACGTGCGCCAAGGTCGGCACGGTGCTCGTCACCATCGCCGTCGGCCCACTCAACTACGTCGGCGCGAACCCGAAGATCGACTGCGAAGCACCGCAGCCGTCGAGGTAACCGAAGCCACGAGCCTGCCGCGGACAAGCCGCGGCAGGCTCGCCATTGCACTACGAGTACACGTGGCAGTCGGGACCGTGGTGCACGAGCATCGAACCTCGAGGTCCGTGAGTGCCAGCTTCCTCTGGGGCGGTTGCGAGCCCGGGTCGCCCGCGGGAATACATGTGGGTCGGGCGCCGGTTACACCTGATGCCGTCCGGTTCATGACCCCGGGCCTCAACCTCAGCCGCTACGAGCGGCCACTCGCCGAGAGGCGTCTGCTGGACGGTGCGGTGCGTGACAGGTGGGAGCTGGCCGGCCAGCTCCCCCCTGGTGCCGGATATCCCGTGGAGCCGGCTTGTGTGATGCGGCATCATGGGAGGAGTCGCTCGCGGAGACGCGAGTGAGTGATGTGACCTGAGGGACGACCACTGCCTCGTGGCGGGTGCCGGCTGACCGGCGCCGAGGGTGCTTCGCAAGGTCTCGGACAAGGTCCGGCACCCCGATTTGCATCTGGCCCGCGAATGTCACAGTAATGTTCTTCTTGTTGGAGCGAGACGCAGGACGCGAAAGCGGCCGGTCCTCCGACAAACTCCCTGAAGGTCTCGGAAGCCGAAACACGCCTCGGCGGGTTTCGGTCACTGGGTCGCGCAGGGAGACTGGGACGAAAGAGGCCGATTTGACCGGCCCCGGACGAAACAGTAAAGTTGGGCGAGTTGCCCCGGAGCTTCAAACGAAAGTCTGGAGCGCGGTGTGCGTCCGATTCTTGAGAACTCAACAGCGTGCCGAAAGTCAATGCCGATAGATGCATTAACCCCGTTCATAGGGCATTGAACATTTTCCTGGCCCCGGCTCTTGTGGGTGTGGGTTTTTGTTTGTGTTCTGTGGCGGATTCCTTTGAAATATTTCTGGATTCAAGCCAGTTTTGGTTTGTTTCTGATTCAAAGGATCACTCGATGTGTTGACGATACTGGCCCTTTTTGTGGGGTTGGTTTGTCTATATTTTTCAACGGAGAGTTTGATCCTGGCTCAGGACGAACGCTGGCGGCGTGCTTAACACATGCAAGTCGAGCGGTAAGGCCCCTTCGGGGGTACACGAGCGGCGAACGGGTGAGTAACACGTGAGCAACCTACCCTCAACTTCGGGATAAGCCTCGGAAACGGGGTCTAATACCGGATATCATCACGGGCTTCATGGCTTGTGGTTGAAAGTTCTGGCGGTTGGGGATGGGCTCGCGGCCTATCAGCTTGTTGGTGGGGTAATGGCCTACCAAGGCGTCGACGGGTAGCCGGCCTGAGAGGGCGACCGGCCACACTGGGACTGAGACACGGCCCAGACTCCTACGGGAGGCAGCAGTGGGGAATATTGCGCAATGGACGAAAGTCTGACGCAGCAACGCCGCGTGAGGGATGACGGCCTTCGGGTTGTAAACCTCTTTCAGCAGGGACGAAGCGAGAGTGACGGTACCTGCAGAAGAAGGACCGGCCAACTACGTGCCAGCAGCCGCGGTAATACGTAGGGTCCGAGCGTTGTCCGGAATTATTGGGCGTAAAGGGCTCGTAGGCGGTTCGTCGCGTCGGGAGTGAAAACTCGGAGCTTAACTCCGAGCCTGCTTCCGATACGGGCAGACTAGAGGTAGGCAGGGGAGAGCGGAACTCCTGGTGTAGCGGTGGAATGCGCAGATATCAGGAAGAACACCGGTGGCGAAGGCGGCTCTCTGGGCCTTACCTGACGCTGAGGAGCGAAAGCGTGGGTAGCGAACAGGATTAGATACCCTGGTAGTCCACGCCGTAAACGTTGGGCGCTAGGTGTGGGGGACATTCCACGTCCTCCGTGCCGCAGCTAACGCATTAAGCGCCCCGCCTGGGGAGTACGGCCGCAAGGCTAAAACTCAAAGGAATTGACGGGGGCCCGCACAAGCGGCGGAGCATGCGGATTAATTCGATGCAACGCGAAGAACCTTACCTGGGTTTGACATATAGGGAAATCTCCCAGAGATGGGAGGTCCGTAAGGGTCCTATACAGGTGGTGCATGGCTGTCGTCAGCTCGTGTCGTGAGATGTTGGGTTAAGTCCCGCAACGAGCGCAACCCTCGTCCTATGTTGCCAGCACGTTATGGTGGGGACTCATAGGAGACTGCCGGGGTCAACTCGGAGGAAGGTGGGGATGACGTCAAGTCATCATGCCCCTTATGTCCAGGGCTTCACGCATGCTACAATGGCCGGTACAAAGGGCTGCGAAGCCGTAAGGTGGAGCGAATCCCAAAAAGCCGGTCTCAGTTCGGATTGGGGTCTGCAACTCGACCCCATGAAGTCGGAGTCGCTAGTAATCGCAGATCAGCAACGCTGCGGTGAATACGTTCCCGGGCCTTGTACACACCGCCCGTCACGTCATGAAAGTCGGCAACACCCGAAGCCGGTGGCCTAACCCCTTGTGGGAGGGAGCCGTCGAAGGTGGGGCTGGCGATTAGGACGAAGTCGTAACAAGGTAGCCGTACCGGAAGGTGCGGCTGGATCACCTCCTTTCTAAGGAGCGCTGCGGCAGTCACGTTCTGCGTGGTTGTCCATTCATCACTGCTCGAGCGTGCGTCTCGGGGTGATGGTGCTTCGGACTGTGGAACATTGACCATTAGGCCGGGATCCCGGATCGCGTGTGCTAGTACTGCTGAACCCTCTTTCGAGGGGGATGCGTGGAACGTGTGCGAGGTGTGGGTGAGTGGCCGAGGCGCGCTGTTGGGTCCTGAGGAATCGGGCCGGGTCCCCCAAGGGGGGATGTGGACTGGTTTTTCTGGGTCACGGTTCAACTGGCTGGTGCTGGTTGGATGGGTGGCTGGGGCCGGCTCTCACCAAACTGCTGGTGGGTTCACTTGATGGGTGTGTTGTTTCCCTGGATGGTGTTCTTCTCTGGTGGGTGGTGGTTTAGGGGTTGGTGTTCCTGCCCGTATTTTGAGAACTGTATAGTGGACGCGAGCATCTCTTTGTAGCGTTTTGTGTGTTTTTGTTGTTGTGACAAGCTACTAAGGGCAATCGGTGGATGTCTTGGTACCAAGAGCCGATGAAGGACGTTGGAGCCTGCGATAAGCCCCGGGGAGTTGGCAACCAAGCTGTGATCCGGGGGTGTCCGAATGGGGAAACCCAGCTGGCATTCTAAAGCCAGTTACCAGTGCCTGAACACATAGGGTTCTGGAGGGAACGCGGGGAAGTGAAACATCTCAGTACCCGCAGGAAGAGAAAACAATTGTGATTCCGTGAGTAGTGGCGAGCGAAAGCGGATGAGGCTAAACCATGTGTGTGTGATAGCCGGCGTGCGTTGCGCATGTGGGGTTGTGGGAGCATTCTGACACTAATGCCGTGGTGTCGGGGAGTTATAAATCGCTGTTGAAGCCGAATCTTCTGGAATGTTGAGCCGTAGTGGGTTATGGCCCCGTAGGTGTAAGACAGCGACTTCCGAGTGTTTTCCCAAGTAGCACGGGACTCTTGAAATTCCGTGTGAATCTGGCGGGACCACCCGCTAAGCCTAAATACTTCTTGGTGACCGATAGCGGACTAGTACCGTGAGGGAAAGATGAAAAGTACCCCGGGAGGGGAGTGAAATAGTACCTGAAACCGGTTGCCTACAATCCGTCGGAGCATCTCCTTGTGGGGTGTGACGGCGTGCCTTTTGAAGAATGAGCCTGCGAGTTAGTGGTGTGTGGCGAGGTTAACCCGTGTGGGGTAGCCGTAGCGAAAGCGAGTCTGAATAGGGCGTTTGAGTCGCATGCTCTAGACCCGAAGCGGAGTGATCTATCCATGGGCAGGTTGAAGCGTGGGTAAGACCGCGTGGAGGACCGAACCCACCAGGGTTGAAAACCTGGGGGATGACCTGTGGATAGGGGTGAAAGGCCAATCAAACTCCGTGATAGCTGGTTCTCCCCGAAATGCATATAGGTGCAGCGTCGTGTGTTTCTTACCGGAGGTAGAGCACTGGATGGTCTAGGGGGCTTACCGGCTTACCGAAATCAGCCAAACTCCGAATGCCGGTAAGTGAGAGCGCGGCAGTGAGACTGCGGGGGATAAGCTCCGTAGTCGAGAGGGAAACAGCCCAGATCACCAGCTAAGGCCCCTAAGCGATTGCTAAGTGGAAAAGGATGTGGAGTTGCCCAGACAACCAGGAGGTTGGCTTAGAAGCAGCCACCCTTGAAAGAGTGCGTAATAGCTCACTGGTCAAGTGATTCCGCGCCGACAATGTAGCGGGGCTCAAGCAATCCGCCGAAGCTGTGGCATTCACACTCGTACCCGGCCTCACCCTTTTGGGTGTGGTCCAGGTGTGTGGATGGGTAGGGGAGCGTCGTGCAGCGTGTGAAGCAGCCTAGTGATGGAGTTGTGGATGCTGCACGAGTGAGAATGCAGGCATGAGTAGCGAATGACGGGTGAGAAACCCGTCCGCCGGATGATCAAGGGTTCCAGGGTCAAGCTAATCTGCCCTGGGTAAGTCGGGACCTAAGGCGAGGCCGACAGGCGTAGTCGATGGACAACGGGTTGATATTCCCGTACCGGCACTGACACGACCCGACCGAACCCGCTGATGCTAAGGAATTGAAGTGCTGAGACCTTCGGGTTGAGGTGTGGATGTTCCGGCCCGAGGTGGTAGTAGGTGCACTGAGGAGTGACGCAGGAGGGTAGTCCAACCGCGGCGATGGTAGGCGCAAGCTGATCCGCGGGCAAGGTGGTAGGGCGAGGCATAGGCAAATCCGTGCCTCATGAAGCCTGAGAGCCGAGGCGGACCCGTTCAGGGGAAGTGGATGATCCCATGCTGCCGAGAAAAACTTCGCAGTGAGTGTTAGAGCCGCCCGTACCCCAAACCGACACAGGTGATCAGGTAGAGAATACCGAGGCGATCGAGTGAACCATGGTTAAGGAACTCGGCAAAATGCCCCCGTAACTTCGGGAGAAGGGGGGCCGGATCCGTTACCCCACTTGCTGGGGGACGCGGTGATGGCCGCAGAGACCAGGCCCAAGCGACTGTTTACTAAAAACACAGGTCCGTGCGAAGAAGTAATTCGATGTATACGGACTGACGCCTGCCCGGTGCTGGAACGTTAAGGGGACAGGTTAGCTGGTTTCGGCCGGCGAAGCTTTGAACTTAAGCGCCAGTAAACGGCGGTGGTAACTATAACCATCCTAAGGTAGCGAAATTCCTTGTCGGGTAAGTTCCGACCTGCACGAATGGCGTAACGACTTGGGCGCTGTCTCAACCATGGACTCGGCGAAATTGCATTACGAGTAAAGATGCTCGTTACGCGCAGCAGGACGGAAAGACCCCGGGACCTTTACTACAACTTGGTATTGGTGGTCGGTACAACTTGTGTAGGATAGGTGGGAGACTGTGAAACTCGGACGCCAGTTCGGGTGGAGTCATCGTTGAAATACCACTCTGGTTGTTCTGGCTGTCTAACTTTGGTCCGTTATCCGGATCAGGGACAGTGCCTGGTGGGTAGTTTGACTGGGGCGGTCGCCTCCTAAAAGGTAACGGAGGCGCTCAAAGGTTCCCTCAGCCTGGTTGGCAATCAGGTGTCGAGTGTAAGTGCACAAGGGAGCTTGACTGTGAGACAGACATGTCGAGCAGGGACGAAAGTCGGAACTAGTGATCCGGCGGTGGCATGTGGGAGCACCGTCGCTCAACGGATAAAAGGTACCCCGGGGATAACAGGCTGATCTTCCCCAAGAGTCCATATCGACGGGATGGTTTGGCACCTCGATGTCGGCTCGTCGCATCCTGGGGCTGGAGTAGGTCCCAAGGGTTGGGCTGTTCGCCCATTAAAGCGGCACGCGAGCTGGGTTTAGAACGTCGTGAGACAGTTCGGTCCCTATCCGCTGCGCGCGCAGGAGACTTGAGAAGGGCTGCCCCTAGTACGAGAGGACCGGGGTGGACGAACCTCTGGTGTGCCAGTTGTTCCGCCAGGAGCACGGCTGGTTGGCTACGTTCGGGAGTGATAACCGCTGAAAGCATCTAAGCGGGAAGCACGCTTCAAGATGAGGTCTCCCACCGGGACAACCGGGTAAGGCCCCCAGTAGACCACTGGGTTGATAGGCCAGAAGTGGAAGCACGGCAACGTGTGCAGCTGACTGGTACTAATAGGCCGAGGGCTTGTCACACACCCACACCCCTAGCGGGGTGAGGGCAACAGACCACACTGCGTTAACGAAGACACTCGCGTTCACTGTACGGTTCCCGAAATACGGTCAACCCCAGCAACCCAACACCCCACCGGAACCACCCCGGGGTGTTGTGACCCGAGCAGGGTTGGTTGATATTTTCATAGAGTTACGGTGGCCATAGCGTCGGGGAAACACCCAGTCTCCATTCCGAACCTGGAAGTTAAGCCCGACAGCGCCGATGGTACTGCGACCGGGAGGTCGTGGGAGAGTAGGACGCCGCCGGACATTCACACTGTTAAGGGCCACCCCGTCTCGGGGTGGCCCTTAACATTTCCCCCAGACGACCTCGCGTCGCCAACCGGCGGGTGCGGGTGGTGCCTGCGGTACGAGGGCCTGGCGAGGGATTTGACGATGATCATCTGGTCGGTGAGGTCGACGTGCACCCGCGTCCATTCACCGCAGGACGTCTGTGGGGCATGCGTCGGTCGTCGACGTCCCACGACCGTCGTATGACGGTCTCTTGTTGTGCGGGTGGGACGGTGCTGTCCTGCTTGGATGTGCGGGTTCGTAGGGTTCGGGTATGCAGCGTGCGGTGATGAGTTTGATCGTGGGGTTGCCTGGAGCCGGCAAGACGACGCTGGCTCGGCGGCTCGAGGCGGAGCGGGCGGGGATTCGGTTCACGCCGGACGAGTGGATGAAGCCGCTGCTGGGGGTGAACGAGGAAGACGGCAAGCGGTGGGTGCTCGAGTCGCAGCTCTTGTGGGGCGTTGCTGCGCGAGCGTTGACCCTCGGGGTGAGCGCGATTCTGGACTACGGGTGCTGGTCGGAGACCGAGCGCGACCTGTTCCGGAACCGGGCGCACGAACACGGTGCGCTCGCGGAGATCGTCGTACTGAATCCGCCGTTCGAGGTTCTGTGGGAGCGGGTGGCGGCTCGGAACGCGGCGTTGCCTGAGGGCACGTTTCGCATCACGCGGGAGGAGTTGGAGGAGTACAACTCGCAGTTCCACGTGCCGGATGCGGCCGAGTTGGCTCGGTGGGATCGGCAACTGGTGGTCACCGACGTACAGGAGGCGAACGCCTAGGCAGGTGGGGACGGTCAAGACGAGGTGGAGCTTGGATCGCCGCGGAGATCGGCGGGGCCGGGGTTAGGACTCGGGTGCGATGCCGACTAGGGCGGCGGCGGCGCAGATGTGGACCGGGGTGAGGTCGGCCGGCGCGACCGGGGCTTGGAGGAGGGTGCCGCGTTCGAAGGGGGTCAGGCCGATGTCGATGCCGTGGGCACCGGCTACCATCCCGCGGACGTACGTCAGCCAGCCCATCATCGGGATACCGCGGCGGAATACACCGGCCGCGGCGGCGAGCTCGGTGTCGGCGATGCTGGCCCATTCGGGTTCCCAGATCGTCACGACGGCGCGCAGTACCTGAGCGAAGCGCTCCGACTGCGCGAGGGCGTCCTCGTCGCTCCAGTGCAGCGTCAGCTGGTCGGACACGGTGGTCAGCGTGCCGCCCATGGACAGGTCGAAGAGCCACGGGAGATCGCCGGTGCTCTGCAGGTGGAGGCGCGTGGTGCTCGAGCCGTTCGCGAGGACCTTCGTGGTCGCCTCGACCATTTCCTGCAGTGGGGTGGAGCCGTCGGCCTCGAGGACGTGGTACCCCCAGCGTTCGTCCTGAGTCCAGACGTGTACGTCGGGGAACGCTACGGCGACCGCGGTCAGAGTACGGCCGACGCGGAGGGCCCGGTGCTCGACGGACTCGTCGCGGTGCGTCCACTGGGCGCGGAGGAGCCACGATGCCATTCACGCCCTCCGATCACGAGCCGGCCGGACCTGCGCAGCAGACGGTACGCGGGGTAGCGGACGGTTGGCCAGAGTTCCGCCTACTCGGCGTGAGCAGCCCGTGCGGTTCTCCGGAGGTTCCACCGGTCCAGTCTGAAGCACCGGTGGGTCGGGGGTAAGCACCGGGGTCCGGTTTTGGCAAATACGCGACTGAAGTCACCGCCCACACCAGTGGAAGCGCTGCCGCCAGACCAGCTCTCTGCGATGCGGTCGCAGGTGCTGCGCGGAGCCGGGTGCGGCGCGGCGCGCGAGGTGGATAGCGGGATGCCCCGCCGCGGCAGCACGCGGCGCGGTGAGGAGGCCCCGCCGGTCCGAAGAGGCCAGACCGAGGCCTGGCTGAGCGGGGAAGGGCCGGGCTGGATCGTTGGGCGAGGAGGCCCGGACCGGGACCGAGGGTGGGCCGGGCCCGGGTGCGGTTGGTGGGGAGGCTCAGGCTCGGGGCCGCGGTGGGGCCGTCCGGCTGGAGCGCGGTACCCCGGGCCGGGCCCGGGTGCGGTTGGTGGAGAGGGTCAGGCTGGACTTGTTGGGCGGGGAGGCCTGGACCAGGACCCGGTGGTGGGCCACGCTCGGGTTCGGTTGGGCTGGGAGGCCCAGGCTGGGGGCCTGGTTGGGCCGGGAAGGTCAGGCGGGCCGGGGGCGGGGACGGCCGGCTGGAGGGTGGTGCGCACCGGGGGCGGGGCCAGGTGGGGTTGGTCGGGAGGGTCAGGCTGCTGGGCGGGATTGGGTGGGGCGGCGGCGGAGGTGGGGGTGGAGGATGGGGGGCGGGTTGTAGGCCATGTCGAGGGTGCCGATGTCGGTGCCGGGTGGGGCGATTTCGTCGATCCGGTCGAGGATGTCGTCGGTCAGGGTGACATCGAGGCCGGCGAGGAGGTCGTCGAGGTGGTCCATGGTGCGCGGGCCGATGATGGCGGACGTCACCCCGGGGTGCGTGATCGCGAACGCCAGCGCCAGGTGGGTCAGCGGGAGCTTGGCGTCCTCGGCCACCTCGATGAGTTGTTCGACGGCGTCGAGGCGGCGCTCGTCGGTCAGGTGGCGAAAGCCGAAACGGGATCGGTGCGTGGTGTTCTGCTGGTTCTTGCGGTAGCGGCCGGTCAGCAGACCGCCGGCGAGTGGGCTCCAGACCAGCGTGCCCATGCCGTACTGCTGCACGACCGGCAGCACCTCCCGCTCGATGCCTCGGTTCAGGATCGAATACGGCGGTTGTTCGGTGCGCAGCCGGATCAGACCACGCTGCTCGGAGACCCAGTGCGCACGGACGAGGTCCGACGCGGGCAGGGACGACGTACCGACGGCGCGGACCTTGCCAGCACGGACGAGGTCGGTGAGCGCCGAGAGGGTCTCCTCGAGGTCGGTCTCGGGATCCGGCTGGTGGATCTGGAAGAGGTCGACGTAGTCGGTGCCCAGTCGGCGGAGAGAGTCCTCCAGGGCGCGGATCAGCCAGCGGCGTGACGCGCCGGACCGGTTGGGGACGACCGGGGTGGCGCCGCTGGGGTCGAAGTTGACGGGGAAGCGGGCCTTGGTGGCGAGTACGACGTCGTCGCGCCGGCCCTTGAGCGCCTTGCCGACGATCTCTTCGGACTCGCCGGCCGAGTACATGTCGGCGGTGTCGATGAAGTTGATCCCGGCGTCGAGCGCTCGGTGGATGATGCGGATCGACTCGTCGTGGTCGGGGTTGCCGACGGCACCGAACATCATCGCGCCGAGAGCGTACGGGCTGACCTGGATTCCGGTGCCACCGAGAGTGCGGTAACGCATGAAGGTGTCTCCTGAGGGTGAGGGTCATTCGGCAGAAGGTCTGCGACGGAGCTGCCCCTGCCGTCGCGACACCAGTCTGCTCGGACTGATCCGGACTCTGAATAGTTGTTAGTTCGGATTTCTTGCGCGAGAGTACGAGGGTGGCTGGTGATCAGTTGTCCGAGGTCTTCGACCTCATCGAGGTTCGCGGCCTCCTGTCGGGAGGCTTCGCGGTGCATGGTCCGTGGGTGACCCGGACCGTGATCGACGAGCCGTTGAAGTTCATTGCGGTGGTGAGTGGTCGGGGTCGGCTGGCCACGGACGGCATCGAGGCGCCGATCGAGCTCGAGGCGGGGGATGTCGCGATCATCAACAGCCGGTCGTGGCTGGAGCTGGAGGGCGGCACGGGGCCGGAGCCGCGCCGCGAGATCGTGCCCGAGCCGGGATTCCCGTTCGCCAGTCTCATCGGCGCCCACACCGGTGTGGACGACGTGGTCATCGGCGGCCGGATCGGGCTCAACCCGGTCGGCCAGGCGCTGATGATGCAGGCACTTCCGCCGGTTGGGCACGTTCGCGGCTCGGCGGTCGAGGGTGCCAATCTACGAGGGAGTCTCCACCGGCTGCTGGACGAGGTGAGCGCGAACAGACTGGGATCCGCGTTCGCGATCCGGCAGCACACGCAGCTGATCCTGCTCGAAGTACTGCGGGCGTATCTCGACCAGGCCGATCTGCCGCCGGGGTGGCTACGGGTGCTGTCCGACGAGCGGCTGCGCCCGGCGCTGCGCCTCATGCACGCCGAGCCCGGCAAGGCGTGGGGCTTGGAGGAGTTGGCCCGTGCCGCTGCCATGTCGCGGACGTCGTTTGCGGAGCGGTTCCGGTCCATCGCCGGCGTACCGCCGCTGGCTTATCTGAACCGGTGGCGGATGTTGCTGGCGCAGCGAGCCCTGCGCGTCGGCGATGTCCGAGTCGGGTCGTTGGCCGCCGACCTCGGGTACGCGTCGGAGAGCGCGTTCAGTACGGCGTTCAAGCGTGAAGTCGGTGTGTCCCCGCTGCGGTACCGGCACCAGGTTCGCGACGAGGTGGTGCCTGTCGAAACCGCGAGCGGGCTGTAACTACGGGGTCAGGGTCGGGGCAGCGAGGTCGAGGGTCGGCGTGGTGCCGCGGTAGGACTCCAGCCAAGTGCGGAGGAGCTCCACGCGGTCGGCGTACTCCTCGTTGCCCTTGACCACCGGTGCCTGGTTGTACGGCATGGTGTCGGAGCTGCGGCGGAGCTTGACGTAGAGGCGGGACGACGCGAGGGCGTACCGCTCCATGTCGTCCTGGAGCGCGCCGATGACGGTGATGTTGCGGTCGCGGCCGATCTGCTCGAACAACGCTACGGCCTCGCGGCGGTGCTGCGAACCGAGGTTGCGCCCGAGCTCATCGAGGATGAGCAGTAGTGGGCGGTCCGAACCGCCGGCCAGCGCGGCGGCGCACACGAGTTTGACCGCCTTCTCGTCCATCTGCGCGGTGTTGCCCTTCACGTTGAACGCCGAGAACGGTCCGCCCTCCGACCGTCGCCACTTCGGCGTGACCGTCCAGCGCCACGGCTTGTCCGGCTCGGCCGGCGGGTCGGGCTCGGGGAACTCGAGCTTCGCGCCGTACCCGCCGTACTGCTGATCGAGCCGGTCGAACTCCTGGGACACCAGGCGTAGTCGCGCTTTGATGCCGTCGGCAAGTGATGCGCGGTGGGCGCGGGCGGTGCTCTCGGCTTCGGTGAGACCCTCGCGGGCGCGTTCGAGCGCTGCGTTGCGTTCGGCGCGCTGGCTGGCGATCTGCCGTTGTTGCACGCTGTCGAACGTCTCGTGCTGCGCGAGGTGGCTGCTCAGCGTGCGGTGCAGCGCCGGCACCAGGCCGACGCGGGCGCCGAGGGTGCCGCTCGTCCAGCCGTCGGGACCGTTCAGGATCTCCCAGAGCTCGGTCGGGATCTCCTCGCGTGAGCGCGCGTTCGGGAAACAGCGGCGGATGACGTCGTCGAGTTGCGTGCAGGCTTGGTGGTTCCAGTCGGCCGTCGTACGGCGCTGGGCGTCGTCGGGCAGTCCGAGGATGAACTCCTCGGCGTCCGCCGGCGTCGAGCCCCACGCCGTCGTCCGGGTGACCAGGTCGAGGGACGTCTGCTCCTCGATGAGCGTCAGGCGGCGGGCAGTCAGGTCGTCGAGAACGCGCAGGTGGTCGCGGCGGGTCGCCTCGAGGTTCTTGAGCCGTTCGTCCCGGACGAGTTGCTGGCCGGCAGCCGCTTCGGCGGACTCCTTCGCGGCCTGGAGTTGCGGGGCGAGCGAGTCGCGATCGGTCTCGTGCCGGTCGATGGTCTCGCGCAGGGCGAGGATCTGCTCCTGCACCGACTCGGCGTCGGCCAGCGCGCGGGCGGCCGCCGTACGTCGCTCGGCCTGATCGACCCGGGCGCGCGCCTGGTCGAGGGCCGCGGACGCGACTCCACGGGCCTCGACCGCGGCCTCGACGCGTCGACGCGCGGCCTCGATCCGGGCGGTCCGGCCGGTCAGCGGCTCGTCGAACTGCCCGACCGCGACGACTCCGGAGACGTCGTCGATGTTCTCCTTGGTCGCGCGCTCGCCCAGCGCTGCGAAGAACCCGTCGAGCGTGAACCGCTTGTCGGCCGACTTCGGTCCGCCGCGCCCCGTCTTGGGGGCGCCGGGCCGATTCGCGAGCACCAGCAGGAATCCGGCGTACCCGGCATCGGCCAACGCGGCCGAGGCGACCGCGGCGTCGCCGAAGTCGATGACGACAGCTTCTCGGTACGGCGCGAGGCGCGGCTCCCACTCGGCACGCTGCGCGGAAGACAACTCGGTGATGTCGGTGAGCGCGCCGCACTCGATGCCGGCGTTCTCCAGCACCTGCTGTTGCGTCGCCGACACCGTCTGACCGCTCTCCGCCTCCCGCAGCTCGGCGGTCGCGAGGTCCACCGCGGACCGGGCGGCATGGTCGCGCCCGATGTGCTCTTCGAGTACGGCGCGGGCCTCGGCCTGCTCGTCGGCAGCAGCGGCGAGGTCACGGCCGTCGGCCGAGCGTCCGGCCTCCAGCAGCCGCCGGTGCTCCTGCCCGAGTCGCTCGAGCTGCTCGCGCACCGAACGCTGCGCGAGGTCGAGCTCGCGATCGCGCGCGTCCAGCTTGTCCCGCTCCTGACGGGTCAGCTGGACGTCCCGGAGCAGTACCTCCTCGTTGCCAAAAGCATCGATCTCGGAGTCGACCGCCTCGCGGCGCGCCTCCTGCTCGGCCACCCGCTCGTCGAGTACGGCGAGCTCCTGCAGGATCTCGGTGTTGCGTGCGTCGCCGTCGATCAGGTGACGGGCGCAACGGGCCTGCCAGGATTCCTTCGCCGCGGCCAGCGCCTCCCGCGCCGCCGCACGCTGCAGGATGCCGGCCTCGACCGCGGCCATCTCCTGCTCCCACCGCTGCAGATCGGCCGTCGCCTGCTTGGTCGCCTCGCGCTGGGTGTGCTCCGCGGACCGGTGCGCCTGCTCCTGTTCGAGCTCGTGGTCGAGACCGGTCAGGGTCGCGATCGCGTTGAAGATGCGCGCCGGGCCGAGCTCGTTCAGAGGCTCGGCGAGCAGGTTGGCGGTCGGGCTCGACCGGACCGACGTCGACAGGAACGAGACGCAGCGGACCTGGCCGCCGTACAGGACCGTGGACAGCTTGTTTGCGTGGAAGTCGGTGCGGCCGTTCGAGTGCGGCAACGCTGCCCACAGCGCGTCGGCACCGGCGGCGCGCTCGGCCTCGGTCGCGCCGTACGGAACGTGCAGGCCGTTCTTCCAGCGCAGGTCGATGTACGACGCCTTGCGGTTGATCCGGATCCAGACGGTGATCGCGGCCGCCTCGATCTCGGTGAGGTCGGTCAGCTCGGGATCGGAGAAGACGCCGATGATGTAGCCGCGGTCGACGTTCGACCAGTTGCCCTCCTGACCGGCGGCTTCGGCGGTGAACAGGAGCTCGGCCGCGCCGGGGGCACCGCTCGTCAGGCGCCACTGGTCGTCGGCGTGCAGGAGGCTGAGCGCGGCGATCCACGAGGACTTGCCGGCGCCGTTCGAGTCGGTCGGGCCCTGACCGGCGACCGTGACCAGGCCCTGGCCGACCATCGGGATCGGGTGCGTGGACAGGCGGGACAGGTCGACGACCTGGACGCCGAGCAGCACCTTCGACCCGAGGATGTCGAACGGGCCGTCCTCCACCGAACTGCTCATGCTCGTCCCCGCTTTCCGTGCACGGATGAAACCCAGGCGCTGTGCTTGCTCATCCGTTTCCTTCGGTGTCCGTACGGCGTTCTGCCGCGAGGCTGGTCGCGACCGCTCTGGTGTCGGTGTTGCTTGCGGAGGCGGGTGGGGCTGGGGTGCCGTTGCGGGCGCGGATTGCCTCCGCGATCGGGCTGGCGGGAGCGGCGGCCAGGATGAGTTGGTCCTGGAGCCGGCGTCGGGCTGCGGGAGTGAGACGCTGCAGCTGAGGGCCGGGGATGTAGCTCGGCCCGCCGGAGTGGTCGCCGGACAGCTGGATCAGGCCGGCTGCTCGGAGGCGCTGCAGGGCCAGGCGTCGTTCCTCGCCGCTGATCTTGGTCGTGCGGAGCTCGTCGACCGTCGTCGGGCGGGCCGACTTCCAGCTGTCGCCGGTCAGGATCCCTTCGCTGCGGGGGATGGCGACCGAGTGGATCAGGACGAGCACCAGCACCGCGCGGTCGACGACCGACAACGGTTGCCAGCCCTGCGCGGTCAACGTCTCGGCGATGTCGTCCGCGTAGCCGGACGTCCAGTGGGTGCCGTCGACGTGGACGAGAGTCCGGCCGATCAGCTTCAGCATCTTTGCGACATGTCGACGAAGCGTCACGTCGCGCAGGCCGGCCAGCTGCACCTCGGCGACCGGGTGCGCGGCGTACTGCACGGCGCTAAACGCGGCGAGCACCTCGTCGCGGCCTCGATCGCTCAGGTCCTGTAGCAGTGGATCGAACAACGCATGCTGCTCAGTCATCCGCCGCCTCCGAGGACAACGGCTCCGTGGCCCGGGGCTGCTCCGGAGTGGGATCCGAGGTAGGCGGCTGATCCGGGCCAGAGTCCGAGGCCGGGCTCGGCTGGTCGGAGGCGGGCGGCTGATCCGGGGCCGGGGGCTGGTCCGGGTCAGCGTTCCCGGCTGGGTGCGGCTGGTCCGAGGCAACGGTCGAGGCCGGTTGCAGCTGGTCCGGGGTCGGGTGCGGCTGGTCCGGGTCAGCGTTCCCGGCTGGGTGCGGCTGGTCCGAGGCAACGGTCGAGGCCGGTTGCAGCTGGTCCGGGGTCGGGTGCTGCTGGTCCGGGGCAGGGTCGGAGGCCGGGCCTGGCTGGTCGGCGGCGAGCGGCTGATCCGGGGCCGGGGCCTGGTCCGGAGTGGGATCCGAGGCGGGCGGCTGGTCCGGGACGGCGTCCGAGGCTGGGCGCGGCGCTTCCGCGGCGGCAGGATTCGGGGCCTGGCGCTGGTCATCTGGAGCGGGGGGTAGGGGGTCGGATTCGGGGTGCGGTGCTGGGGGTTCGGCGAGGACCGCGGGTGGGGGGTCGGGGAGATGGCGGCAGAGGTCTCTGAGGGTGGCTTGGTCTGTGGCGGTCCAGGTGATGACGCGCGGGCCCATACGGACCTCGCCGGCCTTCTCGTTCCACAGGAGCCAGTGGGTTGCATGGAGGCGGCGGAGGCTGCCGATGATCAGCGTGAGGTCGCTCGACTGTTCGTGCCGGCCGCGCATGCCGGCGTACACGGACCGGATCTGCGCGAGGGTCCCGACCGAGCCGGGCCATGCCGGGCCGCTGCGGTCCGTCCAGCAGCAGGCCACGCAGATCGAGAGAACGCGGGCCGTCTCGTTCGGCTGCTCGACGGCGACCGGGGGAGTGCCGAGCTCCTCCAGCACCGTGTGACCGGCGCCCGAAGGCAACGTGGGAACCAACCACACCGTCGAACCGTCCGGTGATGCGGCTCGTGTCAGGCCGGCGACTGCAGGCGTGTCCGGCGGGACCTCGAGCGGGCCGGCGGACTGCACCTTCGCCCACCACAAGGCGTTGTAGAGCCGCCGCTCGACGGCCTCCGACGGCGTACTCATCGTGTCACCCGCCTGAACACGCCTTCGGTCGCCCACGGCGTCCCGGCGTTCGGGTCGATCCGCATCCCGTCCGACCACACCAGCTCGTAGTCGAGCTCGTCATGCAGATGCGCCGCCGTCAACTCCGCCAGCACCCGCCGAGCGGTGATCCAGTCGCCGGCCTCGTCGACCACCTCGACGACATCCACGGACGGTCGTCCGGCGAGCACCCGCTCGGCCTCGGCGCGCAACTCCTCGCGGTCCGTCGCCGCGGCCGACTCCGGCGCGGCAGTGTCCTCGGTCGGTCGCGGCGGCGCCATCCGCGCGGTCCCGGTCCGTCGACCGGTCTCGACCGCCTCGACCATTGTCTGCGGCGAGAAGTCCGGCGCGGCCGCGTCGAACAGCAGGCCGTCCAGCACGCCCGCGAGTACGTCGGGCTCGCTGCTCCGGGTGAACGTCAGCCACGTCTCGATCGGCAGTAGCCCGAGCGCACGCGTCGTACCGGCTCGCTCCACCAGGCGTCCCGCAGCCAGTTGTACGGCGTCGGCGTACGCGGCCAGCGACATGCGCAGCGACGTACAGGCGCGGTGCAGGCTCGGCCACCGCTCGAGAACGATCCGGTGGACCTTTTCGGCCTGCTCGATCAGGCGCTCGTTGCCCCAGGCGAGCTGCGCGTTCTCCCGCAGCTGGGCGGTCGTGCTGGTCGACACCAGGATCGCGAGCTCGTTGCCGAGCAGGCGGAAGACCTTCGTCAGCCGCTCGATCGACGCCTGGCCTTGGTCGACGGTCGCCTGCGGATCGCTGACGCTGTGCGCTTCGAGCGTGAGTAGTTGGTGCAGCTCCGCTTGGCCGCCCTGGACGGACATGCGGCGCAGGAACATCAGCATGACGTACGGCGCGAACGCGGCGCGGTGGCGCAGTTCGTTCGGACGGTCGACGAGCTTGGTGATGGCGCCGTACTGCCGGAGGACCTCGAAGCGCCGGACGATCACGTCGTGCGGGTAGGCGCGGCAGGCCAGCGTCGCCTGCTCCACGGTCAGGCCGTCGCTGCCGGCCTCGGCGAACGCGTCCAGGATCGCTTGGTCGACATCCAGTAGCTCGGGGTCGACGATCATCGCGCCGGCCTCGCGGGCGAGGACCGCGAAGACCTGGCGGTAGACGCGCAGTACGGCGGCCTCGGCCTCGGCGTCCAGCAAGGTGGCGTCCATCCGTACTCCCTCCCGTGTGACAGCGCCCGGCTACCAGAGGAAAGGACTCTAACCACCCGCACCGACAGACCAAAACCGGGATGCCACCGACCTGTGGACAAACGAGAAGGGCGGGGTGAGCGGGCACACCGACAGGCCAAAACCGGGATGCCGTCGACCTGTGGACAAACAAGAAGGGCGGGGTGAGCGGGCACACCGACAGACCAAAACCGGGTTGGTGTCGGCCTGTGGACGAACGGCGAGGGGCGGGAAGGCGGGTCCTGCGGGCGGGGGCCGGGTTGGGGATGGGTGTCGAGAGGCGGGCAGGGTGGGTGACCGGACAGGTCAGGAGTGGGTGGGGGTCGAGGGTGGGTGAACGGCGAGGGCCGGGGAGGCGGGTCTCACGGGCGGGGGCGCCGGGTTGGGGGTGGAGGAGCGGTGGGGAGGTTGGGTGACCGGACGGGCGAGGAGCGGGTGGGGGTCGAGGGTGGGTGGACGGGGAGGGTGGGGAGAGCGGGGTTGCGGGGGAGTGAGGCCGGGGTGTGGGGTGGATGAGCTGAGGGAGGGTGGGGTGTGGAAAACGGGGTGCGGGGTGGGTGGGGGGTGCTTACTATCCGAAGCGTGAAGAGAATCCTTGGCTGATGCGGTCCAGGTAGACCGCGTCCAGACCACGGCGCCTTCGGGCGTTCGCCACGCCGGCGTGTGACCCACGACAGGGTCCCCGGCGCGCTTGCTAATTCTCTCCTTCCGGAGCTTGCACATGACCGTGCACCCTGCCGTTCCCCGAGCGCGCTCGATCGGCGCGCAGCACCCGCGGGTCCGTGACCTGCTGACCGTCCGCAAGGACGGCGCACCCGGCCGGATCATGATCGAGGGCACGTGGGAACACGACCGCCTACTCACCACCGAGTCCCCGATCGAGGCGCTCTTCTGGTGCCCCGAGGCCGGTACGACGTACGCCGTCGACCGGATCGCCGATCGCGCGACCGAGGTGTACCGCATCTCGGAGAAGCTGCTCACCCGCGTCTCCCGCAGGACGCGTTCGGACGGCCTGATCTCGATCGTCCGGCTGCCCGTCTGGCGTCCGCAGACGTTGCGGTTCACCAACTCGTCCCTGGTCCTGGTGGCCGACGGAGTCGAGTACGCCGGCAACCTCGGCACCCTGATCCGTACCGTCGACGCCGCCAACGCCGACTGCCTCGTCCTGACCAGCCGCCGGGCGCGGCCGAGTCATCCGGCGGTGTACTCCGCCAGTCGCGGGACGATCCTGACCACGCCGATCGTCGAGTTCGACGACGTCGCGGCAGCGGCCACCTGGTTGCGCGGCCACGGCTTCCAGATCCACCTGGCTCACCCGGCGGCGAGCGGCAGCTACCGCGAACGTACGTACGACGGACCGACGGCCTTCGTGGTCGGTTCGGAGGGCGCCGGGCTGTCGAAGGCGTGGCACGAACAGACGCACGAGCAGGGGTGCGGGGCGGTGTCGATCCCGA
The DNA here is from genome assembly GCF_050942445.1 of Kribbella sp. CA-247076. NCBI lineage: Bacteria > Bacillati > Actinomycetota > Actinomycetes > Propionibacteriales > Kribbellaceae > Kribbella > Kribbella sp. CA-247076. Next base: position 4,995,784 of record NZ_CP192051.1, on the reverse strand, counting down.
TGCTCGGGCAGGCGGACTCGCTGAACGTCGCGTTGTCCGCCGGCATCCTGCTGTTCGAGGCGCGGGCTCGGAAGGAAGGGTGGTGAGCGGCCAGGCAGAATTGCGGTCGACGCCGAAGATTGAGGAGTGACACGTGCCGTTCGAGCCTGGTGAGGTCGTCGCGCCCGGAGACCCGCGCATCGTGCTGGAAGGCCAGTGGGGGCACCAGCCCGGGGTGGCGATCACCGTCAACTCGGGCTCGCGGATCTCGTTCTCGTTCGCGGGTGAGTGGCTGCAGTTGCTGTTCGACACGGACGGGCTCACCATCGCGCCGCACCTGTGGATCACGATCGACGACGGCGAGCCGGCGCTCCACCTGGTCGAGAACCCGGTGATCGAGCTGTCCGCGCCCGACGGCCGGCACCAGGTCGAGGTCGTGGTCAAGGACGTCAACGAGCACGTCAACCGGTGGAACCCGCCGTTCGAGTGCGCGGTCGTGTTCGCCGGGCTGGTGCTGGACGTGAACAGCCGGCTGCGGTTGAGCGGCCGCCCGGGCGGACCGCGGCTCGAGTTCTACGGCGACTCGATCACGCAGGGCGTACGCGCGCTCAGCACCGAGCCGGAGTCCGACGGCGCCGACGGCACGGTGTCGTACGCCTATCTGACCGCGCGCGCTTTCGGCGGTACGTCGTACCAGGTCGGCTTCGGGCGGCAGGGGATCCTCCGGCCGGGGAACGGCGACGTGCCGCCGGGCGTGGAGTCGTTCGGCTGGAACTTCGCCGGGTCGCCGGCCGAGCGGGTCGAGGAGCCGGACGTCGTGGTCATCAACCTCGGCGTGAACGACGAGACGCTCGAGCCGGAGCAGTACGCCGACTTGGTGCGGCGCGTCCGGACGGCGTACCCGGCGGCGACGATCGTGTCGCTGACGCCGTTCAACGGCAAGCACAACGACGTGATCCAGGCGGCCGTCAAGTCGGTCGACGACCCGCGGCTCGTCCTGGTCGACTCCACCGGCTGGATCACCGAGGCCGACACGACCGACGGCGTCCACCCGTCGGTCTCCGGCCACCGGACGATCGCGGACCACCTCGTCACCGCGCTGGAGACGCACACCTCGCTGCGCCGCCGCCCCTAGCACGCGGTCCGTCGGCCGGTCAGGATGATGGGTATGGCGGAGAACAAGTTCACGAGCGTGGACGAGTACATCGCGTCGTTCCCGGCCGACGTACGGGAGGTGTTGGAGGAGGTACGCCGTACCGTCCGCGCCGTCGTCCCGGACGCGGGGGAGAAGATCAGCTACCAGATCCCGACCATCACGCTCGGCGGGAAGTACCTGCTCTACTTCAGCGCCTGGAAGGAACACCTCTCCATCTACCCGATCCCACCCGTCGACGAAGAGCTGGCCGCCGCCCTCGAGCCCTACCGCTCAGGCAAAGGCACCCTGAAGTTCCCCCTGAACAACCCGATCCCGTACAACCTCATCACCCGCCTGACCGAAGCCTTCGTCACCGAGCGGGGTGGTCAGCGCACGTAGGCGGGCTCGATCGCTCGGGCGAGCGCCGCGACGGGGATCGCTCGCATGGTCGAGAACGGGGCGACCCTGATCGAGACGAAGGTCTCCTGGGGAGTGCGGAACGCGAGCGGGCCGTCGGTCTGCTGCCAGCCTTCGGCGCCGATGGCCACGCGGCGGGTGATGTTCAGTTGGCTGCCCCCGGCGTCCCGCAGGGCGGTGAAGGTGAGATACTCGTCGGATCCGATGCCTCCGGAGCTGGTCTGGACGACGCGGGTCGGCGTACCCCATTGGCAAAACAGGTGTCCATCGACGACGGCGTCGCGGCGGACCACCGCCTTGCTGCCGAGCAGGCTTTCGGCAGCGGCTGTCCCGCGTGCGCATTCGGGTCTCTCGACGACCGGCTGGGGTGCCGGGATTCCTCCGGGGAGGGCGGCGATTGCCCGTGCGATTGCTTTGAGTTCGTTCAGGCCGTCTTCACGGAAGTCCTCCGCGGCGACCCTGACGAGCCGGTCACCGGTGCGGAACGCAAGCCGCGGAGCGGCAGCGGCCGGATTCCATGCCCAGGAATCGGCTCCGAGTCCGCCGTCGATGATCTTGGCGACGGTGTCTGTCCCGAGTTGCGCCTCGTCGAGTCGCCGTACCGCGGCCGCCTCCGCCACGCTGACCGGGAGGATCGAGACCGAGACCCTGATGGCGTGGCCCGGCTGTGCGCCGTCGATCAGGCGGCAGCCGTCGGCTGGTGGTGCGTAGAAGGCGGTCCTGAACTCCGCTTTCCAGTCACCGGCCAGCGTTGGGAGGACGCGTTCGCAGAGGTCGCTGGTCGACGTCGGCGCGGTCGATGGCGGCGCGGTCGATGGCGGTGTTGCTGTCGGCGATGGTGTCGTCTGCGCGGCGGGCTTAGCTGGTTCGTCGGCGTCGCACGCGGGCAGGGCCAGGAGGACCAGGGCGCACGTGAGGCCGGCGGCGACACGACGCATTCGTTGCCCCTCCCCAGGAAGTCACTTCGGCCGCAGCTTAGGGCGTGCCGCGCCGGGCGGGAAATCAGTGTCGTCCGTCAGGAGGTCCCGGGGATCGGGCGAGGGTGGTCGGGTCAGGGTCCAGTCGTTGAAGTGTTGGTCGAAGCGGTACCAGAGGCCGTCTTGGGCCAGGCGGAGTTGGGTGCGGCCCGCGGTGATTCGGTTGCCTTCGGTGGTGCCGGGTAGGGCGTCGAGGCCTTCGGCCAGGGCTTGGGGGTCGGCGTCGGTGGGGTCGTCGATGGTGGCGGCGAGGCCGCCGGGGCCGGCTTGCTGCCAGGCTGCAGCCCAGCTGGTGAGCTGGCGGGCCGAGATGTTCGCTCGGTGGGCGAGGTCCGCGAGCTCCGGCGCACCCAGGAGTTGGGCTGCGCGGCGGGCCAGGTCTTGCTCGAACGTGAGGTGCAGGCCGCCGTCCGCGTCGCCGGACGCGAGCTCCCAGGCGCGGCGGGCGGCGTCGGTCGCGAGGGCGACCAGGTCGCGTACGTCGACGCCGGAGGAGCGCGGTGGATCCAGGGCCTTGACCGCCGCCGGCTGCCCGGGCGACCCCATCGGCCGAGGCGGCGCCGGCAAACCACTCACCTGCCCCGGCAAACCACCCGCCTGGCCCGGCCCACGGTCGCGCGCCTGACCTGAAGCCGTGGTCAGGTGCTGAGCGAAGGCTTTGCGGGCCGGGATGCCGGCAGGTGGTGGCTTGGGGGGTGGCGTGCTGGAGGGCGTGGTGGTGGAGCGGCGGCTGCGGAGGGCGGTGAGGAGGTCTTCGCGGGGGCGGCCGCGGAGGAGGAGCAGGGCGAAGGGGTCGTCGTCGAGGGCGTCGGCGATCAGGTAGCAGACGGCGGCGGAGTGTTTGCACGGTACGGCGAAGTCGGGGCAGCTGCAGTTGGTCAGGACCTCGCCGGCGCCGGGCAGGAGGTCCAGGCCGGCGGCATGGACGTCGTCCACGACCTCCGGTGGAAGCTCACCGTCGAGGAGGGCTGCGACCCGGCCGATCTGGGACGAGACGACGTCGAGTACGGCGTCCCACTCGGCGGTCGTGAACGCGCGGATCCGGACCGTCACCTGGTACGGCGTGACGCGGCTGCCCTGGACCACGGCCTCGACCTGTCCGGGGGAGACCGTCAACTCGAGCACACTCCCGCGACGCGCGTACGACCGTCCGCGGGACAACCGGTTCGGATCCAGTCGGGCCCGTTGCTCCAACGCCTCCAGCCACGCCCGGCCCCACCATGTCGCGCCGAACGGCCGCCGACTGCCAGGACCCTTCGCTGCGGGCAGCCCGGCATCCTCACCTCTCCGCCGCCACCCCTGCCACGGCACCCGCTCATTCATCAACGTCACCCCCACCCAACCTGCCCGGCTGTGGGCTGGGTGACGTGCCGGCGGTCGGTGCGCGGCCGACGGCCGATGGGTTGTAGGCGCTGGCCGAGCCGGACTTGGCGGGCGTGGTCGAGAGCTCTACAAGCTCGGTCAGCTCAGTGTCGGAGAGTTCGCTCAACCAGGCCTCGCCGGAGCCGACCACCGCGTCGGCGAGGTCTCGCTTGCCGGCGATCACTGTGGAGATGCGGTCTTCCAACGTGTTCTCGGTGACCAACCGATGGACCTGGACCGGCCGATCCTGCCCGATGCGGTACGCGCGGTCGGTCGCTTGGTCCTCGACCGCCGGGTTCCACCACCGGTCGTAATGCACCACGTGCGTCGCCCGCGTCAGCGTCAGCCCGACCCCACCCGCCTTCAGCGACAGCAGGAACACCTGGGCCTCGCCGGCCTGGAACTCCGCGACCAACTGTTCTCGCTTCCGCACCCCGATCCCACCGTGCAGGAACAACGATTTGACCCGTCGCGCCGCCAGATGCGCCTCGATCAGCCGGCACATCTCGACGTACTGGCTGAAGATCAGCACCGATTCGCCCTCGGCCAGGATGACGTCGAGCAGCTCGTCGAGCGCGGCCAGCTTGCCCGAGCGCCGCTCCAGCGGCCCCGGCTCGTGCAGGAACTGTGCCGGATGGTTGCACACCTGCTTCAGCTGCGTCAGCAGGCTCAGCACCAGCCCGCGCCGCGCGATCCCCTCGGCCGACTCGATCTTCGCCAACGTCTCCTTCGCCACGGCCTGGTACAGCGTGGCCTGCTCGACGGTGAGGGGTACGACGACGTCGTGCTCGGTCTTCTGCGGGAGCTCCGGCGCGATCCCGGGATCACTCTTCCGCCGCCGCAGCAGGAACGGCCGCGTCACCCGCGCGAGCCGCGCTGTCGCCTCCTCGTCGTGGAACCGCTCCACCGGTACGGCGACGTCGTGCCGGAACCGGTCGAGCGTCCCGAGCAACCCCGGCGCCGCCCAGTCCAGGATCGACCACAGCTCGGACAACCGGTTCTCGACCGGTGTCCCGGTCAGCGCGATCCTGGTTGCCGATGGCAACGTCCTCAACGCCCGCGCCGTCCGGGAGAGCGGGTTCTTCGCGTGCTGCGCCTCGTCTGCGACCGCGAGCCCCCAGAACACCTCGCCGAGCACTCGGTGATCCTGCCGGACCACGCCGTACGTGGTCAGGACGACCTCGTCGGGGGAGAGGTCGGCGAGGCTCCGCCCGGCACCGTGGAACCGCCGGGTGGGCACGTCCGGCGCGAAGCGGGCGAACTCGCGCTCCCACGTCCCGAGCAGTGTCGACGGACAGACCACCAACGTCGGGCCACGGCCCTGCAGTTGGAGGTGCAACGCGATCACCTGGATCGTCTTGCCCAGACCCATGTCGTCGGCCAGACAGCCGCCCAGGCCGAGATCGGCAAGCTGCGCCATCCAGGCCACACCACGCCGTTGGTAGTCGCGCAGTGTCGCCCGCAACCCGGCAGGAGAGACGAACGGCGCGGGCTCCTCGGCCGACCGCAAACGCGCGAGCATCGACGCCAGCGAACCGTTCGCGTCGAAGGCGATCAACTCACCGTCGACCTCGAGAGCGCCGGTCAGCGCCGCTCCGAGCGCCTCCGCGCCGGTCAGCTTCCGCGACTCGCCGCGCCGCAGCTTCCGGACGAGGTCGTGGTCGACCCGCACCCAGCGCCCGCGCATCCGGATCATCGGCCGCTTCGCCTCCGCGAGCGCCGCCACCTCCTGCTCCGTCAGCTCCTGCCCGTCGAGCGTCGGTCGCCAGCGGAACGCCATCAGTTCGTTCAGGTTGAAGTCCGGCCCGGTCACCGCTCCGGGCGTCGGCGTCGCAACCGTCCCGCGCACGGCCAACTCACCCGCAAACAGCTCGGTGGGCCAGAGCACCTCGATCCCGGCGCCCTCGAGCTCGGTGCTGCCCTCGGCCAACTCCTCGAGCGCCGCATCGTCGACGTCGATCTCGGAGGGCGCCGCATCCCGCAGCGCAGCTCCCAGCGGCGGCCACACCCGGGCCCCGCGCCGCAAGGCCAGCAGCAGGTCCGTCTCCGCACGCTCGCCCAGCGCGGACAGTACGGCGGCCGGCGCGTTCCACACGTCCTCGACGTCCACGAGCAGACTGGGATCCACACCGCTGCGCAACTGCAGCACCGCCCGGAACTCGGCCTCCTCCTCGGGCGGCTCGATCCGCAGCACCAACCGCGCACCGGCCTCCTCGCTCTGCGCGGTCTCCTCCAGCCACGCGGTCGAGCCCGTCAGCGACACCGGCTCCACCGCCGCGAACGCCGACGCACCGGGACGTACGGCGACAGCCGCGGCCGACGTCCGCACGAGCGTGTCGGCGATCGCGTCCCAGAACGCGCGCACCAACTGCTCGGGATCGACCAGCCGCACCGGTCGCGTCCCCTCGATCGGCAGGGCATGTGCGTACGGCGGCATCGCCGCACCGAGGTTCTTCAACCAGCCGCGGTCCAGCGGATCCAGCGGCGCTACCCGCCAAGCGCCGTAGCCGCTCGGGCTGCTGTCGGGGACCACCCGCCCACGGGCGATCAGCGACAGCCCGGCCAGCGTCGCCGTCCGCCACGCCTCCCAACTCTCGGAGCCGGCGGGATCCGACACCCGGTCGAGGACCTGCGAGACGGTCAGCCACCGCGCCGGCACCGTCGTCCGGCGCACCTGTGAGCCCTTCGGCAGCACGAGCTCCACCGTCCCGTCGGCGACCTCGCCGGCCGCCGCGAGGTCGCCGTACAACGCCAGCCTGCCCGCGCGGGGCGGGTCGGCAGGGACGAAGACGGCGTCGAACATGCCCTGCACAGTACGCCGGACCACCGACAGATTCCCGCCGGTCGCAAGGCCCTGTGGACAACCGCCCCGACTTGACCTGAACACAAGTTGAGGTTGCAGCCTCGAAGCTCACAGAGTCCCTGAAGGAGCAGCGAATGAGAGCAGCAGTGGTGACCGAGTTCGGTGGGCCCGAGGTGATCAGGACCCAGGACTGGCCCGACCCCGTGCCGTCAGCCGGTGAGGCGCAGGTCGAGGTCGCCGTCGCCGACGTCATCTTCGTCGAGACCGCGATCCGCAGCGGCGGTCACGGCCAGTTCTTCGACGTCCAACCGCCGTACGTCCCCGGCGGTGCGCTCGCCGGCACCGTCCGCGCGGTCGGCGAACAGGTGCCGGCCGACTGGATCGGCAAGACCGTCGTCGGCCGCGCGGTCGGCTTCGGCGCGCACGCCGAGCTGTCGAACGCCGACGCCGCGAGTCTCGTCGAGGTCCCGACCGGGCTCGACCTAGAGACCGCGATCGCGGTCTTCGGCGACGGCTTCACCGCCCTGATGCTGGAGGAGCTCGCGCCACCGATGCAGGGCAAGGAGGTGCTGGTCACCGCGTCCGCCGGTGGCATGGGTCTGCTCCTGGTCCAGCTCGCACACAAGGCCGGCGCACACGTCGTCGCGGCCGCGCGCGGTCAGGCCAAACTCGACCTGAGCAAGGCGCAGGGCGCGGATGTGGTGGTCGACTACTCCAAGCCGGGCTGGGAGAAGCAGGTGCTCGAGGCGACCGGCAACCTGGGCGCCGACATCGTCTTCGACGGCGCCGGCGGCGAGCTCGGGGCGGCCGCGTTCACGGTCCTTCGGGACGGCGGCTGGTTCTCCGCGCACGGCGCCCCGAGCGGCGGCTTCGCGGCGTACGACGCCGACGAGGCGGAGCGTCGTGGGATCACAGTGAAAGGCATCTACGACCTCAGAGCCGACACGACCAGTACGACGATCACCGGCGCCAAAGTGATCGCCAGAGCCGTCGCGGGCGACCTCAAGCCCGTGGTGGACCAGGTCTACGACCTCGACCACGTCGCCGACGCACACAGGGCCCTGGAGCAGCGCCAACTGCTCGGCAAAGCCCTGATCAGAGTGCGCTAGTCGCCGACCCTGACCAGAGTGCGCTAGTCGCCGACCGGCTGGTCTGTGTGCTCGGTGACTGCCGGCGGGTTCGGGCGGGCCGCCACGATGCGGTTGCGCCCGTCCCGCTTCGCGCTGAGCAGTGCGTTGTCGGCCGCCAGCACCAGCTGATCCATCGTGTCGGCGACGTCCGGATACACCGCGGCGCCGAACGACGCCGGTACGCCGGTGATCACCGCGGTCGTCTCCGTGGCCGTGTCCACGGACACGCTCAGCGTGCTCAGCCGGTCCCGGATCCGCTCCGCGACCTCTAGTACCTCACCTTCCGAGGCACCGGGCAGCAGCACGGCCAACTCGTCTCCACCGACCCGTGCGACCAGATCGCCCTGCCGGACCTCCGCACGCACGCTCTCACCGACGGCACGCAGCGCCTGGTCGCCGGCCGGGTGGCCGTAGGTGTCGTTGATCTCCTTGAACTTGTCCAGGTCCAGCATCAGCAGACCGACCGAGGAGCGCAGAGTCTCCGCGCGAGCCAGCTCGGCCGGCACTGCGCTCGCCCAGTACGCCGGAGTCGCCAGTCCGGTCTTCACATCCGTCCCCGCAGCCCGCTGGAACTGCGGCAGCAGCAGGTCGCGGTGCAGCGCCAGCACGGTCACCATCAGGATCGGCACCACCCACGGGTACGACGCCTGCAGCGCGGCCACCGCTACACCCAGGCCGAGGCCGGCCACCACGACGAGCTGGTCCGCAAGGTCACCCAGCGCGCCACGGGCGGTGGCGTCAGGGGAGGACAACAGGATCGCGCCGATCACCAGCGCGAAGTTCACCAGCCACCAGGTCGCGGCCGCGCCCACGACGACCAACAGCGTCCACGGCCCGGTCGGCACGCGGGGCTCGGCCAGCAGGCCGCCACCACGCAGTACCGCGGCCGCGGCCGCACTGGCCAGGATGAACGTGCTGGCCGAGAACACCTTGCGGTGGGCGATGGTGCGGCCGTAGACGCGGATCCAGGAGTACCCGTACGAGACCACGATCAGCGCGACCACCAGGCTCAGCGGGAGCAGCAGCAGCCCGGCGAACACCCAGAGGCTCTTCAGGTTGGTGTACGGCGAAGTGTTCGCCGCCATCTCGCGTCGGCGCTCGATTCCGCGGGCAGACTCCAGGTGAAGGACCGAGGCGGCCGCCAGCACCGCGAAGGCGACCCACTCGGTCGGCCTGACGCCGGTTCGGGCGCCGGAGACCGTCGAGGCCAGAGCCAGGGCGGTGATCATGACTGCGACGGCGTCCACGCCGAGCACGTAGCTCAGCGCAGGACGCGGCAACGACCAGAGCTTCCAAAGGCGGGGTGGCACCCAATTGCTCCGACCGATCAGAATCATGGTGGCCTCACACGGTTAGACCTGAGCGGTTATTCCGTAATAGTAACTGCCCGTTCACGCGAGGTCATCCCCGGGCCCGCGTAAATCCATCTGACGGATGGCGAAGGAAGGATCAGCACCATGGCGAAGATCAGCACCGGCAACGAGTGGTTCAACGGCGGCAACGAGTGGTTCACCGGCGGTGGGAACGAGTGGCTGCACGGCGGGAACGAGTGGTTCCGCGGCGGCAACGAGTGGTTCACCCAGGGTGGCAACGAGTGGCTCCGCCGGCCCGGCGGTTCCGGTAACGAGTGGTTCACCGGCGGTAACGAGTGGTGAGCTGACGGATATCACCGGAATTTCTTTACCGACATTTTACGGAGTCCGTCCGGAGGTATTCCCTGAATCTCCGGACGCTCACCGGCCCTCCCTTTCCGGGGTGCCGGCCCCGGACCGGCGGGCGCGGCTCCACGCGGCGCCCGCCGCCACGGCCGCAACGGCCCCCGCGGTGCCCATGACCCCCACCGCGACCGACGGCGAGGACTGGTCGGCGATCAGCCCGGCGAGCAGGATGCCGATGCCCTGACTGCTCTTCAGCGCCGTGCTCGCGACCCCGAAGGCCTGACCTCGCTGCGAGTCGGGCACCGCCTGGACGAAGGCCGCGCTGGTCGGCAGGTGGTACGCCGACGCCAGTCCGGACACCGCCCACAGTGCGACCGTGGGAAGCAGCCCTGGCGCCAGGAAGCAGACAATCAGCGGGACACAGGCCAGCACGGCGAGCGGCCCGAGCAGGCGCATCCGCGCCTCCGGCGGCCACAGCGTGATCAGCCACATGCCCGCGACCGCACCGGCTGGACTCGCGGCGAGCAGCAGGCCGGCGGCTTCCGGTCCGCCACCGATCTCAGCGGCGTACGGGACGGCCAGGCCTTCCACGGTCACGTAGAAGCCGGCGATGGTCGCCAGGATGACCAGTGTGCGCAATTTCGGCGTACGCACGACCAGTGAGAAGCCTGCGGCGAGGTCCTTGAAGTAGCTGCCCTGTGGCTCGCTGGTGTCACGTGCAGGCACCGGGCGCCGGCGTACGCCGAAGGCTATGAGTGCCGCGGACAGCAGGAAGGTGGCGGAGTCGAGCAGGAGGCCGCCCGACGTCCCGACTGCGACCACGATCACGCCACCGGTGCCGAAGCCGAGCACCTGGCTGAACTGCACGACCATGTCGTTCGCAGCCTTGCCGAGGACGTAGTGGTCGCCCGGCAGTACGGCGGGGAGCGTCGCGGCTCGTGCGGCGTTGAACGGTGACCCGAACGCCTGTAGTGCGAGCAGCAACAGGATGACGACCAGGAGCGGCAGAGCCTCGATCGCCATGGCTGCAACGAGAACAGCGCGGGCGAGGTCCGTGACGATCATCACGGTCCGGCGCGGGTAGCGGTCGGCGAACCCGGCGAGCAGTGGCCCGAACAGCAGGTCGGGGACGTACGTCAGCGCGTAGGTAAGAGCGGTGAGGCCGGCCGAGTTGGTGCGGTCGAAGACGAGCACCGACAGCGCCACTCGCGCCAACTGGTCGCCCGCGACGGACAGCACGCCGGCCAGGAACAACGCCCTGAACTCGGCATGCCCGAACACGTCGCGCCAGCGCGCACGCTCCATCACCCCACCCTCCATGCGGTAGACCCTAACCACAATCCGTGTCCCGACACCTCCCGCCTGTAACTGGAAGGGTTTCCCTGCGCCCGATCCGGCGTGGTTCAAAGGTTTGTTCGCGGCGCATCAGTGCCAGATGGTGAACCCGGTGGTTCCCCATTTGGGTGGACGTTCTACTCTGGAGATCTCTGGTACCGGGGTCTGGGCGGGGCGGCCCCGACCCTGGTACCGGAGCTCTTTCATGTTCGGGCCAGGGTTGCGGTTCAGAACTGTTGGTCGTCCAGAAACTGTCGGTGCCTCCCGGTAGCGTTCTTCCTGCCAGGGGCGGCTCCTGGACGTGCTTCCTTCTCCTTCACCAGGCCAAGTAGCGCGTCCGCTCTCCGCCCCTGGCGTGTTCGTCCACGAGCCCGCCGGGGAGGAGACGTGATGCCGGAACAGCACGCGCAGGCCGCCGTACTGCTGCGCCGCCGGCGGCTGGTCGACCCGGCCACCCTGACGCCTCCGGTGCGGCGGTCGGCGTGGCAGTGGTTGCGGCGGCCGCTCACGATTCAGTCCGGCCTCTCCGCGTTGCAGGCCGACCTGGTCCAGCGCGGCTTCCTCTTGTCGGTCGGGCTGTACAGGTATTGCTCCGGTCTGTCCGCGCACGCCCTCGCCGGCTTCGGTCGCGGCCTGCTCGAGCTACTCGACTCGGAGTCCGGTCACGACCAGCGGCATGTGCCACTGTTCCGTGGCTTTCCGGAGAGCGTGCCGGGCAACACCGAGACCTTCTATGTCAACAGGGTGTTCGCGCGGTTGCTGCAGGAGCCCGAGCAGCCGTGTGTGCTGTGCGGCGACGCGAAGGCTGTGCATGCCGTCTCGCCGTGCGCGCACCTCGTCTGCCGGACGTGCTGGGACGGCTCCGACTTCAGCGCCTGCCCGCTGTGCCTGCGCCGGATCGATCCGAACGATCCGTTCCTGAAGCCGTCGTTCGACGAGGTGCAGCCCACCCACGTGCGCTCTGACCGCCTGCGTCTGCTGACCGTAGCGCCGGCCGACGCGGTGCAGTCGACCGTCGAGACCCTGCTGGTACGACGCTCGCCGCTGTCGGCCGCGGATCGGGCCGACCTGCAGGTGCTGCTGGTTGGCGCCGACCCGTCCTGGTTGCCGGACGACATCCCGGTCCGGGAGACGCGGGCGCTGGTCCTCGCGCACTTCGTCGGCGAGTATCCCGAGCTGATCGATCGCACCGGGACGGCCACCGACGTGCTGCGGCTGCTCTACGCGCTGATGGACGCCGACCCGGGCCTGCGGACCCCACCGACCCGGCGAAAATCGTTGCCGCGGGCAACTCGGCGGCTGGTGCTGGCGCGGCTCGACCGGTTGCCGGCCGAGACGCTGATCGAGGACCTGCTCCGGCACGAGCGCGCCTGGAAACGGATCGCGGAGAGCCTGCACCCGTTCGAGTTCGCGTCCCGCTGGCCGCGGGCCGCCCTGGCGTTCGCGGTGCTGCGCGGGACCGACCTGGATCTGGGGACGGCCGCGGGGCGGGCAGTCGTGGCGGAGGCGGCCCGGCATCCGTTCGTGCGGGTCGAAGGCGGGCGGCTGGCGATCAGCACGTTCGCGTCCCGGGTCGAGGAGGCGTTCAGGTCCCGGCCTGCTCATGCGCTCGACCTGCTGCGACAGCGGCCGGGGGAGTTGGCGCGTCGGTTGGTCCAGTTGGCGCGAGCGTTGCCCGCCGATCAGCACGGTGCGCTGGTGGACGCCTTGGCAACCGCGGTCTCGGACGTGTCGCCGGTGGTGCTGACGGCAGCGCTCGGACAGGTCCGTACGCCGCCCGGCGAACTGCGACTGTTCTTCCCCCGGGGCGGGACGGCGCGGATCTGGACGTCGATGGACGAGCGGGAGCCGCTGCCGACCGCGCTGGCGTCGGCGCTGGCCGACGTACTCGTGGGAGAGATGTTGCGTCGGGCAACGGGTTTGCCGCGGTTGCGGCGGGTGCTGCTGGACGAGGAGTTGTCGCGGTTGGCGGCGCCGGCGTCGGAGCGGAGTACGTCGTCGACGTTGCTGCGGGTGACGCGGGGGAGCGCGGTGCCGATTCCGCAGGACGAGTTGCTGCGGTTGTTCCTGCACTGGGTCGAGCCGGAGGGGCGACGGGTCGATCTCGATCTGTCGGTCGCGGTGTTCGACGACGAGTGGGGTTTCGTCGGGCTCTGTGACTACACGCGGCTGCGGTTCGACCAGGACGCGCTCGTGCACTCGGGGGACCTGACGTCCGCGCCGGGACCGCACGGGTCGACGGAGTTCGTGGATCTGGATCTGCGGGCGGTGCGCCGGGTCGGCGGGCGGTATGTGCTGCCGGTGGTCTTCAGCTACAACAACGTGCCGTTCGACGAGCTCGGGCGCGGGTTCGTCGGGGTGATGCAGCAGCCGACCGGGTTGTTCGACCCGGCCGCGGTCGAGGAGCGGTTCGACCTGGGCGGGCGCGCGAGGATCCTGCTGCCGTTCGGTGTCGACCTGCAGACCAAGGAGCTGCGCTGGTACGACGTCAACCTGAGCGCGGCAGGGTCCGGGCACAACGTCGCGAAGTACGCCGGTCAGTTGGCGTTGGCGGCGGCGACGCTGGAGGAGGTGCACGGCGCGGGGGACCGGGTGAGCCTGTGGGAGATCTGCTGCTGGCATGCCGCGGCGCGGACCGACGAGGTCGTCGTCCGGTGCGCCGACGGCTCGGTGGTCGGCTACGTTCGCGATCCCGCTGAGGATCTTTCGGCTTTCGCCCGCCGCCTGACCGCGCGGCTCGAGCCCGACCGGTCCTGGGACCAGGATGCTGCCGCCCGGGCCGACTTCGCGGCGGTGCTGACCGGCGACCTCACTCCACGAGCGGGCGCGGAGGTCTACGCGCTCCACCCACACCTGCTGGATCCTGCGACGCACACGCTGATCGACGCGCCGCACCTGCTGAGCGCCCTCGCTCCCGACACCCGGGCCCACACCCCCGCCACTCTCCCGAGCTGAGCCCCCGCGGATCTTCGAGAATTCTGTGCGGTCGCGCGCTTCGGTGCTTGGGCTTGCCGGGAGGACAGGAGTACAACGGAAGGGACGGCGAAGGGAGCCACGCATGACGTACGACGTGGTGGTGCTCATCGAGCGGGAGATGAGCGAGGGCGACGCGCGCCGCGTTGCCGCCCTGCACGCAAGGTACGAAGAACCCGTCAACTACCACCTGCTCGTCTCGAGTCATCCGGAGAGCGGATTCGGTGGACCGATGGCCCTGCTGGGGTCGAGTTTCGCGGACGTGGCCGGCCTGAGCGGCCCCGCGGCCCTCAGCACCCCGGCCCCCGCCCCATCCGCCGGCCGGGCGGGCGCAGGTGATCGTGCACCGGCGGGCCCGACGCGGACGCCGACGGCGACGCTGGCCGATCCGGATGTCGACCTGGCCTCGGTGATCGAGCACAGTTCGCGCCAGCTCCGTGCTGCCAGCGGCTACCCGGTGAACGTCTCCATCACCCACGGCGAGATCCTGCTGGCCCTGAACACCCTGGTCCGCAGCACCTCGAGTCACGAGGTCGTCGTGGTCGCCTGGCCGGAGACCGCCGCGAGCTTCCTCTGCTCGGACTGGACCACCAAGGCCCGCAAGGCCCTGAAGGTCCCCCGGGTCCGCATCCTCGAGCACGACACCTGACGGATCCCCGACCCACCCGCCGGCCGGTCACCAAGCTGGCCGGCGGTCACAGGCTGGACGGCGGTCACAGGCTGGAGGATCGGCGGTCAGCCTGCGGGCTGGGGTGGTAGCCGCACCGCCACCGTGGTCGCGCCCGGGTGGGACTCGATCGTGATGGTCCCGCCGTGGTGCTCGACCACGATGCGCTGTGCGATGTCGAGCCCGAGCCCGGTGCCCTTCCCGACGTCCTTCGTCGTGTAGAAGGGCTCGAACGCGCGCGCCACCACCTCGGGCGGCATCCCCGGCCCGGTGTCGGCGAACTCGACCACGATCCGGTCGCCGTCGGTCCGAGTGCTGATCCGCAGCGTCCCGCGGCCCGCCATCGCGTCGACCGCGTTGTCGATCAGGTTCGTCCACACCTGGTTGAGTTCGCCGGCGTACGCGTCGATCCGCGGTACGTCGGCGCCGTACGCGCGGATCACCTCGATGCCGTCGCGGAGCTTGTGGCCGAGCATGACCAGCGTGCTCTCGATGCCTTCGGTGACGTCGATCGTCTGGATCGAGCCGCGGTCCAGTTGTGAGTACGAGCGGACCGCGGCCACGAGCTCGGAGATCCGCCGGGTCGACTCCTTCACCTCACCCAACAACGTGGTGGCCGCCAGCGTGCTCGCGACCCATTCGAGCCCGGGCTCCAACGCGTCGCCGAGCACGTCCGCGGCGCGTTCGCACCACTCGGTCGACGCCCCGGCCGCGGCGAGCGGCGGCGCGATCAGCCAGTCGTTCTCGACGTCGTGCCGGTCGAGCCACTCCGAGATGGTGTTCTCGGCGTCGGCCAGGTCGACCGGATCCGGCGCCGCCGTACCCGCGCCGAGTTCCAACCGCAGCGAGTCCAGCGCACTGAACTGCGCGGCCGTGACCTCACCCTCCGCGAGCCGGCGCAGGGCCGACAACAACGAGGCGCACGCCGTGTCGAGCGCGCTAACCGAGCGGGCAGCCGCAGCCGCGGGGTTGTTGATCTCGTGCGCCAACCCGGCCGCCAGCGTTCCCAGCGTGATCAGCGCGTCCCGCTGCCGAGCGGTCGACTCGATCGCGCGAGCGGTCCCGTACACACCCTTGATCAGGTGCCCGCCCAGCGGGAACCACGCGTCGATCCGCTCCCGCAGTACGTCGGCCGGCACCCGCACTACCCGTCCTTCGGCGATCCCGCGGCCGGTGGCGAGGTAGACGCCGTGCTCGTCCCAGGCCCGGAACCCACCGGCCCACCGCCCCGGAACGTCGATCTTGCCCATCACGGTGTCCTCGCGCCCGATCTGGCGATGCAGCGCGATGGCGCCCTCGACCAGCACCCACCAGTAGTCGGCCGGCTCACCTTCGTGGAAGAGGACGACCCCCGGCTCGATCCGGACCTCGGTGCTGCCGTCGATCAGCTCGCCGAGTTGTTCGTCGGTCAGTCCGGCGAAGAGCGCGATCCCGCGCAGTTCCTCGGTGTTCATCAGACGGTCGCAAGGAAGCGGTGGACGAGGTAGACCGACATCGCGCCCTCACCGACGGCCGACGCGACCCGTTTCATCGAGTCGAGCCGTACGTCGCCGGCCGCGAACACCCCGGGGACGCTGGTCTCCAGTGCGTACGGCGGCCGCGGAAGCGCCCAGCGATCCGCGGCGACCAGCTCCGGGCCGGTGACGACGAACCCCTTGCCGTCCCGGACGACCGACTGCCCGAGCCAGTCGGTCCGCGGTGACGCGCCGACGAAGACGAACAGCCAGCTCGCCGGCACCTCCTCGGTCCGTCCGGAGTCCCGGTCGGCGAGCGTCAGCGCCTCGAGGTGGCCGTCACCGCGACACCCCACGACCTCGGTCCGGCAGCGCACCTCGACGTTCGGGGCCGCGGTGATCTTGTCGACCAGGTAGCGCGACATGGAGGTGGTCAACGTGTCGCCGCGGACCAGCAGCACGACGCGCTTGGCGTACCGCGCGAGGTTCAGCGCCGCCTGCCCGGCGGAGTTGGCCGCGCCCACGATGTACACCTCGTCGCCCTGGCACTGACTCGCCTCGCTGGCCGTGGCGCCGTAGTACACGCCGCGGCCGGTCAGGCCGCCGAGGCCGTCGACCTCGAGGCTCCGGTAGGAGACGCCGGTCGCGATGATCACCGCGCGCGCCTCGATCTCGCCGGAACCTTCGAGCAGTACGGCGTGCACCGGTCCGCGGGACTCGAGTCCGACGACACCGCGGGCGAGCACCATCTCCGCGCCGAACCGGGACGCCTGCGCGACCGCGCGGGCCGCGAGGTCCGACCCGGTGAGCCCACGCGGGAATCCGAGGTAGTTCTCGATCGCCGCGCTCGACCCCGCCTGGCCGCCGGGCGCCTCCCGCTCGACGATCACCGTGCTCAGTCCTTCGGAGGCCGCGTAGACGCCGGCCGCCAGCCCGGCCGGTCCACCGCCGACGATGCAGACGTCGTACAGCGGCTGCTCGGCGCGGGTCCGGAGGCCGAGCGCGGACGCGAGATCGATCGCGGACGGCGCGCGGAGGGTGTCGCCCTCGGGGACCAGCACCAGCGGCAGATCGTTGTCGGCGGCACCGGCCAGGTCGCGCAGCCGTTGACCTTCGGCGTCGCGCTCGACGTCGTACCAGCGGTAGGGCACGTGGTTGCGGGCGAGGAAGGTCTTGATGTCGTGCGCCCGGTCGGACCAGCGGTTGCCGACCACGCGGACGTCGGAGGTGTGCTCGGGATTGGCGTGCCGCCAGTCGCCGAGCAGGTCGTCGACGACCGGGAACAGCTGGTCCTCCGGCGGGTCCCACGGCTTGAGCAGGTAGTAGTCCAGCCCGATGTCGTTGATCGCGCGGATCGCGACGTCGGTGTCGGCGTACGCGGTGAGCAGCAGGTACTTCGCGGTCGGTGCGTGCTCGCGGGCGCGGCCGAGCAGTTCGATCCCGGTCATGCCCGGCATCCGCTGGTCGGTGGCGATCAACGCGACCGGCTGGTTACGCAACGCGAGTTTGGTCAGTGCGGCCAGGGCCTGGGCGCCCGACGTCGCCTTGACGACGAGGTAGTCGTCGCCGTACCGCCGGCGCAGGTCGCGGGAGATGGCCGCCGAGACCATCGGGTCGTCGTCGACGCTGAGAATCGCTGGTTTGCTCACGCGGTGCCCCCCCACTGCAGTGAACCGATCACGTCAGCATGACACGAGAATCCCCGCCGCGGCAGAAACGGAAGAGCACCCGGCCGGGAAAGTTGCCTCAGTCCTCGATCAGTGCGCGCAGGGTCTCCCGCTCCGGGCCGGGGACATAGCCGGCGTAGTAGTCGTACATGTTCTGCCGGGCGATCCGGGCGGCCGCATGACCGTCGCCGGCGCGGATCGCGTCGACCACCTCGGCGTGGTGCTGCAGCGACTCGAGCATCAGCGCGCGGCTGTTGCGGGCGTGCGCGATCTTGTCCGAGATCAGGCTGAGGACGACGCCGCGGACGACCTCGTTGCAGGTCTGGATCAGCGAGTTCCGGCTGATCTGCGCGATCATGTCGTGGAAGGCGAGGTCGGCCTCGCTGAACGCCTCGAAGTCGACGTCGATCGCGGCCCGCATGGCGACCAGCGTCTCCTCCAGCTCGGCGAGCTGCTCCGGCGTGCGCAGCCGGGAGCAGACCTGGATCGCGGCGCCGTCCATGATCATCCGGAAGCCGATCAGCTCGCTCAGCGTCAGCTCGTCGACCCGCGCCAGCCGGACCATCTGCTTGCGCAGGGCGGACTGCGAGAACGGCAGGATCTCGGGCCCGTTCGGATCGCCCGGGCGGGACCGGACGACGCCGTTGCTCTCGAGCACCCGCAGGGCCTCGCGCACGGTCGACCGGCTGACCTCGAACTGCGCGACCAGCTCGCGCTCGCTCGGCAGCCGCTGGCCGGGCACGAGCTCGCCGCGGGCGAGGGCCTCCTCGACCTGCTCGACGATCCGCTGGTACGCGCGGACGGGCTGCACCGGCTGGAACCGCGGACCTCTGGTCATTCCGGAGCACCTCCATCGCTTGACAGACCCCTGCGCAGCGACAAACCTAGTGGCCCACTGACACCTAGTCCACTGGTCGGACCAGTCACAGCTGGACGGCGAAGTCGCCGGCCCGGCGTGGCCCGCCCGGCGGGCTCCGGTCGGATCGCCAGAATGCGGCGAGGAAACTGCCGGCAGCACTGGAGGAGTTCGCGTGAAGTCGTCGTATCAGGGCCGAGTGGTCGCCGTTGTCGCCTCTGTCGCCCTGCTGGCCCTGACCGCCTGCTCGGCCGGTTCGAGTACGTCGCCCGGCAGCTCACCCGGAGGGGACCAGTCCTTGTCGGTCGGCCTGGTCGCCGAGCCGGCCAGCCTGGACTTCACCACCACCGACGGTGCCGCGATCCCGCAGGCCCTGCTCGGCAACGTGTACGAGAGCCTGGTCAAGCAGGACGACTCCGGCAAGATCGTGCCGTCGCTGGCGAAGTCGTGGACCGTCTCGCCGGACCGCAAGACGTACACGTTCGACCTGGTGGACAACGCGAAGTTCACCAACGACAAGCCGTTCACCGCGGCCGACGCGGTGTTCAGCATCAACCGGGTGAAGTCGGCCTGGACGGTCTCGCTGAAGTCGGCGATGGACGTCGTACAGGAGGCCAAGGCGCTGTCGCCGACGCAGTTGCAGGTGACGCTGACCAAGCCCAGCAACGGCTGGCTGTTCCGGATGACGACGCGGATCGGGGCGATGTTCTCCGAGACCGGGGTCAGCGCGCTCGCCACCGCTCCGGTCGGCACCGGGCCGTTCAGGTTCGCGAAGTGGAACCGCGGCGACTCGATCGTGCTCGAGCGCAACGAGAACTACTGGGGCACGAAGCCGTTCTTCAACCAGATCACGCTGAAGTACTTCAAGGACCCGACCGCGCTGAACAACGCGCTGCTGACCGGGACCATCAACGTGATCGGCACTGTGCAGGCGCCCGAGGCGCTGAGCCAGTTCACCAGCAACGACAAGTACCAGGTGATCGAGGGGACGACGAACGGCGAGGTGCTGCTGTCGTTCAACAACTCGTTGCCGCTGTTCAAGGACATCCGGACCCGGCAGGGCATCCGGCACGCGATCGACCACAAGGCCTTGCTGGACACGTGTTTCGCCGGTCGCGGCAAGTTGATCGGCAGCATGGTCCCGCCGACCGACCCGTGGTCCGAGGACCTGACCGGGGTCGCGCCGTACGACCTGGCCAAGGCGAAGTCGTTGCTGCAGGCATCGGGTGCGGCGGGCAAGACGCTGCGCCTGCGGCTGCCGACCCTGCCGTACGCCGTCTCCTGCGGTCAGGTCGTGAAGAGCCAGTTGGAGCAGGCCGGGCTGAAGGTCGCGATCGACCAGCAGGAGTTCCCGGCGCAGTGGCTGACCACCGTCTTCAAGAACGCCGACTACGACATGTCGATCATCGCGCACGTCGAGCCGCGCGACCTGGGCGCGGTCTTCAACGCGAAGTACTACACCCGGTACGACGACCCGACCCTGCAGCAACTGCTGGCCGCGGCCGACGCCGGTGACGAGGCCGCGCAGGTCGACAACATGAAGAAGGCGGCGCGGCGGATCTCCGAGCAGGCGGCCGGCGACTGGCTCTTCCTGCTGCCGAACCTGATGGTCGCGGACAAGAACCTGAAGGGCCTGCCGCAGAACGCGATCACCGAGAACTTCGACCTGACCCGGCTCGCCCGTTGAGGGACCGCCGATGATTCTCCGCCTGATCGAGCGTACCGCCGTGCTCTTGGTCAGCCTTGCGGTGAGCTCGGTGCTGGTGTTCGCGTTCATGGCGGTGCTCCCGGGTGACCCCGCCCGGGTCGCGCTCGGCGTGAACGCGTCCGACGAGGCGGTCGCGGAGTTGCGCCGGCAGTTCGGACTCGACCGGCCGCTGCCGACGCAGTACGTCGACTGGCTCGGCGGACTGCTGCGCGGCGACTTCGGCACGTCGTACGTGTCAAAGGCCGAGATCGGGCCGCAGATCTTCGACCGGTTCCAGGTGACGTTGTGGCTGGTGGTCGCCGGGATGGTGATCGCGCTCGTGGTCGCCGCGCCGGCCGGCACGGTGATGGCCGCGCGGCACCGGAAGGTCTCGGGGCTCGCGCTGTCCGCGCTCTCCCAGCTGGGCGTCGCCGTACCGGCGTTCCTCGCGGGGATCCTGCTGATCATGCTGTTCGCGGTGAAGCTCGGCTGGCTGCCGGCGAACGGGTGGACACCGCCCGCGCAGGATCCCGGGATGTTCGTCCGGCAGTTGATCCTGCCCGCCTTGTCGCTCGGTCTGGTGCAGGGCGCTGTCCTCACGCGCTACGTGCGGAGCGCGGTGCTCGACGTACTGCGGGAGGACTATCTACGGACTGCGCGGGCCAAGGGGCTTCGGCCGTTCCCGGCGCTGTGGCGGCACGGGATCCGTAACGCGGCCGTTCCCGTGGTGACCGTGCTCGGACTCCAGCTCGCGACCCTGCTGATCGGCGCGGTCGTCGTGGAGCGGGTCTTCGTCATCCCCGGCCTCGGCAGCCTGCTCCTGGACGGCGTCTCGAACCGCGACCTGCTCCTCGTCCAGGACGTAGTGATGGTCCTCGTGGTCGCCGTCCTCGTGGTCAACTTCCTCGTCGACCTCCTGTACGTCGCCCTGGACCCGCGGCTCCGGGTGGGGTCACGATGAGGCGGCTGAATCCGAGCCTGATCGTCGGCGGCCTGATCGTGGGGCTGATCGTCGTGATGGCGCTCGTCTCGTTCGTCTGGACGCCGTACGACGCCACGCTCGTGGACCCGGCGGGCCGGCTGGCCAAGCCGTCCTGGGACCACTGGTTCGGGACCGACAAGTTCGGCCGGGACGTGCTCAGCCAGATCATGGTCGGGTCGCGGACCACGCTGTTCGTCGGCGTGGTCGCGGTCGGGGTGGCCGCGGCGATCGGCGTTCCGCTGGGGATCCTGGCGGCGATGGCGCGCCGGTGGCCGGCCGAGCTGATCATGCGGACGAACGACCTGCTGCTCGCGTTCCCGGCGTTGCTGCTGGCGATCATGTTCGGCGCGGTGTTCGGGGCGAGCACGATGACGGCGATGATCGCGATCGGGATCGCGTCGGTGCCGAGCTTCGCGCGGGTGATCCGGAGCGGGGCGTTGCAGGTGATGCGGACCGAGTACGTGCTCGCGGCCCGGGCCGCCGGGCGGCAGCCGTTCCCGATCGCCATCCGGCACGTGCTGCCGAACGTGAGCAGCCTGATCACCGTGCAGGCCTCGGTCTCGTTCGCGATCGCGGTCCTGGCCGAGGCGGCGCTGTCGTTCCTCGGGTACGGTACGCCGCCGCCGACCCCGTCGTGGGGACGGATGCTGCAGGAGAGCCAGGAGTTCCTGTTCAGCGCGCCGCGGCTGGCGATCTTCCCGGGGGTGGCGATCGCGATCGCCGTCCTCGGGTTCAACCTGCTCGGCGACGGGCTCCGCGACCGGTTCGACCCGAAGCTGGAGGACCGCCGATGAACGCGGTGACTGGAGGACCGCCGGCCGAGGTGGTGACGGACGTGGGCGTGCGGACGAGCGACGTACTGACGGTTCGCGGGCTGAGCGTGACGGTCAGGGACACGACACTCGTGTCCGACGTCGACCTGACGGTCGGGCCGGGGGAGCGGGTCGGGCTGATCGGCGAGTCCGGATCCGGGAAGTCGCTGACGGCTCTGGGCGTGCTCGGTCTGTTGCCCGAGGACGTGATCGCCACCGGATCGGTGCGGCTGACGGGAGTCGACCACGAGTTGATCGGCGCGGACGAACGCCGGATGTCGCGGGTCCGCGGCCGGCAGTTGGCGATGGTCTTCCAGGAGCCGATGACCGCGCTCAACCCGACGATGCGGATCGGCGACCAGATCGCGGAAGCCATGCTCATCCACCGGACGCGGGCCGGTCGTGGCGCCGCCCGGGCCGCGGCGGTCGAGCTGCTGGAACGGGTCCAGCTGCCGACCGAGTCGATGCGCGCGTACCCGCACCAGCTGTCCGGTGGCCAACGGCAACGAGTCGTCCTGGCGCTTGCCCTCGCCAACGATCCCGCCCTGCTCATCTGCGACGAGCCGACGACCGCGCTGGACGTCACCGTGCAGGCGCTCGTCCTCGACCTCATCGTCCAGGGTGTCGTCGCCCGGGAGGCCGCTCTGCTCTTCATCACCCATGACCTCGCCGTGGTCGCGACCGTGTGCGAGCGCGTCCTGGTGATGTACGGCGGCCGCGTGGTCGAGTCCGGGCCGGTCGGTGAGGTGTTCACGCGTCCCCGGCACCGGTACACCGAGGGGCTGCTCGCCGCGTCGGATCTCGAGACGGCCGATCGGCGGCTGACGACGATCCCGGGGAACGTGCCGCCGGCCGGTCAGTTCCCCTCCGGGTGTGTGTTCCGTACGCGCTGCCGGCACGCGACCGAGGTCTGCGCGACCACACCGCCGTGGACCGGGTCAGAGGCGACCGGGTTCGCTTGTCACCATCCCGCGGAGGGTGTCCATGGCTGACACGACTCCTGCGATCAAGGTGATCGACGTCGTCCGCAACTACACCCGGCCGCGGACCTCGCTCACTCGCCCGGCGCCCGTCGTACACGCGCTGCGCGGCGTGAACCTCGAGGTCAAGGCCGGCGAGCGGTTCGGCATCGTCGGCGAGTCCGGCTGCGGCAAGTCGACGCTGCTGCGGATCATCGCGGCCCTCGACCACGCGACCTCCGGCCAGGTCGTTGTCGAGGGCACCGACATCACCCGGTTGCCGGAACGGCGGCTGCGGTTCCTCCGCGAGAACCTCCAGCTCGTCTTCCAGGACCCGATGAGCTCCCTCGATCCGCGGATGCGGGTCCGTGACATCATCGCCGAACCCCTCGTCGTCCAAGGACATCCGGCCTCCGGCGCGCGCGTCCGCGAGCTGCTCGAGGCCGTCGGACTGTCCGCCGACGCAGGCGATCGCTACCCGCACCAGTTCTCCGGCGGTCAACGCCAGCGCATCTCGATCGCCCGCGCGCTCGCCCCGCGGCCGCGCATCCTGATCGCGGACGAGCCGGTCAGCGCGCTCGACGTCTCGGTCCGCGCCCAGGTGCTGAACCTGATCTCTGACCTCGTCGACGAGCTGAACCTCACGCTCGTGTTCGTCTCGCACGACCTGTCCGTGGTCAAGCACGTCTGCGACCGGGTCGCCGTGATGAACGCCGGCCAGATCGTCGAGACCGGCTTCACCGGCGACGTGTACGCCGCGCCGCAGCACCCCTACACGCAACGCCTCGTCTCGGCCATCCCCACGCTCCACCGGGCGCTGGCCGGAGCGACCACGACCGACCTCCTCGCTGCGAAGGGAGAACCCGGATGAAGTACCCAGCCGGCCTGCCGATCGGAGAGACCTGGGTCGACGCACCGTCCACCGAGCCGGTGATCTTCCCGTACGACGGGACGACGGTGACGGACGCGCCGGTCGGGGACGTGGAGCTGGCCCGACAGGCCCTCGACCACGCGCTCGCCGTACGCGAGGTGGTCGGCCGGCTGCCGTCGTACGTACGCCGGAAGGCCTTGCAGAGCGTGCATGCGACGATCGCGGCCGAGCGGGATGCGTTCGTCGACCTGCTCGTGTTGGAGACCGGGAAGCCCCTCGTCGACTGCCGGGTCGAGGTCGATCGGACACTGCTCACGCTGGAGACGTCGGCCGAGGAGGTCGCGCGGCTCCACGGCGAGACTGTGCCGCTGGACCTGTTGCCGAGTGGTGACGGTCTGGTCGGCTTCTGGGTGCGGAAGCCAATCGGAGTCGTCGTCGGGATCACCGGATTCAACTATCCGTTGCTGTTGGCCGCGCACAAGATCGCGCCGGCGCTGGCCGCCGGGTGTCCGGTGATCGTCAAGCCGGCTCCGCAGACTCCGCTGGCGACGTTGTGGCTCGTGCATCTGATGCGGGAAGCACTGGTCGAGGCCGGCGGTCCGGCGTCCGCCGTACAACTGGTGACCGGGGGAGCGGACGTCGGTGCCGTGCTGACCACGGACCGCCGGATCGGCGCGGTGTCGTTTACCGGCTCGGCCGCGGTCGGTCACCAGATCGCCCGGGACGCGGCGCCGACCAAGGTGCTGCTGGAGCTGGGCTCGAACTCGGCCCTCGTCGTCGCGGCCGATGCAGACCTGGACGCGGCGGCGGACGCGATCATCCGGGGCGGGTACTACGCCTCCGGACAGGCCTGCATCTCGGTTCAACGAGTCGTCGTGGTGCAGTCCGTGCATGCCGCGCTGCTGGACAAGCTGTCCGAGCGGCTTCCGTCGGTCGTGGTCGGCGATCCACGCTCCCCGGAGACGCGGGTGTCCGCGTTGATCGATCCGAAGTCGACGGCTCGCGTGCGTGAATGGGTCGATGCGTCGGTCGCGTCCGGCGCGAAGCTTGCGTACTCGAAGGACGGCGAGTTGCTCGGGCCGACGGTGCTGACCGAGGTGGCGTCGGGGCAGTTGGTGTGGGACGAGGAGATCTTCGGGCCGGTGATCGCGGTCCGGTCGGTGCCCGATATCGAGACCGCCTTCGACACGGTCAACGCCTCTAGATACGGCCTGCACGCCAGCGTCTTCACGTCCTCGCTCGACACGGCCTTCACGGCGGTCGACCGGCTAGAGGTCGGCGGGGTCGTGGTCAACGAAGTACCAGGATTCCGCTCCGACGTCATGCCGTACGGCGGCGTCAAGGACTCCGGCATCGGTCGTGAGGGACCGCGGTTCGCGATCGAGGAGCTCACCACCACCCGGATGGCGATCATCCGCCCGAGGACGTCATGACGGACTATGGCAGTCTCTTCCGCCTCGACGGCAAGCACGCGCTGGTCGTCGGCGCCGGCAGCGGCATCGGTCGCGCGAGCGCCCTCGCACTGGCAGCCCACGGGGCCCGCGTCACGTGTGCGGACCGCGATCTGGCCGCCGCTCGCCAGACGGTCAGCCTTGGTTCCGGGCTGACGGCGTACGAGCTGGATGTGCTCGACGACGAGGCGATCACCCGGGCTGCCGGCGAGCTCGGGGACGTCGACGTACTCGTCTTCACCGCTGCGACCAATGTGCGGAAGCGGATGCTCGACTACACCGGCGAGGAGTTCGACCGGGTGGTGTCGCTCAACCTGCGGGCGTCGTTCCAGCTGATCCGGGCCTTCGGCAAGAACATGGCCGAGCGGGGGAGCGGCAGCATTATCGGGTTCAGCTCGATCCGCGGTACGACTGTCGAGCCCGGGCAGTCGGTGTACGCGGCGACGAAGGCCGGCCTCGTGCAGATGCTCCGGACCGCGGCCGCCGAGCTCGGACCGAACGGCGTCCGGGCGAACGCGATCGCGCCCGGCGTGGTCGAGACCCCGCTCACCGAACAGATCAAGGCGAACCAGGCCTGGTACGACGCCTACGCGCAGAAGGGCGCGCTCGGACGCTGGGCCCGGCCGGAGGAACTCGCCGGAGCGGTCGTCTACCTCGCGTCGGACGCCGCCAGCTTCGTCACCGGGAGCGTCCTCGCGGTCGACGGCGGCTGGACCGCGGTCGACGGCCGCTTCGACCCACCGAACTGACTCGATTGGAGCCCGGATGAGCCTCGCCGACCTGACCGCGACCGAGTTGCTGGCCAACTATCGCGATGGCTCACTCTCACCCGTCGAGGTGCTCGAGGACGTGCTCGCCCGGATCGAGGAGCTCGAGCCGCGTCTCTGCGCGACGTACGCGCTGGATCCATCCGCCGCCCGGGTCGCGGCTCGGGACTCCGAGGGTCGCTGGCGTTCCGGCTCGGCCCGGGCGTTGGACGGCGTACCGGCGACGGTCAAGGAGAACATCGCCACCCGCGGCACTCCGGTGCCCCAGGGTACGGCGGCGACGAAACTCGTCCCGGCGACCGAGGACGCGCCGGCCGCGGCCCGGCTGCGGGAGGCGGGTGCGGTGATTGTCTGCAAGACGACGATGCCGGAGTACGGGATGCTCTCGTCGGGCGTGTCGACGTTCCATCCGCTGACCCGGAACCCGTGGGATCTGTCGAAGACGGCCGGTGGGTCGAGCGCGGGAGCGGCGGCGGCCGCGGCGGCCGGGTACGGCCCGGTGCACCTCGGCACGGACATCGGCGGCTCGATCCGGCTGCCCGCCGGCTGGTGTGGCGTCGTCGGCCTCAAGCCCACGCACGGCCGCGTCGCGGTGGGCAACCCGTACCCGGGTCGAGCGATCGGTCCCCTCACGCGGACGGCGGCCGACGCGGCGCTGGCGTTGACGGTGATCTCCGGCTACGACCCGCGCGACCACACCTCGCTTCCGCCTGCTTCCGACAACTTCGGTGCGGAGGTGGCCGGCCTGCGCGTGGCCCTGTTGCTCGACGCGGGCGTCGGGCTGCCGGTCGACCCTGAGGTGAGCGCGGCCGTGTCGTCGGCGGCCGCCGTACTCGAGAAGGGTGATGCGATCGTCGAGCCGATCGAGCCGATCATCACTCGCGGGATGCTGGACGGGTTGGACAGCTTCTGGCGGGTGCGGTCGGCCGCCGACATCGCCGCGCTGCCCGAGGAGCGGCGGGCCAAGGTGCTGCCGCAGATCCGGGAGTGGGTCTCGACGGCTGGTGAGCTGTCCGGGTTCGACGTCTTCCACGGGTACAGCCAGATGGGTGCGATGGCCTCGGCTGTCGGGGCCGTTTTCCGGTCGTACGACGTGATCCTGTCGCCGGTCGCCCCGATCACGGCGTTCCCGGCGGAGCTGGCGTACCCGACGGACGACCCGTCCAGGCCGTTCGAGCACATCGCGTTCACCGTGCCGTACAACATGTCCCAGCATCCGGCGACCACGGTCAACGTCGGCTGGTCGTCGTCGGGGCTCCCGATCGGGGCGCAGGTCGCCGTACCGCATCACCAGGACCTGAAGGCGCTCGCGCTGGCGGCGTACCTGGACACCGAGCGCCGGGAGTGGCCGAACCCCTGACGCACTCCGCGGGTCCGGTGTAGCTTGTGGCCGAGGTTGCTGACCATGGCGGATCGTCTCGACGAGCTCTCGGCCCACGCGACGCCGCGCGGGCTGGTCCCACACTGCTACCGCATGCTCGGCTCGATCAGCGAAGCCCAGCAGGTAGCCGTCCGGTCCGACAGCCTGGCAACCGCCACCACAGCCTGCCTGGCCCGCTCCACCGGCCGCGCTCTGCCGACCGATCTGGTCGCCGCCAGTGATGATCCCGAGGGCAAGCTTCGGCAGAGGCCGGAGGTGCTCTGGCTCGAGCCGATCCCCGACGAACTCGCCGATGACCGCCCCCTCGGCCTCGACTACGTCGCGGCACTCCAGCGCCTACCCGCCCCCGAGCGCGCCGCCCTTCTCCTCCACGACCTCGAAGGCTGGCCCCTCGACCGCATCATCGACCTCGTCGGCCCCGTCCACCTCGACCGGCTCCACCTGTCACCCCGGATCCACCCGGAGCCCGATCCCCAGCTCCTCGCCGCCTACCGCGCCGCCTTCGAGGACTACGACGTACCGGCCATCACCGGCTTCTTCACCGACGACACGATCTGGGAGATGCCGCCGTTCACCTCCTGGTTCCGCGGCGCCCGCTCCATCGGCCGGCTCATCTCCACGCACTGCCCCGCCAAGGAGGCCGGCGATCAGATCCTCGTCCCGATCAAGGCCAACGGCCAACCCGGCTTCGCGGTCTACATGCGCGACCCGACCGACAACCTCCACCGAGCCTTCCAACTCCAGGTCCTCACCCTGACCGCGACCGGCATCATCCACGCCATCGCCTTCTTCGACCTGACCCTCTTCGAAACCTTCAACCTCCCCGACCTCCTCACCACCCTCCCCAAGAACCCCCACGAGCCAAGCCCCAGCCTCCACCTGACCCGCACCGACAAGCACCACTAGGGCGCTATCGGACGACTGCGTCCAGCTTCGCGACCGCCTTGCCCGTCAGCCGAACGAAGTCGGCGTCGGACAGCTGGTCAGCTGCCAGTTCGAGCACGGTTCCGCCTCGTACGGCGTACGCCCGGTGCTGAACCCACGTGGTCCCCGAGCGGATCTCGAACCGAACGGCAACACCGTCGGAGAGACCCGGGACCGACAACTGCCGGGCGGTGACGCTGACCGGACTACTCTCCCCGACCGGCGTCATGGTGAAGGTGGCGCAGGAAGGCAAGACCTCGGTGACGGTCTGGAGCAATGCCTCGCGCCCCGTCGGCCACGATCGAATCTTCTCGGACGATGACGCTCCCGGACCGTTGAACTGTGCGCTGACGGCCGTTTGCGGCTTGCCCAGGTCGTGCATCGCATGACGCAGGGTTCGGCACTTCGACGGCACATAGTCGCCGGCAGCGGGCGCGTCACCGGCATTTGGATCCACCGAGGCGTCCCCGATCCAGTTCGCCGGCAGGTCCTGCATCGTCAGAGCGGCCTGCAAGGCTTTCGCCTCGGGAAGCACCGTGACCGCGGACGTCGTGACCGTGGCCGCCGTGACCGCGGACCTCGTCGGCGCGCTCGTTGGTGCTGGAGCTGCGTCGCAGGCGGTCAGGGTGAACGCCAGCGCGACGAGAAGAATCCCGCGCACGGGGGGCCGGTCAGTAGTCGCCGTAGACCTGGACCTTGGTGCCGATGGGGGTTTCTTTGAAGATCTGGGTGATTTCGGGGCGGGTGACGCGGACGCAGCGGTGGCTGGCGGGGTACGTCTTGACCAGGGAGTTGACGCGGGAGCCGTGCAGGGCGATGCCGGGGCGGTCGCGGAGGAAGTAGAGCGAGTCGTACATGTAGGCCTCGGGGTAGAGGCTGCTCTCGTGCGCGCCGGCCCACTTGCGCCAGACCTTGCCGGTGCGGTTCGGGGTCTCGTAGCCGGGGGCGCCGGTCGAGACCCAGACGATCCGCTTGTATGCCTTGCCGACGATCTGGTACGCGATCTGGCAGGTCTTGTTCACGTAGATCCCGGGGGAGCGCGTCGGCGTCGGCCGCCTGGTTGCGTTGAGCACCGAGTACGCGTCGGCCAGCGTGAGGCCCTTGCGGCTGACCGTCATCCCGTGCGTCTCGCGCCACGCGCACAACGCCTGCTTCGACCGCGCGGTGATGTCCCCGTCGACGTCGCCGACCGGGTACCCGAGTTTGTCGAGTTGCCCTTCGACGCGGAGCGCGTAGTACTGCGGCGTCTGCTTCACCCTGGGCTTCGGCTTGGTCGCCGTCGGGGTCGGGGTCGGCGTGGTGGCCGTCGGGCTGGGGGAGGACGTCGGCGTGGTGGTCGGCGTACCGGAGGGGGTGGTGGCGGACGGCGTACTCTCGGACGACGGTGTGTCGGACTCACTCGCGGCCACGTCGGAACAGCCGACCAGCACGAACGACAGCACGACCGCACCGGCCACGAGACCACGTCGACGAGACACGGGTTCCCCTCTCCTCAGATTGTCAGAGTCGCAGAACCACGCCGCCCAGGCCTGCAACGAAACGCCGACACTAGTGGTCCAAGGGGTTCCCCCACCCCGCCGTTCCCCACCCGTCACCGAACCGTTGCCGACCACACTCCCGGCCGTGACCGTCAGGCCGTCCGGGTACGGCGACAGGCCGTCCGGGTACGGCGACAGGCCGTCCGGGTACGGCGACAGGCCGCGGACGTCAGCGCCGACGAACCGACGTGTGGCTGAGGTCTCCGGGATTACAAACCGAGGTCCCGCAGGAACTCCGGCTTGTACGCCTGGACCACGACGTAGCGCGGGTCCGGGACCTCCATGTCGGCGTTCTTCGCCGCGTCGCTGGCGGCGTCGTGCTCGCCGACCGGGACGCTCGGGTCGGTCCACTCCTGCTCGGCCGGGTTCCACCGGGTCACGGAGTACTCCGCCTGCAGGTTGTCGTCGGCAACCAGCTCGCGGACGGTCCGCTCGGCCTCCTGGGCGTCCTCGAGCGAGTCCGTGTACAGCAGCATCCGGTTCCCGTCCCGGGTCACGGTCACCTGGCTCCCGAGCCGCTTGCGCGCGTCGTCGTCCAGATCCAGCGCGCGCAACCGCTCCCAGAACGTCAACCCGTGCTCGTCACTACCGAGCTCGACCACAACCCGAAACTCATCCGCCATACCGCCACCCTACCGATCGCCTCGGTGCGCGCGTACGGCGACCCTGAGCGATGAGACAGGAGAATCGGATTGTGCTGATCGACTACAGTTCTTAGTCATGGAGCTGAGGCACTTGGAACACTTTGTGGCGGTGGCCGAGCAGAAGCACTTCACCCGGGCCGCCGAGGCGATGTCGATCTCGCAGTCGGGTCTGTCCGCCTCGATCCGCGCGCTGGAACGTGAGCTCCGCGCCTCGCTCTTCGTCCGCAACACCCGCAGCGTCGAGCTAACCGAGGCCGGCCGCGCTCTCCTATGCGAAGGTCGCCGTGCACTCGCCGCCGCCGAAGCCGCCAAGGACGCGGTCGCCGCCGTGCAAGGCCTCCTGCGCGGGCACCTCACCGTCGGCCTGGAGCAGTGCCTCGGCGTGGTCGACGTACCCGCGCTGCTCGCCAAGTTCCGCTCCGCCTATCCCGGCGTGGAGATCGAGGTACGTCAGGGTGGCTCGACCCCGATGCTCGACGAACTCGCCTCCGGCCGCCTCGACGTCGCGTTCGTAGCGACGGCCGGCGACCCGGTCGACGGCCTCGACCTGCGCCCGCTGTCGCGGGAGTCGATGGTCCTCGTCTGCGCCCCCGACCACCGCCTCGCCTCGGCCACCGCGGTCTCGCTCGACGACCTCGCCGGCGAGTCCTTCGTCGACTTCGACCCGACCTGGGGCGCCCGCGCCATCTCCGACCGGGCCTTCGCGGACGCCGGCGTCGCCCACCCGGTGACGATCGAGGTGAACGACGTCCACACGCTCCTCGCCCTCGTGTCCCACAACCTCGGCGTCGCCCTCGTCCCCGAACGCATCGCCGCCAAGCGAGGCGACCACGTCACCGTCCCGCTCACGCCCGGCTCCGCGTCCTCGTGGCAGGTCTCGGTCGCCGTACCCACCACCCCGGCAGCCTCCCTGGCCGCCGACGCCCTCATCGGCATGCTCCCCACCACAGCCGTCCACAGTTGACGGACGTCTACAGCAGCGTGCCCCCGACGGGCTTCAGCCGGGCGAGCACGGTGTCGATCCGGGCGAGCGTGTCCGGATGCAGCGTGATCTCCGCGGCGGCCAGGTTCTCCTCGATGTGCGCCGGCGTACGGCTTCCCGGAATCGGCACGACCGCCGGATCCTGGTGCAGTAACCACGCCAGCGCGAGCTGACTCCGGGTGATTCCGAGATCCGCCGCGAGCGCCTGCAGGGCGGCGTACGACGCGTTGTTCGCCTCCAGGTTCTTGAAGCGCGGCGCGTTGTTCCGGAAGTCGTCGGCGTCGAGCTCCCGCACGGATCCGGTCAGGAATCCGGCCCCCAGCGGACTCCAAGGTACGACGCCGACGCCGAGCTCCCGCGCCACCTCGAGCAGCTCCGGATCCACCGGCCGCCACATCGACCACTCGGTCTGTACGGCGGCCATCGGGTGCACCCCATGCGCCCGCCGCAACTCGTCCGGCGTCACGTTGCACACGCCGAGCTGCCGAACCTTGCCATCAGCAACGAGCTCCGCCATCGCCCCGACCGACTCCTCGATCGGCACCTGCGGGTCCGGGAAGTGGAGGTAGTACAGATCGATCACGTCCGTGCCGAGGTTGCGAAGACTGCTCTCCGCATACCCGCGGACGTACTTCGGCTCCGCGTTCACGAGCAGCTCCTCGAACGCGTACCCGACCTTCAACGGATGCGCCTCGGCACCGTCCGGAACCGCGAGCCCGAACTTGGTCGCCACCGTGACCTCGTCACGCCGGCCCCGGATCGCCCGCCCGACCACCCGCTCGTTGTGCCCGCCCTCGCCGTACGCGTCACTGGTGTCGATGAACGTCCCGCCGGCCCCGACCGCGGCCTGGATCGCCGCGACCGCGCGGTCGTCGTCGATCTCGCCGTACATGCCGGGGGAGAGGACCATCGCTCCGAACCCGATCGCCGGAACGTCGAGCTCACCGAGCCTGCGAAGTGTCGTCGTCATACCGGCAGCCTCGACGCGCGGCCCCCACCGCGTCCAAGACCTGTTGGTATAACCATTGGCTATGGACGCCCACCTCCGGGAACTGCGGTACTTCGTCGCTGCCGCCGACGAACTGACCGTGACCGCCGCGGCCGCGCGCCTGTTCGTCTCGCAACCAGCGCTGTCCAAGCAACTGCGAGCGCTCGAACGCCGCCTCGGCTTCGACCTGTTCGTCCGCCGGCCGCGCGGTCTCGCCCTCACGGCCCAGGGCAGCTCATTGCTCCCCGTGGCCCGCTCGATCCTCGAGACCTGGGACCGCGGGTACGCCGAGGCGCGTGCGCTCGCGCACCCGAACCAGCTCGTCGTCGGCATGCAAACGGCTGTCGGCCGCGACCTCCAAGGACCTGCCGTCCAACGCTTCCGCTCCCGTGCGCCCGGTTGGACGGTCTCCCTAAGACTGGTCGGCTGGGGCGATCCGACCGCGGGCCTGGCCGACGGTGGCAGCGACGTCGCGTTCGTCTGGCTGCCGATCCCGTCGGACGACCTCGCATGGCGCGTCCTCGTCCGCGAACCGAGGTGGGTCGCCCTCCCCGCCGGGCACCGCCTCGCCGACCGCGCCGAGCTCGCCTTCTCGGATCTACTCGACGAACCCTTCGTCGCCCTGCCCGCCGCAGCCGGCCCGCTCCGCGACTTCTGGCTCGCTTCCGACGCCCGCGGCGTACATCCACCCGTCATCGGCGCCGAAGCCACCGCCGCCGACGAGGTTCTCGAACTCGTCAACGCAGGAGTGGGCGTCGCCCTCATCGCCGAGGGCAACGCCCACCTCTATAAACGCCCAGGCCTGACGTTCCGCCCGGTCCCCGACCTCGCCCCGGCGGCGTTGGCCGTCGCCTGGCGCCGTACGGACGCCCGCGACATCGTCAGGCTGTTCCTCGACTCGATCGAGTCGAGCTACCAGGCGTAGTCCTCGGGAGCGGTCTTGTACCCGGGGAAGATCTCGTCCAGCTTGGCGAGCGCCTTCTCGTCCAGCTTGATGTCGACCGCGCGCACCGCCGAGTCCAGCTGCTCCATCGTCCGCGGCCCGACGATCGGGCCGGTCACGGCCGGCTGGTGCAGCAGCCACGCCAGCGCGAGCTCGCCAGGCTCGTGGCCGAGCTCGTCCGAGAACGCCTCGTACTGCTCGATCTGCGGCCGCAGCGTCTCGAGCGCCTCCTTCGAGCGTCCCTCGAGCCGCCGTACGCCCTGGCTCTCCTTGCGGATGACACCACCCAGCAGACCGCCGTGCAGCGGCGACCAGGGGATCACGCCCAGCCCGTAGGCCTCCGCCGCCGGCAGCAACTCCCGCTCGACGTCACGCTGGATCAGGTTGTACAGCGACTGCTCGCTGACCAGGCCCAGGTAATTCCGCCGCGCCGCCGCCTCCTGCGCCTGCGCGATGTGCCACCCCGCGAAGTTGCTCGATCCGGCGTACAGCACCTTGCCCTGCTGTACGGCGACCTCCAGCGCCTGCCAGATCTCGTCCCACGGCGTCGCCCGGTCCACGTGGTGGAACTGGTACAGATCCACGTAGTCCGTCCGCAACCGCTTCAGGCTGGCGTCGAGCGACCGGCGGATGTTGAGCGCCGACAACTTGCTCGTGTTCGGCCACTCCTGTCCCATGTCGCCGTACACCTTGGTCGCCAGCACCGTCTTCTCCCGGTTCCCCGGATCCTTGGCGAACCACTCCCCGATGATCTCCTCCGTCCGCCCCGGGTAGATCGCCCGCCCGTACCCGTTCGCCGTATCGAAGAAGTTCACCCCCTTCTCGTGCGCCGCATCCATGATCGCGTGCGCATCCCCCACCTCGGTATGAGGACCGAAGTTCATAGTCCCCAACACAACCCGACTAACCTTCAGTCCCGTACGCCCAAGCTGACTAAATTCCATACCCCCACCCTCGCTCGCCGTTTCCGACACTTCCAACAGAAAGATCAGCTCAGTCCGATCACCTCAGCTTCTGACCGGGTCGCTGGGCTAGGTGCGGACCGCACTGAGTCTTCTGTGCGGGGTGACGACGCGAGTCTCTGAGCACATGCGGAAAGTAGTCGAGGGAGCGACGGCGGGCGTCCCCGATTGGCGCGCAGGCAGGCGCTAGGCTCTGCTTCATCGGTCCCCGGAAGAGTGAGAGCCGTCGGCATGTGCCACGCCATGACTAGACGAGATGGTGACCGGGTGACGTCTGCTCAGCGACTTGCTCTGGAGTCACCCCCCGGCTGGTGGCCGGATTTGACTCTGGAACGTGACGATTTCTACACTCGAACAAATGTTCGACTTCCGGGGAGGCTTGATGACCCAGCTGCGAGTAGTGGAGATCTGCGCGGGAGCGGGCGGTCAGGCTTTAGGCCTCGAACGCGCAGGATTTGAGCATGCACTAGCTGTCGAGCTGGATGCCATGGCAGCCGAGACGCTCAAGCTCAACCGGCCCGAGTGGGACGTCCGGGTCGGCGACGTCGCGGACACAGCCGTATGGAACCCGGCGGATTTCACCGGAATCGACTTGCTCGCGGGTGGTGTACCGTGCCCACCGTTCTCGATCGCCGGCAAGCAGCTGGGTGCGAAGGATGAGCGGGATCTGTTCGCTTGGGCAGTTGAGCTCTGCGGACTGATGCGTCCGAGGGCGCTGATGCTCGAGAATGTGCGTGGGTTATCCGCGCCGCGTTTCTCGGCCTATCGCCAGCATGTCCTGGATCGGCTTAGTGAGCTCGGTTACGTCGCCGACTGGCGCCTGCTTCAGGCGTCGGACTTCAACGTTCCGCAGTTGCGGCCGCGTTTCGTCCTCGTTGCGTTGAGCGCTGAGGATGCGCCCTACTTCAGCTGGCCCGAAACAACCCCAGTCCAGCGGACGGTAGGGGAGGAACTGGTCGACCTGATGCGCTCAAACGGCTGGGAGCACGCCGAGCACTGGTCGAGGCGGGCCAACAAGATCGCTCCTACCATCGTTGGCGGTTCAAAGAAGCATGGTGGTGCTGACCTCGGACCGACTCGCGCCAAGCGTGCCTGGGCGGAGCTAGGCGTCGATGGGCTCGGCGTCGCCGATGCTCCTCCACCGGCCGGTACGCCAGAACATTTCAACCCGAAGCTGACCGTTGAGATGGTCGCCAGGTTGCAGGGGTGGCGTGATGACTGGAACTGGCGTTTCGCCGGGCGCAAGACTTCCCGATACCGCCAGGTGGGCAACGCCTTCCCGCCGCCAGTTGCTGAGGCTATTGGCCAGCGCATCGTCGCGGCGCTGAATCATGTGGGTGAGCCGCGGCTTCAAAGCGAAGCTGTCACTCACGACGCTGTGTACAGAGTCCTGCGGGCAGCTGATAGACCCCTCACGATTGACCAGATCTTCCAGGAGATCGACGGCGTCCTCACCCGTGAGGAGATCGACCTCCGGCTCAAGCACTTGATGCGTGACTTCGACATGAACGTCAAGCCATCGAGGTCCAACGAGCTAGCCTTCAAGCTTGGTGGATTCCGGGCGTTCATAGGACAAGATGACCATGTCCGGCACGAATATCTTGCTCAGAAGCGCTCGAAGGTTAGTTAAGCAACCTTGGTCTGCAGGGCTTGCTTGACCAGACGCACGGCAGTCTCAAGTGACTCGTGCTCCCAGATGCGAACCACAGTCCAGCCATCATCCTGAAGTGCAGCATCAGCCAGGCGGTCCCGCTCGACGTTTCGCGCAAGCTTGGGGGACCAGTATCTGGAGTTCACCGAGGGTTGACGCCCGTGTTCTGGACAGCAGTGCCAGAAACATCCGTCGACGAAGACGGCGATCTTCCGGGCGGTGAAGACAATGTCCGGCCGCACTCGCCGCGACGAAGTCTGCACCACCATGTCTTTGCGGAAGCGGTGCCCGTCCCTGTGTAGCGCAGACCGCAGCCGAATCTCGGGTTTCGTATTCACCCGGCGAATGGCCTGCATGTTCCGTGACCTGCCCGCGCTCGTGGGCGTGTCCAGCACCTCGTTGACCAAGCGGGGCCGGCGAGCGTCTCCACTAGCCCCTTCGGTCGCCTGACGCCTTGTCATTCGCAGCTACACCTCGGACTCGATCGGAGCGCTCTCCGTCAACATCCCCGTTCCACTTGCGCCCTGCTTCTTCGGCTTCCGGACGTCCGGAAGTTTGGGTGCAGGAAGCACAATCTCGTCTTCGTCGCGTGCTAGCCGCCAGTGACGCCCATCGAGCTCCACGCTCCAAGGGGCGTGCTCCTCTGACGGTACGACTTTGAAGCTTACGACCTCACCTGGCTCAGGCACGACGACGCCGAGGCGTCGGGCAACGGATCGATGTGCCTCGTAGTCTCCGCCCGGGATGAGGTAACCCTCCTGCCTCAGGGTCGTCCGCGCTCCGTTGCCGTTGTCCCTCAGTCTCGCCATATAGTCGTCCTGCTGCGCCAGCGTAGCGATCGTGTTCCGCCCGATCCGCTTTTCGGTCACTCGTCTCAGCAGCTCAGTTACACGAGCCTGTCCAGACCGGGGAGCAAGCACCTGCGCAAGCGTGGTCGGCGGCAGGCCGAGCAAGACGTTCGGCGGCAGGTCGGCTTCCAGCTGCAACCATGCGATCTGCTCACGTCCCTTGGCGCTGAGCTGCGTCTTCCCATCCCGGTTGACGCTGACTCGCCGATTAGCATCAGACGCTCTGACAACACCGAGACTCCAAGTCCCACGCTGGTCGTTAGCCCAGGCAACCAGCAAGAGATGCCCGAAGCACTCTGGCGGCAGCATCCACCCGCCGAAGCTTTGAGAGAACTTGCAGTCGACGTCATGTCCGCAGATCAGGTAGTCAAGCGGCCGGCCCTCGGCGGTGTCATCGATGACGTCGTCAAACTCCCGCCGCAAGTTGATCTCTAGCAGCGTCCCATAGTGCGTCTTCTCCGTCTTAAACAGCTGATCCCACCGAAACCGCCCAGTGTGCTGCCCGTCGTACAGTTGATCGTAGGTGGCCCTGAAGACTGCGCCTGCGCGCTTGCCATCCGGATCCGCCGCTTTGAAGGCTTCTACGACCATGTCCCGCTGAGGATCCGACTCTGGTTCAGGCACAGGCATGTCTGGCAGTTGATCGTCGCGCACTCGGGTGACGATAGACCCTGGCGCGGAAGGTGTGCCCAACAGGCGGAGTGTCGGTCCGGTGACAGCGAATTACTCACAACTCGCTGCGGCGGCGCTAGCGACCGATTGATCAGCAGGAGAGCTAGCCTGCCTGGGTGAGTCTGAGCGCGGTGGTGCCGTTCGCTGGCCTCGAGAGGGCCGATCTGGTCGTGGATGGACTGTATGAGGGCGGGACGAACGGTACGGTTGCCGATGACCCGCTCGCGCGATTGTTGCCCGTTGGCAACCAGGGTGGATTTCGGTACAAGGGATCGCCGCGGGCGGGAACTGTACGAGTCGTAGCGCTCTACGCGACGGCTGCTGAGGTTGACTGGCCTGACGTCTTGGATACTCAGACCGGTGTCTTCACCTACTACGGTGACAACCGCAGGCCCGGACGCGAGTTGCACGACACGCAGCGAGGCGGCAACCTGCTCCTGAGGAACGTTTTCGAGCTAAGCCACGGCACCCCGGTCGAGCGGCGCCAAGTTCCGCCCTTCCTGTTGTTCGAAAAGGCCTTCCCGGGACGGAGCATCATCTTTCGAGGCCTGCTGGTGCCCGGTGCCGAGGCGACGACAAGCGATGATGATCTAGTTGCGATCTGGCGCACGACGCGCGGTCTCCGATTCCAGAACTATCGGGCGCATTTCACGGTTCTAGATGCCGGCCGCATCTCCCGGGCATGGATCGATGACGTCCTCGATGGGAATGCCAGTGATAGTAGATATTGCCCTGCGGTCTGGAAGGCGTGGGTGGAAAACCGGGTCTTCACCCCGATGCTGGCGCCCCCGACGACCATCACGCGGAGCAAGGCTCAGCAACTTCCGGGCGATCCCGAAGGTCGAGCGATCCTTCAGGAAATCCGCGAGTATTACCGCGACCGAGAGCACGACTTCGAGGTTGCGGCTGTTCAGTTGTGGCGGCTGATCGCTCCAGCTACAGGGCGGTGCGACGTGACCCAGCCGAGTCGAGACGGCGGGCGAGACGCGGTCGGCGAGTACATCCTCGGACCTACGGCGGACCCGATCAGGATCGACTTCGCTCTCGAGGCTAAGTGCTACTCCGTCGACAACTCCGTTGGTGTACGCGAAGTCGCTCGACTGATCTCCCGGATCCGGCATCGCCAGTTCGGAGCGTTCGTCACGACGTCGTACTTTCACACGCAGGTCTATGCGGAGGTACGAACTGATGGTCATCCGATCGCGCTCGTCTGCGGTCGAGACATAGTCGAAGCTCTGCGATCCCACGGCTACACCGATGTCGGCAAGGTCCGGGCCTGGCTGGACAGCATCGGGGGTCGCGTTCAGGCCTGATGCTGACGCGGACTGGTGCGGCGAAGTCGGGTATCGCGAGATTGTCGGGTGGACGAAAACCCCTGGCTATCGCGGAAGTGTTCCCGCCGCGGTGGGTGGGAGTATGGCGGGATGTTGGAGACGTCTACCAGGTTGTTGCGGTTGTTGGGGTTGTTGCAGGTGCGGGGGGAGTGGGCGGGGCGGGAGCTGGCTGGGCGGTTGGGAGTTTCTACTCGGACGCTTCGGACGGATGTGGAGCGGTTGCGGGGGTTGGGGTATCCGGTGGAGGCTCGGCCGGGGGTTGCTGGTGGGTATCGGTTGGGGGCTGGTGGGGTGTTGCCGCCGTTGTTGCTGGATGACGACGAGGCGGTGGCTGTTGCGGTGGGGTTGCGTTCGGCGGCTGCGGGTGGGATTGCGGGGATCGAGGAGACGTCCGTACGGGCGTTGGTGAAGCTGGAGCAGGTGCTGCCATCGCGGTTGCGGCATCGGGTGCGGGCGTTGGCGGGGGCGACGGTTGCGGTCGGTGGGAGTGAGGGGCGGGTTGATGCCGAGGTCCTGACGGCGATTGCGGCTGCGGTGCGGGATCGGGAGGCGTTGCGGTTCGAGTACGACGGCGGGTCGGCGGGTGGCGTGTGGGGGAGCCGGGCGGACGGGACCGATCACCCGAGGGAAGGTTCGGAGGAGGTTGAGGAGCCGCAAGCCCCGCGCGTTGTGGAGCCTCATCGGTTGGTGGCTTGGGGGCGGCGGTGGTACCTGGTGGGGTGGGATCGGGGGCGGCAGGGGTGGCGGACGTTTCGGGTTGATCGGATGCGGTTGAAGGTGCCTAACGGGCCGCGGTTCACGCCGAGGGAGTTGCCTGAGGAGGACGTGGCGGAGTTCGTACGGCGTTCTGTCGGTACGGCGTCGTGGCAGTACCGGGCCCGGGTGAAGGTGTTCGTGTCGGCGGAGTACGTGAAGAATCGGATGCCGATCCCGATCGAGCCCGAGGTGGTCGACGATGGCGCGTGCATCGTCGAGATGGGGTCGGACGATCCGCATCAGTTGGCGTTGTGGTTGGGGTTGCTGGATGCGGAGTTCGAAGTACTCGATGCGCCGGAGCTCGCCCAGGCAGTAAGAGAGGTCGGCGACAGGTACCACCGGGCGGCGGGCAAGGCCGACCAAGGGCGGACCGCGGTCGCCCGCCCTTGATCCCCCACGCCATCCTCGCCGCGCAGCAGGTCGCCCCGCGGCTACGCGTCTCGCAGCAGGTCGCCGTGCCGGCTCAGTGGTGGTGGTCGAGTTGGCCGCGGATCTCGCCCGCTGGGAAGCGGTCGGTGTGGACGTTGACGTACGTCGTCCCGTTGCGGATCGCCTTGACGAAGTCGTCGTACTGGCCGGCAAGCAGGCTCTGCGACACCGGGCCGACAACGTCGGCGGCTCGGATCGTGCCGGTCACGGTCGCCGGCGCCGCGGGGCATGCTTGAGTGCCGGCGGGGCCGTTGCCCAGGTTGGTGCAGAGGAACACGCTGATGCCGCCGCTCTGCGCCTTCCCGCCGAAGTGGATATGTGCCTGTGAGACCACGCCTTCCAGGCTGGTGTAGCTGAGCCGCCAGGTGATCTGCTTGTTCCGGTCGTCGATCCGGGCCTGGAACTGACCCGAGCCGTTCGTTGAGATCGGGGCCGGGTCCTCCTCGTAGCCGGACAGACGTTCGCGCACCGTGCTGGGCGAGCTTCCCGCGTCGTCACGGCCCGCCGTCGCCACACTGCCGGAAGCGGTGGCCACCACCCCGACCGCGATCGCCGCCGCAGCTAGTCGTGCTCTTCTTGCCGCCATCTGTTCCTCCCTCACCGAGGTACGGATGTGACCGTCGTCACACCCCTTTGAACGATGGCAAGGCCCACACGGTTCAGCCGACGCTCATAACTCCCGACCTGGTGGACCGTCGCGAGTCGGACCAGCGCGCGTCGGCGAAGTAGGCGGACGCGGCTGAAGTGCCCCGGAAGGATGAGCAACGTCGGAGGCTGCAGCGAGCGCCTTGCGCAGGTCCGGTGGAAGTGGCTGACGCAACGGGGCGGCAGTCGAGGTGGCAGTCGCTGAGTTGAGTTTCTGGATCTTGACGCCGCGGCCGCGGCCGAGACGGGCGGCGGCGACGTCGAACGGGCGGTCGTTCATGCGAGGTTCGAAGGCGATGACCTCGCGATACGGGAGGCCGCCGTCCTCGGGCTCGAACTCGCGGTAGAGCATGCGATGGGATGGTCCCAGCTCGTGATTGCCTCGGCTTTCCGGGATGACCGCGAGCTTGATCTCCGCGCAGTCGCTCAAGTCGTAGTCCCTGTAGCCGAGTCGCTTACCCTCGACGAAGTCTTCCTGGCCATGCGCGAGAGCACGGAGGCCTGTCTCCAGAGCACGGAGCTCGCGGTCTCGGAGACCGCCTGGGGATTGCGTCGCCGCGGCTCGCCTGAGCACGGCAAGTTGTTGCAGGACCTTCCGGTGCACGAGAAGGCGGTACTGCGTCATTGCGGCTTGGGACGGTCGGAGTCGTCGAGTGGTTGGCTGAGGTCCAGGCCGAGCTCTTCGGCTACCTGCTCGATGGGGACCGAAGGGCCGGACGGGTTCTTGAGGCGGTGGCGGAGGACCGAGTAGCTGGAGTCGAAGCCTTCCTCGTCGATGGCGGTCTCGACGAGCGCGCGCCAGACCTCGAACGGAATGACGACGCCCTCGGGCTGGCCGGCGTCGCCGTAGATCAGTGGCTCGGTCTCGCCTGAGCGGAAGAGGGCGAGAAGGTTGGACAGGTGCTTCGAAGCTGCAGCGGTGGTCAGTACCCACACGCGCTCGCCGCTGGGCAGGAGGTGCTCGGTTTCGTCGTCCATACGGACAGCTTAGGAGTGTGGGGCTGGGTGGCGTGGGAGTTATCCACAGGGGAATTTGAGTAGCCTGAGGGGATGGGTGAAGGGCGGTGGGTTGAGGTTCGGGTGGTGGGGGATTTGGGGGCGGCCCAGGGGGTCAAGGCTGTTCGGGAGGTTCGGCGGGAGTTGGCTGAGCAGGAGTTCATGACTCAGGCGGGGGTGGGGGATCGGCCGGAGTTGGCGGTGGCCTTGAACGGGGTGGAGGTGCCGGCGTTGGTCGACGTACTGAAGCGGTGGATCTGCCGGCGGCACGGGCCGGGGACGGTGCGGCTGACCCTCGGCGACGAGTCGATCGAGGTGGACAAGCCGACGTTCGACCGGCAGAAGCTCAGTGCGTTTCTCTTGAGGGGGCAGTAAGTCAGCCTGAGTGCGTCGCTCTCGAGGGAGCAATAGGCGACGTTCGGCCGGCGGAGCCTCAGCGCGTTTCCCTCGAGGTGGCAGTAGGCGGCGAGTCGCCAGGCCATCGGCAGGAGCGGCAGTCGGCGTACGACGCTCGACTAGCTGGGCGAGACCGCGAACGGGCGCGGCGCAGGCGGCCGATCGTTCGAACCGGGGCTGTGGTCGTGCAGTCAAACGGTGACGCCGTGAGCCGTTGTGGAGTGGGTGGTGCGGGCGTAGCGTCGAGAGCACTATTTGGCAATGTGGCCGACGGGGGGACGGCTCACCAAGGGGGACCTCACAAGCCCGGGCGTGCGTGCTGACACAAGCCCGCGCACTGCTCCGCCTCTCGACCTGCCTGTGCCGGTGGTCTCTGAGACAGAGGTCGGTACCGCGCTTCCCCCCGGGCGCTGTGTATCCGCACCGTCCTGCGCGATCGGGATCGCGGAGAGGCTCTGCCCTGACGTCCCTCCCGCTGGGCGGAGCCCAGGAGCCCGGAGCGCATCGGCGCTCCGGGCTTCCCGCGGTGAAGGGATTGGCTACGCGGTGCGGAAGAAGGTGCGCAGGTCGGTGGCGAGTTCCTCGGGGCGCTCGAGCGAGGCGTAGTGACCGCCCTTGTCGAACGTCGACCAGTGGACGATGTTGGTGTTGTCCCGCTCGGCGAGCGGGCGGATCGTCTTGAAGTCGTCGGCGAACACGGCGACCCCGGTGCGCGCGTGGTTCTGCGTCGGTTCGGCGCCCGAGTGCGCCTCCTCGAAGTGGTAGCGGCCGGCCGCGGCGGACGTGTTGGTGAACCAGTACAGCGAGACCTCGGTCAGGATCTGGTCGCGGGTGACCAGGCTGGTGCCGTTGCCAAAGCTGTTGAACAGTTCGTTCCAGGCGAGCTGGCCGACAGGGGAGTCGGAGATGCCGACGGCAACGGTCTGCGGACGGGTCGCGTTGATCTGGTTGTACCCGCCGACCGACTGGAACCACTGCAGGTGCTCCAGCGCCGCGTAGTCGGCCGGCGTGAACTTCTCGAACTCGGCGGGGTCGCCGGACGGGAAGGAGAACAATTGCAGCACGTGCAGGCCGAGGAAGCCGTCCGGGTTCAGCAGCCCGAGCTCCCGCGAGACCATCGCGCCGGCGTCCGAGCCGTGGCTGCCGTACGACGAGTAGCCGAGCCGGCGCATCAGGGTGTCGAAGGTCCGGGCGACCCGGGCCATCGTCCAGCCGCGGTCGTTGAGCGGAGTGCTGAACCCGAAGCCCGGGATCGACGGTACGACGACCGAGAACGCGTCCTCGGCGGCGCCGCCGTACGCGACCGGATCGGTCAGCGGGCCGATCAGGTCGAGGAAGTCGACGTACGAGCCGGGGTAGGAGTGGACGAGGAGCAGCGGGGTCGCGTTCTCGACCTTCGACGGCACGTGCAGGAAGTGGACGGTCTGGCCGTCGATCTCGGTCAGGTAGTGCGGGAACTCGTTCATCCGCGCTTCCTGCTCGCGCCAGTCGAAGCCGTTCTGCCAGTGGTCGACCATGTCGCGGAGGTAGTGGTTCGGAGTGCCGTAGTCCCAGTCGTCGCCGGGAGCGGGCTCGGGCAGCCGCGTCCGCGCGAGGCGGACGAGCAGATCGTCCAGGTCGGCCTGGGCGATGTCGACGGTGAAGGGCCGGATGCTCTCGTGTGTGCTCATGGCTTCACCGTAGAATCCGTATAGGAACAGTAGATTCCTATTTAGGAGATCACTTGTGCTGGAGACTTCCTCGCGGCTGCTGAGCCTGCTCGCGTTGCTCCAGTCCCGCCCGGCATGGACCGGATCGGAGCTCGCCGAGCGGCTCGAGGTCACCACGCGGACCATCCGCAACGACGTCGACCGGCTACGCGAACTCGGGTATCCGGTCGACGCGACGCGCGGGCCCGCCGGGCACTACCAGCTCGGAGTCGGCGCCAAGCTGCCGCCGCTGCTGCTGGACGACGAGGAAGCGGTCGCGGTCGCCGTCGGGCTGCGGACCGGCGCCGGTGTGGTCGGGATGGCGGAGAGCAGTGCGCGGGCCTTGACCAAGTTGGAGCAGGTGCTGCCGCATCGGCTCCGGCGGCAGGTGAACGCGATCCACAGCACGATGGAGAAGGGTCCGGACAACACCGGCTCCAACGTGCCGGATCCCGAGATCGACCCGGCGGTGCTGACCGCGGTCGCGGCCTGCATCCGGGACGAGCACTACCTGCGCTTCGACTACTCGGTACCCGTCGGAACGCCGATCCGCGGTCCCGGGTCGGGCAGCGCCTCCGACCTGCCGATCCTGGTGGAGCCGTACCGATTGGTGAGCTGGCAGCGGTACTGGTACCTGGTCGCGCGCGACGAGTCCGGTGCCTGGCACACCTACCGGGTCGACTGGATGTCGTTGCGGATGGCAACAGGTCGCCGGTACAAGCCACGGCCGATGCCAGGTGACGACTATACGGATTTCGTACTGCGAGACGTCGCGACGACGGGGTGGAAGGTTCATGCCCGGATCACGGTGTTCGCGCCGGCGCAGGAGGTGCTGTCGCGGATCCACGCCGCCGTCGGCGTGGTCGAGTCCGTCGACGAGAACACCAGCGTGCTCGTCACCGGCGCCGACTCGCTCGAGATCGTTGCCGTCTACATCGGCATGCTCGGCCTCGACTTCCACGTCGACAACCCACCCGAACTCGTCCAGCACCTCAGAACCATCGGCAACCGCTACCTCCGCGCGATCGACGATTGAGACCAACAGCCGGGGCTCGAGTCACGGATCTGGTGGGAGAGCCTTTCGCCGGTGTTCACCAGGATGATGGTGCGTCGTGTGATCCGAACCCTAGGATGCCGAGGCCAGCGAAACTTCGACGAAGGCCGGTGCGATG
Source organism: Kribbella sp. CA-247076 (assembly GCF_050942445.1). Classification (NCBI taxonomy): domain Bacteria; kingdom Bacillati; phylum Actinomycetota; class Actinomycetes; order Propionibacteriales; family Kribbellaceae; genus Kribbella; species Kribbella sp. CA-247076. Next base: position 4,950,893 of record NZ_CP192051.1, on the reverse strand, counting down.
TCCGAATCGATAACCCGCCGTGGGCTTCTTGCCGGAGCGGCGGCAACGGGTGTGGCCCTCGCTGTTCCCGGTGTGGCGACGGCACAGCAGTTGGGCTATGCGGCGTTTCGGATCGTCCGGTTTCGGCCCGGTGAGCCGAGCGTGCCGGAGATACTCCTTCCCGACGGGTACGAGTTCGTGCCGGGTGAGCGGTACTCGGTGGCCAGCCGGTCGGAGTACTACGCCTTCGTTCGGGGCCCGTGGTCCGACCAGGGAATAGAGGTGCAGGTCCGATGGCCGGGCGTGTCGGTGCGGGCGGTGGTTCATCAGGAATCCAGACTTGACCTGCACCCCGACCGGTCAGGCGGCAAGGTCGCTTTCATGCTCCCGGTGAACCAGCCGACCATCGACGCGAACCAGCCCACCATCCAGGTGTGGTCCCAGCCTGACATCTCGCCGGGTATGAACTTTCGGATCGAGCACAACGATGCGGACCGGGCTGCCGGCCCGTGGACCGGCGTGCCGTGGCCGGCCGGACAGGTCCGGTCGGTCATCCATCAACTGATGGCCGCGCACATCATCTGGCGTGACTCGGGCATGGTGGCTCACGCCGCCGCGAAGGGGCATCGGTTCGTGCTGATGGGGTTCGAGACCAACAACACGTTGCATGCCGACAACCCGCCGCACTGGCACATCTCCTACAACTCAGGTGCCAACTTCTCGGCGCCGACGCACAACCCGCACTTCTGGCTCGATGCCAACGGACGCACGTTCTACAACGGGATGGATGTCACTGGGCTCGGCCGGCTCAAGCACTACGTCGGGGATCCCGCGCCGGTGTACGACTTCATCGGTGCCGCGAACGACGGCAGGGGGCAGCTCGTGGTGACCTTCACCATTCGGGAGGACGGCGGCCTCGACATCGAGCCTGCCGACGGGCAACGCTATGCGATCGCCGCCGGCCGCGACGGCTCCCTGGTCGACGAGGTCACCGTGCTGCGCGGCGATCAGCCATGGCTGCGGATCGCCGCCACGGACCGGGTCAAGTACGGCGTGCTGACGACGACGGTGCACGGCTTGCAGAACCGGTCCGAGAGCCGCGCCCTGGTGCTTCGGTACGACCCACTCACCGGCGTGCTGCGCTGAAGCTGTGGTCGGTGCGCTGAGGGGCCGTGATCGAGTGGTGGATGGGGTCAGGTCGAGTCGGCGCCTCCCAGGCCGGCGTTGCGGGCCTGGATGATGGCGGTGGCTCGGTCGGCGATGCCGAGTTTGGTGAAGATCGTCGACACGTTGTTGGCGACGGTCTTGGCCGCCAGGTCGAGGCGGTGGGCGATGGCGGCGTTGGAGAGGCCGGCGGCGAGCAGGTCGAGGATCTCGCGCTCGCGCGTGGTGAGCTCGGGGAACGGGTCCGCTGCCGGTGGCGGGGCGGAGAAGAAGCTCAGCACGCGGCGGGCGACGCCGGGGCCGAAGATCGCCTCGCCGGCGGCGACGGCGCGGATGGCGCGGGCGATCTCGTCCTGCTCGGCGCCCTTGACCAGGTACCCGCGAGCCCCGGCGCGCATCGCGGCGAACACCGAGTCGTCGTCCTCGAACATCGTCAGCACGAGTACGGCGACGTCCGGCGCGGACCGCGCCAACTCACGGGTCGCGGCGAACCCGTCGAGGTCGGGCATCTGCAGATCGAGTACGGCGACGTCCGGGCGCGACGTGATCACCTCGCGAACCGCCTCCCGCCCGGTCGCCGCGACGCCCACGACCTCGATCCCGGGCAACGACGTGAGCAGAGCCGACAACCCGGCCCGGACCACCGGATGATCGTCCGCCAACACCACCCGAATCATCCGCCCTCCCAACCGTCCGCACGAATCACCAGCCCGCTCCCGGACCAGTCTCCACCCCTGGAGCAGCCGATCATCGACGTTCCAAGGGGAAAGTGGCTCGGACCACGCCGCCAGTCGGTGACGGGCCGGCCTCGAACTGGCCGCCGAGTTCGGCGGCGCGTTCGCGCATCGCGTGCAGGCCGACGCCCGGCCGCCACGCGCCGTTCGGCGGTCCGTCGTCGGTCACCTCGACCTCGAGATCGTCCCCACAACGCAACGCCAGTACGGCGTACGTCGCGTGCGAGTGCCTGACGATGTTCGTGAGCGCCTCGGTCGCGATCCGGTACGCCGCCACCTCGAGGGCCGCCGGCAGAGCAGGCAGCCCGTCCGCCGCCACCTCCACCTGGATCGACGTCCCGTCGGCCCGGAACGACAGCTGATCGGCGCGTTGGCGCAGAGCTCCGACGAGCCCGAGTTCGTCCAAGGCCGGCGGCCGCAGATCGTCGACAAGTCGTCGTACGTCGGCGATCGCCAGCCGGGTGTCGCTGCGCAAGGTGCTGAGCAGTTCGCGTGCCCGGTCGGCGTCGGTGTCGACCAGATTCGCGGCCGCGTCGGCGGTGAACGCGACCCCCGTCAGCGTCGGCCCGAGTCCGTCGTGCAGATCACGGCGGAGGCGACGCCGTTCCTCCTCGCGCGCCGACACCAGCTTCTCCCGGGACGACTGCAGCTCGTCCGACAAGCGCGTCGCGTGCACAGCAACGGCCAGCGGTACGGCGACCAGCCCGATCACACTGCGATCGGTCGACGACAACTCGGACTCGCCGGATCGCAAGCCGACGTGCAACGAGCCGACCGCGCTTCCGCCGTACTCGAGGTCCAGCGGTACGACGTCGACCGGTGGCGTACCGTCCGCGGCGACAATCGTATTGTCGACAATCAGACCGACGTACGGGAAGCGGAGCGCGGATCGGATGGCGGCGACGACGCCGGGAAGGTCGCCACCGAAGCCGCCGGGACCGGGTCCGGCGGACAGTTGCCGGCCGACGCGGGAGGCGACCAGGGCGGGGTCGCGGCGGTCGCCGTACAAGGCTCGGTCGACGAGTCGCTGCAGGCGGGGCAGGATCGGCGCGATGATCAGCGCGACCAGGACCGTGATCGCGGCGGACCGCCCGACCTGCGAGGAGATCAGTGAACCCAGGATCGCGGCCAGCGCCGCATAGGAGCCGACGGCAACCAACGACAGCAGCGCCCAGGTCAGTGCGCGCGACACGACGAGCCTGATGTCGAGGAGTTGGTAGCGCACGATCGCGACCGCGACGGCCACCGGGATCAGCGGGATCGCCAGCAGGACGAGGATCGGGGTGCCGGCGACGAACGTCCACGGCGTGACGAACAGGACCGCGATGACAGATGCCAGCAGCAACCACAGGAGTTGCCGACGGCCCATTTCGTCGGCCCGGCGGTAGCGGATCGTCAGGCAGGTGATGGCGAGTGCCAGTGCGACCAGGTTGCGGAGTTCGGTGATCGTCCACAGTGGTGCGAGGGCGTCGTACGACGAGATCTTCAGGTAGCCGGGCGGGAGGTTCTCGCCGGGCGCGGTGCCTTCGGCGGTCATCTCGAGGACGAACAGCGGCGAGGTGGCGATGATGCCGATCGCCGCCCAGCGCCAGCGGGGCGAGAGCAGGCGGCCGGTCGGGAACAGCAGGAGCGCGAGCGGCAGGAAGAGGCCGATCGACCACGGCCAGGCCGCCATCGACAGCGTGACGACGAGGCGCTGAGCGACCAGGGGCGCGTCGGCCTCGACCATCAGTTGGCTGATGGGCGTGGCGACGGCGGTGGTGGCGTGCCCGATCCCGTCGGCGATGAAGAGCCAGCCGATCGGATTGCCCGGCCGGTGCCAGGCGATCACGGCACCGCACAGGCCGAACGTGAGCCCCATCAACCCGTTGGTCACCACGAAGGCCTCGAGCAGGATCTGCCAGCCCCAGCCCACGACGGCCGCGAGGATCAACGCCGCGATCACCTCCGCGACGACGAACGCGCCGAGCCCGCCCGCCAGGCGCCGGCGGGTCGGATGCTGTGAGGCCTTCATACCGGAAGTGTGCGCCCGGAAGTGTCCCGGCGTCTCGGGAACGCGTTCCCGGGCCGGTCGGGGGATCGCCCGGATCCGAGGGAGCGCACGCCCAGGTGCCCCGCCGGCCGGGTGGCGGACAGTGCTGGGCAAAGAGAGGGGAAAGCATGTCCAGCAAGAGCAGTTTGTCCAGGTTGAACAAGGCCGGCTTGATCGTCCTCGCACTGGTGTCGGTCGTCGACGTACTGACGCCGGTGCTGACGGACGGGGAGCATCCGCCGATGGAGATCGCCGTCGGTGCGGCCGTCGTCGGTCTCCTCAGCCTGGTGCTGATCGGGATCGCGTGGCGGGGGAAGCGGTGGCCGTTGGCGCCGCTCATCACGCTGCGGCTCGCGTCGGCGCTCCTCGCGGTGCCGGCGTTCTTCGCCTCCGGCGTACCCGCACCAGCCGTCGCGGCCGCGGGAGTCGGGGTGGCGGCGACCATCTTCGGGGTCGTTGCGGTCCTGCTGCCCGCCCGAGTGCCGGCGGAGCAGGGCTCGGAGTTCGTGCAGGGCGGTGTGCGATGACTCAGACGATGACGCGTACGACGGGCGCCGACGTACGGGCGGTGTCGCGGTGGTTCGCGGCGATCGTCCTGCCGATCGGGCCGGCCGCGATCGCGCTGCTGCGGTACCTGCTGCCGTACGACACCACGGACGATGCGGCGACAGTCACCAATAAGATTGTCGACAATCTCGATCGCGGTTCGCTCGTGCTGTGGCTCGGATTCATCGGGATCCTGACACTGGTGCCCGGTGCATACTTCGTCGGGCGGGTCACCCGGCGACGGGCGCCGTGGTTGACCGCGGTCGCGTTGCTGCTCGTCGTACCGGGGTATCTGGCGCTTCCGTGGACGGCGTCCAGCGACATCTTCATCTGGTCGGCCGGGACGGCGGGGCTGGATCCCGACGCGATCACCCGGGCTGCGGAGGCTACGCACGGTTCGATGGGTGCAGCTGCTTTCGCGTTCGTGCTCGGGCACGTGATCGGCACGATTCTGCTCGGGATCGCGATGTGGCGCTCGCAGTTGGTGCCGCGGTGGGCGGCGGTCGCGACCGCGATCTCGCAGCCGATCCACTTCGTCGCCGCGGTCGTCGTGGTCAGCCACACGCTCGACCTCGTCGGCTGGGGGCTCCAGGCAGTCGGGTTCGCCGCGGTGGGGTGGGCGATCCTCCGCATGCCTGACGACGACTGGGAACCGTCGCCCACGGAGCCGCCGAACTGACAGGGCCGGCTCGGACTCGTCCGGCGCTACGCTCGATCCCATCGAAGGGGGAGTGGGATGACGGAGACGGACGAGTCCGAGTTCGGGCTTTCACGGGGAAGTTTCAAGCTCGCGGATGTCGAGGCGCAGGATCTCGCGAAGCTGACCATGATCCTGGATCAGATGGCGCAGCAGCCCGCCGTACAGACCTTGAGGCGGTGGGCACTCGAGCAGTTGGCCCCGACCATCGGCGAGACCGCGATCGATGTCGGCTCGGGTACGGGCGAGGACGTCGTCGAGCTCGCGAAGCTGGTCGGCCCCACCGGCCGAGCACTGGGCATAGAACCAAGCCCAGCCCTCCGAGCCGAAGCAACCCGCCGAGCCGAAGCGCTTGACGGAGCCGAGGCAGGGCCTTGGGCCGGGCCGGTTGGCGGAGGTGGGGCTGGTCGCGGCCCCGGGACGGTTCGTGGAGCCGAGGTGGTTGGCGGGGCCGAGGCAGTCCCCGGAGCCGGCGCTGTTCGTGGTGCTGAGGCAGACGGCGGTTTGGCTGGGGTGGAGTTTGTTGACGGGTTTGCGGGGGCTTTGCCGCTTGGGGCGGGGTCTGTGGACGTGGTGCGGTGTGAGCGGGTGCTTCAGCACGTGGCCGATCCGGCGGGCGCTGTCGCGGACATGGCGCGGGTACTGCGTCCCGGTGGGCGGATCGTGTTGATCGACACGGACTGGGCGACCGCGATCGTGCACCCGGCCGACCCCGCCGTACTGCAACGCATGGTCGACCTCTTCCTCGCCGAATCCGCCAACCCGTACTCGGGCCGCCAACTCCGCGGCCTGCTCGCCGGCGCCGGCCTGGAGATCACCGGCGAGACCGCGGCCACCTGGATCGAACGACAGGAAGGAGCCCGCCAGGGCTTCGCGTCGATGATGCACCTCGCCGCACTCACCGCCGGCGTCATCACCAAACCCGAGGCCGACGCCTTCGCCCAGGGCCTCGCCGAAGCCGCCGACCGCGGCGCCTTCCACCTCTCCCTCACCATGTACGCCGTCAGCGCGCGCAAGCCCAACTAGAGCCCGTGTTGTTTGAGGAAGGTGACGGTTCGGGCCATGGAGGTGGGCCAGGCGGGGCCGAAGGCGTGTTCTTCGCCGGGGTAGGTGTAGAGGGTGGCGGTCTTGCCGGCTGACTTCAGCGCGGCGAGGGCCTCGCGGGACCAGGCGATCGGGCAGGTCGAGTCGGACTCGCCGTGGTGGATCAGGACGGGGTCGGTGACCCGGTCGAAGAAGTTGATCGCGGACACGTTCCGCCAGAACGTGGGGTTGCGCGTGGGTTCGCCGTACGCGCGCAGGATGGTCGACGCGATCGGGCGGTCGTTGCGTTGCCAGCGGTTGAAGTTGTCGGCGGCATCGGCGCTGACCGGTGCGAACACGACCGCGGCTTTGATCAGACCGGGCTGGGCGACCAGGGCGTTGTAGGTGACGCCGCCGCCCATCGACCGGCCGAGCATGCCGATCCGGTTCGGGTCGACCGACGGAGAGGTGCGCAGGGCGAGGACGGCGTTGATCGCGTCCTCGGTGTACCCGAGCCGCAGGTTGAGGTCGCTGCGCGGGTCGTCGGTCGACTGCGCGTGCCCGCGGTAGTCGGTGTGCAGTACGACGTACCCGCGGCGGGCGAGGTAGTCCTGCTCACGCATCAGGCCGCGGCCGTTGGTGTAGACCGCCGGGTCGATGTAGCCGTGGTTCAGGACGAGGGCGGGATGCCGGCCGGGGGTGCGCGGGACGTTCATGATGCCGGAGATCGTCAGCGAGCCGCTGGAGTACGTCACGTAGTACCGGGTGTAGGCGGAGTTGCGGGCGAGCACGCGCCCGAGCCGCAGGTTCCGGCCGTCGTACTTCTTCGTCATCATCGCCTGCAGCGAGACCGGGTGCGGCGCGACGGTCGGCTTCGCGGGCGGCGCCGGCGTCGAGGGCGCCGGCGTACTCGGAGGAGCGGATGACGTGGTGGGAGTTGAGGAGGTCGCGCTCGGAGTGGACGCAGGGGGTGCCGCGTCGTCCTCGGAGGTACAGGCGACGGCGGCCGTCACCACAAGCGCAACGACTCCCGCCCACGTCATCCGCCGGTTCATACCCTCAAGTCTGCCGCCGCGTCCGCAGATCCCGGCGAAAGTCCAGACAACGATTGACGGCGCGGCCACTGCACGATCAGTACGGCGGCCAGCACCAGCGCCCCGCCGAGCCACTGGATCACGCTGAGCGTCTCGCCGAATACAGCCGCCGCCGCGACCACCGTCACCACCGGCTCGAGGATGGACAGGATCGAGGCGACCGACGGACCGACCCGGGCCATCCCGGCGAAGAACAGCAGGATCGCGCCGACCGTGCTGACGAGCGACAACGCCGCCAGCCAGAACCAGCCGGCAGGGGCGAAGGTCAGAGCGGTGCCCCCGCGGAGGAACCCGAAGATTACGAACGTGCCGAAGGCCCCGATGCACACCAGAGCGGTCAGAGCGAGCGGCGGTACGTCGGCAGTCACGCGATCGCCGACGAGGATGTAGCCCGTGTACGTCACGGCAGCGCCCAGGGCCAGCAGAGCGCCTTGCCAGACGAAGCGTCCCGTCATCGCCCCGCTCAGCACCAACGCGATCCCGGCCAGCGCGATGCCCAGCGCCCAGACCCGTCGCCGCGACGCGCGCTCGCGCCCGAGGGCGATCGCGCCGGCCATCACGAGGACCGGGTAGAGGTAGAGGATCAGCGCGACCATCGATGCGTCGATCCTGGCCAGCGCGGAGAAGTAGAGCCCGGACTGGGCCGCGTACCCGAAGACGCCCATGCCGAGGCCGGCCAGTACGGCGCGACGCGGGAGCCGACGCAACGCGCCGCGAGCCAGAGCGATCACGATCAGCACCCCGCCGGCCAGCCCGAAGCGGACCAGCAACAGTGCATCGACCGACACACCCGCGTCGTAGGCCAGCTTGCCGAACACAGCCATCGCCCCGAAACTGGCGGCGGAAAGTAAGCAGAAGAGGCGTCCCACGGCATCGATGGTCCCGGTGGTCAACCGTTCAGGTCCATCTCATCTTCTTGGACAACAACGTGTAGCTATGCTGAACGAATGCTGGATCTCCATCGGCTGCGACTGCTGCGCGAGGTGCACGGCCGGGGCACTGTGCACGGCGCCGCCCGCGCGCTCGGGTACACGCCGAGCGCGATCTCGCAGCAGTTGGCGGTGCTGGAACGCGAGGCGGGTACGCCGCTCCTCGAACGGATCGGCCGCAACGTCCGGCTGACCCCGGCCGGCCAGGTTCTGGTCCGGCACGCGGCGGCACTGCTCGAAGGGGTGGAGGCCGCGGAGGCGGAGCTGGCGACGGTCGCCGCTGGGCGGGCGGCCGGGGTGGTGCGGGTCGCGGCGTTCCAGTCCGCGTTCCTGCGCATCGTGGCGCCGGCGGTGCGCGCGTTGGCCGCGAGTCACCCGGACATCCGGATCGAGGCCGCCGAGGTCGAGGTCGAACAGGCCGCACCGGCGCTGCGGTTGCAGCAGTTGGACGTGGTGGTCGGCGACGAGTACGACGGTCAGCCTCGAGCGGTGCACGCTGACCTGCACCGCGAGCGGCTGCTCCGCGAACGCATCCACGTCGTCCTGCCCGCCGATCATCCCGAGGCCGGCGCCGACCGCGTGCCGATCGCGCGACTGGCCGACGTACCGTGGGCCGCTTGCCAGCCCGGCACCGGGCACCGGGAGATGCACGTCCGCGTCTGCCGCGAGCTCGGCGGCTTCGAGCCCGACCTGCGCTACAGCTCCGACGACTTCCTGATCCTGCTTGAGCTGGTCCGCACCACCGGCGCCGGGGCGCTCCTGCCTGACTTGGTGATTGGGTACGGCGCTCCTGGTGTCGCCGTCCGCCTTCCGGCTGAGGGTGAGGTGGGCCGGGAGATCTTCCTGCTCACCCGCCGCAGCCGTACGCCGGCCGTGGCCGCGGTAGCCACCGCGTTACGGATCGCTGGCGACGGCGAGGACGTGACGTAGCCGGGGTCAGGCTGGGTCAGGCATTGACGGATCTTGCTCGGAGCGGGAGGGTCGGGTTGGAACGGGTGAGTTCTGGGGGAGGTCCGGCCGCCCGTCGGGGGTTCATGCGCTCTCTGGGGTGGGGTTCGCGCTGCGCTCGACGGCGACGGCCGGTCTAGCGGCGCCGGGGTGGTGCCGCGAGGTGGCGGCGCCGGTGGTGCCGCGAGCTGGCGCTGTACTGCGGCGCTGATCTTGACGTGAGGCCGTGGAGGGGTCATGGGCACGATCGAGGATTTGAGGGGACGCACCAGGGGACCGGTCTTCACCGATGGCGACGACGGGTACGACGAGGCGCGCCGGGTGCACAACGCCATGCACGACCGGCGTCCGCGGGTCGTGGTGCGGTGTGAGAACGCGGGTGACGTGATGGCCGCGGTGGATTTCGCCCGGACCAACGAGTTAGATCTGGCGGTGCGCGGTGGCGGACACAGCGTGCCTGGGTTCGGCACGGTCGACGACGGTGTGCTCGTCGATCTGAGGGGCATGCGGAACGTCCGCGTCGACCCGGTGAACCGGACCGCCCGCGCCGGCGGAGGGGCGACCTGGGGCGACTACAACGCGGCGACGCACGCGTTCGGGCTGGCGTCGACGGGCGGCATCATCTCGACCACCGGGGTCGGCGGTCTGACGCTCGGCGGCGGCATCGGGTACCTCGACCGTGGTCTCGGGCTGTCGTGCGACAACCTGATCTCGGCGGACGTGGTGACCGCCGACGGGCAGTTTCTGATCGCCAGCGAGAAGGAGAACGAGGACCTGTTCTGGGCGCTGCGCGGTGGTGGCGGCAACTTCGGCGTGGTGACCGCGTTCGAGTTCCGGCTCGCGCCGGTGTCGACGATCTACGGCGGGCCGATGCTGTTCGAGATGTCGGACGCGACCGCCGTACTCGCCGGGTACCGGGACATGATCAAGGACGCGCCCGAGCAGCTCGGCGGGTTCCCGGCGTTCCAGATCGCGCCGCCGCTGCCGTTCATCCCGGAGGACCGGCACGGTGACGTGTTCACGCTGATCGTCGGGTGCTGGGCGGGTGACCCGGAGCGCGGCGAGGCCGAGATCTCCCGGTTCCGCGAGTTCGCGCCGGTGGTCGCCGAGATGGTCGGGGCGATGCCGTACCCGGCGCTGAACAGCGCGTTCGACGAACTCGTCGGTCCGGGGCTGCAGCACTACTGGAAGGCGAACTTCGTCACCGAACTCACCGACGAGGCGATCCAGGCGCACCTGCGGCACGCGCCCGGCCTGCCGGCGGTGAACTCGACCGTGCACATCTACCCGATCAACGGCGCCTGTCACCGGGTGACGCCGGACGCGACCGCGTTCGCCTACCGGGACGCGAACTTCGCGACCGTGATCGCCGGCATGTGGCCGGACCCGGCCGACAACGAGGCGAACATCCAGTGGGTGAAGTCGTACTACGACGACGTCGCACCGCACTCCGAGGCCGGCGGCTACGTCAACTTCATGGCCGACGACGACCAGGGGCGGATCCGGGACAACTACCGGCAGAACTACGACCGCCTGGTCGAGGTCAAGCGCAAGTACGACCCAGGCAACCTCTTCCACCTCAACCAAAACATCATGCCCTAAGCAACAAACAGCGGGGCCCGCACACCGGGCCCCACCGTCCTGCCGTGCTGTCCGCCCGCTAAACGCGCGGCACGCTCGCCGACGGGCTGTTCTCCGGCCGACGTGCTAGTTGGCCGGACGCGTCCTGGCTGGTTGGCTGCGGGTCACATAGCGAGTAGGCGCTGGAAGAAGGCGCGGTACTTCTGCAGGGCGGCGCGCAGGTCCTCGGTCGAGGGCTCGCCGTTGTTCCACTGCTGTTCCAGGCCCTGGTGCTGCTGCTCGAAGCTCGCCGACAGGCGCTTCAGCAGGTCGTCGACCAGCTTGTCGGCCTCACTCACCGAGTTGCGCGGGTCGTCCACGAACCCTTGCTGGATGACCTCCCACCGGGTCCGGAAGTCGACCACGACATCCTCCGCAACCAACGGCTCCACCGCCGCGGTGCCACCACCGCCCGCCGTGCCGCCGCCGGTCGCGACGGTCCGGTCGCCGGTCGCCGCGGTCTGGTCGCCGGTAGCCGCCACGGCCGGGTCGCCGGTCGCGGCTGTGCTGTCGCCGGTCGCCGCTCCGGTGCTGGTCCCGGTTGCGGCCCCGGCCGACCAGTCGGTCCCAGAGTCCCGATCGAGCGCGTCCCGCCCCGACCTGTCCCGATCGAGCGCGTCCCGGTTCATGGCATCCTGGTCCATCCCACCCTGGCCCATCGTGTCCCGGTCCGTCGTGCTCGGACCCGAGCCGTCGCGGTCGAGCGCGTCCCTGTCCATCGCCTCGCGGTCCAGTGCGTCCCGGCCGGCGGTGTCTGCGTTCGTCGTACGGCGGTCGTCGTGGACGTCCGGCGTACCTGGGGTGTCGAAGGCGCCCGCCGTACGGTCACGGTCCGCCGGGTCGCGGTCGAGTGCGTCGCGGTCGTCGCTGGCCAGCGCGTCGCGGTCGGCGTCCGTCATGCGGCGGTCGTCCGTCTCGCTCAGCGGGCGGTCGTCTGGCGTGGTCATGCTTGCTCCTTGGCGTCGGTTGAGTGCGAGCGGGCTGTCCGGCTCACGTCCCCACTCCGGCTCGCGTCTCGGCTCTGCTCCTCGTCTGCTCTCCGGTCCAGGTCTCCGCGCAGGCCCGCGTCCCCGGGTCGCCTCGCGTCTGCGCTCGGGTCCACGTCTCCGCGCAGGCTCGCGTCCCCGGGTCGGCTCCCGTCTGCCCTCGGGTCCACGTCCCTGTTTTGGCTCACGTCTCCAGCCGGGCTCATGTCTGGGCTCCGGTCGACGTCCTTGCTTCGGTCCGTGTCTCGGCTCTGGCTTGCGTCTCGGCTGTCGGCGAGTAGGGCTTCGACCAGGTAGCGGTAGGCGGTGACGGCCTGGCGGAGTTCCTCGGTGTCGGTCTCGCCCTTGGCCTGCGCGACCGCGACCCGGTGGGCGTCGCGGTAGTGCGCCGCGACCTCCGGGTGGTCGACCGAGATGTCGTTGACCCGCTGGTCGAACTCGTCGACCGGGTAGCCGGCCTCGCGCATCATCCGCAGCACGAGCTGGTCGGCGTCGGCGACCGCGGCCGCGGGCTGGTCGACGAAGCTCTGCTGCACGCGCGCCCACTCGGCCTTGTACTGCTCGGCGGACTCTCTGCTCAACGGAGTGATGTCGAGCTTCGACACGCGACGTTCGCGCTCACGCAGTTCGCGTTCGGCGCTGCGCCGGTCGCCCGACTGTTCGATGGTGTGGTCGTACTCCGGGCCGAACCGCTGGCGCAGTTCACCCGAACGTCTGCGCTGGTACATGAACAGCAACGCGGCCGCCGCGAGTACCACCACGACGATGATGACGACGGTCAGGACGGTATCCATCAGACCTCCAGTCCGATTGGCTCTCTGCAGACCTGCGATCTGGAGGGATCGCGAGGACTTGTGGCAGGCGGTCCCCGCGCCGCCTCACATCCCCGAGGCCGAACCGGTACCCAAGGTGCTCGCGGAGCAAGCAAGCGTCCGGCCGGCCACCCAGTGGGTGACCGGCCGGACGCTGTGTGTGGCCGTGCGATCAGGCCTTCGGGCCCAGCTTGTGGACGACGATGCCGGACTTGAACGTGGTCGTGCCGAGCAGTTCGAGGTGGGTGATGTCGATGTCGAGGCCGTCGAACAACTTCGCCCCACTGGCGAGGACCGGAAAGATCCAGAAGTGGTACTCGTCGACCAGCTTGTGCTCGAGCAGGGTCTTGGAGAACTCGCCGGTGCCGTACTTGATCAGGTCGCCGCCGTCCTCCTGCTTGAGCTTCTTGACCGCTTCCGCCGCGTCGCCTTCGAGCAGCTGCGCGTTCCAGGTCGTCTCGGTGATCGTCCGCGAGGCGACGTACTTCGGCATCGCGTTGAACCGGTCGGCGACCGGGTCGCCGGCGCGCTGCGACCAGGCCTCGGCGAAGCCTTCGTAGGTGACCCGGCCGAGGACCTGGGCCTCGACGTTGTCCAGCAGGCTCGCGTTGTAGTCGTTGTGCTCGTCGTCCCAGTAGGGACCGGACCAGTCCTGCGGGCTGTCGATGACGCCGTTGGTGGTGACGAACGTGGACTCGATCAGCTTCCTCATGATTCTTCCTTCTTTCTTACTGTTGGTAAGGACGTCGGGTTCGCGCGTCCAGGAGCGCCTGGGCCCACCAGACGAGCTGGTCGAGCATGAGCTTGGCCTGGGCTTCGTAGCCGGCGGCCGGCCGTGGCCAGTCGCCGTCTGCGGTGAACTGCTCCCAGTAGCAGGGCAGTGCGACCGTGTTGCGGATGGTGACCGCCTGGAGTTCGGTGAAGACCTGCCGCAGCTGGGCCGTGGCGTACAGTCCACCGGTCTCCCGGCCGTAGCTGACGATCGCGACCGGCTTGGCGTGCCACTCCTCGTAGAACCAGTCCAGTGCGGTCTTCAGCGGTGCCGGAAAGCTGCAGTTGTACTCCGGCGTGACCACGGCGAATGCATCCGCGGTGGCCAGCCTCGGTGCCAGTACGGCGACCTCGGCGGGGGTCTCGTCGTCGGTGTCGGGCAGGGTGGCCGGCAGGTTCGCGCCGGCCAGGTCGATCAGGTCGACCTCGAACTGCTTGGCCGCCTGCTCGGCGATCCAGTGCGCCACCGTCGGTCCGAACCGCCCGTTGCGGGTGCTGCCGATGATCACTGCCAGTCGCATCTGCTGCCTCCTTCCTGATGTCCCAGACTCTGCCGGAAGCCGTTTACGGTTTCTTTCCGGTCGGCCGTAAGGCGCCAGGGCGACGGCGGGACGAGCCGGAGGGCCGGTCTGCCGGGTTAGGGTGCGGCCATGCGTTTCGGGGTGCTGGGGCCGGTCACGGCCTGGACTGACGCGGGGGAGCCCGTCACCATCCAGGGGTTGAAGGTGCGCGCCCTCCTGGCCGACCTGCTGGCCCATGAGGGCCGTCCGGTCCCGGCCGACCGCCTCATCGACGACCTCTGGGGATCACAGCTGCCCGGCAACCCGGCCGGAACGCTCTCTGCCAAGGTCTCGCAACTTCGACGCGCGTTCGAGGACGCCGAGCCCGGTAGCCGCGCACTGGTGAAGTCAGGCCCGGCCGGCTACTCGATCACCGTCGACAGCACGTCGTACGACGCTCTGACCTTCGCGGACCGGATTGCCGCCGGCCAGCTCGGTGAGGCTCTCGCACTCTGGCGCGGCCCGGCGTACGCCGACTTCGCGGACGAGGCGTTCGTGGAGACAGCCGTGGCCCGGCTGAACGAGCAGCGGCTCACTGCAGTGGAGACCTGGTCCGATGCCTCCGTGAGCGAGCTGGCTGCGCTCGTAGCCGAGCACCCGCTGCGTGAGCGACTGCGGGCGAGCCACATGCGCGCGCTGTACCGGAGTGGTCGGCAGAGCGAGGCCCTGGACAGTTACGAGGACCTGCGGCGACTGCTCGCGGACGAGCTCGGTCTGGACCCCAGTCCGGAGCTGGTGGCGTTACACCAGTCGATCCTGACCCAGGAGCTGCCCAGTCGTCGCTCCAACCTTCCGGCGCAGCTCACCGAGCTGATTGGTCGTGCGGACGCGTTGGCCGACGTCAGCTCGGCGCTCGCGTCCTCACGGCTCGTCACGCTCACCGGTCCCGGGGGAGTCGGCAAGACGCGGTTGGCACTGGCTGCCGCTGCACAGGTGACTGAGCGCTTCGCCGACGGTGTGATCCTGGTTGAGCTGGCTGCGGTGACGCCTGCTGCTCTGTCGGTCAGCAGCTCGCTGACGGATGCAGTCCAGGCCGCACTGGATGTCCGCGAGCTTGCCGGCCCTGCTGAGAACGTGGTGGAGCGACTGGCCGCGGTCATGGGCTCACGGTTGCTGGTGCTCGACAACTGCGAGCAGGTCGTCTCAGAGGTGGCCGAACTGACAGACCGTCTGCTGGCCGCTGCTCCGGGCTTGCGGGTCCTGGCAACGAGTCGGGAGCCGTTGGGACTGGCCGGCGAGGTCGTGTGGACCGTGCCGACCCTCGACGTACCAGGACGCGACGCCGAGCTCGATGTGGTCGGTCAATGCAGTGCGGTGCAGCTGTTCGTGGCGCGGGCCTCAGCTGCCGCCCGGGACTTCACCCTGTCGGCTGAGACGGCCGCAGACGTTGCCGTGCTCTGCCGGCGGCTCGACGGGATCCCCTTCGCGCTAGAGCTCGCCGCAACACGAGTACGGGCGCTTGGAGTCCGCGGACTGGTGGCGCGACTGGACGACCGGTTCCGGTTGCTGGCAACGGGACACCGGGGTGCGGCGCCCCGGCAGCAGACTCTGCTCGCCATGATCGACTGGAGCTGGGAACTGCTCAGCCCGGACGAGCAGGTGGTCCTGCGGCGTCTCGCCGTACATGCGGACGGGTGTACGCCGGATGCCGCGGCGGTGGTGTGTGCTGAGCCCGGAGTCGACGTACTGGATGTGCTGGTACGGCTCGTCGACCGGTCGCTCGTCGTACCGGTGCAGGCATCGGAGGGACCGCGATACCGGCTGCTGGAGTCCGTGGCGGCGTACTGCACGGAGAAGCTGCTTGAGGCGGCTGAGCTGGAGACAGTGCAGCAGCGGCACCTCGAGTACTACACCGCCTTCGCTGAGGAAGCTCGGCCGCACCTGTACGGCGCTGAGCAGGGTCGATGGCTGCAGTTGCTCGACGAGGACACGCCCAACCTGAGGTCGGCCGTGGACCGGGCGGTTGCGTCAGGCCAGTTGGACTTGGCAGAGCGACTGGTGGACTCACTGGCCTGGTACTGGTACCTGCGTGGCCGGAGTGCCGAGGCCCTGCGTTCGTTGGCGGCTGTGCCGGACTCCGCTCGGGCTGGTGCGTGGCGGGTCGGTTTCAGGTACGTGCAGGGAGACAGTGGTGCTGCACGCGAGCGAGACCGTTGGCTGGACGGTGCGGACGCCCACGCGCAGTGGTGGATCGCCTTTGCCGGCAGCGATGTCGGGGACCTCGGCACGTGCCAGGCGCTGCTCGAGGCCGCGCTGAAGACGTTCGAGGCGGACGACGACCAGTGGGGTGTCGCGGCGGTGCTGACAGCGCGTGCGAAGTTCGCACACGTGCGGTCAGACGTGGCCGCGCTGTACGCCGATGCGTCGGAGAGCGCACGCATCTTCCGTTCGCTCGGCGACCGCTGGGGCGTACTGCAGGCAACGAGTTGGCTCAGCGCGCATGCAGAGATCACTGGCGACTTCGACAAGGCTGCGCGGCTGCAGCGCGAGGGTGTCCAGCTGGCCGAGGAGCTGGGGCTCTGGCCCGAGCTTGCAGGGTCGCTGGGGATGCTGGGCTGGACAGACATCAGGCAGGGTGACTACGAGGGCGCTCGGGCACACGCCGAGCGTGCCCTTCGAGTGGCGACCGAACAGGACCAGCGCTCGACACAGGCTCTGGCCGAGATCGTGCTGGCGTTCGCCGCACGTCGTACCGGCGCGCTGGACGAGGCCGAGACGCGCCTGCGCGCGCTGGTGGACGAGGCCCGTCAGCACGAGGAGGCGGTCCTCTACCTGTCGATGGTGCTGTCCGAGCTGGCCTACGTGATGGAGCTCCGCGGCGACCCGGAGGCCGCGCTCAAGCTGCACGTCGAGGCCTTCCACATCTCGGAGGAGTACGAGTCGCTGCGGGGAATGGCCTGGTCGCTGGAGGGCATCGCCGCGTGTCTGCCCGACAAGCAGGTCGCGGCCCAGCTCCTCGGCGCGGTCGACACGATCCGGACGACGGAAGGCTTCGTGGTCGCGCCGGCCGAGGGGAGCGACAACTCCCGGGCCGCGGCGGCCGCCCGGGCCGTCCTGGGAGACGCGGCCTATGAGATCGCCTGGGACCAAGGGACAACCCTGTCCGCGGACCAGGCCTTCCGGCTGATGGCTGGTTAGCAGATGTTCTTGGCTTGAGATTATTAGTCCAGCGAAGTAGTTTCGTGGTCAGGCAAACGGTGAAAGGTGAGCCATGGACTACGGCCACGAGTTGGTCTTCGGTACGTTCCTGACCCCCGCGATCGACAACCCGGCGAGGGTCGTCGCGCTCGCGCAGCTGACCGAGCAGGTCGGCCTGGACCTGGTCACGTTCCAGGACCACCCGTACCAACCGCGGTTGATGGACGCCTGGACCTTGCTGTCGGTCGTCGCCGCTCAGACCGAGCGCGTCAAGGTCGCCACCAACGTCGCCAACCTCCCGCTGCGTCAGCCGGTCGTGCTGGCCCGCAGCGTCGCCACCCTCGACCTGATCACCGGCGGCCGGGTCGAGCTGGGCCTCGGCGCCGGCGGCTTCCTGGAGGCGGTCGCTGCGAACGCTGGGCCTCGTCTGACCGCCGGCCAGAGCATCACCGCGCTGGAAGAGGCCATCGCGATCATGCGCGAGGTGTGGACACCGGAAGGCGGCGGCATTCGCCAGTCCGGCAAGCACTACAACCTCGCAGGTGCCAAGCGCGGGCCGCGCCCCGCCCATGACGTGGAGATCTGGCTGGGCGCCTACAAGCCACGGATGCTCGCGGTCACCGGACGACTGGCTGACGGCTGGCTGCCGAGCAGCGCGTACGCCGGGCCGGACCAGCTCGCCGCGATGAACAAGACCATCGACGAGGCCGCCGAGGAAGCTGGACGCGACCCTGCGTCGGTACGGCGGCTCTACAACCTGTCGGGGCGGTTCGACGGACGCGGTGGCGGGTTCCTGCAGGGACCCGAGGAGCTGTGGATCGACCAGCTCGCGGAGCTGACGCTGGGCGAGGGCATGAGCACGTACATCCTCGGCTCCGATAATCCGGACGACATCCGGCGGTTCGCCGAGGTCGCGGCCGGAGTGCGCGAGGCGGTCGACGCTGCGCGGTCCGGTGCTCCGGTGGTTCGTTCGGAGGCTGACAGCGGTGGGTTCTCCGTTGTGCCGACTCCACCTCCCGCCGTACGACGGAGCGCCGTACAGCTGCTGGACGAGTCGGAGCGGCCGACCGGGCCGGCGTTGGATCCGTCGCGGACGTACACGCCGTACCAACTGCAGTCCGGTCAGCACCTGATCGACGTACACGACCATCTGCGGGCTGAGCTCGAGCAGGTGCGTGATCTGGTGGAGCAGGTGGCTGCCGGGTCGATCGGTGTCGGGCAGGTCCGGTCGCACATCAACACCATGACCATGCGGCAGAACAACTGGACGCTCGGGACGTACTGCGAGTCCTACTGCCGGCTGGTGACCACGCACCACTCGCTGGAGGACGCTTCGCTGTTCCCGCACCTGCGGCGGGCCGATCCGGCGCTGGTCCCTGTTGTGGACCGGCTGGAGGAGGAGCACCGGGTCATTCACGACGTATTGGAAGGCGTCGACCAGGCGCTGGTCGCGCTGGTCGACGGGTCGGGGAATATCGACGGGCTGCGCGCAGCGGTCGACCTGCTGGACGACACGCTGCTCTCACACCTGTCGTACGAGGAGCGCGAGCTGGTCGAGCCGCTGGCGCGGCTCGGGGTTATCTAGCGCTCTACTTGGCCTCGCCCAGGAGGGAGGCGAGGATGTCGAGGAGGCGGAGGGTGGGGACTTCACCCAGCAGGCGTGCGGCGGACGTGGGCGGCTCGGCGATCAGGCGGACCTGCAGCAGCTTGAAGTCGCGCACGTTGGCCGGGTTGACCAGGTCGTTGTGCACCGCGGTCAGGAACTCCGCGCCGGCCGACGCCGAGCCGTAGGTCATCCGGATGAAGCTGTCGGTGACCGGGTAGAGGTACGGCCGCTTGAGGTGCAGCAGCTTCGACTTCTTCGCGTGGCCGAAACCGCGGTGACCGGTGAACTTCTCGTCCAGCGCCATCGCCGCCTCGAACAGCTCACTGCCCGGCGTCGCGTCCTCCAGCCGCGCGTCGACCGGGATTGCCGCCAGCTCCTTCTCCGCGTCCACCTCGAGCAACCACGGGATGTCCATCGCCCGCAGGTCGGCGCCGATGACCATCGTGCGGGCCAGATCCTCGAGCGTGACCTGGTTCGGGTCGGACCCCCCGACACACGTCATCCCCGGCAGACCGTCGTAGTAGCGCAGTACCGCGCCGTTCGTCTCGGCGTACAAGCGCAGCTGCGCTATCGCCTCGTCGACGACGATCTTCCGAGTACCGATGTTCATGAGCCACACCCTCACACTCTTGGTGGCAGACCCGCCAGCGGGCGGACCATCATCCGAACGATTCCCTGACTCCGTTTCCGCAGATCGTAGGCGACCCCCCGCTCACCCACACCCCTGGGTCACTTCCCGATATCCACAACCCGTAACCACCCGCTCGCAGGACCCCGGATTCTCCATAGACTCTGAGTAACACCCCATCAACCGAGCGGAGGCGCGCCGATGTCGTTGGCCAGGCGGCTGTTCGCCTCGCTCCTGCCTCTACTGCTGGTCGTCCAACTCCTCTCAACTGCTCCTCCGACGGCGCAGGCAGCGCCTCCAGGGACGTGCGTCCACGTCGACGTGAGCGTGACGGCAAGCGGTCAACTGCTGACCAAAGGCCCGCAGATCGCGCACGACGGCGGGTTCGCCCACGCCGGCACCGGGCAGACCTTCACCTTCCAGGCCCGGACCTTCGCCCCGTCAGGCAACATCTGCACGATCCAGCTCACCGACGCGCGCACCTGGAACGTCAGTGCCTGGCCGTGTGAGAACCATCCGGCACCGAAGCCCGCGCGCACGCAGTCCCTGACATGGACCGTCACAGTGCCGGTCGACTGCGCGTTGACGAGTTCACCTGGCCTGCTGACGGCGTCCCTGACGAACGACAAGGGTTCGGCCGGCGGCAACGTGATGATCTACGCCGGCGCGCCGGGCTTCGTCCTGCCGGATCTCCAGGCGCGCGGTCTGTTCGGACCGTTCGCCCTGCAGTCCGACCCGGTGAACTCGCTGACGGGTGCGCTGGTTGCGTCCGAGACTGATGCCTCTGTCGACGCACTCGGGGTTCCGCTGACCGTCGGCCGGACCTACAACTCGAACGACGACGAGGCGGGACCACTCGGCGTCGGATGGCGTCCGTCGTACTCGGACCGTCTCGCGATCGATGCCGAGGGAGCGCGGTACTTCGCCTCGGACGGACGCGTGATCGGGTTCGACCGGCAGGGGACCGGGTTCGTGGTCGAGCGCGGTGTCGCCCGCTTCCGGCTCGCGCGGTCGGGCAGCGAGTACCTGCTGACCAGTTTCGACCAGCTGCGGATGCGCTTCTCGGCCGCCGGGGCGCTGGTCTCGATCGTGGATCGCAACGGTCAAGGAGTGATCGTCGAACGCGTCTCGGGGCGCGTGGCAACGGTGACCAACGGCCGCCGGTCGCTGTCGTACGACTACAACGAGCTCGGACAGATCGCGTCCGTCCGGTTGTCCGGGCCGGGCGTGGAGCCACGGACCGTGCGGTACGAGTACGCCGACGGCCGCCTGACGGGGGTGACCTCGCCTGGCGGGATCCGGACGCGGTACGAGTACGTCGACGGCCGGTTGACGTCGGAGACCGTGGGGGACGCGACGAAGCCGGCGTTCGTGACGGAGTACGACGACGACGGTCGGGTCGTGGCCCAGACCGACGCCAAGGGCGCCAAGTCGACGTGGTCCTGGGATCCGGCGGGCGTCCGCGGGACGTCGACCATGACCGATCCCGGCGGCGGGAAGTGGATCAACGAGTACGAGCGGAACTGGCTCGTCCGGCAGACGGACCCGACCGGCGCGACCGTCACCTTCCACTACGACGCGGGCGGCAACCTCATCCGGGTCTTCGACAGTCTCGGCCACGGCGCGCGCCATACGTACGACGCTCTCGGCCGGGTCGTGTCGTCGACGGATGCGGCCGGCGCTGTCACGCGTCGGACGTACAACGGCTCCAACGACGTCGTCGCGACGATCGATCCGCTCGGTCGCCGGACGACGTACTCGTATGACGCTCGCGGCAATCCGGTCGGTGTGACGTACGCGGGTCGCACGTCGGCCGTCGTCTATGACGGGCGCGGACTGGTGACGCAGTCGCGGGATGCACTCGGCCGCGTCACGCGGTTCGCCTACTCGGGCGATGGTGACTTGGTGGCCGTCACTGACCCAGCGGGGCGCGTCACACGGCTCCAGCACGATGGCTGGGGCCGGCTGACCAAGGCAACCTCGCCACGCGGCGCCGTCAGCACCTTCACGTACTCCGCCGACGACCAGCCACTGGAGCAACGTGGGCCGCTGAACGTCACGAACCGGCAGACGTACGACGGGCAAGGCCGCCTCGCGACCGTGGTGGACGGTCGCGGCAACACGACCTCCTTTCGCTACGACTCGGCCGGTGTTCTGATCGGCCTCACTCGACCGTCGTTGCCTGAGGCCACGGCTGAGTTCGACTCGTCCGGCCGGCTGACGAAACGCGTCGACGCCAGTGGCCGAGCGCAGACCTTCGAGTACGACGGTGCCGGCCGGGCGACTGCCGCTACCTATGGCGGTCGCACTTGGCGCTTCAGCTACGACAAGGCTGGGCGGCTGATCCGGACCACGCTGCCCTCAGGCAAGTCGGCCTCGTTCACGCTCGACCCGCGCGGGGCGATGACGCGAATCGCCTACTCCGACGGGACGCCTCCGGTCAGCTTCACGTGGGACGCGGTCGGTCGCCGTACCTCGATGACCGACGGAGTTGGCACGACCCGCTTCGGGTACGACGCCTTCGATCAGTTGACGTCGAGCACACGGCCCGGTGCGTCGGTCGCCTACCGCTGGGATGCCGTCGGCAATCTGATCGCGCGCACCGCTGCCGGCCGGACGGAGACCTACACCTGGGACGCCGTCGACCGGCTGAGCTCGGCGGCCGTCGACGGCAAGCCACTGGCGTCGTACCGCTACGACAAACGGGGCACCGTCACTACCACACGCCCCGGCAGTCTCACTGAGACTCGCTCGCTCGACCTGCTGGGCCGGACCACCTCGCTCGCGTTGACTCGTGGTGGTCGACCGTTCCGCACGATCACGTCGTCGTACGACGAGGCCGACAACCTGATCCGCAGCGACGACTCGGTCGCCGGCAAGTCGTCGTACACCTATGACGCGGTCAATCGGCTGACCGGCGTCTGTTACGGCGTCGACCAGTGCACCGACGACGCCCAGGACTTCATCCGCTACGACTACGACGGCATCGGCAACCGCACCTGGGAGCAACGCCCCACCGGCAGCACCTGGTCCCTCTACGGTCCATCCAGCGAACTCATCGCTTCCACCACCGCCCCGTCGACGTACCCGCTCGACCTGCCCACCGCCCGCCTCCACACGTACGACGCCGACGGCAACCTCACCTCCGACGGCAAGACCACCTACACCTGGTCCGCGGCTGGCAAACCAGTCACCTCGACGACTGCCGGCACTCGAACCACCTACACCCACACCGGCGACGGCCGCCGCTCGACCTCCACGACCGGCAACCAAACCACGCAGTATGTCTGGGATCCACTCTCACCGCAGATCCTCGCGACCTCCACCACCCGCACCCCTACCCGCTACCTCTATGGCACCGGCCTGCTGGCCCAGACCACCCCCACCGCCCTCACCCCTCTGACCACCACTTCCGCAGGCACCCTTCTAACCACCGCCACCGCAGCTCCCACCCATCACGCCTACGACCCCTACGGCCTCCCGCGCTCCAACCCTTCAGCCACTGCCGACGCTCCAACCCCCGGCTACATCGGCGCTCTGAAGCTCCCCACCGGCAACTACCTCCTCGGCCAACGCGAGTACAACCCCGCCACTGGCACCTTCCTCACCCCCGACCAAGGCGGCTCCCTCAACCCCTACGCCTACACCTCCGGCAACCCCCTCAAATCCACCGACCTCCAAGGCCTCTCCGACATAGAAGGCACCCTCACCGACGTCTCCAACATCTCCGCCTACGCCTCCACCGCAGCCCTGGCCGGCGCCGTCACCTGCACGGTCGTCCGAGCCTGCGCCCCCGCCATCCCGATCTTCATGCAGGTCTCCGCCGCCACCGGCGTCCTCTCAGCCGGCACCTCTGGAATCCTCTCCACCCAAGCCTGCGTCGTAAAAGGCAACTGCTCCCACCTAGCCGCCGACGTAGCCGTAGGCGCCGTAGCCAGCCGCTTCCCGGCCCTAGGCCGGGCATCCGAGGTCGCCAGGGCCAGCTCGGCGAGCCGCCGAGTTGGCGCGGCGGATGGTCGGGCAGTCTTGAAGTACGACGCGAGCGCTGTTCTCGGTCGCATGACGATGGGCGGCACAGCGAAGGCGTCCGACCTGGTCGCCTTCGGTGATGCGCAAGGCTGGGTCCTCACCCAGACAAAGACTGGTCCGATGATCTTCGTCGATTCCGCAGGAGTGAAGCGCATGACAATCAAGAAGGGAACTCCTCGCGCGCCCGGAAGCGGTTTCCCACATGTAGAGGTTCGTGATTCCACGGGACAGCGCATTGATCCGTTCGGCAATGCGGTGACACGTAAGAGTCCTGGGAACCACATACCGATCGAGTGGGATCTGCCGTGATTGAGTACGAGGACATGCCGGGATTTGAACACTTCGTGCTAGAAGAGTCGTTCGTCCTCGACGTGGCTGCGAAGCCTGGCTCAGTCAAATTCCGGTTAGAGGTCGTGCTGACACCGGACCATCCGAAGTATGTGGCGCCTGGCCCGGACTCCTACCTCTGCTATCGAGACGGCCGCCTCGAGTTCGACGGAGTTACCGAGCTCGAATGGACCGGGCAGGGAGCACCGCCGGCGACCGATGCGTCCGGTGAGACCGACTACGGTCACATCGACACGATGACGTGGGACTCGGGTCTGTACGAGTTGACCGGTGACTGGGGCCAGATGAAGATCTGGGCCGCCTCGGCTCAGGTGGTGCTGGACGAGTGACGCCGGCAAGGAACTCCACGTCTTGCTGCAGACGGATGGCTCGCCGGCGCCGATCGGCGCGTTGCGCTGGCTGCTCAGGGCCGCCGGCGCGACCTCGATCGACGAGGATTGACGTGGCGGAGGCCGTGGGCGTTGGGCCATTAGCTCTGACCGGACGATCCAGTTGCCTACTTCGGGACGAGTTCAGAAGTGACTGACACGCGGGATTTCTGACTGCATTTCAAGAGGTGGCCAGCTCGGCGGGCTCCTGGCGTCTCTTGACGCCGACGGACGTTGTGGGCAGCTGGCGTGACTTCGTGGAGCAGTGCGAAGCCGGGTACGCCGACAACATCTACGAGTTCGACAACGACCTGTCGGTGCGAAGCCTCGTCATGAAGCTGCTCGACAGTCCTGTGCTCAGCAACTTTGAACAGATGCGATGGGTGCGGGAAGAGGTGGCGGCCGTCGACGAGCGGTACCGGGCACTCTTGCTCGACACTGAGGTTCGTCCAGGCCGTCCGTGGTGGGAGGCGCGGGTTCCACGGATCGCGTGCGAAGAGCTTGCCGCGGACTTCAAGGCAAGCTACGACGTGGAGATCGCGGTCGCTGAGTGCTAGCCGGACCGGTATTCAGCAGGTAGGGGCAGTCTTCAAGGATCGTCTATTCAGCAGGTAGGGGCAGTCTTCAAGGATCGTCGGGATCGGGCCGGATGAGTAAAGCGGATTGGGACGACCTCATCGGACAGATGAGGGCAGTGGTGCTTGCCGTGGAACCTACACTGACACCGCAACAGACGCAGCCGGCGTGGGAGTTGATCGATGTCGGCGAGCCAGGCATCGCGTTCGAGTTGATGTGTACCCAGATCCATGAGTACGACGCGACTGTCAGCCAGCAGGTGAAGAACAGCCTCCAAGAACTCTGCGAACGCTTGGGCCTTGATTCCAAGTATTGGAAGATGCTTCGTGTAGCAGAGCGCCCTCCCTAGGCTCCCGAGAACGACCAGCGGGGGTGACCGTTAGCGCTCGGACCCGTTGCGGTTGGCGGCAGCGTCTAAGTGGTAGGTGATCTGCAGTCGCCGTCCTACGTGACGTTGCCGCAACCTCGTTACGTCCTAGCTCATCGCTGGCTGGGCCGGCATGCGCTGCCCGGCGTACGAGCAGCGGCAGAACGTACGAGCAGCTGACGGACGGCGTCGGACTGGAACGGATTCGTTCGTACGTTGCCTCAACTTTGCTGACGGCTGGCCGGTCGCCACCCACCTAGCCTGGAGTGGCGATTGCGGTTCGGCGTGGGCGTGGGTTGTCTTGGAATACAGGTGGCTGGGAAGTGTCAGTCTGCGACGCCGGATTGTCGTTCGATGGCGCCTGATCGGTGTTCGCGTCACGTACTGCGGGATTGGGGATTGGTGGGCCGGCTCGGCCAGGGGTGCACATAGGCGTGTCCTCGGGGTGTCTGCGGGATGGTGCGGGGCTTGGTTGGTTGCCGGGGCTGGTTGGGTTAGCGCGGGGTCAGGCGGATCACGGGGTATCGGCGGGGGGACTTGGATTGGTACTTGGCTAGGCGAGGTTGGGTGGTGGTGATGCGGTGCCAGGCTTCGGTGCGGGTGGGGCCGGTGAGGGTTTCGGGGGTGACGGGCAGCGGGTCGCGGCCGGGGAAGGCGACGGTGGCCTGGGTGGGGTGGGCCATGAGGTTGGCGTGCCAGTCGGGGTGCTGGCTGCCGCCGCCGGAGGCGACGACGAGCCAGGCGTTGTCGCCGTCGGGGAACCAGGCGAGCGGGGTCTCGCGGGGCTCGCCGCTGCGGCGGCCGCGGGTCTGGAGGACGAGGACGTCCATGCCCATGAGCTTGTCGCGGCCGGCGTGGATCTTGCGGCTGGTACGGGCGTTCATCGTGCGCTGGATCCAGCGCGAGAATCGACCGGGCGTGCCGGGCTTGCGCTTGGCGGTCTGCTGGTTCTGAGTCATGGCTACCTCCAGGGGAATCGGGGTGATCTCTCTGGTGGTAACGCTATGAGCGGGCCGGCGATCGAGGCTTCTCGATTCCTGACCGATCACGCGCCCGCACGCCGCGGCGAGCGTCTACGTCGCGGCGATGTGGGCGGCCAGCTCTCGATCCAAGGGGTACGGGCGTTCGGCCGGAAGGAAGGACCGCGCTTCGTCGACGTCGGTGCGGGTCAGCTCGTGGATCCGGTGCATGACCGGGGTGACGTCCTCGATGGTGGTGATCCAGTCGTGGACGTAGTGGCGGACCGCCTCGGGGGACAGTCCGATCTGGATCGACCGAACCTTCGGCTGGGGCTGGAGGTGGAGGGTCTGCTCCGGGTCCCACTGGATGCGGACGGGGGACGTGGCGAGCGTGGTACGCCAGGCCTGCTCGGAGTCGTGGTGTGCGGCGTCGTAGTGCGAGAGCGTGCTGTGGGCGAGAGCCCATTCGAAACCGGATCGTTTGAGGTGGATGCGGAGTACGCGCGTCTGGCCGGGCTTGGTTGCCCAACCCGAGCGGTAAGCCATCCAGAGGAAGGACGGCTTGATCCAGGTCATTCGGTTGAGGCTGAAAGGCGCCACGAAGGTGCCGGCGGCAAGGGCCGGCTCGGCGATCGCCGGATCGTACGCCTGGTAGACGGCGATGGTGTCCTCGTCGTACAAGGCGCGGATCTGGCGGTGCGGCGTCGGGTCCATGCGCCGATCCTAGAGAGGCCAGGTCCACCGTCCGCGATCGCAGGCGGCGTAAATGGGTTGCCGGGGGAGAGGCGGTGCGCTGACGATTCGGGTATGACTACGACTGTTGGGAGCCTGGTGTTGAACGGTGTTGCCTCACGGGCGGCGCGCGTTCAGCAGCAGCGTGGTCGGGGGAGGGCGATCCTCGGGCAGTTGTGACCGGGGCGCTGGTCGCCGGGTTGTTGGCCGGCTATGGCATCGCCATGCCGGTCGGGCCCGTGGCGACCTACCTGGTGGCGTTGACTGCGCGGAGTTCGTGGCGGGTCGGGGCCTGTGCTGCGTTGGGGATCGCGTCCGCGGACGGGATCTTTGCGTTGGTGGCCGCGGTTGCCGGGTCGGCGTTGGCGCCGGTGCTGGAGCCGGTCATCGTGCCGCTGCGATGGGCATCGGTCGTGGTGCTGTTGGGGCTGGCGGCAACCACCGCGGTCCGAGCGGTACGGCGATATCACGCGCACAGGCTGACCGGGATCTCACAGGTGCCCGTCAGTGCGGTGAAGGCGTACGTCGGCCTGCTCGGCATGACGCTGTTGAGCCCGATGACCGTGATCTACTTCGCGGCGTTGGTCCTCGGCGGTGGATCGGGTGACTCGCACCCGTTGGAGCGGGTCGTGTTCGTCATTGCCGCATTCGTCGCGTCGGCCAGTTGGCAACTGTTGCTGGCCGGTGGCGGTGCACTGCTCGGACGCGCGTTGACCGGTCACCTCGGACGGCTGTTGACCGCACTCGGGTCGAGTGTGGTGATCGCCTTATTGGCCGTGGACCTGGTTGCCTAGAGCAAACGCTGCACGGCGCCGGCAGGGTTCAGGAAGAGGAGAACGGGCGTGCCGGCGTTCGGGAGAGTGGCTGCGTAGGCCTGGAGTTGGGGTGCGTAGTACGTGACCCGGCTGTCGAGCGCGGCCGCGGGGACGGCGTCCGTCTTGTAGTCGACGATGACCAGGCGGCCGTCGTCCTCGCGGTAGATCAGGTCGACGAAGCCCTCGAGGATCGTCCCGTCCGGCTGCAGGGCGCCGACGTACGACTCGCGCCAGTGTTCGCGCTCGGCGGCTCGTTTGACGATGTCGGAGGCGAGAGCAGATCGCGCGAGCGCGGCGACGACGTCGGCGTACTCGAGCACGCCCTCGGCCAGGCACTGCGACGAAACGGCTGCTTCGAGGCCGGCGCCGGTCGACAGGTCGACTACCTGCATGACGCCGTGCACCGCGCGGCCGATCGCGGTGCCGTAGCGGCCCTTGGACCAGGGCGGGAGCTCGAGGTCGCGGGCAGCCTTCGCCGTACCCGGGTCGACGTCGGCCAGCGCGACGTCCGGGCCGGTCCCTTCCAGTCCGGAAGCGCTCTGCGCGGAGCGCCGGCGGCTCGACGACCTGGCCGCGGCGACGCGGGTCTCCCAGTCGGTACGGGCGATGGGCGGCGTCACGTCGGCCGACGATCGTGGCTCGCGCTCGACCGGCGGCGGGCTGGCGAACAGCGTGACGTGCGGAGCCTCCACGCCACCGGCCGATGCGAGCAGCTCGGCGTTGCTGGAGTGACGGCGGTTGCCGGACCGGTGCAACGACACCACGAGATGGTCGCGCGCCCGGGTGGCGGCGACGTACAGCAGGCGGCGGCGTTCGTAGTCGTCCATCTGCTCGTCGACCGGCTGGACGAGGTCGAAGTCCTCGGTCTGCACCGACGACTTCAGCTTCACCGCGTACCCGCCGTCCGGCGGCCAGAGCACCTGGACGCCGCGTTGCCTGTTCGGCGCGGCGGTCATGCCGGACAGGATGACGATCGGGAACTCCAGGCCCTTCGCGGCGTGGATGGTCATGACGCGTACGGCGTCCGCGTCGGTCTCGGGCAGCACTGCCTCCGCGACGCGCGACGCCTCTTCGCCCTGATGTGCGGCCCAGGCGAGGTACGACCGCAGGCCGCCGTGCTCCACCTCCGACCACGCCCGCGCCTGGTCGACCACGAACCGGACCCGGCGCCACGCGTCCCGCGCCCGCGGCCTGATCGCGGCGACCTCGAGCATGCGTCGTTCGGCGACGATCTTCGCGAGGACCTCGCTCGGAGTGAGCCAGCGGGCGGCGTAGTACGTCCGCCGGAGCCACTCCATCGCCTCGCCGACTGGGTGGGTGAGCAGGGCGTCCGGCACCGGCGCGGTGAGGGTGAACGAGCCGCCGGATCGCTTCCAGACGTACAGATCGTCGTCGCCGCAGCCGAAGAGCGGTGAACGCAGGGCGGTGACGAGCGCGAGTTGGTCGCTCGGGTCGCCGAGTGCGCGGGCGCAGGCGAGCAGGTCGCGGACCTCAGCGGTCTGGTAGACGAGTGAGTTGGCCTCGGCGCGGTACGGGATGTCGGCGCGGTCGAGGGCGTCCTCGAGGAACGGCAGCGACGTGCGGGCCGGTACGAGTACGGCGATGTCGCCGGCTTCCGCGGGACGCCAGCCGTGGGTGCGGTCGTCGTACACCAGCCAGCCGTCGGTCAGCGCCTGCTCGACGACGGCGGCCACGTCGGTCGCTTCACGTTCGCGGAGGACGGAGGCCTGGGCGCGGGGGAGGTCGTCGTGCGGCTCGGCGCCGAGGATGGTGACGGCGGGACCCGAGACGGACTCGTCGTACTCAGGCAGGTCGGCAGGCGGAAGCTCGGCGGTCGACGATGCCGCGCCCCGCCGGAACGGCAGCACCGTGGCAAGATCACCGACCGCCTCGGAGGAGGCGGAGGGAGCGTCGTTTGGGGAGGAGGACGCGTCGTCGGAGGAGGTAGGCGTGTCGTCGAAGAGGTCGGTGAAGGATAGTTGGTCGCCGGTGACGTCGGTTGACTGCGAGTCCGGCTCCGGCTGTCGCTCCGGGACTAGGGTCGACTCCGCCGACGGTCCGCCACGATGCGGCGACAGCGCCTGGTACGACGGCTGCGCAGCCTCCTGCGCCTGGATCAACGACCCGAACACGTTGTTGATCCAGTCGAGGATCGGCGACA
This sequence comes from Kribbella sp. CA-247076, assembly GCF_050942445.1. Lineage (NCBI taxonomy): Bacteria > Bacillati > Actinomycetota > Actinomycetes > Propionibacteriales > Kribbellaceae > Kribbella > Kribbella sp. CA-247076. Next base: position 4,921,271 of record NZ_CP192051.1, on the reverse strand, counting down.
CCGTGCGGAAGTTCGTCGTCAGCGCCACCGTCTCGCCGAGCAGGTCCTGAGCCGTGAGGTACGTCGCGATGTTCGCCCGCCGGAACCGGTAGATCGACTGCTTCGGGTCCCCGACCACGAAGAGCCGCCCCTCCGGCACCTCGACGTCCCGCCAGTCCTCCGCATCCGCCTCGGCGCCACCCGCGATCCGCACCGCGAGCTCGATCTGGATCGGATCGGTGTCCTGGAACTCGTCCAGCAGCAGCCGCTCGAACCGCTCCTGCAAGGCGGCCCGCACCGACGGCTCCCGCCGCAGCAGATCCCGCGCGAGCACAAGCAGATCGTGGAACTCGAGCCGCCCTTCCTCCCGTCGCAACCGGGCCGACTCCAGCACGCGCTCGGCGATCCAGTGTGACAGGTGCCGGAGGCAAGCATCGAGCAGCAGCTCGACGAGTGACCCGGCGACATCGACCACCTCGGTGCAGTCGCCGCGCACCTGGTTGATGTCCGGCCAGTTCTCCTTGCGGCCGATCCGGCCGACCTTCAACCCACGGAACGTCTGCAGGATCGCGAGCTGGGTCTCCTGGTCGGTCGCCGCGTCGAGCATCACGCCGAGCTCGCGGATCTGCTGGACCTTCGGCAGCAACCGGTCCTCGGGATCCAGGCAGGACTCGGCCGCCCCGCCGATCTGCGCGGCCGCGGCGACCAGCCCGCTGAGATCCGGCATCGACACCAGCTCGGGCGGATCGACCAGCACCCGCTCGGCGATCAGGTCCCAGTCGTTGCCGAACAGTCGCGCCAGCGACCGCAGGTGCTTCAACTCGACCCCGACCGCCATCGCGAGCAGCAGCGGCTCCGCGATCGAGTCGTCGTCCAGCAACTGGTGCTGCAGCTCCGACCAGCGTTCCTCGAACGCGACCGACGACCCGACCTCGTCGAGTACGTCGATCAGCGGCGGCAACCCGGCCTCGATCGGATGCGCGAGCAGCAACTGTTGCGCGAACGAATGCAGTGTCCCGATGGAAGCGGAGTCCAGATCATCGAGCGCCGCGTCCGCCAGCGCTCGCGCCGGCCCCTTCCGCGCGTGCTCGAACTCGACCCGCAGTCGGTCCCGCAGCTCCGCACCGGCCTTCTCGGTGAACGTCACGGCCGCGATCGTCCGCAGCGGTACGCCGTCCCGCAGGACCAGCGTGGTCACCCGCTCGACCAGCGCATGCGTCTTCCCGGACCCGGCACCCGCCTCGACGAACAGCGTCGACGACGTGTCCGACTGGATCCGCTCGCGTGCCTCGCTGTCCAGCAACACCTCACTCATCGCCGGCCTCCTCGAGCGCACCAGGGTCGATCAACCGGACCAGCCGTTCCAGCGTCGGATCGTGCCGTTTCCGGTCCCACCTGGCCCGCACCTCGCTGTGGCCGATCCCGTCGGGGTTGCAGTACGGGCATTGCACCCACAGGAAGTCCGGGACCTCGGGCGCCTTCGGCGGGAAGTACCCGGCCGCGATCGACGACACGATGACGTCGAGCGTGTCGACGTACCGGGCCTCGACCTCGGGAGTGAGCGGCACCGGGATCCGCTTGCCGCCCTTGCGGACGAACCAGTACGACGCCTCGACGGGGGTGGACGGTTCACCGAGGCGGGCGCGGGCGGCGTACGCGTAGACCGGGAGTTGCAGCTTCGTCCCGCCGGCGACCGGATCGGACTCGATCGCCTCGTACCGCGAGAAGCCGCCGGTCTTCACGTCGGTCACGTAGATCGTCCCGTCCCGGCCGAGATCGACCTTGTCCGCGCTGCCGCGCAGCAGCACGCGGCCCGACGGCACCGGGATCTCCACCGGCGGCTCGCCGTCGAACCCGAACCGCAACTCCGAGGCCACCACCGACGCGTCCCGCTCGGCCCGCCAGGTGTCGTCGTCGTTCAGCAGGACCATCAGGTCGCCCAGGATGCGCAGCCGCTCCCGTTGCCAGAGCCGCGGATGCCCGGTCAGACCCTCCGCCTCGAACTGGTCGGCCAGATCCGCCCCGATGGCCAGCAGCAACGAGCGCTGCTCGGCCGACCAGGCCTCGCCGTACGACGGCAGTGAGCCGGACAACCGGGAGACGAACGCGTCCAGGCTGTTGTGGATCAGGTTCCCCACCTGCATCGGTGAGATGACGAGCAGGTCCTCCGGCGCCTCCAGCGGCTCCACCTGAAGCAACCGCTCGACGAAGTACGCGTGCGGGCAGGTCGCGTAGGCCTCCAAGGACGTCGGCGAGGCGATCCGGTCCTCCACCGCGTACTCCGGCAGGCCGGACACGCCGGACAGGTCGCCGTCGAACCGGGTGAACGCGTTGCTGCCGCGCCCGCGCAGCAACTCCCGCGCGCGGACGACGACCTCGTCGTCGAGCCACAGCCGTGCCGACACCGCCCGGACCTGCCACTCCTGCTCGGTCGCCGGCATGGTTGCCGTCGTCAACGATCCCGCGTACGACGCCGACGTCCGCAGCCCGTCGCCGTACTCACCCTGGTCCCACTCGGTCGCCGCGAGCGCGTGGTCGCCGGTCAGCTCGCGCAACGTCCCCAGCAGCCACCGGGTCGGCAGCCGGCGCGACGACCGCCGCAGGTCACCGCGCGGGAACGACGCCACGACCCGGGATCCGGCCGAGAACGCGGCCAGCAGGTGCCGTTGCTTCTCGTCGAGCCGGTCCCGGAACGACGCCAACTCGGGCGCCGCCGCCTCCCGGACCCGATGGGGGAGCAGCGCGTCCTCGTGCACACGGCCGGGATACAGGTCCTCGGACAGGCCGACGACGTACACGATGTCGGCCGACAACCCGATGCTCGCCGACAACGGCGCGACCAGCACGCCGGTGCCGAACGTGCCGACGCGGGGGAGCGACTGCTGCAACTCGAGGTCGAGCACGTCGCGCAGCACCGTCAGGCTGGCCGGCGTCCCGAGCTCGTCCAGCGTCGACAGGCCCTTCAGCGAGCCCTCGACCGCGACCGCGGCGTACTGCTCCTCGATCGGCAGGGACGAGTAGTCGCCGAGCAGGTCGTGGAAGAGTTGCAGCACGCCGCCGGCCAGCTCGGACCAGGTCTCCAGCCCGGCGACCGCGGTCAGCCGGCGGCGGAGCTCCGAAGCAAACGCATGCAAGCGTTCCGCGTTGGCCGCGTTGTACTGCGCGCGGCGGATCGCGGCCGGCCGTGGATCCTCGGCCGCCTCCTCCTGATCCGCAGTACGGCGCTCGGACTCGGCGTACCGCGCGAGGCGTGCGTCCCAGTCGTCGCCCCGGACCACGCCGGCGGCTCGGGACATCCGCTCCCACTGCGGCACCGGGATCCGCTCGCCGCTGAAGTCACGGGTCGGCGCGTTCGCCAGCGCGCGGAACACGTCCGCACGCGGCAGATCCTGGTCGACGAGCGCGAGCACCTCGAGCAAGGTCCGGGCGATCGCGCGCTCGTGCACCGGCCGCGTGCCCGGCCCGTTGACCTCGATCCGGGCGGCGGCGAGATGCTCGTGCAACAGCCGCGCGTACGGCGCTGCGGCGGAGTAGAGCACCGCGATCCGATGCGCCGGGGTGTGCTCGAGCGCGGCGACCACGTCGCGGACAACGCACCGGACCTCGTCGTCGGCGTCGGACGCGTTCAGCACCTCGGTCGCGACCGGGTAGTTCTTTGAGATCGACGTCGGCAGGTCGATCCCGATCCGTTCCAGCGAACGTCGGACGGCCCGGTCGGCACGGCGTACGTCGGTCAGGCCGACGATGACCGTGAGGTCGGCCGCGGCCGCGCCGAGCGCCTCGACGAAAGCGGCCTCGGTCTGGGTCAGCTCCTGCGGTAGGTAGAGGACGAGCGCGCCGAGCTCGGCCACCAGACCGGGATCCGCGTCGACCCGGGCCGCGGCGGAGCGGAGCAGGTCGGTCTCGTCGTACCACTCGGGCTCGAGCTCGGACGTCACGTACCGGTGCAGCCGGACGAGATCCGGGCCGAGCGCGGACGCGTCGGCGACCTTCGCCAACGCGCCGTCGGTGAGGTCGCGGAGCTCCCGGTGGGCTGACGCAAGCGCTTGGATGGTGGACGGATGCTCGGCGACCTCCTCGAAGATCCCGGGCGCCTTGGACAGCGCCGTCCGCCAGGTCGCGGCCACGATCGGGCGGGTCGCCGGGCGCCGCGGGGACAGCACCGCGGCGGCGAGCTGCTCCGCCAGCCGGCCCAGCGTGCCCAGATACAGCCCCGCGATCCCGGAGGTCGCCAGGTGGCGACGGGCGACGACGCCGGACAGGTTGTTCGGCAGGAGGAGCGTGACAGGTTTCATCGGGTCGTCGGCCTTGAGCCGCGCGACGACGGCGTGCAGGCGATCCAGGGCGGCCGCACCGTAGGCCGTCGTCTCGATCCGGGTCTCGCTCACCATTCCCCCGATCTCCGAACTGTCACCGCAGACGCTAAACCCTGCCACGGACAGAAAGGTGACGGGGCGCGAAACGCCAAGGTTTCTGCGGGCCGGACGATCCGCTCGGACAATGAAGGAATGACCAGGGAGACGTCGATCGCGCGGGTGCTGCTCGTGCTCGTCTTCGCGCCTGCCGGCGGTCTGTTCGGCAAGGCGGTGGCCGAGGCCGCGCAGGGTCTGCAGTGGTGGCCCTGGCTGCTCGCCGCGCTGGTCTGGCTGGTGGTCACCGGGCTGGTCGCGGTGGCGGTGACGAACCATTTCGACGAGCACAGATAATGCTCCGATGGTCGCCGCGGTGCATCACGTCGAACTCTGGGTCCCGGAGCTGTCCCGGGCACTGAACTGCTGGGGCTGGGTCCTCAACCGGCTGGGCTGGAAGGACGGTGACAGCTGGCCCGGCGGGATGACCTGGATCGCCCCCGACGGCAGCTATCTGGTGGTCGAGCAGAGCCCGGCGATGTCCGCCGACGAGCACGACCGGATGCGGCCCGGGATGAACCATCTGGCGCTGACCGCGGCGGGCCGGGCCGAGGTCGACGCGATCGTTGCCGAGGCCGCCCATCACGGCTGGACGCTGATGTTCGCCGACCGCCACCCGTACGCCGGCGGCCCACAGCATTACGCCGCCTTCCTGCACAACACCGACGGCTACGAGCTCGAAATCGTCGCTCCGACTGAGGCGTGAGACTACTGATGCCTGGAGTGACGTCAGGGGCTGGTGGTGTGACATGGTTGGACGAGGCAAATGGTGTCGCGGGGCAGAAGTGGAAGGACGGTGCTCGTGACGGAGAAGCCTGACGGGGGAAGTACGCCCGGACCGGCTTCGCGCTCCGCGCGGACGACGGAAACAGCGCCGGAGCTCCTGGAAGCTCGGATCCGCGGTCTCCAACACGCACTCGGGCAGTTGCTGGAGAACGCGCGCAGACTGACGCACGGCGAGCACCAGCGGGCCGTGCAGCTGCACCGGCAACTGCAGGAACAGACCGCCATCGCGCGACGTGAGTCCCGCGGCCTGGTCGACGCGAAGACCGCTGAGGCGCTGGCCGAGGCCGAGCCGAAGGCGCGCCTGCTCGCGGACCGCCTCGCGCCAGGACTGGCGTCCATCCCGCCGAACGACGCGCGCTGGCGTTCGCGTCAACTCGTCGGCGCGGGCATCCCGTCGTACGTGCGGGTCGGGGAGCTCGACCCTGGTACGCCGGTCGCCGCGCCGCTCCTGCGGACGAACGGCTGGCGGGTCACCGCCGACCGCAACGAATCCGCCCGCCGGCTCCTGCAGAGCGTGGCGTTGCGGCTGGTCGCGGCCGCCGAACCCTTCCGGCTCAGGATCGATGCCTTCGACCCCCGATTGACGGGGACGATGGGGCTTCTGGGTCACCTGACCACGAAGTATCCGCAGTTGGTGCCGAGGGCAACGCACACCGCGGAGCAGTTGCACGCGGTGCTGTCCGGGCTGGTCGACGTCTCGTCGCTGCGCGCCAGCCGGCAGGCGCAACTCGGCCACAAGCGCTTCGAGGACCTCATCCGCGAGACCGGCCGGGTCACCGATCCGTACCGGCTGATCGTGCTGTTCGACTACCCGGCCGGCATCGACACGCTCGCCCAGCGCGACCTGCTCCGGCTGGCCGCGACCGGGGGTGAACGCGGAATCTGCTTCCTCATCCACCACGACCCGACGATGACGCCCGAGAACGACGTCGACACCAAGCAGTTGCTCGATCTGCTCACACCGGTTGCCATCACCAACGAACGCGTCGAGGTCGCCCAGCTGCCCGACGTGCCCGCGAAGCTCGACCCGCCGTTCGACGCGAACGTTGCCGCAGGCATCTGTGACGTCGTGGCCGAGCTGGCCGACATCGCCGTACTCCCGACGATCGACTTCGACCGCACCCTGCCGGACCGCTCCACCTGGTGGCAACCGGTCAAGGACGAGCTCAGCACGGTCATCGGGTACGACGACCGGACGCCGGCGCTGGTGCGGTTGCGCAGCGGCAACCCGGCCCTTCCACACGTCCTCGTCGGAGGCGCGGTAGGCCAGGGCAAGTCGAACCTGTTGCTCGTGATGATCCACGGTCTGGCCGCGCGGTACGCACCGGCCGACCTGGAGATGTACTTGCTCGACTTCAAGCACGGTGTCGAGTTCTCCGCCCTCGGCCCGGCGGCCGAGCGGGAGCACTGGCTGCCTCACGTCCGCGTGCTCGGCATCCACAGCGACCGGGCGTTCGGTCTCGCCGTACTGCGTCACTTGTCCGACGAGCTCGCTCGACGCAGCGAGATCTTCAAGTCGCACGGCAACGTCGCCGACATCGCGGAGCTTGCCCCCGGCCCCGATCGGCCGCCGCGGATCCTCGTCGTCCTGGACGAGTTCCAGGTGCTGCTCGAGGACGACGACGAGCTGGCCGACGAGGCGGCCAAGTTGCTCGAGCGGTTGGTCCGGCTGGGACGTGCGTACGGCGTCCACGTCGTGCTCGCGACCCAGACGATCGAGGGGGTCAAGCGGTTGTCGACCCGGCGGGACTCGATCTTCGGCCAGGTGCCGTACCGGATCGCGTTGAAGACGACGCCCGCCGACGCGCAGGCGATCCTGCGGAACGGGAACACGGCCGCGGCCGAGCTGCAGTTCCGCGGCGAGGCCGTGCTGAACGCGAACTTCGGCTCGCCCGACGACAACCAGCACGTCCTGGTCAGTTTCGCGGACAAGCCGATCCTCGACGACCTGCGGCGTGAGCTGTGGCTCAAGTCGAGGACGGCGCATCCGCCGCGGGTGTTCCACCTCGCCGAGCCGGCCCGTTTGGCGGACACCGCCGCCGCGGTGAAGCCCGAGCTGGGACGGCCGTGGACGGGGTTGCCGATCGCGGTCACGGAGGCGCCGGTGCCGGTCGAAGTACGGCCCGAGCCGGGCGCCGGCGTACTCGTCCTGGGTGACGGTCCGGTCGACGCGCTCGGCGTGCTGAGTGGTCTGGCGCTGTCGACCGCAGCCGCCGCGGTGCACCCGCCGCGGTTCGTGTTCATGGATGGCACCAACTCGTCGCCGGAGGTTGCCGACGGCAAGGGTGCGTTGATCCAGGCGCTGCGCCAGCTGGGATGTGAGGTCGATACGGTCGACAAGCACGACGACATCGCGCCGCGGCTGTTCTCGTTGCGCGATACCGTGCGGCACGGTCACGTCGGTGGCGAGACCTATCTGCTCGGGTTCGGGTTCCACGGCGTGCCGAGGATGCAGTTGCATGCCGAGGGCTTGTTCGAGAGTCCGGCGAACGCGTTGCAGGACATCGTCCGGGACGGGCCAGCACAGGGGTTGATCACGTTCGGCTGGTGGAACCGACTGCACGTGTGCACCGAGCACCTCGGGTACGGGCGCGCCAACGTGGCGACCCACCTGTTCCTCAGGCATCCGCAGGACGGCGTCCGGGCGGTGTGTGGACCGCTCGTGCGGTGGGCTTCCGAGCCGCACCGGGCGCTGCTGTGGGACGGACTGCATCCCGAGGCGCAGGTCGTCGTACCGTTTGCGGCACTGCGGTCCGACGAGGTGGATCGCGCGGTGGAACTGGTACGGCGATGAAGACGGAAGAGCAGGAGTGGTCCGAGTACGCCCGGGCGCTGCGGAAGGTCGCGGGCGCCCGTGCGGACGCGCAGCAGGCACAGGACCGATTGACCGCGCACAAGTCCAAGGCCGAGGCGACCGCGCTGGCCGAGGCCGATGCGATGGCCGAGCGGGGCCGGAAGGTCGAGGCTCGGCTGAACGCATTGGCAGAGCAGGCCGCGGCCAGTCTGCAGCGGGCCGGGCTGCCCGCCGAGGGCAAGCGGGTCAACATCGTCGTCCCCGAGATTCGCGGGCTCACCGACCTCGAGTCCGCGGCGGCCCGGCTGACCAAGCAGTTGGGTGAGGCGGTCGACCAGCTCGAACAGGTCCGCGCGGACGCCCGGGCTCTCCAGGAGCGCCGCCGGCGCCGTACCATCAGCGCGGCCCTGATGCTGGTCGGGTTCGTGGTGGTGTGGGCGGTCACCCGGTCGTTCCTGGCCGGAGTCGAGGCCGCGGCCATCGCCGCGGTCACCATGCTGGCGGCGTCGCGGGTGCTCGGTCTGCCGCGGCTGCCGGGCGCCCGGTGGTGGGGCTGGGGCGGTGCGGTCGTCGCCGTCGCGGTAATGGCGTCCGGGCTGCCCTGGTGGCTGGCGATCCTGGTGCCGGTCATCGTGGCCGGTACGGCGATCGTGCTGCCGAAGAAGCGTCGTTAGGGAAGAGGGTCATGGTGTCCGATGTACAGCGGCTCAAAGAACAGCTGCACCAGGTCTCGATGGAGGCCAAGCAGGCGGCCGGCGGCCTGGCCGGGTTCAAGCTGCGCTTCACCCAGCACAGCCAGCAGGTGGAGAGCCTGATCGCCGGTACGGCGACCGGCGTCGACCGGGACATCTCGGAGATCCTGGACGCGGCCGGCAAGGCCGTCGAGCAAGCCGCCGAGGCCCTGGAGATCGCCTCGGCCGGATGCAAGAGCTACGCCGACCAGATCTAGATGGTCTCCGACCTGCAGCGGGTCGCGCGCGGTCTGGTCGACTGCCTCGACGAGGTGCCGCAGGTGGTCCAGCACCTGCAGCGCACCGCGGACCGCTGCCGCGAGAACGCCCAGGTCGCCCTGATGGCGTCCCACGGCCGGGCAACGGTCGCCGCCCAGCAACTCGACGCGGCCGCCCGCGCCTGCGAAGCCGCCGCCCACTACCTGTCCCTGGCACCGCCGAAGGCCCGGGCCTGGGCGGAGCGCCTCGTCGGCTCACCCCGTACGACGGACCGTCCGTCAAGCGACTCCGCCGACCGCAACAAGGCGACCGGCGGAACCGGCGACGTCGCCGAACGCGACCTCCGCGGCCGCACCAAACGCCTCACCGCCCGCTACGACGACGTCGACCTCCCCGAGGACGACGATGACGAACCACCTCTGATCACGGTCGCCCGCAAAGCCTTCGAGAAGTTCCGCAAGGACCACGAGAAGGACGAAGAACCTCGCGACGACCCGATCGAGCTGGAGATCACCGTCACCGAAACCGGCGACCTCGTCATCGAAGAAGAATCCGACAAGGACCTCAAAGCCCGTGAACACCACGAACACCAAGCCACCGCCGACCACGCCATCGAAGTAGACCTGACCGACCAGCTCCAACGCCTCCTGGCAGCAATGTCGGACTCAACCGACGCCCCCTGGGACCACGCCCACCTAACCATCACCCCCACCCACATAGAAGCCACCTTCAACTACCCCGACGAGGCTCCCACCCCAATCACGGTAGACATCAACCTCCCGCCCCTCCCACCCGCCGCCGTCCTAAAACGCAACTCCCGAGAAGCCCCCACCGCCTTCGACCCAGCCTTCGACAACCGCCCCCTCGGCCCCGACTTCACCCCCGGCGTCCACGACCCCCTGGACTCGTTCGTACCGAAGGAGCGGGCGATCGCCGACCGGCTCGCCGAGGAAGGATGGCGAGTCGACGCCCTGATTGCGGACCACACCGAGGACGGTCTGAAGAATCCGGACGTCATGGTGAGGAAGAGTCGTCATGGCGAGGGAGTCGTCGTCGAGTTCAAGACCCCAGAAAGCGGTACGTCGAACGCAGTGAAGCGGCTGATGCACGAGGCCAGTGAGCAGGCGGACGAGATCGTGATCGACGGTCGCCCGCCCGGTGTGTCTGAGGAAGTAGCGTGGCGGTCGTTCCGCCGGGCGTGCGGTCAGCCAGGCAAACCTCTTGCGGCTGTGGTTCATGTCATTCTCGGTGACGGGCGATTCGTCACCTACAAGAAGGAGCAGTGATGTCCACCAGCGACAGCATCTTCATGGCCACGGGCAAGTCGCTCGACAAGACGGCCGAGTGGCTGGCGGGCGCCCTTGCTCTGGAGCGGATCGATGATCCGGAGCTGAAGGAGGGGCAGCACTTCTTTCGGGGGCGGGCGCGAACTGTTGAGGGGAAGGTTCAGCTCGTGGTGGGGGCGAACATCTATGGGGAGGCTGAACCGGAGCCGGAGGACGTGTCGGCGATTGACAAGTACGACGCGGTGGTCGACGTACGCCTGGTTGGGATCAGGGAGGAAGAGGCACAGGCGCGGGAGGCGCGTGCGGTCTTTGATGAGTTGGCCGCGACGCAGCCGGCGGTCGCGTTGGTCCTCAGCCACGCGATGTCGTGGATCGTGGCGTCGTACCTCCCTGGCGCTGGAGTGCACACGTTCCCCGCACGCACCTCCCTCGACGCGCCCGACCTCGACAGCTGGCGTGCCTGGGTCGTGCGGTGATGTCGACTACCGATGAGGTCTTCGTAGCTGCGGGTGAGTCGTTGGAGGAGACGGTTGGTTGGGTGGGGCGGGCGTTGCGGTTGGAGGGGGTGGGGGACCCGGAGTTGGGTGCGGAGGAGTTTCTCTTTCGTGGGAAGGCGCGTACGGCGGGCGGCGATCTGGTGATCGTGGTCGAGCCGAATACTTACAGCGAGCCTGATCCGGAGCCGGACGATGTCTCGGCGATTGATCGGTACGCGGTTGTGGTCGAGGTTCGGCTTGTTGGGGCGAGGGACGAGGAGGCGCAGGCTCGAGAAGCGCGTGCCGTCTTCGACGAGTTGTCCGCGGATCGTCCCGAGGTCGCGCTCGTCCTCAGCCACGCCCTGTCCTTGCTGAAGGCGGCGTACCTGCCGGGGGTCGGTGCTCGCACCTTCCCGGCTGGTACGACGTTGGATGCGCCTGATGTGGACGCGTGGCGGGCTTGGGTTCGTTAGCGGGTGGGTGGAGCGTCGGGGTGGTTCGGGTGGTGACTGAGTAGCGGTCGGTTGTGGGGTCGATGACGAGGTCCGTGCGGAGGCCCTTGGACTCGCGGGATACGGCGCGGCCGGTGGTGCCGTCGAGGAGGTCGCGGACGGCCTAGTAGAGCGCGACGCGGAGGTCGCGCGGGGCGATGCCGGAGGACAGGGTCCCGAAAAGTTCTGCGGGAATCGCGTCATGAAGCGTTGTGGGCTCCGTCACTACGAGTGAACCCATCCCCACAGGGAAGTGGAAGTGATCGGTGTGAAACGTCGTTCGTTGTCGCTGCTGATGGGAACGCCCCGGCCGGCTAGGCGGGTGCATTGAGATGTCCGACCCTGTTCCTCAACGTCGCCGCGTACGGGTGTGGTTCGGGGACCACGTCGTCGCGGACTACCGGGCGGAGGCCGAGGTGGCCGAGCGCTACGCCGCCGCCATGTCGCGCCGGTTCGCCGGCCTGCGCGTGACCAGTGATCCGGTCCCCGACACCGACCCCGGCCCGGACCGTGCGCTGCCGGGCGAACGGCTCTGGGAGGTAGCCCCGAAATGACGTCTCGTCGCTTCCGGCTGATCCGCCATCATGACGTCTCCGGTGTGAGCGGCACCGGGCCCGTCGCCGAGGGCGTCCAGTTCACCGACGGCGCGGTCGCGCTCCGCTGGTACGGCGACTATCCGACGACCACGGTCTGGGACGGCATCGAGTCCGTCGTCGCGATCCACGGCCACGGCGGCGCCACCGTCGTCGAGTGGATCGACGAGGAGCAGGGCCCCGATCCCGATCTGAAACTGCCACCTCGCGAGACCCTCCCGCCGAGACCTTGGCCGGATCTGCACTCCGCCCCCGAGCCACAGGACCCCGACCCACTGCACCAGGAGCGCGGCGGCGGTTCGTCCGGCGGTCCGCCACCGAGCGGCTGGTCGTCGTACCGGGTGTTCCGCTGAGCCGGACCGGGTCCGGCGCCGCGGACCCGGTCCCAAGCATCCGCTGCGATCCACCGCGCCCCAGGCATGACTCGGACCCAGCCGGACTCGCGGTAGCGGCTGGGCCCGAGGGTCTGTCGGTCAGCTGAAGTCCTCGCTGTGCACCACGTCGAGGTTGTAGAACGTCGGCTCCCCGTCGCACAGCTCCATCAGTTTCGCCGCGTACTCACTCGTGTCGGCGCGGTTCGAGTTCTCCATCGCCTCTTCGTAGGACGCGAACTCGACGACGGCGAAGTACCGCCCCGGCTGGTCTCGGTCGGCGCCGGTGAGCTCACGTGTCGGCGACGGCCCGTCACCCGCCGCCATCCTGCTCTTGGTGAATTCCTCGCTGAGCGCCGCCACCTCGTCCGGTTTGGACGTGCGGTACTCGATGATCTGTACGAAAGCCATTGTTCCCCCTGTGCCCACGGCCCCCACTCGCGGTTGCCTTCTGCTTCGAGGCTGCTCCTGGATCCGCAGAACCGCAAGGGGTTTCCGCCTTCTGCCGTCAGCAGACCGGCTGGGGTTTTGTCGGTGGGCCCTGATTGGCTTGCGGGCATGGAGATTCTGGTGCTGGGCGGGACCGCGTGGCTGGGCCGCGAGATCGCGACGCAGGCGCTCGCGCGGGGGTATGCGGTGACCTGCGTGGCCCGCGGCGAGAGCGGTGACGTGGCAGCCGGCGCGACGCTGGTTGCGGCCGATCGCAGCCGCCCGGACGCGTACGACGTTGTCCCCGATCGGGACTGGGACGCGGTATTCGAGGTGTCGTGGCAGCCGGGGTTCGTCCGCGGCGCGCTAGCCGCGTTCGGTCCGAAGGCCAAGCACTGGACGTACATTTCGTCGAACAACGCCTACGAGAAGTACGACACGCCAGGGGCCGACGAGTCCGCCGTACTGCGGACGCCGACCGAGCTCGACGTGGTCGACCGGGAGCAGTACGGCGAGGCCAAGGTCGCCTGCGAGCTCGCGTCGATCGACGCCGTCGGGGACCGGCTGGTGATCGCGCGCGCCGGGCTGATCGGAGGCCCGGGAGACCGCAGCGACCGCGCCGGCGCGTGGGTGGCGCGGGCTGCCCGAGCGCCGGAGGATCCGCTGCTCGTGCCCGACACTCCGGAGCTGGATACGTCGGTGATCGATGTCCGGGATCTCGCGTCGTGGTTGCTGGACAACGCCACCGAGGGACGGACCGGGACGTTCGACACGTTCGGTCCGGTCGTGCCGTTCGGGGAGTGGATCGAGTTGGCGCGCGAGGTCGGCGGACACACGGGGCCCGTGGTGCTTGCGCCGAAGGAGTGGCTGGAGGAGCGGAAGGTCGAGCAGTACATGGGCCCGGAGTCGCTCGCCATGTGGCTGACCGAGCCCGGGTACGAGGGCTGGTCGAGCCGGAGCGGTGCCGCGGCGCGGGCGGCCGGGCTGACGCATCGGCCCCGGCGGGAGTTCCTGGAGGACACGCTGGCGTGGGAGCTTGAGCTCGGGCTTGATCGCGAGCGGAAGGCTGGTCTGAGCCCGGCGAAGGAGAAGGAGTTGATCGAGGCACTGAAGGCGTAGAGAGTGGGCGCATGCGCCTGGTGCTGATCTCGGACACCCATCTGCCGGTCCGTGCGAAGAAATTGCCTGACCAGGTGTGGGACGCGATCGACCAGGCCGATGTGGTGATCCATGCCGGCGACTGGGTCAGTGTGGCGCTGCTGGACGAGTTGGAAGCTCGTGCGGCCCGATTGATCGGGTGCTGGGGCAACAACGACGGGCCGGAGTTGCGTGCCCGGCTGCCCGAAGTCGCCCGGGTGACGCTCGACGGGGTGTCGCTCGCCGTCGTGCACGAGACCGGGTCCGCCAAGGGACGCGAGGAGCGGTGCGAGAAGGCGTACCCGGGGGTGGACGTGCTGGTGTTCGGCCACAGCCACATCCCGTGGGACACGACCAACGCGGGCGGTCTGCGCCTGCTGAATCCGGGCTCGCCGACCGATCGCCGCCGCCAGCCGTTCTGCACCTACCAGACCGCGACGATCACGTCCGGCCGCCTGGAAAAGGTTGCTCTTCACAACCTTTGAGGCGCGCTAGGGCGTTCCTGCCTCGTGCAAGGGACGACAACGGCCGGGCGTGCGGTGGTGTCCGCCGTACCACCGAGTTACGGCGTACCACCCACGCCCGGCCGCTGGATGCCGGACCGGGGTCTAGGCGTTCGCTGCTTCCTTGACCCGGGTCTTGAGACGGTCGCGTACCTCTTCCGGCGTGTACGCGCGGCGCTTCCGCTCGCCCCGCGCGATCACCACGCCCGTCGCGGCCACGCCGACGAGCCCCGCAAGTCCTACGACCTTCCATACCTTCATGGCGACTAACCTAGCGACGTGGAGAGCCGGATTTCGCTGGATGACGCTACGGAACTGACACGAACAGGTGACATTTGGCTGTTCCGCGGTGGAAGCGCGGCCGACCGGGCCATTCAGCTGACCACGAACAGCCCCGTCAACCACGTCGGGATGGCGGTCGTCATCGAAGATTTGCCGCCGCTGATGTGGCACGCCGAGCTCGGCCGGTCCCTGCCGGACATGTGGACCGGTACGCATCACCGCGGTGTGCAGCTGCACGACCTGCGGGACGCGGTGCTCGTCTGGGCGCGGAAGTACGGTCAACGGGCCTGGTTGCGTCAGCTGGACCATCCCGTGACGCGGGAGCTGGAGAACGCCGCACTGCGCACGATCGCGCGCCTGGACGGTACGCCGTTCCCGTCGACGGCCCGGCTGGCGTCACGGTGGGCCCGTGGCCGGATCCCGGCGTTCCGGCGCGGATCGCGGGAGCTCGAGCTCGAGTCGGCGTACTGCGCCGAGGTGGTGGCGGTGACGTACGAGGAGATGGGCCTGCTGCACGGCCGGTCGCCGAACTGGTACGACCCGGGGCGGTTCTGGAGCGGTGACGACCTCCAGCTGTCGCACGGGGCCCGGTTGGGCGAGGAGATCGCGGTCGACGTTCCGGCCGAATAAAACTGTCGGCGGTGTGTGATTGGGTTGTTCCGGGTCGGTCACCGAGCCGGAGGAGGCGCCGAGGATGTACGCCGTCATCGACACCGAGACGACCGGTTTGCTGCCGAGCCATCGGCACCGGGTGATCGAGATCGCCGTGGTGCTGCTGGACGCGCGCGGACAGGTGGAGCACGAGTGGGTGACGTTGCTCAATCCCCAACGCGACCTGGGCCCGCAGCACATCCACGGGATCCTGACCGCCGACGTGCTGGCCGCGCCCGAGTTCGGTGACGCCGCGCGTGAGCTCGGTGGGTTGCTCGCGGGGCGGATGGTTGTCGGGCACAACGTCGAGTTCGACCTGGGGTTCCTGCGCGCCGAGTTCGGCCGGCTCGGGTACGCCGTGCCCCTGATCACCGAGCGGTCGATGTGCACGATGGCGCTGGCCGGTTATCTGTATCCGGGAGCCAAACGGACGCTCGGCGCGTGTTGTGCGGCGGCCGGGATCTCGATCGAGGGCTGGCACTCGGCGCTGGCGGACACCCGGGCGACGGCGCAGCTGTTCGCCCAGTATTTACAGGCCTTTCCGTCACCGCCGCCTTGGCAATGGGCCTACGAGGAGGTGCGGCGGCTGCCGTGGCCCGCCCTGCCGGCGGGTGAGTTCACGCCGACGGTGCGGCCTGTGCACGCGGGTGGCCGGCACGGGTGGATGAGCCGGATCGTCGATCAGTTGCCGCGGGTTCCCGAGCCGCCGCAGGCCGACTCGTACCTGGCTCTGCTCGACGGGATCCTCGCGAACCGCGAGATCACCGCGGCCGACGCCGACCAACTCGTCCAGGTGGCGACCGAGCTCGGGCTGACCCGGTCCCAGGTCCAGGACCTGCATCGGTACTACGTGTCCTCGTTGGCCGAGGCCTCCTGGAGCGATGGTGAGATCACGGCCGATCAGCGCAGCGATCTCGACCAGGTCGCGGTGATGCTCGGGCATCGTGTGTCCGACGTGGACAACGCTCTGCTGCGGGCGAGCTCCGGGCGGTACGTCGTACCGGCGCGGCCGGGGGCCCAAGGGTTTCCACCGGGGAGCACGCTGGTGTTCACCGGAGACATGGTCGAGCCGCGCGAGGTGTGGTGGGACCGGGCCGTTGCCGCTGGGTTCGTACCTCAGGAGGCCGTCCGGCCTGACACCACGTTCGTCGTTGCGGCCGATGTCGACAGTCTGTCCGTCAAGGCTCGAGCTGCTCGTTACTTCGACATCCCGATCATCTCGGCCGAGGACTTCCGGCGGCTGCTTCCGGTGCCGGACCACCCGAGCCAACGCCAGGCGGGGTGATTCGAGGAAACGTTTGAACCTGGGGTCGTGCATGGTGAGAAGGCGAAGGGCCTGCGTCGGTAGGGTGCGGGCGTGGAGATTGCGGAGCTGGGGAGGCGGGGTCTACGCGACCGCGCACCTGACCGGGGAGTTCGTCCTGCGGTCGGGGCAGGTGGCGGCGGAGTACTTCGACAAGTACAGGTTCGAGGCGGATCCGCTGTTGCTGGATGCGATCGCGGCGGCGATGGTGCCGTTGGTGCAGGCGGAGACCGAGGTGCTGGCGGGGTTGGAGCTCGGCGGGATCCCGGTGGTGACCGCACTCGGGCGCCGTACCGGGTTGCCGTGTGCGTTCGTCCGGAAGCAGGCCAAGCCGTACGGGACGCGGCGGCTCGCCGAAGGCGCGCAGACGGCCGGCCGGCGCGTGACCGTGGTCGAGGACGTGATCACGACCGGAGGTCAGGTCGTCCTGTCCACCGAGCAACTGCGGGCTCAGGGCGCGCAGATCACCGACGTCCTGTGCGTCATCAACCGCAACCAGGGCACACCCGAATCGCTCACCGACGCAGGTCTAACCCTCCAGGCCCTCTTCACCGCTGAGGACCTGGCACAGTACGCGACGACGGCTTCCTGACGGAGGCCGTTGGTGGGTCGCGCAGCTACTCCGGCTCGGGAACGGTCTCGCGTTCGATCTCGAAGCGGAGCTGTTTGCCGGAGCGGATGCGCTCGATGGCCGCCAGACAGGCCGCTTCGCTCATGCTGACGCCGATCTCACCGAGCTTGTGGCGCAGTACCAGGGCGGCGTCCTCGGCGGAGCGTGCGCTGGACTCGTTGATGGCCTCGATGGTCGTGGCGGTGAGCTTCTCGCGGATGTCCGGATGTACCTCGTGGATCTCGTGCGTGATTCTGAACTCCGTCATCGCGACTCGCGCTCCCTTCGCCCGTGTGGACTGCCGCTGACTCCAGCGTAGTTCCAGGTACCCACTCCGGACGCTCATCCGAGGACGCGATTTACGAATCCTTCAAGTCGGGCGTTCAGCCGCTCGGCCCGGACCTCGGGTGCCGAGGTCTCGCCCTGCGGTACGTCGAGCTCGCGGAGGCCGCGCAGATAGAGCGAGCAGGCCAGGTCGGCGCAGATGTACAAGCCGACGGTGTTGCCGTCCCGGCCGGCCGAACCGGCGCGCCGGGCCGCGAACAACGCCACGTCGGTGACCTGGTGCGCGGTGTAGCACAGGTCGCACAGCCCGGTCCCGCGCCGCGGCTTCACGGTCGCCTGGGTGTTCAGCGCGATTCCGGTGACACCCGTGTCGCGGCGGACGACGAGGTAGGCGCGGTTGGGCGCCTTCGGATCACGCCAGCCGAGGTAGTCCAGCGACTCCCAGGGGAGCTCGGGGAATCCCCGGGGCAGCGTCATGGCCTTGACCAGGCTCTTGGACGAGTTGACGAACGAGCGCCTGATCTCCTCGACGCTGAGCGGTTGCACGACGGTCCTCCGATCCTTCGACCACACATCACACCCGCCCGGCCGCCGTACCCGCAACCGAAATACGTCCGTTGCTGATGGCAACTGCCGGGGCGTCGTCCTGACAGGCGGACACCCGGAGTGGACATTCGGGCGCTTTAGGTGAAAAGTGGACTATGCAAACTTCAACTATGCGATTCTCTGGAGGTAGCAGTCCACATGGCCAGCGAGTACGCCGCTCTGAGCGGTGACTACACGATCGACACCGCGCACAGCCGGGTCGGGTTCGTCGCCCGGCACGCGATGGTGACGAAGGTGCGGGGGTCCTTCAACGAGTTCGAGGGGACCATCCACCTCGACGGGGAGAACCCGGCGAACTCGTCCGGGCGGGTGACCATCCAGGCCAAGAGCATCGACACGCGCAACGGTCAGCGGGACGACCATCTGCGCAGCAACGACTTCCTCGACATGGACAACCACGCCGAGATCACGTTCGTGTCCACCGCGATCAAGCAGGACGACGACGCGGAGTTCACCGTGGTCGGCGACCTGACGGTGCGCGGCGTGACGAAGTCGGTCGAGATCCCGTTCGAGTTCACCGGCTCGGCGACGGACCCGTACGGGAACCAGCGGGTCGGGCTCGAGGGTTCGGTCGTGATCAACCGCAAGGACTACGGCGTGAACTGGAACGCTGCCCTGGAGACCGGCGGCGTCCTGGTGAGCGAGAAGGTCACCCTCGAGATCGAGGTCTCCGCCATCAAGAACAGCTGACAGACTCCCACGCAGCCCGTGGGTGACTCCGGTCGCCTGCGGGCTGCTTGCTGTCCGGCCCATGGGCGTGCGGACCTCGCGAACGGGGTTAGTTCCGGTGGACCTGGTTGCGGTTTGTGGAGGTGGGATCACGATCGGGGTGGGGGCGGTTGGGTGTGGCGGCGGGGTGGGGAGACTGGGGGTAAGTGCCGGCTAGGTCGAGGGGTCCGCCGATGATCGACACGAGGTTGGGGCGTTGGTTGGCGCCGCTGTTCGGGCGGCGGCGTACTGGACGGCGTACACCGGAGGCGTTCCGGCCGCGCGGGACGAGCTCGCGGGTGAGCCGGCTGGCGGCGCGGTACGACGCCGAGGTCGACGCGGCGCTGCAGCGGCTCTGGCCGAAGGCGCGGATCTACCACGACCGCGAGTTCACCCGGGACCGTGCCGACTACCTGCTGGTTGTGCGCGGGCGTGGCGTGATGATCGAGACGAAGGTGAAGAGCGACCCTGGCGTGTTCCGCGGCTCGACGTTGCCGCCGCTGCTCGAGCGGTTGCAGCGCGACGGTCGGCGGCTGGTCGTCGTACTGAACCAGGGGGATCCGACGCCGGCTCGGGAGTTGGTTGCCAGCAAGTTGGGCGACAAGGGGTGCGTTGTGGTCTGGTCGGGACCGGAGCACGACGACGAGCTTCGCGATGCGGTGGAGGCCATGTTGCGGCAGATGGTGCGCCACGCGTGAGGGGTACGCAGCAGCGCGGAGACCTGGTCCCTCCGCGCTGCTGCACCTTCCGGCCCGCGAGGTGTGCCCACAGGCAACGAGCCGGACGTCCAACGGGTAGAGCTGGTACGACGACCCGACGTGCAATCGAACGCGCTGGTGGTCAAGCCGAGTGAGCGTTCGCTGGGACGGGGTCCGCCACGCGTGGGGCGGGGTCGGGGTCAAGCGTGCGTGCCGGGGGTGGGCTGGGTTCGCACAAGGGGTTCGGCCGGGCACACGTCCGAGCGAGGGTTGGGCGGTGCGTGTGTACGCACGGCGGCCGCGGGTGGGTCAGCGGCGGTGGGTTAGCAGGCGTTGGGGGTGGTGGTGCCGCCGTCTACTACCCAGCGGCCTTGGAGTTGCTGGACGCGCATTTGGTCTAGCCAGCGGGTGGGGGTGGTGTTCGGGAGGACTGAGCGGCCGCGGGAGTTGACGGTGCGGGCGGCTGTGGTGTCATAGCACGCGCTGACGAGGACGCCGCTGGATGCGATCGTGCGTTTCGCCCACAGCACCTTGGTGGCGCCGACGTTGCGCAGCTTCTTCGTGCGGTAGTACTTCGCCTGCACGCTGATCGCGGTGAACAGGTTCGGCGTCATCACCGGTGCGAGTTGCCTCGTCTTCCGGCCGCCGCTGCGCATCATCGTGTCGAGGGCGACCCGGTAGTCGTAGTACGCGTCGACGACCGGGTCGGACCGGCCGGCGCTGCCGACCTGCTCGGTGAGCCCGTCCTTGGAGGCCTTCTTCGCCCCAGGCGTCGAGGCAGCGATGTCCGATGAGCCGTCGTTTCCGCACCCGGCGAGCATCAAGACCGGAATCAGCGTGGCGGTCACCACCAGGTTCCGAATGCGCATGTGGTCCGAACCTCCTGTCGGGCGCGGCGGGGCGCTCGCACCGTCGGGCACCCAGGTGTGCACTGAGCCGTGCACGCCGTCCGGCACTGACCGTGTAACGCTGTAACACGGACCATGGTCACTGTGAGCTGGATCACATCGCACCCCTACCGGCGTACGGGGTGCCGGTTCGCTCTCCGGCCGGATGTCCCGAGCACCGCTGGTTTCTAGCCTCGATCTCAGAAATCGAGACCTGAGGAGAGGCCATGACGGACACATTGCCCCGCGCATCCCGACCGCTATCCGGGCGCCGATCGCTCCCGGCCCGTCTGCTCCGGTCCATCCGGTACGACGTCCGCCTGCTGCCGCTCGGCGTCCGCATGATGGCCGACGCGATCACGGGCGACGGCGGTACGTCAGAGCAACCGGCCTCAGCTGAAGGTAGAGGAGGGGTGGGGAGGTTGTTTGGGGTTGGGTTGGTTAGTTCGGTGCTGGGGGTGGTGAGTTGGTTTCTGGTGGGGTTGCTGGTGATGGCTGTTGTGCGGGGGCCGTTCTTCGGGTTCGTGGTGGACGGGCCGTACGGTGCCGGGACTTGGGGTGGGCCGACCAAGGCTGGGGCTTGGGTCGTGCATGCGGGGCTCTCGGTGCCGATCGTGTTCGGGCTGGTGTTCGCGTTGCACGGCATCAGGTGGTTGCACGTTGGCCTGCATCGACGCTGGGTGCTTTTGGCAACTATCGCGGTGTGTGCGAGCGGGCTGTTGCTGATCTGGTCGTGGGTCCAGCAGTTGTGACTCCGGACCGACTAGGGTCGCGAACGTGACCGCAGACGAGTGGCCGCGCGGGCGGTGGGCCTGGGTCGCCGGCCTCGGGGTCGCTGCGCTCGAGGTCCTGACCGTGCTGGATCTGACCCAGCACTATCAGGTGGCGGTCGGGGCGGTCCTCGCGCTGGGTCTTGCCCGGGCGCTGAGCTTGGCGCTTGTGTGGCTGCATCCACGGGCCGCGCTCGTGGGATCCCTGCTCGTCACGGCGATCGCCGCCGCGGTGACCGTGCCGGTCGCGCCGAGTGAGCCGTGGCCGTGGGCGACCACGTCGGCGTTCGGTACGTCGTTCGTCCTGGCGATCGCCGGTGCGCGCGGACTGGGCCGGAACGAGTTGTTGCTGTGGTGGATCGCCATTCAGGTGCTCGGGCTGGTGGCGGTCGCCAGTGCACCTGAACGTGGTGGCTGGGGTGGCCTGTTCGTCATGGCGGTGCTGTCCGGCGTGGCTGGGGTGGTTGGTGAGTTGCTGCGGTCGCGGGGGGAGACGCGGCGGCGGCTGGCTCAGCAGGAGGGCATCAGCAAGGAGGAACGTGCCGAGCGCGAGCGGCTGCAGGAGCGGGCCCGGATCGCGCGGGAACTGCACGATGTTGTCGCGCACCACCTGTCCGTCGTGGTGGTCCGGGCGGACAGTGCGCCGCATCGGCTGGCGAGGCTGCCGGACGACGTACAGGACGAGTTTGCGGAGATCGCCGGCGCGGCGCGGGCGTCACTGGCCGAGATGCGGCGGGTCCTCCGCCTCCTCCGCGACCACCCCAGCAACCACCCCGCCGACCATCTAGGCGATCACCCGAGCAGCCACCCCGCCAACCACTCCAGCAGCCACCCAGCCAACCACCCAGGCGATCACCCCGGCGGGCACCTGGATGGGAGGTCGGAGGTGGGGGAGCTTGGGCCGGTGCCGGGGTTGGGGGAGTTGTCCGGGTTGGTGGCTAGCACGCGGCGGGCCGGGGTGGATGTGCGGCTCGACGAGGAGGTGCCGACCGGTCTCGACCCGGCGGTCGAGTTGACCGCGTACCGGGTCGTGCAGGAGGCCCTGAGCAATGCGGTGCGGCATGCGCCCAAGTCCGACGTACAGGTGACGGTACGGCGCGACCGCGACGAGCTCCTGGTGCGAGTACAGAACGGCCCGGCGCGGTCGGACGAGCCGTCGAGCCCGGGCAGTGGGCTCGGGTTGATGGGGATGCGGGAGCGGGTGGCACTCGTGGATGGGACGGTGAACACGGGACCGACCCCGGAAGGCGGTTATCTGGTGGAGGCGTCGATACCGCTGGGCGAGGAGGTGACGAGTGCCGATCCGGGTGCTGGTGGTTGACGACCAGGAGATGGTGCGGGCCGGGTTCAGCGCGCTGCTGAACGCGCAGCCCGATCTCGAGGTCGTCGGCCAGGCGGGCGACGGCGCCGAGGCGGTCGACCTCGCGGCGGAGCTGCGGCCGGACGTGATCCTGATGGACGTACGCATGCCTGTGCTGGACGGACTCGCGGCCACCCGCCGGATCGTCGCGGATGCTGCGCCGGAGACCTCACCTCGCGTTGTCATGCTCACCACGTTCGACCTGGACGACTACGTGTACGCCGCCCTGCGAGCCGGGGCGAGCGGGTTTCTGCTGAAGCACTCGACGCCGGACGAGTTGGCGAGTGCGGTCCGCGTGGTGGCGGCCGGTGATGCGTTGCTGGCCCCTTCGGTGACGCGTCGCCTGGTCGAGGACTTCGCGCGGGTGCAGCCGGTCGTGCCGATCGCTCCGGCCCGGCTGACGCCGCGTGAGACCGACGTACTGCGTCAGGTCGCGCGCGGACTGTCGAACCGGCAGATCGCGGCGGAGCTCGTGTTGGCGGAGCAGACTGTGAAGTCGCATGTGAGCAGCATCCTGTCCAAGCTGGACCTGCGGGACCGCGCTCAGGCCGTGGTCTTCGCGTACGAAGCCGGTGTGGTGACGCCGGGACCACGTGGTTGAGGGAGGACACATGGAGTCGCTGGAACGGCTGCGAGCACTCTGTCTGGCACTGCCGGAGACGACGGAGCGGCTGAGCCACGGCGAACCGACGTGGTTCGTGCGGGACAAGAAGGTGTTCGTGATGTTCGCGAACCAGCACCACGACGACCGGGTCGGGTTGTGGTGCGCGGCGCCGCCGGGGGTGCAGGAGTCGTTGGTGGAGGAGGATCCCGAGCACTTCTACCGGCCGCCGTACGTCGGTCATCGCGGGTGGCTCGGGGTGTACCTGGACGTGGACGAGGTCGACTGGGAGCACCTGGAGGATCTGGTCGAGGGCGCGTACCGGCAGATCGCTCCGAAGACGTTGATCGCCAAGCTGGACGCCTCGTAGTGGCCGGTCGGCCGGCGGAGGTCTACCGACGCTTCGGTGAGGGGGACGCCGCGAAGGCCTCGCCGCTGTACGCGCGGATCGCGGTGGCGGTGAGCGAGTCGGACGAGGCACTCCGTGCGATCGAGCAGGCACCGGCCCGCAAGCGGCAGCCGGCGCTCATCCTCGCCGCCCTCCATGACCTCGCCCTCTCCGGCCAGTCACCCGCACTAGCCGCGGCCTACGCCGCGGGCGGTGATGACGCGGTGGGGGTAGCTGTCGAGACGTTGGTTCGGTCGGCCGACGACGTGGCGGGAATTGCTGGGCGGCGGGTGGTGCGGGGCAACGAGGGTGGGCGAGGAGCCGTGCTGTACCCGGCGGTCGCTCAGGTGGCCGACGGGAGGGCGGTCGGGTTGATCGACGTGGGGTGTTCGGCCGGGTTGAATCTGACGGTTGATCGGGTCGGGATCGCCTACAGCAACGGGCAGTACCTGGGCGACGAGACGTCCCCTGTGCAGTTGACCTGTTCGGTCGTCGGCGACCGTGCACTCCCGACGCGGGCGATGCCCGAGGTAGTGACGCGGATCGGTGTCGACGTGGATCCGGTCGACGTGACCGACCCGGAGGAGTCGCGCTGGCTGCGCGCCTGCGTGCCACCGGACCAGCCGGAGAAGCTCGCGCGGCTCGAAGCGGAGCTGGCGTTGGCGACCTCGGCACCGCCTGAGTTGGTCCAGGGCGACGTCGTCGAGATGCTGCCCGAGGCCTTGAGTCGGGTGCCCAAGGATGCCCTGCCTGTCGTCACCACTACGTGGGCGCTGTCGCGGTTGTCGATCGAGGAACGGCTGCGGTTCCTGCACCGCCTCGACGAAGCGGCCACCGACCGGCCCGTCGCCTGGGTGTCCGTCGAGGGTGTCGGCGTTGCGCCGGCCGTCCCGACGCTGGGCGATCGCCGCGCGTCTGGCCACAGCATCATCGGACTGGCGGTTTTCGAGGCCTCGACGCTGCGGACCGAGGCCGTCGGCCGCTGCTGGTCGCAAGGCCGCCTGATGGCCTGGCTGGCCGATTCCTGAAGACTTTCAGGACCACGTTGCCGTGTCCGGGTCGACGCCGTGCGCGGCGGTGTTGGCGAAGATGACCGCGTGCAGCCAGTCGGCGAGGCCCGGGGACAGGGAGTTGAAGTAGTTGACGTAGTCGGGCTCGCTGACGAACGTCCTGGCCAAGCAAGCGTGCATCGCCGGAGTGCAGTCGAAGTACCGGGAGAACGACGTCCGATGGCGTTCGGCCAAGGCGTTCGCCTCGACAGAGCCTGGTACGACGCCCGCGCGGTGAGCCGCGACCAGGTCGGCGTTGAGCGCTTCGGTGTCAGCGGCGACCCTGCGCCAGTCGTCGGGAGTCAGTCCGCTCGTGCGCTCGACGTACTGCGTCCACTGCTTGGTGTCGCCCCAGCGGTCCTCGGCCTCCTGGACCCACTCGGGCCGCCAGTCGGTGCCGAAGATCTCGACCTGCTCCTGGGGCGTCAGTCGCAGCCCCGAGTTCGAGGCGGCGAGCATGCGGTCGACGGCGTCGACCATCGTCCGCAGGTGCGAGATCCGCTCGGTGAGCTGGGCGCGCTGCCGCCGCAGGTGCTCGCGCGCGTCCGCGGCCGGGTCGTCGAGGATGCGGCCGATCTCGGCGAGCGGGAGGCCGAGCTCGCGGTACACGAGGACGCGGTGGATCCGCGCGACGTCGTCGGCGGAGTAGACCCGGTAGCCGGCCGGCGTACGCTCGCTCGGCCGGACCAGGCCGACGGCGTCCCAGTGGTGCAGGGTCCGGACGCTGAGGCCGACCAGCGCCGCCGCCTGGCCGACCGTCAGCTCCTCGGCATCGGGTGAACTCACCCGCGTCAGTCTGTCAAAGCGGAATCCCGAGCGCGCGCAGATTCGCGGCCTCCGGACCGGCCGGGTCCAAGGGCCGTGCGGCCGTCATCGTCACTCGCGCGTTCTCCGGGGTGCTCACGGTCAGCTCGACCGAGTTCCACGGCTTCACCTCGGGTCCGGACGTGCACCCCGGCACGAGCTCCTCGCACCGCACGGTGATCTCGGACAGCTCGCTCAGCACAGCGGCGAAGCTGACGCTCTGCACAGCCGGCGAGGCGGCCGGTACGCCGGGCACCAGCAGCACGTCCTGGAACGCCCACCGCCGCAGATGGGTCACCTGCCCACCCGGCGCGGAGAAGAGGTCGGCGAACCCGAGGCCGCGGATCCAGAAGTCCTTCGACGCCTCCAGGTCGCGGGCGGGCAGCGTGACGAACATCGGCATCGGGTAGATCTCCCAGTAGATGCCGGGAGCGACCGCGTCGGGACCGGGCAGCGGAACGGGACTGGTGAAAGTACTCATGCGCCCGATCGTCCGGCCTCACGCTACGTCAGGGTCAATCCGACAACGCCCGTTCGGTCTGCGGCAGCCGGGGTAGCTCGCGGCTCCAGGCGTCGGCGTACGACGGTGTCGACCACGCCCACGACCGGATCTGCTCGAAGCTCCGCCGCCCGAACACCGCCCGGAAGAGCTCGTACGACGACGTGCGCACCTCCGCGACCGGCGAGCCGGACCCGATCGAGTACGTCCCGGACGGCGTGACGATCGACAGCGTGCCGGGTACGTCGTCCGACGGCGTCGGATCGGGAAGCGCCCAGTCGAGCGCGGTCAGCCAGAGCTCCTCCGGCGGCCGCCCGATCCCCAGGAGGCCGTGCAGATCCGCCTCGTGCGTGCCGGCGTCGGCCCACGGGTTGCAGACCAGAGGATGGTCCGACGAGCCCTCCAGAATCACCTGCTCGAGGAGTGGACCGGTGCGCTCCCACTCGTCCAGTACGGCGTCGATCGGCAGAGCCCGGCGTGCTTCGACCTGTACGGCGGTCCACGGCGGCTGCGGCGCCCCGTCGAGGGTGCCCGTCGCGAAGTCCGTCGCCACGCCGGCCAGGTGGGAGACCAGGTTGTGCACGGTCCACAACGGGCAGGCCGGCACCTGCCGGTCGAGGTCGGCTGGGCTGAGGCCTCGGACGGCAGCGGTCACCCGTTCCCGGGTGGCGGCGTAGAGCTGGGCGCTGGTCGCGGGAGAAGGGTCCATGCCTACCTGACGAACGGGAGTGTTTCGGATCGACAGATAGGGTGACGCGGTGAGTAAGGGTGATGTGGGCTCGCGGCTGGCCATCGCGCTGGCCTTCGGCAGCTCGGCCGCTGTGATGGTGCTGGAGCTGGTCTCGCTGCGGCTGGTGGCGCCGTACATCGGGCTGACGCTGGAGACGAACACCGCCGTCATCGGGGTCGCGCTGGCCGCGATCGCGACCGGCGCCGCGCTGGGCGGCCGGTACGCCGACGCCGTCGAGCCGCGGAAGACGCTCGGACCGCTGATCCTGATCGGCGGGGCGCTGGTGATGCTGATCCTCCCGATCGTGCGCTGGACTGGTGAGTCGTTGCGCGGTGGCGGGACCGATCTGGTGTTCCTGGTGCTCGCGGTCGCGCTGTTCGTGCCGGCCGCACTGCTCTCGGCCGTGACGCCGATGGTGACCAAGTTGCGCCTGTCGACGCTGGCACAGACCGGTACGGTCGTCGGCCGGCTGTCGGCGTACGCCACCGTCGGTGGGATCGCGGGCACGGTGCTGACCGGGTTCGTGTTCGTGTCGGAGGTGCCGGTGAGCACGATCGTGCTCGCCCTCGGCGCTCTGCTGGTCGTGTCCGGTGCCGTGCTGACCGTCGTACTGCGGGGTGCGCGAGCGGCCGCGAAGCCGGTGGCGCTCGCGGTGATCGGTGCGACGCTGACCCTGGTCGCACCACGGCCGTGTGAGGTCGAGACGGCGTACCACTGCGCGCGGGTGGTCGCGGACCCCAACCGGGAAAGCGGGCGCACGCTGTACCTGGACCAGCTCCGGCACTCGTACGTCGACCTCGACGACCCGACGTACCTGGAGTTCGCCTACATCAAGAACTTCGCCGCCGCGATCGACGGCACCTGGCCGGACAACCGGCGGCTGGACGCGCTGCACATCGGCGGTGGCGGCCTGACGATGCCCCGCTACCTCACCGCGACCCGGCCGGCCGGCCACAACAAGGTGTACGAGATCGACGGTGCCGTCGTCGAGCTGGACAAGAAGGAGCTCGGCGTACGCACCGGACCGGAGCTGGACATCGCGGTCCGCGACGGCCGGCTCGGTGTCCGGGCGGAGGCGACCGACAGCGACGACCTGATCATCATGGACGCGTTCAGCGGCGTGTCCGTGCCCTGGCACCTGACCACGCGCGAGCTGGTAGCGGACGTCCGCCGGGTGCTGAAGCCGGACGGTCTCTACCTCGTCAACGTGATCGACTTCGGCGGCCTCGACTTCGCGAAGGCCGAGATCAGGACCCTGCAGGCCGAGTTCCCGCATGTCGCCGTGATCGCGCGCGAGGACGAGCTCGCCGGCCAGGCCGGTGGCAACTTCGTCCTGCTCGCCTCGGACCGGCCGATCGACCAGCAGTCGATCGCCGGCCGTCTCGCGCCGGGGATGCGGGTGCAGGGCGAGCTGTCCGGGTTCGTCGGCGACGCGCCGGTGCTGACCGACGACTACGCGCCGGTCGACCAGCTGCTCACGCCGTACAGCAGCTGACCGGAACCGCCCCGAGTTGTGCTCGCGGGCGCGGGCTTGTTGCATGTTCCCCATGCACCCACGCGCAGGCCAGCCCGCTCAGCCAGACGACCTCGTCGACGTCGACGCGATGCTGAAGGCGTACGACGATCTCACGCCGGACGTGGACGATCCCGCCCAGAAGGTCGTCTTCGGTACGTCGGGCCACCGCGGCTCCAGCCTGGACGCCGCCTTCAACGAGGCGCACATCCTGGCGATCACGCAGGCGATCTGCGAGTACCGGGCCGGCGAGGGCACCTCCGGACCGCTGCTGGTCGGCCGGGACAGCCACGGCCTGTCCGAGCCCGCCTGGCGAACCGTGCTCGAGGTGCTCGCCGGGAACGACGTACAGACTCTGGTCGACAGCGCAGACCGGCTCACGCCGACCCCCGCGCTGTCGCACGCGATCCTCCGGCTGAACCGGGGTGCCGGCGCCGGTGCGGACGGCATCGTGATCACGCCGTCGCACAACCCGCCGCGGGACGGCGGGATCAAGTACAACCCGCCGCACGGCGGCCCGGCCGACTCCGACGCGACCGGCTGGATCGCCGCCCGGGCGAACGAACTGATCGCGGGCGGCAACCGGGAGGTACGCCGGAAGCCGTTCGAGCAGGCCCGGTCCGAGGCCGAGGAGTACGACTTCGTCGGCCACTACGTCGACGACCTGCCCTCGGTGCTGAACCTGGACGCGATCCGCGCGGCCGGCGTGCGGATCGGCGCGGACCCGCTGGGTGGTGCGAGCGTGGACTACTGGGCCGCGATCGCCGAGCGGCACAACCTCGACCTGACCGTGGTCAACCCGGCCGTCGACCCGGCCTGGCCGTTCATGACGCTCGACCACGACGGCAAGATCCGGATGGACTGCTCCTCGCCGTCCGCGATGGCCTCACTGGTCGCGCAGCGGGGCCGGTACGACGTGGCCACCGGCAACGATGCGGATGCGGACCGGCACGGCATCGTCACCCCGGACGCCGGGCTGATGAACCCGAACCACTACCTCGCGGTCGCCATCTCCTACCTGTTCGCCAACCGTCAGTGGGGTCCGGACGTCGCGGTCGGCAAGACGCTCGTGTCGTCCTCGCTGATCGACCGCGTGGTCGCGGACCTGGGCCGCCGGCTGTGGGAGGTCCCGGTCGGCTTCAAGTGGTTCGTCCCCGGACTGATCGACGGATCGGTCGGCTTCGGTGGCGAGGAGTCGGCCGGCGCGAGCTTCCTGCGGTTCGACGGGACGGTGTGGACGACCGACAAGGACGGCATCCTGCTGGCGCTGCTCGCGAGCGAGATCACCGCGGTGACCGGCGAGACGCCGTCCCGGACGCACGCGACGCTGGTCGAGCGGTTCGGTGCGTCGGCGTACTCCCGGGTGGACGCGCCGGCGACGCGGGAGCAGAAGGCGAAGCTGTCGGCGCTGTCCGCGGACGCGGTCACGGCGACCGAGCTGGCCGGCGAGCCGATCGTCGAGCGGCTGA
Organism: Kribbella sp. CA-247076; assembly: GCF_050942445.1. Classification (NCBI taxonomy): domain Bacteria; kingdom Bacillati; phylum Actinomycetota; class Actinomycetes; order Propionibacteriales; family Kribbellaceae; genus Kribbella; species Kribbella sp. CA-247076. The sequence continues at coordinate 4,891,854 of NZ_CP192051.1, read as the reverse complement.
CGACCGCTCCCGGCAACGGCGCGGCGATCGGTGGGCTGAAGGTCACCACCGAGTCGGCCTGGTTCGCCGCACGGCCGTCCGGGACCGAGGACCTCTACAAGATCTACGGCGAGTCCTTCAAGGGCTCCGAGCACCTCGAGCAGGTGTTCGCGCAGGCCCGCGAGGTGGTCTCGACCGCCCTCACCTGATGGCCGTTCATTCGTCGCGTTTTGACCGCCGTTGCAGGCCGGCGATCAGCTCGTCGGTCGCCGAGCGGTCAAAACGCGACGAATGAACGGGTGGGTGGGGGGAGCTAACGCACGAAGGAGTCGAGGAGGCGGTCCAGGTCGGCGGCGGGGTTGTTGGTGAGCCCGCTGTGGATCGGGCCGGGGTGCACGACCGTACTGCGCGGAGCCGCCAGCCACCGGAAGCGTTCGCCGATCTTGGTGGCCGCGGCCGGGCCGCCGTCCGGATCGCCGGCGCAGATCGCCCGGATGTGGTCGAGCGACGCGCACACGACGTCGACGTCGACCGTCGGGTCGAGGGCCTTGAGCCGATCCGGGTCCACGTCCCAGGCGGCGCCGAGGAAGTCGAGCGCCCGGCAGTACAGCACCGCGCCGACGTTCACGAACTCACCACGGTGGATCCGCGGCGCCGCCCGAAGGATCACGTAGTCGAAGGGCACCAGATCGGCGGTCATCGGGCACCTCCCGGCAGCCACGCGGACCGGTTCTCCAGGCGGGCGGTCAGGTGGCCGAGGTACCGTTCCCGATCGCCGTCCTCGATCCACTCGTCCGGCACCAGCCCGATCACCTCGGTCAGCAGCGCCGGGGTGATCGAGGCCGCCAGCTCCGCGTCCACCGCCGGTACCCCGGGGGCCGCGACCGAGAACACGTGGTCCGAGGCGTCGTACGGGAGGGTCGCGAACTTCTCCGCCGGCATCCAGGAGTGGTGGAAGTACAACGCGGCGCCGTGGTCGATCAGCCAGAGGTGCTTGTGCCAGACCAGCAGGTTCGTGTTCCGCCAGGAGCGGTCGACGTTGGCGACGTACGCGTCCAGCCAGAGGATGCGGGCCATGCCCTCGTCACCGGGGTTGCCGGCCGAGCCGTCGTACCCGAAGGCGCCGGGAAGGAAGTCGACGCCGAGGTTCAGGCCGGCGCTGCGCAGCAGCAGCTCCTGGATCTCGAAGTCGGGCTCGGACTTGCCGATCGCGGGGTCGAGGTGCATCAGCTTCAGCTCGGGCACCCGCAGGCCGAGACGGCGGAACAACTCACCGACGACGACCTCGGCGACCAGCGCCTTGGGGCCCTGGCCGGCGCCGGTGAACTTGAGCACGTAGGTGCCGAGATCGTTGCCCTCGACAACTCCTGGGAGCGAGCCGCCCTCGCGCAATGGCAGCACGTAGCGGGTCGCGGTGACGGTCGGCAGACTCACGCCGCAGAGCCTAGTGACCTCGTTTCCGTCGCGCGGCGGCCGGGTACCGACGTTGACGTGACGCACCCCCTGATCGGAGTCGAAGAAGAACTCCTGCTCGTATCCGCCACCGGTGACCCGCTACCCCGCAGTAAGGCGGTCGTCGCGGAGCTACCGGACCTGGACGTCGCCCTGGAACTGACCAGGGCCCAGGTCGAGATCAACAGCCCGGTGTGCCGGAACGCGCTCGAGTTGCACGCCCACCTGTCCGACATGCGTTCGAAGCTGGCGCGCGCGGCCGCCGACGAGGACGCGCGGCTGCTCGCCATCGCGGTGCCTCCGCAGGGCAAGGCGATCCAGCCGATCACCAAGAAGGAGCGGTACCAGGAGATGGCTGCCCGGTACGGGCAGCTGGCGCGCGAGCAGGCGGTGTGCGGGTGCCACGTGCACGTCGACGTACCCGACAAGGAGGCGGCGACCAGGGTCAGCAACCACGTGCGGCCGTGGTTGCCGACGCTGCTGGCGCTGACGGCGAACTCACCGATCTATCTCGACGAGGACACCGGGTTCGCCAGTTGGCGCTGGCTGATGTGGTCGCGCTGGCCGTCGTCCGGACCGCCGCCGTACTTCGAGTCCGCGGAGCACTACGACGCGCTGGTGGCGATGCACCTGGCGACCGGCACGCTGATGGACGAGCAGATGGTCTACTGGGACGTCCGGCCGTCGTCGCACCTGCCGACCATCGAGGTCCGGGTCAGCGACGTACCGCTGACCGTCGACGAGACCGTGCTGCTCGCGACCCTGGTCCGAGCGCTGGTGATGACGGCGCTGGAGGACGGTACGAAGGGGCCGACGCTCGAGCCGGAGGTACTGCGGGCGGCGTACTGGCTGGCGGCCCGCGACGGGATCACCGCGAACGGACTGGACGTCCGGCGGGCCGAGCTCGTGCCGATGCCCGAGAGCCTGAAGGCACTGCGCAAGTACGTCGAGCCGGCGCTGCAGGAGCTCGGCGAGGTCGAGCTGGTCGAGGACAGCCTGCACCGGGTCCTGACGGACGGCAACGGAGCCGTCCGCCAGCGGAAGGCCTTCCGTGAGGGCGGCGACCTCATCGCCCTCACGGAAGTCCAGGCGTAACTCCGGCTCAACCGCGCAGGAACGACTCCAGCCCGTGCAGATCGTCGGTGTTGATGTGGTCGACGTCTGCCGCCTCCAGCTCGGCCCAGAGCGCCTCCCGTGCCATCCCGCGCACGTCCGGCGTCGCCCAGAACCGCACCCGGTAGCCGGCCCGGTGCGCCCGCTGGACGATGTCGTGCAGCTTGACCCGCTCCGCGGCCGGCATCGGCCCGGCGCCGGTCCAGGTGAAGTGGTTCGTCCAGTTGTCGCTCACCAGCGGCATCAGCGACGCCGGCATCCCGGACTGCAGGTCGCCCAGCCGGCCGTCGTACCCGGCGTAGCGGACCTTCTGCGCCTTCATCACGTCGAGCGGACGGTTACCGCTGATCACCGACGTCACCGCGCCCTCGAGCACGCGTCCGTTGATGAAGATCGTGCTGATCCCGCGGTACTTCGTCAGCGCCTTGTCGATCGCGGCGTACGTCGTCGGGCCGTCGCTCTTGATGTCGATCAGCAGCTGGAAGTCGCGCCCGTGCTTGTAGACCCGGCCGTGGTTCGCCCGCACCCGCTCGGCGAGCGGCTTCAGGTACAGGCTCTCCAGCGTGCGCCCCGGTACGACGTCCTCCAGGTCGTGCGCGACCCGGAGCTCACCGTCGACCAGCCACACGTCCGCCTCGACACTGCTGAACCCACGGTCCAGCGCGTCCTGCAGCGGCCGTCGGTGCTCGTAGTCGTTGTGCGCGTGCGCCGCCGGCAACGGTCGTACGGCGGGAGCGTCGTACGACCGCGGCAGCCGGAGACCCTCGGACCGGGCGACGTCGCGCAGCCGGTCGGGGTAGTCGGAGATGATCCCGTCGACACCCTTGTCGATCAGGGACCGCATGGTCGCCGGGTCGTTGACCGTCCACGGCACGACCTTCATCCCGGCCTTGTGCGCGGACTTCACCATCGCCTCGGTGACGTACGGCCGGTACGCCGGGTCGGTGATCTTGCCGTCTTGCGGGAAGCCGTGCACCGGCGAGATCGCGGACGCCCCGAACGACTTGGTCGCCTTGACCAGGTCGCCGCCGAAGTCGTCGATGTCGATGCCGCCGAGCCACGGCGACTTGCCCGGCTGGCCGACCTGCAGGAAGTCGTGGTTGGTCAGGGCGACCAGCGGCAGCTCGGGCGCGACCTGACGCATCCGCATCAGCGCACCCCAGTCGAAGCTCTGGATGGTCACCTGCCGGGAGATGCGCGCCTTCCGGACCTCTCGCGCGACCACCTGCACGAACTGCTCGCGCGGCGCGGTCTCCGACGGTGCGCCGGCCTCGACCTTGGTCTCGATGTTGAGCTTCACGCCGTACGCGTGGAAGCGGTGCACGAGCGCGAAGACGTCGCGCAGCTCCGGCATCTGGGCGCCCGGGTCGGGCTGCTGGCCGGGGTAGTTCGGCAGCGTCTGCGAACCGCAGTCGAGCTGCTTGACCTGCTTCAGCGTCAGTGTGTTGATGTACTTGCCGACGTACGGGTACTCGGGATCACCCGGGGCGTACGGCGCGGTGTCCTTGCACTTGGTGCCGGCGATCCGGCGGTCGTGGGTGACGACGGCGTGGCCGTCCTCGGTGATCTGGACGTCGAGCTCCAGCGTGCTGACGCCGAGCTCGAGGCCGTGCGAGAAGGACGCGATCGTGCTTTCCACCGTGAGCCCGAGGCCGCCGCGGTGGGCCTGCAGGTCGAACTCGCCGCGGGACGCGGCGGCCGGCGCGGCCGGCAGCAGGCCGGCGGCGAGGGCGAGCGGAAGCAGCGCGCGGGTCAGGCGGCGCATGAGGGGATTCCTTCCGGAGGCGGTTGGGCGGACGCCCCTGAGGCTGGCTGCCACAGGGGTACCTGTGCCTTCGTGAAGGTAACCCAGAAGCGGCCGGAGGGTGACGTCGGCGTGTCGCCGGGTTACTCGTACTGCAACGCCTCGAGCGGGTTGAGCCTGGCCGCGCGCCGGGCCGGCCAGATCGCGGCGAAGAGCCCGACCACCACGGCGACCACGGCGAAGATCACCAGCTGACCACCGGGGATCGTGAACGTGATCTCGTCCAGCCTGGCTGCGAGCAGGGACGCGAGCACCAGCCCGAGGACGATCCCGATCACGGCGCCGATCAGGGCGGTGATCACACTCTCCTGCCGGATCATCCGCCGTACCTGACCCCGGGTGAGGCCGATCGCGCGCAGCATGCCGAGCTCGCGGGTGCGCTCGAAGACGGTCAGCACCAGCGTGTTGACGATGCCGAACAGGCTCACCAGCACCGACAGCGCGAGCAGGACGTACAGCACGTTGAGCAGGCCCCGCACGTTGTCCGTCTGCGCCTTCTTGAACTGGTCCCGGGTCAGCGCCTTCGCGTTCGGGAACGGCGTCAGCGCTGCCGTGAGGGCCTCCGTGTTCTGCGCGGACACACCACCTTCGGCGTTCAGGAAGGTGTAGATGTTCTGCGGCTGGGGGCTGGCGCCGTCGAAGGTGGAGGTGGCGATCGTGACGTTCCCGAACGGCGACCCGCCGGCCGGCGGCCGGAAGATGCCGCGGACCCGGACCTGGAGCACCTCGCCGGTCACCAGTTCCAGGCCGATCGTCGAGTCCAGCGCGAGGCCGTGCGCGTCGGCGTACTCGGCGTCGACGATGGCGCCATCGGGCTCCAGTTGCCCGAGTGACGACTGCCCGCCGGACCGCCAGTCGAACCGGAGCAGGTCGGGCGCGGTCCGGTCGACGGCCGTGATGCTGATGGTCTCGCCGTACGCCCGGGCCTGCCCGCCGCGGACGCTGGTCAGCTCCGTCACCGACGGTACGCCGGCCACGGCCGCGGCCACCGTCGGCGGCAACGGACTGAAGTTGTTCTGGGCCGTGATCGCGTAGTCCGCGCTGAAGATCCCGTCGACCGCTTCCTCGAACGGCTTGATGATCCCGGCGGCCAGCGTGGCGACCAGGGTGACGAGGGCCAGGCCGATCATCAGCGCGGCCGCGGTCGAGGCAGTGCGCTGGGGATCGCGCCGGCTGTTCTGCCCGCCGATGGCGACGGCCGGCCGGTCGGGAAGGACGCGCGGGAACTCCGCCGGCCGCCGGAAGAGCCGGCGGATCAGCCAGAGCAGCAGCAGGAGCGGCCAGACGATGACGGTCAGGACGACGACGGCCCACCGGGCGACCGGATCCGAGACCGCCGCCAGCGGCCGGACGAGCCGGGACGCGAACAGCGCGATGCCGGTGAACACCAGCAGGACGCCGGCACCGAGCAAGGACAGCAGCGTCCGCGTCGCCAGGTCGTCGACGAACAGCCCGGTGAGTACGGCGGCGATCCCGGCCACCGCGAGCAACGCGGCGCCGGCGGCGCGATAACGGTGCAGTCGGCCCGGCGGCAGGGTCGCGCCCTCGCGGACCGCGGCGATCGGCGGCACCCGGGTCGCCCGCCAGGCCGGCCGCAGACTCGCCACGACGGTGATCAGTACGCCGACCACGAGTGCGACCACGATCGTTCTGGTCCGGAACACGAGCCCGTTGTTCGGCATGGACACGCCGACCGCGTCGAACAGCCGGAACAGACCGGTGGCGATGGCCAGGCCGAGGAACAGCCCGGCGACCGCGGCCACCAGGCCGGTCAGGAAGGCCTCGACCACGACCGAGCCGAGCACCTGGCGCCGGGACGCGCCCAGCGTCCGCAGCGTGGCGAACTCGCGGGTGCGCTGCGCGATCGTGATCGACAGCGAGTTCGCGATCACGAACGAGCCGACGAACAGGGCGATCCCGGCGAAGACCAGCAGGAAGGTCTGCAGGAACCCGATGAACGCGGTCGTCCCGGCCGCCTCCTCGGCGGCCTGGTCGGACGCGGTCCGGACCTGCGTCGCCGGGGGCAGCACCGGCTCCACCGCGGAGACCAGCCGCTGCGGATCGATGCCGGGCTTCGCGGTCATCAGGATCTCGTCCAGCTGCCCGGGCTTGTCGAACAGCTGCTGGGCGGTGGGGAGGGCGAAGCCGGCCAGGGTCGCGCCGCCGATGGACGAGACCTCGCCGAACCTGACCAGGCCGGAGATCCGCAACTGCCGGGCGGCGCCACGGGCCTGCAGGCCGATCGTGTCGCCGGCGGTGAACCCCTGCTTCCGGGCCGTCGTGGTGTCGATGACCACCTCGGTGGCGGTCGGCCACGCGCCGTCGACGAGGGTGAGGACGTTGAACTGCGGCTGCTCCGCATCCACGCTGAACCCGAGGTTCGGGGGACCGTTGGAGACGATCGCCTGGCCGTCCCGGCCGATCAGCTGCACCTCGCCGTACACCGAGCCGCCGGCCGCACCGACCTCCGGGAGGCTCCGGACCTGCTCGAGCAGCCCGGCCGGGAACGACGGCGCCACGACGGTCCCGTCGTCGGACGGGGTGAACGCCGGTTTCCCGGTGATCGCGGCGTCGGTGTTCCGGTAGTTCTCGGCGAAGATCGAGTCGAACGCGGACGTGATCGAGTCGGTCAGGACGTACGTGCCGGAGATCAGCGACACCCCGAGGACGACGCCGATCGCGGTCAGCGCGGCCCGGAGCTTGCGGGCCAGCAGTCCCTGCAGGGCGAACCGGATCACCGGACGTCCAGCGTGTCGATCAGCTGCAGGATCTCGTGCTGACTGGTCGGGCCGGTCTCCTTGACGATCTTCCCGTCGGCCAGGTAGAGCACCCGGTCGGCCATCGCCGCGGCCCGGGCGTCGTGCGTGACCATCACCGTCGTCTGGCCGTACTCCTCGACCGAGCCGCGCATCAGGTCGAGGATCTCCGCACTGGTCCGGGAGTCCAGGTTGCCGGTCGGCTCGTCCGCGAACACCACCGTCGGCCGCGACACCAGCGCGCGGGCGATCGCGACCCGCTGCTGCTGGCCGCCGGACAGCTCGGCCGGGCGGTGGTGCAACCGGTCGGCCAGGCCGATCCGCTCGATCAGCGCCGCGAAGAACTGCGGATCCGGCTTCTCACCCGCGATCGTCAGCGGCAGCAGGACGTTGTCCCGGGCGCTCAGCATCGGCAGCAGGTTGAAGAACTGGAAGATGAAGCCGATGTGCCTGCGGCGCAGCCTGGTCAGCGCGTCGTCGCCGAGCGTGGTGATCTCGGTGCCGTCGATCCGCACCGATCCCGACGTCGGCCGGTCCAGCCCGGCCAGGATGTGCATCAGCGTCGACTTCCCCGACCCCGACGGCCCCATCACCGCCGTCAGCCGGCCGGGCTCGATCCGTACGTCGACGCCGTGCAACGCCCGTACGGTGGTGTCCCCCTCGCCGTAGACGCGGACGACGCTCTCGGCGTGCACGACCCCGGCAGTCCCCTCCAAGCCGACCATCGCCCCTCCCCGGCGGATCAGCGGCCCCCAGCCCCTATGTGCTCATGCTGTCGAGTGTGCGCCTCCCGGACTGGTCAGATCCAGCCCCGGCGGGCGGCGTGGAAGCCGAGCTGCAGCCGGGTGTCGGCGGAGACCAGGTCCATCAGGGCTCTGACCCGGCGCTGGACGGTACGCATCGACAGGTTGAGCTGGTTGGCGACGGCCTGGTCGGTGAGGCCGGCCAGGAGCAGACCGAGGATGCGGGCGTCCAGCTCGGGCAGGCCGTCCGACGGTCCCTCGACCATGCCGTCCGTACCGAGGACGAGTGGCAGGCCGTCACGCCACACCCGGTCGAACAGGGCGAGCAGCGCGTCCAGCATGCCGCTGCTGTGCACGATCAGCGCGCCGATGCTTCCGCCGGATCCGGACAACAGCGGGACCAGCGCGATCCGCCGGTCCACGATCAGCAGCCGCATCGGCAACTCCTGCACTACGCGAACCTCTTCACCGGCCTGCAACGAGTCCGAGGCGGCCGCGAAGAAGCCCGGCCGGTCGAAGGCGCTTCGCTCGATCAGCACGCGGTAGCGGACCCCACGGTCGACGGCGGCGTCCTCCTCGGTGTTCTCCTCCGGCGGAACGACCGCGATCTCGGACTTGACGAAGCCGAGGACCTCCTCGCGGGCGGACATCTGCAGTTGCGCGAACCGCTGCCCGACCGCCTTGGCGCCGCGGACGACATCCACCACGTCGCTGACCGAGCGATCGGTGTCCGTCCCGCGGTAGACCTCGGCCAGCGACTCGATCTCGCGCTGCGCCCGGCGTAGTTCCTCCTCGCGCTGCACGGCCAGTGCGGCGAGGGCGACCGACGGGGGAGAGGCGACGTACCGGTCCGTGCCGCTGCTGGAGCGAGCCGCCAGGCCGAGCGTCTCCAGCGCCACCAGTGCGCGGGCGGCCTCGACCGGGTGGCAGCCGAGGCGGCCGGCCAGTCCGGCAGCGTCGTACGACGGCACCTCGACGAGGGCGCGGTACGCGAGTTCTTCGGAGTCATCCAGTCCGAGCACGTCGAGCACGATGCCTCCCAGCTGGTGGTTATGTGGCGGCCGGACCCTGGCGGGTTCGTGAATTGTCGCAATCTTGCCAGGCCAGGGCCCTCTGTCGCTGGCGGTTTTGCGATGGACTGACTCGCGACACACGACCCGAAGGTGGTCCTCCCCATGTTTTTCCGCTCACTCGCGCGCAAAACCTCGGCCGGCGCGGCCGTCACCGCCCTGCTGGCCGTCGCGGCCGGCCCTGCCGCGGCCGGTCCGCCCGATCCGCGCCCTGGCGCCCCCGCTGCCGGCGCGCGCCCGACACTGCCGGTGCAGGTCGCGGCCGACAAGGTCGTCACCCTGCTCACCGGTGACAAGGTGCAGGTCAGCCCGGCCGGCGCCGGACGCAGCAGTGTCCGCTTCTTCCCGGCCGACCCGGACCGGTCCGGTTACGAGACCCGGACGGTCGGCAAGGACCTGTACGTCGTTCCCGACAGCGCGGCCAGGCTCGTCAACAACGGCAAGGTCGACCAGGCGCTCTTCAACGTCAGTGGCCTGATCCGGCAGGGGTACGACGACGCGTCCACCAGCCACATCCCGGTCATCGCCGACTACAAGCCGACCGCGCGTGCCGCCCAGCAGGCCGTGCCCGCCGGGTCCACGCGCACCCGCACGCTGTCGTCCGTCGGTGCAGCCGCCCTGCGGACCGACAAGGCCCGTGCCCGCGAGACCTGGCAGACGCTGTCGACCGGTCGCGACGTCCAGAAGCTGTGGCTCGACGCGAAGGTCCGCAAGACCCTCGACCAAAGCGTCCCGTACGTCGGCGCCCCGCAGGCGTGGGAGGCCGGGTACGACGGCTCCGGTACGACGGTCGCCGTACTCGACTCCGGCGTCGACGCCGAGCACCCGGACCTGGCCGGTGCGGTCAAGGCCCAGCAGAACTTCACCGACAGCCCGGAGGTGGGCGACCGGGACGGTCACGGCACGCACACCTCGTCCACCGTGGCCGGTCGCGGGGTCGCCTCGAACGGCAAGCACAAGGGCGTGGCCCCGGGCGCCCAGCTGCTGTCCGGCAAGGTCCTGAACGACTACGGCAGCGGTGAGCTGTCCTGGATCATCGCCGGCATGGAGTGGGCCGTCGCCGAGGGAGCCGACGTGATCAGCATGAGCATCGGTACGTCGGAACCGGTCGACTGTACCGACCCGATGGCGGCCGCCGTCGACCGGATCAGCGCCGAGTCCGGCGTCCTGATTGTCGTTGCTGCTGGCAACCTCTACGGACCGGCCGAGACGATCAGCAGCCCGGGTTGCGCCGCGTCCGCGCTGACCGTCGGCGCGACCGACCTCAACCAGACCACGGCAGACTTCTCCAGCCGCGGACCGGTGATGGGCAACCACGCGGTCAAGCCGGACATCGCGGCTCCTGGTGTGGACATCACCGCGGCGCGGGCGGGTGGCCGCGGCGATGCGGCGTACACGGACATGAACGGGACGTCGATGGCCACGCCGCACGTGGCCGGCGCCGCGGCGATCCTGAAACAGCAGCACCCGGACTGGACCGGTCAGCAGCTCAAGGCGGCCCTGCAGAACTCGGTCCGGGCCGAGAGCACGGTCGGGATCTACGAGCAGGGCGCCGGTGAGCTCGATGTCGCCCAGGCCGTGACCCAGCAGGTGACCGGGCCGGGCACAACCGACCTCGGGACGTTCGCCTGGCCGCACACCGCGGCGGACAAGGTGACCAAGCCGCTCGCCTATCACAACAGCGGCACGCAGCCGGTGACGCTCACCTTCGCCGTCGATGCCCGGGGCAACAACGGGAAGCCGGTGCCGTCGTCGCTGATCAGCTTCGGCGCGAGTTCGCTGACCGTTCCGGCCGGCGGGACGGCCGAGCTGCCCGTGACCGTCGACCCGTCCGGCTCGCTCGACCGCGGGCTGTACGGCGCGATCAGCGCCCGAGTGGTTGCCACTGGCAATGACGGCCGGACGGTCGTCACCCCGCTCGGCTTCTACCTCGAGCCGCAGTACGTCGACGTCACCTTCAAGCTCACCGACCGTACCGGGCAGCCGGCCGCGTCGATCACCGCGCTCGACGTGTTCGACACCGACAGCATCGCCGCCCAGCGGATCGGGTTCGAGGGTGCGGACCGCACGCTGCACCTGCGGGCCGGCACCTACTCGCTGGCCGCGATGATCGCGACCGACAACGCCGACGGCATGGTCGAGTCGTACGCGTTCCTCGGCAACCCCGAGATCACGCTCACCGAGAACACCACGATCACGTACGACGCCCGGGCGGCTGCCGAGGCGAAGGTGACCACGCAGCGGCCGACCCAACGCCTGGGTGGCAGCCTCAGCTACGGGCGGGTGATCGACAACTGGATCCTGTCCTCGAGCCGCAGCTACGGCACGCAGATCAAGTCCGTCTACCTCGGGACGACGCCGAAGGCTCGGCGCGGAACCTTCGAGGTGGTCGAGGGGTGGCAGTACGGATCACCGGCCGGCGCGAAGTCGCCGTACCTCTACAGCCTGGCATTCGCGCACGAGCAGCAGGTCAAGGGCAAGCCGGAACACCGGGTCCGCGACCGCGACCTGGCCACGATCGACGCGACGTACCACACCCCGGGCAAGGACTACACCTACTCCGAGTACGTCGACGTGTGGCGGCCGTGGAGCATCAACCTGATCCCGACCGGGACCCGCGGATCCGTCGCCGCGCCCACCCGGGTGCAGCACCTGGTGACGGCCGACCGGGACACCAAGGTGTCGCAGATGGTCGGGCACGCGGACGCGATGAACTGGCCGTTCGCGACGCTGATGACGTCGACGGCGACGGCGTACCGGCCGGGGAGCCGGCACAGCGAGACCTGGTGGAAGGCCGGTCTGCGGCCCGGGATGGTGACCGACCAGACGACCGGGCAGAAGTACGTGCCGGCGGCGCGGGACGGCAACTCGGTCTGGAGCAACTTCCCGACCTGGTCGGACACCGAGCCGGGGCACTTCTCCCGGGGTGGGTTCCTCGAACTGGGCGGCACCGAGTTGCTGGCCGACGGGGTGTCGCTGGGGGAGTACGGGTTCTACGGGCAGGGGTTCTGGGACGTGCCGGCGGCGGCGACGAACTTCGAGCTCGTCTACGACCTGATCCACTGGCAGCGTGGCGACTACAAGTGGGAGTCGCCGACGACGGCCGAGACCCGGTGGAAGTGGAACGGCTCCGCGGCCGACGCGGGCAAGCCGTTGCCGCTGCTGTTCCCGGACTACGACCTGCCGGTGGACCTGAACGACCGTGCGCCGCGGGTGAAGCTGTTCCCGATCACGATCAGCGCGGAGACGGGCCACTGGTACAAGGCGGGGCGCTTCACCAAGGCGCGGGTCTGGACGTCGCCCGACGACGGCGCCACCTGGACGCAGATCCCCGCGATCAACCTCGGCACCAAGGTGATCGCCCTCGCCGACAACACCAAGGCCGCCGAGTTCGTCACGCTGAAGGTCGAGCTGACCGACTCCAACAACAAGTCGGTCACCCAAACCCTCACCCGTTTCTACGGTCTCCGCTAGAAAGCGCCGCCCCCGGCCTGAGGCCGGGGCGGCGCGAGGGTGCTCGCTCTGGTTCACCCGGCGGACGCGCGCCAGCCGCCGGGTGGGTTGGTGCGGTGGGAAGTTTGGGGCGTCGGACCGGGAAGCGCCTCACGGCGCGTGGCCGCTCGTAGCGGCTTATTTTGGGACCCGGGGCTTACGCCGGCCCGACACCTCGAACAGTGTAGCGGGTGGCAAAACCCCTTGTCCTGTTGAGATCTCGGGCCGCAAGACGCATAGCATCCGAAGCGAAAACCCGCAACCTACCAGAGCTGCCCGGCGCGTTCGGTGCGCGCCGCGGTCTGCAGTTGATCCGCCATCTCGACCAGTTTGGACGCCGACAGCACCTGGTCGTGCCCGTCGTCGGCCAGGTGCGCCCGCCCGGTGGCGACGATCCGCGCGAACGCGGCCGCGCGGTCCAGGGTCGTGGCGAAGTCCCCGGTCGCGACACCGCGCAGTACGGCGTCGACCATCTCCCGGACCTCGGTCGGACCCGGCGGCTCGGCGACCCCGGCGACCACCGCGTGCACCTCGGCGTACTTGCGCCCGGTCGAGAACTCGCGGGACACACCCTCCGCGTTCGAGTGCACCCACGACCGCAGCAGGTAGAGCCGCCACAGCGCACCCGGCAGCGAGTCGGCCGGCGCGTCCGACCAGAGCTCGGCCAGCTCGTCGAGCCCGTAGTCGTCGGCCAGTTTCACCACCCGCGCGTGCACCTCGGCGTCCTCCGAGGACCGGACCCCACGGACCAGCAGCTCGGCGGTCCGGTGCGCGACCTCGGTGACGGCCGCCGGGTCGGCGGCACCGGGCAGCGACTCGAACAACTTGTTGCCGGGCATGATCGGGCGGCGCGGATTGGGGGTGGTCACGGCCTCCATGGTGCCTGACACGGCGCAGCAGCGCATTCCGACCCGGCACAGTCAGTACGCTCGGTGGTATGGCAGGTGCTGGTGACAAGCAGGGTCGACTGGCCAAGAATCTGGTCAAGTGGAGCGTGCGGTACGGTCCGCTCGCGGTCGAGGCGTTCAAGCACGGGCGCGAGCCGGCCCAGCAGGCCATGCAGGCCGCCCTCGCCAAGCGCACCGCCCGGAAGAAGGCGGTCGAGCACGCGCTCACCGTCCGCGACGGCTCCTTGCTGAAGGTCATCCGGGAGGGCCAGGCGATCTTCTTCGTGTTCAGCGGCGACGCGATCGTGACGACGTACCCGCCGGTCCCGCCGAACACCTACCCGGAGCTGCTCCGGCACGCCGACCTGGACAAGCGCGAGCCGGCGGTGGTGCTCGCCGCCCGCAAGCCGGTGTTCGGCCCCCGGCTGCCGAAGATGCGCCGGCGCTGAGGCCGGCCGGGAGAGTCGCCACAGAAGGATGACGCAAAAAGGTTGACGCGGGCGTAACATTCCGGACCCGGTGGGGCAACAGGCGGACCGCAGAGTGGGAGGACGTTTCCACGAGGAGGGCGTCCGCATGCTCTGGAAGATCAGGACCGAACTCGCAGACCGGCCCGGTGCGCTGGCCGAACTCGCTGCCCGGTGTGGTGCGGACGACATCAACATCCTCAGCCTGGAGGTGTTCACCGCCGAGACCGGTGCCGTGGACGAGTTGGTGGTCTCCACCGGTGTCGGCTGGACCGCGGCCGACCTGACCACCCTGGTCACCGAGGCCGGCTGCTCGCGGACGACGGTCCGCCCGTGCCAGGCCGACGTACTGAGTGATGCGCCGACCCGCTACCTGCGCGCCGTACTGCGGCTGATCGACGACCCGGTGTCCGTCGACGAGGAGCTGGGCAACCTGCAGGGGTTCGAGGAGTACACACCGGCCGAGTGGGCCCGGGCCGACGTCCTGGTGGAGATCGCGGGCCGGCTGGCCGAGCGGTACGAGGGGTTCGTGGTCGACGGGCCGCGCCCGGGCAGCGGCGTACCCGAGCTGCGGAAGGCGACCGTCGAGGACGCCCAGGCTGTCGTGGACATGCACGAGCGGTGCTCGTACGAGAGCCGCACCCGGCGCTACCACGTGCCGATGCCGAAGCTGACCCACCGGACCGCGCGGCACCTGGCCGCACCGGCCGGTGGCGTCTCGATCGTGGCCGCGGTCGGGGACGCGGTGATCGGGATGGCGACGGCCGCGCCGTGGGAGGAGCTCGGCAGTACGACGATGGAGGTCGCCGTACTCGTCGAGGACGGCTGGCAGGGCCAGGGGCTCGGGCTGCAGCTGCTCCGGCGGCTGGTGGTCGAGGCGCGGGCGCTGGGTGCGGACCGGGTGGTGTGCGTGGTGCAGCCGGAGAACCACGCGATGCTCCGGACACTCGAGCGGCTGCGGATGCGATCCAGGGTGGTCCAGGACGGCGACAACCTGACGGTGACTGTCGCACTGTCGGACCAGAGCCTGTCGCATGCGGTGGATCGGCCCCCGGTGCAATATCGTCGGACTCGTGCCACCCCTTCCCACCGGTCGCAATCCTTACGGTCTGCTGGTCAACCTGCCCGCGAGCACCCGCTCGCCGCTCTTCCAGCTCTTCAGCCGATTCCTGGTCGCGCTGGGGCTGCTGACCGTGATGGTGCTGATCGTGGTGGTCGACCGTGACGGCTACAAGGACAGCTACGACGGCACCGTCAACGTCATCGACGCGATCTACTACGCGACCGTCACGCTGACCACGACCGGGTACGGCGACATCACGCCGGTGACCCCGGCGGCGCGGTTGATCAACGCCTTCATCGTGACCCCGCTGCGGATCGGCTTCCTGGTGGTCCTGGTCGGCACGACACTGGAAGTTCTGGCCAACGAAGGTCGCCGCATCATGCGCGACACACGATGGAGGAAGCGCATGAGGGACCACACGGTCGTCGTCGGCTACGGCACCAAGGGCCGGTCCGCCGTCCAGACGCTGATCAGCAACGGGGTGAAGCGCGAGAGCATCGTGGTGATCGATCCGCGCGCGCAGGCGATCGGGGACGCGGGCAACGACCAGATGGCCGCGTTCCACGGCGACGCCACCAACCGGACGGTGCTCCGCCGGGCCGAGGTGATGACGGCCCGCGAGGTGATCGTCACCACCGACCGCGACGACGCGGCCGTGCTGGTCACGCTGGCGGTCCGGCAGCTGAACCCGGACGCGCACATCGTGGTCGCGGTCCGCGAGGAGGACAACGTCCCGCTGCTGCGGCAGAGCGGTGCCGACGCGGTCGTCACGTCGTCGGAGGCGGTCGGCCGGCTGCTCGGCCTGTCGGCGGTCAGCCCGAACCTCGGCGAGGTGATGGAGGACCTGCTCACGTACGGCGAGGGTCTCGAGGTCGCCGAGCGCCCGGTCCTCGGCCGCGAGGTGGGCAAGCCGCCGTCCGCCGTACCGGACCGGGTCGTCTCCGTGGTCCGCGACGGCCGGGTCCACCGGTACTACGACTCCAGCGTCTCGGTCCTTGCCGCCGGCGACAAACTCATCGTCGTCCGGCCGGCCAAGGAGACCCCGTGGGCCGAGCGGCCCGGCGCCGACGAACAGGACGAGTGAGCCCGGCGCGCAACTGCTGAAGGCGGTCGGCAGGTGTTGACGGCCGCCGATCGGCGTCTTAGTGTCTGATCTGTAAACGATTACAAGAACGATTACAGGTGGAGGCGCGGGTGAGCCGTCCGACCATCGCCGCGGTCGCCCGGGCCGCCGGGGTCTCGGTGGCGTCGGTGTCGCGGGTGCTGAACGGGCTGCCGGCCACCGAGGAGATGACCGAGCGGGTGCAGCGGGCGGTCGAGGAGCTCGGGTACGTGCCGGACGCGCGGGCGCGGTCGCTCAAGGTCGGCCGGACGTTCCAGCTCACGCTCGCGGTCGCGGACGTCGGCAACCCGGTGTACGTGACGATGATGCGGGCGGTCGAGGAGGTCGTCTCGGCGGCCGGCTACCGCCTGGTGGTGACGACGACCGGGCCGGACGTGGTCGACGAGGTCGCGCTGGTGCGCGGGATGGCCCGCGGGTACGCCGACGGTCTGGTGATCAGCCCGCTGCGCGTCGACGACGACCTGATCAAGTCGATCCGCGAGTGCGACGTCCCCGTGGTCGTCGCCGGTAACGTCCCCGCGAAGGCCGAGGTGGACACGGTCCGAGCCAACTCGCCGAAAGGCATCCGGCTGGCCGTCGACCACCTGGTCGCCCGCGGTCGCACGCGGATCGCCTTCCTGAACGGCCCCGCCGACACCGTCCCCGGCACGGCGCGCGCCAAGGGCTTCGCCGACGCCCTCAAGGCCCACAACCTCCACCCCGCCGCCACCGCCGAAGCCCTCGACTTCACCTTCCCCGCCGGCCGCACCACCGCCCCCCACCTGCTGTCCGCCGCGGAGCGACCGGATGCGGTGATTTGTGCGAACGATTTGTTGGCGGTGGGGGTTATGCATGAGCTGGCCGGTCGGGGGCTTCGGGTCCCGGCGGACGTCGCTGTGGTGGGGATGGATGACAGCGAGCTGGCCGAGCAGAGTTTCCCGTCGTTGACGAGTGTGAACCTGGGGTCGGCGGAGCGGGGGCGGCGGGCGGCAGAGTTGCTGTTGGCAAGGATCGAGGACAGTACGAGGACGCCGCGGCGGATCGTCGTACAACCGTCCCTGAGTGTGCGGAGGTCGACTCCATGACCGTACTGATGCCACGCCTCCGGCGCGGCGGGTCATGGAGCTGTTGCTCCCGGCCTTCCCTCGTCACTTCGGTCGCTTCGCTCCCTCCGCTCCTCAGTCCAGGCCGGGAGGCTCCATGACCGCTACCGTCACCGCCCCGCCCGAGACGCCGGCGCGGCCGACCGGGCGACCGAAGCAGAACCGGGAGGCGATCTTCCTGTTCCTGCCGGCGTTGCTGCCGGTGCTGCTGCTCAGCGTGTACCCGTTGGTCCGCGGCATCGCGCTCGGCTTCACCGACGCCCGCGCCGGGCTGAACGTGGACACCAACTTCGTCGGCTTCGACAACTTCGCGAAGCTGCTGCAGAACGACCTGTTCTGGTCGTCGTTCCGGATCGGCATCATCTGGACCCTGTCGGTGACGATCCTGCAGTTCGTCGCCGCGCTCGGCCTGGCGCTGCTGCTGAACACCGACATCAAGTTCCGCGGCGTCGCCCGGACGCTCGCGCTGATCCCGTGGGCGATGCCCCCGGTGGTCGTCGCGATCATGTGGCGGCTGCTGCTGCACCCGACGAACGGCCCGGTCAACGAGGTGCTGCAGACCCTCAACCTGACCGACCAGCCGATCAACTTCCTCGGCGACTTCGGTACGGCGCTGCCGGCCGTGATCGTGGTCGGGATCTGGGTCGGCATGCCGATGACCACGGTCACCCTGCTGGCCGGGCTGCAAGGCATCGACCGCTCGCTGTACGAGGCGGCCGCGGTCGACGGCGCCGGCGCGTGGAGCCAGTTCTGGAACATCACGCTGCCGCAGCTGAAGACGGTGATCGTGGCGATCACCAGCCTGGACATGATCTGGAACTTCAACTCGTTCGGCCTGGTCTACGTGCTCACCGCCGGCGGTCCGGGCGGCAAGACGATGCTGCCGATGCTGTTCGCCTACAACGAGGCGTTCCGCTACGGGAACTTCGGGATGGCCGCGGCGATGGGTGACGTGATGGTCGTGATCATCATCGTGTTCCTGGCGTTCTACCTGCGGAACCGGTTGAGGAGCCAGGCATGAGGACCCGTCCGGTCGCGCGCACCCTGCAGTACGTCGCCGTCGTCGTCTACCTGGTGTTCCTCGCGTTCCCGCTGCTGTGGTTGCTGTCCAGCTCGCTGAAGTCGCCGCGGGAGTTCGCGAGCGTCACGCCGAGCCTGCTGCCGAAGGACATCGACTTCGGCAACTACAGCGACGCGCTGAACGAGCAAGGTCTGGTGCGCGGGCTGATGAACAGCCTGCAGATCTCGATCGCCAGCACGATCCTGGTGCTGATCGTGTCCCTGCCGGTCGCCTACGCGCTCGCCCGGTTCCGCAGCCGGCTGCGGCCGGTGACGAACGGCTGGATCCTGGTCAGCCAGGTGTTCCCGGTCATCCTGATCGTGATCCCGCTGTTCATGATCCTGCGGCCGCTGCAGCTGACCAACACGATCCCCGGCGTGGTGATCGTCTACATGGTCTGGTCGATGCCGTTCGCGCTGTGGATGCTGCAGGGGTACGTCGCCGCCGTGCCGCGCGAGCTGGAGGAGGCCGCGTCGGTGGACGGCGCCGGGCGGTTGCGGACGATCGTGTCGATCGTGATGCCGCTGCTGCGGCCGGGGTTGATCGCGACCGCGATGTTCACCTTCATCTCGGCGTGGAACGAGTTCTTCTTCGCTCTGGTCCTGCTGCAGGACCCGGAGCTCAAGACCTTGCCGCTGGTGCTCGCCCGCTTCGTCGGCGCCGAAGGTCAGGTCCAGTTCGGTCCGCTGGCTGCCGCCTCTGTGCTGGCCACGGTTCCCAGTCTCGTGTTCTTCGCCTTCCTGCAGCGCCGGCTGACGTCCGGCCTGCTGAGCGGCGCAGTCAAAGGTTAGGAGAGGTTATGAAGAAGGTATTGACCGCGTTGCTCGCGGCGGGTGCGCTGGTGACACTCGCCGCCTGTGGTGGCAGCAGCGACGAGGGGTCCGGTGAGCCGAACGAGAAGGTGACGCTGAAGTTCCAGAGCCTCGCCTTCCAGAAGACCACGGTCGCCGCGACGAAGAAGATCGTCGCGGACTGGAACGCGGCCAACCCGAACATCCAGGTCGAGTACGTCCAGGGCAGCTGGGACTCGGTGCACGACCAGCTGGTCACCCAGTTCCAGGGCGGGACGGCGCCGGACATCATCCACGACGAGTCCGCCGACATCACCGGCTTCGCCAACCAGGGGTACCTCGCCGACCTGACGCCGCATCTGAGTCAGGAGACGAAGGACGCCGTACCGCAGGGTGTCTGGGACACGGTGAAGAGCGGCGACGGCAAGATCATCGCGGCGCCGACGCTGCTGCAGTCGTACGTCGTCTTCGGCAACTCCGCGCTGCTGAAGCAGGCCGGCGTCGCCACGACCGGCGACTCGCTGAGCTGGGACCAGCTGCAGGCGGACGCGAAGAAGCTCACCGCCGGCGGCAAGTACGGCCTCGGCTGGGGGCTGAAGAGCCCGACCGCGACCGTGCTGAACCTGGGGATGAACTTCGACGGGCAGTTCTTCGAGGGCTCCGGCCGGGACGCGAAGGCGAAGATCGGCGACGCCGAGCTCGAGGTGCCGAAGCGGATCCACGCGATGGCGTACACGGACAAGTCGATCGAGCCGACCTCGCTGACGCAGAGCGGTTCCGACGTACTGCCGGGCTTCTTCGCCGGCAAGTACGCCATGGTTGTCGGCGGCAACTACGCCGCCCAGCAGATGGTCGAGCAGGCGCCGAAGGGCTTCCAGTGGGAGGTGCTGCCGCCGCTGAAGGGCACCAGCACCAAGCAGGCCGCGAACCCGCAGACGTTGTCGGTGCCGGCCGAGGGCAAGCACATCGAGCAGTCCGCGAAGTTCATCGACTACTTCATGAAGGCCGAGAACCTGGCCGCCGTCGGTCAGGGTGACTGGCTGATCCCGACCACGCAGGCGGCCCGGGACGCGATCCTGAAGGCGACCGGCGGCAAGAACGGCTGGGAGCAGACGCTGGCCGGGGCCGGTGAGCTGACCAAGGCGCCGTTCCAGAGCGTGGAGAACTACCCGAAGTGGAAGGACCAGATCGCGACGCCGGCCCTGCAGGAGTACCTGGCGAACAAGACCGATCTGGCGACGCTGGGCAAGAAGCTGAGCGACGGATGGGGTCAGGTCAACCAGTGACGTCCCTGCTGGAACAGAAGGCGACAGGTGTCCTCGTCGGCTCCGCGGTCGGTGACGCGATCGGCGGTGCCGTCGAGGGCTGGACCCCGGAGGCGATCCGGGAACGGCACGGCGGCTGGGTGACCGGCATCGTCGGCCCGTGGTACGACGAGTGGCGGACGGCCCGGCCGATCGCGCCGTACCACAAGGGCGACGGGCACATCACCGACGACACGTTGATGACGCACGCGCTGGTCGAGGTGTACGACGAGCGCCGGACGCACCTGGACGCGTACGCGATCGCGGACGTGCTGGTGCCAAAGATGCTGAACGGCCGCCGCTGGGTCCCCGAGCTCGAGGCCGACGCGCTGCTGCTGCACCGGGTGTTCCTGGCCGAGAAGTGGCTGGTCACCCGGCTGCACTACGGGCACGTCGACCCGCGCGAGGCAGGGGTCGGCAACATCGTCAACTGTGGTGCGGCGATGTACATGGCGCCGGTCGGCATCGCCAACGCGGGCGATCCCGAAGGCGCGTACGCGGAGGCGATCGATATCGCCGGTGCGCACCAGTCGAGCTACGGGCGGGAGGCGGCCGGCGTGTTCGCGGCCGCCGTCGCCGCCGCGATGGTGCCCGGGGCAACAGCCGCCTCGGCGGTCGACGCGGCGCTCGCGCTGGCCAAGGACGGGACCCGCAGGGCGGTCGAGGCCGTGGCCGACGCAGCCGACGGGATCATCGACTGGGAACAGGCGATCCCGCTGCTGCGCAAGGCGATCGAGCCGTACGACCTGGTCGGGCCGGAGTACCGCGACCAGTCGATGGACGCCCGCCGGCCGAGCCGGACGAAGGCGATCGAGGAGCTCCCGGTCGCGCTCGGGTTCGTCCTGGTCTCCGGTGGCGACGTACGGCGGGCCGTCCTCGGCGGCACCAACTACGGCCGGGACGCGGACTCGATCGCGTCGATGGCCGGCGCGATCACCGGTGCGCTCAGCGGCCTGGACGGCGTACCGGCGGACTGGGCGGCGGACATCGCCGAGGCCAGCAAGACCGACCTCGAGCTGCCCGGCCGGGTGATGGCGTCGGTGGCCGAGGACATCCGCACGGCCGACGCCGAGCGCTGGGCCCGGCGGACGGCCGCGTTGGACGCACTGGTCTGAATGTCAGGAGCTGTACGCCTCGAGTTCGACGATCCGGGAGTACCCGTGGTCGTTGGAATCACGGCTGACGAGCTGGACGGCGTCGACCGGCCGGGGCGCGAAGGTGACGGTAACGTTGCCTTGGACGTTGCTGCGGACTTCGCCGACCGTCGTCCAGGTGCCGGCGCTCCGGACCTGGACGTCGAAGTCGCGGATGCCCATCACGGACGCCGGGTAGCGGGCGGAGTCCAGGGTCTGCAGGACGACCCGGCCGACGGTGACGGGTGCGACGAAGTCGACGCCGTACGTGTCGGGGAAGACGCCCTTGGTGGCGTCGTGCCAGCCGCTGGCGCCCCACTGCGCGGAGTCGGCGTTGCCGTCGACGCCGCCACAGAGCCGCATGTTGCCGTGGGTGGACGAGGCGACGGCCTGCTCACCGAGCAGGACATTGTCCCGACGCGGCACGGGCTGGACGCTGATCGGCACGCGCAGATGCTCCCGCCCGACACTGAGGTCGACGCCGTACGTCGCGGGCGCCGTCCCGCGCGGCACCGTCACCTCGAGCGGTGCCTTGACGAGTTGGCCGACGGGCAGGTAGCTGGAGAACTGGCGTCGGGACAGCGTCAGCTCCGGTTCGCCGCTGATCCGCATGTCGGCGATGGTCGGCTTGCGGCCGGTGTTGGTCATCCCGAGGGTGAGCTTGCCGGACGGGAAGCAGGGCAGCGGTACGACCTCTACCGGCCGGGGCGTGGCGCTGACCTCGACGTGCTTGTTGCCGCTGGCAACGGCCACGGCCGGGAGCAGCAGAGTGAGTGGGACGGCGAGCAGGGCGGCGCGTTTCATGAGCGGATCCGTTCAGGCCAGATGGGTTCCGGGACGGCCGTCCTCGACGACCAGAGTGGCGCGGGTGGACGCCGTACCGCCGGGCGTGGTGACGCGGTCGACAATGCGGAACTCCGACGTCCACCGGCTGCGGTCGAGCCGGCAGCTGAGGTAGCCGCGCCGCACGTTCTGGAACTTGACGTGCGGGTTCTCGGCGAGCAGCGCGCGACCGGTGGCGTCCTCGTCGAGACCGTCCTTGCCGGACGAGATCGACGTGGTGACGAACTCGCTGCCGACCGCGGCGTCCGACGGATCGGCGAAGTTCACCCGCAGGTCGGAGGCCACGCTGCGGTGCAGGTCCCCGGTCAGGACGACGAAGTTGCGCACGCCGCGGTCGCGAACGCCGGACAGCACGCGGTCGCGGGAGGCGGCGTACCCGTTCCAGGTGTCCATCGGCAGTTCGAGCTCGGGTCCGGTCTTGCGGTCGAGTTGGGCCATCGCGACCTGCTGGGCGACGACGTTCCACCGGCTGGGGGAGCGGCGGAGAGTGTCCAGCAGCCAGCGTTCCTGCTCGGCGCCGGTGATCGTCCGCGCCGGGTCGGTCGACACCTCGTCCGGCGGCAGCCAGCCGCCCGTGCCGGTCTGGTCGTCACGGAACTGCCGGGTGTCCAGCACGCTCAGGTCCGCGGTCCGGCCGAAGCGGAGATGGCGGTGCAGCCGGATGGACGGCCCGTCGGCCGACTGCCCGAGCCGCAGCGGCATGTGTTCCCAGTACGCGCGGAAGCCGTTGGCGCGCCGGACCAGGAAGTCGTCGTGCGGCAGACCGTCCTCGGAGACGTAGTCGGCCCAGTTGCCCTCGACCTCGTGGTCGTCGAGCGTCACCACCCACGGCGCGGCCGCGTGCGCCGCCTGCAGGTCGGGATCGGTGCGGTGCAGCGCGTACCGGGCGCGGTACTCGTCCAGCGTGAAGATCTCGCCGGCGAAGTCGACCGGCACCGGCTGGTTGCGGATGCCGGCGGTCGGGCCCACACCGACCTCGTAGATGTAGTCGCCGAGGAACAGGACGACGTCGTGATCGCGCTGGACGACGTCCTGGTACGCCGTGTAGTAGCCGTCGTAGAACGCCTGGCACGACGCGACCGCCATCGTCAACGCGGGCTGCTCGCACGGCGCCGGCGCGGTTCTGGTCCGTCCGACCGGACTGAGCTGACCGCGGGCACGGAACCGGTAGAAGTAGTGCCGCCACGGTCGCAGCCCGCGGACGTCGACGTGCACGGTGTGCGCGTACTCCGGCCGGGCGTGCGCGGACCCGCGTCGTACCACCCGGCGGAACCTCTCGTCCTCGGCCACCTCCCACTCGACCTTCACCGTGCGGTCGTCCATCCCGCCGAACGGCTCCAGCGGTCCCGGTGCGAGCCGGGTCCAGATCACCACCGCGTCCGGCATCGGGTCGCCCGACGCGACGCCGAGGGTGAACAGCGGCCGGTTGTCGGAGCGATGCGGTATTCCTACTCCTTCACGGATCTCAGGGAGGGTGCCGGTGAGAGCGAGGGCGGCGGCGGCGCCGGTCGCGGTGAGGAAGCTGCGGCGGGTGGGCATGTGAGGGAGTATCGGGCGGCCGTGACACGACGTTCCAGGGACGCGTTTCGCCTGCTGCAACAAGGGAAGGAAGGACCCGGATGAGACTGACCTGGGTGCAGCCGGAGGACCTGCTGCCGCATCAACTGATCCAGTCGCGGGCCGAGGGGGTGGACGTCGCCGATGTCGAGGCGCGCTGGCGTGCCGCCGGTGGTATTACGGACGCGCCGGCCTCGGGTGCGTCGGACGAGCCCGCCCCGGCCGAGCTGCGGTCGCTGGCGCGCGAGCTGATGGACGAGCTGGACCGGCGGGCGCCGGCCCGGCCGGAGCCGGTGGTTCCGGAGGTCCCGGTTCTGAAGGGAGCCGACGACCTCGAGCAGCGGATGCTGAATGCCTGGCTCGGCCGTGCGGCCGGCAACCTGCTCGGGAAGCCGGTGGAGAAGATCCCGCGGGCGGGCATCCGGGAGATCCTGGAGACGTCCGGGCAGTGGCCGCTGACGCAGTACATCACCGCCGTCGGCGTACCGGACGAGGTGCAGCAGCGCTGGCCGTGGAACCGGCGGTCGAAGCCGACCAGCCTGCGCGAGGTCATCGACGGCATGCCCGAGGACGACGACCTGAACTTCGCCATCCTGGCGCTACAACTGCTCGAGCGGCACGGCTCCGCGCTGACCACCGAGGACGTCGCGCAGGCCTGGCTGAACGACCTGCCGGCCGGCCGCGTGTTCACCGCCGAACGTGTTGCCTACCGCAACCTTCTCGAAGGGGTCGAGCCGGACCGCGCGGCCGTCGTCGGCAATCCGTTCCGGGAGTGGATCGGGGCCCAGATCAGGACCGACGCGTACGGCTGGGCGCATCCCGGGGACCGGAGCGCGGCGGCCCGGATCGCGCTGGTCGACGCCCGGCTGAGCCACACCGGCGCGGGCGTGGACGGAGCCCTCTGGGTGGCGGCGATCTCGGCGGCGGCCCTGGTCGTGGACGACCCGCGCGAGGCAGCCGTCGCCGGCCTCGACGTGATCGCGGCCGACGGTGCGATCGCCCGGGCGGTCCACTTCGGCCTGGCGCTCGCGGACGCCGAGCTGGACGACGCCCTCGACGCGCTGCACAACGAGTACGGCGATCTGCACTGGGTGCATGCGGTGAACAACACCGCCCTGACTGCGTACGCGTTGACCGCGCCGACCTTCGCGGACGCGGTCGGCCGGGCGGTGATGGGTGGGTGGGACACGGACTCGGCCGGCGCCACGGTCGGTGCGGTGTTTGGCGCCGTCCGCGGGGTTCCGGCAGAGTGGTCTGCACCACTGGACAACCGGCTGGCCACAAGCCTGCCGGGGATGAACCAGATCGCGATCAGCGAGCTGGCGGCGAGGACTGTGGAGGTGGCCCGGGGTGGAGTCTGACGTGGTGGTCGTCGGCAGCGCGAACGTGGATCTGGTGCTTCCGGTCCAGCGGATCCCGCGCCCCGGCGAGACCGTCCTCGCGGGTGCGATGACCCGTGGACCGGGCGGCAAGGGCGCGAACCAGGCGGTCGCGTCGGCCCGCGCGGGAGCACGCACCGCCATCGTCGCCTCACTCGGCGTGGACGATGCCGGCGACCTGCTGCGCGACGCGCTGCACGAGGTGGACCTGTCCCTGGTGACCTCGTCGACCGCCCCGACCGGTACGGCGATCATCACGGTCGATGCCACCGGGGAGAACTCGATCGTGGTCGCGCCGGGTGCGAACGGCGAGCTGACACTGTCCGACGACGCGGCCCGGGCGGTCGGCCGGGCGAAAATCGTCCTTTCCCAACTGGAGATCCCGTTCGCGACCGTCCGGGCCGCGGCCGCGACGAGCTCGTACTTCATCCTGAACGCGGCCCCGGCCGCCGAGCTGTCCGACGACCTGCTCGCCGACGTCGACCTGCTGGTGGTGAACGAGACCGAGGCCGAGCTGATCGCCGGCGCCGATCGGTCCGCGCTGCTCAAGCGGGTGCCGGCCGCGGTGGTCACGCTCGGCGCCGAGGGCGCGGTCGTCCTGACCCGCGGCGACGACGAGATCGCCGTTCCCGGCGTACCGGTGGACGTGGTCGACACCACGGCCGCGGGAGACACGTTCTGCGGTGTGCTGGCGGCAACATTGTCTGCCGTGTCAGCCACCGACTCGATCACGCCCAGCGACCTGACGAATGCTGTCCGACGCGCTAACGTTGCTGCTTCACTGAGTGTTCAGGCCGCGGGGGCGATTCCCTCGGTGCCTCACGGGGATGCAATCGACGCGCGTCATGCGGAGGTGTACCTGTGAATCCGCTCGAGCCGCGGCCCATCGATCTGCCCGCCAGGGTGGACCTCGGACTCCGGGCCGACCTGGCCTTCCTCGACGACGCCAAGATCCTCGGCGCCCCGGAGGACCCGGCCGACCTGCCGCGCTGGCGCGGCAAGCTCGCCGAGTGGTTGATCGGTGCGTACGACCGGACGCCGTACGACGGCACGCACTACGAGGTCGCCGGCCGGGAGTGGACCCAGACGGCGTACTCGGTGGCGCTGGTATGGCTCTGGGACGACCAGCTGTACGACGTCGAGACCGGCAGGTTCACGCCGGAGAAGTTCGTCCGGCACGGGATCGACGACTTCGGCGGGTACGACGCGGTCGTGCTCTGGCACGCCTATCCGGTGATCGGCATCGACGACCGCAACCAGTTCGACTACTACCGCGACGTACCGGGCCTGCGGGAGCTGGTCGACGACCTGCACCGGCTCGGGCTGAAGGTGTTCTTCGACTACAACCCGTGGGACGTCGGCACCCGCCGGGCCGCGCGTTCGGACGCCGAGGAGTTCGCCGCGCTCGTCACCGACTACGCCGTCGACGGTGTCTTCCTGGACACGTTGAAGGAGGGCGACCCGGCGTTCACCCGCGCGCTGCGCAAGGCGAACCCGGCGATCGCGCTCGAGGGCGAGTCCCGGTTGCCGATGGCAAGGATCGGGGACCACGCGCTGTCCTGGGCGCAGTGGTTCGCCGACACCAAGGCGCCCGGCGTGCTGCGGGCGCACCTGTTCGAGCGCCGGCACATGATGCACCACACCCGCCGGTGGAACCGCGACCACAGCGACGAGTTGCAGTCCGCCTGGGTGAACGGCGTCGGCATGCTCGTATGGGAGTCGGTGTTCTCCGCGTGGGTCGGCTGGAACGCGCGCGACCGGGCGACCCTGCGCCGGATGGTCGCCGCGCAGCGCGCGTTCGCGCCGGTGCTGATCAACGGCGACTGGATCCAGCTCACCCCGGAGGTCCCGGACAAGGCGCGTGAGCACGGCATCTACGGCTCCCGCTGGGACCTCGCCGACATCACCTTCTGGACGCTGATCAACCGCGACGAGCAGGACTTCGAGGGCGTCGTACTGCGCTCGGAGGATCAGGTCGGCGACTGGTACGACGTGACCTCGGGCGTCCCGATCACGGCCGACGAGGATGGTGTGCACCTGGTCGTTCCGGGCCGCGGTGTCACCGGGATCGTCCGGGTCGGGGCGACCGCCGGAACCAACTGCCGGGCCACCGCGCGCCGGCTCGGCACGCTGCCGCGACCGCACGTCAAGGACTCCGCGTTCCCGATGGCGCCCGCCCGGCGGATCGACGTACCGGAGGTCACGGGTGACGCGTCGATCGGCCCGGCGGTCGTCGTACCGGCGGGAGAGCAGGCGTTGACCGTGCGGCACCGGCGGCGCGAGACCGGGCTGTACGACCAGGCGC
Organism: Kribbella sp. CA-247076; assembly: GCF_050942445.1. Taxonomy (NCBI): domain Bacteria; kingdom Bacillati; phylum Actinomycetota; class Actinomycetes; order Propionibacteriales; family Kribbellaceae; genus Kribbella; species Kribbella sp. CA-247076. Next base: position 4,864,451 of record NZ_CP192051.1, on the reverse strand, counting down.
CCTACGTGGAGGAGTGGAAGCCGCTGCCGCCACGGCTGCACGACATCCAGACAGTGCGGCGCGAGGTGACCCTGCCAGGCATCTCGGTCGCGGTGTCCGAGGTGACGAACGCCGAGTACGCCGAGTTCCTCGCCGCGACCGGCTACCGGCCGCTGGTGGCGAATCGCTTCCTGAAGCACTGGGTGGACGGCGCACCACCGGCCGGGACCGAGGACCAGCCGGTCACGTACGTCGACCTGCCGGACGCAAGGGCGTACGCGGCCTGGCGCGGCGGGCGGCTGCCGACCGAGGACGAGTGGCAGGTCGCCGCCGGGCTGGACGGCTTCACCCGCGGCGAGCCACTGGTGTGGAACCTGACCGAGAGCGAGCACCGGGACGGCCGCAGCCGGTTCTGCATCCTCAAGGGCGGGTCGCACTATGTTGCCGAGGGCTCCGACTGGTACGCCGACGGCGGACCGCAGGAGCCCGAAGTGAGCTTCAAACTGGTGTTGACGGGTGGCGGTCTGGACCGGGCCGGCACCATCGGTTTCAGGATCGCGGGATGAGGGCTGCCGCACTCGACGGAGTGAAGGTGCTGGAGGCGGCGACGCTGTTCGCGGGGCCGCTCGCGGCGACGTTCCTGGCCGACTTCGGGGCCGACGTCACCAAGATCGAGCACCCGGCCCGGCCGGACGCCGCGCGCACCCACGGCGCCTCGAAGGACGGCATCGGGCTGTGGTTCAAGACGCTCGGCCGGAACAAACGGCTCGCGACTTTGGACCTGTCCCGCGGCCGCGAGGTCTTCCTCGACCTGGTGCGTTCCCAGGACGTCCTGGTGGAGAACTTCCGGCCCGGCACCCTGGAGCGCTGGGGCCTCGGTCCCGACGTCCTGCTCGAGGCCAACCCGCGGCTGGTGATCGCCCGGGTGACGGCGTTCGGCCAGGTCGGGCCGTGGTCGAAGCGGCCCGGGTTCGGGTCGCTGGCCGAGGCGATGAGCGGGTTCGCGGCCGTGACCGGTGAGCCGGACGGTCCGCCGACGCTGCCGCCGTTCGGCCTCGCGGACGGGATCACTGCGCTGGCGACGGCGTACGCCGTGATGGTCGCGCTGCACGAACGCGATCGGTCCGGTCAGGGCCAGGTCATCGACCTGGCGATCATCGAGCCGATCCTGATGATGCTCGGCGGCGGCATCACGGCGTACCAGCAGACCGGATACGTCCAGCCGCGGCTGGGGAACCGGTCGTCGAACAACGCGCCGCGCAACGTCTACCGGACCGCCGACGGCCGCTGGGTCGCGGTGTCGACGAGCTCACAGAGCATCGCCGAGCGGGTGGTCACGCTGGTCGGGCGGCCGGATCTGGTCGCCGAGCCGTGGTTCGCGACCGGGCGCGAGCGCGCACTGCACGCGGACGAGCTGGACGAGGCGGTCGGGTCGTGGATCGCCGAACGCCCGCTGGACGTGGTGATGGCGGAGTTCGAGAAGGCGGAGGCCGCGGTCGGGCCGGTGCACGACATCCGCGGCATCATGACCGACCCGCAGTACGCCGCCCTGGAGACGATCGTCGCCGTGGACGACGACGAGCTCGGCGGACCGGTGCAGATGCAGAACGTGCTGTTCCGGCTGTCGGAGTCGCCGGGATCGATCCGCTGGGCCGGCCGGCCGCACGGCGCGAACACCGACGAGGTGCTCGCCGAGATCGGCGTGACACCCGAGCAGCTCGCGGCGCTGCGGGCAGCCGGAGTGGTCTGACATGCTGACCGCGCTGTACGTGCCGGCCAACCGGCCGGACCGGTTCGCGAAGGCAGTTGCCGCCGGCCCCGACCTGGTCGTGTTCGACCTGGAGGACGCGGTGCCGGTCGACGACAAGGCCGACGCCCGCGGCTGGGCGGTCGCCTGGATCGCCGCCAACGCCACCGGTCCGGTCGAGGTCCGGGTGAACGCGCCGGGGACGCCGTGGATCGAGGACGACCTGGCCGCGCTGGCCGCCGTACCGGGGATCCGGGTCCGGGTGCCGAAGGTGGAGAGCGCGGCCGATGTCCGGGCCGTGCTCGAGCAGGTGCCTTCGGCAAGGATCACCGCACTGATCGAGTCACCGCTCGGGTTGGAGCGGGCCTTCGAGATCGCCTCCGTCCATCCTCAGCTGGTCGCGGTGGCGCTGGGCGAGGCGGACCTGGCGAGCTCGTTGGGAGTGGACGGTCCGGCCGGGCTGGCGTGGGCGCGCGGCCGGCTGGTGACGGCATCGCGGGCGGCCGGGCTCGGTGCTCCGATGATGTCGGTGTATCCGCACGTCAACGATCCCGACGGGCTCCGGCAGACGTGCCTGGAGGGCCGGGCCCTCGGCTTCGTCGGGCGTACGGCGATCCACCCGCGACAGCTGTCCACGATCGTCGAGTGCTTCACGCCGACCGCCGTACAGCTGGCCGAGGCCGAGGCGCTGCTCGCGGCCGTGGAGAAGGCCGGGGTCGCCGAGGGTGGGGTGATCGTGCTCCCGGACGGACGGATGGTCGACCCGGCGATGGTGGGGCGCGCTCGCGAGCTGACCACCCTGATGCGGGAGATCGAGGCCCGCTCGGGCTAGGCTCGACGTATGCTCCCGCGCAGTGTTGATGCCGTGGTGATCGGGTCGGGGCCGAACGGGCTGGTGAGCGCGAACGCCCTCGCCGACGCGGGCTGGGACGTGCTGGTGCTGGAGGCCGCGGACGCCTTCGGTGGTGCGGTCCGGTCGACCGAGAGTGACGGCTGGATCAGCGACCGTTTCAGTTCGAACTACCCACTCGGCGTCGCGTCTCCGGTGCTGCGCGCGCTGGAGCTGGAGAAGCACGGCCTGCGGTGGTCCTACGCGCCGTTGCCGGTCGCCCACCTGATGGACCCGGACGGCGCCGCGGTCGCGATCCATCCGGACCCGGAGAGCACCGCGAAGTCGATCGGCGCCGACCACCCCGGCGACGGCGACGCCTGGCTGCGGCTCTACCAGCAGTACGTCGAGATCCGCGAGCCGCTGCTGAAGGCGCTGCTGACCACCTGGCCGCCGGTCCTGCCGGGCATCCAGCTGGCACGGAGGCTGGGGTCGGTCGGGGAGCTCCTGCGGTTCGCGCGGTTCATGGCGATGCCGATGCACCGGATGGGCCAGGAGCTGTTCGAGGGTCCACGCGGCCCGGCGCTGATCGCCGGCAACTCGCTGCACGCCGACGCGCCCCTGAGCGGCAGCGTCAGCGGCACGATGGGCTGGCTGCTGGTCATGCTCGCCCAGGACGTCGGCTACCCGGTCGTCACCGGCGGATCCGGCGGCCTGGCGACCGCGCTGGTACGCCGGGCCGAGCGCGCGGGCGCCCTCCTCGTCCCGGCTACGCCGGTCACCGCGATCGAGGTGTCTTCCGGCCGCGTCACCGGCGTACGGACCGCTTCCGGTGAGACGGTCGTGGTGAAGCGATCCGTGATCGCGGACGTGTCCGCGCCCGACCTGTACGGCGAGCTGTTGCCGAGTGCAACGATTCCGGCGGGGTTGCGGCGGGACCTGGACGAGCGGTTCCAGTGGGACTACCCGACGGTCAAGGTGAACTTCCGGCTGAGCGGCCGGATCCCGTGGCGGTCGGAGGAGGCGCGGTCGTCGGGCGTCGTCCATCTGGCGGGTACGGCGGACGAGCTGGTCCACCTGTCCGCGGACCTGGACACCGGGCGGCTACCGGCGCAGCCGTTCCTGCTGATCGGGCAGACCACCACGTCCGACCCGACCCGGTCGCCGGAAGGGACCGAGGCGGTCTGGGCGTACTCGCACCTGCCGCGCGGGGTCGCCGACGACGAGTCCGCGGTCAAGCTGGCGCACCGGATGGAACGGGCGATCGAGCGGTACGCGCCCGGCTTCAGCGACCTGATCATCGACCGCGACGTCCAGCGGCCGACCGAGCTCGAGGCCGGCAACGCGGCCCTCGGCCTCGGCGCGGTCGGCGGCGGGACCATGCAGCTGCAGCAGCAGCTGATCTTCCGCCCGACCATCGGCCTCGGCAGTCCGCGGACCTTCGTCTCCGGCCTGTACCTCGGCAGCTCCGCGATCCACCCGGGCGGCGGCGTCCACGGTGCCTGCGGCCACCTCGCGGCGCGGACGGCGCTGCGCGACGCGTCCGTCATCGGCCCGTTGACGCGGGCCTTCCCGGCCGCCGCCCTTCGCCGCCTGCAACGCTGACGCCGACGTGCGACTCGACGAGGCCACCTGCCGGGCCCGGGTCGCGGCGGCCCGGGTCGGGCGGCTGGCGACCGTGGGGCGTGACTTGCGGCCGCACGTCGTACCCGTGACCTACGCGGTGCACGGGGACGAGGTGTTCGTCGCGATCGATCAGAAGCCGAAGACCACGACCGCGCTGAAGCGGTTGCGGAACATCGCGGAGAACGCGCGGGTCGCGGTCCTGGTGGACGAGTACGAGGAGGACTGGACGCATCTGTGGTGGGTCCGGGTCGACGGCGTCGCGCGGGTGGTGCCGGAGCTGCCGTCGGCGGTCGGCCTGCTGCAGGCGAAGTACCCGCAGTACGACGACGATCCGCCGCGCGGACCGGTGATCGTGGTGCAGGTGGACGGCTGGTCGGGCTGGTCCTACACCTGAGTCGCGATCCGCAGGGCCGCGACCAGGTCGCGGTAGAGGGCGTCGGTCGCGAGCAGCTCCTGGTGGGTGCCGCGGGCGCGGCCCCGGCCGGACTCGAGCACGACGATCTGGTCGGCGTCGATGACCGTGGACAGCCGGTGCGCGATGGTCAGCACGGCGCCGCTCCTGGCGATCCGGGCGATCACCTCGTGGACGGCGGCCTCGGTCAGGCCGTCCAGTTGAGCGGTCGCCTCGTCGAGGAGCAGAATCTCCGGGTCGCTGACCAGGGCCCGGGCGAGCGCGATCCGTTGGCGTTCGCCGCCGGAGATCGCGGCGGTCGACAGGACGGTGTCGAGGCCGTCGGGTAGTTCGCGGACGCGGTCCTCCAGGCGGACGGCTCGGAGTGCCTCCCAGAGGGCGGGCTCGGCGGCGTCCTCGTGGGTGTAGAGGAGGTTCTCGCGGAGAGTGCCCGGGACCAGGGGAGTGTCCTGCTCGACGTACACGATCCTTCGCCTCAGGTCCTCGAGCGACCAGTCGGGGAGCGGGATCTCGTCGAGGACCAGGCGGCCGGACTCCGGGTTCAGGAAGCGCAGGAGGAGCGAGAACATCGTCGTCTTGCCGGCGCCGGACGGGCCGACGATCGCGGTGTGGCCGGCGCGGGGGATGGTCAGGGTGACGTCCTGCAGGGCGGGCGCGGCGCCGGGGGCGTAGCGGGCGGTGACGTTCTCGAAGGTGAGTGTGGTCCTGGCCTTGTCGGCGATCGTTGCTCTGGCGGTGGTCCGGTCGTCGGGCTCGAGCTCGAAGGCGTCCACCTCGCGGATGCGCATCGCGGCGGCGATGCCGGACTGGAGTCCGCTGACGGTCTGGGTCAGGGTGCCGACGGGCTCCATCAACTGGAACGCGTACAGCAGGAACGCGACCAGGGCGGAGACGGTCAGCAGGTTCTCACTCACCCGCCAGGCGCCCAGCCCGAGAATGAGCAGGGTCGCCGAGCCGATGCCGAATCCGGCCACGGTCCAGGCGACCGCCTCGTACCGGATCGCGCGGACGCTCTGCCGGGCCGACTCGGTCGCCTCGGAGATCACCCGGTCGCTCTCGCGTGCCTCCGCCCGGCTCGCCTTGACCGTCCGGATCGCCCGCAGCGCGCCTTCCAGTACGCCGCCGAGCCGGCCGACCGCACCCTGTGCCTGCTCCTGCGCCTTCGCCATCGGCGGCATCAGCAACGCGATGATCACACCGACCACGACCAGCGAGGCCAGGGTCGCGAGCAGCAGCACGCCGTCGAGCATCGCCATCAGGATCAACGCGCCGACCAGCGAGATCACGCCGTTCACCAGCTGGACGAGGCTCGACGCGGCGGCTTCGCGCAGGAGCACGGTGTCGGACGTGACGCGGGTGACGAGTTCGCCGGGGGAGCGGCCCGCGAGCTCCCCGACCCGCACCCGGAACAGGCGCCGTACCATCGAGCTCCGCGCGTCCAGCACCACCCGCTCGCCCATCTTCCCGAGCAGGATCCACTGCACCAGGCCGAGACCGGAGCTGACCAGCAGCAGTACGACGAGCAACGTCACCGCCGGCGCGATCGACGTCCCCGCGGCCAGCCCGTCCAGCACCGCCTTCGACACCATCGGAGTCGCCAGGGACCCCGCCGTCGTCCCCAACCCCAGCACCATCCCGACGCCCAGCGTCCGCCGATGGGGGCGCACGAACCCCCACAGGACGCGGACATTGCCCCACCGCTCCTTCGATGCCGGTGCCGCCTGCGCGGTCTCCTGGTCCATCTGCAGCTCCCCTCCACTCGAACGGCAGCGTAGCAGAATCGGACAGTGATGTCCTATTATTAAACTTCACGGGTTCAAAGGACTACAGTGCAGCGCATGACGGAGAGGGAGTCGGGCAGCCGGAGCCGGACGCGGCGGGCGATCCTGGACGCCGCGGTCGAGATGTTCAGCAAGCGCCGGACCGCCTCACTGGGTGACATCGCGGCCGAGGCCCAGGTCGCCCGCAGCACCCTGCACCGGTACTTCCCGGACCGCGAGAGCCTCGTCCGCGCGCTCGCCGCCGACGTCCTCGTACTCGTCGAGCAGACGGTCCAGGAAGCCCAACTCGACCAGGGCCCGGCCCGCGAGGCGCTGCAGCGGCTGATGGCCGGCTGGTTCGACCTCGGGCCGCGGCTGTTCTTCCTCTTCAACGAGCCGAGCTTCACCACGACGTACCCGCAAGCGGCTCAGTGGGTCCAGGACTTCTTCACCCGCCTCGACGAAGTCGGCAAGCCGATCGAGGAACTGATCGCCCGCGGCCACGCCGACGGCGTCTTCGCCCAGTCGCTCCCGCCGGCCTGGATCAGCCGCCTGGTCTGGTGGATGGTCTACATCGGCTGGGAAGCCGTCGCCGAAGGAGACCTCACCCGCCTGACCGCCCCCACCGCCGTCCTCCAAACCCTCGAATCCGGCATCCTCACCCCGGGGCGTTTGAACGGATAACCGTTCGCCTTGCCGGTTGTCAGCCGAAAATCCTGGGGGACAACCGGCAACCTCAGGGGTTGTCCGCTCAAACGCCCGCCGGCTGGGCCACGATCCGCGCGGTACGCGTCGGCGGGGTGGATGTGTTCGGTCGTGACGCCGGGGGTTCTTGGGTGTGGGCTTCTGGTGGGTGGTGGGGGCGGTTTTAGGGTGGGGGTGTGATGAGAGGCGTGTGGATGGGTGGAGGGGCCTGCGGGTGGGGACTGTGACTGGCGGGGTGGCTGACGCTCGGGGTGTTGAGGGGGTGTTGCGGGAGTCGGCGCCTCAGGTTTTGGGGTTCTTGGCTCGGCGGTACGGGCAGTTCGATCTGTGTGAGGACGCCGTACAGGAGGCGTTGCTTGCGGCGGCGACGCAGTGGCCCGTGGACGGGGTGCCGGCCAATCCGCGGGGGTGGTTGATCACGGTCGCGACGCGGCGGTTGACCGACCAGTTCCGGAGTGAGAACGCGCGGCGCCGGCGTGAGGACACGGTTGCCGCGATGGCCGGGCCGGAGGAGCTGGTGTCACCCGCGGCCGACCTCGACGCGGCGCCGGCTTCCGACGACACGCTCACGCTGCTGTTCCTCTGCTGCCACCCGGCGGTCACCCCGGCGTCGCAGGTCGCGCTCACCCTGCGCGCGGTCGGCGGTCTGACCACCGCGGAGATCGCCCGGGCGTTCATGGTGCCGGAGGCAACGATGGCGCCGCGGATCAGCCGGGCGAAGAAGAGCATCAAGGCGGCCGGCAGCCGTTTCGTGATGCCGCCGGAGGAGGAGCGGGCCGATCGGCTGCGGGTCGTGCTCCAGGTGCTCTACCTGATCTTCAACGAGGGCTACACCGCGAGCTCCGGCGAGGAGCTGCAACGGGTCGAGTTGACCGCCGAGGCGATCCGGCTGACGCGCATGCTGTACGACGTCCTGCCGGACGACGGCGAGGTCGCGGGCCTGCTCGCGTTGATGCTGCTGACGGATTCCCGCCGTACGGCGCGGACGACGGCCGACGGCGGCCTGGTTCCGATCGACGAGCAGGACCGGTCGTTGTGGGACCGCCGGCAGATCGAGGAGGGGGCGGCGCTGATCCTGCGCACGCTGTCGCGGGGCGCGGTCGGTCCGTACCAATTGCAGGCGGCGATCGCGGCGGTGCATGCGGAGGCACCGAGCACCGAGGAGACCGACTGGCGCGAGATCCTCGGCCTCTACCTGCTGCTGGAGAAGCTCACGCCGAACCCGATGGTCACCTTGAACCGCGCGATCGCCCTCGCCCAGGTCGAGGGGCCGCAGGCAGGTCTCGACCTGCTCGCGACGCTCGACGACAACAAGAGCCTCACCGAGTCCCACCGCTTGGACGCCGTCCGCGCTCACCTCCTCGAGCGAGCCGGCGACCTCACGGCCGCGCACACCCACTACCTCGCCGCCGCGCGCCGTACCACCAGCCTGCCCGAGCAGCGCTACCTGACCGCCAAAGCCGCCGGCATCTCCCAGGAGAACGCCGGCGGCTGAGGCATCAGACTGGCTCGGTCACCTTGTCCTCGGCGACCTCGGCAGGCGCCTCCCGGAAAGCGACGGCAGCCACCAGAGCGCATCCGACGAACGCGGCGGCTCCGACCAGCGAGACCACGTTCAGGCCGCTGGTGAACGCGGATTTCGCGGCGGCGGCGAGCTCGGCACCGACGGACCCGGAGAGCTGGTGAGCCAGGCCGACTGCCGAGCCGACGCTCTCCCGGGCCTGCTGCGCGGCGTCGCCGGGCACGCTCAGCGGTACGTCGAGCTGTCCGCGATAGACGACCGTACCCAGACTGCCGAGGAGCGCGACTCCCAGTGCGATCCCGCCTTCGCCGCTGGTCTCGGCGAGCGAGGCCACCGAGCCGGCCCGCTCCGGCGGTGCGGCCGACATCATCAGGTTCATCGTGAGGGCCATCGGCATGCCCATGCCGAACGAGGTCACCGTCAGACCGGCGACCACGAACGACAGCCCGCCGACGGTGACCATCAGCAGGCCGAGCGCGGCCAGCGCCAGCCCGATCGCGGCGGTGGTCGACGTCGGCAGCCGTTGCGCGATCCGCGGCGCCAGCGACAGGCCGAGGATCATCGCAACGCTCTGCGGCAGCAGCCAGAGCCCGGCCCGGAACGGGCTCAGTCCTTCCACGACCTGGAGGAAGAGCGCGGCCTGCAGCGAGATCCCGGCCATCACGACACCCGCGGCGATTGAGATCCCGAGTGCGGCGCTGAACCTCGCGGTACGGAACAGCGTCAGATCGAGCAGCGGATGCTCCAGCCGCTGCTGCCGCCGGACGAAAACGATGCCGATGAGCACTCCCGCGACCATCGCGACCAGCGGAACGGCTGACCATCCGTCCCGGGCGAATTCCTTGAGTCCCCAGATGACCGGCAGGATCGTTGCCAGCGACAACCCGACGCTCGCCAGGTCGAGCTTCCCCGCCGAGGGGTCGCGGTACTCCGGCAGCAGCAGCGGACCCGCGACCAGCAGCAGCACCATCACCGGTACGCCGAGCAGGAACGCCGAGCCCCACCAGAACCGCTCGAGCAGCAGCCCGCCGACCACCGGCCCGATGAGCATGCCGACCATGAAGCAGCTGAACCACAACCCGATCGCCTGCGCGAGCTGCGCCGGATCGTGGAACAGGTTGCGGATCAGCGCCATCGTCGACGGCATCAGCGTCGCGCCCGCGATCCCGAGCAGGGCCCGGCTGACGATCAGCATCTCGGGACTCGTCGAGTACGCCGCCAGCACCGAGGCGACCGTGAACGCGGCACCGCCGATCAGCAGCAGCTTCCGCCGGCCGATCCGGTCGCCGAGCGTTCCCATCGTGACCAGGAACCCGGCCAGCAGGAACGAGTAGATGTCCAGGATCCACAGTTGCTCGGTGCTGTCCGCGCCGAGGTCGGCGCTGAGACTGGGCAACGCCAGGTAGAGCACGCTCACATCCAGCGACAACAGCAGGGTCGGCAGCGCGAGCACGGCCAGCCCGGTCCACTCCCGCCTGGTCGCCCGTGGGGCCACATGGTTCGTCATCGGTTCGTTCCCTCCAGTGTTGTGATGAGGTCGGGCATCAGCACGAGCTCCGGCCAGCCCTCGTCGGCCGCGATCCGGGTGACCGCGGCAGCGACGTCCGCGCCTTCGCCGGTGCCGGTGATCAGCAGCCGGGCCGGATCGGCCTCGAGGTCGACGGCGTGGTCCGCGGCCCAGCCGACGATCGCCCGGGCGTCCGCGACGGCCTCGTCGTACCGCGTGCTGGTCGGGCCGGCCAGGATCACCAGACCGCCGCGGAGACACAGCTGCCGGCACTCCGCGTCGGGGTCTCCGGAGCCGGGGAAGAACACCAGCAACGGCGGCCTCGCGCCGCCGGCCGGTGGCCAGTACACGCGGGCCCAGATCGGCCCGGCGCATCCGCGGAGCTGAACCGCGGCACTTCGTACGGTCGTCATGCCCAGAACGCTGGCATCGGTGCGGGACCGAAGGGAAAGACCGTTCGTGCATGACGGTGGTGCGCCATCGGCATCACCACCCGGCCCGGATCCGGGCCACAATGACGGCATGACTGACAGCGGTGACGGGACGGCCGACGTACTGGCGATGCCGCGGACGCCGGACGCGATCGAGCTCCGGCACCTGCGGGCGTTCGTCGCGGTCGCGGAGGAGCTGAACTTCGGCCGGGCGGCGACCCGGCTCTACCTGTCACAGCCGGCGCTGAGCCGGCAGATCCGCGCGCTGGAACGGCTGCTCGGCTGCGACCTGCTGCGGCGCTCGACCCATCGGGTGGAGCTCACGCTCGCGGGGGAGGCGTTCCTCGACCGGGCCCGCACACTCCTGGGCGACCTGGACAGTGCGATCGCGACCACGCGCTCGGTGGGCGGCGAGCTGATCAACCGGGTGAACCGGATGTGGGCGCCGTTGGCCGACGAAGGCTACGAGGGCGAGCTGGGCCGGATGCGCGCGGCGTACGAAGGGACCCTCGCGCAGGTCGAGCTGCCGGCCGAGCTGACCGTCGTACCGACGACGGCCGGAGGCGTTCCGGCCTTGCAGATCGGCACCGGTGGGATGCCGTCGGTGCTGCACCTGCACGGTGGTGGGTTCGTGCTCGGGTCGGCGTACGGCTATCGGGCGCTGGCCGGGGCGCTGGCGGTTGCCACCGGATCCGGCGTACTGGTTCCGGACTACCGGCTCGCGCCCGAGCATCCGTTCCCGGCAGCCTTGGACGACGCGCGGAACGCGTACCTGTGGATGCTCGAGCAGGGAGTCCCGCCGGACGAGCTCATCGTGACCGGAGACTCGTCGGGTGGCGGGCTGGTGATGTCCCTGCTGCTGGTGCTGCATGAGCAGGGCTTGCCGCTACCCGTCGGCGCGGTCCTGATGTGCCCGGGGCTCGACATCGCCGGCGTGCTCAACGGGACGTCACCGTTGGCGAACCACGTCCACTTCAAGACCATGGCCCGCATCACCGGCTCGTACGTCGGTGACCATCCGGTCGACGATCCGCTGCTGAGCCCGTTGACCGCGGACTTGACCGGGCTGCCGCCGATGCTGGTCCAGTCGGCGACCGGGGACCCGGTCGGGGACGACATGCGCCGGCTGTCCGAGCGCGCGGAGAAGTACGGCGTCGACGTGACCGCCGAGCTGTACACGGCGGACACCCATGTCTTCCAGCTGTTCTGGTCGTTCCTGCCCGAGGCGCAGCAGGCGATGACGCGCATCGGCGAGTTCGTCGCGCGGGTACGCGGTGCGGGCGCGTTCGATCAGGACGTCGGCCAGTAGCACCGCGCTCGGGTTGGGTACCGACCGACAGGACGTATACGCCCACTGCCGGCAACTCCCCGTGTAAACCGGGCCACCGAAGAGGCCGACGACCGGATACCTCCTGTCGATCTGCACCACGTTGAGTGGTCGGGGGTCACGTGACCTGGGTTGTAACTTCGGTTTACAGTAAGCGCATGAGCCTGCAGGAACGGATGAAGGGCCGGCGGGACCCGATCGGTGTCGGCGTGGCTTTGCTGAACCGGCTGGCGAGCTCGCGGGCGATCGACCGGTTCGGGCTGCGGAAGCAGACCGAGCGGGTGGTGTTCGAGGCGACCAGGACCGGGTTCCGGACGGCCGGTGCGCTCAGCCGGAGCTTCAGCGCCGCCTCCAAGCTCGCGCAACCGTCGCGGCTGCCCGCGGCGAAGGGCACCGGCCGGTTCGACCTGACCCCGACCGAGGACCAGCAGATGGTCGTCGAGGTGGTCCGGGAGTTCGCCGCCGAGGTACTGCGGCCGGCTGCCTCCGACGCGGACACGGCCTGCGCGACCGACGCCACCGTCGTCGAGCAGTCGGCCGAGCTCGGGCTGAGCCTGATCGAAGTACCGGAGGACCTCGGCGGCATCGTCAGCGAGCGGTCCGCGATGACCGGCGTACTGGTGGCCGAGGCGATGGCGCACGGCGATCTCGGACAGGCGGTCGCGTGCCTGGCGCCGGCGGCCGTGAGTACGGCGATCTCGTTGTGGGGTGACGAGACGCAGCAGGCGACGTACCTGCCCGCCTTCACCGGCTCGTCGGTGCCCGCGGCCGCGTTGGCGATCCTCGAGCCGCGGCCGCTGTTCGACCCGTTCGCGCTGCAGACCACCTTCGAGCGTGGCCGGCTGAACGGGGTGAAGTCGCTGGTTCCGCGTGGCGCCGACGCCGAGCTGTTCGTGATCGCGGCTCAGGTGGGGGAGCGGGGGCCGGCGTTGTTCCTGGTCGAGTCCGGCCAGCCGGGCGTGACGATCGATGCCGAGCCGTCGATGGGTTTGCGGGCGGCGTCGCTGAGCCGGGTGATCCTCGAGGACGTGCCGGCGGTGCAACTGGGAACTTTCGAGGACTACGCCGACTGCGTGCGGTTGTCCCGGTTGGCGTGGTGCGCGTTGTCCCTCGGTACGGCGAAGGCGGTGCTGGACTACGTCACGCCGTACGTGAACACCCGGACGGCCTTCGGCGAGCCGATCAGCCACCGGCAGTCGGTCGCTTTCATGGTGGCGAACATCGGGATCGAGCTGGAAGGGATGCGACTGGTCACCTACCGGGCCGGATCGCGTGCCGAGCAAGGGCTTCCGTTCGCGCGTGAGGTCGCGCTGGCGCGGCGGCTGTGCACGGAGAAGGGCATGCAGATCGGGACCGACGGTGTGCAGCTGCTCGGCGGACACGGGTTCGTGAAGGAGCATCCGGTGGAGCGGTGGTACCGCGACCTCCGGGCGATCGGCGTGATGGAAGGTGCGGTGCTGGTCTGATGATCAACCTCGAGACGCCGCGCAAGTTCCGCGCCTTCGTCAACCAGGCGCACCAGGTCGCGGCCGAGATGCTGCGGCCGAACTCACGCAAGTACGACCTGGCCGAGCACGCCTACCCGGTCGAGCTCGACCTGCTCGCCGCGATGGTCGACGGATTAGGTGCCTCAGGCACCGGTTCGGGCGCGGGCGCTTCCGGCGTACGACGTACGACGGAAGCCGCCGACGGGGTCGTGAACGGGTCGAACCTGTCGTCGGTGCTGTCGATCATGGAGATGTGCTGGGGCGACGTCGGGCTGCTGCTGTCGATGCCTCGGCAGGGGCTGGGCAACTCCGCGATCGCGTCGGTGGCGTCGGACGAGCAGCTGCGGCGGTTCGAGGGTGTGTGGGCCGCGATGGCGATCACCGAACCCGGGTGCGGCTCCGACTCGGCGAGCATCCGGACGACGGCCCGCCTCGACGGCGACTCGTACGTCCTGGACGGCGAGAAGATCTTCGTGACCGCGGGCGGTCGCTGCGACGCGGTCGTGGTGTGGGCGACCGTGGACAAGTCGTCGGGACGGGCGGGGATCAAGTCGTTCGTCGTACCCAAGGGCACACCCGGGATGACGGTCGAGCGGCTCGACCACAAGCTCGGCATCCGTGCCTCCGACACAGCCACCATCCGCTTCGAGAACTGCCGAGTGCCGGCCGCGAACCTGCTCGGCTCACCGTCGGTCGACGCCGACAAGGGTTTCGCCGGCGTCATGCAGACCTTCGACAACACCCGCCCGCTGGTCGCCGCGATGGCGGTCGGCGTCGCCCGGGCGTCGTTGGAGTTGACGCGCGAGTTGCTGGCCGAGGCCGGGGTGGAGGTCGACTACGACCGCCCGGTCCACCTCCAGCCGGCGGCGGCCGCGTCGTACCTGGCGATGGAGGCCGACTGGGAGGCGGCGTACCTGCTGACCCTGCAGGCCGCGTGGATGGCCGACAACGGCAAACCCAACTCCCTCCAGGCCTCCATGGCCAAAGCCAAGGCCGGCCGCACCGCCAACGACATCACCCTGCGCTGCGTCGAACTCACCGGCACCCTCGGCTACTCCGAACACCACCTCCTCGAGAAGTGGTCCCGAGACTCCAAAATCCTCGACATCTTCGAAGGCACCCAACAGATCCAGCAGTTGATCGTCGCCCGCCGCCTCCTCGGAAAGACCTCCGCGGAGCTGAAATAGCTTCGGTTAGAAGGGGTTTCTTCGGCGAGTCGCTCGATCGTGGCCTCGAGGTCGGCGATCTGGTGCTCGCGCGTCCAGCGCCGCCTGGGCCGCGACACGGTCGGCTTCGGCCCCGGCGTACTCGGTGTCGCTCTCTCGTGCACGGGCTTCGAGTTCCGCGCGCCGCCGTGGCAGCTGGTCGCTGCCGTCGGTCGCTGGTCGCGCCGCGGCCTTCATCGCCGGCTGCTTGGCCGATCGTTGGCCGGTGTCTGCAGCGGGTGCTGCGGATTACTCGGGGGCTGATCGGGGCGAGCGGGTCTGGTCCGCCAGTCTCGTCGACCACGCGAACCCTACGTGGCGCAGTGCGCTGGCCAGCTCACCGGTTCGCAGGAGCTGCGCGCCGCCGGGTCAGTTGCCGCCGCTGTAGTCCGTCGCCGGCGGCCTTAGCGGCATGGTTGCGGCCACGGTGAACTGCTCGGGCGGCAACCCGTAGAGCTCAACCGCGGCCGCGTCGACGTTTACATCTCCCACGATGCGGTCGCCGACCGGGCCAGGCCGGCTCGATCCGCGATCCGGCCGAATCGAGCCGGCGGCCTACTCGGGTGTTGCGGCAGGATCGCGGGTCAGGACCGGATCCAGAGCGAGCTGGTCCGGTCGTTCATGCGCGCCCCGACATAACCCACGTTGGGTCCATCGCCCTTGTCGTCCAACCAGTACTGGTAGTCGCCGTCCCAGTTCGAGCCGTCGAAAATGGTCACTTCATGGCAATTGCTGTATGTGTAGAAACCGGAGATCTCGTTGTTCCACAGCCAGCTAGGCCGGATGCGGTAGCCGGATGCGTCGCAGGGTCCGTCCTCCGCCGACACGATGATGCGCGTGATGTCGGGCGGACTGTTGTACGCGTTCCAGAACCACCCCATGAGCAGGACGTCAGGCGCGCCTGCTGCCTTGAAGGCCGACGAATCCGGGTCATTGCTGCACGTCTGCGACTTCACCGGCGACAAGCCCCCGTCTACCGCCTTGCCGATTTCGACTACGCAGAACCTTCCGTCCGGCTTAGCCTCGTGTTCCACGGCCGCCGTGGCGGCGCCGGTCGAGATACCTGTGATGAACAGCGCCGCCGCGAGCATCGCAAGCGGTCGGCGAACCCGGGTGGCACCATTGCGTGCATTCATGCATTGCCTCCGTGAGGTTGGACGTCCAATTGACTCGCACCGGCCCGGCTGACGCTGCGGTCGGTGTCTGCCGGCAGTCTGCCGAGCGCCGCTTTCAGTTGACTTTCACGGGATTGGTTCAACGTGAGTGACGAGACCTGTGAATCGTCCTTGAGCGCTGCTCCGGCCGCGACACGAAGTAGTGGGCTCCGTCAGGGGAGTGGCCGGCGCACGGCGTGAGGAGACCCGTGAGCCCGGCTCGCCGGGCGGATCCCGGCACGAGCCGAAGTGGGATGGCTACCGTCACTGAACAAGTCAAGCTCGTGGCGCGGCCGACAGCCTTCGCTGGCCCGGTGCGGTGGGTGCGACATTCTTGCCGAAAGGCTAGTTGGTTAGGTGATGGATGAAGAAGCGCCGTGCTTCGAAGGCCAGAGCTTCCCAGGGCTGATTGGTCCATGGCGCGATCTGGTCTGGGGTGAGGTTGTGATGTCCGCCGCGAATTGTGCGAAGGGTGATGTCGACGCCGAGGGTGCGGGCGGTGCGGGCGAAGTCGAGGCTTTGGCTGTAGGGGACGGTCTCGTCGCGATCACCGTGAAACAGCAGCATCGGCGGCAGGGCTGCGCTGCCCGGCTCACGTGATTCGAGGTATCTCGCTGGGCTGGCGGCGGCTCGGAGTGCGGTGTCGGCGCTGTTGGGGCCGCCGAAGAGGCGATGAAAGACGGATCCTGGCTGGTCCTCATCGTCCAGATGCCAGTCGCGGAAGTCGGTTGGTGCACAGCGTGCGACGACGGCTCGTACACGCATCGCCGGTTGAGTTGCGAGCAGTAGCGCCAGATGTCCCCCCGCCGAATCTCCCCAGACACCTAGACGATTCGGCTCGAAGCCGAACTCGTCAGCGTGATCCCGTAGCCAGTGGAGCGCGGCCTGTGCGTCCTCTAGCTGAGCCGGAAACGGATCAGTCGTTGTGAGCCGATAAGTGACACTCGCTGTGGCGATGCCGTTCGCGGCCAGGACAGGGTTGACCCACGGGTACATCCCCAGCTCGCGTCCACCTGATTCCCAGGCCCCGCCGTGGAAGTAGACGACCAGCGAAGTCCGCGTGCCGATGGGACCCTGCGGCTTGAGCAGGTCGAGATGGAGATCCGCTTCCCACGCCGGCCGATCCCGCAGCCTTCGGTACCGAACCGCTGGAATCACCTCGAACGGCCAAGGTCCTGCATCCACCGACAGCAGCATGGACGGGACCCTATGACCACCTGCCCGCTCGATGTAAGGCTGGGACGTCGGGTGCATTGTCGGCTTCGAATGCGCGGAGGGCGCCGCGAGCTGGCCAGTCGAGCTGGAATCCCGCCTGCTGTGGGCAAGTCCCCTATCGTTGCGGTCGACCAGGTCGCGGTCTGTACGGCGGGATACTGCCAACGACGCCACCTCGGTTCGACCATCAGGCGTCTCCGACTCGATCTGTGGTATGTAGTGAAAGTGGTGTGAAAGCGGCAGTTCCTAGGCTCCTCCGAAAGGTCAATTCGCCCCGTGCTCAGGCGCGCAACCGGACAAAGGAGCTCTTCCTTATGAATAAACGACTCTTCGCCTTGACGGCTCCCGTTGTCCTCGTCGGCGCTGGACTGTTGGGACTTCCGGCACAAGCTGCTGACGACCAGGTCGCTGCGAAGCGGTCTGCGCCTGCGGCCGACATCAGCTCGGCCGGCTCGTCGATCCCGAGCAAGTGGCTCGGGCCGACGGCGCTGAGCCAGTGCTACTCAACTGGCGTGATGTGCTTCTGGGTGAAGGCGAACTACACCTCGCCGAACAACTCGATTCTCCTTGGGCAGCCGATTCCGTCCGGGCAGTGCCGAAAGGTCCAGCCGAGTGAGAGCTACATCGGCAGCCGCTCCTTCTGGAACCGCACCAGCATCACCCAGCGCGTGTGGAGCAGCGACCGCTGCACCGGCCAGAACTTCCTCGTCGGGACGAACGGCAAGAACGCCAACGCGCCGTTCCTGGTCAACAGCCGCGGAGGCTACTAGCGCTCGACCGCAGGCACCCTCAATTCACTTGAGTGCCAGCGGGTTGAGCAGGCGCAGGCCATTAATCCGGCGTACGTCGTTGACCGCAGTCGACACCGCGTCGATATCCAAACCCGGCCGACGGCTGATCGGACTCCTTGACCGCCGGGTCGACCGCTTCGGCCGACCGACCCGGGGAGCAGGTTGCCTATGGCCACAGTTTCGCCCTGCCCGAGCCCGGATCATCCACGACGCTGACAACCCAGCAATCCGGCAGCGTCGAGCGCGCGACTCAAGATGAGTCGCGAGCTCGCCGCTGCTGGTCGACGGCCGGCTGTCCCGCGCGGCGGTTCTCGAGCCGAACGAAGGCGGTGGCGCGCCTAGTTCGTGGGGGGTGACTGGTCGGCGGTGATGCCGTGGAGGAGGCCGGTGGCCTGGCCGATCTCGATGAGGTAGCCGTCGGGGTCGCGCAGGTAGCAGCGCAGTTCGGCGCCGCGGTCGAGGGGCTTGGTGAGGAACTGTGCGCCTTTCGAGCGGGCGTCGGCGTAGAACGCGGCGATGTCGGCGACCCGGACGTTGAGGAACGCCGAGACCGGGTCGCCGGCCTCGGGTGCCCTGAGCGTGACGTCCGGTTTGTCCGGTGTCGGTCCGCCGCCGGGGTTCATGATGATCCAGGTGTTGGCGACCCGGACGATGGCGGGATTCTCGGGCAGTACGACGCTCCCGCCGAAGACGTCGGCGTAGAACTGACTCGAGACCCGGACGTCGCGGACGGTCAGGAACTGGGTCACCACCAGCCCGTGCTCTGGTGCGGGGAGGTCGGGAAGATCCGTCACAGATATCTCCAAACGATCGTTCGAGTTCCGTCGCCGGTACAGACCAGATAGCAACGCTGGTTGTGACAGACCCCGCGCTCCAACCGTGGCGGTGCGGTCGTTGAAGGGGTTTTGGAGCGCCGTTGGCGCGGCGCGGTGCAGCGTGAACGGTGACATCCCGCCACCAGCGACCGGATCAGGAGTCCTGTCATGCGCACCAGCACCCTCGTCGGCATGTTCGCCGGCGCCGTCCTCGCCCTGAGTACTGCCGGCATTGCCTTCGCTGCGCCCGCCGTACCAACGCCTGTGCCCGCCGCACCAACGCCTGTGCCCACCGGCGCGGCTTCCGTGCCTACCGGCCTGACGACACCGTCGCAGCAGGGCTCACCGGCAGCTGTGTTCGTCTCGTCCGCCTCGGTCCGGCCCGGCACGACCGTGCACGTCTCAGGCACCTGTGCTCTACCGGCTTCCGGCACCGCGGCCATGCCGACAGTCGTATCAGTGACCTCGCCGGCCTTCGTCGGTCCGGAACGGTTCTCCAAGACCGATCCCGACGCCTTCGACGGCACCGCCACGATCTCCCGCACCACGGCCCCGGGCCACTACCCGGTCATGCTCACCTGCAGCAACAGCACCGCCTCGACTGTGGTGCGAGTGATCGGCTCGGAGGAGCACTCTGCCGGCCGGCCTGGTCACGCCGCGGCGGCTCCTGCGCCGGGCGGCGTGCCAGTTGTCCACCACGCCGGGCCAGCAGTCCAGGCCCACGACGATCCATCGAGCAAGCCTTGGCTCGGTGTCGGCATCGGTGCGCTCGCCGTCGCCGTCGCCGGTGCCGGCACCTACGTCGTCACGCGTAGCCGCCAGCGGATCCGGGCCTGACCCGCCACGACGATCAGGAGTACGACGATGTTCACAATGCCTCCCGTCACCCCGTCGATCACGGCCGGCCCGCTCGAAGCGGCCGGCCCCGTCAGCCGGCTTCGCCGCTACGCCTGGCTGCTGGTGCTCGTCACTGGTGCCGCGCTGTTCGCCGCCGTGGAACGCACCATGGTCGCCACGAACAACCCGAACTACGTGCCGACCGCGATCCTGCTGGGCGCCGCAGTGATCCCGGTGGCGTTTCTCGCCTTCGTCAACGGCCGGCCGATGCCGTACACGGTCCCGCTGGGGATGGTCGTCGGCGCCGCCTTCTTCGGTGGCGTGGTCGGCACCGTCGTGGCCGGCTGGCTCGAGTACGACACCGTCCGCCATCTCGATGCGTTGCCCGTCCTGGGCATCGGGCTCGCCGAGGAGGCGAGCAAGTTGATCGCGCCGCTGGTGCTCCTCCCGGTCCTGCGCAACCGCACCCGAGCCGACGGCCTGCTGCTCGGGGTCGCCTGCGGGGCCGGCTTCGCTGCCCTGGAAACCATGGGCTACGCCTTCGTCACCTTGGTCGGCACCGGCGGCAAGGTGAGCGCCACCGTCGACCTCCTCGTACTACGCGGTGCTCTGAGCCCGGCGTGTCACATGGCCTGGACAGGCATCGCGGCCGCAGCACTGTATGCAGCGGCCGCGTCCGGGTGGAAGGCACGCCGGGTGCTGCACTTCGCGCTGGCCTTCGTTGCCGCCGTCGTGCTGCACGCACTGTGGGACGCCAGCAGCGCGCTTCCCGTCCACGCCGTCCTCGCGCTGTCCAGTCTCGGCCTGCTGTGGCTGACCGCCCGCCGGGTCGGTGTCGCGGTACCGAAGGGAGAACGCTCATGAACGCCGTGGAGATGATCGCGATCATCGCCCTGGTCGGCTATGCGCTCTATCGGCAGACACGGGTCAACGAGGTCACCGGCCGAGGACGCTTCAAGCTCGCGGTGATCTACACGGCGGCCGGCGTTCTGAGTGGTGTGCACGTCGCCCACAACCGCACGGCGTACGGGCTACTCGCTGTCAGCCTGGTCGCGAGTCTCGTGACCGGTCTGCTGCGGGGCCGCCGTACCCGGATGTGGGCGGCCGACGGCCGCATCTATACCCGAGGGACGGTCGCGACGGTCGGTCTGTTCCTCGGCCTGGTGGCGTTCAAGTTCGCGCTCGGCACGTTCGCCTACCTGACCCACACCCCGTACGAGAGCGGCATCGGCAGCGTCCTGGTCATGGTCGGCGTCATGCTCGCCGTCCAGGCAGAACTGATCTGGCGCCGTGCCGGAGCGTTGCGTACTCCGGCTCCGGATGGACTGCACGCGGCGGCCTGACGCGGCAGTGAGTTCGCGGTCCGGGCTTTTCGCCCGGCCGCCCTCGCTCGTACTGTCACTGTGTGCGGTTGCATGACCTCGGTCACCTCTCGCTGGAGATCGACGGCCGGTTGCGTACGCCGAACGGCAGCCGGCCGACGACTCTGCTCGCGTTGCTCGCGGTACACGCCAACCGCCGGGTGCCGGTCGACGCGATGATCGAGGCACTGTGGGGAGACCAGGTCACCGGCGGCCGGGCCTCGACGCTCGAGTCGCACGTCTGGCGACTACGGCGGGTGCTCGAGCCCGATCGGCGGCGCGGGGCGGCGCCGACCGTGCTCGTGAACGACACCGGCGGGTACCGGCTCCTGGTCGACCCCGCCGACATCGACTCGGCCGTCTTCGAGCGGCTGGCCGACGAAGGCCGCGTCGCGCTCGCCACCGACCGTCCGGACCGGGCGTTGCAGCGCTTCGACGCCGCCATCGAACTCTGGCGTGGCCCGCCGTTCACCCCCTGCGGCGACCAGCCGTGGGCGGAGGCGTACGTGGCGCGGCTCGAGGAGTTGTACACCCAGGTCCGGGAGCGGCGCGTCGACGCGTTGCTGACACTCGGCCGCAACGACCAGGCTCTCCTCGACCTGCAGCCGCTGATCCACGAGGCGCCGTTCCGCGAGCACCTACACTGGCAGCGGATGCTCGCGCTCGTCCGGCAGGGCCGGATCGAGGAAGGTCTGAACGCGTACCGCGTCGCACGCGATTCCCTGATCGATGAGCTCGGCATCGAGCCAGGTGCCGAACTGCGGGACCTGCAGCAGCGGATCCTGGACGGCGACCCCACCCTGCTGCCGATCACAGCGGCCACGCCGACGGCAGCCCCGGTGGCGAAACGTCCGACGACGACAGTCCCGATCCCGCCGGCCGTGGCCACGCCCGCGAGTACATCCACGGCGGCGGCCGCTGAGCAGCCCGGAGCGCCCCGCACCGGGTCACGGCCGCCTCGCCGCGGCACACCGATCATCGGCCGCGCAACCGAGCTGCACCAACTCGCCGGACTCATCGGTGAGAGCCACCTCTTGTCGATCGTCGGCGCCGCCGGCTGCGGCAAGACCCGGCTCGCGATCGAACTGACTCACAGATTCGCCCCGCGCTTCCCCGACGGCGTCTGGTTCGTCGACCTCGCACAGGTCGACCACCCGGCACTGGTCGTCGACCTGACCCTGGCGACCCTGGGCGTCGCCGTACCGGCCGTCGGAACACCGCTGCGTGCGCTGGCGTCACAGGTCAGCGGCCGGCAGGCGCTGATCGTGCTGGACAACTGCGAGCATGTCCTGCCGGGCGTTCGTGAACTCGTCGAGGCTGTCGTCGACGACGAGGCCGACTGCACCGTCGTCACGACGAGCCGCGAGCCGCTGGCCCTGCCAGGGGAGCTGATCTACACCCTCGCCCCGCTCCGTCTGCCCGATTCCGAGCGCCCGCAGGATGCCTCCCCGGCGGTGGAGATGTTCCGCAGCCGCTTCCGGTTGGCCGAGCCGACCGTCACGTTGACGGAGGAGGATCTGCGGCGGGTCGCTCAGATCTGCGTCGGACTCGATGGTCTGCCGCTCGCGATCGAACTCGCCGCTGCCCGCGGGCGCAGCTATTCGATCGCAGAGATCGCCGAGCAGGTGACGCTCGACCCCACCGGACTGGCCCGCCAAGGTGCGGCCGCCGTACCTGACCACGGCACTTTGCGGGACGAGATCGACCGCAGCTACCGGCAGATGACCGATGCGGAGCAGGCGTTGCACCGGGCATTGGCGGTGTTCCCGGGACCGTTCACCGCCGCTGCTGCCGCCGCGGTCGCCGACGAGTCGGTGGGCGGACGGACCGTCGACCTCATTCCGATGCTCGTCAACCGCTCGATGCTCACGTCGACACGGTCGAACCGCGAGGGCTGGGCCTCGTCCTTCCGCCAGTTGGAAACCGTCCGCGCGCATGCCCGTCAGTTGCTGACCGACGCCGGCGAGCGGGACGCGATGCTCGACCGCCGTGATCGCTGGGTCCGTTCGGTGCTCGGCCCCCGCTTCCGCCTCGGCCGCGGTGAGATCATGAAGTACCGCACGCTCGAGGCCAACTACGCCGCCGTACGGGCGACGCTCGAACGGGAGCTCACGAGCGACGACGAACCGGCGGTACCCCTGCTGGCCGCGCAATTGACGATGTTCTGGTACACCCGCGAGCAGATCGTCGAGGCGCGCCGGTGGCTCGACCTCGCAGTACGCCGCGCTCGCAACGCGCCGGCCGCCGACCAGGCCGCTGCGCAGGCCGCGCTGGCCTGGACGTTGACTTTCCAGGGACGCGCGGACCTGGCCCGCCCGCACACCGAGGCGGTGACGGCTTTGCTCGACGAGGTGCCGGTCTCGCGGCGGGCGTTCGTCGGCGACCTGCTGGCGGTCACCGCGGCCGCGGCGATGACGACGGATGAGTTCGACTACATGCGGACCATCTTCGACACCGTCACGGCGGTGGCCGCGGATGTCGCCGACCCCGACCTCGACGTACTGTGCGCGGCGGTACGCGGCCTCGTCGACATCAGCAGCGGCGCCGACCCTCGCCAGTGCGCGGCCGGTGCTGCCGCGGCGCACCGCCGGGCCGTCGACGCGCGCCACGTCTTCGCCGCCTTCCTCAGCGCGTCCGCCGGCGCCTACGCAGAACTTGCCCTGGGCAACCCGGAGCGCGGTCTCGAATGGTCCGATCGTGCCCTCGACCTGAGCCTCACCTACGGCAGTCTGCACGGTGCGGGGGTGGTGGAGACCCGCGCCAACCTGCTGGCCGAGTGCGGCCGGCCGGCGGAAGCGGCGAGGATGTACGGTGCGGCATCGGCTCAGGCACTCCGCCTCGGCGGTCGGTGGCCACGACGAGCGCTGACTGCTCGCCTGCTCCGCGAAGTACAGGCGACACTCCCAGCGGCGGACTTCGAGAAGGCGTACCAGTCCGGTGAGCGGCTGACCCTGGTCGACCTCGGCGCCGTCGTAACACCCGAGTGATCCGCAACCGTCCACGGTTGTCGACGCTTTGGAGTGGGGCTGGAGTCGGGTTGGAGGTCCTGGCGGAATCCTCGTGGTGAAAGGTCCACACGCCACAAGGAGATCCACCATGAGTTCCTCAGCCACCCCCACCCGCCGCCGTCGTCGTCTGCCGATGGTCGTCGGTGGCCTCGCGGCCGCCGGTGTACTCGCCGGCGTACTGATGCTGGCACCGTCGGCCGGCGCCAACTCCAGCGAGGAGGCCCAGGCCAACGATCCGTCGAGCTCGGTGTCGTCGGCGAAGCCCGGCGGCCCCGGTTCGCTCATCTACACCGGCGGCGCGTACAGCGTGCAGCTGTCCGTGTCCAACAACACCGGCCAGACCATGACCTGGTACGGCGGCAATCTCTCCAACGGGCACTGGAACGAACGGCCCACCGGCACGATCACCGACCAGACCGCCGACACCATGACCGCCTACACCGACCAGCTCGGTGGATTCACCTGGAACCTGATGTGGAAGCTGGACAACGGCGAGTTCGCCTGCGTCTCGCTGAGCTCCGGGGAACTCACCAACGACCAGCCGCACAACATCAGCGGCTACATCGCCAAGAACCTGGACGAGTTCGGCAACTGCGGAGACGTCGATCCCGCCTACGGCGGTTCCACGTCGAACAGCGGGGGTGCCCACTCCTGGGTCGACCTCGACTTCAACACCGACGGCGACTAGGCCAACAACCCAGGATCGCCCGACCCTCGCCGAGGACCCGCTCCGCGGGCCGGCTGACGAGATCGACCCTCGACGCGAGCCGGATGGCGGCGGTGGGGGTCGGGCGGTCCTGGCAAGACCTCCGCTGAGCTCAAGTAGTGGCGGAGGTGGGGGTGTCGTCGATGGGGAGGCTGTGCCAGATGTCGAAGGCTACGGAGGCGGCGCCGTTCGCGTCGCCGGCGACGATGCGGTTGATCAGCTGGTCGTGGCGGGCGGCAGACACTTGGCCGTCGACGCCGAAGCGCATCCGTTCCGCGCGGCGGATCACGGGGTCGAAGCGCTCGATCACGGCTTCGAGGGCCTGATTGCCGAGCGCGGCGACCGGGACCCGGTGCAGCTCCTCGTCCGCCTCCATGGCGGCGTTGACGTCGCCTGAGGCCACGGCGGCGGCGAACCGGCGGTTGGCGTCGCGCATGCGCTCGACGTCCTGTTCACTGAGCCGGCCGGTCACCTGTCGCACGGCCAGCTCGTGCATCGCCGCGACCACGTCCTTCGCGTCCCGCACCACCTGAATGTCGATGGCGCTGACCCTGGTGGATCGACCCGGCAACGCCACCACCAGACCACTAGCCCCGAGGCGCAGCAGCGCTTCGCGGACCGGGGTGCGGCTGACGCCCAGCCAGTCGGCGAGCTCGCCGTCCTTGAGCTGCTCGCCGGGCCGGAACGTGCCGTCGACGATCGCGTCGCGCAGCCGCCGGTAGACGTCGTCGCGCAGGAGCGTGCGGTCGACGGCCGGGGTGTTCGTAGGGATCGGCATAGCAACATATTGCACACAGATCGGGTCAGACCGGAAATCCCACGCGTGCCTTGTGACGGTCTCCATCGTGCGATATATTGCATATCAGAGATCGATCACCGATCTCATCACAGCCGCTCGGCAGCTCCGGGCGGGAGAGGGAGGACCAGCTCATGAGCACCGACCAGGAGATCAAGAACGTCGTACTGGTGCACGGCGCGTTCGCCGACGGCTCGGGATGGCGTGGCGTGTACGACGACCTGACGGCGCGCGGCTACCGGGTGACGATCGTGCAGAACCCGCTCACCTCGCTGGAGGACGACGTCGCCGCGACGACGCGGGTACTGAACCGGCAGGACGGCCCCACGATCCTCGTGGGTCACTCGTGGGGCGGCACCGTCATCACCGAGGCCGGTGTCCACCCGAACGTGGCCGGCCTGGTCTACGTCTCCGCGCTCGCACCCGACGCCGGTGAGACCACGGCCCAGCAGTACGACGGATTCGCCGAGACGCCGGACTTCGTCATCGACGTCGTCGACGACGGTTACGGATTCCTCAACCACGACAAGTTCAAGGCCGGGTTCGCCCACGACGCCACCGACGCGGACGCCGCGTTCCTGCGGGACACCCAGATCCCGATCAACATGTCGGTCTTCGCCACTCCGGTGAAGAACGCCGCCTGGCAGGACAAGCCCACCTGGGCCGTCATTGCCACGGAGGACAAGGCGTTCGACCAGGCCATGCTGCAGCACATGGCGAAGCGGGCCGGCGCGAAGATCACCGACGTGTCCGCCAGTCACGCCCTGTTCGTCACGCAGGCCGGCGTCGTGGCCGACGTCATCGACGAGGCCGCCAAGAACGCGTCGCGGTGAACAGCTGATCCGCGTCCGGCTCGAGGGCCGGCCGCGGTCGGCCCGACCACGCGGAGGGATCGCACATGTCGGTCACGCCGTTCCAGGTGACGCTCTGGATCGAACTCCTGGCCGCCGGACTCGGCGGCCTGCAAGGAGCCCTCTTCGCTGCGACGGTCAGGTCTCGCCGCATCGACGTACTGGGCGTCATGGTGATCGGCCTCGCGGTCGCGCTCGGAGGGAGCCTGCTCCGCGACGTCCTGCTCAACCAGCCACCGGTCGCGGTCTGGAGCAACTGGTACCTGACCGTGGCCGGCCTCTCGGCGATCCTCGGCATGGTGCTGCAACCCGTGCTGGCGCGCGCGGGTTGGCTGATCACCGCGCTCGACGCCGTCGTGATGGGGCTCTTCGGGGCGATCGGGGCCTCGAAGGCGTTGTCCCTCGGCGTGGGCGTGGCTGGGGCCCTAGTGGTCGGCGTGATCGGAGCCATCGGCGGCGGGATGCTGCGCGATGTCATGCTGAGCCTGCCGTTCTCCTTCCTGCACGTGGGGTCCCTGTACGCCGTCGCAGCGGGCGCCGGCACCGGACTCCTTGTCCTGCTCGCCGAGCTCGGCACACCCATCCCGATCGCGGGAGTCGCGTGCTTGGTGGTGACCGCGTTGGTACGCCTGGCCGCCGTCCACTTCGACTGGACCGTCCCGGAGCAGTTCGTCGTACGTCCGCTACGTCGTACCAGGCCTGACTGAATTGTCAGCGGTTGGATGACATGGGTCTTGTCATCGTTCCGTTGACGTGGTAGAAGAATTGATGCGTATTGACACAGCGCTGACGGGATGAGCAGGAGGTGGAGGAGCGATGTTGATGCGCACTGACCCGTTCCGTGAGTTGGACCGGTTGACCCAGCAGGTCTTCGGGAGCCAGGCGCCGGGGACGTGGTCCCGGCCGACCGCGATGCCGATGGACGCCTACCGGCAGGGCGACACGTACGTCGTCGCCTTCGATCTTCCCGGTGTCTCGCCGGACGCGATCGACCTGGACGTGGAACGCAACGTCCTGACGGTGAAGGCCGAACGCCGGCCGCTCGAGCTCGGTGAAGGCGTGGAGATGCAGGTGGCCGAACGGCCGCTCGGGGCGTTCTCCCGGCAGCTGTTCCTCGGTGACACGCTGGACGCCGACCGGATCGAGGCGAGCTACGAGTCCGGCGTACTGACGCTGAAGATCCCGATCGCCGAGCAGGCCAAGCCGCGCAAGATCGAGATCGCGAACACCGACACCGGCCACAAGCAGATCGACGCCTGACCAGCAGGCTGTCGACGCCTGACCAGCAAGCTGAGGTACGCCGCCACCCGCCGGCCGGGCACTTGTCGACGAGGTGACATCGATGAGGGCGATCAGGGCACCGCAGACACAACCGACACTGCAGCTGCGGCAGACACTCGACGAGGCCGAGGCCTTCGTGGATCTCGTGCTCGCCGACGACGAACTGGTGCACGCGGAGTTCGACGCCCTCATCGCTGCCTGCTGGGAAGCGCCCTGCGAGCCACCGACCCAACGGCGCTGCCCACCCGTCGGCGAGTGGGCCGAGCGGCCACCACGCCGGTGGTCACCCCGGATCGGTCTCCGTCACGGCGGCGTACCCCGGCGACGGCCTCACGGTCGCCAGCGCGGCCCTCCGCCGTACCGAGGCACTGCCCGAATCCACGCCTAAGGGAGGAGGTGAGCACATCCGACCTAGCAGGAGCCCTTGAAGCGGTGATGCGGCCGCCCGCCACGGTCACACCCTGAACCGGCGGCCCTTGCCATCTCCAGCCGCCAGTCCTGCCCAGGACATCAACGTACGGCGGGCGGCCGCATCACCCCGACCCGGTCCTCACGACGAGGTGGTGAGCGCGATGCCCCGGACCAACCAGCGGCCGGCAGCCGTGCGGTGGCTGCCGACTGAGCCGTTCGCCCACCTCGAGGACATCCACCGCCGGACGAGCCAGCTGATGCACGAACTCGCCAGACCCCACGCGTCGGGAACGTGGTGGCCGGCGGTCGACCTCGAGGAGACCGACGACGAGTGCCTGGTCGACATCGACCTGCCCGGCGCCACCACCCAGGACCTCGTCGTCGAACACGACGGTCGATCGCTGACCGTCCGCGGCCGGATCCCTGATCGCGAACACAGCGGGACGATGCACCGGCACGCGCGTCACCCCGGACCGCTGCACCTCACGATCGACCTGCCGTGTTCCGTGCAGGCCGATGGGCTCACGGCCACGCTGACCAACGGCGTACTCACCATCCGCGCGCCGAAGAGCCGCCCTGGTCCTGCCCGCCGCGTCCAGATCGTCGATCTCGACGGCCCACGGGAAGAGCGGTCATGAGTACGTTGCCGGATCCGTATGTGGTGCTCGGGGTCGGCGCTGACGCGTCGGGAGATGAGCTCGACCGGGCGTTTCGTGGTCTGGTCCGCCGGCTGCATCCTGACACCCGGTCGTATGCCGAGGACGCCACCGCTGACAGGCGCCTGCAGGAGCTTCTCGCCGCGTACACGACCCTGCGAGACCCCGTGCGCCGTGCCGCCTACGACTGCGCCCGAACTCCACCGGCGCCAGCCACAGCACGCCCCGTCAGGCCGGCGCGCGCTGAGCCGGCCATCCGCGTCGGACCGGTCCGCTGGAAACCGCTGCGGACTTAGAGCCAGATGTATTCCTCGGCGATCGCGCCGTCGCGCCACTTGGCGATCGTGACCATGCGGCCGCCACCTTCGAACTCGCCGACCACGCAGGTCCAGTCGCCCGAGCCGAAGCTGATCGGGTGCGAGGCGACCTGGACCGGCGTACCGCCGGTGGACTCGACCAGAGCCTCCATCGCCTCGATGTGTTCCTGGATCCCGTGGGTCGTCGGTTGTCCTTTGACTTCCACGTAGACGTCGTCGGTGTGGCAGTCGGCGAACTTCCCGTGCCAGTCGGCGCGGTTCCATCCGTTGAAGTCGAGCTCGTCCATGCCCTTGAGGTTGCGGGCTACATCGTCGTGCGTCACGGCCGGGGCCTCCTGTTTCGATCACTGGTACGTCGACAACGACCGGGCGGCGCGATCCGGTGTGACAGCCGGGTTCGTTGTCACATCGGGAGGCGGTGCGCGGACATACACCACGAGCCGACCGGTACGCGGCCGGCTGTTCATTGCACGGAACAGGACAGATCAATGACGAATCCCCTGACCAATCCAGCACGCCGTACCAGGCGACGCGGGCGCGCGCTCGCGTTCCTGCTCGCCGCGGTGGCGCTGGCCCTGGCGAGCTTCAACCCGGTGCAGAGTGTCGCCGGAGAGCAGCGCGGGACGAAGCCGACCATCGTGCTGGTGCACGGCTCCTGGGCGGACGGCTCGAGCTGGAACGCCGTCACCGAGCGACTGCAGGACGACGGGTACACGGTCCGCGCCATCCCCAACCCGCTGCGTTCGGTGGCGGGTGACGCCGCGTCGGTGCGCAGCTTCATCGAGTCGGTGCCCGGACCGGTCGTGCTGGTCGGTCACTCGTACGGCGGCTTCGTGACCAGCAACGCGGCCACCGGCCTGCCGAACGTGAAGGCGCTCGTGTACGTCAACTCGTTCCTACCGGAGGCCGGCGAGACCCCGTTCCAGCTCGTCGGACCGGACTCGGCGCTGGCCGTGGACCCGGCGACCGTGTTCGACCTGGTGCCCGCCGACCAGCCGCCCGGCCCGGACAGCGACGTGTACCTGAAGCGCTCGACCGTCTACAGTTCGTTCGCGACCGGACTGAAGTCCGACGACAAGGATCTCGTGTTCGCGACCCAGCGCCCGGGCGCGTTGGGCGCCCTGAACGAGCCGTCCGCGACCCCGGCCTGGAAGACGATCCCGGCCTGGAGCGTGATCGGCACCAAGGACCAGATCATCCCGGCCAAGGAGCAGCGCACGATGTCGAAGCGGGCCGGCGCGACCATCACCGAGTACGACGGTGGTCACCTCGGTCTGATGACGCACTCCAGCACCGTCACCAAGGTCATCGAGCAGGCCGCCCGCGCGTCCCGCTGATCACCCACACCCCAGCAGATGCCGCCGCGGCCCACCCGCGGCGGCATCTGACGTCGGCCCGGTCATCGGAGCGCGTGGCGGATCCGGCGTACGACGCGGACGACCACGAAGCCGGCGGCGATCCACGGCGCGGCGACGATGACCGGGTCCAGCGGATGGTGGATCACGTCGGCACGCTTCTGGTGGCGGCGTGAGCGCAGCCCGTGGTGGCTGAGCTCGGTCACGATGCCGGTCTCCGTGAGCGGATTGTCCGGGTGTTTCGAGACGAAGGACCGCGCTGTGCTCTCGAACGCGTCGACCCGGTCCGCGGCGATCAGCAGGAGCCAGTGCGCGGCCCGGCCCTCGCTGTAGCGACGGTAGGCGAACCTGCGGATCACGCCGGACGCGCCGCGCGGCGGGCAGGAGGTGCCGAACACCGGCGTGAGGTAGGCGTGCTCTGTCGACCGCTCCCGCGGCCGTTTCTCCTGCTGGGACTCGGGAAACTCCCAGACCGCGCCGTAGGGGTTCGGTTCGTACACCTCCCTCGGTACGGCGGGCCGGTGCTTCGGATCGAGATCGGCACCCCAACCGGGGATGCGGGCTCGCAGTTCGTCGCTGGTCTCGGGGTTGGACGGCTTGTGCGGGGTGTAGGCCATGTGAATGCTCCGTCAGGCGGCTTCGGGTACGACGAGAGGCTTGATGCAGCCGTCGAGCTTGGCCGAGAAGATGTGGTAGCCCTCGGCGATGTGTTCGAGCGGGATGCGGTGGGTGACCAGGTCGCGGGGTGTGAGGTAGCCGTTGCGGACGTGCTCGAACAGCCGTGGCCACTGCCGTTTCACCGGGCACTGGTTCATCCGCAGTGTCAGCCCCTTGTTCATTGCGTCGCCGAACTTGACCGCGCTGAACATCGGGCCGTAGGCACCCATCACGGAGACCGTGCCGCCCTTGCGGACCGAGTCGATGGCCCAGTTGAGCGCGACCGGGGAGCCGCCCTGCAACTTGAGCTTCGCGGCCGTCACATGCTGCAGCAGGTTGCCGTCGGCCTCGGCGCCGACCGCGTCGATCGCCACGTCCGCGCCGATGTGGTCGGTCAGCTTCTTCAGCAGGACGACGATGTCGGCGTACTCGGTGAAGTTGTAGGTTTCGGCGTGCGCGAACGTCTTCGCCTTGTCCAGCCGGTACTGCAGGTGGTCGATCACGATGACCCGGCCGGCTCCCATCAGCCACGCGGACGCGGCCGCGGACAGCCCGACCGGGCCGGCGCCGAAGACGACCACCACGTCGCCTTCGGCGATGTCGCCGAGCTGGGCGCCGAAGTAGCCGGTGGCGACGGCGTCGGTCAGCAGGACGGCGTCCTCGTCGTCCATCCAGTCCGGGATCAGGCTGGGTCCGACGTCGGCGAGTGGCACCCGGACGTACTCCGCCTGGCCGCCGTCGTACCCACCGCAGGTGTGGGAGTAGCCGTAGATGCCGCCGACCGCGGTCGCGTTCGGGTTCACGTTGTGACAGTTCGCGTACAGCCCGCGGGCGCAGAAGAAGCACGTCCCGCAGAAGATGTTGAACGGCACCATCACCCGGTCGCCGGCCCGCAGCGTCCGGACCGACGGGCCGACCTCGTCCACGACACCGATGAACTCGTGGCCGAACGTCGATCCGACCCGGGTGTCGGGCATCATCCCGTGGTACAGGTGCAGGTCGGACCCGCAGATCGCGGCCCGGGTGACCCGGACGATCGCGTCGTTCGGATGCTCGATCACCGGCCGCGGTTTGTCCTCGACGCGGATCCGGTAGGGACCTCGGTAGACCATCGCACGCACAGACGAACCCCTTCCCGCAAGAGCCGGCCCTCGGCTCCGGGCGCAGTACCCCGACGGGGTCGCCGCAAAAGTGCGTGTTCCGGGCCGGTCGGTGGTCTCCGCGTTCGGGAGTGGGGTGGAGTGGGCACTTGCAAAGGCGTTCTTGTTCGTGGGGGGAGTTGCGGAGGACGCCGTAGACCGATGACCGACTCGACGATGGTGGGGCGCGTTCTGGCCGGTCGGTACCGGCTGGTCTCGACGCTGGGCCGCGGCGGCATGGGTGTCGTCTGGGAAGCGCGGGACGAGTTGCTCGGCCGGACGGTCGCGGTGAAGCAGATCCTACTGCCGCCGGAGCTGCCGGACCCGGACCGCGAGATCCTGCGACAGCGCACCTTGCGCGAGGCCCGCTCCGCCGGGCGGCTCAGTCATCCGAACGTCGTCACCGTGTACGACGTCGTGGAGGAGGACGGCCGGCCCTGGATCGTGATGGAGCTGGTCCCGTCCACCACACTGGCCGACGCGATCCGCGAGTACGGGCCGCTGCCGCCGGGGGAGGTGGCCCGGATCGGCCTCCAGGTGCTCGCCGCACTGCGGGCCGCGCACCGGGCCGGCGTACTGCATCGGGACGTCAAGCCCAGCAACGTGCTGCTCACCGGCGAGGGTCGGGTCGTGCTCACGGACTTCGGGATCGCGACGCTGGAGGGCGATCCGTCGTTGACGACCTCAGGGACGTTGCTGGGATCGCCGGCATTCATCGCGCCGGAACGCGTGCAGGCGCACGGCGCCGGGACGGAGTCGGACCTGTGGTCGTTGGGGGCGACCCTCTACACCGCGGTCGAGGGACGGCCGCCGTACGACCGGGATGGAGCGCTGCCGACGCTGGCGGCCGCCGTCATGGATGATCCCGACCCGCCGCGGTTGGCGGGTCCGCTGTGGCCGGTGCTCGACGGGTTGTTGCGGAAGGATCCCGCGGAACGCATCGACGCCTGGGAGGCGCGACGTCTCCTGCGCGAGGCGGAGACGGCGCCGGACGCGGGCGGCGGTCCGCTGGAGGACAGCGGTGCCGACGTGACCCGGGTCGACAGCGGGCAGCGCACCCGGATCCTGCACCTTCCGCCGGTCGTCTCCCAGCCCCCCACGGATCACAGCGCCCAACCACCCACAAGTACGCCGCCACCCGCAACCACACCGCCGTCGGCTACCACGCCGCCACCCGCAACCACGCCGCCGTCCGGAGCCGCGCCTCCGCCCGCAACCACGCCTCCGCCCGCAACCACGCCTCCGCCCGCAACCACGCCTCCGACCGGAAACCCGCCGACGTCCGGAGACGGGCCGGCGTCCGGCGAGGAGCCTGCGTCTGGGAACAGGCGACGGGTTGTGGGGGTGCTGCTTGCGTGCGTGCTGGTTGCGGCTGTGGTGATCGGCTGGGCGCTGGTGCGGGCGATCAACGAGAACGAAGGTAACCAGGCGCAGAACTCACCACCCCCACCCAGCAGCCAGGCGCCGAGCAGCAACCCGACGGCAACCAGCGAGCGGCCCTCGTCGGCCGCCACCACCCAACCGAGCAGCAAACCAACCTCCCCGAGCAGCCAACCGAACTCCCCGACCACCCGGCCGAACTCGCCGACCAGCCGACCGAATTCACCAACCGGGCAACCAGAGTCGGTCCCGGCCGGCTTCGAGCGGCACACGGATGCGACCGGGTTCTCGCTGGTGGTCCCGGCCGACTGGACCGTGCAGCGAGAGGGCCAGCGGGTCTACTTCCGGGAGCCAGGCGGGGCACGCTTCCTGCTCATCGACCAGACGGACCAACCGAAACCGGATCCGGTCGCCGACTGGCGCCAGCAGGAGGCCGCGCGTGCGGACGGCTACGACGACTACGAGCGGATCCGGATCGAGCCGGTCGAGTACTTCGAGAAGGCCGCCGACTGGGAGTTCACCTACACCACCTCGTCCGGTCGCCGGCACGTGCTGAACCGCGGCGTCGTCACCAGCGCGAACCAGGCCTACGGACTCTACTGGTCCACCCCGGACTCCCAGTGGGACGAAAGCCGCGCGCTCTACCGGACCTTCACCGACTCCTTCCGCCCGGCATCCTGATCAGCTCTCAATGGAAGAAGCCCTTCAGCACCGGCCCGAGTACGTCGGGGGCGCCGACGTGACCATGATCGGCGAGGGTCCGGCGTTCGGCCTGTGGGACCAGGTCGGCGATGGCGTCCGCGGCGACCGCGAAGAAGTCCTTCGGCAGGCCGGCCATGCCAGGGGATCCCGCACTCTGACCGCTGTCGATGGCCAGGACCGGCCGGGTGATGGCGGCCAACTCCTTGGGCGGGCGGTGGTCGCCGAGGCAGGCGGCCTCGGCCGCGAGCGTGTGCGCGACCTCGCGCATCGCGGGCCAGTACGGCCCGGCCTTCATCGCGTGGATCTCCTCCGGCGCCGAGCCCGCCAACCACAGGAACAGTTCGAGCGCGTCGTCGAGCCGTCCCTCGGCCACGGCAGGCCCGACCTTGGTGACGTACTCCTGCGCGCGCCGGTAGGTCTCGTCGTCCAGGCAGTACGGCACGTCGTACACAGCGATGCGGTCGACCGGGAGGCCTGCCGCGGCGGCCCTGAGCGCGAGGGCGCCGCCCGACGAGGCGCCGAACAGGTGCGCGGTTCCGCCGGCTTCGGCGAGCAGCGCCTCCAGGTCCTCGAGCTCGCGCTCGACCGCGTACGGCGGGGTGTCGCCGCTCCGGCCGCGGCCGCGGCGGGCGTAGTTGAAGACGGAGAAGTCGGTGGCGAGCCAGGCGGCGAGAGGCTCGTTCTCGCGGCCGTCGTCGAGCCCGCCGCCGACGAGAATGACGTTCGGGCCGGAGCCCAGGCGGTCGTAGGCGATGGAGGTGCCGTCGGTCGAGGTCACGTAGTTCGTCATGCAGCGAGCGAACCAGGTCGCGCTGAAAGGACGCTGAAACCGCTGAGGGCGCGCCTACAATGACGCCCGTGACGCCGCTCGAGATCGGCCTGCTCGGTCCGCTGCGGGTGGTCGTCGGCGGGGAGGCCATCGCACTGCCTGGTGAGCGGCTACCCGTTCTGCTCGCGGTGCTGGCCATGTCCGCGGGGGAGGCGGTGCCGGCCGAGCGGATCGCCACCGCGGTCTGGGGCCTCGACAGTGGCGTGGACGCGCGCACGAACGTGCAGAGCAACGTACGTCGGCTCCGGCGGTTGCTGGGCGACTCCGCCGTACAGACCCGCGGCGCCGGCTACGCGCTCGCGGTCGCACCGGAAGCCGTGGACACACTGCGGTTTGGCGAGCTGCTGGATGCGGGGCGGGTCGAGGACGCGCTGACGCTGTGGCGGGGCGAGCCGTTCGACGGGCTGCGTTCGGACTGGCTGGACCAGGCGTACGGCGTCCGCTTACGGGAGCGGTACGTCGACGCGGTCGAGCAGCGTGGCGACCTGGCCGCGCTGGTCGAGCTTGCCGACCGGTATCCGCTGCGGGAGTCCCTGTGGGCGCGATTGCTCGAGGCACTGCGGTCGGAGGGCCGGGACGCAGAGGCCCTGGAATGGTATGAGCAGTTGCGGCGCCGGCTCGCGGACGAGCTCGGCGTCGACCCCAGTGCGGAGCTGCGAGACCTGCACGCGTCACTGCTGGCCGGGGAGCTGTCCGCGCGGGCGGTGCCCCGGCAGCTGCCCGCGGATCCGGCGTTGTTCAGCGGCCGGGAGACGGAGCTCGCGGCGCTCGACGCACTCCCGCAAGGACCGGTGGTGATCTCCGGTACGGCGGGCGTCGGCAAGACCACGCTGGCGGTGCACTGGGCGCATCGGATCGCGGACCGCTACCCGGACGGCCAGCTGTACGTCGACCTGCGCGGCTTCGACCCGTCCGAGCCACCGCTGGCCCCGAGCGAGGCGCTGCGCGGATTCCTCGAGGCACTGGGGGTGCCACGGCGACAGGTGCCGACGAGCCCATCCGCTCAGGCTGCGCTGTACCGCAGTCTGCTCGCGGACACCCGCACGCTGGTGGTGCTGGACAACGCCCGCGACGCCGGCCAGGTAGCGCCGCTACTGCCGGGAGCTCCCGGATGCTCGGCGGTGGTGACCAGTCGGAATCAGCTGGCCGGTCTGGTGACGAGCGCCGGAGCTCGCCCGCTCACGCTGGACTTGCTCGACGTCGAGGCCGCGCAACGGCTGCTGGCTGCTCGGCTCGGACCAGCCCGGGCTGACGCCGAGTCGGACGACGTAGCAAGGTTGGCGGCCCGGTGCGCTGGACTGCCGCTGGCCTTGGCGATCGTGGCGGCACGAGCTGTCCTGCAGCCGGGGTACGCGTTGGCCGCGCTCGAGGCGGAACTGGCCGAGGCCGGGCTGGACGGGTTCGACGCCGGCGATCCGATGAGCAGCGCTCGGGCGGTGTTCTCGTGGTCGTACCGCTCGCTGTCCGAGCCGGCCGCGCGGGTGTTCCAGTTGCTCGCGCTGCATCCGGGACCTGACGTGGGGCTCGACGCCGCGGCGTCGTTGGCGGGCGGCGACGTACGGCGCGAGCTCGCCGAGCTGGCTCGCGCGCATCTCGTGGTGGAGCAGACACCGGGACGATATGCCTTCCACGATCTGCTGCGCGCGTACGCACGCGAGCTTGGTGCGGGCGACGACACAGCGCTGACGCGGATGCTCGACCACTACGTGCACACTGCCCGGGCAGCGGATCGGCTGCTGTTCAGTCATGGCGAGACGATCCCGGTCGACGCGCCGGCGTACGGCGTGGTGGTGCCGGCCCTGGGGTCGGAGGACGAGGCGATGGCCTGGTTCGAGACGGAGCGGCCGGCGTTGCTGGCGTTGCTCCGCCTGGACGAGCCGGCGTACGTCTGCCAGCTGGCCTGGGCGACGCACGTCTACCTGCACCGGCAGGGCCACTGGCACGATCGGATCGCCGCGCAGCACGCGGCCGTGGAGGCGGCACGTCGACTCGGGTCGGCGGCGGCGGAGTCGCGTTCGCGCCGATTCCTGGGTTTCGCGTACGCCGACCTCGGGCGGTTCGCCGATGCCCACATGCACCTGGACCGAGCGCTCGCGTTGGCGTCGGATCCGGTCGACCGGGCGTGGACCCAGCACTACCGCGACCTGACGTTCGGACTGCAGGGTGACCAGGTGAGTGCGCTGGAGGCGGCGCGGTCGGCGTTGGAGCTGTTTCGCGAGGCAGGGGAGGTCGCGGGCGAGGCGATGGCCCTCAGCAACGTGGCGTGGTACTCCGGCCGGCTGGGTGCGTTGACGACGGCGGTTGCGGACGGCAAGCGAGCGTTGGCGTTGCACCGGCAGGTCGGCAATCGCGCGTACGACGCCCACACGCTGACCTGCCTGGCGGAGATGTACACGCGGACCGGCCAGGTGGCGTCGGCGGAGGCGGCGTACCGGGAAGCGCTGGCTGTCTTCGCCGAGCTGGGTGACCGGTTCGGCGAGGCGAGCACTTATGCACACCTTGCGCAGCTGGTCGGCGACTCGGAGGCGCGCCGACGCGCCGAGGCGATCCTCCGCGAGCTCGACCCGCCCGCCGCCGTACAGCTGCAGTCCTTGCTGGCATGACGTTGCTCACATAGCCGCGGCAGCCGCCTGGTGATGTCACGAATCGGGGGGCTGTGGCGTCTTAGTTGTAGCCGCGATTCGCGGCCGGTTGGACAGGGACGGCGAGAGGATCGAGCCGATGAACGGCCCGTGGACCAAGCTGCGGGGGAGGGTGTTTCCCGACCACTGGTCGCTGTTGTTCGGCCAGATCGCGTTCTACAGCTTCGTGATGGTGATGATCAGCGGCGTCGCGCTGATGCCGTTCTACGAACCGTCGGTCGACCACGTCGTGTACGACGGCTCGTACGTGCCACTGCGCGGTGTGTCGATGTCGGAGGCGCTGGAATCGACCCTGGCGCTCACCTTCGACGTACGCGGCGGTCTGCTGATCCGCCAGGTCCACCACTGGGCGTCGCTGCTGATGGTCGCGGCGATCATGCTGCATCTGCTGCGGCTGTTCTTCACCGGTGGGTTCCGCCGGCCGCGGCGGATGAGCTGGCTGGTCGTCTTCGGGCTGCTGATCGCGGCGCTCGGCGCCTGCCTCACCGGTACGTCGCTCCCGGACGACATGTTGTCGGGGTCGAGCCTGGCCGTCCTGGACGGTGTCCTGCAGGCCACTCCGTTCATCGGCACCGACCTGTCGGCGCTCCTGTTCGGCGGGCCGTTCCCGGGGGACGTGATCGCCCGCTTCTACCCGTTGCACGTCTACGTCCTGCCCGCCGTACTCGTCGCGCTCTTCGTCGCGGCCGCGGTCCTCGCGCTCAAGCACGGGCCGGCGCAGTTCGGCGGTCCCGGACGGAAGGAGGACAACGTCGTCGGGCGGCCGTTCGCGGTGGCCGCGGTCAAGAGCGCCGGCCTGTTCTGCTTCGTGGCCGCGGTCGCGCTGCTGATGGGTGCGACGGCGACCATCAACCCGGTCTGGATGTACGGCCCGGCCGATCCCGCGAACGCCTCGGCCGGGATCGGCCCGGCGTGGTACCTCGCCTTCCTGGACGGCGCGCTCCGGCTCGCACCGGGTTGGGAGTTCGTCGTGTGGGGGAGGACGTTCACCCTCGCCATCCTGGTGCCGGTCGCGGTCTGCACGCTGTTCCTGCTGCTGCTCGCGGTCTATCCGTTCGTCGAGGACTGGATCACCGGTGACCGGAAGAACCACCACGTGCTCGAACGACCCCGCAACACCCCGACCCGCACCGGGATCGGCGTCGCCGGGATCGTCTTCTACGGCGTCCTCTGGGCCGCGGCCGCGGCCGACACCATGGCGGTCCTGTTCCACACGTCGGTCAACGCGCTCCTGCACGCGTTCCAGGTGCTGCTGATCGTCGGCCCGCCGATCGCCCTCGTCGTGACGCGCCGAATCTGCATCAGTCTGCAGTTGAGCGACCACGAGCTCGCGGAGCACGGGCTGGAGACCGGCGAGATCGTCCGGCTGCCCGACGGCGGGTACGTCGAGCGTCACCGCGGGCTCAACCGCTACCGGCGCTGGCGCTTGGCGGGGCTCGTCCGCACGGAGCCCCACACCCTCCCCGAAGGCGACCCCAGGATCTCGGCGACCCGGCGATTCCGCAGCCGGCTGGCGACGTACTTCGACGAGAGCCACCTGACCCCACCACCGGACGGCCGCCCGCTCCCGCCCCCAGCCGACCACGAAGCGATCGAACAGCCACCGAAGGCCGACGCCGAGCAGCCGGTCTGACCTGCCGCCGGCAGTTCATGCGCCGCATGCATCAAATCAGTGCGCAGGTTGCATTAGACGCCGCGAATCGCCGTACTTACGATCGCAGGTGGTCGAACACAAGGAGATCGTCGGTTCATGGAATTTCGGTATGTCGGTCGGACGGGACTGCAGGTCAGTGAGTTGTGCCTCGGGGCGATGACCTTTGGCGGGGATGCGGACGAGCAGGCCAGTCACGCGATGCTGGACCGGTTCGTCGACGCCGGTGGGACGTTCGTCGACACCGCGGACGTGTACGGCGCCGGCCGGTCCGAGGAGATCGTCGGCAGCTGGTTGAAGTCCAAGGACCGGGACTCGCTGGTCATCGCCACCAAGGCGTACGGCGAGATGGGGCCCGGCCCGAACGACACCGGCACCGGCCGCAAGCACATCCTGGCCGCGGTCGAGGCGAGTCTGCGGCGGCTCGGCACCGACTACATCGACCTCTACCAGATGCACGTCTTCGACGACGCGACGCCGATGGAGGAGACGCTGTCGACGCTGGACACCCTCGTCCGCAGCGGCAAGGTGCGCTTCATCGGTGCGAGCAACTACACCGGCTGGCAGCTGCAGAAGGGGGTCGACCTGGCCCGGCAGCACGGCTTCGAGCCGTACGTCTGCCTGCAGCCGCTCTACAACCTGCTCGACCGGGACGCGGAGTTCGAGCTCGTCCCGGTGTGCCTCAACGAGGGTCTCGGGCTCGTTGCCTGGAGCCCGTTGCGGGGCGGCTGGCTCTCGGGCAAGTACCGCCGCGGCATGGACGCCCCGCCGGCCGGGTCGCGGATCGACCAGTCCAGGCGCAACGGTGCGAACGAGGACTGGGACGCGTACAACAACGACCGGACCTGGCAGGTCATCGACGCGCTGCTGGACGTCGCCAAGGAGACCGGCCGTTCGGCCGCGCAGGTTGCCCTCCGCTGGCTGCTCCAGCGTCCGGGCGTCACCGCACCGATCATCGGCGCCCGCTCCACCGAGCAACTCGAGGACAACCTCGGCGCGGTCGGCTGGACCCTCACCGACGAGCAGATGGACCGCCTCACCACGGCGAGCCCACTTCCCACGGTCTACCCGTACCAACTCCTCACCAGGTTCCGCCGCCGCCCCGCCTGAGCACGGCCGTTCATCCTCGGGTACGGCGACGAGCGGTCAACGGAAGCGGGTTGCGGACGCTTGTTTCTGGGCTTCCCGGCGGACCGCGGTGAGCAACGCGTCGCCGAGGATGGTGCCGATGACGGCCCGCTCGGCCAGAGTGTCGAGATCAGCGCCGGTGCGGTCGGGATCAATGCCGGCGCGGTCGAGTGTGGGGCCGGCGAGCCACTGCAGCTCCAACTCCGCGAGCTGGTCGGCTGCTTCGCGGTAGGGGATGAGCATGTCGGCCAGGTCGCTGTGCCCCAGGGCGTCGGCGGTGCGGAGGACCTCGTCGACCGAGGTCGTGGAAACGGCGCGCTGCGCTTCACCGAGAGTGCTGTGGACGGTTCGCCCGGGATCGTCGACCACCGCGACGACCTGTTTGACGGTGGCGATCGGGAGCCCGGCCAGGCCGATCAGTGCGCGGAGGAGGCGGAGCCGCTGCAGGTGGGAGTCGTCGTACTCGACCTAGGACGTGTCTGACAATCCATCGCCTACTGCGCGGCACTCGGCACGGCACCTCGCCGCACTGGAGTGAAGGCCACGATGAAACCCACATCGAGGCCTTCACTCCAGCACGCCGAGCTACCGCACCGAGCACCTGCTCGCTACGGCGCTGAATTGTCAGACACGTCCTAGTTGTAGCCGGTCCGCTCGCCGCCGGGCAGGAGGCCTTCGCGCACGTAGTACTTGATCGTGGCCGTGGCCACGCCTGACCGCGGCGCGGTGGTCGCGCTCGGGGTGGCCTTCGGCGTCGGCCTGGGCGTCTTCACGGTCGCCCTCGCCGCCGCGCTGACCGACGGCGCGATGAACTGGCCGCTGGCCACCGCGGTCGTCGGCTGTCTGGCAGGCGTCGGACTCGCGTGGCGTCAGTCGCAGGCGGTCAACGGTTGAGGGTCCAGACTGCGGCGTTCAGGGCGAGGGCGTAGGAGGTCCAGGCCCAGTAGGGGATCAGCAGGAGGGTGGCCGGGGTGCTGATCGGGCGGAAGCGGAGGACGGTCCAGCCGATCGCGAGCCACAGGGCGATGATGTCGATCAGGGCGAGACCGCGGGCGCCGGCGCCGAAGAACAGCGGCGTCCACAACGCGTTGAGCGCCAGTTGGACGGCGTACGGCGCGAGCTCACGCGACCAGCCGACCCGGCGCCAGACGAGCCAGCCGCTGACCGCGATCGTTGCGTAGAGCACCGTCCACACCGGCCCGAAAACCGCACTCGGTGGGGCCCAGCCCGGCCGGTCGAGCGTCTGGTACTCGGTCGACGTACCGGTCACGCCCAGGGCGCCGACGAGCGCAGCGACCGCGACGGCGGCCGCGAAGACGAGCAGCGCTCCCAGCTTCCGCGCGGGTTGATGGTCGGTGTAGGTCGTCACAGTGGCCTCCCGGCTCGAGTGGCGTGGGCGATGTTGCGTTGCATGCCGCCGAAGACGACACCGTGGAAGGGCTTGATCGCCCACCAGTACAGGTGACCGGGCAAGCCGTGCGGATGGAACAGGGCGCGCTGGCGGAAGACGGTGTTGCCGGAGCCGTCGTCGTCCACGATCAACTCCAGCCAGGCGAGACCCGGGAGCCGCATCTCGGCCCGCAGGCGCAGCAGCTTGAACTCCTCGATCTCCTCGACGCGCCACCAGTCGAGCGGATCGCCGACGGACAGGTCGTGCGGGTTCCGCCGGCCGCGGCGCAGCCCGGGCCCGCCGAACAGCCGGTCGAGGACGCCGCGCGCCCACCAGCCGAGCCGCCACGAGTACCAGCCGTTGCCGCCCCCGATGCCCTCGATCACCCGCCACAACTGCTCCGGGCTCGCCGGTACGACGCTCTCCCGCTCGTCGACGTACAGCGAACCACCGGACCAGTCCGGGTCGCCCGGCAACGGGTCGCTCGGCGCGCCCGGCGTGGAGGCGGACGCCCAGCTCGTCGTCACGTCCAGGTCCCGTACCCGTTTGAGTGCGAGCTCGACCGCCTGGTCGAAGCCGATCAGGCCGAGCTCGGGGTCGGGGACGTACTTCGCGATGTCGTGCTCCTTGCACACCACCTCGTGGACCAGGCTGTCCACCAACGGCCGGGCGATGCTGCTCGGCACTGGTGTGACCAGGCCGACCCAATGGCTCGACAATGACGGCGTGAGCACGGGCAGCATGACGATCCGGCGATGGTTGAGCCGGGCCACCTTCGCGTATCGCTGCATCATCCCCTGGTACGTAAGAATGTCCGGGCCGCCGATGTCGAAGCCGCGGCTCACGTCGGCCGGCATCGACGCGCTGCCGACGAGGTAGTGCAGGACGTCGCGGACGGCGATCGGCTGGATCCGGGTGCTGAGCCAGCGCGGCGTGACCATCACCGGCAGCCGATCGGTGAGGTGCCGGAGCATCTCGAACGACGCCGAGCCCGAGCCGAGGATGACTGCCGCCCGCAGCACGGTGACCGGGACGCCGGACGCGAGCAGGATCTCGCCGACCTCGCGCCGGGAGTCCAGGTGCGGCGAGAGCTCCTCGCCTTCGGGATACAGGCCGCCGAGGTAGACGATCCGCCGCACCCCCGCCTCCCGGGCCGCGGTGCCGAACGTGAGCGCGTTGTGCCGGTCGCGAGCCTCGAACCGCCGGCCGGTGCCGAGCGAGTGGATCAGGTAGTACGCGACGTCGACGCCGTCCATCGCCGCCCGCAGTTGTTCGGCGTCGCCCGCGTCCGCCTCGACGACCTCGACGTCGTTGTGCCAGTCCCGGTCGCGCAGTCGCCGCGGATTGCGCGCCATCGCGCGGACGCGGAACCCGGCCGCGAGCAGCTCCGGCACGAGCCGCCCGCCGATGTACCCGGTGACACCGGTGACCAGCGCGAGCTGTTGATCCATGGGTTCCAGGTTCCCGGATCCAGCGGATCGATGCAGCCTAGTGCCAGCTGGAGTCGAGCTGGTGGAGGGTCAGCGACGTCAGCCTCAGCGGGGTGCTCGTGGTCAGGCGGAGTGAGTTGCCGGGAGCAACGTTATGGCAGGCGTAGTAGGCGCCGTCGGCCGCGAACACGGCCAGCTGCCCTCGGTCCACGAGGAGGCGGAT
The DNA here is from genome assembly GCF_050942445.1 of Kribbella sp. CA-247076. Taxonomy (NCBI): domain Bacteria; kingdom Bacillati; phylum Actinomycetota; class Actinomycetes; order Propionibacteriales; family Kribbellaceae; genus Kribbella; species Kribbella sp. CA-247076. Next base: position 4,821,189 of record NZ_CP192051.1, on the reverse strand, counting down.
GGTGACGAGGCCGTCCTTCGGTGGCACCGGTACGCCGTTCAGCCGGCCCGACGCGAGGTCGTACGTGACGTCGACGCCCTCGCGGACGTGGACGGTGAACTCACCGGCCGCGGACTCGCCGACCTCGAAGGTCGCCTCCAAGTCGTAGGTCTCGGCAGGCTCGTCGTCGAGGAGTGGGGTGTCGGGCGTCAGTCGGGTCGGGCCGAGCGTCCGGGTCGAACGCCGAAGCGTGCGGATCTCCTCGACCGGTCGGCTGTGGAGGCGCGGTCCGTCGGGGGTCCGCAGCAGGCGTTGCTCGACCGGGAAGCTGGCGTTGCCGGTCCAGGTGTTCCCGCGGTTCTCGCCCTGCCAGGCCATGGTGACGATGCGCCCGTCCGGCAGGTTGTCGAAAGACTGCGCCGCGTAGTACGGGCCGCCGGCCGCCCCGGGGTTGACGGTGATCGTCCGCGGTTCCGTCCACGACGTGCGGAACTCGCGGCCGTCAAAGTCCCCCACGACGTACGTCCCGCGGCCGTCCCGCAGGACCCAGGTGGTCTCGCCGTCCAGCGTCATCGGGGTGAAGTCGGGGCACTCGAAGAACCAGTCGGCGACGTACCGGCTCGTGCGTTCCCAGTCGAGCAGGTTCGGCGACACGAAGAAGTCGGCGCCGTTGCCGCCGTCGTTCGACCAGACCACCATCGCCCAGCGTCCGGTCGGCTCGTGCCAGACGACCTTGGGGTCGCGGCTCTCGTGCCCGCTCGGCCGGGCGACGATGCGGCCCTCGTCGTACGCCGTGAACGTCATCCCGCCGTCGAGGCTGTAGCACACCCGCACGCCCTGGGTGCCGGTGAACACCAGGATCGGGTCGTGGTCGCCGTCCTTCAGCCCGGAGGTGTTCCGTACGTCGACCACCCCGCCACCCGACCAGAGGTCGCCGGGATGCCGGGCCGGGTCGAGGGCGTTCGGCTGCTGCTCCCAGTGGACGAGGTCGGCGCTGGTCGCGTGCCCCCAGTGCATGGTGTCCCAGACGAGGTTGTCCGGCGCGTGCTGGAAGTAGAAGTGGTAGGTGCCGCGGTAGTAGAGCAGCCCGTTCGGGTCGTTCATCCACCCGCGCCGCGGGCTGAAGTGGAACTGCCCGCGGTTGGCTTCCTGGTAGTCGGTCACTGTTCTCCTATCGGGGGCGGCGGAACTCACGGGCCGGCAGCGGCGGCAGGTCGTTCGCGCCACCGGGGAGCTGGTACCAGTAGGCGACGCTGCTGATGTCGTCGGACCGCTCGAAGTGCCCGTGGTCCCAGGCGCCGATCTGCTGCAGGGTGATCTTCAAGCGCTCGTGGAAGATCACCGGGTCGGGCAGATGCCAGCGGTACATGCCGTGGGACTGAAGCGTGCTGGTGACGAACGGCGACGCTTTGGTCGTGTCCTCGGCCGAGTAGAACGGATAGCCGCAGTACGGCGCGCTGAACGTCAACGGCACCGGCGGTGGATCATTGCGCAAGGCATCCTGGAACGCCCACGCACCCCCGGCGTAGTCCTCCAGGCCGGTGCTGCACTGGGTCGGGTAGGCGTCGTCACCGTCGAGGTAGAACTTCACCTCGCCCTCGCCCCACCAGTACCGCTCCAGTGCGGTCAGCCCGATGTACGTGCCGACGTAGTTGCCGCTGCCAACGACTCCGTCCAGGATCACGTGATCCTCGGCCTTCGCGGTCGAGCAGTTGCTCCGGCGCCAGTGCGCGTGGAAGTGCGCGGCGTCGTCGTCGAGTACGTCGTCCACGGTGTAGTCGACCTGGTAGTAGATCCCGTCGACCACGCCGGGGTGCTCACTCATCAACTCGATCCGCGCGTGCCGGCGGAACGGCATCGGGAAGTAGCAGTTCATCCCGCCGGTCGGCGCGACCACGATCGGCTCCGACGTGACCAGCGCACGCTGCCCGAACCCGTTGCAGAAGAAGTCGCCCAGCGGTACGTCGACCGCCGGCCGATCCTCGCCGTCCCACCACATCCGCAGGACGAGGTCGCGCAGTACCCACGGACCCGCTGAGGTCTGGTCCGGGACGGTCATCCAGAGGTGGCGGATGACGCCGGGGCCGTCGATCTCGGCCAGCGTCGCCGTCCGGCCGGGCTCGAGCGAGATCGCCGGACGGCCTTTGCGGGACGGGCCCAGGGCCGAGGCGGTCATCGCCGCCTGACCCGGTGCGCCGGTCGGGTTCTCGGCGTTGACGGAGCGGCTGCGGCGTCGGCCGGGGGATCGGGTGAGTGCTGCCCAGTCTGTCATCGGGGACCACCTGACTCGTGTTAGGTCCGTAGTACCTAACAGGTGTTAGGTCGGCGGTGTCAAGGCTGGGGGGTCAAGGCTGCGGTGTCAGGCGCCCGGGGGTGTGGTGACGGTGTTGCGGACGACCGGCAGGCAGGGGAGCCGTTCGGTACGGTCCGGGCCGTGGTCGCCGCCGGCGATCCGGGCGAGCAGCTCGGCGGTGGCCCGCCGGCCCATCTCGCGGTGGGGGAGCGCGATCGTGGTCAGACCCGGCGGGATCTCGGCGGCGAGGAACTGCTCGTCGTCGTACCCGACCACGGACAGATCGCGCGGCACGGACAGTCCGAGGGACGCGGCGGCCAGCATGACACCGGTCGCGCCGCGGTCGTTCGCGGCCAGGATGGCGGTCGGCCGATCGGGGCGGCGGAGGAGTTCGAGAGCGGCGGCGTGATTGGAGCTGACGCTGTAGCGGGCCGGGACGACGGTGCCCTCGACCGGTACTCCGGCGGCGTTCATCGCGGTGGTGAAGCCGCGGGTCCGGGCGATGGTCGCGGGCGCGTCCGGATCGCCGGTGACGAAGGCGATCCGGCGGTGACCGGCCTCGATCACGAGCTCGGCCGCCGCGCGTCCACCACCTTCGTCGTCGGGGATGAACGCCGGCATGGAGTGGTCGGCGACGTACGCGTTGGCCAGGACGAACGGCAGCCCGGGCGGCACGTCGAGCCGGCCGACCTCGCGCAGGCCGGCGTCGGCGTAGATCAGGCCGTCGACGTCCCGGGCCCGGAGCGTGGCCAGTGCGCCGTCGACGTACGACGGATGCTGCCAGGTGTCGATGGTGAGGATCATGTACCCGGCCTCGAGCGCCACGTCGCTCGCACCGGACAGCAACGGACCGGCAAACGGCGCGCTCGCGATCGCGTCGGTGACGAGGCCGATGGTCGCGGTCCGCTGGCGGCGCAGGTTCACCGCGGACGCGTTCGGGATGTAGCCGAGCTCGCGGGCGATCGCACGGATCCGCTCCTGCTTCTCCGCGTCGACCATGCCGGCACCGCGACCGTTGAGCACCAGCGACACCGCCGACCGCGACACCCCCGACGCCTTCGCGATATCCGCCGACGTCACCCGCCGCCTACCCATCACCCCGCCAGCATCTCACGGCAACTCTCACCCAACCTGGTTCGGCGGCGGTCCGTCTGGGGTTGGTGGTGGGAGGTCCTCCCGGGGGAGGATTCGGGATGACGCCGGGGGCGGGCAGGGTCGGGGTATGACAGTTGTGAGTCGCCGTAGGGTTCTTGGTCTGGTTGCTTCGGGGGTTGCGGCGTCGGCCGTTCCGTGGACGGCGCAGGCGCACGTGGGTAGCGCGAGCGGCGTTGCCGCGGGCTATCGGCTGCGGCTGCCACGACCGACCGGGCCTTATCCGATCGGGACTGTCGAGCTCCATCTTGTCGACGAGCGACGGCAGGACCCGTGGGGGAGCGGTCGGGTCCGCGAGCTCATGGTCAGCGTGTGGTACCCGGCGTTTCCCGTTGGACCACAGGCCGCCTACGCACCCGCGAAGGCGGCGGTCCTCCTGGCGGATGAGCTCGGCGGCGCGCTCGGTCTCCAGCCGGGCCAGCTCGACTACGCCCGTACGGCGACCCACGCGCGGCGCAGCGCACCCGTGCTGGGCCGGCGTCGCCCGGTCGTCCTCTACTCACCGGGACTCGGTACGTCGCGGATCCTCGGGACCAACCACGTCGAGGACCTGGCGAGTCGCGGGTACGTCGTGGTGACGATCGACCACCCGGGTGAGGCGCCGGTGCAGTTCCCGGACGGCTCGGTGTCGTCCGTCGTACCGCTCGACGACGTCAGGACCGCGATCCGGGCGCGGGTGGCGGACACGCGGTTCGTGCTGGACCGCCTCCAGGATCTTGCTGCCGGCAACAACCCGGACGCTTCGGGGCGCCGGCTGCCGGACGGACTCGGGGAGGCGCTCGACCTGCGGCGTACCGGGATGTTCGGCTACAGCGCCGGTGGGTTCACCGCGGCCGAGACGATGCTCGTGGACCGCCGGCTCGTTGCCGGCGCCAACCTCGACGGGACCCTGCAGTACGGCTTCCCCGAGGGCGAGCTGAGTGAGTCGGCCAAGCGCGGGCTGGACCGTCCGTTCCTGCTGTTCGGCGCCGGCGGGCACTCGCACGTGCCGGGTGCGCCGATGTTCGACCCGTCCTGGGCCAGCTTCTCCGAGCACCAGCGCGGTTGGCAGCTCGAGCTCGGCATCCCCGCCGGAACCCACGGCGCGTTCGCCGACTACCAGTTCTCCGTCCCGGCCGTCGCCGCCGAATACGACCTCCCCGGCGACGTCGTCACCGGGTACCTCGGCACGGTCGATCCCGCCGGCAGCATCCGGGCCCAGCGCGCCTACCTGGCCGCCTTCTTCACCAAGACCCTCCGCGGCCTCCCCCAACCCCTCCTCAACCACCCCTCTCCCCGCCACCCGGAAGTCACCTTCAACCGATGAGCCGAAGTCCCCGCCTGCCGGACGCCCCGTGGGTTAATTCACAGGCGGGGGCCTGGGTGGTTGGGTACGATTGTTCCGTGCAATATCTCTTCTTCCTCTGACAGCTGGACGTCCGCGGTCGTGGCACGGGTGGTGTGCCGGCCGCGGTTCTTCGTGTCCGCTGTCCGTTGCACTCGGCGTTCCGCAGTCCGCGGTCGCCTCGGAGGAAGAATGTCCATCACTGTTACCCGACCGGCGCGCTCGCGCGCCCATCTGACCGCCACCGACCTGCACGTGGCTCGCGGTGGCAAACCTGTGCTGACCGGCGTCGACCTGACCGTCTCGGCCGGTGATCGGCTCGGTGTGGTCGGCGAGAACGGTCGCGGCAAGACGACGTTGCTGCAGGTCCTCGCCGGGCGGCTCGCGCCCGACGCGGGCCAGGTCCAGCGAACCGGCGGCTTCGGGATCGCCGACCAGGAGATGCCGGTCAGCGCCGACCGGACCGTCGGCGATCTCATCGACGTCGAGCTGGCTGAGATCCGCGCGGCCCTCGCCGTACTGGATGCGGCGACGGCTGCCCTTGCGGCGGAGGAGCCGGGGGCCGACGAGCAGTACGCCGACGCGCTGAGCGTCGTCGAGGCGCTGGACGCCTGGGATGCGGACCGCCGGGTGGAGATCTCACTCGCCGCTCTCGGTGCGGTCGACGACCGGAGCCGGCTGCTGTCCGGGCTGTCGGTCGGCCAGCGGTACCGGATCCGGCTGGCCTGTCTGCTCGGCGCCGGCCACGACCTGTTGCTGCTCGACGAGCCGACCAACCATCTCGATGCCAGCGGCCTCGACCACCTGACGTCTCAACTCAAGGCCCACCCGGGCGGGATCGTGCTGGTCAGCCACGACCGTGCGTTGCTCGCGGACGTCGCGACGTCGATCCTCGACCTGGATCCGACCAGCGACGGCCGTCCCCGCACCTACGGCGGCGGCTATCAGGGATACCAGGACGGACGCGTCGCCGAACGCGAACGCTGGGAGGCCGCCCACCGTGCCCAACTCACCGAACGCCAGCGGCTCGCCGACGACCTGTCGGCGGCGCAGAACCGGCTGTCCACCGGATGGCGGCCGGAGAAGGGGACCGGCAAGCACACGCGGCAAACCCGCGCGCCGGGTCTGGTTCGCACGGTGCACCGGCGCCAGGAGGACCTCGAGGCGCACGTGATGGACGTCCCGCGTCCGCCGCTGCGCTTCCGGCTGCCCGAGCTGGGTGCGAAGCCCGGCGCGACCTTGGTGTACGCCGCCGACGTCGCCGTACCCGGACGACTCGAACTGGTCGACCCGGTCCTGCTGCGCTCCGGGGATCGCCTCCTGGTCACGGGTGCGAACGGGTCGGGCAAGTCAACCTTCCTGTCGATCCTCGCGGGCACGCTCACCCCGACGTCCGGGGCGGTGCAGTTCGGGCCTGGGGCAAGGATCGGCCTGCTCGCGCAGGAGTCCCCGCCACCGGCGAGTCGGCGCGCCATCGACGTGTACGACGACGCGCTCGGCCGGCTCGTGAGCGCGGGGAAGGTGGCCGAGGCCGACCGGGTCTCGCTCGGCCAGCTCGGTCTGCTCGGGTCCCGGGACGCGGCCCGGCCGGTCGTCGAGTTGTCGATCGGTCAGCAGCGGCGACTGGATCTCGCGATCCTGCTCGCGTCCCGGCCGCACGTCGTCCTGCTGGACGAGCCGACGAACCACCTGTCGATCACGCTGGTCGACGAGCTGACCGAGGCGCTCGCCACGACCCCGGCGGCCGTGGTGATCGCCACCCACGACCGGCAACTCCTGCGCGACGCGGCCGACTGGCCTCAGCTGACGCTCGGCCGCGAATAGCCGGCTGCGAGGTGGGCTGCCGGCGCAGCCCACCTCGCAGCGCCGGTCAGCTCAGGTCGAGGCGCATGAGGATGCGGGGGTGGCCGGCCAGCACGGAGGTGGTGTCGGCGGCCTTGGTGAACCCGGCGCGCTCGAAGTTCTTGCGGAGACCGGCGTACGCCATCGTCAGGTCGACCTTGGCCTTGCCGTTGTCGAGCGGGTACGCCTCGACGACCGGCGCGCCGTGCTCGCGGGCGAAGTCGACCGCGCCGGCGATCAGCGCGTGGGAGATCCCCTGCTTGCGATGACCCGGGCGGACCCGGACACACCACAGGGACCAGACCGGCTGGTCGTCGATCTGCGGGATCTTCCGGTTGCGCGCGAACGACGTCTCCGACCGCGGTGCGATCGCCGCCCAGCCGACGGGCTCGTCGCCGTCGTACGCGAGCACCCCAGGCGCAGGCTTCGCGCGGACCAGCTTGGCGACGTACTCACCCCGGGCCGGACCGCGCAGTTCGTTGTTGAGCTTGGACGGGACTCGGTAGCTCAGACACCAGCAGACGTTCGCGTCGGGGGACTTCGGCCCGAGTACGGCGCGAACGTCCGCGAACACGGACGCCGGGCGAACCTCGATGGTCATGCCCCCACCATGTCAGACCACGGCCGGCGGATCACCCGGTGACGTAGACGTTGACCTCGTCCACCGCGCCGTCGGCGTCGCGGATGATGTGCGGAACCGCGTTCCAGCGGGCGACGTCCACGCCGACCGAGATCAGCCGCTCCCGGCGGGATCCGGATGCGAACGGCCGCGGGCAGTCACCCCGCCGGGTGTGCCAGGCGCCGTCGCGGAAGTATGTCTCGACCGCGGGTCGTGCATCAAGCTGGTCGAACACCGGCAACTCCGAGCCTCGAAACCGCACCCGCCCCAGGCCACCACCGCGACGCTGCGACGTGTCCGGTCCGTAGACCGCCAGGCTTCTCGCACCGATCGAACCACCCCGCGAACACCCCCAACCAGGGCCGAAGGTCCCAACCCACCCGGGACCCTTCGGCCCCGGCGGTCACGCGTCCGAGCGGAGGGTGCTGGTGTACGCCGCGACGTCCTGCAGGGACTTCTCGTCGGCCCAGGACCAGGTGGGGTGTGGCGTGTCCGGGCCGGCGTAGGGCTGGTCGGCGTACTGGTGTTGCAGTTCGGCGAGCCTGGTGGTCAGCCGCGCGCGGACGTCGGCGTACGCCGGGTCGTCGGCGACGTTGACCAACTCCTCGGGGTCGGTGCGGAGGTCGTACAGCTCCCACTCGGCCTCGAACAACCGCTCCGACGACCCCGGTACGCCGAGACCGGCGCCGTAGTAGTGGATCAGCTTGAAGTCGGCCGTCCGTACGCCGTAGTGCGCGGGCGCATGGTGGATCGGGTCGTCGTGCTCCCAGTAGCGGTAGTAGACGGCGTCGGGCCAGTCGTCGACCTGGTCGCCGCGCAGCAACGGCAGGAAGCTGCGGCCCTGGGAGGTCGGCAAGGCGGTCGCGGGGTCCAGGCCGGCCAGGTCGAGGAAGGTCGCGGCGAAGTCGACGTTGGTGACCATCGCGTCGCACGTGCTGCCCGCCGGGATCACCGACGGCCAGCGGATCAGCATCGGCATCTGCAGCGACTCGTCGAACATCAGCCGCTTGTCGAACCACCCGTGGTCACCGAGGAAGAACCCTTGGTCCGAGGTGTAGACGACCATGGTCGACTCGGTCAGGCCTTCGGCGTCCAGGACGTCGAGCAGCCGGCCGACGTTGTCGTCGATCGACTGCACGCACTGCAGGTAGTCGCGCAGGTAGCGCTGGTACTTCCACCGCATCCGCTCGACCCGGTTCTCCGGCCCGCGCAGCTCGGCGGGCAGGTCCTCGCCGAGCTCGTCGGAGCTGAGGTCGTCGGCGACGGACATCCGGACGCCGCGGACGGCCTGGCTCCGGGTGCTGTGGTCGTCGAACAGCGTGCTCGGCTCCGGGATCGAACCGAGCGGGTACAGCTCCTTGTGCTTCTCGTCCGGCACCCACGGCCGGTGCGGCGCCTTGTGGTGCACGAGCAGCACGAACGGCCGGTCCGGGTCGCGGTCCCGGAGCCAGTCGATGCTCTGGTCGGTGACGATGTCGGTCGCGTACCCGGGCACGGTCCCGGCCCCGTCCGGGCCGATCATCACCGGGTCGACGTACGCGCCCTGGCCGGGGAAGACCTTCCACGCGTCGAAGTGCCGGGGCGCCGACTCGGCCCGCTCGCCCAGGTGCCACTTGCCGAACAGCGCGGTCTGGTACCCGGTGTCGTGGAGCACCTCGGCGAACGTCGGGACCCGGTAGTCGATCTCGGTGAAGATCGACGCGACGCCGTTCACGTGGCTGTAGGTCCCGGTCAATATGGACGCCCGCGACGGCGAGCAGATCGAGTTCGTGCAGTAGGTCGCGTCCATCCGGACCCCCTCGGCGGCCAGCCGGTCCAGCTGCGGGGTCCGGTTCACCGTGCTGCCGTACGCCGAGATCGCGTGCGCGGCGTGGTCGTCGGACATGACGAACACCAGATTGGGCCTTGCGGTCGTCGCTGAGGTCATAGGCACCAGCATCAGGCATCCGGACAGTCATCGATGCACCGATGAGTTTCGGGCGGCGCGGTCGTTTCACCTGACAACAGCGTCGGTCAGACTGTGACCGACCCGAACCGCGGGAGGCCGCAAATGGACTGGAAACTCGAACTCGTCATCGTCCCGGTGTCGGACGTGGACCGGGCCAAGAAGTTCTACACCGAGCAGCTCGGCTTCCGCGAGGACGTCGATCACAGCGCCGGCGACTCGTTCCGGGTGGTGCAGCTGACCCCGCCGGGCTCGGCGTGCTCGATCACCATCGGCACCGGGCTGACCACGGCGCCTCCGGGGACCTACCAGGGCACGCACCTGGTGGTGAACGACATCGAGGCGGCCCGCGCCGAGCTGGTCGAGCGTGGTGTCGAGGTGAGCGAGCCGTTCCACTTCACCGCCGAGGGGCAGCAGCCCGGCGTCCACCCGGACCGGCCCGACTACGGCACGTTCCTGAACTTCCAGGACCCCGACGGCAACGGCTGGACGGTCCAGGAGGTTCGCCAGACCAACCCGGCCCGGCTGTGACCACACTGGAGGAGGCGGCGTTCGCGGGCGACGAGGCCGCGTTCGCCGGCCTCGCCGGCCGGCACCGGCGCGAGTTGCACGTGCACTGCTACCGGATGCTGGCGTCCTTCGACGACGCGGAGGACGCCGTCCAGGAGACCCTGCTGCGGGCCTGGCGCGGACGGGACGGGTACGACGGCCGGACGTACTTCCGCGCCTGGCTCTACCGGATCGCCACCAACGTCTGCCTGGACGCGGCCCGCCGGCACGCCCGGAGGCAGGCCGCTGCTCCGGGGGAGATGGTGTGGCTGCAGCCGTACCCGGACCAACTGCTCGACGAGCTCGCGCCGCCCACCGATCAGCCGGACGCGGTGGCCGTGGACCGGGAGACGATCGAGCTCGCGTTCCTGGTCGCGATGCAGTCGCTGCCGCCGCGGCAGCGGGCCGCGCTGATCGCCCGGGACGTGCTCGGCTGGTCCGCGATCGACACCGCCGAGCTGCTCGGGACGAGCGTGCCGGCGGCGAACAGCGCACTGCAGCGCGCCCGGGCGACGATGCAGCAACGCCTACCGGCCCGGCGTACCGACTGGAGTGCGCAGCGACCGACCGCGGAGGAACGGGAGTTGCTGAACAGATTCATCGACGCGCACGAGCGCTGTGACGCCGCGGCGGCGATCGCGATCGCCGCCGAGGACATCCGCATCTCGATGCCGCCCGACCAGCTCGCCTTCACGGGCCTCGACGGGCTGCGGCCGCTGCTGGAGCGGGCGTTCGGTCCGGACCGCGACGGCGACTGGCGGCTGGTGCCGACGTCGGCGAACCGGCTGCCCGCCGCGGCCAGCTACCTGCGCCGGCCGGGCGACACCGTGTTCCGGGCGTTCAAGCTCGACGTACTGCGGTTCCGTGACGGCCGGATCGCCGAGATCACCACCTTCGGCTACTCCCGTTTCCCCGCCTTCGGCCTTCCGGACAGCTTGACCACCTAGTCTGGAGACATGTTGGGACTGCCGGCGGGAATCAGGGCCTGCTTGTTCGATCTGGACGGTGTGCTGACGAACACCGCGGCGGTGCACGCGGCCGCCTGGAAGGAGATGTTCGACGAGTTCTTCCAGAAGTACTCCGCCGAGCACGGCACGGCGTTCCGGCCGTTCGACGCGCGGACGGAGTACGACGAGAAGGTCGACGGCAAGCCGCGGGTGGACGGGGTGCGGGACTGCCTGGCGGCCCGCGGGATCCGGTTGCCGGACGGCAGCCCGGACGACCCACCGAACGTGGAGACGGTCAATGGTCTCGGCAACCGGAAGAACGAGGCCGTGCAGCGACGGATCCGGACCCAGGGCGTCGAGGTGTTCGAGGGCTCGCGGCGGTACCTGCAGGCCACCGAGCAGGCCGGTCTCCGGCGAGCCGTGGTGTCCTCGAGCGCCAACACCCGCGAGGTGCTCGACGTCACCGGACTGGCGCCGTACATCGAGGAAGTGGTCGACGGGGTGACGATCCGGACCGAGGGACTGCTCGGCAAGCCGGCCCCGGACACGTTCCTGCGGGCGGCGCAGCTGTTCGGCGTCGATCCGGCCGAGGCCGCGGTGTTCGAGGACGCGCTGGCCGGGGTGGCCGCGGGACGCGCCGGGGCCTTCGGCTTCGTGGTCGGCGTCGACCGCGTCGGCCAGGCCGACGAGCTCAAGGCGCACGGTGCCGACATCGTCGTCCGGGATCTGGCCGAGCTGCTCGGGGAGGACCGATGATCGACCGCGGGCACCATCCGATCGAGCCGTGGCGGCTGCGGGAGACCCGGCTGCAACTCGACAAGCTGGCCCAGTCGGAGTCGCTGTTCGCGTTGTCCAACGGACACATCGGCCTGCGCGGCAACCTGGACGAGGGCGAGCCGTACGCGATCCCGGGCACCTACCTGAACTCGTTCTACGAGCAGCGCCCGCTGCCGTACGCCGAGGCCGGCTACGGCTACCCCGAGTCCGGCCAGACGCTGGTCGACGTCACCAACGGCAAGCTGATCCGGCTGCTGGTGGACGACTCGCCGTTCGACATCCGCTACGGCTACCTGAGCCACCACGAGCGCACGCTCGACTTCCGCACCGGCCTGCTCGAGCGCGACGTGGACTGGACCTCGCCGGGCGGCAAGCGGATCCGGGTCCGCAGCCGCCGGCTGGTGTCGCTGACCCAGCGCGCGGTCGCCGCGATCGAGTACGTCGTCGAGCCGATCGACCAGCCGGCCCGGTTCGTGATCCAGTCCGAGCTGGTCGCCAACGAGTCGCAGCCGAAGCTGTCCGACGACCCCCGGGTCGCGGCGGTGCTGGACAACCCGCTCAAGCCGGTCAGCCACGACGGCGGCGAGAACGGCATCGTCCTGATCCACCGGACCACCCGCAGCCGGCAGTTGATGGCGGCCGCGATGGTGCACGAGGTGGACACGTCGGTGCGCTACGCGCTGGACCGGGACGTCCGGGAGGACTGGGCCCGCTCGACGGTGATCTGCCAGTTGCAGCCGGGGGAGACCCTGCGGGTGGTGAAGTACCTCGCCTACGGCTGGTCGAGCCTGCGGACCGAGACGGCGATCCGCGACCAGGTGGCGGCCGCGCTGGCCAGTGCGCGCTTCTCCGGCTGGGACGGGCTCACCAAGCAGCAGACCGAGTTCCTGGACGACTTCTGGGACGGCGCCGACGTCGAGGTGCACGGCCACCCCGAGCTGCAGCAGGCGGCCCGGTTCGCGCTCTTCCACGTACTGCAGGCCGGCGCCCGGGCCGAGCGCCGGGCGATCCCGTCGAAGGGCCTGACCGGTGCCGGGTACGACGGTCACACGTTCTGGGACACCGAGGGCTTCGTCCTGCCGGTGCTGAACTACACCATGCCGCACGCCGCCGCGGACGCGCTGCGCTGGCGGCACTCGATCCTCGACCAGGCCAAGGAGCGGGCCGCCGTCCTCGGCCTGAAGGGCGCCGCGTTCCCGTGGCGGACGATCCGCGGCCAGGAGTGCTCCGGCTACTGGCCCGCGGGGACGGCGGCCTTCCACCTGAACGCCGACATCGCCGAGGCGGTGATGCGGTACTACACCGCGACCGCGGACGAGGAGTTCCTCGAGGAAGTCGGGCTGGAGCTCCTGGTCGAGACGGCCCGGTTGTGGATGTCGCTCGGCCACCACGACCGGCACGGCCGCTGGCACCTGCCGGGCGTGACCGGGCCGGACGAGTACAGCGCGGTTGCCGACGACAACGTCTTCACGAACCTGATGGCCGCGCGGAACCTGCGGGCGGCGGCCGAGGTGTCGGTGAAGCACCCGGCCCGGGCCCGCGCGCTCGGCGTCGACCGCGAGGAGGAGGCGAGCTGGCGGGACGCGGCGGCCGCGGTTCACATCCCGTACGACGAGGAGCTCGGCGTCCACCCGCAGTCGGAGGGGTTCACCGGGTACGCCGAGTGGGACTTCGAGGGGTACAAGGGCAAGTACCCGTTGATGCTGCACGCGCCGTACTTCCAGCTGTACCGCAAGCAGGTGATCAAGCAGGCCGACCTGATGCTGGCGACGTACTGGTGCGGTGACGCGTTCACGGCCGAGGAGAAGGCGCGCAACTTCGACTACTACGAGCGCCTGACCGTCCGCGACTCGTCCCTGTCGGCGTGCGTCCAGGCGGTGATGGCGGCCGAGGTCGGGCACCTGGATCTCGCCTACGACTACGCCTACGAGGCCGCGCTGATCGACATGCGGAACCTGCACCACAACACCGGCGACGGCCTGCACATGGCCTCGCTCGCCGGCGCGTGGACCGCACTCGTCGCCGGCTTCGGCGGGCTGCGGGAGCGCGACGGCTGCCTGTGCTTCGATCCGGCGCTGCCGCAGGGCATGTCCCGGCTGGTGTTCTCCATCCGCTGGCGGACCGCGCGGCTGAAGGTGGACATCAGCGAGCTCGAGGTGACCTACACCGTGCACGACGGCGCCGACTGCAGCATCTCCTTCAAGCACGCCGGCGAGCCGGTCACCGTCACACCCGAGACCCCGTTGACGCGCCCGCTCACTAAACGCACCCCGCTGCTGCCACGGCCCACCCAGCCGCCGGGTCGCGAGCCACGCTCCGCCCTCGCCCAGAACGGCCTCGGCGGCTAGGGCATCGACAAGGCTTACGGCACGGCGCGGACGAGCAGCACCACACCCCGGACTGCGTCGACGTTCGCGGCGATCGCGACGACGATCAGACCCCACAGCGGGACGCCGGCGATCGCCGCGATCGCGAAGATCAGCAGCCGGAACTCGCGCCGGAACAGCAGTCGTACGTCGGTGTCCCGCCCGACCGCGTGGACGTACGAGATCAGCAGACAGCCGACCGCCGCGGCGAACCCCCAGCCCCACGCGATCCTGGTCCCGCCGCTCGCCAGCACGAGCGCGAGCACGACAGCCAGATCGGCGTACCGGTCGAGCAGCGTGTCCAGTGTGGCGCCGTGTCGGGAGGCTCTCGCGCTGACACGAGCCAGCTCACCGTCGACGCCGTCGAGTGCGGACCCGAGTAGGACGCCCAGACCGCCGGCGACCGTCAACCAGGTCTCACCCGTCGCTACCAAACCCGCGGCGATGAGCGTGACCGCAAAGGCCAAAGCAGTGGCCACGTCCGGGGAGAGCCGAGTCCGCAGCAGCAGACGGGTCAGTGGTCCGGAGATGCGCCGGTTGAAGACCCGGGCGATCACGCCGTCCGTAGGCTTCGGGCCGTAGCGACGCCACATCGACCGCTCGAGCGCCCGGACCGACTCCGGCGTGTCCACGTCGGCCCACAGCCCTTGCACCTCCCGCGACTGCATCTCGCACCCGTGCGCGAGCAGTTGCTGCCGGACCTCCAGCCACGACTCCCGCTCGCGATAGGTCACGAGCAGCACGTCCTGGACGTCGACCACGGCCAGGCCGGCGTCCACCGCGTCGTACTCCTCCAGATCGGGGCCCAGACCGGCCACCGACCCGTCGTCGCGCAGGCGGACCCGGTTCGGCCGGGTGCCGTTCTGCGCGATGGCGGGCTGACCGGAGCGGTCGACGGCTGCCACGTTCCCGGCCGGCGTCTCGATCAGGCGGCGTACGTCGTCCGCCTCGAACACGTGGTCACCCATCACCACCAGGCAGCGCCGGTCGTCGACCCGGCTGAGCCCGGTGAGCACCGAGGACGCCGTACCGCTCTCCCAGTCGGGGTTGACCACCACCTCAACCGGCAGGTCCCGGTCCTCGATCGCGGCGACCACCTCGTCGCTGCGGTAACCCAGGACGACGATGATCCGCTCGACTCCGGCGCGCCGGAGCACGCTGACCGAGCGCTCCAGCAGAGTGGTGCCGCCGACGCGGCGCAGCACCTTCGGCCGGGCCGACCGCATCCGTTGGCCGCGCCCGGCCGCGAGCAGCAGGGCCACCCTGACCGCGTTCTCCTTGACCACCGCCGACCTCCCCTCACCCTTTCCCAGGATGCCTCAACCGCCGCCCGGTGCCTTAGCCTCGGCATGTGCACAAGCTTTCGCGGCGGGATGCCCGGCGGATCGCCGTCCGGGCACAGGCGCTGGACGGAGAGCGGCCCGAGGACCTGTTCGACGTAGTACGGCGGCTGACGGTCGTGCAGTACGACCAGACCGCCGCCGTGGCACCGAATGCGGACCTGGTCGCGTGGAGCCGGCTCGGGTCGTCGTACTCGCCGAGTGAGTTGGTCGAGGCGCTGGAGACGCAGGCTCTGCTGGAGTTGCGCGGGTTCGTGCGGCCGAGCGAGAGCCTGAGGCTGTTCCGCGCGGAGATGGCGGAGTGGCCCGGGAACGGACCGCTGCTCGACTGGCAGGAGTACCGCCGGGACTGGGTGAAGGCGAACGAAGGCTGCCGTCTCGACATCCTCGAACGACTCCGGCAGGACGGCCCGCTGGTGATGCGCGAGCTCCCGGACACCTGCGTGGTGCCGTGGAAGTCGTCCGGCTGGACCAACAACCGCAACGTCTCCCAGCTGCTCGAGTTCATGCTGCAGCGCGGCGAGGTCGCGGTCGCCGGTCGCGACGGCCGCGACCGCCTGTGGGACCTCGCCTCGCGCATCTACCCCGACGAGCCGGCCGTCCCGGTCGAGGAGGCCCGACGCATCCGCGACGAGCAGCGCCTGCGATCACTCGGGATCGCGCGCGCCAAGGGCCCGGCCTGTCCGGGCGAGCCGCTCGACGTCGGACCGGCGGGGGAGTCGGCCGTGGTCGAGGGCGTCCGCGGCCAGTGGCGGGTCGATCCGGCCCTGCTCGGTCAGCCCTTCACCGGTCGTACGGCGCTGCTCTCGCCGCTGGACCGGCTCGTCTACGACCGCAAGCGGCTGGCGGAGATCTTCGAGTTCGACTACCAGTTGGAGATGTACAAGCCGGTCGCCAAGCGCCGCTGGGGGTACTTCGCGCTGCCGATCCTGCACGGCGACCGGCTGGTCGGGAAGGTGGACGCGACCTCGGACCGCAAGGCCGGCGTCCTGCGGGTGGACGCGATCCACGAGGACGAACCGTTCGGCAAGAGCCTGGCGGCCGCCGTCCGGCGCGAGCTCGAAGACTTGGCGAAGTGGTTGCGGTTGGAGCTCGTGCGGGTGAAGTAGCGGTCTAATAGAGGTAGTTGGGGGAGGCTGGTCAGATGGCAACGGGCGGCCCGGAGCAGGAGCGGCGACGGCGGATGCGGCCGGGCGCGATCATCGCGGGCGCTGTGGTGCTGACGCTGCTGTCCGCGCTGCTGGCCGGTCTCGGCGTCCTGTACTTCGGCGGTGACCCGGCCTCGACCGGGCAAGGCGCCGTACCGCTGCCGGGTCAGGCGGCCACGTCGACGGCTTCCAGCCAGCCGTCGGAAACGACGTCCTCCTCGCCGGCACCGCCGGAGCCCTCGCCGACCAGGCAGGCGCCGCCGAGTCCCTCGCCGACGTTCCGGTACCAGCCGTTGTGGCCGTTCGCCTCGGTCGCGGAGGCCGCCGCGTGGCAGCGCAGCCACCGCGACGGTGGCGGCCAGGCATGGCATCTGGACGCGGAGCAGACCGCGTTGTCCTTCACCACGGGCTTCCTGGGCTTCACCGAGATCGACCGGGTGATCGGCCGCACGATCAAGGGCGACGACGCGCGGATCTCCGTCGGGTACGCGTCCGCCGAGGGCCCGGCGAGTGTCGCCGCGGTGATCCACCTGGTCCGCATCGGCCAGGGCCCGGACGCGCCGTGGGAGGTGGTCGGCACGGCCGACACGCTGCTCACCCTCGAGCGGCCGCGG
Organism: Kribbella sp. CA-247076; assembly: GCF_050942445.1. Classification (NCBI taxonomy): domain Bacteria; kingdom Bacillati; phylum Actinomycetota; class Actinomycetes; order Propionibacteriales; family Kribbellaceae; genus Kribbella; species Kribbella sp. CA-247076. The sequence continues at coordinate 4,804,294 of NZ_CP192051.1, read as the reverse complement.
TACGGCGCGCGCGTGAGCTCACCGATCACCGCCGGCGGCCGGATCACCGGCGTCGACGAATCGATCCGGGTCGACGTCCGGCAAGCCGGCTCCGAGCGGCCGCTCGGTACTGCCTGCTGCGTCCCGGGTGGCGGTGAGCGGCAACCGTGGTCGACCCGACTGAGCTTCCGCGGTGCCAAGGCCGGGTCGGCCACGATCGTCGCTTCCACCGGCGGCCACGTGCAGGACGTCGAGCGCTTCGCCATCACCGGTGTCCGCGTCGGCTGAGGTGGTGTGACGCCGGTCACAGTTGATGTTGACGCAAACACCATCCGTTGACGTCAGCGGATGTTTACGTGAACATCGCCGCGTGAGATCACTTCTTGGACGTCTTGCCGTGGCCGCTTGCGCCGTGACCGCCATCGCCGGGGCGCTGACCGCGCCGGCCTTGACCGCGCCGGCCGGAGCGTCGACGAGCACCGCCATCGAGTCGGCGGGCGCAGCCGGTCAGTCGACGCGCGGGACCAGTGAGTTCCGTGGCGTGAACTGGGCGGACCCGCGGGACAACTACGCCGACGACGAGGTGGTCCCGTCCGGCTTGAGTACGGCGGACTCGTACGCGACGACGTACCGGAAGGCCACCGGCATCGTCGGTGAGTTCCGCAAGGAGCTGAAGGCGAACACGATCCGGCTGCCGATCAACCCGTCCAGCGTCGGCACCGACTGGTGGGCGTCGTACCGCGCGGCGATCGACGCCTCGGTGGCGAACAGGTTCAAGGTCATCCTCAGCTACTGGGAGGCCGACAACGCCAAGGACGGCCGGGTCGACGACCCGGTGAAGTATGCCGCCATGTGGGACACGGTGGTGAAGGCGTACGGGAGGAACCCGCGCGTGTACTTCGAGCCGATGAACGAGCCGTTCGGCTACTCGCTGGACGAGTGGGTGTCGCTCACCTCGTCCTGGATCGCCGACCACCGCCGGGTCCCGCGCGGCCGGATCGTCATCTCCGGCACCGGCTACAACGACGACGTCACCGGTGTCGGCGCGGCCCCCGAACTCAAGGGCACGCTGCTCTCGTTGCACTTCTACGGGTTCTGGGCGTCCGACGAGAACGAGGCGGCCTGGCTGGCGAACCTGCGCCCGCGGATCGGCGACTACGGCTGGCGGACGATCATCGACGAGGCCGGCTCGCCGATGACGATCGGGCTGAACTACGGCAACCACGAGGGCAACGTCTACACGTCGTACTTCGCAGCGCTCACGCAGGTCGCGCGCGAGCAGCGGATGGGCATCGTCTACTGGCCCGGCCTGCGCACCGGCGACTCGTACTCGATGACGACCCAGGTCGGTCCGAAGGACCTGGAGGTCAACAGCGAGAGCGGTCTGGCCCAGCTGTGGTGGGGCTGGGGCCTGTTGCGGGAGGAGCCGAGCAACGACCTGCCGCCGGCGCCGCCGGGCGAGCCGATCCGCGGTATGGCCAGCAACCGGTGCGTCGACGTCCCCGGCTTCTCCACCGCACCCGGTACGGCGCTGGACCTGTGGGACTGCAACAACGGCGGCAACCAGTCGTGGAACTACACGGCCGACCGGCAACTCACCGTCTACGGCGACAAGTGCATGACCGCCGGCGCCGCGGGCAGCCCGGTCACCATCGAGACCTGCACCGGCGCGCCCAACCAGGCCTGGAACCTGAACGCCGACCTCACCATCACCAGCGTCGCGAGCCCCGACCTCTGTCTGAACGCCGTCGGCGGTGGGACGGGCAACGGTACGGCGGTCGACGTCTGGCACTGCAACAACGCCGACCACCAGAAGTGGACCCGCTCGTAGCCGGCCTCATGCACGAACTGAGGGGCCGCTACGCTGAGTGCTGAGCTGTCACCCGCCCGCGACGGTCGACCGGTTCGTACGGAGCTCGAGGGAGTCATGGCAGCAATCGTTCGCCGCGCGCTCGCGGCATCAATCGTCCTGCTGACCGCCACGACCGCACCTGCGGCGGCCTCATCTTCGGCGGCGGTGCCGACGCACTCACCGGCCGCCACGGCAGCAGCGGATGTGGTGACCGCCCACGACCGGCTGCGGGATCTGACCCCGGCCGCGGACGGACCGTTCGACCGGGCGCGGGGTCTGGCGGTGCTGGTGTCGCGGGGTCAGTCCACGCTGGCGATCCTGCAGGTGCGGGGGATCGGGCGGACGGTCGCGGGACGGGCCTTCGGCGCACACCTGCATGCCGGCCCGTGCGTTGCCGGGGACGGTGCGGCCGCGGGTCCGCACTACAACACCGACACGGTCGCCGGAAAGGTCCCGCCGCGGGTGAATCCGAGCACCGAGGTGTGGCTCGACTTCACCGTCAGCCCGTCCGGCGCCGGCAACGCGCTGACCGTCGTACCGTTCACCCCGCTTCCGGGCAACCGCTCGATCGTGATTCATGAGAAGCCCACCGACCACCATGGTGCGGCCGGCGCCCGCCTGGCGTGCCTGCCGCTGTCGTGGTGACCGGCGCGAAGATGAGAATTCTGTAATCTTCCGCTCATGCGAATCTCCGGTAGGGGTCGCAGGCTCTGAGGATGCGGTCTCCACGGGTGGTGTACGGGGTCGTCGCCGGGTTGCTGGTGGTGGCCGGGTTGCTGCTGCCTCGCTTCCTGGCCGACCGGTCCTCACCCGAGCTCGGCGACACCGTCGTCGTCCCCGCGTCGTCCAGTTCACCGATCCCGACGCCGACGCGTACGCCGACCCCGTCGCCCACGACGTCCACGACGCCAGGGAAGCCCACGGCCACGACGCCGGTGAAGTCAACGGCCACGACCGGCACCACCGGGGCCGAGCCGGTCTCGCCGCCGGCGGCGCCGACCGCGGGGGAAGACGATGACGACGACGGGGCGGACGAGCCGGACGACGACGATGGGTGATGGCCGGCTGCGGCCGGTGGTCAGTGCGCGGGTGCGGATCATCGGCTGGATGTTCGGCGTCCTCGCGCTCGCCCTGTCCGCGCTGGTCGTGCTCACCTGGCAGGTGCTGGCGGCCCGCGCCGACGCGGCCGCGGACGACGAGCTCACCCACGAGGCGAACAAGTTCCGCGCGTTCGCGAGGTCCCCGGAGGCCGCCACCTTCACCCGCTCCGAGGCCCTGCTCGACCGCTGGCTGCAGAGCAACCTGCCGGACGACTCGGAGGCGTTCTTCACCATCGTCGGCGGCCGCGAGGACCACCGCAGCCAGGGCACGCCACCCGCCCGGCTCGACACCGACGCGGCCTTCGTCCGACGGGCCGCCGACGCGACCGAACCGTCGTACGGCTGGGTCGACAGCCCCGCCGGCAAGGTCCGGTACGGCGTCATCCCGGTGCGGGTCGGGTCGCAGCCGGACCGCGCGCACCTGGTGGTCCTCGAGTTCCGCGACGTCATCGCCGAGCCGTCGATGGCCGCGGCCCGGGCGCTGGTGCTGATCGGCGCGATCACGCTGGTGCTCGCCGCGGGTGCGTGCTGGCTGGTGACCGGGCGGGTGCTCGCGCCGATCCGTCAGCTGCGGACGACCGCGGAGCGGATCAGCGAGACCGACCTGCGACGCCGGATCGAGGTCGTCGGCAACGACGACGTGGCCCAGTTGGCCGGGACGTTCAACACGATGCTGGACCGGCTGGAGGACGCGTTCACCGCCCAGCGCGAGTTCGTCGACAACGCCGGGCACGAGCTGCGGACCCCGATCACGGTGATCCGCGGTCACCTGGAACTGATGAGCGAGGACCCGCACGACCGCGCGGACACGAAGGCCCTGGTGCTGGACGAGTTGGCCCGGATGAACCGGATGGTCGACGACCTGCTGGTGCTGGCGAAGAGCGAGCGGCCGGACTTCCTGGAGGTCGGCGAGGTCAACCTGACCGAGCTCGTGGTCGAGGTGGTCGCGAAGGCCCGGCCGCTGGCGGACCGGTCCTGGCGGGTCGCCGGAACGGCCGACGCGACGATCGTCGCCGACGGCCAGCGGCTGACCCAGGCGCTGATGCAGCTGGTGTCCAACGCGGTCCGGCACACGAGGCCCGGCGACCGGATCGAGGTGGGATCGCGCCTCGACCCCGACGGCACCGCGCGGTTGTGGGTCGCCGACACCGGCCCGGGGGTGCCGACGGCGGACCGCGAGCGGATCTTCGAGAGGTTTGCCCGGGGCAACGACCAGCGCCGGACCGACGGCGCCGGGCTCGGGCTGGCGATCGTCCGGTCGATCGCGCAGGCGCATGATGGTGAGGTACGGCTGGTGCCCGGTCCCGGGGCCCGCTTCGAGTTGACCCTGCCCGCGGCCAAGGAGGCGATGTCGCGATGAACC